>OZ245038.1:0-3110000 GCA_965224125.1 Longimicrobiales bacterium
CGGTCGACGGGCCTCCCGACTGATTCTTGCGCAACAGGGACCGGAGCAAGCGCTTTTCCGGGTAGTACGCATGCCAGAACCGCCACTGGAGCTCGTCGACCGGAACCGACGTGCCGAGTGCACCTAGCCGAGTGATCGCAACGTCCTCGTCACCGGACGCCGCTGCTTCCAGCGCCCTGAGCGATGCCACAAGTGACCGCTGGGTGACACGATCCACGGTTGGGAGAGCCTCTAGTCGAAGACGGTAACTGCGTAGCGCTTCGGGTCGGCCCAGTAGCGCCTCCCAGACGCCAGCCAACCACAGGAGCGGCGCTCGGTCCTCTGCGAACTCCCCGGCCCGCATGGTTTCGGCTAGCCTGGTGCCGGCGGGAGAGGCAACGCCTGAGGCGATGTCCCAAAGTAGGTGGAGGAAGGGGGCGTCATCGCTCCAAACAACGGCCTTGGACGTCCGTTCATGTGCCTCGTCCACCCGACCACTCCCGACGAGAATACTCCCGAGCACCTGTAAGCCGTAGTAGCGGTCCTCTGCGGTGTCGTCGGCGACGAGGGCATCCAGAACTTCGAGGGCGCATGGCGTGCCAACTTCGCCCGTCGCCAAAACGAACCCGATGCCTAGGCGCCCGTCTGGTGGTAAAGCGCGAAGAGCCTCGCTCGGCGCAGCATCGGCTCCCGCAGCGGTGCAAGCCAACACGGCGTCGATATGGGCCCGCACTGCCGGTGTGACAGACTCCACCGGGACCGCCCGCCAACGTGCCCGCGCCTCCTCCCGTTCACCTTGCAAGGCTAGCAGCTCTACTGCGTGGTAGGCTGCGGGGACAAACTGAGAATCGAGACTCAACGCCCTGTCGAAGTAATGCAGTGCCAGCGAGTCCGGATTCGCGACCTGGGGAAAGTGGTGGAGATGGGCCTCTCCGAGAGCAGCCCATCCGGGAGTCGACGCGGGTCTCAAACTGACGTGTTCACGAAGTGCGGCGATCGCGATATCGACGCTCCCACGAAACAGCTGATGGAGGCCCTCAGCGAACGGGACGTACGGTCCGGGAAGACCCTGGGGGTGGCGGGCAGCTAGATCCGCGGCCGCTCGGGCTTCGGGTAGCCGCTTCGACCACATCGCCGCCTCTGCGCCTCGCAGTGCAGCAAGCGCGAGGGTGGTATCCTGCGCCACGGCCCGGAAGTAGTGCTCGACCGCCGCGTCGAAAGCGCCCCTTCGGTATTCGCCCTCGCCGAGGTAGAAGTTCACGAGCGCGGGGGCAGAACGGTCGGCGAGTATGCCTGGGTCCACGGTCTGGCCAGGCTCGAGCAGGGGCAGGATAAGACGGGGCACTGCGGAAAGCGCTAAGGCCGCGGGTTCCGTGCCCTTCACTCCCGACGCTCCGGCGCGTTCAACGACCTCGCCGGAACGCGCTTCATGAAGGTTCAGCAACACGGTGACGGAGTCTTCGCTCAGCAGAATCCTACCGGTAAGGAAGTGTGCTGCTCCGGCACCGATGGTCAGCGCCCGAGTGTCGCTCAGTTCGACTACCCTCGCGGACTCCCGCTGGGCGCTGTCGAGCAAGTACCATCCTTCGATCCACCGGAGAGGCTCCGTGTCGTCAAGTACGTAGCCGAGCAAACCAGCAATCCCCTCACCAGTCCGTTGCCCACCGTCGGCCTCGATCAAGGGAAAGACGACGACAGCGTGCGGATCGAGAGACTCCCGGCCCCTGAGCTGAGTCAGCATCAACAAGAGGACCAACGTGACCGCCACCGTCGCGACAATTGCCGCAAGCGAACGTATGCTCGATCTCTCTTGGACGTGGGTGGTCAGGACGTCCGCAAAGGCGGCGGCAGACTCGAACCGATCCTCAGGAGCGGTCGCCAACCCGCGGTGTACGGCGGTGTTCAGGAACTCCGGCACCTCCGGTCGCAGAGCCCTCGGTTCCGGAGGCGGCTGAGATAGCTTAGCCGCCAGCGTGGCGCCAAAACTCCCCCGTTCAAAGGGTGGGTTGCCCGTCAGCATTTCGTACGTCACGGAGGCCAGCGAGTAGACGTCGGAGGCGCCCGTGAGGTTGACTTCGCCCGAGGACTGTTCTGGAGACATGTAGATCGGGGTCCCCACCACGAATCCGTGGCGGGTGAGCGCATCCCCTCCCGCCAAGGCAACGGCATGTGCGATACCGAAGTCGGCGACTACGGCTCGACCGGAGGAAAGAAGGATGTTTCCCGGCTTGATGTCTCGATGCAGAACACCTGACTCGTGTGCGTACTGAAGAGCGTTCGCGACGTCCGTCGCGATGCGCACCGCCTCCGGGATGGGGAGCCGCGGCTCGCGCTGCAAGCGTTCGCGCAATGAGGCACCCGGGAGGTAGGGGGTGATGTAGTAAGGCAACCCCTCCACCTCCCCAGAGTCGAGCAGGGGTAGGATGTTCGGATGCGTCAGGCGGGCACAGATCTCAATCTCCCGGGCGAAGCGCGCCGCCAGCGAGTCGGCCACCCGAGGCAAGAGTACTTTAAGCGCTACATCCCGGTTGTGTTTAGGGTCACGGGCGAGGAAGACCTCCGCCATCCCACCCTTGCCAATCGAACGCTGGATCGGATAGCGATCAGCGAGGGCCGCAGCCAGGTTAGCGACATCCACAACTCAGCGCTCGCGTTCTACTCGGTCGAGCCGCAACGTCCAAGTCACGCGCCCCAACTCCCTGCCCTTCCGATGCTGTCGCACAGAGATCTCCGGCGGACGCCTCGTACGCCGCGGCTCACCTGCCCAGCGGCAGGTCACCAAGCACTGATGGCGCGCGTCGGGACGTAGGACCACGCTACCGAGCCGACCCCCTTCAGAACCGAACTGGACAGTGTGCCACTCCTCTTCGACCCGACGCTCGCCGGGTTGATCCCGGGGCAGGCCGCGCCACTCGACTGTCGCAGGAAACCGCAGAGCCACCGAGGACTCGGGAAGCGGGTGCTCCACTACCAGCTCGAGTTCGTAGTCGCGTGCCTCATCGGGAAGCGCGGTGAGCAGAAAGCGCAGGCTGGTGCTGGTACCGGTCGGGTAGGCAGCGTTGAAATTCCGCCAAGCCACGTGCCGATTGTTGCGGACGAACTGCACCCACCGATCGACGGCTTGTTCGCCGGGGCCGAGGCTCAGCGAAAAGTCTGGCACCGCCGGGGCGGGGTCCTCCGCATGATCGATGATGGCGATGAAGCAGTAGTGGCCGGGGGAGGGAAGGTTGGGCTGAATCCAATCGATCGCGGGCAGGGTGACGACGCCGTCGGCGGCCGTGAGGCCCGGTAGTCGAGTGGTGTCGCCGATGTGCTGCCACATGCTAGGAACGGCAAGCGTCGCTGGAGGCGTATAGTGAAGACTCGCCGAGACACCCGACGGCGCCCCGCCCCCGATGTTACGTACCCTGACAAACGCTTGGTGTGGGTTCGTCGACTCGACGCCCGCGGGGGGCACGACCGAATCCGGCCAAACAGACTGCATTCCGTGTGGGCCCGCGAAGATGTCGGGACTCGACGTGAGACTCCCGAGGACCGGCACCGACCCGGTGTCCGTCAGATTATCCCGAACAAGGATGACGGGTGCCTGCATGAGGCCGGAGTCCCAGATCTTCCTGAGGTCGGGCATGACCCCAATCCCTTCTGCCGTACGATCCGTCCCCAACGCCGGATCGGAGAGCAGCTTCCGCATCTGGAGAGGCGACAGGCGCGGGATTCCTTTCTTGGCGGCCATCTGTTGAACCAGAATGGCGGCTCCGGCAATGATGCTGCTGGCTGCGCTGGTGCCCCAGAAACCGGGCCAGGCCTCTGCTGGCAGGGCGCCGTCGAGCGTGTAGACGCCGACGCCCGCTGCGAAGCAATTCACCCGTGCTCCGAGGCCGGACTCCGCCCACCGGACATGGCCCGGAGGTCCGCCGGAGGCTCCAACGAGGATCGCCCCTGAGTCCCATTGGTTCGTCCCACCGCCCTCGAGGGTCGTGTCTAGGTCGAGCCCTCCGTTGCCGGCCGAAGCCACAACGACCAGTCCGAGTCCGGCACACAGCCGGAGCGCGTGGAGAGCACCCATCTCTTGCTCGATCGGCTTATTGGCGTAGGTGCCGATCGGTAGCAGGACCACGTCGCCGACGCCGAGCAGACCCGCCTTGAGATCCGTTACCAGCCGGTAGACGATCGTGGCCGTGGTGACGTTGTCCGCCACGCCAAACAGACGGTGACCGGCCTCGGGCGCGATGCCAACCGTCAACCACTTGTTGTCCGCCGCGAGAATGACGCCGAGCACCGCCGTGCCGTGCCACTCATGCGACTGCACCCCCGTGCCAGGTGTGACTTGGTTGAGAGTCGGCAGCTCGTTGTGTGGACTCCAGCCCATCTCGACGTCGGCCAGGGTTACACCGGCGCCATCACACTTGGCGGCGGACCACGCGTAGTGGGCGTCGACCCCTACCGGCGCGGGATTCAGATAGGTCTGGTCCGGAACAAGCGGGTCGTTCGGCACCACGTCCGTCGTGCAGGGCGGGTGGTACGGACGAGCCTCTTCCACCATCGGTTCGAAAGACGCCAACGTGGCCGCCAACTCATCCACGTCCATGTGCGGTGCCTCGGCAATCCAGAACCGCCGCAGGCTCACCAACGGGGGAAACGGGGAGCGACTGGTCTCGGCCTCGATCTCCTCGATCTCTCCCCCTGGCGCCGGGACCTGGGGTCGGGTGTCGACGCGGGACGTGCGGAGGAAATCAGTCAACGCACGGAGCGCTCGCACTCCCCCTGGAGGAAGCTCAGCTCCCTCCAGACCCTGTTCGGCAACACGGGCGGCAACCGCCGCTAGCGTGTCATCCGAGTCGGTTGCGCCAACGGCCGGGTGAACTTGGAGCACGACCCACTGGGGACGCTGAGAGCGACGGCCACCGCCCCGCCCCGGAGATTCGCTTGTCTGCACAGTGGGCCTCCCGGAGCCACGGGGGATCACGCACCCCTCCGAGGGAGGCAGCGAGAGGCCTCGAGCCTGGCGCTCTTGGGGGTGCGAATGAGACCCTCAAGAGATTATCCGCCAAGAAGTGGTGGGGCAACCCGGCCCTAACGACCTACTCCTGCCGGAGCACGATCGCCGGATCGACCCGCGTCGCTCGCCTGGCGGGCAGCCAGGACGCGGCACCCGCCACCAACAACAGAAACACCGAGAAGCCCACAAACGAGCTGACATCGATGGGATCCACCTGGAACAGGAGTCCCGACATCAGCCTCGTCAGCAGGAACGCACCGAACACCCCTGCCACCACACCGAGCGCTGCCAACCTCAGCCCCTGCCCCGAGACCCCCATCACCAGCCGCGGGGCACTCGCACCTAGAGCCATCTTGATGCCGATATCCCGGAAGCGCTGCGCGACCGTGTAGGACATGAGGCCGAACAGCCCGATGGCCGACAGCGCTAGTGCCACCGCTGCGAACACGCCGAGCAGCGTGCCGAGCGCCCGCGGTGCGGACATCGCTTCATTCACCACCGAACGCATGGTCTGCAGCTCGGCCAGGGGCACCTCCGGGTCCAGTGCCGCCACCCCAGCCCGAATGGGATCGGCGAGGGTCTCGGGGTTGGTCGAGGTCTTGGCCACAATCTTCATGGAGGTGGTCCAGTTGCCTTCGGTGTTCTCGAAGGGCACGTAGACCGTGATCCGCGCGGCGTTCTCCAGCTCGTAATGGCGCACGTTCTTCACGACCCCGACCACGGTTCGGTAGATGCGCTCGTTCGCGTCCGGGCCGTCGCCATCCCTCGTCTCGAAGGTCACCCGCTTCCCAAGCGCGCTCTCGCCGGGCCAAAACCGCTCGGCCATGGTCTCGTCGATCACCGCGACCGACACGTTGCCGTCGCGGTCCTGGGGCTCGAAGCCTCTTCCCGCCAACATGGGAATGTCGAACACCTCAAAGTGGTCGGGCGTGACCATGTAGTAGAGGACCGACTGCACGTTTTCGGGCGCGATCGCCACGCCCTCGGGGTAGATGCCCTGTTCCCAACTGTTGCCTTCGAGCGGAAGGATCTGCGTGAGCGACGCCAGCTCGACACCCGGCAAAGCCGCCACGCGCTCACGCAGGTCGCGGAAGAAGGCCCAGGCGGGCTCCCGTCCGTCGTAGCGGGCCCTCGGCAGGGTGACTTCGCCCGTGAAGATGCCCTCTTCCGAAAAGCCCTTATCGACAGTGCGCAGTTGGCCCAGGCTCTGCACCATCAGGCCCGCTCCGATCAGCAGCACCAGCGAGAGCGCCACCTGGGCCACCACCAACGCGGAGCGCAGCCAGGAGCCACCCGCCCGTGTAGCACCTCGGCTCCCGTCGCGCAGCTCACCGACGAGGTCGGTGCGGGAGACCCGCAGCATGGGAGCCAGCCCGAACACGACGCCGGCCGCCAACGTGGCAACGCCGGTGAACACGAGAACGGGCAAGTCGACCCCGATCCTTGCGGCCAACGCCGCCGGCAGTGCGTCGGACACCAGCGGCACCAAGGCACGGACGCCGAGGAGCGCCACGATCAGACCGGCCAGCCCACCCAAGCCCGCGAGCACCATGCTCTCCGTCAGGAACTGCCGCATCACCCGGCCCCGGCCCGCGCCGAGCGCTGAGCGGAGCGCGACCTCCTTTCGGCGGGCCTCGCCCCGTGCCAACATGAGACTCGCCACGTTTGCGCAGGCAATCAGCAACACGAAAGCCACCGCGCCCATGAGCAGCCAGAGATTCCGGCGAATGTCGCCCACATAGAAGTCCGTCAGCGACTCGAACTCGGGGTGCGCAACCGGCTGACCCTCTTCGGCCTCGATTTCGCGGTGGATCCGATCGAGGTCCCGCTGCACGCTGGCCAGGGTGGCTCCTGGAGCCATGCGGCCTATCCCGAAGCTCCCCTGAGAACAGCCGCGGTTGTTCCAGCAGAGCTGTTCCGAGTAGTACCCCATGGGCAGGAAGATCTCACTGCGCACGTCGGGGAACTGAAAGCTGGGAGGCATGACCCCGACCACGGTAAAGGCCTCGTCGTCCAGCGTAAGCGACTGCCCCAGGGGGTCGTCCCCACCGAAGTGGCGCTGCCAAAACCCGTGCGTGATGACCGCGACCGGTGCCGCCCCCTCGAAAGTGTCCTCCGACGGGATCGTCCTCCCCACTGCGGCCGGCACCCCCAGCGTTTCGAAGAAGTCCCCCAACACCCACCGGGTCCGCACGATCTCGGCACGCTCGCCGCCTGTCAGCGTGCGTGACCGCCCCATCACCGCGGCGAACGACTCAAGCGTGCGGCTCCGCTCACGCCAGTCGCGGAAGTTTGGAATCGCCAGGCTGATGGAGAACCCATTGGGCGAGATGACGTCAGGCACCACCAGACGGTCGGGCTCATACACGTCCACCGGCCGGAGCAGGACCGCGTTCACGACACTGAAGATGGCCGAGTTGGCGCCCACTCCCACGGCAACCGTGAGAATGGCGACTGCCGCGAACCCGGGCCGTTTCCAGAGGGAGCGGAATGCGAAGCGGACGTCACGCAGGAGCGATTCCATGGATCTCCAGGTTTAGGGGGCGCTCCTTCCTTAGACGGCACCCGGGTCCGAAGGGTTTGGAGGTACGGGTTGGCGAGCGCCCCCCGCAAGAAGGCTCCGCGAACGGCTCAGGCGGAACCTGAAGCCGATCGCGGCACACTACAGTATCTGCAAGAGCAGGCGACCGACGAATCGAGCTTACAGAAGGAGGGAGGTAGGGATGCCGAGGAAGCGCAGAGCGATACCGGGTCTGGTGACCCTGGGCCTGTTGGCCGTGGCCTTGCAGACACCGCTCGGGGCGCAAATGGCTCAAACTGATGCGGACGCGGTGCGCCAGGCGGCGCTCGACTACCTGGAAGGCTTCTACGAGGGCAACCCCGACAAGATTCGTCGTGGCGTGAGCCCAGACGTGGTGAAGTACGGCTACTTCGTGCCTCGCGAAGGCAACGGCTACGAGGGCGAACCGATGAGCTTCGCTCAGATGATCGAGTACGCCGAGGGCGTCAAGGCCAGTGGACGGACCGCCCCCGACGACGCAGTGAAAGAGGTCGAGGTCCTTGACGTTCTGGACCAGACCGCAGCCGTGAAGGTCACCGCGTTTTGGGGCAGTGACTATCTCCAGCTCGCCAAAGTAGACGGAGCTTGGAAGATCCTGCATGTTTTGTGGCAGACGCCGCCTCCACAGTAGCTCGAAGCTGCGCGGCAGCGCCGAGTCGACCCTTCCGCAGTGAGCCCCGAGATGCGATCCCCATATTCCAACCTCGTCGTGGTCATAGGCACCCTAGCCGTCGCCGCCCACCCGGTCGGAGCTCAGGACTATCACAACGACATTCGGCCCATCCTGGAACAGAGCTGCATCAGCTGCCATGCGGACGGAGCGCTGTCGTTCTCGCTTACCGACGACGCCGAGGCGCTTCGGCGGAGGCGCTCCGTGGCCAGCGCCATCCTCAAGCGTCGCATGCCGCCATGGCTGGCGGAGGAGGGGCATCAGAACTACGTGGACGACCCGTCCCTGACCCCCGAGCAGATAGACCTGGTGGCGAGGTGGGTGGAGGGGGGCTATGCGGAAGGTACACCCACATCGACGCCCATGCGGGTGGCTGAAGCGGCACCATTCCGGGCCGACCTGACGCTCGACGTCCTGGGCGGTGAGTCCTACTTGCCCAACCAGGACATGGACGACGACTACCGTTGCTTCGTCGTGGAATGGCCGCAGGACCAAGAGGGCTACATCAAGGGCTTTCGGGCCGTCCCAGGGAATACGGGCGTCGCGCACCACGTGGTGGTGCACGCCGTCGAACCGGGACTCGGTGATCGGTTCCAGGAACTGGACGCCGAGGAGGAAGGGCTGGGATACCAGTGCTTCGGAGGAGCCCTTCCCGACCGGTTCAACAGCGAAGCCATTCGTACAGCCTATGACGAGCGTTACCCCAGAGGCGTTCGCGAGCTCAGTCGCGGCAGCTTCTGGCTGTCCCACTGGGCCCCCGGGATGGACGGGTACGCCTTTCCGGCGGGTACGGGCATCCGAATGAAGCCGGGCTCGGCGCTCGTGGTGCAGATGCATTACTACTCGCGTCACGCACCCGGAGAGAGCGACGCGAACACCACGCTCGACTTCCAGCTCGCGGATGATGTCGAGCGTCCGGCTATCCACTTTCCCATGACCGAGAACGATTGGCTCGCAGGGAAACGAAACGGGTCGATGGTCGTGCCTCCTGGCGAACAGGCCAGCGTGCAGACCTCGCAGCGGTTGGGAGACTTGGTCGGCTACATGGCCCGCCGGGCCGGCGTTGCCGAGGAGCGGGTGGAGGCGCTGGAGGTTCATTCGGCCAACCTGCACATGCACAGCTACGGGCACTCGGGAAGGATCACCCTGACCGACACACACGGGCGAGAGGAAACGCTGCTCTCGGTTCCGAGCTGGGACCTGGGGTGGCAACGCGACTTCACGTTCTTGGAGCCCAAGGTGTTCGAGGCGGGTGCGATGGGAGATGCGCACCTCACCGTGCACTGCACCTTCGAAAATCTCACCGACGTGACGGTCTACGGGGGCTACGGCTCAGACGAGGAGATGTGCTTCAACTTCTCCTACATCGCGGTGCAGCTATCGGACAAGAATGCGGCGTCGGGAGGACGTTGATCGACCTGGTAGACGGCGCGTCCCCTACTTGGGTGGCAACGTCTCCACGAAGTCGATCGCTTTCTGCAGCCAGCGTTCGAGGTCCGCGTCCTCCGCGAACCCCTCGGGCGCCACATATACGAAGCCCCTGAGCGGTCTTTTGGTGAAATCCATCTCGCGGGCATGGGGTTGGGCCAACGCCTCCTCGTAGGCATCGGGACCCACGCGCAGCATGAGGTCCTTCGTGGCGGTCCCGGCCGCCATGTGGCCGCTGACCATGAAGGCGATGCCGCCGAACATCTTCTTTTCGACCACATCGTCCCGGCGGCTCAGTGCCTGGCGAATACGCTCGGCAACCCCTTCGTCGTAGGGCATTGTGCCTTCCTACCTCATGAAGTCGCGGGGTGCCAACCCCTCAATCGATTGGCGTTGCTGACCACCGTGACGGAGCTGAACGCCATGGCGGCACCGGCGATCATGGGCGACAGCAGAAGTCCCAGGGCAGGGTACAGCAGCCCTGCCGCCAGCGGAATGGCCAACGCGTTGTAGATGAACGCGCCGAACAGGTTTTGGCGCACATTCCGCACCGTCGCGCGGGACAGGTCCAACGCGTCGGCCACCGCACCCAACCGGTCTCCCATTAGCGTTACGTCGGCCGCTTCGATGGCCACGTCGGTCCCGGCGCCGATGGCAATCCCCACGTCGGCGGCAGCCAGCGCCGGGGCATCGTTCACGCCGTCGCCCACCATCGCCACCACCCTTCCCTGCGCCTGCAGGTCCGTCACCGCCGAGGCCTTCTGCTCGGGGAGTACACGGGCCCTCACCGTATCGATGCCTACCTGAGCCGCCACCGAGCGCGCAACGGTGTCCTGATCGCCCGTGAGCATGATGACCTCGATACCTTGGGCCCGCAGCCGCGCCACCGCCTCGGCTGCGTCCGCCTTTACCTCGTCGGCCACGCCTACCGCACCCAACAGCTGGGCGTCCCGGGCCACGAACACCCAGGAAACGCCACGGCTCGCCCACTCCTCGAGGGTCGGGGATGCCTCGCAACCGGCCAGGGCCGCCCCGTTCACTCCCTGTTCGGACAGGAAATCCGCAGTACCCACATGCACGAGGCTACCCGCTACTTCCGCCTCGACGCCCCGGCCAGGACGCGCACGAAACGACTCGGGTTCCTGGGGCTCGGTGCCTGCCCGCTCGGCCGCCGTTGCAATCGCGCGCGCTACGGGATGCTCGGACCTCGATTCCGCAGCCGCGGCCCAGCGCAGCACGTCGCGTTCCGATGTCCCCTCGAGGGCGTGCACACCCGCCAACGCGAGCTCTCCACGCGTAAGCGTACCGGTCTTGTCGAGGACCACCGTGTCCACGGCGCGGGCACGCTCCAGCGCCTCACCGTTTCGAACCAGAATGCCTCGCTCGGCACCCTTCCCGATCCCGATCATCACCGAGATGGGCGTGGCCAACCCCAGCGCACAGGGACAACTGATCACCAACACGGACACCGCCACCACCACGGCGTAGTTGAGCCGGGGGTCGGGCCCCCACAAGTACCACACGGCCCCCGCCACCAGCGCGATCAACACGACGGCCGGTACGAACCACCCCGCGATCCGATCGGCCAACCGTTGGATCGGGGGCTTGGAGGTCTGCGCAACTCGCACCTGCTCTGCGATCCGCGCCAAAACGGTGTCGACCCCAACGTGGCTCGCCTGGAAGACCAGGCTGCCCTCGCCGTTCACGGTCCCGCCCACAAGCGGGTCGCCCGGGCTCTTGGTGACTGGAAAGCTCTCGCCCGTCACCAGCGCTTCGTCGACCCCACTTTCGCCGCTTAGGACGACCCCATCGACCGGAATCCGCTCGCCCGGTCGGACCACCACCAGGTCGCCCACCACCACGTCCCTGGCGTCGATTTCCACCTCGGTGCCGTCCCGGCGTACCCACGCCCGGTCCGGCCGCAACGCCAGGAGTGCCCGGAGCGCCTTGGATGTCTTTCCGCGGGCCCGCGCCTCGAGCGCCTGACCCAGCACCACCAGGGTGATCACCACGGCCGCGGCCTCGAAGAACGGATGTGCCGTTCCTTCTGGAAATAGGCTAGGCGCCAGCACCGCCACCGCAGAGTATGCGAAGGCGGCGCCCGTGCCGAGTGCGATGAGCGTGTCCATGGTGGTCTCGCGGCGCCGGAGCTGCTTCCAGGCGCGGGTGAAGAACCCGCCACCCACCCACGTCATGATGGGGATGGTGAGCACGCCACTGAGCAACTGAAGGCGCCGGTCGTGCCCCAGATGCTCGAGGCCGGGAATCAGTCCCATATGTCCGAGCACCACCACCGGCAGCCCGAGCACTACCCCCACCCAGAACCGTCGGATCGCGTCGTCCCACTCCTGGTTGCGCTCGGCATCCCGGACCGCCACGTCCTCGGCGGTCTCCAACACGGCCGCCGCTTTCGGTGCGGCCGCATAGCCGGCTTGGTCCACCGCCGAAGTGGCGTCCCCGACCTCGAAAGTCTTCGGATCGACCGTGAGGGTGGCACTGTGCTCGACCAGGTTCACCGAACTCTCCAACACACCGGGGACGCCCTCCAACGCACGCTCTACCCGGCCCACACAGGCCGCGCAGTGCATTCCTTCGATGGTGAGCTCCTGGTGTTGCATGACGTCCTGGCGATGTGATGGAGTGCCCGGCATCATACTACCCCCTGAAGGTCCACATCCTACCCACTTCCAGAGCACGTCCGATGGTTGGACCCAGTGATGTCGACCTCAAGAGCCTGGTTCGGACCATCCCGGACTACCCCAAGCCGGGTATCGTCTTTCGGGACATCACCACGTTGCTCCAAGACCCTGACGGCCTCCAGGCCGCGGTGGAGCAGCTGGCCCGACCCTACCAGGACCGGGAGATCGCGTTCGTGGCGGGGATAGAGGCGCGCGGCTTTATCCTGGGCGGCGCTGTAGCCCATTCCCTTGGCCTGGGGTTCCTCCCTCTTCGCAAACAGGGGAAACTCCCCGGTGAGGTGATCGGACAGGAATACACCCTCGAGTACGGCGTGGACACTTTGGAAATGCACGTCGATGTCTTGGCGCCGGGACGACAGGTCCTTCTGATCGACGACCTGCTTGCCACGGGCGGCACCGCGCTGGCCGCGGCGGAGCTGATTCGGCGGGAAGGCGCCGAACTGGTGGCCGCAGCGTTCGTCATCGACCTGCCGGACCTGGGCGGAACGCGCCGACTCGCCGAGGCCGGCGTGCCGGTGCATACGCTAGTGGCGTTCGAGGGCCACTGAGGTAGGAGCAACGATCTAGTCGTCGTGTAGGATCCGCTCGGGCGGGTCGTCCAGGTCGTCGAATTGCCCATCCCGCACAGCGAGGATGAACAGCACCACGAAAACGCCCCCCAGCAGAAGCGCGATAGGGAGCAGGAAGACGAGTGCGTTCATCGGACGTCGGCGAGCGAGCGCCTCACCAGCGGTTCGACGCGGGTGGCACCCCAGACGACCCACAGGCTCGACAGTGGCATCAGCACCGCAGCAACCAGCGGGTTGATCAGTCCCGCCGCGGCAGCGCCCACCGCCGCCACGTTGTAGCACACCGACCGGATCTGATTCCTTCGTACCTGTCGCTCCGCGGCCCGCCCCGCAGCCATGCCGGCGACAACAGACCACAGCGACCCACCCGTCACTACGCCATCGGCCACCAGGACGCTACTGGCCGCTCCCCGATCCATGGCCAATCCGACGTCCGCGGCGGCCAGTCCTGGGCCGTCGTTCAGGCCATCCCCGACGAACAACACCCGTGCGCCGGCGTCGCGGCGGGCCTCGATCCACTCTGCCTTCTCCTCTGGCAGCAGCGGCGCGTGCACGTCATCGATCCCGGCATCCGACGCTACCCGGCGCGCGATGTCCGCGGTATCGCCCGAAAGGAGCGCGAGCGAGCGGTCCCCGTCGGCAAGCCCTCGGGCGGCAGCGTAGGTATCCGAGCGAACGGTGTCGCTGAGTCGGATCGATGCGAACGAGTCCGAACCACTCTCTGACAGTGCGAGTCCCCCCGCCCCGTCCGATCGCAACGTCCACTCGCGGCCATCCACCACCCCGCTCACTCCGACCCCGGGCTCTTCGCGCACCTCCGTAGCGGTGGCCAACGGGATCCCCCTCCCGGCAGCCTCAGCAATCACTGCACGTGCGATGGGGTGCACACTGTGGCGCTCGAGTGCCGCCGCCACCCGAAGATCCGTGTCGGAGGCGTCGACCACCGTCAGTTCGCCCTCGGTGACCGTGCCGGTCTTGTCGAGCGCCACCAGCGACACCCGCGCCAGGTCCAGGAGCGCATCCTGGGAACGGAGGAGCAGGCCCCTACGCGCGGCCGCGCCCATCCCAGCCGCAGCCGCCAGAGGGCGGGAGAGCGCCAACGCGCAGGGACACGCCACCACCAAGACAGCGACCGCTGTTTCCAGGGCAGTGCCCAACCCCGCCAACCGCCACCACACCAGCGCCGACATCGATGCGGCCAACAACGTCCCACCCGTAAACCAACGCGCCCATCGATCGATTCGACTCTCGCGCACGCTTCGGTCCATGGCACTTCCCAGGGAGGCGGCCATCCGCCGCACGACCGTGCCCTGCCCCACCGCCTCCACCTTTAGGACGACCGAGCCCCGTTCGAGCACGGCCCCCGCCACCAGTCGATCGCCGGGACCGACGCGCGCCGGCACCGACTCACCGGTCAGCAGCGCCATGTGTACGGCACCCTCGCCTTCTGTGACGACGCCGTCGGCTGCCACTTCTTCGCCGGAGGCGACCTGGATGCGCTGTCCGACTTCCAGCGCGTTTGCCGGTACGCTGCGTACGGAGCCGTCGTCGATCCGTCGCGCCGAGGCCGGCACGGTGCCGGCGAGCGCCAGTGCGGCTTCAGCGGCCCGCCGCCGCGCGTGCGACTCCAGGACCCGGCCACCCAGGAGCAGCGCCACCAACATGGTCAAGGAGTCGAGATAGGCATCCTGACCGTTCAGGGTGGCCCACACACCGTGGCCGTAGAGTACCAGCACTGCTAAGGAAACAGGCACATCCATCGACAGTGTTCGATGCTTGAGGCCCGACCATGCACCTGTGAAGAAGGGTTCCGCACACCAGAGCGCGACCGGAGTAGCCAGGAGCAGGGACGTCCACTGGAACAGCGCCACGAAGCGAGGCTCCATGGGCCCCCACCACCCCGCATACAGGGCCGCCGACGCCAACATGACGTTCAGAGCAGCGAACACGGCTACGCCGAGCCGGGTCAGCAACCGACGGTCGGTACGCGACTCCTCGCCGGGCACTCGGGGCTGGTAGCCCAGTTGGGCGATCCGCCGGACCAGGCCCTCGAGATCGATCAGTTCAGGCTGCCATCGCAGGGTGGCCCTGCCGCTGGCGTAGGACACGGTGGCGTCGATCACCCCCGGCGTGGCGTCCAGGACACGTTCGGTCACCCACACGCACGACGCGCAGCGCAGGCCGTCGATGCCCAAGCGAACCTCGGCGCTCCCATCCTCGTTGACCTCGACAGGCACCCCCGACCAGGCGCCTTGAAGCCCAACGGGTCGGGGAGGCAGCGCCTCACGTTCCTCGTAGTAGCGGTCTAGCCCGGCCGAGTGAATAAGGGAGTACGCGATCTCGCAACCGTGGCAGCAGAACTCATCCTCTGAGGCCTCGACCGCCAGCCCGCAGTGAGGACAGGCGCTCCCCTGCGTCTCCGACGGACGCCCGGCGGTCGCTTCAGCGAGGTCCGGTGACATACGACGGGGCGACCTCATCCGCCCCGGACACCGCGATGTAGATGAACGTGAAGTTCACCAGCGCGACCAGCACCAGACCGATGATGATCGCCGCTGGCCAAACATGGTCTCGGTTGAGCTCCCAGACCCGGGGCTGCACGGTTTCGTTCACATCATCCGGCACCGTTCATACCTCCCGAAAGAAACGTCGTGGGTACCACGATCACGTCGCGGTCCGAGCGGATACGCATCTCCAACGGCTGGGACCGCGCCATCCCTTCCGTGACCGGAACCCGCACGACCAGGGGAAGGGTCCGCGATTCGCTCGACTCCAGAGTAAAGGGTTGAGAGAACAGTTGGCCACCCTCGATCCCCGCGAGCTCGACTTCGTAGGTGACCGGTTCCGGACTGGGATCCTTGTTGGTGATCTCCAACAGGTAGGTGTTTCGTACGAACCCCCCGTCATCGACCGTAAACAGAGAGCCCGGCGCCCGATTGATGGCGACCTCGAACGGAGTCCTATTGATCAAGAGTGTCACACCTACCACCACCAGGCTCGCCAGGAGTCCCGCGTAGACGAACGTCCTCCCCCGCCAGCGCCTAACCGTGCGCCCCTGGGTTTCCGCCACCGATCCGTACGCGACCAACGTCTCGTGACTGAGCGGGTCCATCACGCTGGTACACGCATCGATGCAGCGTGCACACTGGATGCACTCCAGCTGAAAACCATCGCGAATGTCGATCCCCTGCGGACAGACGGCGACACACTTGTTGCAATCGATACACCGTCCCTCGAGCGCCGCCGCTTTCCCCTTCTCGCGGGGCTCGCCGCGGGGCTCGTTGTAGGTGACGATCAGGCTCTCTTCATCTGCCAGCGCGCTCTGGAAGCGGGCGTAGGGGCAGAGGAAGCTACAGAACTGCTCGCGGAACCACGTGAAGTCCCAAAACCAGGCCACCGCGAAGATGCCCACGAACGCGTAGGCCACGCGCCCGGCCCGGCCCGTCCACAGTTCCCGGGCCCCCGCGAACAGACTCACCATCGCCATGGCGATGAACACGGCCACGGCCGCGAACGCTGTCCACTTCACGGCTTTCCGCCAGGCCAGATCGAAGTGGAATCCCTTGGCGTCCCGACGCTTGCGCGTGAGACGATCCCCTTCGATCCAGAGCTCGAGCGGACGGATCCACGTTTCCAAGAACACGGTCTGCGGACAGGCATAACCGCACCACACGCGTCCAAAGATCGCTGTGAAGAAGAACAGAGAAAACGCCAGAAACAGCAGCAGGATCAGGAGAAAGATCGTGTCGTAGGGCGTGAAGATCTGTCCCGCCAGATACAGCCGCCTACCAGGTAGGTCGATCCTGAGCAGAGGGTGGCCGTTCATCGTAATCCAAGGCGCCACGAACAGGAGCACGTGGAGCCCTGCGAACGCCCACCGACGGAGCGTCATGAAGTGCCCGGAGATGGACTGCGGATAAACCCACTCGCGGGTCTGACTGAAGCCTAGCATGTAAGAAGCAAAGCCACTACGGGATAGGCTCAGAGGCTGGCGCTTCGGGTTCCGCGGTCAACTCCGGGTTGAGCGATACCACATACGCGGCGACCTGGTTCACGGCCTCGGGCCCCAGCAACGAGGTCCAATTGGGCATCCCCTTATCCAACACGCCGTCGCCGATGGTGCTGAGAACCGCCTCGATGGTCGCACCGTGAATCCACTCGTCGTCCACCAGGCTGGGGCCGATCCCGCCTTCGAGTTCCATGCCGTGGCATACTGTACAGTTGACCTGGAAGATCCCCTCGCCGGCGGCCACCGCCTCGGGTGTCACCGTGAACTGCGAGGCATCCACCGCCTGGGCAGGCCAGCGCACCTCGGCCGCTGCCATCTCGGCCGCCAGCTCTTTCTCGGCGGAACGGTTCCCGATGAAGTGATAGTGCACACCGTAGCCGATCGCCCAGATGACCGTGAACCACATCAGGCCCACCCACCAATCTGGGAGCGGATTGTCGTACTCATCGATACCGTCGGCCTCGTCGGCGTGACCAAGCAGTCTGTTGGTATCCTTGGCCATTACTCAACGTCCTCCTGGAAAGGAATGCGACCGAACGCTTCCATGCGCTCGCGGTGGGACGGCGCATAGGCCCACCACACCCACCAGAGAAAGCAGGCGAAGAACACGACCGTCATCAGACCGAGAACCCACCCTCCGTCGACCGATGCGGCGGCTTGCTGAATGAGCGGGTTCACTGTTGTCCTCCACCCTGCGAGGAGAGGTAGCGGCGACCGTCTACGCCCAATCGCTGCAAGTAGGCGATCATCGCCACGATCTCGGAGTCCCACGTGCTCGTGGCGCCCGTTGCGGCCAGGCTGGCCACAATCGACTCGCCTTGCTGTTGGAGCGAAGCTGGCACCCCGTCGACCTCGGCATCCGAGTAGGGGGTCCCCGCCCTCTTGAGCGCGCGAACCGACGCCCGAATGTCCTCGGGGTCGATGGTCGCGTCGTACAGCCACGGATAGGGTGGCATTACGGACCCGGGCGACGTACTGCGTGGGTCACGCATGTGCTCGAAGTGCCAAGCATCCGGGTACTTCCCACCGATGCGGTGCAGATCGGGGCCCATGCGCCGCGAACCCAGCAGGAAGGGGCGGTCGTAGGTGTATTCGGCGGAGCGGCTCCACTCGCCATAGCGAAGGATCTCGGCCCGCATAGGACGCACCCACTGCGAATGGCAGAGGTAGCATCCTTCGCGCACGTAGATGTCCCGTCCCGCGACCTCGAGCGGTGTATAGGGCGTCACCCACTCCGCGGGTTGCGGTCCCACTGCGGTGAACATCGGGACGATCTCCACCAGTCCTCCGATGGAGATCGCGACGGCGGTCGCCACTGCGAACGCCGCGCTCTTCCGTTCGAGCACGCGTCGGTGGAACTGGCCGTATCCCGCTTCAGACTGCCCTTGCCCGTCCTTTGGTTCGTTCGACATATCCTGCCCCTACGCAGCCTGAAGGGTCGTGGCGTCGGCGCCCCCCGTGGGTGCCGCGGGTGCCCGCACTGTCTTGATGAAGTTGATGCCCATCATGATGGCGCCCACCAGGAACAGCGTCCCGCCGAGCAAGCGCATCCAGTAGAACGGCTCCAGGCGGTTGACGATGTCCACGAAGATCGGATGCGCGAGCTGTCCGGTCTCGTTGATCGCGCGCCACTGCAACCCCTCCATCAACCCCGCCGCCCACATGGAGACCGTGTAGAGCACGATGCCGATGGTGGCGAGCCAGAAGTGCGTGGTGGCCCAATTGGGATAGGCGAGTGGACGGTTGTAGAGCCGCGGGACCAGCCAGTAGAGCGTCCCGAACGAGATCATGCCCACCCACCCGAGCGCGCCGGAGTGGACGTGCCCGACCACCCAGTTGGTAAAGTGGGAGAGTCCACTCACGGCCCGAATCGACATCATGGGCCCCTCGAACGTACTCATCCCATAGAAGCTCACGGCCACCACCATGAACTTGATGACCGGGTCCGTTCGGAGCTTGTGCCACGCACCCCGGAGCGTGAGCAAGCCGTTGAGCATGCCGCCCCATGAGGGGGCCAAGAGCATGATGCTGAACACCATCCCTAGCGTCTGAGACCACTCAGGCAGTGCCGAGTACAGGAGGTGGTGCGGCCCGGCCCAGATGTAGAGGAAGACCAATCCCCAGAAGTGGATGATGGAGAGGCGGTAGCTATACACGGGACGCTCTGCGGCCTTGGGCAGGAAGTAGTACATGAGCCCAAGGAACGGGGTCGTCAGGAAGAAGCCGACTGCGTTGTGACCGTACCACCACTGGACCAACGCGTCCGTCATCCCCGAATAGATGGGATAGGACCTGAACAGCGTCGCGGGGATCGCCAGGCTGTTTACGATGTGCAGCATGGCGATGGTGATCACGAACGACATGTAGAACCAGATCGCCACATAGATGTGCTTGACGTTCCGAATCGCGATGGTGCCAAAGAAGTTGATGGCAAAGAGCACCCAGACGAGCGTGATGGCGATGTCGATCGGCCAAATCAACTCAGCGTATTCCTTGGACTGCGTCAGACCCAAGGGGAAGGTGATGGCCGCCGACACGATGATCGCCTGCCAGCCCCAGAAGTGGATCTTGGACAGGGCGTCACTCCACATGCGCGTCTTGAGCACGCGCTGCATGGAGTAGTAGATGCCGCAGAAGACGATGTTGCCCCCGAAGGCGAAGATGACCGCGTTGGTATGGAGCGGTCGGAGTCGCCCGAAGGTCGTCCAGGGAAGCCCCAGGTTGGCGGGCCACCACGCGAGCTGAAGCGCCAGGATGACACCCACCAGCATCCCCACGATGCCCCAGAGAACCGTGGCCCAGAGGAATAGCTTGACGGTGTCGTCATCGTACTGAGTCTTCGCCAGGGGAGGCGGTGCAACACTGCCTGCGGAGGCCGCAGCGTGCGACGGGTTTTGAGCTGACATACCATTCCTCATTACCGGGAGGCCGAGCGCTTCCAGACACGCGCCTAGGCAGGGGCCGTGCCCAACGCATAACGTCATAAATCAAAAGGATTTACGCCGACATGTCGACGAGCGGGACCACGCCGATTGGGGGATTTCGCACAGGGGAGGCGGGGGCTCCCGCACAGCCGGGTCCCGAGGAACTACTGGCCCTGGCGGGCTTTTCCGCTGAGGACGCAGAGCGCCTCCGCACGGCGCTCCCCACCCTTCGCGCCTCGCTGCCCTCGGTGGCGGCCCGGTTCTACGAAAACCTCCTGTCCGCACCCCAGGCCGGGGCGGTGTTCCAGTCGCCCACCCAAGTGGAGCGTCTGAAGCAGTCGATGGTGGAGTGGGTCACGGACCTCCTGGCGGGCCCTCACGACGACGCCTTCTTCGAGCGCCAACGCAAGGCGGGCCAGGTGCATGTCCGCTATGGAGTCCCGCCGCGGTACGTCCAGGTCGCCATGTCGGCACTCCGGCATGACCTCGAGAGCGTGTTTGCCTCCACCTCGAGCCGCGAACAGGCCAGCGACTTTGCGTCCGCCTTGGACCGTGTCACGTCGGTGGGTCTGGCTACGATGATGGATGCCTACATCCGCACGCATGAAGCGCGCGAGCTGGATGCGCTCCAGGGCGTGTTGGTCTCCAACATGCCGGCTACCGTCCTACTGATTGATGCAAGGGGCCTCGTCGCCTCCGCGGCCGCGCCCGATACACGACTCTTCGAGGAAGACAGGTCGGTTCGGCGGCACTTCCTGAACGTGCTTCCCCAACCGCTGCTCGACGCCGCTCGGTTGGAGAGCCACGTCGCGCGCGCCCTCGATACGGGAAGGGAAATCACGCTGCCCCGCGTGGACGTCGAGGGAGAGGACGGCGTCCGCAGTTTTCGCATCTCGGTAGTTCCCCTCCAACACGCCCGGGCCCGGGTGCTGATCCACCTCGCCGACCTCACCGACGTCATCCAGGCGGAGAGCCGCGCTCGTCAGTCGGAGACCCTCGCGCAATTGGGAGCGTTTTCGGCCGCTGTGGCGCATGAGCTGCGCAATCCCCTGGCCGGCATCTCGGGCGCGCTTCAGGTCATCTCCCGCTCCTTCGACGGTGCGGATCCTCGCAGCGGAGTCATGGAGAAGGTGGACGCTCAGATCCGTCGACTGGATGCCATGGTGAGTGACCTGCTGGCGCTCGCCAAGCCCGCCGAGCCCACGCTGAGTCCGATCGACCTGAACGTCAGGGCGCGTGCCATGGCCGACCTGATGGCCAAAGAACACCCCCGGATCGAGGTGTCGGTTCACGGCGAGGGTAGGGCGTTTGCCGATCCGACGCTGGTCGATCAGATCCTGCTCAACCTCCTCCAGAACGCGGGGGCGGCGATGCGGGGCCAGGGCGTGATTCGGGTGGAGCTGGGTGACGGGCGCATTGCCGTGCGAGACAGCGGACCGGGGGTGCCCACGGAACACCGCAGGCGCATCTTCGAGCCCTTTTTCACCACCCGATCCCGCGGTACCGGGTTGGGCTTGGCCATCTGCCGACGCGCTGCCGAAAGCATGGGTGCCGAACTCGAACTGGTGGACTCCCACTCCCCGGGGGCCTGCTTCATCCTGCGCTGGTCGCGCTAGCAGGCCTAACCCAGCTCGTACTTCTCCATACGATAGCGCAGCGCGTACCGACTGATCCCGAGTAGTCTGGCCGCAGCCGACTGGTTGCCTTCGGAGCGGTCGAGCGCCTGAGCCACCAGACTCCGTTCCACGTCGTCCAGGCGAACCCCATCCTCGGGGAGTGTGAAGACCATGCCTTCCGTGCGTGTCCTGGAAATGCCCCGGAAACGAATCTCGGCCGGTAGTTCGTCGGCGGTGAGGCGGGATGCGGCCCCCAGCAACACGACGCGCTCGAGTACGTTCCGGAGTTCCCGCACGTTGCCCGGCCAACTGTAGCCCTGGAGAAGCGTGAGAGCCTCGCGACTCGCGCCCTCCACCACTCGCCCCAACACCTTGCTGAAGTGGTCGAGGAAGTGCGCGACCAGGGCCGGAATATCCTCAGGTCGGTCCCGGAGCGGGGGAATCGAAATGGGGATCACGTTGAGGCGAAAAAAGAGGTCTTCCCGAAACCGTTTTGCCTCGACTTCCTTGCGCAGATCACGGTTCGTGGCTGCCACCACCGTGGCACTGAACGGGATAGACGCCACGCCCCCCACGCGACGGAACACCCTACTCTCGAGGGCCCTGAGCAGCTTGGCCTGGGTGGAGAGTTTCAACTCGCCGATCTCATCGAGAAACACAACGCCGCCGGCGGCCAGCTCGAAGAGGCCCCGCTTCCTCTGTTTGGCGTCCGTGAACGCGCCTCGTTCGTGACCGAACAGCTCGCTCTCGATGAGGTGCTCCGGGAGAGACGCGCAGTCCACCTCGACAAACACGTCATCCTTGCGCGGGCCATGCGAGTGAATCGCCCGGGCGACCAGGTCCTTCCCCGTGCCGCTTTCGCCCGTCACCAACACCGTTGGGGCGTCCACGCTCTCTAGTCGCTCCAGCGCTTCGAACATCGGCGCCAGGCGCGCGGAGGAACCGATGAAGTCTCCGTAGCCCGCCCGTCGGCGGTTCCTCAGGTAGTCGACCTCACGCCTGAGTCGGTCCTCAGAGAGCACACGGTCCACGTGCAGTTGGACCTCGACCAGGTCGAAGGGCTTGGTGAGGTAGGCGCTCGCCTGCAGTTGGGTGGCCTGTACGGCGCTCTCGATGCCACCGTGCGCGGTCAAGATGATGACGGGAACGTCGTTACCTTCGGTCCGCAGCGTCTCCAGGACGGAGATGCCATCGCGCTCCGGCATGTTGAGGTCCAGGAGGATCAGGGACGGCGCGAGCTCTCTCACCTTCTCGAGGCACGCGTTCCCGTCGCTCGCCTCCACAGGGGCATAGCCCTCTCCCCGCAGGTGTTCGCATAGTGACCAGCGGATGAGTTCTTCGTCGTCGCATACCACGACCACGGGTCTGTGAGACGAGGTGTTCATGAGTCCCCAGCTTCAGTGTGCGAAATCACACAAGTCAAGATAGCACGAGTGGTCGGGAGGGATCGACGGTGCCCCGTAAGTCGTTGATAGAGACCGCGCTCATGGGACTGGGGTTCAGACGGCTGCCGAGGCACGCGGGTTGCCCTAACGTGCCCAAACCCTACGCCCGCCCATCACAGCTCTCCATTGATCGATTCCCACCGAGATCTGCGCCGCATGGCCCGCGACTTCGCGCGGAGCGTGGAGGCGCTGAACGCCGGCCGGCGTGGGCGCTTGGTGCGCCTCACCGTCGCACTCCCCCCGGACCTGGACATCCCAGGCTTCCTCGCCGAAGCAGATGACCGGCTCGGGGACGCAGGCCTCGACGCCATCGAGTGGCAAAGCGTGGAGGGCGCGGGGCCCCCCAGGATCGTCGCGGCCGAGTTCGAACGGTGAGCACGCCCACGTGAGCGGGCTGTTGGTGGGTGCGTTCGTGTCGGGGCTCGTTGGCAGCGTCCACTGCGTGGGGATGTGCGGACCGTTCGCCGTGGCATGTGGTCGTTCGGTCCCCGGGGGGCTCGGCTGGCACCTCGGTCGGCTGGGCACCTACGCGGTACTTGGCGCCCTGGCCGGAGGGTTCGGTCACGTCCTACCGGGTCCCTGGTGGGTGTCCACCGCGCTCTCCCTGGCGTTGGTGGTGTGGTTCGCCGGCGTCCTGGCGGGGGTGCTGCCTGAACCCCGGTTTCGCCCTCCCGGCCTCAAACGGATCCAACTCTCCAATGCGAAGCGGGGTAAAGGGGCCGCCGCGTTGTTGTTCGGTCTGGCCAACGGGCTGCTTCCCTGCGGACTGGTCTACGCCGCCCTGGGGCTCGCGGTGTCGACGCTGTCACCAGGGGGCGGCGCGCTCGTGATGCTCTGCTTCGGGCTGGGCACGATGCCGCTGCTGTCGGTGACGATGCGGGCTTCCACCCTTCGCCCCTTCCGGTCACTCCGTGCGCGGCGGGTACTGGCGCTGGTGGTGTTGGTGACGGGGCTGATGTCGGTGGCGACCCGAAGTGGTTTGGTCTAGCGCCGCCGCGCCACTTCCTCCTGCCGCGCGTCGTCACGAACGCGCGGTTCGAAGTCGCGGCGTTCCAACCGGCGCACTAGACGTCGCGCGTCCTCGCGGTCGGAGAAGCGCCCCACCCGAATGCGGTAGCGCTGGGTGGCGTCCGAGCGCAGCACCACCATCCTGGGGTTCAGTCCCTCCCGGACTGCTCGGTCGAATAGGCGGGCCGCGCGCGCGTAGGAGTCCGACGAGCCCAGCTCCAACGTGTAAAGCGGTGGCCGCGCCGCCTCCACGGGTCGCTCACCGGTGGCCTGAGCGAGCTGGTCCAAGCGTCGCCGGGCACGCGATGCGTAGGTCCCATCGGGAAACTCGGAGGCGATGCGCCGATAGTCGTGTGCCGCCATCTCGGGGTCCACAGTAAGGCGGGCACGCAGCCAAAGCGCACGTTCTAGATCGCGCCCCTCCCAATCGCCAGCCGACTCCCACCACAGCTCCAATCCCAGACGCGCCTCGTCCAAGCGCGCCTCGGCCGTGCGGGCCTCGATGTCGTCGAGCGTCAGACCCTGAGCCGACAGCAGAGTGGGGAAGCCGGCCAGCAACACCGCTACGCCCAACGCCCTACCCCGCCTCCTCATGCGACGCGCCGTCCGGCGACTTCCAACGACAGGAACCACTCCTCGAGCAGGTGTTCATCGGAAATCGAGGCCGACTTCAACAGTCGATCGAGCCTGGCCAGGCCCAACAGGGCGTCTCGGATCTCGGGTTCCGTCCAGCGTCGAGCCTGGGAGGCCACCCGCTTCGCCAACCACTTCTGATGGCGTGGGAGGGCTCGCTCGAGTGCAGCCGTGCCTCCCGCCACCGCCACGCCCAGGCGCAACAAATGCGAACCCAAGCCAATTGCCAATCCCACGCCCGACTCGCCTTGATCGGCCAAGATGGGGAGCGCTTGCCGAGCCTCAGCGAACTTGCGTTCGCCGACCAGGGCAAACCACTGCCATCGATCCTGCTTGGAGATCTGGATCCCGGCGGCTTCGGCATCGGCGACCGTGGCGGTGCCCCTCTCCCCCACGCGGTCTCGAAGCTTGGCCAGCTCCTGATCCAAAACGCCCAAGTTGGAGCCGATGGAACTCGCCATGGTGCGGGCAGCGTCCTCTTGGACCTGAATCCCGTATTGGGCCTTCCCCCAGTCCATCACCCAACCTGGGACGTCGTCGGGGCTGAGCGCCGCGAACTCCACGGGGGTCGCCTTCCGCTTCACCGTGGTCCAGAACCTCGCCTTCGAGCTGGCGATGCTCGCGACCAGGAGCAGGAGCAGGCCGTCCGGGGGACGCTCCAGCACATCCTCGATGACGGCCCGGAGTTTGGAACTACCTGCGAGCCCCTCCGCGTCCCGTACGACCACCACCCGCCAATCGGCCATCATGGGCGGGGTCGCGAGGACCGAGGCCAACTGTTCCACGGCGACCTCCGAACCGCGGACCACGTCAAGATTGAAGTCGCGCACGCTGGCGTCCAGGTGGAGATCGGTCAGCGCGTGAAACGCACGCTCCTTACGGAACTCGTCTTCCCCATGGAGCAGAAAGACGCCTCCGACAGGCTTGCTGGGAAGTCCTCGCGCCGCCACTCGGCGGGGTTACTCGAAGCCCAGAGTTCGGACCAACGCCGCGTTGGACGGCGAGTAGCCAGCGAGGGTGGAATACTCATGGAGAGTCGCATTGGCGTCGCCCCAGAACCCATCCCTGGCCACCGGTTGGGCGGCACCCCGCGGGAATGGTGTCGACCCCAGTCGTGTCCGCACGGGCGGACGGATGGGAGGTGCAGCCGCGATGGCGGGCAACGTCGTTTCGATTACAATAGGCTCGAGCGTGGGAAGCCACGCCACTACCGCCAGAATGAGAGCCACAGCGGCCACCGCGCCCGTGCTGCTTGCCGAGGACTGCGGCCCCGGAGCCATCCGGCCGGTGAAACGCTCCTCTCGGATGCGGGCGTTCAGTCTGGTCCGGAATTCCGGGGACACCTCCACCGAAGGTAGGCGTCGTACCACCTCCCGCGAACGCTCGAACACCTCTGTGTAGCGCGCACAGGAGGGGCAGCGCTGTCTGTGGCCCTCAAACCGGCTGCGCTCCTCGGAGGAGAGCATTCCGTCTTGATAGTCTGAAAACCCGGCCAGGTAGCCCTGACACTTCATTGTACCCTTCCGCCGTCCCAAGATGCGTTATGGATTGATACTGGCGGGACCTCAAGCAGGTTCCGGGCCGGGGGTTGGGCTAGGCCACCATGGGCGCAATGATGCGCGCGAAGTTGTTTCGGGCCCGGTTCAGCCGACTCTTCACCGTTCCCAGGTTACAGTCGGTGATCTCGGCGATCTCCTCGTAGGTCTTCCCCTGGATTTCGCGGAGGACGAACACCTCTCGGTGATGCTCCGGCAACTCCGCCACGGCCTGTTCCACCTTTTCCTGGAGGAACCGCTTCCGGTAGAGGTCGTCGGGCTTGAGCTTGGTGTCCTCCCACTCGAGCGGCCGGTGGTCGGCATCCCAATTCTTCTTGATCGTCTGAAACAGCACCAGCGGGTTCCGCGAGCGATTCCGCAACTCGTTCTTGGCCAGGTTGCCAGCGATTGTGTAGATCCAGGTCGAGAACTTCTTGGTCTGGTCGAATCGGTGGAGATGGCGGTACACGCGGACGAAGGTCTCTTGGACCAAGTCCTGGGCACGCTCCCGGTCACCGACCGTCCGATAGACGAAATTCAGCAGTCGTTGGTCGTAGCGTTGGACCAGCTCTCCAAAACCCCGCTCGTCACCATCGAGAAACGACTGGACGACCTGACTGTCCGTCAATTGCTTGCGCTCGCGCCGAGCCTCTTTCGAAGCGCCGGTACCGGCAAGGCCCTGCTCACCTGCAAGGGCTACATTTCTCGCTGCCATCTCTCCCCCAAGGGCTTCGGTCATGCGCCAGCCGTCCACCTAGGGACAGCCCATACATCCGATACGTTGGAAAGGCAGATTCCATACCATCTGGGAAACCCTTTGATTTCGCCGGTTTTCGGGGTTCGTGTCCCCCTGGTGGGACGCCGCTGTGTTTCGAAACGGACGCTGTCGAAACCCGAAACGAGACTCCCCATCGGTCCGTCGGGCAAACACATGCGGTAGAACCTGCGACAAGCAAACAGACGTTTCCCACGCCCAACCTTAGCGTGGTTCAGCGATTGGACGCGTCAGAGGCCCGCAGGGTTGTCCGATTTGAAGGCTACGGCCCCACCAGGAAACGCCCCGCATGAAGCAGCGCCACCAAGCTCTTGGCGTCGGTGATCTCACCGCTCCGGATCAAGTCCTCCACCGCCTGCCATCGCAGCTCCACGACCTCCATGAACTCGTCCTTGTCCCGATTGGTGGATCCGGGGACCAGGTCCCACGCCGCGTAGATGCGGATGACCTCGTCAGAGAACCCGGGAGTGGTGTGGATGCGGGTAAGATACCGAAGCTGGCCCGCGCCGAACCCGGTTTCCTCCTCCAGCTCCCTGAGCGCACAGGCGTCCCAGTCCTCACCGTCAAAGCCGGGCATCCCGGCGGGCACCTCCCACATCTCCCCCCCCGCCGCGTACCGATACTGGCGGAGCAGGAGGACCCGCGGATTGGGGCCACTGGGTGGGTCCAGGAAGGGGACCACACACGACGCCCCTCTGTGGCGGACCAGCTCGAGCTCCCCCACCGACCCGTCCGGGAATCTCACCGTGTCCACCGAGAGATCGATGACCCGGCCCTCGTGCACGAGTCGCCGGTCCAGGCGACCCACGTCCGCAGCGTCGTCCAACTAACGGGCCTCCAGGACGGCGACCTCGCCGTGGCCAAGGGCCTCCAGTTCTGACCCGATCCGTCCGGCGTCGCCGACGACGACGACCTGTAACTCACCCGACCGGAGGTGCTTGCGGCCGGCTTCGAGAGCCCCCTCCCGCGTGACCGCACGAATCCGATCCCGATAGCCGTCGAAGAGGTCATCCGGAAGGTCATACACGTGGAGCCTCCCTACCTGCGCCGCCATCTGGGCACTCGTCTCGAACTGCAACGGGAACACCCCGGCCATGTAGTCCCGGGCCGATGCCACCTCGTCCGCTGTGGGGCCATCTGCGAGCATGCTGCCAATCTCGGAGAGCGACTCGCGGATCGCCGCGGCTGTTACGTCCGTCTCGACCGCGGTGGACACCAGGAAGGGTCCGGGACTCCTGCGAAACTCGAACCGTGAGCGGACTCCGTAAGTGAATCCATGCTCCTCTCGCAGATTCTGGTTCAGGCGACTGGAAAACAGGCCGCCCAACACTCCATTGAATACGCGGAGGGGGAAGAAGTCCTCGGTCTTACGCGTGGTCCCTACGTGGCCAATCCGGATTTCACTCTGTACCGCATCTTCCCGATGGACCACCCAAACCCGGGGCTCGCGCGTACGGGGCTCACCCTTCAGGGGGGGCCGCAGGCCACCGCCTCCGCTCCAACCCCCCAAGCGGGCGTCGAGTCGGGCGGCGACCGCGTCGGTGTCCACATCGCCCGCCGCCACGATGGCCCCGCCTCGAGGTCCATAGGCCCGCCCATGAAAGGCCAGTAGCGAGTTGCGATCGACACCGGTTACGCTTGCCTTCTCACCCCGCAACCGCCTGCCGTAGGGCTCACCCTCCGCATAGAGGTAGCGCAGCGCCGAGTGCCCGGCGAGCACGCTCGGGTTGGCCATCGCCTGATCGAGCTGGGCCAAGCGCTCCTCGCGGAGCCGGTCGATTTCGTCGTCGGGGAAGGTGGGCTCCATCACCATGTCTGCGAAGAGCTCAAGCGCCTCATCCAGCCGATCCGCCAAGCAGCTCAGCGACACCGAGGTGGAGTCCCAACCAGTCGCAACGCCCGCCGACGCGCCCAACGACTCCAGCGCCTCGGCCAGCTCGGCCGCACCCCTTCCCGCCGCGCCAGCTTCCAATGCCTTGCCCGTCAGGGTAGCCACTCCGGCCTGCTCAGCAGGCACCCCAGCCTCTGAGCTGTCCAAGAGCAGGCGGAGCGTCACCAAGGGCAGGCGCGGCATACGCGCCACCCTGAACGGAATACCACATGCGAGTGACATCGTCTCGACCGTAGGAGGCCTGAAGGGACGCATGGGCCCCGGGCGCGGCGGCTCCGCCTGTGCAGGTCCGCTCACGACTGCCCTCGCGGCACGTAGGTCAAGACCGCCCGATTGTCCGCCCCCATGAAGTCCGTCGCGAATGTCTGCAGGTCATCGACGCTCAGGGCTCGGGTGCGCTCCAGATCTCCGACCACCCGTCCTGGGTCCTCGAAATAATGCTCGTACATAGAGAGCGCATCCGCCCGATCCCCGATCTCCTCCAGGCCACTGATAACGCGTGTCTCGTCGATGGCCACGGCCCGTTCCAGCTCGGCCTGGTCCACCTCCGTCATGGCATCCAGTTCGGCCAACACCGCACTCTCCAACTCGTCTGGCGCCACACCCGGAAGTCCCGTGACCCAGGTCACGGCCAGAGCGGCACCGGTGTCGATCGGAAACACAAACCCCACCGCGTCCTTGGCCAGTCGTCGCTCCCGCACGAGGCGAGCGTACAGACGGCTGGAACGCCCACTGGCGAGCACCCCGAACGCCAGGTCCGCCGCCTGGAATCGGTCATCGGTGAAGGTGGGTACCCGCATCCCGATGTACACGCGGGGTAACGGCACCACCGCCTCCACCCGCTCGTGGACCGATGCCCCCAGGGTCGGGGGCAGGTCGGGCTCACCAGGGAGGGGAGGGATCGGCGCACCCGCTGGAATTCGACCGAAGTGGCGGGCCGCCATATCCAACGCCTCCGCCCGATCGAAGTCACCGCAGATCGTGAGCACCGCGTTGTTGGGAACGTAGAAGGTCCGAAAGAAGGCCGAGACATCTTCGAGCCTCGCAGCACTGATGTCTTCCATGGACCCGATCACCGTGTGCTGATAGGGATGGTCGTCCGGATAGACGAGCATTTGGAGTCGCTCGTCCCAATCCCCGTAGGGCTGGTTGTCGTAGCGCTGGCGTCGTTCGTTCTTCACCACGTCGCGCTGATTGTCCAGCTTCTCCTGTGTCATGGCCGGCAACATCCAACCCATTCGGTCAGCCTCAAGCCAAAGCGCCAGCTCGAGCTGATGCGACGGCACCGTCTCGTAGTAGTTGGTGCGATCAAACCAGGTGGATGCGTTTAGCGAGCCGCCGGCCCGTTCGATCAACTCGAAGTGAAGGTTCTTCGGAACGTGTGCCGACCCCTGGAACATCATGTGCTCGAAAAGATGCGCGAACCCGGTCAGGCCCGGCCCTTCGTTCCGCGAACCGACGCCGTACCAGAGGTTGACTCCCACTATCGGCGTGGTGGGATCGTGCGCCAACACGATGCGGAGTCCATTGTCGAGCGTGTGGCGCTCGAACGGGATGTGGATCAAGGAGCCTCCCTTCCGTTCACCCTTCTAGGGCCGGGTCATCAATCGTGTGTGTAGGGCGCGGGGTGCGAACGTAGTGCGCAACGCTTTCGCCGCCGCTGCGGTTCCTTCATCGAGCAGCTCTTCGACTTCCTCAACGCCGCTCTGTTCTTCCTCGGGGGATACCAGGCGTGCCCGCTCCAACATCTCCCACGCGAGGTCCTGGTCGCCGACCGCGGCCGCCGCCAGTGCCGCCAGCACCTGCACCTCACCGTCGTCCGAATCCTGGCGGGCACCCGAAGCGAGGTCGGTGACCGCTTCGTCGATGCGATCGGTCTCCACCAGTGCGAGTCCGACGAGGACCCGGGCCCATCCATCCTCCGGGTCCAGTTCGCAACTCTTATGGAAGTCGTCGAGCGCCCCGTCGAAGTCCTGTGCGAGCGCTCGGGCCACACCCCGCTCCAGGTGGGCCAGCGGCTCGTCGTCGTCGAGGTGAATCGCCTTGTCGAGTTCCTCCAGGCCTTCCTTGAGATAGCCCTCGCGCGCCAGGTAACCTCCGTAGAGATACTTCGGTCGCGCGAGCGTGGGACCCAATAGCGTCGCCGTCCGTAGTGCGCCTTCCGCCTCGGGGTCGTCGAACCGCGCCAGGCCCACGCCCGCTGTGGCCATCAGCTCCGGATCCTCGATCCCGTACCCCAGCGCAGCCTTGAAGCGCTCGTAGGCTACGCCATCCATACCCAGCGCCTGTTCGACGACGCCGAGCGAGCAGAGGACTGCGACGTCCTCCTCGTACGACTCGAGCAGGTCTCTCAGTTGTTGGGCCGCGCCCTCCCAGTCCCCCTCCTCCGCGAGTTGGAACGCCCGGTCGATGCCCTCGGTCGGGTCGGCGTTCTCCGGGGGATGCTCCACGTCCGGCTAGGCTCCGAACTTCTCGAGGCGACCGGCGTGGGCCAGCGCCAGTGCCATCAGATCGACGCCCCGGAAGTGCCCGAGGTCGCCTCGGCGGCAGGCGGACTCCCCGAACTCGCGCGCTGTGGGTCGGGACACCTTAGACGCCAACAGAAGGGGCACCGGGTGCCACGAGTGCGCCCGCATGGCCGCGGGCGTGGAGTGGTCTCCGGTGACGACCAGCACGTCCGGGTTCAACGCCTCCACCCGCGGCACCAGAGCATCCACGGCTTCTATGGCGGCGACCTTGCCCTCGAAGTCGCCGTCCTCACCTCGTGCATCGGGCGCCTTGAAGTGCAGGAAGTGGTAGTCGAAACGCCCCCAGCACTGTTCTAGGGCAGCGACCGTCTCCTCGTCACCCTTGGGCTCGACTTCCACCGCCATCCCCACCAAGCGGGCCACGCCCCGGTACATCGGATACTTCGCCAACGCCACGGCAGACAGTCCGAAACGACTCTGGAAAGAAGGGATGCCCTCGTAGCGTGAGAATCCACGCGCGAGGAAACCGTTGACCACCGGCTCATCGGCCAGCGTCTCCCGGACCTGCTCGAGGAGTTGGCCCACCACCTCGGCGGTGCGGACGGAGTCGGGACCCATGGCACGCGGCTCCAGCGGTGGGACACCCGTCTCCTGCGGGTCGGTCGCTTCCACGCCACCGCCCAGGTCTTCGCCGCGCAGAATCATGACCGCGCGGTGCTCCTTTTCGTGCAAGACCGTGAGCTCCAACCCGGATGGGATCCGCAGCGCGTCCCTGACCTTCTCGACAACCCGGCGTCCTTCCGCGTCCGAGGGGCGGCCGGCGCGGCGGTCCGTGATCCGTCCCTCGCCGTCCAGAGAGGCCAAGTTGAGCCGGAAGGCGACATCTCCAGCCTCCAGGTCGTACCCGACACCCAAGGCAGACAGGGTGCCCCGGCCGATGGAGTAGCGGAGCGGGTCGTAGCCGAAGAGGGCCAGGTGGGCCGGACCACTGCCCGGCGTCACGCCCGGAGCGACAGGTTCGAACACACCGACCGACGAGCGCCGGGCCAGAGCGTCCAAGTGGGGCGTTTCGGCGGCCTCCAGTTCCGTCCGCCCCTGCTCGTTGGGGAGTCCACCCAGACCGTCCAACACCATGAGAACGATCGTGCCTTGCTCGTCGCGAGCCACCACGTCATCCGGAAGAGAGAAGGGGCTCATGGGCAGCGTAGGAGTGGAGGGTGAGCAGTCGGCGAAGCCCGCGTGATCGAAGGGACGGAATCTAACCTCACGCCGAGTGGCCACCACCCTTTGTCGACATCGATTGCGCCCCTGCCTCGCTGGTTCTACCATCGGGCGCACTCACTTCTGCGGGAGCATCACCGTGAAGCTCACTCGCTTCGAGATGGAGCGCTATCAGTCGACCTTCGAGCACCGGGTTCGCTACAACCTGTCCGAGAGCGGTGTTCATCCCATGACCACGCGCGAGCTGCTGAGCCTGGCGGACTCGGACCTGGACGTATTGGGCCTTCGGCAGGAGTACGGACAGTCCAACGGGTCGGACCTACTGCGGGAACGAATTGCGGCTCGATACTCCGGGTGTAGCCCCGATTCGGTGTTGGTCACGGTGGGAGGCGCCGAGGCGAACTTCACGGCTTGCTGGCACCTGCTGGAACCGGGTGAAAAGGCGGCGGTCATGGTGCCCAACTACATGCAGGTCCCCGGGCTGCTCACGAGCTTCGGTGCCGAGCCCCTGACGTTCCGACTCCGAGAGGAAACGGGCTGGCAACCCGACCTGGACGAGCTCCGAGGCTGCCTGGACCGCGGCGCCCGGTTCATCCTGATCACCAACCCGAACAACCCCACCGGAAGCATCCTCTCTCCGGAGTCCATGGACGGGATTGTTCAGGAGGCGGAGCGGGTGGGGGCCTGGATCATGGCAGACGAGGTCTACCAGGGAGCGGAGCTGGACGGGAGAGAGACTCCGAGCTTCTACGGACGCTACGAAAGAGTGATGGTGACAAACTCGCTGTCAAAGGCCTACGGTCTTCCGGGCCTCAGGATCGGCTGGATCGTAGCCCCACCCAACCTGTCGGAAGACCTTTGGAGCCGTACCGACTACACCACCATCACGCCAGCCACCATCTCCGACGCGTTGGCATGCGTGGCGCTCGAGCCCGAGACGCGAGACCGCATCCGAGCGCGAACCCGTGGCATCCTCAACCACAATCTTCCCCTGCTGGTGGATTGGATGTCGGAACAGGAGGGACTGTTCAGCTACCGACTCCCAGGCGCCGGCGCAATCTGCTACGTGCACTATGACGCCCCGATCGGATCGACAGAGCTGGCCGAGCGGCTCAGGGTCGAGCACGAGGTGCTGGTCGTGCCCGGAGATCACTTCGGGATGGACCACCACCTCCGGATCGGTACCGGCCCACCGGAGGCGCTGCTCCTGGAGGGACTGAACCGGATGGCTCAGGAGTTTCAGACGGTCCGGGCGTAGCGGGTACCGCTACCTGTCGTGAAGCCATCGCTCCAGGCGCCAGAGCGCGGCTACGTAGCGCGCCGCCTCGGCCCTCTCCTCGGGAGGGGCCGAATCGGCAAGCTGCTCGGCCGCTTTCAGGTCCTTGGAGATCGAGTCGGCCGTGGCCGAAACCCAGAGCTTGTGAAGCTCCCGGATCGTCTCGCTTTCGATGGATTGATTCGACTCCACGGGCACCGTCGAGCTGTCAGCGTGCCCCCACCCGCCGGAGGAATCCGGTGAAGGGCGAGCCGTTGCCACTGCCGCAAGATAGGCCGTTCCCGGAGCGAATAAAAGCCGATTCAAGGGGCCGAATAGGTGCGGAGGCCCCTGCCTGGTGTGGCATCGGCGCGACTCCAGACCGCCGGCACCGTCCCTGCAACCGGGCTTCGGGGCTGAGCGGAGCGGCCGACCGCCCCGCCCCCGTCGACCCACCCTTCGTCTAGGCATGCCGCTTCGCGACTCCGCCCATGAGTTGGGCCTCCTGGTTCGTTCGAGGCATCCGCTCCTCACCCTCGAATCGGTAGACTCTGACCGAATAGAGGGCCTGTTGGCCCACGTGGCCGATAGCCTAGGGATGCCCCTGATGGCCTGGTCACGCGCTCGCGGCCTTCGCCGCGCAGGGGCCGCCGGACCGGTCTACGGGACCGAGAAGGTGGCGCAGGCGCTTTCGCACGTGTCGGCCAGCCCGGTCGCGGCGCTCTACCACTTCCCCGGCCTGGCTCCGCTGGTTCACGGAAACCCCGAGCTGGAATCGCTGTTAGGCGAGGCCGTAGCTCGGGCCAAGGCGTCGGGGGCGACCCTCTTGGTTTCGGGGGTGGACGTAGGGATGCCGCCCGCCCTGACCCCTCGCGTCACGCAGTTTCAACTACCCCATCCGACCCGGGCAGAACTGAAAAGCCTCCTGTCGCATCTCCTCCGGGACATCTCCGCCCGCCAACACATCGAGATGGCGCTCACGAGCGCGGAGCTTGAAAGGCTCCTTGGGCACCTCGAGGGACTAACGCTGTTGGAGGCGGAGAAGATCCTCACCAAGGCCATCATCGAGGACGGCAAGCTGAGTCTGGAGGACATTCGCCACGTCGTCGATGCCAAGAAGGACGTGATCGAGCGGGAGGGGTTGCTCGAATACTACCCGCTCGAGGAGAGTCAGGCGGAGATCGCCGACCTCGTGACGCTCAAGGCGTGGCTACGGAAGCGGAAGGCCGTCATTCAGGACCCGGCCGCCGCAGCACAGTTCGGCCTCTCGTTCCCACGTGGGATGTTACTGCTCGGGGTGCCGGGCTGTGGAAAGAGCCTATGCGCCAAGGCCGTTGCCGCCGAATGGCGACTCCCACTCCTGAAGCTCGATCCCTCGAACCTCTACAACAAGTACATCGGCGAGAGCGAAAAGAACTTCAAACGCGCCATGACGGCCGCAGAGAAGATGGCGCCCGTGGTGCTCTGGATCGATGAGCTCGAGAAGGCGTTTGCCGAGGGAGGATCTGAGGACGGGGGCGTATCGCAGAGAATCCTGGGGAGCTTCCTTTCCTGGATGCAGGAAAGGAAAGGCGAAGTGTTTGTGGTGGCTACTGCAAACCAGATCGCCAAGATTCCTCCAGAGCTGCTGCGGAAGGGCCGGTTCGACGAGATCTTCTTCGTGGATCTTCCCAGTCCGCAAGTGCGTGCAGAGATCTTCGACATCCACCTGGCCAAGCGGGGGCACGCCTCAGGCACGTTCGACGTCGAGGCACTGGCGGCCAAGACCGAAGGCTTCAGTGGCGCCGAGATCGAACAGGTGGTCGTGGCCGCCCTCTTCACGGCCTTCTCTTCGGAAAGGCCCCTCTCTCAGGGGGCGCTCGAAGTAGAGGCCGAGGGCACGGTGCCCCTCGCCGTTACCATGGCGGAGAAGATCGATCAGATGCGGAGATGGGCCCAGAGCCGGGCAGTGCTAGCGCACTAGCCGTCAAGCCGAGGTCAGCACCGGTTCCTCGACGGTGTCGAGCGTGTCATCCAAGAGATCTGGCTCGAGCCCCGACCTCATGTCGGACGCCTCCCCAATCAATCCCCTTGCCAGGAGGGCCTCGAACGCGTCGACCACCCGGGGATCGAAATGCTCGCCCCGCTCGGAGCGGACGCGCTCTACCGCCACCTCTTTGGGAAACGCTCCCTTGTATGGGCGCTTGTGGGTGAGCGAGTCAAAAACGTCGGCTACCGCCACGATGCGTCCCACCAGCGGAATGGCTTCGCCCTTCAATCCGGGCGTGTAGCCGTCGCCGTCCCAGCGCTCGTGGTGGCTGTCCGCAATGATGCGCGCGACCTCCAACAGGGAATACTGACTGCCGGACAGGATACGGGCACCGATCTGGGTGTGGCCCTTCATGACCTCGAACTCTTCTCGGGTCAAGGGGCCGGGCTTCATGAGAATCGAGTCCGGGATTCCGATCTTCCCCACGTCGTGTAACGGTGCCGCCTGTCGTATGAGCTTCACTTCATCGCGGTCGAGCCCAAGCTCCTGCGCAAGAAGCGCGGACATCAGCCCCACCCGTTCGGCGTGCTCTCCTGTGATGTCGTCCCGATACTCCGCCGCGACCGCCAGACGACGCAAAATCTCGATCTGCGCTTCGGCGAGTTCTCGCGTGCGCTCCCGCACCTTCTGCTCGAGTGTCTCGTTATGCCCCTGCAACTCCAAGTGCAGGAACCGGGTTTCCAGGAGGTTCTTGATTCGGAGCAGCACCTCGCCGGCTTCGAAAGGCTTGACGAGAAAGTCCTTGGCACCTTTCCCCAGGGCCTTCTTTCGAGTGGCCGGATTCTCGTCGGCCGTCAGGACAAGGATGGGAAGATAGGTACTCTGCGAGATGTACGGCGCCAAGCCCGCCATGACCTGAAATCCGTCCAGGTACGGCATACGCAGATCCAAGACGATCAGATCGGGATCGAACGCCCGGAAGAGGTCGAGCGACTCGCGCGGATCCTGCGTCGAGACCACGGCCCGGAAGCCTGAGGCTCTGAGCAACTGATCCAACACACGAAGGTTGTCCTCCTCGTCGTCGATCAGCAGGATGCGGCCCTGATGGATCTGTTCCGTCTTCAACACCATCGAGCCGGGGTCCGCACCTGACGGCACTCCTTCGACCATGCTGCTCCTGTCCGAGCGCAACCCGCTGGGGGGGTCGGCACCAGTTTGCAAGCTGGACGCGCCCAATCCATGGGAGCGACCCGAGTCTACGCTGGATGCGCATGGAGTGAGGGGAAAGACCGCGCATCGACCATAAGCTGGCGTGCGGAACGCTTTCTGTCCAACCACCCCAAGTTTGAGGGGCCGCGGGTCAGTCCCCTCGCCGTTGTACCACCAGATGCCGACCGCTCTCGCGCGCCCGTCGGTAGCCCAGTAGGTGGAGGAGTTCGAGCGCGTACCAGCGGGCCACCCGTTTGCGCACCAGTAAACGCTCCCCGGATTCGTCCCGAGAGATCCCCGGCAACCAGTGGACCAGGCGATCTACACCTGCGCGCCGCATCACCTCCGAGAGCTTTAGCCAGAAGAACCCGAAGCCGCGCACCAGGAAGTACCCGTCGTCTCCCTGGTCCTGATAGAGGGGCATGAGGACCCGCCCCCGTTCCTGGGCACGGACCTCACCCTGTCGGTCATGCGCCAGGAGCTGTCCGGCCTCCACGCGCTGGAAGCTCAGGAATCCGGGCAACATCTCGAACCCGTCATGGGCCGTCACGGCATGACGATAGCGGAGTTCGAGCGCCCTGGGCACCGCACCTCGTTCGCGCATCAGCTCACCTCGCCACCGAGTGGCTTCGGGCACCCTGGCTTCGTCCAGTAGGCCTGCGTGAACCAGCGCGAGCCAGATGGCTCCGACGGCGCGATCCACCGCCTCGGGCTCCTCGTTCTGTCCGCTCTCGAAGACCATTACGGTGTGACCCAAGCCATCGATCCAGTCCATCAGGGTGCCTTCCACCCGCTCTTCCAAACCCAGGACCAAGGGGACAGGAATCGACAGGGCGAAGGCCCGGTTGCGGAGCGTGTCCGCCGCCGTCGTGAAGGGGAGCCCCGGACCCGAGGTGGTGTGAAGATCGATGACGAAGACCGGACCGCGGGCCCCAGCTAGGATGGCGTCGAATGCGCGAATCAGCTCCGCCTGCTCCCGGTCCTCACCCGACTCGAGGGGCCCCCGTTCCGAACGAACCTGCTCGATACGGTTGCGGGTCCATGCCCGATTCAGGTCCCGGACCAGGTAACGTCGACCCTGTCGGAGGGCGGCCCGGTTCCCGGCCAGCGCCACTACCTCGCCGCGCAGGTCACCCGAACGGGACTCGATCTCTCGGGCAATCCGCTGAGCTGCCAGGACCCCTGCTGGCTCGTTCCCGTGGAGTCCGCCCAGCACAACCAGCGTGGGACCGGGTTCCCGTCCACGAACCCGCAACAGCACGCGGTCGACTTCGAGGCCACGGTGTCGAGAGGCGGGAGGAGTGGCCGGGATCTGTGTTTCGGACATCAAGAGCAGGAAAAACTCGGTGAATCAACTATGGTCGGGGGACGGCCAACGAGAGACCGTCGTCGCCGAATACCCCCGGGCGCCCACAGGGTCCACGTGGCGGTCGTTGCACTCACGAACCAGCGGGCTTGGGCCGTTGGGCCCCGTCCAGACCGAACTTGAGCAGTTGGTAGGCGATCGGCATGAAGTCGCTCTCTGACACGATCCCCACCAGCTTGCCGCCACTCACGACTGGGAGGCAGGAGACCTGATGCTCCCGCATCAGGTCGATCGCCTCGGTGGTCGTCGTCTGCGGCGACACCGTGATGGGGTTCCTCGCCATGATCTGTCCGGCCGGCATGGCGTCGTTCCCGGGGTTGGTGCCCTCGGCGATCATCCGCACCAGGAGCCGATACGATACCACCCCCACCAGTTCGTGGGCGGAGTTTTCGACCAGTACATGGCGGATCTGGTTCTTGTCCATCAGGAAAGCGACCAGGTCCAGCAGCTCGTCCTCATTGACGGTAAACAGCGAGGTCGTCATGTACTGCTCTACCGTCCGGAAGTTGGGTGCCCACCCACCCGCCTCCCCGACCGTGGCTAACGGCCACTTGTGGACGGGTAGCCCCGTCTTCTGATTGGCGACAGACGCGGCCGTCACTGCGGTCAGTCGCTCTGCCAGGTTGCCGTCGCGTTCCATGGAGGCCAAGGACGTAAGGATCCACGCCGCACCTGTGGAGCGCCGTTCGACGCGCTCCTCGATGACGTCCATGTACCTATCAATATCCGACCCATCGATCCCCACACCCGCCAGTCCCTCCCGAGCCAACGGGATGATTTCCTGCTGCAGCAGATCCTGGGCGGAGATGGCCGCGCCATCGCACCAGTAGAAGCCGGCTCGCATCCCCATGCGGGCCGCCGCCAGGAAGTTTGCGCGAGCCACATCGAAGGGAAGGCGCGGTCGCACGTCCCCGTACTGCTTGGCCGTCCCCAACACGGAACCGATCCAAAGCGCCGCATTGGCCACCTCGTCGATGACCGAGGGTCCGGCAGGGAGAAAACGGCACTCGATGCGCAGGTGAGGTTTGCCACCGCCCACACCGTAACAGGGGCGATTCCAACGGTACACGGTCCCGTTGTGCATCTGGAGCGCTTCCAGGCGCGGGACCCGTCCTGCGTCCAGCGCCTCGATGGGATCCTCCTCGATCTCCGATGCCAACAGCACACGGAAGTGAGCGATATCCTCTTCGAAGAGCTCTGCCACCGACTCGTCGAGCCATCTCCCCCCGAAACGCACCCGCGGCTGCAGCTCTCGCATGTGCAAGGTGGTGCTGCGCGTGTCGAGCGACTGCTGGAAGAGCGCGATTCTGGTTTCCGACCAAAGGCGCTTCCCGAACAGGAGGGGTGAGTTCACACTGGCTGCCAACACGGGGGCCGTGACCGCCTGCGCCATGTTGTACAGGTGGGCGAACTCCTCAGCGTCGACCTGCAGGTGGACCTGGGCGCTCGTGTTGCACGCCTCGAGCATCACCGAGTCATGCTCGATGTTGAGATCGTCCGTTCCGATGATGCGCAGCTTATACGTGTCGCCCCGCATGCGGTTCATCGAAGCGTTCAGCGCATAGTAGCGTTCCCGCGGTGTCATGTTGTCCATCGTCAGGTCTGACTTGACCAACGTGGGCAGAATACCCGCCAACACTACCTCGCACCCGCGCTCAGCAACCGCCTCCCGGAGTTGGTTAAGGCGGGTGTCGATCTCGTCATGCATGATGCTGAAGCACCTGCCCTTCAGCTCGTGCGGATCCAGATTGAACTCGAGGTTGAAGCGCGCGAGCTCTGTCACGAATGGTTCACCCAACCCCTCCAGCACCGCATCACCTACCGGGGCTGCCCGCCAACCCTCGTTCACCAAGAAAACTTCCTGTTCGGCGCCGAACCGTCGGATCCCGGATTCGATCATCCCCTCTTCGAGCATGCGCTCCAGTGCCCGAAGGTCACGCAACAACGCCCGCGTGAAGGCCCGGACCGAGCCTCCCTCTGCCGCGGCTACATCGAGGCGTCCCATAGTGTCTCCTAGGAGGCTGTTGAAGAGGTAGAGCCGGACCCGTCGGCCAACGTCATGATCTTGGCGAGTGGCTTCTTGGTGATGCGCGGTACGCGAGCGTCGGCGGCGGGGTGCCCCACCACCAGCAGCAGGAATGGTCGTTCGTTATAGGGGCGTCCCAGCAGGTCATTCAGAAAGCGCATGGGGGAGGGCGTGTGCGTCAACGTGGCGAGTCCCGCATGATGCAACGACGTGATCAGCATGCCCGTGGCGATCCCAACCGACTCCTGCACATAGTAGTTCTTGATCTTGGTGCCATCGGAGCGCTGTTCGTAGCTCTCGGCAAAGATCGCAATCAGGACCGGCGCCTGTTCCAGGAAAGGCTTGACCGCGTCGGTCCCCAGGGGAGCCAACGCTTCCAGCCACTCCGCGGGCGCACCCCCGCCGTAGAACTCACGCTCCTCCTGCTCGGCCGCCTCCCGAATCCGCGACTTCAAAGCGGGGTCGGTGATGACAACGAAGTGCCACGGCTGGCGGTTGGCGCCATTGGGTGCAGTCCGTGCGCCGTCGATGCAGGCCTGAATGAGTTCCAGCGACACGGGTCGTGAAGAAAAATCTCGGACGGTTCGCCGACGCTTCAATTCATCGGCAAAGGCCGCAGCTCGGGCCAACATCTCGCCGTCCGTCCGCACCTCGTACCCTTCGAGGGGGACATGCTCCCCGTACGCCAATAGGTGCTCCTGAATCTCATCCGCCCCCCACTCTGCTGTAGGGGGACCTCCGCAGTGTTCCCCCGGTCCCCCCCGACCGTCAAGGGATCGGTGGGTTTCGGCCGTATGGCCACAACGCCTGAAGACGATGAGGGGAACAAAACCTCACCTCCCGATCGGGATCGATGTGTCCTCCCGAGGACGCAGGAGTCGTCCTCCTCAGGTGTGGTTCCTGCGCGTCATAGGTAGGTGAGCTCGCCCCGCTGTCGGGGCTGTCAACCCCACAGGGACGCCCAAGGGAAGACACGCGCATACCGCCGAAAACTTGCGAAATGCGACGCAGTCGGGACGAGGCAGTTTCGCAACGTCGCTGGGTTCTGACCCTGGCACGGGTCTTGACCCTCAGGGTGTCCGAACGAACGAAAACGGGCAGCCACGGATTTGGAAGTTGTCGCTGCCTTACACGCAGGTTGGGAAGGGTCCGGGATTGGGTTGACGTAAGGAGGTCATGATGAGAGGACATGGAAACAACGATCGGACACCGGGGCTCGCCCTGGTTCCCGTGGCGTCCCTGGCCTCGACGGACGAGGTGAATGGCGGCCACTCGGAAACCGATTTGATTTTCGATTTTTCGCACACCGACACGCTCGACGTAAAAGGCCTGTCATGGCTGCTCACCGCTCAGCGCGTCGCAACGAACAACGACCAGACGGTTTGGTTGACTGGACTGCCCACCAGGGTTTGGGCACTCTTCCGCGCCATGGGTCTCGACGAGTACTTCCGCGTCTTCCCTGACAGCGAAGAGGACCTCGACTAGAGGTCCAGTAGGAGCAAAGCAGGCGACACAGCCAACGGGGTCCCGAACTGCTTCGGGGCCCCGTTGGTCATTCTCGCTGTTCTACGATCCGACGATAGCTCCGTCGGTTCCACTCGGGACGGTTCTCCCGAACAGCCACTTCGGCTCCCAGGTAGAACACCAAACGTGCGATACGCGATGTCTTCTCCGCGTCGATCTTCTCGACTTCGTCCGACGGGCGGTGATAGTCCTCGTGGGTGCCGTTGAAGAAGAACAAGATCGGCACCCCCGCCCTGGCGAAGATGAAGTGGTCGGAACGCCCGTAGAAGTTCTCTTCCGGCCAAGGGTCATCGATCACCGCCATGCCGAGCTCCGGGTGCGCTTCCTCGACCTCCTCGAGCGTCCGACCGAGATCGGAGTGCTCCCGCCCGATGGCCACGATGGTGTCGGGCCAGTTCCTTCCTACCATGTCCAGGTTCAGGTCCGCCACAATCCGGTCCACCCCAACCGGGGGGGCTGCCACAAACGCCCGCGCTCCCCACAGACCCTTCTCCTCCCCTGACACGAGCAGGAAGATCATGGAGCGTCGGGGCGGGGTGGGAAGCATACTGAAAGCCTCGGCTAACTCCATGACGGTTGCGGTGCCCGACGCGTCGTCATCTGCACCATTAAAGATGCTGTCACCACTCAGGTCCGGCCGCCCCACGCCCACGTGGTCCATGTGGGCACTGAACAGGACGTACTCGTTGGCCAGCGCCGCGTCCGCCCCCTCCAGGACCGCAGCCACGTTGGGTGCCTCGGACTCCTCGATGGCACGCACCATCAGCTCGAGTCGCAGGGTCAATCCGGTCGCCTCGAGGTCCATCCGTTCTGCGCCCCTGGCACGTAAGGCCTCGACGTCCAAATCGAACCGGTCCCGCAAGGCGACGTCCCGGACGCCGAGCATGGGGGTGCCGGTAAACTCCTCACCCAAGAAGAGCGCGGTCTGCCGGGCACGCAGGTCGACGTTACGCCTCCATGCTGCAGACGATTCATCGCTTGCAATCAGGAGCGAGGCAGCACCGGCCCCTCGGGCGGCTTGCACGACGGGGAAGGCTGGGGCCGCCACGCCGTTTCTGCCGGCCGACTGCACCCACACCACGTGGTTGCCCCGCACCGCCTCCTCCGTCACCGCGTCCTCCCAACCCCGCGAGCCCGACAGCACCACGACCTGACCCTCTAGGACGCCCTCGGAGGGCCCGAACGTCGGTGCCAGGTCCTCACCCAAGGCCAGAGGCTCACCATCCAGCCAGGCGGACGAAGCCACCAAGTCGGGTGCCACCTGCCGAATGGCGTAGGTCTGCACGAACCCGCCGTCAAACGCGGGATCGAGTCCCATACTCTCGAACTCTGACGCAATCCAGGCAGCGGCCTGATCCAGTTCCGGACTCGGCGTGTCCCGACCTCGCATCGAGTCGTCCGCCAAGACGCTGATACGATCTCGGATGTCGGTCTCAGTGATGGACCCAGCGGCACGCTCTAGCGCAGCGGGTGTCACTACGTCGGACCCGCAGGCGAGCGAGCACGCCGCGATCAGCGCGGGCCAGTACCTGGTCGGGTTCACTCAGCCACTCAGTTCAGGAGCCGCAGCAGGAACTCGAGGGACTCCCGCGACATCGGAGCCCGGGCCACCAACCACCCACTCCCCCGCTCCAGGATGACCTGATTCCATCCAGACTCCAGCGGCGGATTGGGGAGATCCTTCATCGAAATGCCTCTCGATTCACTTGCATCGAGTCGGGCCTCTGAACCTCCCAGCAAGCCGAAGTACCTCAGCTCGAGCGTGTCCCCCTGATGGAGCCGCTGAAGAATGCGTAGCCCCGGTTGGCCGGGGACCCCGGCATCGGGTTGGATGGAGAGGATCTCGAGATCGGGGACAGCCAACGGCTCGTACCCGGTCGACTCGGCCGACATGACGGCATCGCTCTCGCCGACCTCCTCAGCGGCGGGCTCCGGCGGAGGGGTCGCATCGTCGTCTTGGACCCTCCGGCGCGCCTGTTCCAAAGGCTGGGCAGCGGGCGCCTGCTCCGAGCGCATGCGGGTCAGTCGCTGTTCGGCGTCTGCGAACTCGGCGCCCCGCGACTTGAGTTCACGCTCCGCGATCGAATCTGGTACTACCACGGTGACCGTTGCCCCCAAGCGGTGCGACGCGGGAACGTCCCCCGCCGCACCTACTTCCGCCAACCTCAGGGACGCCTCGTCGCTCGGACGGGACGGGCTCGCCGCGGAGGAAATGGAAGCGGCCGAGCGCGCCCCCGTCGGGGCCGGTTCCGCTGCGTCACTCTGGATCGGCAAGGTCACGGGCGCCTCGCTCTCGACGGCCGCGGCCTCGTCAGCGCGAAACGCCACTTGGAGGTTCGACCGTTCCGACATCCCGCGGCTCGCCCAACCCAACCCTAAGGACACGGCGATGGTCGCCGCCCAGGCGAGCCCCCAGCCCCAACTGGGCCCACGTCGCTCAGAGTCGGAGCGTTGCGAGGGCATGCCATCGGGCTCAGGCGTTTCCTTGGCCCGCCGACGAAGCTCCTCGAACGAAGGGGGAACGGTGACGCGGGGTGCCGCTTCACCCAGCAGAGCGTCCGCCTCGGCACGGAGTGCGCGCTCCGCTTCCAGCCGTCCACGGCACGGGGCACAGCTTTCGAGATGTGCGCGGATGGCGTCCGGGTCCGCCCCTTCCAGGTGGGACAACGCACCATCGAGGTACGCGTGGATGAGTCCGTCAGGGATGTGCGACATCGGTCTCCTCTCCCTTGCCGTGCGCTTCGACCAACTTCCTCCGAGCCCGACTCAGTGTCGTCCCGATGGCTCCCGCAGATAGCCCGGTCTGTGCCGCGATGTCTCCGTAGCTGCAGCCGGCGTCCCACAGGAGCAGAATCTCGCGGTCACGCTCACTCAACTGGGCCAACGCATTCTGAACCCCCTGGCGTCGCTCACGCTCCTCGTACTCCGCACCTGGGTCCGGAACTCGGCGGTCCTGCATCTCGCCCTTGAGGAGCGTCAGGTGCTTCTTTCTTCTTACCACGGTTCGGATCTCGTCTCTGGCCAGGTTGGCAGCCACCGTAAAGAGCCATGCTCTCGGCTCGTCGGGTTCGGCCCGCAGCGCCCGCACGAAGACTTCCTGGGCCAGCTCGCCGGCCCGCTCCTCATCCCAGACCTTGCGGTACAGGTAGCGCACCAAATCGGGATAGACCGCTCGGTAGAGATCGGCCCAGTCGAGACTCAAGCGCAGTTCCTCGCGGATGGCGGGTTTGGAGAGCGACCCCCTAGGGCCGTCTCAGTCTTCGTGGAGTAGGACGTCACAGCCTCCGAATCGTGCACAAGGACCTTCTGGGCCGTCAACGCTCGGCCGCCACCTGGGTCCGCATCTCCTTGCGGAACATGAGCTTGAGCCCCGACCAATCCGCGTCCACGGCGCACACCTTCACGTCGACGAGCCGCAGCGGGAAGGCGTGGGCACGCACGCCGTCTTCGGTGAGATCGCGGAAGAGCGGGGACGCCTTCTTGGGCCAACACACCCAAAGCGCCCCATCGACATGGAGGCGATCCGCGGCGCGGGGGAGCGAGTCCGCGAGCGTAGCAGTATCCTTGGCAAACAGCAGCACCATGTCGTATCGAGCCCCCAGGGTACCCAGCCTAACGAGCTGGAGCGGGCTGGGGGCGCCCGAAAGTAGGTCGTCGAGATGGGACGGCGCGCGCACCAAGCCCACCCGCTGACCCGACTTCAGTCCCAGCTTCTTGGGAAGCGGCGTTCCGGAATACCCGGCAGTGGGCATTCGACCGGTTCAGCCTAGAACGGTGACACGTCGGCTGAGCACCATGGGAGCGCGGCCCACCAGGGCGACCTCCACGTGGAGGGTGTATTCCCCTGGCTCCAGTTCCGGCAGCTCGAGCCCCACGGTACGGAACACCGTGCCCAGCTCGTCAGGACCGGCATCCTCGAACGACACCACCAAGGGCACCTCTGGCTCAATGACCCGGAGAAACTCGCCGAACCGCCGAAGGAGATTAGGGCGGCCCTGCGTGACGCCCACCGTCACCTGCGCACGGTCGCCCGGCCTCAGGTTGTAGACCTCCCACGCGACGGTGATGCGGTCCCCGGAGCGAAGCCGCACGCCGGGCAGCGCTCGAGGCGCCGCGTCTTCGATGCTCTCCGGCAACTCCGGGTCCCCGTCCAGGATCAGAAGATCGGAGGCGACCGCGAGGTCGGGACGCACGTCCTCCTGGGTGAGCCCCTGGCGCGCGCGCCACGCATAGTCCAATCCGGGACTCAGGACCTCCAGGCCGAGGATGTAGCGGCCGTTGGGCACCGTCGCCGTGAGCGCTCCCACTGCTGCCGATCCCAGCAACTCCAGCTCCGGCTCCCCATCGGGCTTCAGGACGAAGAAGCCAGTACGCACACTGGTGTCCCCGTTTCGGGCCAGGGCCGCCGGAGTATCGGCCCCTACATCACCCGAGGCGTCCTCACTCGGGGCTGCCCGGAACGGATCGTTGCCAAAAGGACTCGCGCTTCGCTCACGGGCGTCGCGCGCTCGACGGCCACGCGCTGGACGTTCCGCACGGGCCGGCTGCTCGTCCGCGCCCGGAGTCCAAGCCGCCACCACCAGGATAGAGTCGCCCCTACGGAACCGGGCCACCTGCGTATGGAGGGGGTCGATGTCGGGTGCGTATGTGGGCGCGTAGCCGGCGCGGGGCTTCCGTTGCTCAACCGTCCACTCGTCGGCGGGAATCGCGGTGGGCTCGGACAGGAAGCGGCCCGGAGCAACGTACTGCGCGGTCTTGGGGTGATGTCGGCCGATCACGTACCGATCGTCCCCTGCGATTCCGGCAGAGCCTGGTAGCGCTCCCCGTCCCCGTTCCCAGCCCTGCTCGGGCCCGTAGCGAGTCGTCAGTTCTTCGAGATCACCTTCCCACTCCAGCCCAAACGGATTCGCCGCATCGCGCCGAATCAAGACAACTGTCTTACGCGCAAAGTGCTCCGTCAGCCGATCGTTCCCTTCCTCCAGGTACAGTGGGTCAGCAAGCAACCAGAATTCTCGATGGAACGCAGCGCGACTCTCCTCGTCCCCGCGCTTTGAAAGAGCTTCGCGTCCTTCTTCGTCCAACAGTAAATCCGCCGACCGAAACCACTGAGCCATGTCGTCGGGCATTTGTGCCAACGCAGAGGTGAACAGTTCCTCCGCCTGGGATACCCGCCCGACCCGCTGCATGATCAGGCCCTGCATGGCCGAGCACAGCCACGGCTTCCCGATGTCGCAATTCTCTACGAGGCGGTTGGCGCGATCCCACTCCCCCTGCTCTCCTAGGTAGAAGACCATTTGGCCCAGCACCCACTCGTCCGCACGGGCTCGGTAGGCGGCGGCCAGAATGCCGGTAAGCTCTGTTCGCCCCACCGTGATCTCGATCGGCTCCTCGCCCAGCGGAGACTCATCGCTCCCGTGCCGCAGGCAAAGGCGGCCGACCATCTCGTCGCAGCTCCCACCACCCCCTTGTACTTGCGGGGGAATCCGGCTTTCACGGAAGGATTCGAACTCGATCTGCGCCTGTCGGGCCGCATCGATGAGCGAATCGGCACGTGCCTCGTCCTGTCCGCTCAGCGGGGTAGCGCTCAACCAGACTGCCAACGCCCCCAACACCAGCCGACTACGCCCCGTCCACCAGTCGATATGCATGCTCCCCAATACACAGCGTGCTGGGGTCGGGTCCCGTAGATGCACAAAAGCCCCGGACGCCTCAGCGTCCGGGGCTCGAGTGTCAACGCTTTGCCGCGTCGGCACGCGCTGAACTACATGCGGGCGCCGGCCGACCCGTCTTCGGACACGATGAACGTGACCCACATCCCGATCTGGGCATGCCCGGGGACGTAGCAGATCATCTGGTAGCGACCAGGCCTGTCGACCGTGAACGTGAGGGTCTCCGACTCGCCGGGAAGCGTGGAGTCCGTCAGCGAGCCCGGGTTGGACGAGAGCGCACCCTCGAACGCCGCGTTCGGTGTCAGCGCACCCATCATGGAGGACCGCTCCGCCTCGATCCCAAGGCTGTGGGCCATGTTGGGATCGCTGTTCACGAAGTTGATGGTGACGTTAGACCCGACCGGAACGACGATCTCGCCCTGGCCACCTACGAAGCCGTTGAAGTTCCAGTAGTTCTGAGCGTTGGTCGCACCGGCGGTGATGGTCATTGTCACCTCGTTGCCGCTCATCTGGTACCAGTCGGGCATCGTCAGCTCACCCATGGGCTCGGGCTGCTCCACGGGCTCAGCCGGCGCGGGGGCCGTGTCCGTGTTGGCGGGCGCGTCCGAACCGCCACAGGCGGTGGCCGCGACGAAGGCGAACGTAGAGAAAAGAGCAAGACGCTTCATGTTGTTGTTTCCTATCGATTGCGCGGTCTCACGATCACAGACACGAAGGCCCGCAAACCCTCGGACGGAGCTCGCGAGCCTCCCCAGTCGAGGCGCCCGCAGCAGAACAAAATAGCAAGGACCCGCGGGCCTGTGTAGCCGGGGGTGGCGATTCGGCACAGGTACCGCGAGAAGCCCCGGGGGCCTCACCCCACCCCGCGGAGCCACCTTCCGAAGACTCCACGGGATAGGATGTGCGCCAAGAGCCGCCCTCAGCGCTCCCGGATCTTGAACTGCCCGTTAATGGTGAACTCAGACGACACCGGATCTATGGCGGGCATTCCCGTACAGTCGGTGACCCCCCAAAACTCAGCCCAGTTGAACCACGCCAAGTCGTCTTGCTCATTGTCCTCGATCGCGACAATGAACGGCGAGGAAGGCACCTGAGGCAGCCCAGCCACATGCCACGACTGGACTCGCGTGATCACGCCCGAGGCCCAGGCCCGATTCCCGTTGATAACGACGCAGTCGACGTCGGCGAAGAGGTTACCGAAGTCGCCGTTTGCATCGCGGAATCGATAATTGATCTTGCCGGTGGCTGATCCGTCGGCCAGACGAAACACGTTGACCGAAAACCGAGCCTTAACACCAACCGGGTGGGTGGCGGTCCCACCCGCTGAGACGTGCCCGGTCCATGGGCCCCCGGGAGCGGACGCCGCCAACAAAGGTACGTCGGCAGCTTCGGGGGCCATCGCCACCTCAGCACACCCCACCAGTCCGAGTACCGCGACGAGTGGGACTAGGGTGACCAGCCTCGCTTGGCGGGGGGGCGTCCCTGTATACGGGAGCATTCTTCCTCCTTGGCTTCAGGTGATTGAGCTCCCGGATGAGGAGATGGGAGCCCACGCTATGTGAAGAAAACGTCGGGGTGTCATCCACTCGTTAGCCACCCGTCACCTCGTGTTTGTGGCCGGGATTGACGTGCGGGCGTACGTTCCCGTTGGGTCGGCTCGGGGGGTCTTCAGCCGGGATCGGTCTGCATCGAGTGTTGACTCCACGTCTCCCTCCGCGGCGCCGCCTGCGAGGTAAGTGCGGGAAGTGGAGTGTCGGAGGAGGGCCTCCCCGTGATCGAGCTACATACCGACTTTGGGATCGATCTGACCTCAGGTGACACCCGAGTGCTATCGATGCTCTCCCAGCCCAAGCGGCTGGCCCTGCTGGTCTTCCTCCTAGTGGAAGGAGATACCCGTCGGATCCGGCGAGACGAGCTCTGCGCCCTGTTCTGGCCAGAACTGGACCAAGTGCGAGCTCGCGCTAACCTAAGACAGGCACTCCACTTCATTCGGAGATCGCTTGGAGTTGACGTGTTCTCTGAAGCGGTCGATGAAGAGGTTGCGTTCGAGCCGGGTCGCATTCGATGGGTGGGATCAGGGGGCCATCGGTTCCTCGAGGGGTTTCATTTCGACGGAGCCTCAAGATCGTGGGAGGAATGGGTAGATGGACTACGGGCATCGCCCCTGCGAAAGCCGGGCGGGGTCCCCGCAGAACCTACCGAGTCGTCGTCTCGCACCGCGTCGCCGGCTACCAAAGCTCGCGGCCAACGAATCCAGCTCGCCGTCGGCGTCGGGGTTCTGTGCCTGTTCGTGTTGGGCTGGGCGGTGTCCCTGCCGCGCGCTACCGCCCCGACGACGCAGATCCCTGTCATTGTCGCCCACGCAGAGGGACCCGACTCGGCGCTCGCCGAACTCGCAACCGCACTGCTCCGGATTTGGACGGAGGGCGGCGGTCGTCTTGTTGCCGTAAGTCCGCTCAGGCTTGCCGCCGAGCGGCGCAACGCCGGCATTCCGTTGGCGGAGCGCATCTCGCTCGGACTTGCTAAGCAGGTTGCCCTGCGAACTGCGGCATGGGTCGTTGCCCCCACGGTGGCTCGATCGGGGCAACGCGTGACGCTGAGTGGACGGCTCATCGATCCTACAGACGGCTCGGTCGAAGCGTCTCACGTCGTCGCCGTGGACTCAGTCGACCTGGCTGGGGGTGCGCGGCGGGTGCTTCAGTCTCTGGCCGGATCTCTCCGACCTGACGTCGGGTTCAGAAGCGGGTTCATGGTCACGGATCTGCCCCTCAGCACGAAGTCGCATCAAGCTGCGATGCATGTGATGAAGGCACTCGAAGGGGACCTGGCCTTCTCTGATCGAGGAGCGGCTCTTGGGCACATTGACCAAGCGATAGCCGCTGACACCGCCTTTGCCGCCGCTTGGGCGCTGCAAGCGCTGCTCATGCGATCCTTCTCGACGCATGTGTCTTCCCCAAGGTGGCGGTCGCCGTTGCGTCAGGCCCACGCCCTGCGCGAAGGCGGCACGCGTGATGAACGCCTGTTCGTCGAGGCCGCCTTCACCTGGCTGATCGACCGGGACGTGGTCGAGGCCGTAGAGCTGGCCGAGGGCCTACGAGCCACAGCAGGATCTCCGGCGTGGTCAGCTGTAGGCGCCTACCTCATGTACGAGATGACGCTGGAATGGCCCTATCGCACGCGAGATAACCTTCAGGCCTGGCTAGCCATTGAGCAGTTTGGCGATTCCACTTTCCCGTCCTTCTGGCGGAACGCCTTCGTGACCCAGCTTCAGGTGGGAGATTGGGCCAAAGTCGACCGGACTCTAGAGCTTTGGGAAGCACGTATGCAGGGGACCCCGGGGTTCCAAGTCTGGTTCCCGCCGGCTCTAATGACGGCGGGCCGTTACGGTGAGGCTCTCCGGGCACTCGAGCGGCCCGGCGAAACCAGACCTCACGTTCGAAGATCACGGATCGCCACTTTCCGAGGCCAGCTTGGCGAGGCCGTACTCCGTGACTCGCTCGCTGCCACCGAGCGGCCAAGGTCGCGGCCGGTCAATTCGCTTCATCAAGCCATGGCGCACCTCTACCTCGCGGACGACACGGTCGAGGCCCGACGACGACTGGAGTCGGTTGTTGCAGACACGGTCTTCTGGTCCATGAACCCTTGGGGACACACGTATCCTTCGGTCGCCTACGCTCTTGCAGTGGTGGGCCGACCGGGGGCCGCCCGCCCACTCCTCTCGCGTTTCCTGACGGTTACCGATCCCTCCGAGGTCAATCGTTGGGACTACCTGATGGCCCTAGCCGAGGTTGAGTGGCAGGAAGGGGAGCAGGAACGCGGAGTAAGCCTGATGGTGAGAGCCGATCGGCTTGCCGATGGAGTCTGCGGTTGGTGTGTCAAACCGCGCCTCGGCTCAATGCTCGAGCGAATGGGGCGGCACGCTGAGGCCGCGCGGGCCTATCGAGCGTACGTCGAGAACCGGTGGGGTCGCTACCTCGACACCCAGAGCTACCTTCGACCCGCCGCCCTGCGAGGCCTGATTCGAACTGAGGCTCGGCTGGGCCGGACGGAGTCGGCGAGTAGCGCCTATCGAACTCTCATGCGGGAATGGTCCGAGGCCGATCCGGATGTGCTCGCCACCCTCCGCGCGGAGATCGAGCACGTGCTTTCGGGAGTGCCCGATTAGGGTGTTTTCGCAGGGGTGGGGTATCGCCGCTGCCAACGCCTCAATCATTCCCTCTGCCGAACACAGACTGCCACGATTTCCACTTCGGTCAGTGCCCCTCGCCACCTTCGCCACAGTGAGGAACCCGGGCGCGGGCCCTCTACGGATGCCAATACTCCCCGTCCATGGGGTACCCGGCCTCGGACCAGCCTCGGGCGCCCCCATCCATCGAGATCACGCCCGTGTATCCCATTCTCTGTAGCTGCTCCGTCGCCAGCGCCGATCGAAACCCCCCTCCGCAGTAGACGAAGATCTCGGTGCCGCGATCCGGTAGGACCGTCTCGATATCCCGCTCGATGACCCCTCGCCCCACGTGGATGGCGCCTGGAATCCTCCCCCGCTCCCATTCACAGTCCTCCCTCACGTCCAGGAAGCGACACGGCTCTCCTGCCGCCATACGAGCATGTACCGCATGTACGTCGGTTTCCCGGATTCGGGCCTTCGCCTGTGCCACCACCTTCAGGAACCCGGGGTTGTGTTGAATGTCGGTCATCTCTTCACCTTGCGGATGCGTTCGGCCCGGCCCGCCTTCCACGTCTTGTCGATGTAGTCCACGGCCGCCGGCGTCTTACACGAGGTCTCCCCGTGATCCACGTCGACCCGTCCGATGCGCTTCGCGGCCGCAGTGGCCTTCTTCCGAAGGTTGGGACTCCGCAATCCGATGGCGATCAGGGCACCGTTCATCGCGTGGCGCGCCCGGTTCTCGGCACCGTCAATGCCCGTTTCGATACGTGCGATCTGTGCTTCGAAGTAGGCGTCGTCCAACTCGAGATCGGACATCGCCAGGTGCGCGATGAGGTTCCATCCCGTCTGCGCCACGAACTCCTTCTTCGATTTGGACCAGACGTCCGCCCGGCCTCGCGCCAGCGGGGTCTTCGCCGCAAGGACGGAAAGGCCGTCGGCGGCGGAGTAGTTGTCGAGGTCCTTCGACCAGGCGTTCAGCGTGGCGACCGGCACTCGGTCCGGATCCGCCACCATGGTAGCGAGCATACGCGCATCATGGTTGCCGGACACCCACAGCGCCTCTGCCAGATCCTGGTCTCGTCCGATCTTCTTGGCCAAGGCCCTCAGATCCTTGAAGCTGACGCCAAACTGTGCGCCCCCGACGCCATGGCGCGCATAGACCTTTCGGTTTTGCGCCGTGCCCGCTGCCTTCAGCGCCTTCATTGCTTCTGTGATGCGCATGGTTCTCGCCCTCCGTTCACCTTCCTAGGTAGGTCGGTAGAGCTCGCTTCCCTGTTCGACGAACTCCTCTGCCTTCTCCTTCATTCCCGCTTCAATGGCGGCTACAGTCTCCAGCCCCTTCTGTCTCGCGTAGTCTCGCACGTCCTGGGTAATCCGCATGGAGCAGAACTTCGGGCCGCACATCGAACAGAAGTGCGCCACCTTGGACGACTCCTTCGGCAAGGTGGCGTCATGGTACTCTCGCGCTCGGTCGGGGTCGAGGCTCAGATTGAACTGGTCGTTCCAACGGAACTCGAAGCGGGCCTTCGATAGCGCGTCGTCCCTCCGCTGAGCACCAGGATGCCCCTTGGCGAGGTCGGCGGCGTGGGCTGCGATCCGATACGTCACGATCCCTTCACGCACGTCATGCTTGTCGGGAAGCCCCAGATGCTCCTTGGGCGTTACGTAGCAGAGCATGGCGGTCCCGTACCATCCGATTTGCGCTGCTCCAATCGCTGAAGTGATGTGGTCGTAGCCCGGAGCGACGTCGGTCGTAAGGGGCCCCAGCGTGTAGAACGGCGCCTCGTCGCACCACTCCAGTTGCTTGGTCATGTTCTCCTGAATCATATGCATCGGCACGTGACCGGGCCCTTCGTTCATCACCTGCACATCGAAGTCCCACGCCCGCCGGGTCAGCTCCCCTTGCGTGCGCAGCTCACCGAACTGGGCCTCGTCGTTCGCGTCCGCGATCGATCCGGGACGTAGGCCGTCTCCGATCGAAAACGAAACATCGTACGCAGCCATCAGTTCGCAGATGTCGTCCCAGTGGGTGTAGAGGAAGTTCTCCCGATGGTGCGCCAAGCACCACTTGGCGATGATCGACCCCCCGCGGGATACGATCCCCGTGAGTCGCTCGGCCGTCAGCGGGATGTACCGCAACAGCACACCCGCATGAATGGTGAAGTAGTCGACCCCCTGCTCCGCCTGCTCGACCAGCGTGTCCCGGAAGATCTCCCAGGTGAGGTCCTCGGGGACGCCACCCACTTTTTCGAGTGCCTGATAGATCGGAACGGTGCCCACGGGGACGGGACAGTTCCTCAGAATCCACTCACGGGTTTCATGGATGTTTCGGCCCGTGGACAAGTCCATCAGCGTGTCCGCGCCCCACCTGATGGCCCAGACCATCTTCTCCACCTCCTCGGAGATGGAAGAAGTCACCGCCGAGTTCCCGATGTTGGCGTTGATCTTCACGCCGAAGTTTCGGCCGATGATCATCGGTTCCAACTCCGGGTGGTTGATGTTGGCAGGGATGATGGCCCGACCCCGCGCCACTTCGGACCGCACGAACTCGGGCGTGTAGACCGCGGGGATCTCGGCTCCAAACGACCGCCCCGGATGCTGGCCCAGCCGATCCCGCTGCTCGTCCAACCTGCGGTTTTCGCGGATCGCGATGAACTCCATTTCGGGGGTGATGACCCCCCGGCGGGCATAGCCCATCTGGGTGACCCGTGCGCCCGGCTTCGCCGAGCGGGGTGCCCTGCGCAGTCCGAAGTGTACCTGCCGGCTCGTGGGGTCGGCCGCCCGTTCCCGGCTGTAAGCCGAGGAGAGTGCCCCCAGCTCCTGAGTATCGTTCCGCTCTTCGATCCAGCCCCCCCGCACGGAGGGCAGCCCCACCGTGAGGTCGACGGATACGTCCGGGTCGGTGTAAGGACCGGAGGTATCGTAGAGCGTCACCGGAGGATTCTCTTCGGCACCAAACGACGAGGGAGTGGGGTCCTGGGTGACCGCCCGCATCGGCACTCGGATGTCTGGACGGGAGCCGGTCACGTAGACCTTCTCGGACCTGGGGAACGGCCTCGTCACCTCGGCGTTGAGGGCCGTGACGTTCTCGTGCACTGCGGTGTCGCGCGACATGGATCCTCGCTTCCCTACGCCGGAACGACCCGGATCAGGTTCGAAGGGTTTCTCTCAGCCTCGGTCGGTCCGAGGCACCCCCAGCGGGGCTAAACTAATGGGCAGGGTCACCGAAGTCATTCGGGTCGAGATGGCGGCCACCCCCCAACGAAAAGAGGCCCCGACCGAAGTCGGAGCCCCCTCCTTCCAGCTTCCGTATCCCCTGCAGTACGCCTGGGCTACGGCCTCTTCATCTCTGGAGGGAGTACATCGCGGGCCATCCGCCGAAGAGCCTTCGCCGCCCGAATGTTTCCTTCGCCCTCGGCTCGGCCGGCTGCTTGAAGCAGGTACCGGATTCGGTCTTCAACCTTCATCTTCCTCCTCCCCGCCCCTCACATAAGGTTCCAGTTCCACTGAGGGCGTCAGTCCTTCGTCCGCCTCGGATGACCCGACGATGCGTCCTGCTTTACGTCTAACCAGCTCGGTCGGTTTCAGGCCTTGCTTTCCACTCGACCCAACCTCTTCCCAGCCCTTGCCAACCGGCTTGTCAAGAGATGAGACGGCCGATCCCCTGGAATGGTTGCCTCCGCGCCACGGACAGGACCTCAAGCGAACGAAACATACGGTACGGGAGCGATAGAGGCGCCATATGTTCCGGCTGATCGGGACTCCTTGCCCGGTCGCCGGTTCCCGGGAACGCACACCATCCGGGCGTTTCGGCCCACAAGTCGGGTGATCGCAACAAGATGGAAACATCTGGCGCTGCACGCGCGCCACGACTGTGGCGCCGGCACGGATGTCGCTGAAGATCCTGGTCCGCGGAGTCATCAGGGTCGTGTGATTCCGCTGCAACCCCGGCCTCAAGTCGGTCCCCCCAAGGCTCCGAGACGGGTTCACTACGGGTTGGGAAATGAGAACTATGGTTGGATCGAGGTCCTCGAGGGGAGGATTCTCGGCGGTCGAGGCCGTGGTCACGCTCTCGATTGCCATGCTGCTGTTGTCGCTGTCCGCGCGGGCCATGGGGCCGGTTCAGAGTGCGAGCGCCGTGCGCGCTGCCGAAGAGGCCTTCAGCGGGCTCTTGGCTCGGGCGCGCTCCCAGGCCATCGAGCGGGGAACCACAGCCCTCCTCAGGGTCGACGCGGCCGCCGACAGCGCCTGGGTCACGCTCGGAGGTAACCAGGTAGAGCGCTTCGACTTCAACAGTTCGCTGGACGTCGACCTCCAGGCTCCCAGTGGCGCGGTGCTATGTCTCACCCCGCGCGGGGTCGCCGACCCCAGCTGCACGAGCGGCTCGGTGACTCCGGTTTCGTTTCGCCGGGGGGGCCACACCCGAATCATCCATGTCCTTCCCCTCGGACAGATGATCCACCCATGACCCATCCAGCCTCTGGCCAGGCCGGGTTTTCCCTGGTGGAGCTCTCTGTTGCCATCGTGATCTTCGCGGTCGGCACGTTGGGGTTGGCCGGCATGACGGCTGGGCTTCAGAGGCAGGCCGTGGTGGCTGGCCTACAGAGCGAACGAAACGCCGTCGTCATCTCCGTGGTCGAAGAGGTGCGGGCCATGCACTTCGACTCCCTCAAGAGCGGGTCGCTCAGCTCCGGAAGATTCGGGAGCAACTGGCGCGTCACGCCGACCGGCTCAAACACCAAGAACGTCCAGATCGTGACGACAGGCCCGGCCCTGGTCATGGGGAGTTCCGGTGCCTACATGGCCCCCTTGCATCCTGACACCCTCGACTACCTGGTGGTCAGGCCATGACCTGTGGTGGGTCCCCCGGCCGTCGGGCCGGGTTTACGCTCATCGAGCTTCTGGTGGTCGCGGCGGTGGGCGGACTCTTGGTGCTCGGCATCTACGGTACGCTCCGGACGCAACAGGCCGCCTTTACGGTACAAGCCGCGCAGGTTCAACGGCAGCAGAGCCTGCGGAGCGGCCTCGACGTGCTCGTGGGGGAGCTTCGATCGATAAGCGCGGCCGGCGGAGACATCCTGGGGATGGATGACGACTCGATTTCTGTCCGTGTGATGCGCCGACTTGGTATCGTATGCAACGTCACGTATGGCTCTCCACCCATTGTCTTCAGCTTCCGCGGAGGTGCTCCGATCCGCACTGGGGACTCGGTGTTCGTGTTCGCCGACGGGAATGTGAACCTGGCCTCTGACGACGTCTGGATCTCGGCGAAGGCCGGTGTGGTCGATACGCTCGCGACCTGCAACGGCCAGCCTGCTCAACGGATCCCACTACCCGGAGCGGCCTCGGCCATGGCAGCGGACACGGTCCGGGACGGCGCTCTACTACGCACGTTCGAGTGGCGTTCTTTCGGGATCGGAAAATGGGGTGGCGACACCTATCTCGGACAGTGGCGTCCGGGCGAGCCGTTCGTGCCTCTCGTCGGACCCCTTGATGGCCGAGGCTCTCCCCCGCTGCGACTCGAGTACTTCGATAGTAGCGGCAACGTGACCGCGATCCCCACCGAGGTCCAACGAATCGAAGTGGTGGTTCGGACCACCTCCCCGTTTCCAGCCGCGCCGGGTGGAATGATGGAGGACTCTTTGCGGGCCATCGTCTACGCGCGCAACTAAACAACGGCAGGTGAATTTGAATTCCCCAACTCTCGACCCTCAGTCTCCTCGACCCGATACCCGCCGTGGCTTTGTACTCCCCGCCGCCCTACTGGCCCTGACGGTACTGACTGTCGTCACGACGGCGGGGTTCTTTTCCGTTCAACAGGAAGCCAAGATCGGAGCCGCGTCGGGGCAGGCCACCGAGGCCTTCTACCTCGCGGAGATGGGTGTCAACAGTGTTCTGGACCGTTGGAGTGCCACACCTCTGACTAACGTCCCGCAGTGGGGATCCTGGGTGGTCTCGGACACCACCTCACTGGGCATCTGGCGGGTAACGGTGACGAAGGGGAACGATCAGATGTTCTACCTCGATTCGGAGGGGACGGTCACGACCGGGGGACTGCTGACGAGGGGTGCCACGAGACGGGTCGGGCTGGCCGCTCGGATCACATTACCTGACTTCAGCCCGCGGGCCGCTGCCACCACAACCGTCAGTACCTCCGTGGCCGGCACGGTGGAGATCCACGGGGAGGACCGCGTCCCCGTGGGATGGGGCAGCGTGTGTAGCGGTGCCCTCACCGACAAGTCCGGCGTGCTCATGCAGGACACCTCAGCACTGGGGAGTTCCGGTCCCGCGAACATCACAGGCAACCCGCCCATGGCGGAGGACCCTTTCCTGGGCCCGAACTCACTCACTCAGTTCGGCGACCTCGACTGGGCGGACCTGATTGGAGTGGCTTCGAAGAAGTATTCGCCCGGCACCCTGCCGAAGGCTCTCCCCAAGATCTCTGGGAACGGAGGCTGTGACGTGGCGCACCCGGCCAACTGGGGCGACCCCGAGCACCCTGCCGCGCCCTGCGGCAACCTCTTCCCTGTCATCTACATCGCGGGCGACGCTGTGCTGCAGTCAGGTACTCGTGGTCAAGGGATCCTACTCGTGGAAGGGGACCTCATCGCACAGGGAGATTTCCTGTTCAACGGGATGGTGGTCGCGCAGGGCTCGTACACTGCGACCGGTACGGCGAACCATGTCGTAGGAGCCCTGATGGCGTCGCAGGTCAACCTGAGCGCGGGAAGCTCGGTGGGCTCTTCCAACATCGACTACTCGAGCTGCGCGGTCCACCAGGCGGTCGTGGGCTCGGCGGATCTCAATCGCGCGCGCCCGTTGAACCAGAGGGGTTGGGTGGACGTTTCAGTCTTGGGGGGCGGAGGGAACTGACCCCTCGCTTTCCGCGAGCCGCTCATTGATCTCTCGCACTCGAGCCCCCGCTTCCTTCAGGCCATAGAAGGCTGCTCCCGGTTCGAGCAGCGCGTACAGATGCCCCGCCCGGTGGAACGCTTGGGCCGCCGCCTCCCGGTCGCCGTCCGTATCGGCGCTCAACCCGTACACGTAAAGCGACTCCGCCAGCACCCAGGTACGTGTGGGATCAACCTCCCCGGTGGAGGCGATCATCAATTCGAGAGTCCCCGTCGACGCGCGGAGCGCCAGGTCCAGATCGAGTCCGATACCGGCCAGCGCCTTGTCCACTTCGTCTCGGGCGGCCTGTCCGGCCACCTCTCCACCCACGATCTGCCGCCGCAGAGCGGCTAGCGCGCGTCCCGCCTGCTCGATCAGGCGCAGGATGTAGTCGCGCTGGATCACGCTCTTAGCCCTGTCGGAGCGACGTGCACTAGCGCCAACCCGTCCATCCCGGGCCCCGTACCGTGACGCCCGGCTTGGCACCGGTGTGGCTCCCGTCCCGGACCACGGGCACACCGTTCACAACGACGTGCAGCATCCCCGCGGAGGGCTGGTGTGGTTCCTGGTAGGAGGCCCGATCCCGGACGGTCTCCGGGTCGAACACCACGACGTCGGCGAAAAAGCCTTCCGACAGCAAGCCGCGGTCGCGAATCCGCAGGCGTGTAGCAACCGCCGACGTCATCTTTCGCACAGCGTCTTCGAGCTCCAGCACACCTTCTTCGCGCACGTACTGACCCAAGATCTTGGTGAACGTGCCGTACGTGCGGGGATGCACCAAGCCACTGGCCCGATCAGGGTCAGCGCCACCGGCGTCGGTGCCGAACTTGATCCAGGGCTGCTGGAGCTGAAGGCGAACGTTGTCCTCGCTCATCATGAAGTAGATGGTGCCGATACGCTGTTCTTCGGACAGCACCAGGTCCATCGCCGTGTTCATCCAGTCGTCGCCCATCATCACTGCCACGTCCGACAGTCGGCGCCCCATGAGCCCTCGATTCCCCTCCTTCTGGAACCCCAACAGCATCACCTCTTCGGGGGTTGAAAGCTCACACAGGTTCTCCCAACTCCCGTCGTTGTCCTGGATCTCCTCCCGAATCCGCTCACGTACCCTCGGGTCGGCCAGATTCTGGAGCAGCTTTCCGTCGGCAGAGACCCACGGTGGGAAGCACGCGGTCAGGCCGGTGCCACCCGCCACATACGGGTACATGTTGGCCTGAACGTCCAGGCCCTCCGCACGGGCAGAATCGATCTTGGCAATGGCCGCTGAGGCCTTGTTCCAGTTCCGTCTCCCCGCGGCCTTGAGGTGGTAGATCTCCACAGGCACACCCGCTCGCTCCCCGATCTGGATGGCTTCGTCCATCCCTTCCAGGAGTCGATCCGCCTCAGAGCGCATATGGGTGATGTAGATCCCGCCGAACGGGGCCATCGCCCGCGCCAACAGCGTCAGCTCCTCTATGTCGGCAAAGTTGCCCGGTGGGTAGATCAGCGCGGAAGCCAGCCCGAACGCTCCGTCGCGCATGGCGTCCCGAACCGCCTCCTGCATGGCATCCACTTCAGCTTGACTTGCACGTCCCATCGCCAGTCCCCGACCGAACTGCCGGATCGTCGAGGCGCCGACGAACGACCCCACGTTCACCGACACGCCATGCGCCTCCATCGCGTCCAACCAGGCATCGAACCCGCGGGGTCCCTGGAAGCGGCGCATCGAGGCCACCCGGGCACTGTCTTGGACACCCGAAGCCTCGATGATGCGGTCGTTCACGGGCGCGTTGGTGGTCCCTTCGCCCATGATCTCGGTGGTCACGCCCTGCGTGACCTTGCTGACCACCCGGCCATCGCCGCTCAGGGCCGCGCCGCGGGAGTGACTCTGGATGTCGATGAACCCGGGGGCCACCACCAGTCCCGAGGCGTCGATTCGGTCCGCGGCGGCCGTCGCGCGAAGCCCGCCCGGGGGCGCGATCCGGACGATCCGGTCACCCCGAATCGCCAGGTCTCCGTAGAACCAGGCCGCGCCCGAACCATCCACAATCCGGCCGCCCTCGATGACCAGATCGTAGGTACCTCCGGTCCGGGCGATGGGCCCGCCCGGGCCGGCAGCGGGACCGGTCGCGCAGGCGCCGATCAGCAGAGCGCCGGAGACGAACCCATAGCGGCCCCACCGACGCCCCTTCCTGGACCTCCGGCCGGGTAAGGCGGTCATCCGCCGGCACTCCGACGCGGCGCTCGGCACTGTGGCCAGGTCCCCGGTTCGCCTGTGCGGGGGTTGGGCGGCAGCACGCGCTGGTCGGTGGGTACCCGCTCCGGATCCTCAGAGGCCTGATACGCCAACATCGCGGCGAGCGTGGCGTTATTCCGAAGGTCGTCAAACACGATCTTATCGAAGGTGTCGAGGTTGGTGTGCCAGGTGTACTGTCGATAGTCCGGATAGCTCGACTGCAGCCTGAACCCCGGGGCCGGTCGGCAGATGAAGCTCATGTGGTCGCTTCCTCCCGTCTCGGGCACGCCTGGGATGTCGAGCTCGATATGTTGCGTGATCTCCCTTGGAACCGAGCTGAGCCACTTCCCGAAGTGCGCGCCGGCCCCAGTGAATCCCTGCATCCGAATGAAATCGATGCGCCAGGTACCGTTGTCCTGGTTGAACGCCGCCTGGAGCCCATTGATCACATCGGGATGGTCCGCAGCAAAAGCGCCTGACCCCACCAAGCCCTGCTCCTCCCCACCCCAATGGCCCACCACAATCGTGCGACGTGGGTTCGGATAGGTGGCCTTCAGGATGCGCATGGCCTCGAGCATCATCGCCGTGCCGGTGCCGTTGTCGGTAGCACCGGAGGCACCGTCCCACGAGTCCAGGTGTGCGGACAGGAGCACGTACTCGTTGGGCAGCTCGGTGCCAGGCATCGTGCCCACCACATTGAACGCGGTCGCCTCACCCAGGTGGGTCGACTGGGCGTCCACTCGGATGCGAGGACCCTGTTCTCGCTCGGCCATGCGGTAGAGCAACGTGTAGTCTTCGCAACTCAGGTGCAGAGAGGGGATGTCCCGAGTCTGGGTGGAGAAGATCTTATCCGCACCCCAGCCTGCCGACCACCGGTTGGTGAGGACGCCCAGGGCGCCGGCGCGTTCGATCCGGGGTGCCAGGAGGCCGCCCAAACCCTGCATCCTGGCAGCCCACGCCTGTCGCGCCTCTTCCCTTCGCTCCCGCATCGCTGCGAACGACTCCTCGGTGGCCCACTCCTCCCAGCTCTCATCGGCTCGACAGGTTGGCTCGGGGAAAGAGATCGCGACGTACTTGCCTTGCACCTGGGGAAGCCACGCGTTGAACGCATCGGCAGAGGTGACCGACGCGGGAATGACCGCGACATCCCCTTCTTCCGGCCCGTCGGTCCCCGCCGACCAAGCCAACATCATCCCCGAAAGAGTGCGAACCCTGGGGGCGACGAGGTCGATATGCGTGATTCCCCGCTCCCAGCCGGTCCAGGTGCCATAGGGGCGCTTCTCCGCCTCGATCCCCCACTCCGCGTACCGCTCCAGCAGCCAGTCACCGGCGCGGTCGTACGAGGGGGAGCCCATCAGGCGCGGACCAATGGAATCGATCAACGCTTGGGCGAGGGTTTCGATCTGCGAGCCGGCGCCCATCCCCTCCTCCCACATGGCTTCAATGACGGGATCGCCAGTTGGAAAGGACTGTGAGACAGCGGGTCGGGCCAGCAGGGGTAGTGCAAGGAACCCGACGACGAGGCCAGAGGCAATGGGGCGCAGCATGATGACTCCGTAATGAATGGGTCGGTGGTCTCCCAACTGACGGGCACCACCCTTGTAGGACAAGAGCGCCGGAACCCCACGCCAGGCGTTCGCCTTTCCAGGGCGACCGAAGCGCGCCAGCTTGGCAGGAAGAACACCAATGGAGCCGGGGGAGATCCTTGACCGACGCAGAGCATCCGGGAGCAGCCAAGGCGGCAGCCTCCCCGCCGGTGGCGACGGCAGTGTCCAAGAAGCAGAAGGACAAGAAGGGTAAGAAGGACAAAGACAAGGGCCTGGGGACGTCCAGGGGCGTGGAGACGATGTTCCGCATGGCCTACCGGTCGCATCTGACCTTGAGTCAGATGGCTGACAACAAGGCCAACATCATGATCTCGATCAACGGTATCATGATTTCGGTGGTCATCGCTTCGATTTCCCCGAAGCTCGACGCCAACCCCTGGTTGCTCTTTCCAACCGGTGTCCTACTAGTCGGCTGCGCGATCTCCCTGGTCTTCGCGGTCCTGGCGGCCCGGCCTCGCGTCACGCAGCGAGACCTTACGCTTGCCGACGTAGAAAGGAACAACGCCAACATTCTCTTTTTCGGGAACTTCGCGCGGATGAGCGAAGCCGACTTCGTCACGGGCCTTACCACCCTGATGCAGGACACCGAGCGGCTTTACGTCAACATGATGCGGGACATCTACGGACTGGGGACCGTGCTGCAGCGGAAGTACACACTCATTCGCACGTCCTACACCGTGTTTATGGTGGCGCTGGTGGTGAGCGTACTGCTGTTCATCGGCGTATTCATGGGACTCCCCGATACAAGCGGCACGGGGGCGTGAAGGTCACGTTCTGGGGGACCCGCGGTACATTCCCGGTACCTGGGCCAAACACGTTGCGATATGGAGGGGATACCAGCTGTGTGTCGGTGGCACACGCCGATCACCATGTCATCGTGGACGCAGGCACCGGCATCCGCGCGTGTGGCGACCACCTCGAGGGTGGTAACGACAACGTCTACGTGATGTTCACCCACCTCCACGCCGATCATGTCATGGGCCTCCCGTTCTTCTCTCCCATCTGGGAGGAGGGCCGTGAGATTCTAATGTTCGATGTCGAAACCGAAGGCGTTCCCTGGAGTGCCCTTTCGCTCTTCGATGGGCGTCACTTTCCGGTTCGGGCCGCCGCATTACCAGCCTTTTGCCGTCGTATCGCCGGGAATCCGCTCAACTATCTGGAGAGCTGCGGGTTCGACATTCAACGGATCCGTGCGAATCACCAGGGCGTCACCTGGGGCTACCGCTTCAAGGGGTCCACGGGGGATCTCGTCTTGATGCCAGACAACGAGCTGGACGCTGACGACCCCGATGCGCGTCCGTTTCAGGCGTTCGTGGACTTTGCCGATGGGGCCAAGGTGCTGGCTCACGACGCTCAATTCACAGCGGAGGAGCTCGCTCGCTGCAAGGGGTGGGGGCACAGTTCTATCGAGCGAGTGTGCGCACTGGCCGAGGCGGCTCAGGTGGAGAGACTCATCCTACTTCACCACGACCCGCGTCGGACAGACGATCAAATCGACGCCCTGGTCGCCGCGGCTCAATCGCATTGTAGCGTTCCGATAGAGGCCGGGAGAGACGGGTTGGTCGTGGAGATCTAGCGCTGCTCCCACCGGGCTGCGACGTCGAGCAGTCGGCTCCGGTCCACGCTGTTCCACAGGCCGATTCGGTCCAGGGCCGCGCCGAAGCGAGGATCGCCGTAGAGCGGGGCGAAGAAGGGGATATTGCACAGGAACACCACCGCTCCCGTGCGCCGGTCGATGGCACGCTCAAGGCGCTCGAACGCCTTGTCGGAGGCTCCCAAAGCAGCATACAAGCCTGCGAAGTCGATATCGATGTTGACTTCGGGATGCACCCGTTCTCGCTCCTCCTGGAGCGCTAGCTCCGCGAGGGCAGCCTCACGGTTCCCCGCGCGCATGTGCATCGCGCCCAACCAGGTGGCCCCCGTGTAGGGGTTGGGGGAAAGCCTCCGGTACTCCTCGAAAGCAGCGATGGCCTCGTCGGTCCGCCCAGCGGTCGCGAGCGCGGCGCCCTTCATCTCCCACGCCGCTCGAAACTCGGGAAAGTCCCGAATCATGCGCTCCGCGAAGTCGACGGCCCGCTCCACCTTCCCGACCGCGAGGAGTGCACGAAGTACCGTCACCTGGACAACGGGTGACAACGGGTCCAACTCGAGCGCCTTGAGCCCCGTCCGATGCGCGCCTTCCCAGTCAAGCAGAATCGACTGCATCAGCGCGTAGTTCTGAAGGACCTCCGCAGACCCGGGGGCCAACTCCAACGCCGTCTCGAAGTGCAGCTTGGCCCGATCTCTGTCCCACAGATAGAACAGAGCTGCCAACCCGAGTGCCTGGTGCGACTCGGCCGACCGTTGATCCACCATCAGCCCCTGTGACGCGGCCCGCTGCGCCCGCTGGTACCCGTCTTCGGGCTTCAGGCGACCTAGGACACTCAGGAACTGAAGCGCCGTGGCCAACCCCGCGTAAGCCCTCGCCAGGTCCGGATCGAGGGCGATGGCCTGTTCGTAGAGCCCCACGGCCTCCGAAACCGCCTCCGGGGTCCATTTGTGCCAGTGACTCCGCGCCTTCATGTAGTACTCGAGCGCTTCCGGGTGAGCGGAAACCGAGGGCGTCGACAGCTCGGGTGCCGAGCCCTCTCCAATGACGGTTGCACGAAAGGACTCCGCGATGGCGCGTGAGATCTCATCCTGGATGGCGAACACGTCCTGTAGGTCGCGGTCGAAGTTCTTCGCGAAGAGGTGATAGCCAGAGGCCGCATCGATGAGCTGAGCGGTGACACGCACCCGCTGACCAGCCCTTCGCACACTCCCCTCGAGCACCGTCGTGACCCCGAGCTCCTGCGCAATGCCTCGGATGTCTGACTGCTTGCCCTTGAACGCAAAGGAAGACGTGCGCGAGGTCACGTCGATCCCCCCCACCTCGGTGAGCGCGTTGATGATCTCTTCGGTAATGCCGTCACTGAAGAACTCGTTGTCCGGGTTGGCACTCATCGAAACGAAAGGCAGTACGGCAACTGCGCTGCGGGTGTCTGCAGGGGGGGGTGCGGGTGCTCCCGGACCCGGAGCAACGACCGCGTCGGGCACGGTGATCCCGTCATCCAGCACCGCCAAGATTTCCACGGACCCGGTCACATTCTTGAGCTCATGGGCGCCGAGCGACCGGACCTCGATGTTGCGATGACTCCGGAGGTCCTGCCCTACCCGGCCCGAAACGTAGATCCCGCCCGGTACGCAGAACCCCTGGACCCTGGCAGCGACGTTCACACCGTCCCCCCAAACGCCTTCCTCGTCGCGCACCACATCCGCGACATGCACTCCGACTCGCACGGCCACTTTGGGCTTCTCATGCAGGGCCCGCTGCACGTCTAGGAAGCAGCGGGTCGCCTGCACGGCGCTCGCGAACAGGCAAAGCGCACCGTCGCCGTAGTATTGGACGATCTCTCCGTTCCAGGTCGCGACCGCTGACTCCAAGACGCCTCGGTAGTGACGGCGCAGCTCGATGGCGAGATCTTCGTCACGCCCCATCAGGGCCGTGTACCCCACCATGTCGGCGAACACGATGGCGCGAAGGATGCGGGGGGCGGGAGTCATGGGCTGAAGCTAACCCGGACTGGTTCGGGCGACACCGGTCGCCATGGTCAGCGCATCAAGAGCGCGGCCGCCCGCGCCGCCATTGCGGCGTTGCTGTGGCCGGCACCAGCCACAGTGTCCAGTTGCCATGCAAAGGGCACACCCAGGGTTCGGGCTTGAGACCGAGCGGCCTCGAAAAAGTGATGACCCCGGGCGAACCGATGAGGCCCCTGGGCCAACGCCTCCGGAGTCTGACGGAGCGAACTGGCGGCAGGGTCGGTGTCCTGGTCGCCCAACAGCACGACCACGTCACGGGCAAGACCGGTCGGGACCCCATCCCAGAACGGGGTTCCACCGAGTCCGTACGGCCAACGGACGGTGTCCGTGGGCGTTGTGTACCAACCGGCATTTGCAAGCACAACCCTTTCGACGGGCAACTCAGGCAGGGTCCACAGCAGTCGGTGGGCGAACTGACTTCCCGCGGAATGACCGTACAGCAGGAACCCGGACTGTCGGCCTCCTGTGGCCATCCTCACCTCGTCGACCAGGTGACCGACCGCGCTGAACGACCAAAGACGTTCAGGGCGCAACCCCACCGGGTCCTCGGACTCGAAGACGTTGCCCAGATTGTACTGCCGACTGCCCTGGTAACGCTCGGCCGAAAACTCGGGCACGAGCAGTAGGAAGCCGTAAGACTCGGCCTCCGGCTGCCAATCGTCGAAGTAGCGCTGTGCAGCCCGCGACGCGCCGTGCATCACGACCACGATTGGCGTTTCAGGGCCATACCCAGTGGGCTGGTGGTAACGAACACGAATCGGCCGAGAGGGATCGCCGCGGCGATCCACGAACTCGAAGGAGTGGCTTCCCGGCTCCAACCCCAGGATCTCCGGCTCCACGCGGGCCGCCTCAGTTTGACACGCGAGGAGGGGCAGGAGCGCGACGATCCACCATCTGCCAGAGGTCATATCCCTTCTTTCCCGGTGGGTTGGCCAGGGCGGTTACCCATTCGTTACAGCTTCGCCCGTTCGCACGTTACGGGGGGGAAGCATCTTTGGCGAAGTTCGTGAGCACTCCCCCGTTCGGAGCGGCGGTGTTGGGAGGTACCGAAAAGAGGAGTCCCCGCCCCAGAGTATTGGTCGTCGAGGACGAGGTCGACATCGCGGCCCTGGTGGCGTACGAATTGACGCGTGCGGGGTATCGGGTCGAAACCACCACGACGGGCGAGGACGCGCTACGCGCCATCGAGCGCGAGGTCCCCGACCTGTTGGTACTCGATCGAATGCTTCCCGTGATCTCAGGCGACGAGGTGCTCCAGCGGATTCGGTCGGATCCCACGCTCAGAGGCGTAGCGGTCCTGATGCTCTCGGCCAAGCGGGCCAACGAGGAGCGCATCGAAGGTCTTGCCCTGGGAGTCGACGACTACCTCACCAAGCCGTTCAACCCCCAAGAGCTGGTGCTCCGGGTGGGTGCCATCCTCAGACGGGTGCGCGAACCCTCGCGAGAAACCGGGACGCGCTTGCTCCGACTGGGCCCAGTGGAGCTGAACCTCAGCTCTCACGAGGTACGTGAGCACGGCCGCGAGGTCACGCTCACGCCGACCGAGTTCCGACTGCTCAGGGCCCTCATGGAGCGGCCTGAACGCACGCAGTCGCGGCGCGAACTGCTCCAGCGTGCCTGGGACCTGGACAGAGTGGTGTCCGGTCGGATTCAGACCCGTACGGTGGACATGCACGTCCGCCGCTTACGGGCCAAGTTGGGCGACGCAGGAGGGTGCATCGACACCGTCCGGGGCTTCGGGTATCGATTCAAGGTGCCCGCGAGACGATAGAGACTCGACCGTCTGGACTACCCGTCGGGCTCCAGTCGGCGCAGCGCTTCATCGTAGTACCGGAAGATCTTGAACTGAGCGTTTCGCTCGACCACGTCCTTGAAGAGTTGCGCCTCCGCGGGTCCGTCCTGGAGTCGAAAGCGCACCCAACAGTCGGTGTGGACTTGGAAACTCGGAAAGGTCTCCGTGGGCCCTCGGCACTCGGCCCGTTGAAAGGTCACCGCCTGTCCGTGAAACCAACTCAGGTTACGGGACATGGCTCGGCGGTCCCTTTGACCGATGTTGGACCAGGCCATCTCGGCCGTGAAGTTGGTCCCAGACGAGGCCACGGGCAGTTCGGGCCAGATCTCCTCATTGTGCTCTTCGCGAGTAAGCCGTAGAGATGCCAGGAGTGCCGTGTCTCCCACCTGGAAGCCGTCCAGGACGAGTGTGCCGAGCGTTGTGAGAGACGGAGCCCAGCCGTTGGATGCGGTTCCATGGTCGTTCTCACAACCAAGGCCACCGACGAGCACGAGGAGTGCGGAGAGCGCGAGGTTGCGAAAGGTCACAGCCCCGACACCGTGGGTTCGCACCGCGAGGAGACACCGGGCCGGCCGCACGCGACCGACCCGGTGAACCCACGCAAGGCGTGAGCGAGCAGAGGAGCGCTGCTCAGCCCGCGTCGGGGTCTCCCCAACGGGTCCAGCCCTCGAGATACCAGGGGCTGGTGGATGCGGGATCAACCGCCCCGATGTAATCGACGGTCATCAGCCCGCTACCTGCCGGCGGTGCCGTACAGCCACTCGCTGCCGGACCGGCCGCATCCGGTCTGAAGTCCGGCGCCATGCGGTCGTAGGGCTGTGCCAACATGGGATCGACCTCACGGTTCGAGGCGTCGGCAGCGAAGAGTGCCGCTTCATCGATGCCGTCTCCGTCATCGTCGACGTTCTTAGCGTTGTCGAACAGGATCGTCCCGGTCACCTTGGCCCCGTTCGACACCGTCTCCGGGTTGTCGAAGTCCAAACCCGCGGTGCCGAACCCGACCACGATGCCACACCCGACTATGCCGGCCACGCCCCTGCGAAGCAGAATGCCGCGTGTGCTTTCCCCGGCCGTGCCGCCCTGACCACCCGCGCCCTTGCCCACCAGGGTGACGTTCCAGACGTGCGGGTCCGTGAGCGGAGTCGCGTTGAAGTCGTCCTCGTTCCCGTCGACCTCGAAGCCGTTGTCGGCGTCATCCGGGTTCTGCTGTGCGATCCAGAACTGTCCCGTGCCTGCCCAACCTGTGGAGTAGTCGAAGGAGTCGTCCGAGATGTCGGTGGCGATCAAGTACGACGTGTTGACCGTGCCACCGAACCACTCGAATCCATCGTCCAAACCACTGTGCGTTTGGACGTGATGGATCTCGGTGCCAGAACCTACACCGTTGAGCGTCAGGGCGTTGAGCTCGTTGCCGAAGCTCACCTCGAAGCCGGCGTACTCGATGCGCGTGTACACCACTCGGCCGGAGTTGTCATCGAGGACCGAACCTCCGTACTGCCCCGAGCTCCCCTCGCCCACACACTGGCTGGCCGGGAAGTTACACTGCGATTCGCCGTTGATGACCACACCACCCCAGTCCCCGGCCACTCTCTGGCCCACGGGTGCTGAGCTGGTGAAGACGACCGGATTGGTCTCGGTCCCTTCGGAGAAGATCTGCCCACCGACCCGCACGATCACCGCGGTCGGCTGCACCGCGACATCGCCCATCAACGTCGTGCCCGCTGGGATCCTGAGGGCGCCGCCCGCCTCAACGGTCACGAGTCCCTGTAACAGGTAGGTGGTGTCCGCGGAGAGCTCCCGCGTGCCGTTGATGGCCCCACTCAAGATGGCGGTGAGGTTCTCCTCCGGCACCTCGATTTCAGCCAGCTGGCTGGCCGCGGAGTTCCCGTCTGCATTGGAGGCAATCACCTGATACTGATACGTGTTGCCCGTCTGTACGCCCGAGTCGGTGTAGGTGGTGCCGGTGACGTTGCTGGCCACATCGGAGAAGGATCCACCCCCCACGGTCCTGCGCTGTACCTGGTAGGACGTAGCGCCCGTGGAGGCCGACCACGTCACCGTGACATCGGTACCCGAAAGGGTCGCGGTTACACCGGTCGGCGCGGCCGGAGGTTGAGGTTGCGGGTCCGTGCCGTTGTCGTCGCAGGCTCCGAGCGCGACCGCCAACAGCACGCCCGCCGCCATCCCTTGGAACTGCCTGATTCTACGCATTACTAAGACGTCTCCTCCGGTTTGAATGGCCCTTCGGCCAGCACGAGCAGCCTCATCGGTGAGGCCACCGCACATGGGTTGGGGATGCGCTCGAGCCCGCGTTCAACTGCCGACCTTAAGTGACAGAGAAACGCTGCGACCGGTGTCGTAGCCACGAACCAGGTCACCCCCCTGTGTGAACACGATGTCATGACCGATCAGACGTCCTGCGGACAGCTTGAGGGTTACGCCTCCGAGCCGCTGCTCGACCACCACGTCGAGTTGGCTGCGTGCCTCCTCGTAGATGTCCGGTGTCGCCTCACGGCCCACCGCGTCTATGCGACGACCGAGTCGGTTGAATAGCGCTGTCGCGGTGGTCCCCGAGGTCTCGTTGAAATAGGTGAGTCCCACGTTCCCCACGTAGGGCGACTGTCCCTGTAGCGCCCGGTCTCTCGAGAGCACCCGGATCTCCTGTGGACCCGATCCGGGCAGGTAATAGCGGACGAGCCCACCCGTTGCGACCTCGGATCTGACGAGCGTCAGGTTGGCATTCGCCGAGAAGTGTCCCAGGCGCTCACTGAGCAGTCCGAGCGGGGCTCGCACCTCGATCTCCGTGCCGTAGTTGCGCGCGTCCGGCGCGTTGACCCAGGTCTTGATGAGCTCCGTACTGGGGAGCACCTGAACCTCGATTGGATCCTGGAAGCTCTTGTAGAAGCCCGACACGGCAACGAGGGCGCCCGGCGTGACGAACCACTCCCACCGGACGTCGTAGTTGCGAATCGAGCTGAGTGTGAGTTCCGGGTTGCCGACCACCAGGAACCCGCCCGCGTAATCCGCGAACGAGAACGGGGCCAGCTCCCGGAGCTGGGGTCGGGCGAGCGTCTGCGACGCACCGACGCGGAGGTTCATGGCGTCTGCTACCTGGTAGGTCAGGTTGAGCGCCGGGAGCACCTGGGTCTCGTCGACGTCTGCGCCGGCGAGTGGCGCTTGGCCGGGCACCGGGAACAGGTCCACCGGGTCCACCACTTGTCTGGAGCGCTCGACGCGAGCACCCGCCACCATCCGGAGCTTCGGCAGGATCTCGGCATCCAGCATCAGGTAGCCAGCGTCGATCTCCTCCGACGCGTTGTAGTTGTCGGTCCTGAACGTCGCTTCGGCAATCTCGAAACCCGAGGGCGAGATGTATTGCGGCTGGAAGAGCTCATCGGGCTCCAGCGTGCGATCGATGTCGGTTCCCCGGGGACGAAAGCGAAAGCGTCGCGAGTACGCGTCGCGATCCTTGCGGTCGGCGCTGACACCCGCCTTGATCGAAGCCGGTAGGTCCCTCACCGAGAACGGCATGTCGAGTGACACCGCACCGCTATGTCCATTGTCGGACATGTCCTGGTGGAAGACGCTCCCACTCTGGATGAAGTCGTCCCAGACGTACTGGCCGTCGAACTCTCGGTAGAGTGACTCGCGGGTGTTCGGCTCTTCGCGGTCGGCCCGCGTTAAGGCGGCCCTCCAGTCCACCTTGAGTTTGCCCAGGCGCTCGAGCTGATGCTCACCTCGTAGCTGTGCGTTCGCTAACGTCTGGGCAACGTATTGGATGCGTGTATTCCGCTGGTTGGTGTTGGAGTCGAGGTTGAAGCCCTCCAAGGTGCGCGCGGCATCATCCGTCAGTCGGTTGTAAATACCGTTGACGCTGATGCGGTGGGTGGGAGCCAGTTCGTACGAAGCGTTCAACAGGGCGCCCACAGACACGGAATGGGTCGTGAGCCCTCCGCCGTAATCCACTTCAGGGTCCGCCCCGCCTGACGTACTGAAGGTCCTCTCGATCAGATCGGACTGTACGCTGTAGCTGCTGGATTGGTTGAGAGAGGCCAGGAACCCGAAGGAACGTCCGAAGAGTTCGAGATCGTCCCCGAACGAGACACTGAAGCTCTCGTTAACGGGAAGCGTCTGCGTCCGCGGTCCCCAAGCGCCCGAGAACGCTTGGCCGATATCCTGAAGCTCCGTGCTCGAGAAGTTGGCCCGGGTGACTGGGCGATCCATAGGCACAAGCGATGGCAGATCGCGGGTGCCGTCATCGAAGCCCAGGAAGTCGTAGCCGCCGCCGGTGTATCCCAGCCCGTCCTTGAAGGAGGCCGCGGAGTTGATGGCGGTAGAAGCCGAGAAACTGAGGATGCGAAACGCAGGGAAGTCCCGTGTGCGAAGCTGTACCAGCCCGCCGGCAAAGTCCCCCGGCTGATCGGGGGAGTAACTCTTGGCCGTGACAATGCTCTCCAGCATGCTGGAGGGGATCACATCCAGCGGAATGACCTTCTTGTCCGGAACGGGAGACGCCAAGGGCGAACCATTCAACGTGGTCGCGGAGTACCGCTCCCCGAGCCCACGCACGTAGGCGTACTTCCCCTCGACCACCGACATGCCGGGCACCCGGCGCAGGGCAGCCGCTGCGTCCCCGTCGGGCGAGCGGGAGATCTGGTCGGCGCCGATGGCGTCGACGGCTACCGCGGACCTCTGCCGCTCTTGGATGAGCGCCACGGTGTTCCCGCGCTCGGCCTCGGCGGTCACCACCAGCGCCTCGAGCGCAATCGCTTGGGGGTCCAGTGAGATGTCGAGCGTAACTGTGGTTCCCGGCCCGACCTCGATCCCGGTCACGGTTTTGGTGGCGTACCCCAGCAGTTGGATCTGTACGTCCACCACACCCGCCGGCACGGTACGCAATACGAAACGCCCGTCTATGGCTGAGAGCGCTCCAATGCCCGTCCCCAAGACCTGAATCTGAGCACTGGATAGTGCCTCGCCCGTTTTTGCACTTACTGCCCGTCCTACGATCCGCCCCTCTTCGGCCGTCTGCGCCTTGGCGGCGCCTCCCCAGGCCGGAAGGAGGGTCAGTGCGACCAAGGCCGCCCGCCCCGTGGACCGGAGGAAATCGACTAACGCCTGCATATCGCGCCAGCTCCTCTTTCGATTCCTCGAATACCGGTGAGTCGCTCATTCGACTCGCACAGAGTCTAGGGGCACGAAGTAACAGCGAACGCGTAGAGATATGACAAACGTGTAAATCCCATAATTCTAGTTTTGACACCGGTTTACAGAGTTTCGTCCTCAGAAAGGGACGTTTTTGTTGTCAGTTGGAGGCTGCGGAGTCGCACGTCGCGTCCTGGGACGCAGGGCGTTTGGGACTCATCCGGTTCGCGCATCCCCGGGGGTTGCCCCGAAAAGGCCCCCGTCTGTGCGTTTTCGGGGCGCCTCACCGCCGCGCCAGGCCTCGTTTAGGGGGTGTGTCGGTAGCCCCTCGTGGCATGGGCGCTGCAATAGGGGGTTTGGACCGAGGCGGTGTCGGAATGTGACCGCCCGGCGAACTCGGCCGTCGAATCAGTTGGAGACGGGCTTGAATGGGCGAAAAAGGCCCTACTATGGAGATCAGATGAAGAAGCAGACTTGGACCGCCACGGTGCTTTCTCTCCTGCTGGTGAGCGCCTCCGTTTCCGGTTGCGCCAGCCTCCAGGGCACTCAGGGTGAAGAAGGCGCGGCAGTTGGGGCCGCCACGGGTGCCGTTGTGGGCGCCGTGATTGGATCGCGCAGTGGCGACACCGCCAAGGGCGCCATCATGGGCGCCGTGATCGGCGGCGCCGCTGGAGCGATCATCGGAAGCCGGATGGACGAGCAGGCCGGAGCACTCGAGGAGGACCTCGAGGGCGCCTCGGTCGAGCGAGTGGGCGAGGGCATCGCCATCACGTTCGATTCTGGGATCCTGTTCGGATTCGACTCCGATCGGCTTCTCCCAGAGGCACAGAGCAACCTCGAGCTGCTCACCCAGTCGCTCGAGGACTATCCGGAAACCAACGTCTTGGTTCTGGGGCACACCGATGCGGTGGGAGCAGACAGCTACAACCAGAAGCTGTCGGAGCGTCGCGCCGAGGCGGCTGCCCGTTTCCTGATGGGCAAGGGCCTCGAAGACGCCCGCATCGAGCGTCGGGGTCTGGGTGAAACCGAACCCGTCGCGGACAATGACACTGAAGAGGGCCAGGCGCTCAACCGCCGTGTGGAGATCGCGATCTTCGCCAGCGAAGAGCTGCAGGCCGAGGCCAAGGCCCAGGTAGGCCGCTTCTAAGCCTCGACCCGTCCCTTGCTGGACCGGACGCGGGGGCCCTCCATTGTGTGAGGGTCCCCGCGTTTCGCTGTTCATCCCCAACCGGAGTCACTCAGTGAAGCTCACCTTTGCCACCGTTCTCGTAGGGTTGGCCGCAACGGCGGCTACGCTTCCCGGACAGGAACTGGCGCGCACTCAGCCCGAGACGGTTGGCCTCTCCTCGGAGCGGCTGGCCCGGTGGGATCGCTTGGCGAATGCCTACGTCGACTCGGCTCGCATCGCGGGTCTCGTCACGGTGGTACTGAGGGGCGGGCAGGTGGCCCACCTGGAGGGCTACGGGGCCATGGATGTGGAGTCGGGCCGCCCCATGCGGACGGACGCCATGTTCCGAATCGCCTCCATGACCAAGGCCATCACCAGCGTAGCCGCCATGATGCTCGTCGAGGAGGGGGCTTTGGCCTTGGAGGACCCGGTCTCTCGCTACATCCCGGGGTTTGCGGCCAGTAAGTTCGCAGTACCCGACACCTCGCGCTTTGGAGGCATCCTGTACGGTCAGCAGACGGCCAATCGGGAGATCACGGTAAGGGATCTACTGACCCACACTTCGGGCATCTCGTACGGCGGCGGACGCCTGTCCAAGGCATACCAAGACGAGGGTGTCTACCTGTGGTACTTCGCCGACAAGGACGAGCCTATCGGCACCACGATCGAGCGGTTGGCTACCCTACCCTTCGAGGCCCCGCCGGGCCGTGAGTGGGTCTATGGGCTCTCGACCGACGTATTGGGCCACGTCATCGAGGTCGCGTCCGGACTTCCTCTGGACACATTCTTCGAAAGACGGATCTTCAGGCCCCTGGGCATGACGGATACGCACTTCTACCCGCCGCAATCCAAGGCGCCCCGGATGGCCACGGTGTACTCTGCCAACGCGAACGGTGAAATCCATCGAGCCCCCGACGAAGGCATGGGGCAAGGGGAGTACATCGACGGGCCCCGGGTCAGCTTCTCGGGGGGCGCGGGGTTGGTGAGCACGGCAACCGACTACGCCCGCTTCCTACTGGCACTACTGGACGGAGGTCAGCTCGACGGGGACCGCATCCTCTCCCCCGCCACCGTTGCGCTCATGACCACCAACCATGTCGACTCCCTGTACGCGGAGCCTGGGCGAGGCTTCGGACTGGGCTTCGAGATCCTCGAGGATCCGGGCGCTGCAGGCATATACGGATCACCGGGCACGTACGGCTGGGGTTCTGCCTACTACTCGTCCTACTGGGTGGACCCGGAGGAAGACCTCGTGGGGATCTTCCTCGCGCAGCTGGTGCCCTCAGGCGGGCTCGACCTGCAGAAGAAGTTCCGAACGCTCGTGTATCAAGCGATCGTGGAACCAGGGCGTCGGTAGTCCTAACGCAACCCAGCGGCGACCCGAGGGTACCTTTCCCCATGCCATACTACGAATACCATTGCCCCGCCAACGGCCGCACCGTCGAGGTCCGCCACGGAATGAGCGAACGGCTCGCGTCCTGGTCGGAAGTGGCGGAGCGGTCGGCGACACCGCTCGGCAACACGCCTCCAGATAGCCCTGTCGAGCGCCTGATGAGCGCACCGGCGCCGGTGTCAGGTGCTGCCGACGCACGGGAAGCTGGCGGCTGTGGCCACGGATGCGCCTGCGCCTGACCAGTTTGCATCCATAAGCGCGCGATCAGGACAAGCCCCCTCCCTACCACTCCAAGGAGGCTGCGCGCATGATGGCATCGGAAACTGCCTTACCCGCGACCGGGGTCACGAAGCTGTTGGGCCGGCTGCGGGATGGAGACGCGGAAGCACTCGACCGCATGCTGCCCGTCGTCTATGAGGAGTTACGGATACTGGCTGGCGCTCAGCTCAGGAGCGAGCGACCCGATCACACGCTGGGGGCGACCGCTCTGGTTCACGAAGCCTACGTCCGGCTCTCCAAGCGAAACCGGATTGGACCCAGAGACCGGCATCACTTCTTTGCCATCGCCGCCCAGGCTATGCGCAGGGTGCTGATCGATCACGCGCGAACACGCAGGCGCAAGAAGCGCGGGTCCGGGCAGGCGGCGCTCTCGCTGGAGCACGCTGGAGCTCTGTTGGCGGACGACGGAGCCCATGAGCTGCTCGCTCTGAACGATGCGTTGGACGGCCTTGCCAAGGCGAACCCCCGCGCGGCGCAGGTGGTCGAGCATCGCTTCTTCGTTGGACTCTCGCTCGAGGAGACCGCCGTCTCGCTGGGGGTTTCCTCCAAGACCGTCCGGCGGGACTGGTTGCTCGCCCGCGCGTGGCTCCAGAAAGAGATCGGGGATTCCGGCGAGCCTCCCACTTGAGGGGCTGCAGGGCGAAAGGGGCTACTTCCAGTCGAACTGCACGATCTCCGTCACGCCGGGCAGGAGCTGTCCCAGGAACGTGCCGGTCTTGGTGACCAACTCCAGATAGCTATGGCCCGACTGCCTGAGGTAGGCCACGTACTCCCCCGTGGGATCGGGCACCGGCATTCGGTTGGCCCATCCGTCCGCCACCAAGGTTCCGCCCTGCCCACCTCCGGCATGCACCGAGAGGATGTTCCACGGCTTGGTGCGCCTGCCTGGATCCGTGGCGTAGTGGTTCGGGGCACCGAAACGCTCGTAGTAGATCCACACGTCCCGACCTACCGGGTGGTGATCGGTCCCGCCAAGCGCCTCAGTCAGAATGGTGAACGCCGTTCCGGTCTCGCGGACTGCAGCGATCCGATACTGCGGCCACGGTGATGCACGGGTCGTCTTGAATACGATGCGTCCGTCGGGCAAGTAGGATGGATCCCGTTCGTCCACGAGGCGACTCGAGAGGTCGTCCAACTCAACCCCTTCGGCGCTCATCACTACGATGGATCCGTGCCGCCTCCCCCCACTCCCTGGGTCTCGCTCCGACGTGTACGTCACCCGAGCATCATCGGCCGACCACGCCGGAGTGCCGTCGTAGACCTGGTTGTCGGTGAGTTGCCGCAGCCGGCTCCCGTCCGATCCCACCCGATAGACCTCGAAGCTGTTCCGATCTTCCGGGGTTCGACTGGCCTCCAAGAGCAGCCAGTTGCGGTCGTGGGAGAGGGCGAGGCGAGCGACATGAAGGTCAGGATCGAGGGCCACCTCCGAGAGCGTCCGCGAGCCTGGGCGGTACAGATAAGTCTTTCGCCGGCCCTCGTGTTCGCTCAGCAACGCGATCACGCCGCTCAGGTCGTCGGGGAGCATGGGGCGGCTGTGGGGCGGCATTGCTACCAATTCGAGGGATGGCCATTCCGCCGCGCTCGCACCCGCCATCGCCCCGCCGAACGGGGACGCCAAGGCACTCCGCGACGCATCGAACACCGAAACGGCGAAACGTGTGTCCGCCTTCAAGACGCCGTCTTCGGAGGACGGTCCCGGATCGAGCGGGAGAAGGAACTCGGCTGTGTATTCCTGGGACTGAGCGTCGTACGCGAGGCGGCCCAGGCCGTGCCCTACCTGGTCCACGCGCACCCCTGTGAAGGGTCCCCCAGGCGACAGCCCACCGCCCAGGGAAGCGTCGAAGTAGAGCGCTCCACCATGCGCAGTGTACACGACACGGGCGTCGTCTCCCGTCCCGGCAACTCCGTCTCCATCGGAGTCGAACGAGAGCAGTAACCCATCGGCCTCCGGCCCCACGTTCGAGACGTCCCAGTCATCGTCGTAGGTGGTATCCTCCCACCGCACGACCAGGTAGACATCGACATCGTCGTTGAGCAACGCGATCTGCATGCGCGTCGGGGGCTGCACTGGGCCTGCTCCTTCCCACGCCACCGGTTGGTCGAAACGCATGGGGAGGACGCTCAGGTTGGCTTCACCGTCGATGGCGAACCGGGGTCGTAGCGGCAGGGGAGCGGGATCCGAGTTGGCTACGGGGGCGTCCCCGCAGCTCACGATGCCCATCAGGGCGCCCAACGCCAACGTCCCGCGGTGGGTTCGGTGTACGCGCCTCGAGCCAAAGTTGCTCAACGGCGGGGCCAGGCCACGGCCTCGGGCCCGACTTCGCGCACCGAAGGCGCGCCCACCAGCCTCATGGTGATCTCGAGTTCCTGCCGCAACAGCGTAAGCGCCCGCGCGACCCCCTCCTGACCAAACGCACCCAGCCCCCAGAGGTAGGGGCGCCCTACGGCCACGGCGTCGGCGCCCAGCGCAAGCGCCTTCAGGATGTCGGTGCCCCGACGGATCCCGCTGTCCATGATGATGGGGAGTCGGCCCTGCACGGCGGCGGCGACTTCGGGCAGCGCCTCGATGGTGGCCCTGCCGCTGTCTTCCGCGCGCCCTCCGTGGTTGGACACCCAGACGCCGTCCACGCCATGGCGCACGCAAAGCGCGGCGTCCTCGGCCGTGACGATGCCCTTCAACACGATGGGCATGTCGGTGATAGTCCGAAGGCGCCCAATGAAGTCCCAGGTGAGTCCGGCTGAACGAAAGTCCTGGGGCCGATACCCCGTCCCCTGGAACATCGGCTTGACCGGCGGAGCGCGGCCGCCTGCCGTGTGGCAGCGATCGCAGGTACGGTCATCGATGCGTGCCCACCGCGCCTGCGTCTCCCGATTGCTGTTGCTTGGTAGATCCACGGTGAGCACCAGCACAGGGCAGCCCGCCCGCTCGACGCGCTTCACGACGCCTTCGGTCACCGCCCAGTTGGAGGTGGGATAGAGCTGGTACCACACGGGCTCACCCCGTGCCTCGTTCACCGCCTCGACTCCGATCGAGGCGACCGTAGACAACACCTGTAGGTGGCCAAGCTCCTGGGCCGCCCGCGCTGTCGCCAGCTCCCCCTCGGGGTGATAGGCGCGTTGGCTACCTGCTGGGGCCACGATGATGGGCGTGGGCCACTCGCCCCCGAATAGCGATACGCCCGTGTCGATCGTGTCGACACCAACCAGGCGCCGAGCTCGCAGTTGTAGCGCCTCAAGGGCCTCTCGGTTGGCGCGCAGGGTGGCTTCCCCGTCCGTGCCCGTGATCAGATAACCCCAGTGCGCGTGTGGGATTCGGGTGCGCGCCGCCGCCTCCAGATCGAAGACGTCGAGCGCCTCCTCGGCGGAGCCCACCAACGTGGAGAGCCGCGCGTCAGAGGCCCCACCTCCGGTAGGGACCTCGTCCTTCGGACCGGTGGCGCATCCCTGCAAAGACCCGAGCAGCGGACTCGCAGCCAACCATCGCACGAACTCTCGACGACTCGTGATTGAGGTCATGACCCAGCGTGGGACACGGGGACCGACACGTCAACGAGGCCGGGCCGGACGATCGCTGGGTCCGGGTTCGAGGCTGAGCGGTACCAGACAGTCCTCGTCTCGCGTGACCTGATAATATCGGGGGCTCGGGTCGTCCCCCGTTGGGATGGGCGGCACCGGCCGAATGGCTTCCGGACATCGCTGCTTCAGTGCGTCCACCTGGGGGCCGATACGCTGCTCGGCCGGACGCGCATCCACGACGTAATCCACCGAGTCGGCAAGAATGCGGCGTGCCAAGTAGCGCCCACCCGGAGCCAGGACGGAGGGGATGGTGAAGGGCTGTTCAGGAAGTCCTATCGAGGTGAGACGACCGGTACGGAGGTAGTAGGTCCCCGAATAGTCGGCGAAGATGTGATCGTCGGGATCGGTATTGTCCAAGATCCACTGCGAGGCGTGCGCCATCCCCACCGGAAGTGATCCTTCGGACGCTTGGAAGGCATACGTAGACGCCCTGCGCGCAAGGTTGACGCGCACGAGCATCAGAGTAAGAACCGCCAGCGCCAGTGCCGAGCCGACACGCAGGTTGCGGGGGACGCGTTCGTACAGGAACGAAGCCCCCACCGCGGCGGTCAGGCCACACATCGGCAGCAGGGTGGTCAGGAACCGTGCCTGGTTGAACGGCCACACCGCTAGGACTCCCACCACAGCCAGAATGGTGAGGAGCAGCTCCGGGTGGCGTTTGGCGGAGAGCACGGATCCCAACAGCGCCAGCAGACCACACGCGACAACCACCAAGGCGGCCTTCCAGGACGCCCATCCTACAACGATAAGCTGCAGGTGCTCGAAATAGGCGGGTACGTTGACCGCCGCCGTCCGTCCGAGCGTCTCCACCGTGGCCGCGGGCGAGTCGCCGATCATCCACTCCAGGTAGGGCGACTGGTCCAACGAGTCTGAAACCGGCCCCCTGGCCATCATGCGCCCGTGCCAGATCCGCCAGATCACCAGGGGGACCGCAGCGACGAGGGTCGCGACGCCGATCCACTTGATCGCAACTCTGCGGATAAGCAGGGCAAGAAGACAGGCGGGCACCAACACCACTGCCTGTGTCCGCACCAATACCGTTGCACTGAGGGTCAATCCCAGTAGAAGCGCTGTGTTGCGGTGAGAGCCAGCCTCATCCTCCTCCCCCAGCCGACTGACCCAAACCAGGGAGGCCGTCCACCCCAGCAGGAACCAGGGCTCACTGACGGCGCCGGCGAAGTACCGGAGTGTGCGCAGTAGGAGCAGCGGGCCTACCGCAAAGAACGCCAGGAGCCACCAATGGGAACCGAGTCGCTGTCCAACCCGCCAGAGCGCGAACGTGCCCGCCGCCAACATCAACATCGAGAGTGTGTAGGCTCCGTACGCCGTACCGACAAACGAGTCTGTAAGGCGCCACAGTCCGGCGTAACTCAGGGGGAGCACCGGCGGGAATTTGGCCTGCACGGGCGCGCCGACCAGATGAATGGAGCGGTAGCCCTCGCCTTCAGCGATGGCCTTGCCCAAGGACAGGTAGACCACGTCGTCGTAGAGCGTGCCTACCGTTGCCAGGATGTCGGGCCGGAGGAGCAGATGCAACGCCGCGACTACCAGCCCAGCGGCAACCGCGGACCACTTGGGGAGCCTCCTAGGCAACGCCCGCCAAGACTCGCTCCAGACGCGCCTTTACGTCCGCGGCGATGCCGTCCAGACCCTCCGCTTCCGCCACCCCCAACTGGACCACCGGGTCGATGGCCGCAACCACCGTCGTCCCCTCCTGCTCGCCTGGGTAAAGGACGACATTGCATGGCAGCAGAAGGCCGATGTCGACCTCGGCCTGCAATGCCTGATGGGCAAGCGGTGGACTACAGGCCCCAAGGATCCGGTAGGGTTGGAAATCGATGTCGAGCTTCTTCTTGAGCGTCGCCGAGACGTCGATCTCGGTCAGCACGCCAAAGCCCTCCTTCCCTAGCTCTTCTCGCACCCGCTGGTCGGCCGTCTCGAAGTCCAACGCCACCGTGCGCTGCATACCGTATTTCACGCCCTCGCCCGCCATGACTCCTCCGGTGCTGTCCTGATGTTCGTCCTTTCACGGAAGGTAGCGTTCCTCCCCCGGGTTGCGCTCCCGCCCCCTGAAGGCTCGACTGGGAGACATGCGGACTCTGCTTGTCTTGGTTCCGGCTCTGCTGCTCGCATGCGGGCCCAGTGAGCGATACGCCGACGTGCTGGTGATGGGAGGCGTCGTCCACACCTTGGGCGAGAGCGGCACCGTCGAAGCCTTGGCGATCCGGGAGGGTCGGGTGGTGGCGGCCGGCCCCGCGGACTCACTCTCCTATCTCCAGGGTCCCGGCACCCTCCGCCTCGAGCTGGCTGGCCGCACCGCCATCCCGGGCCTGGGGGACAACCACTTCCATTCGATTGGCGGGGGCCCGGGGGTCGACCTGAGCGGGGCCCGCTCCATCACTGACATCATCCTGGCGATCGGTAACAGGGCGGCCACCGTCCCGGGCGACCGACTGATCGTGAGCAACAGCGATTGGCACGAGGGACAGTTGGCGGAACAGCGACTGCCGCTTCGGGACGATCTGGACCCCGTAACTCGCGGTCATGCGGCCGTTTTGGTCCGGGGCGGGCACGAGTACATCCTCAACTCCCGTGCACTTGAACAGTTCGGCATCGATGAGAGCGTCGTCGACCCAACGGGCGGACGGTTCGGACGCTACCCGGATGGCCGACTGAACGGTGAGCTGGTCGACCGAGCCAAAGATGCCGTAACACTTCCGCCGGGGCCCGATCGCAGCTTCGAGCAGGAGGTCGCGGCCCTGGCGGAGGAGCATCGCAGGCTGAATGAACTGGGTCTGACCAGTATCCGCTACGCGGGGAGCTCACCGGCACTCCTGCGACATTTGCAGGCCCTGCGAGACCGTGATGCGCTTACGCTTCGTGTCAGCGTGCTGTTGCGCCCGCCGTACTCGACCGAACCCGAGGACTTCGCCGGGGCCCTCGACGCCTACGGCGTCTCGCCTGGTCAGGGCGACGAGTGGCTTCGGGTCGCCGGTGTGAAGTTGGGCGTGGACGGTGGGTTCGAGGGTGGCTGGATGCGAGAGCCCTACCGCGAGCCATGGGGCGAGGGTGGGAGCTATGTGGGTCTCCAGACCGTGCCGAGGGAACGCTACCTTGGCGTGGTTCGCGAGCTGAACCGGCTGGGATGGCGGGTGGCCACCCATGCGGTTGGGGACGCCGCCATCGACCTGGTGTTGGACGCCTATGAAATAGCCCACGCCGACCAGCCGATCACGGGGAAACGCTGGGTGATCGAGCATGGGTTCATTCCGCGTGCCGACCACTTCCCACGGATGAAGGCACTGGGTGTCTCTGTCGCCGCTCAGAATCATCTGTACCTGGCCGCTCCCAGCCTCGTCCAGTACTGGGGCGAGGAGCGAGTGGCACGTACCACACCCCTGGCCACCTACCTGCGCGAGGGGATTCCCGTGTCCACGGGCACCGACTCCCCAGTGATCCCCTACAACCCCTGGTGGGCGCTCTACCACTTCACCACTCGCGGCACCATCAGCGCTGGGGTCGTCGGCGAAGGCGAGCGTGTGTCGGTCGCGGAAGCGCTCCGGGCCGCGACGCACGGAAATGCGCATCTCACGTTCGAGGAGATGGAGAAGGGCACGCTCGACCCGGGCATGTGGGCCGACCTCACGGTGTTGCCGATCGATCCGCTGGCGGTCGACCCGGAGGCGCTCGAAGACCTTCGTCCTGAACTCACGATGGTGGGCGGGACCGTCGTCTGGGAAGCTACCCGCTAACCGTTGAGGTCCGACCTGGTACCAACGTCCGCACGTGAAGAATCCGGACCCATGAAGCGTACTCCCCCATAACGAAAGCTGGGAGGAGCGTTGTACAAAGCCTGCATGTTCTGCAACAAGCCCCTGGGCGAGAACCAGGTCATCGAACACTTCCCGGTGGGGCGACGGCTGGCGTTCGACGAGGCCAAGGGGCGCCTGTGGGTCGTTTGCCAGAAGTGCGAGCGCTGGAACCTCACCCCGTTGGAGGAACGCTGGGAGGCGGTGGAGGCCTGCGAGCGGTTGTTCCGCGAGACCCGGGTGCGAGTGTCGACGGAGAACATCGGGTTGGCACGCCACAAAGAAGGGCTGGAGCTGGTCCGCATCGGTGCCCCGTTTCGCGCTGAGTTCGCAGCGTGGCGCTATGGGGATCAGTTCGGCCGCAGGCGAAAGCGGGCGCTGCTCTATGGGGGCGGGGCCGCCATCGTGATTGGAGGCGTCGTGGTGGGCGGCTTGGCCACGGGCGTCATCAGTGGCGTGCTGCTTGGCCAAAGTGGAAACTTCGTGAACCTGTGGATGAACGGCAGGACCCTGGTCACGCTTAAGAACGACGACGGGAGCCGTATCAAGCTGAAGCAGCCCGACTTGCTGGGCACCCGGCTGCGCCCTGCTGACGAGGAGGAGGGGTTTCGGCTCGAGGTCCGCAAGGGGAAGACCAAGCGCTGGTTCAGCGGTGCCGAGGCGGAACGACATATCGGCAAGATCATGCCCAAGTTCAACCGACGGGGCGGGAAGCGCGATACCGTACAGGACGCGGTAGGCGAAATCGAGGAGTTCGGTCATCCAGATCCCTTCCTCTCGGACCTGGTGACCGGCAATCGCTTCAAGGACAAGAAGGGCATCCCGGGCTACGTCAACAAAATGCCCACCCCTACCAAGCTGGCCCTAGAGATGGCCCTTCATGAAGAGGCCGAGCGCCGGGCCCTGTCCGGCGAGCTTTGGCGCCTGGAGCACGCGTGGAAGGCGGCCGAAGAGATCGCCGAGATCTCGGACAACCTACTGGTGCCGACCGAAGCCGAGGAGTTCGTGGCCAAGCTGCAGAAGGGATCCGAGCCCACCTCGCCCGACGAAGCCTGAAACCTCTCTCCCGACTCGCCTCGTAGAGTGTCCTGACCGCCGGTGGCGGCTCCCCAAACCTTTTTCGGGGGGCCTGCATCCAAGACCGGTAGTGAGGCACCTCCGGACACATCAGACATCAGACAAGAGGGCGATCGGGATGAAGAGCGCACTGGGTAGGGCGTGTGGAGTAGTCTTCGCTTTGGCGTTGGCCGGCGCGGTAGCTCCCCTAGAGGGCCAGGATTTCGAGTGGTCCGGCACCATCGCCCGCGGTGATCTGTTGGAGGTGAAGGGCATTTCCGGTGATGTGCGTGTCGTTCGCGCGTCCGGAAACCGAGCCGAGGTGCGCGCCACCAAACAGGGTCGGGAGCGCGATTTCGACGACGTCGAGATCGTTGCCGTAGAGGGCCGCGATGGCATCACCGTCTGCGCGATCTACTTCCCCCGGGACCGTGCCCGCCAACGCTGTGATGGCGAAGACCGGGGTCGGGACCGCGGCCGACACGACCGCGACATCGATGTCAGCGTCGATTTCGAGGTCGCACTCCCGGCCGGCGTCGAGCTGGAGGTCAACACCGTCGTAGGCGACGTCGAGATCGAAGATGTCGAATCAGACGTCTACGCCAACACAGTTAGTGGGAACATCTGGGCGTCGACGACGGGACTGGTCGAGGCGCGCACCGTGAACGGCGAGATCGACATCGAGATCGGCACGCTGGACTGGCGTGACCTGTCGTTCGCCACCGTGAGCGGCGACATCACACTGACCCTACCCCGTTCCGCAGAGACCGAGGTGGAGTTCACGTCCGTGTCGGGGGATTTCGACTCCGACTTCGACGTGCGTTACACCCGCGATCGGGACCGTTTGGTGGGCTCGCACATCGAGGGCGTGATCGGGGACGGCGACCGGAGTTTGTCGTTCAAGACGGTGAGTGGGGATGTGAGGTTGTTGAGGGGGCGGTAGGGGGCCGCTCCCAGCTACCCGATCGGCACGCGGAGGCGGACCGTGGTCCCCTCGCCTATCCGGGTATCGAAAGCGACCGAGCCCTGACGTCGAGCTGCGCGTTGCCGCATTAGGTCCAGCCCGTTGCCTTCTTTGAGGTCATCGAGCCGGAAGCCCTTTCCGTCATCGCGCACCGTCACCGTGAGGTGGGGTGCGTCATAGGCAACCTCCACCTGTACGGTTTCGGCCCCGGAGTGTTTGACGATGTTCTGGAGCGATTCCTTGAAGAGCAGGTACACGTCCTGTCTTAGCTCCATGGGGACCCTTCGGGCCGGAAGGCTCTCGGGCGCGGTGAACACAACATCGAAGTGACCGTTGAGCAGCACGTCGGCGGTGTCGCGCATCTTCGCCACCAGACCCTGCAGCGTGTCGTACTTGGTGTTGACGACCCACACCGTCTCGCGGACTTGGTGAGCGGTGTCGCGAGCCAGACGGCCGAGATCGCTCAATTGACGACGGCGCTTTTCGTCCAGGGCGTCGGCCGTGCGCACCATCTCCGCCTTGAGTGCCATCGCGGACAGGTTGGCTCCGATGTCATCGTGGAGTTTACCGGCAATGTTCAAGCGGAGGGCCTGTCGCTGGCGTAGTTGGGACAGGCGGTAGGCGAAGAGGGCCCACGTAGCCGCGGCGAAGGCGGAGAACACGAGCACATAGAACCACCAGGTCCGGTACCACGGCGTCGCGACGAACACGGGGATGGCCAAGCCCTCGTTGTTCCACACGCCTTCGGAGTTTCTGGCGCGTACGCGGAATGTGTAGTTGCCGGAAGGCACAAAGGTGTAGTTGGCCACGTTGTAGTTACCGTTGTCGTTCCACTCCTCTTCATACGGATCAAGCCGGTACTCGTAGCGGTTCTGGCTGACGTCTGTGAAGTCGAGAGCAGCGAAACTGAAGGTGAAGAAGTTCTCGTCGTGGTCCAGGCGAAGGCCGCCTTCGCCGAGGGCGCGAGAGACGGGGACGGTGTCCCCGTCGACGACCAAAGCGGTGAGGGCGACGGGGGGTGGAGTGTCGCGGAACTGGATCTTGGAGGGATCGACGACGGTCACACCGTTTGGGCCACCGAAATACAGGAGGCCCGTTTCTTCGTCTTTGTGAGCTGAGTTGGCATAGAAGCGATTGCCGGCGATGCCGGAACCCCTGTGGAGCGCCCGCGCTCGCCCGAGTGTGAGGTCGAGAGCAGCAAGACCTTCGGCCGTCGTCAGCCACATGGTCCCCGGATTCCCCGGAAGCACCGCCATCACGTTATCCGAAGGCAGCCCATCTTCCTCAGTGTACTGATCTAACTGTCCAGTCGATGGATCCAGTCTGAATGCGCCTGCACCTTGGGTCGCGATCCAGACGCTGCCGTCGCGTTGAGGCGAGACGCTGAGGACGCGAGCTCCTCCTAGCGCATCGCGATCGTCCCAAGCAGTCATGTCATCTCTTGTCGGGCTGACTCGAAAAAGGCCAACACCGAAAACGGGTACCCAGAGCGATCCGTCTGGTGCTCCCGCAATAGACATGATCATCCCATTCCCTAGGCGTTTGCCGGTATCGAACGCAAAGGAATCCTCAATCGTGTCGTCGCCTGTGACTCGGAACAGGCCCTCTTCGGCTGAGCCGACCCAAACTCCTCCCTCAGGATCCTCTTCAAGCGACACGAGTCTCCCGGATCCCACAGACCATCGACGAAAGCCCCCTTGATGCGTCCAACGGAACAACCCTGCACCCAACGACGCCGCCCAAAGCGACCGATGCCTGTCTTCGAGCATCGAATAGACGGGTGAGCTGGTCGCGGCTTGATGCTGAACAAACTCCCGCGCCCCCTCTGGTAGCAGCGCCGGCGCGCCGTTCATCCCTCCCACTACCAACGTTCCGTCATAGGTGCTGGTAATCGTAACCACATCAGAGGCCATTCTCGAGCCCACTCGATCCTCAAGCGACACAACACCTTCCTTATCCGCCAGCGCTACCAAACCGTTCCATGTGCCCGCCCAGAGTGAGCCGTCCCGAGTCCGGAGGAGTCGCGAGATGCGGTTGTCCGGTAGCCCGTCTTCAGTCGACCTGTGCGCGAGCAACTGGCCGTCGCGACCTATGACGAACAACCCTGAGCCGCTTCCGACAAGGGCACCGCCCTGGGTGTCGGCAAGTAGGGTCCTCACGCGTCGTCCAGGCAGGCTCCATCCCCGAACGGTGTGCCACCCCTCCCCACCGCCTTCAAGTCTACATACCCCCTCTCCTTGCGTAGCTACCAACCAACTCGTGTCGGCCACCTTCAGAATATCCAAGATGCCAGCTCCGCATTCGCCGACCTCATGTATGCTGAGCGTCGGTGGTCCAGAGCCCACACCCGGGAACAGCCTCGCGAGGGTACCACCTGACCTACCCACCCAAAGGTGATCGCCTTCGCTCTCGACGAAGGTGAAGGAACCTTCAACCGCCCTTTGGAAGTCCGGTTCTTCCGCGCGGAACCCGACATAAAGTCCCCTATCGGTTGCCACCCAGATCCGGCCGGACCCGTCTGCTGCTATGTCGACAACGTCCGGAGGCCGAGCGCCTTCTGACTCGGGCGCAGGGGCTGACTCCGAAAGTGGGTCGATTTCCACGAGGTGAGTGGTGACCAAAGACGTCGGATCCACCCTCGCCACCTGCCCAACGTAGTTGCCAATCCAAATAGAGCCATCCACAGCAGCGTACACTGTCGTAGCCAGCAGATCCAATCGAGAATCGGGAAGGGCCCGGAACGCCACTCCATCGAAGCGATAAACACCCGCTTGCGTGGCGATCCAAACAAAGCCCCGGCGATCCTGCGCTAGATCCGAGACGCTTGACCAGCCCCCCTCATCTTCGCTCAGGATATTCGCGACCACGGGAGCGGTGCTATTCCTTGCGATCCCATCGATGCTGGGGGAGTCAGCCCCGAAGAGAGACTGGCCTACTACCAGTTGGACCGCCACCAGCCCTAAGGTCCACACTCAAGTGCAACGGACGCTGAAGGTAAAGACCGGATTCGCCGCATTCCCCGAATAGATGTCCACCAACATGCCTGCAAAAGGCGGCTTCCCAAGCGACGGGAAGAACATACCCCTCCGGGTGAAGACAATCTCCTCGCTCACAGGGTTGACCACGCCCACATTGGCGGCCACGAAACTTCTCACTTCACAGGCCATTTCGTTCGGCTCGGGAAGCATGGTTTCGAGTCGCTCCTTGAAGATGAACCTGATTCCACGGCGGTAGGGTGGTGCGAGCTCGTTCGCTGTGGTGAGCGCGTACTTGGCACCGTAGCCGCTAGGAGCTCCCGCGATTCCGTCCTCCGCCCAGATCGTTGCGGCCACTCGGGGAAGCTCACTCGCGATCCCACCGACTACTGTTCCTTGGAGTGTCCAGCACCGCGCCACCGCACACTCATAGCAATCGAGCGAAATGCAGCGGGCGCTAACAGAGGTGATCATGCTAGACAGGTACGGTGTGACGTCAATTTGGGCAGGCCCGGTTGGTGCAACCACCGCCGAGTCACCAAGGACGCCAGGCACGCCCATTGCGGGGCGTCCCGTACTGCGATGTGTGTACAGACCGAAGAAGTACTTGTCGGGCGCATGGGTGACCGGGTCACCAGTAGTATTTCGCCAATTGTTGGGGTCGGGTGGCTCGAACAGGTCGATTCCCTGATCGCTAAGCAGGTAATCGTGCGCCTCTGGGCCAATGAAGCGGATCGGAACGGCAGCGGCAGATAGGAGGTACCCCCGTAGTTCAGCCATGTTGGTCGCAAACGGCACGCTCCCCAGGTTGTTGTTGGAGAACATATCGATCGCGGCGATCAGCCAGGGCTTCAGGTCACCCGGGAGGGGCGCTGGAAACTCGTTAGCCCACACCAAGGCCCAGACCCGGGGGTAGAGGTCGCGCCATAGAGCCATCAACACACGGAGCGGAAGGAACCAATCGTCGGGCGCATCGAGGCCACACCTACCGTCCGTGCGAAACAACGCCGCGAACTCGTCCGGGGAAATCCTGTCGGGAACAAAGCTAGTGCGTATCAGGGACATGGGCTGTCTCGTGCATCTGGATGGTCTCTCTGGGAACGTCCTCTTCAAACCAGTCTCTCTCTCAGCGCCTTCACCACCGCCTCCGTCCTCGAATGCACATGCAGTTTTGCGTACAGACTGCGCATGTGTGAGTCCACGGTATGGCTGGCAATGAACAGCGCCTTTCCAACCTGCGCCTTCGTCTTCCCTTCAATCAGCTCGCGCAACACGTCCTTTTCCCGATCGGTCAGATCGTAGTCGAAGCTCGGGCCTCGGATCTGGGTGAACAGGTTGAGAACGCGGCGGGCGATCTGTGGGGTCATGGGCGCGCCCCCTGCGCGGGCTTGCTTCAGCGCGTCAAGGATCTGCGAGGGCCGCGCGGTCTTCAGCAGGTAGCCACACGCTCCCGCGCAGAGCGCTTCGAAGATCCTCTCGTTGTCCTCGTGGATGGTGAGCATCACGATCTGCGTTTGGGCTGCAACTCGGCGGACGCGCTGCACAACCTCGATCCCTGACATCCCCGGCAGCCCGATGTCCACGATCATCAGGTCGGGCGCGAAATGACCGGGCACGTTCAAGTACTCGAACAGCCCTTCTCCGGATTCGAAGACGTGGGCGCACTTGAAGTGGTCGGAGTCGTCCACGAGTTCCTGGACGGTCTCCCTGTAGTCTGCGCTATCTTCGACGATCCAAACTGTCGCGGGCCGCGTGCCCGCTCTGACATCTGGCTGCATGAGTGCTCCCGCAAGGGGTCCCCCGGGGAGCCCGCTCGCGCGGGACGACAAACGGACGGTCCTCTATCCCTTCTGTCGTTGGTCCCTGGGGTGATGTGGTACCAACGCTACCGTAGGCGAGTCGGGAGGAAGTCACGCGATTGCGCGGAATCCGCTCACGTGACCGCGGGGGGGGCCGACGCCTGAGATTAGGACACGAGCGGTACGCAGGCAATCCGCCCGCTAGAGGAACATCGACACCGGGTTGAGTTCCGGCTCGGTTGTGGGCGACTCGAGCCATCCCAACTCGACGGGGACGTCGTAGAGCCGACCGGGCGCGGTCCGCCGCCAGAAGTGCCTCAGGCCAGGTGCCAACACCTTCGCAACTGAGAACCCGATATCGGCTCGCGTGAGGTCGTGGACCAGAACGTCGCACCCGGTAGCGGCCACCATCCCTACCGCCTCTTCGAGCACGACGAGCAGGTCGCGATCTTCCCCTCTCGCGTACCGGTCTATGGACCGGCAGGTCTCCGCGTTCGGCACCAGATACGGGTGACCCGCGAGATCCGCGGTGTCCCACCAATCGATCACGTCCGCGAAGTCGGGCAGCAGTTGACGGCGCCGCTGCTCGGGGCTTCTGAGAACGGTGGGAAGCATCTGGTTGAGCTCGGTGAGTGCTCTACTTAGGGCAATCCCCGGATCAAGGTGAGCGCCGAAGCCCATGATCAGATCGGGCCGCTCGGCACTCTCGAAACCCGCGATCGCAGCGAACACGGGAATGTCAATATCGTTGGTTAGGTCCAGCACCCACAACGCTCTGCCCGTGCGTCGATAGTACTCCCGCACTCGGGCCACGTAGCCATCGCTCGTGGAATCCAGGTCGAGGGCCGGCATGCGGAGGCGGTTGTACCACCACATGGCGACGGCGTCTCGCTCAACGAGCTCGAGCAGTCCCTGGAGAATGGCCTCTTCAAGACAGTTTCCCCCTGCCAGTCCGTTCGAATCGCCTTTCCCGAACCGTGCCTCATCCGCCGCGTGCCCCAGATAGAGCAACGAACTCGGCACCCAGCGGATCTCGTGCGAGGTCAAAGAGGTCACCTCCGACCAAGGGACCACCTCATCCGTGTAGCGTTCAGGAACCCACTGGAAATGCCCCGACTGCACATCGTTCCAGGGTACACGCTGCTCGAACTGCGCCTCCGAGAACAGCTGAATCTGGTTGTGGGCCACAGCGGAGGGTCCCAGGTCGGATAGGCGCGCTGTCCGGAATGGCTCGGAGCCGCGGTGCAACGCCGACACACGTTCCAGCGACTCGCAGAGCGCACTCACTCGGGCGTCCAGGTCCGTAGCACCCTTCCCGCCAGACGGGTCACGGGCGTCATCCTTGATGTCCCGTACGCCTCTCGGCCGGTAGTGCCCTGCGTGGCTCGCAGTATAGACGTGGACCAGATCGGTGTCGGAGACTTCGATCTTGTTGATCTGCCTCACGACCCCGGTGAGGGGGCTTACCAGATCTTCGTACCGTGCCCAGGTGTCCTGCGGCACGCGGATGCGGTACCCGCCACTGCTCCCTCTCCTAAGCGGCCGACTACGTACGGTGAGCGGTGCGACGGAAGCGGAAGTGGGCTGTCTACCGCATTGCGGGCACTGCGGTAGTCGAGGGACGACATGCGTGTCGGCCGCGGAATCGTCAAGTGACCGACGCCACAGCCATCGCCCTACATCACCCTGCCGCGCCAACTCCATGAGCAGCGTGCTCGCCGCCCCGAACACTCCGTCCGGGATCGCGCCGCCCACTCGCTCGACCCCCACGCCGGTCGTTGAGTGGGGCGCTGCGTGCAAGACCGCGCGGGCCGTGAGGTTCAGGCGCAAACGCTCCTGAAGGCACGCGACGCACGCGTGCCCGGGCGAGATCTGCGGTCCGACCCACACGCTGTCAGGGCCCACCCGCACGAGCAGCACCGAGGTCGCGGAGGGATTCCGATCCATGACACAGCGCACACGACGCCCCAGGTCCGGATGCAGATAATCGTCGGTCAGCAACAGACGAGGCCCAGCGACGCCGTCAGCGCACGGCACGGGTCGCACGGACGCGTTTCCGCGGGAACGCCAAAGACTCCGCAGTCGGTCGGCCAAGGGATCCAGCGGGGGTTCGGTGGGGGAAGCGCGCGGACTCTGAAGCGTATGGAGCACTCCGGCCTTCTCGAGCCGCATCAGCGCATAGTGCACAACCTCGGGCCGATAGTCTGAGGCGAGCACCTCGGCCACCTCGTAGGCGGAGCGACTTCCGTCCACCGCCCGGAGCAAATCGGCCACCCCGGAGCCCTCCAGAACCACCGAGTCCTCGCACCCTACGAGCGCCACGCTTCCTTCAGACTCGATCAAGTGCGTGAAGCGAGAATCGATTTCCAAGCACCCACTGTTCACCTGGACAGCGCGGGCGGGCGGAGGGCGGTGGGAGGATCGCACAGCGGTCTCGGCGAGCGGATTCACGGCACCTCCAGGAGCTTGCGGGCCAAACTGGGTAAACCGCAACGCCCGCCGACCCGTAAGCTGGCTCAGCGGCGTCCCGCTGCCCTCGCGCACTCGCGTGGTTCCCTATCCCGCGCTCCCGCCCTCGGGCCATAAGCCTCCCCGCGGACGCGTGGCGGACCTTCGGGCCCACAACCACGGATTCGCGCCGTTCTGGTTCGGCCCCGGGAGGCGAACGTGGAGCACCTTCCCCTTCTCGGAAGGACCGACCCCCACGCTGGAGCCCGATAAATGCCTGCCAACACCAAGACGAACCGTCGGCGACGGCGGTTCAGAATGAAGCTTCTACCCGTCGCCTGCCTGCCGATGATCATCGGCTGTGCAACGCCGGCTCAACCGGCGTTCGGGCGCCATGGTCCCCTGGATCAGCCGATCTTTGCTGAAGTGACCAACCACAACCCACAGAACATGGTGATCCGAGTGAACCGGCAGGGTCAGCGCATTCGCTTAGGCACAGTCGGTACCCTTCAGACTCGCAGGTTCATGCTCCCTCCTAGCCTTGGCACGCCATCAGGAGTCTTCCTGACTGCAGACCCCATCGGGTCGAGCGACATCATCCAGAGCCCGACGTTCTCAACCCAGCGAGGAGATGTGCTGCTCTGGACCGTCGGCTCGAACGCGACCGTTTCGCGGTTCCAGATTCGCACAGGCCGATTCCCCTGAAGTCCGCACCTGCGCGGCCCCGGTTCACGCGATGGCGCCAGGCCATCCGTGGAATCGTACGGCAGTATTCATCGTGGGCGTCTTTGGACGGAGCGTCCGCCGGAGCATTCGGTCCCCAGACCGGCAGTGGGAAGGAGCACGTTGACCCCCGACCCTGCTCCGATGGGTTCGATCCAGACGACTGGGCTGCCTTCCTGGGGCCCGACATCCCTGGGGGGATGGTCTGGGTCGGGCCCTGATGGCGCCCCCCTGCACCTGAAACCCGCCCCTCGCCACCCCCGTAGGGCAGCATACTACTGACGTTTCGTCGACGATCGAGCGTATGCCGCCTTTGACCGTACGTGTGGGATTCCTACTGGCCCTGGTGTCGATCGGGCACCCCCTAGCCGCGCAGGACGAGAACCGCATCTGGGGCACGGTCACAACCGTAGGTGGCCAGTCCCACACCGGCTTCCTCCGGTGGGACCGCAACGAGGGGAGTTGGGCGGATCTCCTGGACGGCTCCAAGGTGGTGCCGGACGCGCACTATCAGGACTGGCTCGCGCATGCCGGGTCCGGCGAACGCCCGGTGCGGACCCTTGACGTCGCAGGCTACCGCGTCTCCTGGAACGAGGAGGACCCGGACTTCCCGCTCGAACAGCCCACAGGCGTCCGCTTTGGTCATCTTCGTTCGCTGGTGGTGACGGGCACCGACGAAGTCGAGATCGAGTTGAAGTCGGGCGAGCGTCTGACCCTGTCGGGGGGCTCGACTGACATCGGGACCGGCATCCGCGAACTGCTGGTCACGGACCGCGACGGCGACGAGACCGAGCTGGACTGGTCCGAGTTGGAGGGCGTCGCCTTTTCGGCAGTCCCAACCGGCGTGCGCGCCCCCTCCGCCAGGCTCTACGGCACGGTCCGCGACGTCGAGGACAACACGTACACCGGGTACATCTCCTGGGACCTCGACGAGATCGTGGAAGCCGATATCCTGGACGGTGACGACCCGGACGGCGACCGTAAGCGCATCCCCTTTGGCGACATTGCGTCCATCGAGGGTGGGCGGCGGGGATCCACGGTGACGCTCACCTCCGGGGAGGCCCTGGAGCTGGACGACTCCAACGACGTGGAACGCGGAAACCGAGGCATCCAGGTCTCGGACCCCAGCCTCGGCATGGTCGAGGTCGAGTGGGGCGAGTTCGCATTCATCGAGTTCACCCCTGCTCCCGCACCTGTGACGTACGCCGCCTTCGATGGGGGGCATCGCCTCCGCGGTACGGTCACGACGCAATCAGGCGAGGAATACTCGGGCCGGATCCGGTGGGACGCCGAGTCCGTGTGGTCCTGGGAGTTCCTCGAAGGCCGACGCGATGACGTGAAGTTCACGATCGAGTTCGGCAAGATCGCAGCCGTCCAGCGGGCTGAGGTGTTCGGCGTGGAGGTCACGCTGACCGACGGCCGGGCGCTCGAGCTCGAGGACCACAACGATGTGGACTGGGACAACCGCGGCATCTTCGTAGAGCTGGACACCGAGACCGTCCGCTACGTCCCCTGGGACGACTTCGCCCGCGTTCGCTTCGATCACGGCATGGTGAGCAATAACACGGGAGGGGTGGGGCGATGATGTGTCGAGCTGGATGGTGCCTTGCGTTAGGCCTGGTCAGTCTGCCGACCCAAGCTCAGGCCCAGAGCCCGCAGTTCGCCCCCGACGCGTTCGTCGACCCTGTGGCAGCGTCGGTTTACCAGTCGGCGCTCGACAACTGGGCATCATTGGATGAGTCGATTCTCCGCTACACCGCGCGGATCGATCAACGCATCGCGGCCGCCATTCGTACGCCCCTCAAGGACCGCATCCTGTACCGCAACGAAACCGCGGTGCGCGCGTTCTGGGACAAGGACTACGACGCGGTCGTCCAGGTGCTCGGTACGCATTCGCAGTATCCCGGTCGCTCCATCGCCGTGCGCGAGGGCGATATGGACTGGCTCGAAGACCTCCCCTTCGATGAACCGTTCGAACCGGGTGGAGATCGCCTCCTGTTCGGGCTCACCGACGAGGACCCCGACAGCTTCAACGACGACCCCGACGGATTCTGGTTTGCCCATCCGTTGGCGACCGGTGCGGATACCCTGTACCGCTTCGAGAGCGGGGACACGCTCACGCTGAGCCTCCCAGACGGACGGCAGCTCCAAACCATCCAGTTGGACGTGCTCCCCCGGGAAGCCGATGTCCACCGCATCTCGGGCAGCCTTTGGATCGAACCCGAGTCGGGGGCACTGGTCCGGGCCGTGTATCGACTGAGCCAGCAGTTCGACGCCATGCGCGACGTGCCCGAACTTCAGGAGGAAGAAGACGCGGGCTCGTTCAAGTACGTCCCCGGACTCTTCAAGCCCTGGACGTTCGACCTCACCATGATCGCGGTCGACTACGCGCTTTGGGATTTCAAGGTCTGGCTGCCTCGCAGTATGCGCATGGAAGGCGAAGCCGCGGCGGGCATTATGAAGATCCCCATCTCCATGGATGTGGCCTACCGGATGGAGTCGGTTACGACGGCCGACGGGGATACAGAGGAGACGGCGGACCTCGCCGCCACCGACACTGGCCTCGACCCCAACCTCGAGGAGGTCCACTTCGAGACCCGGGGCGAGGCGATGGCGTTCATCGCGCAGGTCTTGTCCGACGGAGACGTGCCCTACGAGCAGATGTCCGGGTCCGAGCGGCGATCCAACGGGCGCGACTCCTACATGATCGTGCCTGAAGACCGAAGTGAGGTGGCCCGCAGTGAGCACCTCCCCCCGCCAATCTGGAAGGAGGCGGCAGGCTTCCCGTCGGACGCGGAGCTGGAGGAGTACTTCGAGACCCTGGCCAAGCTCCCCGCTCCACCCATCGACGGGATCCCCTGGTCGGCGAACTGGGGTTGGGCACGGCCCGACCTGATCCGCTACAACCGGGTCGAGGGTCCCGCGCTGGGAGGCCGGTTCGACGCACAACTGGGAGGACCATACACGCTGGGGGTCTCCGGCTTCTTCGGGTTCGCCGACCTACAGCCCAAGGTGCGCCTGGACCTCGAGCGCTCCACCGTGCTCCGCCACCTGACCTTGGGTGCGTATCGGGAGTTGAGAGCCACCGATCCCGCGGGCGGCTACCTCGGATTCGGAAACTCGGTGGATGCGTTCTTCTTTGGTCGCGACAACGGGGAGTACTTCCGGGCCATGGGGGCCGACTTCCGGTGGCGCCCTCCCGACGGTGCGCGGGAGTCGTTTGAGTTTCGGGCCTACGCAGAGCGCCAGGAGCGAGTCGAGGCGGAGTCGAGCTTTTCGCTCTTCCACGCGTTCGACGGCAACTGGGCGTTCCGCCCCAACGTGGAGGCCACAGACCTCGAGGAGGCGGGGGCCGAGCTACGCCTCTCCCCCTGGTGGGGCGGTGACCCGCTGGGCACCCAGTTCGGGCTGGAGCTGTATGGGCAAGGAGCCCGCTTCCGGGACATCGGCGGCACCGACGAGACGGACTACGCCCGGGCGAGCGCGACGATGCGACTGGCGGTCCCGTTGGTCGGCGGGCGCTGGCGTCTGGGCCTCGAGGCGGCCGGCGGGACAACCTGGGGAGATGCTCCCCTGCAGCGCGCCTGGTTCCTGGGGTCTGCCAGCACCCTGCGTGGATACCCGCCCTCGGTGCTCTACGGATCGACGTTCACACGAGGTCGGACCGAGGTGGCACGGGCGTTCGACGGCATTGGCAGCCTGAGCGGCTTCTTTGACGCCGGTTGGGCCGGGCACAGGGACGACTTCAACACCGATGACCTGCTCTATGGCGTGGGCATTGGCGGCAGCCTGCTGGACGGCCTTTTTCGAATCGACCTGTCGCACGGGCTGAACGGCCCGCAGCGGCAGTTCCGGATCGACCTCTACCTGGATGCGATTCTGTAGGCACCATCTTGTAGGAAGTGGTCGCAGCGGTAGATTGTGCGCCCATGACAATCAAATCGCTGGTCTCACCCGACGACCAAGGCGCCACCTTCGTCGAGCTGTTCTTCGACCTGGTGTTCGTCTTCGCCATCACCCAGGTTACGCACTACGCCGCGCACCATCTCGACGTCCACGGCGTACTGCGCTCGCTGGTCATCTTCTGGCTGATCTGGTGGGGGTGGACGCAGTTCACCTGGGCGCTCAACGCCGCCGACACCGAGCATCATCACGTCCGGGTGGGCACCCTGTTGGCGACGGGGGTCGCGTTCGTCATGGCAGTGTCGCTGGAGAAGGGGTTTTCGCCCGACGTCCCCACCGCCCTGCAGTTCGCCGGCGCCTACATTCTCGTCCGCGTCATCGGTTTGATCCTCTATTACAAGGTCACCTTTAGCAACGAGGGCCAAAGGGCGGCGGTGCGGGCCTTCGCTACCCTGTCCCTGCTGGGACTGGCCGCCGTGCTAGTGGGAGCCCTGGTGCATCCCGACCTGCGGGATTGGTTCTGGGTCGCGGCTGCCGTGCTGGACATCACGGCCGCGTTGGTGGTCGGGAGCCGTGGGGAGTGGGGAGTCCACCCAGGCCACTTCGCGGAGCGCCACGGCTTGATCCTCATCATCGCACTCGGCGAGTCCTTGATCGTGGCCGGGAGCGCGCTGACCGGCGACCTGTCCGCCTCCACGATGTTGGTCGGGGCGTTGGCGGTGCTGCTCACGTTCCTGCTTTGGTGGTCCTATTTCGGGTGGATTCAGAAGGTGTTGGAAGAGCGGCTGGAGGAGAGCGAGTCCTCCGACCGAACCCGGTTCGCACGCGACGTCTTCACGCTCCTACACTTCCCCGTAGTCGTGGGTGTCATCGCGGCCGCGGTGGCCCTGGAAGCCGGACTCCACCCCGACGACTACACACTGGCTCAGGTGGCCGGCGCGCTGGCCGCGGGACTGACCCTGTTTCTAGGGGCGACCGCTGTCGCCATGTGGAGGGCTTCGGGTTGTGTGCTCGGGACTCGGATCGTCATTCTGGGAGCCACCTTGATTGGGCTCATATTCGCCGCCGGCACGTCGGTGCCGGTACTTTTAGGGATCGCCTGCATGGGCCTGCTCATCATCGTCGGGGCGGAGGAGGGGGCGGTCAGACGCAGGTACGCCCCTCGGTAGCGGCCACCAACCTTCAATAGGATATAGCGCGATGCGGATGCAGATACTGGGTGTGACGGGCCTACTAGCGTTCTCCGCCCTGGGGTGCGCCGAGCAGGCGAGGGTCGCCGAAGCCGCCGCCACCGACCTGAGTTCGACGTTCCTGGCGACGGTGGAGGCGGACGCGGAAACCTTAGAGCGAAAGGTGATGGGTTTGGCCGAGGCGATGGACGAGGACCAATACTCGTGGCGCCCCTCCGAAGAGGTGCTCTCGGCGGGAGAGGTGTTGATGCACATCGCCGCATACAACTACTACTATCCGTCCCTTGCCGGGGCGGCCATCCCGAGCGACGTGAGCGTCTCCAGCGACTACAGCACCGTGTCGGCGTTCGAGGCTAGTGCCACCGATCGGGACGAGATCTTGGTCGCGCTGCGAGCTTCGTTCGCGCACCTTCGGAACGCCGCTGCCACCACGAACCCCGACGCGCTGGACGCGACGGTGCAGGTCTTTGGGCAGGCGAGCACGGCTCAGGAAGCGTGGTATGGCACCATGACCCACATCCACGAGCACCTGGGACAACTCATCGCTTACGCGCGAGCCAACGACGTCGTGCCCCCGTGGAGCGGATAGCCTTAGGCTCGAAGGTCGGGCGCCTACCCCAGGGGGATGCGCAGCTCGGTCCGCAACTGCTCGGGAGGCACCTGGCCAGGATCGTTGAGGTAACGCTCCAGGCTGGCGCCCGTCCCCCAGGTCTCACCGCTCTCCGGGAGCCACTCCCCTACCAAACGCTGCCACGCGCCGGGGAGCCCTTCATAGGGACCCACATGGGTGTAGCAGGCGTAGCGCCCCGCGGGCACAACCATCTCCTCGAGCCCCTCGGGTACAGGGGTGCCCTCCGGGACAGTGGCAGCGGCATGGGAGCGTAACTCGTTCGGGGGCGTGGTGTTGGGGTCGTCATGGTAGATCCCCAGCATCGCCACGCCTGGCTGCCCAAACAGTCCCGCCTGCCCCGCGATCCCTGCCAGTTTCTCGAAGGCGGGGCCGATCTCGTGATAGGGCCCCACATGGAGGAGGGAGCCCACCCGAAGGGGTTCCAGAAGGTGGATGGTCACGTCCATCGAGGGTCTCCTTGGTCGAGGGTCAACGAAGGTCGTTCTCTGGAGGGTTGGCGCGGGTGGGAGGCAACTGCGCGCCGGTGAGACCCTCGGGCTCGGGTTCGTCCACTACACGAATCCGCATTGCACCAATGCCTTCGATTTCCGCAATGAGTTCGTCCCCGGCTCGAAGGTAGCGCGTTTCCTGCTGACGTTGGTTGGCGACGCCCGCGGCGGTGCCCCCCGATGTGCCGTTGTTGATCACGTCGCCGGGGTACAGAGTGATAATCGACGACCCGTACTCTACGAGCTCCCACAGCGTGTGGATCATGTCCCCGGCCGTCGCTTCCTGCATGCGCTCCTCTCCGATGCTGAGCGTCTGGCGGAGCTTCTCCATAGGATCGCCGTAGAACTCCTTGGGCACGATCCAAGGCCCCATGGGCGCGAAGGTGTCATGCCCCTTGCCTACGAACCAATCCGAACGCAGAGGGTTGCCTCCGGGCGGTCGGCCCCCGCGATCGGAGATGTCCATGGTCACTGTGTACCCGAACACGTGGTCCTCCGCGTCGTTGGCAGAGACGTACTTGGCCGTCCGGCCGATCACGGCGCCCAGTTCCACCTCCCAGTCGATCCGCTCCCGGCCGTAGGGCAGGACGATGGCATCGTCAGCGCCGATCACGGCTCCCCGACTTGGCTTCAAGAACAGGTAGGGGACTCCCCGGTTCTCGCGCCTCTGCCGACGCGCCTCGGCGCGCTCCTCATCCGTGCCCGCCTCATCCACGTGGCTGTAGAAGTTGACGGCTGCGTTCAGGATCTTCCCCGGGTACATCAGCGGGGGGAGGGTCCTCACATCAGAGACCCGGTAGACGAAATCCAACGATTCGAGTCCACCCTCGTCGACCAGCTGGTTCACTGTTTCGTAGAGACGCCTCTGCAGTCCGTACTCGTAGCGCTCGATCAGCTCGAGCATGTCCACCGGTACGGGGATGGCGGGGTATCTGCCGTCCCGCTCCAGCCGGGCGTTGGCTTCCGCGAAATCCACCACCAGTGCGTCGCGCAGCACAACGCCGACTCTCGGCACTCCGTCAATCTCGAACGTGCCCAGCTTGAAAGGCTCGGCGATGTCCATGGGGGCCTGGGCCATCGTCGATCCCGTCGATGTCAGCAGGCACGCGACCGCAAGAGTGAAGAGGTGGCGCATGGGAAGTCCCTCGTTCTGAGACGTGTTCGGGGCCCGCTGAGGTAAGGCGTCAGCCGGAGCGGTCCTTATGGGTACTAGGCTCAGTCGGGCGGGCTGTCAATTTGAAGGAAGAGCGGAGTCCAACACGGCGATCAGGCGATCCACTTCCTCGAACGTGTTGTAGTGCACCATGCTGGCACGAACCACTCCCTGCTCCCGCGACAGGCCCAATCGGTCCGTGAGTCGAACCGAGTAGAAGTGACCGTGGCGAATGGCGACCCTCGCCGCATCGGCCCGGCGCACGACCTCCTCACTGGCCACGCCGTCGACGACGAATGAGACGATGGGAACGCGGACGTCGCGATCGGGCGTGGGTGGGCCGATGACGCGCACCCCCCGGCGGCCGTTGAGAAACCAGAGTAGGCGAGCACACAGCGCCTCCTCGTGACCCGCAATTGCATCGAAAGCCCACTCGACGGTGGCCCGTGGCACGGGCCCAACCGCCGCCGCCAGCCCCGCGGACTCGGCTACGATGTCCAGGTAGTCCAGTAGCCCCAACATGCTGTAACTCAACTCGTAGTTCGCGTTGCCCGGCTCGAACTTCCGGGGGACATCATGTTCGCCGACGAAAGAGAAGGCTCGACTCGGTAGGTCGACCCACAGATCCTTCCGTCCCCAAAGCAGGGCGTGATGAGGCCCGAACGTCTTGTAGCAGGAGAGCGCGTAGAAGTCGGCATCCAGCGCCTGGACATCGACGGCGCGGTGCGGTGCATAGCCGACGCCGTCGACGCACAGGAGCGCCCCGTGATGATGCGCCAGGTCTGCAATGGCACGGATGGGGTTGATGCGACCGAAGATGTTGGACGTGTGGGTCACCGCCACCAACCTCGTGCGGGGGGTGCAGAGCGCCGCAAGGGCCTCCAGACTCAGTTCGTGGGAGTCCGGATCCGGATGCCACCACTTCACGGCCGCGCCCCATCGCTCCAACTCCAGCCACGGCGCAATGTTGGCCTCGTGGTCTCCCGACGACACCACCACCTCATCGCCGGGCTGCAACTTGTCCGCAAATGCGGTCGCCAACCGTTTCAGTAAGACCGTCGTGGACGCACCCATCACGACCTCTGCCGGGTCACGGGCGTTCACGAACGTCGCCATGGCCGCCCGCGCCTCCGACAGCCGCACCGACGCCTCCTGCGACAGCGCGTAGGACGCTCCGAGTTGGACGTTGGACGTTAGAAGGTAGTTGTTCAAGCGAGCGAGCACCGCGGTCGCCACTTGCGATCCACCAGCGTTGTCGAACAGGGCCCATTCCGGTTCGAGACCATGGAAGTGACCACGGACCAATTCGACGTCGAGGCTCTTTTTCAAGTTTGTCCGGATCAAAGTGTTTGGAGGAATTCGGCCCCCATTCGGGCCAGGTACGCCGCCAACAGGCCGACCAGCGGGGCCACCAGGATCGAGAGCTGCAGCAGCTCTCGACGGTCGGACAACTCGCTCGGTTGGGCCCCCATACGGTGGGCAATCATGGCCCCCCACACCGTCTCCACCATGGCAGCCCCCCCTGCCACCCATGACAGGTACTCTCCCGCTCCAGCCGCCCAGGCCATCGCGCCAAACACTGCGTACCCCAACAGCGTGACCGGCAACCACAGCAGGTAGTCGATCCCACCCCGCACGGACTGCCAGGCCCCCACGAGGTCGACAGCCATCATCCAGGTCACCCCGAGCGCGAAGATCCCGATCAGTCTCATGTCCGCAAGCTGGATCGAGCGGGTCGGCCGCGGCAAGGGACTGGGGACCGTGCAGACGCTAGAGGGTCGGCCGCATGCCTTGTCCGGCCCCCTCGGAGCCGGCACACTTACGGGTTCACCGCATCAGGAGTCTTGACCCCCGTGGCATCACGATCTCGACACGCTGCGACCCAGGTCGCCCTGATGGTGGGGCTCGGCCTGCTCACGGGGTGTGCCGAGGCGCTCGTCCTGTGGACGAAGCAGTCGGTCTTTGGGCAAGTGGTCTTCGTGAGCCGGCACGGCCTTTGGATGACGCCGCTGTTGTACGCCCTGATCTTCGGCGTCCTGGGTCTCTTACTGGCCGTCGGCGCCCTCCTGCTCCCCAAGTGGATCAAGCCCCCGCTGGTCGCGTTTGTCGGGGTGTCCTTCGGAGTCGGCTGCCTGCTGCTGCCGGTCGGAGCCATCCATCGGATCGCAGCGGCCGTGTTGGCGGCGGGAGTCGGCGTACAGGCGTCCCGCTTCGTGAAGAAGCGGCCGGCGAGGGCCCGGCGCGTGCTGATTGGGAGCCTGGTGGGCGCCGCGACCCTGTCCGCCCTCGCTGCAGTGGTAGGCGAGGCCCGTCTACGGACCGACTCGAGTGAGTTGGGGGAGCCTCTGCAGGCGAAACGGGGTCGCGCCCCGAACGTGCTGATCATCGTGTGGGACACGGTGCGCGCCGCCAGCCTGAGCCTCTACGGTCACATCCGACCCACCACTCCCACACTGGAACGGCTCGCGGCGGAGAGCATCGTGTTCGATCAGGCGTTTTCGCCATCCCCCTGGACCCTACCCGGACATGCGTCCCTGTTCACCGGACACCAGCCGCACGAGGTGTCCGCAAGCTGGTATGCTCGTCTCGATGACACGGAGCCGACCCTGGCCGAAGCGTTTCGGTCGTTGGGACACGCCACGGGTGGCTTTGTGGCGAACCACCACTACACATCGTACGATTCTGGGCTGGCCCGGGGATTCGACGTGTACCGGGACTATCGGCTTAGCTGGGCACAGTTTCTGTCAGCATCGGCTTTCACTCAGACTCCGAGTGGCGGACGCCTGGTACGCTCCCGTTCGCTGGGGGAGGCCTGGTCGGCGGTACGCGCATTCAACTGGTGGGTCGACGTCAAGCGAGGCAGCGACCGGAAGCACTCCGCGGAGCTGAACGAGCAGTTGCTGTCCTGGTTAGACTCCCTGGACGGTCAACCGTTCTTCGGGTTCTTGAACTACTTCGACGCGCACGCCTCCTACTGGTCCCCCCCCGAGTACAAGCGGTTCGGCGATGGACCCGAGGGCGCATACGAGGCAGCCATCGCGTACCAAGACGCACAACTGGACCTGCTGCTCGAGCAACTGGAACGCCGGAGCGTGCTGGACAACACCATCCTGGTGTTCACGTCCGATCATGGAGAGCTGTTTGGCGAACACGGCCTCCATGGACACGCGCACAACGTGTATCTGCCCGTGCTGCATGTGCCCCTCCTGATCCGCTACCCAGGTGGCGTTCCCGCGGGAACGCGCGTCTCCGCGGGAGTCAGTCTACGTGACGTTCCAGCTACGCTGGTGGACCTGGCCCAACTCGAAGGGCAGTCGCCGTTTCCAGGAGTCTCGTTGGCACGCTGGTGGAGTGAGGCTGACCCACCTGCGTCCGATCCCCTACTGGCGGAGGTCGAGGAGGGACGAAACAACCCGCCCACCGATCCCATCAGCCGGGGACCCTTGCGTTCGGTGATCGCGGAGGGCTGGCAGTTTATCCTCAACGGTGACGGATTCGAGGAGCTGTACGACCACGGGGGTCGTCCCGGGGACGAAACCAACCTGATCGACGTCCCTGAGGCGCAGGCTCGAGTGCGCTTCCTGCGTGAGTGGTTATCCAACAACTGACCGCAACAACCCGGGCGATATGACCTTCCTGGTGTGACCTTTGCGTCGGGAACCCTGTCCTATTGTGGAGAGGCTCAGGCTGGAGAAACCGGATTGAGAGACCACGTGCGGGCTCGCAAGCTGCGCGGACTTGGAGCGATCGTCCTGACGGGCTGTCTGGTCGGGATGCAGGTGCCAGACTCCACCGGCGCTGTGCAGGACTCGACCGCCATCATCGATTCCATACCAGCCGCCGCCCCCGCGCCTCCCATCCTGTTCGACTCCCTACCCGGTCCGTCTGCGATCGTCGTGGTGGGTGGGGATTCGCTATGGACGGTCCGGCAGCGACTGGGTCCGTTCAGCGCCCGGGAGCGGGCTCGAACGTCGGCTCTGCTGATCGACTCCCTCCTCGCCGCCGAGGACACGAGCCTTGCGGTTACCGTGCGATCGGGTGCCGGCACTTCCGAGGTCGTAGCCGGAGGCATCGTAGTGGCGGTCGTCACGGCGGCCGACGCCATGGCAGAGGCCACCACACACGACACGCTCGCCGAGACCTGGGCCCAGCAGCTACGGGTCCTCGAGATATCGCGACCGCGACAGACGCTGACCGGATTCGCACGTGGGGTGCTGTTCACCGGAATCGCATTGGTCGCGCTGCTCCTGGTGCTCTGGGGTCTCCGCCGCGGCTTCCCCCGCCTATACGCATTGGTCGATCACGAGAAGTCACGTTGGATTCGCTCGATCCGTGTGCAACGCCTGGAGATCATCTCGGCCCAGCGCATCAGCGAGACCCTGACATGGGTGCTCAAGGCGATTCGCTTCACGCTGGTACTGGGCGCGCTCTATTTCTTCGTGCCCCTGGTCCTGAGCTTCTTCCCCCCGACCGCGGGGATTGCCGATCAGTTGGTCCAGTGGGTCATGGCACCCCTGCGCCAGGCTCTCAGGGCCGTCATCGCGTACGTCCCCAACCTCTTCCGGATTGGTGTCATCGTGGTTGTGATGTACTACGTGCTCCGTCTGGTGCAGATGGTGTTCGACGGCATCCGGTTCGGTCGCATCCGGCTGAGTGGCTTTTACCGGGACTGGGCACGCCCCACCTACCAGATCGTCCGTTTCCTGCTCATCGTCCTCACGGCGGTGGTGCTCTGGCCTTACCTGCCCATGAGCGACTCGCCGGGCTTCAAGGGCATCGCTGCGTTTCTGGGTCTGTTGCTCTCGCTGGGCTCGGCCTCCGCGATCGCCAACATCGTGGGGGGGGTCGTGCTCATCTACATGCGCTCCTTCCAGGTGGGGGATCGCGTGCGCGTGTCCGAGACGCTCGGTGACGTCGTGGAGAAGGGACTCCTAGTGACGCGGATCCGCACGCCCAAGAACGTCAACGTCACCATACCCAACGCCATGGTGCTGAGCCATCACCTCATCAACTACAGCCGGGCCGCCAAGGACGAAGGGGTCATACTCCACACCACAGTGACCCTGGGCTACGACGTGCCCTGGCCCAAGGTGCACGAGACGCTCATTTCCGCCGCGGCTGGGGTGGAGGGGGTGCTGGACACGCCCGAGCCGTTCGTGCTGCAGACCAGCCTGGACGACTTCTACGTCGCGTACGAGCTGAATGTATACACGCGTGAGCCGGCTCGGATGTCGGCGATCTACTCCGACCTTCATCAGGCCATCCAGGATGCCTGTAACGGTGCGGGGATTGAGATCCTATCGCCGCATTTCCGGGGCCTTAGGGACGGCAACCCGCTGCAGGTACCGGAGGAGTACAAGGACCTGGATGCTCGGGTCCCGGCGTTCAAGTTCTCGGAGGCGGCGGGTAAGACCGACTGACCGGGCGGGGCAACCTACGAGCCGGACGTAGCGTATTACTCGCCATCAGCCCTCACCACCCCGGTCCCATGATGCGCCTGCTCTTATGCTTGCTCTTCCCCGCACTCGCCTTGTGCACGCCCGGTAGCGCCCAGGGTCAGGCGCGTGAGTACCAGAACCTCCAGGTGCTTCCGGCCGACATCTCCGACGACGAGCTGACGGACACCATGCTCGGCTTCCTGACCAGCCTTGGACTTCCCCGACGGGCAGGCGAGGGCTGCCTCCACTGTCATGAAGGGTCCGTTGCGGTGCCCCGTGCCCAGTGGGACTACGCCTCGGACCAGCGTCCCGCAAAACAGACCGCCAGACGGATGCTCGCGATGGTGGAGAGTATCAACCGGGATTTCCTGGGGTCGCTGGAGCAGCGGTCCGCACCCGACCTCGACGTGGGCTGCGAGACATGCCACCGCGGACGAGTGGACCCACGACCCATTCAGATGGTGCTGGCCGAAGCGGACGAAGTCGGTGGCATAGACAGTATATCCGCGATCTACCGTCGACTGCACGACCGCTACTTCGGGTCCGACGCGTACGACCTGCGCGTCCAGGTGCTGGCTGGGCTCGCAGCAAACAGGCAGGCGAGGGGAGACCATACGGCGGCCCTAGCCCTCTCGCGCCTGAACGAGGAAACGCACCCTGACGACCCGGACGCCCGTAGAGTGAGTCTATCGTTGATGATACTACAGGAACTGGCTGAGAGCGGTGCCGAGGGTGCGGTCGGTCGGTGGCAGGGGCTCCGCGCCAGCGAACCGGAGGGGATCGTCACCTATGGCATCTTGGACAACATCGGGTGGCAGATCTATCGACAGGATCGACCTGCAGAAGCGCTGGTGCTGTTCCGCGCGAACCGCGAAGCCTTCCCCGACCTGTACTTCACGTTCGAGAGCCTCGTGGAGGCCCGACGGGGTGCCGGAGAGATCACATTGGACGAGACCATCCAGGCCTACGAGACCTGGCTAGCCGACCATCCCGGCCATGAGATGGCGGAGGCCCAACTGACCAACCATCGCCGGAGGCGTTAGGGCGGACCCATGCCTGTGCACGGGCCCGCCCCGGATCCTGCTATCCACGTCCTATGGGAACGACGGCGCTCCATCGGTCGGTAGGCCGTTCGTATTGGTGCGCACCTCACCAATCCCGATCGGGAAGCACGAGCTACGTCCTGACACGTCCTCCATCGGCTGGCTCCCCGGACGGTTGGCAATCATCCAACGGCGCAGATCGCCCAACCGTCGATTCTCGCCCCACAGCTCGATGCGGCGTTCCTGTTTCAGGAGACTCCATGCCTCCGTGGCATCAGCCGCCGTCAACTCCGGCAACGGATTACCATCGAGATCACTGATGTTGCGAGTCCGCACCTGATTGATCAGGTCGACCGCCTCTTGGAAGTCACCCGGGCGGTTCACCAGGATGTCTTCGGCCTCGACCAGGCGCATCTCCCACCCTGAAGCCAGCGTATGGGGAGACGTGAACTCGGTGAACTTGAGCTGCACCAGGAAGGGCAGGTTATCCACCATGGTGATGGGGTCGGCCGGGTTGTCCCGCCACGCCATTCTGGGATCCCCGGTGTCCTCGTAGTACCCCTCCATGAACGTGTTCCAGATTGTGTACTCCCGCCAAGGCAGAGACGCCTGTCGGAACATCATCTCGTTGGAATCCGGGAAATCCAGATCGTAGTAGTGCAACTGGAACGCAAAGTCGTTGGGCACGGCCATGGCATCTGCCACGGCGGCGCTCCAGTTCCCCTGCCACATGTACACGTCGGCGCGCCCGGCCAGCGCCGCGTTCGCCAGGTCGGCCTCGCCCGCTGCCGAGGCGACCGCCAAGGCATCGGTGAAGTGTTGCTCCGCCCGATCGAAGTAGGTCATGAAGTCCTGCGCCGGCCCGCCGTCAATCACGGCAGAGCACATGTTGTGGCCAAGCGACCGGTTGGCGTAGCCCGCCTGGACGAGCAGCTCTGCATAGAGCGCTCCCGAGTTCGCGCCCACCTCCGCCAGGCGCCGTGCACCATCCTCGGCCACCCAACGGGCCTCCTGCATGTTTTCCCAGTTGTCGTTGCTGTTGTCCGACGTCAGGATGCCCTTCTTGAACTCGGTGTCGAAGAGGCCGCCCGGGATCGCTTCCAGCGATACCATGGCACCGTCGAGCGCAATGCGCGTGTACCCCAACGCATGCATGCGCCGAGCCCCCTGCAGCACCGCCGGAAACGCTCCCTCATCGTTCAGGAAGTCGTCCTGCACGGGCCCCGGGTTGGTGACCGTCAGGTCGCAGGCGGCGATTCCCGCCAGGGTCGCCAGAATCATCCCGTTGGCAGCCCAACGGAGCATGTTTGCCGTAGTCATCATCTCTAGGCCTCGCATCAGAACAACACCCGCACGGAAACGCGGAACGAGGCGGGCGGCGGCGGGTGCTCCCAGATCGCTCTGGTCAGCCCCGAGTTCATGCCTTCGTTGCCGGCCATCTCGGGATCCATCGCTAGGAAATCCTCGTTCTTCCAGGTCCAGATGTTCTGCGCTGCTACCGTGATGGTCCCGCTACTCGCCCCAGGGATGCCGATGGGGATCGGCGCCTGCAGCGTCAACTCCCGCAACCGGAAGAAGTCGTTGGGATAGACCAGCTCGGCGCTGTAGTCGCCCGTGCATAGGTAGCGGTCCATGGCGGTCAGCGAACCCCGCTGCCCGTTCGCAATGGCCGGAACAGCCGCATCGCAAAGCGGCGATACCTGTCCGCGCTGGGCGGACGATGTGCTCTGCCGGTCGAAGATGTAGTGGCCCCCCTGATACTCTCCCCGAGCCGAGAAGATGATCCCGTTGCCGAACGACAGGGACGTCGACGGCGTCACGGTGAGCGTGGGCTGATTGGGACCGTAGATGGAGTCCCGCACCACGTTGGGCTCGGCGATCTCATCGGGGTTGGTCACGGCGTCGTACCGCACGACCGGTACGGGTCGACCTTGTTCGATCCACCCTCCCCCGCTTACGCCGAACCCGGAGCTGCCGCCCAGGTCTACGGCCTCACTCTGGTTCGTGTAGAGGGACACGCCCAGATCCCACGACATGGCGCGGCTCCTCAGCACCGTGCCGTTGGCGTCGATCTCGAACCCCTTGTTGCTCAGCACACCCACATTCCTGAGCTGGGAGCCAGTGAACCCCAGCGATGGCGTGAGCTGCACCGGGATCAATGCGTCGCGTGTCTCCTGGTTGTAGTAGGTGAAGCCCAAGCGGACGCGCTCGTCGAGGAACGATCCGTCCACCCCGGCCTCGAGCTCGACAGTGCGCTCAGGGCCCAACTCGGGGTTGCCGACATTGAGTGGGCTGAACGACGTCTGGTCCAACCACGGCACCGGTGACCAGGTTCTAACGGCGTCGAAGGCGCCAGGCGCTCGACCCGCATGGCCCCAGGCGGCGCGTACCTTGAGCTCGCCGTCACCGGGCCAGAAGTCCTCGTCCGACATCACCCACGAGAACGTGGCCCGTGGATAGGCCTGCAGACCGAAGTCCTCACCAAAAGCGCTGTTCCCGTCGACGCGCATCGCCAAGGTGAGAAAGTACCGATCCTTCATGTCGAATAGTGTCTGTCCGAAGATCCCCGCGTTCACGACCCGCGAACGTTGCTCGCTCGCGGTGAACGAGGCGCCACTGCTCACCACGTGGTCGCCGGGCCCGGGGAGCGTACGGCCGCTCGCTCCCAGGTTCACTTCACGGTTGACCACCCACTGGCCACCCCAAGAGATGGCAGTCCGAAGGTCTGTGTTCAAACGCCAGTCGAGTGAACCGACGTAGTCGGCCGTAAGCTGTTCCGCCGTCCAGGCGATGTCCGAAACCGAACCCCGCGGGTCGTTGACGTATCCGAACGGGCGCACGTTGCGCATGTCGCTTTGGATGCGATCCAACCCGAGCGTGAGACGGTTGGTGAAGCGCTGGTTGGGCGCGTAGGTAGCCGTCAGCCCCGTGACCAGGTGGTTCACGTCCGAGTCGATCTCGTACTCGAGAAGGCGTGAGATGACTTCCTCATCTGCCGTGCCTACGTAGGTCGCGTGGCGCCCGTCCGCAGGCGAGCGTTTATACCCGTTGTGCGAAATGCTGTACGGGCTGGACCCACTCGGGGAGTTGGAGATTTCCTGCCGCGTGATGGTGGTGTTGAGCTGCAGGTCGAGTCCCTCCAGCGGCTGGAACCCGAAGTTCCCACGCAGCAGGTACTTGTTCTCATGGTCGTTGGGCAGGATGCCCTCATTGTCTTCCAGGCTTCCCGACACGTAGTACGTGACGCTGTTGGTGCCGCCCCTTACCGACAGGTTATAGCGCTGCTGATGGCCGTCGCGTAGCCAGGGATCGAGCCGCATGAACGGTGCGCTCGGGGGCCCGAACTCCTGCACGAAGTTCACGCCCTGATCCACCTGGGCCGTCCAGGAGGCGGCTCCAGCCCTCCCCCTCTTGGTGAAGATCTGAATGACGCCGCCGGCGGCTTCCGTCCCATACAGGGCTGTCGCCGCAGGGCCCTTCACGATCTCGACCCGATCGATGTCGTTGGGATTGATGTCGTTGAGCGGACCCATCACGTCCTTGGGACCGAACGCGACGTGCTGTCCTACCGCGTGATTGAGCGCGTAGCCGTCGCTACGAATCCTCACGCCATCGATGTAGACCAATGGCTGGTTCGACATGGCCACGCTCACATTGCCCCGCAGTCGAATCTGCGAGCCCGAACCGGCCATTCCCGAGCTGCGTAGTGAGGTCACACCCGGCGCTCGCGCAGCCAACGCCTGGTCAACCGAAATCACGGGCTCCGGCAGATCGGAGAGGTTGACCGATGCCACGGACGAACCCACTTCGCGTTGGCGAGCCGCGCCCGCGGTGCCGGTCACGACCAACTCGTCCAGTCCCAAGGCCTGCGTCTCCAGGACGAAGTCGAGCGTCACCGTCTCCCCAGCCGTGACCGTAACCTCCTGTGTGGCTGTGCGCATGCCGATGCGCTCGACGCGCACCGTAAACGTTCCCACAGGAACTTCGAGCAGCAGGTAGCGACCATCACTACGCGTCACCATCCCCACCCCGGTACCCACTACGAACACCTGAGCTTCGGAGACGCTACGTCCAGTGAGTGCATCGGTGACCTGACCGACGATCTGCCCAGACTGGGCCACTACGGGACGCGGGAGTGCCACCAGCGCACAGGCTGCGCACGCGGAGAGCCATACAATGCGTGCGAGAGCACGACGTTCGAACGACAACCGAACCATAGAAGACCTCCATGCTCGAGGAGGGACGTGCGGGGGGCCCGACGTGGCCCCGACCTTGAAGTCACTGGTTCAACAGTGACCTGATACCGCGATATGGATGAACCGGCTCGACGCCGGTGATTCGGTCAGCAGAAAGCGAGGGTTACTGCCGCGAGCACTTCCGAGTACAGCGGCCACGATAGCCTGGGGGTCTCGCCACCGTCAAGCTCGCGTTTTCCCTGGTGTACCCACATACTCGGGGCGAACGGTTCTACTCCACGGGAGGGGCGTGCATGCGACGGGCGAGCATCGTGGTACTGGGGCTCAGCGCGAGCGGATGCTTCACCTACGCTCCGATTCAACCCGCAGACATCGCTCCCGACATGACGGTCCGAGTCCGGCTGGCGGATCGGCCTTCCGAGTCGAGGATGGAAGGCAGAGTCTTCGAGGTGGACCAGAGCGAGTTCTCGATGCTCCCCGAGGTCCGCCCCGGCGAGTCTACGGAGCCACGGTCGGTGTCCCGGGCGGACATCGCAGAGGTCGAGGCACGGGCGTTGAACACTACTCGCACGCTGTTGGTCGTGGGCGCAGGACTGGCTGCCGGAATCGGAGTGCTATTGGCCGTCGAGGGAGAGCCGGGAGGGGGGCCGCCGGGCGACGGTGGCGTCGTGTTCGACGGGATCCCACTCCTACGTTTCTTGCTGGGCGGTTAGCCGCCCAAGCTAATCACAGGACACACAGTTGTTGTTGTTGTCCGAGCCCAGGCTTTCCAGCAGTGCGACGACCTCTGGGAACACCGTGACGCGCTGGACCGGTCCGTTCGCCATGTCCGCGGTGGTCTGACCCTTCCGGGTCAACACGGTCACGTCCCCACCCTTGTCCACTAGGTAGTGGATCATGTCCACGTCGCCCCGCGCCGCAGCGTTGTGGAGGGGCGCGAACCCGTTGTAGTCGCGACTGTTGACATCAGCGCCCAGCTCCTCGACCAGGTACTTCACTGCCGGGAGCCACCCGTTGGGCGCATGTCGGTGAGCGTTGCCCGCCAATCCCAAGCCGTAACCCACTCCTGACGCCGCATGGATCGGGTAGACGCCTGGTCCGGCGACCTCGACCGGCGGAAGTCCGGAGGGGTCCTCCTTCTCTCCGTCCTCATCCTGTCCGTTCCCAGTGGGCACCCGGCCCGGCGGCTTGCGCGTAGGAATGCTGGGATCCGCCCCGTAGGCCACCAACAGCTTCATGGCCTCGACATCCGTGCCATAGGCTGCACGCCAGAACGGCGTGGCCCCCCAGGTGTCGACGCCCAGGACGTTGTGGTTGAAGGACGTATACCAGAGGTGCCTCTCCAGCCTCGGGTTCGGGTCGGCACCCCCTTTGAGCAGCGCCTCCATCAACTCGAGATACGTCGCGTTCTGTTGCTCGATGGCGCGCTGCTGTGGATAGAACGATTTCGGGACCCACTGCAGGTGCACCGCGGCGTACAACGGCGTGGCGCCCGGCGCACTCGCAAGGTTGGGATCGGCACCCATCTCCAACAGCTCCAACGCCAGATCGAAGTGACCGTTCAGGGTGGCACTGAGGAGCGGTGAGGTCTGGTCGCCTGCCGAAAGTTGGTTGATGTCGGCGCCGGCGGCCAACAGTGCCAAGGCCACGTCGCGATGACCCTCGCGAACCGCGTAATGCAGCGCGGTGTTTCCTCCCTGCGCCCCCACGAGCTGGTCGTACGAGAACGGTTTCCGGTTCTCGTCGGCTTCGGGGTCGTCCTCATTCTCCTGATTCTCGGCCACGGGGTCACCGAACTCGAGGGCGGCACCCTGGGGTTGGCCGGTCGCCCCTACCTCGACCTCCTCCGCGGTCTCTTCCGTCTCCTCCGTCTCCTCCGCATCCTCCGCATCGGCGGCCCCTTCTTCGTCCTCTTCGTCGTCTGCGCTGGTGCCGTCCACTCCGGGGTTGAACTCGGTGGCCTCACCGTGGAGCACCGCCAAACGCTGGTGGCGCTCCCGAGCCGCGATACGGTCTTCGGCACCCATGGCGGGGTAGTCCACCACGTGCGTCTGGACGGCAGGCTGGGCACCCCCGACGAGCAGCGCCTCCACCACAGCGGTCCTGCCATTGGCGGCCGCGAACATCAGCGGAGTCTGACCTGCGGAATACTCAGCCGCTTCGATATCGGCCCCGTGTCCGAGCAGGGCCTGAACGACGTCCACCGAGCCACTCGATGCCGCATAGTGGAGCGGCGACTCTCCCGTGGTGGTCCGCCTCTCCAGGTTTGCCCCAGCGGTAAGCAGCACCCCGACCACACCCACACTACCCTTCCGGGCAGCAACGTGGAGCGGGGCGAACTTCCCGATGCGGGTCGTGGCTTCGGGGTTGCCGCCCGCGTAGATCAACATCTCCGCCAGCTCGGTGAGGTCGTTTTCGGCCGCCCAATGCAGGGCCGTCATCCCATCACCCTGTGCCGCGTTGACATCCGCTCCACTGCGCAGCAACGACCGCACGGACTCGACGTCGCCTCGCATCGCCGCGTCGGCGACCGGCGCCTCCGCCGGAATGGCTGCCAGCAGCACCGCCGCAACCGCCAGCGCACCCAGGAGCTTACCCGCTGGTGGCTTGATCATCAGTACTCGTCCGTCGTCGGAGTGGCTAACGAGAACACCGCGTTGCTGTCGCCGAAGGAATCGACGTCATCGACGCCGAGCTTGTGCAGCAGCGACAGCATCACGTTGGCCAACGGCGTGCCGTCCGGCGCCTTGATATGTGCGCCGCCTTCCAGTTGCCCGTTCGCCTTGCCCAATACGATGAAGGGCACTCTGCGATGGTTGTGCAGATTCCCGTCGCCCATCGGAGACCCGTACATCACCATGGTCTTGTCCAGGAGACTAGTGCCGTCTTCGGAGAACTCGCTCAGGCGATCGAGCAGGTAGGGCAGCAGGCTCACGTGGTACTTGTTGATCTTGGCAAAGTCGCTCACACCCTTTTCACCGGTGGCGTGAGACTGGGAGTGGAAGCCGTTGTTGACCCCGGTCTCCGGGAACACCCGTCCCGACACGTCACGACTCATCTTGAGCGTGAACACACGGGTAATGTCTGACTGAAACGCCAACGCCTGAAGATCGAACATCAACTTCACATGGTCGGTGTACGAGTCCGGAACACCCGCCGGCGCACCGGGCAGCGCGCGGGTTTCCCCGTTGGTGTTCTGCGCTTCGATTTTCTGGATGCGACGCTCCAACTCCCGGATGTTCTCGAGATAGCGCGCCATCCGGACCCGGTCCTCTGCGGGCAGGTTCCGGCGAATCCGAGCGGCTTCGCCCGTCACCCAATCGAGAATGCTGGCATGGGAGCGCCTGCGCCGGGCTCGGGCCTCGGGTGTTCCACCCGCACCGAAGAGCTGATCGAACGCTGCCCGCGGATCCCGAATCATGGGCAGCGGCTCGGTCGGCGTGGCCCAACTGATGGTGTCCGTATAGACGCAGGCGTAACCGTACGAGCAACCCCCCGCCTGGTCGATGTTCTCGATGCAGAGCTGCATCGACGGAATCGGGCTGTCCTGTCCGAAACGCTGGGCAAAGATCTGGTCCAAGGACGTCCCCACGCGAACGTCCGAGCCCTCGGTCTGCTTGGGGTGCGCCTGCGTAAGGAACGTCGCGCTGGAGCGGAAGTGATCCCCCCCGATCTCCTTGGGTGCGAACGCCTCGGCCATCTTGACGTCGGTGTTGCTGACGATTGTCAGTTGGTCCCGATAGCCGTCGAGTGGCGAAAGCGCGCTGGGCGACAGGTCGAACTTGCGCCCTACGTCCGCGGGCGCCCAGAAATTCTGGGTCGCCCCCCAAGCGTTGCTTCCGGCCGCGCCGTGACAGTTCTCGATGGCGATGAGCCGGGTGCGGTCGAGGTTGGCACGCTGCGCGGCACTGAGTCGGCCTGCCGGCAACATGCTGTCGAGGAGTGGCAGTGCCACAACGGCACCGGCGCCCCGGAGGAAAGTGCGCCGAGGTAAGTGCTTGCCCGTTAGGAAGCTCATGTCTGTCCCTTGCAGCGGGGTCTTCTAACGCGACCCGTTCTCGTTTTCGTCCACGTCGTCGGCCACGTCGGAAGCGACGCGCCGCATACGGAAAGCCTCACTCGAAACCACACCCAATACGAACGAAGAGGTGCGGAAGCCATTCTCCTCCGCCTCTCGCACGATCTTCCTCACCGCGGGCATGTCGAAAAACTCCACTCGCCGTCCCAGCGCGAACGCCATGAGATTCGAAGTGAAGTTGCGCAGCACCGGGATCTGATACTTCAGGAGTGCGTCCGTCAGGTCGGAGGGCCCTCCCAGGGACGTTCCGTCGTACAGCTCCCCTCTGGGGTCGACCGGCGCGCCGTTTTCGCGGATGCGCCACCGCCCGACCACATCGTAGTTGTCCAGCGCCAAACCGATCGGATCGATGAGACTGTGACAGGCGTTGCACGTCGGGTTCTCTCGGTGCTTCTCCATCCGTTCTCGGGTGGTCAGCATCCGCCCCTGCCCCTCTCCTGACACGGATTCGTCCAGCGGCGGCACATCGGGCGGTGGGGGCGGTGGGGGCGCACCCAACAGGACCTCGGACACCCATTTCCCGCGATTCACTGGGGACGTGCGGTTCGCCAAAGACGTCTGCGCCAGGACACTCCCGTGCCCCAAAATCCCCCGACGTTGATCCGTCGGGTACTCCACGCGCCGGAAGTGATCGCCCACCACTCCTGGAATGCCGTAGTGCCGTGCCAGCCGTTCATTGGCGAACGTGTAATCGGCGGTCAACAACTCGAGCACCGGCCGGTCCTCGGCCACCAGGTTGTAGAAGAACAGGGCGGTCTCGCGGCGCATCGCGTCCGCCAACCGCAGATCGAAGTCCGGATACAGCACCACGTCCGGGTGCAGCTTCTCCAGATCCTGGAGTCGCAGCCATTGCGCAGCGAAACGCGTCCCCAATGCCTCGGCGCGTGGATCGGCCAACATGCGCTCAGCCTGCTTCCTCAGCGCTTTCTCACTCGAGAGGTCACCCTCCTCGGCAAGGTTCAGTAGCTCCTCGTCGGGCGGGGCTCCCCAGATGAAGAACGAGAGACGGGACGCCAAGGCGACATCGGAGAGCTCGTACGTTTCCCCCGGTGCCAGGTCCGTTGGCGCGTCCTCGAAACGGAACACGAAGTAGGGGCTGGCCAGCGTCGCCTCCAGCGCGTTCCGCACGCCCATCTCGAAGCCACCCAGCTCTGCTCCTTCATCGTAGAACTGCATCAAGCCATCGATGTCGATCGGCTCCAGCGGGCGTCGGTAGGCCTGGGTGGCCAATCTGGTCACGATGCCCAGCGCACAGGGCCGCGCCTCCTCAGGAGACAGGGGGCGGCACGTGAAGATCCGCTTCCGCACAGGTGTCTCCGAGACGCCGAAGGTCTCTTTGGGACCCCTGATCACCAGGTCACGCATGTGAGGGAGTGTACGGATCCCATAGCCGATCCCGATCTGGGTGTCCGCGATGCTGTTGTCATGGGCCGAGAACAGGTCGTCCACCGGTCCCCGTTCCTTGGGAATGAACACAGCCGAGACCCGATGGGGTCCTGCCCGAACGGGGATGGGTCCTGTCTCCAACACCAAGCCATTGCCGCCCGGATCCTCTTCCGCCATGAACCGGTCGAGCGGAAGCAGGTGCACGCGCTCCCCGTCGATCGAAATCTCCACCTGCTCACCCGGCTCGTTCTGCCCGTAGAGCTTGCCCTCGGGTGAGTGATGGAAGGACACACGGAAGTTGTAGGTGCCGTCGGCCGGGAAATTGTGGGTCGTGGAAACGCCGCCCCGAGATCCATAGGGTGCGCCCTCCACGCGTTCCCACTGCGAGACCAGTCGCGGAATCCGGTAGGTGCTCTCGGTCTCCGCGGCATCCGGATCGCCCACCGCAAACAGCGCGATATCACTTGCGGCGTTCAGGTAGGCGCTCATCAGCGTCGGTGACAACATCTGCACGTCAGCGATGTTGTCGAAGTTGGCGCTGCGGGTGTCGGCCGGAAGGTACTGAGCGGCGTCCACCTGTAGGCCCAGCAAATCCATGATGGAACGCTCGTAGTCGGCGCGGTTCAGGCGCTGGAAGACCCGCGAGCCCGGATTGGGACGATCCTTCGCTGCCTCGTCCATCGCTTCTTCGAGCGTCACGGCCAAGGTGACCAGCGTGTCGCCTCCCGGTCGCCGCGAGCTCGAGGGAGGCATCATCCCCGCGCGGAGTTTCCGAATGATCCTCTCTGCCACCTCCGGACTGGACTCGGAGCGATCCACGTCGAACGTCTCGAGCGACAGGTTGCCGCGCATGCGAGAGTCGCTGTGACAACGTACGCAGTACTGATCCACGACCGCATCGAGATCAGCGGGCTCGTCGCCCCCGATTTCGGACGCGTGTCTGTACGAGACGGGCTGCAGAGCCGACGGCGCTGCCTCGGTTTGGAAGCCAAGTGCGACCAGAAGAGCGCCTGCTGCCGCCGACGTCGCGGCGATGATTCTCATCGCCTTCCTCACAGTTAGGGAGTACCGGGCGAGCGCTGATGCACGTTCGATCCTGAGGGGGGACTGCCGGGCGCGCTCAGTGCTCGCAAGTCACCGCACACGGCTCCGCCGCGGAGGCTGCTGGGCGCAATTGGGCTCAGGATACTGACCCACGGTAGAACCGGTCAGCACGGGTGAGCAAGTTCATCGGCGAATCTGGAGGAGTATATCGACGCTATATGTCTGTGTATCAGGCACTTAACTCCCCGCCCCGCCCCAATCCCATCGGCGACGTTGCCGAACGGGCCCGAATCGCAGTCAGGGGGACCGCAGGGCGCGGATGGCGATGATCGGTCGATGGCCGCGGTGGACGGCGACCGACGACTGGTGGACGAGCTGAGCGCAGCGCTGGACTAGGCCGACTAAACCGACTCACCTTCTTCTGCGTCCTTCTGGTATCCTGTCTCACGTCTGGGAGCCATGCATGGACCTGTCATTTCGGTATTTCGGACGCCTCGCAGCTTGGGGTGGCGCTGTCCTTCTGCTGCCCGTGATCGGGGGTGGGCTCAGCAGCCCCGGTGAACTACTGGGCGTGCACGTCACGTTGGCACTCGCCGTTGCGGCATTCCCCGCGGGCGCTGCGCTCTGGAAGGACGTCTTCCCGGAGGATCGCTTCTCGCCTGCGGGGTTCGGTCGAGTGCTGGCTCTGGGAGCCATCGCGTCGGCGCTCTACTTCGTGCTGATGGGATACGTGGGCCCTGCCCTCTCGACGGATGGCGTGTTGGCCATGAACAATCCCACCCTAAGGGCGGCGGCCCAGGAAGCCGCCCGGGCTGCGGAGGCGGTGGTCCCGGCGACGCCCGATGCTTGGTTCGAGGCCAACCGCTTGGCGCACTTCTACGTCCGTCGAACCGACGGGGCTCTTTTGCCGCTGCTGGCCACACTGCTTGGCACCCTGTCTGGCTTCTGGGCGTCACGAACGCAAAGTGTCCCCTGGCAGCGGGTGCAACTCTGGGCCATGGGCGTCTTCCTGTTGATGACGACCTATCTGGCGGGAGAGAACGGCTACGAGCTGGTGATCCTCAAGGCCGCGGGGTCCGTCCCGTTCGTGGGCGACTTCGTGCTGATCGTGCCGGGCGCGCTGTTGATTGGGATGGGCTGGGCGGCGCTTTCGGTGACCTGGTGGGGCGCGGAACGCGCGTGATCCGCTCTTTCCATGCCGGTGACGAAGAGGTGTTCCGCGAGTTGGTTACGACCCACTCGCCGAGACTGCTTCCGCTGATCCGCTCATTCGCCCGGGACGAGGACGAGGCGATGGACCTACTACAAGAGACCTGGACGAGAGCCTTCGCCAAGCGCACCTCGTACGACGGCCGCGGATCGCTGTTCGGCTGGCTGCTGAGCGTTGCCCGAAGTGTGTGTTTGTCCGCCCAGCGCAAACATCGGCCCACGGTCTTGGTCGGACACCACGACGGGCACGACGCCGAGACACCACTCACGGAGCTCGAACGACGCGACAGCGCGGACCGGGTTCGCCTCGCCCTCATGTCGCTCACGGAGCGGCAACGGGCAGCGGTGGTGCTCAGGATGCTGGAGGGCATGAGCACCAAACAGGCTGCGGAACACATGGGCTGCGCAGAAGGAACCGTGAAAGCCACCCTTCACCAGGCGCTGCGCCTGCTCAAAGGCGCACTAGGAGATGCATCGCATGAAGCACCTTGATACCGACACACTAGTTGGTTTGGGGACCGCCCTCGGCTGGCGGCGCGAGGCCCTGGAGCACGTCCAGGAGTGCGATACCTGTCGGGCCGCGTTCACTGAATTGGAGGCGGTGTATGCCGCGCTCGTTGCAACCGCGCCCCTTTCCCCGTCCCAGACGGCCGAGCTTGTGACGGTAGCCACCAGTCCCTCGCAGGCCACGGCTGGTGCTACGCGCTCGTACGACTGGGCACCCCGGGTGCTCACGCCACTGCTCGCGGCAGCGGCTACGGTGCTCGTCGTCCTGCTCCAGGGGGGCTGACGGACCTCGGCAGCACCCCCATGACCATTGCCCGGGAGAAATGGCGCGATCCTCACCAGTCGCACCCCCGTCCTTGCCAATGGAGACCCACACACTCATGGCCACCCGTCAGCTCTTCCGGTTTGCCGCTCTTCGACCGGCCCGTCGCCGGCACTCGTTCCCGAACCTGATTCTCGGTCCTGTTCACGACGCGCCAGCGGGCGAATTCCAGGTCGCCGTGGCCGAGGCGACTTCAGCAGCCCGCCGGGAGAAGCTGGCGCGCGACTTCGCTGGTTCCAGCGACTACATCGTGGATGACATCCCCGGCTCAGCCATGGGCGAGGCGATCGCCCGCTTACCTACCCTCATCGAAATCGCGCAGCGGCAGGACGAGGTGGCGCTCCAGACGGCCCTGGAGGAAGTGAAGGGTCAGCTCGCGTCCCTCCCCCGACAAGCGGAAGCCCGGCTTTGGGACGGCTTCATTGCGCTGGCGGTCGCCAAGAACCCTCCCAGCCAACACCTGGCCGACGCATCCGATGCGCTGCGGGTTCTGGAAGCACTGCATCGACTCGGGGCCAACGCGCTACCCAGCGTGGTTGCGGCTGCTCTGCACGCTTCGCCCGTACTTCCGGGATGGGCGTTCCCTCAACCACTGCCCGGTTCCCCGATGGCCCGCGGGATCCGGCCGGCGGGGGTCGCCGATCTGTTGATCGTCGAGGAGCGCCTGCTCCGCTACGACAAGGACGAGATCTCGTTCATCGAGAACGTCATGAAGACGGAGAGCAAGGACCGAAACCACCGCCGCCTGGACCGGACCTACGACTCGCTCACCATCGAGACGGCTGAGAGCGAGGAGACCGAGCGCGACCTCGAGAGCACAGAGCGCTCAGAGGTCCAGACGGAGTCCGAAAAGACGCTTCAGACGGAAATGTCGCTCTCGACCGGTGTGAGCATGTCGGCCTCCTACGGGCCGTTGGTGTCTGTCGATACTTCCTTGGATGCGTCGCTCGGCACGTCGTCAGAGACGTCCAGCTCGGTTGCGACGACCATGGCCCAGGACATCGTGGACCGTTCGGTCACGAAGGTCTCCAAGAGCGTACGACAGACCCAAACCGAAAGGCGGATCTCCGAGACCGAAGAGATCTCCAAGCACAGCTTCGACAACACGGCCGGCCCCGACCACGTGCACGGGGTCTACCGCTGGCTCGAGCAGGTGTGGGAGGCCCAGGTGATGAACTACGGACGGCGACTCATGATGGAGCTGGTGGTGCCAGAGCCCGCCGCGCTCTACCGCGAGGCTCGAGCGATGATCGCGGGCGAGATCCATGCCCCCATGCCCGCGCCGCTGGCAGGGCTCAAGCACACCGACATCACCGAGTCCAACTTCGACGACAAGGTCGCCGTCTTCGGGGCCACCGGTGTCACGCCACCCCCTGCCGACGTCATCAACGTGTCGAAGACGTTCGAGCTTCCGGAACGGGAACACCACAAGAACCTGGGCAACGACTACGTGGTGCAGACCGCCAGCGGCATCATTGACATCCCGCCCGGCTACGAGGCAGTGAACGTGTGGGCCGATGAATCCAAGGCCACGCATGGCACGGGTGCGGAACAGCTTCGGGCCCACGTGGGCAATCGCATCCTGGATCTCGTGGATGGACCCAGGAACGGTACGATTCAGAACATGAGCGGCCCGGTCGAGGTGACGATCTTTCTACACGATTTCAAGGCTGCCACGGTCGACATCCGCGTCAAGTGTGAGCGCACCGACGAGGCGTTCGAGGAGTGGCAGATTGCTACGTATCAGGCCATCGTCGACGCGCATGACCGGACGCTGGCCGCGTATGAGGCAGAGGTAAAGAGCGCCGAACAACGCGAGGAGAGCGGTCGCGCTGACGTACACCCCGACGTCAAGCGCACCATTGAGCGCGACGAGCTCAAGCGCGTCGCACTGCACATGCTGACCAACCAGGACTTCTCCTCGTTCGACTCGGTGTCGGACTCACCGAGTGCGCTCCCCCAGCCGCCGGTACTGGATGTGGCTGACGCTCTTGTGGAGGGTCGACGGGTCCTGTTCTTCGAGCACGCGTTCGAGTGGCCCCAGATGACGTATGTGTTCTACCCCTACTTCTGGGGCAGGAAGGGCAACTGGTACGAGGTACTGAACCAGGTCGATGCCGACCCGGTCTTCGAGTCCTTCCTCAAGGCCGGCTCCAGCCGAGTGCAGATCCCCGTCCGACCTGGATTCGAGCGTGCCGTGATGTACTTCCTGATGACCGGCCGGATCTGGGGTGGTGGCAGCGTTCCGGTGATCGGAAGCGCGTTACACGTCCCGATTGCTCAGGAAATCTCCGAAGGCAAGGACGTGTCGATCACCGACCCTGCACCCTACGGCGACCCCTGGACCTATTCGATTCCCACCTCGCTCGTTTGGGTGGACGACGACGCGCCGGAACTGGGCCTGACCTAGGGCCTGTTCACGCTACGGAGATGCCCTCTGTTGCGTCTGAACGCGTATCAATCAAGGCACGAGGAGAGAAGTTTGGTGCTTCCAAATGAACGACGAGCAACGCCGAGTGGTGCGCGTTCAGACGCAATCCGCACGGACCGGGTCATTTCACCGTCTGGCGGCGTTGTCTCTCGCTCCCGTAACGCTGCTACGCGTCGCTCGTTCCGCCTTGCCAGCCGAAGAAATGGCCGCGGCAGTGGGCATCTCCGTAGCGTGAACAGGCCCTAGACCGTGGCCGACAAATGGAGCGCCGACTGGACGTTCGACTACGCCCATCGGGACGAGGACTTCGAGTATCGGACGTTCGCATACGAGCGAGGTGAAGCCAACGGCGGGCCGGTCGATGTTGTCACCGTGGCAACGCCCGCGGATGTGCTGGACGGTTGGCGCCGGTGGGCTTGGTACCTCGTCGGCCGGCGGTCACCGCTCAAGGACATCCTGGTGGTGATCGCCGGCCCCGAGGTGCGGGTTCAACACCACAACTACCTGCCCAAGGGGTCCATGGCGCCGACCCAAGAGGGGTTCGACATCCAGGTGGTGCGAGTTCCCGCCGCGCGCTTCGTTCCGCAAGACGGGGAGACCCCGCGCCTCGGCACGCTGGTGGGAACCAGCGTCTCGCCGGTGTTGGCGCACATACTACGCCGGCAAGAGGGCGCCATGCCCGACAGCGATTTCGAGATCGACCCCTGCCGGATGGACCTGGCGCGGGTTACGCGAAGCAACACGAGCGCAGATGCCACTCACGTTGCCGGCGAGTGGCGGGTCGATGTGCAGGTGGTCGATGAGCTGGCGCCTGGTGCGTTCGACATCACGGTGGAGCCTCATCCGCAGGCGGCCCGACTCGGCACGCAGTCGGCGTTTCTCGTGAGGGTGGCCCACACGGCCAACTATGAGGTATCCGCAATGCAGCGGGTCAGCATCGCCGAGCGCCTCGACCCCATCGCACCCTTGGGCCCGCTTCCGTTCCAAGCCCTGATCGACTACTTCGCCACCCAAGACCGCCAGGCTCGATCGCTGGTCGAGGTCGAACGGGCGCTACTCGATGACAGCGCCGTCACCGTGCAGGGACTCGAACTGAACCGGGCGAAGTTCGAGCCGTTCCCGACGTCGGCCTCGTTCTCTTTGGCAGAGACCCTCTTCCTCGAGGGCGTTCTCGCCGGGGTCGAGATGACACCGGTGGTGGGATCGATCTTCGAGTTCGGGCACCTCACCTACGCGGCCGTATCTGGGTTCGACATCTATGGCCGGAAGGTCAGCCAGACCGACTTGATTCTGATGGGCGCCTTCGCCGTCATCGGCATCGTCCCAGGTGTTCCCGGCCATTCGTCACTCCGTACCTATAAGGAGGTCGGCGACTCCCTGACGCGAAAGCTGAATCCGGAGGCCGCGTCTCTGGTGAGTCTGAATCCGGGACCGGTCTCTCAGTTTCTGAAGCTCCTGGATAGTCCGGCCCCCCCTCTGCTGCGCGAGGCAGCTCGTAAGGTACCGGACGACGAGATTGGCGGATTGGTCACCGCGCTCAAGAAGGCCAGCAAGGGCGGTGGGCCCCGTCAGCTCATCGACGTGATGGCTGGCACCGTGCTTCCGAGGCTGGACGACCTCGACATGATCGGTGAGTTGCCGCTGGTCCTCTTCGCGCGCGCAATGGGGCGCCGGCACCCCCAAGCGCTGGAGTCCGTGGCGGAGCTGGTGGAGGCCGGGGACGACGCCACCGTCGAGGCAGTCGTCGCCGCCTACAACCGAGCCCTCAAGAATGCCGACCCGAGCGAACTCCAGCGTGTGGCCCCCCCTGAAATGTGGGAGGAGTATACCGAGGCAGTTCGAGAGGCCGTCGTGGATCGCCTGTTTCATCCCGATCTGGGCGGCTTCCGTGATGCCGTGAACGACGAGATTCTGTTCCGGGAGTTCCTGACCTCCGGATACGAGAACTACACCAAGAAGAAGCTCGGCAAGAACGAGGGGCCGCGGATCGCGTTGGAGTGGGCCCTGAAGCAGCGGAGCAACAGCCGCTTTCATCAGGCGATGCGCTTGGAGCTGGGGCCGGAGTACAAACGTATCCTCGAACCTACCTGGCGATCGATTCGGTACGGGGTCAGCGCGTCCGCCGCCCGGGTATTCAAGGAGTTCATGTCGGGCAGCCCCCTTGAGGTCGGGGGGCAAGTCTACCAACGCGCGGTACGCCTCCCGTACTCGGAAATGCGCGACCTGCTCCGGAAGTCGGGCGCTGAGATCGGTGAGAGCCTGGGCCGGCTCTTCGAGACCGACCATATCCTCGAGAAGCGCTTCTTCCCCTTCCTGGATGGGTCCCGGCATCAGAAGGACTTCACGTCGCTCCTGGTACCCAAGAACCCGGACGTGGCGCGTTCGCTCTTGGAGAACGGCGTGGACGACTTCCTCTACATCCATTCCATGAAGACGGCTGCCATGGCTCGCTACCTTCCGTACGGGTTCGAGGAGCTCTTTACGGCGCAGCAGGTCTTCAACGCCTACCAACGAGTGTTCGTGCATGAACTCGGGATCCCGTTTGGGTTCTTCGACGAGCTCACCGGTGAGATCTTTGAGGAGTTGGCGCGCGGGCAGGGGCGACGGCTGTCGCGAGCGGAGGTGAAGGACCCCCGTGTGTTGGCGGCCCGGGTCGATGCGGTGGTCAGGAGCCTTCCACAACCTCTCTAGTGGCGCCCCGGGCAGCTTGGCCGGAAACTGTCCCTTATGCCACTCATCACCATGCGCGACATCGATTTGGCGTTCGGCGGCCAACCCGTGCTGTCCGGCGCTTCGTTCCAGGTCGATCGAGGGGAGCGGGTGGGCTTGGTGGGCCGCAACGGTGAGGGCAAGTCAACGCTGCTGCGGCTCATCGCGGGGCAGCTGGTGCCGGACGCCGGGACCGTCGCGCCCGAACGCGGACTGCGCGTCGGCCTCCTAGATCAGCAGGTCCCTGAGCACCTGAACGGGCCCGTGCAGGCGATCGTGGGATCGGGCCGGACGGAACCGACCGAGGAGGACCACCCGGTGCTCCGGCTGTGTTCGCTCCTCGAGATCGATCCCTTGGCCGAGTTCAGTGCACTCTCCGGTGGCCAGAAACGGAGGGCGCTCCTCGGGCGCGCGTTGGCTGCGGAGCCCGATCTACTCCTGCTCGATGAGCCCACCAACCATCTGGATCTGCAGAGCATCGAGTGGCTCGAGGGGTTTCTGGCTCGCTTTCAGGGGAGCGTGCTGTTCGTAACCCACGACCGAACGTTCCTGCAGACGCTGGCGACCCGCATCGTCGAGGTCGATCGAGGCGCCCTGACGTCGTGGGAGTGCGACTACCCTACCTACCTCCGACGGCGCGAGGAGCGGTGGCGAGTCGAGGAGCGGGAGTGGGCACTTCAGGACAAGAAGCTGGCTCAGGAAGAGGAGTGGATCCGTCAGGGCATCAAGGCCCGCCGCACCCGAAACGAGGGCCGGGTGCGGGCCCTACAGCGGCTGCGCAACGAACGGGCGGCGCGACGAGAACGGGTGGCCCAGGCGCGGCTGGGACCTCAAGCGGCGGAGCGCTCAGGGAAGAAGGTCATCACCGCTAGGGACATTTCGTTCGCCTACGACGAGACCCCAGTGATCCGTGAATTCTCAGCCACCATCATGCGGGGCGATCGCATCGGCGTGATCGGCCCCAACGGATCAGGAAAGACCACGCTACTGCGGCTTCTGCTGAAAACGCTCGCGCCTCAATCTGGCTCGGTGGAGCACGGCTCGCGCTTGGAGATCGCGTATTTCGACCAGCACCGAGAAGCCCTCGATCTCGCCCGGTCTGTGAGGCACAACATTGCCGACGGAAACGACCACATCGTGCTAAACGGCGAGCGGCGACACGTCCTCTCGTACCTTCAGGACTTCCTGTTCTCGTCTGAACGGGCTCGGCAGCCCGTCGAGGCGCTGTCGGGTGGGGAGCGCAACCGACTTCTTTTGGCACGCCTGTTTACGCGACCCGCCAACGTGCTCGTGCTCGACGAACCCACCAACGACCTGGACGCCGAGACGCTGGAGCTGCTGGAGGCCCGACTGTTGGAATTCGATGGCACCGTGTTGCTGGTCAGCCACGATCGTAGCTTCCTGGACAACCTGTGCACCAGCACTTTCGTGTTCGAGGGAGCGGGCGTGGTGCGGGAGCATGCGGGTGGCTATTCGGACTGGAAGCGGGTCGCGGACCGCAGTCAATCGGGCAACCAGGCCCCGGCGGTACAGAAGACCGGGCCTGCCGAGCGAGTGCGCACCAGCACACCGGGGAAGCTGACGTACAGGGAGAAGCAGGAACTGGCGGAGCTCCCCGCCCGCATCGAGACGCTGGAGGCCGAGCAGGCCGATCTCCATGAAACGCTAGCCGACTCTGGTCTCTACCGTAACCAACCGTCAGCAGTACGTGAGGCCACCGCTCGACTAAAGGTCGTGGAGCGCGAGATCGAGAGCGCCTTTGCCCGTTGGTCGGAGTTGGGCGACCGGTAGCCAGCCATCTACAGCAGCACTCTCCGAAACTCCTGAATGACCGGCAGAGCATCGAGCCACCGCGACGCGTCGGAGCGACTCGGGTCCAGGGGATGGGGTTCACCGGCGAAGCCTTCGGGAATCTGACTGTCCTCGTCCGAGTCGTGCTCCCCGACGTGATGGTACTCGTACCCTGGCACGAAGAGGTCGTCGTCGGCTTCCACATCCACCAGGCGGACGCCGAAGCTCGACAACTCCTTGGTCAGGGCCTGCGGGGGATTCATCCAAGCGTGGGTGGGCGAGGCGAAGAACATGTACTGGATCTGGCGGTTCGTGGAGAGAATGCGGAACTTCTTGATCTCACCGCCAAAGAAGACGCTGTTCGTGTGGGCCAATCCGGCCACACCTTGTCGGAAGTCTGGCTCATAGCCAGCCACGAACTTCACTGACGTAGGGTCGTTCTTGCGAGTTAGACGCGCGACGCGCCTTCCGCGGTTGATCGACGTGCGGCAGGCGCGACGCGGCCCTGTGAAGTCGGTGAAGGGCTCCACCCTCCCCGTCGCAGCTTGCCGAAGCACCAGCTCGACGGCGTCGTCCCCCCGTCGCTTTGCAACACCGCGGCTGCAGGTGTCGAAAGCGGCCTGCACCTCGTAGGGCAGGTTGGTGGTCGCCTCGACGCTCACCACGTATTCGTCATCCCCCACGTCGATGGTACGCACGTCTCCCTTCCCAATCCAGTACTCGTGCTCGTCATGGACATAGTGGCTGGCGACCCGCCAAAGCAGGGACGAATCCTTGTAGAAGATGCGGGGGAAGACCCTGCGCACGGGTTTGCCGTTCTGAGGGAGGTGGACGACGTATCCAACAAAGAACCCCAGCGCCTCGTCGTGTCGGTACCCGCTCAGGAAGAAGCGGACGTCGTGGAAATCGACCACGAAACGAGGGGGGTATCGTCGGAGAAGCCCTTCCGGGTCGTGGCGCGCCTCGCCTGCAGGGCGTACCTCGGCCCCGTTACTCAGCAGCTTGCGAAACCTCCGGCGTACCCGGGCACCATCGAGGTCCGGTGTAATCTCTTCCTTGGCAGCCTTCATCCTTGGGTCCAGAGTCCTTTCGGTGTGGGTCTTCTGCTGGGGCCGAATCTACCGTCGGCTGGCGGAGAAGGGCATGGGCGTCTGTTCCCACCCCTTTCGGGACCCCCCGCAGTACCCGCACATTGGCCGGGGAAAGGACCCAAGCAAACAGGAGGATCCATGGATCGCAGAGGCTTCGTGAGCTCCGGAATGGCAGCCGGCCTCGCCGGCCTTACCGCCTCGGGGGCGGGGTTGGGCGCATGGCTCGAGAACGCCCGAGGGTTTACCCCCGGGAAGCGACTCGCCAACGGGGACATCCGCCTCAGCTCCAACGAAAACCCGTTGGGCGTTGCTCCTGCGGCTCGAGAGGCGATCATCGAGGCGATTGTGGACTCCAATCGGTACGGGGGGCGAAGGACCGAGGTGCTGGCCGAGCTGTCCCAGTACCTGGGCGTGCAACCTGAGAACCTGACCCTCGGTTTCGGTTCGACCGAAATCCTCCAAATCTGCACCCAGGCGTTCCAGGGTCCCAACACGCCGCTCATCGCTGCGGCCCCCACCTTCGAAGACGTCATGGACTATCAGGACACCATGCCGTTCGAGGTGAAGACGTTCCCCCTCACCGGCGATCTACAGCACGATGTCGGGCGCATGCGGGAAGAGTCGATGAAGCGCCCCTCGGTGGTCTACTTCTGCAACCCGAACAACCCTACAGGGACCATCACCTCATCGGCCGACATCGACTCCTGGATCGCGGACGCACCGGAGACCACCACGTTCCTGATGGACGAGGCGTACCTGGAGTACGTCACCGACGACCGCTACTGGCACGCACTGAAGTGGGTTCAGGACAAGCCCAACGTCGTGGTGATTCGCACCTTCTCGAAGATCTTCGGCATGGCCGGGCTGCGCATCGGCTACGCGGTTAGCCACCCCACCACGGCTGCCCGCCTCAACGAGCACGCGGTTCAGAACAGTCCCAACGTGCTAGCGGGCGCAGCGGCCATTGCTTCGCTTCAGGACGCCGAGGTCGTCGAGCGCGCGATTGGCGTGAACGAGGAATCGAAGGCGATCGTCCACACCACGCTGAACGAGCTGGACCTCGAGTACCTGCCGACGAACACCAACTTCATCATGCACCGGATCAACGGCGATCTCGAGTCCTATCGCAACCGGATGGCGGAAGCGGGACTGCTGGTGGGTCGTAACTTCCCGCCCATGCTGGATCACAACCGACTTTCGTTCGGGCTACCCGACGAGATGGATCAGTGGGCGTCCACCATCAAGGGCTTCCGGGCCAAGGGGTGGATCTAGCCCTCCCCTAGTTGTGAAATGAGGTCAGCTCCAACGCAACGTAGGGTCCGAACGGCGTGACGGTACGCCCGCTCGGCCCAGTCGTCTGGATCTCGAACTCCACCGCGTAGGGTGTGCCGAGCTCCAAGGCTTGATCGAGTGGGTCTTGGCTCGCCACAGGCCGTGCGATCTCGTACAACACCCAGTCTCCGTCCCGGGAGACGGCGCCTACCAGGTCGTCGGACCCGCCAGCGTCGACGTCCAACACCTCTTTCACGGTGCCGTCCCCCCGGTTCACGAGGTGAGCATCCACGGGACGTCCAAGAGCTTCCGAGAACCGCACCACGTCAGCTCCGACCCCTATTGGGGCGAAGTGGTGAAGAAAGACTGAATACAGGACCGGCTCCCCAACCCGCACCACCAACTCCGATGTCCTTGTGTTGGGCGGAAGCTGAACGGCAACCCCGATGAACACGGTGCGTCCGTCGTGCACCACGCTGACCCGGCCCAGGCGCGTGGGCGCCTTTCGGGGAAGACCGAACCACTGGGCCCTTCCTGCGTGCCACTCGCCCCTGGGCATACCTCCGTCGACATCGACCGAGTCGACGAAGGCGCTCACCCACGTGGTGTCCGTCCACGCGGGGGGTAGGTACACCGTGTCCCGAATCTCCTCGACATCGACGATTCGAGTCTGAGGAAACCAGAAATCCCTCACCCATCTCCCTGGGCCTCCGAGGTGCGCAGAAGACTCGAACCATTGATGGGGGCGATCCAGCGCGACACCCGATGCATCGAACGCCTGCACGGCCGGCGTGTCTGCCGCAAAGGACTGGAGCGTCCTGACCGACGATGAGGTGAGTTCCACCCGCGACACCGGCCGGCCTACCTCGACCACGACCGTGGCGGACAGTCCGATATGTTCGATCGTGACCGTGGTCTGCCCTCCCGCACCCGCCCGTACGATCGCCTCCGCGCCGTCGGTCTTCTCGATCCGCAGGACACGCTCGTCCTCCACGGACCACGAGAGGAAGTTCCCATGGAACTGATCCACGCGCGCGCCGGCGCTATCGAACGCCATGGCTCTGAGCACGCTCCGCCGAGCCGCCCCCACCACCAGCGTGTCGCGCGTGAACGCCCAACGAACCGGCCTGGGAGCGTCGTACGCGCTCGCGCTCCGACAGGACCACCATGGGGGACCCCCGTCCAATCGAATGGTGTCCAGCCCGGTGGGCCTGACCTCACATCCCAGCCCCAGAAGCGCTCCTATCATCACAAGCACTCTGCGCATCGTGCTTCTCCTCTTCCTCGACCCCTTGGAACGTGGAGAAGAAGCGGGCGCGATCGTGCAAGCGCGATCACGTAGAACTGGGGACAGGGTGACGTAGGAGGTCGGGACTCCCTCCCTTACGTGGGCCGTAGATCCAGCATCCTGATCAGGCCGGTGGCCTTGCCGTAGAGGTCACGCCGGTGTGCGAGTCCGTTGTAGCCCCCGTTCACTCGCCGTGTCACCTTTTTCACACTGTCCTGATCGGCCAGCTTGTTGAGCTTGTTGGTGTCCCAGTAGAAGACCGCCGAGTGGACTGGATAGTCCGAGGCCACCAGGTCCGGCTCGTCCATGATGCGCGGGTCCCCGATCCACTCCGAAAAGGCACGGTAGTTCTTCTTGCCCGTAAGCTGTATGAATCCGCGGCCCCGATACCGCCATCCGTCCCCGCTCGACTCTCTTCCGTTGCCCATACGCCGTGCGTAGACGCGGTTCGCGATCATCTCGGGCTTCCGGGCATACTTCTCCGCGAGCGCCTTCGTGGGAAAGTACTTCCTGAACACCAACCGCAGGGCCTTCGCCGAGTAGTTCAGGTTCTCCGTGTCGTATCGCATACAGCCCGACTCGTGAAGCACCTGCGCAAAGAAGTGCGCCAGTCGAGTCGGCGAGTCGGCGATTCCGTACTGTGGGAGGATGTCGCGAAGGTCGTCGATGTACTGTTCGGCGTCGCCTTCCGCAACGCCCATCTCCTGCAACAAATCGACGTGGGTTTTCATGGGTCGCTCCGTTCCTGGGGGCTTCGACGATTGTCGAGCTGGGGGTTGCGCTTCTTCGTGGCCAATCGGGGGCTCCGGCGAGAAGAGGCTGCAATGATGCTTCCGAGGCGTGAACAGCGCAACCGCGAAATGCGGTGCTCTACTTGAACGCCGGGGTCTCCTTCTTCTCCAGATACTGCGCAAACGTCGACTTGTTCTGTGCGCGCATGTATGCCTCGGTGGCATCGATTTCACCCGCGATCAGATATTCCAAGATATGCTGATCGAGGAGTTGCATTCCGTCCTTCTTTCCGGTCTGAATCATCGAGGGAATCTGGTGCAGCTTGTCCTCTCGAATGAGGGCGGCAATGGCTGGGGTGCCCACCATGATCTCGAGGGCCGCGACCCGACCTGCCCCATCCTTCTTGCGGAGGAGGAGCTGTGATACAACACCCTTCAGAGACTCGGACAGCATGGAGCGCACCTGCGCCTGCTGATCGGCCGGGAACACATCGATAATGCGGTCCACGGTCTTGGGCGCCGAATTCGTATGCAGGGTCCCGAATACCAGGTGACCCGTCTCTGCCGCGGTCAGTCCGAGCTCGACCGTCTCGCGGTCACGCATCTCACCGACCAGAATGACGTCCGGGTCCTCACGGAGCGCGGCTCTTAGCGCGTTCGAGAAGCTGTGCGTCGTGGTCCCGACCTCTCTTTGGTTGATCAGGCACTTCTTGTTCTTGTGGGTGAACTCGATGGGATCTTCGATGGTGAGGATGTGATCGGCTCGTGTCTCATTGATCAGGTCCACCATCGCGGCCAGAGTAGTGCTCTTTCCCGAGCCGGTCGGTCCGGTGACCAAGACGAGGCCCTTCGACAACAGGCACAGCTTCCGTACTGCTTCAGGCAGACCCAGTTGGTCCGCCGTAAGGATCTCGGCGGGAATGGTGCGGAACACGCCACCCATCCCTTTGCGTTGTAGGAAGACGTTGACACGAAAACGGGCGAGCCCTTCGATCTCGTATGCGAAGTCGAGCTCCTGATCCGTGAGAAACCGGGCCCGCTGATGCTCGCTCATGATCTCGTAGAGCAAGGTCTCGGAGTCCTGCGGGGTCAGCTCACGAAAGTCGACACGGGTCATGTGCCCATGCTTTCGAATGACGGGTTGAGATCCGGTAGTCAGATGAAGGTCGGAGCCGTTCTGTTTGACGAGGATCTTCAGGAATTGATCGACCTGCGGCATAGCTTAAGCCTTCTTGATGAAGCAGATGAAACGCGTCACGACCGTGGCTGTAGTGGGGAAAGCTGCCACGTCGGCAATACGCCAGACCCTGCGGTCAAGCGCAATTCCCAGCGGAACCCTGCCTCCCAGGCATCAGTGTCTCCCCCGTTCGGTAGTGCGGATATGAAGCTGGTCGAGGCGAGTTCGTTGAGAATCGATGTGAGGCTGACGTCGCGATCGGAGAGGTCGGCAGTGACAACATCGAACGCGAAGGCTTCAAGTTGATCCAGCAGCGCACGGCGGGCCTGAGGGTCGCCTGGTAACACAACCGTGCCATCCTTGTCAGAATCCCCATCGTCGGTGAGGTGGATGCGGCGAAGCGACCGGTCCATCAACGTGGCCGGAAGCCTCGGAACCAGGTCGGCAGCCGGATGGGCCTCAGGAGCAAGCACCAGGAACTTTCCGGAACCCGACGCCACGATGACGCCGATCTCGGAGACAATGTCGGTGGACGGTGTGGGTACGCCGTACGGTTCCGTGGCGGAGGGCACGAGACGGAACATCATCTCGACACCGCCCCGGGTCCGCAGCTCACGCACCTCGACGGGGAAGACAGCCCCAGACACGACGAGGTCGGCGGTCCATTGCCTCAGCGGGCCTGCCCCGCTCTCCTCTGGCGGTGGAATCAACACCCGACGGATGTCACGGCGCCAAATGGCGTCGATGTCCGATCGGATGGTACGTCCCTTGGCCTCGTACCAACCTGTGGCTCGGTAGCCCGCAGCCGACACGCCGAAACGCACGGCATCCGCTAAGAAGGCCTCTCCAATGAAGTCGCCCAAGCGACTGGGCACGACGGCGATCCGCCGCTCTTCCGGTTCGGAGAACACCTCGCGAACCAGGTCGCCGATCACTTGGGGCGAGGCCACTGCGAGCTCGATCTCCAGTCCGGTGCGCTGCGCGAGCAGCTCCAGTGCGTGGCTTTCCTGGTTCGGAGCCGCCACGACCACACTCAGCGTAGTGCCCGTCTTCAGGATCGGGAGCGCTGAGTGGGCCAGGGCCCATTCACGGGTCACGAGCCGCGCGGCGGGAAGGTCGACCTCGTCGGCGCTGGGGACTACATAGGGAAGGTCGAACTGGCTGGCGAGAACCCAGTCCAACTCCTGTTGGCTCACGAGGTCCAGCGACAACAGCGCCTGCCCGAAGTACCCACCCTCGGTGCGCTGGTGCTCCAGAGCGCGCTCGACGTCTGTTTCCGTCAGACGCCCCAGGCTCACCAGTATCGCGCCCACATTGTTACGTTCCTTCATGTCCCTCCCCGGGAAGTGCCGGCTTCGCGGTGGGCACCCCGGGAACCCTGGATGTAGAAGGCCCTAGAGCGCGCGTTGGGTCGACGAGAGGGCACAATACGTGCCACCGAATGGGGCACAGGGAGAGAGATGCGCCCTGCAGGACTCGAACCTGCAACCCCCTGATCCGAAGTCAGGTACTCTATCCAATTGAGCTAAGGGCGCCGGCGACAAGTCTAGTCTGATGGGACAGGGGTGTCACGGCCGGCCTGACGCCGTGAATCTAGGCGTCCGACCAGCGGTCCCGGCGCAGGCGCTTCACCGCGAAGACCACCACCGCCACTACCAGGCAGAGCAGCCCGATCTTCAATCCGAGCACCAGGGCGGCCAGGAGCATCGTCAGCACGAACCCAATGGCGGCCACGATAGCAGCCGCGATTGCGGGAGCGAGGGAGGCAAGGAGTTCTCCCAGCAACAGGGTCAGAATCCCTGTGATGGCGATTGGTAGCGCTCTCATATCTCTCCTCCGGCCCGTCGTCGGGTTCCTTGGGCTCTACCCCCGTAGACGCGATACTTTCCCTTTACGGATGCCGAGCGTCAATCGTTTCGTGGCTCCCCGCTTCCCTTCAGGTCACTCCCCTAGAACGCCACATTCATGCCGACCCGAGCCGAGCGCGACGCGCAGGACCTAGGCGACCTTGCCCACGGAATCGTGGCCACCTTCGGCGAGTTCGTCGAGGTCGCGAGCGACATGGGCCTCTACGACGAATCGGTGGCCGACGCCGGCACCCGCCGCGACCTCCGGCGCGCCTGGGCGGAGCACGCACGTCAGTTCCCCGAGCGACTGGACCAGGCGATCCACGCACAAGCAGCCGACCCCGCGCTCGCCGCCGCCCTCGCGGGTGCGGGACTGGTGCGGGCGCCAGGCGCCGCCAAGGGCAACCTGCTCCGAAGGCTTTGGAAGAAGATCAAGGGGACGCGGGAACCCGGAACGCTCAGAAAGCTCGTGGAGCGTTGGCTGGGTCTTCTCAAGTCGATCCTGAACAGCCTGAAGGAGTTGTTTGGGATGAAGGCCTTGGGCCCCTGGGCGGAGGGCGTCGGCGAGTTGGTCGACTTCGTGAAGGCGATTCTCAAAGAGAAGTAGGGGGTCGCGGTGTTCGCTACTCCCGCCCCGAGATGGTGGCCACCGTCTGGCGCCAGCGTCGCCGTCGCTCCAGCCGATGCCGCAGCTTACACCAGGGACTGTGGAGGTAGCGGGTCCAGCGGCCCGCGGTGTCATCGAACACCGCGCGTCCGGAAAGCGAACCCAGGATCCGCAGCAAGGGGATGTGGATGTTCTTGTGGTAGTGCACGCTACTCAACGCCGGAGCGGCAAGTTCATAGGTGGACCAGAACCCGGTGTCGAAGCGTGGCAGCAAGTCCGCGATGGTGCGCACCCCTTCTTCCCAGAACTCCCACGCCTCGCTGTCCCCGGTGATCCGGGCCACATCGAGGACGCCGAGAAGCGAGTAGATGGCACCGTTCAGAACCCCTCTTGGCGGACGGGTGGGGTACTCCTCGAGCCACGGGCCCGAGGCTCGCGTATCCAACACCCCGTCTTCCTGCACAGGAACGTGCATCGCCCGGTACGCCGCGAGGGCAGCTTCCGTGAGGCGTTCCTCGGGACCCACTACCTCGCCGGCTCGGAGCAACGCGGAGACTCCGTTCCCCTGGGCCAACGCCGACACCCACGGCGCCCGGAGCGATGGGTACTTCGCGTTGTTGAAGTCCATAACCCAGAAACCGGTCTTCGGGCCCGACATGGTCTGCCGCTCGAGGAGCCAATCGACTTGCGTCCGGAGCTTGCGCAATGCCTCCGGGTCCCCTCGGCGCGCCCCTGGGATGAGCGCGAGTGCATACTGAGCAACAAGAATGGGAAACGCATTGGCCGCGCCATCGACCCCTCTCGCCATCGGAACCCCACCTGGATTCAGCGGGCCGTGGAAGCCTGCGTCCACCAACGTCAGAGCCGCGTCGAAGTTCTGATAGTACTCCCCGAGCGGTAGCCCCAAGGCCAGGTGGCCGGGTGGAAAGGACAGGTGTTCGGGCTTCATGGCGATGTCCCCTGGGAACGGCGGTGACCGAGCCATTGTCTAAGCGCTTGGATATCGGCTCCCCGCACGCCACCCAGAAGTCGCACCATTCCCACAAACACCACCAGGCTTACCAAGCCAAGGGCGGCGCCACTGGCCAAGCCGCCCCCAGTGACCCGAGAGTCGGCCACGATCAGCACCGTTGCGGCTGCCCCCATGGCAACAAGTCGAGGCCATTCATAGGGGATCCTGTACACCCGCTGGGAGAAGTAGAGCGTGCCCACCACCAGCACTGCGTTGGCGCCGGTGGTGGTGACCGCAGCCGCCATCATACCATACCGGGGAATCAACAGGAGGTTGGCGCCCACGTTCGCCAAAGCAGCGACGGCTACCACGATGGCCATCGGTCCCGTCTTCTTGGTGACACCCATGCCCGTCACGACGATGATATGGAGCCCGTATAGCGCGTACGCTGCCGTGACCCAGGGGATCACCCGAGACGCCTCGAAGTATGCGGGTGTTGCCGCGATCTGCACGATTTCATCTCCCCACACCGAGATGGCGACGACCCCTGTCAGCGCCAGCGCCATGAAAAGCGTTGCAATACGCGTGTACAGTTCGCGCGCATCGGGCCGCTCGTAGATGCGATAGCGGAGGGGCGCCCACCCCATGCTGAACGCCGACACCGCCAGCAGCATCGCCTGTCCGAACTTGGTACCGAGCGTGTACACTCCCACTTCATCCACGCTACGCAGGATCTCGAGCAGGTAGCGGTCGGAGAGCTCGATGACCAGCACGCCGAGCAACACGGGCAAGAACGGCAGCCCGAAGCTCAACATCTTCTTGAGCTCCTCCCAGCGGAAGCGGGGGACCCACCGTTTCACCGTGATCGCTAACACGGCGACTGCACTCACCCCCGCGGAGATGGCGTAGCCGAGCAGGATGCCCTGCACACCTAGTCCGGCAACCACCACGAAGTAGATGTTGAGCACCAGAGTGAGGAGGACCCGCAGTGAGGAGAGCAGCACCCACGCCACGCTTCGCTCCTCCATGCGGAGCAGGGTCAACCCGGGCATCGCGAGGATCTCGAGAATGAGCGTAGCCGCAATGATTCGGAGCAGGGATGCGGACGCTGCTTCGTGCAGCAACAGCTCCGACAGCGGGGTCGCCAACACAACGATGCCGAGCGACAGGAGTCCGCCGTACAGCAGCAGGAACACCTGGGTCGTAAACAGCATACGACCGATCCCTTCCTCGGCCCCCTCTCCGGTGTGATCGAAGTAGAACCGACCCACGGCATTCTGAAGCCCGAGGTCGTAGAAGCGCGCCATCAGGGCCTGAAAGAGGAGCACCAGCGCCAGCACCCCGTACTCGCCTGGCGTCAGGTAGCGCGTGTACACAGGGATGAGCACAAAGGAGATCAGGCTCATACCCACGTTGCCGATCCCGTAGATCAGCGTATGGCGGACGAGGTCGCGGAGGGGCCTCAACAGCCCACTAGCTGGTCTCTGTGTCCGTATTCAGCACTTCCGTCAGCCTCTGCACCACGTGCTCCAACCACCCTTCCAGGTCGGTCAACACCGACGGGTCCTGCCGCCAAGAACTGACGCGAAGGCCTACCTTACTGCCCCAGTAGGCACCGCGAAACGCCTTTAGCTCGAGGACACCTTCGATCTCATCCCAGCTCCACAGTGCCTCGTACGGTGTCGTGCGCAGCACGGTGCCGGTGAGGGTCTTTCCGTTCTGGAGCTCCAGACGGACTTCGTCCCCCTCGGCGCTGCCGGGCGCGCCCGAGCGGGTGAGCCACTCGGCCAGCCCCGACTCTGAACGCTGAAGCGCGTGCAGCCGCGTCTGCTCGTACGGTGCGTCACCCAGGGCGAGGACTTCGCGCCGACTCCGTCCGCGATAGCGCTCGAGGTAGAGCTTCAGCATGCCCAGCGTCAGCATCCAACCGGAGGCCATGCCCTCGTACTGATCGTCCCAGTCGGGACCCTCGCCGAACCCGGATTGCACGATGCGCAGCACCGAGTGCCCCCCTTCCTGCTCGATGGTGACCTCCATGTAAGAGACCCCTTGGGGCAGGGCCACCTCCGTGACGAACCGGTGGGGCGCGTCGGCGACCAAGACCTTCTGAGACATGCCGGTACCGGTGTTGTCCCAGAACCACTCGACGGTCTCACCAACTTCCAGGCGGCCTTCCATGCGGCTCATGAACCAGGCGCTGATGGCCTCCGGATCGGCCCAGGCGTGGTAGACCTCCTCGGCTGGAGCGTCGATGCGGATCTCGTCTCGGATGACCCGACCCGTGTGTTGGATGTCGTGCTCGTCGCTCATTTAGTCTTCTCGTGAGAGGGGGAGGTGGAGGACTCCGAGGACGGGTCCTCATGCTCAGGGATGGGATAGCAGCCCAACACCAATCGGTAGGCGTGGCCGGGGCGGGGGCTTCCGTCCTGATCCTGCGCGGGCCGAGAGTGGCGGCCGATCACATCGGCTACGGCGGTCTGCAGGGCCGATGCGAACGAGGCACGCTGCTCGGCCGAGTCGAAACGCAGTTCCGCTTCGAGGGATAGCGTGGGCACGTCCGTGGTCGGGGCTTCGTTGTTACGCAGCCAATACGCGACTTCCTGTTGGAGTAGCGTGCTGAGCTGGAGCAAGTACGTAGCGCTGAAGCGGTCGGCTGCACTCAGCGCATCCGGGCGCACCTCTCCCAGAACCTGCGGCAGAAGTACATAGGACTGCGCGCTGGCCCGGTAGCGCTTCTCCACCAGGTTTCGCTTGAGGGTTTCCCCCGCGGGTCGCAGGAACCCAGCGTCGACCAGCGTGCGCACATGGTAGTTCACCTTCTGGGGGGCCAGCCCGATACGTCGCGCGATTTCGGCCGAGGTGGAGGGTTCGCTCGCTTCGGCGAGGATCTCTTGGCGAAGGGGGTGGAGGAGGAGCTCCGCCCGGGTGGCGCCGTCGACGGGCTCCAATACAGGGATTGGTGTTTGGGTCTGCATCAGTTATTTTTGTACGTACAAATCTTTTTGTCAACGGTTCCGAAAGCCCCTCCAACTGAGCCTTGCCGTCGCCCCTCAGGCGCCTACCGATCCTCCGGTGCCACCCACTCGAACCCGGTCGGAAACTCTGCGGTGTACCCCCGCTCGGCCTGGTCGTCCGGATCCGCCCATGGCTTCGAGCTCGGACTCAGGTAGTTGAACACGAACGACGGATCCTGCCCCCCCGACCGGTCGTGGTGCTTCAGGATGAGCCGGATCGTGTCCGGGTCGGGGTGCCCGAAGAACGCACTCGAGGACGAGATCAGGTAGTTGCCGGCGCGTACGCTCTTGATGAGCGCCTTGGACTGATTCCCGTAGCTGCCGTGATGGGAGAGCTTGAGATCCCGCACCTCAGGAACAGCCCCGTCGTGCGCTTCGGTCCAGCGCCGGAGGGAACGCGTGAGTGTCTTGGGCCACGCATCTCCGGCCAGGAGCAGTCGCTCGTCGCCGACCTCGAGGAAGAACGCGATGCTGGAGCCGTTGGCCGCGGAGTGGTCGGGGCGGGTCCCAAGCTTGTCCTTGGGCGGCCCGTAGCGAGCCCGGTGCATCACCTGCTCCAAAGCTGCGGCGCTATCCCCCGGTGTAAACCCAGCTTCGGCGACCGAGCTCGCCCAGTCCTTCTTTAGGTTCGTGAGTTCTGCGGGTCCGGGCGAAAGCAGGGTGATCCTTGCGCCGCCCTCCAGTTCGAGCACGGGCAGCGGACCCTCGTCGGGCACCAAGACGGCCCCGCCCGAAAGCCGGGGGTGGGCGTTCCACGGCAGTCCCAGGTGTTCGAGCAGCGCCCCTAGATAGGCACCGTGCTTCCCCGCCAATCTGCTACGTATGTCAGGGTCGACATGCTTCCAGCCGTTGAACCAGACGTCCTTGAACACCAGGCCATCCAGCTCCGGATCCAGCAGTGTCCGGATCACCCCATCAATGTGATCGGTGTCCACGTGGGTGACCACCAATAGCTCGAACGTGCCCTTCCCTTCCTGCAGTAACGCGTGCAGCCGTTCCCTCAGCCCCCCGGCATCGTCGTAGGCGTAGTAGGGGCCGCCGTCGACCAGGATGCGACGCGATTCGCCCCCGCCACCGTACTCGATCAGCAACGCATCCCCGTGACCGGCCGCTAGCATCTCCAGCTTCAGCATTCTTCTACCGACATCATATGAGCCAATCGGTGTCACCGTAGGCCACAAGGGCCAACGCCATCAGGTTGTCGCTGCGGAGCATGTTCTCCCGGACCTTTCGGACCACTTCTCCCACCCTCGCCGACCCCTTGTGGGCCCAGAGCTGCGTAGCGAACTCCGTTGCCACCCGCGCCGCCTGCGGCCCCAACACATACGTCACCGTCCCCACCACCAGGGGTGCCCCCGCGCAGCGGAGCTGCTTGACGTAGTCCTGGTAGGTGACGGCGGCGTTGGCTGTGTTGCAGCCGAACAAGAGGACCGGGGCGCCCATGGCCCCCGGCTGGGCAGCCACGTGCTTGGACCCGATACGGTTGAACTTGAGATCTTCACTCGCCGAGATCCGCAACTTGTGAAAGGGGGTTCCCTCGACATCGTGGGGGAGTGCCACCAAGAGCGCGGGGTGCTGCTTCTCAATGAGTTCCGTCCACTCACTCCAGGTGGCGGCAGGGTGCACAGGCGCCACCCGCTCCAGCGCCTCGATGGTCTTCGAGATGCAAGCCGGATCATCTGCGTTCACCTCGTCCGCCGCGGCGAAGATGACGCTGTCCATGGACAGGGGGCCTGGACGTTTCGCGGACGACTCCGGTTGCGCGCAGCTTACGTCCGTGGGTCGCACCTGTCGCTCGATGACGCGGCTCAGGCCCCAGAATCCCGATGGGCACACCACCCCTTCACTCCCTCCGGAGGGCGAGCACTGGGCGCAGACCACCGGCTGCCCGGCACCTACGGGCATCACGACCGAGTCGGCGTCAGGAGCTGTCTTGAAGTCCGGGCAGAGCGGCGCGTCCTCGTCAGGCAGCGGGTACTCGTAGATAAACTCGACCGGAAACGAGTCGGGGGCATAGGGGCTCGCCACCTGAATGCGACGGAGGTGGTCCAGCGGTCCGAATCCAAACAGCGTCCGGCGCAGAAACTCGCCCTGCTCCGCGAGGCTACGCAGGAACTCCAATCCCTCCGACTCGATCTTTCCTTCCAGGTCCTCCATCTTGGCGGTCGCCCCGAAGAGCTCCGCACGAATGCCGTCGAGCACCTGATCGATCCCGGCCAGCGCGACCTCCATCTCGGTGTGGGACGGAGCACCAGCAGGCGCATCCGCATCGAACGTGGTGAAGACCAGCTCGTCACCGTCTTTCCAGATGCTGAGATCGAACTCACGCTGGTGGGCGGGATCGACTCGGGCGGGCGACCCCAAGATGAACTCGATACTCGCTGGGGCGGCATCCTCTTCCGACACGGCCCCACGCAACTGGGCGGTCTGAAGATGTTTGCCCCTGTGATAGACAATCAGCGTGGCGTCCACGGTCTCCGTGTCCGCCGGGACGACGAACTCGAACCGGGCCAACGTGCTGGCGCCCGCGGGCCCAAGGTAGATCTCTTGAGATAGGGGCGCCTCAGGGATGGCCGGCGAACGCAAGGTGACCGTAAGCCGCGCTTCCTCTGGTGGTAGCTCATGATCTGGGAACGGGGCCTCGAGCTGAATCCAGTCCAGGTCCGCGTACCCGATCCGCACATCGAGCCGGGCCGGTGCGCCACGCGCGAACGCTTGCTTCCGTTGCACCCAAAGATCGTCGATGCGGGCGTAGACCTGAGCCTGCAGGTGCCGTGATCCCCGCGCCGACCGGCGCCGCCTCGCCGCCCTCTCGGCCCGCACTCCACGTGTGCGTCGGGGCAGTCCGCCCCCGCGACTCTGTGGACCCCCACCCCGAGTGGGCGCAAAGACATCACGAGCTCGACGGGTCCGGTCCACTGTGGTGGTGGCTGCACCCCCCTCGGCACTCCACTCGTAGGTGCCTGGTTTCGGGAGGTCACGAAGCGGAGCAGACGCCTCGAGGAACGTCTCCTCGTCGATGCGGTCCCTCTGCAGGGCCCGCTCCAGTAGCGTTTCCAGGTGTGCGGAGAAGACGCTCACCCGTGCCCTGTCCAGGAAGGCCACGTCGCCCAGGATGATATGCGCGTCGACATCACCGACCTGTTGGACCGCGTGCGAGAGCGCCACGTCTGGGGGGAAGTCATGTGAGAGCTCATCCAGGAAACAGTGCAGGAAACGCTCCAGATTGGATGGCTTACGCGCTATCGCCAGCGCCCGACAGGGGATTGGGGGCCTGTAGGCCCCGCCGATCACTGCGTCGTAGGTCTCCCGGGACTCGACGAACGCGAGTACCACTCCCGCCGTAACCCACGCCGTTCCCCCGAGGACCTCCTTCTCTCCCCGCAGCTCGGTCAACTCGTCAGCGATCAGGAGATCGACTGGCTTCGGCACACGCGTGCGATCGAGTAGCTGTGGGTGACCGTACGTGGCCACTGCGGCATCGGACTCGTCCCCCACGGTGGCGATTCGAACGGGCCAACTCCAGTGCTTGGGTCCCTTGTGGGTCCGATCGACGATGGTCACCGCATCGACACCGTAGGCGTGACGCAGGCAGGTGATGACATCTGGGAGCTCGTCGGAGGTCGCTCCATCGACACGCACTCTGAGCCCACGCCGATCCATTGTCGCCGAGAAGGCGTCGTAGCCCGCCCTCCACGCGTTGGCGCATCCCTCGATCACCTCCGTGGACACATCCGATCGACCGAACAGACCACCGGACACGTCGAGGTTCACGGTGCCAGTGGCCACCGTGCGCCGCACCTGTTCTCGTAGCGAGCTCGACGGCTGGCGCGGGTCGAAGCCCGGCCCCGCGAGGTGAGCGGCCGCCGCCAAGGCCGCGAAAGCTTCCGGGAAGTCGCCTAGCATCGCCAAAGCTCCTTAGCTGTGCTTGAGGTCGCTGCCCTGACCGCTGCTGGCCCGGCTAGGATCGATCCCCCACCCCGCTTGGGCGACGCCTTCGAGTCGCTTCAAGAGCCCGTCGACGTTGAGCCCCGCAATGAACGCGAAGGCCAAGAACCCGTACTGAGTGGCGCTCGACCCCTGATCCGCGTCCAACGCCAGCAGGCCCGCTTTGAGAATCACGAAGGCGACCCCTCCGCAAATCAACGACACCCAGGGCCGGACGAAGTACCACACCAACCAGTCCTCGGACCAGTCCTTCCGCACCGCTCGACTGAGGTACACGCCTCGCAGACAGTACACCACGCCACCCAGCGCGCCCATCAACGCGCACTGAACCGGAAGCGCGAACGTCTGAAGGCCGAGCGGCAGGGCCCCGAGGGCCGCCAGAAGCAACCCTAGGGCAGCCCCGACGCCCAGCAGCATCAGGTACGCGATGACGCCCCTCACTACACCTTCGAGTTGGGATAGGGGAATCCCTTGGGCTCCTTCGCTCCGGTGTCCACCCAGCTCCGCAGCGCCGCATCCGTGACCGCGTACCCCCAGTTGATGAGCTTCTCCTGGAGGTCCGACTCCATCCCCTTGAGTCTCGTGGGAGTCGACGCGAGTGCCAGTGTGCGGTCCGCAGGTACACGGAGCTTCTTCTTGGCCGGGTACTTGGCGATGGGAGTGCGGATGCCCCAGTAGGTACCGTGGCGCTCGCCCGTCTTGAAGTCGTGCACGATTTGTCGCTTTCGGAGCGCCCGTACCTGATTGTCGATCAGGTGGAGAATACGCTTGGCGTGTTGGGCCCAGTCGCGCTCCGGATCGGGATCGGGCGTCATCTGACCGCCCCCGTCCGAGACCAGGATGGTCCGGCAACGCTTGTAGGCTGTCTCCAGACCGAGGTTGTCGTACACGCCACCATCGCTCAGCACCACTTCCCGTCGGTAGACGGGATCGGTGAGGTCGGCGCCGCCCGAGAAACTGGCAGGATCCAACTCGAGCTCGGTCGGTGAGAGGACCGGCGGGAAGGCAGACGAAGCCGCCACCACCGCCGCCAGGGACGTGGTTGGGTTCTTGACGCGCCCTACCCGCCAGTCGCCCATGTAGGGCTTGGAGAACCGCCACAGGGCACCCGACTGCACGTTGGTCGCATTGAACACGAAACGGGGCTCGTCCGGAATGTCCTGCAGCGTCGCATCCCCGAAGACGTGTTTGCGGTACGAACCCTCCACGCGCTCACTGATAGAACCGGGCAGCAGCGCACCCCGAATGATGGAGCCGCGGTCGATGGTTCGTTCGGCCACCGCGCGCACCGGCTTCACCACCTCACTGACGAAGTTCGAGGCTCGGCCGGTCCCCGCGAACTTCAGGTTGGCCCAGTTCATGGCCAGCACACCCGCGGTGATCGACCCACCCGAGACACTGGAGATACGGTTCAACTTGGGTAGGTAACCCAGGTCGTTGAGCCGCCAGAGGGAGCCCAGGTGGAAGAGCATGGCGCGATAGCCCCCACCCGAAAGGCACAGGGCCATTTCGTCTCTGAGATTGGGAAAGGACTCGCCGGTGTCGGGCACGGTGGGAGACGTAATGCGGGGATCGACTGCGGTGGGGTCGGTCGGCATGGACAGGCTCTCTCGCGGTATGGGTTAATAGAGGATGCTGGAAAGGCGGCCTAAACGGATCATCGCTTCTTGACGCTGGCGGCGAACTTCACACGGTGGCGCTCGTCCACGGTGAACCGGTAGGCCTCCTTCATCTCACCCTTTCCGCTGTGCGTGTAGACCAGGACGCGATGCCCGTCGGTGCGGATCTGGATGACGCCGAAGTTGGTGCGCTCGAAGCCGAAGTAGGTCTTGCCGTCCTTCCGGCTTCTGGACACGCCGCGCAACTCGAAGAAGGCGGCCAGCTCGGTACAGAGGACGATGGGCAGAGGGACGCGTGACACCGCGCCCAGTGCTCCCACGAGGGTGGCCCTGGGGTGGATGTGCTCCTTCCGGCTGTTCTCGTCTCCCGACGAAATGAGGGAAACCACCGGACCAATGGCCTTCAGGGCCGCCAGGTCGAAGTCGGCGGAACCGTGGTGCGGCGCCTTGAGGATCTCGGCCTCCAAGGCACCTCGGTCCACCTTGTTCCGAAGCAGCGCCATCGACTCTTGGTTGAGGTCTCCAGTCAAAAGAAACCGCACGTTGCCGTACACGAGCCGAAACGCGATGGAGTGCCCGTTCACGGTGTGGGACGCCGAGTAACGCGGCTTCTTCTTGCCGTCGTCTTCGATGCCGAGCGGTAGCTCGACCGTCTTGGGCGGTGTGGTGAGGAACGGCAACGCCTTCCTGCGCTTGTTCCGGTACGTGGCGGTGCGTTCGATGGGACCAAGCACCTGCACGTCGATGCCCTCGGAGCGCAGGAACTGGAAGGCCCGGCGATCGCCGAACGACACACGTTCGATGTCGAAATCTCCGCGCTTGGCCCAGTGCTTTAGGCTGGTGGTCCAACGCCAGAAGTACTTGTTCTGCTTTTCCTTCTTCACCGTCCGCGGATCGTCGTGCAGATCGATGATACCGAGTCCGTAGCGGGTCTTCACGGTGCGACCGAACATCTTGGTGTCGGGCAGGCGACTCGGACCCTTCACGAGTCCATTGTGCAGCACCCGTTTCACCCGGATGAACAGACGCTTGCGCGCGGTCTTCTGTTGTTCGGAGTCGCGGATCTTGTTGAGCCCTTCGAAGTGATCGGCGTCTCCGTGCGTGACCACGATGGCATCGATATCGAGCGGGGCGTCCTTGGACGTGCCCTGGTAGCGCGCCGCCAGGTACCGGGCGAACATTTGGTTGTCGCCCCCATCGATGAGCATGATCTTGCCCTTGGGCGTCTCCACCACCATGCCGTCGCCCTGTTGCACATCGACCATGGTGAACTTGAGCACGCCTTCGGGCTGGGTGGGGAGCCTTCCCCGAACCTCGCCGTTCAGGGGACGTCCGCCGGGCCCGTCGATGACGACATGAGTGCGCCGCTGGGTTCGGTCGTAGCGCACCACCTGCACCGCGTCTCCCCAGGCCAACACCCGGCGGCCCAGGTGGGTGTGGACGGTTACGAGGTCCTCGGAGATGTAGCGCACATCGGCCATGGTGGGGGTCCCTGGACTGCGGAGTTCAGGTGCGACGCGTTCGCGTGCTGGCCGTAGAGCGAGAAGGCGTGAGGCAGCAGGCGAGCACTGCCGATCCAGGATAGGCGCTGGCTCGGAGGCGAGCAAACTACACAGGGGGTCACGGCTCGCGTGAGCGTGGGGCGCTTCCTATGCTGCTACCCGTCCGACCCACGCCCACCCCCGCCCACGAGGTCCTGCCGTGTCCGACGTCGTCACCACGCTCTCCAAGACCTTCGCACGCGGACCCGCCCTGCTCGAGGTGCGCGTGCCTGTGAGCGCGGCGTTGGCGAGACGCATCGTGGAGGACAAGCCCGTCTCGGGGAGCACGACCGAGTTGGGGGCCATCGCGCTGTCCGTTCAGGGCGGGAGGGCCGTTCCGATGGGGAGTGGGAAGGGCAGCGCGTCTTTCGGTGGCTCGATCGGAGCGGGCGGTCGGGTGGGCGTGTACGCCGACGGGGGGTCCGCGGCCCAGGCCCTGGGCGTGGATGCCGGTGCGGTCGGTGGACTCGTACTCCCCAACATCCGTGGCCAGCGGTACGGCGTCTTGGAGTGGGGTTACATGGGCAGGGCGGGCGGTTCGTTGGCACTCCACGGGGGGCCTGTGCCGAGGATGCACGGGGACGCGCGGCGCGGTGCCCAGTACGCCGTCGTGCGGTCGCTGTCTCATAAGACCGGTGCGCGTACACTGCTCACAGAGCTGCTGACCAGTTGGGAACTGCCCGCCACGGTGGAGTCAGCCAGGGATCTGGAGCCAGGCACGTGGATCCTGGCCGACGTGGAGGGTTCCTTTGGAATGACGGTGGGGGCCTCATACGGCCTGTCCATGGACTGGGTCCGGGAGTCGACCCGTCACGGGCTATCGGGCGACCTGGGCCTCAAAGTCATGGCGGGCATCGAAGCCTCCCTCGGCTTCTCAGCCGCCGGTCGCTTTCTGGTCGTGATCGCGCGGGAGTCGTTGGACGCTTCGGATCACATGGTGCGTGTTCGTGTGTTCAAGCGCCGCCGCCGCGGCATCGGGTTCGCCCTGAATGCGGGAGCCGTCCTGACACCCGTCGAGGACGGCTTTCTCCCGGAGTCCTTCGATCGCTTCCTGGCCGCCATGCTCGGAGTGGATGGCAACCAGCTACTGGGCGTCCTGGAGGGACTGCACGAATGGACCGACCCCAAACAGGTTGCCGACAATCTGTTGGGTCTACTCCCGGGCGAGGTCGCCGTCGAAGAGGCCGAGGCATTCCTCCTGCGCCTGCTGCCCGATGGGTTGGGCGCACAGTCCTTCGATGAGGCGCGAGAGAAGGTATTGGACGCGTTGGACCGTTGGGCCGCCCTGGACCATGAAGTCGCAGCAATGCTCTGGGCGCGCTTGGATGTCGAGGACGACGTGGAGCGTCTCCGGTCTGTAGCGAGGCGCATCCAGGAGGCGGGCGACGAGGGCGTCGAAGGCGTGGTCGTGGCGCTCCTCGAACGAGCCGGCCTCGAACCCGACGTGGCCCTGGAGTGGATCCGGGTCCTGCTGGGTGCCGAGACCTTGGCAGAGCTCCTGGACGTGAAGGCCCTGCAGAGGGTCGGCGCCGGGGCCGAACGGCTCCTGAACGTGCTGGATCAGGATCTGGTCGAAGGCATTGTGTCTGGCATCCATGCCTATGTGAGCGAACGACTGCACGTGGAGCGGATCCGAGAGTGGGTCGAGGGGGCGTCGCTGGCGGACCTCGATACCTGGTTGCGGGGCCGCATTCAGACGTTTCTGGAGAAGAAGCTCACCGCCGCGGGGTTGAAGGACATTCAAAATGCCATCGCCGCGCTGGACGAGAAGAAGGAAGCACTCTACGAGGGCATCCGACGTGCGCTGCATCGGGAGTACAACGCGTCCCTCCAGGTGGCCTACGAGGCCGCGTCGGAACACACGGCGCTGATCGATGTGTCGATCGATACCGCCAAGCGCGGGGGCCGGGATCTACTGAGACACGCGATTGCCGGGGAGTTCAGCGCGCTGTTCGGCTCCACGTCTTCCGCGTTGGCGGTCGGCGTTGGGGAGCTGACGCATGGTACGCGCACCCACCTCGACGCGTCCCTGTCCCTGCCCTTCTTCCAGCGTGATATGAAGAAGCTCAGTCGGTCGGCTGCACGACTGAGGGTCGAGGCCGGAGCGAGCGGGCAGGTTCGACTCTACCAGCTCAAGTCCGAGAGCATCGTGGAGCACAACAATACCCTCCGCTCGAGACTCTCGGTGGCGGGCGCCTTTGCCTCGAAAGGAGGCTCGGTGCGGATGTGGACGCCGCCAGAGGGGTCGACCAGCTACGAGTTCACAGCGGCCAAGAAGCAGATATTACGGCCCCGACTGGAGCAGATCCTGACTCCGTTGGCGGATACCTACCTGGAGGACAAGTTCGAGGCCGTGCCGGGCCAGGCCAGCGGGTTGTCGGCATGGCTCTCCGATCTCGACCGTACCGTCGAGGCGATTCAGCAGAACGGCGCCGACAACTTCGGGAATGTGGTGCTGCGGCTGTCGGTGGCCGTGCCCCCCGAGTACCTGACTGCATGGATGGGGGCGCCAGAGCGCGACGACGCAGCCGTGTGGCGACTGATGTCGAAACGGATGCAAGGCACCATGCGCAAAGTCCTGGTGTCGACACTGACCGCGGACAGCGGATTCATGAACAGCGGTGTGCCCAAGGTGGCGGGTTTGCTGGTGTACGGGAGCCTTCGGGAAGATTGGGGCGTGGGACTGTTCACCGACGGCAGCATTGGCTGGCGCATGTTCGACACGCTGCACTGGGGTTGGGAGGATCCCACCCTACTCGAGGCCGTGGTCAAGGATCGGGAGACCATCGCTCAGTTGCATGCCCGCGTGTCCACGCTTCATCCGGCTCTGGCAGCCGGTGGTGAGGTGAAGCAGGCTACCTTGCGCCAATTGGCGCCCGACCGGGTCGGACAGTTGGTGGGGACAGCGCTCAACGACATTCGAGACCCGACCCGCGGGGAGGCCTACGGGACGCTGCAGGCACTCCTGTACACGGAAGCGGCCGCCATTCGGGCCGCCAAGGCGGCGGGCAAAGCGGCCGCGCGGTTCGAGCGTCTGAAACGGGGCGATCCGGTAGAGGCGCTGGAAGCACTCTCGTCGTTCGGCACCACCCTGACCAAGGCCTTCAACGACACCCTCAAGGGGCGGCATTGGAAGAAGGCGCTGGGCGCACTCTCAACCGAGCTGTTCATGTCGGCCGCCCGCGCGTTCGAACCAGGGCTCGACGAGGGCAGTCGGGCCGTGCTGGAGCTGTTCGTGATGGACGAGGATGCACCCTTCCCACCGGCCGACCTGGAGGCGGTGGGCGTGGACAACCTGGAGGGGGTGGCGCTGCAGCAGCGGGTGGTGGGGTGAGCGGGGAGGCCGACGCGGAGGGGTCGCGACCTTGGTTGGAAGCTCAAGCGCAGCTCGCCAGTGAGCTGATCAAGTCACCCGAAGGAGATCGGCGGCAGAACCTGCTCCGCGCCCGTGCGATCTACGGCGACCTGCTGCAGCGGTTCATGCAGGAGGGGTCGGCTTCGGACATCCTGACCGCTGCCAGCGGTGTTGGGAACACCTTCTTGGTCGACACCGAACTGACCGCCGAGGAGAAGGGGGCCGCAGTGGAGTTTCTGGATGGGATGCTCCCCTTCGCACGGGAACACGGCGCGCCCGGTGACGCAGCGGTGGTGTTGGGCCAGGCGGCCCGGGCGCATGCTCAGCTCACGGTCGGGGATACGGATGCAGAGCACGACACCGCCATCCGGCTCCAGGTCGAGGCGATCGGCGTGCTGAGGGAACTGGAAGACCCGGTGTCTGTCGGAAGGCTCGGGAGGGCGTACCACAACCTGGGGAAGCTCCACGCGGAACGGCGAGTCGGAGCTCGATCCCAGAACGTCGACCGGGCGGTCCATTCCATGGAACGCGCCTTGGAGATCCGTTCTCCCGAAGGCGACCCGGTCGGTCGTGCCCGTACGCTGCGTGCGTTGTCGGTCCTGTATCCCACTTGGAGCGGCGCGAGATCTCGGGCGCATGGGCGGGCGCTCGCTGACGCCGCCGAGGCCGAAGCCACAGCACTCGCCGACGACCCTCGCGAAGGCGCGCGTTCGACGGGCCGGGCCGAGCTGGACCGGTACCGCACCGCGCTGTGGGTCGACCTCGAGGGCCTCTATCGGATACCGCCGGAGCAGCGTCGTGAGGTCATCCAGCGCCAAATCGCTGTCCATCGCCACGGGCTCACCCTGGTCTCGCCGGAAGCGGAGCCCACCGTGTGGGCCCAATGGATGGGGGGCCTCGGAAGGTTGTTGGGACGCCTCGCGCACCTCGGCGTGGAGCGCGAGGTCATCGAGGAGGCGTACGGATGCTTCGAAGCGGCTCTTCGAGCCGTGGACGAGGAACGTCATCCCGTGCTCACGCGCGACCTATGGGCGGCCTGGGGTGAGCTGAGTCACGAGATCGGGGACTTTGCGGCTTCACTCCTGGTCTATGGTCACGCCGCGCGCCTCAACGGACGGCTCTTCGCGGAGTTCGGCGACCCCACCCACAAGGTTGCCGAGGTGGAACGGACCCGAGGACATGCTGCCTTCGCCGCCTATGCGGCCATCCGCGAAGGGCAGTTCGCTGCGGCGGCAGAACTGGCGGAACAGGAGTGCAACCGAGCGCTCACCGAGCTCTTGGACGCTCGGTCGGCGCTCTCGAACGCGACGGATCAGCAGCGAACGGCCCTGTCCGCCCGCCTGGCGGAGATCCAACGGTTGGAGGCGCTGCTTCGAGACCTGCCGACTCCGGAAGCCGAGGTGGCTTCAGCACATGCGGCCCTGGCGGACCACCTGGGGCTAGATCCGTCGGCCTTTGGGGTGCGGCGCACCGATGCGGGGGCCTACGACATCGCTCCGGGCTCCGAGGCAGTCCAGCGGCTGCGAGACGCATTGTCGCAGCAACGGGAGGCGCTGAGGGACAGTGTGACAGCGATCGAGGGTGCACCGGAAGGGGCGCACGGATTCGGAGCCGCGGACATTACCGTGGTGGCGGGGGCCACCAACGTGCCCATCGTCTACCTCATGGCCACCGCGCACGGGGCGGCCGCAGTGATGGCCCTTCCCGACGGGACGTTCGACGGGCTACGGTTCGACGAGCTTACCAGCGCCGGGTGTATCGCCCTGCTCGGCGGAACCGACCAGTTTCCCGGGTTCGTGCCTGCCTTGCGCGAGGGCGATGACGCCCTGGAAAGCAGTCTGGAGGCCATCGAAGTGGTGCTGAGCGCGCAGGTGGGGGAGGCGCTGGCGGATGCGCTGCGCTCTTATGGCGTTACGCGCGCGACACTGGTCCCATTGGGCCGGTTGGGTGTGTTGCCGCTCCAGTTGATGAGGACCCCTGGCGTCACCACCACGGTGGCGCCATCGGCGAAAGCCTTGGCGGCGACGCACGGGGCACGATCCAGCGAAGCGACCGGACCTGCCGTGGTGGCCGGTGTGCCGGACCACCCTGACTTCACGCCACTTCCGTTCGCGGTGGCGGAGGTACGGAACGTCGTGGCCCAGGTCGAAGGCGGGGGCGCGGCCCACGCGCTCGTCGGAGAGGAGGCCACTGAGCAGGCGTTGGGTAATGCCGTCGGCGGCTCAGCCCTGCTCCACCTCGCATGTCATGGTCGGTTTCGACCGTCAGCACCGCTTGCGTCTTACCTGGCGCTCATGGGAGGCCCACTCACGGTGGGCGAGGTGTTCGCCGGAGAGATCGACCTTTCCAGGACGCGTCTCGTCACGCTGTCCGCCTGTGAGGTGGGGAGCTTCGAGTCCAGGCGAGCACCGGATGAGACGATGGGGTTCCCCACCGCGTTGATGACCGCGGGTGCGGCTGCCGTAGTCGGTGCGCTGTGGCCGGTCGATGACACCGCCACGATGTTCTTCATGATGCGCTTCTACGAGCTGTGGCTGGGTGAGCAGGTGGAGGTGGCAGAGGCGGTGGCTGGCGCGCGGGAGTGGTTGCGGGGGGTGGCGGTGGCGGAGTTGGCGGAGCGCGCAGCTACGCTGGCGGCCGACCTGTTCCCGGGGGATGTCGTAGCTGCCGACGAGCTTGAAGTCCTCTTAGGCCAGTTGGAGGAGCTAGAGCCCACGACAACGCCCTTCAGTAGGCGGATCGACTGGGCGGCGTTCTTCGTGACGGGTGGGTAGTCGAGTCGGTACGCAGCCTCACGCTAGGAGTGACTCCAGATCCTCCAGCACCGCCCTCAACACGGGAACCGCCTCCGCGTCCCCGAGCCGATCCACCGCCTCTTTCAGGTCGTCGATCGTGCTCCTGAGCTTCCACGCGGCCGGCCCCTCCATCCCGACCAGCTCGGTCAGTTCTCGCGCTTTGTCCTCATCGCCCGACCTGAACGCCGCGCCTAGAAGGGTGGGTCGGGTCCACTCGTCATCCTCGTCCCTGTCGATGGCCCGCTCGCAGGCCGCAACCACGAACTGGTCCACGACGACCGCACGCTCCTCGTCGCCCTCCTCCGCGCGCGCGAGCAGGAGCTGCGCGATGTTGCTGGAGCAGAAGTACTGGTTGTAGTCGAGTTCCATACCGGCCGTGTAGTGGCGGATCGCTTGGCCCAGGGCGCGGCGTTCCGCGGGGGGAGCCAGGTCCCCCCCGCTTCGTCGGCGGCGATCCCGCTCGGTTCTCCAAAGCCGCTTGTAGCGTCCGCCGATCAACCCATGCCGCTCGGGCGTTTCCCCGAACTGCCGCATGAGTTCCTCGAGCTGGGCAATGGCGTGTTCCGGCTCACCCTCATTGGCCAGCGCCAGTAGGCGCTGCTCCTGAACGAAAGGGAGTTCTGCAACCCCTGTTGGGAGTTCTGTAGTGAAGGCCAGCACCTCCGCCCAACCCAGTGTGTCCCGAATGAGAGAGAGCAGCTCGAGCGCCACCGCGGCGCTTCCGAGTGCGGCAACCGGCAGACGAGCCCTCAGGCCCTGGATCGCCTTCTGCCGCACCTCTCTGTCTCCCATCAGCCGTATCGAGCGCATCTCCGCCTGCAACGCTCCCAGGCGCTTGGCGTTGCTACGAAAGACGGTGCGCTCAGCCGGGCTGGGATCATCGACCGGGATGAACTCGTGCCAAGGCGTCCGGGAGCCCCTGAGGGTGGGGATCGCCTCAGCGACCGTAGTGCGGATGCGCTCCGCCTCGGAGGGCGGGAGATCCCCATCACTCAGCGCATAGCGCACGGTTGTGAACTGATCGATGTCGAACAACTGCCTCGACCAGTCGGCCGCGAACATGATGCAACCTGCTTCCCGAGCAGCATGCCGCAGCCCGAGCTCGTAGTAGACGTTGCCGTTGGGCAAGCTGACATCCGCGATCACGAGGTCGGCGAAGGCGATGCGCTCCAACATGTCCTTGACGATGACGGATCCGGTGTCCGCATCGGCACGAATGGGCGTGTAGCCCACGTCCGCAATCGCCAAACGATAGGCACGGTCCCACAGCGCATCGAAATCAATCTCGTGGGGAGCGCCGTCCCGCGCGCCTGCGGGCACCTTCTTCCTCCGAAACGGCATGATCATGAAGCAGACGGGCAGGAGCCCCGAGTCGTGTCCTGCGGGCGTGTTCATGCCGCAGAGTCGCCGCCCGCTGGCATCGGCTCGTAGAGCGCACGGAACGACTCCGCCGACATGGCCCAGCCGTCTATACGCTTGGCATCGTTGTAGACCAGGTAATCGCCAGCGACGTACTCGGTCGAGCCTTCCAGGGTACCGATTCGACCGTCCCGGCTGGCTTGTTCGGCCCAAACCGTAACGTGCTTCTCGTAGCGCCCGGGCGCCACGCTGCGATAGGTGCGCGCGAACGTGTCGCCGTCCACGGTATAGATGTCCTCGCCGTTGTCGAGGATCCAATCCCCCGGTTTGCAGCGCTGCTCTCCACCCCATTTGATGTAGGTGAACCCCTCGGTGTCGAGTGCGAGCTGCACGGCGGTGACCTCGCGACCGGGCCGCCGCCGATACGCTCTTAGCGCCTCGCTGGTCACGGTCTACGCGCGCTACGCCGGAAGATCGAAGCGATGCGGCAGGTCGATCTCCTCCACCTGCTGTGCGGCCGCGGCTGTTCCCAACGCTCTCCAGATGTCGAGATTGTCCTTCTTGTCCATCGCACTCAAAGTCCCGATTCGGTCGTCCGTGAGCGCGTCGTTGATGTCGTCGCTCAACAGCGGTCGGAGCCCATCGATGCCGCTAGGCTCGAACGACACATTGTAGCGGACGTAGGTAAGCAGCGGTGTGGCTCCGGCCAGATCGTCCCGGAGGTCTCCCAGCTCACGATCGATCCCTCGAACCTTGGTCCCCGAGGACATCCACTGAAGGATGGTCTCCACCAACGTGCCGCAGTCGTCCATGAGCGAGAGAAGCGACTTAAGCGCGCCTTTCGCGGCCACCTTCGACGGTTCGTGTCCGGGCGCGGCCTCACCCGTGCCCACGGAGACCAGGAAGATGTTGTCGGGACCCGTAGGCCAGTTCACGCGATAGCCATCCAGCGTCGCATACATGAGCGCCTGCAAAGCCGGGTTGTTGAACGGGCTGACGCCCCCGTCCACGAACTCCCCACGAACCGCCTTCCGGCGAGAGGCGCCCTCCGTAATGAGGATGCTCTCCGGATCGAAGTAGCTGGGCGCGGCCGTCGACGCGCGGACCACCTGCCAGAGGGGAAAGACCCGATTGGCGACACGGCCCGAGTCGGGGTCACCCTCGAAGTAGCGCGCCCTGGGGTTGTTACCGATCGGCCAGATGCTGCCCGTGTCCGTTCGCTTGGTCACGAGGAGCACCCCGGTCTGCAGGGACTCGTCACCCAGCAGGGTGTCTGCGCCCAGCACGTCCTTCAACAAACGCTTCAGCTTCTTGTCGTCGTAGCGGGCACGCAGGATCCCCCGCCGGAAAAAGCCACTTTCGAAGACCTTGCTCCCCAGCGTCATGTAGTGGTCCACCACCTCCGACACGGGCATTCCCTTCGCCAACGCCGCGGCGATGATGGCCCCCGTGGAGGTCCCCGCGATCAGGTCGAAGTAGTGACAGAGCCGGAAGTCCTCGTCGCCACCGTGCCGCGCCCTGAGCAGTGCCTCCAACCGGGCCAGGAACCCGAGCGTGACGATCCCTTTGAGACCCCCGCCATCGAGCGACAGAATGCGCTTGGGGCCGGGAGACAGGAAGTGTTGATCGCGGGTAAGCTTCTGGTAGCTCATGACGGTCTCTGGCGGGGGGGACGGCAAGGGATAGGTAGTTTGAGAGAGACGTGGGCCCGTTGCAAGCGATTGGGCACCTCGGTCGCCGCTTACTCCTGTTGACGAATCAGAGCATCCCGTACCACCGAAACCACGGGCTCGACGCCCCCCTCACTGAAGTCCACGTGCTGTACCGGCGACAGAAAGAGCGACACCTCGTCCGGGAAGGGAGTATCGTCCATCCGCACCACGAGCATACGCTTCTCCTCCTCTTGGGCCACGTAGACCTCGCGCATCACGTTGGGAGAGTTCATGGAGTTGCTCGAAGACGCCAACAGGAAGATCCTCGACCGCCGTACACCCCTCACGATCTCTGCGGCCCACGCCTCGCCCGGTGTGATGCCCTTCCGGTCGATCCAGATGTTGATACCGCTCATCTGTAGGCCCCGAACCAGAGGTTCGACTCTATCCTGGTCGGCCCGCGCGTAGGAGATGAACACGGAGTGCGAGGGGTCGTCGGCGCTCACGCCGCTCCGTGAGCCCGCACGGTCGATGCCGATGAGCTCGCTCAACTCCTGGATCGACTGCGGGCGGTTCCGGAGATCGTGCGAAACGCCCGCGAGCAGTGCCATGCGCATCCGGCGTTCGGCAGGGCCATCCGCAGCTTGAGGAAACGTAGCCATCGTCCAGGGCACGTCAGAGTCCACGGGCCTCCCATCGGTCCGAGCTGGAGGCTGCACACCGGTCAGCAACGCGAGCATCGTTGCACTGAACGAGAACACGTCGGACCATGGTCCGAGTTCGGCGACACCTCGCAGCCGTTCCGGTGCCGAGTAGCCCGGACTGAAGATGGGGATCGCGCCACTCGGATCCGAGATGCGCGCGGCTCCGCCAAGGTCGATCAGCTTCGGCGTCCTGCTTTGTGTAATAATGATGTTCTTCGGCTTGATGTCACCATGGAGCAGATCGGCGTCGTGCATCGTCTGGAGTGCCTCCAGCAACTGCCCAGCCGTGTGCGAAGCAGTGTCCAGCGACACTCCCTTCTTGCGTGAGATCAGCGCGGAAACAGGCTCCCCCTCCACGAAGTCCATCGCGAAGTACAGCGTGCCGTTGGCCTCGAAGCTGTCCTCGATCCTCACGACGTTGCGATGCCGCGACTTGGCGATCGCTACCACCTCGGCCAGCATGAGATCTCGCGTCACGTTGTGGGCATCGGCATCGGTGACGACCAGGCCACCGTCTTCACCCCTCGAGGCTCCGTGGGTTGGGAAGGCCTCCTTTATCGCGGAGAGCTGTCCCGTCCGGATGTGCTCGCACAGATAGACGAACGAGAACCCCCCGCGACCGATCGTCTTCAGAACCCGATAGCGGTCGCGGAGGACGAAGTTCGAGGGTAGCCCCCTGGCCTTTTGGGGAGCGGGCGCAGGCCCGTCTCCCAGGAGTTTCGTGGAATAGTCCGGGACGAGCAGCGTGCGGGAGGGATCGTGCTCAGCACCGGGGGGTGCGGGGGCCGCACGTGCAGCCGCCACCGTCTGCGGCGGGGGCCACTCCGCCGTGACGGGTGCGAACGGGATGATGACGGTGTGTTCGTCCATAGGGGCAAACCGATCCTACACTTCGATCCCGCTGACATTCTGGAAATACCTGCAGGCGTTTCGGACTTTTTGTTGGCCCCTCCCCTTGGTGGCCATGATGAGCAACGCCAACACCGAGCGGTTCTTGCGGGTGTCCGAGATCCCTGCGCTCTGCATTTCAGCCGCAAGGAAGGGTGCGTAGCGAGCATGCAGCGTCTCTTCCCACTCTGCGAGCTCGCTGGCGCTCGGACGATGTCTATCGCGTGTTTCCATGCGATAGGTCCACTTGATGATGTCGTTGTCGAAATGCAGAGGCATGAATCGGGAACCTGTCGCTAAGGATGAATCAGGATACCGGCGCCGAAAATCATGTAGTCCGGTTGGTTGCGGAACTGGCCGTTGGGGTTCACCCCGCGATAGAGGCGCGCATAGAGCTCTACGGGTCCATGATCGGGGTACTCCGCGTCTGACGTTCTTACGCCCACCATGAGGTTGAACGACCACCTTAACTCTTCGGCGATGTCGGCAGAGGCTCGATCATAGTCGTAGAGGATCCGGGGCCCGCCCTCGACGGAGATCCAGGGTCGCCAGCGACCCTCAGGTACGATCTGGGCGCCCAACCCCCACTCGAACTTCCGGTTCGACTCGGTAATGACCTGTCCTCCGGTCTCTCGAAGGTCCCCCGTGTAGTAGCTGGGACTGTGAGGATAGTAACCGCTGAGCTGAAACGTGGCCTCAGAGATTCCGAACAGAGGCATCTCAGACAGCATTCGACGATACCCAACGCCTAGATCCCACCCCTCGTAACTCACATTGATGCGGCGAAAGTTCGGGAAGCGCTCGCGAGCCGCCAACGAAAACTCATCTCCCAGGTGGGTACTCTCGTGACCGAATCCGAGGCGCAACGCCCAACTCGAAATAGGACTCTTCCGATACGTGGCTTTGCCCAAAAGGGAGAATCGGTAGTCCGTGTTGATGATCGGCCTAGTGGTGTCCGCCAGGTTTTCGATCATGTGCCAGTGGATGGGGAGCCACAGGCCGATCCCCCACCCGCCTTCGGTCAGCTCATCCTCGGCGGATGGCTCGGACTCGATGCCGAACAGCGGGATCTCCGAACCGAGCGAAATGTCCCACACCAGTTTGCGTCCCGGCTGCGCCTGAAACTCGAACTCGTCCGATCCTGCGAACAGCACGCTGATCTGTGCAGCCCGGGGGTCGGCGCGGAGAGGATCGAAGTACGCGCGCTGATCAAACAGCCACTTGGTCTTCTGCGCTTCGGCCCCTCTCGGAAGCAAGCCGACCAGAAATATCACTGGCAGCAGCCGGAGGAAGGCGGTCGCGACCTTGTGCATGGGTGGCCTCAGTGCGTTGGGGGTGTGGTCCAGCGATAGGGTGGGTCGCCTGGTACGGGGGCCTACCGGCCGAACTCTCCTCCGAACCAGATCTCGAACGTCCCAGCGGTGATCGAGGTAGACCTCGAGTAGGTACGGCTAAGATCGCGGGCGTCCATGGGCACCCTTGCCATCTCCGCAAGACTCAGGATCTCCTTTGCTCCCTCCACGTCTTCGGTCTTGAAGAAGCGCAACTCCGACTTCTGTGGGCCCTTCCCTACGATCTCGATGTCGGGGACGAGAAACCCGGCTTCACGCAGGACTCGTCCGAATCGCACGGCTGCTGCGCGCTGCTGCTCCGACCAAACGTGCATATAGACTCGGCGTCGGGCCTGGAAGGCTCGAACGTTGGTCAGCGCCAGGCCCCGGGTCACTTCCGCCTGTCCCTGACTGATCTTCTGCAACTCATCGTAGAAGGTCTCCGCCATCGTCTCGAGCGAATCGATCTCCGCATGCTTTCTGAAGACCTCTTCGGTCGTCGTTTTCAACGCCTCACGCACGTCGTCCAGTGAGTCGGTGGCCAGGCTCACCCGCCGCTCCGCTGTGGCCACCTGACTCTGTGCCCTGTACACCTGCCAGGAGGTGCCGGCGACGAGGAGAACGGCCACGAACGCGGGAATCAAAGTGAGTCGCGTGACTCGCCGCCGATGCAGCTCCTGTTCGGCGCGGAACCGGGCAGTGATCGGATCGAGTTCCGGATCGGGTGTGTTCATTGCGTCGTCAACCCACGATTTGGCTGTTTAGGAAGCGCTCGACGGCGACCACCACCTCGCGCGCGGGCGGATTCCGCGTCAATGCGTCCGCGTACCCATCCAAGAGCACCTTCTTTCTTCGTGTGGTGAACATCGTCGCCATTGGGAACACGGTGGTGGCCCCAAGGAACCCGCCACCCAATCCGAAGACCCCGTTTCCCAGCACGAACAATCCGGTGAGGAGAATCACGATGCCCACGCAGAGAAGCGCACCACTGGACACCTGATAGAAGCGGATCTGTTTGCCGAGCTCCGCTGTCATGCGGCCAAGGCAGTCTCGAAGGAATGTCAGCCGACGCAGGTCTTGACCTGTCTCCTCCCCGTGGGGCTGCCAGGCGTTGGCTACTGCCACGCCAACCTGGCTTGCCAATTCGTCCGCGGTCTTGAAGAAGCTGATGACATGGTCGCGCTGTATCTCTGCGCGCAGCCCCTCGATGGCCCTCTCGTCGGAGTCCATGCGGTTGCGCGGCCAAGGCGCATCGTCTGCCAACAGGAACAGAAGACAGGGCTTCCCCAGCCTCTCCGCTTCCCGAAACTCGAGCTCCGTAATGCTCTGGGTTTGGTCAGGAGGTACGTACCCGTAGCGCCAGGCAAAGACACCCACATAAAGGTCCGAGTCTCCCACGTCGGCCAAACATTTATCGAGAGGACGTTCGTCGGTCGCGACGTAGTCCTCCATCGCCATGACATCATGTCGCAGCTTGCGCAGCGTTCGGTACACGGCCTGACGTTCATCCACCAGGTCGGCGTAGGTCGAAGAAAGATAGATTTTGGCCATGGGACTCCGCTGCGGGAGAGCCTCCGCCATCTACGGCGAGTAGGCGCCGTCGTAGGCAAGGCCGCTCCAACCTTCGCCTCGGCCTACTGATACTCTTCGCGTGATCCAACGCAGATAGCGGCCATCCGTCCCGCGAGCCAGCGCGGGCACCCGACGGACCCGGAGTCCCTCGCGGGGCACCTCCTCATCCTGCACCGTCAGCGGCGTTGGGGAAAGGATCAGCCCGAGCGACATGTCGGTGTCGGTCATGGTGCCCTTCCTCAACGCGATCTGGCCGATGCCCGTGGATATCGGGACGAACGGTACCCAGTGCCCGGGGACCTCGGTTTCGAGCAGGTACTGAAGCTCGGCACCGGCCTCCAGGTCCTCGACGCGGTTGATGGGCTTCTCTTCGTCGCCGCGGGTGCGCGGGTCGCCCGAGCGCGCCTGCACGGTGCGTTCGACCGCCCAGGCCATGTTGGCCATCTCGTCGCGCAGAAACGCCACGTCCTCCATCGGCTTGCCGTCGATGACGCCGAGCGCAGTCGGTGGAACCAGGAGCCCCGGGAACGTCTTGGTGGCGGTCCCCTGCTCCGAGATGGCGAACATCCGGAACCGTCCGGTTCGCCTCACGTCGTCGGCGGGCGCCACCGTAAAGGTCTCGCCGAACGTTGTGGTGTAGGTCACCGACTCGACCCTGGTGAGCGCACCTCCGTGGACGGTAAGCGGCACGACGATCCAGTCGTTCCCGTAGACCATCGCGAACTCGGCGAAACACAGGCGCGCCAGGTCGTGCGGCTGCGCGTCCAGCCGACCCAGATGGACCTGCCCATCCTCGAACTGCCAGTAGCGATCAGCGGGCATACCCGCAAATCGGAGCGGAGTAGCCACCATCGTGAAGGACTCTGTCAGATCGGGGGGCGGTGCTGCCCCCCCCTGTAGACTCAGGGTACGTCGGGGCGCGTAGTCGAACGAGTACCAGTCGACTCGTCCTCCCTCATGTAGGGGCGCCGCCAGGACCGCGTGGTTCGAACCCGTTCCGACTCCTACGCTGAATCTGTATTCGAACCGCTCCTCCACCCACGAGTCCTCCGACACCTGCGGCGCCACCGAAGACCGGAACCACGTCAGCCAAGTCTGGGCGGCGGCTTCGGCGTCCGGCGAGGCGCCCGCCATCCAGGTCGGAGTCCCGCCGGCCTCCAACTGGGTCGCCGCCGCCGTCCCATCGGGCGTACTGGTGGCCAGGACCACGAGCGCACCGGGCACCGCCACTTGCTCTGGGATCGCTGCGCTCGGATCGGGGGCGACAGGCAACGGACACGCCTTGACCAACGACGCTCGGGCGTCGAGTCCAGCATCGTCTAGAAGCTCAACGAGGTAGGCTCCGGCCTCCGCGCGTTCCCAGAGCCCAAGTCGGGTCTCAGGCGTTGCTTCGCGCTCGACCAGTGCATCCAACGGAAGGGTGGGATCCACCGGCTGCGGTGCACGACGACGTGCCGGATCGCCCGGCTGCCAGGCCACAACGGGCGTGGCCTGGGTTTCCACCTGGACGGCAATGGGCGTCCCTGCGTCCTCGCCTTCGAACTCGGCGAGCTGCCACTGCCGGAGGATGGCCCAGAGGGGGTCATGCACCCGAGCTTCGATCCCCGGGCTGGGGTCGCCGGAGTGGGTCTGCGGCTCGAGCCTCGTCCAGGCGGGACTCTCGAGCCAGGTCATGTCCAGAATGGCGTTGATGTGCCGGACAGTCAGGAGATCCGTGGGCTTACTCATGACGATTCCCTCACGTAGGTCAGGGCCGCGGCCAAATGCGGATTTTCTGCGGCGTAGCGGAAGTCGAACACCGGTTCGCTGCCGATCGACCAGGCGGGGAGGTGGAGCGCCGGGAGGATGCGACCAGCGCCCGGGGCAGTCTCCAACGAAATCGCTCGCAGGCGACTGAGGGCGAGTGTCTCCTCGAGCACCTCCACGACCCGGTCCGTGGTCCACCGTTCGCCGTCGGTGGACACCGCCATTAGAACGGCCTGGGGCGCGCGCGCCGAGGCCGAGGCGGCGTTCACGGCCAACCCTGACGTTCTGCGGTCTTCGATACTCGGCACCTCGCCGGCCGTTTCCCCGCCGAACGGCGTCCGGATCGGCACCACATCTGTCCATTGATCCACGACCAGCGCGTGGGTCGGTGTGGTTGCATCCCACCCGGCTGGTGCGTGTACCACCACGTTGGTCACAGGCTCCTCGGGTGTCGGGAAGTCGGTACCCAGCACGCCGCCCACCCAGGGGTAGGTGCCCGCTGCGAGTTGTGCGATGCCCAGGGCGGCTGGTCGGTCGAACGCATCCTGCATGAGGAGTAGACGTGAGAACCGTCTCATGGGATCCCGTACCGAGCCTACGTCGCGCACGAACCTGCGGACTTCGGCCGGGGGCGCGCTTACCACGCCCCAGGTGGCCGAGAACAGATCGCCCGCCGGCGCGGGATCCACTGCGGGAAGCATCCAGAATCCGTCTCCGAAGAGCGCCGAGCCCACGGCCGCGGCATCTTCTCGGTCGAGCGCGGGAAGCCCCAGCAGCTCGTCTGCGTTCGCGAGCCGCCGATCCGCTTCGGCCGCCGACACCTCCGCAATGGCCAGAAGGTTCTCGCCTGCCACCTGGGGTGGAACCGCGCCAAACGCTGCAAGTCCCTCCAGCGCCATTTGGAGTTGGGTGGCGTCGGGGTTCGCTCCGCCGGGGGGCGCGATCGCCGCCCTGAGCGTGGCGAGCGCGCTCGCCAGGAGGCCACGCGCCGTCGTGGCCCGCGCGGACACATCGGCCAGGGCCGCAGCCGAAACCGTCCGGACCGCCTTGTCGCTCGCGCGGGAGAAGTCTCCCGGAGCGGCGGGCGTGGCGGTCGAGAGCACGTCCCGAAGGGCCCCGGCCAGCTCTGCAAGCTCGCCGAAGGCGCTTTGATCGGAGGCCCAGCCGGCCTGGCGGAGGCTGAACAGGGGGGTGTCCACATCGAGTTGGGGGAGTGCCGCCCGAACTCGCTGCTCCAGCGTGCCAGCCGTCCCAGCCTCATAGATTACGTCCAGCGCGGACAGGCCGGTGTCGGCAAGAGTGAGCATCTGTCCGCCGCTATCCGGTGCCACCAAGACCTTGGCGGGATCGCCGAGCCGCTCCGACGCCCACCGTTCCATGACGGGCTCGGCCACGGCCCGAGGACGGCCGGGGCTCCAGGACGGTGTCGTGCTGTCGACCGCCATCATCACCCGGTGCGCGAAGGGCATTCCCGGTGCGGGGGTCTTTACGACCTCCGGCTCCGGTGGCGGGACCTCTCCACTGCCGGCTGCGGTCAGCGTAGCGCCGGCGCGCGCCGTGTTGCCGCGGACGAGTTGGAACACCGACTCGGCCAGCAGAAGATCGGCAGCGGCGTCGTTCGCTTCGGCAGCATCTCCGATGATCCGCTGCACGTTGTTCCAGTCGGCGTTGGTGAGCGCGGGCCACTGGCTCGCGTCGATATACGGGTTATCCGTAGGGGGCGCGATCAGCGCCTGCCGGATGACTTCCTTCTCCTGCGCGCTCTTGTTGAAGCGTTCGATGAGGCGCAGGCCATCCACGACGTTGTTGGCCGCAATCGACTCCGAGGCCGGCGCGGGTACCGCTTCTCCTCGGTCGGTCAGCCGCTGCGCCACCAGCGGGGCCAGACCCCGGAGCGTCAGAATGAGGCGATCCAGGCGGGCATCGTGCAGGTCGCGTTCGATACGGTAGCCGAGCAGCGCGCCCAGCGGCTGCCCCTGCCGTATCCCGTCGATGAGGTGCAGGGCGGTCCGCACCCGTTCGCTGGACAGGTCGACGGCGTAGGCACCATCGCCATCCTGATCGGCGTTGTGCGTCAGGTAGGCGCTACGCAGAATACCCGCGGTCGCCGCGTGGTCTAGACTGGGTGCATGGATGTAGCCGCCGTCGGGGTTCGCGCCGGCTCCGGGCTTCAGGTTCTCGACCCAACCGAACGCGCCGATGGTCAGGCCGCTCTTCTTTTTTCTCCGTAGCGTGGCCCGCCGCTTCTCGACCACGCCCGTCAACCACGCGTCCAGGCGATGCGAGGAGAGATCGAGCAACTCGCCAATGAGGATCGCGCGTTGGCGCAAGTCGGTGTCCTTGAGCGCCTCAATCCCTTCGCGTACCTCCGCCTCCCGCGCTCTCGCACGCAACCAGGCCAGGGTACCGAGGGTCGAAAGCTCTGCCTGCGAGGCGGACACAGTGCTCTCGGCCGCCAGATCGGCGAACGACGTCCGGGCGTGACTGACCGGCTGATACTGCTTCAGCGTGAGGCGACCGGTCTCCGCTTTTCGCGTGGAGCGCATCAGCGAGTCCGTTTCCTGGTGTATCTGGACCGAACCGAGCTGCACCTGCCCTGCCACCGCCAGTACCCGCGTCTGGGCAGTGGCGGAGAAGCTGGCGCGCTTCACCATGTCGTGGATCATGCCTTTCGGTGCGGCACTCGCCACGTCGCGCTCCGCGGAGGCGAGGGCGAGGCCCAACATGGCCTGCAGCACGCTCTGCACCTTCGGAGGCGACCCCTTCAAGAGCCCGTCCATATAGTCAGGGTCGGACGTATGTGCGAGCGGGTACGGTACGGGCTTGGACTTCTGAGAAAGCGACCCCAACCCATGGAGCGTGTCCGGATCGATGCCGACCACCCGGAGCAGGATCGAGTTTAGATCCACCTCGAAACGCCAGGTGGTGATGTCTCGCAGGCCGACGTCCTCGGCAGCGACCTTGGCGTCTTCTGAGACGATGTTCCGTGCGCGCAACGCCGGGCTGACCGCATGCATGCCCATGATCTCGAGCAGCGTGTCACTGACGTCTGCCCCTGAACCCACCCGCGGGATCCCCGTCGTTCCGTTCTCCCACCACGTCCGAATGTTTCGCAGCAGCGGCAGCAGATGCGTCTCGATGCGATCCCTGGTGTTGATCTTCCAACGGGAGGGGCTGCTGGGTGCGACGGGCAGAAACCCGTACGGTTGGTCGCCCACACGCAGCGTCGGCAGCGGCCCCCGCCCCCGGACGAAGTCCCGGAAGAAGCTTCGTACCGCTTGTTCGGTGGCGTCGGACACGGCCGCGTTGGCATCGGTGGGATCGGGATCGGTGAGACGGTCGATGAACGCTCCCCACGACGCCGGCCAGAGCGAGGCGTTCATAGCCCGAGCCAGGGCTTGTTCCTGCACCTCAGCGTAGTCGATCCCGTCGAGGGCTGACGGGTCGATGCCGAGCGCCTGAGCCAGCACGGGGCCGTTACCCTGCGGATCCACCGCTGCCGCCGTTTCCAGCGCATGGGCTGGCGGCTGCGGTTCCGGAGCCACGGACCACTCCGACCGGTCCGTTTCTGTGTTGTTCGACGGCGAACCCTGCGGCACGAAGGCCAGTCCGCGCGTACAGCGATGTCCCTCGAACAGGGACGCCAGCTCCACGGCCGCGCGTTTGGCATCCAGGCTTCGACGGACCCCCACCACAAAGAGCCGGTCAACCGCCCCCGCCTTGGCAAGGTCGAGATCGACCGCGAGGCCGGCCTTCACCGCCGCATCGTAGGCGACCATCCACTCCCCGCCTTCCGGGACGCGGATACCGCCCATGTCGACAAGGTTGGATCCGTCCTCACTCAACAGACCGGCGACCACCTCGTGGGCCACCGTCGAGGTGGTGGCTGTGGAGCGCTGTTTGCCCTGCTGCGCCACGACTACGAAGCGGTCGGGAAGCAGCCGCGCAACGGCGGCCGCACGTGTGCGCGGACCAGGTGAGGGGAACTGGGGGGCCGCGCCTTGCAACCAGTCCTCGCGGTTTTCGGGCGTGAGCCCGAGTGCCACCCAGGAAGCTCGTCTGCGACCCACGGCCTCCACCAATGCATCCCACGCGTCGTCGAGCGCCGCCCCCCCAGCTCGGGCCGCGCCCCAGAACACGGTTCCGGCCTTCACTTCCTCGGCGGACATCCCCCTATCCAACGCATCCACATGGATGACGTCGGGGAAGATGCGCACCCGCAGCGTCTTCTTGTTCGCCGTGTAGCGGGTCTCGATGCGCACGGGCAGAAGCACCAGGGGCACCGAGGGGTCGGCGTCGCACGTGTCCACGCGCCCGATACCGCCGAGCAACCCAAGCATCCCCGCATCGACTGCGGATACTCTGGCCCGTGCTCTGTCGCGAGCACTGCGCGTCTTCGCAATGTCGGCCCGCGTGCTCTTCGCCTTGGCATGATCCCCGGCGGCCTCAAAGGCCAGCGCGCGCTGATCCAGGTCGGCAATCGCGGCGGTATGCTCGGCGACCGCACGATTGAGCTTGGCCCTCTTGTTGAGCAGCGAATTCGTCTTCTTCTGAACCGAGCGGACGAGCCGGACGTCGTTGGGATCAGGCATGGTTGATGTCGTCCAAGAGCTTGGAACCGTCGTATGCCGCCCGAACGGGGTTCTGCAGGAAGGTGCGGGCGAGGACTGCCGACGTATGGGGAGGCCAGTTCACGGAGGGCGGAGGAGGCCGGTCCGGCGGCGGCGGAAGCTCAGACACGACGAGCGGCGGTCCGGACGGTTCGACGAACCTGTTCCCGTGCGTCCTGTTGACGTCGTTCCAGTCGAGGTCGTTCCGCAGCACGTTGGCTCCTGACGGAGCCCGCGTCCCCTCCACGTCCAACCCGAACCGCGGTGCGGTGGGATGTTCAGCGATGAAGAACCACCACTTCTGGTTCTTCACCTGGTCGGCCGTGAGGTCGAAACCGACCAACATGATGTCGGGGGCCAGATGCGCGTGGAACAGGATCTCGGCCGACGCGCCGGCTTGCGTTGGATCGGCAAAGACCGGGGCGCTACTGCCCGTTGGGGTGGGCAGGACCTCTCGGAGTGCGAACATGAACGCATCGGGGAAGCGCTTTACGAGCGTTCCGCGAATCACGAACACCACCCGTCCCTCGGAACCGCCCACGATGTGCTCCCCCAGCGGCTGCTGGGTGAATCGATGGATGGGCGAGATCAGTTCGTCCTGATCGTCGTCCCAGAAGTGACGGAAGTAGGTGCCGCGCTGGTCCGTCGGGTATTCCCGCCATAGCAGCTCCCGACCCATCTCGTCGCTCAGGCCCACAAGGAACGCCTCTGTGAACGCGGCGTTGGTCATCAACAGTGTCACGAAGTCGGATCGTTCGATGAGGCCGAGTCCCGGTACCAACCAGTCGCGGTTGTAGGCATCCAGCGCCTCATACATGGGGCGCTTGAACTCAGGCGCGGCCATAATGGGCTGCACGAATCCGTCCTGGAACCAATCGGCCGCCATCCACGGTGGTCGAGCCTTCAGGCGTGCCTGCGCGTAGGCCGTGACCGTCACGGCGGGGTGGAGCTGCGCAAGCAGCGTGGTCTGCGACACCGCGGGTGCTTTGAGATCCACCAGGGCCGGGAGCGCCTGCACGCCGGTGTCGCCGACCGCCACGGAAAGACTCTTCGCGATGGTCGACGTCGGGGTCTCGCGAAGGGAGCGCAGCTGCATCCCCAACGCCACCGAGCGGGCGCTCACCAACGGCTCGCGAACATCCGCGATGGGTTGACGGAGAACCGGTCTGGGCGGGGGAGGCGGTGGAGTCGCCGCGCGCCCCCGACGCACGGTGCGCCGGGTGGGCCTCACCACGGTGGGACCTGACACGGGCCGCCCTACCCTCCTACCCACCGGCGGCTGCCGTCTGGTGAGAATGGGAAGTCCTCGCGTGATCCGCTCCGCCTGAACCTGAGCCCGCTGGTGCACTCCCTCGATACCGCTCTTGGCCATCCCGTTGTAGAGGGTGCCGATGGCCTCCGCCCGCACTGGCTGCTTGGACGGCGTCTTGGGCGCCACCTTGTCCAGGATGTCGAGTGTGCGCATGCCACGAACCCGACCGACGTCGATGCTCCCGGCATCGAACTGCCATGTCGTCACAGGTGCGGACATTTGGTCCGCCAGCGATGCTTCGCTCGCCAGGACGTCGAGGCGATTGCGCAGCACACCAATGGCGTTCCGCTGGGAGATGCCCAGGGTGGAGGCCACCACGTTCTTGGGTAGGACCGCCAAGGTCTCGGGCCTCAACCCGGTGACGCCGTCGGGCTCCAGGTGCGGTCGTCGAAAGTCCCGGAACGAGCCGGACGGCGCGACGGCCTCGTCGAGCGTGGTACCGATCGCTCCCTGGGCGAAACGAACCACGGCGCCTCGGGGCCGAGTCGCCCGTCGAAACGCGAGACCTGCCGCTTGGGGAGCGACGAAGCTCTGCTCGAGGTCGCCACGGATGGTGAGCGACGACCCGCGCAACTTCACCTTGCCTTGCGCGCCCCTGGTAACCTGCACGAGGGCCGTCATCGACAGTTTGGATAGATAGCGATCGTGGAGCGAGGCGCTCAGGTAGCGGGCATACTGCGCACGGACCAGCGCCTGGTTGGCCTTGTCGATGGCCCCAACCTGCGCCCATGCCGACTGCATGAGCTGCTCTTGGTCGTTCCGTACCACACGGGTGCCCAGGCCGGCGACGATGCGGTGGGTGGGCGTGGTGTTGAGCTGATCGAACCAGTCCGAATCGTTGATAGGGCCGATGCGTCCCTGGCCGCGTTGGAAACGAGCGTAGAGCCTGGTGCCCACCTTGGGCAGCGCGACCGACGCGGCTACAGGCTGGAGGGCCGTGGCGTCACCCCTTTCGATCTCATCCCTGAGCTCTTCTCGCTTGGCCATCGACCAGTCGGCGGTCTCGTCAGGCACGCCCGGAGGTGCGACAGAAGGAGAGAACAGGGCGCACTTCAGCACCTGCACACGCCCGTGCGCGTTGGGCGCCAGCTCCGGGACACCCCCCCGCGGCAGGTGGGCGTCGATGAAGCGTCGGCCGACCTTCCAAGGCGCCTTGATCGGGACCAGGCGACGCGCCAACTCCTCGAAGTCCCCACCCCGGGCCGTGCTGAAACGCCAGTGATCGTACACAGGGAGCAACACTTCCTGATCCTCATCACCGGGAGACCTGGTCCAAGCAGGTCCGAGCGTACCCCCCGAGAGACCGAGCCCGGTCTGAACGCCCACGTCGAAGGCGGGCACCACACACGCGACGTAGTCGACACCGTCGTCGAGCCGGCGGGGGCAGAGCAGCCGCGAAAGATTCACGGGGGCGTACTCGTCAGTGAGCCGATCGCGCACGCTTGGCGTGGCATCATCCGGAGCGACACCGGGCGCGCCATCTGCGCGGACACTGACGTTGTCGTGCACTCCGGTGTCTCCCATCACCTGTGCATGTGCGAACGCCCAGGAATGATTGAGGGGCTGGAGTTCGCTCTTGCGGGCCCAGACGCGGAGTGGGAGCGGCGGGGAACTCGGGGGCGGCGCCTCGAACCTTGCCCGCCTCACTTCCAGCACGACCAGCGCCAGCCAAGGAATCAGACGGGACTCATCCGGACCGGAGGGCGCGAACGGAGTGAACAGCCAGGGCAACTCCGGGCGATCGAACTCTACGTAGGCGAGGTAGGTATCCTGAGCGTCCGTCGCGTTGGGTGCAGGATATCGGCGCACGATCTGCGAGGTCTGCAGCCCCAGCACGTCGCCCGGACCCCTGAGGGTAAGCGTCTTGGAGACCGGTGTCCTGCCACCCTTGTCGTCCTCGACATCGACGGTCACCGTCACCGTGGCGCGGACCTCACCAGCCGCGGGGTTCTGTACGATGGAGGAGAGACCCGTGCGCGCCCAGGGAAGGAACGTGTATGCCCCCAGCCGGATGTTTTCCGGCTCGTATGCAATCTGGGCGAATTGTGCGAACGCGTTGAGAACGTAGTTCGGGTGACTCGTCAGTGTCCGGCTCATCGGTCCGTCCTCATGTCCCCACCCCAATGGCAACGAGTTCGTATTCGACTTTGTCCCCGCCTGGCTCGAACGCTGCGCTCGGTTCGACCAGCGCGTCTATCTGCTCGACAGCGTGGCTATAGCTGACATAGCTGCCCACCTGAGCGGGGCCGGGGACGGAGCTGAGGTCGCCCGCGCGCCTCACCTGACGCTCCGCCGGATCGGTCAGTTCAACCGGTACGGGAACCTGATCGTAGGGGTTGCCTCGAAGCCTCCGGGCCCGCGCGATTCGACTCGACTTCAACGCCGATCGAGTCATCAGGCTCGACACGATGAACTCGTCCAGGCGGCGCACGAGCGTCGGATCCTGCGGGAACGCCGTCTCCCATTCGTACGAGACTGCGCTGGTGGGGCCGAAGCAGTGCGCTTCGGTGGCGGCCACCCGCATCCCCGCGGGCATGGTCTCGAAGGCGGGGCGCGCGACCTGTTGCTCGTCACTGAGCTCGAGGAACTGGCCGGGCGCGAACCGGTCGTCTGCGTGCGACACGGCGTTGGCGGCCACGCCCGATACCACGGGAGCCGCCAGGTTGACGCGACGCTCCGAGACCCTCGCTTTGCCCACCCGATCGAGGGTGGTCTCCAAGGGCACCTTCAACTGCTTCACCTCGAGACCCCCGAGCGGATGCACGAGGAGCGGCGTCAAGGGATCGGACAGCAGATGGACCATCTCATCAGCGCCGTCCGGCACCTGTGGGATCCACGCCTTGTCCTCGGACAGAGCCGAGGCGACCAGGGCGCGCGGCGACACGGTGGGAAGTGTGGACGTGTCCTCCTCGCCCCAGGTGTGGGGACCGAGGTCGAACTCCACATCCCAGAACAGGAAGGACACGGAGGCGTAGCCCTGAATGGTCCAGGGGGTGGGGCCCTTGAGCATGCCCCGGAAATCGACCCCGAACAGGTCCTTCCCGAATGCGGAAATCGAGATTCCCGCGGTGAGGCGCACTTCGAAGAAGAAGCGCGGCGACCACCTGAACAGCGCATCCAGTGTGAGCCATGCTTTCCCCGCGACCGGACCTAGCTTGGCTTCCAGGCGGACGCTCACTCCGAACTGCAACGAGTTGGTGGTGACCGCGAAGTAACCCTCGGCTCTAAGCGTCAGCCAGGATGCCGGGGACATGTCGATCGCGATGCGTCGGAGCCCCGAAAGCGCCGCCGGTGGCTCGTAGCCCGGGAAGAACCCCCCGATGGAGATGGCGAAGTCCCCACCACCGGCCCACTGGATGTAGAGACCGATGTCTCCGCTGATCGCGATCCCCGCGACCTTGGAGTTTACAAGACCCACGATCAACAACAGATGGTCGGGTGTGAACTCGCCGTAGACTTCGGCCTGAAGGTCGACGATCCGTGGTTCCGCCTTTGGAGACGGGACGCCGATGCGTACCGATCCGAGCAGTACCAGGAGCGGATCGGGGAGGCTCAGCACGATACCGATTTTGGCAGTGACGAAACCGGCATCCCCGCCCCAACCCAGTTCCGCGATAGGGCCCACAGCAAATGCGCCGTCTTGAGGCACGAAGATGGTGCGGACCTTGTCGAGGATGGTCTTGGCCGCGTCGATCGGGTTTTCGGGAAACAGCAGCGTGTTGGCGGTGCCGTCCTTGATGCCGGCCCTGAGCGGGTCGGTCGCGACGCGTCGCTCGACGGCCAGGATGCCGCCCAACCCGTTGAGCGTGAAGCCCAACCCCAGCTGAATCGCGGGCGAGAAGCGAATCGACAGGATGACGACGAACGAGAACGGATCCGTGACCAGCATCCCGATCGCCGTGATCTGGAACTCACCGATCTTGAGGTCCAGGATCCCGCTGTACTCCTTGTCGTCCCGGAGGATGAACCCGCCCCCGGCTACGATGCCCGCATTGATGCGAATGCCGAGCCCAGTGGGGAGCCGTGGACTGATATCGAAAGGATCGTTCCCGGCCTCGTCCCAGCGGACCTGAACCCCTGTGCCCTCGATCACGAGTCCCATGGCATCGCCGAACTTGGCGGCCACCGTCGCCATGATCTCGATCGTGTCTTCTGACTCGGGTACGTCTTCGCTCGGAAGCCCGATCATGAACTCCCGTAGCTCCACACCAGGGAGCGCGAAGCTTACCGGCAGGGTGAGCCTGCGACTCTTCCCCTCCCCAAACGTCAGCCCATCGTCCGAATCCAACTGGATCATCGTGGACTCGGCGCTTGGGTTGTTGCCGCCGGGAATGGTCTTCTCTAGGAGATTGTCGGACCTCAGACCCGCTTCGAGCTTCGTGCGCAGGCGGAGTCCTACTCTGGCGTTGTCCTTGTAGTTGACGAATCCGACCAGGAACGTGTCTTCGAGCGAGAGCGAGTTGAAGAGCGTCAGCCGCCCCGTGCGCGCGAACTCGATGCGGAGTTCCTTCTCGGCACGGTGGAACGACACCAGATCGGCGAAGTCGTCCGATGCGTCGTCGATGTCGAGGAGCTGCTTGGCGACGTCATCGAAGGCCTCGGCCGCCCCCGCGCCCATGTCCCGGAATGGCTTCTTCCAGGGTTCGGCAATGCCCTCGATGGCCGCCTTGATGGCCGGCTGCACGTTGCCGTCGGCGTCCTTGGACATCTCATGCGCAAGGACGAGCAGCGCCTCATCGACCGCAATCAACACGTAGGCCAGCTCGGTTGCGGCCCGCGCCGCCGCCTCGATCGTAAACGGCGACGTCTGCAACTCGGCCGCCATGTTTTGGGAGGCGGTCGCCGCAGCGGTGATCTTGGGCTTTACCGCATTGACGATGGGCTGGACCGCCGCAACCGTGTCCTTGATGTCCTGTTGAAGCTGCTCAAACTTGGACTTGACGTTGGGCGTCAGCGATTGGTCTTCAGCGAGCGCACCCACGAACGAACCGGTGTCGCTGAACGAGTCGCCTACGAGGTCGGCAACCCGGGTCTGGCCGAATCCGAGTATGCCCTCGACGAGTCCAGTCCATACATCGGCCATCTAGCCTCCAGAACGCGGAGCGAACACGGGGGTTCACCGAGGTGCATTCGCACCCGAGTGTCATCCACGACGCCAACTGGGGGCAGTGAGCGTAGGGCTGCGACGGTTACGCCGCAAGACAGCGTGTTGGTGGGACCCCGGTCTTTATGGGCCTAAGCGGGAAACGGGGGTGAAAGGGGTCAGAGGGGGTCGTTGGCCGTTGTTCCCCGCGGGCCTATCGACCGAATCCACCGCCAAACCAGATCTCGAAGGGTGCGGGCGGCAGTCGCGGTGGAGTTCGAATGGGTTCGGGTCATGTCCCGGCCCTCCATTGGGATACCCGCCTTCGACGCCAGCACGAGGATCTCCTTGGCAGCAACCTCGTCTTCTGTCTTGACGAAGCGGAGCTCCGTCGTCCCCGGGCCCTTCCCCAAAACTTCGAAGTCAGGGACGAGGTCGCCGGCACTCACGAGCTCTCGGCCAAAACGTTCGGCGGCGGCACGCTGCTCCTCCGCGATCGCACGGCTGTCCTTCGCGCTCGCTACTTCGTACCTTATCTTCAGCGCGGCGGCCTCCGTTTGGGGTTTGTTGTAGCACCCCGATCCTAGCTGGATCAGGGACCCCGGAGCACCACGTTTGTTCGTCCCCCTCAGGGACCTTCAGATACGATGGGTCATCCTCCGCGACCACGTGTGCCTGAGCTCGCGGAGGTCCGGTAGACGGCCTCGCGCTCCTCCTTCACGTCGGCGCACGTCGATGAATGATAGATCTTCGCCCTGGCTCCGCCCGACCAGAGGGCGTGGGGGTCATACCTGGTCTCGAACCGAGTTGTACCCGCGGATGCGCGCTAGGGGTGGAATTTCGTCACGGTGGGGGCTGGGCCATGAGGGGGGGCGTTGATCTTGGGTACCCTGGGATCGTCGGACCAGCAGGCCCCCGACTCTCAACAACGGCGTTGCCTCTTCTTACTCATGGCCGCTGTGGGCCAGATGATCGGGACACGCACTCCTTACCTAACGACCTTGAGTGTGATTTCTACGCTTCTCCTGGGACTGGGGAGATTGAGGACCGCTAGTCCATCAGCCACGGTGACGAAGTCTTGACCAAGCAAGTTCAGAACCTTGAGGGCAACCCTCCCGCGCTTCCTTGGCAGCTCATAGCTCGCCTGTAGATCGACCAAGTTGCGGTCATTGTTGGTGAGCTCGGGCGCGGTGGTGTTAGAGAACCGCTGAATCGAATAAGTGTCGGATACTTGGATACGGATTCCAGACCGATGGACGAAGTTCACACCCACTGATGTTTGACTGTCCACTCGATCAAAGAGGCGCGTCGAAGTCCTCATGAGGTGACTGGTCGCGAACACCGTCCACCCCTTCCCGACTGTGAGGTTGAGGTTGTAGAGGGCACCATGCTGGGTCTGATCACCCGGAGCGAGGAAGCGTTCCGGAAGGGGTAGCTCGGACCGTCTACGGAATCCGTGCACACTCTGATAACTGTTGTCGCCAACCCTCTCGAGCGAGACGTTCACCTCGTCGCGCCTGGTCATCGGGTGCTCGTTCCGCTCCTCTATGAAACCCGACACCTCGGTAGGCCCCAGTCTGCGTCCGAAAAAAAACGCATTCAAGGCTCGAAACAGGCCGACGCGCAGCACAACCTCGGGAGTTGCCTCCCACGAAACCCCCAGCGATGGTAGCAACTCCATCCGTTCGATCCGCTCCCGAACGAGCAAGTCACGACTCTCGTCCGACTGAAACTGAAGGCCAGCCGTCCCGTGAACACTGGGATGGAGTTCGAAAACTCCCCTGGCCCATAACGAAAGTCCTTTGTCCTGCGCCTCCCCCGTTGTCGTCGTATCAAACAGCAGCGGTCCGTTCGGGCCGTCGTAGAATCGATCCCGAGTAACGTCGCCCTTGTCGATGCTGTAGACCCGCGCCCCTAGCATGACGTGTGTCGACCCGCCGACGCGGGCGGAGTATTGGGCTTGCCCCGTCAGCACGTTGAACGGGAGGTCCGACAAAGTCGACCGAACCACGGGGATGAACTGCCCCGCGGCAATCTCGATCGAATCTGAGCGCACGTTCCACTCATTCCCGAGGCGATCCACCGTCAACGAAGCGGTGACTGCCCCACCGCCGGCCGTACGGTGGCTCAATCCCAGACCCGCGTGCGTATACCGCTCCGTATAGCGGTCGTCTGGATCTCGATCTTTTCTCACCTTCGTGAACAGGAATGGCTCGCCGTACCCGGCGTTCGCCAGCTCCACGATGTCTTCATCTTCCCCTCTGACTCGATCGAGCACACTAAGTTCTGCGTAGGCACTCGTACGCCTTCCAAGCGCGAGTTTCGCCTGAGCGAAGCCATGCCATTGTTGATCCATTTCCGGCCGTGCACCCTGCTCCCCGGTGAATTCGAGGAACGACGCGTACCCGAAACGAGTATTGCCCCCGCGGGTGAACAGCCCGAGGAAGCGCCGACTGCCGGAGCCAGTGCCAATCGTGCCCACCACCTCGCTGTCCCGTCGGACGAACAGGCCGGTGTACTCGTTGAACGTGTGGAACGAGTTTTGATTGACCGGGGATAGGACCTGGAACTGCAAGAGTTCACTCCCACTGGCCTGTCCCCTATCGGGTAGGCGACCGTAGGCATCGGCCATGAGCAGGTGGGCGCTCGCGTTGGAGGGATCGGTGTCGATCGACCTGCGGGCCTCAAAGGCGGCCCTCGCCTCGAATCCCAGGTCTTGGTATGTCTTTGCGAGGCTGACGTTCTTTACCGCAAGATCCCGGTCAAGAAGGAGGCGACTGCGGTAGACGGCACGCCCGTCATTCAGGGCGATCGCCTTGTTGAGAGCGTCCAGAGCCTCAATCTGCCTATTCAGATCTCGCAAGACGATGCTTGAATACAACCACGGAGTGGGATCTTGGTCGTCTAGGCGGTTGGCGGTAGAGAACGCCTCCAAGGCCTTGTCGAAACTCCCCAGTTCCGCAAACGTCTTGCCGAGATAGCTTTGATATAGGGAGCGTCCGGGGTCCAATAGTGTAGCCGTAAGGATGGAGTGAAGTCCGCCTTCCAGATTGCCGTCAGCAATGTCGACCAACCCTAGACCGAGATAGGCCTCAGCGAATCCCGAACTGTTTCCAACGGCGGCGTTAAAGGATGCCCGAGCGCCGGCTAGCTCGTTGTTGGCAAGCTGGACGAAGCCCATTAGTGATAGTACCGGAGCCTCATCAGGTGACAACTGGGCGGCTCTGGATACGTCGGCCGCCGCCCCTTCGATATTGTCACTCCCGAACCTAACTCGTGCCCTGTTTAGGAGCCCTCGGACACTGTTCGGCGCCAGCGAGAGAGCCGCGTCGAAGTGCCGTTCTGCATCGGCGAGTTCAAAGAACGCCTGCGACACCTCCCCCGCGAAGTTGTGCCCTGCCGCAGACTGTGGATGGGCAGCTAGGGCGGTGGCTGCAATTGCCCGAGCCGAGTCTTTCTGATTCTGGATTAGGAGCACCGCACCAAACAGGAGAAGTGATCGTAGGGATTCCGGATCTCGCCGGAGCGAGCCAGCAAGTAGTATCCGTGCCTCCTCGACCTCCCCGCTCGACAACAGGGCTGCCGCTAGCTGAGCGTCTTCCTCAGGCGTCCTCGCTACTTCCGTTCCCTGGAAAAGGGCGATAGCTGACGCCGGATCCTGTAGCGCGAGGTGCGCCATTCCGGCTCCAATGCGCCCCCAGGGTAACGCAAGCTGGCTCTCGAACGACGCCAGGGCCGCCTGGGGGTCGCCGTTTGCAAGTTGCTGGAAGCCCTCTCCAAGTACGCCCGCCGACGCCTGTTGGGGAAGAGTGCTGACGGGAACCGTAGTTGGATAGTATAGAGTCCACTGCACCGCATTGTCAGGATTGATGGTGATCGGGGATGTCGGCGGTACTCCGAGCACGGCAGTGGATTGCTGGCCCGCGCTGACGGACACTCGCCCCTGAGGGTTCGCGAACTCCGCACTCCCCTCGACCACCGTCAGCACGGTTTCGTTCCCGGGGAGGAGTTCCAAGTTGATCCGCGTCCCCGTGACGTAGGTCTCTACGTTGTTCGGCGTGAGGACGCATATCGGTTCTGCTGCGGCAAGCCAAGCTCTGGCCTCCTCCCCCCGGAGGGACAGACAGGACTCTCCTACCGTCATTTCAGCGTGGTCGTTGAGTTTCACTGCCACTAGTCCTGGGGACGTCAACAGTATATCGGCACGACTGGCCTGACCCGCTCGTACGCGATCCATTTGTAGGAGCGTCTCGTTGACTTTTCCGGGCACCCACTCCGCCCCGTTCTTGCTGAACTTGACGTCGGCCAGGATGTGTTTGATAGAACCAACCTCTTGGGCGCAGAGCGGTGCTGCAGAAGACAGGAGTAGAAGGAACGGCCGAACACCGCGGCGAATCGACGTCAGTGCTCCTCGAACAGTTCGGACAGCACAACCTAAACGCCATATGCTGAATGCGGGAGTCATGAGCACTCTCCATTTCGTTGAGAGTCACGGTCGAAACCGTTAAGGCGCGGGCAAAGAGCGGCCCAAACGTCCTCCTGTCGCCAAAGGAATTTCCTGACCCGCCCTCTGTCGTCACTCAGGGCCAGGGTGTGGTCGGTGGGATCCAACCAGAGGTCCGTGAAGGGGCCGCCTGACAGGACCGTCATGAGGGCCCGGCGTGGCCAATCCCAGATTGAAACGGCACCATCGGTCCCGCGAGACGCTACGAATCGCTCGTCAGATAGAAAGAGGATGTCCGCGACGGGCCCGATGGGAAACGTACCGATCGTCGCGCGCGCGCTCACGTCCCAGACAGTCAACATTGAGTCCGACACAACGGCGAGCAGGTCCTTCCCCGGCCCGCCGAACGAGGAAAGTCGTTTGGCGGGTAAGCCACCCAGGGTATCGACTAGCGCCGTTTGGGCATTGAGCAGCATGATCCCATCCGCCGTTGCGACGGCCAGTTGCGAGCCCTCCGCCGTAAACTCTAGATCCGAGATCTCACGCTCAAAGGAGACGGTGACTTGTTGGTAGGTGTCTCCGTCGCGAAAAAGAGTGAGTAGGCCGTGTCGGTCCCCGACCGCCCAACGCACCAAGTCACTCCCGACGGCGCCAGCCCTAGTAGCAAGTGCCGTGATCCGACCCTCCCGTACCAATCGAGGGGGATCGGCATCGGTCAGATCCGCGATCCACAAGCCCCTATCGGTTCCCACGGCTAGTGTAGAGTCGGAAATGAAGCGTAGGTGCTCAGGGAATCTCAGGTCCGGAACCACCTTGACCATCGCGCTACTAGGGCGTGCGTAACGCACCCTGCCGCCCACGCGACGCGGGCTCACGATCCCCGATACAAGCGTCCGGCTAGGGTTCACATCGAAGCGACGGATCGTGGATTCGGCTTCAACAACCAGTTCGGGCCAGGTCGAGTTTATTAGGGCGCGCCGGATTCCTCCGGCCCTATCCACAGAAACGAGTCGTTGGTCGCCAGCCTCAAAGGCGAGATCGACGATGAGTTGCGTATGGATCGTCCGACTCACCTCTTCCCCGTCCTGGATGCGCCAGACCGTGCCGACCTTTCCCGCGGCCGTACCGAGTAGGAGTCCATCCGAACTAACGGCTATCGCGGCAATCGGGGCGGCGTGCGGAATCTTCCTGAGCACGACGTCCGTCGCCACATCCCACACCACCAAGTCAGATCCGCGGGAGCGATCGGATGTCGCTAGAACAACACGGCCCGTTTGGTCCAACACGACATGGGTAAACGGTGCACCACCTGACTCTTCCTCGTTAGAGAGACGGGCGACTTGATTCCCGGAGCGAAGATCGTGGACTGTGATCCCGCTACCGCGGACCGTAGCCAATCTTGTGCCGTCGGCACTCAAGCTCATCGCCACCACTGGGCTAGAGGGGTCACTTGCCAGGACTCGTCGAACGCGGCGGAGCAACGACGAAGGAGGTTCGGCCCCAGGAAGCGGGAGGCCACGGCCGGCGCCGGACTGATCTGAAACAAGGAGTAGAGAGTTGGTGGTGTCGAGTGCCAACGCGCTCACGGGGGCAGGCACCCGAGCGTCGATCACCAAGCTCCGCGCGCCTGGATCCCACAATTGCACGCGGCTCCCGTCAATCACGGCCGCGATCATCGCAGTGGACCCCTCGACCGAGAGGATGCTGGGGCTCTCGGTTAGGGGTAGAGGAGGCAGCTCGTAGTCCCCGTCGAGGTCTCGTACCTGCACTGCATTGGCACCTTGCAAATACGCCAAGTATCGTCCCGACCTACCTAGCCTATTGCGCCCACTGTCCGACGCTGGCACCTGATCCGGCGCGGAGCCGGTCGCTAGCTTGGATAGCCCGTAGCGGACCAGGGCGTCAGCCTCCTTGGAGTACTGCTCGTGACGTGCTAGCGCATCGATCGCTGCTTTGGCCAAGCGGACAGCCTCGGGCAGTTGATCGGGTCCCAGGTCCAGTCTTGACTCGGCTTGAGCGACCTGCCTAAGAGCGTTGTTGAGTGCTTCTTGGGTGGCTGTTCGCGACCCTGCCATGACTGAGACGACCCCGAGGAAGACGATGGCGAGTCCGCCTGCTCCGGCCCCCACCCGCATCCACCACCTTCGTGTCTTGCGCGCCGAGTCTTCGGCGGCGCTTGTCTGAAGCAGGCGGGTCTCGTCAGGCGACGGCGCTCGCATGCCCGCCTTCCCTTCACGAACCTCCGCGAGATCGTCAGAATCTAGGGGCCTACCGGTCCTACCACCCTCCCATAGGGCGGCCCTACCTTCGAGGATCCTCCGGGCTCTCTGTCCCGGGAGGCTCGAGCTTTGAAAGCGCTCTAGGACGAGGGGACCAAGGGTATCGTGTGCGAGGCGACTCACCCCGTCATCCCCTCGCTCGCCGGAGAGCTCCACCAGCAAGTACGCGCCCCGGCAGCGCCCAACAAGCTCGGAGAGTAGTTCCTGGCGGTGCGGATACTGTTCCCGCAACTCGTCCATCGATCGGCTTACCGCAGCGCCGAGCTCTGAGGTATGAAACCGCAGAAAGTCTAGAAGGAGACCACTGTCATAGGCTTCCTGTCGCCAAGTGCGGAGGTCGTTAATCTTCTCGTCGAGAAAGTCCGAAAGGAGAAGCCCTTTGCGACGAAGGTCTTGGTAGAGTTCCGAGGTGAACTGCGGAGCTGAAGGGCTCGTCCGGACCGCACGATCCCACATCTTGGATAGTAGAACCTGGAGAGTTGGGGCGATCGGTGAGTCCGGGTCTGCGAGCATGTCGTCTGCTATGGTTACAGGCAGCCCCTCATCCACGGATAGATTGTACGGAGCGGTGCGCTGGCGACCGGCCTTGATCCGTGCCTCAAGAGCAACAACCCCCTCTACGGCGTCGACGATTCCCCTTCGGTCCAGGCGTTGCAGGAAGTACCGGCGTCGGGGCAGCTTTTCGGCTTCCAGCGTGGCATCGATCTCCGGCAGCCATTCCTTTCGAAACCCCAGTACGATGCGTCCGTCCGGGCGGCTAGCTTGATCACCAAATATTTGGCTCAGAACTCGCGCGAAGTTCGCCAGTTGATCCGGATCCTCCGGAGAAGCAACGGCCTCTTCTATCTGATCGAAGATCAACACCAGTGGCCGTCCGCATTTGCCCTCTACTTGGTGCCACGCAGCGGGGGGATCCAGATCGCCCTCGCCCAGCGCTTTCAGGAGTCCCCCGATCAGACCCACATCCCGGTCGTACCGGCAGTACCGTACCTCGTGGAAGGACTCGAGCCTTGGCAGGAGTCCCGCCGCAAGTAGCGAGCTTTTCCCGACTCCCGACTGGCCGTAGAGCAGGATTAGTGGGCTCGATGTCTCGACGGTTGTCAGCTCGAAGAGAGCACGCACTTCACGCCCTCGGCCGAAAAAGAACTCTGCGTGCTCACGGCTGAACCACTCCAAGTACCGAAAGGGCCTTGAGGGGGGATCGCGATTGGGCAGGGGTGGAAGGCCCAGAGTATGGTCTTTACAGGCCTGAACCAGACTCCAAGACGCGGCCGTTTCAGCTCCCTCCGCAACGTACAGCTCCCACGGCCACCGATCGAGATCGGGGGAATCTGGTTCTAGGAACGCCCGGTAGTCACCACCACCTCGGGCCTTGGCGGCCTCAGCTGCTTGGTCGAAGGCCGCCCTGAGACTGTCTCCCTTGGCGAGGAAGCGGTACATGTTACTCGCGAAATCGCATGCCTCCTCATCAAGGATCGCATTTGATGTAGCAATAACACACGGAACTCCGTGGGCGAGGAGCTGTTCAACGTGGCCGATCGTGGAACACCCGTTAAGGAACGCGAACCTAAGCGCCACCTGCCGGCCGAGGAGCCCCGCCAGGCCAGCGGCGTGGACTGCAGTGGGAGCGCCATCGGAATCCTGGAAGAGTAATTCGTAGCTCCCGGCGTGGCCGGCAAAGTGAAAGCCAACGATCCGATCCTTGTACCGGGGATCCTGAAGCGTCTTGAGGAGGCTTTCCAGTGTGACGTCGTGGATCGGTAGGATGTCCCAGAGGTGGCTAGTCGCGGGCGTGTCGAGGCTTCCCAGAACCTGCTTAGACTCTTTGCCCAGTTGCCTAAGCTTCCGACCGGACTGTCTTCGATCGTCTGCAAACGCGAACAGTATTGCGGGCATTGACATCGACGCTCTCTGGGACGTTGGGAGCCGCGGCGCTGCACGCAGAGGCCTCGTTAGTAGGCTGTTCCGATCCATACTAGACACGAGATCGGATGGGATCGGGGGGTCACATCCCCCAGGCCGTACCCGTGGACAGCCCGGTCCGGTGCTCTACTCTAAGAGCCGCGACGCAACTCGATCCGCTTTGGCCACCAGCCCTCGACGGGTGCCTGAGCCACGTGTGCCACCTTTGAGAGCCCCCAGATAAGCAGCCATCGCCTCGCGGCCCGCCCCGACCAACGCACCCCGCCGCTCCGGACTCATCCCGAACTCGGTTGTTCCGTACCCCGCGGCGGGTAGCCTCACCACGTTGTCCTCCAGGCCCTCCAAGACGGCCTTGTCGTGCGCCTGTGTCATCGTATCCACGAGGCGACGGATTCTCTTCGCAGTCTGAGTATTTCGAAGCCTACCGCCGGTACCGTTTTGGTCGACAGCGGGCGCGCCGTTAACCGGAAGACTCTCGTCGATGAGGAGACCAAGGACTCTCCCTTCCCCCCCTTCCCCCCCTTCCCCCATTACCGAAACCACGTGCGGTGCCTTGGAAACGAACAGCTCGATTGGAAAGTTGGACAGCATGCCTCCATCAACGATCAGGTGGCCCGCCATCTCTGCGCCTCTGTAGGGTCCCCACTCTTTCAGCCACTCAACCTCAGGCCACACAAACGGAATGCTCATGGACATACGCACTGCCTGCGTGACCGGAAGATCGGGGGCGGTGTTGTGGTTCAAAACCAGCACCCGCCCGGCAGTCGTGTCTGAGGCAACCATCGTGAGTTCTACTGAAGTTGCGGAGAAGAACTCCCGAAGATTCATGGATCCGAAGTTTCGGGGCTCCCCCTTCCACAGGCCCGCGTTGAGCTTCTGCTCAATCCAGTTCGCGAAGCGCTCCGCGGTGTAGAGCCCCCCCGACTCCACGGCCGAGTACACGTGGCTGTAGCGCGGTTCGGTCGCGAACTTCCTACACAGAACTTTCACGACTCTGCGCTCAACGAAACCGGGCATATAGGGGACACTAATCGAGCCCAGGAACTGCGCGAGGTTGCTTTGACGCACTTCCTCCTCAGTGAAGGGGCCAGGGGTACCCATGAAGAGTTCGAAGATGGGCCGCCCGTCCTCTTCCTCGTCCAGTGCGGCTCCCATCTCACGTGAGTCGTAGCCCGCAGCCAACAACGTCGCCGTAATCGCACCGGCCGAAGTCCCTAGCAGTCTTCTGAACGTGAGCTCGGCACCTTCGAACGCTTCGAGCGCACCGACGAAGACCATCCCCTTGGCGCCGCCGCCTTCAAACACCAAGTCGTACTGCATCAGTCCGGGCCCCCGGGTTGAGTGTGCGCGGCACAGGTGGCTCTAGTGAACCTGCGTACCGTCACACTGTTCACGGGATTCTTGACCCCTAACGGCTCATGACCTTCGAAGTGAAGCCGGGGAATGCGGCGCCCCAGAGTTCAGCGGCGAACAAAGTCCTCAAACAGTCGCTTCCGAAGCTCGTCTTCGGGACTGTCCGCACCGCCACCGCGAGTTCCACCACCCCTGGCGTCCGGTCTCTCGGCGAGCAACGGACCGCTCGCGTCTCGAGCGTAGATGACCGGGAGACCCCAGTCTTGATGGCGTTGCGATTCGTCACTTTTCATGACGACCTTCCGTCCGAGAGCAACCGCCTCATCAATTGACAGGCCGACGGCCAGGGCTTCGTAGAACGCCTTCGAGAACGCGATGGCCATATCGTCGTTGATCGCGCTCTGCATACCGACCACAATCGGAATCCCGGCCCGCAAGAGTGCAGAGGCCAATCCCCTCCACTGGTACCGCCCGCCGCGTCGTCTGGCTGATTCACAAGTAGACAGCACCACCACCTGGACGTTGGCCGAGGCCAGAAGCGAGGCCAGCTCGTCCGACCACAACACCTGGTGCTGGGATGGGGCCCGTTTCGGACACTCGTCCTCGACATCGGTGGCCGCAGCCCCCTCTGGAACTCTAGGCTCGCGTTCCAAGAGGATTGCGCCTCGAAAACGTCGATCGGCACGAGCCGCGAGATACTCCTCGCTCCGATGTTGCACGTGGACCCTCCGATCGGCCCAGGGTCCTCTATCTGCCCAAGGTCCCCTATCTGCCCAGGGTCCTCTATCTGCCCAGGGTCCACGATCGGCCCAGGGTCCCCGATCCGCCCAGGGTCCTCGATCCGCCCAAGGTCCTCGATCTGCCCAAGGTCCTCGATCTGCCCAAGGTCCCCGATCTGCCCAAGGTCCTCGATCTGCCCAGGGTCCTCGATCTGCCCAAGGTCCCCGGTCGCTCTTCCGCCGCCTTGGACCGCCCAAGTTCCTCAGCATCACCCGTCCACCGTCGTCGACCCAGTCCTCTGCCAACAATCCGCCATGTCCGGCGAAGTGGAAAACGTTGAAATTCCGGTTCGCGCATAGGCTCTCGAGCACCGGCAAGGTGAGCCGTTCTTGAGTGGTTACGCTGAAGGGCCCGGAGGATGTTCTTAGGGCTTCGGCAATCGCGCTGCCCTCAACTTCAACGTCCAGATCCTTGCCGAAGTCCTGCGGATCCGCAGTGGTGATGAGCACCTGTAGATCACCTTCATCCCATTGTGGCAACTCTGCTGCCGGATCCAGGATGAACGTCTCGTGACGCACGATCGAGATACGGGGGTCCCGAGCCAAGAATCCAAGAAGCTGAACCCCTTTGCGAGACTCCTCTAACCGCTCCTTGCGTGTCCTGAGCGTCAACGTCGCGTCCGCCACGATAGCGGCGACGTCCTGCCGCCTCGCCGGGCGGTCCTCGTCTCGCAGGTGGGCGTACTCCCAGAGATAGGCGTACTCCCAGGGGAGCGTTGCGAGGGTGGGGCTGTCCACTTCCAACACGATACGGAGCCCGCGGTCGTGAAAGCGAGGTCTGCCCTGCACGACCGCCAAGCTCTTGTGCAGGATGCGCCTCACACGCGAGGGAAACAGCATGTCCCCCATGATCTCGCCGAACTCGACCAGGTCCGAAACACTCATCCGCCGACTCTTGGATGGGGTGACGAACCGTTCGAGGAAATCATACGCCCGGGGTTCGAATCGGACCGGGTCCGGTTGCCGCATTCTGCCAACCGGTGATTCCGTGACCTCGACAAGGAAGGTCCCTGCGTACCAATCGCGTAGTCTGATCGTGAGGGTAGAGTAGTTCACGGTTAGTCCAGAGAGGGGGATGTCTGGCCGGTCAGGCACCCGCCAGGAAGCGAGGGTCGGACCGAAGCTCCACTAACCAATCGTCGTTTAGGACAGCGACCGGGTCATAGCCACCTTCCACGGCTCTATTGAGGTGCGTCAGCGCGGCGTCGCGATCTCCAAGCATTTCGTACGTGCGCCCCACGAAGTACCGCATGTAGTCGGAGCCCAACTGAAGACCCGAGAGACGCTCTAGATAGGCGGTCGCCTCCTCCGAGTCGCCCAGTGCTGCGTGGGCCTCGGCCGCCCCTGTGAGCGCATCAACATCGCGGGGATTGACCTCGAGCACTGGAACCAGCAACTCGATCACCTCGGTCCAGGCGTCGTGCGCTTGGTCTCGTTCACCCTGCCAATGGGCGACATGGGCAGTCCAGCGCCACGCCCACCAGTCTCCAGGGCTCAGCGCGATCGCCCGTTCCAGCTCCTCGGCGGCCCTGGAATAGTCGCGATCGCGAAGCGCCAACCACCCAAGGTTGCGCAAAGCCACCGAATTGGGCTGGAGCGCGTTCGACATCCTGAACAGGCTGTCGGCCTCCTCAACCCGATTCGACTGCAGGCGCACGAAACCGAGGTTGTTGTAGCCCCGGTAGTTGTCCGGGGTTAGCTCGATCATCATCTCGAACTGACGCGCAGCTTCATCCAGCCGACTCAGGAATGCCAGCATGAGACCGAGTTCCTCTCGGTAGATCCAAATATCCGGCTTCAGATCCATGGCCCGCGCATAGGCAACCTCCGCTTCGGCGAACCTGGCCTGCCCTTCATAGGCTCTACCGAGCCATCGATAAGCTCCGGCGTTGTCTGGGTCGAGGTCCGACGCGTGTCGGAGCGCCACTTCGGCCTTTGCGTAACGACCCGTTTGAGCATAGAGGGCACCCACAGCCTTCAGGACTGCGGGCTCCTCCCCCGCCAGACGTTCGGCACGACTGCAACTGGTCGTTGCGCTGTCCGCGAGTGGGGTCAACCGAGTTCTCCGGTATTGCTCCCAGACCGCCTCGCAAAGCCCCGCGTGAGCAAGCGCGAAGGTGGAATCTCTTGCCAACGACCGATTGAAGAGCGAGACGGCGAGTTCCAGGCTACCCCCCGCATAGATTCGCCTAAGGTACCCAAGGCCTTGGAGGTAGAAGGGGTAGGCCTGGGGGTGAGCTGTGGGCTGCGCCGTCTGGCGATTCGACCCGATCGCCTGCGGAGAAACGTCGAGCAGCTCGGCGAGCCGACGGAGCGCCTCAGAACGAAAATCTGGATCAGACGGATCCGGGAGCTCGATGGAACCCAAGAGGCGCGGCGCGACCGGGTTCGGATCGCTCAGTTCCAAGACGATGGCCAGGGTTGACGCGGAGCGGCTAAGTACGCCACTCAGCACGCCGGTCACAGGAAACAGGCTTCGGGCGTCCCCCGCCGTTTCAATCTCCCGCGTGCGTACCTCGTTCGCTGGCACCACCCACAGAGAATCCCGGACGGACTCTAACGACGCGATCATGCCCGTCACGGACTGTGTGAGTCCATCGGCCAGGACCTGATCGAGGGAGTCGGGAGCGTGAAAGGGGAGTACCGCTATGTAGGCCCTCGTGGGTCCCACAAGAGCGCCGGTGGGACCCTTCGGGCCATAGAAGGACGCTAGGCCCGCAACCACCAAGGCTCCGACCGCTCCGTACGCGCCAAACTTGAGCCACACCCTGTTGCGGCGAAATGGTAGACTCGCCCTTGGAGTGCGTCCGTGACGCGCTGCCTCCAGCGCCCTTCGCAGGTCGTTCGCCGTTTGGAACCTCTTGTCCGGGTCTTTCTCGAGGCAGCGCTCGACGATCGTAATGAGGTGATTGGGGAGGTGCGGGCCTAGTTCCCTAAGGGGTCGGGGATCCTCACATAGGATGGAGTAGATGACGGCCTGCGTGCGGGCCCCTGGGAACGGGACTTTGCCAGCAAGCATTTCATACAAGACCGCTCCCACGGACCAGATGTCCGTCCGAGAGTCGACAGTCTCACCTTGGGCCTGCTCCGGGCTCATGTACTGTGCGGTCCCTACCACGGCCCCGGTCCGCGTTAGCTGCTGCTCCTCAAGCTTCGCTGTGCCGAAGTCGAGGATCTTCACCAACCCCCCTTCGGTCACAATCAGGTTGGCCGGCTTGATGTCCCGGTGAACGACGCCACGGGAGTGAGCGCGAGCCAGGCCGTTCGTCACTTGGATGGCGTAGTCCAAGGCGGTCTCTGGACTTATCTCACCCTTCGCGATTGCCGCCGCAATGGTTTGGCCCTCGTAATATGCGAGGGCTAGGAAAGTCTGGCCGGCCGCCAACTCACCGATCTCATGGATAGTACAGATGTTCGGATGGTCCAGGGCCGAAGCGGCCCTGGCTTCGGCCAGAAACCTCAGGCGAGCGGCTGAGTCGCTGGTGAGCCCGGGGTGGAGGAACTTGAGCGCAACATCGCGCTCGAGCCTCGGATCAAACGCGCGATAGACAACGCCCATGGCCCCACCCCCGAGCTGCTCGCGAACGTGGTAGGGCCCTACTTGGGAGCCTTCCGACAGGCCTAGCGTCTGCCACCACTTCATAGGAGCCGTCGGCTCCACGTGGTACTCTTTGAGGCCATGTCGACAACCTCTCCGTCGGGGGAAGACGCACTACACCGAGGTTGGCAGCTGCTTCCCAACAACCTCTCTAACTCATGCAACGCCGCGCTTTGGGTTCATTTGCCCCACCTGGGAAACGAAAAACGATGAAGCGAAGAGGTCATGACCCGGCCACAGGATTGGTATCCGATGCGCTGTGCGCCTAAGGGTCAAAGTGGGGAGCGAACACGCATCTCGAAAGTGCCCCGAAGCCGGCTCTTGGAACTCCTCAACCCCAAGGAGCGCATCGGAGATGCTAGCCCATGCGAGGGCTCCTCACGACAGGGTCGCCTAAAGCCGATTCAGGGCTACTGAGAAATCGGCGGCCGAGGGCCGTCGGGTGGGGTCCTTCTTAAGGGCCTGGGAAAGGACGGCGGCCGCTGGTTCGAGGCCCGGTTGGGCGGGAAGCTGGGGGCTCTCGTGAACGATGCTTCGCAGCTTCTCCTGGCGACTCGGCGCGTCAAAAGGATGGTACCCAAGCAGGGCTTCGGTGAGCACAAGCGCGAGCGACCAGACGTCCGTAGGAGGCCCCAAGTCGCCACCTCTCAGCTGCTCGGGCGACATGTACGACAAAGTCCCAATCGAAACACCGGCGGCAGTGAGGTCCACGTTCTTACTCTTTGCAGCCCCGAAGTCCAGGATACGCAGGACTCCGTCCGACTGGAGCACGAGATTCGCGGGCTTCACATCCCTATGAATAATCCCCAGTGAATGGGCCTCCGCGAGGGCCTCGGCAACGAAGGCGCCACCGCGAAGAATTTCCTCGACGGGCCACTGCCCCTCAGCAAGTCGCGTATGAAGGGGTTGGCCTTCAAGCAGCTCCATCACGAAGAAGGGCCGGCCGCTTTCCGTCCTACCTGCGTCCAGGAAGCGACAAGACGCGGGGTGCTTGAGCCGTGAGAGAACTGATCCTTCCTGTTTGATACGCGCATCGACCTGTTCCATCGACCACCCCGCGGTGGCTCCCTCCCCCACCTTGAGGGCCGCCGGCTCGACGCTTCCCTTCTGGACGACTCGATAGACGCCAGCGACACCGCCCCCCAGGCGCTCCTGGATGACGTAGCGGCCAAGTCGATCCCCAGGGCTCAACCTCCCGCCGATCCCGGTGGGTTGAGAGCCCAACGCCGCCTGGAGTGACGAGAAGAGGGACTGAGAAGGTCCCGCATGCTCTAGCAGTGAGATGACCTCAGCCTGAAGGGCCGGATCGTCCCCACATGCTTCCCGCAGGAACGGAAGTCGCCGACTGAGCGGCAGGTTTAGTGCTTCCTCCAGCAGGTGATCGAGGCGGTCGAGCTGGGGACCGGGATCTGGCACTCTTCTCTTGCCTCTAGTCGGCTCGTGCGGACGTTCCGGCCCCTGGTCCGTCTGTCATGTCTCGACGCAACCAAGCGCGGGCCCGGACCCAACTACGCTTCACAGTGGCTGGAGAAACCCCCAGCGCACCGGCGGTCTCCTCCACGGTCATATCCCCGAAGAACCGGCATTCGACCAAGCGAGCGTCTCGTGTGTTGATCTCTTCGAGGCGGTTCAAGCTCTCATCCAACCGCACGAGCATCTCAGCGGTGGAGGTCGACCATTCCGGAGCCTCGCCAAAGTGCTGTGAGATATCGATGTCGATGTGCTCCATACCTCCGCCGCGTTTCGCCGTCCGGCGCGCACGCGCGTGATCGATCAGCAACTGACGCATCGCGCGCGATGCCACCGCAAGAAAGTGGTTTCGATGCTCCCAACGCTGTGGATCGGCCTGATTGAGCTTCAGATAGGCCTCGTGCACCAATACCGTCGTAGAGACGGTCCGATCGCCGCTCCAGTGCTGACGATGGCGATGTGCGATCTCCCGGAGTTCGGCATACAGGAGTGAAACCAACTCGTCGAAGGCACCGGAGCGACCCGCCCCGAACTCGGCTAGGAGTTCGTCGACTCGTTTCGGGGCTTCGGTCATTCCTTCCTACCGGGGGCGATGGGGCTAGGAGGCGGCTCAAGCACAGCTTAGTGTGGGAAGTCCGGGATCTCAAACGGCTTGGGGGGTCGCGAGGCCGCGGGGCCGTCCACTGAGCCCTCGCAGCGCTCGTTTCTCGTAACCAAGTGGAGGCCACTAGAAGGCCCGCCCTGTCAACATCATGAGGAACGCCCATGAGCGCGAACCGGACGGTCTCCGACTTCAAGGTGAAGTCGATCAAGGTCCAGATGAGGGTGGGTCGCGGTTGGCGGAAGCCGACGCGACCCACGTTCGACCCCGGTAGGCTCTACCGGCTCAAGATCAGTGTCGGAAACGCTGATGGACGCATCAGGTACGCCGATGAGCAGTTCAGAAAGGACAACGTTGATGTTCGAGTTGTCGCAAAGGGCTTTCGGATGAGCGGCTATCACAGCCGGAGCAAGATCGAGTTCTACGAGGACGCAACGTTCCAAGACGTGGTTCCGGGTGCGAAATACCGCACCTCGTTCCAATACCCTCAGTACGAAACGCACCACGCTGACTCCGTTGCGTACGCATACTTCCGTGTCAAATCGGGCGTGGCGCGGTTCCCAATCCTGCTGTTCAAGTGGGACGTCGGGGTGTATGCGTCCGTGCGAAATCGGAGATGGCGGGTGACTGGTACGACGGTGTAGCCGGCTCTTTCCACGCAGCGCGCCTTGGGATCGTCAGTTTCCTCGGTGTTTTCCCTGGAATCCGCAAGCAGAACTGGTACAAGGGCTTAGCGGGTTGGACTAGCTGGTTGATGCCCGCCAGTTGGCCCGGTCACATCATGGGCGTCGGTTTCTTCCTCGGTAACGGCATCGCCCACGTCTTCGGCTCCGACAAGCAGATCGAGTCGGTCAAGTTCGACTGGAAGCATACTGACTGCTGGAGGCGAATACGGAGGGCATCCGTTCCCTTGGCTAGGGATGGGGACGCACCGGCCCACAACGTCGGAGGATTCACATTCGTCGCTAATGACTATTGGGAGTCTCTGGTGGCAGGTGGGAGGGCATAACAGCGACTTCTGAGCATGCGACTGGACACATGCTATCCAACGCCGTCTTCGGGTTCTGGTAGGGGATCGTCAACGGGATCGAAAACATCACGACCGCGGAGCATGATGACCGGTTCTTCGAGAAAATCGCAGAAAGCAACGTTAACGAAGGCGATCGAGATGCCTCTGGGACCAAGGTTCCGTTCTGGCACTAGCACCTACGCATGAGCGTATCGAAGACCGTTCCGCCGACGACAGCATACCGACCCGTGTTCACCGCCATCGGTTCCGCACTTGTGGAACACACCCTTTCCATGCGAGCAACGATTCCATGAACGAGGAAGCCCACCAACCGATCTATCACGTGCTCCTGATTGGGATAGATGCCTATCCACCCAAGTATGATGCAGACCTTGCCGGCTGCATTAATGACATTGACGCGATCGAAGACCTGCTCTCCGGCGATCTCGGTGTCGGCCTGCCCACTACGCAGGTGAGAATCAGTCGGATTGCCAATCCGCCCGAAAGCAGGAACTCCTCATCACGACTGCAGGACGCGACGGTGTTACCGACCAAGGACAACGTTGTGGAGGCACTGAAGAGGCTGGCGGATCCCGAGGTGGTGAGCAATCACGACCGGGTCCTCGTGTACTACTCCGGTCACGGCGTACAGAAGAGATGGGAGGGCAGTACCAAGTGGCATGAGGCACTCGTCCTGCACGACGGTCGTGATCTACAGTACTTGTTCGACGTCGAGGCGAATGGGTTGCTCAACTCGATCGCAGACCGAACTCCCGACCTTACCGTCGTGTTGGACTGCTGTCACAGCGCTGGAGCCACTCGGGACTTCCACAGGGACAGTGGAATCGGGGGAGCCAGAAGGACGCTCCGCACCGATGACACTACCGCAGCCCCCGTCCCCGATCTAGCAGCCCTGGGGCTGGAGGAGCGGAGGATCGACGCAGACCTCGGAGTCGCCCGTTCCAACGATGCGAAGTACCTCCTGGTTGCTGGTGCGCAAGCCAACGAGTCAGCGAAGGAGGGCTACCTCGACGGCCGGCTGCACGGGGCGTTTACGAACAGCCTACTCAAGATTGTGCGCGCCCAAGACCCGAAGCAGCGTGCGAAGGCGCGTTGGTCGGACATCTGGTCGCGCCTCGTCGCCGACGTGGCGGAAAGCGCCGCTAGGATCAAGCTGGGTCCGCAACATCCGCGTTCGATCGGGCGTAGGGAGCGCGCCATCTGGGGCGGCGGACCGTTGGAGCCGATGGATCCAGGCGTGTCCGTGAGCACGCGCGATGGTGGTGAATATTTGGTGGAGTCAGGCACACTCCTTGGCGTGACCGACGGGGCGGAGTTCGCAGTCTACGGCGCCCAGCCGACTCTGTTTCCGCCGATTGGCTCAGCCGGGGATACCCCAATAGGGCGCTTGCGCATCACCCATGCTGGTCGGGCGACGAGCGTTGCCTTGCCGATAGGTGAGGCATTCCCCATCCCGCCGGGGGTGCGAGCGCGCTTGGTTAGGGCAGGCATGGGTGAGCGTCTTCGGGTCTCACTTAAGCCCCGATCAAGGCAGCTCAGGAAGGCACTGTCGGGATCAGAACTCATCGAAATCCTTCCCGAGGATGCGGTTGAGTCCGAGATCGAGGTGATCGAACGAACGGACGGCTCGCTCACATTGGGTGACGATACCGAACCTGTGATCGCGCTTGTGCCCCCGGGAGAGCATCAAGCCCTTAGGCCGGCCCTGGAGTCGTACTACCGATATGCCACGGCCCTCCGCATGGCGCTCAACTCCCGTGATCCGGAGCTCAGCGGTGCTTTGAACGTGGAACTACTCGATTGCAGCGGGGAGGGACTCGTAGGGCTCGACGCGGCCGCGCTCGGAGATCCGCAACACCTCCCGGGAGTACCTCGTGACACGCAGGGCAACTATCGATTGCCCGAGGGCATGAAGTTCTGTGTGCGAGTGACCAACGCCTCTAGTCGGGAAATCCACGCCATCCTGCTCAACTGTAGCGCAGGTGGACTGGTGGAACACCTAGGGGAGACGACACTTCGCTCAAAGGCCACTGACGTGCTCTGGCTTCGCCATGTGTTAGGCACTCCGTTCGTCGCGACTGTCGATGCTCTTCCGGAGATGACTCCTGCACGGTCCGTGGTCACAGAACGCCTGATCGTGGTGGCTACTACGAAGGCCGGGACGGATCTCACTCACATGGTGGTCGACAAACACCTCCAGACGGTAGTCGACGAGAACCTGAGGAGCCCCACGACCCTACGTGGAGGCGAAAAGGCAGTCGGAGGAGGAGGGGAAACCCGATCAACCTCTTCCGAGCTATGGACCGCGGTGATGACACCCTTACAGATCGAAGTGAGGGGGCGCCCGTGATGAGGCTGATGGAATGGCCGAGGAGTTCATGCCCAACTTTGCCCCGCTGAAAGTCATCTGAATTAGCAGTCGCGCGAGCGTTTGGCAGTCGGCGATGAAGGTCATGCTTTGGATCCGGCGGTAAACTGATTCCACCACCGGCACCTCTATCAGCGCTATTGAGCACGGTGCTCCTACGGCGGCCAGCCCAAGCGTCAGTTCAAAACCGTCCACCGAAACGGAACAGCTCCATAGGACACAGCTCGCTCGTGCGCGACGCCGAGCGTAGCGCCGCCCCCAAGCGACTGGTAAAGGGCTTCGGCATACGCTTTCGCAGCCCTGTCCCCTACTGCTGCAGACGTGGCGATCACCGCCGGAACGCCAGCAGCCCATAGCGGCTCCACCTGTTCATCAGTGCCGCACCCGTTGAGCACTACCAGCGCGAGCTTGGGCTCATGCCTGAGGAGATCAGCGAAGCCTTGAGCTTCGGCGGCGCCTCCTTCGAATCCCAATGAGGACCTGCCCGCAACGGTGTGCGCGTCCACGCGTACAGCCCGTGGGGAGCACCCGGAACACTCGGCGCATCGTCCTGATCGCGAACTCCTCGCGAGGCGCATGCTATGAACGCGTCCTGTACTCGGACGCTCCGACTAAGCACGCGGCAGCCCTCTTCAAGATGTCGCGCTCCCCCGAGTGCGCGACGCGGTCCCCAGCAACGTCGGGGTCTCGCGCTTCGCGAGCAGGTCCTTTGGCCACGCGAGCAATCGGGTGGGTGAGCCCAGAGCCGGCACTATTTCGTGATACTATTTGGAGCGGGACCGGATGTGAGGGACTGGGCTCCATTTAGTCTGTTCTGCGAATGAGGTGGTGGTCGAAACCATCCGCGACCTGTTCCCGGCGCTCATGCGTTTGAGTCGGGCACACTGTTGACCGAATGCACCCCCCTACCACCCCGCCACCACCCCCAACAGCCGCTCGACATCCCCAGCGTTATTGAACAACGCCAGCCCCACGCGAAGCTTGACCCCCTCCTCCTTGAAGCTCACCCGCACCCGTGCCTGCTCGAGCGAACGGCGCACCATCTCGACATCCCGACCGTGGGAGAACGTTACGATGGCTGAGGGATTCCCGGGCGGCGTCCAGACATCGAACCCCTGCTCGACCAACCCCGCGTTGAGCTGTCGTGCCAGCCCCACCGTGTGGCGCTCGATCTTGGGCACCCCGACCTGGAGTAGGTAGTCGAGGGCGCTTCGCAGTTGGAAGACGGCCCCGAACCCCATGGTGGCGTACCCGTACTTCCGAGCGTCTTGGTACTCCGAGAAGCGATGCCCACCCAGGTCGGCAGCAATCCCTAGCGATCCAAGCCGGTCGGGCGTGACCAGGTCGAGAAGCTCCTCGCGGACGTAGAACGGCGCCACACCATATCCGCCGAGCAGCCACTTGTAGGTGCCCACCGCGAAGAAGTCGATGCCCGTTTCGCGGACATCGAGGTCCAACATGCCGAGCCCCTGAATGGCGTCCGCGTAGAGGTAGGCGCCGTGCGCGTGGGCCAGCTCGGCCAGTGGCTTAAGGTCGTGTCGATACCCGTTCTGGTGAGACACCCAGGCCACGGAGATCAGGCGGGTGCGATCGTCGACGTACTCGGTGAACAACTCGACGGGTGCCGCACCCTCCACACTGGGCACGATGCGCACGTCCAGTCCACGAGTCTCTGCCAGGTGCTGATACAGGAGGTAGGTCGTCTCGTAGTGCAGGTCGTCGATGACCACGTTGTCGCCGGCGCCCAGGTCGAGCGCGCGGGCCACGATGTTCTCGCCGTCGCTGGTGGCGTAGAGCACACCGATCTCGGGCTCGGTGGCACCGACGAGCTGGGCGAACAACCTACGCACCTCGTTGGTCTCCTCGAGCATGCGGCCCAGGCTCACAGGGTCCCGTGCCTTGAGCTCGGCGAACGCTTGGGCCGCCTCTACGGCCTGACGCGGGGACGGCGTGATGTACGCAGAATCCAGGTAGGTGGTCTCTCCCACCACGGGGAAATCGCCTCGCACGCCCAGCGGGTCGTCGTTCGCGGCGGCGAGTAACGCGTTGGGCTTCAGTCCGGCGGCAGCAGTCACTGCGGACATGCTCCCGACGAACTCCCTTCTCGTGAGTGCCATTTCATTCCCCTCCCAAGCTTACCGCCAACAGATACACATGCTGCGCAGTCCGAATCATGCCATTGATGTCCGCCCACTCACCGGGCTGCCCCCGTTCCCCTCCGCGCGACCCGCCCAACCCGATGGCGAGCGTGCCACCCGCCACCGCCACGTTCATGTTCGATGAGCCGGAGTTGGACAGGCTGGGCTCGTAGCCCAGGTGCCTCGATATATCCGCGGCGTTCACCACCAAGGGCGACCGTTCGGCACCCGGGATCTGACCGCCGGGGGTGAGCTGGAATGGCTCCATAGCAAGCTCGATCTCCGTTTCCGCGGAAACGTCCGCGAGGATCCCGCGTACCTGCTCCTGGATGGACTCGATGGTGGCGGCCTCCATGGAACGGATATCGAGGCTGAACCACCCCTCTGCGGGCTTGTGGTTGAACACCGTCCCGCTTTCGAGCACGGCGATGTTGATGCGTGTCCGTGAGTCGTCGGTGCGCTTGGCATCGGGTAGTGAGAGAATCCGATCGACGGCGCGGCCGATCGCCTGGTTGACGTTGGGTAGGCCCCCGGAGAGGGTGTGCCCCCCGGGGCCACTCGCCTTCACCCGCCACCAGTGGATACCGAGCGCGCCGTATGAGATGCTGTGACCGTCGCCCAGTACGTCCACAAAAGCATACGCGCGGTTCCGGTACTCCTCGTACAGGGCCTTCATACCCATCAGCCCGGTCTCTTCCTGCGCCACCGCCGCAAACACCAGCGTCAGCTCGGGTTGCACGCCGAGAGCAAGGTAGGCTTCCGCCGCCGCCAGGATCGCGGCACTCGACACCGACGTGTTGGTGCCTGGCCCCACGACCCGGTCGCCCTCGACACGCGGGGGCACCGCCGCGGCCCGCTGATGCTCTGCCACGGTGGCGAGGTCATCCAAGGTGGAGATGAACACCAGGGCCTGGTCGGACCGACCCGGGATCACGCCAATCGCGTTCGGGCTCTCGGTCACACGGACGTCGCTCAGTCCCATCGCTCGCATCCGGTCGGCGACCAAACGGGCGCGCTCGTGTTCTTCCCCGGAGGGCGAAACGACCGTGGCCAGCTCGCGCAGTAGCTCGGCGATCTCGGAGCGCTGGGCTCCGATGGACTCGAAGCCCGCGCGGACCCCCGGACGTTCGAGCGCCGCCAAGTGGGAGACGTCCTGGGCATGGAGCGGCGCGGCAACGCCCACAGCAACGGACAAACCAAACACCGACAGGACCAAAAGCGGTGTGCGTCGAAGCACGTTGAACCATTCCTGACTGGCGAGAACCTTCGAACGAACGCTCTAAGGTGCTCCGGCGACTCCAGCCACGGCAACCCTACGTTTCGGAGCCCTCGACCATGGCCAGCGCATCCCGACAGTCCTGCGCGTAAGGTCTGGGATCATCCCCCAACTGTTTCGCAGCGATCTCAACGTCGGCCCGTCCGCCGAGGCGATCCCCCACCGCCCATCGTGCGTGTCCCCTTCGGCACTGAACCACGGAGCGGATGAAATGTCCGTCGGGGAGCGTCCGCTCGAGGATCGGATAGGCGGTCTCGAGATGGTCCAGGGCATCCGCATAGCGTCCGCGATCCAACTCGATGCCCGAGATGGTCAGGAGGGGGAAAGCAGTCACGTAGTGCTCGCCCAACACCTCGCGGTACACTTCGTAGGCTGTGAGGGATAGGTCAATCGCCTCGTCGATGCGCCCCTGGCGTTCGACCGCCACCGCCAGGTTCTGGATGGCATCGCCGTGCCCTTTTGAGCGTGACTCGCGGGTCTCGTAGAGAGCGACCACCTCCCGATAGGCTGCCTCCGCTTCTTCCAGCCGTTCGGCGGCCATAAGGGCGAACCCGATGTTGTTCCGCACCGCCAGCAGATTGGGATCGTTGGGCTCCAGTTGTTCCTCGAACGCAGCTGCTGCGAGGTGTAGGGCGTCCAGCGAGGCGTCGTACTCGCCCGCGTTCGAAAGCGCACTCCCCAGGTCCTGCCGGGCCGCCGCAAGGTTGATGTCGTCGTCGGGCAACGCGTCTTCCAGCAGGGCCACTGAACGCTGGATCGTCGTCATGGCCTCTGCGGACGTCGCGTCGGCCTGACCGATCGCGCGACTGTAGTGCCGCAACACTTCGCCATGAATCACCGGCTTGGGCGGATCGAGCTGCTGGAAAGCCGCGTCTGCCGACGCAAAGTATCGGAGCGCCGCTTCGAAATCGGGCTTCTTCCAGTAGGTCCAAGCTACGCTGCCCAGGACCTCTGCATACAGGGCACGCGCCTCGTATTCCGCCTGCCCTTCCAGTTCGTCGACCAGGGGAAGCATGATGGCAAGCGCACTGTCGGAACCGTGTACGGCACCAGTAGTGAGGCCCAGCATGTGTCGCGCCCGCATGGACTCGATCGCCGACGGACCTGACAACTCATCGCGCAGCGCGACGGCGCGCGCCTGGACCTGATGCGCCCGCTCCGAACGGTTGAGCCAGTAGTACGACGAACCGATGACTTCCAGCAGACGAGCCCGGATGTCAGGACGATCGGTAAAGTCGGTCTCCACCCGCTGTACCCCCGCTTCCAGCGCCTCGAGCACGGTCACGTCCGCGCCCTCTCCGTCGGTCCACGGGTTGGGGCTGTTGAAGAGGCCCGTGACGAACTCGGTCACCGCCTCGGCGCGGTCGCGCTCGAGGGCGAGCCGCCGGTTATGGCGGTTGAGGGTCCCCACATAGAGCACGAGCGCAGCGAGTGCCGCCACGGACGTGGGTACGACCCAGCGGTTCCGCCGAACGAACCGGTTGAGCTGGTACCCGAGCGTGGGTGGGCGCGCCGCAATGGGCCTCCCCGAGAGGTGGCGTCGGACGTCCGTCGCCATCCCCTCGACAGTGCCATACCGACGACCCGGCTCTTTGGCCAGCGCCGTGTCCGCGATGACGTCCAGATCGCCGCGGAGCCTATGCGCAAGCTCCTTTGAAGAGACGTATCCTCGAGCCGAAGCTCGGTCCGAGCCCCTGGACAGCACCACCTTCGAGAGCGGCTCCGGATCACGCGCAACGATACACTGCTCGAGTTCGGCCTCTGGCAGGTCCTTCGGGAACGGGCGGACGCCCGACATCAACTCGTAGAAGAGGGCACCGAGTTGGTATACGTCTGTGGCAGTCGTCACGGGCTCCCGCGACACCTGCTCAGGAGCTGCGTACGCTGGGGTGAGGACCCGGAAGCCGGTACTGGTCTTGGTCTGACCCCACTGGTGTTCGGACCCGACCAGCCGCGCAATGCCGAAGTCCAACAGCTTCACCACACCATCGTGCGAGACGAACACGTTGGAGGGCTTGAGGTCACGATGTACCACCAGGTGCTGGTGGGCATACTGAAGTGCCCCTGCGACCGTCTGGAACAGGTCGAGGCGCGCCTCGATGCCCAGTCGAGCCTGGTCGGCGTAGTCAGTGATGGGAAGTCCGTTCACGTACTCCATGACGAAGTACGGCCGCCCGTCCGGGGTGGCTCCCCCATCGAAGAGCTTTGCGATGTTCGGATGCACGAGCCGCGCGAGGATCTGGCGCTCGGCCAGAAACCGCTGCACGACCTCGTCCGTGTCGATGCCGCGTCGCAGAGTCTTGATGGCGACCTGCTGTGTAAAGCCCTCCGTCCGCTCACCGAGGTACACGGTGCCCATGCCTCCGTGGGCCAACGCCCGCTCAATGCGATAGGCGCCGAGGGTTGCCCCGAGAAGCGGGTCGACTGCGCCCTTGTTGCCCTGGCCGGCCGCGCCCGAAGCAGCCTCGGCCAGCATGCCCTGGAGAGATTGTTGGTCGTCGGGACTCGCCAGGAACGCATCGTCCGTGGAGGCCGCCAGCAGTTCCAAGACCTCTTCGCACAGCGCCTCGTCACCCTTGCTGGCACCGTGGACGAAGGCTGCCCGCCCTGCCACTGGCCGCTCCAGGGCTGCGCTGAACAGCCGATCGACCGCCTGCCACCGTTCGGCATCGGGAGTCACGGTTACTCTCCCAGCTCTCGCTTCAAGTAGGCGCGGGCCCGAGTCCAATCCCGCTCGACGGTCCGGAGCGAGGTCCCGGTGGCGTCCGCCGTTTCTTGGCCGGTCAGCCCAGCGAAGAACCGGCACTCCACGACCCGAGCCAGCCTGGGGTCGTGTTCTTCCAGCCGATTGAGCGCCTGATCGATGGCGAGGAGACGATCGAAGCGGACGCCGTCAGCGACGACTTGCTCGTTCAGAGTGACGGGAGCAGTTCCACCCCCTCGCTTCTCCGCCGTCTTCTTGCGCGCGTGATCGATCAGGACGTGCCGCATCGCCCGACTCGCCACGGCGAAGAAGTGGCCTCGATCCCGCCATCCCACCCGAGCACCGTCCACGAGGTTGATGTAGGACTCATGCACCAGCCCGTGGGTGTTGAGCGTGTGGTCGGCGCGCTCCCGAGTCAGGTGGTTGTGTGCGATCAAGCGCAACTGCTCATAGACGACAGGAAGCAGACGATCGAATGCTTCGCGGTCGCCATCGCTCCAGTCCGCCAGGAGGCGTGTGACATCGGTCGGTGCCGACGTCCCTCCCTCCTCTGGTCCGTCGTCGTCGTGGCTCAAGCGCGCCCCGCGGGTGAGGTTCCTCCTCCTGGAAACCCCACCATTGTCGGGTGCGCGCTCCGACGGCGCTAGGAAGAGCATGCGATTCGGCCTCATCGGGGTCCTCGGCGCGGGACAGGACGGACGGCTTCCACCTTGTTGAGCGGAAGAACGCCCCAGATCCCGCCACAGGCGTGGGCGCACTTTGGCCTTTCGAGCCTTGCAAGACGCTATGGAGGTGTCCGGCAGGTTTCAGCAACCGCCATCCCCGGGAGTCGTCCAGTTGGCGAACTTCACACGGACCATCGCGCCTCAGCAGACGAGAAGCCCGCTAGATCCGCATGCGCTGGTAGGACTCAGGCGTTTGATGGCGGTCACCCGAGGATCTGCGCAAGTGCCCATCGGACTCGTCGACGGTCCGGTTCGAACGGACCATCCGGGCCTCGCCGCATCGCAGATCTCGCTGGTGGGCGGTCTGTTGAGCACGGAGGTTGGGCCTAGGGATAGTGCCCTCCGTCACGGGACGTTCATGGCTGGGCTGCTGGTCGCCGGGCGGGACGGCCCGACCCCTGGAATCGCCCCCGACTGCCCGCTACTGGTCCGGGCGGTCCTCTCCAACGCCGGTTCCGGAGAGCCCCCCAGGACCACAGCGACCGAGTTGGCAGCAGGCCTCGTTGAGGTCGTCCGTGCGGGTGCCCGCATCGTCAACCTGAGTCTCGCGTGCACGTATGACTCCGGAGCCCATGCGAGCGCCATAACGTCCGCGTTGGACTTCGCGGCCCACCAGGGTGTGCTGGTGGTGGCTGCGGCGAGCAACCACAGCCGGCACCCGTCGACGGCGCTCACTCGGCACCCGTGGGTCATTCCGGTACTCGCGTGTGACGCGACAGGCGCACTTACCCGCCATCCGAACGTATGCGCCTCCTTCGGTACTCGGGGCCTGCGCGCGCCCGGCGAGGACATCACCGGCCTGGGTGTCGCAGGGAGCTCCGTTCGCATGAGCGGGACCAGTGCGGCGGCTGCTTTCGTGACTGGGGCGCTCGCACTCCTGTGGTCGCTTCGGCCCGCGTTCGCCGCGGTCGACATCAAGGCGGCAGTGCTCGCTGCGGCGGGTCCGCGCACGAGATCGGTCGTTCCGCCTCTACTGAAAGCCACCGAAGCCGCTTCGCGCCTACGAGGAGGGGAGGCGCTATGGACGTGAAACCGCCGCCTTCCGGGCCCACCGAAAACCCCGTTAGCCCCCGGTTCCAGGTCCGGCTCCCAGGGTTCGTCTCCCACGAGAGCATCGGCTTCGGCGACGCCATCAAGCGTGTTACGACAGCCGTGGGCATCGCGCCGTGTTCGGCCTGCGAGCGCCGGGCCCGAGCGCTCAACGCTCTGGTCGGCATCCGCGGTTCACAAAGGCCTCCGTCTTGACCGATCACACCAACCATCAGGAGCATCCGATGAACGACGCTCAACCTCGCATCGCGCATGAATCGCCCACCGACGGGATCGCAGAGCCCCGCGTGCCCTGGGAGTCAGCGAACCCCGCCGTGCTGCCTGCGCACCCGGCAGATGTCAACGCAGGGATCGCTGCCCTCAGCGGAGCCCAACCGGAACGCGCCGCCGTCGCGGACGGATCGTGCAGCAGTTGCGCTTCGGGCGCTGCATATACGCCGGCGCCCACCTATTTGTATGCCGTAGGCTCCATCCACGCGCACTTCGTCAGTCTATCCGCCGAAAAGGAGTTTGCGCAGTCAGCGGCCCGTGTCGACAGCGAGGGACTCACCGATCGGCAGACCCTACGGGCTGTCGTGGCGGACCCATCCAACCGCTACCTGGCTCGACAACTGTGTTGGGTGTTGAGCATCCAGGGTCTCGACACCTACCTACTGCGTCCTCGAGACCCGAGCGATCTCGACATGTTGATTGGCGCGCTGCGGGATCGTCCTTCGGAGGGCGACGTCGACGTGGTGGTCGGCGTCTCGGGCCCCATCGCGCCTCCACAGGTGTGCAACGGCCTTACAGTTCCGGTGGTCACGTTCGAGCAGGTCTATTCCTTCGACCGGCGCTCGCTCCTCGACGCCATCCCCCGCCCTGCCAAGACCTCCAAGGAGCGGTTCGCCGCGGCGACGGAGGAGCTGTTGGATCGGTTGCTGCAACTCACGGACAACGTCGGAGTCGCCGATGAGCACCGCGCGCTCAACTACCTTGCGATTCGCTACCCGGGCATCTACGCCAAGACGTCCGAGGCCTTCAGTCGCGGGCTCTCCCTGACTGGGGTGGACACCCTACGGCCGTCGGTCTCGAGCACCCGCTCCCTCGTCGATGTGGTGTTCGCCTACACGGATCGCGCGACCGACTTCACCGAGAAGTACGCCGTGCGCGTGGATGTGACGGAGCAGTTCCCGTTTCTCGTCAGCAAACTCACTCCTTTCTTCGATCGTTGAGGTCATCATGAGCCTACCAGGATTCACGGCAGAAGCCGGCGTCTACAGAAGTAGCGGGCGGTACTGGACCGCCCCATCCGTTGGTCGAGGCCCGCGCGGGGCGGTCGTGGCCCAGCTTCAGTTCAACGGGAACCGGCTGGGCCAGCAGACCTGCTTGCCTCGGTCGTCCCCCTGTGTCCCGGATTCGTCGTCATCGACCGGGTTCTCGCGATGTTTTCTGAGACCGGACTGCGAGCTTACCTGCGGTCTTTCGTGCGTCCCGCCTGGGCCGTCACCGCCACCTCCCCCGAACCCCTGCGCTCCCAGGGATCACTGTGGTGGTGGCAACTGCTGTCCGCTCGGTGCGCACTGCTGCAGTGATGGCGACGGGTGCTGCCCGAACGGATGGGCTTGCCGGAGCGTGTTCGGGTTCAAGTTCTGCTCGCCGATCTAGTCTGTCCTTGGGGGGGCACGGAGCGCAGGCTCCTCGGGTATCAACTCGCTATCCTGTGCTCCGTCCTCCCCGACAAGGACCCACCATGCGATTCCCGGCGCCCACGCTCCTGCTCTGCTTGTCCGTCCTGGCGTGTGGGGACTCCCCAGGGGGTGGGGACGCAGCGCCTCCAACGGTCGACGAGTTGGGCGACCAGACCCTGACGGACGTAGAGGCCGTGGCCGCAGTCGCCGACTACTACGAGACACACTACAACATGGCCCATCCGTCCATGGTGGCGAGCGTGATGACGGAACAAGGGCTCATGTGGACCGGCACGGGGGCCCGTGCGTTCGGCCGCGAGGCCATCGACGCCCTGCTGACCGAACAAATCGAAGGATCTTCGCCCCAGATCGGCGTGGAACAGCTCGACGCCATGGTGTTCGGGGCCCGCGCGATGTCGTACGGGAGCTACTCGGTGTCCGGCGACGCAGACGGCCAGCCCTATACGAACTCAGGGTACTGGACATCGCTCTTCGAGCAAGAAGGCGAGGATTGGAAGTCCATGGGGCTGGTAAGCAACCTCGACTCACCCGACCAGGTGGCGCTTCCCGTGGAAATGGACGCGTTCCCCGAGCCCATGGGGAGTGCCTCGATGCTCGAGGAGCGGGCACAGTACTACATGACGCACTTCAACCTGGGTCACCCCTCCATGGTGGCAGACATGTTCACCGATGAGGCGGTGATGATGCCCTCGGGTGCCCCGCTGGTCCGGGGACGGGACGCCATTTTGGAGCGCCTGACTGCGTTGACCGACGCGGGCGCCCAGGTGGTGCTCACGCCGTGGGCCAACCAGGAGTTGGACGGAGGGGCGTGGATCGCAGGAATCGGCACGTACGAGATTGAGGTGCCAGGTGAGGAGACCGAGCTCGGTCACTACAGTGGGTTCTTTCAGGTGGTCGACGGTGAAGTCATGATTCACTGGCTGCTGCTGGGAGCTTGGCCGGTGGAATAGGGCCTACGCGGCCGTGCCCGCCCACTCCATAACCGGATCGTGGGGTGAATGCAGCTTTTGTTTTTGCAGATTGGAAATCGATTCCAACCTGCAAGCCGTGCCCGGAAGCAGTTCGGCCTCCCAGGCCGCCTCGAGCGACTCGGCGATCCGGGCCTTCCAGCCCGGACCGCCCGTCCGGCCGACTAGGGCGCGTTGTAGTAGAAGCGCTCCCGCACGATGCGCCCGTCCTTCCATTCCGCGACGCTGACCTGCTCGGCGTGGATCTCGGTTCCGTTGACGTCGACCCAATCCATGGTGTTCTCGTAGAACGACACGTTGGGACCCACGCCCACGTGGTCCGCAGTGAACCCGCGAAACTCCTTCACTGAATCGACGAACGCCTGCTCCCGGGCAAGGTTGGCCTCCAGGCCTTCGGTGCGACCGTACATGGGTTCTTCCATGACAACGTTGTCGGCGTAGAACTCCTTCATCGCGTCCATGATGCGGCCCTCTCGGACGTAGTTCAGCAGCTCGTGGATCCGGACGTTCGTGTTGGACTCGGCCATGCTCTCTTCTCCTGGTTTTATGGTTTCGGTTGGGGGGTGTTCATGCCCGGGCCCTACGAGTCGGTGGGTCCGGGCGGAGCGGTGGTACCCGGGGGAAGACCGGGAAACTGGACGCCGTACGCACCGGCAATGTCCAAAAACCGGTCGGGGTCGGCAGCCATCTCGACGAACATCCGCTCAATCCCGGCGGGTGCGAACCAGAACAGCATGCGGGCGTCCTGGTCGGTTTCGTTCCTGAAACTGTGTAAGACGCCGCGGGGGATGTGCACCTGGGTCCCCGGGCCAGCCTCGTGGCTCGTGCCATCTCCGGGAAAGAAGGTCACCGTACCCTCGAGCACGTAGAAGCCCTCTTCCTCCCGGGTCTGAATGTGAGGTGGCGGACCACCGCCCGGCGGAACGAGGGCGTCGACGATGAAGTACGCACCGTCCGTTTGCTCACCGGTTGCCAGGAATCGATAGACGTCTCCGGCACCCTCGACCGTCACGGCTGCGTCTTCGGGTCCGAGGATCCGTATCGCCTTGGTGTCTCCACTTTCCATCAGCACCTCCTCCTGTTTGTTCATGCATAAATGGTTGGCTCGCCAAATATTGGAGCGAGAGGAACGCGTTACGCCTCGAGCGCCACCCTGTCCAACAGTTGCTTCAGTTGGACCAGCTCACGGCGGTTGAGGCCCTTCATGAGGCTCCGGTCCATCTCGTCCACGGGCTCGTCCAGTGAATTCACTAGCTCAAGGCCGGCCGACGTGAGCGAACAGTCGACCCGGCGCCGGTCGTCCACGCAGCGACGGCGTTCAACCAACCCTCGCTCCTCCAGCCGATCGATCAGCCGGGTGATCGAGGGTTCGGGATCCATCATGCGGTCCCGGATCGTCATGATTGGCAGCTCAGTGCGGGCGCCTCGGAGTATGCGGAGCACGTTGTATTGCGAGGCCGTCAAGCCGGCATCGCTCACAACGCTGCCGAACCCCCGCCGAACCCGCCCTGCGGCCCGGAGCAGCGCAATCAGCGTGTGTTGTTCAGCGGAAGGGGCGTGGGGCATCGTGGTCATTAGTTGATGTGATAATAATCATCGTGATAATAATCAGTGCGCGGAGAAGGTGCAACAACCTAACGTGAATGTCGCCCACGACGTCGAACTCCCGGTTCTGGGCTGCATTGACGTCAATAATCGACGTGAATGTCGCCCGCGATCTCGGATGCGGCCCGCTGGGCTGCATTCACGTCAATCTGGCGGGCGCGGTCGCGCATGCACGCGGTCCCCACCCCCCTACCGACTCTGCTCCCGCTCCAGGTTGAGCGCCCTGTTGTCCACCTCCCAGCGGTCGTCGCCAAGCAGGTGGCGCACGAAGTACTCCGCCCTGAACCAGTACCAGTAGTCGCCCATGTCGCCGTACCCGTGGCGCTGACCGGGGAAGATGAAGTAGTCGAACCGCTTGTTGGCCCGGATCAGCGCCTCGGCCATCCGCACCGTGTTGGCGTGGTGCACGTTGTTGTCCCGATCGCCCGTGGTGAGCATCAGGTGGCCCTTGAGGTTCTTGGCCAAATCGGGGTTCTTGGCGATGTCGTACTCGAAGCGGGTGGAGTCGCCTTCCACCACCTCCTTGACGCCATGATGTGTCTCCGACCACCAACGGTTGTAGATGTCGTTGGTGTGATTCCCGGACGACGACACGGCCACCTTGAAGAAGTCCGGATAGACCAGCATGGCCGCGGTGGACATGAACCCGCCTCCTGAGTGGCCGTAGATCCCGACTCGGTCCAGGTCGATGAAGGAGTGTCGCTCCGCGAGCTGTTCGGCTGCCACTTTCTTATCCGCCAGGCCGTAGTCGCGAAGGTTCCCGTAACCGTAGTTGTGGTACCACTTCGAGCGGGACGGGTGTCCACCACGGTTCCCGATGGTGATGACGATGAACCCGAGCTGGGCCAGTGCAACCTCGGACCGGGACGCCACGTTGTTGCCCTGGTGGAACGACTTGGCGACGGCTTCGGTTTGCGGTCCGGGATACACGTACTCCACGATGGGGTAGACCTTGGTGGAGTCGAAGTCGAACGGCTTGTACATGACGCCGTAGAGGTCAGTGATGCCGTCTGCCGCCTTTACCGTGTACGGCTCAGGCATCTGCCAGCCAGCCTCCACCAGGCGCGACACATCCGCCGCTTCGAGCTCCAAGACCTGGGTGCCCGCCGCGTTCCGAAGCACGGAGGTCGGCGTCCGATCCACGCGCGAGTCGGTGTGCACCATGAACCGCGATGATTCCGTGAACTCGGCTTGGCTCTCGGTATCGTTGGGGCTCAGACGCTGGAGCCCACCGCCGTTCAACCCCACGCGGTAGACCTGCTGATAGTACGGGTCGAGTCCCTCTTCGCGGCCGGCGGCGGTAAAGAACACCACCCCCGCGGTTTCATCCACCGACAGCACCTGCACCACGGTCCAGGGCCCCTCGGTCAGGCGTCGGACGCGCTCCCCGTCCGGGCCATGCAGGTAGAGGTGCCCTCGACCGTCCTCCTCGGACCACCAGAGGATGTTGCCGTTCCCAAGCACTCTAGGAGCAGGCCGCTGCATCTCCTCCAAATAGGTATTGAGGCGCTCCTCGATGAGGACGGTCGTCTGCCCCGTCGTCACATCGGCGCGCACGAGGTCCAGCTTGTGACGATCCCTGGACCTGCGCATGAAGTAGACTTGCTCGGGGTCGTTGGTGGCCCACAGGGTCCTCCGGGGCTCCGTGGAGCCCGGATAATTGAACGACGGCTGACTCAGGAACACCATCGCCTGATCTACCCATGGGTCGTCGTCGATCTGGGTGGGCGTGCCCGTCTCCAGATCCACGTACCACAGCTCTTGTTGCTGGACGTCCTTTTCGCCCGGCATGTCGTAGGCGTAGGTCTCCAGCTCTGGCCGCTTGCTGCCCGTGTTGTGGATCACCCAGAGTCGCCCGATCTCGCGTTGGTCGGTACGCACCAAGCTGAAGCGGCGCGAGTCTGAAGCCCAGGAGGCGCCCACGCGATTCCGCTTCGCGTACTCCTCGTCCTTCTTCGAATCCACGGGTCCGCGCCCACTCCCGTTCACCGCCCATGAGTAGTAGAGCTCTCCGTCGGTGGTGAGCTGCGTCTCTTCGACCACGAGTTTCTGGTCGGCCGAGTCGGCCTCGGCACCACTCAGGCCTCGACGGGCATCGAGAATCCTGGCGTACTCGGGGCCGGTCATCATGAACACGTCGTGGTTGCGCGCGAAGATCACCGTCTCGCCGTCCGGGGAGACGTTGGCCCAGGACGGATGGTTGTCCGGGCCCTCGAAGTCCTCGAGCTGACGCAGCGTGCGCGAGTCCACCTCGTACTCGAAGTGGAACACCTTCTTCTTGGGTCCGTCGTCTCCGCCGTCGTCGGTGTCCTCCTGCTGCTGCTCGTCATCCGTGGACTCGTCGTCTTCCTCGTCCTGCGAGGACGTCACATCGAACTGAATCGTGTTCTGATCGATGAACCGGATGGTCCGGATGGGGAGGTGCTGTCCATCGTAGGGATCGCCTGTGATGCGGGTCAGCTCCGCGGCGATACGGTCGTTGTCGAAGATCTGCGACTTGCTGCTGCGCGCGGGATCGACGAGCCAGAACGTGCGTCCGTCGCGGTCCTCCCATTCGTACCAGAACCGGTCGCCTCCTTCGATCCACTGCGGATCGACCGCCATGCTGTAGGTCATGTCCGAGATCTGGTACGGTGCCCACCGGGTAGCCAACTCGAAGTTGGCCGACCCGTGACCGCCCACCCAGCCCTCGGGCTGGCCGTGCTGCTGGGCCTGGAGCGTGCCGGTCGAGAGGAGGACAGTGACGAGCAGCATGCGGGCCTGCAGCCCGGAGCGCGAAACGAGTCGAGGGCCTGACATGTGTGGCTCTTTCCGGTGTGGTGGCGGGATTGGACTTACCAAGCCGGAAGAGGGTGGGTGCAGGCCCGCCGTGCAAGAGGGCGACGAGCCGGCGTTGTCCGCCCCGCGAGCACTCCTTCGCCTCTCCCTTCACCGAGTCACACAACTCCGGGGACAGGATGCGTCGACGCGCTGAGGTCGTTGCGCACGGTCCCCGCATCCCCGAACCGGTGAGCGAAACCATGGCACGCAACCTTATCAAGGTAAACTTGGAGCTGGACCGAATATTCGTGCACGACGAGGGAGACGGGTGGGGGAACGCCGAACCCTACCTGTGGACCGTCTTTTTCAAGGTCGATGGAGACGGCGTCGTCGTTACCGAGGCACTCTCTCTTTCCGGGAGCCCAACGATGCACTTCACGCCGGGCAGTCACGGGAACCTTGGAACCACCGACGCTGACGAGGGCGACAACATCACAATCCCCGCGGCCATCGGCGAATGGCAGACCTTCCTGAAACCGATCCCCGTCCCCAGCAGCCTGAGCAGCCTGGTGGACGATGTCGCCGGCGTGGTTGGGGTGGTCGCAGTGCTCATGGAGGAGGACAATGTCTCCGACGCCGGTGCCAACGCCGGACATTCGGCACTCAACAATGCGGTACGAGATGCGGTCCAGCAGATCGTAGACACACGGACGTTCAGCAACCCAAGCGTCACCCAGGCGGAACTCGACGCGCTGACCAGTGACATCAAGAGCGCCGTCAAGGACGCCATCGTGGACCAACAGAACGTCTTCGAGAACCTCTGGAGTTGGCTAAACCCCGACGACACCATCGGAACCAAGGTGTGGATGTGGCAGCACGACGACCTCGACCCGTCGGTCACACAGAACTTCTCCGAGCGATTCAAGAACGAAGGCGACTGGGAGATGTTTGGACACATCACGTCGGCCGCCTTGTGCCCGGTGGGGTCACTCAGCTTCTCGTTGGGGCAAAGCATGGAGTCCGCGAGCGGCGAGCGCGCGTCGGAACATGAGATGGAGTACGACCTGAGATCCATGCGCGAATTCAGGGACGCCGAATGGCGTGAGCTCCCCGGCCTCGCCCGCTGGTTTTCCCTTGCCGAGCGGCACACGATTCGGCTCCTGCCGGTGATCATGAAGGACAAGAAGCTCCGGGAGTCGGCCGCGAAGGTGATCGAGTGGGGCGGCATCCTGGCGAGGGAGCCGGAGGCTAAGGTTTCCAAGGAGCACGCGAAGCACGCCCGACGTCTCCTGAAGTACCTGGCCAAGAGTCGTTCGCGCCGCGCCCGTATCGACGCGAAGCGAGCCCTCGACGTGCTCGAGGCTGTGTCGGGGAAGAGCAACCGCGAGGCCATGACGTTTCTCAACCAGCTGGCGCCGGCGCGGCATCCTACGGTCGCGGGTAACCCGTGTGTGCGGGTAAACCCGAAGAAGAGGAAGAAGGACAAGACGCAGCGGTCGGACTGCGAGTAGTCCTGCCTCGGAGGGCGGGCCGCGGTTTGGCCCGCCCTCGTTGGAGGTTGGCGCGGGACTTGAGCGCCTGGGCGTACGAGCTAGCTCAACGGCACCCTGACCAGCGCGTCATGACGCCCTGGCGCATCCGGGTCGCACCCCTGCAACCCGTCCCACCCCGCCCGAATGCGCGCGGCGTCGCCGGGCACGTCACCATCGGTGCCGTTCCAGTCGTTCCAGAACGCCGCCTCCACGCGCTCCAGCGCTTCCGCGCCCAGCGCCCAGGTGGTGAGCACGTTCATGCGCCTCTCGGGCTGAATCTCCAGTTGTACGATCCGGATGCAGGCGCCGAACTCGCGCTGGAGGTCCTCGAACATCAGTCGGTGTAGGGCCTCGCTCTTGGGGTTCTTGTCGGCGATCGCCGAGGCGAGACCGGTGAACCGCGTGGGTCGGGCGGTAGCGGGCATCCGCGACGCGTCTACCACCACGAGCAGCACGCCTCGCGCGCGTAGCGCCTCGCGTCTGGCCAGCAGCAGTCGCTGCAACGACCACATTCCGGAGTTGCTGAGTGCACCACCGTCGGTAAGGCGAAGGCGCTTCTCCACATTGGGAAGTCGGTCATCCCGGTGGGGACTCAGGAAAAGCGCGGAATCGGTGGCTACATCCACGAGCGCGAAGCCGAACGGGAAGTTCGCCGAAGCACGCACGGCCGAAGCCAGCTTTGGATCGTGGTTGGGAAGAAGCTCGGAGAGAGCGTACATCCCGCTTCGGTAGTACACCCAGGTTGGGTCGGCGTCGCCCTGCCGCAGGTAGGCGTTGGACGGTCCTTTCGCCAAGTCTTCCAAGGGCCCAGATCGGTACACCTCCGGAGCCAACGGCGAGATCACCACGGCGTGACGAAGAAGGTTGACACTGTTGAACAGAGGCACTGGGAACGGGGGCTGACCCGGCGGCCCACTGCGCTCCGTCAGCCACCCCTCGGCGACACCACCGATGGTCATCGAACCCAGACCGGGGCACTCGATCCACCGGTTCTCGATCCCCATGCCCCGCCCTCCCCGCACCACCCCCCGGAGGACCGGCCACAGGTAATCCGCCGATAGGCGATCGCTGAGGTCCCCCGCGCAGCGCTCGGGGACCTGCACCCCCATGCGTTCAGCCACGTATGCGGCGTTGGCCAGCGATCCACCGGACACGCTACTGATCGCATGGATGTTATTAGCGACTTGGGGAACGCTGTCCGTCAACGCCTCAAGCGTCAGCCCCGTATAGACCGCCGCTCTGGATCCTCCGCCCGAGGCCGCGACGACCACCACAGGGGGGCCGGCGTCCCCACCGTAGGGCCAAGCGTTCTCCTGGATGAGCGCTACCGGCGATGCCAAGTCCTCCCGCCACACCTGAGTGCCCCGCCGCACGTTCGTCCAGAGCAGCACCAACGCAGACGTGCCCAACACGGCTCCGAAGAACCAACCGATACTCGCGTATCCCACCCGCTTCGCCCACCACAACACCAGGATCATCCACCCAGCCAGAAACACAAACGCCACGAGCGGCTCGTCCAGGAACAGGCCGATGAGCAGATAGAGCCCCCATCCGATGAACAGACCGCGGCGAACCGGTGGACGTGAGTGGAAATCGACGAAGTCGAAGAACGACCCCAGCAGGGGTAGCATCGCGAGCGCAGCCAGAATGGTGAACGTGGTCACCCCGATGGCGTTGACGTCCGAGGGACGCCAGTAGCTCACCCCAACGCCCCCCAGCGTCCAAATGACGATCAAGATCACGATGGCGAGCAAGAAGCCGAGCCACGCGCGGGTAATGTACCCGTCGTCGGGGTGCCGCTTCACCCACGGAGGCGGTTGTTCGGCATAGGGACGCAGCGAGCGGTAGACGTAGCCACCCACGTCCCAGGGGAGCACTCCCTTCAGCGCCGTCGGGTCGGCTGCTCCGCTGTTGATCGCGTCCAGCCGACGTCCCAGGAAGTGTTGGCCGGCGAAGTTGATCGCCACGGGCGCGATCAGGAAGAAGAGTGCGAACCCGAAGACAGACGGGTCGTTCAGGATCAAACCGCGCACGATCTCGACGAGGCCCATCGTACCCAGAGCGATGCCGAGCCCGATCAGGAACCCAGCGTGACGACGCACCAGCGCCAACACAGCTGGCACCAACACGTAGGTGGTGGAGAGCCACCACCCCTCCGGAGCGCTGTGTTTCACGAAGTCGTTGATCTGACGATCAGCTGCCACGAGGCGCTCGTAGTACCAGCCGGATGCCCCAGCCTCTGCATCCGATGGACGAGCTGCCTCCAGCGTGTCTCGCAGTGCGGCCCATTTCGTTTTGAGGGCCTCCAGCGGCTCCAAGGCTCCGATGAAGGGGTGTGAGTCGGGTCTGGACTCCCGCGGTTCCCTGGGCAGGACGACATCATCCGCCGGGAGGTGCACCGCGCGGACTTGAGCCAACGCATCATGACGAAGCCTCTCGGCTCCCTCCGGCAAACCTCTCCGCAGCCGCACCGAGTAGAGTGCCCGCCGGGCGGCCGCCCGAGCCTCCTCCACAAACCGGACCTGCTCCTTGGTCCAGCGCTCACTGGCTCCTCGCTTGGGTAGGATGCTCATCGCGCGCGGTTATTCTGCGAAGGACGTGTCGATGAAATCCTTCTTGGCGAACCCGCGGAACCGGGCGGCAACCTCGTACCCTTCGCGATCGCCGGAGTCGTTGGTGTTCCCTTCGAGCGTATGGAAGTAGTCCGATTTGGCGGCGGTGACAATTCCCACGTGCACCCAGTCGCTGGCGGTCCGGCGTTGCAGAAACAGCCAACCCGGCCGGATGTCTGCAGGGGAGATCGCGCTCCCCTTTCGGAACCGTCCTTTGCGTTTGGCGTCCTCGGCCATGATGTCACAAGAGAACGTGTACTTTACCGGCATCCGGTGACCCGTTTCCTCGCAGGCTTGGCGCAACACGAAGCTCACGAACCCGGCGCACCACGGCCACGGCGTCCCATCCTTGCCGCCCATGTAGGTTCTCACCCACGGCCCCCGGTTCTGGCCACCGACCTCTCGGGCACCCGCGTCGAGATGCTGGCGTGCGTGCGAGACCACCGCAGCTCCGAAATCGACAGCGCCGACTACGGGCTCGACCGCCACCGCGAGGGGATCCACCAGAGCCAAGAAGGTCTTCTTGTCGACGCGGCCGCTGCGGGTCAGCCCCCGCTCCTCCTGGAACCAGCGCACCGCCCTTGCTGTGGCCGGCCCGAACTGGCCGTCGATGACGACGCCGAAACCGTTCAGGGAAAGCCACTCTTGGGCAGCGCGTACACGTTTGCCGCGGTCGCCCTTGGCCAGCGGACCGTGATACTTGAGCTCGTTCATGGACTCACGTGCGGGGGTGGGTGAGCTGGGGTGCGTTGAGGCCGCGTCCTCACATGTTACGACGCGTGGAAGAAGGGCGGTACCGGACGCGGTGCGCGGCGGGGGGTACCCTAGGGGAGTGCGAAGCCTACGAGGATCTGGAACCCCACGCTGCGGCCCGCCGACTCCACTTGCCGCGGGCCTAGCTGCGTGGACCGTTGCTCCAGATAAGCGAGCTGCCGCGTCACCCCGATCACCATCCGTGCGTCGAAGGTGATGACGGGACGGCCCAGGCGGACCTCTGATCCAACCCCAAAGGCAATCCCCAGCTCGCGGTCGTCGGTGATGACCGGATCAATGGGAGCCGATCCGTCGCAGGTCGTCTCGAGAGCAACGTCGGGGATCCCCGGGGGCCCGCGCTCGACGGTAGTATGCCGACACTGGCGTTCGAGCGCAGCCACCACCCCGGCACTCAGGTAAGCAGCGTCAACCTCGCTCCGACGCAGGTCGTACGTAAGCAGGACCGGAATCTCCGTGATGTCGATGCGGACAGCCCGGTCCTTGCCGACCCGATGCCCCCTCCTGGTCAAATGGGCTTCTACCCGCAGCGCAAGGGAGCCCCAGAGCGAGCTGCCCAGCCACACCCCCATCGTCGGCGATGCGTCTGCGCGAATCGTACCGTCATAGTTCGAGAGCACCCTGAACACACTGGCACCTCCGTGAACTCCACCTCGCACCTGGGCGAGGGATGGTGCGGGCACCCAAAACCAACCAGCGAGCACCGCGAACAGCAGGCATCGACTCATGAGGGGGCCTCGATCACCGGTACCCACCGCAACTCACCTAGCACCGAACCAAGGAAGGACCCGAGCAGGGCCCCCACCGAGGCCCCTAGTAACCCGCCGGCGCTCACGGCCGTGCCGAGCGAAGTCCCCGCGATTCGCGCTTCGCAATAGGACCCCGGGTTTTCCGAGCACGTCAGGGAGTGGTAGAGATACCCCACGATCAACCCTCCACCGGTCCCGAACAGCGCACCCCGTAGCATCCCGTCTCTTCCGGGAGTCTCAGTCACCTTACAGAGCGCGTCCACCCTGCGAACGGCCGCTCGGGGAAGCAGCAGGAGCTCGTTGTTCGCCATGAGGGCGACCGCATTCTCGCGAGGTTCGTTCCAGATGCCAAAGTAGCGCGGGCGCATCTCCACTTCCGTCAGATCGACGAGTTCCAAGTCTTGCCGGATCATCACCCGGGCGGTGTCACCCACGGCTACGCCACAGGCCTGCCCTTGGACAGCGCTGGTCGCCAGCAGCAGGAGCAACGCTGCGACGGAAGATGTCCCAAGGATGCGCGCGACAGCTCGGTGAGGCATGGTGTCATCAGTCCTAGCTCGAGGGGTTGCTCCAGGCGGGGTAGCGGCCTTTCCAACCGAGGTCCAACGTGATGCCGGTGGCGATCTCGAACACGGTCATGTGACCGGTCCGGGCGTCTACGCCGATGGCGAACCTCGAGTCCGGCGACCAATCGGGCGCGTCTTCCAGCAGGGACGTCCCCACCCGGCGTAACCCCGTCCCGTCAGGGTGAATCAGACCGAGTCCCGGAGTCGCGTCAGTGAAGGCGATCCATTGCCCGTCGGGTGACCACCGCAGTCCGTCCACCTGGGCCTTGAGCTGGGTGACCGCTCCGGTCGCGACGTCGGCCACACGCAGGTCGGGTCCCCCCCGGTACGCCACTTGGCGGCCGTCTGGCGACGGAGATGGCTTGTCAGAGATCGCCGGCGCGACCGGCTCGGCGAAAGAGCCGTGCAACCGCACGCGATAGATGCGCGTATTCTCGTTGAAGGCGTGGCCTGCCACATATAGCCACTGCCCGTCTGCCGAGAACCTAGGCCACTGAGGACCGATCGAGAGCGGGATCTTGACGAGGTGGGTCGTGCCGTCGGGATCGACGAGGTACGTCCAAATGCGTTCGCCGAACACCCAGCGAGTTCCCGAAGGCGAAACGGCTAGGTGCCGACCCTCGCCTGGCGTCAACAACTGCGAGCGTCCGGTGAGGTCCCCGAGTCTTACGCCCCCGCTGCCGACCCAGGCGAGGGTGGCTCTCGGCACCACCGCGACACGGATGGAGTCGAGGTAAGGGCCGTTGGCATCCGCCGAAGCACGCACGAAGCTCACGCCGAAGGCCCGCGCGGTCACGGTTCCGTCCGGGGTAACCTGCACAGCCGGTCCCGAGGCGTTCCATGTGAGGCCCGCGGCAAGTCGCGTCCCGGCGCTGTCGTAGGCCTCGGCCTCAAGGTGAAACGTCGCGCCCACCTGCACCAGCGTGTCCGAAGAGAAGATCGACGCCGTAACCGGTGGTCCTACAGGTTGGCCTTCCGGAGGGAGGACCAAGTCGTCCACGCACCCGAAGAGCAGGATGCACATCAACCCCGGCAGCATGGATAGGCGTGGCATCATCCTACCGGGATGGGTAGTGCGTTCGACGTGTCGCTGATCGCGGGATTGACCACGGTGATGAACCCCGTCCCTGCCACCGACTGGTCCGCCGGGCTCACCGTGATGTTGACCTGGCTCACGTTCGCGAACTGGGTGGGCCGCGGCTGCCCGTTCCAGTAGCCCTGCACACCGGCCACGAAGTTGTCGCCGAAGACGCGAAGCGTGGTGGTACTCGGCTCGCCCAGCTTGAGCGTTGACGGGGAAGCGCTGAACAGCGCCAGCTTCCTTAAACGCACGTCGACGGGGAAGGCGTTGGACGTGTCGTTGGTCAGGGGATCCACAACTGTGATGTGTCCGGTCCCTGCCACGGCCTGGTCCTGTGCGTTTACCGTCAGGTCGACTCGATGCTGGGCGATGTAAACGGTGGGGCGCGGCTGTCCGTTCCAGAACCCCTGAACCCGAGTGGAGAAGTAGTCTCCATAGACCTGCAGCGTCGTGGTACTGGGCTCACCCAACTGGAGAGATCCCGGACTGGTCCTTGTGATCGTCACGATGCCCCACGGGACGTCGAAATAGAAGGGATCGGACTCCCCACCTCCGGGCTCGGGCGTGACCACCGTGAGCGTATAGCGCGTCGCGGAGTCGGGTCGGACCGAGGAGATCTTTGCGAAGAGCACTTCTGCGTTCCCGAAACGGTTGCGCCAATCGTAACGCGTCGGGACGGGCTCGCCATCCCAGTGTACCACACTCCCGGTGACGAAGTGCTGTCCCCAGATCATGACCTCAGGAGGCGAGCTGAGCGGAAAGGTCGAGGGCGAAACAGAATCGACGACCGGACGGCGGTGACGTACCTCGAAGGGAAGCGTGGCTGAGCTCAGCTGTCCGCCGTTGGCTTTCACGTTGACGACCGAAAGCCGGTAGTCACCCGCGTTGTAGAGGTGCCCGTGCGGAATAGCCGCGATAAGCTGCGTCGGTGTTACCGACGAGGGTTCCATCGGCACCGGCTTTATGACACAGCAGATCACGAGGCGGGATGTGCGGTTGAACCCGCTGCCAGTGGCCGTGATGGCGATGTTGGAAGTGGTCGGCTCCGGTGGAGGGGCCTGGGACACTGGAAAAGGCGGCACAAAGGTGTGATCGGGCGTAATCCGGTCGAGCACCGGAGTGGGCACCTCCACGTCCACCATCATCGTTCCCGCACTGTGCAAGGATCCCCCGCCCAACGGCGTGTAGACGCTGACCCGATGAGGCCCTTCGACCTGAAGGTAGGAAGCATCCAGCGTTGCCTTGAGTCGACTCCCCGACTCGGGCACCGTGGGCACCCGCCGGTCGTCCCAATACACCACCGATTCAGCCGTGAAGTCGGCCCCTTTCACTGAAAGGGTGGCACTCGAGGCCCCTAGCGGGAGCGTCCGAGGGGTGACGTCTTCGAGCAGTGGCTCGCCAAACGATGTGCCAGGATCGCCACAGGCCAGCAGGGACAGGGTGGCCAGGGTCGCGCCGAGTGTCAGCGGGCGGGGGACAGCGCAAAGCGGAAAAAGGCGCATGAAGCGTAAAGCTCTGAAGACTGCAGGCCGGTAGCATCGCTCATGATGCTACTCCCAAAGATGGGCGTATTGGCGTGTTGGCTGCAAGGTCGAGGCCCCTAAGGGATCATCTGAAAGACTCCGCCTGGGCGATTGGCGGGATGAGGCCCCGCATTACGCGTACCAGATAGCACCGGCTCTAGCCGTCGGTACGCGACCCCACGCAGGAGCTTCGACATGTCTCGGATACGTGTAGTGGTGATTGGTCTCTTGGGCCTCATGCTGTTGGCAGCGAGCGGATCGGCCTTTACGGTCGAAGCCCAACTAAGGGACCGCCTCAAGAGGGCGGCACAACGGGCGGCGGAGCGTGAGGTGACCCGCCAGATCGACCGCACCGTCACGGGTATGGTCCGATGTGCGCTGAACGACCCCAGCTGCATCGAAGAAGCGAAGAAGAACGGGGACTCGGTCGAGCTGACCGACGAGGACGGGAACGTACTCACCGACGCCAATGGCAACCCTATCTCGGATCCGGACTACGCCGAATCGAGCCGCAGGAAGCCCGGAGAGGGGGCTTGGGCCAACTACGACTTCGTGCCTGGTGAGCGGGCACTGTTCACGGAAGACTACACCGCCGACAACGTCGGCGACTTCCCCCGTCGGCTCGAGTTCATCACCGGCAACATGGAGATTGTCGACGACAGCGGACTCCGCGTAATCCGCGCGACGGCCGGCTCCTCGTTTGCGATACCCTTAGGTGAAACCCTCCCTGAACGCTTCACGATCGAGGTACCGGTACACTGGGGTCACACTAGCCTCTCGATGAGGGTGCTCTTCACCGAGGTCGAAGGAAAGCGTGTGGCGCCCCGTCAGTTGGGCTGGTATACGGCTCCACACCTTTATGTGCGTTCCGTCGAGACCGGTATCGAAGACATCCAGGATGACTCTCCCACCTCGTTGACCGCCGCGCCCCAGGTCAAGGATGGATGGGCCGTGATTCGACTCATGGCCGACGGGGAGCATGTGAAGGTCTACGTGAACGAGAAGCGGGTGGCCAACGTTCCGCAGGTGGAACTGGGGAGAGCCTCCAAGATCTGGTTCTCGTTGAGGGACGCGTCCCCGGAGTGGCCGATGTTCGTGGGCCCAATCGCGGTCGCCGCCGGAGGCCGTGACCTTTACCAGCGATTGGAAGCTGAAGGAAGCGTCACAACTCGCGGCATCCTGTTCGACACAGACAGTGATCGGCTGCGCCCTGAATCGACGCCGACGTTGGAAGAGATCGGAGGCATGCTACGGGATCATCCTGACCTCAGGCTCCGCATCACCGGACATACGGACAGCCAGGGCAACGACGACTACAACCTCAACCTCTCCGAGCAGAGGGCCCGAGCGGTGAAAGCGTACCTGCAGGACGAGTTCGACATCGATTCCGACCGCCTCGAAACCGTGGGGAAAGGGGAGAGCGAGCCGGTCGACTCGAACGACACCGCTGAGGGCCGGGCCAGCAACCGTCGCGTGGAGCTCACCGACCTCCGGAGTGGCAGTGGAGAGGCTTCGGGGCCGTCCGATTCGAATTCCCCGTCGGTTGCCGCTTCCTCCGCTGACCTGGGGGCGCCGGCGTCCGCCCCTCGCGGTGGCGCCGAGGATGGTGCGACCCGTCGGGGTTCGATCGTTACCGGGCCGGCCATCGGATACCTCGAGCTACCAGGCGTCGAGAGGATCGACGTGCCGGCCGCGGCCGCCGGCGCCACGAGGGACGATGTCCTGGACCCGGCCATGGACGGTCATTTGACGCCGTCCGCGGCCTGGATCGAGGGACAGAATCGACTCGTGGTGGTGGCGGCCCGGGAACGCGGGCCCGCCAACGCCCAACCTTGGGTCCACATGGACCTCAGCTTCAGGCCCGACGGACAGGGCAAGGCCACCATCCACCCAACGTCGGTGGGCATCGCCTATCACGAGCCCACGACCTCGCGCTACCCGCCGCGACTGCAGCTCCCCGTTACAGCGGTCACCGTGGAGCGAGTGGCCCAAGCCGCCGACGGCACCTGGTCTGTGCATTTCAGCTTCGACGGAACGGCGACACGCGTGGTGACGAGCGATAGTGGTAGGGCTAGGGCTGCCGGGGAGGCACCTATGAGCGGCATGCTGCGGTTGGATGGGATTCCGGTGGTGGCGAATCGGGAGGAGTAGGGGTGGGACCATGGGCCACCGAGCTGCATGGCCTAGGGTCCCCTCGCGCGCAACCACCTTAGTCCCGTCCTGGCACCCCCCCCAGGCGACTCGCCTGAATCGGCGTGCCTAGCGCGGCCTCCCCGTTTCGCACCAACCGCTCCAGCAACGCCAACAACGTGTCCTGCTCCTCTGGAGTGAAACCTTCCATCATGATCTGATTCACTTCCTGGAACATTCCCAGCAGATCCTTCTTGGACCTCGCCATCTGAGTTAGGCGAATGCGGACGACCCTTCGATCCGACGGGTCTGCCTCCCTAACTACCAGTCCCTTTTCTTCCATCCTCCCCACGAGGCGAGAGGCGGCTGGGTCAGTGACGCGCAGATAACGCGCAAGTTCCCGTATCGTGAGTCCATCCTCACGAAGCAGCGCGCTCAGCACCACCCATTGCACACGCGTAACCCCCGATCCCTCGAGCTGCTGGTCCGTGAGGGCGGCAGCGACCTGGCTGGCAAAAGTGACGAGTCTGCCCACTGAGGGGAGGTAGGAAGGTATGTTGGTTGCCATGTTAATGATTTACATGTAATATATATTGCCACCGAGCGATTTCGCCAACTCAATCCTCTACAACCGCGGGGCCGTCGGCAATGAGATACCTCCGATCCGAGAAGTACTTTCCCATCATCGTCGGTCTCCACTTCGTCCTCTGGGCGGTGGACCTGTGGCTGTATGACGGCTCCGTCGGACCGCAGAGGGTCATAGGGGAGGTCTTCTCGTCTTGGGTCGTGACCGTCTTCGCGTTCAACTTCCTGATGGCGACCCGTGCCCGTTGGGTGGAACGCATCTTCGGGGGCTTGGACAAGATGTATGTGATCCACCGACGTTCCGGTGTGATCGCGGTGGTGCTGTTGCTACTCCACTTCGCCGTCATTCCCAAGTCGGAAGGGTTCAGCCCAGGGAAACCCCTGGGGATCATCGCGCTCGCGCTGATTCTGTTCGGTGTCGTGGCCGCCGCCTCTCCTGCACTCAAGCGCAAGATCCCCTATGGAAAGTGGCTCCCGGGCCATCGATGGATGGGGCTCTTCTACGTGATCGGGGTTGCGCATGCCTTCCTGGTGGACTCGCTCATATGGGAGCTGGTTTTCATCCGTGCGTACGTCTTCGGGATGGCCGCTGTGGGGGTTGGCGCGTGGGTCTATCGCGCCTTCTTCTCTCGGAGGGCGCATCCGCACCTCGCCTATCGCGTCAGTGAGGTGCGGCGTCCCTCCGAACGCGTGGTTGAGGCCACACTGGAGCCGGGCGGTTCCGCCCTTAACTTCACCCCTGGCCAGTTCGCCTTCTTCGGGTTCGATGGCTTCTCCGGACGCGAGTCCCACCCCTTCACAATCAGCGGCCCTCCCAACGGTGGCAGCCTACAGATTGCGGTTAAGGCGTCAGGCGACCTCACTGAAGCACTCCACAAAGGGCTAGAGCCAGGCGTCGCAGTAGCCGTCGACGGGCCTTACGGTCACTTCACCCAGGACTTTGCGACCCAGACTGACCAGATCTGGGTTGCCGGCGGGATTGGGATTACGCCGTTCCTGGCCATGGCACCGAGCGTCCCGACGGGGCGAAGGGTGACCCTCTACTGGTGTGTCGGTCACGAGGACGAGGCGTTCGCCCGCGAAGACCTCGAACGCGTCGCGACGCAGAGCGCGGATTTCGAGTTCGTGCTCTGGCCTTCGGTGGCGCAAGGGCACCTGACCGCCGATGTGCTCGCCACGAACCACGAGCTAGGGGGTGCGGACGTGATGATCTGTGGTCCCCAAGCCATGAAGGACGCGCTGTTCCGCGGGCTGAGGAGCCTTGGAGTGCCTGCGCGTCAGCTGCACGATGAGGTGTTTCAGTTCCGGTAGGTCGTAACCCAACAACCTTGATACAGAGGAATAGAATGTCGAACACGAGGATGCTATCGCATGCGAGTCGAGGAGTCGTGTCGGTGCTGACGTTGATCGCCCTGGCAGCGTGCTCCGCTCCGGAGACACCCCTTGGCGCGTGGAAGCTAGCTGACGATGTACAGATCGAGCTGTATGAGGATGAGACCTTCGCCCTGTTCACCGCTAGTGATGAAGGGTTCGTGCATACCTACGCAGGGACTTACCGCTACGCGCCCGCCGACGGGACGCTGGAGTTCTTGAGATCGGGCTCCCCTATGCTCAGCTGGCAAGGGGTGGCGGCTGGGGAGGGGCAACTGGCATACACGCACGAGGGCAGCGTTAGGACCGCTCAGAGGGCGGAGCGCGTACAGGCCGTGGAGCGTCCTTCTGAGCCCGTAGCCGCCATCTTTGGGTTCGATCAGGACCTGACGGCTCAGTTGCGTCAGATGGGTGGCGAAGTGGAGGAATGGTGGCTCGGGTCATCGGCATACCGCTGGCACGCCGAGGGCTTCGATGGCGCACGTCTCTACAAGGCGGTCGACCCCTCCATCGGGCGCCCGTACGTCACCGTCGATTGGTGGGGATCGGCCAACGCAGCGGAATCGCTGGGCCGCCTCTTCCGCGCCGGTGTGTTTCAGGTCGGGCCGGAGTACGAAGGACCCGAACCGGCCCTCTTCGAGGCAACCGACATAGGTGACATGGGCGAAGGTCCCGGATCGGGCGACGCCACGATCATCGCCTTCCTCGATCCTCCGCCGGGTCAGGACTTCTCTCAGCTCTGGGCCGACCTGCGAGCGCTGGTGCTCGCTGCCGACGGGTACTCCGGTCACCGCCTTTATGAGCGCGTCAGCATGGGAGGGGGAGAGAGGATCGGGGTCGTAGAATTCGAATCTGTGGAGGCTGCCCGTTTCGTCCGAAGCAGTCCCGCCTTCTCCCGGTTGATCGAGGCGTTCGGGAATCCCGACAAGATCGGTGTCTTTACGCCGGTGGCTGAGGACATGGCGCAGGGCAGTGCCACGATGCGATAGCGCCCTCCAAGGGGCAATAACAACTCACACCCACAAAGGAACGAATACAGAGATGAGCAAGCACACCTTTTTCAACGTCATCACCTTCCCAGAAGGGAAGGAAGAACAGGCCTTCGCCGCTTGGCAGGCAGTGGGACGCTTCATGGAACAACAAGACGGCTTCATTGGGTCGACGCTGTACAAGAACCAGCGGAACCCGTTGATGTTCATCAACCACGGTCTCTACGAGACCCAAGAGAGCTTCATGGCCAGCGTGCGAAACCCGGAGTTCCAGGCGCTCTCTCAGAAGCTCACGGACCTTGGCGTCGAACGCGTCGCCGGTCTGTACGACACGGTGGAGAGTTTCGGGAAGTCGTGATTGAGGCGGGTGGGGTGCGGGGCGGTCGGAGGGCCCACATGTTACGGGGTGAGGAACGAGGCCGTGCCTGACACTGCGTCTGGCCCCGCACCTCGTTGGCCCACCTCGTAGCCCCAAACCCCATCGTGGAAGACATCTTCATTTGCTACCGCAGGGACGACACGCGTGGCGATGCGGGTCGATTGCACGATCGGCTGGCTGCCCACTTCGGGGCTGAACGAGTGTTCATGGATGTGCAGGACATTCGAGCCGGCGTGGAGTTCGATCAGGCGCTGGAGCGCACGTTGGCGGGTTGTCGGGTCCTTATCGTGATGATCGGTACGCGTTGGCGGGGCAGTCACCCCGGTGAGGATCGGTTGTCCGCGCCCGACGACTATGTTCGCCAGGAGATCGAACATGGGTTGCGCCGACAGCTCCTAGTGATTCCCGTACTGGTGGGCGGTGCGGCGATCCCCAGCGCGGAGAGCCTCCCGCCCGACCTGGCGCCGCTGAGCCGGAGACAGGCGTTCCCTATCCGCGAGGAACGCTACGACGCGGATGTCGAGCTGCTCCTCGGCCACATCGGGAGTTCCGGCGTCGCGGAAGCCCAGAACGATGCCTGGCAGGCCCTCCGCTCCGTGCCGAAGGTCGTGTCCGTCGCGGAGGCCAAGGCGATGTGCGTGGCCAAGGGGATGCACGCGGTGGACTGGAATGCAGCGAGCCCGGGTCCCCCGGCAGCCTACGAGGCCGCAGTGCACGGCACCGACATCGTCGTCCACCATCGCTCGACGGGGCTCGAGTGGGAACACGGTGGATGGGGACAGTTCCGTGTCTTCGAGAAGGCCATGCAGAGGGTCGCTGAGTTCAACGACCGCGAGTTCGGAGGGCACCGCGACTGGAGGCTGCCCACGCTCGAGGAGGCCATGTCGCTTCTACGACCCGAGACGTATCGCAACTACCACATGGACCGCGCGTTCGACGCGTCCGCAGCGCCCATCATGTGGACGGCAGACGAGACGGAGGATGGGGGGCATTGGGTGGTGTATTTCGGGAACGGGTACTGTAGGCCGGAGGGAGCGGGGTACAACGCGCACACCAAGGTGGTGAGGGGGGCGGGGTAGCGCGGTCGAACCAAGGCTCGAACCAGTTGGGCTCATACAACAAAGCCCCGCTCGCGCGGGGCAAGTTGTATGCGCCCGACAGGATTGACCTGCGCGCGGCCTGCGGCCGTGCTCGCTCTGCCGGGGAAGCCTTTTCTGGTCTTCGAACCCTTTTCAGGCCCCGGCGGTCGAACCCGAAGGTTCGAACCAGTTGGGCTCATACAACAAAGCCCCGCTCGCGCGGGGCAAGTTGTATGCGCCCGACAGGATTGAGCTGCGGTGCTTCGCATCCTCGCTCTGCCGGGGATGTCGTTGCGATCTTCGAAAACTACTCTGGCCCCGGCGGTCGAACCTTAGGTTCGAACCTCGCCGGGCGCATACAACAAAGCCCCGCTCGCGCGGGGCAAGTTGTATGCGCCCGACAGGATTCGAACCTGTGACCTTCGGCTCCGGAGGCCGACGCTCTATCCAGCTGAGCTACGGGCGCTTGTACACTGCCACCCCAGGGTAGCGCAGGAATAAGCCGAGTTCTGTCCGCTCCGCGTTTAAGCCTTTCGGCCCTCGCGCTTCACGTGGGAATCATTTGTCTGGGGCAAGCATTGCTGCTTACCTCGTGCGGCCTACCCGGGACTGATGACAGAGCGGGCCGCTCCTCGTCCCCTATTTGGCCTTGCTCCGGGTGGGGTTTGCCATGCGACCCCGTGTTACCACGAGGCCCGGTGCGCTCTTACCGCACCCTTTCACCCTTACCTGTGCCCCTTACGAGGCCATCGGCGGTCTTCTCTCTGCTGCACTTTCCGTCGCCTCTCGACGCCCGGGCGTTACCCGGCACCCTGCCCTGCGGAGCTCGGACTTTCCTCTGTAGCGACATACGCTCCAGCGATCCCCACTCCTGCGCTCCCACGGTTCGCGGAATCCTTAATTAGGACCCCGGAATTCGCGGCAGCCCAAAACCTTAACGGGGTGAGGTGTGGGGGTAAAGCGGTGGACCTCCTCCGCCGGAAGGCTACGCAAGCTAAGGCTCACGCCAGATCCGACGCACGTAGGCGCGTTCCCGGTGTGGCACTGCCCCCACACTGGCACTCCCCCTGCACCTCGCCCGTCCCAGGCGCGGCCCCAAGTCGTGGCTTTCGGCCGACTTTCGCGGTCGGTGCTGTTTACTTCGCCCACCATCGCATGCTCCTCTTCGCCACCTACATGGTCTTACGATGCCGAGTCTCGGCTCGTCGTTTGAGATCAGTCGCCGTCTGCGGACTGAGCGTTTTGAGCACCGCCTGCGATACGACCACGATTGCGCTCGACCTGGTCGCGGAGATCGAAGCCCCGGCGACCTCGAGTGACGGGTTTGGGATCTCGTTCATCGACGCTGACTCCGACCCACGAGTCGAGGCCGCAGTTGCCACCGCCGCCGAGCGTTGGGGCCGAGTGATTGTCGGAGACCTCACCGACCAGGCATTGGACATTGCGGCCGGAACCTGTGGCGTCGCTCATCGCGCCATATCCGAAACGGTGGACGACCTCGCACTCATCGTCCGCGTCGCACCCTTGGACGGTCCGGGTGGAGCGTTGGCTTCGGCGGGCCCCTGCGTACTGCGTCCCTCGAACCGACTCCCCGTGCTGGGCTCGGTCGTCATCGATGCCGCAGACCTGGAAGACCTGGTAACCCGCGAAGCGCTCGACGCCACCCTCATCCATGAGATTGGTCACGTGCTCGGCCTGGGATCACTCTGGGTGGGGTTGGGCCAGACCAGCGGTGTGGGTAGCGCGGACCCGATTCACGTAGGAGCCAGCACGGTGGCACAGTTTCAGGCGCTCGGCGGGGACGGCGCCGGTGTGCCGTTGGAGAACCTGGGCGCCACTGGCACCCGCGACGTGCACTGGAGGGAGTCGGTGCTCCGCGCCGAGGTGATGACCGGGTGGCTGACCCCCGGCGCGCTGAACCCGCTCAGTAGGGTGACGATCGGAGCCCTGGAAGATCTGGGGTACCACGTCGACTACGAGGGCGCGGATACGTTCTCGACGACGTCAGCACCCCAGCGGTCTCAGCTCTTCACCGTGGAACTGGCGATCCGTGAGCGGCAGATGCCCGCTCCAATCGTCCTCCGACGGTAGGAAGCGTGGATCCACCTGAGGGGCCAACCTGCCCTTCTCCGTCGAAAGCACCGTTTGACTACGTCACTTCCGGAGGACTTCCCTACACGGAGGCGTGCCAGGTTTAGAGAGCTCTCCCCTCTGCTCTAGACGGACACAGGCATGGCGACCTCGCGCAGGCGGGTCATTCTATCTGGTCTTCTACTCCTGGTCTTACTCACGTTTGGCCTACCCGGGACGGCGTTCGCGCAGCTCAAGGCTGAGCACCGTTGGTCGTCCGCGAGGGAGGTGCCCCCGCTGCCGTTGGATTCGGCCCTTTCGATTGGGCGAGGGGCATATGTCGGCGCCTTCTTCGGCACCGGGATCGGTCTGATGAGCAGCGTTCTCACAGAGGCCGATGGTGCCGCCGCAGCGATGGCAGGCGGTCTGACCGGAACCGCCGGAGGGATGTGGGTCGCTCACCAGCGTCGGTCGAGGTCGCTGACCGCAAGGGAGGGCTTCCTATACGGCGCCCTTCCAGGGATCGCGTTGGGAGCCTTGGTGGGCGGCCTTAACTGGGGCCCCGCAGGCAGCCTCGTCTGGGGTGGGATCATGGGCCTTCCGGGTGGCGTCGCCGGGGCCGTGGTCGCGGGGGGCTACTCCGGCTAAGGCGGTCCTCTCCTCGCACGCAATAGCAGAACTGGCCACCCTCGAGACGGTCATCTAGGTTGACCGCCCCGACCGCTGGTGGTCGGGGTTCTCACCGGAGGGAGTCGCATATGAAGAGAGTCGCAACCACAACCCTATTCCTCACCTTGGCGCTCGCCGCCTGCGAGGAGTCACAGACGTCGATGACCGAAGTCGACGCCCCGTCTCTCACCGCGGCGATGGACGCCCACGAAGGAAACATCGTCGATGCTGCCAACTCGATGCTCGAAGCGCAGGGGTCGGCCTACCGCATTGCGCAAGCCGAGTTCATCACCAACGATCCCCAGGCCGCCAGCAAGAACATCATCATCGCACGTGACCTGGGGAACAAGCGGCTCTCCTTGGACTTCATTCCTGACGACCCTCGAAGAACCGACCTCGATAACGATCCCCATACGATCGACGTTTGGGTGGACCAGACTCAGGGTGCCACGGCCAGCGGGCTCACGGAGCCCGAGACGACCACCTCCATCGCCGCAGCCATGAGCACGTGGGATGGTCAGCGGTGCTCGGATCTAGGCATGAACTTCGCGGCCGTTCCAGCCAACCTCGGGTTGGTTGAGGCCATCGTGTTCGGATTTCCGACCGCGATCACGGTGTCGGATGTCATGCATGCTGGTTGGCTACCTCCTGCGTTCTTCAACGCCATCGCGCCCGGGGGCGCAAACTTCATCCTGGGCGTCACGTTCACGCTGGTCTTCACCATGGGTGACCTCGACGGGGATGGACAGCCTGACCTTTCTTCACGCGAGATCTACTACAACGACAACTTCGTGTGGAACACCACGGGCGCGCCGGGCGGTGCAGACGTCGAGACGATCGCACTGCACGAAGCGGGACACGCCCTTTCGCAAGGTCACTTCGGAACGATTCGCGTGAATGCGAACACCGGCAATGTGCAGTTCTCGCCCAGAGCGGTGATGAATGCGGTCTACTTCGGTGGCGCGCAAAGGCAGTTGGCCGGCACCGATCGTGGGGGCCACTGCGGTCTGTGGGGGAGCTGGCCCAACAACTAGGCCTTCCGAGACCCAAACGACGAGTAGCCGTCGACAGGGGTGCCCGCCACGGGCACCCCTGTTTTTGTAGAACCCACTCCCCTACCCTGCCCGCATCCACCAACCCCTGAGCCCACGCGAACCCGTGCCCCAGGCGACCCCGACAGCCATCGACCCAAAGGGCTCAACGCGCTTTGGCCCGTACGCTGCGCTTTCCGTTGTCGTCGCCAATATGATCGGCACCGGCGTGTTCACGTCGCTGGGCTTTCAGCTCGTGGACATTCAAACGACGTTCGCCCTGCTCCTCCTTTGGGTGGTTGGTGGCGTGGCCGCCTTCTGTGGAGCTCTCACCTACGCAGAGCTAGGTGCCACGCTCCCGCGCTCGGGTGGCGAGTACACGTTCCTGGGGCACGTCTACCATCCAGCCGCCGGGTTCATATCGGGGTGGATCTCGGCCAGCATCGGGTTCGCGGCCCCCACCGCGTTGGCGGCGATCACCTTCGGTACTTACCTGGCCTCGGTGTTCCCACAACTCAATGCGACCTGGCTGGCCAGCGCGCTGGTGATCGCTTTGACGGCTGTGCACGCCACTACGCGCCGCAACTCCAGCCTCTTTCAGCGCGCACTTACCACGCTCAAGGTGGCGCTGATTGTACTCTTCTGTCTTGCGGTTTGGATGCTGGCCCCCGAGCCGCAAGCGGTGTCACTGCTCCCCACCGCAGCCGACGCGTCCGCGATCACGTCGGGAGCATTCGCCGTTTCGCTCATCTACGTGAGCTACGCCTACACGGGATGGAACGCCGCGACGTACCTCACCGGCGAGCTGTCCAACCCGCAGCGCACACTCCCCTGGGTTCTGGGTCTGGGCACCGGCATCGTGCTGGTGCTCTACGTGGCGCTGAACCACGCCTTCCTGTACGCGGCGCCACAGGCGGACCTGGTCGGGAAGTTGGAGGTGGGCTACGTAGCGGCGGCGGCCGTGTTCGGGGAGCGAGGCGGCGATCTGATGGGGGTGATCCTGGCGCTGCTCCTCATCTCCACCGTGAGCGCCATGGTGCTGGCCGGTCCCCGAGTGCTGCAGGTCTTGGGCGAGGACTATCGCCTCTTCCGCATCCTGGGACGCACCAACGAGGACGGGGTGCCGTGGGTCGCCATCCTGACGCAGGGTGTGCTGAGTCTGTTGTTCATCGTGACCGGATCGTTCGAGTCGATCCTGGTGTTCGCTGGGTTCGTACTTGGCTTGAATTCGCTGGCCACGGTGTCGAGCGTGTTCGTGCTCCGGTGGCGCGAACCGGACCGGGTCCGCCCCTACCGCACCTGGGCGTATCCGGTCACGCCGCTCATCTACATGGCACTCACGGTCTGGACCCTGGCGTTCATTCTGCGCGATCGACCGGAAGAGGCGGGGGTCGGATTGGCGCTGATCGCTGCGGGATGGGTGCTCTACCTACTGACGCGGCGGAGCGAGGCGTAAGCAGCGGCTCGACGTGTTTCATCTCCAGTCCGCTTCCGCCACATCGCTCCAACCGATGACATCAACACCTTCTCGCCGCATCCCGCCGGACCCACCGTACACGAGCCTGAGCTCGACGTCACGCTCGGACCCATGATCGTCACGAAAGCGCTTGAGCCCTCGCAAGAAGTCTGAGCCAACGGTGGCCCCTGATTTGACCTCGACTGCGACCACGCGCAGGCCGCTCTCGAGGATCAGATCCACCTCCGCACCCCGATGCTCGCGGAGATGAAACAACCGCGGTGGCTGCCTCCGGTTCGCGCGCGCCTTGAGCACCTCGGCCACCACCCACGACTCGAAGATCGGGCCCCGGAGCGGGTGGATCTTCAGTTGATCCGGTTCAGTGATACCGAGGAGGTAGCATACCAGCCCGGAGTCGACGAAGTGGACCTTGGGCGCCTTCACCGTCCGCTTCCGGTGGTTCCGAAACCACGGAGGGAGTCGGTGGATCAGATAGCTGGCCTCCAGTACTGAGATCCACGCGCGGACGGTGTTGTACGAGACCCCGACGTCCGCTCCGAGCTTGGAGAGGTTCAACTCCTGGCCGGTCCTCCCAGCGGCTAACCGAAGAAACGTGGTGAAGGCGTCGAGGCTGCCCACGTTCAAGACCTGACGGACGTCACGTTGGACGTAGGTGGCCGTGTAATCCGCCAACCACTGACCGGCGTCGAGTTGTCGGTCATGGATCCGTGGGTAGCCACCCCTCCACACCGTGTTCCATAGATCAGTTACCGGACGCTCGAACCTTCGCGTTTCCGGTAGACTCAGTGGGAGAAGGGTCAGGAGTGCCACTCGACCCGCGAGCGACTGGGAAATTCCCCGCATGAGCCCCGGATGCTGTGACCCGGTCAGGATGAATCGCCCGGGGGTGGGGTCCTCGTCGATATCGACCTGGATGTACGAGAGCAGGTCCGGCGCACGCTGCACCTCGTCGAGCACCACGGGTGTCGGATACTGGGCCAGAAAACCCCGCGGGTCGGAGAGGGCGAACTCCCGCGCCTCGATCCCCTCCAGCGACACGTACCGATGTTGCGGAAAGTGCTCCCGGCATAGCGTCGTCTTCCCTGACTGGCGCGGACCGGTCACGGTTACTGCTGGCATTTGGGCGGCGGCGGCCGAAAGCTGCGGAGCCAGGTCTCGATCAATCATGTACGAATCATAAATCTAACTTATAATCCGTACAATCCGATCGGCCACGGATCGGCCACCCTTGCGACATCGTTCGGTCATCGTCTAGTCAGCGACCGGACATCGATTCATCAGGAAGTGGCCATCGTTCGGTCATCGAGCGGACATCATTAGCCAGCGAATCGTCATCGTTGAGTCATCGATCGATCAGCGTTCTGCCATCAAAGGGACGTCGATTGATCCGTGAGGGGTCAGCGTTCGGTCACCGAACAGACATCGATTGGTCAGTGAATGGTCATGGTTCGATCATCGTCGAGCCATCAAACCGCCAGCGTTCGGTCATCGTTCGTGAGGATGGTCTTCGGTAGGCGAGGCACCAGTCCCACCCCCCAAGTTGACAAACTGATTCCATATCGTATAATCCGATCCCGTTTTATACGACATCGTATCATGTAGTCGGTAGGCCGAGGCACCCGTGACCAAGCCACTCCAGTTCGTATCCCCGCTCCACAAAGCCAATCGGCAATTGGGCGAGTACATGGAGGCGGACTCCCGCGAGCGGGGAGTGGAGCCGGGCGAGGGGCACCTGTTGTCGTATGTGACCCTCTACGGTCCCTGCCCCATATCGCGCCTTTCGAAGGTGTTCGGGCACAAACCGTCCACGCTCACGAGCGTCCTGGATCGGCTGGAGGAGCGGGGGATGCTCGAACGGACACCCAACCCGGACGACCGGCGTTCGCTTCTGGTGGCCACCACCCCACCGGGAGCGCGGGTGGCCACAGAGCTACGCGCCCAGCTCGAGGAGATGGAGGAGTCCATCTACGAGCGTATCAGCGCCCGCGACTTCGCCGGGTTCCAGGCCGTGATGCGAGCCATCGCCGACCTCACACAAGTGGATTTGACCGCGACGGAGGAGGAAGGAGAATGACCACGAAACAGATGCTGCAGAATCAGTACGGCCTGGTATACAGTTCGGTCGGGGCCCATGTGGAGGGGATGACCCAGGAGGAGTCCCTCATGGCGCCCGAGGCCGGTGGCAACTGCGCGAACTGGATTCTCGGACATCTTACGAACGTCCAGAACAACCTGATGCAACTGATGGGCGCTGAGCCCGTATGGGTGAACCCGAAGCTCGACCGCGATTGGAACGATCCCATCAACGGTCCAGAGGAGGCGTTCGACTTCTCGGCCATGCGCGACGCGTTCATGAACTCCCAAGACCGCTGCCTATCCGCCATCGCGAGCCTGAGCGACGAACAGCTCGCCCAGGACGGCATTCCCAACCCGTTGGGAGGCACTACGACGCGGGACGGGTTGCTCGCCCTGCTGGCGTTCCACCAGACGTATCACACCGGACAACTGGCGCTGGCGCGTCGGGTGGCCGGTCACCCCGGGGTCTTCAAGCAACCGGGAAGCTAGTCCCACAGAGAACCGTTCACTCAACCAACACTCACAGGAGAATCGACATGGCCAGTGTGCCGACTGGAAAGCACGTGTGGTACGACTTGATGACCACCGACGTGGAGGGTGCCAAGGACTTCTATGGCAAGGTGGTTGGCTGGGACCTCACACCGTTCGAAGGGGCGCCAGAGCCCTACGATATGTGGACCGCCAAGGCGGGCCCAATCGGGGGTGTGATGTCCCTACCCGAAGAGGCCCGCTCCCAAGGCGCCCCCACCCACTGGGTGGCCTACATCGCGACGCCGGACCTGGACGCGACGGTGACCAAGGCGCAGGAGATGGGAGGCAAGCTACTGGCCCCCGTGCAGGACATGCCCGAGGTGGGTCGCTTCGCCTTCATGCAGGACCCGTTCGGGGCCGTCTTCGCAGCCTTCACGCCAGCCGGTGAGACGCCAGAGCGGGACGCCAAGCCCGGCCACGGAGAGATGTCGTGGCACGAGCTGATGTCCACCGACTACGAGAAGGCGTTCGAGTTCTACGCGGAGCTGTTCGGATGGGGCAAGGGTGAGCCGATGGATATGGGCCCCGCAGGCATCTATCAACTGGTGCGGCGTGGGGACGCGGACTTCGGGGGTATGATGAACCTTCCCGAGGGCGTGCCGATGTCCAACTGGATGTACTACATCAACGTCGAGGACATTGACGCCGCCACCGCGGCCGTCACCGCCAACGGCGGAAAGATCCTCAACGGGCCCATGGAGGTTCCGGGCGGCGACAAGATCGTCACCTGCATGGATCCTCAGGGTGGTGCCTTTTCACTGCACATGTTCGCGCAGGCGTCGGCGGAAGCGTAGCACTGGCGAACCCGTCGGCCCCGGGCCTTGGGGCTCGGGGTCGGCGGGCGCGTCACCTCATCCGAAACGCCTCATCCACGAAGGCGGGCACGTCGGGCTCGCCAGCGAAGAACTCACCTCGGTGGCCGTCCTCCAGTGCCCAACGGTGTAGCCACGTAATCCCGGCCGGGCCCGCGTAGGGGTTGGCCCGTTGGTAGGCCGGGTCCGCCAGGGCCTCCCCGAGCGAGATGAAGGAGTAGCCCCGCTCCTGCAGCAGGCCAAGCAACTCGGGCAACACACGCGCGTTCAGTCGATTCGCGTGCAGCAACAAGACCTGGGGCAGTTCGTAGCCCAGGATCGCCGTCGACTGCTGCTCGTAGTAACCCGCGATGGAGTCCATGTAGGGCAGGTAGGCGCCAACAACCCGACCCGCCAAATCCGTGTCTCCAGCGTGGAGCGCATTGTCGTAGGCGCGGGCGAAGATCCACTCCTGGTTGTCGATGGTGACCGGAGCCACAGTATACCCGCGATACTGCAGGTGCCGTTCGACGTCCTCACGGATCTCTGGACTGTCTCCGGTATGCAGCATGGGATGACGAAAGTACCGGTACGGGAGTCCGTGGCGTTCGCTGAGCGGTTCGATGACCAGCCGACCCCGATCGATATCCTCCAGATAGTCGGGCACGGATGTGTGATGCAGGTCCGGATGGGAAAACGTGTGGTTCCCCAGCTCATAGCCGGCCTCCAACCACTCGTCCAAGACCGAGATCCGGTCGGCCACCAAGCTGAACTCCTCGTACAGCTTCCCCTCGTTCACGAAACCGATGGCAGGAGCGTCGAACAGGTCCAACCCTGCCCGAATCCCGGACAGGATGGAGTCGAACACGGCTGCGTTCCGTTCGATGGATTGGGCTGGTAGGTCGTCGAAGGTGAGGGCCATGCGGCGGGCCACTTCGGACGTGCCCTGAACCCCTGTCAACGGCCGCGAGTCAGCCAACAGAGCCGCCGCCGACAACATGGGAATCCAAATCCGCTTCATACTGAGGTATATTCACCCTCTGCAACGAAGTTTCCTCAACCCGCATCCCCGCTGAAGGAGCATCCGCACCCCATGCCCGACCTATTCGACCCGATCCACGTGGGTCCGTTCACGTTCTCCAATCGGGTGGCGATGGCCCCCATGACCCGCTCGCGAGCGGACGCTGGGGGCCACGTTTCCGAGATCACGGCGACGTACTACGCACAGCGTGCGACTGCGGGGCTCATCATTACGGAGGGGGTGCAGCCGAGCTTCGAGGGGCAGGGCTACACCCGAACACCGGGTATCCATACCCCCGAGCAGGTGGACGCGTGGCGGAAGGTCACGGACGCGGTACACGAGGAAGGGGGCCACATCTTCGTCCAGATCATGCACGTCGGTCGGGTCGCCCATCCGCTCAACCGCCAGACGGACGCCACCCCGGTGGGCCCCTCGGCGATCGCCCCAGAGACGCCGATGTGGACGGACCAGCAAGGGATGCAGCCGATCCCCACCCCACGCGCTCTCGACACCGAGGAGATTGCGGGGGTCGTCGAGGAGTACGCGCGGGCCGCCCGGATGGCGCGCGCGGCCGGGTTCGACGGGGTGGAGCTGCACGCGGCGTCCGGCTATCTACCCAACCAGTTTCTGGCTACGAGCACCAACCTGCGGACGGATCGCTACGGAGGCCCGCCCAAGAACCGAATTCGGTTCGTGCTCGAGGTGCTGGAGGCCATGGGAGACAGCATCGGGGGTGATCGGGTGGGGATGAAGCTCTCTCCCGCCATGGGCTTCAACGACTGTCTGGACGAGGATCCGGAGGGGCTGTTCTCCCTCCTGGTCAAGGAGCTGGCCAACGTCCCCATGGCGTATCTGCACGTGGGGCAGTTCACCGACACGTTCGACGTGCACGGAACCCTCAGACCCCTGTATGACGGCATCTACCTGGGGGGCGTGGGCCTACGGGAACGCAACGACGGCCAAACCCTGCTGGATGCGGGGGCGGACATGACGGTGTGGGGCACGCGCTTCCTGTCGAACCCGGACCTGGTTCGTCGCCTTGAGGAAGGCGCGTCGTTCAACGACCCGGACCCCGACACGTTTTACACGCCGGGCGCCAAGGGATACACGGACTACCCGGCGTTGGCGTAGTACGCCGCCAGGGACTCGAACCCCGAACCTACTGATTAAGAGTCAGTTGCTCTAGCCAGTTGAGCTAGCGGCGCGCAGCACGAAAACCTATCCCCCCGTTGGCGTCGGTCAAGGTGCACCGCCGCACGCGTGCGGCCCGCCTGTCGTTGGGGCGCATCGCTCTGCGTAGGTGCGGCGTGTGGTGCGGGCGCTGTCCGGTTCTCGCAACATTCTGCGCGGCAGTACCTTAGGACGAACGCACCCCTCCCTTTCCGCAAGGGCCTCGGAATTGCACTTTCGAGTCCACTTCGCCCACCCCCGCCTTTCAGGAGCCCTCTGTTGACGGAGTCGGCCCACCACAGCTCGGACCGCTTCGCCGCGCTCGCCAGTCCGGTAGGTGCGTCCGTTGTGTTCGTCCTGCTGTTGGTGGCGCGGCTCCTGGCCGCAAACCGGGGCTATTTCTACGAGGGCGACGAGATCTCTATCGCGGCAGGGGTCGCGCAACTGCTGAACGGAGATCTGGGACCGTTCTATCGGTACGCGCCGATGCTCGGGTACTATCGGCTCACTCAGGTGGTGAGTGGCCTGTTCGGTGGGACCGAGCACATCCATGCGGCTATGCTCGCGCTTTCAGCGTTTGCGGGAGCTGCCATCCCAGCCGCTGCTCTGCGCGCCTTCGTGAGTGAACTGTCGCCACGCACGCGGGTGTTGACGGCAGCGCTGCTGTTCGCCAACCCAGCCTTGTGGATCGCCAGCCAGTACGGAAACGCCGGCGTGGTCTCAGTGGCTTTGGTGGTGCTGGGTGCGGTGGTGCTATCCAACCGTGGCGATGTGTGGCGACTCCCGCTGGGTCTGCTCCTATACTCCCTGGGTGTGTTCGTGCGCGCGGACGCGGTGCTGGCCGCCCCGATGATCGCGCTGCTGGTGTATCGACGGTTCGGTACCTGGCGGCCGGCCCTGACGGCCCTGGGGACAGCCGCGGTGCTGGGCGCGCTGACCTACGCGCTGCTGTTCGCGCTCGACCCCGCCTTGGAGGGCGGGGGCGCCTCCTTGTCAGCGCACTTCGAGGACGCATACATCACCCACTTCTTCGAGCACCTCATGTGGGCGTTCTCGCCGTTCGTGCTGGCGTTCATCGTCTTGGGAGGTCGAGAGGGACTGGCCCGTCGGGATCCCCTGCTCTGGGTGCTCCTGTTGGGCGTCCTTCCTGCGTTCGGCTTCTATTTCTCTGCCACCACCACCACGCGCTACTTCCTGATCAGCGTGTTTCCGCTGTCCATCCTGGGAGCTTGGGGCGCCACGGCGCTAGCGGAGCTGGCGCCTGTAGGCCGACGAGGGGGGGAGTGGGCGCTGGTGCTGGGCGCGGCGTTCATCCATCTGTTCGTGGGGCTGGGCTACTTCACCGCCCGCCCCTTCAGCGAACGGTTCAAGGCCCCCAGTTTCGACACCCACGACAGTGGGATGCCCACCGGTGCTCTTCTCTACCAGGCCTACCTGCGGGGTGGGGTGTTCGGGCGATCGCTCCGTGGCCCTCGGTTCGGCTCCCGGTCGGAGTTGGCGCAGAGTCTGGATCCGGTGCTACGACGCACGTCCGATGGGGCGGGCCCAGAGCGCGTTACCCTGCTGTTCCACGGTTGGAACGGACACGCTGCCGCGTACCACCTCGCCGCGGCGGGAGCACGCGTGGTGGCGGGAGCGAGCCAGGGCGGGCAGGGAGAACCCATCGTCTACAACCTGGGACGCACTGCGCTCACGCTGCGCTTCTACCGGCAGGGTGTCTCAGATCCACCCGATGACCTGGCGCTGTCAGCCGGAGACGAACTCTGGCTGCTCCGCCCCATCGCCGGCTTCCCGGACGCCAGGATCCTGGGCGCGTTGGACCCGGGCTTCACGCTACGACGCACCGGCGAGGAAGGTAGCTACCTGGAGACCTACCGGGTGGTGGCCGAGGAGGGCGGCAGTGGCTGACCGCTGTGACTTCCTGATTGTGGGAGCCGGTTTCGCCGGGCTGGTCCTCGCGGAACGGCTCTCCTCCCAACTTGGAAAGCGTTGCATCGTGGTCGAGCGCCGAGACCACATCGGAGGGAACGCGCATGACCTGTACGATGAGGCAGGCGTCTTGGTCCACCCCTACGGACCCCACTACTTCCGCACCAACGCCCCTCGCATCGTCGACTATCTAAGTCAGTTCACCGAGTGGCATCCCGTCACGTACCGGGTACAGAGCTTCACACGGGACCGCTATTGGAGCTTCCCGGTCAACCTGGCCACGTTCGAACAGCTCATCGGAGGGCCCGCCACGCAAGAGGAGTTCGAGGCCTACCTGGAAGACAAGCGGGTTCCCATCGAGCAGCCGGAGAACTCGGAGGAGGTGGTGATCTCCCAGGTAGGATGGGAGCTCTACGAGATGTTCTTCCTCGGGTACACCCTCAAGCAGTGGAAGAAGCACCCCCGCGATCTCGATCCATCGGTGTGCGCACGCATTCCGTTGCGCACGAACCGAGACGACAGCTACCTCCGAGAGGAATTCCAGGCGCTACCCAAGCACGGGTACCATCGGCTCCACGAGAACCTGGTGGCAGCCGCCGATGGGGTACGAGTGCTCCTCGAGGAGGACTTCCACGAGGTGGCATCCCGCTTCCGATACGACCATCTCATCTACACGGGGCCCATCGACGCCTTCTACGACTACCGACTGGGGCGGCTCCCGTATCGCTCACTACGCTTCGAGCGCGAGTCGTTCGGACCCACGGCGTTGGCCGACCGCGAACCCATCTCCGGGAAGCCTGGCTTCTGGCAGCCGGAGATGCAGGTCAACTATCCCAACGACCATGAGTTTACCCGCATCGTGGAGCTCAAACACGCGACCGGGCAAGACACGGATCACTCTACCATCATCCGCGAATATCCCGCCTCTTACGAGGACGTCTCGGAGCCCTACTATCCCGTGCCTACCGATGAGTCCAAGGCAATTTATGCGCGCTATGCCGAAGCCGCAGACCGCGAGGCCCACGTGAGTTTCGTGGGGCGGCTGGCACGATATCGCTACTACAACATGGATCAGGTGGTGGCGATGGCACTGAAGGAGTTCGAACGGTTGAAGGCATTGCTCGAACCGGAGGCGCACCGTGTCTGAACCTCAGCGGGAGGACCCAGGGCCCGAACTCATGGTGGTACTGCCCGTCTACAACGAGCAGGCCTCGATCCGGAAGGTCGTGCGGGAGTGGTACCACGAGATCGAGAACTGGACCGAGGACTTCGTCATGTTGGTGATCGACGACGGCTCCAAGGACCGCAGTGCCGACATCGTGATCCGACTCCGCGAACAGCTCGGCGAGCAGATCGAGCTTCACGCCCATACCAACCGGGGCCACGGCGCCAGTTGCCTGGTCGGATACCGAAAGGCGCTCGAGCGAAACGCTCGCTTCGTCTTCCAGATCGACTCTGACGGCCAGTGCGACCCTCAGTACTTCTTTCGCCTATGGCGGCGGCGGGAGGAGCTGGATGTCCAGTACGGGTGGCGCAGAATCCGGGACGACGGATGGCGACGCGTGGTGGCGAGTCGGGTGCTCAAGACACTGCTTTGGGTGGTGACCGGCACCCGCTGCGTCGACGCCAACAGCCCCTACCGACTCATGCGCACTGCACAGATCGAGCGTGCGGTGGCCCGGCTCGAGGAACGGCCGGTCCACCTGACAAACGTGGCGCTTGCAGTCCTGCTCAAGAAGGCGGGACTCTCGCACGGGTTCGTCCCCATCCGGTTTCGTGAACGCTACGGCGGGGAACCCAGCGTACGCATGGGGCAGTTCGGAGCAAAGGCCGCCGAGCTGCTCCGTGAGCTGAAGGGACTTTGAGAGGTCGCCGAAACGCGGAAGGCCCGGGTCTCATGACCCAGGCCTGATCCGCACTACGTGAAGTCCAGCGGTTGCTCTGCCCTTCGGCAGAGCGGTCCTACGTCACTCGCCCGATGCGTCCCGCCCTCCGGTGAGCGAACGAGCCAACTCAGCCAACCCCTTGCCTAGTGCAGTGCGGTCTGCGGCTTGACCTTCGATCTGGTCGAGGCGACTGGTGAGCTCGGTTCCCATGTTCACCATCTCCTGCGCGGCTTGGCGTCGGAGTTCGGTGATCTCTTGCGTAAGCTGTCGTCCGCTCTTGGCGACGCGCTCCTCCACCTGACCGATGGTCTGCTCCAAGGTCTTCCGGTACCCGATGAACTCGATGCGCATTTCCCGCACCCGGTCGTCCACCGCACCCTCAGCCGCCGCGACCGCCTGGGCCACGTCATCGCTCCTGGCAGCCAGCTCGCGTTCCACGGCAGCCAGCCTCGGCTCGATTGAGTGGCGGAGTCCCGAAAGCTCGGCAAGGAGTTCGGACTGAAGCCCGGAAACCATGGCCACCAAACGGTCTTCGGTCGCCTGCATCCGGTCTGCGTACCCCTTCAACTCGGAACCCACGAGCAGTTCACGGAGCTGCGTGAGCTGTGCTTGGGCGTCCGTCGAATCGTGTTCGGACGCTGCGGGGGCCGACGGGGGAGCCTCTTCGATCCCGAGTTCTGCGGTGTCCAACGCGGTCGTCTCGATCTCGGTCGTCCCGGCAAAAGGGTCGATCGGCGACGCGACCGCCGGTGAAGCGTTGGCTTCAAACGGTGATTCCGTATGAAGCTGCGGAGCCGCAACCCCGTCCACCGTATGCTCGGCGTACTTGGTCTCGGATTGAGGTGCGACGTCCTGGTCCCAATGGTTCACTGCCCGGTCCATGCCCATCTCCATCTACCGCGTAAGAGCCCGGGGGGAAGGGGGTCCGGGCGGCTGCGTTGTGCAGGTGCAACGACCGTGCCGAAGCGCGCCACACCGGGGGGGTGCCTGTTTCCACCCGCGGTGGCAGGTTGGGGGAGGTCCATGCGTACGTCTGACGCACGAAGGGAGAACGAAACCATGGCCCCACCCCTGATCCGAGGTGCCCTCCAACTTTGGGCGCTCGCGTCAGTGCTCGCGCTCGCTGGGTGCGACCTTGTGGACCCGGCTCCCCCGGGTCTCCGGTTCACCGCGACCGCGGATGTGTCGCCAACCGTCGAGGGGCCCACGCTGCGCGTGTCATTGCACGCGCAGAACCTACTGGATCGACCACGCACCCTGGTGTATGGGGGGTGCCGGGCAGGTCTCACCCTACAGCTGTGGCGGCCGGGAGAAAGTGTGCCGGCATGGAACTCCAAGGCACCGGTGGGGGCGGTCTGCACGTTGGCGTTGATCGAGTGGATCGTACCGGCCGGAACGACCGCGTCGCTCGATCGGACCTTCCGGGTCGAGGACATCCTCGGCACGTCGCTCCCAGACCGTCGCTACCGATTGACCGCGGCCCCCGACCTCAGGGGTGTACGGGAAGATCCTCTCGAGATGGGTCAGTTCGACCTACACCGCTGAGCGGGCTAGAACGCGGAGATCCCCGTGGTGGCCTGACCCAGAATCAGTGAGTGCACGTCGTGGGTGCCCTCGTAGGTGTAGACAGACTCGAGGTTGGCCATGTGCCGCATGGCCGAGTACTCGATCAGAATCCCGTTGGCACCCAGCAGTCGGCGCGCCTCGCGCGCGATCTCGCAGGCCATGTCTACGTTGGCTCGCTTGGCCAACGACACCTGTTGCGGTGTCATGGTCCCCGCATCCTTCCTCCGCCCCAGATGGTACGCCACCAACTGACCCTGAGTAATCTGTGTGAGCATATCCGCAATGCGCACCTGCTGGATCTGCTTCCCGCCGATCGGCTCACCGAACATCATCCGGTTCTTTGCGTACGACAGCGCCTCATGGTAGCAGGCCATTGCAGCACCCACCGCGCCCCAGGCGATCCCGTAGCGAGCCTGTGTAAGGCACATGAGCGGGTTCTTGAGCCCCACGGTGTCCGGCATCAGTGCCGAGTCGGGGAGATGCACGTCCGCCATCACCAACTCGCTCGTATCGGAGGCGAGAAGGGACAGCTTCCCTTTCTGGTCCCTGGCACTGAAGCCCGGCGTGTCAGTGGGCACCACGAACCCGCGGATGCCCTTGGTGTCTCCCTGCTCCGCCGTCTGCGCCCACACCACAGCCACATCCGCCATGGACCCATTCGTGATCCACATCTTGGTGCCGTTCAGGAGCCAGCCATCCGACGTCTTCTTGGCGGTGGTGATCATCCCGGCCGGGTTGGACCCGTAGTCGGGCTCCGTCAGACCGAAACAACCCACCGCCTCACCCGACGCCAGCTTGGGCAGCCAGGTGGTCCGGTGCTCCTCGCTGCCGAACGCATAGATCGGGTACATCACCAACGCGCCCTGCACGGAGGCAAAGGAGCGGATGCCCGAATCGCCCCGCTCCAACTCCTGGTTGATCAGTCCGTAGGCGACGTTGTTGAGCCCCGCACAGCCATACTTTTCGGGGAGGTTCGCACCCAGGACGCCCAGCTCACCCATCTCGGGGATGAGCTCGCGCGGGAAGGTGCGGTCCACGTAGGCCTTTCCGATGATCGGCATGACCCGGTCCTCGACCCAGTTTCGGACCGTGTCGCGCACCATGCGTTCTTCTTCAGAGAACTCGTCGTCGAGTCCGTAGAAGTCGACTCCCTGGAATCTCTCGGCCATACGTCCCGTCTCTAGGTGAGGTGAAGCGCCGCGCCGGCGGGCGAGGCGCGGGCTAATCTAGCGAATCGGGTGGGCGGGCCTCCACGGCCTTGTCGTTCCGGTACCGCATCGCGCCGAACGCAATCTCACGCACGAAGCGAGCACCGAGCCAGAAGACCGCCACCAAGGCGCCGAGCCATAGTTGAGGGATCAGCCCGGACGGGCGGATCGTGGCCCAGAGGTAGCCACAGATGATGAGTGTCATGACCGCCCCGCCTACCCACCCGATGCGAGCGGCGCGCGCTCGCGCCTGAGTGCGACAGGACTCGCACCAGAGCAGACGATCGAACTCGGGCTTGGGTTTACTCTCCAGACACCGGACGCACGTCAGCTCCTCCTCGGGGAACCGATCCGACCAGGAAAAGGCCTTGTTCCTCAAGAGGCGCCGTTACTTGAGCGAGTGCAGTACCGCATCCGCGAACTCGCGGGTATTGGCGGTGCCGCCCATGTCACGGGTGGGAGCCTTCCGGTTCATCAGCACGTCGCTCAGGGCCCCGCGCAAGCGTGCAGCGGGTTCAGGTTGGTCAACATGCTCCAGCAGCATACACGCGGCCAGCATCAGCGCGGTGGGATTCGCGATTCCCTGACCAGCGATATCGGGGGCCGAGCCGTGCACGGCCTCGAACATGGCTTCGTCGATGCCGATGTTGCCCGCTGGCGCCATCCCCAGGCCCCCGATCAGGCCCGCCATGAGATCTGACAGGATGTCGCCGAACATGTTCTCCATGACCAGCACTTCGAACTGGTATGGATTCATCACAAGGTGCATGGCCGTCGCGTCGATGATGCGATCCTCGAACTCGATCTCGCCCTCATAGCGCTTTGCCACTTCCTTGCCCACATCCAAGAACAATCCCTGGGTGAACTTCAGGATATTGGCCTTGTGCGCCAGCGTCACCTTCTTGCGCCCAGTCTGTTTCGCGTGTTGAAAGGCGAAGTCGATGACGCGCTCGGCGCCGAACCGGGTAATGATCATGACGGACTCGGCGGCCGCCCGAGGGTCCCCGTCCATGCCGATGTAGTGCTCCACACCCACATAGAGGCCCTCGGTGTTCTCGCGGATCAACACCAGGTCGATGTCCTCGTAGCGGCCTCCCTTCAACAGGGTGCGTGCCGGACGCACGTTGGCGTAGAGATCGAACTCCTTGCGGATGGCCACGTTGATGGACCGAAACCCGCTACCGGAGGGCGTGGTGAGAGGCCCCTTCAGCGCGACCCGGTTCGCCTTGATCGAATCCAACGTCTCGGGCGGGATCGGGTTGTGCACCGCCTCTAGCGCAGCCACGCCGGCGATCTGGTGATCGTACTCCAGGTCCGCCCCGGACGCGTCGAGAACCTCGAGGGTGGCTTTGGTGACTTCGGGACCGATGCCATCCCCGGGAATGACGGTGATCGTACGGGCCATGGAATGTCGTGGGCTGAGTCGAGAGAGGCCGGTGCGGAGACCGGAAGGCGCCGCCTATCATCGCCCGCTGGGACCTCGGAATCAACCGAGGCACGCGTCCCTCTAGTTCCGCACGTACCGGCTCGAATACTCGAACGTCGTAAGGTCCTCGCCCATCCGGATCAGGTCCTCGATCATCTTGGGCTTCGTGCTGCCGTCGCGTCGCGCCAGCGCCCCAGCTCGGATGGCGTGGGTCCATGTGATATCGTTCAGAGCATCGCGCGTCAGCATGGCGCGCGCGACTTCGGTGCCGGAGGGAGCGCGGGTGACCACCCGCACGGCCGCCAAACCATCAAAGGCCTCGAACAGGTCCTTGGTCTCCTGACTCAACAGGAAGACATACGGACCGACCTTGGCCCAGAGGCTACCCCCGCGGCGAAGCTGCCGGGAGGGCTGAAAGACCCTGACCTCAGCGACGTTGCCGAACATCTCGACTTCGAGTTCGCCCGTGTACTGGTAGGCCGAGGTCACGTCGTCGACGGTCGGCACCAACAGGGGTGCCGTTTCGCAGCCAGCCAGCAACAGCACTGGTGCCAACATCCAGACCTTCCTCAAGACATGTCCTCCAAAACCGGATCGGCGTCTCTGCCCATGAGCGGGGTGACTGCTCTTGCCAGTGCTTCCGACGCGCTGGCCAAGGCACCCGCCGCGCCACTCCCACTGCTGCCCTCTACGATGCCGAACCAGTACACCCGTCCGGTCCGAGCGTTGATGAGTGTGGCCGCGATGGAGACCTGCGACTTCCCGACGGCATCGGGCTCCCCTCCGCGTGCCTGTACGGGAAGGAGCGCCAGGTCGGCGGCCGTGATGGCGGCCAGGCGCCGGAGGTGGCCGTAGAGGGGGTCCCCCACGCGGTCGACCTGGGCCCGTAGAAACATGTCCACCGGGAGCCCGTCAGCCTTCAACGCCAATCCGGGCGTGCGTTCAATGGCACGGTGGAGCTCAGCGGGCATGATCCAGTCGGCGCCACCACGAGCCCCCAGAGCATACGCGACCTCGGAAGAGGCATCCAGCGCCGGGTCCAGGCCCCGCGAGCGCTGGACCGGGAATACCATCACCTTTTGCCCTTCCAGATCGGGGACTCCCCCACGGGAATCGCCCGGTTGGGGCGCCACCTGCGTCGAGCTGGCGCATGCTGCAAGAGCCAGGACGGCCGCCAATGCAACGAGTTGTCTGCGCAAAGGGTAGTAGGTGGTTAGCATCGAGGAGGGCGCCCTACTTGGTGACGGTGACGGAACAAGGTGTGCTACTGGGAGCGGGGGCAGGACGTTCCCGCAGCCCCGGCAATCGGCGTCGGTTGGGAACGTAACCCTTCTTGACAGCCCCTCGGAGTCGGGCGGCCAGATCTTCAAGAGGAATACCCTATGGACTTCCAGGTTGGTCGCTGCCGCGTAGGAGGCGGCAGAGCCATCACAGTGGCGCTACTGGCCCTGATCGGCGTGGCCTGTTCCGACACCACGGCCCCGGAGGCTGTCCTGGTGTTCGGCACCTCGGACTTGACCCTTCAAGCCGACCTCACGGGCTCCGTAACGATCCGAAACGGAGGCGCTCGAGCGGTCGGACCGATCCTGCTGCGCGGAGGCGTCGTCACCGATGCGTCTGAGGCGTCCATTCCTGGTGCCCGTCTCTCAGTATCCCCTCAGGAGATCGCCACGCTTGCACCCGGCACCAGCGTCCGCCTGGCGGTCGACGTGGTCTCTGGGACCCTGCTCCAAGCCGGAGACTACCGGACCGAGCTCATCGCCGCCGTGGATGGGAGCGAGCACCGGCTTCCGGTCACGTTCAGGGCTGAAGACGCGGTCAACACGTCGCTCACGACACTCAGCATCACAGGGGGCGCGACTCAGGTGCGCCAGGGCGACGTTCTGGCGTTCGGAGCCACAGGGTCGGATCAGGACGGCGAGGCCGTCTCGAACCCCAAGGTCATTTGGAGCGTGGCGCCCGCGGGCGCCGGCTTCGTGTCCCCGAACGGTGAGCTCGTTGCCTACTCTCCGGGGGCAGTCACCGTGAGAGCCGCGGCGGGCCTCCTGGTGGATGAAGTCACCGTCAATGTGGCCGCGCGCGGACTCACGGGCGGCGTGACCAGGGTGGGGGAGGCCGAAGTCGCAGAGCGCCACACGTCCGACCTCTGGGTGCATGGCGATCACGCCTACTCGGGAACTTGGGGCCGGCGCACGGTCAACGGGGTGAACCGCTATGGGAACGCCCTGAACGTGTGGGACGTGTCCAATCCCGCGCAGCCGGCCCTGACGCAGACGCTCTTCGTGGACGCCCGCACCGTGAACGACGTGAAGGTGCGGGCTGACGGCCAGCTCGCGCTCATCACCCATGAGGGCTCTAACGACGGACTGAATGGAGTGACGCTGTTGGGCCTGGCAGATCCGGCTCGCCCGACGGTCTTTGGCCGCTATACTGCGGGGCTCGAGAGCGGCATCCACAACGCCTGGCTGGAGGGCGACTACGCCTACCTGGTTCTGGATGGCACGGGGAACGGCCTGCGCATTTTGGACGTCTCCGACCCGTCGAGCCCCACCACCGTGGCGAGCTACTACGCCGGCAGCAGCTTCCTGCACGATGTCTACGTGCGGGACGGCCTGGCGTTCCTGGCACACTGGGGCGCCGGTCTGGTGATTCTAGATGTCGGAAACGGCGTGCGGGGCGGGTCTCCCACCAACCCGGTCGAAGTGGGTCGAGTGAGCAACTTGGACGGTGAAACACACAACGCCTGGTACTGGCCCGAAGCGGGCTATGTGTTCGTGGGCGAAGAGGACTTCTCCTCTCCGGGCATCATGCACGTGATCGACGTGCACGACCTGAGCGCCCCCAGGGAGGTGGCAACGTTCCGCCTGCCCGGCACCACCCCCCACAACTTCTGGCTGGACGAGGACACGGGCGTGCTCTACTTGGCTTGGTACACGAACGGTCTTCGGGCCCTCGATGTGAACGGGACGCTCCTGGGTGACCTCGACCGTCAGGGTCGCGAGATCTTCGGAGAGGTGTACGATGGTGCCGGATCCGGATGCGCCAGCGTGCAAGGGACCTGCAGTTGGGCACCCCAACTGCACGACGGCCTTCTGTATGTGTCGGACATGAACAAAGGGCTGGTCGTACTGCGGCCGTCGCCCTAGCGGGTCGCCGCGCAATCGTGCGTTGGCGGCTACTGTGCCTGAGCACACTCGCCTGCGGACTCGGGTGCGCCGGGGACGACGCTCCGCGCCGGCTCTACGTGGCCTCCGGGTTCTCCGATCAGGTATTCGTACTGGACAGTGAGACTGGTGCGCTCCTGGATAGCCTGGCCCTGAATCCCCGGCGGGGGGAGGTGGACGAACCGCATGGTGTAGCGGTCTCGCCCGATGGCTCCCACTGGTACGCCACGGTGTCGCACGGCGAGCCGACCCTCTGGAAGTACGAGGCCGTGGACGACCGTCTGGTCGGCCGTGTGACCCTTCCCACGCGTGGCGCCGCGCGCATTCGGATCTCTCCGGACGGCCGCCGCGGGTTCGTGCCGGACTACTACCGGAGCGGGATGGGAGTGGTGAGTGACCTCGCCGTAGTAGACCTGACCACGCTCCGGGTCGAGCGGACGCTTCCGGTGTGCGCCGCCCCGCATGACGCCGCCGTCGATCCGTCGGGCGAACTGCTTGCGGTCGCGTGTGCTCTGTCGGACGAGGTGGTGGTGCTGGACGCCCAGTCCCTCGACGAGCGCTGGCGGGTACCGGCGGGACCGGAGGCAGGGCCACCAGGCGCGCCACACTACAAGCCCCTCAACGTGGCCTGGCATCCGAACGGTCAAAGCGTCTACGTCGGGCTCCATGCCAGCGCAGAAGTGGTTCGACTGGGCCTTGACGGCCAGGAGCTCGGACGCACCGCCACGCCCCCGGGGCCCACCCAACTGGCCATGGCGCCCCAGGGACTGGTCGTGGCCAATCGGGGCCGGGCCAGCCTGTCCATCCTGGACCCTGTCACTTTGACGGAGCGCCAGCGAATCGTGCTCGAAGGTGCCCACCCGCACGGCCTGGACGTCGACGTCGAGGCCGGCCGAGCCTACGTCAGTAGCGAAGGCGCCGTCGACACTCCCGGTACGGTGTCCGTGGTCGACCTCGACACAGGAGAGCTTGTGTGGACACGAACGCTGGGGACGTTCCTGGTCGGTGTGGCCCTGGGCTCCGGATGAAGGCATGACCGACGTAGATCCCGACGTCTTCGAGGCGGCGGCCGACGCGGTCGTGCGTGGGTACGTGGAGATCCTCGAAGCACTCATGGAGGCGCATCCGGCCTTGATCGATGCGCGGTCGTCCCGCCCCCATCGGGGCACACTCCTTCACTACGCCGCCACCAACGGCGTAGAGGACGAGCGGCAGCGCGTGCCGGCCCGGGCCTTGAAGGTGGCGGACCTGCTGATCGCACGGGGTGCCGATATCCACGCCGCGGGTGAGGCCTACGGGGGTGGCACCACCCCGCTGGTGGCCTTGGTTACAAGCGTGCACCCGCTGAACGCCGGCATCATGCGCGAACTGATCGAAGCCTTCGCACGGAGTGGCCAGTCGTTGGAGGGCGCGGACGGGAACGGTGCCCCGCTTCTGCTGGCCATCCTGTTCAGGAACATGGTAGGCGCACGCACGTTGGTGGCCCTGGGTGCCCGCGTCGACAATGCGGTCACTGCCGCCGCACTCGGGCGCACCGATCTACTCACAGACGTGCTCGTGGAGAGCCATCCCCCCAAAGCCCCCCCGCCCCGGCCGCAAGGCGTGCACTGGTCTCCGAGTGACCCGGCATCGACCGCCCAGTGGGCGTTGATTGCTGCCAGCGCGGCCGGAGAGGCCCAAGCGGTCCGGCTACTCCTGGAGCGCGGGGTGGCACTCGACGGACGTTGGAGTCACGGCACTACGGCGCTCCACGAGGCCGCCTGGGCGGGCCACGTCGACCTAGTGGCGCAGTTGGTGGAAGCGGGCGCCCCCCTCGACGCTCGAGACCAACACCACGACGCCACCCCGCTCGACTGGGCCCGCCACGCCGGACACACGGACGCGGTCCAGGTGCTGGAAAGCGCCGGCCGCTAGTCCTCGTCTCGCCCCTCGTGGCGCAACGCCGCCGAATTGAGGCAGTACCGCTGTCCGGTCGGTGCCGGACCGTCGGGAAAGACGTGCCCCAAGTGGGCGTCGCACCGTGCGCACACTACCTCCGTCCTCCGCATGAACAGACTCCGATCCGCCTTCTCGGCCACGGCCCCCGCACTGAGCGGAGCATAGAAGCTCGGCCAACCGGTCCCCGAGTCGTACTTGGTGGAAGCGTCGAAGAGGGGCTCATCGCAGCAGATGCAGCGGTAGACGCCGGGCGCTTTGTGGTCCCAGTACTCGCCGGTGAAGGCTCGCTCCGTCCCCTTCTTTCGGGTGACGCGGAACTGCTCGGGAGTAAGCTGCTCGCGCCATTCCCGGTCGGACTTCTTGACGGACTTCGCCATCGATCTCCTCTGGGTCGTATTGCCTTGGGATGCGGTCGCTACTACCCTGGGCCACGCACGTCTGTTCAACGTAAGGGGGAAGGTTTTCATGTCAGTAGCAAAGGTTGTAGAGATCTTGGCGGAGGGCAGCTCGGTCGAAGCCGCCATCGAGGACGCGGTCGCCGAAGCCAGTAAGACGATCAAGAACATCCGCTCGGTCTACGTGCAGGATATTCAGGCTGTTGTGCGTGATCAGTCGATCGCGCGCTATCGCGTGAACTGCAAGGTCTCTTTCCTGGTGGGAGGCTGATCACACTTAAGTCGAGCGACGGGCCCCCGCGTCGCTTCACGAGTTTAGAGCCACCTCCCGCAAGGGGGGTGGCTTTTTCTATTGGTTGAGCACACGCGTATCAGGCCGAAACGCGATCCAGGCGAACCAGAAGTGGTTGCCACGGGGCGATGGGTACCGTAGCGCCGGTCGAACGCGAGTGTGGTGCCAACCCGCCTACAGGAGGTACCCGCCGTCGATCGGCAACACCACGCCCGTGATGTGCCGGGCCGCTTCGCTGCACAGGAATACGATCACGCCCGCCACATCGGACGGATCCCCCAACCGACCCAGCACACTCCGCTCCCGAGCCCGGTCCAGAATCTCTGGAGAGACGCTGTCGGTCAGCCTGGTGGTGCGGATGTAGCCCGGCGCCACCGCGTTGACATTGATGTTGGACGGCCCCAGCTCCATTGCCGCCGCACGGGTGAAGCCGATGAGGCCCGCCTTGGAGGCGGAGTAGTTCGTTAGGCCGAACTCGCTACGAATCCCGTGCACCGAGGCGACGTTGACGATCTTACCGTGTTCCTGCGCCCGGAAGTGCGGTGCGACCGCGCGGGTGAAGAAGAACGCACCGTCCAGGTTGGTCTGGAGGACCGCGCGCCACTCCTCATCCGACATACGCCACATGGCCCGGTCCCTCCCCACGCCCGCGTTGTTGACCAGGATATCGATTCTGCCCAACTGCTCCATGGTCGTGGCGACGAAACCGTTGACACGGTCGGCGACTCTCACGTCGCAGGCATCGCATAGGACCCGCACGCCCAGCTCACGGATCTCGGCCGCCACCCGCTGTGCCTCACGGCGGGTCCGCGGCGTGCCGTCGTCCAGGTAGTTGAACGCGATGTCAACGCCCCGTTGGGCCAGCTCCATCGCCGCAGCTCGTCCGATGCCGCTGGAGCCGCCGCTTACGATCGCTACCTGACCCCGAAGCTCGTTCTGGCGGCGGTCGGGTTGGGCCTGCGGAATCGGCTCCAGCAGAGTGGCTCGGCCCTCTTCGAAGGCCGGGCTCCGCCATGGCTCTTCGGGCTCTTCGTCGGGCCCCCAAAGGCTAGCGCGGTGTTTCAAGACGCACACGGGAAATCATTCATGGCCCTTCAAGGTAGAGCCTGGTCCTCTCCACCGACATCCGAGTCCCCACTCGTCGGTTCCAGCGGCAGAGTGAACGTGATGGTGGTTCCCTCTCCCGCAGCGCTGGTTGCCCCCACCGAGCCTCCCATCGTGCGGACCAGGTGGGACACGATCGAGAGGCCCAGGCCGGTCCCACCGTCTTCGCGGGAGCGGGCCGGATCGACTCGATAGAAGCGCTCGAAGATCCGTGGCAAATGGTCGGCAGGAATACCGGAGCCCGTGTCGATCACGGCAGTCTGCAACCGTTCCTTGCCCGAGCGCAGCCGCACCGTGACGCTCCCGCCCGCATCGGTGTACCGCAGTGCGTTGCTGAACAGGTTGGCGAAGATCTGCTCCACCGCTCCCGCGTCGGCCCAGGCTGTCCCCTCACCCACGACGTGCAGCGTGACCTCGCCCTCCCGATCTCCCACGGTGTCGCTCCAGGTTCGCCGCGCCAGCGCCGCAAGGTCCACATGCGCGGGCTCCAGGCGCCACCCCCCCGACTCCAGGCGGGAGAGGTCGAGGAGATCCTCCACGAGCCTCTGTAGCCGCAGCGCATTTCTGGCAATGGACGCAACGAAGTTGCGGCGCACCTCGGGTGGCGGCTCCTCGTCCAGGAGGGTCTCGGCGAAACCCCTAAGGGCAGTGAGCGGGGTCTTCAACTCGTGAGATGCGTTGGCGACAAAGTCGGTGCGTACCCGTTCCAGGCGGCGTACCTCGGTGAGGTCCTGCACGGTGACGATGGCGCCTTTTCCGGTCGACACTTTCGCCCGCACGAGCAGGGTGCGGTCCCAGGGCGTGACCTCCACCGGGTCGGGCGCCACAGCCAACGCGTCGTCGATGGCCGCCCGTAGCGTGGAGCCCCGCACCAGGTCCTCGATGGGCGTTTGGACCTTGGGTTCTCGCAGCTCGAGGATCCGGCGCGCAGCCTGGTTGGCTCGAACCAGTCGGGCATGCTCGTCCAACTCGAGCACCCCTTCGGACATTGCGTCGAGCAGGGTTTGAAGCTCCAACTGTGTTTCGACCGCGGCGCTCTGCGCCGTGGCCTCGCGCACATCCGCCTCGAGCAGCGAGGCGGACACGTCAGCCAGTTCCCGAACGGGCACCGCAACGGCGGGACCGATGCGCTCGCCCGCCGCGAACCGCGCCGCTTGTCCCTGAACCTGGGCCGCCCAGGAACGTGTGAGCACGCCTCCCAGCACTGCGACTCCGAGGAGTCCGGCGAGCGCCCACAGGATTCCGAACTGGCTCAGGAGCAACGCCGCCACACCGCCCGACAGCGTAAACGCAAACACCCAGGCCCGCACCGTCATGTGCACTCGCCCGTGCTCACCTTTCTATGTAGCCGGTGGTTCGAAGCGATAGCCGAAACCCCGCACGGTCTTCACCCAGTCTCCCAGGGCTCCCAGCTTGGCACGCAGTCGACGCATGTGCATATCCACAGTCCGGGTCTGAAGTCGACTGGCAACCCCCGCGTCGATGTCCCAGGCGCTTTGCAGTAGCTGCGTGCGATCCAACGTCCTACCCTGCTTCTCCAGCAGCGTCTGAAGCAGTTTGAACTCGGTGGGGGTCAGCGACAGCTCCTGACTTCCCACCCAACAGCGGGCCGCCCCCGGGTCCAGCCGGAGTTCCCCCGCTTTCAACACCGGTATGGCACCCCCGGTAGCGGGCCGGGTGGCCCGGCGCAGAACTGCCTCTACACGCAGCACCAGCTCTTTGGGACTGAACGGCTTGGTCAGGTAATCATCTGCGCCCAGCTCCAATCCGCGGATCCGATCGTCCTGAGTGCGCAGAGCCGTCAGGAGCAGCACCGGCAGGTCCTGAGTAGCCGGATCGGAGCGCACGCTCTGCAGGACCTCGATACCGGAGAGCCCGGCTAACATGATGTCGAGTACCACCAGGTCGGGAATCTGCCGTTCGATCGCGGCCAACGCCCCCGCGCCTGAACTCTCCGTCTGTACCTGGAAACCAGCAGAGGTTAGCTGGTAGGCCACGAGCGCCGCGATATCGGCTTCGTCCTCAACGACCAGGATGCGTCGGCTTTTCGAGGCAGAGTCTCCCATGGTCATCGGTCGCTCAGCGACTGTCCGCTACGCCCGCACCACCTCAAGGATCTCGTCTTCCGTCAGGGTACGGTCGGATTTCTTGGCCAGCTCGAAGATGCGTGTACATACCGCCTCGTCATCGGGATCGAACCCTCGTGCGTTCAGCCAGAACTTCACGTTGCTGAGGCCACACATGGGCCCCACCTCGATGACTTGGCGGCGCCCGAACATGGCGGCCGGCACCCCGGAGTACACGAGGTCGGCCAGCCAGTCGTCGCCTTTGGCTTGAGCCTTGATGATGGCCGCAGCATGCACGCCAGTGCCCGTCCGAAACGCGTCGCTCCCGAACACGGGGTAGTCGTGGGCAAGCGGGACGCCGCACGCCTCCGACACCAGATCACAGTACTCCGCGAGCCCGGACAGGTCGCCGTGGTGATACCCCAGCAAACTCAGGTTCACGAGCAGGAGGTCCATCTCCACGTTCCCTACGCGCTCCCCCACGCCGAGCCCAGTCCCATGAATGCGGTCCGCTCCGGCTTCCACAGCAGCAATCGCGTTAGCCAATCCCAACCCGCGGTCGCGGTGACCGTGCCAATCCACCTGCACATTCTCGCCACTGGGCTCAACGATCTTCTCGCGCACGAAACGCACCAGGGTCCGAACACCGTCGGGCGTCGCATGACCCACGGTATCGGCGAGGCACAGGCGTCGAGCGCCCCATCGGATGGCGTTGCTGTAGAGGGCCTCGAGCGTCTCGGGCCTTGCGCGCGTTGTGTCCTCCGTGACGAACATGACCGGGAGTCCCTCGGAAACGGCAAAGGTGACCGCCTTCTCCGAAACGTTCAGCATCTTTTCCAGGGTCCATCCCTCGGCATACTGCCTCACAGCGGAGCTTCCGATGAAGGTGCACACTTCGATGGGGATGCCACACTTCTGACTGATCTCGGCCACCGGCTTCACGTCGGCGACCAACGTGCGGGCTGCACAGTTGGGACGAATCGCCAGCCCACTTTCCACGATCTCCCTGGCCAAGTGGGTGACCGCCTCCACAGCCCTTGGGCCCGCACCAGGAAGGCCGATATCGGCCGAGTCGATCCCCAGCCCCTCCATGAGGTGGAGAAGCCTCACCTTGTCGTCGAGCGAGGGATCGACCACGGATGCACTCTGCAACCCATCTCGCAGTGTCTCGTCGTCCAGCTCGACCGTACGGCGCTCCTCGGGGGCCACCGTTGGTTCGATCTCGTTCCAGTCGTGGATGAGTTCGCCCGGTTCCATTCGTCCGCTTCTCCCTACGCTGCGCCGTTCCCGCAGCGTGCTTCTAAGTCATCAGGCCACTAGTCGGTCGACGCATCGAACACCGTATGAGCGGCCGCTCGCAGCGAACCCCGAGCGCCTCGGATCTCCACCGACTCACCGAGAAGGGATTCGTTCAGTTCGGAGCCTTCGATCCGCGAGTCGGCACCGACGATGGTGTTCGCCAGCCGGCTCCCCTTGATGAATGCGCCCCTTTCGATTGTCACGTTGGGACCAATGACGGAGTCCTCGACGACGACTCCGGCTTCGATCCGGCACCGCACATCCACCTGAGAGTCGGAAACCTGGGCCTCGGGTGCCACACCTTCCCGCCCCGTCGAGAGCAGGTGCATGTTCGTTTCGAGAAGGGTATCGGCCTTGCCGCAGTCGTACCATCCACCCACCGGAGGGGTGAAGAGCTTGGCCCCGTGATCGACCATGTACTGGAACGCATCCGTCAGATAGTACTCGCCCCCCTTGCCCGGGTCGGCCGTATCGATGACGTGGTTGATCCCCTCGTACAGGAGCTTGTAGTCGCGGATGTAGTAGAGTCCGATGTTGGCCAGCTTGGAGACCGGCTCGGAGGGCTTCTCCACGATCCGCTTCATGGCGCCGTGTTCGTCGGTCACGATGACGCCGAAGCGTTGATAGTCCTCGACCTCCTTGGCCCAGATGGCGCCGGACCACTCGGACCCGAGCGAGCGTGCAAGCGACAGATCGGCCTCGAACAACGTATCGACGAATACGATGAGCAACTCGTCGTCGGCCCAGGGCTCGGCGAGCTTCACGGCGCCGGCGGTCCCGTCCTGAACCTCCTGGACCACATAGTGCACGTGAGTATCGGGGTACTCCGCATCCATGTACTCCCGGACCTTGTCCCGTAGGTATCCCACGACGAACACCATTTCGTCGATCCCAAGCGCCTTGAGGTCGTCGAGGATGTAGCTCATCACAGGACGCCCCGCGACCTTGACCAGCGGCTTGGGGGTCACGTGCGTGAGGGGCCGGAGGCGGGTGCCTTTCCCGGCGAGAGGAATGATCGCTTTCATCTATTCGGTGTCGGGGCTGTAGGAGGCGGACACGGGTCGCCCCCGAGGTTCTTGGACATTGCCACGCGCCCCCTGTGAGGGCAAACTTTCAGGGTCGTTTCCGTGTACTGAGAGTTATGACCACTTTCGAGCCACGTTTCCAATCTAACCCTGCTCTTCCGCGCCCGGGGTCCGGGGCAGACTGGCTTCGCGGGGCGGGGGTGCTCACCGCAGCGCTCTTCGGTTCTGCCCTCGCAACTCCCCTCGCCGCTCAAATGACCGACTCCGCCTCTCCGGCCTTCATCGAGGTCAACGGTTCAGCTTCGGTTTCGCTTCCTTCCGACTTGGCCATCGTCAGCTTCTCCGTCGAGACGGAAGCACCGTCGGCTGGGCGGGCGGCCCAGGAGAACGCCGACCTCATGACCGAGGTCCTCGACGCGCTGAGGGCCACGGGCCTGGAGGCGCTGGAGGTCGACACGCACGGGTACCAACTGCAGCCCGTCTATCGAGGCCGAGGCGAGCCTGGCGAGGTCCCGAGGATTGGTGGGTACCGCGCGATGAACCAGGTGCGTGCCCGCACAGCCGCGGTTGGGGAGGTGGGCCAGTTGGTGGATGCCGCGATCGGCGCTGGTGCCAATCGCGTCACCGGTCTGAGTTTCGCCGCATCCGAGCCCGAACCGGCACGACTCGAAGCCCTTCGAATGGCCGTCGAGAACGCGCGCGCCCAGGCGGAGACCATGGCGGACGCCCTGGGAATGCCGTTGGGGAGGGTGCTGGAGATGAGAGGGGGCGCGGATCGCAGTCCGCCCGTACAGCCCTACCTCATGAGGGCCGAAGCAGCGATGGCGAGCACGCCCATCGAAGCCGGGGACCAAGAGGTCAGCGCGGCGGTGACCATTCGGTTCGCCCTTGGGGACGGACCCACCCCATGATGGGACGGTGGGTCAAGGCTCTGACTCGGAATCGAGCTCAGACGCATCCGGGGTCACCGGACCCGAGGCTTCGCGGGCGCTGTTACACCATCCCGTTCGATCAGGTTTGGACGGCGGCTACGCTATTGGCCGACTCGGGCCTCCCCGGCTGGAGTGTGCGGTCCTGGAACGATCGGGAGGGCGTGATTCAGGCGGAGGCACGCACCCGCATCTTCCGGTGGGTCGACGAGGTCACGATCCGTATCAGCCTGGATGCCAACGCCCAGACTCGCGTGGACGTGACCTCAAAGTCACAGAAGGGCGCTGCCGATTTGGGCGCAAACGCCCGCAGGATCATCTCGTTCCTGAAGGCGTTGGATGCCAAGCTCGACGCCACCCCCGAGCAGATCCTTACCCCCAGCGCCAGCTCCCGACCCAGCGTGGGCTATCGGGCCTAGCTCGGCTTCATGGTCAGGTCGTGGTCGACCGGCCGTGGCACGATTTCCTCACCCTCGGTGCGAGCGATGAACGTGGAGGCCGTGAGGTCCCCGGTGACGTTCACCGCGGTACGCAGCATGTCAAGGATTCGGTCGACGCCCAGAATCAACGCGATCCCGGCCTGGATATGCGCTCCCAGACCCACGGCGTTCAGGACGATGATCAGCGTAATGATGCCGGCGCTCGGCACTCCCGCCGCACCGATGGACGCCAAGGTGGCGGTCAACACCACCGTGGCCTGATCGACCAACGAGAGGTCGATCCCGTAGATCTGTGCGATGAACATGACCGCCACGGCCTGATAGAGCGCGGTTCCATCCATGTTGATGGTTGCGCCCAACGGAAGTACGAACGACGCGACTTCGTTTGAGACGCCTATGTCCTCCTCTGCCGTCTCGATGGTGACCGGCAACGTCGCGTTGGAGGACGAGGTACTGAACGCGATCAACTGCGCCTTGTTGGCCTTCTTCAAGAAATTCCATGGACTGAGCTTGCTGATAAACTTCACAATACCCATGTACGTGATTCCCATATGCAGCAGCAAACCCGCTACCACGGTCACCGCGTAAATCAGCAAGCTCTGTAACAGGTCGAACCCGAATTGGGCCACGATGGAGGCGATGAGCGCAAATACTGCGATCGGTGCCAGCTTCATCACCCAGTCGATCATGACCATACTAACCTGGTTCACGCCGTCGAAGAACGTCAACACGGCGTTCTTCTTTTCCTCCTCGATCAGCGTGAGCGCGGCCCCGAACATGATGGTGAAGAAGATCAGTGGGAGCAGCTCCATGTTCGCCGCGGCCTGAACCGGATTCCGCGGGATCATCTCGATGAGGGTTTCAACCCAACTGGGCTTCTCAGCCGCCAACTGCATGCTGGCTGACGCCTGCCCCTCGAACTGAGATGACAGCGCATCGCGCGTAGCTGGATCCACGCCCGCCCCAGGGCGCACCAGGTTGGAAAGACCCAGCCCAATGACCACCGCGACGGCAGTGGTCGACATGTAGAAGAAGATGGTCTTCCCGCCGATCCGCCCCAACTTGCGGATGTCTCCGAGCGAGGCGGTGCCCACCAGAAGACTCGCCACCACCAGAGGGATCACGATCATCGTGATCATCCGGATCCAAGCGGTGCCGATCGGCTCGATACCGGCGAAGATCGACTGGAGCCACTCGAGACCGAAGAAGTTGGCGATGAAACCGGCGACCACGCCGGCGGCCAACGAGATGAGGATCTTGGTATGGAGGGGCACGATTCGCCTGGGGCTGTGGGAAAAGAACAGCCGGCAACATAGATTCGGGCACCATGTTCGGCAAACCACACCTGCAGCTGGGCGAAGCCCGTATCTCCATGTGGTACGGTAGTTTGGGCCTCGTGTTGGGTCTGTGGGCCTGCGGACCGGCACCCGTCCCACGCGGGGACGCCACCGAGGCCACCCCGGACGAGCCCATGCCGGTATCTGAGGGACCGGGACGGAGTTACGAGCGCATGCTCGTCTTCCTGTCCGACGACACCGATGAACCCATGCTGCTGCCCTGGCGGTTCGTGGCGCGCACCCGGCCAGGTGGCGTGGACCGATCGGTGAACGCGACGCTGCTCTCGGGCGGGACCTGGGAGGGCTTCTTCTCCTCCGCCTGGTCAGGCCCCCCTTCGAGGGCACCCTGGAGGCTGCTGCCGCATGAGGGCATGTCTCTGATCGTGGGCGCGAATGACCGGGTGGACAACGTGATCTTCCGAGAGCCTCCCAACGAATTGGATCTGGACGTCGGGCCGGAAACGGTCGACTGGAGTGGTCCCCGCGGAGAGGACCTGCGAGTCAACCGCGCCACGCTCCTGGTGGCCAACGTTCCCACTCCGGGATCGGTCGTGGACGTCAGCCGCAACTGGCGCCCTGCCGACCGCGCCCCCGGGGATTGGATCGTCCTGGTGAGCGGCGACTCCGTCCAGCTCCTGCTGGAAGGAGAAACTGAGGGAGGCGAGACGCCGTATCGCGGCTGGGGGCGGGCAGATGAAAGGGAGCTGCAGTGGCCCAGCCTGAGCGTTGTGTGGGACGAGGTCCGAGCCTACGAACCCGCGCGCAGGGACGTCCCGGATACGTGGAGTGTCGTGAGCGACAATGGAGAGCTGGTGGGAGCGGTTTCGGTGGAGTCCTCGCAGTTGTGGACCGGAGAGGGGCCGGGGCCCCAGCTCCCCGTGGAGGCGCTCTTTCTGGTTCGCGGAACGATGACCTTGCTGGGTGCCGAATACTCTGTGTGGGGACTCGTGCAGCATACCCAGACGTCGCCGTGAAGCCCGGGTGGCCCCGCCCCTCGGACGAGGGGTTTATCTTCTCGGCTGAGGATTGTCGCGGAGTTGGACCTTCACAGGAGTCGACCTTTCACAGTGGGACACGTCCGGCTTGAATCCTGACCTCGTCGCCGCTCTGGTCACCATCGGGTTCGGAGCGCTCGCGGGTGGACTGACGAATACCGTCGCCATTTGGATGCTCTTTCACCCCTACGAGCCACCCAAGCTAGGCGGCTACCGCTTCGGCTTCCTGCATGGGGCCGTCCCCAAGAATCAGGCGCGCCTGGCCTCTGCCATCGGACGCACCGTCGGGGAACGCCTCCTCACGGAAGAAGACCTGACCAAGGTGCTCACGGAACCGGAGTTCCGCGAAGCCTTCGACGAGCGACTCCGCGCCTTTCTGGACCATCTGCTGGGAGTGGAACGAGGCTCCCTGCGCACGCTCATTCCCGAGGAGTTCCGGTCGGACCTGGAGCGCCTTCTGGTGGAGGGCATCGACGGTGCGGCGGACCGAGTGGTCGAGTACGTGCACTCGGACCCGTTCGTGGCGCACGTTTCCGAACGGGCCGGATCGATGTATCAGCGGCTGGGACAGGAGCCCGTAGCGGAGCTTCTCACCCCAACGCGGCGCGAGGGGCTGGCCAGCCTGGCCGCGGAATGGTTCAAGGATGCTACCGGGAGCAACGGATTCCGAGAAGCGGTCAATGATTACCTGCAGCGTTCGTCGGAGCGACTGCTTGCGCCGGACCGAACGTTTCAGGACATCCTGCCCCAGGGGATGATCGGGTCGGTGGAGCGCGCGGTTGCGGGGTATCTCCCGCTAGCGATCCAGCGACTGGGGCAGCTCCTGGAGGACCCGGTGACCCGCCTGCGCTTTCAGCGCGCCATCCACGATCTGCTCCGCCGATTCATGCAGGACCTGAAGTTCCATCAGCGCGTCGTGGCCAAGCTGGTGATGACCGACGAGGCGGTCGACCGGGTGCTCAGCGCCATCGAGGACGAGGGTGCCGAGCGCCTGGGAGAGATGCTCCGCGAACCCGAGGTGCAAGAGGCGATGTCGAAAGGTGTGCGCGACGCCTTCGTGGACCTGCTGGGTCGACCGGTCCGCTCCGTCCTGGGAGCACCCGGTGAAGCGAGCGTCATGGAGGCTATCGAGACCCTCACGGACTGGGTGGTCCGCATGACGGAGGACCCCCGTTCAGAACAGTTCCTACGGGATCGGATGGTCTTGGGCCTCACCAAGATGAGCGAGCGGAACTGGGGGGATGTGGTGGGGCGGGTACCGCCGGCTCGGTTCGCCGAGTGGCTGGTCGAAGCCGCGCGTACCGACTCGGCCATGCGGTTGATGCGCGAAGGTCTTCATGCGTTTTCGCAAGCCATCGTGGACCGGCCGCTGGGGCGCCCGCTCGAGTGGTTTCCGAGTGGAACGGTGGCGCGGATCGAGGCGCCTTTGGCGGAGTCCCTGTGGAGCTGGATTCAGACCCAGGTACCCGAGGTGGTGCAGCGGATCGAGGTGTCGCGGCGGGTGGAAGAGAAGGTGCTCGCGTTTCCCACCGCCAAGATGGAGGAGATCGTTCGGCGGGTCACAGAACGCGAGCTACGGCTGATCGTCCGGCTCGGCTACGTGCTCGGCGCTTTCGTCGGTATCGTGCTGGTGATCGTCAACGCCGTGCTGCCGAGGATGTTCGGCTAGTGTGGTGTTCCAAGAGTTCGCGAGCCACAGAGAGTGTCGAGGCGTCGGTCCCTGGGAGGCGAGCGTACGAGGAATAGCAGGGCTATTGCGAGGACGAGCAACGAAGCGGGGTCGGATGCATCGGCACTCGAATGGCCGTGATACTCTTGGAACACCACACTAGCGCTTACGACCTTTCACCGTCTTGAAGCGCTGGCGCTCCTGGTTGCGGATCGAGCTCTCCCGCTTGTTACGCGCGAAGTAGTCGAGCGGAGTGAACCTGCGCTTGACCTTCTTGTGGCCGCTGCGCGGCTTGGAGAGCGCCTCCTCGATGTCCTCTCGCGACACGTTGGAGTCGCCGGGCAATCCCAGATAGATCCCCACCCCCAGCGCCACCACGCCCCCCAGAATCATGAGCACTGTCATGGGAGGGGCGCCCTCGGCCTCAGGATTCTCGGGAGAAGCGCTCGAACACCATCATGGCCAACCCGACCGAGCAGATGATGGCGACGGCGTTGGTGCCGATTCCCACCATCCCCACGACGGTCCAGAACACCGCATGGGTAAAGACGTAGCCACCGGGGACCAGGTTCGACATGACGCTTTACAGCCCTTCAGGCGAGGGTTCGTGTGTCCGAGTCCTGAATATCGTGGTGCCTGTCCAGGGATTCAAGCGGTCGCAGCTGTCTTTCGAAGGCTACTGCCTTCTAGACTTCGATCTCGCGAATGCGGCGAACCCCGGCCCTAAGCGGGAGCACCGTCGCCACCACGGTGAGGGCCGCCGCCCCCGACAGGCCGAGCACCAGCGGCCACACGGGCACACTCGCGCCGTCCAGCCGGCCCCGCAGGAACAGGTAGACCGGCCAAGCCTCCAACAGGATTAGGGCCGCCAGGTAGCCCACGGCTGTCATCATGAACAGTAGGCCGCCGAACGAGGTGGGAATCTCGGCCGCATTCTCGGTCTCGAAGTTGGGATGCAGGGCTCCGAACCCGAGTGCCAGGGCCGTCATGGCGAGTGTGGCGCCCACCATGGTGAGGGCCGACAGCACGTGCAGGAACAGACTGGCCTGCAGGATGAGGTTGGTGCCCACGATGAGGGGCAGCGCGACCAGCAGCAGCGGGAGCGCTCCCACCCAGTATTTGGACCAGAACACCTTACGCAAGTCCAGCGGCGCCGAGCGCAACAACCAAAGCATGCGTCCCTCGAGCGACATGGCCGGAAACACGAAGCGCGCAGCGATCGCAGCGATTACGAAGCCCGCCAGACCCAGGTTGAGAAACGAGATCACGTTGATCAGGAAGAAAGACAGCTCCTCACCGGTATAGAGCGGCAACGAGCGGATGTTGTAGACGTAGACCACGACCAAGACGCCCAACAGGATGAGTTGAGACCATTGGGTGGCATCGCGGAAGAACACCCGGACCTCTTTGACAACCAGCTCGCGGGTGGTGGGCTCCAACATGCCGAAGACCCGGTCCGCCAGCCGCGACCGCGTGCGACCGGAGAGCTGCTCGGCTCCCTCCTGGGCCCGGGTGAACCCCGTTCGATAGAAGCGCCCGTGCAGCCACGCGCCCCCCACGACCGCCGCGGCCGCTGTGCTCACCAGCAGCAGGAAAGGCAACACGTCAAACCCGCCCTGTAGCCAGGTCAGCGTGGCGTTGGCGGCCCATTCGCTGGGGAGCCAGGCCGAGCTGGGAGTCCTGAGCACGGCCAGGAAGTCGACCAGGTCACGGAACTCATCGGGTCGCACCAGGCGCTCGGGCTTCAGGAAACGGAAGAGCGCTACCACCCCTGCCGCAGTGAACAGTCCGCTGAGTGCCAGGAGATCCCGGGTGCGCCGCGCCGGAAACACGTTGACCAGCAGCAGTGTGATGGCGCTGCCGAGCACCGCTGGCACCAACAGGAGTGCCAACATGACCACAATGACCAAGGCCACGTAGCCGAGACCTCCACCGAACGCGACTCCGTAGGCCGCGAAGAGGGGTACGGCCAACATGGCGACCATCCAAGACGAGTTGACCAGCGTCTCCAGCAGTCGAGCCCCGTACACCTTGAGCGGGTCGATGGGGGCGGCCATCAACAACTCCAGGTCCTTGGCGAGGAAGAACGTCGAGAGCGAGGCGATGACGTTGGAGAGCAGCAGGATCGACAGGAACGTCAGTAACGCCAAGCCAAGCAGCTTACTAGCCAACAGATCTCCGATCCCCTGCGTGCCCCGAAAGTACAGCAGCATGCGGAAGATGACGGCGAACATGAAGGTCCCGAACAGCACGCCGACCAAACCGAAGACGGCCGCCTTGGCCACGCGGGTCTCGTCGGAACGCGCCCGATTGACGCGGGCCCTCAGCTTCGCGCCCAACAACCAGCGCAGTCCGCTCGACGACTTCACCCCGCCAGCGCTCCCGCCAGGTTCGCCAGCGCGTGCTCGACGTCACTTCCGCCGGTCACCTTGAGGAAGATCTCCTCGAGCCCTGCGTCGCCCGCCTCGGCCTGGGCCCTCAGCTCATCCATGGAGCCTCGGGCGATGATCTGACCATGTTGGATGATTGCGATGTGGTCGCAGAGGGCTTCCGCCACTTCAAGCGTGTGCGTGGAGAGAAACACGGTTCCCCCCTGCTCGACGTAGTTGCGAAACAGGTCCTTGAGCAGCTTGGCCGCACGTGGGTCCAATCCGACCATGGGCTCATCGACCACGATGAGCTCGGGTTCGTGAACGAGCGCCGAAGTGATGAGCAGCTTCTGCCGCATTCCGTGGGAGAAGCTCTCGATCAGGTCGTGTTTGCGATCCTGCAACTGAAAGAGTTCCAACAGCTTGTCGGCCCGCGCCTCGGCGGCGTCCGGGTCGTGCCCCCACAGCCCGGCCACGAACCTCAAGAACTCCGCACCGCTGAGCTTCTCGTACAGGTAGGGCCGATCGGGAATGTAGCCGATCTTGGCCTTTGCGCCTTCGGGATCCAACTCCACGTTGACGCCGCCGACCTTCACGACTCCTGAGGTGGGCCGCAGGACTCCCGACAACATCCGAATCGTAGTGGTCTTGCCGGCCCCGTTGGGACCCAGGAAGCCGAAGATCTTGCCGCGAGGGACTCGAAACGACACGCCTCGCACCGCCTCGAACTTCCCGTAGCGCTTGACGACTTCCTGGAGTTCGACCATGGCGTCGACATCCGCGCCGTTCCATTCCGATGTATTCATGGCTATTGCACGATCTCGATTTCAAGTCGTCCGATCAGGCGGACGATGTCGACTTGTTGGGCGAGGCCTCCAATCACGAATCGGAGGTGCGCTGCATCGGCGGGGTACTGTCCGAAAGTCGGATCCATGGCCACCCACTCGTCCATCCATACCTCGGGCCATGCGTGGTAGAAGAAAGAACCGTTCAGATACACGAGCCCGACGGCCGTGCGTGTCGGTAGCCCCAGGGAACGGGCGAGTGCCACGAACAGCACCGTATGCTCGTTGCAGTCACCTTGTTCGGACTCCAGCACCTGCAGCGCGTTGGGAATCGATACGGTGATCTGCTTGTCGAGCAGGTGGTATACGAAGTTGTTGAGCTGGCGCGAGACGCGCTTGGGACTGTGGTTCCACTGCGTTCCCCAGTTGGTGGCTCGGCGGGCTGCGCGCACGATGCGTGGGTCATCGCTTTGTACCAGCGGCTCGGGTTGAAGCTCGGCCGGCAGGTCCATGCGCTTGTAGGGCAGTGTGTAGCTGGGGTCCAGCGCGTCCCAGTCTTCGCGGCGAACAACCAAGGTGTCGCCACGGAGCTCCTGGCGACCGCCATCCAGGTCGAAGCCCTCCAGGTCCACGCCACTCAACCGAAAGCGCAGTTCGTCGTGGGCCTCGACCGCACCCAGATTCACGTTGCTCTGAATGGCAGTGGACAGGATGACGTCGTCGTCGACCAGACGGGTGTCGAGGCCGCGCGCTTGCTCCAAAGCTTGGCGGGCGAGCTCGAACTCCGTGCGGCGCATGGTGAACCCGAGCGGACTCGACGCCTCCAGGATGCGACCGTCCTCGTCGATCCAACTCTCGATCTGCACGCCGCCGAAGCCCTCGGACAGCTTCCAGGCGGGAACAGAGTCATAGTGCGCAGGGAACCAGCGATCCGCGTCGCGATCGAACCAGGCGCTGTCGGGAACGACGAGCGTATCGTGCTCGAGGACCTTTACCTCTACGACTCGGGTCGACAAAGTGGATGGGTCGAACATGGGTAGCCGCATTTCGGTTCCGACTTCTAGCCCGCCCCCCATCGCTACCCGGATGGGGAGGACTGCCGCGGCCAGCGGAGACTCGCCGAACCGATAGTCGACCTTCTGCGCGTCCCCTCCGGCGTCGATCTCGACCTGTAGGAGCGAATCGCCCGTCACTGCCCCGGTCGCGGCGAACCGCCCCACTTCAGACGACAACGAGAAGTCGAAGCCCTGCATCGCGAGCGTCGTGGACAGGTCGACCCGGGTTCGGGCTACTGCGGAGCCGGTCTGTCCGAGTGCGGGAAGCTCGAGGTTGAGGAGGTCCTCGAGGACGAAACCCTCGGCCACCGTGTCCAGTCGGGAACTGGCCAACCCGATGGCACGCTCGGACATCTCGAGCGTGTAGAAGTACGTACCAGGTGCGAGGGCGCGGGTGGCGGCGGCCAAACGAGCCAGCTCGGGCTGGAAGTACTCACGGCGTACCTGCCATCCCACCATGGCCCCCCAGAAGACCAGTATGGCCAAGCCCAACGAGCGTCGACCCATTCGCGTCGTCTCCCCAGAGTAGCGAGCCCTCTAAGCATACGTCCTCGGGGGCCAATCGCTCTCAGAGCGGCGACTTCGAGGGGCTTGGAGGCATCAAATTGCCCCAGAGAGGCAAGAGCCGTGCTGATCTAGAACCTCTGAAGAAACGCCTGCTCCTGATACCCGTTCTCCACCACGACCTCGACTTCGGCAAGACTTTCCGCCTCCTGGGCGAGCAGCCGGACCGTCAGGTCCGCGACGGTTTCGATCTCGAGTTGACCCGCCCCTGCCCCGAGCGGAGGGATGGCGAGCGACGACACCCCCCATTCGAGCGCCCGCCGCAACCCGTTCGTGAGGGCTCTCTCCACACCCGAGCGGGTCACAGGCTCGTCCAGCGACTCGATGGCCGCGTGAATCAGGACCAGCACGGGAAGCTCCCCACCCGGTGTGACCACGGCGCCCCCCACGGGGACATCGCCGATGCGTTCCAGATGCTCCCGAACCAACGGACCCGCGGCGTCACCCACCTCGCGCCCGGACAGGGTCATGGGTGTGAGGTCGGCACGGATCGGCCGCAGAATGGCCTCGCACTCGGAGTCGACCAGCCCGCCCTGGCGGACTCGGATCAATGGTCCGTCAGCTCCCGTGAACGTCGGAACATGGCCGCCGCACGGTCGTGCAGGTACTTACGATCGTAGAGAATGCCGAGCGTATAGTGTCCCCGCGCGTTCCACGGCTGCAGCTCGATGGCGCGCTCCAGGCTCTCGATGGCCTCGTCGTATCGGCCGAGTCGATTCAAGGCCTCGCCTCGGTAGAAATGGCCCGGCCCGTTCGCTGAGTCGCGCAGGCAGACGGAACGCAATTCAGCGTCGGCCTGCTCGTAGAGCCCTCGACGAAAGAAGAGGATGCCCAGGTTGGCCCGCGCATCCAGATTGTCCGGAGCCAGCTTGATGGCCTTGCGGAGTTCTACCTCCGCCTCTTCGAACCGACCTACCGCACCCAGCGCCGCACCCAGGTGGATGAGCAGATCCGGGTTTTCCGGCTCCTCCTGTGTGGCTGCGCGAAACTGCCCGACCGCCTGGTCGTGTTCTCCGATCGACTCGTACAGACGACCCAGTTCGTCGCGGGCAGTGATGTCCGCAGGGTCAGAGCGAATGAGTCCCTTGTAGGCCCGAATCGCATCTTCCGGCTTCCCCTGGGCAACCCGCGCGCGGGCCTTCTCCAGTTCTTTTTGTCGATCCACCAGGCTCTCGTTCACGACCCGCCTCCAGGACTTGGTGGTGCGTGCCACCCCCTCTGAGCCCTCTTGGTTCCCCGCGGCCTCCGCTACCGACCCTTCCAACTGCGACTCCCTCGGCCACATCCGGCCACTGTAGTCTAGCGTTTTCTCGCAGATTCGTCCGCTTGGACGCTGCGCTTCGTTTTGTGGCGCTCTCCGGCTCGAACTGATCCACCACGAGCCTGCAAGGCCTAGGTGGAGTCCACCTCGGCGCGCACCCAGTCCATGTAGGCCGACGCTCCGCCGTGCACCGGAAGCACCAGGAGCTCCGGAACATCGTAGGGATGAATCTCCGCAGCGCGCGTCAACAACTCGGGTACGCGCCGCTCCGTCGTCTTCAACAATACGAGCACCTCTTCCGCGCGCTCCAACGCTCCGTTCCACCAATAGATGGAAACGGCACCAGAGGAAACAGAACCGCACGCCGCGTGCCGTTCACCGACCAGCGTCTTCACCCATAGCTCGGCGGCCTCTGCATTCGGAAAGGACGAGATCACGACCCGCATTTGGTCGGGCATTCAGGGGGCTCCGAACACGGTGCGTTCGAGGTGCTCCTCCTCATAGAACCCGTCGATCAACTCACTGTAGAGCTCCTCGACGGGCTTCCGTCGTATCGACTGCTTGGGGGTCATGGTTCCCTGCTCGATCGAGAACTCTTCGAAGAGGAGCCCGATCTTCTTGGGGCGCTCGAAGGAGGCCAGCTCAGAGAGGTGCGCCTCCACCTCTTGGAACATGTGCTTCTGAACCCGCTCGTCGTGCACGAGCGCACGGCGGTCGCTGGTTGAAATCCCCTGATCCACGCACCACTTCCCGAGAACCGCGAAGTCGGGGACAATGAGCATCACCGGAAACTTCCTGCGGTCACCGATCATCACGACCTGCTCGACGAACGGGTTGGTCTTCAAGCGATTCTCGATCGGTTGTGGCGCGATGTTCTTTCCGCCGGCGGTGACAATGATGTCCTTCTTACGATCCGTGATGCGCAGGTAACCGTCATCGTCGATTTCGCCGATGTCGCCGGTGCGAAACCACGCGTCGGAATCGATGCACTGGGCGGTCGCCTCAGGGTTGTTGAAGTACCCCTTCATGACCTGCGGACCACGGACCAGGATCTCCCCGTCGTCGGCGATACGGATCTCGGTGGACGCCACCGGCTTGCCCACCGTCCCCACCCTGAAGTCGTCGAGTGTGTTGACGTTGGTGACGGGACTGGTCTCGGTGAGCCCGTAGCCCTCCAGGATGGGTAGCCCCGCGTAGTAGAAGAACGTGGCGATCTCAGGCGAGAGCGGGGCGCCACCGCTCACGAAGAAGTGGAGCCTCCCCCCCACGGCTGCCCTGACCTTCGCAAACACCAGTTTGTTCGCCAGACCGTATTGAGCGCCTAGGAAACCCGATGGGTGCCCCCCCGCAAACCGCACCTCCGCCCACCGAGACCCGACCGACATGGCCCAACGCACCAGAAGCCCCCGGAGACCATGGGCATCCGTGAGTCGATTGAAGATCTTCTCGTACAAACGTGGGACGGAAACCACCAATGTGGGACGGACGACCTTGATGTCGTCGGACACGGTTTGAATGGATCGGGCATAGGCGATCACACAACCCCGCCAGAACAGCAGGTAGTCCACCATACGCTGAAACACGTGACTGAGCGGGAGGAAGCTGAGCGTGGTCGCGCCGTCTTCAATGCCGAAGGCGAGCTGAGCGGCCTGCACGTTGGAGTGGAGGTTGCGATGCGTCAGCATGACCCCCTTGGGCTTCCCGGTCGTACCCGATGTGTAGATGAGCGTGGCCACGTCTTCCGGGGTGACTTCGGCCCCAGCCTCTCGAAGGTCCGCCTCGGTGAACCCCTCGCCCTCGTCGAGGAAGGCGCGCCACGACGCGACCCCCTCTGGAAGCGCGGCGTCCGCTTCATCGAAGAGGAGAATCGAGTGGAGCTCCGGGCACTGATCCCGAATCTCCAGCGCCTTTTCCAACTGGGTTTGGTCCGAGACGAACAATACCTGGGCGCCGCTATCGGCCAGGACGTATTCCACCTGATGGGGCAACAGCGTGGAATAGATCGGAACGTCCTGCGCTCCTAGGCACAGGCACGCATAGTCGGCCATTGCCCACTCGGGACGGTTCTCCGACAGGATCGCCACCCGGTCACCGCGGGTGATCCCCCGGGCGCGCAGGGCCCCCGCCGCCCTCCGGACCGTGTCCAGGACCTCGGTGTGGGAGATGCCGATGAGGCGCTTCCCAGCGAAGTATTGATAGGCAGGCTCCGGCCGGCGCCGTGCGGCCGACTCCAGAAACAAGTCCACCAGAGTCCCGGCGGGAACCTTGGTGTCGTTGGCGAAGGAGCGCTTGGGCATGCCGACCTCGAGACAGCTCAGAAGGAGGCGTTCCACACAGTCAGGGCAGCGCGATCTCCACAGTCACATCCAGATCGGGCCGCAACGTGTGTAGGACGCTGCAGTACTTGTCTCGTGACAATTGCACTGCTCGCTGCACCTTCGGCAAGTCTTCAGCGGCGGGACCGCGGAGCCGATAGGTGAGCACGAGCGTCCTGAATCGCCTTGGAGGCTCCTCGGCGCGCTCTCCGCTGGCCTCTACCGACAGCGACTCCAGGGGCACTCGGGACTTCTCCAAGATCATGCGCACGTCGATCGCCATGCAGCCCGAAACGGCAAGCAGGAGCGCATCCATCGGTGACGGCCCTTGCTCGCCATCGCCATCGATGGTGGCCTGGAAACTGGCAGCGTCGGCAAAGTAGACGTCGCCGTCTCCACTCCAGCGTAGAACGACTCGCTTTTTCGGTGGCTCTGCCTCAGGCGGACTCAACTGCGCTCTCGGACCCGTCCGACTCCACGAGGAGCAGATCCTGCAGGGTCTGCTTGGCGTGGTCGACGTGCGCAGCGGCGTCCTGCTGAGTCGGAGCGTAGTTCAGGAACGACTGCAGGTGCGAGGCGGCGGGCTTCTCCGCTCCCGCACGCAGCAGTAGGAAGGCCAATCCGTAGTGCGCCCCCGCGGCATCCGGCTTCCGCTGCAACACGTGTTGGTACGTCTTGGCGGCTTCATCCAGCATCCCGATCCGGGTGTAGATGATGGCGATCTGCTGGAGTACGAGTGCGTCGCCCGGGGATTCCTTGAGTGCGAGACGGAGAGACGTGAGCGCTTCGTGGAGACTACCCGCACGAACGAGCTCCATTGCCTCGGCATAGTAGTCGACGCGTTCCGGCTCGTGACCACCCCCGATGATTTTCTTGAACCAGTTCATCCTGCGCGCGAACCCTCCAAGATGGGACTAGAAACAATAGGCACATCTACGAGTGCGGGCAACGGTTCTGTCGAGCGCTACGACTTAGCAGCCACGACCACCGACCCTTCCGCAGCCGCCACGATCCACCCCAGCGCTTCGAGGCGGGTAGGCTCGTCGTTCACCGCGTCGAGCAGCACCAACCGTCCTCCGGGCTGGAGCACGCGAGTCACTTCGGCGACCCCATATGCGTCCAACTGGTTGCACACCACCGCACGTAACGCGCCATCCGAAAAGGGGAGCGCTCCACCGATCCGGATACGGTCTACCCCCTCGTGCTCCGGCCACGACACGGCATCCGCGTGCGTCACGATCCACTCGACCCCTGCTACGATCCGAGCCAGCTCGGGCGCGAAGCGCCCCGGTGGGCCGTCGAGAAGCACGTGGGCCGGGCCCTCGGTGACGCCCACCAGGGCCGCGACCCGAGTCGCCTCATCTCGGGTGCCCGGTTCGAAGCCGCCCGAGTCGTCGCGCGACGAGTCGGCCATCCAACGCAGGTCGGCGACGCCCTCGGCGATGGGATATCGTTGCCTGCAGTTCGCACATCCGAGATGACCAGCCAGCACCCTACGCTCATGCATCTCACTCGCGAGCAGAATCAGGCCGAAGCCCGGTCCACACCGCGGACAGACCAGTCGATCCGTGAGGAGGAGGTGCACCGAGGCGGCCGTCTACGCCCGCTGGATCTGGATGAGTGGCAGTGCAACCGTCGACGGCTGTCCGGCGGCGAACAGAACAGCCGCCGCCACATCCTCCGGTCGGAGCATCTGAGCCCGGGAGGGGAGGTTGGGGTTGCTGTCGGGATCAAGGGCATCCCAAAGCGGCGTGTCGACCGCACCGGGTTCGATGAGCGTGGAACGGACACCGGTGCCTGCCAGCTCCTCCACCAGCACCTCATGCATCCCCCGCAAACCGAACTTCGAGGCGGAGTAGGCCAGGTTCCCTGGCAGCGCCTTCCGACCCGCAATGGAGCCCACGTGGATGAAGTGTCCCGAGGCCCGCGCCACCATGTCGGGAAGGAAGCGACGCACCAGCTCGAACTCGGCCTTGAGGTTGAGCGTCAACATCTGGTCGAACGCCGTCCCCGAGGTCTCGTGGGCCGCGCTGAGCTCGAAGAACCCGGCCGAGCCCACCACCAGGTCGGGAGCGCCACCGAAACGCTCCTGCGCGGCGGCCTGTAGATCGTCCAGGCCGCTGTCCGTGGTCAGGTCAGCCACGCGCCAACCGCAGGCCAGGTTCGACGACAGGTCCTGAAGGCGGCCCTGATTTCGAGCTGCAATCAGGAGGTCCGCCCCCTCCCGAACCAGCAGGGCGGCTACGGCGGCACCGATCCCCTGGGTGGCGCCGGTCACCAGGGCGGTGGTGCCCTTCAACATCCCGTGGCCCTCACCCCCGTTCGCTGCCATGCGCCGGCCTACGAGTCCATGGGGCTGTGAGGTGTCATGGCGTACCGAAGGAACTCGCTTCGAGTGGTGGCGTTGTCGAGAAAAACACCCCGCATCGCTGAAGTGATGGTTTTGGAGTTCTGCTTCTGCACACCCCGCATCATCATGCAGAGGTGGACCGCCTCGACGATGACACCGACACCCTGCGGTCGAATCGCGTCCCAAAGTGCCTGGGCAATCTCCTCGGTCAGGCGCTCCTGCACCTGAAGGCGGCGCGCGAACACGTCCACCAACCGGGCCGCCTTGCTAAGACCGATGATCTTCCCCGAAGGGATATAGGCCAAGTGCACCTTCCCGATGAACGGCAGCAAGTGGTGTTCGCAAAGCGAGTACATCTCGATGTCCTTCACGAGGACCATGTTGTGATGCGCCTCTTCGAAGACGCCTTGCCCAATCGCGTCCTCCGCGGTCATCGCATAGCCCCGGGTCAGGTACGCCATGGATTTCTCGACGCGGTCAGGAGTGCGCACCAGTCCCTCTCTGCTCGGGTCTTCGCCCATGCGTCGGATCATCTCCGCGACCAGGTCGCGATACGGTACCTTGGAGAGGTCAGGAGGCACGCTACCGTCCTTCGTATTCGACATAGTTCCTCGGAGTCTCCCAGAGTTTGATCCGCACCAGGGTCACGCCCGGAGGCAATTCCCCGACGATGCGGCGCCAGATCCCTACTGCCACGTTTTCCGTGGAGGGGATCACTCCCTCCAGCCACGGCACCTCGGTGTTGAGGTTGCGATGGTCTACGTCGGTCAGGACCAGCCGTTCCAGCGCTTCCTTCAGAACGCGGAGGTCCATCACGAACCCGGTGTTCGGATCCACCTCCCCTTCTACGGTGACATCGATCTCGTAGTTGTGCCCGTGCCAGTTCGGGTTGGCGCAGTCTCCGAATACGGCTCGATTCTGCTCCTCGGACCACTCGGCCCGAAAGAGGCGGTGGGCTGCAGAAAAGTGGACGCGTCTGGTAATCCGCACGCGAGGCATGGGAGTTCCTTGGTGAGATCGGGGTCGTGAACGAAGACCGGGCCGGTGCCTTGCGACACCGGCCCGACCAGAGAGACGTCCTGAAGGGGGTTATTGAAGCCCGGATCGAGAAAAAATGGTAACTCCCCCGCTACGTTCGAAGTCCCCCTCGGGGGCGTTTCGTCAGCCTCGGGAGTCAGTCCCGGCTTCGCTTCGTTGGCTCAATAAATGGTCCCTTCAGCACGCTCAGTTTTCGGTTGGCCCCTCAATATACCCAGCCAGAACGGCCACGTCCAAAGGACGTTCGTGCCCATGTCCGAGAGCAGGAGTCGTGCCGCGAGTCTCGTCCGAAGGGGCCGCCGAGGTGAGCCCTACTCCTTCTTGGGTAGGCCTGGATCGGTCATTGAGCGAACGTCCAAAGCAGCGTCCAGCTCCGCGGCGGTTAGCAGCCCCTTTTCCAGCACGATCTCGCGAACGGTGGCTCCACGCTTTGCTGCTTCCTTGGCCACTTCAGAGGCCTTGTCGTACCCAATGAAGAGGTTCAGAGCAGTGGCGATGGCCGGGTTCTTCTCCAGTAACAAACGAATCCGGTCGCGATTGGCTTCGATGCCCACCACGCACTTCCGCGTGAAGGCCCTAGCGCCGCCCGCCAACAACCGGATCGACTCCAGCAGCGCGTCGATCATCACCGGCATCATCACGTTCAGTTCGAAGTTGCCGCGGGACCCGCCCATCGTGATGGTGGCGTGGTTCCCGACCACGCGCGCCGCCACCATCATCAGGGCTTCGCTCAGCACCGGATTCACCTTGCCGGGCATGATGGAGCTGCCGGGCTGCACGGCCGGCAGTTGAATCTCCGCCAGCCCTGACGTGGGCCCACTCGAGAGCCACCGAATGTCATCCGCGATCTTGGTGAGAGAAACCGCTACGGTGTTCAAGGCCCCTGACACGTTAACCGCTGCATCGCGACCGCCCTGGGCTTCGAAGTGGTTGTCCGCCTCGCGAAACGTATGCCCGGTCTTCTCGCTGATCCTGGCAATGGTGCGAGCGGCGAACTCCGGGTGTGTATTGATCCCCGTGCCGACCGCTGTGCCACCCAAGGCCAACTCCGCCAGCTCCTCAGACCCCCTGAGCACCCGATCCATTCCCTTACGCACCTGCGCGGCATAGCCGCCAAATTCCTGCCCCAGCCGTACGGGCGTCGCGTCCATCAGGTGCGTTCGACCCGATTTCACAATGTCGTCAAAGTCCTCAGCTTTGGCCTCCAGAGCCTGAGCCAACTCCTCCAGCGCCGGCACGAGATCGCGGTGAATGGCCAGGCGGGTCGAGACGTGAAACGCGGTGGGGATTACGTCGTTGGAGGACTGGGCGTAGTTCACGTGGTCGTTGGGATGCACGCCGTGGTCCTCGCCCAGCAGCTGTGAAGCCCGAGCCGCGATGACCTCGTTGGTGTTCATGTTGCTGGAGGTGCCCGATCCGGTCTGGTAGACGTCGATGGGGAACTGCTCGTCCCACTTTCCATCCGCGACCTCGCCGGCCGCTTGCACGATGGCGTTGGCCAGCCGCGCATCCAGTCCACCCAGCTCCTCATTCGTTTCGGCCGCCGCTCCCTTGATGATCCCCAAGGCCTCGATGAACGGCCGGCCGAAGCCACGCCCGCTGATCGGAAAGTTGTCTACGGCGCGTTGGGTCTGCGCGCCATAGAGCGCGTCGGCGGGGACCTGCACTTCACCCAGAGAGTCCCTCTCGGTCCGGGTCGGCTCACTCATACTCGGCATTCTCCTATCGGGGCGGCCGCGATGGCCTGAGTTCTATTCGGCTGAGATGCGCCTTGGCTGGGTACTGGAGCATGTCGATGATGGACCGCGCCACGTCGTCGGCGCCAAGGCGCCAACTGTCTGACTCCACTTCGCGGCCCCGAAACTCGGTGTTGACACTTCCGGGCATCACCAAGCTCACGCGAATTCCGTCGTAGCGGAGATCCAGCATCATGGCTTCGGTCATGCCCAACAGTCCGAACTTGCTCGCGTTGTAGCCGACGCCTCCTGAGAAGGCGTTTCGGCTCGCCAATGATCCAACGTTGATAATCCATGCGTCGGATGCCGCTCTCAAGTGGGGGAGGGCCGCGGTGCTGCACAGGAAGACGCCCGTCAGGTTGGTGTCGATCTGCGCGTGCCAGTCCTCGAGCGAGAGTTCTCCGATCGGCGCAAAGACACCCAGGCCGGCATTGTTGACCAGCACGGTGAGACCACCGAACCTGGCCGCGACGCCGCCCATGAGCTCAGCCACCGAGGCGTCGTCTCGGACATCGCACTGGAAGCCGGCAACGTTGTGCCCGAAACGCCGAGCCAAGGAGCGCTCCAACTCCTCCACGGCGTTTCCAGAGCGGGCGCACAGCGCCACGCGTGCACCTCTTTCCAGAAGCTGCTCAGCCGTGGCGAGGCCAATGCCCTTTGTGGCACCGGTCACCAACGCAATGTGATGTTCCAAGGTGGTCAACAGGTCGCTCCTGTGTGGGGCTGCATGCGTGCGCTTCGACCCCTTGGAAGGTAGACAAGCTCCCGAACGGGGTCGAGACGGGTGGACCGGGCCACCGAGCCTCGACTACTGTACGCCATGAATGGTACCAAAGTCGCGCTGATCACCGGTGGAGCGATCCGCGTCGGAGCCGCACTCTCGCGAGGGATGGCTGGAGCGGGCTACGACATCGCGCTCAACTACCACTCGTCCGCCGCCGCGGCAGCTTCGGTCAAGCGGGACATCGAGGCGCTGGGTCGCCGGTGCCTCAATCTCCAGGGTGACGTCAGCTCCGAGGACAACGTGACGCGGATCATCGACGATGTGGAATCCGAGTTCGGACGACTCGACCTACTCATCAACAGCGCTTCGGTCTTTCGGGAGGGAGAGCTGCTGCGTCTGAAGGCATCGGAGTGGGACGAGGTGATGGGCATCAACCTGCGGGGGCCGTTCATGATGGCCAAGGCGGCCGCGCCCCTGCTGCTGGCTGCGGGTGGTAACATCATCAACATCGTGGACCTGTCGGCGCTGCAACCGTGGTCTCGGTACCCGCATCACTCGGTGTCGAAGGCGGGCCTACTCCACCTCACCAAGCTTATGGCCAAGGAGTTCGCTCCGTCGGTGCGGGTGAACGCCATCGCGCCGGGCAACGTGTTGCCACCGGAGGGGTGGACGCCCGCAGAGAACGAGCGAGATCGGCAGAAGACGCTGCTGAAGCGACTGGGATCCCCGCAAGACGTGGTCGATGCTGCCAAGTTCCTGGCCAGCGCTTCCTACGTGACCGGCGACGTCATCCTGGTCGACGGAGGGCGCAACCTGGAGCGCTAGTGCGCTAGGAACCGCTCCGCGTCCAGCGCCGCCATGCACCCGGTACCGGCCGACGTAATCGCTTGTCGGTAGTAGCTGTCCATCACGTCTCCCGCAGCGAATACACCGGGCACGCTGGTGGTCGTCCGAAAGGCCTCTTTGGTAAGGATGTATCCCTGCGGGTCGATGTCGAGCTGACCCTCCAGGAAGGCCGTGTTGGGTGTGTGTCCAATCGCCACGAAGAGTCCGCCCACCTCAAGGTCCTCTTCGGCCCCGCCCTGCGTGTCCGCAAGGCGCACTCCGGTAATCTCGTCGTCGCCATGGACATCGACAACCTGCCGATTCCAGAGCACCCGCACCTTCTCGTGGCTCAGCACGCGATCCGCCATGATGCGTGACGCGCGGAACTCGTCACGCCGATGAACCACCACGACCTCTGATGCGAACTTCGTCAGGTAGAGGGTCTCCTCCATGGCAGAGTCGCCACCCCCCACCACCATCAACCGCTTGTTGCGGTAGAAGGGAAGCGCGCCGTCGCACACTGCACACGCGGAAACACCACCTCCGCTCTGGGCGAGGCGCTGTTCGTTGTCCAACCCCAACCAGTTCGCGCGGGCGCCGGTGGCCACGATGACGGTGTCGGCGTGAACTGGATCCGACCGACTGGGGTGCACCACGAAAGGCCTTTCGGAGAGCGCAACCCGTTCGACGTTTTCGCCGATGACCCGCGTCTCAAAGCGTAGGGCCTGGTCTTTGAACTTCTGCATCATGTCGGGACCCGTGACGCCTTCAGGGAAGCCCGGATAGTTCTCGACTTCGGTCGTGAACATGAGTTGTCCGCCCGGGAGCATCTCCCGACTGGGTTCGCCTTCGAACACCAGCGGCTCTAGCTCAGCCCGGGCCGCGTACACAGCAGCCGTCCAAGCTGCCGGTCCGGAGCCGATAATCACGAGCTTTTCAACCTTGGGCGCAGAGTCGGTCATCACTTGTCCCCGAAGATCTTTAGGTTGGTCGAATGACCAGGGCTGACCCTGGCCTTGGGATCGAGGAAGCGGGCTGCGTTGTTCACTGCGATGGCGGCTTCTGCGTAGCCCGAGGCAATCAGGTCCAGCTTCCCCGCGTACTCGACGATGTCCCCGGCTCCGTAGACCCCAGGGAGGGTCGTCTCCATGAGGGACGAGACCTTGATGCGGTTCTTCTCGATGTCGAGTCCCCAGTGCTTGATCGGTCCCAGGTCGGGCTTGAAACCGAGGAAGCAGAGCAGGGCGTCCGCACCCAACACCGTCTCCCCGTCTGTCCGGTTGTCGAAGACCGTGACGGACTCCATGGTTCCCGTCCCGTCGACCGAGCGAACCTCGTGAAAGGTGAGCAACCGAACCTCTCCCGCCGCGGCCGACTCCTGAAGGGCCACGACCGACTTCTCGTGTGCACGGAACCCTTCACGCCGGTGCACCAAACTGACCTCGGACGCGATGTCCTTCAGGGCCAACACCCAGTCCAGGGCGGAATCGCCACCGCCGGCGATGACGACGCGCTTCCCGCGGTATACCTCCGGGTCCTTGACCGAGTATTGGACCGACGTGCCCAAGAAGTCCGCATACCCCGGCACATCCAGGTGTCGTGGTTCGAAGGCTCCCTTACCTCCCGCGATCAACAGGGCGCGGGTGCGATACTCACCGGCCGTCGTCATCAGGCGCATGTGATCGTCTTCCCGGATCAGCTCCCGCACTTCTTCGTCCAAGAAGACTTCCGCACCGAACTGTAGCCCCTGCTTGACCATGTTCTTGGCGAGGTCTTTGGCCAAGATCTTGGGGATACCGCCCACGTCGAAAATGTACTTCTCAGGATACAGCGCGGTGAGTTGCCCCCCGAGGTCGGGAAGCGAGTCCACAATCGCACAGTCGATCCCGCGGAGGCCCGCATAAAACGCAGCGAAGAGGCCGGTCGGTCCCCCACCTATGATGGTGAGATCTCGAATTTGTTGGGACATGGACAACAGGCTGAAGACTAACGGGGCGCGTGGCCCCCCAGGTACCGGGTTTGGCCGGTGGGGCGCCGAACAATAACGCTGCCCAACCCAAGATCAACGTTCACGCTTCTAGAAAATCGACAACCGAACGTAGCGCTTGGGATTCTCGCGGAGGTCCGCGAGCAACAGGTCCAGCTGAGTGAGCACATCGGCCGCCCGCACCGCCAGGTCTCCGTTGGTGAAGAGCTGCCCCAGGGTCCCCTGACCCGACTCGATCGACGCCCCGATCCGGTCGATTCGCCCCAAGGCGGACTCGCCAATGGCCATCGACCGATCGACCCGTTCGAGCGTGGCATCCAATCGGCCGGTCGCGCTCCGGAGACTCGCCAACGTTTGACGGGCGTCGCCGATGGTCGAGTCCGCCGCTCCGCTATCCAGCATGGTGTTGATCCGCTGGAAAGTGGCACCCGCCTCGCGGGAGGCGGTACCCACCTGCTCGGCGGTCGAAGCAACCTCCGCGGTAAGCTGCTCGACCGAGCTGGCCTGCTGCGACACGAGCCGGTTCAGCTCGTCGCTCACCGCTCCGATGTTGTCGATCGCCCTGGCCAGGTTGTGCGCCGTCTCCTCCGTGAACGCCAACTCCACCCGGTCGGTCAGTACGGTGAGGTTCTCGGCGATCTCGTCGGCTGTCGCCGTCAGACGACTGAGGTCGGGCAGCGCATGCCCTGCTAGCGCGTCCGCGTTCTCGAGCTCCAGAAAGTCATAGCGGAACGACGACTGTGAGACGATCTCTACCTGCCAATCGCCGAACAGCGACTCGGGCGACACCAGGGCAGCCGCATCCGCCGGGAAGCGCACATCGTTGCGGACCGTCATGCGCACCCGCACCGCCTCTCCGGAGGGTTCAACCACGATGCCGGTCACCCGGCCGATGTCCACACCGCGGAACTTCACGGCGTTGCCAGGCGCCAACTGCCCGGCCTCCAGGAGGACGGCATCCAAAGCCACCATGTTGCGTCGCATGGCGGCTCCCTTCAGGAACAGCGTGCCGCCGATGGCGAGAGCCGTCGCAACGATGATGACGAGTCCTACCAAGACTTCTTTCCGCCTCATGCTCCCCCCTCGAACAGTTCGGGCAATCCCGCCACGAATCCCTTCACGACCGGATCCTCCGCGGCCTGGAGCTCTTTCGGAGTACCAAAAAAGCGAATACGCCCCTCGTACAACATGGCCACCCGATCGGACACCCGGAAAGCACTGCGGAGGTCGTGCGTAATCACCACGCTCGTTACCCCCAGCTCGTCACGCATGCGCTTGATCAGGCGATCGATCACCGTAGTGGTCACCGGATCCAAGCCCGTGGTCGGCTCGTCGTAGAGCAGGTACTTCGGTTCCGTTGCGATGGCGCGTGCGAGTCCAGCGCGCTTCCGCTGCCCCCCCGACAACTCGGAGGGAAACCGTGACTCGTAGCCCTCGAGGTCCACGAGGGCGAGGCACTCGCTGACCCGTTCGCTGACGCCTTGATCGGTCGCATTCGGCATGCGTCGCAGACCGAGCCCCACGTTCTCTGCAACCGTCATCGAGTCGAAGAGCGCAGCGAACTGGAACACGTAACCCACCTTGCGGCGAAGGTCGCGGAGCGCCTCGGAATCGAGTTCGGGCACCGACTGTCCATCCACCCACACCTCGCCCTCGTCGGGCTGAAGAAGGCCGACCACGTGCTTGAGTAGAACGGATTTCCCGGCCCCGGAAGGGCCCACCACCGAAACCGTGTCCCCTTCAGTCACTGCCAGATCGATGCCGCGCAGGACCTGTTTGGGCCCAAACGCCTTGTGCACCCCTTCCATGCGGATACTCACAAGAGCGCCGCCGCCCAGAAGGCATCGAGCACCAGGATGGTCATCGAGCTGACGACTACAGCGTAGGTGGTGGACTTCCCGACCCCCTCGGCGCCGCCCCTCGTCGTGAACCCGAAGAAGCAGCCAATCGAGGTGAGAATCGCGCCGAAGGTGACGCCCTTGATGAGTGCGAACTGCACGTCGAAGGGCTCAAAGAACAGGCGGATGCCCTTCAGGAACTCAGGCGTACTCATGTCCAGAAGCACCAGCGCGGTCGCCCAACCGCCAAAGATGCCCACGGTGATCGCCAGGATCATGACCATCGGAAACATGATGGTCCCCGCAACCACACGGGGTGTGACCAGGTAGTCGATGGGGTCGTACCCCATGGTCTCGAGGGCGTCGATCTGCTCGGTTACCCGCATGGTGCCCAGTTCGGCGGCGATGTTCGCACCGACTCGGCCTGACAATGCCAGGCCCGTCAGTACCGGACCCAGCTCCAGCATCATGGTCTTCCCCACCAGGGTGCCCACGAAGTAGAGCGGGATCGCCCCGGTAAACGTGTAGGAAGCCTGTAGGGCCAGCACGATGCCGGTAAACAGGGCGATAAAGGTCGCGATCGGCACTGAATCGACACCGATGCGCCCCATCTGGCCGGGCAACAGGCCCACCCACTCCCGTACGTTGGGAAGGCTCTTGGCAACCCTGAAGACCAGTTGCCCCCAGCGCCCGATCCCGGCCGCCAGATCCAGCACCTTGCGCCCGATGAATCCGAAGATTCTGACGTAGAAAGGCATGCTCCGAGGCTTCGAAGATGGTCTGTGCCCCGCCCTCAGCGGTCCGGCACCGACTTCAGGTCACCATCGAATGTAAACTGGATCTGGTCCTGACGGGCCTTGCGACGGACGGGAGGACGCTCGGGACCCGCGACGTCGACGGTCACCGTGACCTGGCGGATACACCCTCGAGGATCGTGGAGGACGACCGCGAAGTCTACCGCTCCATCGGCCGACTTCACGTCAGTGCGGACCGTGGAACCCGGATCGCGGCGCCGAAACTGCGTCGGATTGCGGAAGACATTCATCGTCGACTGCCGTCCGGACTTCAGTCGTCGGGTCACCCGGAACCTTCGTAACCAGTCCGGTTGGAAGCGGAGCTCGTACTCCTGCTGGCATTGGTCGCTCCCACGTGCGATCCGGTTGTGTCGGGCCAAGGGTGCTCCCCCGTAGTTGAGATGATGCGTAATGGGCGCCCACGCTCGATGCAAAGTCAAGCAAGGATTGACCGCCCCCCGGAGCGCCCCTACGATGCCGGTCCACGCTTCACCGTGGCCCACCCCAGTTCCTGCAGTACACACACCCCCGCCCCGAACCACCGATGGAGCCCCCCAACGTGGATATCGCCGACCTCAAGCGCGAGAGCCTACACGAACTCCATCGTCGAGCCCACGACCTCGGCATCGAGAACTCCGAGGGAATGCGGAAGCAGGACCTGACTTTTCTGATCCAGCAGAAGCTGCTGGAGTCGGGGGTCGTCCTGGAAGGCGAGGGTGTACTCGAGATCCTACCTGAAGGCTATGGGTTCCTACGCTCGCCCGACTGGAACTACCTCTACGGGCCGGACGACATCTACGTCAGTCCATCGCAGATCAAACGGTTCGATCTCCGCACCGGGGACACCATCCTGGGGCGGGTCCGCCCCCCGAAGTCGGGCGAACGTTACCTGGCACTCCTGCGAGTCGAAACGGTGAACGGAGACGACCCGGAGAACGCCAAACACCGCATCGCCTTCGACAATCTGAAGCCTCGGTATCCCGAGGGCCGCCTGTGCCTCGAGCACGAGCATGGGGACCTTTCTACCCGGGTCGTCGACCTGATGGCCCCCATCGGGAAGGGACAACGCGGTCTGATCGTCTCCCCACCCAAAGCGGGGAAGACGATTCTGCTGAAGAAGATCGCCAACGCCATCGCGGCCAACTATCCGGAGGTGCACCTCATCGTACTCCTGATCGATGAGCGCCCGGAAGAAGTGACCGATATGGAGGAGACGGTCGACGCCGAAGTCATCTCATCCACCTTCGACGAACCGGCCGATCGCCACACCCAGGTCGCCGACATGGTGTTGGAGAAGGCGAAGCGCCTGGTGGAGCACGGCCGGGACGTGGTGATCCTGCTCGATTCCATCACGAGGCTCGCCCGCGCATTCAACATCACGGTCCCTCACTCCGGTAAGATCCTATCGGGCGGGGTGGACGCCAACGCACTCCACAAGCCGAAGCGCTTCTTCGGAGCGGCGCGCAACATCGATCGTGGGGGGTCGCTCACGGTGATTGCCACGGCCCTCGTCGAGACCGGGAGCCGTATGGACGAGGTCATCTTCGAGGAGTTCAAGGGCACCGGGAACATGGAACTCGTCCTGGATCGCCGCATCGCAGACAAGCGGATCTTCCCCGCCATAGACCTCAACCGCTCGGGGACGCGCCGAGAGGAGATCCTGCTCGAGCCGGACGAGTTGCATCGGGTGTACCTTCTGCGGAACTTTCTGGCCGATCAGCCCAGTGCGGAAGGCATTCAGTTCCTGCTCGAGCGCATGGGCAGGACACCGGACAACAAGAGTTTCCTGGAGTCGATGGCTGCAGGCGACTAGGGCCTGTTCACGCTACGGAGATGCCCTCTGTTGGGTCTGAACGCGTATCAATCAAGGCGCGAGGAGAGAAGTTTGGTGCTTCCAAATGAACGACGAGCAACGCCGAGTGGTGCGCGTTCAGACGCAATCCGCACGGACCGGGTCATTTCACCGTCTGGCGGCGTTGTCTCTCGCTCCCGTAACGCTGCTACGCGTCGCTCGTTCCGCCTTGCCAGCCGAAGAAATGGCCTCGGCAGTGGGCATCTCCGTAGCGTGAACAGGCCCTAGAGGGAGCGGAGTCGTGGACCCCAAGCTGCAGGCCACCGCTGACGAGCGTTACGAGGCCGCGCTGACCCGACAGGGTGGTCGCGACCCGAGGGAGTTCTATCGGGAGCGCCTGCGTGCGTTGAAGACCTCCAACCCCGATGCCTACAAGGAAGCCGTCGTCTACTACTCGGATACTCTGGTGCCGTCTGTCGCGAGCGAGCAGGTGGACCCCCTGGTCGCGTGGATGGAGTACGGGGCCCGACTCTGTACGTGGAGCCTGCCGGGGCGGGCGGTCGAGGTCGATCCCACTGGAGTACGGCACCCGCACCAACCTCCGACGCCTGGAGATCGAATGGTGCTTCATATCCCTGACGACAAGCGGAGCCGGGCGCTGGTGGTAGGGCTTCCCGCCGAGCTGAGCCCGGCCCAGCGCGCGACGTTCGACCTCCTGGTGCAGGGACGGCTGAAGCTCGGGTGAGTTACTCCGGGTCGTCCACCAGGTAGGCCAGCGCCCAGGCCCCCGGACCGGTGTGGGTGGCCACGACCGGGGTGGCCGGTGCGATCCACACGTCCACGTCTCCGAAGCGGTCTCGGATCGCTGATGCCACCCGTTCCATCTCCGACTCGCAGGCCACGTGTGCCAGCGCGAAGCGCACGGGGTGTCCGGCCGGAATCTGCTTCGCCACCAGATCCAACACCGCAGGCAACACCCTGTCTCGACCCAGGGCGCGGCCAAAGGGGATGACGCGTCCGCCTGGGTCGAGACCCAGGATGGGTTTGACACTCAGGAGCGATCCGAGAAGCGCCCGGCCACGGCCCACACGCCCGGAGGCGATGAGACGCTCGAACGTATCGACCGTGAAGAGGACGTTGGACCGCCTCCGAATCCGCTCAAGGCGCGCCATGATCTCCGCCGGCGGGTGCCCGGTTTCCCCGAGCTCGGCCGCTCGCACCGCGAGGAGTCCCAAAAGGCTGCTGGCGGCGCGGGAGTCGAACACCAGGACGTCCTCGTCCTCCATCGACCGTGCCGCTACCTGCGCCGAGTTGAACGTCCCGGAGAGCGTGGATCCCAGGACCACGGCAATGACCTGTTCGCCGTCCTGGGCAGCGTTTTGGAACGCCTCCACGAACGCCGCCGGTGTAGGCTGTGAGGTGGTGGGTAGCTCTTCGCCATCCACCATGCGGCGGGCGTACTCCTCGGCAGTGACATCGATGCGGTCGCGGAGCACCCGATCGCCTTCCAGCAGCACCAGCGGTACCACGTGGATGCCATGTTGGCGCGTGACGTCCTCGGGCAGGTCGGCGGTCGAGTCGGTCACGACGCTGACCGGGCGACGGGCCAAGGTCACGTGCCCGGATTCCGTGGCGCGCTCTACGGCCCTGTGCTGCTCGTGCATGTCCTCCGCTTTGTGGGCGGCCAACGTACCTACGGTCCGCAGGTAGGTGAACACCGACTCGGGCTCGTCGGTGTGGATATGCAACTTGAGCAGGTCGCCGGTTCGGATGACGATGAGCGAGTCACCGAGCGGACGCAGCTTGTCCGTGACGGCGGCGCGGTCAGGCAACCCCTCCCCCCGCACGAGCGCCTCTGTACAGAACCGGTAGTGCTCCTCGACTTCGGGGTATTCCACGCCGGCCACGGCGTCCTCAGGAGCAACGCTCGGTCCGTCGGCAACAGCCACCAGTGGATCGCCGTGCACGAACATGACGACCCCCTCCAGCAGACTCACGAACCCCATGGCACCGGCATCCACGACTCCAGCGCTGCGCAGGACAGGGAGGAGTTCCGGGGTCCGAGCCAACGACGATTTCGCCGCACCCAGCAGTCGATCGAGGAAGGGAAGGAAATCGTTGAGGTCACTCTCGCTGGCAGCGCGAGCGGTGTCGCGCATCACCGTGAGCATGGTGCCCTCGACCGGTCTCTCGAGCGCCTCATGCAGTCGGTCGACACCGGCGTTTAGCGCCTTTCCGAACGCCTCGGTCCCAATGCGGGAGCGGTCCCCCACCCAATCCGCGAAGCCCAACAGGAAGTGCGACAACATCATGCCGCAGTTGCCCCTGGCGCCGAGCACGGACGCCTGAGCAGCTTGGCTCGCCACGACGCCGATACTTCCGTCCGCCGACGCCCGGAGCTGATCTGCGATCGCCCGCACGGTCAAAGCGAGGTTGGTACCGGTGTCGCCGTCCGGAACAGGAAAGACGTTGATCCGGTTTAGGTCCTGGCGACGGCTCTCGGCGTACCCACAGGCCGCCAAGAGGGAGCGACGGAGCCGGGGGCCGTCTACGTAGGCAATTCTCATCGCCCCAATGTGGTCGACTGCGACCCCCACTGGCAAAAACTCAGCGGTTGGCATGCGTTTTGAGAAAAGATTGAAATCTCGGGGTTTAGGTCGATTCACCGAGGTAACCAACGCCGGAAAGGGTGGTTTCTTCCCAGACCCGGCAGGAAATCCCTAAGGGTCAGCGTGCAGACGAGCCGAACCGAGCAGAAGCACTGGCTGGAAGAGATCGCCGCGGGAGCGGGACTGACCGACCTCCGGCTAGACGCCAATCCGGGTCCTGCAGCCCTGCGAGCGGCGTGGTCCGCAATCGCCGACCACACCGGGGTGAGCGAGCAGGAGCTGGCCGAGCAGGTGGCCAAGCGGTTCAACCTCGAGGTGGCCGACCTGACAGAGGCCGAGCCGCACGCCATCAAGCTCCTCCCCGAGTCCTCGGCGCGGGCCCACGGGTTGTTGCCGATGCACGCCTCGGATCTGGTGATCGTCACCGCCACGACCGACCCCACCAGCGCCCACGCCGAGCAAGATCTTCAGTTTCTCTCCGGGCGCCGTCCGCTGTACAAGATTGCACCCCCCGGGGCACTCCTGAACGCCATCGACGCGGCCTACTCCAAAGGCCGGGTCATGGACTTCGTGCTGCAGAACCTGGCCGCCGAGGCGAGCCACTCCGAGGTGGAGATCCTCCCAAACTCGGAAGACCAGGACAACAACGACGGGGGTGCTGAGGCAGCGACTGGCACACTCCCCGTGACCAGCTTGGTGAAGCGCTTCCTGTTGCAGGCCGCCTCGGTGGGCGCCGAGGAAGTGGTCATGGAGGGGGGCACCGAAGGAGGCTTGGTGAGGTTCCGGTTAGGTGGCGAACCTCAGCACTATATGCGGCTCCCCCACACCGCCCACGTCCGGGTGGTCCGAAGACTCAAAGAGTTGGCGGAACTCGACACCAAAGAGACCCAGCAGGTTCAGGAAGGTCAGTTCGCGGCGCTGATCTCCGGTCATCGCTATGTCATGCGGGTACGCATCGAACCGGGGAAGGCGGTCGAACACGTCCGTCTCCGTTTGTCCGATCCGTCCGTGCGCAGGACCTTTTCGGAGCTTGGGCTCCCCGTGTCGGAGCTGGACTCGCTCCGCGCGCTGCTGGATGGGCCTCAGGGGGTGATTTTGATCGCGGGCTCGCCCGACCGGGCCCGGGACACCCTGCTGACCGCCTTCGGGCGGGCCCTGGCGCTCAAGGGCCCCACGACCATCGTGGACTCGGCGCTCACGGCCCAGTTCGACGACATAGAGCAGGTGCAGGCCGCACCGGACGCCGGGTTCCGCTTCAGCGAGGCCATCGCACAGGCCCTGGAAGCCGACCCGGCCTGCGTGATCGTGAGCCAACTCGACACGTCTGAGGCGGCTCGACTGGCCATGGCAGCCGCGGACCCGCTTTGGGTGGTGGCGGCCGTAACCGGTCCCGATCCGGCCTCGGCGGTCCAGACGCTTCGCGAACTGTCGATCCCGGACCGTCTCCTCGGACTCAAGATCCGCGGGGTCATCTCATACCGAAGTCTGCGGCGACTGTGCGACCATTGTCGGCGCCCGGTGGAAGCCAACGAGAGCCTACCGATCCGAGAGCGGGTCCTGGCTGACGCCTTTGGCGTCGAACCCACGGGTGTGGCCGTGGGCTGTGCTCGCTGCCACGAAACGGGCTATGCGGGAGATCTCGTGGTCACGCACACCGTGCCCGTGTCGCTCTCCGGATCCGAGGCGATTGCCTCCGGGGCCCGCGGGACAGACCTGCGCAACGCCCTGTCCACCGACTCCACGCTGGAGATGTCGGCGCTCCAACAGGTGCGGACCGGAAACACCTCCCTGCACGAGGTTGAGCGCACGCTGCCGCCGGCATTGTACTCCTATGCCCGAGACCGGGCTCGACCCCGGATCCTCATCGTCGACGATGCAGAGGATGTGCGGTTGCAGGTCCGCTCTATTCTCGAGTCCGCCGGCCTCGAAGTGATCGAGGCAAGGGACGGGGCGGCAGCGCTTGTGCAGATCGCCAAGCACAGCGGGCTCTCGCTCGTCCTTCTGGACCTGAACATGCCTCGCATGGGCGGCACCGAGGTGCTTGCGCAGCTCCGAGCTTCGCTCAGGACCGCCACCCTGCCCGTGGTCGTGTTGACCGGAGCCGACGACGAAAAGCTCGAGATCCAGCTCCTCGAAGCGGGTGCCGACGACTACCTGGTCAAACCCGTCGATCCACGTCGGCTCGTGGTGCGTGTCCAGGCGGTACTGCGGCGAGCTGGGTCGGCGTCGATACCTGTGTAGTCCCACAGGCCTGGGATTCAGCTTTCTAGTGTTTCCCCCTGGCCCGCTCCTTACCCGGTAGGATCTCCAGGCAGGTCGTCCACCATCCAGTGCGGATGGTCTCGATGAACTCCGAGGGCAACCCTTCCTCGACCATCTCGGCCGCCAGTCCTTCGTGGTCGTAGGCGACGGGAATGAAGCTGGACTCCACGCGTCCGGAGGCCGCGTCCAGCAGGGTGTACCAGACCTCGGTGCGCCCGTCGTTCGCGGGACGCCCCAACGCCCCCACGTTCACGAACAAGCCCCCGTCCCTGAGTGCGCGACTCCAGTGGAGTCCCGTGTGGGTAGCGGCAACGACGTCGGCCTGATGGCGGGTAAGTAGCCCCTCCAGAAAATGCGTGGGTGTTGTGGACTCCCAAAGGAACTCGTTCATGCGTCTCGGGCTGCCGTGACAAAGCAGCACCGTTTGGGTCCCCAACCGGAGGCGGATCTGGTCTGGGTAGTTCGCCATCCGTTTCCGGGACGTCGGACTCGTCTTGCGGTAGGTGTACTGGTACGAGATCCGCGCAAAGTGGTTGTCCCTCGGATCCGTGTAGCCACACTGACAGTCGTCGAGACCGCGGGCGATGGAGTCGTCGTAGTTCCCGCGCACGACGTCGATGCCCGCCTCTTCAAGGATCGGGAACACCTTGTCGGGATTGGGTCCAAACGCTCCCAGATCACCGAGGCAGTAGAGGGCCTGAGCGTCCCTCGACCGCGCGTCCCGAACCGCCGCGCGCAGAGCCAGATGGTTGGAGTAGACACCCCCGAACAGGGCCACGCGTGTGTAGCGAGGAAGCTGTCCCAACTTCACCATCAATGGGCCTGGGCGTGCCCAACAGGCATGTTGGAACAGACCGCGCCATGCAGGTAGCAGGTATAGCACGCCCCATCGTCCAACAGCGCGGGCGCGGAAACGGCCTCGTCGAGCCGGTCCCCCATCCGGGCACTCTCCACTCCCAATAGGATCGGGCATACCCAAATGCCCCGGGCCGTGACCAGTCGAGCGCTACTGCAGAGCAGCAGCTCAGACGCGAAACCCTCCAACATCCCTTCCGTGACCCGTTCCACAGGTAGGTATGACCCCGAGCGCTCCGCCTCGGCACCGAGCTTCAACGGGGGCAAGACCTTCAGGCGTGCCCGCCGATACCCCACCTCGGCCAGCACTCGACGAAACTCATCCAGCACCGTCTCGGTCTCTTCGTCCCGCCAGGTCTGCATGGTGGTGATGATGGGCAAGAACCCCCGCTCCACAAGGCGCGCCACATTGGACAAGCATCGATCGAACATGCCCGCACCGCGCAGCGCATCGCTCGCCTCGGCAGTGACTCCGTCCAGGCTGACGCGTAACTCGAGGGAATAGAGGGAGTCTCGATGCAGAGCCTCCAACGCATCAGCCGTACGTGCAGGGAGCAGCGTGCCGTTGGTGAGCACGGTTACGGGGCCCAACGCAAGCGCATCTTCGATCATCCCCAGGATGTCGCGGTGCATGAACGGCTCCCCCCCGGTGAAGTAATACTCCCTCACTCCCAGGCGAACCGAATCTTCGAGGGCCTCTCTGACCTGCGCTCGCTCCATGAACCAGAAGTCATGGTTGTCGGGAGCGCAGGAGATGAAACAGTGCCGACAGCGCAGATTGCACACCGTGCCGCTCACCTGAAACCACAACTGGTCCAGGGCGATCAGGGGAATCGTGGGTGCGTTGTTCAGGGAGACCTCAGCCGTCGGCGAGAATCGGCTTCCTCGCCCGGATAAGCAGGCAGAGACCGAACCGGTTCCCGAGCAAACGCACCAACCAGCGGGGGTAGAGCGCCCAAATCACCTTGAACACAGTGGACTGGTACTTCTCGGAGGGTCGGATCGACAATACGTCCGCCGGACCGAGCTGCGCGGACAATTGAATGTCTTCGAATCCCGCGCTCCGGAGGAGGGCCTTCGCTTCCGGCTCGGTGTAGGCCTTGGTTCCCGGACTCTCGAGGTGATGATAGATGGCTTCGCGAGAGGTCAGTCTCCAACGCCCCCTCAGGAGTCCGTGCTGGACCTTGAGCATCCAACCACTCCACGAAGGAAGCCGATAGATCATGGCCCGCAACTCGCCACCGGGCTTCAACACCCGGAACGCCTCCGAGAAGGCCCGGGTGGTGTCGGGTGTGTGGTGCAAGACGCCCCAGGAGTAGACGATGTCGAACACCCCAGCGTCGAAGGGGAGTGCCTCCGCATCGGCCTGACGGACGCTGGCGCCCCGATTCGCGAGACCCAACACCTCGAGGTGCTCTTGTGTCAACGCCACGCCGGCCTCGGTCAGATCGACGCCGGTGGCCGTGGCGCCGGCGTCCACCCATTGCACGAAGTCCGACCCGGCCCCCACACCGATTTCCAGGACTCGCCGGCCGGCACCGGTTGGGAAGTCCGCGAACGGAGCAATGTAGGGTTCCAGGTCCTGGCGAGCCTGTCGTATCTCAGAGAAGAAGCGACGCCGGTCCTCGGAACCGTCCGCGTAGCGGACACCACAGGTCTCGTGCTCCCAATGCGCCTTCACGCGCTCCTTGGAGGCCGATTGCGGTTGAGTGGAAGGGCTTGCCATAGAGCGCAAAGCTCACCAGACGCCAACGGCCTGGCAACCAACATCACACTAGAACCGCAGCCTCCCACCGATGTCGAGGGCCACCAGTGAAACGATGAAGTCTTCCGCCCCCGTGTTGAACGTCTCCAGGTTCAGCTGGGTCTGGTAGTACCCGAACCGAAGGGCCGGCGTCAGCGCGAAGAACCGGTGCAGCTCCACGTCTGCCCCGACCCCGAGCTCGACCCCGGGCGTCCGCTCCGACTCGGCCACGACCCCGTCGAGGTCATAGGAGAACCGATGCAGCAGGAGGCCGGCCCGGACCCAGGGAGTCGTGGTAGTCCGGTGAGGGAGCACCCACTGAACGCCAACGTCGTAGCCGGAGGACGCAACCTCAGCGTCCGCGGCGCAGTCCGACGAGGTGTCGCAGGTGAAGCCGTGGCGCGTCCAACCCCCAAAGACACTGAGTGTGGGATGGAGGCGAAGTAGGGCAGCCACGCCCCTGGTCGAGCCAACTCCCGTGGCGATGCCGCGCTGCCCCTGAGCCAAGTCTCCGACGGGAAAGGCTGCTCCCACCCGGGCGTCGACCGAGAAGGGTTGGTGGCGCACGTCTTGCGCCGCCAAATGGTTTCCACCACACACCGAGGCAACGACGGCGCCGACCAAGATCCAGTTTCCCAAGCGCACCACCTGAATGCGAATACCCAACGATCTCGAAGCGTCGTACTATTGCTGCAAGAGCTCGGCCACCCCCGCGACCGAGGAGTGACTTAGAATGTCCACCGTGCAAGCAACGCCGCCAGCCGGCTAGCAACGGCCGTGCGTATCCTCGTCCGGTCCGAAGGCAACTCGCCTGAGTGGGGTCACCGCAAGAAGCGGCGGCGCCGGCGCCGGGCCTGTGCCATTGCCTTCGTGCTCCTTGCGCTTGCTGGCGTGGGAACGTTCATCTATCTCGCCTACAGACGCAACCAAGGCGCACAGTTCATCGTCCTCGCCACGCCCCAGCAAATCCAGCTAGTGACCGGCCGCCCCGGCGTCCGATGAACGCGGATCGGGGGCTCCCAGTCGATCGCCGTTGTCGGGGTCGATACCAATGGAATTGGCCGACCCCTGGCGACCTCGCATGGAGATGTCGTGCCCCATCGCCTGAAGCTGGGCCAGCGCCTCGGGGGTAAGCCCGTCCTCCTCCATACGGATCTGGTCCGGGAGCCATTGGTGATGGAAGCGCTTGGCTGCCACCGCCTCTTGGATGTTCATTCCGAAGTCGGCGATGTTCAGAAACACCTGCATGACTGTGTTGATGATGGTTCGTCCGCCTGGACTGCCGATCACCGCCACGAGATCACCGTCCCGCGCAATGATGCTGGGCGTCATACTCGAAAGCATGCGCTTCTCGGGGCGCGCCAGGTTGGCGTCTGTCCCGATCAATCCACGCGACGTCGTCAGACCCGGCTGGGCGTTGAAGTCACCCATTTCGTTGTTGAGGATGAACCCAGCTCCGGGCACTGTGATCCGGGACCCATACCCGAACTCCAAGGTGTAGGTGACGGACACCGCGATGCCGTTCCGGTCCACGACCGAGTAGTGCGTGGTCTCAGGGCTCTCGTACGCGAGGTCGACGTCGATGGAATCCGAGACCGACGCGGCGGTAGCCAGAATGCTCCCGCGTAGCTCCTCCGCATAGGCCTTGTCGGTGAGCCTTGCCATCGGCACGTCCACGAAGTCCTGGTCGCCCAAGTGGACGGCCCGGTCCAGGTATGCGCGCCGCATCGCTTCTGTGACGTGATGCACGTAGGCCGGCGAGTTGTGGCCCATGGACGCGAGGTCGAAACCCTCGAGGATGTTCAGCATCTGCACCATCGCGATTCCGCCGCTGGATGGGGGTGGCATGCTGATGACATCATACCCGCGGTAGGTGCCGCGGATGGGCTCACGCTCCACAGCCTCATAGGCCTCGAGATCGGCGGCGGTGATCAGGCCGTTGTTGCGCTCCATCTCCTCCACGAGCAGCCGTGCAGTCTCTCCCTTGTAGAACCCGTCCCGCCCCTGGTCGCGGATGCGCGCCAACGACATGGATAGGTCGGGAAGAGCCATGACCTCGCCCGGCCCGTAGGGCACCCCACCGTTCGAGTACGCATCGAGGGTGCCCTGGTAGCCCCGTTCGGTCGCGTTGCGGAGCAACCCCTCCAGACTCGACGCCAGGTTCTCCGAGACCTCGAAGCCCTGGGAGGCCAACTGCACCGACGGCTCCACCACTTCCGTCCACTGCATACTGCCATGATCCCCGTGCGCCTTCCAGAACCCTGCCACCGTGCCGGGCACGCCCACTGCGATGTGGGAGTCGTGATGGATCTTGGCGGAGTATTCACCGTTCCCGTCCAAGAACATCTCGGGATGGGACGCCATGGGCGCCTTCTCCCGGAAGTCGTACGTGGTGGCGGTGCCGTCGGGGAACCGCACCACCATGAAGCCACCCCCGCCGATGTTGCCGGCTGTGGGATGGGTGACGGCCAACGCGAACCCGGTGGCAACCGCGGCGTCGATGGCATTGCCACCCCGCTCCAGCACGCCAACCCCGATCTGACTGGCCAACGCCGACTGGGACGCCACCATGCCGTTGGGAGCACGAACCGGGTCGGTCATGATGTCCCGGGTCGTCTCCTCCGTGAGGGGAGCGCTCTCGGACGCCTGCGCCCGCATGAACACCGCCGCACCCACGGCAACCACTGCCACCAGCAGGACCATCACGCCCAATCCGGCGCCCCGCCGGTTAGTGACCTGGTACCAACGTGTGTTGCCCGCGTATCGCATATCGAAACCCCCAAATCTAGATCCTCTTGCCGCCTCGGGTGAGTCTACGTTCCCAAACGGTCTCTGACCACCAATCCGGGGTCGGGTGGCCGGCCCCGGGCCCTTTCGGTGACTGGACCTGAAGCCCATCTTCCCGCCCCCTATGCCACCATTCACCCGGAGCACAGCAGACATGAGCAGTGATTCCCAGGTACGGCACCATCGGCTCGCAGACATGCCCCTCGAGGAGGTCAATCCCCACCTCTCGCGACGGCTGATCACCGGAGAGCGGATGATGTACGCCCAGGTTCTGCTCAAGAAGGGCGCGGTGGTGCCCAAACACTCCCACGACAACGAGCAGATCACGTTCATCGTGGAGGGCGCGCTCAAGTTCTGGATCGGCGAGGAACAGGACGAGGTCCTCGTGGTGCGGACCGGGGAGGTCCTGCTGATCCCGTCTCACGTCCCCCACAAAGCAGAGGCCCTCGAGGACACCGTGGACGTCGACATCTTCTGCCCCCCCAGAGAGGACTGGTTGTCCGGCACGGACGCGTACCTACGGTAGAGCAAGGTGGGACGGGGCGCTCGGACGGTGCCGTCGTTGCTGACCGCACTCGGCATGCTGGCGTGCACCTCGACCGCACCGGGGCACCCCACGGAAACTGCACCCGCGCGTATACCTTCGCTCCGCTCCGATGCGGCGGCGCTCGCGGTATTTGTGATCGAGAGAAGTGAGGCGCCCGCCGCGGAGCTCCCGGTAGCGCCTCCCCCCGCGCTGGTCGATAGCATCCATCGCGCTCTAAGGTCGGTGTTCGAGCTGTCGCATCCTGCGAGGGATTCGGTCTTCGACCTGCATCGGATCCACGCGTGGCGTGAAGGAATGCACTCCACGCGTATCGCAGTCGACTCGCTCGCACCTTGGCTGGGAAGCTGGGATCGCGGCGATGTTGCCACCGGGCTCCCTGCCATCGATTCCGTGCTCGGCCCCCTGCGTGTGACGTCCATCGAGCGGCAGGAGATCGCATTCAGGGGCGACATCGAGTTCGTGCTCCACTTTGACGGGCCTGCCGTCTGGCATGTCCTGCGAGAGCGCCTGATGCGCGTACCATCGGTTCAGTCCGTCGGCCTAGAGTCTCTTGTGCTAGGCGGCGGAAACCACCTGGTGGTGGAACGCGCCAAGGGGCACTGGCGTTTCCGATTCTCGGTGGCGTGGGGAGACTGCCCGTCGGGGTGTGCGGAGCGCCATGACTGGATTTTCGAAGTGGACCGGACGTACTCTGCGCGCTTCATTGAAAGCGCGGGGGATCCCCTTCCCGCAACACGCCTGATACCCAGAACACCCACTAGCTGACAGCCCCTACAACACCAGGACGAAAACGTGGATCTCGGAATCAAAGACAGGGTGGCGTTGGTCTGTGGCTCGAGCCAAGGCTTGGGACGCGCCGCAGCCGAGGAGCTGGCTCGCGAGGGCGCGAAGGTGGTGTTGTGCTCGCGGAACGGGCGCTCGGTAGAAGCCGCTCGGGCGGACATCGCGCTGACCACCCATGCTGAGACGCTTGCGATCGCTGCGGACCTTACAGAACCCGACCAGGTCGACCGTTTGGTGGAGCAGTCGATCGAGCGCTTCGGCAGGGTGGATATCTTGGTCACCAACACCGGGGGGCCTCCGGCAGGCCCCTTCGACGCACACGACCGGGCCACGTGGAGCCAGGCGATCCGCCAGAACTTCGAGAGCGTAATCAACCTCTCCCGTGCGGTGCTCCCCTCCATGCGGGAGCAAGGCTGGGGACGCATCATCAATATCACGTCGATCTCGGTGAAACAGCCGGTAGACGGGCTGATTCTCTCGAACGCCATTCGCGCTGGCGTGACCGGGTTTGCGCGTACTCTGGCCAATGAGGTGGCCGCTGCGGGCATCACCGTGAACAACGTGCTACCGGGCTATACTGCCACAGAGCGCCTCACTGACTTGGCGGATAGTCTATCGAAGCAGAAGGGCACGTCCCCCGCCGAAGAGCGCGGCGCATGGGAACGACAGATCCCTGCGGGCCGGTTGGGCGAACCCAACGAGCTGGCTGCCCTGATCGCGTTTCTGGCGTCAGAGCGCGCGGCCTACATCACAGCGCAATCGATCGCGGTGGACGGCGGCTGGATCCGATCGATCGTATAGGGAGTTCGCCCAGTTCGGCACGGACCGACCTCTGCGCCGGTGTGGGAGGCGCCAGGCTCCTTCACTTCAGTCACGGTCGAGCGCGTCCCAGGCATCGCCCTCGATGGACCAGGGGATGTCGATGTCTCTTCGATAGCGGGGGGTGACGTCTTGGGCGAGCGGACGTGACTGCGGCAACATTCGGTCCCATCGCGGCATCGGGGCCCTATCCGCAATCGCCGTCCCCTTGGGCGTGAGGAACACGACCTGCTGGTTTCGGCCCATGCACACACGCATGCCACCCTCGTGAACGGCGCGATGATGGCGGCGGCAGAGTAGAACGAGGTTCCGTAGCGACGTCTCACCACCGTCCGCCCAATGCTGGATGTGATGCGCGTCGGTGAAGCGGAGGCCGCAGCCGGGGTAGCGGCAGCCGCGGTCTCGGACTTCTAGGGCCCGGCGGAGTGCCGGTGGAACGGTTCGCTTCCGGCGGCCCCCACCCAAGACGTGACCGCGGTCACCGACCGTGACCTGCACGACGCCGGTGTCGCACGCGAAACGCCTGGCCGTGGCTGCAGACACGCGCGTTCCGTCTTCCAGCTCGGACATCCCCGGCTCTCCCGTTTCGCTCAACGTGTCCTCGTCTACATGAAGCATGACCTGCGTACGCTCTGCTCGTGAGCCACTGATCGGAGCGCCTTCACCGAACCCAGCGGCCAACGCTCGCTCCGCCATCAGCCCGAGTGCATCCGCCCGACGCTGCTGGGCCTCGCGTTCGTCGGCCTCGTCTTCCTTGCGGTAGAGCGCGTCCGAGGCCGCTTCGATGGCCCGCATCAGCACCGCGCCGGCTTCCGGGTCGAGCCGTCCTTTCAGCACCACCATGCCGTCGTCTGCCACGAACGCGCTGAATGTCCTGCTGCGGAACCTGAGCTGTTCCGCGGTCACCTCTGAACGCCGATCGAGCTGCTTCCATCCCTTCACGAGGCGCTGGAGGTTCGCCGCCGACCCCGCCCTCGCGAACGTCAGGAGTTGCTGTTCGTTCTCCGGCTTGGCAACACGGGTGAGCGTTCGGACCTTGGTAAACGACAACGCGCCGTCGCGCATCGCGGCCGCAGTCTTGGGAAGGTGCTGCAACGCTCGCGCAGTCCGCACACGTTCGCGAGCCGCGTTGGCTTCAATCTGGGTCCTCCACGTCAGCCAGTCTGCGGTGGTGGTGAACCCCATTTCCTCGTAGCCCTTCCGGGCATCGAATTCGGCGAGCAGTACCAGGCCCTCATACTTCAACACGTCCGCCTGTCGAAACGCCTCGGCGCAGCGTTCGCCGAGCGAGAAGACATCCTCGTTGGGGGTGGTGGAGTCGTCGGGAACGACGGCGCTGGGGGACGGAACGTTGGGCATGGGAGGCCTCGGGGATAGAGGGGCTATCAATCATCTATCCTTAAATATATGAGGCACTTACGGGGATTCACCGACGCTCGTGATGAGGTCCAAAGAGGCCCGATCAGGTCAAGGGACTCGGCGTACTTGGCCCAGGTGCGGCAGGGAGGCCGTCACTGCCCTCGAACGACACCTGAGCGGCACCTCTCGGACCATACCCGTCGCGGGCGCCGAAATCCGTCCATTGCTCGTTGGGACGACGACGTACGGACTTGGCGTCGGCGAGAGGCTCGAGGGGCTGGGCGTGTTGGGGGGTCTGGGTCGAAGGCGCGGCCTCGATCCGACGGGCTATGTCGAAGAGGAGAGGCTAGCGCGGCAGCTTAGCCGCCGCCCTGCATCAACACTCCGGCGCGGCGCTGGACTCCGCCGAAGACGGAGGCAGTCGGCGTTCGGGGTTTCGATGTGAGCGCGTTTCTACGTGGACGGCGACCTGTCCCAGAAGGTCCCTCAGTCCCGTTTGGCCCTTTTGGAGCGCGTGGCGGTACATCCACCGGTAGCCTTTCGCGGAGAGAAACCACGTGGCGGCGAAGCCTCCCACGCCCAGTGCACCCACCAGGGGCGCCGCCAAAGCCGCGCCCGTACCTGCAGCCAACGCGCCGGCAAAGCCCCCGGCCGAAAGCACCCCACTGAGCCCTACGCCGACACGGTAGTTCAACTTTCGCGAATGCTCCATCGGAGCCCGCAAACGAACCTCGGTAGGACCCCCTGGCCCGTGGGCTCGAAACGACACCAGGAATAGTCGCATGTCGGACCATGCCACGGCCTTACCGATCTGCGTGGAGCCATCCATGGACGGCGGCTTAAACAACAGCGCACCGCCCTCCAACGGGTGTCCTCCCACCTGATCCACCAGCGCCAGGTTGCACGCGGTCGACGTGAAGACCTCATGGACCGTTTCGAGGACCTCTTCGGGAGGGGCCGCAATGACCCTCGTCGCCTCGAGGGAACGCTCATCACCGTCCAGGAAGCGGGTGATGCGCCGGTCCACTGAAGGCTTCGCCGGGGCGACACCAGCCACACTCTCGTGCCAGGCCGCATCGATGAACTGCGGGTCGATACCGGCTTCGAGCCCCGCCTGTCGCACACTCTCCAGTGCGAATCCCGCGGCTTCCCGCTCGATCGGGACGGGAAGGGCGTGGCCGCCTCTTCGGCCCGCCTGCGCGCTTCGTCCTGGAGCTGGGTGGCCCGCTCCCACAACTGGCGCGCCTCCTCCTCGCTCAGGTACGAATCGGGCATCGCTACTCGTGCACGCCGGGGACCGCTTCCATCATCTCGCGCCCTACGTCGTCCGCGGAACGCATCGAGGTCAGGTCGAGCTCGAAGTCCTGCCGTTCGGGTGTCGACAGCTTCGCCTTGAACTCCCGGATCTCCCGCCCCGAGAGCCCCAGCGCGCCCAACTCAACGTCGTCGAGGGCACCGCCCTCCCGGGTCCGCACTCCCTCTTCGTCGGCCGCCAACAACTGTGACAACGCCTCGCGCTCCGCACGCGTGAACGGTCGTGCCCCCAGGTCGTAGTCCAGCCACGCCTCGTAGCTGAGGGGCGCTACCCGCTTGACCATGCCCGCCATCACGTTCGCGAACTCTCGAATCTCCCACTGGGCATGGGGGTCTGCGCGTAGGCTCAGGAAGTGCAGGAGATTGTGGAGGTCGATCTTCCAGTACCACTGCGTGTAGGTCGACAGCGGCAGGTCGATGCGGGCGATTTCGCGAGCAACGTCCTCCTCCACCATCCACCCGTAGGCGTCGGATGCCGTCGCACGGAGAGACTCCCAGCGCTCTACAGCCTGTCGATAGAGCGCGGCGTCGGCGGGGCCCTCAGCACGCCCCTGGTTGTTGGCCGCACTCTGCAGCGCAAACTGCTCAGCGGGCGGTGTGTAGAAGAGCAGCGGCATGAGCGAGTAGCGCGCGCTGTACTCGTTCACCGAGGCGGTGCGATGCCGGATCCACTGGCGTGCCACGAACATGGGCATGGCGCAGTGGAACTTGAACTCCACCATCTCTGATGGGGTGCTATGTCGGTGCCGGCGGAGGTAGCGTATGAGCCCTCGAGTTCGACTCCGCTGCCGCGTGCCGTAGCCGTAGCTCACACGGGCGGCACGCTCTATGGAGTCGTCACCTCCCATGTAGTCGACCAAACTGACGAAGCCGTGATCCAGGACAGGGAAGTACCCACCGAGGATTTCCTCGGCCGCGGGATGGGTAGGGCGCTTGGTTTCCATGCGTGCATCTCAGGGTCGACGGCAGAGCAAGATGGAAGGTACGGGCGCGGCCGGCCGAGACAAGGCGGCCGCGCCGGGCCGCGGAGGTTCTGCAGCCGTCTCTTGGGTTCGATGTCGGTTTTTCGGTAGCCTCTTCTGGGCGTTCGAACCAACTTTCGCCTCATGAAGTGGCAGACCCTTCCCCCACGTGCCGAGATGATGGCCGCGTTCCAGGGCCGTGACTCGACGTACGATGGACTCTTCCTGACGGCGGTCCGCACCACCGGGATCTTCTGCCGACCGGTCTGCTCGGGCAAAAAGCCCCGCCCCGAGAACGTGGAGTTCTTCGCCACGGCCCGGGAAGCGCTGTTCTCGGGATATCGTCCTTGCCGGCGGTGCCGGCCCCTCGATAACCCCGGGGACTCGCCCGACTGGCTGGAGCCACTCCTGAGTGCGGTGGATTCGAACCCTGGGCGCCGCTGGCGAGCCGCAGATCTTCGAGAGATGGGGATCGCGCCGGAACGAGCCCGCCGGTGGTTTCAGCGGCACCACCAGATGACGTTCCATGCGTATGCCCGAGCCCGCCGGCTCGGGGCTGCGTTGGCCGAGATCCGCACGGGGGCATCCGTCACCGAGGCTGCATTCGACCATGGGTACGCGTCACTGAGCGGCTTCAACCAAGCGTTCCGCGATGTGCTGGGGGCGCCGCCCACGGAGCTGGCACGGCGACAGGTGGTGTGGATGCACCACCTCCCTACACCGCTGGGACCTATGGTCGTCGGCGCCACCGACGAACGGGTGTGCCTGCTGGAGTTCGCGGACCGACGGGCGCTCGAAGCGCAGCTCCGCAACCTTGCAAGGCGACTTGATGCCGTATTCGTACCGGGCCTTCCGGATGTGACACGCCGACTCGAAGACCGTCTGGACCGCTACTTCGACGGCGCGGTCGCAGACCTGGCAACGGAGGAGGTCGACGAGGGAGCGGTGCCGATCCACGTAGTGGGTACCCCCTTCCAGGAGGACGTATGGAGGTCGTTGATGACCATACCCGCAGGCGAGACCCGGACGTACGGTGACCTGGCCAGGAGCCTGGGTCGGAGTGGGGCGGTGCGAGCCGTAGGACGCGCGAACGGTGCGAATCGTCTGGCGATCCTGGTGCCCTGCCACCGAGTGGTGGGGTCCGACGGTCGACTCGCCGGGTACGGCGGCGGACTGTGGCGCAAGCAGCGACTGCTGGAGCTGGAGCGGGGCAGGCCGACTGGCGACTCCCACGGGGCGGGCTCTACCATGGGGACGTAGCCACCGACCCCCTATTCGCCACCCAATGAAGACTTCCGTCCTGATGTTGTGCACAACCCTCGTCCTCGGCGCGCTGGGCTGCGACCGCGGGTCCGTCGCCGCTCCGATCGGCACGCCTGAGGCGCGAGCCGCCCTGTTCGACACGGTCGTGGCTCGGGTGGAGCGCCGGGAAGCGTTCTCGCCTGTGAAGAACCGGGAACTCGGGATCGATCCGCTGGCCGCCATGAGGGCACTCCGCGCGGACGTGGTCCAGGCTGACAGCGAAGAGGACCTGTTCTACGCGTTGCAGCGGTTGAGCAACGCACGAAATGATCGGCATCTCGACGTGGCGTTGGTGCCGGGAGGCCTGGCACCCTCCAATGTGGCGGGCGTGCCCAACGCGGACGAAGCGCGTGAGGTCCCCGCCCCGCACGCACCCATCAAGGTGCTCCCCGACTTCGGGATTCCGGGCGAAGTGAGCTTCTTCGTGAGCGATCTTCCCGTCGATCCCTCCGCGCTTCCCAACCCGGCACCCGAACTCGGCGACCGCATCGTGGCGGTGAACGGTCGCGCGTTCGAAGAGTACCTGGAGGCCATCGAACCCTACCACAGATTCTCGGCGATCCCGAACTACTGGTGGCGGACCGCGATGCATCTGCCCGAGCGGACGGGGCTGCTCCCCGACGCCTTCTATCGCGAGTCCCTGGAGCTGGACCTCGAGCGCCTCGATGGCACGCAGGTTTCTGTCCGCCTTCCGTACCTCGACAGCTCGGAGCTGACCTGGCAGGGCATCGCAGACCCGGGCTATGACGGTTTCCGCTTGGTGCAGCGTACCGGCACCTTCGATCTCTATCTTCCGGAATCCGATGAACTCGGGGTCGTGGTACTGCGTTGGTACGGCTTCCGCGAGACCCTCGTCGAAGACATGGACTGGCTGGTAACCTATGCCGACGACGAGGGCCTGCTGAACCGAGCCGTGATCGTGGACGGCACGCGGAGCCGGGGCGGTTCCAAGGGCGCCTACGCCCTGCAGCGGCTCTCGCCGCACCCGTTCCGGGTCACGTACGGCAACCTCAAGATCAGCGATGTGATCGAGCCGTTCGTCCAGGAGAAGCAGCGGGAGGCGGCCGAGGGCGGGGCACTGGACTCCGGCGTCACCGAGACCATTGACGACGGGACCTGGCTGCTCGACTGGCTCGAGCAGGATGTGCTCGACTCTCTGGCGGCAGGCGCACAGTACACGAACGACGTTCCCTTCAAGCTGGCACACCTACCCAAGGACTCCGACGGCATCCTTCAGCCCGCGCCCCTCCACTTCACCGGTCCTCTGGTCTGCTTGTTCGGACCCCAGGGCGGATCGCATCTGGATCAATTCGCGGCCCAGGTCACCGACAACGGCATCGGCTACACCATCGGCATGCCGACGGGCGGGTACAGCAACACCTGGGAGTGGGAAGAGGTACTGACGCTCCCTGGGAGCGAGCGACCGTTGGTGCGGTTCATGTACAACATCGGACACACAGTGCGGCCCAACGGCGCCATCCTGGAGGGTGAGGCACCACCGGTCGATGAGTTCGTGCCGCTCACGCGTGAGAACTTCCGCGAGTACTACAGCTTGTTGATGGAACGGGCGCTCGCGCACCTGCGGGCGGGGCCGATCGCTTGAAGTCGCCCCGGCGTCACCCCATCGAGGTCGTCACGGCTTGATCGCTCGCTGGCGGGCGCTGTCGCTCGGTACGCGCATTCTGATCGCGATGATCGTAGGCGGTGCGATCGGCTATTGGGTCGGGGAACCCGCCACCGCCGTGCAACCGATCGGCGACGCGTTCATTCGCCTCCTCATCATGGCCGCCATCCCGCTGGTCTTCTTCAACCTACTGGCGGGCATCACCAGCCTGGACGACCTGCGCACGCTGGGCCGGCTCGCCGGGAAGATCGTCAGCTACTACCTGGTGACCACGACCGCAGCCCTCACCTTGGGACTCGCCAGCGCGCATGTACTGCGTCCGGGTGACGGTATGCAACTGACGGCTGAAGTGGGTACGGATGTGGGGAGTCCACCTCGGGTCGTCGACGTGCTCCTGGACCTCATCCCCGAGAACATCTTCCGCGCCTTCGCGGAGGGCCAGGTCTCGCAGATCGTGGTATTCGCCGTGCTGCTGGGGATCGCCACGGTGAAGCTGCCGCACGAGTTTCGGGATCCGTTGCGAGGCGGGTTCGACGCCCTGGCTCGTCTGCTCCGCCGGCTGGTGGACGTGGTCATGTGGACCGCTCCGCTGGGCATCGGAGCACTCGCAGCAGCGACGCTCGGCCAATACGGCGCTCAGATCTTCGGGCCGCTCGCGCGATTCCTGGTAGCGGTTTGGGCCGCACAGGCCGTGATGGTGGTGCTCTACCTCATGCTGCTCAGACTTCTGACCGATCGTCGCCCATGGGACTTCCTTCAGAAGACCGGTTCGCTTTGGGCCACCACGGCGGCAACGTGCAGCTCCTTGGCCAGTCTGGCCGTCGCCATGGACATTGCCGACAAGCGCCTCCAGATGCCGGAACGAGTCTATTCGTTCACACTTCCGCTCGGGGCTCAGGTCAACAAGGACGGCACCTCCATCATGCTGTCGGCGGTTTTGCTGTTCACCGCCCAGGCAGTGGGGCTCGAGTTCACGCTGGCCACCCAGGTGACCATCGTGCTGATTGGACTGCTGATCTCGGAGGGATCGGGTGGGATCCCCGGAGGCGGACTCGTGATCGCGCTGATCTTCGTGCAGGCCTTCAACCTCCCCCTGGAAATCGCGGCCATCGTGGGCGGCATTTATCGACTGATCGACATGGGCAGCACCACCATCAACGTCATGGGTGATATGGTGGGGACTGCCATCGTCTCGCATTCCGAGGAACGAAGAACCGCATGAACCTGACGGAGTTTCGCGCGCTCTTTCCCGCCCTCCAGCGGGGGACGTTCATGAACGTCGCGCAGCGTGGGCTGATGGCCGAGCCGGTGCGCCGGGTCGTCGCAGACTACGCCGAGGCCCGCACCGGCTTCGGCTGGAGCAAGGCGGACCTGTTCGAGCGCACCGAAGCCACGCGGGCACGATTCGCCCGCTTCATTGGTGCGAGCAGCCCCGACGAGGTGGCGTTCGCCAAGAACGTGTCGGACGGCATCAACATGATTGCCGGCTCGATCCCGTGGCGCTCGGGGGACAACGTGGTGCTCTGTCCGGAGCTCGAGCACCCCGCCAACGTGTTTCCGTGGTTCAACGTGCGCCACCGCTACGGCATCGAGCTTCGCACTGTGGAACCGCGTGACGGGAAGATCCCCATCGAGGAGCTGAGCGAGCAGATCGATGCGCGCACCCGCTTGGTCACTGTACCCACCGTTTCGTTCTCTCCGGGCTTCGTGACCGACGTCGGTGCCCTCTCCGCCCTCTGCCGAGACCGGGGGGTCCCCCTGCTGGTGGACGCCGCGCAGTCCGTGGGGATTCTGCACACCGACGTGGAGGCCATGGGAATCGATGCGCTCGCTGTGGCAACCCAAAAGGGCATGGTCGCCTGTTACGGCATGGGATTCCTGTACTGTCGGGCCTCCTTCGCGGAAACACTGAGCCCCGCCTCCCTGGCTCGCTTTGGGGTGGCCCTCCCGGAGGACGCGCACGAGACCGAGCTCACCGACGCGGACTTCAGGTACGCTCCGGGCGCCCGCCGTTTCGATGTGGGCAACTACAACTACCTGGGCGTGCTCGCGGCGGAGTGCGCGCTCGAGACCCTCGAGGCGGTGGGCACCGAGGTGATCGACGACCATGTTCGGGGGCTGGCCCGAGCGCTGGCCGGCGGTCTACACGACCTCGGCCTGCCCGTGTGTGGCGGAGCACCCCAGGGTGACCTCGGCCACATCGTGGCCGTGGGCCAAAGCGGTGGGGGACGCCACGACACGGTCGACGATCCTGCCATGCAGCGCCTCTACGCCTACCTGACCGAGCACGACGTGCACTTCTCGGTCAGGAAGGGCGTGCTCCGGTTCTCGCTTCACGGCTACAACAGCCAGGAAGACGTCGACAGGGTGGTGGGGCTGGCGAGGGAGTGGGTGGGTTAGGGCCCAGGCTGTTGGCCGGTAACGCCAGGAAAGCTCGCGTCCAAGGGAGTCTGAACCCCATCCCCCTGCCGAGAGACACCTTCCGTGCAACGCAACCTCGCCTTCGCCCTCCTGCTACTGTCGGCAGCCGGGTGCCGTGCTCCGGTGCAGTCGTTGGCGCCGACGCCTGGCCCTGCGGAACTCGAGGCACTGGAAGCGCGAGCACGGGCGCTTGGGCGACAGATCGCCCGGACCGACTCGGTGTACGCGCAGGAGGTTCGTCCGCCGGAGGCAATGCTGGGCCCGTACTCTGAGGACACGGTCCACGTCCGCCGTATCGCCATCAGCCTGAGCCAGCATGCCCGGTCGGTGGGTGTACCGGCGGGACTTCTTACGGCGGTCATGCTGGTCGAGAACCCGTGGCTGAATCCGGAGGCGCGAAGCTTCATGGGCGCCGTGGGCCTCATGCAGGTCATGCCCTTCCATGCCGGGCGCTGGGGATGCTCCTCGGCGGATCTCGAGTCCATCGAAGCCAACATCTGCCATGGCGCCCGCATCTTCGCCGACCTGCTGGGCCGATCAGACGGCGATGTGGAGCGGGCCCTGCTGCGCTACAACGGATGTGTGCGTGGACGCAACACCCCCGACTGTCACCGATACCCGGCCAAGGTCTTCGCGAGGGCCGGTCAGACCCTGGTGCGAACCTGGTCCGAGGCAGTAGAATCGCCGGCCCTGCTGGGTGCTCAATAGATCACCCCCCTCCCTTCCTTCCCAGCTCAGTACCCCTGGCACATGCCCTGCTCCCCTCCCCCTTCTGATACGCGATACTCATCGAGAAACGGCACTATGGATCGAAGGAGAAGCGACCGCCGTGCATCGCACGTGCTCTTCTCCGACTGGCGTTTCGCCCTGAAGGGGAGGCGGCGCGCCGATCGGCGCTATGCTGCCGCCGTCCGTTCGAAGGGCTTGGATCGCCACCACCCCTGGCTGTTGGTCGTGGCCGTCGCGATCGTCGTGCTGAGCGCTGCCGACGCCATCTTCACCCTCGAGCTGATCGCGCGGGGCTTAGTGCATGAAGCCAATCCCTTCATGCGCTGGCTGATGGAGTTGGACCTCCAGATCTTCGCCAACTTCAAACTGCTACTCACGGGGTTCGCCGTCGTCGTCCTGGTGGCCTGCAGTACGACGCGCTTCCTCAGGCGAGTCCCCACACACGCCATTCTCCACTCGATTCTCTTCTTCTACGTGGGACTCATCGGTTACGAGTTGTTTCTTCTCAACCGCTAGGTCGGCCTACCCGAGGCCCGTTGCGGCTCCCGCAGTCGCGTGACCATCCAAATGGACAGCGCCAAGAGCAGCACAGAGATGACCTGCGCGTTGGAAAAGACATCGAACAGGAAGCGGTCGCTCTTCACGCGCACGATCTCGAGCAAGAAGCGGTTGATGGCGTAGAGTCCCATCCAGGCGCCGAACAGCCAGCCACCCCTGTGGGGGATGTCCTTGATCTTCCAGAGTACCGCGAAGATCAGAAGCGACGTGGCGATCTCGTAGAGCTGGGTGGGGTGCACTGGCACCACCTCACCGAATCGCTGGACCAACTCCGGATCTACCGTCAGTCCGAACCGATCTCTGAACACGGACACCGTGGTGGGCGGTGCGCCTTCCGGAAATGCCACTCCCACCCACGAGCCCGTGGGTCGACCGTAGTCGTCCCCGGCGAGGAAGCAACCCAGGCGACCCACCGCGATCCCCGCGGGCATCCCGAGCGCGATGGCGTCGAAGGTCTTCCCCACCGGCAACCCCGACCGTCGCATGAACAGCCAAACCAACAGGCTCGCCACGACGAATCCGCCATACCAGGTAAACCCGGTCCCGGAGAGCAGCGCCCTGAAACCACCAGCCTGAAGGGCACCCGGATCGGAGAGCACGTAGTAGAGCTTGCTCCCCACGACGCCGCCCACGAGGGCCCAGATGACCAGATCGCTCATCTTTTCGCCGTCCAGCCCTTGCCGCTCCATCTCTTTGCGGGCGAAGTAACCCGCCACGATGAAAGAGAAGAACAGCAGGATCCCGAACGACTGGATGGCGGCTCCCCCAAACAGCGGGAAGCCTTCGGGCAATGTGAAAAGAACTGGACGCAAGGCGACCTCCCTCTATTCCCCTATGGCCACAGGCGCTGCAGCCCGAAATGCACGGTGAAGTCTGCGGAGGGGCTGTTGGCCGGTACGTCCTCGACGAAGCCAACCTCCCAGCCCCAGTCCCCCTTCCGACCCCTCACTCCCACGGCCAGGAGGGACGGACGCCGATCCAGTTCCTTGATACCGGTGCCCCCAAAGTACACTTGGGACGTCGCAACCTGGGCCAGGAGGGAGATGCGGCCAAGGCTGCGCTCCATGGCGACCATCCCCAACCAGGCGCCTGGCCGCGCTATCTCGGCCGCCCAGCCCGGCGCGCGCGCCGACGTCCAGCCCACCATCCCGTGCATGTGCCACGCACCCCAAGACCTCTGCGCCAGCGCCTCGAAGGCCACGTCCGTGTGACCGGAATGGGCATCCCGGCTCCCCACCGGGAGTTGGACGGCCACCCGTCCGGACACCGCTGCGGTTTCCGACTGGTACAGCCGTCCTTTGAGGGAACCCACCACCCGCCCGATCCCCAGCCGTGCAGCCGGCGCGTCGAATACCAACCGCCCGTCCCTCCTGACCTGCAGTGCGGTCTGCCCATGCGGCTCCCGCTCTCGATCGCCGTTGGGTAGCCCAAAGAGGTCGTGCAACTCCTGAACGACTGGGTCCAGCACTCCCCCCCAATTCGTCTGCACCGAGAACTCGCCAGCCACTTCCAGTCGAGGACCCAAGCCGCGCCGATAGCGTAGCGACGAGCTCATGCGCTCCACGTCCAGGTAGAGCGAGTAGCGGCCGCGGGACGCCCGTTCGAAGATGTTCGAGTATCCGACCACGAGTTCGAATTCCGTCGCTCCCGGCGTCAGCAGGGTCGCGGATTCCCCGGTGGGGACGTAGGCGAGGGCGTAGAGGGGGCTCTGCTCCCGGACGGCAAGGGGCCCTCGGCTCCCCTCCTGCGCCCAGGCCGACGCGGAGGGCATCAGGAACACCGCTCCTACGAACAGGACGGTACGGATCAACGACGACACACGCCTGCTGAAGAGGGTCAGTGCACCAGTCAGTAGGGGAGCAGATACAGCGCGGCGGCCACGAAGGGGATCAGCAGAAGCATCATGGTGATGGCATAGCCGAACATGTCGCGCGCCCTCAACCCGGTGATGGCCAGGAGCGGAATCGCCCAGAACGGATTGAGCAGGTTGGTGTGGGCATCACCCACGGCATACGCTGCAATCGTCTGTCCATGAGGAATGCCGAGTTCGCCACCAGCCAACATCATGGGCCCGCCCACGATGGCCCACTCGCCACCCGCCGAGGGTACGAACACGTTCATGACCGCACCTGTGATCCAGGCCGTCACGGGAAACGTGCTCTCGGTGGCGATCGAAAGCAGCGTCTCGGTCATTGTGTCGACCAGCCCCGTCCCCACCATGATGCCGATGATGCCCGCATAGAATGGGAACTGGAGGATGACGCCAGCGCTGCCCCGCACGGCGTCGTTGAACTCGTCCTGGTACCGCGACGGGCTCAGGTACAGCAACATGCCGATCATCAGGAAGCCGAAGTTGAACACGTTCAGGTCGAGCGCCCCCAGCCCGTCGGTCACGAACGCCCGCACGAACATCACGGTGCCGGTAAGCGCCAACACTCCCCCGAGGATCTTGCTGTTGTCGAGCCGGTCCGAGAGAGTGCGGCTCGTGGGCTCGTCCGCAATACTCGCAGCGGCTGCACGCGCGTCGGCGGCCCGATCTTCCGCTTCCACGTCGTGGTAGTGCTCGTACCCCTTGCAATTCGGATCGGGTGGGGCAAGCAGGTAGAGCATCACCGAGGCGAAGACCAGCGAAAGCGCAGTGAGGGTGAGGGGATAGGGGTGAAACACCCATTCGGTCGCCGGAATCACCCGGTCGACGATCCCCTGCACCATGAACACGTTGCCATCGGTGGCCTGGAGCAGACCCGCCGAGCTCGACGTGCCCCACCCCCAGGTGAGACTCATGCCCATGTAGCCGGCCACAGCCAGCAACGGGTAGTGGACCGCCATGCCGTCGCGGTGGGCCACGCGGCCCATCTCCCGTGCCAGGATGGCCCCGAAGATTAATCCCAACCCCCACGACGCCCAGCCCGTCACCATGGAGCCTAGCCCCACCAGCACCACGGCCTGCTTCCCGTTCTTGGGTAGGCGTACGAGCCATTGGATGCCCGCGATGACCCGGGGGTGATACGCCACCACGAAACCGGTCACCAGGATGATGACCATCTGCATGGCGAACTGCAGCAGGTTCCAGAAGCCGTCGTACCACGCCAGCACGATGTCGGGGACACTGGAGCCTTCCCAGACGAGCGCGGCCAACCCGGCCACGTAGGTCAGGATAATGGCGAAGAGGAACGGGCTCGGCATCCAGCGCTCGACGCGGTCGGCAATGGCCTCGCCGAAGCGCTGAACCGGTGTCATGTCGGGCGCGTCGCCCTCCGTCAACGCACCCCTCCAGGCACGCGCCTATCGGGCTTGGCCCCCGCAGGCTTGGCCTGCCCGCCGCTAGCCTCTCCGATCACCTTGCCCTGCGCTGGGTACTCGAGCGCTGCACCCTCCCCACCCCGCCAGGGATCGTTCATGCCGGCCTTGGGACAGAAGTCCCCGGTATCCAGGAAGTGAGTGTTGAGGCATTCCAGGGTGGAGCCAAGGTTCTGCAGCAACTCGACGGTTTCCGGGAAGGCCACCCGAGTGAAGAAGCCTGCTCGGCCGCCCCGCGCGATGTCGGCAGTCGATTGACCCAACCGCGTAATCACGCCTACATCCGCGCCCTGATCCACCAGGTACTCGATCATTTCGTTGTCGCCCCGCGACGAGGCGTAGTGCAGCGGGGTATAGCCCCAGGAGTCGAGCTGGTTCACGTCCGCGCCGTGCTCCTCGATGAGGTACTCCACGGCAGCCAGAAACTGGTTGGGGACGTTGCGGATACTGAAGGATCCCAGCCCCGTGAACCCGCCGCCCGTGGCGGCATGGATGGGATAGGCGTTAGGCGAACCTTCTGGAATCCAGGGAAGACCGGAGTCCTCCTGTTGCCGGCCGTCCTGTTGGCGCCGTTCGCGCATCCCCACGGCCGGCCACCGAGTCGGGATGTTCGGGTCGGCTCCGTGCGCGGCCAACATGCGCATCGCTTCCAAGTCCTGCGCGTAGGCCGCTCTCCAGAAAGGCGTCGCTCCGGTAAGATCCGTCCCGATTTTGGTGAGCCCGTACTCCCAGTACCACAGGTGGGTATGCAGCCGCACGTTGGGATCGGCGCCGGCCTCCAGCAACGCGCTCAGGATATCCAGATAGCTGGTATGCTGGTTGTCGTGGGCACGGGGTTGAGGGTAGTTCGACTTGGGCGCCCACTGAGTCTGGAGCACAGCAAACAAGGGCGCAGCCCCATCGGTGGATGCCGCCAAGTTGGGATCGGCGCCGTGCCTCAGGAGCAGCATGCCAGCATCGAACTGCCCGTTCAGCGCCGCAATGAGTAGCGGACTGGTTTCGTCGCCTCCACTCATCTGGTCTGGGTCGGCCCCGCCCTCCAGCAAAGCCTCCACCGCTTCCAGATGTCCCTCGCGCGCCGCATGCAGTAGCGCGGTCATGCCACCGGTGCGGCCTACCAGCGTCTCCCGATACGGCGGATGATCGATCATCGGTCCGCCGGGATAGTCCGGTCGGGTCCGCATCAACGTGGCGGGATCGAAGTCCGGGAGTGGGTCCTCGGACTGCAGGTAGGCCCTTTGCGCGCGGATGGCAGCTTGAGCCTGGGCGGGCGTCGGCTCCCACACCTCACCGCTCTTGGCGGCCTTCCGCGAGGATTCGATGGCCTCGCGCAGCACCCGCGAGGCCTCTCGGTCGACGGCCATGTTGCGCAGGACGTCCACCACCTTCGTCTCGGCGGCCGGATCGGCACCGTGCTCCAGGAGCGTTCGGATGGTCCGAGCGCGATTGGTGCCAGCCGCGAACATCAGGGGCGTCTGCCCAGCCGAATGCTCACGCGCGTCGACCTCGGCCCCTTGTTCGATCAGGGTGGCCACCGCATCCGCCCCGTCCACCGCCCGTGCTGCAAGGTGTAACGGCGTAACGCCACTGCTGGTGGTGGTGGCGTGCACATCGGCACCCGCGTCGAGGAGTCGCGCCACCACCGGGGCGTCACCACTCAGTGCCCCGAGGTGCAGTGGCGTGTAGGCGCCGATCCGCGTCTCGGCGTGCGGGTTGGCACCCGCGGCGAGCAGGCGTTGAACCACGTCCTCGTGGCCCCGTTGGGCTGCCCAGTGCAGGGCGGTCATGCCGTCGCCTTCGGCGGCGTTGACGTCTTCGCCGCCGTCGAGCAAAGCGGCCACGGCCTCGACGTCACCTTGTTTCGCCGCCTCGATGAGCGGCTGTTCCGTCGATGGACCCGCGGCTATCAGGACACCCACGAATCCCAGGGTCGTCGCGATCCGTGGCAGGGGTCGCGGGAACCTCATTTCGGGAACCCCAGGTCGAACTCCGCCGTGCTGTCCCCGAAGGAGGCCATGTCGTCGTGCCCGATGCTCTGCATCAGACTCAGGAACACGTTGGCCATCGGCGTCCCCTCGGGAGCCCGTAGGTGGAGATTGCCCTCCAGAGCACCGTTCGCGTGACCCATCAAGATCAGCGGGCAGCGGCGATGGTTGTGCAGGTTGGGATCTCCCATCGGAGAACCCCAGATGATCGCCGTCTTGTCGAGCAGCGAGGCATCGCCCTCCATCGTGGTCTTCATCTGCTCCAGGAAGTAGTTCACCTGACTCAACCGATGCGTGTTGATCAGGTTGAAGTCCATGATGTCATCGGGAACGTTGCCGTGATGGGACGCTCCGTGATGGGACTTCGTAGAGCCGCTGTCCGGGAACGTGCGGTTCGACTGATCGAACCCGGTCTTGAACGTGATGACCCGCGTCATGTCCGACTGGAGAGCGAGCACCTGCAGGTCGAACATCAACTGCATGTGTTCCTCCCAGGAATCGGGAACGCCCGACGGCGCCTCGGGCATCTCCCGCTCCTCACCGCTCGTGTTGCGAGCTTCGACCAGTTGAATGCGTCGCTCCAGTTCGCGGATATGCGTCAGGTACTGGTCCATGGCGCGCTGATCGGCCATGCCCAGGTCGCGCTTCATGCGCACGACTTCCGTCGCGATCCAGTCGATGACGCTCCGGTCGCTGCGGCGGCGCGCCGCCCGGTCCTCGGGTGAATCTCCCGCCCCGAACAACCGCTCGAACACCACCCGCGGCTCACGGATGGCCGGGAGCGGTTGATTAGGAGAAGCCCAGGCCAGAGACGTCGTATAGGAGCAGTGGTAGTTGTAAGCGCAACCGCCGCCGCGATCGATCGACTCGGTCGTGACCTCGAGGGACGGCAGCGCGTTCTCCTGTCCGAACCGCTTCGCGTGCATCTGATCCAGCGAGGTTCCCAGATACAGGTCCGAGCCCTGGGTCTGCTTGGGATGCGACTGCGTCAGGAAGACGGCCGTGGAGCGGTCATGGTCGCCGCCGATTTCGGAGGCGCTCTTGGGCTCGGCCGAGCGACAATCGGTATTGCTGACTACGGTCAGGTACTCGCGGTACTTCTCGAGCGGCTTGAGCTGACTGTTGATCCCGAACTCGAAATCGCGACCCGCCTTCGCAGGCGCGAACAGGTGCTGGGCGTCGCCCCAATCGCTCCCGCCCGCACACCCCATCGACTCCTCGATGCAGACCAGGCGGGTAAACCCCTTTTCCCTGAACGGGTCTCGCCATGACCTCCCGGCGGGCACCATCGCATCGAGGAATGGAAGGGCCACGCTCGCGCCCATGCCGCGCATGAACGTACGTCGCGAAAGGTGTTTGCCAGTGATGTAATGCATGCCTCTACGTCCCTCCCGGGCTTGAGACCTCTTCAGCAACCTGCGTCCCCCGCATCTGGAAGGGCGCACTCTGTACCACACCGAGGATGAACGACGACATTCGGTAGTCGTTGGCCTCGGCTTGCGCCGTAATGGCGCGGACATCCGGTTGATCGTAATACTCGACCTTCCTGCCGATCCCGTAGGCCAGCAGGTGAGCAGCAAAGTTGCGGGCCATGGGGATGGGTCGGCGTAGGATGGCGTCGGCCAACTGGCCTGCACTGCCGATCTCGCTCCCATCGTAGTAGGTGCCGCGCGTATCCAGTGGCATGCCGTGCTCACGAATCCGCTGCTTACCCGTCGCATCGAAGTTGTCGAGAGCCAACCCGATGGGGTCGATCAAGCTGTGACACGACGCACAACTGGGATTCGAGCGGTGGCGCTCCATGCGTTCGCGGGTGGTGAGCGGACGCCCGTCCGCGGCGCCCACGGTTTGCTCGAACGCTGGCACATTGGGGGGCGGCGGTGGCGGTGGCGTCCCCATGAGGACCTCCATCACCCACTTGCCCCTCAGTACCGGTGAAGTCCGCTCCGACATCGAGGTCAATAGCAGCACGCTTCCGTGCCCCAGTACACCTTGACGGGCGTCGTCTGGGTAGGATACCCGCCGAAACTCATCCCCCTGGACGCCTTCGATCCCATAGTGCTGCGCCAAGCGTTCGTTAATGAACGAGTAGTCAGCGCTCAGCAGCTGGAGCAGGCTCTGATCCCGCTGAACCAGATCGTTGAAGAACAACTCCGTCTCGCGCACCATCGCGTCGCGGAGCTGGCCACTGAAGTCGGGATACAGATAGAGCTCCGGCTGGTTCTTGGCGGCATCCTGCAGCCGGAGCCACTGGTGCGCAAAACGAGTACTGAGCGCCTCGGACCGAGGATCCGCGAGCATGCGACGCACCTGCCCCTCGAGCGTGGCCGGATCTGAGAGGCGGCCCTGTTCTGCCAGCTTCAACAGCTCTGCGTCGGGTCCGGTCGCCCACAGGAAGAAGGAGAGGCGCGACGCGAGATCCACGTCCGCCAGGCGGTAGCTCTGGCCCTCGCTCAAACCCTCGGGCTCCCTCTCCAGCCGGAACACGAAGAACGGGCTGGCCAGCACTGCCTGGAGCCCTGCGCGCACGCCGTGCTCGAAGCCTCCCTCGGCGGCAGCTTCATCGTAGAGCGCCAGGGGCCCCGCCAGATCTTCTCCCGTCACCGGACGTCGGTAGGCCTCCCGTAACAGGCGCGTCAGGATGGCTTCCGCGCAGGGACGCTCCTCCACGTTCGAATTCGGAACGCAGGTAAAGATCTTCTGGCGACTGGGCGTCTCGGAAACGCCCGCGGCCGACTGAGGCCCCGTGACGATCAGGTCGGCGAGGTGGGGAAGCGCCGTGATGCCGTAGTTGGCCCAGTTGGTGTCGTCCTCGCCGCCGACGAACGACCAGTCGAACGGACTCAGCCGGTCCTCGTAGGGGCCGTCGATCCGGCGCACGAAGGCGCCCGCCACCCGGTGCTGTCCAGCCTTCACGAAAATGGGCTCCGTGCGGAGCGGAACGTCGGTGCCACCGTTGTGCTCGAGTGCCAGCTGCGCCACGCCCTCACCGTCGATCGAGAGGTCCAGGTCCTCGTATCCAGTGCCGCGTCCGAAGAGCGTGGAGATCTCGAAGACGTACTCGCCATCAGCGGGAAAGTCGTGCGTGACGACCATACCTCCGCGCGTACCAAACGGGGTGCCCTCGAGGCGGTCCCAGGCGTGTTGCGAGACCTCGATGGGGTTGGAGTACTTGGTACTCGAGGGCTTGACTGCCGGATTCCCCACCGCCAAACGACTCACATCGGTCGCGGCCCGGAGGTACGCCTCGACCAGGGTCGCCGAGAGGCCCTGCGCATCCGCCAGGTTATCGAAGCTGCCCAGGTAGGTGTCTGCGGGTAGCCAGCGACCGGCATCGACCTGAAGGCCCAACAGATCCTCGATAACCCGCTCGTACTCGGCCCTGGTGAGCCGCTGGAAGCGTCGCGCGCTCGGGCGGGGTGCGGACGCCGCGGCCTCGTCGACCAACCCCTCCACGGTCTCCACCAACTCGAGCAGCGTCTCATCCCCGGGCCGCCGCTGCCCCGGCGGCGGCATCATGCCGGCCCGGAGCTTCACAATCATCTTCTCGGCGGTTTCTCGCTGGCTCGCAGCCTCGCTGACCTCGAACCCCTCGAGCGAGAGGTTGCCAGTTTTACGACGATCGCTGTGGCACCGAATGCAATACTGCTCCACCACATCGTTCAGGTCGGCAGGTGCATGGGCGGCGGCATCCGCCTGGATGGGGTGCCGCAGACTGATTGCCGGCCCATCGTCGAACGACCCCGCCCCCGCAACTACAAAAAGCCATAGAGCCGCTGCGCTCGCAGCGAGTGCTTTCATGTGGCCTCCGGGCGCCGTCGAGTCCTTCTGGGCCGGGGGCGGGCCTCAGCGGCCAGCCCACAATCGACCCAATCTCACAATCTAGTGGGGCAGGGCCGGAGTTCGCGAGGAGGACCCGATTTCTCTCCGCAGCCTCGTTTCCCGCCCGCTCGCGCGTTCCGCGACCGAAACCCATGTTCGGCGGAGTCGATCCTGGTAGCACGCGGTGAGCGAGGCAACATGACGAGAGTACGGCGGAGTGGCGTGGCGACCCTTCTCGTGGCTGGGCTGGTGACCCTTTCGGGCTGTGCCACCGACAGTCAGGCAGCTTCCGAGGCCGAGGGCCAGGCGCGAGTGGAGAAGGGGGGCGACGACCGAACCGGCGAATACGCGGCGGTGGAGGGTTGGTGGAAGCCCGCTCCCGACCATGAGGCCCCCTGGACCTGGGGTGAGGTGTCCGCCGTGGCTGTGGACACCCCTGACCGTATCCTCGTGGGCATCTGGGGCGATCGCGACGCTGAGGGTCGGGAGCGTCCGGACGGGAGCAACTACCTGGTGGCCGTGGACCGCGACGGCAACATCACCGAGCACTGGTCGCAATGGGACTCGATCTTCAACAAACCCCACCAACTCTACATCAGTCCCTACGATCCTGACCGTCACGTGTGGGTGGTGGAACGGGGGGGCGGTCGCGACGTCAATATGCAGGTCCTCAAGTTCACCAACGACGGGAGTGAGTTGGTGATGAGACTCGTAGACTACGATCACCCCAGGACGCGGGCCGAAGCGCGGGCCAATCCGAACCCGGGACCCTACACCTATGGCGACCCGGCTGTGCTGGCGTTCCTGCCCGATGGCACCTTCCTCCTCGGGGACGGCTACTGGCACTCGCGCATCGTGAAGTACGACGCGGAGGGCGAGTACCTGATGGAGTGGGGGGAGCTGGGTGACGGCCCCGGTCAGTTCGACCTGGTGCATGGGCTGGCGGTGGACCGCGACCACCGAGTCTACGTGGGTGATCGCTCCAACAACCGCATCCAGATCTTCACCGAGGACGGGGAGTTCATCGAAGAGTGGCCCGACGTATCCGATCCAGTGGGGGTCTTCGTCGACGAACACGACGCCGTTTGGGTCATCTCCGCCCGCCTGAATCGCCTGCTCAAGTACAACCTAGACGGTGAGCTCCAGTACTACTTCGGCGCCTTCGGCGGGACCCGAGGTGGCTTTCCCGGAGGGCTGTCCCGCCCTCACCAGATGGACGTGGACCAGGAAGGCAACCTCTACGTCGCGAGCTGGGACGGCGGCTGGATGACCAAGTTCGTTCCGAAACCGGGAGCGGACCCAGATAAGCTGGTGGGCAAGCCGCTGGTGCTGGAGCGCTGACGGCCCACCCACACCGGGACCCGCCGGTCCTTCGGCGTTGCAAAATGGACCTGTAAATTCCATATTGCGACCCACTATGGCAGTGATAAGTCGTTTTTTCGATCCTCCGCGGGGGAGCTTCTTTCTGTTGGGGCCTCGTGGAACGGGGAAGTCCACGTGGCTCAAGGCTTCACTTCCCGACGCCCTCACGATCGATCTACTCCGCCCTCAGCGCTACCGGGAGCTTGCAGCCCGGCCGGAGCGGCTGCGGGAGCTGGTCGAAGGAAACCGCCAGGATGACGTGGTCATCGATGAGATACAGCGCGTCCCCGAGTTGCTCACGGTTGTTCACGATCTCCTGGAGAGAGGGCCCCCCCGACGGTTCATACTGACGGGCTCCAGCGCCCGCAAGCTTCGGCGCGGAGGCATCGGCCTGCTGGGCGGACGGGCGGCGCGTCGAACGCTGCACCCGTTCATGGCGGCCGAGCTGCCCTACTTCGACCTCGACGCGGCTTTGACCCTCGGCATGGTCCCTCTCGTGGTGGACTCACCCGATCCTGCGGATACGCTGGCCGCCTATGCGACACTCTATCTTGACGAGGAAGTGCGAGCCGAAGGCCTGGTGCGCAACGTCGGTGACTTCGCTCGCTTTCTCGAAATCGTGAGCTTCTCGCACGGCGCCGTCCTCAATGTAAGCACGGTTGCTCGTGACACACACGTTAAGCGCAAGACCGCTGCGGGTTACATCGAGGTTCTCGAGGATCTACTCCTGGCGTTCCGACTCCCCAGCTTTCGGAAGCGCGCCAAGCGGGCGGTGGTGGCCCATCCAAAGTTCTACTACTTCGATGCCGGCGTCTTTCGCGCCAGTCGCCCAACCGGGCCACTCGACCGTCCGGAAGAGATCGGAGGTGCCGCTCTGGAGGGCTTGGTGGCCCAACATCTGAGGGCGTGGATCGCGTACCGCGGTTCCATGACTTCCCTCTCGTACTGGCGCACCCGTTCCGGAGTCGAAGTCGACTTCGTGGTCTACGGCGACGAGGGCCTGCATGCGTTTGAAGTGATGAACGCCAATCGGGTGCGGACCGGCGACGTCCGCTCGCTCCGCGCCTTCCGAGACGATTTCCCCGAGGCCGTTACGACGCTGCTCTACCGGGGTCACGATCGGCTGAGGCTCAACGACGTTGATTGCATCCCGGTGTCACAGTTCCTCCGGGCTCTCGTACCCACCCAGTCCCTCGCGGAGGTTCTGAGCCGGGCAGCCGATCGGTGAGTCGGCAGAGGACCCCTACCGCCCGATCAACGCCTCGGTGAGCGCACTCGGGTCAGCGGGAAGCTCTTCGTCGCCCGGGGGATGGTCGTTCATCTCCAGGATATAGGCCACGAGGTCTGCGTACTGTTGGGGTTCGAGGTTCCCAGGATCGTCTTCCGGCATGGTCGCGGTCAGGTACGCATGAAGGCTGGCGACGGATTGGCGACCCCATATCCGCTGGAACGTTTGCCCCTCGAATTCCGACGAAGAGTGGCAGATCGCACACGAAACTTCGAAGGTCTCACTTCCGCGCTGGGCCTGCTCCTTGGTGTAGATGGTGGCAGGCGCCATCACCGCGGCCGCCAGGACCAGCGGCGTCAGCGGGACGAGAAGCCGGGAGGTCCGACTAGGAAACCGTTTCATCTGGTACATCCTTCTTCACGATCACAGACCCCTGGGGCTGCGCGCCCGCGTCACAAGCTACGGACACGCCCCCAAAGGATGCCATACTCCTCAACTCGCGCGGTAGATCCCTTCGATTGTTACGCGCTTACCCTCGGGAAAGTACTGCCCCTCGGCCTCCTGAGCCTGGATGAGCCGGACCACCTCCATACCGACCCGGACCCGCCCAAACGCCGCGAACCCCCAGCCGTCGGAGTTGCGGCGCCCGCCCTGATCCAGCTCGGGTTGGGCCCCGATACAGATGAAGAACTCGGCCCGGGCGGTATCGGGACCACCCCGGGCCATGGACAGCGTCCCGTCCAGGTGGAGGATGCCCGTCACACTGGTGGGCTCCATGGGGATGGGCTCTGACAGCTCCTCGCGACGCGAACGATCGATGCCGCCCTGGATGACTTCGATCTTCACCTCGTTGTCCGGCTGATTGTCCATACGCACCGTCCGATAGAACGATCCGCCGTTATACAACCCCAGGTCGACGTACCGCAGGAAGTTGTTCGCGGTTACGGGCGCCATGACGGTGTCTACCTCGGCCCAGATGGTGCCGAGCGACGTCTCGATGCGCACCTCCACCGTGGTTTGCGCTGCGGCGGGTGGGCTCGCGGCTGCCCAGGCGAGCAGGACGCCCGCGAGGACTCTGCGCGACACGCCGCCGCCACCCATGCGCACTCCTCGGTTAGTGGAAAGACCCGCTTTCTAGGAAACGAGATACCGCTCTAGGTACTGCAGGTCCATCTCGTCGAAACGCACCACGTAGGCAGTTCCGTCCCCAAACCCCACCAGCGTGCGTCCTTCCTCCAGCTCGACCTCACCCAACCGGGCGCCGGACCTGTCGAAGACTGCATACGCGGGGGACTCTCCTGCCGGTCGGTGCAACCGTACCCAGGCCCGGCCCTCTCCGTCGACCAGCAACCCCTCCTCGTCGAAGGGCGGCTTGTGGTCGGGCCAGGCGTAGTCGTCGTTGTTCTGTTGCGCACCGCCCCGCGCAAACGAGGTACGCATGCGGTCGTTTTCGACCTCCACCGAGATGCCGATCCCCCCTCCGCGCTGCGCGCGGGTGGCCAACCACTCCTCACGTTCGGCTCTCCCGATGCTCACGGGCCGGTACTCGTTGGGGGCCCCTTGCCGGACGGAACCGTCCGGCGTGGCCCAATCGACGCGGTAGGTGTCTCCAACCCGAGCAAACGCGACCGCGCCGTCCATCCCCACCGCCCAGCCGTCGGCCCCTGAGAGGGGCACCTGGCGAATGGACCGACTCTGGTTGCCCGGCCCTCCGCTGGTGCGCTCCTCCCGTTCGGCGAGCTTCACTTCGCCCACGCTCTCGACCTCGCCCGACGACAGGTCCCAGCGCTTTACCGTGGCGTGGGTGGGGAGGCCCATTCCCCTACCGATACTCATGGCTCGGTAGTAGACACGACCCTGTCCATCCACCCCACCGGGAATCCTGGGCTCGAAGTCCTGCCCCGGTGTTCCCGAGGCTAGCGGATGCGTCTCGCCGAATGCGAGGTCGGGACCGATTTCGGTGAGACGCGCGTTGCCGAGGTCGACCAGGAGAGACGCGCCACCGGGGAGAGGATAGACCGCGTCAGGCTGGCGGTACTCGTCGGGCCCCTGGCCTTCTCGTCCGACCACCTCGACCGAACCATTGTTGAAATCCACGACCTGAAGGGTGCGAGACAGCGGATCGGCCACCAGTGCCTTCCCCCCAGGAAGCTCGCGGACACTGTTGATGAGCCCGAAACCCTCCGTCAGCTCCGCGTCCTTCGTCAGCGAAGGAACCTGCGCGGACACCGGGGGCTTCGCCCAGAAGGAAAGAGTCAGGGCCCCAACCAGGGCCAAAGCTCGATGCATAGTCCTCATTACTCGCTCCAGAAATCGGTTCGATCCAGGCCTCTTCGACCCTCAGACGCGATCGGTCGGTTCAGCGTTGCCTAAAGGTACGTTCTCCGCTCCGTAACGATCCGCCGGCTCCCTGATGTGACTCGGACCAGCCCGCCATGGTCAAAGAGGAATGGACCCAAGGGGGTTCTGAACGAACCGTGTAGGCCGGCGTGAGACTTGCACTTAGATTTTGGGATTCCCCACAGAGCGGTCTCCACCCATCGTACATGCATGCCCGCGCGCGGAATCATGCCGTTCTTCGGGCAAGACATAGAACGTGATTACGAACGGAACGACGGCGATCCGAGACAAGGAAGCACCACCCACGCTAGAACTGGGCGAACCCGGTGAGTGGGCGCGGATGGTCACCGGCGTAGCGGATTCCACGGCGATCTCCCCCGTCAGGCCGCTCCGAGTGCTCGTGATCGCCTTCGTGTACCCCCCCTACCCCGCTTCAGGGTCGATGCGGGCGGAAAAAGTGGCCCACGCCCTTCGACAGAGGGGGCACCATGTACGCGTGCTCACCGCTCCGGTCTCCCGGGACGAGCGCGGAATCCGGCTGGAGCAGGAAGGGCTCTCGGTGCGCGTGGTACGCTACCCGCGGAATCCTCGCCACATGTTGCTTTGGCTGCGAGATCGCTTCAGGGGCGAAGCCTCCTCGCCCATCGAGGCCCACACCAATGGCGCCGAACCATCGCCTCGGGGACCCCTCATCGGGAACCTGCGCGCCCTCCTCAATCTGCCGGATGATGAGCAGGGGTTCGCCGCTGCGGTTATCGCGGCTGGGCTGCCGGAGATTCGACGCGGGGTGGACCTGATCTACACGACCGCTCCGCCGTTCTCGGCGCACCTCGCTGGACTCGCCCTCAAGCGATTGTCAGGCCTGCCCTGGACCGCCGAGTTCCGTGATCCGTGGACCAACAACCCGGTGGTACGTGGCGTAACGCCCCACACGCCGCTCACGGCTCGCGTGGACGCGGCGATGGAGAGGGCCACTGTACACTCTGCAGATCAGCTCATCGTCGGTACCGAGGCGCTGTTTGGAGAGTTGGCCGATCGCTACGGAGCCCCCATCGCGGATAAGCTGGTGCTCGCCCGCAATGGGATCGATCAAGTCGCGACATCCCCGGAGCCGCCCAGCCGGGCACCGGAGTTTCTTCATCTGGGGACCCTCTATGGAAGTCGTTCCCCCGAGGCGCTGCTGGCAGGGTTCGCCGCCGTCATGGGCAACGATCGACCCACAGACCTTCAGCCCAGTCTCCGATTCGTGGGAGGAGTGGATGACGAGCTGTTTCAGCGGTTCGGTGGTCTCGCTCGGGACCTGGGCGTCGCAGAGCACACTCGGTTCGATCCATGGATCCAGCGGGCCGAAGCAATCTCGCTACTGAACAAGACCGACTTTCTCGTGTTGCTCGCCAAGGATCAGCCCAGTCAGGTCCCCAACAAGCTCTACGAGTACCTCGGCACCCGGAAACTCATCCTCGCCTTGGTGGACGATGATGGCGAGTCGGCGGCGTTACTGAGAAAGGCTGGAAACCACGTACTTCTCACCGAGGACACCCCCGATGCCTGGGCCGAGGCGTTCCGCCGGGCGTTCCAGCGCGCAAGGGATGGGGTGGGCGCCGTGAGTCGGGTAGATCAACTAGACCAGTGGACCACGCAACGGCAGTTCTCACACCTGGTCTCCGAAGTCGAGGCCGCAACCGGCTAGTTGGCCAGTCCAGGGAACTCTTCAGCGTCGCACCTCCGTCGACGTCATCAGGGTACGACGCACTTCTGCGGCCACTCCAGCCGCATCCAACGCCTGCCAGAGCATCTCCACGGTTTGGCGGTCAACCAATCCCGATGGCGAGCCGGACCCCGGCGTCGTGAGACCATGGTCGCCCCGGAACCGGTTGACCGCGTCGATGGCCGCTTCATCGTAGATCCTGGCCTGAGGGGCGCGGAGTTCGGGAGCGTCACCCTCCAAGTACCCCAGCCGATGTAGCATCACCTTGAGTTGCCAGACGTCGTTTCCGGCGAACGACTCCAGGGTCCTGAATCCGAGGGTCTGGCTGATGGTCTCGTAGATCCTCCTCAACTCGGCGACAGGGGTGGGATGCTCGCAGACGTTGATGTGCGCCGTCTGGCCATCGGCACGCCGCGAATATCCGTCGCGAGGGTCCGCCACCAGGACCGCCGCCGACTGTTTGCGGCCCTTGCGGGCGTCTCCGCCGACGGCCTGGCCGGCCGCGAGCGCCTCGATGAGCCGGTCCGCCAAGTGCCGCGACGACCCCTCGCTCGCCTCGAACGTGCTGGCCACGGCTTCCAACACCTCAGCGCCTACGAGCAGGTTCCCTTGGGTTGCATAGTTGGGCCCCGACCGATGCCCTTTCCAGTCGTTGGCACCGGGGCCGGTATGCTGTGCACTTCGTCCCTCGAGGTCGACCACACCCACTTGGCGGCGGTCCCGGCCCTCATCGGCCGCCACTGCCTGACGCAACGCCTCTTCGGGGGCCATTCCAGCCTCGAGCAAATCCAACAACTCCTTGCCATAGTCGGTACGGGTGTTGGCCTGGGTGGCGACGGCCCCAACACCAGCCCTGACCCAAGGCACCCCGTTCCCGACGCAGGGCACCCTGGTGGTGACCGCCACCCCACTCTCCCCAGTGCGAGGATCCACGGCCGCAATCGAGAACGTCGAAAACTCTGCGTCCACACCGTCGCCCCACAGCACCGGCTCCTGGGCCGATGCCGCCTTCGGGTTCAGAAGGCCTGCGCTGCAGAGTAGACCGACGACCAGCGCCGAAATCGAATGCGTGCCGTGTCTCATATCGAGGCGTCCTTCGCGGAGTGGGGTGATCGGGGCTCGGGCTCGGGTAGCTTGCCGTGCCCGGGGCTTGATTGGCAACGTCGGGTTTGGGAACTCCTCCACGCCTGTAGGGGATTGTCACGATCACGGATGAGGGCAAGCACTGGGAGACGAGAGATGGAAGGCCTTGAACGTCGAACCCTCGCGGACTGGTTCGCGCGAGGGATCCCCTTCCAGGAGTATCTGGCGACGACGGAGCAGAACCACGATCTGTGGAACGAGGTCTACGCTCGGGTCCGGCTGCCCGACCCTCTTCCGGACCCGCGTCCGAGTTCGGATACCCGTCTGCTGGTGATCGCCGAGGACTGGTGCGGTGACGCAGTGAACACCGTCCCGGTGGTGGCTCGAGTGGCGGAAGCCCTTGGAATCGAGCTGCGGGTGCTCGCTCGCGACGACAACCTCGAGCTCATGGACCAGTATCTGACCGACGGTCGCAGCCGGTCGATCCCCGTGGTGATCGGGATCGATGCCGACGGGGTCGAGCTCGGCTGGTGGGGTCCCCGACCGGCCGCGCTACAGCAGTGGGTGTTGGGGCCAGGGCAAGACATGGAGAATGACGACCGGTATCGGGAAACCCGGCGGTGGTACGTCAAGGACCGAGGGCGAACCACGCTGGAGGAGTTGTTCGCGGCGGTAGGGCCGCGCTGAGGGTCTAACCGCTCCCCAGCTCCCTCAGGCAGTCATCCACCAGAATCCGGTAGACGCTGATCTGCGCGGGGCTCTCGATGGCTTCCAAGAATTGGAGTGCTTGGGGGCAGCGCTGCTGCACCTCGGCGGCATCCCGGACGATGTCGAAGACGGATCCCATCAGGATCAGGAGGGTCACTCCGTCTTCGACCGCTCTGCGGGCCAGATACTCGCCCGGGCGATCGAACACGGTGGGACCTACGTCCGGTTGTGCTGGTTCGGCGTTGACCACCTTGCGGCCGGTGTAGAGGAAGAGGCTGGGCGCAAAGGGTGTCAGAACAACGTCGTCGGGCGACGCCCGACGTTCGATCCATTGGCCTGCTGTGAGAAGTGAGATCGAGTTGGCCACCAGGAAACGCGAAGGGTGGTAGAGCACCGACGTGTCGTTGGGCACGAACGTACCGGCGCGGATCCGCGCCTGGCGGACCCCCACCAACAGGACGACCAAAGCGCACATGGCCCATCCCCAACGCTGTCGACCAGGGGTGACCTGCCGAGCCGCTAGCAGCGCCGTCATCCCGAGTAGCGGAAGAAGCGGGACGAGAAAGCGATCCTGCGCGAACGGCCACGCAAGGACGAGCAGCACCTGGGCAGCCAGGGACAACACGAGGTCGGGAGCGACCTTGCGACTCCGCACCGCACCCACGAAGGCGATCGTAAGCAAACCTGTCAGCAGCACGGCGCCCAGCCATGCCGGTCGAGCAATCTGGTCGGGGATGAACGTGGAATAGCCGTCCAGGTTGTAGCGCACCGCGTCCACGAAGTAGTCGATCCGTTCGTTCCAACCACCGGTGGGGAACCACGAATCGTAGCCCAGTTCGTCGGGTTGGGTAGGCGCGGGGCCGCGGAGGAGCATCGCGCGCCTGGCCAGCCGCCAGGTGAGAAGCGGCACCAGGGCCCCCACCGTAACCCACGCGGTGCGCAGGCGACGGGCTCGCCCCCCATTTCCCACCAGCCAGACGGCAAAGATGAACGTGGGAACCGAAACAAGCCCCTGAGACCGGAAGAGCGCAGTGACGCCGACCACAGTTCCCAACGAGATGGCTGCAAAACCACTGCCTGCTACCACAGATGGGAAGAGCGCCAGCGCCACTCCCCACCCCAGCAAGAACCACGGCTCGCTGATCGCCAGGTTCAGGTACTGGATGCTCGACTCCAGGAACAGCGGACCCACGACGAAGGCGGTCAGCCCTACCACGCCCAGCCCAAACCGTCGGCGCCCGACCCACCACAGTATACCAGCCGCCAGCGACGTCACCATGGCACTCAGCAGGAGCGCCCAGTGGTGCACCTGGGTCAACGAGTCCGACAGGCTCCAAAGTAGCGCGTGTACCGTGGGCAGTCCGGGCGGATACTTGGCATGCACGGCGTCGCCGGCGGCATACATGGACCGGTACCCCTCTCCGTCGGCGAGTGCCTTTCCCAGCGCCAGGTAGATCCCATCGTCGGACAGGGCTCCCAGCGTGAGCAGTGGAGAGATCCTTAGCAGGAGATACCCGACCAGGACGGCTGCCACGACGGCGGCCACCTCACGCAGTGTACGCGCTTGGGTGATGATCGGTGCGGGTCCGGGTTGATTCATACCAGCGTCACACCAGCTTTCGACTACTCCCTACCACCCGGCTCACCAGGGGCCGCGGGCTGGAGCGCGGCTCGAAGTCGCGCGCGCAGATCGGGCAGGAGCCACGCGAGGGAGTCCTCGTGGATCAAGTCGACCTCTTCGAACGGGTCGGCAGCGAAATCGAACAGCTCCTCGACGCCGTCTCCGTTCACCACGTAGTGGAGATTGCCTACCGCAAGGGACTTCATAGGACCCCGCGAGATCGGGCCGACTTGTTGGGTCAGGAAGCTGGGACGCGCTTCGGACAGCACCGGACTGCCTTCCGCGCCCTCGGCGACTGACAGCAGCGACCGTCCCGGGAACGGCTCTGAGTCGGGCATGCCGACAAGGTCCATGATGGTGGCCGGCAGGTCGCGAAGACTCACCGTCGCCTCGATGCGACGGCCGGCCGGCACGCGCGGCGGATAGACCAGCAGGAGCGGCGCATGCACCAACGGCGTGTACAGGCTGTTGGCGTGGTCGATGAGGTCCCGTTCGTGAAAGTGCTCACCGTGGTCGGCAGTGACCAGGACGATCGTATTGCCAAGTTGACCGCGAGCCTCGAGCTCACTCAGCAAAGCAGAGAAGGCGCCGTCCTGGAAGAGGATCGCCCCGTCGTACATGTCGACGTCCCGTTGCTCGGACTCGGTCAAGGGACGGCGCTCTCCGGGGGCAGTCATCACCGAGGTCCGTGGCGGCCCCACCGGGAAGGTTCTGGCCTCCTGCAGGAACCGGTCCTCGTATGGCATGTGTGCGTCGAAGTAGTTCAGGAAGGCAAAGAACGGCCGTTCTCCGACCCCATCCAACCAACGCAAGAACTCCTCGTTGACGGTGTTCGCGAACTTGCGGTCGAAGCCGACCGCCCCACCAGGTACGATGGTCCGGAAACGATTCGTCACCCACCGCAGCGCCCACTGCGAGTAGAGCCAGGTCTCGACGTTGGCCGGATGGTCCGCGTACGTCGCGAACCCCCGCGCGAGGCCAGACGCGGCGCTGGCGTAGAGCAAGTTTCCGACAAAGCCACCGGTCGCGTACCCCCGCTCCCCGAGCGTCTCAGCAAGCGTGGGGTGGGCCGAGTCCAAGGGCGCGGCCCATCCCCCTGACTGTTGCGACGCGTAGTGCCCGGTCAGCATGGCGGCGTGCGACGGAAGGGTCCACGGCGCCGTCGTAAAGGCGCGGTCGAACACCAGTCCGCGCCTGGCGAGAGCCTCCAAGCCCGGCGTCGTGGCGCGAGAGTACCCGTACAGACTCAGGTTCTGCGGACGGACCGTGTCCAACACGAGCAGCAGCACATTCGGCTGCCCGCTCGTCGCGACGGCCGGCAGCGCTTCGAGCGCTCGGGCGGAGCGCAGACGCTGGACGGGCTGGAGCCACACGAGAGCAGCAAGCACGATCAGCGCCAGAGGTGCTAGCGTCCGTCGCGCTACGGACAGGAAACGCGCGGGCTCCTCGTACGCGGCCCGGCCGATGTGGACTCCCAGCCCTCCGGCCAGCAACCACAGGATACGGGCATCAATACCAAGCTGCAGCACCCGCACGGTACTCCAAGCCCCGATGGCCACGAACACAATGGTGATGACACGGAGGGAGACCTTGGGTCGGCGCCCCGGAGCCAGGAGCAACAGGACGAGGCCGAGGACGACGAAGAGCACCGCAGAAGCGACAGGTGTCATCCACAGGTAGTCCGGATTCGACCAGTACTCGAAGACCCCTTCCATCCCCACCTTGAAGGCTCGCCCGCCAGTCTCCAGGAGCCCAAATAGAAGACCGAACCAGGCGCTCAGCATCAGCACTGCGACAGGACCGACGCGGGGTCCGCTCTGGAATAGGTGGGTGCGCAAGCGGTCAATGGGCTCGCGGAAGCGCAGGAACAGAAGGACCAGGACGAGGAACACACCCAGCGCCAGCGTGCCCTGGACCGCCTTCGCTCCCCATAGGTCCAGGTACACGTCGACGCTGTTGCGTCCCTGCCCCGAGATGAGTCGGTTGAAGATCGGCAGGCTCTCGCCCGCGTAGGCTGAGCGAATCAGCCACGGTGCCACCAAGAAGGCCAGCACGCACCACGAAGCGAACAGGGCCACCGCTAAGGCCACAGCCCGACGTGTAAGTCCATGCTGCTTCATGTGCGCTGTCGCCGGGAAGGACCGAAGCTCACGCGCAGGCTCTCCTGAGAGGGGGATCAGGCAAGATGCCCTCGCTCCGGCCGCTCTTCAATCCCCGGCGGGAATCCACCCCAATACGCGCCCGATCGGTCCGTCGGACTTCGCATCCCAGATCCGGAGGCGAACGGTCTCCATACCGATTGGGATGCGGGCGTAGGCCCATCCCCCGGGGTCTCGCACCGAAGGCCCCTCCCCGTCGGTCTTCGTCCAGGCCCCACTCTCGACGCCGGTGTTCACGACCCCTTTGATGGGTCCCACACGCCATCGGCCGTTTAAGACCAATTCGTCTCCTGCTCGCAGCACCTCCCGCAGAGGGCCGGGATCGCGTGGCGCGATTCCGCGAATCACGAGCTCTAGTGGGGCTGAAGCCTCGGAGATCTCGAGCTCGAAGTCGCGCGGCCCCCGGGCGTACCAGCGGGTTTGATACCACGGCGTACGAGCCACCCAACCCCGCGCATGCTCCCCGGTACCGATGGCTTCCTCGGTGATCGCATCCAGTGGGATGTCGTTGCTGGTGGCGACGACGCTTCGACTCTGGGGGTCATAGACCCAGACATTGATCCCAAAACTGCCCGCCACCGGGTACCCGCTCCCTCCCGGGCCGTACCAGGCCCCCTCGAGGGTCTCGGTGGCTGTGAAGCGGGTCGATTCCTCTCTCTGCCAACGGTCCTCGGGGCGGGCGGTCATGGCTGCGCGTAGACTGTGTCGATAAGCACCCCAGTCGTCCAGGAACGCCGTCGCTCGCTGGAACTGCCGAACGTTGTTGAAACCCCCCGCCAGGACGACAGTGACCGCGAGGCCAAGGCTGACCCGGCGCCATGGACCTTTGACGGCAAGGGCGCCGAGCAAGACGAGGAGGGGAAGAAAATGGGCTGAGTACAGGAACGTCTCATCCCCGAACAGGAGGTGGAGGACGAGCTGCGTCCCCAATGCAGCCAGAAGGAAGAACCCGAGTCCGCGAGGGGCTCTCGAAGAGAGCGCTGTGTATACGCCGATGCACAGCACGGCCATCCAGCCCAGAGAAGCGATCAATCCAAAGGCACCGGACGAGCCGATCCCAGACCGCTGCGTGACCATCAACGGCCACTCGCCCAAGTTCGGGAAGTCGACGACCGCGATTGCCGGGAACACGATGGTGTGGACCAACACGCTCCGGACGACGCCTTGGACACCCATCGCGTCCGGCGCCAGGATGGCGCCGGCCTCGGGCCGACCCAAACTCAAGAACCAGCCCGTGTCGGGGAAGATCCACTCCTGCACCGACCAGAGCACGACCACCAGCGCGAACGCGTTGACCGCGATGCGGGGCACGCTCCGCCACCCATGCCGAACCCACGAAGCAAGTATGCCGATCGCCCAATTGGTCTTGGTCGTCGCCAACATCGCCGCACTGGCCAGCACGTCCCAATCGCCGCGCTTGAGGCGCTCCGTGCCCGCCGCGACCGTCAAGGCCCCGAGCCCGATAGCCAGCGATCCGAAGGAAAACGTCTCGGGTACGGTGAACCATGCCAGGGCGCTGGCGCTGGTAAGACCCAGGGTCGTGAATAGCAGGGCCTCGAGAGTTCGAAGCCCCATCCAGCGCAGCGACAGGTAGATGCACGCCCCCCAAGCCGCTCCCACCAAGGCGACCACCAATCGTGCCGCCAGAGCCGGCTCGAGCCCCACCCCCCTTATGAGCACGAAGGTGGGCGAGTAGCCGATCAGGCTGAACGCCGGATGGTGAGACGTTCTCGCGTGGCTGGACCACCGCAGCGTCAGGTTCTCGAATACACGCGCGATGTCGGCCTGGAACCAGACGTCGAGGGTCTGGCGCTCCAGCATGCGTGGATCGATCCACGATCCCAGCGACAGGAACAGCGTGAGGGCGGCTCCGAAGACAACCAGCATAACCGCGGCGTCTCGCCTGTGACGCCAGCGCGCAGAATCCGCCGAGCTCGGCTCAGGCGCGTGCGGTGTCTGCGCCCTCGGTATCGATACGAGTGGCTCCGGCAGAGCTGGAGCAGACCTCGCCATGCAAGAACCTCCCCGCCAGACTCCATCGAGCAGACATCTCGACGTAGGCAAGCTGGCGTCGACCCTGAGGGGGAGAGCGAACCGTTTCCGCTTTCGGGAGGGTCGACGGGTGGCGACTTCGTTCAGGCTAGCCGACCGGGGTCACGATGGCAAGAAGACTGGCAGCTTTTACGCACCATCCTCCGACACGATCCCCGGTAGGCCCCTTCTGCGCAGCAGCTCGTTTAGCGCATCGAGGCCGTTGTCGAGCAACGTGCGGTACGCGGCCGAGGCCTCGTTGAGGCGCTCCTGCAACACCCCATGCACTTCGCGCTGCTGCGTAGTAGGTCGGAAGTCAGCGCTCGACACACCCACGTCCTGCGCGAGCGCGCTGTAGCGCCCGTACAGCTTCATGGGGTTACGGAAGGCATCCTCGCGAGCCCCCGTAAGATAGATGTCGAACAGACGCGCCTCCACTTCGATGGCCCGCTGCTCCGCCATCTCTGACTCGGAGATGATCTCGGCCGCTGTGGCATCCTCCCGCAGGCGTTCTTGCACGTCGTCGAGCTGCTTCCGGGTCCACTCCAGGTCGTTGATCATGCCGACGATGTCGTCGATCTCGTCTCGAAGCACGATGGACATGGCCACCTGCTCCTGAATGTCCGCTGCGGTCCCTGCGGAAGTCGGGTCCTGGAGCACGCGGACGTCGCCGCTCGTTGCACGATCTCCGGCTTCGATGCTCACCCGATAGGTCCCGGGTTCCACACGCGGCCCCATCTGGCCACGAAAGAGGTCGAGGTCCCAGGTCCTGAGCGGCCGCCAGCCCTCGGGCCCCATCGGGACCCAATCCATGTCCGGCGGTGGGGTGCGCAGTCGGGGCGTCTTGGTGGGCTCGTACCGGAGATCCCACCAGATGCGATTCACACCCGGGCGAAGGGTTCGATTGAGCGTCCGAACCGTGTCACCGGCAGGGGAAGTCACCACCAGGGTGGCCCGGTCCGCCGCGTCAGGGGCCGCGTACACGTTGAGATCGATCCCCGCGGGAGGGTTCCGGCCCGTGACGTGCGACCGTTCGGTCTTGATGCCCTGCACCTGATTGAAGCGGTAGGCATCACGGGTCTCGAACAGCGTCAGCCCATCGGCCGTAGCGCTCTGCGCTCGATCGAGCGACCGCAGCGGCTCGATCCCGTCCATGATGTAGAACCCGCGACCGTAGGTACCGACCACCAGGTCATCGAACCGCTCCTGGATGGTGAGCCAATACACAGGTGCGGGCGGCATGTTGTTGCGCAGCGGGTTCCAGTTCGCGCCGTCGTCCAACGAGAACCAGACGGAATTGTCGGTTCCGGCAAACAGCATACCCGGGCGTTTGGGGTCCTCGCGCACGATATGCACGAACGAGTGCGGTGTGGACGGGATGGTGGACGAAATTCGCTCCCAGCTCCCGCCGTAGTCGCTGGTCTTGTAGATGTAGGGCTCGAAGTCCGCCTGCTGGTGGTTGTCTACCGCCATATAGGCGACGGCAGGGTCGTATCTGGAGGCCTCGATACTGGCGATCGTGGCCCACTCGGGAAGCCCAGGCGCGTTTTGGCCGACCTCGTTCCAACTGACGCCGTCGTCGCGCGAGATGTGGACGAGCCCATCGTTGCTGCCCACCCAGAGCAGGCCCTGCTGGATGGGCGACTCGACGATCGAGAACAGCGTGGCACCGTCGAAGGTCATGAGGTTGTCGATGGCCACACCACCCGAGGAACGCTGGTGGCTCTTGTCGTTCTTGGTCAGGTCCGGGCTGATGATCTCCCACGAGTGGCCCCCATCCGTCGTCTGATGGACGAACTGACTGCCCACTAGGACTCGGTCCGTCTGGTGTGGCGAGATGAAGATGGGAAACGTCCAATGCCACCTGAACTTCAGGTCTTCGGGCGCCCAACCGTAGGCGGCCTCCGGCCACACCCGAACACTTCGCACCTGACCTGTACTGCCGTCGAACCGCTCGAGCCCCCCGTCGTAACAGCCCGACCATACGATGTTGTAGTCCGACGGGTCGGGAATCGAGAACCCGGACTCGCAGCCCCCCACACTCTGCCAAAGCCCGAGCGGGATGGCCCCCTGACGGCTGTTGGACGGCCCCCTATAGGACCACCCGTCCTGACGGTTGCCGTAGACGTTGTAGGGGATCTCGTCGTCGGTGTGCACGTGATACATCTGCGCAATCGGCAGCACGATCCGCTGGAAGGTCTCGCCCCGGTTCAGACTGATCGTCAGCCCGCCATCGTCTGCCACCATGACGCGGTTCGGGTTGGTAGGGTCGATCCAGATGTCGTGCGTGTCGCCGCCGCCGCGGGGTGGATCGGAAACCAACGAACGCCCGCCGTCGATCGAGAGGCTGAAGCGGACCGAGGTGAAGTAGATCCGGTCGGCGTCCTGCGGGTCGACCCCGAACCGGGTGTAGTACGGTGCCCGCTCGTTAATCGTGTGATTGCGGAGCTGCAACCGCCAGGTGTCGCCGCCGTCAGTGGATCGGTAGAAGCCGGGACTGTCTTCCTCGGTGAGGACGTACACGGTGCTGGGACTGTTGGGCGCCACCGCCACCGCGACCTTGCCGATATGCTGATTCGGGTTTTGCGGAAGGCCGGTTCCCTGATGATCCAGGCGCTGCCAGGTATCCCCACCGTCATTGGTACGCCACACACCACTGTCGGGGCCGCCGGAATCGAGCCCCCAGGTATCGATCTGGATATCCCAGAAGGATGCGTAGAGCGTGCGAGGGTTCACCGGGTCGATGTCGAGGTCGATGCAGCCCGCGTCCTCGCTTACGTGCAGGATCAGCTCCCAGGACTCGCCCCCATCCCTCGTGCGATACACACCGCGTTCGGGCTGCGGACCGTAGGCATGGCCCAACGCGCACGCGTAGGCCACCTCGGGGTTGGCGGGGTGCACCCGAATGCGACCGATTCGCCCCGTTCGTTCGAGGCCCATGTGACGCCAGGTACGGCCCCCATCGTTGGATCGGTAGATACCGTCGCCCATCGCGTGCGCCGGACGAATCACAAAAGTCTCGCCCGTACCCAGCCACACCACGTTGGGCTCACTGGGCGCGAGCGCCAGGGCGCTGACGGACGACACGTCGAAGTCGTCGAAGATGGGGCGCCAATTCACGCCGCCGTCCTCGGTCTTCCAGGCGCCACCCGACGCGGCCCCCACGTAGATCACGGCGGGGTTGCCAGGCTCCCCGGCCACCGCAATGGCTCGGTTGCCATCGGGCCCAATGAACCGATAGGACAGCTGGCTGTAGTGGTCGGGGTCGAGCTGCTGGGCGGCGACAGGAGGCGACCCCCAAATCAGCATCGCTGCACCAAACAACGCGGACGTGCTAAGGGTGCTCAAGACCGCGGAGTACAGCGGGCGCATCGGACCTCCAGGGCGGGTGGACGGGGTGCCAAGGTCGGCAACCCACACCCAAAGGTCCAGTGGGCTACCTTCTAACGGACCCGCACTACCCTGACCCTCCCGTTGGTCGTCACCGCTCGGATCATGGGACCGCCATCGCCCAACTGGGTTTCGAGCCGATCCCCCATGCGGCCCTGTACGGTCACCGGGAACTCGAAGTCCATCTTTCCGTTCACGGTGCCTGTGACCAACTGAGCGGAGTAGCCGTCCGGCACTCGCAGGTTCACACCGCCGTTCGTGGTCTCGACGTCCAATCCGCTGCCCTCCCAGCGAGCGCCGGTAAGGTCCACCGTCAGGCCGCCGTTGGTGGTGTGACCCCGCACGTCTCCCGCGAGTGCCGTCAGCGACACACCCCCGTTGAGCACATCGAAGCGAATGTCGCCCTCGACCCCCTCGATCTTCAGGCCACCATTGTGAGTCTCGACATCCAGGTCCGTTGAATGGGGCACCCGCACGTCGAAGCTCACGCCCCAGCCCTCCCTCCTACCGGTGTCCGGCCCCGAAGCCCGAAGGCGCCCGCCCCGGGTTTCGACGTCCACGGCCCGGAGGATCTCATCTGCCCTTTCCTGCGTGCGCGCCTGGGCCCAAACCTTGGCGTCGACCTCAATCTGGTTCTGGCTCCAGCCCACGACCGTGACCCCTCCGTTCATTCCACCGTCAATCTCCAGCCGTTCGAGGGCGGCCAATGTGGATTCCCGGACCTCGCACGCGCGCTCCGTGCGGGAGTCGCCCCAACCATCCCGGTCGCACCAGTCCCCTCGCTGTTGTCCCGACACGATCGCCGGCAGGAGGCCCAGGCCAACGGCAGCGAGGACGAGCTTCCGCAGAGGTTGTGGGTGGAGGCGTGAAAGGGTCTGCATGGGTGGCTCCGGGCAACAGAAGATGAGCGGGTCAGTACTGCATTGGACCGTCCGAGGGTGGAAATGGTTGCGAATTCCGCGTGGCGCGCGAACTTGCCCCTCGCACCCTGTCTTCGCTCCGCGCCCCCAGTCCCCGCTGCCATCCCGCCAGAGAGCCGCAATGTCGACCGCGCTACCTATCAGCCCTACGCACCCGCGATCCGGCCTTAGACGTACCGGCACAGCCTATTTGGTTCTGCTGGCGTTGGGGTGCTCCGCGGGCTCGGAGCCGTCGCCCGGCGGTTCCGACACAGCCGCTACCGCAGTCGCCGCTCCTCCCACCGGAAGCGGAAGCCACCAGGACCTCGTCACGCTGTTCGAGCAGTGGCGCGCGTTCGAGCGGCCGACCTTCACGGACGGGGTGCCGGACTACACTGCCGACGCCATGGCTCGCCAGCACACGGCCTTGTCCGAATGGCAAGCTCAACTCGACGCGTTCGATCCTTCGGGGTGGTCGACCGAGGAGGCCATCGACTGGCAACTCGTTCGGGCAGAGATGAATGGACTGGACTTCGACCACCGCGTTCGGCAACCCTGGGCCCGCGACCCGGCGTTCTACGTGACCATCTACGCCGCCGAGAGCGACGTGCCCGCCCACGAGGGTCCGGTCATCCACGGGTGGATCGACCTTTGGACCTACGAGTACCCGTTGTCGTCCGAGGATGCAGGGGAGCTGGCGGAAAGGATCGGCGCGATCCCCGACCTACTCGAACAAGCCAAGGGCAACCTGATCGGTGATGCGCGCGACCTCTGGATGGCCGGGTTCCGCTCCTTCCGCGGCCAAAGTCGCGACCTGGCGGCGTTCGGAGAGCGGGTACGTGGCACGGACCCAACCCTCGACGCAGCAGTGGAGGCCGCCCAGGCCGCGTCAGAGGACTTGTTGGTGTGGCTCGAAGAGCAGGCACCATCCAAGACCGGACCCTCTGGGGTCGGGAAGGACAACTACACGTGGTACATGCAGAACGTGCACCTCGTCCCGTACTCCTGGGAGGAGCAGGTCACGCTGATGCGCCGCGAGTTGGCGCGGGCCCACACGTCACTGCGCCTCGAGGAAAACCGGAACCGCGACCTACCCGAACTCACCCGTATCCAGAGTGCCGCTGAGTACGATCAGCGCATGAACGACGCTGTCACCAAGTACTTGGAGTTCATCGAGAATGAAGAGATCCACTCGATGGCCCCATACATGGAGCCGGCCTTACGCGCAGTGAACGGGAGCTTCTCACCGGCAGAGCCTGGGGAGATCAGGAACTTCTTCAGCGAAGTGACCTACCGCGACCCGCTGGCCATGCGCACGCACATGCATCACTGGATTGAGTTGGCGCGCATGCGTGAGGACCCGCACCCGAGCCCCATCCGGCGAGTGCCTTCGCTCTACAACATCTTCGACGCCCGGTCCGAGGGCCTGGCTACGGGCATCGAGGAAATGATGTTGCACGCCGGTTTGTTCGACGATGCACCCCGCTCGCGCGAGCTGATCTGGATCATGTTGGCGCAGCGTGCGGCCCGGGCCCTGAGCGGGCTTTACCTCCACGGCAACGAGTTCACCATGGAGGAGGCGGTCGAGCACGCCATGACGTGGACGCCACGTGGCTGGCTACCCGACGGCGACCTGGTGCGCAACGAACAACACCTCTACCTGCGGCAGCCGGGTTACGGGACCAGCTACCTGTCAGGGAAGATCCAGATCGAGGAGCTTCTGGCTGAAACTGCTCTGCAAGAGGGGGACGCCTTTACGATCGAGGGCTTCTTCGACGCCTTCTTCGACGCGGGCGTCATCCCCACGGTACTGACGCGCTGGGAAATGACTGGGAACCGTGACGACATTCTACCCGAGGGCCCATCCTGAAACGCATCACCTACATCTCCTGGCATCGCTGGGCCGCGGGCATCGGCGGGGCCATGCTCATCTGGCTCGCCATCACCGGGATTTGGCCGCCCCTGGTCAACTACTTCCCTTCACTCCGTGGGCGGGTCGAAGTGGTGTCGCCCGAGCCGCTGTTGACCATGGACTCCACGTGGCTGACTCCGCAGGCTGCGTTTCAGGCCACGGCGGCGCCTGCCGAAGAACGCGGCGACCGGGTGGCCAATGGCACCCGCTCGGTCCGGCTCTACAGTGTGGGCGGCCGCCCAGTGTATGATGTCGAAACCGACGTACGGCGCTACTGGATCAGGGCCGACACCGGTGAGCCTTTTCGGCTTTCGATGGAAGAGGCACAGCGGGTGGTGGAGCAACGCTACGGCCTGCCTCCGGGGTCGATGGTGGGAGAGACCGAGCGGGACCGCAGCTGGGGGTACTGGGGACAGGTCGGTTTTCCGGCGTTCGTATTCCACCACCCCGACAACCCCAGAACCGCGTTCGCGATTCAGCCGAACAACGGGCAGATCTTCACGCTCACACCCAACTCTCGACTGACCGACTTCATGCTGCGGTCGCATACGTTCTGGCCCATGGAGTTGCTTACGGGCCGCCCGCCGCAGCGCGCAGTCCTCTTTCTTTCGGGCATTCTCACGTTGGCTCTCGGCATCACCGGCTACTTCCTGCTCTTCCCACTCCGTTTCAGAAAGAAGAAGCGCCCATGAAGATCCTGCGGACCACGTTGGGGGCCATGGCCCTCGTGGCGGCGATAGGCTGCGAGCTGCTCTCCGCTCAGGCTCCGACCCCCTCGGATCGGACTCTGGAGGTGGAAGACTTCTTCCGCATGCCGACCGTGGGGGCGCCGGTGGTGAGTCCGTCCGGCGACCACATCGCGTTTACGGTTGCCCACACGTCGTTGGAAGAAGAAAAGCGCGAGACTCACATCTGGATGGTCGAACGGACCGGCGGCGAAATGCGCGCCATGACCGCTCAGGGCAGCTCGGCAGGAGCTCCGGGATGGAGCCCGGACGGCAGGTTGCTCACCTTTACGGCCGCGCGTGGAGAAGGCGCGAAGACCCAGGTGTGGGCGCTGGATGTTCGTGGCGGTGAGGCGCGCCCGCTGACGTCAGTGCCACAGGGGGTGTCGGGCTATGCATGGTCGCCCGACGGAACGCGGCTGGCGCTCTTGGTGCGCGACCCGGAACCCGAAGGCGAGTGGACCAGCTCCGCGCGGCGGCCCTGGGTGATCGATCGCCTGCAGTTCAAGCGCGACGGCTCGGGCTACCTCGACCGGCGGAGAACCCACCTCTACGTGTACTCACTCGCGGACGAATCCCTGGTTCAACTCACCGAGGGCGATTTCGACCACTCGAGCCCACGCTGGAGTCCCGACGGAACACGGATCGCTTTCGTGAGCAACCGCACCGCCGAGCCGGACAGCAACGCCAACTCGGACATCTGGATTGTCGACGCGACTGCCACGGACCCGCCCGAACCCACCCGCGTGACCGCCAACGCCGGCTCCGACGGCTCACCTGCGTGGAGCCCTGACGGGAGGTCCATCGCCTACACGACCGTGGTCGAGCCCGAGAAGATCTGGTACGCTACCCGGCACCTGGCCATCGTAGACGCGAGCGGTGACTCGCCCCGACTGTTGACCCGGGACCTGGATCGCAATGTAAGCGCCCCTCGGTTTACCGTGGATGGGCAACACGTCTGGTTCGAGTTGGAGGACTCGGGCGAACGCCATCTGGCGCGGGTTGATCTGGGTACCGGTGAGATCACCCGGCCACTGGCCGGACACCGTAGCACGCGTGGATTCGACATGGACACCCAGGACCGGGTGGTGGCACGCGTCGCCTCGCCCACGCAACCGGCCGAGATCTTCGCGCTGGAGGAGTCCGGCCCCCGCGGCCTGACGCGAGTCCATGCCGAGTGGATGGGCGGAGTTCGGTTGGGCGAGGTGAGAAACGTGCATTTCCGCAATCCGGATGGCATGGAGATCGAGGGGTTCCTGACCCTTCCTCCCGACTACCAGCCCGGACAACGCTACCCCACGCTCCTACGCATCCACGGGGGCCCGGTCAGCCAGTTCGATGCGTCGTTCAACTTCGAAGCACAGTTGTTCGCCGCCAACGGCTACGCGGTACTCCAGACCAACCCGCGCGGCTCGTCAGGGTATGGGCAGGCGTTTTCGCACGCGCTCTGGGCCAACTGGGGCGTACCCGACTTCGCCGACGTGATGGCTGGGGTGGATTGGCTGGTGGACCAGGGGATCGCGGATCCGGAGCGACTGGGTGTCGGCGGATGGAGCTACGGCGGTATCCTGACCAACTACGTCATCACCAAATCCGACCGCTTCAAAGCCGCAATTTCGGGCGCGAGCGAAGTACTATACGCCGCCAACTACGGGCACGATCACTATCAGCGGCAATGGGAGGCGGAACTCGGGCTGCCCTGGGATGAGCAAGCCCGGGAGGACTGGGAACGCATCTCTCCGTTCAACGATGTCGAGCACGTGGTGACCCCGACCTTGATCATGGGAGGCGAGCACGACTGGAACGTGCCCATCCAGAACTCCGAGCAGCTCTACCAGGCACTCCGGCGCCTCGGCGTGGAGACCCAGCTCGTGGTTTACCCTGGTCAGGGCCACGGCATTCGCGCCCCGGCCTACCAAAAGGACCGCTGGGAGCGCTACCTGGCCTGGTACGATCGCTTCCTAAGGCCGGGACAGCCGGTTTCCTAGCGGGTTCTTGCGGGGACCCCACCCACGACAGTCCGACCAACGAGCGAGATGAAACGACGCACCTTTCGAATCTGGCATCACTGGCTGAGTGTGATCGGCGGGGTGTTCCTCCTGACGTATTCGGTGACGGGGCTTTGGCACGTACCTAGGGAATACATCCCGTGGTGGGGTGCGAGCCCGGAGCGCCGAGCGCTACCCCCCGTGGACCTTTCACAAGTCGTGCTGTCCCCGGAAGAGGGTGTGGCAGCCGCCATGGGGAACGACCCCAGTGATGAGGTCGAGGTGCGTTCGCTTATTCTGACCTCGATCGGGGGGCGCCCCTTTTACGACATTCGTTCTTCGGCCGGCCGCCACATCATCGACGCCCAAACCGGCGCACCGCTCGAGGTCGACGCGGACATGGCTGAACGTATCGTGCGATCGCGCTTCGTAACGGATGGGATGACACTGGAGCGCGAGTTCGTGGAGGCGCACCGGTTCGGCTCAGGCGCGGGCGAACCTGCCTACTACTTCCGCCCCTCGGAGGACCCCGCCACGGTGTACGTGGTGTCAGAGGCGAATGGAGCCATCGCCGCCACCAACCGCAGTGACCGCATCAACGTCTACATCCGGGCACTCCATGCGATGCGACCAGCCCGGGACCTCACGGGCAGCACCCGTGCGCAGATCCTCACGATGTTGGTCACGACCGTGTTCTGCATCTTGCTGGCGGGGACGGGGGTCTTCCTCATCCTCCCGCTGCCGAAACGCAGGCGCGCTAGAACGGCGGCACGTTCCGAACCCGATGCCGACCCCTGACGGAAGCTACTGCGTGTCTTTGGCCACCTGCTTCTGAGCGGCACGCCCCGCTCGCAGCATTTCCCGCATGACTTGCGGATAGGGCCGGGCGGGCACACCGATGACCCACCCCCCTTCGGGGACGTCGGTGACAACGTTGGAGTTGGCCGCCACGACCGCGTTGTCCGCAAGCGTCACACCTGCCTTGATAAAGGTGGTGGCGCCCACGAAGCAGTTGCTCCCGATCTTGATGGGCCGCGTGCGGTGGGCGGAGTTGCCCATGGGGTCACGGTCGACGATCGAGTGTTCTTGGGCCAGAATGACCGCGTTGGGGCCAATCCCGGTTCGGTCGCCGATCTGAATGCCGCCCATGGCATCCAACAGCACGTGCCTGCCGAACGATACGCCCTTCCCCAGCTCCAGATTGTGCGTGTTCACCAGCGTACACCCGTGGCTGATCCACACGAACCCGTCGACCCGCTTGGCGGTTGCCTTGAGGAAGAAGTAGCGGAGGTACACTCCGGTGAAGCCCGGCAGACCCCGGATCAACCACCAGAGGTACTCCTCCATCCACCGTACTACGAGCTGCTTGAACGAGTAGCCCTTGAGCGTCCGGCGGACGTCCAGGCCAGCCGCCTTCACGGGGAACTCCAGCGGGCCATGCGCCAGGTCACGTCAACTGCCCGTCAGCTCGGCGACTTTGGCCTCGATCTTGGCCACGTCGAGCATCTGCACGATGTCGTCGTCGGAAAACTGGATCTCCAGCTCCTCCTCCAACGCCAAAATCAAGTTCATGTGCTGCAGCGAGTCCCAGGCCTCCACGGTTTCCGGTCCCGTGGCCTCGGTCACCTCTTCCTCGGCAATCCCGAGGACGCTGCTTACCACTCTCCGAACGACTTCCTTCATCGACTCTCTCCTCGACTCGAGCTTCCACCGCCCGCTACGCTTGCCGGCACATCGGAGTGCACCGACTTGAAATGACCGCGCGCGCGCGGCTCCCAACCTTCAAGGGACAGCGAAAACTCCGCCGCCCCCTCTCTCCTGGACTCCGCCGATGCAATCGAACGAAAGCCGTTCTCTTCGTAAAAGCTCTCCACCATGGCGTTCTTGGCCGTCTGGCGATACACACCCCGTACCTCCGAGGCACCCCGAACACGTGCGGCGGCAAGGCACTGATCCAGAAACGCCTGTTCGACGCCACGGCCCAGGACCCGACAAGACATCAAGAACGAATCGATGTGCACCGTCGAGGCATCCTGCTTCAGCACGCAAACACCGACCAGACCCGAGTCACCGAAGCGATCCTTGAGCCGTAGGCTCAGGACATCGCTGGCGAACCCTTCCTGCAGGTCCGCGATCTCCGTTTCGGAGTAGCGAATGGTGGTGAGATTGAACTGATTGGTCTTCTGGGTAAGCTGAGCGATTCGAGGCGTGCTGACCTCGTCCGCCATTCTCACCTCGACTTCCATTTCCAGAGACTCGAGGTAGTGGGTCAGATCCTGCACCTCGGCATGCAGCTTCTTGCGATCGGTCTCCGCACGATACATCGCGTTTCGGTTCCGATCCTCACTGCCCACTGAAAGCGTATCGAAGAGCCCCGACGCCGCGAGCCGCGTGCGCTTGTGGACCGCCTCGGAGACCGGTAAATGCAGCACCTCGACCTCAGGCACCAGCTCTCGCGCCAGGTTCACCTCGAACTCGGAGTCGTCGATGAACACCATGTGTTCGAGCCCGATGTTCAACTCGGCGGCCAGCTCCCGAATGTTCGTGGCCTTGTCCTGCCAGTTGATCCGCCAAGCCGCGATGTCCTCCCGCTGGAGCACCATCTCGGGATGACGATCGAACACCTCCCACACGTCGTCCTCGTTGTTCTTGCTGCAGAGCGTCAGAATGACGCCCCGCCGGGCCAGACTGACACACTCCTGCTGGAACTCGTAGTAGGGTGAACCGGGGTGCATCTGGGAGAGCTTGATGCCGGCAAGACCATCCTCGCCGATGATGCCGCCCCACAGTGTGTTATCGCAGTCGAGGACCAGACACTTCTTGTTCTTCCCGCGCAGCGCCCGCACGCTCTTCAAGGCCTCTGACGCCATCTCTGCCATGGCCGCACGGGTGTACGGCGCTCGGCCAATGTGCCAGTAGCGCGCATCATAGAACGCTGGGGCCCCCACCCGTGCTCTGCACAGGTCCAAGTCCAGGAAGAAGGCTCCCCCTGCGTCGGCGAGCGCGCCCTTCAACGCACGGTTGAGCCGGGCCACCGTCTCCACCTGGCCGTCATGCCGACCCGCGTCTATGGTGCCAAAGGCGGGATAGAGCGGTGTTTCGAACCCGTACCAAAGGATGAGGCTGTTGGTCTGCCGGCGAATGCCGCCGAGCACGGAAGTCACCCATTGCTCGACCTGTGCGCACTCCCGGTCCACGTCCTCGGCCTCCAAGGAGGTGAACGCGTTGGTCAGCTTGGGAGACAGCCCTTCCAGGCGTACCACAACCACGACGCACGAACAGTGCTCATCCAACAGCGCCGACGTCCCCATCGCTTCCTGCATGACGGTATCGAACTCGGCGAAGCGCACCTCGGCGTTGACTCCGGCCTGGGCAGCACCGTAGCGCAGGTAGGGCGCAATGGGCTCCAACGTCACGTTCCGCAACACCGAAATACCGAACGGTGGCAACCCTGAGAGGTCGCGCTCCTTCAGCTCCTGCTGAATCTCGGCGTAAGACTTGTCGAACATCGATTCAGGATACGATAAACGCGGCGACTTTTGGAACGATCTCGCCTTCGGGGGCGTCGTACCCCTTTTCCTCCACGTAGTCGTGTACGTTAAAGCCTGCCTTCTCCAACTGCTCGATGACCTCCTCGGGCTCCCAGTAGAGGTAGATGTGGTCGGCATTGGGGGCGGTGAGTGCGGCGGTGATGAAGCCCACCCCTCCTTCCCTCAGCATCAGGCGAAGGTTGTCCAGGAAGATCTGGGGATCCGACAGGTGTTCGAGCACCTCGATGCACTGTACCACCGGAAAGGGCTCGAGCCCGGCGCCGATAATGTTCGTGTCCATCGAGTGGAACCGGTCCTTGAACCCCCAGCCCGTCACCTGATCGAGCGTGAACTCACGTGAGTAGGGGCTGATGTCGATGCCGTAGCCCTCCCACGCGGGGTCGTGACGGGGGATCTGTACGGTGAAGAACCCAGTGCCCGTTCCCACTTCATAGAAGCGCTTGTCGTCGTACCGATCGAGCTGCGGCAGGAACTTGTCCTTGTAGAACAGGAACTGTCGATAGTGGTGACGCCACAGGAAGTGCGAGACCAGGATACCGGGCAGATAGAGGTTCATCATGTAGTCGCGGTTCATGTAGACCCGCTCCTTCGCTTCGTCGTACGTCTGCGGCTCGTACTCACGCTTCTTCTTGAACAGGCGCTCTAGACGCATGAAGTCGATGGCGAACTTGGTGTAGCCCTTCACGGCGTACAGGTAGCGCTCCTCGTCGAGGCCGAAAAGGTTGCGCAAGTGCAAGTCGAACTCCTCCCGCCACGGCTGACCGAACTCCTCCTCGACCGTGTCGAAGGTCTTCCGAAACATGAAGGCGTTCTTGTACAGCAGATCTTTGAAGAGGTCGTAGGCTTCGAGGCTCATGCAGGCTCCTTGGTACGCATCGACGTCCGAGACGACGCTTCGGCGGATGCTACTTGAATACGCAGTTGGCTTTGCCCTTCACACAGACGGTGCCGTCGTCCTTCACGATGGTCAGTTCCAGAAGGACGGCACCGAGCGGCTTGAGGACGCGAATGACCTTCGCAGTATACTCCACAATGTCACCCTTGTAGACGGGCTCGTGGAAGTTGAGCTCCATGGAACCGATGACGGTCTGCTCGCCCGGCAGCTCCATACCCAGGATCCGGGAGAAAGGCGTCGAGAGCAAGAACCCATGGACGACCAAATCGTCGAACCCCATATCGGCCGAATGGTCCCGATCCGTGTGGATTCCGGCCCGATCCTCAGTGAATCCGATGAAGCGGGCCATCATGGCAGCATCGAAGGTGCGGGTTTCCCTATGGGTGGTCCCGACCTTTACCTCCTCAATATGTTCGAATGGCACGCTGTTGCCTTCCTCGTTCGTTGCTCGGGGGTGACGAGTCCAACGCCTACACTTGGCGAAAAGGCTCGTGCCATCAGGCCAGGTCGCCATGCGTTGCGGGACGCCCACAGGTGTTGGGCTCTGGCCCACACTTCAACCTGACCGTCCGATCGGTAAACCCCAGACGCTCCAGCGTTGGACGCCTTCCGCCTGGATTGGCCCGCTTCTCCAGTGCTCTTCCGGCCTGAATCCAGCAGGGGCCGTGCCTGAGGCGCGAGATGAGAAGGTAACAAGGACGGATTCGCTGACGACGAACAGAGAGGGCGAAAGTGTCCGCCTTGTGATTGCCGCCTTGTGATTGCCAAGGCGGGGGGACAGCTTGCCTACATGCTCGGGGGTAGCCTGGAGATCGCTTCATGAGTGAGCAGCATAGCACCGGGGGGCGGAGCCACTTCTTTGCTCGTTGGCTGATCGGCGCCCTGCTCCTGTGGTGTGTGGTGCTGTTCGTCGTCGGGCCCTGGCTCATCCGGCAAGCCTATGCCGAGCGAAGCATCGAGCTGCTCAACAACGTGTTCAGCGGGCGCGAGCAGCACCCGGTCGAACGCTATCTCGGCGTCTGGCGTCGCCTGGCCCTCGTGGCTACCGCTGTGATCGTCCCCCTCACCCTGGCCGGACGGTGGGCGTACCTACATCCCGGTCGGGCCGCTGGCCTGCGCGACGCGGTGTTTCGTACCGAACCTTCGTTGTCGGCGCCAGCCGCTCTCGGGCACGCACTGTGGTTGGGGATGGCCATGGGACTGCTGGAAGCCTGGGTTTGGTTCGCCCGATTCAAGTTGGATGGCCTCTTTTCCGCCGGATCCAACATGCACACACTTTGGCTCGCTCCGCTGGTCCAGGGCGGGCTTTTCGTTTCGGTAGTGTGCATCCTGCTGCTCCTTTTCGGGGGGCGCCCCAAGCGACTTTCCATCCGGACCATCGTCATGGTCACGCTGTCGGTGGGACTCTGGTCCGCGCTGAGCCGACTTCGCTTGGGCATTCACCCGGTGGCACTGTTCATTCTATGCGCAGGATGTGCTGCGCAGCTTGCCCGCATCGCAGCTCGAGACCACGAGCCCTATCAAAGCCTGGTAAGGCGAAGCATGCCGCTGTTCGGGGTCGCAACGTTGTTGCCGTTCCTACTTCTGGTCCCCGTCCGCGACGCCCGCGCAGCTAGGGCAATCGAGGCCTTACAGGCTGCCCCTGTTGGCGCTCCAAACATCCTTCTCATTGTGTTGGATACGGTCAGGCTCCGCAGCCTCGGACTGCACGGATACTCGCGCGCCACTACGCCTCAGCTCGACCGCTATGCCGAGCGCTCGGTCGTCTTCGACCACGCGATCTCCCCTTCCCCCTGGACCCTCCCTGCCCATGCGAGCTTCTTCACGGGGAGACTCCCATACGAGTTCGCGGCCGATTGGGAGCTACCATTGGACGACCGCTGGCCGACAGTGGCCGAGTACCTGTCTGATCACGGATGGGCAACCGGTGGCTTCGTCGCCAACTACGCCTACACGACACGAGCGTCAGGGCTCGATCGCGGCTTCGTCACCTACCGAGATCACGAACTGAAGCTGGCGCAGATGGTCCGGGCCTCTCTGGCCGCGAGTCGGCTGTTCGGGCGCCTGACCGTGCGAAGGCGCTGGGTGTCTCCTGCGCGTAAGTTCGCCGCGTCTGTAAACTCGGAGCTGTTGGCGTGGGTGGACGACCTGGAGGACCGGCCCTGGTTCGCGTTCCTCAACTACTACGACGCCCATTTTCCTTACGAGCGCTTTCCCGAGATCGATACGTTCGAGCCGGAGCCGCCCTACACCACCGTGGTCGCGGCCGAGCCGGGTGAGCGGGCCGAGCTACCAGCAACCACGTGGACGCAGATCGACCGTTATGAGAGTGGCATCGCGTACATGGACGGTCAGATCGGACGCTTGTTGGGCGAGCTCGAAACGCGGGGTGTATTGGAGAACACCGTGGTCATCGTCACGTCCGACCACGGCGAGCAGTTCTTGGAACGCGGCTTGACGGGCCACTCGAACAGTCTCTACGCAGAGTTGACCCGGGTGCCACTCCTGGTTTCGTGGCCGGAGGCCATCCCTCAGGGGTTCCGAACGGACGTCGTTGCGTCGTTGCGAGACCTTCCCGCAACCATCGTGGATTTGGCCGGAGTGGAGGACGGGGCCCCCTTCCCCGGACGGAGTCTGCGTAGGGCTTGGAGTACGCCCGACGAGGCGGATTCAGCCGCAACCGCGTTCGCTCAGGTCAACGTCTCGGATTACCTCGCCCACGAAGGTCCGCTCTCCCGCGGCCCCCTGCGAGCGGTGTCCCTAGGGCGTTGGCACTACATCAGGAACGGAGACGCTGTCGAGGAGCTGTACGACGTCGTGGCCGACCCCGAACAGGCGTGGAACCTCGCGGGCGAACCCCACGCACTCGAGGCGCTCAGAGAGATGAGACAGGCGCTACGAGAGGCATCGGTCCCGCCCTGACGGACCTCTGTCGGTCACGATGCTGCCGGGTCATGCAGGACTCCAGCGAACAGGATGGTGCCTGACAACCGCTCACGGATCGCGAAGAAGAACGGCCGGTCGAAGGTGACTTGCGGTGGCGCTGAGGTCACACCCACGACGCCGGTGACGGCTGCCGCCACAGTGCCTTCCTCATTCACCTCGATCACGGCTTTCTGCTTGACATCGTCGATCACAAAGCCACCCGGCAGCATTCGGGTGAAGTCGGCCGCCGGGCCGAACGCGGTGGGCATCCCGAGCGCGACCAGTACGTCGTTCAACTGCTTCTCCCAGTTCATCTCGAACTTGGGCAATCCCACGCCGAGCCTTGATTCAGCGTTCGCGAGGCGCCGAGTCCACTCGGTCCAGGTCTGTTCGTCCAGGCCGCTCACGAGTTCATCTACCGACGTCCCTTGCGCGGGAAGCACCGCTGTGAAGCTAAAGGCCGCCCCTCCGTAGGGTAGGTCGACGATCGCTACCTCGGCATCCTGATAGAACGGCGCAGTCACCTCGCGCCACATCATCGGCACCTGAACGGGGCCACCCACGCTCGGCTGGAACGGCGCGGGGCGCGTGTCGGCGGGATCGAACTGGTCGCGCCAATCACCCTTGAAGTACAACGCGTTCAGGAGCGCCACCACGGTGTTGGCGGGAAGGCTGTCGTACATCTTGGAGATCTTTCCGCGCGTGGCGTCCGAAGCCCATTGGTTGATCCGATCCACGGTTTCGGGCGCGCTGAAATCGACGGATTCGACCGTCGCATTGAAATGCTCCTCGACGCGTGCTCTGAAGTCGTTGTGCGGGGGAGCACCGGTCGCCGCCCAAACCGAGTTCCCGATGTCCACCGTGACCGTGGCGTCCAGCGTGAGCAGCAGATCGATCAGGCTCAGGTAGGCATCGTTGATCTGGCCCTCGTCCAGGCCGGCGAAGCCCAACGTGGTCCGCATCTCCTCCCAAATGGTACCGGCCGCCCCATTCATCACCATCCCCAACGCCATGGAGGCGGACAGGGGTGAGAAGAACAGGTTCTCCCCAACGGCTTCTGTGGACAGCTCATTCAGCAAACGAAAGGCAAAGCTGTTGCTGGCGCCGATGATGTGCAGTTCGTCGACGGTAAGGGCGCGGGGTAAGTCCGTGATGAGTGGAGGTCGGTGATCACCAGGGGCGGTGGGGTCTTGCGCGCAGGCCGTCATCAGAGTGAGGCCCATTAGGATCGTTCGGGTTCGCATGTCGGGTCGGGTGCTGAGCAAGGATGGCCACAGGTTCGCCAAGAGGCGGCTTCGTAGGGGAAACGAATGAGGAGGCTGCTACCGGACAACCTGGTCGCGAGCGCCGATCGCGCACCCCTATTCAGGACAGGGGCCTGACACGTACGCCTCGTTCTTCACTACGAATCCGCCGGTCACGGTGCAGAACCGCGGAATACGGGCCTCGTAAGGAAAGTCGCCGACGGTCCCAACGGGGGGGTCGGGGTTGGGATCGTCGGGGATGACGACCTCGAAGTGGAGATGTCGACCCATGTTCGAGCCGGTGGCCATGCCGACGTTCCCCTCGTTGCCGATCCACTGACCCGCGACCACCTGGTCCCCGACCTCGAGCCCAGCTCCCGCGGGCGGTGCGTCGGTTACGGAACCCATCGCGACGTGGCTGTACTTGCTCCACTCTTCCCCGGGCGAGTGCTCGATCCACACGTAATTGTTGAAGCACGACGTCACGGCCGGGTCGCAGTTGGTGTCGAATGAATCCCGAATGAAGCGAACGGTGCCTGGGCGGGCAGCGACGATCGGATACGTGGGGTCATCGTTCTGGCCGGCCAGGTCGACCGCATGGGGAGGCGCGTGTGTTTCGTGATCCTGCCAAACGAGGACGTCTGTCCCGTCCTCGTAGGGGAGCCGGTACACGAAGAAGCTGTTGGGAGGGGCGCAGGCGGAGAGGCCTAGATATCCAACGCCCATGAGACCCATCATGAGAACGCGCATGTCTGCCTCCAGAAGCGGCTACCGATTGAGGGGGCGAGCGACCTCTTTCGTTAGAGATGCGTCAAGCCTCAGGTCGATCGGACACCCGCTAGGGCCTCCTCGGGCCCGAGGCTCGGAGGCTCCGGTCAAATCCCGGGGACACACCTTGAAAATTCGACTTGTTATGTTGATTTTGCAAGGTAGTTCCGATCCTACCCAGCTGAGGCGAACCCGTGCTTCTGCCCCGCGCCCGACACGTTTCCGCAGTACGTGGTCTGCTCGATCAGTTTCCCGTCGTCGCAATCATCGGCGCCCGCCAGGTCGGCAAGAGTACGCTGGCGCGGCTTGTCGCGCCGGATCAAGCCACGTTCTTCGACCTGGAAGACGAGCGCGACCGCTCCCGCCTACAGGATCCCATGCTCGCACTCGAGCCGCTTGAGGGCGTGGTCGTGCTCGATGAGGTGCAGAGACTTCCGGACGTCTTTACGACGCTGCGCGTGCTTGCGGACCGACGCAACGCACGGGCTCAATTCCTAGTGCTGGGTAGCGCGGGGCCGGAGCTGCTACGGCAGTCGTCCGAGTCGCTGGCCGGCCGGATCGCATACTATCCGCTGGGTGGCTTTTCTCTGGATGAGGTGCCCGTCGACGCAAGAAACCAGCTCTGGGTGCGGGGCGGGTTCCCCCGGTCCTACTTGGCGTCGGCTGAAGGACGAAGCGTGGTATGGCGCAGACAGTTCATTCGCACATTCCTGGAGCGTGATTTACCTCAGCTCGGCGTGGGCGTTCCCGCCGAAACGATGCGTCGGTTCTGGTCGATGTTGGCACACATTCATGGGCAGACGCTGAACGCTTCAGCACTCGGTCGATCGCTCGGCGTGAGCGACACTACTGTGCGCCGCTACCTGGATCATCTCTGCGGTACGTTCGTCGTACGCCAACTCCATCCCTGGTTCGAGAACCTCGGGAAGCGCCAGATCAAGAGTCCTAAGGTGTTCGTCGCGGACACGGGCTTGCTACATGCGCTGTTGGGCCTGGACTCAAGAGTCGCGCTGGAAGGGCATCCGCAGGTGGGCGCGTCCTGGGAGCTCTTCGTGGTGGACAACGTGCTGGCGCGCCTGGGGGTGGCGTGGGAAGACGCACACTTTTGGGGCATCCATGCGGGAGCCGAGATCGACCTGGTCGTGATGCGGGGTAGCCGCCGCCTGGGCTTCGAGGTCAAACGAACGTCCGCGCCTCGCGTCACTCCATCCATGCGCACGGCGCTCGATGACCTGGCGCTCGACCGGATCGAGGTGCTGTACCCCGGCGACGAGACCTACCCAATGGCTGACCGCGTTTGGGCTCGCCCGGTACGGAGGATCTGGGAGGACCTGGAACCGCTGTGAGGTAGGCTTCGTGAGCTGATCGCGAGGTATGAGGCGTTCCCGCGGTAACGTCCTGGTTGGCCGAACCCACTGACCCCAGCCGCCCGGCGTTCACCTTGATCCGACGGAGGCGCTAGGGGCAGAGCGAGGAACGGATCGAGATCAAGGTGAAAGACAGCCCGTGAGCAGGTCGAGCGTGGCCGCAAAGGAGTACATGATGTTGAGGGGGTTACGGAACCCGTGCCCTTCGTCGCGAGCCTCGATGTAGGCCACCGTCCCTCCGGCCTCCCGGATCCGATCTACCATGATCCGGGACTGTTCGGCCTTCACACGCACATCGTTCGCCCCTTGGATGACCAGCAGACGACCCTTGATTTGGTCCGCGCGCCTGGCTGGTGAAATCGAATCCAGGAACGCTCGCATGGCAGGATCGCGAACATCTCCATACTCGTCCCGGATGATGGTCGGAAAGCCACCTTCGCTCGCAGCCTCGACATGGGTGACCAGCTCGGACGGGCCGAACCCCTCAGCCCCGCAGCGGATACGGTCAGGATATTCGACCATGGAGCCCAACGTCATATAGCCTCCGTAGGAATCCCCCCTGACCGCGACCCTGGACACGTCCAGCCTTGGGTGCGCTTCGATCCAGTCTAGCAACGCACCGACGTCTCGCATCACGTCGGGCCGTCTGCGACCACTGTCGAGCCCCACGAACGTACGACCGTACCCCGTCGAGCCCCGCACATTCGGATGGATGACCGCGATGCCCTCACCCGCAATCAACCCGCTCCGCGGATCGAGACCCGGGAGGTCCTGCAACGCGGGACCGCCGTGGAAGACGATGGTGACGGGTAGTGGAGCCGTGCCTTGTTCGGCAGGCCAGTACACAAACGCCGGTATTGTGCGCCGCGCACCGTCAACCGAGTCGAACGTAGGATACCGAAACAGCTCAGCCGGTAGGCCGACGCTTCCGGCGTCGGGAGCCGGCGTCCATCGTGCCCAGCGCTCCGAGCTCAAGTCATACGAATAGATGCCCATGTCTTCGCCCATAACGTCAAGCGCGACAGTGGGCTCGTCAGGATGTGGGTAGAGGACCCTGAACCTTCCACCTAGGATGCCGGGAGGAGCGCCCGTCACCCGATCGATTTCCCCACTCTCGACATCGAGCAGGTGGAGTGCACCCAGCCCTTCCTCGTTCGTGAGAAACAGCACGTGTCGCCCGTCGGGGGTGGGGACGGGGCTGCTGACATCCCAATTGGTGCTGGGGGTCAGCAGCGTAGCGGCGCGCGACTGCAGGTCGTAGCGGTAGAGCCGAGCGAACTCAGATTCATGATTGTTGGTGAAGTAGATCGCAGTCCCGTCGGATGAGAACCGAGGGGAGCCTGTGAACAGCGTGGAGTCACCCCACTCTGGCTGCACCGGGTCCAACCGTCGGGCTTCGATGTCGAAGATGAACAGGCGGGACCGGTCGAACGCCAGCGACCGACTGATCAGCACCTTGTCGCCTTCCGGGGACCATGCCCGAGCGAAGTTGTCGCCCTCGGCTTCGAGCACGAGTTCCTTCGATCCCGGCACGAAGGGATCCAGCAGGTACAGGTCGTAGTCGACGCCGTTTCGGATCGAGCTGGTGTAGGCGATCCGAGTCCCGGCAGGATTCAGTCCCAGCACGATCCGGCGGGTGGGTTGGTCCGTCAGTAGCGTCGCGTTCTCACCGTTGCGGTCTACCCGATAGAGCTGGTACAGCTCGCTGCCGCCCTCATCCACCTCAGCCACCACGAAATCGGCACCGGAGGGTGGCAGGTGGATCCGACGGGCGCTCGCTAGGAGCCCGGCCCCCGCGACCCGTTCCGAAAGCGGTGTCGAGATTCGTCCCGTCTCGCTGGCCGGCGTGCGGACCCAGATCCCTCCGTCCACCGGATCCCAAGCGGTGAACGATGCCGCCCCGCCGAACCCGCGAGCCAAAGACGCAATCTTCAAGACGTTTCCCCACGACACCCGTGAGACGCCGTCCGCTTCGATGCCGGGAGGAGTGGGGACTCCAGTCACGGCCAGGACCAAGCCGACGAGCAACACCAAGATCCCAACGCTTGCGAACGCCCTTTTCAAGAATCGACGCATGGACGGCTGCCTCTTGGTTCGACTGGTTCCTCAAAGTGCCTCCTCCGCAGCCTGCCCGCCATCCCGCGCCTGCGCCACTTCGCCTGGCGTCAAAGCGCGGCCTAACTTCCGCCGGAGTCGTCACACCTGGAGGGCCCGATGACATCGTCGCGCAGAGACTACATTCACCGAATCGGCGCAGGATTGGCCTCGGCGGGCTCGGCCGCGGCCGCACTGGCCGCCTGTGAGCCTGGCGGGCAGGGGAGCGCCGCCCAGGACGGACCGAACAGCTCGGGCTCGTCCGAGGCGTTGCTGGTGCCCGACCCGCTGCACGTCGAGCCTGCCCCGCTGGGCGTGGACCGCCTCCCGCTGGAGTGGCACCAGCAACGGACGCAAGAGCTGAAGCGACGTCTCGAGCCACACGGTTTCGATGCCATTCTGCTCTCCAGCGACCAGAATGCAGTGTACTTCTCGGGCTGTTACCGCGGGAGTGGCGAACGTCCCACGTGGTTGCTGTTCCGCATGGACGAGGACGACACGGCCTACTGGTACGCGCCCGGCATCGATCGTGATCTGATCGACAGTTGGTGGGCCACCGAGAACGAGTACTACTTCTGCTATCCGCACGCGAAGGGAGGATTCCCGAACCGAGGCGAGGTCGTCCCGGGCCCGCGGGTCGATCTCTTCGAATGGATGCTCGAGGGACTCGCGCGCCGGGGTCTCGGGGGCGGGTCGGTCGCAGTGGACTGGACCCTGACCGCCGCTCAGTCCGCGAGCGTACGCAAGATCGTGCCCGGGACACAGTTCGTGAGCGTACAGGCAGACTGCTTGGCGATGCAGCAGATCAAGACTCCCGAGGAGCTGGCGCTCATTCAGCGGGCGTTCCGGTACTTCGACCGCATCCACGCATTCGCGCGCGACTACATCCTGGAGAGGGGGACCGACTGCACCGACTTCGAGCTGGGCCAGGCGCTTCAGCAGTTCGGCATCGAGATGCTGATGCGCGACGTGGCCCGCGACGGCAAGCCGCACTCCGCAGTGGGCATCGAAGTTACATCCCACTACGTGCGCGCGGGGGTTGCGAGTGCTTACCCGCACCCCAACCAGTTCTTCCACCAGAAGATCGAGCGGGGCCAAACGGTCTATGTGAACACCGACATCAAACTCGGTGGACTGGGGGGTGAGTGCTACCGCAACTTCCTGGTCGGACCCAGGACGCCCACTCAGGAGCGGATGTGGGAGGTGGTGGCCGAAACCATCGCCATCCAGGAAGAGGCGTCCCGGCCGGGGGCGGTCTGCTCTGACATCGCGGCCCGGATCCATCAGCATCAAGTCGATTCCGGGATGCAGGAGTTCATCTACCATCGGCCCGCCCACGGCCAGGGGCAGTTCTTTATGGGGCACCAACCGCCGTTCATTGCGCTCGGTGACCACTCGGTGCTCGAGGAAGACATGACGTTCAGCATGGAGCCAGGGCTGTACGACGCCGAGCGCGGCATCGGCATCAACCCGAGCGACAACCTCCGGGTGACGCCCGAACGAGGAGTACGCTTCTCCAGTGTGCCGTTCACCAAGGAGTGGAGTTTCCTGGAGTTGTAGGGGTCTACGTCACTTTAGCACGTCCACTACGCGCATTCCCGGGTCTGACACACGACGGGACTTGTTAGCGTAAGTCCATTGCGACGGCGGAGCGGCACGTCTGATGCGTAGGCGCCTACACTGTCGACGGGATCTTGGACTTGGTGGTGGGTTTTGCGGACTCTTTGGAGCAGGCGGGTAGGGAGAACGGCGGGGGTCGCCTTTGGCGCATTGATCGCTGCGTGCGGGGACGCCCCACCCCCCACGTCGATCCCGGCTCCACCGACCGACCCGACGCCAGCGGTGGGCAGCATCGCCGTGCGGACAGTCGTGACCGCAGACAGTCCGATCCTCGTGCCGACCAGACTGGTTGCCACGGCGGACATGCGCGATTCGGTCGCGTTCGATCCATCCCAAACCGGCCAGATCGAGTTCTTGACCCCCGGGGCACATTCGGTCACGCTCTCCCACATCCCGAACTCGTGCCAACCACCCGCAGACAACCCTCGCACAGTCGACGTGCCGGAAGGGGGACAGGTTCAGGTTGAGTTCCACCTGGAGTGTGGCTCGCTCTTCCGCAACCAAATCCTGTTCCGGGACATCTGGGAGCTCGGAACTGGCCCCGCCGTCAACTACGATCTCGGCGTCGTCAATCCGGACGGAACGGGTGAGATTCGGCTCACCAGCGACAACGATCCTCAGTGGTTTGGAACCGTCTCGCCTGCGCGGGACGCATTCGTCTATTCGACAACTCGCCAGAACACCGGCGTGATTGTCGTACAACACCTAGATGGCCGGGCCCCTGTCGAGATCGTCCCCAGCGGGGTCGCGCCTTTCGACCCGGTCGTGTCTTCGGACGGACAGACGATTGCCTTTCTGGGTTGTGGAACGCCCTCCGTGGCGAGCGGCGTGTGCCAGAACGGAGGCCAACCTGACCTGTATACTGTGGGTCTCGATGGCCAGGGGCTCACACAGGTAACAGAGAGTCCCGCGCGGGAGTCCGTCCCCGATTGGTCGCCCGATGGGACGGAGCTGGTGTTCGCCGCTCGCTTGGGGTCGGACTCGAGGCTCTATCGTGTGAACATCGACGGAACCGGCCTGCGCGAAATTGCCACGCCCCTTCCCGCCTATGCGCCCTCGTGGTCCACGGACGGCTCAGCCGTCGCGTATCTTTCAGATCGGCCGGGTAGGTTGGGAGATCACGATCTGTGGGTCGTTTCCCTGGGAACGGGTGCCGCGACGCAGGTCACCTCGTCGACGACGGTGCGCGACCGACCCACGTGGTCCCCGGATGGGACCCGAATCGCCATCAGCCTCCACGTCAACGGCACGACCCCGGGTATTCACACGCTGAATCCGGACGGTACCGACATCCGACTGGTGAAGTCCGTGGACGCTGCCCTCCCCGATTGGAGTCGTGAATGAGCCCGCAGTGCCGACGTCGTCGCGGGTGGTGGGTTCCGGCATGCCTGACACTGGCAACTGCCCTAGCCTCCTGCGGTGATGACCCAACGACCGTCCCCACACCAGAAGTGTCCGCCGACGATGTGTGGGTTGAGTCCGCAGCCCTGCTTGGCCTGTTGACGACCGTCGGGCTAGAAAGAATGACGCTCGTGGGTGCCGTCCCATGCACGCTCCGCGGATACCTGCTCTATCAATGGGATCAGTTTGCCTCCGCGGCCCAGATCGAAGTTGTGGGATGTGAGCTGACGCCCGGAGCTCGAATGGACGGTAACGGGCGCCTGTCGGTTCCGGTCGCACCGCGTCCTCAAACGAGCGCGCAGGTCAGTGGAGTTCGTTTCATAGGCTCGGTGACCGTAAGCACCCTGCTCTCGACCCGACAATTCAGAACGTTCGAGTTCCTTCACGTGAGCGCGCTCAATTCGACGAACTTCCCCGGCCTGGCAGACGTGCAGTCCGTCCGTCTCACCGTGGACGGAACGGAAGTCACGATCTCGGACACATCCCTGTTCATGGAGGCGGCCGACACCGGTGACCGGACACTCGGGTCGTTGGGGTCCGCGTCGTTGGCAGCGCTCGAGGAGCGGGATGTGGAACGGATCGCCGTCGATTTCGGGGGGCAGATGGGGGCCGTCCTACTCAACGAGCTTCATGAAACCAGCCGAGGCCAACACACGCATTCCGACACGTGCGGCACGATTCTCGTGACTCCCGTGCAGAACACATCGACCGGCTTCGAGGTCGATTGGACGGAGTGCAACCTGGCCACTGGTTTGGTGGTCGAGGGTCTGTTCCAGATCGATGCCGTGCCTCCCTTCACCAACTTCGAGTTCGTCATGTCTGGGCAGGTGCGGCTGGGTGGTGTGCTCCCCGAAACCACCCTGGACGCCATGACTTGGCGGGTCACGTTTCCGACCTCCGGCATCGATGAATTTGTTCCAGTGACACTGGACGGTGAGCTCCGAAGCGGTGGGACCACCCGCGCGTTCTCGCTCACGGTGTTCTGGGCCACCTGAAGAGTTGGAGCACCCTCGGTGGCGCGGTCCTAGCCTCCTTCATGGCGGCCTCTTGCGCATCGGGTCAGCGCGGGTTGGTCGACGACTTCGAGAGCGGGCTGGCCGCTTGGGAGGTGTACGGAAGTGAAGGGACAATTTCCGTGAAAACGGGTCCCGCCTCGACTTCGGCAACATCTACATCAAGGGCAACGGAAGTTACCTGCAAGTCAACCCTCATCGCGACTACAACGTCGCTCGCACCTTGTACCCAGAGTTCAACGTTCCTCTAGAGGGACCGGACGACGTTCGCATCGGGACCTGGCATCCTTTCGCGGCCGAAGTCGTGGGCAGCCAGCTGCACTTCTACTTCAACGATCTCTCGGTCCCCAACGTGACGTCCCCCACCTGAAACTGACCGGAGGATGGTAGGACTGCAGCCTCGTTCGGTGGGTGGTGACGCGTGGGTGAACGACAGACACGCAACCGAAATCACGGGTTCAGCTATCGCGGCCCAGAGATGCCCGAGCACCGGTATGATACCTCCTTCCTACTCACGGACTGGGAGGTGCTCGGACCGCTGTCGGCTACGATGGATGACGCCGCCCGCAACCTGGACGTATCCGATGCCTGGAGGACGTTACCGATGGCCGGGGGGCCGTCGTGACGGCCACTGTGGTGGACAGCCTTGGGCCCAACACGGTCGCCTACTTCCGGACCGCAGTGGAGACGCCGACTCCGGGAGCAGCCACCCCGCAGCTCTCCACAATCGATGACCTGAGCATCTGGGTGAACGGTTGTTTCCGCGGTTTCGTCGATCGGGATCGCCGCGCATGGCACGACTTGGTGGGGAACCCGGAGCACGAAGGACGGCGCATCCCGATCTCCCTCCAAGCCGGCACCAGCTACATCGTATTCGGGTCCGGGGAGGCGTGTACACGACCGGAGGGTTCTTCGCGGCGCTCGAGCGTCACTGAGGAACCCGTCGGACCTACCCCCCCCTTTGTACGCCAACCTAGTTCGCGGGCAAGAGGGCGTCGGTACTGAGACCCATCGCTTCCGACAGCAACGAGATCGGACCCTATCCCGAGGCTCCTGTCATCGGTGATTCCTTGCTCGTGACCTGCCACGCGAATGGCATGGATCACCATGGGTAGCCGGAGCTAACCTGCCCATGCGCCTTCCAGGTCGAACAGATGCCCCGGGACGCGCGTTCTCAGTCACCACCAGGCGTTCGCCGGACGCCGTTGGGTCGGTCGTATCGGGCACGATCGTCTCCCCGGTCCGTGAGTGAACTATCGAAACCCTGCAGCCCCTCGTAACCTTGTGGTCTAGTCATCGGACTTGGGGGTCTTGTGGGCAGGATTCGCGGAAGAGTGATCACTCTTGAGGCGGGACGGCCGGTCCCAAACGCTGTTGTGGCTGCATTCGACGCGGATGAACCCTTCGTAGCAAATGCGCCAGAATGGGAGTCCTTGGAGCGGCTGGGGTCGGCCGCCACTGATGAAAGCGGTCTGTTCGAGCTGGTCTACGATCGGTCGATGTTCGAGGGAGACGAAGAGCCGGAAGCTCGTCCCGACCTCATTATCGCGCTCTTTGGTCCTCACCTGGTCGGGTTGAACAGCGACCCGGACGAACGTCCATTCTTCTGGACGTCGACGCCGAGGGCTGAAGCGGGGAATCGCGAAGCGTATGTGATCGCGGTTCCGGCCGATCTTCTAGCCGAGGCGGGGCTCCCGGTTGGGTCCGGGATTGCGACGGCGCCAGAATCCGAAGGGTCCGATGGGTTGGCCCTCCGTCAGGCGAACGAACGGTCACGACGCTTTTCGAGATCGATTGGGAGGGGCATCGCACCGGAATTGACCAGGCTACTCAAGGGCCGTGAGCGGGGCTCCCAACTCGTTAGGAAACTCTTGGGGGCGCCACGCGTCGCGCAGGATGAACGTGCTCTGTTTGTTCTCCCGGGCGCGACACCTCAGGCTGCTTTGGAGCGCTCCCGTGCCAGTGGATTGGAAAAGCTTGCTGGCGGGGCCTCCGAAATGCAGGGGATGACCTTTGGCGGGACGCAACAGGCCTACGAGGGGCTCGGCTTGGCCCTGGAACCGGATGGATCGGTAACGATACCGTCGGGCGCAGGGCTAACTTGGGATGAACACTTCAAGTACCAGCAGCCCTTGTTTACCGCCGCGGTGAGGGCCAGGGCCCACCTTGACGGGTGCAAGGATGCGCAGCGGCAGAAGGAGCTGGAGGAGGCTGCCAGCCCTGACGGGGGAGGAGCAAACCCGGACCCAATAGGAGTTGAAGATCTCGCCTCACCAGACATCGACCTTGCTCGCCTCGCCGGCGAGCTCCTGGCCGGACTCGGTGCCGACACGACTCACCCTGTAGGGAAACGACCGGACCCAAGCACCATCTGTTCCGACGTCGAGGGAACTCTTTGCGGGGGGCCGGCGGACGAACCCTCCTATCATGACTTCCACAGCGTGCAAGTGGCTTGGCAAGACGTGTGGACTGCAATTATCGACGAGCGCTCCCGGGACGAACTCACGAAGGTCTATGAGTCCATCGTCGAAGTGGTTGAGTGGAGCAATGTGTCCGAGTATCTGGGGGAGGCCGCCGACCTCGAAGAGTTTCTGAGACGGCTCGGGGACACGGTGGACGTTGCGGCGGTAGCGGCGGGGGCCGGTGGAACGTTACCCAAGGAGCTCGTGGACTGGACCACTAATGCTTCTGACGGTCGTACCCCCTTGACTGATCTTGAGGAAAAGTGGCCAGGCCTCTCGTCGGCGCATCAGGAGTATCTACTCTTCCTGCGTTGGACCGAGGACAAGTGGAAAGAAAAAAAGGCTCTCTGGCCCATGGGAGTACCCAAAGAATCGGTGCCCTCGCAGTCTATGAAGCCTGATCACACGATCACGCTCTGGTCCGTCCTAGGGGAAGACGGAGGATACCCCACGGAGTGGCTAGAAGCGGAGCCGTTCAGCACGTTCCACTGGGGCTGGGGGCAACGCAGGGCAAGAGCCATCCTGGACGGGTACCCACTTCCTACAAAAGGCGATTCCACCAAGAGCTGGGTACCCCAACTGGCCCGAGCGCAGCGACTTATGAAAGGCATCCGCAGTCGACTGGCAGAGCCCTATCGGTTCGACGTGTTCCACCCGGCATCCTACAACTTTGGGATCGTCTCGACTTTCCGGCAGAAGTGGCAGCCGTTGGGGTACCAAGTCGGCGAACTCGTGGCCACGATTCCCTTGGCCCCCGGCGAAAAGCGTAAGTATAGCAAGAAGAGCAGTGTGAAGACGACGCGCGCCCAAAAAGAGGTGGAGAAGTGGATGAACTCCCGGCAGGGCGAGTCCACAGAGACTGCTAGGGCCGAGGCAGAGATTGTCCGTCGCGCTAAGTCCACGACCAATTTTACCCTTTCGGCGGAAGGCGGGTTCGACGTCGATATCGCCTACGCCAACGTGCACGGACAGTTCACTGCAGATCAGCGCCAAGCGTCCGCCGCGACCAAGAAGGATTTTCGCGAACAGGTACTAAAGACCGCTCTGAAATACCGTAACGAGCGATCGCTAACGGTAGAAACAGGACTGGAGACGCTCGACGAGTTCTCTGAGACTGGTGAGATCCACAATCCGAACGATGAGCTCACCGTCACGTACCTACTCTATGAACTGCAAAGACGAGTCGAGATCTCGGAGCGCTTACATCGTGTTACTCCTGTCGTGCTTTGCCCGTTCAGAGTGCCGGCGCCCCACGAGATCGATGAGGATTGGCTGCTCGCGCACGAGTGGATCCTGCAGCGGGTCATCCTAGATGACGGGTTCTTACCGGCGTTATCCTACTTAGCCGATACCTTTGCGGGTGACGAGCTGAGCGTGGAAGTGCATCGGGTGCAGTGGGAAACTCAGGTCGCCGTAGTACGGGATCTGGGGAGCAACCTCGACGTCAGGGAGACCTTGCGCCGACAGGCTCGTTCCGCGCTACGCTCCGCGCTCCAGCGAACCGCAACTGGTAGCGGCGGGGGCGTCTTAGATACCGTCGGCGACATCCTCTTTGGGGACAGAGATGCGGATGAGTCCGCCGCCGCCGAGGCCCGTCGCCAGTCGGCTCAGCATGCGCTTTCATGGGAGGAGGCTGACTTCAGCCGCGCAGAGCAGGAGCTCTCAGGCGCCATTGCCACCCTGCACGTCGCCACCGAAGCGTATTCTGATGCGCTCCGCAATCGGTTGAATCGGCGAGTAGCCATTGATCAGCTACGGATCCACGTCAAGGCCAATATCCTTTATTACATGAAGGCGATTTGGCTGCATGAACCGCCGGACCAGCGGTATTTTCGCATCTACGACAAAGAGGTTGGTTGGCCCGCCGGAGGCTCGATCAAGCCGATCAACAAGATCGAGAGGTCTAGCAGCCAGAAGGACATCCAGGCCGTGATTGACGCCTTGATCAACGCCCCCGATTCGACCACCAATACGATTGAGACGAACTTCCACATTCCCGCACCCAACTGGGGAGTAGAAACGCGAACGCTCCACGAGGTCGCGGACATAGATCGACTACTGGGCTTCAAAGGCAACTATGCGATCTTCCCACTGAAAGAGCACAACGCGGTTACGCTCTTTATGGCGCAGGACTTCCTAGACAATCGCCTTGGCGTCAAGGATCCCGATCCGTTAGGGGAGATGCCCAGCCCCTCCGAAGCCGTCCAGATGGCACAATGCGCATGGAAGGAGGCCTCAGACGATGAAAGAGCCGAAATCACGAAATGGCTACTGCGCGCACTCAACTATCGCCGCCTGGTTTCGGAAGAAGTCGTTATTCCGACGGGACAGCTCTTTATGGAAGCATTGCCTGGTTCTCACCCGCTTCTCGAAGACTACAAGTTGCAACACCGAAGGATCGACGTTGAGCGGGCAACAGCGGACATGATAAAGGAGCGACTCGAAGCTTTGCGCTATGCCGCGCGTGTGATGGCGGACGAGCTCGGAGATCCCGAAGTGCAAACTCAAGTGCTTTCCGGCTCGGACGCAGGTGTTCAGGTGGTTGTGCCAGGCGGGCCCAACCCGCCCCCGCCTTAGCGCATCAAAGGTTGTCGTGCACGGCCGCAGAGGATCACCCGACGCTATCTCGTGCTGTTTGGGACGACTACACGCCCCTTCCAAGTGGGGGCTTCGAATCGCATGAGCCCACCGGGTGTTGCGACCTCAATCGCCTCTAAGCCCGCCGGGAAAGGCCTCTTCCTGTTGAGCCTCAGGACTAAGTCCTGCCAACCCTCAAGAGCTGTCTGCGTAACCCGCTCCTGAAAAGCATACAGCACGATGGTTCCCGGGTGTCGCGCTGTGATTTGGCCGCGATGGATCCGCTCACTAAGCTCGTGGTCGAGGACCAGAGGCGGGCGTTTGGTTCGTTGTCGATCAAACAGACGCGCATCCCTTGCTACGCCCGTCATGGCTTTTACCTCAACAAACTTCCTAGATCCATCCAGGTAGGTGACTTCAATATCGGGTCTGCGCTGCCCCTTTTTGTTGGTGGGCTTCACAAATCGAACCGCGTTCACGTACGGTTTGCTGCCCTCCCGGAGCAGAACGCGGAGTTCTGCCATCTGCGACAGTATCGTCCGTTTGGAGGGGCCACCCCGGCCCACTATGCGGGTTCCTCCAGAGACATCGTGTTCTCGAATCGCGTTGGCGTACACAGCGTAGATCTCGTTGATCTTCCTGATCGTGTAGCCGTCTGCAACGTCCACCTTTCGATCCCTGAGCCTCTTGAGAATCCTCTCCCCCGAGGCTGCCCTTCGCCGCGCGTTGCCGGCCGGCGAGCCTTCCTGCGCCCAGGAAGGTACACGCCTCCGCTCCCGGGATGATTCGAGGTTGAATCGCCGTTGGAGTACCGCCTCTAGCTCCCGTCCAGATCCCCAACGGCGGGGCGGTGACTTCACTGGGTGGCCGATCGCCCGATTCTCCGTCGCCCGTGGGCTCCGCCTTGAGCCCGTTGGTGTCCCACCAAGCGGCTTAAGCCACGGAAGGGGTAGGGGGCTGGGTCTAGCGGGAGGGGGAGCTAAATAGCCGCTCTGAGCCCTTGTCGACTGCGTCCTTTCCGCGGTCACCCTGGGTGGACCGACAACACCCAAAACAAGCGCGTCCATGGAGGCCCCGCTGTCCGAAGCGCTGGGACGGCCCGTAGCCAGGAAGAAGCCCGTGGCTATCGGGCCACTCCGGATATTCTCGAAAGTCCTGCGAAGCCGCGCCCGACGATCGGCTGTCTCCCAGTCCGGTGCTTTGCCAGAGTACACCTTGCCATCTGCGAGCGGACCGATGACCACCTGTTTCTCGTGAGCCTCGAGCGCCCTCCAGTACTCTTCCCTGGCTTGCTTTTCCCGGGCCTTCCTGCGGCGTTGCATCGCGGAATCAAACTGTCGGAGTATGACTTCAGGGTCCTTCTCCAGCTGGAGTCCCTTCCGAAGCACTCCTACCACGGCCCGGGGGTCTTGACGGCGTAGAGTGATGAGATCCTGTTCCAGCTTCTCCTCGGTCATCGCGGCCGGGGCCTGGGTGCCGCGCCCTGAGACTGCCCGTGTAGCTGTTCGCCGGCTCGCACCGAGGCCAGTCTTCCGTGCCTGAGTGCTTCGGGGCACTATCCTGTCTTGGGGAGCCACCGTTGGCTCCGCCCGAGTGCTCTCCGCCGTCGACGCGGACAGCATCTCATAGATCTTCCATCTCGCACTTTCGCGCGGGTACGGGTTCGGGGGCCAGGCGGTTGCGCGAGCGTCTATCGGTCTAGCCCAAAGTTCATGTGGGACTGGATCGGGTGGAGGCCGAGCAGGTCCGTCGCGCGACTTCCTATCACCCATTGGGGGCCTCCCATGCGTGTTTGGAATCCCAAGGCTCGGTGAACACCAAGGTAAGCCCATTCTACACCCTCAGTGACCGAGAAACCATGGAAACTGACACGGCAGCGCTCAACCAGCGGGCCAGCTCCACGGTCGCTGGAGCTGGCCGCCCGCTGACCTTGCGTTCCCTTTTTCTTTTCGCGCTCCCTCATGGACGGCCGCCAGAGGGTGCGGCCAGTCACCGTCGCCAACACGAACAACAGCCCACCGCCGCGAGACTGCGGCGCACGAATCAACTTGCCGTCCGCGCGACGGGAACACAGTTTTGCTACTAGTCCATCGTGCAGCCGGAGGTGCACTCACCAGTCGCGCGGACGCGACTGGCTCGCAGTCCACGCGTAGTACGACCCAGCGCCGGAGCGGCACTCTAGTGGGCCTTAACCACGTTCGACTACCCAGACCGCCCTGGTACCCCCAGATTAACCGGTGGACCTGTTGGGCAGCTGCCCTACAGTCTTGGTTGGCGGTGGTGGGTGGGGGTAGGCCGCGACTAACGCAGAGACAGATCCTCAAACACCGTGCGTGGAAGGACCACCTGGAACGGTCCGGTGCCATCTGGCCCGTGCCTTTTGCGAGGGCAGTAGCGGAGCACGCGGACATCCGCATGCAATGGAACATCTGGAGCGGCCGTCGCCCCGGCCAGGGGAAAGAGGCCCGACCTAACCAGGTGCGACACCCCTGTAAGCCGGGTTATCCTGATTTCCCACACAACATCCCGGCGACAGTGCATAGTAAGCTCGTTCGCTGTCGCCATGTCTTCGTATGCTATCCTGTCACCGTCTCGCTCGTACCACTTGTCCGAGGTTATCACTGCGGGGTTCTATGGGGGATGCAACCCAGGAAACCCAAGGATCCGGATCCCTACGTGTACCTTTTGGACCCTGACCCTCGCCAAGGCTACCGCCCCAAGAGGTTGAGCACGCTAGTTGGGAATAGGTTTGCCCACGGGAACTACTTCTTCGTGGGGTGGGCGGCGAGGCGAGGGCACCAAGCACGACGCCGCAAGGGATCCGGGAGAAGGTAGGGGCTGGGCTCCCGGATCCGAGTTGGTTCAGCCCATGCCGAGTCGCCAATCGTCGCAGGAAAGGGCTCCCGCCTGAGGTTGGAACCCCCGGGGGAAGAACCATGCCAACCAATCACTGGATAGCTCTTCAGCCTGGCTGGATAGCGCTGGCGCTAGCTCCCATGGCCGTAGAGGCCCGGACGCGGTCGTCAGAATAGGTCGCGTTGCTCGACCAACTCCGCGCGTTAACAACGGGTGGGAGCGGTCCCTCGGAGTGCTGCCTCAACCGGAAGCTATTCCCTCGGATGTTGACGATGTGGCAGTGATGGACGAGGCGATCGATGAGCGCAGCGGCCATGACGTCGTCACCGAGCACCTGGCCCCAGTCTTCGAACCCCTTGTTGGAGGTGAGGACAGTCGAGGCTCGTTCGTAGCGACGGTTGATGAGTTGGAAGAAGAGCATGGCGCCGGTCGGCGAGATGGGCAGATAGCCGATCTCGTCAACGACCAAAAGCGAGGGATGCGTGAGCGTCTTGAGCCGATGCGTGAGACGGCCGGCAGCCTTGGCCTCTTCGAGTGAGGTGATGATGTCGGCGAGCGTACCGTAGTAGACGCGCCGACCACTTTGGGCAGCAGCGATCGCGAGGCTAATCGCGAGATGCGTTTTGCCCACGCCGGGCGGCCCGAAGAAGATGACGTTCTCCTTGCGTTCCAAGAACCCGAGTTCGTGTAGACTATCGATCTGCTCGAGCCCATCCAACACCGTACGCATCGTCTGACGCGGGAGGAACCGGATCCAACTGAACCGCGACCAACCGAGCACGACCAGCAGCGCGTAACGCTTGCCCCACGACATCCGAAACTCAGCGAAGTCGACCTGCGCCTGCTTGCCTGGTGGTGTCTCGAACCGCACGACCGGATCGGGTGGGGGTGCCGGGCCCACCTTCCGCACATACCGCTTCACCTGGGTGTAGCTGCCGGGGTAGCCGGCTGCCTTCGCCTCTTCGTACAGTCGCACCGCGGACAGCTTCGGGTACGCCTAAAGACGCGTCTCGATCAGCGCCTTGTAGGGGTCCAACTTCGAGGGCATCGCCCGTCGCGGGCCGTAGACGACTCTCGTCTCGTCTAGCTCGCGGTCCAGCTGCCCGGTCCTGATCCAGTGATACACGGTCCGCCGGCTGATCCCCAACTCGCGGGCGATCGCCGTCTTCGTCAGTCCTCGCTCCAGATAGTGTCGCAGTAGCACACGCTTCTCCCTTCCATGCATGGTACCCCTCGGGTGGCAATGCCGGGAGCATCTCGACGGACGCTTATCTATCCGGGTCAGCGGCCAAGGGCTCCACGTGGCTGAGAAAACCCTCCGCGCTGGCGTAGCGCTCCGAAGCCTCTTTGCGCATAGCCCGTTCAACCAGGGATGCGACCCCAGGGCCCAAACCAGGTGTCACCTCCTCAATGGGATCCGGTTCGTCGTTGAGGATGGCGTGGATGATGGCCTGGTCACTTCCACCCCGGAACGGCTGCGTCCCCGTGAGGAGCTCGTACAGCACGACGCCCATCGACCACACGTCCGTTCGCTGATCGACGGGCTCCCCCCGGGTCTGCTCGGGGCTCATGTAGGACACCGTGCCCATTCGGGTACCGGTTAGGGTGAGTTGGCTGTCGCCAATCTTGGCAAGGCCGAAATCGACAATCTTTATGGTGCCGTCGGTGGTGAGCATCAGGTTGCCTGGCTTAATGTCTCGGTGCACGATCCGCTGTTCAGCCGCGCATGCGAGACCGCGCGCGACCTGGGCAACGATGCCGAGCGCCTCCGCGGGCGCTACTCGGCCCCGAGCGATCCGGCGCTTCAGCGTCTCGCCATCGTAGAATTCCATCGCGATGTACAGATGCCCCTCGTCGGTCTCCCCCGCTTCGTGCACTGTACAGAGATTCGGATGTTCGAGCGTGGCCGTCGCGCAGGCCTCAACCAGGAAGCGCTCTTTGGCCTCTGGATCGGCTACGAGGTGTGAGGACAGGAACTTCAGCGCCACTGTGCGATGGAGTCGAACGTCGCGGGCGCGGTACACCACACCCATCCCTCCACCTTCCAGCCGCTCCAGAATCTCGTAGTGCAGCAGGCTCTCACCGGCGAGCTCGAAGACGGAGCGCGAAGAACCCAACACCCGCTTGCGTAGGGCGTCGAGGGGCCCGTCCGACTCGTGGGCCTGGATCAGCCCCAAGACCTTCGCGGCAAACTCAGCGTCGTCGCCTGTCGCGCTCGTCACGTAGCTGGCCCTTTCCGAAGCCGGCACGCTAAGGGCAGCCAGGAAGACGTCCTGAACTCGAAGCCACTCATCGGCGCCTTTCGCCGGAACCGGAGCGACCGGCTCGGCCGCTCGGATGACCCGACGCCCACGGAGTCCCAGGACGAAGTTCTTGAGGCGTCGGCGAAGGGTCACCTTACCCATCGGAAAGAACCTGGTTGAGCCAAGCCCGCGCCGCCACCCAATCCCGCTTGACCGTTGCGGGCGAGACCTCCAACGCTTGAGCCGTCTCCTCGACGCTAAGCCCGGAAAAGAACCGGCACTCCACGACGCGAACTTGGCGAGGGTCGAGCGCCTCCAAGCGCTCGAGGGCCTGGTTGAGCGCCAAGATCCCTTCGGCGTCGGCAGCGTCGAGACCAATGTTGTCGGTCAGCTCCACCTGCTTAGCGCCGCCGCCACGCTTGAGGGTCTTGCGACTCACCGCATGGTTGACGAGCACCCGCCGCATGGCCTGGGCGGCAATGGCATAGAAATGACCTCGGTCCTGCCAGTCGATCCTATTGAGCTCTCCCAGCCTGAGATACGCCTCATGCACCACGGCGGTGGGATTCAGGGTGTGCCCTACGGCCTCACGACCCATTTGGCCGGACGCGATGGCTCGAAGCTGCTCGTATACCAGGGGCACAAGCTCGCCCAGTGCCCCCCGATTACCTCCGGCGAGCTCCTTCAGCAGAATGGTGACTTCTCCCTCTTCGTCCAATGTGCGCCTAGGTGCCGTATCGAAAGCAGGATCCCTCCCCTAAAGCAGGATACTACACGGGAGCGGCTCACGCTCATGGAAACGGTGAGGAGACCCGAGCAGTGCAAGCCTAAGTTGCGGAACGGCCAGGGCTGGTAGACCCTTGAGGGATGAGCCCCCCACCCGCACCTGACTTCGGCCCCGACTTCGAAGTGATTCGGCCGCTTGGCCAAGGCGCGATGGCCACGGTATTCCTGGCGCGCGAGGTCGGACTCAGGCGGCTGGTGGCCATCAAGGTCCTGAACACCGAACTCGCCAGGGACGAAGTCGCGCGCCGCCGCTTCGAGCGTGAGGCACAGGCCGCCGCCCGGCTCTCACACCCCAACATCACAAAGGTGCATCGGGTGGCGGCCTCGGACGACGGACGGCCCTATTTGGTGATGGAATACGTGGACGGGCGCAACTTGGCCGAGGCACTCGAGGCGCGCAGCATCGATCGGGAAGCGGCCCTGCTCATTCTTCTCCAGTTGGCCCGCGCCCTCACTGCAGCGCACAAGATGAGGATCGTCCATCGGGACGTACGCCCCGAAAACGTGATCTGGGACCCGGAGGCGCGTAGGGCCGTGCTCATGGATTTTGGCATCGCGGCTGTATTGGAGACTGGTACCGAAGCCGTCACGCGCCTCACCAAGGCGGGCCAGTTGTTGGGCGACCCGCAATACTCCAGCCCGGAGCAGGTGTTAGGGGAGCCCCTGACCGGGCGGGCTGATGTGTACGCGTTGGCTGTGCTTGCGTACCGGCTTTTCAGCGAGCACGGGCCCTTCGAAGCATCGGGCGTGGCACAAACGATCGAGGCGCATCTGAAGGAGGAGCCCCGCAGGCTGTCGTTGATGGCCGCTGGAGTCCCCGACGATCTGGATGCCCTGCTGTTTTCCTGTTTGGCAAAAGAGCCCAACGGCCGACCCACCTCCAAGGACGTGGCGCGGAGGGTCGAAGCGCTCGTGACGGGGCGGGTAGGCGCCGACCCAGCCCATGGGCTACCGACTCCGGACCCCAACAAGCACGCGCTGCAGGTCTTCTATGAGGAGCTGAAACAACGGCGCGTGTTCCGGGTCGCGGGTGTCTACGCCGCCTCGACCTACGCCCTGCTCGAGGTCGCAAGTCTGATTCTGCCCGAGCTACCGGTGCCGAGCTGGACCTACACCGCTGTAGTAGCGGTTACGCTGGCAGGATTCCCCGTCGCGATGGTGCTGTCGTGGGTGTTCGACGTTGAGGATGGAGGTCTGCAGCGTACGGCCCGAAGCAACAGCGACACCTGGGGCGGGCGCGCGCTCCGGTGGGCGGGGCTGGGGGTGAGCCTGGCGTTGGCGGGTGCCATCGGATGGTGGGTGCTGGGGTCCGGGTAGTCCGTACCTCCATCAGCGGCTAGGGACGGGGACCCTCCTCCTCAGCTCTTCCAGCCAGTTCTGCACCATGATGACGGTGGATTGGTTCGTGACGGGAGCCCGGGGTCGCGCGGCCCGGGTCATCAGAAATCGCTCACCATCGGCCGACACCTCAAAGGGAAACGAGTAGTTGTTTGTGAGCGTCCCCTCGGGGAGCTCGAACAGGGCCTCGCTTCCTAATACGGTGAACTCTGTCTCGCCCGCAAACGTCACCGCCATCAACTCGCGTGAATGCCCGTGGAAGAAGAGCTCGTTCCCAGACCGAGACCATTTTGGAGAGTTGCCTCCGTTGAGAGACACCTGCCAGCGTCCGTCTTCCACGTTGGGGAAAGGCCGTACGTATACCTCGAAGCGGCCTGTCTCATTGGACCCATAGGCGATCCAGCGCCCGTCTGGGGAAATCGCGGATCCGCCTCGTCGAACTCGCTGGCGAGCAGCGGCACCGGGACCCGGTCGATTGCGGGGCGTAGTGCCAGGACATCTCGGCCTCCGGATTGGTTGGGGGGACCCGCAGTGCGCAGGAGCAGCCACGCTCCGTCGGGGCTCCAACCACCGGAGGCCACTCGGCCATCGAAGTCAGCCAGCGGTTCCGCGCGCCCAGTCCCATCGGCGGGTTTCGACCAGAGGGCCAAGTCGCCTCCACGGTCCGACAAGAACGTCACCGAACGCCCATCCGGTGCCCAGCGGGCCTTCCGATGCTCGCTGTCGTGAAACGTCAGCCGAGACCGGAGTCCAGTTTCAAGATCTTTCACCCAGACACCGGACACGGCCGTCGTGACTTCGTCGAGTACGAGCTTCTTCCCGTCCGGGGACAGCCCAAACCCGCCCTCGCTCTGTCGAAACTGCCAGTTGTGCTCGAGCGCTGAGACCTCGCCGGACCGAGAGACCCAGACCATTTCCTTCATCCCTTCTGCCTGCAGGATCGGTTCATGGACATATACGAGGCGGCTGCCGTCCGCGGACAGAGAGCCGCTTCGCGTGTGCTCGATGAGTGTCTGTGGCGGCCCCACCAACTCACCCTCGTCGGGATCGAACGGCGCGACGCTGATTTCACCACCGAAGAAGTCACCGGTGACGATGTGTCCGGAATCGGTGTATCCGAGTAGGGCGCCGTCCATAAGGTGGGTGACTCCGCCCCCGGAAAGGTCGGTAACCCCCACGAACACCCGCGGCGACCGATCTTGCCGAGCTTTGCCGACGTGAATGAGGGCCTTCTTTCCTCCAGGAAGGATCCGGCCCGTTACATGCACGAACTCATCTTCCGCAAATCGCGTTACCGAGCGAGGAGACCCCCAGCGCTCGGTAAGCGGACCAAGCCTGAGTCTTGAGATACGTAGAGGTCCCCATCGTCTCCCCTGATCCCGATCGAGCCGTGCGCCAAAGTCCGCACCTCCCCGGTTTCAAGCGAAACGCCTCGTATTTCGTCTCCCGTAAAGACTATTTCGGAACCATCCGGTGACACCGAGGGCAAAATCGCGCCGACCGTACCCGGAATGGGCGTTGCCTCCAACTCGATCCAGCGACGCAGCCACAACTGCCCAGTGTCAGACTCCCGGTCCGAGGTAAAAGCGAAACGAGCCATCGGGGGAGAGCGCCAACGCCCCAGGCCCACCCACGTAAAGGGCCTCCTGTCCCGGCACGAAGCCGACGACGTGACGCTCGACGGCCACAGCGGGCTCAGAGCCACTACTCCGTGCCATCCAGGTCAAGGCACCCAGAGCCAGAACCGCCGCAATCACGGCTCCCAACGCGCCGGCCTTCCATGGGCCAAGGGAGCCGACAGGGACTGCGCTCCCTTCTCCGTACCGGAATCCCTTGTCCGCGAGGGACCTCGCGAAGTCACTCGCTCTCTCGAATCGGTCCGCCGGTAACCGCTCGAGCCCCTTCCGAATCGCCGCGTCCACATGGAGCGGCACCGCGGGCCGGTGGGCTCGCGCCGATACCGGACTACCCTGCAGAATCTTGCCCAACACCGCCTGGGCGGTGGCACCTGGATACGGCGGCTCCCCCGCCAGCATCTCGTACAGCACGCACGCCAGCGCGTAGGTGTCGCTCCGAGGGCCCACTACCTGGTCGCCCGTGGCCTGCTCTGGGCTCATGTAGTACGGAGTGCCCAGGCTCAACCCCGTCTCCGTCAGCCGTGCGCCTCCCGCCGCTCCTACCGCCAGCGCAATCCCGAAGTCGGCCACCAAGGGCTGGCCCGTCCTGCAACAGAATGTTGGCGGGTTTGATGTCACGGTGGATCACGCCCCGGTCGTGCGCGTGCTGCAGCGCCGACGCGACCGACGTCGCGATACGCGCTGCCTCGTCGACCGGTAGTTGCTTCTCGCGATCCAGCCGACCGCCCAGGGTCTCCCCGTCCACATGGGGCATCACATAGAACAGGAACGTCCCCGCCTGACCTGAATCGAACAGCGGTAGGATGTGGGGGTGATGCAGGCTGGCAATGGTCTTGATCTCAGCCAGGAAACGCTCGGCGCCGAGGACCGCCGCCAGCTCCGGCTTCAGCACCTTGAGCGCTACCTAGCGCTCGTGACGCAGGTCGTCCGCGAGGTAGACGGTAGCCATCCCGCCCTGGCCTAGCTCACGCTCGATGCGGTAGCGGCCTTCGAGAACGGCGTTCAGGTCGGTGATCGGCGCCATGCCACCCCCTTTTCACTGTCAGAACGCCATGGAAAGCTGACTACGCTCAGGCAACTTGAGCGCAGTCCCGGGTCGCTGCAACCGCGCAAGAGCGGGGGCTGCGGCGTGCGTGACAGAGGACGTGCGCTTGGACCCCCAGCGGATAGAAGGCTCCCCCAGTGACGGATGGCTGATCGCGGGGGGACAAGCCCCGGCGGAGCCATTCCGATCGATTCCTGCCATGAGCGCCCGGAGGCCCCGGGAGACCTCCGGGCGACATCGACCCGCAACCGCGGCAGGTGCTTTCTTGCGGAGAGGCGCCGGGCCTTACAGCACTGTCACCGTCATAGTGGCAACACCCTGATAGATGCCGGGTTGAGCATTCACCAGGTCGGCTACAACGAGGCCTGATCCATCACCAACGATGTCTTGGCCGAGGGTGACATCAAATTGTCCGACTCCAGTGCCACCCAGAGTGAAAGTGGTTCCGACATTGGGATCGAAGGGCGCCCCGACCGGAAACCCCTGGTCAAGCACCGACGCGGAGGTGGCACCATAACTCATGAGAAGTTCCGATCCGGGCTGCGGCCCGCTCACACTACTGGGCAGCGTAAAGGAGATCTGTAGCTGGGTACCAGGTCCAACGGAGTGGCTCACACTCCAGGCGCCCCACTGACTTGCCACAACCTGGCCCCCGACAGCTGATGCGGGTTGGATCCCGAAGTCGATAGCCTGAACGAATGTGGCCGTCACTCCGGGATTCAGAATAGTCATGTTGATGAAGACGTCGGCACTTGAGGACGTCTGCGCCGATAGAACGGTTGGAACCCCGAGCACCAGCGCTAAGAGGGTCTTGGGTAAGAACTGACTCATGGCGGTCACCTCAATGGATTGGAGAAGAAGAACTCCGGCGAATAGCCGGGAAGACCTTGCGTTCATGGGACCATCGGCACGGAGAACACCGACAACGGTTGCTTACCGAAGGCGATTCGTAGTGCCACGCGCTCATTCGCAATCCCCAGCTGTACGGTTGTCGGACCGCGCCAAGTGATCGCTCCGCGCCCATCACTGGCACCGAAGAACAGCAGTGGACCCAGCGCGCCAGCCGCGGTGGCTTGCGAGCGGCGTCCGTCATGGGAGGCGGAGACCCAGGTTCGGCCAAACGATGTGCGGAGACTTAGCCGCGGGTCTGACCTGTCGGAGTCCGCGTATGTGAGCCACAGCCGCGCCAGCGGGTTGGCGCTCGCAGACCACCGGGCTCCCGACGCCGAAGAGTAGGCCGCTTGCGCGCGGACCCGCTTCCAGCCGTACCCTGCCTCGGTCAGCGATTCACCGCGGTCGTCAACCGTCAGGGTGAACCGAGGGCCGCTTGCGAGCCATCCACTCTCGGGACCACGTGCCCGCGCCTCCGCCCTGAGGCGATCGAGGCGTTCTCGGGACACTGGCAGGACATGCCGAGGATCTCGAATCACGACCGCAAGACGCTCGGGGTACCAGTGCAGACCTGTGCCCAACTGCTCCTCGAGTTCTGTCAGCGAGGCTAGGCCCGTGAGCTCGACGCGAGCCCCAGTGACCTGTTGCACAGCAGGTACCTCGATTCGAACCGAAATCCCGTCTTCCGTCAGCACCGCGAGAGAAAGGGCCCTGCCGCCTCCCTGGAGTTCCACCTGTACCACGAGTGTGTCGGTCGCCTGCCCGTAAACCGCGTGTGAATTCCCTGCGAGGGCAAGGAGACCGATCCCAACCACTCGCCGTGCGTGGAGCCTCTTGCTCATGGTCGGACTACCACTCGGGTGATGAGCCGCGTGGCGAAGACGATTCTTGCCGTGGGCCCGCTCACGCTGTCCGGTGCGGGGGGGGCACCCTTTGGTGTCAGGAGCGTTACGAGGCGAAGCACAGTACCGGGCCGAACATCTTCACGGAGAAGGATCCGCAACGCTTGGGTGGAGCCGGGAGCCAACTCGAACTGTGCGGGGGAGACGATAGCTTCGACTGGACGGCCCAAAACAAGTTTCCCATCGACCACGGTTCCGTGGAAGAGGGCAACCTCTACATCAGCGAAGCTCGAGGGGCCGTTTGAAATCCGGGTTTCGAGCAGGCCATTGTCCACATACGTTTCGGGCGCTACCTGAGCGTCCGTCGCATCACACAAGACAAGGGACAGTGTGCATGCTAGGATCGCGGTACCCCGGCGCCCCCTCGTCATAGTGTCCCCCAATCGTCTCAGTTTCGGGTTCGGGACCTCGGTTGCCGACTCCTGAGTGGCAGCCCCCACGAACGCTACTGGGTGCGACGCGTTGGCGTATCACGCGGTTGCGGGAATCCTCTTCCCGCACGGGCGCGGCCTTGCCAGTTGGGCTGCCACGGCCTGGGGTCGGTGGAGGACAGATGCGTGTGCTTGCGGCTCGGCATCCGATCCGAACGTCATCATTTCGGTCAGAGAGTAGGCGTGAGCCCGACGCTGGCGGACGCTGCCAGCCGGTGGGTGCTGGGGTCCGGGTAGTCCACTATTCTTCCGATTCCTCGCGACCCTATTGTGGACCTCAGCTCGAGCCCCAAGGGAGGGTAGTGCATGGCAGATAGCCGCTGGGACGAGATCCAGACGCTCTTCCTCAAGGCCTTGGACTGTGCGCCCGAGGCGCGGGAACAACTACTCGACCGGGAGGCACCCGATGCCGCGGTTCGCGCCGAGGTCGAGGCCATGCTGCGTGCCAACGAGACCACGGCCGATCTTCAGGCGCTCGAGCGGCTACCTCTTGCGGCGAACCGCGGCCCCATGGCGTCCGGCGAGCGCATCGGTCGGTATGAGCTCCTCGAGCTGGTCGGCACCGGCGGTATGGGAGAGGTATACCGGGCCCGACGCGTAGACGACCAGTACCGCCAGGAGGTCGCGCTCAAGGTGTTGCGGGGTGACCTGGCCCTCCCCGCCCTGGCGGACCGCTTCCGGCGTGAGCGGCAGATCCTGGCGGAGCTGCAGCATCCGAACGTCACGACCCTGCTCGATGGCGGAGCCACCGAGGACGGGCGTCCCTTTCTGGTCATGCAGTTCGAGTCGGGCCTGCCGCTGACGACGTATGCCGACGAGCACGGGCTGACCGTGCAGCAGCGACTCGAGCTGTTTGTCACGGTGTGCGAGGCGGTACAGTACGCCCACGCCAATCTGGTGGTGCACCGGGACCTGAAACCGTCCAACGTCCTAGTGGACCAGCGGGGGCAACCCAAACTCCTCGACTTCGGGATAGCCAAGATCATGGAGGAGGGCGTGGGAGATGTGGCGCAGCAGACCCGCGAGTTGCGGATGCTGACGCCCGAGTACGCGGCCCCCGAGCAAATCAGCGGCGGTGCCATCACCACTGGGACCGACGTCTATGCCCTGGGCATTCTGCTCTACGAACTGCTCGTAGGGGAGCCACCGTTTCGGGTGGGCACACTCACGCCGCTCGACTTTCATAGAAAGGTACTGGAAGAGCGCCCGACACGTCCGAGCGAGGGCGTGCGAGCGTCGCTCCAGGCCGCCGACCCGTCGCAGGCGACCGACGTGGCCGCCTTGCGCGGCGTAGGCGCATCCAAGCTTTTTCAGTCGTTGACCGGCGACCTGGACCAAATCGTACTGACCGCGCTGCGCAAGGAGCCCAGCCGCCGGTACCCGTCCGCTGCCGCGCTGGCGGAGGATATCCGCCGCTATCTGTCGGGGCACACCATCTGGGCTCAGCCGCCCTCGCGACGCTATCGGTTGAAGAAGTTCGTGAGTAGACATCGTGTCGGAGTGGGGGCTGCCGCCGCGTTCGTGGTGTTGCTCAGCGCGTTTGCCGGAACCATGACGGTGCAATCCGCTCGGGTGGTCGCGGAACGGGATCGAGCCGAGGTCGCGCTGGCCCGCGCAGAAGAGGTGGGTGAGTTCTTGGTCGGCCTCTTCAAAGCGGCGAACCCCAGGGAGGAGCCGGACCAACTATCCGCAATTGACCTACTCGCGCGCGGTGCCGAGCGAGCTGGAGAGCTGGCGGAGCAGCCTGAGGTCCAGGCAGACATGCTTACCGCAGTGGGTAACGCGTACGTGAACCTTGGACAGTTCGATCCCGCCGAACCGGTGCTCGAACGCGCACTAGAGCTGCGACGCGGACTATTCGGTACCGAGCACGCAGACGTGGCGGGTAGCTTGAGCGCGCTGGCGCTGTTGTACGGCGAGCGGGGAGACTACGACTCCGCTCAGGCTCGCTATGAGGACGTGTTGGAGATCCGTCAGGCGCTCGATGGTCCGGGAAGCGTGGAGGCGGCCAAAGTACTGTCATCGCTCGGGGTGCTCCGGACGCGGAAGGGGGAGTTCGACGAGGCCGTTCCCTTCTTCGAAGACGCGCTGGATGTGTTCCGACAGGTGCCCTTCGCGGAGCTGGCGGAGGACGCACGCGACGACTATGCCAACGCGCTGAACAACCTGGGGTTGACGCTGGTACAGAAGGGCGATCTGGAAGCAGGTGAACCCTACCTCGATGAGGCGCTTGCCGTGAACCGCACGCTGCTCCCGGACAACCACCCAACCATCGCAACCAACTTGAACAACCTCGCCACGGTGCGTTTCCGTCAGGACAAGCTCGACGAGGCTGAACAAGGGTTCCTGGAGGTGCTCGAACGGCGCCGAGCGCTTTACGGGGACGACCACCCGGATGTGGGAGCGCCGCTCAACAACCTATCCATGGTCAAGAGGCGCCAAGGCGAGTTCGAGCAGGCTGAAGCCTACGCGCTCGAGGCGCTCGCCATCCAGCGGCGGACCCAGGGACCTGGGCATCCGTTGCTGGCCCTCAGCCTGAAGAACCTTGGTCACCTCCTGGTCGAACAGGAGAAGTACGCAGAGGCTGAGCCGGTCGCACTGGAGTCCCTGTCGATCTTCAGGTCCCGCTTCGGCGACGAACACAGGCAAGTGGGGTTCGTGCGGCAGCTGCTCGTGGAGGTCTACACGGGTCTGGGGAGACCCGACGAGGCGGCGCGCTACGCAGACTCGGGCTGAGCCCGCCTGTCGGTGATCCGGAGTGCCAGCCGGTATCCGATCCACGTTTGGACCGGCACGGTGATTACCACTGCCACGCCTAGCCAAAGCGGCCAAGGGCTGTCCGCTGACCCCACGACCCACGCGTTCAGTAGGGTCACCACCCCTGCGAACACTACCGCGTGCTCTTCCCGTCGCCAACCCGCGACCATCGTCATGACCATCGCTCCCACGACTCCGGCCCCGAACTCTAGGGCGAGGAGCACCCACTGACCCACCGGATCCTGCGGGATGCCCACGAGCAGCCACGGGCTCCCTACCGTGAGGACCCCGGCCGACAACGTGAGTTGGATCGCCACGAAGCCGAAGACGAAAGCCAGGATGGAGCGGGTGATCCGCAGCATGGGCGTGCGCATGGGGGACCCCTTCATGGCTAGTTCCTAATCTCCGAATCCAGTCGACCGAGGGCCTCGAGCACGACGGACCATGTGGTGCTGGACGGGTCAATGACTTCGAAGTGGCCTGATTCGGGCGCTTCGGTCAGGCGCAACGGCGACCTGCCCTCCGCGGATGCCGCGTCGTAGTAGGCACGGCCAAGGGGCGCGTACGTGTCATGACGGCCTATGACCACCTCCTGGGGCACGCCCACGGGCTTCAGGGTCATGGGCGACGCCACCTGGTAGCGATCGGGAACGTCCGCCGGAAGCCCCCCCATTGTCTCCGCCACGGCACCCTGGCAATCTCCCTCCTCCGCCAGTCGACCCAGGTCCGGCGCGGGCGTCAGGCCCAGAACACCATGAATGGGGATGGGCGTCTCCGAAAAGAGTTCGCTGCTCGGGTCGAGTCCCGGTCGAGCGGCCAGCCACAAAACGAAGTTCCCACCAGCCGAATGCCCAACGGCTATCAGGTGCTCGAGGTCGAGGTCCAGGGTTCCCCGACCCACAAACTCAGCGCCGTCGAGCTCTCTCAAGAAGTCGGATCCGGCGGCTACGTCGAGGAACGTGTTCGGCCACTCGGCTCCGGGGTCGCCAACCAGTCGGTATTCGATGGACCAAACGGCGTAACCAGCCTCGGCGAGCGCTGCCTCGGCGGGGCCAGTGTGTTCGATGTCTGCCACAGACAGGTAGGTAGTCTCCGCTCCGCAACCGACCAGGACCATGACGGCCAACAAGACACCACCATGCCGATGCGGTACCATACGCGCCGCTCAAACCATGCGAAGGCTTCGGGGTTACGGGCATGCCGAAACTCACCACGTGGGAGTCGGCCCAGCTCATACTACGCGACGGCCCGCCGTCCCGCATCACGTGATCACGTGAACATGGGGTCAATATTCGCGCGTTCACGTGAGGCTTGACGGGACGCAACAAAATAGCATCCATTAGTCGACCCTGCTCCCAACCCCGGAAGCACTGGATTCGCGACATCTACCCTTTTCCGTGAGGGCCATATGCGCGTCCTATCAGCTTTTCCCGTCGCTCTCGCACTTCTCGGACTCTGCGGTGGTCACGTCGCGGGCCAGGCTCCCCCGACCCGCACCGTACCCGTGGTGGACACGCTGTATGGAACCCCGGTCCCCGACCCGTATCGATGGCTCGAGGACGCTTCGGACCAGGAGGTGGGCCCGTGGTTCGAGGCACAAGGAGTCTATTCGCGGGCGGCGCTCAACGCCCTGCCGGGACTCGAGGCCATCCAGGCGCGCTTGCGCGCAGCGGAAGAGGGCTCACCCCCGGACGTGAGCCTTCCCCGTCAAGCAGGCGGACACTGGTTCTACACCGTCAGAGGGCCTGGGGAAGCGGTCGCTAAGGGCTACGTGCGGGACGCGTGGACGGGTGAGGAACGGCTTCTGGTGGATCCCGCGGCGGTCGCGGCAGGAAGCGAATCGGGCTCGAACGCGCTCGGACTCTACAGCCCCTCCCCAGACGGGAAGTTGGTCCTCTATGAGGTCACGACCGGCGGGTCGGAGGCCGCCACACTCCGGGTCCGCAATGTCGAGACCGGGCAGGACGTGGGTGAACCCATCGAAAGAGCCCGCTGGACGCTCCACCGCTGGGGCCCCGACGGACGCACCTTTTTCTACCTGCAGCTGAGAGACCTTCCGCGCGACGCGCCCGCCACAGACTTCTTCAACGACGTACAGATCCTGCGTCACAACCTCGGCGATCCTCTTACGGCCGACGTGCCGGTCTTTAGCGCGCAGATGGTCGGCATGAACAGCCGGTTGCTGCCGTCCGTGTACGTCGATTCTCGGAGTCGGTGGGCGGTGGCGTCGTTGAACACAGGGGTGACCCGTCACGCCGCGTACTACCTGGGCTCCTACTCCACGCTCACGAACGGTGAACATGAATGGCGGCCCCTGTTCGACATGGCCGACTCCGTAGCCAGCGTGGCCATCGATGGTCCCGACCTCTATGCGCTCACCTCACGGGGGTCGAGCAACAGCAGGATCGTTCGCACCTCCCTTGCCGCCCCCGACCTCGGGTCGGCCACCGATGTGTTCGAGGACTCCGGCGGAGCATTGCAGTGGATGTCCCCCGCTTTGGACGGACTGTACGTGGGAGTGTTGAAGAACGGCGGCGTGGGTCTGATACGCATTCCCTGGGGCGGGGAACCCAAGGACGTCCGGCTCCCCCCCGGGACCTCGGTTGCCACTTGGCGTGCCAGCTCTCGCCGACCCGGCATTCTCTTCACGCTCAACAGTTGGACCGGCTCCACGCGTGAGTACCGGTACCATCCCTCGACGGACGAGTTCGAGGAACTTGGACTGCGAACGTTGGGCCCTATGGACGTGCTCGAGGAAGCCAGGGTGACCACCGTGTTCGCACCCAGTCACGACGCCGTGGAGGTGCCGCTGACCATCATCCATCCCCAGGACTTTGCTCGGGATGGATCCGGTGCAGTCGTGCTAGGGGCCTATGGCGCTTACGGCATCACCGATCTGCCTGCCTTCTTCAGGGAGTTGAGTCCTTGGGTCGAGGCGGGCGGAATTTCCGCGACGTGTCATACCCGTGGGGGCGGCTACTACGGGAAGGACTGGCACCGAGCGGGCATGAAGGACACCAAACCGAACACCTGGCTCGATCTGATCGCATGCGCGGAGTATCTCATCCGCGAAGGGTACACGACGCCGGGCCGCGTGGGCCTGTTTGGAGCGAGTGCCGGGGGCATCGCGGTGGGTCGCGCCATCACCGAGCGGCCGGAGTTGTTCGGCGCTGCCGCGATCATGGTGGGCATTGCTGACGCGGTCCGGTTCGAGACGACCCCCAACGGACCCCCGAACATCCCGGAGTTCGGATCGGTGGCAACCGAGGAGGGCTTCCGAGCGTTACTGGAGATGAGCCCGGTCCACCATGTGCGCCCCGACACCGAGTACCCCGCTGTTTTGCTGGCGACCGGGCTCAACGACCCACGCGTCTCCCCGTGGCAGCCCGGCAAGATGGCAGCCGCGCTGCAGGCCGCAACCACTAGTTCGCGCCCGATTCTACTCCGTGTGGACGGAGCGGGAGGTCACATGATGATGGAGAGCCAGGACCAGTTTCAACTCCTGATTGCGGACATCCTAGCATTCGCGAGTCGGTACCTCGATCTTCCACTGAACGTGGGTCCACCCATGGGATGATGCGAGCGAGCGGTGCGGTCATGCTGTTGCTCCTCGCGCCCCCTGGTATCAGTATCTGAGATTGTCCCACTTGTCGGATGGACTCTAAGGAGGACGGCATGACGTACACCCTTCCTTGCGGTCATCGCCGACCGGCCACCTGTGGCCGACGCACGTCGCCACTCCTCGGATGGGTGATGCTCGTCAGCGCATGCGGACACACTGCGTCAGCGCCGACGAGCACGCCCAGTGACGCACCACTCGGAACGGACTACTTCGTTACAGCGGCGACTGACGACGGGGTCGCGTACTCAGGGTGGTTTCACTTCGAGGGGGGACCGGACGCGTATGAGGGTGTTGCCTTCACGACCGTGGGTGGTGGAGGAGCGATGCCGCTTGACGCCTCTCTCGTGGACCGGGAGGTCACCGTCAGGCTCCAGGGGCCCATACCCTTTCCACCCCTGGTCCTCGACGTGAGGCCTGATGGTCTGTTCGGATCGGCCCCCAACCCCCTCGGGGGGGAACCGCTGGAGCTACGCGCAACCCGCGAGCTCGACTCCCGTCAGCCCATGTCGGCTGAGGCGCGATCCTACCTCGAAGAAGCTCTCGACTTGATGGAGGAGAACTCCATCAACAGGTCCGAGATCAACTGGCCCGCCCTCAGAGAGGCCTCGTTCGCACGTGCGGCCGGAGCGCAGACCAGGCGGGCCACGTACGGAGCCATATGGTTCGCGGTCTCTGAGCTGGGGGACAATCACTCCCAGTTCCTTCCGGGGTGGTACCAGGGCGCTCGGGCCGGAGGCCCCGTCGAGACACTCGTTAACCCCGACCCCATTGTTCGTCCGCTAACTGAATCGATCGGGTACGTCTGGGTACCGGGCTACACGTTCGATGACATCTCAAGCATGAGCGCGAAAGCCGAGATGTACCATCGGCGAATAGCTGAAGTGGACAGCGAGGAGACGTGCGGGTGGGTCGTCGATCTCCGCGGGAACACCGGCGGCTCCATGACTCCAATGCTCATCGGCATTGGTCCCGTGCTGGGCCAGGGTCCTACAGGGGCATTCTCCGGAGGGGACACGACGTTCCAGCACGGCACGTACGAGCGCGGCGAACTCCTCTCCGACGGTCTGCCGAGAAGCCAACAGTATAGAGTCCAAGTTCAGCAGCCCTACGAGCTGATCTCGCCCAACCCCCCCGTTGCAGTGTTGACGGACCAGGTGACTGGGAGTTCGGGAGAGGCAGTCGTCGTCGCGTTCATTGGCCGTCCGAACACACGGAGCTTTGGCACGCGGACGGCGGGCCTCTCCACGGGAAACGCGATGCACCGCCTGAGCGACGACGCCGCCCTCAATATCACGGAGGGGGCGATGGTGGACCGTACGGGACGCGTCTATGGCGGCGAGATCGAACCCGATTCGATCATAGAGGGACAGCAGACCCGCGACCCGGAAACCGACGCGCCCTTGAGGGCGGCGGTCGAATGGCTACAAGACCACCCCAAGTGCCGACCATAGGGCGCGAACGCGCCAAACCCACGAACAGATGCCCCGGAGGGCTCCTCGACTTGTCTATTCTTCCAGACCCTCTGTCCCGCACCGCAACCCTGGCGCTCTTTTCACTGCTGGCCGGCTGCGCCGAGACACCCCCGTCCGTCGTGATCGTTGGCGCGACCGTCTTCGACGGGCAACAGCTGCTGCCGGGGCCTCAGTTCGAACCTGAACTCTTCGCGCGCGAAAGGGCCGCAGCGTCCGAGGATCGGCTCCTCCCGAGTGTGCAGTCTCAGGGAGTCAACTCCTGGTGAGCGACGGTGGCTTGACCCCCGAACAGGCGTTACAGGCCACAACCAGCAATGCGGCTCGGGCGCTGGGAAAGGAGGACGAGATCGGCCGAATTGCGCCTGGGTACGCTGCCGACCTGTTGGTGCTGGAAGGAAGCGCGGTCGATGACATATCGAACCTGCGCCGCATCCGCTGGGTGTTCTAAGGAGGTCGCCGTGTCGGCTCGTAGACGACTCACCACTATGCTGTCGCTGATCGCTCTTGCGCTCGTAGCCTCTGCACGTCCGCCTCTCTTCGCCCAGGATACGCCTCGCTACACCGCCCTCACCGGCGTCACCGTGATCGACGGCACGGGAGCGCCACCCCGGTCGGGCATGACCGTCCTGATCCGGGATGACCTGATTCATTCGGTCCATCCGGGCGGGGAATTGGCGCTCGGCGACACCGTAGACATCCGCGCTCTCGACGGCCTTTGGGTGATCCCCGGCCTGATCGACGCCCACGTCCACGTGGGGGTGGACCCCACACGCGAGGGCAGCCGCACGGTTGTGGAGCCAGCCTTGGCGAGAATGCTCTCAGGCGGTGTGACCGCGGTACGCGACATGGCGGGAGACGCTACAGTGCTTTCGCTCCTCGCGCTCAGAGCGAGGATCGGCGACCTGCCGGCTCCCGATGTCTTCTACTCGGCCCTCATTGCAGGTCCCGAGTTCGTCGCCAACGACTTCCGACCTCAGGCGATCCTGCAGAATGCACTCCCGCCCCACGCTTACCTCCAGAGGTACTCTCCCGCGTCGGATCCCGTCCTCGTGACAGCCATGGCTCGGGGCACTGGCGCCATTGGTCTGAAGGCCTACTCCGATTTGGATGCGCATGTGCTGCCCGACCTCTTCCGGGAAGCGAAGGCGCGAGGGATGCTCGTCTGGGCCCACGGCGCCATCATGCCTGCCCGCCCCTCCGACGTGGTCCGAGCAGGGGCCGACGTGATCTCCCATCCCTCCGAGTTCGGGTGTGAGGTGGTGGGGTGCCGGACCCGGCAGGACCCCTGGGTGGCACCCAGGCAAGTCAGCGCGGACCACCCTGCGCTTCAGCAACTGCTCCGAGACATGGCTGCAGCCGGAACGATCCTCGACAGCACCTTGGACATCTTCCAGCCGGGTGGCCCCTTCGCCTCGGACCGCACCGCGCTCGAGTTCGGAGCCAGCCTTATTGGTGAAGGACACGCGCTCGGCGTCGCGATCGCCGCGGGAACCGATGCGTTCTCGCCCCTCGTTGGGGGCACGTGTGAGAACCCCACTCCACCCCTCCATCATGAGATGGAGACGCTCGTCGTAGAAGCGGGCCTCACACCGCTGGAGGCTCTGAAAGCGGCGACCGCCACGGCGGCGCGGACCATCGGGGAGGGGGCTACCCGCGGTCAGGTCCTCCGCGGGTATCGCGCCGATCTCGTCGTGCTCGAGGCCGACCCGTCAGTGGATATCCGCAACACTACCCGTATCCAGTCGGTGTACAAGGGCGGTGTGCTGCAACCGGATCGGTCCGATGCGGGGTGCCCGTAGGGTCAGCTCGCCTCATCGGAACGCTCTGTGCGTGTTCAAGCGCCATCCAGCTACCTTGGGTACATGCATGCCCGCTGCGTCATCCTCGCACTCTGCGGCCTCGCGCCGGCAGCCCCCGCTCGAGCACAGGCACCCCCGTCCGAGCCACCTGAGCAACGTCCACTCCGACCGCTCCACGATTTCGGTGGGGCCGTGGTCGACTTCGGCGAGGATGCTTGGGCCGTGGTCTCAGCGCCGGCCCGGTGGGACGGGAGCGGGTGGGCGAAGCTGGGCGTGGTACTCGGCGGTGCGGGCCTTCTCTACCTGGTCGACGATGAGATCAGAGATGGCCTGGCCGGGTCGCCCTCCTCGTTCCGTTCGGGCCTGCGCGACGTCGGGGATGCGCTGGAGCCGCTCGGCATGATGGGCAATACGAACGCCTACTACGCGGGGGCGGCAACGGTGGCCTATTTCGCCCGCCAAGAACGGCTGCAGTTGCTGTTTAAGGAACTGCTCTACTCCCACTGGATTGCGGGTGCCACCCGTCAGGGCGTGGGACGCCTGGTGGGCCGCGTCCGGCCCAAGAACGCACCGAACGCGTCGACGTTCGAGCCGGGCCAGGGGCGATCGTTTCCGTCGGGTCACTCGTCCACGATCATGCAGGTGGCGCATGTGCTTGCCCATCACGTCGGCTGGACACCCGCCTCGGTAGCGCTGTATGGCCTGGCGGGAACCGTGGTGTTCCAGCGCGTGGACTCCGAGGAACATTGGGCATCCGACGCGTTCATCGGTGCTCTGTGGGGATTGGCCGTCGCCGAAATCGTCATCCGGACCGAGGAGCGAGGTCGCCTGCCCATGGGAACGCGGGTGGACCTCGTACCCAGTCGCGCGGGCACTACACTCCGCCTCTCCGTGCCGCTTGGCGGGGGACCGTCACTGCAGTAGTCTGAGCCCGCGAACTCACGCTCAGCCATTCCGGGAGCCCCTCAGCATGACGCCCTCCACAACCCAGGCGGCCGCCTCCTCCGAGAAGCAGTTCTTCGGACATCCGCGCGGTTTGGCCACGCTCTTCTTCACCGAGATGTGGGAGCGGTTCTCGTACTACGGGCTGCGCGGACTGCTGGTCCTCTACCTGACCGCCACGCTGGCCGATGGTGGGATGGGGCTCACCGACGCGTCCGCGGGGGCCATCCTGGGCCTCTATACCGCGGCGGTCTACCTACTGGCGCTACCTGGTGGCTGGATCGCGGACCGGGTGTTGGGGCAACGGTCGGCGGTGTTCTGGGGCGGCGTCATCATCGCGGCCGGACACTTCAGTATGGCGCTCGGGAGCGACGCGCTGTTCTTCATCGGGTTGGCACTGGTCGCTACAGGCACGGGCCTGCTCAAGCCCAACGTCAGCGCCATGGTGGGCGACCTGTATGCCGACAAGGGCGCCAGGCGCGACGCGGGCTTCTCCGTGTTCTACATGGGCATCAACCTGGGCGCGTTCCTGGGCCCCATCATCTGCGGATTCTTGGGCGAGGGCATCAACTGGCACCTCGGGTTCGGCGCGGCCGGCGTCGGGATGGTGCTGGGGCTCATCCAGTACCGGATGGGAGACGCCTATCTGTTGGACGCGGGTCAGATGAAGGAGGACGCGCTGGCCACCAAACCCGCAGCTGTGCGGGGCCTGACGCTGGGGCTGGCGGTGTGCGGGGCTCTGTTAGCCATCGGGTGGTTCCTGGACAGCAGCGGCACCGTCGATCTCTCTGCTGAGCGTCTTGCCGGCGGCACCGGTGTGTTCATCGTGTCCATCGCCATCCTGTACTTCCTGTACCTGATGGCGATGGGAGGGCTGGCCGGCGACGAGAAGAAGCGCGTGAGCTACATCTTCATCCTGTTCATCGGTGCGGCAATGTTCTGGGCCGGATTCGAGCAGGCCGCCTCGACGCTCAACCTGTTCGCTGAACGCCTCACCGACCTCACGTTCGGATCCTGGGAGATGCCTGCCAGTTGGCTGCAATCGGTCAACGCGCTGTTCATCATCATTCTGGCGCCCGTGGTGGGAGCACTGTGGGTGAAGCTCGACGAGCGCAGCCCCTCCATCCCCATCAAATTCGGGATGGGGCTGGTCCTCTTGGGTGTGGGCTTCTTCGTGTTGGCCTGGGGCGCGAGCTTCGCGACGCCCGAGAACCCGGTGAGCCCCATGTGGCTGGTGGTGACCTACTTCTTCCACACGGTGGGTGAGCTGGCGCTCAGCCCGGTGGGTCTCTCCAGCGTCACCAAGCTCGCGCCACATCGCCTGGTGGGGCAGATGATGGGGGTGTGGTTCATGGGCACATCACTCGGCAACCTGATTGCGGGTATGGCCGCAGGGAGCATGGCCACGATGGCTCCGCCAGAGTTGTTCCGCTCCGTGGGGATGATTGCTGCCGGCGCCGGGCTCGTCTACTTCATCTTCGCCCGACCCATCAAGAACTTGGGCCCTGATGTGAAGTAGAGCCGGGCTACCGCCCCAGCGGGACCGCTACACCGACAGAACCTGCAACGTGGAAGTGCCGCGAACCTTCGGACTCCCCGTTGGTTCGGGCTATGATGGCGTCGGCCCCGCCAACCTCCATGCGCACGTCGACCAGCCACACAAAGCGGTCCGCCACTCTCTCGAACGAGGCACCGAAAAGCCCACCCAGGTCGCTCTCTGCGGCCGTGATCGAGACGTTCACGGTATTGACCTCCCCGCAATCAACGGCGAAGGAGCCCGTGGGGGTGTTGGCGCCTAGCGTGCAGGAACCGAGGCGGTTGTAGACCGCTCCGATGTAGAACTGCGCGCTGCGGTCGTCCTCGCTGAGGACGTACTGGAGGAGGAGAGGGACCTGAAGGTAGTCCACGTTCAGGTTGATCGAGCCATCGCTGCGAACCTTCTCTCGTGTACCCTTCTGCACCCACCCCAGCTCGGCCTGGACGGCCCAGCGACTCGACAGATGGGTGCGACCGAACAGCGAAGCGGTCAGTCCCCGCCTGCCCTCAAGTCCAAAGAGGCTTCCGGTCACGTTCGCAAGTGCAACGCCGCCCCGGAATCCTGCGTAGCGCTGTGCCTCCACCGGATGAGGTAGCAGCGCAAGCATGCCAAACAGGGCCGGGAACCACCTCGCCAAGCCGTACATCAGAACACCAACCTGGCATTCAGCCCCAACCCCCACCGATCATGGTCCAACCTTCGGACGGAGGGGGCTACACTCAACTGCGCTTTCCGGCTATTCAGCTCACGCTCTGCCAACGAAGGGCGAATCGCATAGTAGACGCCGGCGCCCCCAATCAGGGCCGCGGTCGCCAGGTTGAGCGTCCGCGTATTGCCGTCCGGATTGTCTTTGGCCATCAGATAGAGCCCGACAGCTCCCCCCGTCCCCACAATCAGGCTGCGTCGCCGTAGCAGCCGAAAGCGTTCAGCGGCGCTGGCCAGGTCATGCACGGACTTGACGCGCCCACGGTCCACTGTGCGATCCCCATCGACGCCGCTCAGATGAAGTGCCGATGCGTCCATCTCGACCAGTCTGCCCGCACGGTGTCCTCCGAAGAATCCGCTGCGCTGGACGAAGAGCCCATCTTCCAATTCCCTCACCTGCGCGTCGACTGTTCCTGCTTCCACGGCGTCGCCATCAATGGTCACGTCGAAGTCGGGGACGCGAACCAGTAGGAGCCCAGCCGCAATCGCAGCACCGGCAACCACCAGCCCCAGCCCGAAGCTGTCGTTGTCGTCGAAGAGGTCGGAACTTCGCCATTGGAGGGCCGCTGCCGGCTGCAGGGCCAGAAACATGAGCAGCCAGGCAAGTATCACCGGTCGTTTGCGCGACATGGTTTCATCCTTTTGAACGGACGTGGACGTGCTTACCGACCCTGAACGAAGAACCGACTCAGCGCTGCCCCTTGGGGGGCGGCGGTCGTCGACCTTCCCGTTATGGGAGTAGTGGAGGGCCCCGCGCGCGGGCCCGCGGCACGCATGCGACTCACCGAGGAAGACCACATGACGTCACCGCCCCTTGGACGAAACCGTGACGGGAGAGCTGTGCGAGCGACGGTAGTGGGCACCGTCCTGGGCGCCGTTCTGGGGGGCGTCTACGCGATGTCGGGATGGACCCCGCTCCTCGACGGCCGCCTCCCCCTGGGCACCGGCCTGATCCTGATTGCCTGCCCCATTCTGGGAGCAGTGTCGGGTTATGCCGTGGCCGCGATCGCGGGTAGGCATGTAAACCAACGCCAGGACCGCGACGGGGACTGACTGGCGGTGCGAGGGGAGCGGGTGAACATTCGCTCAACGTATATTAACCAAGCTTCCGACCCAGGCAGGTGCACCGTGGAAACGATGGAAGAACCTCCTCACGACCCGTTCACTCTTCGGGCCGACGAGACGCGAGTGCGCCTGGGCTCCGGCGACTGGATCCCCATGGGCACCATCCTCACGCCGATGATCCGGGATCTCAAGCGTGCTGCCCATTGCATCCGCAGGGAAGGTTCGGCGGGGGCTCGGTATCAAACGACCGCCATCATGAACGAGGGGTTCGTGAAGGCGCTCCGGGGGCAGCGTCGGGAGTGGAACGACGAAAACCACTTCTTCAACTACCTGAAGTCATGCATTCGGACGGCACTAGTCGACGCGGCACGGAAGGGTAACTCGAGTAAGCGCGCGGCCCCTTCCGACCGGCGCGAGTTACCAGAGGTGAGCAGTGACCCCCGGCTCCAGGTTCCTTCGTTTGAGGAAAGGGTGCTCGCGACGCTCGACGCGTACCGCTTCCAGGGCGACTTACAGGCCGCCGACCCGAACGCCCATGCAGTTTTTCTGTTGAAGTTCGCAGAGGGACTCACGACCTCTGAAGCGGCGGCCGAACTTGGCATGACCGAGCGTCAGGCGAGGCGTCGGTGGGAAGAGGCCAAGGTCTTTCTGCGGATGCGCGTCCTCCAGGAAGAACCACCCGACCCGCCGGCTTCGCTGCAGGCGTAGTCACACCGATGTCGACGCCCTCGGCGGAAGAGTGGCGGCGCGTGGCCGCCATCCTGAGTGGGCTACCGGGAACCCCCGACGCTGACGCCGCCTACATCGACCAGGAGTGTGGCGACGATCTCCGACTCAAGGAGCTCGTGCTCGCTGCGATCGCGGCGCGGGGGGACGTCGATGGGTTCGAGGACCTTTCCGCTCCCGACCTCGACGAGGTGTCCGATCGATTGGGCGGGTCGATGGAGGGCCCACCACGCCTCGCCGAAGGCAGACAACTCGGAAAGTACCGAATCATCGACGTACTCCAGTCGGGCGGCATGGGCACGACCTACCTCGCCGAGCGGGCGGACAAGGCGTTTAGCCGGACTGTTGCCATTAAGGTGGGACGTTCGGTCTATGGAGAGTTGGACCGTGACCGCCAGAAGCGTGAAGTCACGATCCTGGGCTCTCTTACGCACCCTCACATCGTGCCCCTCATGGATGCGGGCCAAACGGACGAGGGGTTTCCCTACCTGGTCATGGACTATGTCGACGGGAGGCCGCTAACTGAGTACTGCGACGCCCAGCGCCTGGATGTCTACGGGCGACTGGCTCTCTTTTCGGACCTACTGGACGCACTCGAATACGCCCACCAGAACTTGGTCCTTCACCAGGATATCAAGCCGTCCAACATCTTGGTCACGGATGATGGGGTGCTGCGCCTCCTCGACTTCGGCATCTCGCAGATGTTGTCACCAGAGGACGGTGAGTCGGTCACCGGGCAGACGTTGGGGAGCGCCTACACGCCCGACTACGCAGCGCCGGAACAAGTCCGCGGAGAACTCGTCACCACAGCGGTCGACATCTACTCGCTGGGCGTTGTACTTCATGAGCTGCTGACCTCCGAGCGCCCTACCCGGCTCGAGGCGGCCGGACCGGTCACGCTCGCCCCCGAAATCCAGGGCGACCTAGGTGAGATCGTGGCAAAGACGCTCGCCGAGGATCCGCGCGACCGTTACCCCACTGTCGATGCGCTCCGTGCCGACCTCCGCCGTTGGGTTGGTGGACATCCGATCTCCATTCACGCTCACCGGGTCGGCTATCGGCTTCGCAAGCTCATCGCGCGTCATCGCACTGCGGTGTTCGCGGCCGTACTCGGGCTGTTGGCGCTCCTGGGTGGGATAACCGCAACGCTGTGGCAAGCACGGCGAGCGGCCGAAGAGGCTGCGCGGACCGAGGAGGTGGCGTCGTTCGTGATGTCGCTTTTCGAGTCTACCGACCCCAACGAACTGGGGAGCAGTGAGCTGCGCGCCGAGGAGCTGCTGCAACAGAGTATCCCGCGAATCGAAACCGAACTGGCTGGCCAGCCTCTGCTCCAGGCTGACCTTTGGATGGTCGTGGCAGACGGGCTCCAGCGGCTAGGGAATTACGACGGGGCTCTGGACCTGGCGAACCGCGCGCTGGAGCGCCGGCAGGCGCTGTTGGGTGACGAAGACGCTATGGTGGCGGAGTCGCTCAATCGGCGGTCTAGACTCCTCTACCTCAAGAGCGAGTTCGAGGCAGCCGAGCCGCCTTTGCTCGAGGCACTGGAGATCCGCACCGACCTATTTGGGACGCGGCACCGAGAGGTCGCGACCTCCCAGGACAACCTCGCAGAGCTCTATCGCGTCACGGGTCGGTTGGAGGCGGCGGACTCTCTCGCAACGTTGGCGCTCGGGACCCGCAGGGAGCTACTACCAGGAGATCACATCGAGGTCGCTTGGTCACTGAACAACCTGGCAGTGATTCGCCGCAGCTTGGGGCGCCACGACGAGGCCCGCCCGCTGTTCGAGGAGTCCTTGGCGATGCTTCTACGGCTGTTCCCTCCCACGCACTCCGAGGTGCTCGTCACCAAGAACAACCTCGCCAACCTCGTCGGACTCCAGGGTGAACTGCCCGAAGCCGAGCGTCTCTACCGCGAGGTCCTCGACACGCAGATGCAGGTCCTCGGGGAAGCCCATCCGGCTACGACGACGACTCTCAACAACCTCGCCACGGTGCTCTACCGAAGCGGGGACCTCGCTGGGGCGGAGGACCTCTTTCGGCGCACCCTTGCGTCCTGGGAGGCTCGGGGAGAACAGAACCACACGAATGCGATTACGACCCTGAACAACCTGGCCGCGGTGCTTCGCTCGACGGGCAAGGCAGACGAGTCCGTAGAGTCCGCGCGTGCTGCGGTCGCTGCGTGGCAGGAGCTCCATGGGGAAAGTGACTGGAGGGTTGGCTCGGGGCTCTTGAATCTCGCTCTGGCGCTGCAGACCCAAGGGAACCTCAAGCAAGCCGAAGACGCCCTCTCCGAGGCCCTCCCAATCATCCGGACTCAACCGATAGCGAGTGCTGCCCGAATAAACGCAGGTGCGGCCGTCGCTAGCTTCGCCGCCGCATCAGGGAGCTGTGGAAGTGCCCCCCCCGAAGTCGCTGAACTGGTCACGGGAGATGCTGACGCGACCGACGACACCAGGGTCACCCAGATCCTCGCCGCGGCCGGCTGCTCCGGCTAGCCGCTCCCAGGAACGGAGAAGGGAGGGCAAGGCTCTTGCAAGCCTTCCCTCCCCCTCCTCGAGCGTCTCGCCCCCCCTCGACTACAGGCTCAAACGACGCTCTCCCGCAAGTGCTGGATCTACCGTTTCACGCCCCAGTCGGGGTCACGGTCGCTGCCGGCATCGTTGCTCAGGTTGGCGGCACCTGAACCGTCCGCGGCCATGAGGTAGATCTCGTTGTTTCCGTCGCGGTCGGTCACGAATGCAATCCGGGTCCCGTCGGGCGACCAGCTCGGGGCGCCGTCCGCACCCGCATCGTTGGTCAGGTTGGCGGGACTGCTACCGTCCGCGTTCATTGCATAGACCTCGCTGTTCCCATCGCGGTCCGTCACGAACGCGATCTGCGTCCCATCGGCGGACCAGTCCGGGGCGCTGTCCGCACCGGCGTCGTTCGTCAGGTTGGTCGGGTTCGATCCGTCCGGGTCCATCGAGTAGACCTCGCTGTTGCCGTCTCGGTCCGTTGCGAACGCGATCTTGGTGCCATCGGCCGACCAGGCCGGCTCCGTGTCCGCACCAGCGTCGTTGGTCAGATTGGTGGGACTGCTCCCATCTGCATTCATCACGTAGACCTCGCTGTTGCCGTCTCGGTCCGTCACAAACGCGATCTGGGTCCCGTCGCCCGACCAAGCGGGTCGACTGTCACTGCCGGCGTCGTTGGTCAGGTTGGTGAGGTTCCCGCCGTCCGCATCGATCAGGTAGATCTCGCTGTTGCCATCACGGTCGGTGGTGAAGGCGATCCGCGTCGAGTCGGGAGACCAGGCTGCTTGACCGTCCGCTCCCGCATCGTTGGTCAGGTTCATACCACCGGTGCTGTCGGGATCGAGCAGGTAGACCTCGTCGTTCCCGTCCCGGTCCGTGGTGAACGCGATCATCTCCTGGGGACCGACCGGAGTTGGGGCTGTGCAGGTCACCGCGAACGCCGCGGTCACGGTATCGCCACCCGCCAAGGTGACCGAAATGCTGTCTCCGGCAGCGGCGGTACAGTTGGGTGCGATCCCGGAGAGCACCGCGAACGACGTTCCCGCGGGAACGGAATCGAAGGTGATCGTGTCGTTGATTCCAATCGAGTCCGACAGTGCACCCAACGTGACGGTATACCCATCAGCATCGAGGCTGTCGCCGCTGGTCGCGGTCGACACGATGACGGTTCCGGGAGCGGGTGCCGGTCCAACACACACGATCTCGAAGTCCGCAGTGCCGTTCGCGCCAACAGGTACGGTGACCGTCTGAGTGGCGCCGCCGGTCACAGTGCAGTTCGGGGCGACCCCGTCCAGCGTCACGTCGATGTCGCCTGGCGCCACGTCGGCAAACGTGTGCGTGCCATTGATGTCGATCGCAGCACTGTCCGCGCCCACGATGACGACATAGCCATCCGCGTCTAGGCTGTCTCCGGTGGTCGCGGTGGTGACGACCAGATCACTTGCCAAGGCGGTGCAGGTCACGTCGAACGCCACGGTGGTGGTGTCCCCTGCCGTCACGGTGGCGGACGCCGGGTTGGCTCCGTCCACGGTGCAGTTGCCCGCAACGTCGGTGAGCTCCACGGAACCCGTGCCCGGCGCAATGTTGGTGAAGAACACCTCGCCGCCCGTTGACGCCAGCGCGAGACCCGTACCCCCGTCGAGAGACACCGTGTAGCCATCCGTGTCCGGGTTCGGACCACTGGTCGTGGCAGTCACACGTACAGTCCCGACCGTCGGTCCCGTTGGCGTTGCCTCATCACACGCCCCGATGCCGAATGCCAGGGCTATCCCTCCAAACACCCATCGGCTCCCCACGCCCTTCATGTGCTGCTCCTTTCCCTCGAGGTGTTCCGGTCCCTGGACGGGCCCGGCTTGTTTACGAACGGATTCCTGTAGCGTTTTCTGTAGCGATTCCGAGAACGGGTGCCCCGTCCTGAATCAGTGCTGCCCCTCGGCTTCTCAACGGGTGATCCCTAGATGTCGTGCACAAGAACGTTGAGAACCCTTGAGTTTGAGACCCTTTCGCAACACCGATGCGGAGCGGACCACGAGAACCGGGCCGATCCGGGCTCAACCGGAACGCATCGTGCTCCCTTGGAGAGCGTCGAAGTGCAATCCGGTTCTGTTCATCACCCCCAGGGCACGGCTCATGTATTCGGACGCCGACGCTGTGGCTCCTGCGGCCCAGCCCCTGACCGATCTCGTCGGAAGAATCAGGCAGGCTGGAGGTCCGCACATTCCCATCGGATGTGGATCTCCCCTGGGTCCCATCCTCCACGAGTTGGAGACACTCGCCAGCACGGAGGCTCCGGCAGTCTTCTGGGGTGAGCCCGGGGCTGGACGACGTACCCTCGCACGCGCGCTTCATGCGCTCAGCCGACGTAGAGCGGGGCCGTTCGTGACGTGGCGTGTGGGTGAGCCCAAAGGGCTGAGCAGCGCCGGCGGCGGTACGATGCTGATCGAAGACCTGAGTGGCCTGCCCGACGCGGTGCAGGCCGACATCGTCGCGCATCTCGACGGCGCACATGCGCTCGAGCAGCCCGATGGCCGCCGCCCGGAGGCGCGCGCGCGCGTGCTTGCGATCTCCGTCGACGCTCCGCAGGCGCTGGTGCTCGACGACGACCTCAGCGAGGATCTGTACCATCGACTGAGCGTGTTCGTGATCAAGGTTCCGCCGCTCCGCGCACGCCCCTCCGATGTCGTGGCGATTTCTAGGCACGTGGTGCGTCGAGCGAATGCGATGCACCGACTCTCGGTTCGCGGCTTCAGTTCCGACACCATCGATCGCTTGCAGAGCGCGCCCTGGCCGGGGAACGTTCCGGAACTTCGCAAGGTCGTGGAACACGCCGCCATCCGGGCGCGCCGAGGTAGGATCCACCTGGAACATCTCCCCGGCGAACGCGGTGACCCGGACTCGGCTTCCTCCCCGGCACACCTCGTACTCCCCGTTGGGATTACGGCGGCCGACGCTGAACGTCGACTCGTGCTCGCGACGCTGGAACAGACGGGCTTCAACAAGAGCGAAGCCGCCCGCCGACTCGGGATGGATGTGAAGACAGTCCGAAACAAACTCAAGACTTACGGACTTCCCGACCGAATCCGCCGCGGGCATGACCGAAGCTCGAGTCCGGGCCAAAGCAGACATTAGCGCGCTGCTTCTTCGGTTACAGCTTCTTCGGTTACCGTGATCGCACCGGCGCAGCTCGCTTCGTCCTCGCCATGAAACGTGATGGGCCACTCGCCTGGCTTCGCATCAGCGAGGCCTAGTGTCAGCGAGCCCATCTCAGCGTTGTACGGTCCCGCTTTTATTCCGCTGTCCGAGTGCGCCATCACGTTTCCCACTTCTCCGATCGGCTCGCTCATGGTGACCTCGACCGAAACGGGCTCCGGCGATATCTGGACGCTAGCAGGCGTCAGGGTGGCCTCGCACGCCACGATGTCCGTGGCGGGTGTCACCCATCCTGCGCTCGCCAACAGCGCCAGCCCGGTCATGGAGCCTCCCAACCCCAGCCAGGTCGCGCCCCTCCTCGTTCGTCGTTCGACTCGCTCGTTCATTCCCCTTCCCCCCTGTTCTGAACCGGAATGCGTGCTCGAGAAGGAAAGCAGAGCCCGTGCCCCGACGAGACAACCGTATAAGTGATTGCACACACAATATTTACGGATCCATGTAGTGGTGAGATCGCCTGGCTCTTGTAACGCCTTGTGTCGGGAGGGATGCCCGGTTGGTGGAGCTTGGGTCGGGAAGAATTCCCTACCGCGATGCGCGCCCGTGGACCTATGTTCTCTTGCGTAGGATCGAACAACGTCGCGCGCGTCCCCAACCCTGGTCGGCATGCAGCTCACGTCACGACTCAACTGGTCTCACCTCCTTCTCGCACTCATCTCGGTCGGGCTGCTTAGCGCACTCGCCGCCTCCCCAAACAGAGTATCCGCTCAGACCCGGCCGGTGTTTCGCGACGGGCAGGCTCAAGTGGTCGCGGCCTTCGCAGACACGGCTTCCTGGATTCGAGAGGAGCTCTGGGTCGAAACGGAGTTCGACTCCGACGGCGATGGACGCAGGGATCGGGTGCACACAGCAGTGGTCCGCCCGCAACAGACCGCAACCGAAGGGCTGAAACTACCGGTGGTCTACAGTTCGAGTCCGTACTTCGCAGGTGTGTCGGGCGCACGGGAGTTCCTCTGGGACGTGAAGCAGGAGTTGGGCGCGCCTCCCCCGGAGCGCACCCATCAACCCGTCCCGGAAAACCGCACCACGTCGCGGATCGCGAGTTCCCATACCGGAACCTGGGTGCCACGCGGGTTTGCAGTGGTGCACTCCGAGGCGCCGGGGACGGGGCTCTCGCAGGGCTGCCCTACGATCGGTGGGCCCGAAGAGTCGCTCGCGCCCAAAGCCGTGATCGATTGGCTGAACGGGCGCGCGCGCGGGTTCACCTCGCTCGAAGGGGACGTGGAGGTACACGCGACCTGGTCGACCGGAAAGGTCGGCATGACGGGGACGTCCTACAACGGCACCATCCCGGTGGCCGCGGCCAGTACCGGCGTGGAGGGTCTCGAGGCCATCATCCCCGTTGCCCCTAACACCTCCTACTACCGCTACTACCGTTCCAACGGTCTGGTCCGCCACCCTGGTGGCTGGTTGGGCGAGGACATCGACTTCCTCTACGACTTCGTGCACAGCAACCCCGCGCGCAGGGAATACTGCGACGCCACGGTGCGAGACGGTCTCATGGCGGTGGGACAAGACCGGAGCACCGGCGACTACAACGACTTCTGGGCCACCCGCGACCTACAGACAGAGCTGCAGAACGTTCGAGCCGCTACGCTCATGGCGCACGCCTTCAACGATTGGAACGTGATGCCGGAGCACAGTGTCCGGGTCTACGAGATGCTGAAGGAGCAGGGCGTCCCCACGCAGGCGTACTACCATCAGGGCGGGCACGGCGGACCTCCTCCGCTGGAGATGATGAACCGTTGGTTCACCCGCTACCTACATGGCATCGAGAACGGGGTGGAGGAAGACCCGAAAGCGTGGATCGTGCGTGAGGGCGACGACCGCCAGGACCCGACGCCCTACCCCGACTATCCCAACCCCGCCGCCGCTATGGTGACGCTACGACCCCAGGGCGGTGGGAGTGGCGTGGGTGGCCTGACCATGGGTGCCCCTCCGACCGATGCCGAGGAGACGCTCACGGACGACGTGTCTCTCAGCGGAAGGGACCTCGCTACCGTGCCGTCGAGTGCCCACCGGCTGCTCTATGCCACCGACCCGCTCACCCAGCCCATGCACGTCTCAGGCACCCCTCGCATCACGGTTCGAGTCGCCGCCGACCGACCTGCGGTCAACCTGTCGGTGTGGCTGGTCGCGCTTCCGTGGACTGACGGGGATGACCCGAGCGGCGGGGTCGTCACGCGCGGATGGGCAGACCTCCAGAACTCGGGGTCTCTGACGGAAAGCACACCGTTGGTGCCCGGCGAGTTCGTAGAGATGACGTTCGACCTGCAACCCGACGATCAGATCATCCCGGCCGGTCAACGCTTGGGCCTGATGGTCTTTTCGAGCGACGCCGACTTCACGCTGTGGCCCGAACCCGGGGCCCGCTTGACGGTGGATCTGGCCGGGACCTCGTTGGAGCTCCCCGTCGTGGGTGGACGGGCCGTGTTCTAGCCTCTCCTGGTGCACTACCTCATCACCCCACAGGAAGCCAGTAGCTGGCCTTGATCAGCAAGCGGTGCTCTCCGGGAGTGGTGGTGGCATCCCAAAGGTCCGAAGCGCCGACACGCTCGCCGGTCCGGGTGGCCGAGAACCGGTCCTGCTGCCACACCACGAAGAGCGTGCTCCCCGGCCGCCACTCCCAACGCAACACTGTATTGCTCCTGAACGACCGTACGTTGAAGTCGCGGTTGGGAAGCGTGAAGCTGTCGCCCCCATCGGTCACCGTGCGGGATCCGTCGGGGTTGAGTACGACGGTCGAGCTGTCGTTTCCGAACTTCCTGAGCCCTTCACTTCCGGGCGCGTCCAACTCGCCGTGGCCGTAGAAGCGGCCACTTGCGGCGAACGGCTCGGCGTACAACTCCAGCGTGAGGTCGGGTCGCAGCGCGTAGGACGCCCGGATGGGTACTACGAAGGTCGTGCGATCGGTGAACGCGAAGAGGTAGCGGTTGCCGAAAGTCGAAGGCGACCCACCCGCCAGCGTTCCGACGTACTGACGGGGGTTGCGGCCAATCAGGTAGTTTGGGTCGATGGAGAACTGCCAGCGCTGGTTCGGGCGTAGTGAAACGCCGCCGCTCAACCGCATCGTACGCGAACCCTGGTCGCCTTCCCCGAAATAGATGCGGGCGTTCCAGCGTGTGTCGGTGGAGGCGCTGCTGAGCAACTGGGCGATCGTCACCCAGGCGGGCGCCCTTCCAACCAGCGGACCGCCGCGACTCGCCGAGATCGACTTGAATGCCATGTCCCGCCAGGCGGTGAAGCGGATTCTCCAGAAGTTTGATAGGGTGAGGTCCGCGTCCGTACGCACCGCACCGAACTGCCGCACGCCGCCGAACGTCCACAGGTTCTCGTGGCTCAGGCGCACCGAATAGTTGCGGTACCAGCTTCCAGGAGACGTCTCGCGATAGCGGATGGAGGCGAAGGCCCCCAGTTCGTCGGCGTTCCCGAGGCGCCCGGCGTCGTTGGGGTCGAGGCCTGGGGTCTCCATCACCGCGGTCACGTCCCCCAACCAGTGGGAGCCACTGTTGCGTCTGAACTGGACGAAGCCACTGGCACCCGTCAGAGCCGTACGGGATGGGTCGACCTCCACGTGCTCCTGGTCCGGGCGTTGGAAGTAGTGGACCGGGGAGCCCTGTGTACGCAGGATGGCGAGCGAATCACCCTGAACACGGGTGAACGCAAAGGCCGATGACAGGGTGTATTCGCCGGACTTGAAACGCAGGTTGCTGGATACCGATCCCGAGATGGCGTCGCTGTGTAGGAACTCACGAAAGCCCGGCGGATCGGTGTCTCGATGAAGGCCGGTGAGCAGAAGCCCCACCGTGGAGGCGTTGGTGCCGAACTCGTGCTGCCCACTCACCACCCCCGTGTAGGTGCGCGGAGCCAGCACAGCTTCCCCGAACCCTCCCGGCTCGCTCCACGTAGTCGCGGATTCCTGATCGGTCACGGAGCCTAGCACGCCGAACGAGGTGCCGTTGTCGAAACGCCCCGTCACCTTGGCCGCGCCTAGGATGGTGGCGGTCTCTGGCGCGTCGACGTAGTCCGCATCGACCGGGACAGAGCGAAGACCACCGATCCGTCGCGAATAGAAGAGGTTGCTGCCGCTGAAGAGCTGGCTGCCCTCGATGAAGAACGGCCGCCGTTCGGGAAAGAAGACCTCGAACGCCGAAAGGTTCACTACGGCGGGGTCAGCCTCCACCTGTCCGAAGTCGGGGTTCACCGTGGCGTCCACTGTGATGTTTGGACCCAATCCGACCTTGAGGTCGGTGCCTACCCGTACGTTGCTGCTCCGAGCTTCCTCGAAGGGGTTGTTCGGATCGGGCTCGGCAACCAAGCGCGCCTCGCTGGCCACATATGGTAGAAGCTCCACGCCGCGCGATGGGTCGATGGCGCGTACGCCCTCCAGCGTTCCGAAGCGAGAGGACCATCCCCGCACGTCCCGAGGCACAGGCACCCAGTAGTTCAGCTCCTCCCGTTGCGGAACGGCACGAGCGAAGTTCAAACCCCAACGCTGCTCAGCGGACACGTTGAACCGGAGCTGCGAGAACGGAATCCTGAGCTCGGCTGTCCACCCCTCCGGGTCAACGCGGGTGCTCGCCTGCCAAACCGGGTCGTAGCCTTCGTCGAAGCTGTCTTCATCGTCCACCGCATGGTAGCGATCGAAACGGACCCCACCCGCGGTCACGCCGAAGGTGTACGCGGTCCGCCGATCCAGGTACGTGTCCAGCGAGACGAGGAAGTAGTCGGCCTGCCCCGCGTCGTCCCTACGACCCACGGGCGCGCGTATGCCACTCGCATCGGACTCCCGTAACCGAGCTCCGATGTAGATCGACGTGGCATCGTAGACGATCCGGACGCTGATGTCGTCCGTAGGCGCGGCGCCCTCGACCGGCTCCTTCTGCTCGAAGTCGGTGATTTCGGGTGCCTGCTGCCAGGCCGACTCGTCCAGGCGACCGTCTACCTGAATGGAGGGTCCGTCGAGTTGCACGGCCGTGGCCACCTTGGGGGACAACAACTGCGCCTCTCCGGGGATCGGGCGCCAGCCGAGACCCACACCCGCAACCGTCAGGAGTAGTGCTGTTTTTTTAGCATCTCTCATCAAACTCATCCCGTTATCCAAGCAGCGAAGGGTTCTTCGACTAGGTTTCGGCTAACGCGTCTGCGCGGCCCTTAGCGCCGTTCGCACCTTTTCCCGTTCGTAGTCCGAGTCGAACGTCTCCAAGGAGGCCTCGAGGCGATCTGCTAGTACGCGGTCCATGGGTGCCCGCGATTGCACGATGGCGCGCAACAACTCAGCACGTTCGAAGTCTGACCTCATCGCGTCGATCCGGTCCATGAACTCCGCAAGCCGACGGTCTTCGAGCGCAGGCTGATCCAGCACGGCCACCAATGTCTCGCGCATCTCGAAGTCGGAGGTGATGCTCGAGGCGACGTCCAGGAAGAACTCGATCTCCCTCACTTCCAACTCCAGCTCGCGCGCGGCCCTACTCAGCAGCTCCCGCAGCTCGAAGTCGGATTGGACGCGTTCGGCCAAGGACACGATAACGCGCCCCTCTTCCGGACTCACTCCGTCCGCGTAGAACTGCTCCAGCGCCATGCGAAGCTCGTAGTCGGATTCGATGGTCGCGGCTGCACCCATGTAGGCGTCGCGCACAGCCGCAGAACCGAGGTCGAAGGCGGCGGCACTCAGCAACTTCCGCATCTCGTGGTCGGAGGCGATCCGCCGCTCGGCGACCCCCAGGAGTTCAGCGATCTCCGGTTCGGACGCCAGCCCAGACTCCAGCACGGCCTGTAGGTACTGGCGCGCTACATGCCCCGAGCGCATCTGGGAGACCTCCTGGAGCACCGCCTTCGTCCCGCCGCGGTGCTGAAGTCGCTCCACCCGAGCCTCCAACTCGAGGCCGGTGATGCGGTAGATCTCCGGGATGACGACGGCGAGCCAACTGTCGGCATCCTGCACTGGCCGTTGCTCACCACCCACTTCATAGGCGGCCTCCAACCTCCCGCCCACCTCCCGGACTTCGTAGCTGAAATCCGATCCCAAGCCTTCCTGATGGATCGCGAAGAAGCCACCGTGAGACAGCTCCGCTACGGACCGCTCGTTCGCAGTGAAGTGGATCTCCCCCTGGAGGCGGAGCGTCCACGTGCAATCGGTGGTACGCCAGAACGCGCGCATTCCGGATTCATTGACTTCGACCTGGTCGCCGGTGAAGCGCCGGTTCAGATCGAAGCACGGAAACTCCTGAGCGAGTGAGGGGGCTACGGTGGATGGCAGCGGCGCAAGATCAACCTCCACGCCGAGACCAAGATCTGGAGTCGGAGCGTCATTCCCCCACAGCCTCGCCCGAATGAGATCCACCTCCGCCCGGAGCTCGGACGCCAACGCGGCGGCTTCCTCGTATCGAGGGGCCACCGGTGCCGGCATGGGCGGCGGGACCTCGGCCACCGCACGAACCGCGGGCGCGGGAACCACCGGCGCGGCGGGCACCTCCATCATCTCCGCTCGCGCCGACAACGCTGCCACCGGAAGCACGAACCCTGCGGCTACGATGACCAGCGCCAGGACATCCCAGCGGCTCGCGCCAGCGCGGGTCCGCACTGGATCCAGGATCGCCGTGACGCGCCCGGTGAGGTCGCTGGTGCGGGCCATCGCGAACGCCGCCGCTGGCAGACGGGTGTCGCGCCCAATCGAGCGCGCCACCTCGACAAGGTTGGCCGCGTAGTCGCTTGCGCGTACGCCATTCGCCAACACCAGATCGTCCGTGGCCAGCTCGCAGGTCCGGTTGAACCCGCGCATGGCGAGCCACGCCAACGGATTGAACCAGTGCACTGCCACGGCCAACTGTCCCACCATGAGCAGGGGCTGATCGAATCGCTTCACATGCGCCATCTCGTGAAGCAACGCCTGTTGGAGTCGAACCGAATCCCAGTCGCCCGCTCCGGTCGGCAGTGCCACGACCGGCCGGAGCAGACCCCAGGTGACCGGTACGGCGACCCGGTCGCTTCGGACCAAGCGGACGGAACGCCTTACCTCCAGCTTGTCGCGCGCCCACTCCAGGGCGGCCGTCCACGCCACCGGGACGTTAGTGTCGGCCTGACGACCTACCCGACGTACGCCGAGCAAGCCCAGCCCGATCCGCAATGTAAGCGCCAAGAACCCCAGGAGCCACGCGACGGGGAGCAGCAGTGTCAGCGCCCCAACCCACCCCAATTCCCAATCGACGCGCAGCGACTCCGCGGTCGGAGGGGCTTCCCACACAGCACCCACCAACCCCTCCTCCGCAGGCGACGGCCCCACCCCACCCAGGGGCTCGATCGCCTCTAGACTCACTCGGCCCTCGGCGACGACTTCAGGCCCCCCCAACTCCACTGGGGCTGGAGTACCTACCAGCGTACGCACACCCTCGATCTGCCGCTCGATGGCCCACTGGCTGGGAAGCGCACGCCAGGACGGGAGTAGCCCGCCAAGCAGAGGGAGGGCGAGCAGACAGGTGAGACCCAATGCCCAGACCACATGCCTTCGAGCTGCAGGACCGTGGCGCAGCAAAACGGCACCCACGCACGCGGCGAGTAGGATCAACGATCCCTTCAAGGCGGTTCCCAACACGAGATCCGTGCCAGGTACGAAGTGCGCCCACTCGATCGTCGTCATCGCCCCTCCTCCCGTGCCCGTTCGATGAGCGCGGAAAGGCGCTCCAGTTCGGCCGCGTCCAGATCCGAAGACGCACGATCCAGCAGGGCCGCGACCGCACGCTCCGTGGATCCGCCGAAGAACGTATCGAGCACTCTTCCCAGCGCGTGTTCCTGCGCCTTCGCCCGCGAGGTGGTCGCCGAGTACACGTACCGGGGGCCGTCCTCACGATGCTTTACGTGCCCCTTTTCTTCCAGCACCCGCATGAGAGCACGAACCGCCGAATAGCTCGGGGGATTCGGCAGGTGGTCCAGCACATCGTTGACCGATACCTCCCGGTACCGGTGGACGATGTCCATGATCTGGCGTTCCCGGCGGCTGAGCATCTCTTCGGTTGGCATGCTGACCCTCTCCCCACAGACCACGACCCCTACGGGCGCCGTGCCTGCTAGTTTCATAGCACTGTGCTAGATATTTAGCATATGCGAGACGACGGGTCAAACGGGCTTCCTGTACCAGGTCTCTGACGACACCCATCGCGTCAGCCGAAAAGTCGTCCATGGTGGAGTCGGTCCGACGTGTGGCCGGGTTGGCCGACGGCTTTGCCAAGCCTTGGGTGCGCCCCTAACGTGCGTGCTCTCTATCCCTGTAGTGGAACCCAGCAGTCGAGGAACGTCCCGTGAACACAGTCGTCAGAAACCTAAGAACCCTCTCGCTCGCGTCAGCTTTTGCGCTCACTGCCGGCGTGTCCGGAGTTGCGGCTCAGGACGAGCCCGAGAACCCCGCATCCGATTACCGGAGTGCACTCATGGGAAGCGTGCAGCGTCACATGGCGGCGATCGGCGCACTGCTAAGCGGTGCCGTAGAGTACGAGGGCCACATTGCGCATCACGCCTCGGCGATTCACGGGATCACGTCGATGGCCCAGGTTGCGTTCCCAGAGGGCACCGGCGGCGAGGGCACTCGTGCCAAGGTCGAGATCTGGGAGAACTGGGCTGACTTCCAAGCCAAGTTGGCCGGATTCGAGGAAGCCGCGGCCGCCCTGGATGCGGCTGCCCAAGCCGACGACCGAATGGGGCTGGGGGAGGCCTTCCAGGCGTTCCGGGGAACGTGCCGGAACTGTCACTCGGACTACCGAGCACCGGCCAACTAGGTACAGCGCGAGGGGAGGAGCGGCGGGCGGCGGCGACCATTCCCGGCACAACATGACCACCCGCCAACCCGCCTGACACCGCCCGGGGGGCAGGTGCCACATCCCTCGACTGATTCAAACCACTCAGGAGGTGAGTGGCTCTTCCTTCAATCGCGACAGGAAGAGTGAAAACGAGTCATCAGGAAGAATCGGAGCCCGGGAATCCCGCTTCTTCGGCCGCAAACGTCCCCAGAAGGGTTCGTTTCGCCCCGACGCCGCTCGCCTTCTCAACCTGAATCCGCACGCACCCGAATCGGTTCCCGGTGGAACCCGGTTGCTGGAGACCGGTCGCCACGATACCCTTTTCGGCCGCCGCTGTGGAGGCGGCGGCGGGCACCCCCAGGCCCCGCCCCAAACCCTGAGTCCATGCGCTTTTCGACCCGGTTGACTTCGTTATGACGGACGAACGGCGGTTCAGCGAGGAAGAGGTCCGCGAGATCATCACGCGCGCCACTGAGGAAATGCCCGGGGCTCCGCCGGCGACCCGGTCCGCGTCGGAGGGGCTGACACTCCGCGAGTTGAAGGACATCGGGTCCGAGGTGGGGATTTCGCCCGAACGTATCGAGCAGGCGGCAACGGGGCTGGTGGCGGTGTCGCGCACGGCGCCGCCGGCCAAGTTCCTGGGCCTCCCGGAAGCCGTGTCACATGTGGTTGAGATTCCTCGCCCGCTCTCCGAACCCGAGTGGGCTCGAGTGGTGGCCGATGCCCGTGAGACGTTCGACGCGCTGGGCGAGATGCAGGGGAGTGGCCACACCCACGCGTGGCGGAACGGCAACCTTCAGGTGGTGATGGAACCCTCGCCCGACGGCGAGTACCGGGTTCGCATGCAGACCAAGAAGGGGGACGCCCGGGCAGGACCGGCAATGGGCGTGTTTTCGCTCGCGTTTGCGGTCCTGTTCGTGGTACTGATGGCGGTGCGGGGAGACGTCGAAGCGGTCCCCATTGTGATTTCCAGCCTACTCGGGCTCATGGGTGTGGGCGCCTGGGCCGCTACAGCCTATCAGCTTCCGCGGTGGGCAGCAGAACGGCAGGCGCAAATGGAGGGGATCGGGGAGCGTGTGAAGCTCCTGGTCGCAGAGACCGACGGGTAGGCCACATGCACGAACGGGCGCCCGCTGGGGCGCCCGCTCGGCTCAGGAGGTCCCCTTCTGTGGAAGGGGCTGGTGACACTACCCTCAGGTAGTGACAAATCTATGCCCCGATCGAAAAGCCTAGGCTGATGACAGGGAAAAAGCGGAAACGCTCGAGGTCATCTTCTACCTCAGCGACCTCCGCATCGAGGTTGGTTTGGAAGAGCGGCTCGTTGGCCAGGAGTCCGTCCGTCGTGACACTAAGTGTGGGAGGTCCCTGGAAGGCGACGCCCAGCTCCATAACGAATCCGAACTTTCCGATGGGGTTGCCGAACCCGATTCCGGCGTACGGCGCATACTCCTTAGCACCGATGAGGCCGGTCAGCGTCCCGATCTCGTCGGGTTGGTACGTGACCCCGTTGATCTCCACGTCCGCCAGGGGCACGCCCACCAACTCAACGTCGGACCCGAAGCGAACTACCCCTCCTACCAGTCGGAAGGACCTCCCCATCGGGAAGAAGTCGAAGAATGCTGCGAAGTTGGGAGATTGCATGCTCGCCGTAACGTCGACCTCGTCGAACGTCCGGCTCGGCTCCCAGGGGTGAAACGACGCTCTGCCCCGCAAGCCCGCCATAGGCCCCAGGGACACAGCCAAATCTCCGCCCACACCCAGCGTACCTACGTGGACCGAGACGCCCGCCTGCGCCGAGAGCGACGGCGGCGCTAACGCGGCCACGACGATCGCTGCCAGGGCTAGGAGGTTCTTGCGCATGAAGGCTCATCCAAGCGAAGGGGGGCGCGCACGCCATTTCTTGTGTGGTCAGAGGGTAATCAAGCAACTTGCGCGCCACTGCGGTATCGCCGGCACGGTTTGCTCTTATTCGTTTGCCCCCAACAGGTTAGCCCCACGCGACCAGGCCAACGGTCGTAGATCCCCGAACGAATGTGCCGGGTTTCGCGGCGAGTCCCGGAACACTTGGAGTCACGCACAACCTTGACCCTGAGGGGGGCTGAACCCAATCCTGGGGCACCCTCAGTGTGGAGAAGGATTCCTGTGAAGCGTCTGATCGTCCTGGTCGTGTTGTGCAGTGCAGGGTGCGCCCCTGGGACCGACGGTACCGAAGCCCCAGACTCATCAGAGCCCACGGTGAGGGTGTTTCGGGGGGCCACACTCTGGGCCGGAACCCAGCAGGCCGTGATGGTGGACGGAGCCCTGGTGGTCGAGGACGGGCGGGTGACGGCGGTAGGCCCGGCCGACGCTCTCGATCTTCCCACCGACGCGGAGACCATCGACCTCACGGGCAAATGGCTGATTCCGGGCTACGTGAACACCCACGGACATGTGGGTGGCGTGCGAGGCTTGGAGGGCGGCCATTACACCGAGGAGAACCTCGTGCGGCAGCTCGAGCTGTACGCGAACTATGGAGTGACCACCGTGGTGAGTCTAGGTGGAGACGATGTGGAGGGCATCCGACTCCGCGACGCCCAGGACGACCCCTCGCTCCGGCGCGCACGTCTCTTCGTGGCGGGTCCGGTGGTGGAAGCGGAGACGCCGGAGGCCGCCCGCGATGTGGTGGGCCAGGTCGCACGGATGGGTGTGGATTTCATCAAGATTCGGGTCGACGACAACCTCGGCACCACGGAGAAGATGACGCCCGAGGTGTACACGGCGGTGATCGACGAAGCGCACGCGCGGGGACTCAAGGTTGCCGCGCACATGTTCTACCTGGAGGACGCCCGGGGTCTCTTGAGCGCCGGCGCCGACTTTCTGGCGCATTCGATTCGCGACCGCCTGATCGACGCGCGCTTCATCGCGCAGTTGGCTGACTTGACCGTTTGTTACACCCCTACCCTGATGCGGGAGGTATCCACGTTCGTGTACGAGTCCGAACCGGAGTTCTTCGAGGATCCGTTCTTCATGGACTACGCGGACACGGCAGCGGTGCGTCAGCTTCGTGATCCCAACCGGCAGGCAGAGGTGCGGGCGAGCCGGTCAGCGCAGCTCTATAAGCGGGCGCTCGAGCAGGCGAAGACCAATCTGCGAGTGCTGGCGGGTGCGGGGCTCCCCGTTTCACTCGGAACCGACACAGGTCCGGCGGGTCGCTTTCAGGGGTACTTCGAGCACCTGGAAATGGAGCAAATGGTCGATGCCGGGATGTCCAGCGAGGCCGTTCTGCTCGCTGCCACCGGGCGCGCGGCGGCGTGCTTGGAACTCGACGACGTAGGCACGCTGGTTCCTGGAAACTGGGCCGACTTCCAGGTACTCGCGGCCAACCCCTTCCAGAGCATCAGCAACACGCGCTCCCTCGAGTCCGTTTGGATCGCCGGGAACCAGGTACGCTAATGCGGCCTGAGACGCGGTCCTGACGCGATTTTCGGGCTCGCTTCGTCCTCTCCCGGGGACACATCGGCGGTTCTTCCACAGATCGGATGAGCACGTAACCTGCTGTCAGTTACAGCGTTACAATTGGATGGCCCCTCGGCACGCGGCCTGCTTTTCTCCGAGGCTCAGACGAAGCCCTCGGCGCCGACCAGGGGTCGGGCCGGGCTTCCAGCTTCAAGGAGGTCGCCATGAGATATGTACAGTTAGGAATCGCCTCAGCGCTTGCCGCCTCTGCGCTTATCCTACCGCTCACGGCCTCCTCTGCTTCGGCGCAGGCCCGGGTGGAGGTGGATGGGTGGTGGACGACAGAGACTGCGTACGACCAGGCACCGCGACCCGGCTACGTCGACCCGCGAGGTCGAGTGGACCTGAACGTCGGGCAGCGCGGGTGGGATGCCCAGGTGGTCGTGTTGAATCACGATCGTAGGCGGACGCCCTACGCGTATCGGCCAGCTTGGCGGAACGTTCGCTGGAACGTGCGATTCGATCGGGTTCGCCGGCATCGGTTCGATCGGGTGCTGAACCAACGGAACCTGCGCGACCTCTTGGGCCGCCGCACGACGAATCGAATCAAGGATCACGCCAAGTGGATCGGCGCACGCGGACGACTGTCGGGTCGCTGGGTGCAGGTCGGCCCCCGCGGTCGGATCCTGCAGGTGCGTACCGGTCGCACCCCCGTGGCAGAACTGATCGCGTTCGGTGGCGATCGACGCGTCGACGTGGTCCGACTGAACGTCCGAAGGTGGCGGAACGACTACGACCGGTACGACCGATACGACGGCTATGATCGCTACGGCGATGGCCGCTACTACGATGGCGACGACGACTACTACGATGACGACGACTACGATGACGATTACGATGATCGGGATCGGCGTCGCCGGAGGGGCCGCAAATAGCGTCGTCGTAGGCCGTTAGCAAAGGGGCGCGGGGGACATCCCTCGCGCCCCAACTCGTTTCAGGGAGACTGGACTCACCCTATGTTTCCGGGATTGGATTCCCCTCTAGCGGTGGAGTTTTGAATGCGGTCCCTCGTTCGATCGGCCTCGATAGCCGGCGTTGCCCTGGCGCTCGTGGCAACCGCAATAGCTGCGCAGGCACCCGTCGAGTACCAGGTCCGGTTTTGGAACGCCGTGCATCACGAAGCGGAGATCACGGTGACGTTCCGTGACGTACCAGCCGGCAGGCTAGAGCTGCGTATGAGCCGAACTTCACCCGGCCGCTACGCCCTCCACGAGTTCGCGAAGAACGTCTACGACGTGGAGATCACGGACGCACGGGGCCGAGCAGTGCCCTTCGATCGACCCAACCTCCACCAGTGGAATGTGACGGACCACAGGGGCACGGTCCGAGTGCGGTATACCCTGTTCGGAGACCGTGGGGACGGCACCTACGCGCAGATCGACCGCACCGGCGCGCTGCTGAACGCCCCGGCCACCTACATGTGGGCTCGTCAAATGCGGAACCGACCGGTGGAGGTGCGGTTCCTGCCTCCGCGAGGCGTCTCGTGGTCGGTCGCGACGCAACTGGAGCCGGGAGACACGCCGCTTCATTTCCGCGCCCCCGACCATCAGTATCTCATGGACTCCCCCGCCCTGTTGGGAGACATCGCATGGCGGGCATGGGACGTCGAGAGCGGTGGGCGCACCCAGACCATTCGGTTCGCGCTCCGCCATCAAGGCAGCGACCAGGCGCTGGACGACTACGTAGAGATGGTCAAGGCGGTGGTACGGGAACAGACCGCGATCTACGGAGAGCTGCCCGAGTTCGACTTCGGCACCTATACCTTCTTAGCGGCCTACCTGCCCTGGGTTTCCGGCGACGGCATGGAACACCGCAACTCCACGGTGCTGACCCGGGTGGCCACACTCCCAGAAGATGCCCTGAGCGTGTTGGGCACGGTTGCGCACGAGTTCTTTCACGCGTGGAACGTGGAACGCATCCGCCCCCGCTCGCTGGAGCCGTTCGACTTCGAGGCCGCCAACATGTCGGACGCCCTGTGGCTGGCTGAGGGGTTTACCAGCTACTTCGACGACCTCTCCATGGCCCGGGGCGGACTCTTGGATGAGGAGGCGTTCGGACGCCGGGTCGCCAGCATGGTCAACGGCGTGGTGCTGCAGCCCGGGTACCGCCACCGCAGCCCCGACGTCATGAGCCAAAACGCCCCGTTCGTGGACGCGGCCGTGTCGATCGATCCCCAGAATCGGAACAACATCTTCATCTCCTACTACACCTGGGGATCGGCGATCGCCCTCGCTTTGGACCTCACGCTCAGGACCGAACACGCCACCACACTCGACGAGTTCATGCGCATCATATGGGAGCGCTACGGGAAGCGCTTCCGACCCTACTCCCTACAGGACGTGCGCTTCGCGCTCGAAGAGACGACGGGCAACGCTGCCTTCGCGGTGCGCTTCTTCGACCGATACATGGTCGGCAGTGGCATTCCCGACTTCGAGGCACTGCTCGCGGCCGCAGGATATGAATTGGCACCCGCCCGGCCCCTGAGCGCCACGTTGCGACTGCAGTTTGCCCGTGACGACAACGGGGTGCGCATTACGTCACGTCCGTTGGAGGGCACGTCCGCTTATGCTGCGGGACTGGAACTGGATGACGTCTTGACCTCGGTGGCTGGTGAGGCCGTGCGCGAAGCCAGCGACGTCACGCGCATTTTCGCCGCCCGTCAGCCGGGCGATCTGCTCGAGCTGGAGTGGCTCACCCGGACCGGCGTGGAGCGCGCCACCGTGCGCCTCGAGGCCGACCTCACGTTGGCAGTCACACCCATGCCGGGAAGCCATCCCGTACGCAGCGAATGGCTGCGACCCCTCGGCGGATGAGGCACCTGGGCCGGTCGGGCGCGGTAGGGCTAGTCCTCCTGATGGGCTGCGGCCCGCAGCCCGTCGACCTCCTGATCTTGGGAGGCATGGTCCACGACGGAAGTGGCGCCCCGGGCACCGTGCAGGACGTGGCGGTCACTGAAGGTGACATCACATTCGTGGGCTCCGCCGGAAACGCTGGGCTGGAAGCAGCTGACACCATAGACGCGACCGGCCACACGGTCGTGCCCGGCTTCATCGACATGCACTCGCATGCGGAGCTGGACGAACCGTGGGGGCGGGAGCAGGCGCCGTTCCTGTTCCAGGGCATCACCACCGTGGTGTTGGGACTGGACGGGGGGGGCGACCCGGATGTGGCGGGTACACTGGCCGGTTGGGAAGCCACCGGCATCGGTACCAACGCCGCGGCGTTCGTGGGTCATGGCGCGATTCGCCGCGCGGTGTTGGGGATGGAAGACCGGGCGCCCGACCCCGACGAGCTGGAGGCCATGCGCGCCCTGGTGCGGCAGGGCATGGAAGGGGGCGCGTTCGGCCTTTCGACGGGCCTGTTCTACACCCCTGGCTATTACGCCGAAACCGAGGAGGTCATCGACCTGACGCGCGTGGCCGTGGAGATGGCCGGCCCCGAGGGGGCCATCTACGACACCCACGACCGGGACCTGGGCGCGAGCTACCAAGGCGTCGGGTACGACGCATCGGTGGCGGAGGCGATCCGCATCGGCGAGGAGTCGGGCGCCCGCGTCATCTTCAGCCATTTCAACCCTCAAGGGGCGCACAACTACGGCCGGGCCCGGGTCGGCGCAGAGATGATCGAGGCTGCCCGCGCGCGCGGCGTGGACGTTCAGGCCGCCCAGCACGTGTACACGGCCACCCAATCCAGTCTCGCCGCATACGCGATTCCCAGGTGGGCCTCAGCGGGAGGGCGGGATGACCTGCTCCGCCGGTTCGATCATCCGGATACCGCCGCCATGCTGGACGTCCAAACCATGGAGATGCTCGAGATCCGCGGGGGGGCCGAGAAGATCGTCATCGTGGACCCGCGGCCTCGACTAAACGGGAAGACGCTGGCCGAAGTGGCAGTCGAGCGTGGCCTCCCCGTGCCCGAGACCGTGCGACAGATCCTCCGGGTCGGCAACGCCGCGGTGATGAACCTCGACCTGTACGACATCGAGAACACGCGCTACCTGGCCACCATGCCGTGGATGATGACCTGCACCGACGGACGCACCCCCAGACCGGACCAGGAGTTCAGCCACCCCCGCCCGTTCGGCGCTTTTGCGCGTAAAATGCGTCAATTCGCGCTCGACGAGGGGATCATCTCGGCGCCGAACGCGGTTCGGAGCATGTCAGGCCTCGCGGCGGACTTCCTGGGCCTTCCCGACCGCGGGTACCTACGCGAAGGCATGAGGGCCGACATTGCCGTGCTGGACATGGCGCGCTACCGCGACCGAGCCACCTACGAGCAACCGCAGTTGTTGGCCGAGGGAGCCGTTCACGTGCTGGTCAACGGGGTGTTCGCGATCCGCGGTGGCGAGGCCACCGGTGCCCTTGCGGGTGAGGCGCTCCGTAGGGGAGGCGGCTAGCCGCCTCTATCCTCGCTCGAAGACCACCTCGCCCCGCTCCACGACCACCAGGTCATCGATGAGCAGAGTGGGAGCGTAGAGCACCATGTCCATGTGCACGGCGCACTGAACCTCGCCGCCATAGAACACGTTGTCGCCGATGGCGATGTGCACGAGTCCGCGCGCCTTTTTCTCCTCTTCAAAGTCGCCGTTCCTGCGGCAGGCGTCGTTCAGACCGATCCCGATCTCGGCGATGTTGTCCGCAAACGCCACCTCGCTGGTGATGCCGCGCAGGCGCGCGGACCGTGGCCCCTCGGACTCGACGGCCGTAACCCGTCCGTTCTCCACCACCAGGGCCACGGGCTCTCCGCCACCCAGGTGGGCAATGGGACCGTCGACCACCACCCGCCCGTGGGCCGTGCCGACATTGGGCATCTGAGACACCTCGCCGTCCGAAAACGCGGCCTCCTGTCCGGGCTCGGTAGCAAACCCGCACTCGACGAAGATCTCCTCTCCGGCGATCGTAGCGCTGAGGTCGGTACCCGCCGGCGACGTGACGCGAATGCGCGAGCCTCGACGCCACAGGGAGGCCAACCGCTCGCCTTCAACCCTCAAGGCATCGTAATCGGCCAGGGCGCCGCCCGAGGTGAAGTTCTCGAGCGTGCGCATAACCATCGACAGCCCCCTGAGCTGTCTGGCGCGATACAGCTTTTTGACCGCGTGGTGATATGTGGGCGCTCCACCGCTCCGCGTCAGGCCGATCAGGCAATCGGCCCCACCGAGTGCCTGCTGGATCACGGGCGTGAGCTCGTTCTTCTCGTGAGTGTCTCGATCGGGCTGGGTGAGCACGGTGAACTCAGCGCCTCGAGCACTGATCTGCGCGCAGAGTGCCTCGATCATGGCAGGTTCGCTCGAGGGGTCGGCCACCAAAGCCACCTGTTCGCCCGCGCGCACCGCCAGCAAACGCTGGATGATGAGTTGGGCGCGATCCTCGGGCGTGGCCGGCGGCGTGCTCACTTCGACGTTAGCCGTCCAAGGCCTGGATGACGACTTCGTTCGAGTTGAACAACGGCACCAACACCCGGTGCCGCACCGCATCGTATCCGAGATCGGCGGGCGTAGCGATGTCTTCGATGATCTTCCTGACCGCACCTGTGGGCCCCACCCGGAAGACAGCTTCCTCTCCCCAACTGGAGAACATGAAGCCCCCGTCGCGGACGAACTCCACGCCATCCAACTGCCGCTCCGAAGCGGGCATGACCGGGGTGCGTTCTCCATCCACAGTGACGGTGAACACTTCGCCCGATCCGAACGTGACGACCATGATCCCACGCGAGCCTACCGCCACTCCGTTGGGCGCGCCCAGGAAATCGCCTTCGACGATGGCGTTCATGCGCCCGTCCGGCGCCATACGGTAGACGGCATCGGTCCCGCTGGGTGCGAACCCGGGGAGGAAGCCGGAGTCGGTGACCCAGAGGGTCCCGTACTCGTCGGCCGCGACGTCGTTCAAGAAAGTGGCTTCAGGCACGCAGACCTCACCGGTGGGCGTGCCTTGGGCGAGATCGAAGATACGCACGCAATCGATATCGGAAACGAAAAGCGAGCTCCCTGATACCGCCATGCCCTTGGGGGCGTTCAGCGTGACACCATCATCCTCGCCGTCGATCCACTTCAGGTCCGAGACGGTCCCGTCAGGGGACAGTCGGGAGACGAACCCGTTTCCGTCCTCTGCGAAGGGGTCGCCATTGATGTTCGATACGAGATAGACGTCGGCTTGGGCGTCGTGGAGCACGGACTCGGGTGTGGCAAAGCCGACGTCGGACACCGTGAGCCGTTCAGGTTCGGCGAACGCGCCTTCCTCGGCCTGTTCCGTTCCGCCGCAGGCTCCCAAGACCAACGCCAGCGACGCCACCGCGAGCTTCTGTGAACACATACCCGACCTCTCTCGTCTATTCAGAAGTACTGCCGCGCGCGCGTAACCGCAGGATCAGGAAGAACCCAACGACCAGTAGCACCAAAATGAGATTGATCACCACGAAGCCGACGACGATCTGCACCCACAGTTCGGGCTCGTCGACGAACATGTGGGCGAAGGTCCGAGCCGTGCCCGGATCCGGGATCAATGCCATGGCCACCGCAGCCGCCGCCGAAACCAACTCCACCACCACCGCCAACTGCCACACTTTCATCTGCTTCTAGTCCTTCTGCAACGCTCGAGGATCGTCGCGTAAGCTCGACCCTGGTCCGCTTCGAATCAACGGGGAGGTTCCAATCTCCACGTCCCCGGTGGGGGCGCGTAGGGTGGCCACCAGGGCGGGCCGCTCCCCTGGCTCAACCTCCAGGTCCAGATCCAACGCAGCCAGAGCAAACTCGGGCTGGGCGGGGTCGGGATGTATGGCGCACAATGCCGACAGCGCCACCTCCCCGGTCCAACCCTGCGCGGGGTGCACCTCGCCCTCCCACTCGATGAAGAACGGCACCAGCGAGGCCATATCAACGTCCGTAGGGTCGGTGAGCGTCCACCGCAGTTCCCGACCATCGGGACGCACCCTACGGCCGGGCGCTGGGCGCCCCACAGGTAGGCCGAGCCTGCGCGCCCGGGCCGCCAACACCGGCAGACCTCGCGCCTTCACCGCCCAAGACACCAAGGACGGCCCCCCCAGGCGATCCATCCCGAACAGGGTGGCCGCTCCGTCGCCGGAGTCGGTATCGGGCCCGATGACCTCCAGGTACGCCGACGGCCCGAGGGGAAGCAGATAATTGCGGGTGCCCCAAGCGGGGTGCCTCCCGCCCTCGAGGAGCGTGACGCCTAGCACATCCTCGATGACCCGCACTCCCTCCAGTAGGTCGGGCGCTGCAACCACCAAATGGTCAACCCGAGCCAGATCCAAGTCAGCACTCGTTGGGCAGGAGGGAGGCACGCTGTTACGGTAGGGAGTCCGGTGTGGATGCGCGAACGGCGGACGCACGCTGGGCCCAGCCGGGGAGGAGTGTTGGTACTAAGGGTTTGGAGGGGTTGGACGACACCTGAGAACGCCGAGGCGTACGAGCAGCTGCTCCGCAATGAGATCTTTCCGGGCATCGCCCGGAAGAACGTTGCGGGCTATCGTGGTATCCAGCTCCTGCGTCGGGCGATCGGTGAGGAGGTCGAGTTCATGACCATCATGGAGTTCGACGCTCTGGAGTCCGTGAAGGCCTTTGCGGGCCCCGAATACGAGACCGCCTACGTTCCCGAAACGGCGCGTAAGGTGCTGGCGCGATTCGATCCCACATCTGCACACTACGAGCTGCGGGCGGACGAGCGCGCACACCCAGAGACCCCCTGATAAGGAATCCCATGTCGCTTGGACAGTTCTCAGTGAGCTTGGCCGTCAAAGACATCGCCAAGTCCAGGACATTCTACGAGACGCTCGGCTTCGAGGTCATCGGTGGCAGTCAGCCGGACAACTGGCTGATCCTCAAACACGGAGAGGCCCACATTGGGCTTTTCCAGGGGATGTTCGAGAACAACATCCTCACGTTCAACCCACTCGATGTCCGCTCCGTACAGCGGCGACTGAAAGAGGCAGGTGTCGCGTTCGAGCTGGAAGCGGAGGACACCTCGAGCGGCCCCGCGCACGCCACGCTCAAGGACCCCGACGGGAACGACATCCTGCTGGACCAGCACGGCGACACGGGGCTAAGCTAGCCTCGAAGCTGCACTACCCGGCGCGCAGTTCCTCCAGTACCTCCAGGAACACCGATCCGTAGCGTTCCAGCTTGGCCGGCCCTACCCCGGGCACCTGTAGCAGCTCCGCGGGTGTGCCGGGTAGCTGGGCCGCCATGGCCTTCAACGTCTTGTCGTTGAACACGATGTACGCCGGCACCTTCTGGGCGTCGGCGATGCGCTTGCGGACCTCACGCAGCCTGGTAAACGCATTCGTGGCACCATCGGTGGGAAGGTCGGAGAAGTCGACCGTCACCGGAGTCTTCCGGCGCTGGGCCCGTACAGGCGGTCCCTTCATCATGCCTCGAGCCGCCAGAGACGCGGCGGTGACCCCACTACACACGTCACACGCCCCACCGCACCCCCCGTCCAGTTCTTCTCCGAAATGCGCCAGGATGGCTCGGTGTCGACAGGCACCCGACTCGACAACTCTGAAGAGCGTCCGGGTCGCCTGCAGCTTGGTCCGGTACTGCTCCGGATCGTCGATTCCATCCAGGAAGCGCTCGTGCAGCTTCACGTCCGCCCAGGAGTAGAACAGGAAGCAGTCGCTGCGGACGCCGTCCCGGCCGGCGCGTCCCATCTCCTGATACCAGGACTCGATGTCCTTCGGTAGGTCGCGGTGGATCACATACCGCACGTTGGATTTGTCGATCCCCATCCCGAACGCGATCGTGGCCACCACTACGTCGACGTCGTCTCTGGCGAACGCCTCCTGGTTGGCCGCGCGTTCACCGTCGGGGAGTCCGGCGTGATAGGGCGCGGCCCGAACTCCCTGTTTGACCAGGAATGCCGCAGTGGACTCCACCGATTTCCGGGACAGGCAGTAGACGATCCCACTCTCGCCCGCGCGCTCACGGATCAGCCCCAGGATCTCGGAACGCGTGTTGCCCTCGCCCTTCTTGCGACAGTAGATGCTCAGGTTCTCGCGGAAGAACGACCCCTTATACCCCTGTGGCTTGCGCATCCCCAACTGGGCCAGGATATCCCGCGCCACGGGCCGAGTGGCCGTTGCCGTGAGGGCGAGCACCGGGATGCCCTCAAGCTCCGATTTCAGGCCTCGGAGACTTCGGTACGCGGGTCGAAAGTCGTGCCCCCACTGTGAGATGCAGTGCGCCTCATCGACCACGATGAGGGAGAGCGGCCAGGACCGCATTTCGGACCGGAGGCTCCGTCCCAGCGCCTCGGGCGCTAGATAGACCAGCTCGAACTCCCCCGCTCGAAGACCCGCCAGCCGGTCTTGCCGCTCCGCGAAACTGAGCGTCGAGTTGATGGCCGTGGCCTTGAACCCAAAGGCCAGCAGCGCATCGACCTGGTCCTTCATGAGAGAAATCAGAGGCGAGATCACCAGAACCGTTCCCGGCATGACCTTGGCCGGGATCTGGAACGTCAGCGACTTCCCCGCCCCGGTTGGCATGACGGCAATGCAGTCGTGACCCGCACACACCGCCTCGATCACCTTCAACTGTCCCGGGCGGAACGACGGGTACCCGAACACCTGTTCCAGGATGCCCTGGGGAGTCGGCCCCGCCCGCCCCTGAGGGCGCTGGGGGCCACTCATCCGGTCACGGCCCTCCCACTTCGCCACTCACCACCGTGATTGGGGTCGGGTACTGAATCGGACCTAGTGCGGTGTCGATGGTGGGCAACGCCCTGAGGGCCACATTCTTCGTGGACCCTCCCTCGCCTGCGAGCGAAAGAACCAGATCCACCAGATCGCGCGAACTGCCCTCGAAGAAGTCGACCAGATCCAGCCCAACAGAGATGGGGATGGACGTCGTCACGCCAGGCTCGAGCACGACCGCGTTGGCCAGGGACCCGCTGACCGTCTCCCGGTTCTCGAGCAGCAGCGTCCAGTCCATCCGCACCAACCGAGCTTGGGTGGGGTTGTCGGCCGGGTTGAGCGCATCTACCAAGACGTCCATCTCGAGCGGGAGGTCGCCGCTCGCAACGGCCGCAGCGATCCTGGCCAGGTCCAAGCCCCCTACGTCGCTCACGGAACGGATGCCGTCCAGCTCCACCCCGGCCAGCCGCAGGTTTCGCACACGGTCGAGCGCGAAGTCCACCCGTTGAAGGGCGGTCAGCTCTCGGAGCGTCTGACACCCTGAGAGCACCACGGTGCCCAGGAGCACCGCGCTGACGGCCCAGCGGTGGTGCCCCCTCAATTCTCGATGGCCCAGTCGTCCACCCGAACGTGGAGGTTGTGATTGATCCGCAGTCCCGCGACCCCTTCGACATCGATCTCGGAGCTGGGCAGGGTCGCCACCTGGGTGCCATTGACCGCGAAATGCACCAGGTCCCCGACCCGAATGACGGACAGCGCGTTGGTGACGTCTTCGCCGCCCTGGGCCACGGTGACAGCGTCTTCCTTCATCCAGCCGTCACTCACGTTCATCGTCTCGGTACCATTGCGGCGTTTGATGAGATAGCTCCCGTCGCCACGTACCAGGAAGTAGGAATACCGTTGGTTGGGCCCGTTGAGATCGGAACCACCAATGAACAGCCCCATCGCTTCCCGATGACCGGCCGGAGCGCCGATCTCGGTGAAGTTGCCCGAGACGGTATAGTCCCCGTGGGCCATCTGGCTCAGATCGTACGCGATCCCGGCCGGGCCGGTCTCGAACTCGACTCCCCCGTCGGCCTCGCTGACGCGAAAACCCGATACGTCGGCACTGGGATCGTCGAGCCGCACAGCCCAGTTGGCCGGAAGAGGCATGGCCTCGCCCGCCGGCATGATGTCGGGATCGTCCATGCCCATGTCGTCCGTGGCGGGGGCCTCCTCGGCGCCGCCACAGGCCAACGCAAACAGGGTAGCGCCCACCAGGGCTCCGAATCTCTTCATCTCGCTCCAACCTCCAGTTTTCAGGCCGCACCTGCTTGCACCGCTCTACATGGGGCGGCACACTTTTGGGCGGCGAGTTCCTACGTAACGGTACCACGCATGGCCCCGAGTCGTCACATCCGGGGGCGGGATAGCCGCCTCTGCCACCCCGCCCGAGCCCTTCTGGTTCCGGCTTTTTGGGGGTTCGGCCTGCTTGCCGGATGTGGGGATGGCGGCGGCACGGAACCACCGCCCCCCGCGGGCAACCTCCGACCCACCGCACGGATCGCCGCCTCCCCGCTCAACGGGGATGCGCCCCTCGCCGTCGACCTCGACGGATCCATGTCTAGCGACCCGGATGGGGCGTTGGTAGGGTTTTCCTGGACCTTCGGCGACGGAGCGACCGGTACCGGAGCGCTACAGACCCATGTCTATGGGACGGCCGGACAGTACACTGCCCGACTCATCGTCACGGACGACCGAGGGGCGCCCGATACGGCCACAGTCTCCATTCTGGTGTCGACCCCACCGGGCACCGGCAGCGGGCAGATTTCCGGGACCGTCTGGCACGATCTGGACGACGACGGCATTCGCGGCAGCGGAGATCCCGGCTCACCCAACCGCACGGTGTTTCTTGACGAGGACGGCGACGGCGCTCTGTCACCGGGTGAGCCCAGCGCCACGACGGATGTGGACGGCCACTACGCCTTCACGGGGTTGGATGAGCATGCCTCCCACCGTGTCTCACTCGAGATGACCCTGGGATGGACGACCTCCTTCGCGGGGCCCACGCCGGCACCCAACCTGACCGCCGCTAGGGTCGTAGGCGGCGACGACGCGGACATTGCGGACTACCCTTTCCAGGTGGCCCTCCTCACCTCCAGCTCGGGATTTCAGTTCTGCGGGGGATCGTTACTGACCCCCACCTGGGTGCTCACCGCTGCACACTGTGTGAACGGCCAAACCCCCGCCGACATCGACGTCCTGTCCGGCACGGCCGACCTCTCCCAAGGGGGACTCCGAGTGGGGGTTTCGCGGATCCGCATCTTCCCGCAGTTCGGGCAGTCGCAGGGCATCGACAACGACCTTGCGCTGCTGGAAGTGGAACAGCCTCTCTCCGGTCGACGCATCTGGCCAGACCTAGGGGAAGACCCGTCGCTCTCAGCCCCGGGTGTGACTGCCAACGTCACGGGTTGGGGGCTCACGCAGGCCTCGAGCCCAGCGGGTCCCAGCATCCTGCAGCACGCGCCGATCCCCATCATCACTCAGCAGTTGTGTCAGCAGAGTTTCGCCAATCTGACTGCCGCGATGATTTGCGGAGGCCCCTCGTTGGGAACCGACTCCTGCAACGGCGACAGTGGAGGCCCCCTCTTCGTGATTGACGGCGTGCGCTGGGTACAGATCGGGATCGTGAGCTTCGGATTTCGCTGCGCGGCCCAACCCGGAGTATATGCGCGCGTGTCGAGTCTGGCCTCGTACATCGTTGCGAATGTTCCGCCCGAACCCAACCCCAACGTACTCGTCGATCTGAGTGCCGCGTCCCCCGCTCGAAGCGTCGACTTCGGCACGTTCCGGTAGCGTCTATCCTGTCACATTCGCGGTAGACTCGGGACACCTACGTCGGGCAAAACGCGAGTGCGCCTGCGCCGCGCGCACAACACATCCGTCGTGGCGACTCCACAAAACGGGTGATGCGTTTCGTTGACAACCCCTCGATCATTCGAGCAAGACGATCTCGTAACACGTTGTAAGAAGGGGCTTTGCAGCATCGTGCGATTTGCGTGGGCATTGACTGGCACAGGACATCCACTAGGTGACCGCGTCGTCCCGATCGGCGTCCGCCAATCGAGGATAGTTCCTTGTTTCCATTGCTGGAGGAAGTTTCGATGCCCGCCCTGCTCAATGCTCTTTGGAGTGACGAGTCCGGACAGGACCTCACTGAGTACGTGCTTCTCATCGTCGTCATCGCGCTTGGCGTGACTGGCGCCATCATCGTTCTGCGTGACCAGATCTCGGCTGTGTTCAACAACGCCGCGGGTCAGCTCCAGAACCCTGGTAGCTAAGGGCGCAAGGACTCCGGATCGGGAGTGTCTTCGGCCTCCCGATCCGAGTCCTTACCCGAAGTTTCGATGATGACCTCGACCCTACTTCCCACTGCGCTGCTCCTGGTGCTTGCCATCGGCGGCATCTGGTTCGATCTGCGCGAGCGACGCATCCCGAATGCGCTCACAGTGAGTGTGTTCGTGCTGGCGCTGTTGCTGCGCATGCCGGACGGACTCGGAGCCTTGGGCGCGGGGTTGGCGGGAGCCGGGGTCTGCTTTGCTCTCTCGCTCCTGTTCTTCCTGGTGGGGGGACTGGGCGGGGGAGATGTAAAGATGTTGACCGCCGCAGGCGCTCTGCTCGGTCTCGGACGGGTGGACACCGCCCTACTCGTCATGGCGCTCGTAGGTGGTGTCATGGCCGTCGTCCAGGTTCTGGCTCGGCGGAGAGTCTACGAGACCGCAGCCAACCTGCACACCATCGTGACGACGTTCTCGATACAGTCGTTCAACGGTTGGAAGGGCGCCGGCCAGGGCGCCCCCATCACGCTCGACACTCCTGGCGCACACGCACTCCCCTACGGCGTAGCGATCGCGGCTGGAGCACTGGCCGGCTGGTTCCTGACCGTCTAGTCGGTTGACCCCTGAAGAAGGTGAATCATGAGTAAGAGATTTGGCCTCGTTTTCACACTGGCTTTGGTCGCAGGCGCTGGCGCCGCGTACCTCGCTTGGGCCTTCCTACGCGACACGGGGCCACAGGTCGCCCTGGGGAACGAGCCGACCACGGAGGTCGTTCTGGCCGCCCGCGATCTGGCGCCCGGAGAAGTGGTCACCGCCACCGACATCAAGCTCGTCCCGTGGCCTGAAGGCGAGGTCCCGGTGGGCTACGCCGTCTCCCCCGCCGAAGTCGTGGGCCGTGGACTCATCGTGTCGGTACGGGCCAATGAGCCCCTCATGTCCACCAAGCTCGCGAACCGGGAAGCCGGGTCAGGTCTAGCCATCACCATCCCGGCAGGGAAGCGCGCCATGAGCGTGAAGGTCGATGATGTGACCTCCGTCTCTGGTTGGGCGTCCCCCGGCACCCGAGTGGATGTGCTGGCCACGCTGGATCAGACCCAACAGTACACCGAACCGCGAACGCAGGTCGTGCTACAGAACATCGTGGTCTTGGCCGCGGGTCAAACGACCGAGCGCGACTTCCGCGGTGAGCCCACGTCCGTCCCGGTCGTGACCCTGTTGGTAGACCCGTCCGAGTCGGAGAAGCTGACGTTGGCCGCAACCAAGGGTCGCATTCAACTGGTACTCCGCAACCCGCTCGACCTCGAAGTGGCCGAGACCGAAGGTACCAGTACCGCCACGCTACTCCCGTCGTCTGTGAAGCCGGTTTCCCGTCCGCGCCGTCGCGCTTCCGCGCCGGCCCCCCGCCCGACCGTCGAGCTGTTCCGCGGCCCCGACAAGACTGCTTCCGAGATCCCCGGAGGATCCAACCGATGATGACGTCACGTGGGCTTCGCCCCCTTCTCGCCTTGACGGTCTTGGCCGTCGCTCCGACCGCCCTGGCGGCTCAGCAGACGGATACGACTGCGGTCGTCCCCGCAGGTCCGCCGCGGGTCACCCAGAACGTTGGCACCCAGCGCCTGATTACGCTCGCCACGGGCAACTCCGCTCTGGTGACGGTCCCCGGCGGACTGCGGCGGGTCTCCATCGCCGAGCCGGAGACGGCCGATGCAGTGGTGGTTTCCGAGTCCGAAGTGGTCGTGAACGGAAAGGCACCCGGCACCACCAGCCTGCTGGTGTGGGACAGCTCGGGACGCCTCAGCATCTACACGGTGCGGATCACCGCGGACGCAGCCACCCTGGACGCCGAGTTCAAGCGACTGTTCCCGAACGAGGACATCAGCGTGTCCGCGGTGGGCACCAACGTCGTCTTGTCAGGCGAGGTGAGTGACTCCCGCACGCACGGCCAGGCGGTCCTGCTGGCCCAAACGCTGGGCGAGGACGTCAACGTCATCGACTATCTGGGCACCCCCGACCAGGGACAGGTGCTCCTGAAGGTTCGCTTCGCCGAGGTGTCCCGCAACGCCCTCGAGGAATACGGCGTCAACGTAACCCGCGTCGACCCGCGTAACCTGCGCGGTGACGATGAGGGAGTGCTCAGCTCCGGCGGAGTGGTGCCCTTCTCGCGAGACTTCATCGACGGAGATGGACCGGAGCAGACGTTCTCCGATGCGGTGAACTTCTTCCTGTTCCACGATGCGTCCAAGTTCGGTGCCTTCGTCCAGGCGCTGCGAGGCAACGGATCGTTCCGGAGCCTGGCCGAGCCCAACCTGCTCGCGATGCCCGGAGAGGAAGCGTCCTTCCTGGCCGGTGGCGAGTTCCCCTTCCCCGTCGTCCAGGGGTCCGGGGCCACGACTGCGATCACCGTGCTCTTCAAAGAGTTCGGGATCCGGCTGCGCTTCACCCCCGAGATCACCAACAGCGGCGCGATCCGGTTGGCGGTGGCCCCGGAAGTCTCGGCGCTCGACTTCGCCAACGGTGTGGAGATCTCTGGATTCCGCATCCCGTCCCTGACCTCGCGCAAGGCCGAAACCACAGTCGAGCTCCGACCGGGGCAGACCTTCGCGATCGCCGGACTCATGGACAACACCATGATCGAAAGCGTCAGCAAGATCCCCCTGCTGGGTGACATCCCCATCTTGGGTGCCCTCTTCCGCTCCAAGGAAGCGCGACAGAACCAGACGGAACTGCTGGTGCTCGTGACTCCCGAGCTGATGCGCCCCACCGATGGTCCGGTAGAGATCCCCACGGGCGAGCTGGACACCTGGAACGGCGACCTGACGCGAGGCAGCAACGATGGCCGTTAAGGCCGCCGTCTTCTCGACCGATCAGGCGCTCACGGCCGACCTGCACCGCATCCTGGCGGCTCACGAATCCGTGTCGGTCGCGATGTCGGTGGACGCCCCGTTCACCGACATCGAGGCCAGCCACCTGGACCTGCTCGAGCAGATCAACCCGGAGCTCGCGTTCCTGGACCTGGAGGACAGCCCATCCATCGGTCTAAGGTTCGCCCAGTTCCTGATCGAGTCGAACCCCAGTCGCAAGCTCATCGGGTTCGGTCCGGATCTCTCGCCGCAATTGCTGTTGTCGGCGATGCAGGCCGGGATCTCCGAGTACCTGCCCAAGCCGGCGGACGAGGAGGGCGTCCTGGAGGCGCTGACGCGCGTGGTACGCAAGATGGGGAAGAAGGCGACCGGTGGGACCACGTCGCCCGCCCATCTGTCGGTGGTCTTCAGCCCCAAGGGCGGATCGGGCTCGACCACGTTGGCCACCAACCTCGCCGTCGAGCTGCACCGTCTTACCCGCAAGCGCACGCTCTTGGTCGATCTGGATCTGGAGTTGGGCGAGACCGCGCTTACGCTGGGCATCGAGCCCAAGTTCAGCGTGGCTGACCTACTTCGTAACTTCCATCGGGTCGATTCTGATCTCTTGGCGTCGTACATCGACCGTCATGACTCGGGACTCGACATCTTGGCAGCCCCCTATGAGCCCGCCGACCCCCAAACGGCGGACGCCAACGAGGTTGCTCAGATCCTCGACTTCCTCAGGCAGCCGTACGAGTACGTGGTCGTGGACGCCCCCAAGACGTTCAACGCGGCCACCGTAGCTGCCATCCAGGCAGCCAACGACGTCTATGTGGTCACCACACCGGACCTGGCGTGCATCCGAAACGCCGCGCGGTGTCTCCCCATGCTTCGGGAGCTGCGACGGAATGGTGACGAGGAATCACTGAAGCTGCTCGTCAACCGGTACGACGCTCGGGACATCATCCCGGACGGCGAAATCGAGAAGGCGCTGGGCGTCCCCGTCCATTGGACCTTCGCAAACGACTATCGCGCGGTAATCCAGGCGTTGAACGCGGGTCGTCCCGTGGTCGACGACGCGCGCTCGGCATTGTCGAAAGACATCCGAGGCCTGGCCGGCGCGATCGGAGACGTCGAGGTGGACAAGCGCTCCTCTCGGTTCGGTTTCCTTCCCTTCAGTTCGGCGCGCCGTCGCAACGGATCTCAGGAAAAGGCGTTGAATCATGTCGGATAGCGTAGAGCAGCTGACCCCGACCGTAGAGCTGGCGGCCGAGGGCGTACCCGCGTGGGAAGCGCGTCGCCGAGAGGCGAACTTTTCGCGCCGGCAGGCGGCGGCCCATGGGCCAGAGATCTCCTACACACGGGAGCACAGCCCGCTGTTCGAGGAGATCAAGTCCCGCATTCACAGGCAGCTCATCGATCGCCTGAACCTGAGCGCCATCATCGATCGCGATGACGACGAGGCGGTCGCCGAGGTACGCGCCATCGTGCGCACCCTCCTGGTTCAGGAAGAGGCTCCCCTCAACCTGGAAGAGCGCGAGCTGATTGCCGACCTCGTCCTCAACGAAGTGTTCGGATTAGGGCCGCTCGAGCCACTGATGCAGGACCCTGAGGTATCCGACATCCTGGTGAACACGCACGAGCACGTCTACGTCGAGCGCAACGGTCGCATCCACAAGACCAACGTCCGCTTCCGTGACGAGCCCCACCTGCTGTTGGTGCTGGATCGCATCGTATCGGCGGTGGGCCGTCGCATCGACGACTCCTCCCCCATGGTGGATGCTCGCCTGGCGGACGGCTCCCGTGTCAACGCCATCGTGCCGCCCCTCGCGGTCGACGGCCCCCACATGTCGATCCGGAAGTTCCGCTCCGACGCGCTGTCGGCCGAGGACCTGCTGCGGACCGGCACACTCACCCAGGAGATCCTGACGTTCCTGGATGGCTGTGTGAAAGCACGGCTCAACATCCTCATCTCGGGGGGTACGGGTGCGGGGAAGACCACCCTGCTGAACGTGCTCTCCGAGTCGATTCCGGCGGACGAACGCATCGTCACCATCGAGGACTCGGCCGAGCTGCAGCTCCGGCAGCCGCACGTGGCCCGTCTGGAAACCCGGCCGCCCAACATCGAGGGCTCGGGCGAAGTCGACGCCCGACGCTTGGTGATGAACTCGCTCCGTATGCGGCCCGACCGCATCGTGGTGGGTGAGGTCCGCGGTGCCGAAGCCATCGATATGCTGCAGGCCATGAACACCGGCCACGACGGGTCGTTGACGACGTTGCATGCCAACGGACCACGTGACGGCCTGTCCCGCCTCCAGACCATGGTGTCGATGGCGGGGCTCAACCTTCCCGAGAAGGGCGTCCGCGAACAGATCGCGTCCGCGATCGACCTGATCGTACACGTCAGTCGTCTGTCCGACGGTACCCGGCGCATCACCAACGTCGCGGAGGTCGTGGGCATGGAGGGGGAGGTGATCTCCATGCAGGACATCTTCGTCTTCCAACGCGACGGTTTGGGTGCCGACGGAAAGGTGGTGGGTCGCTTCGTACCCACCGGCATTCGGCCCAAGCACGCCGACCGCCTGCGCAACTACGGGATCCATCTCTCCGAGGCCCTGTTCACGTCGTCGGGCCCGCTTTCCAATGGCAACTTCGAAACGGCTTGGGAGCGCAGATGAACACCGTTCAGCAGCCCTCCTGGGTCCTTGCCCTTGCCGCCTTCGCTTCGGTGGCGTTGGCGACCATCGCCATCGCCGCACTCGTCGAAGCTGGACGGGTACTCATGCGCGAGCGTCAAATGCGCAATGAACTGAAGCGCCTCGGCGAACGCTCGCTCGATGGCACTCCAGCAGCGAACACGCTCCTCAGGGCGAAGGGAAAGGGCCTGCCGCCCTGGCTGCAGCCCGCGCTGGCCAGGGTGCCCCGACTGGGCGACCTCCAGTCGTTCCTGGAGCGCAGCGGCACCGGGCTCACCATCGCGCCTTTCCTGGCCATCACGGTGGGTGCGGCAATCGCACTAGGGTTCGCCTTCACGGTGACGGGTCGGGGGATCGAGGTGGGATTGGTCGCCGCCGCGATCGGCGCGTCCCTCCCGTACTTCTGGCTGGCCCGCCGCGGCCGCAAGCGCATGGCGGCGTTCGAGGCACATCTGCCCGAGGCCATCGACCTGTTGACCCGCTCCATCCGTGCCGGTCACGGCGTATCCACCGGTCTGGGCATGGTCGCCGAAGAGGCAGCCGAGCCGGTGGCCTCCGAGTTTCGACAGATCTTCGAGGAGCTCCGTTACGGGCTGCCCCTGGATGAATCTCTGAACTCCATGTGCGATCGGGTGACGCTGCCCGATGTGCGGATCTTCGCCACGGCTCTGCTCATTCAGCGGGATGTCGGCGGCAACTTGGCCGAGATCCTCGAGAAGCTGTCATCGGTCATCCGGGAGCGCTTCACGTTCCGACGCCAACTGCGCACGCACACGGCGCAGGGCCGCATGACCGGGATGTTCCTGGGGGCGGCCCCCGTCATCGCGGGACTGGGTCTCTTTCTGATCAATCCGGACTACATGCGGCCGCTCATCGAAGAACCGATGGGACGCCTCATGCTGGCCGCCGCGATCGCGCTGCAGGCGATGGGCTACATGGTCATTCGCCGACTCACCGACGTAGAACTCTAGCGGACTGCCCACGATGATCTATCTCGTCATGGCCCTGGCGGCCCTCTCCACCGGACTGGTGGTGGTTGCAGTCAACGAGCTCGCCAACTCGCAGGGGCGGGTACTCAGGCGCCAGTTGGCCGCACTGCGTATCCCCCTCCCCGTGCATGTTCGCCTCGCAGAACGGCGCGCGCGTCAGGCCCGTCGGCGTCGGCTACAACTGCTCATGGAGACCATGGGTACCCGGCTGGCCGTGGGTAAGAAGTCACGCGAGAGCCTCCGGCACTGGCTGCTGCGAGCCGGCTTCCGAGGACGCGAAGCGGTACCCGTCTTCCTGTCGACTCGGCTCATCGGAGCCGTGGGATTCGGCGGGCTGGCCATCTCGCTTCTGACGCTGACGGGCGCCCAGGTAGGTCAGTGGGTGTTGGGTTTGGCCTTCGCCGGCCTGCTCGGCTGGATGCTGCCGTTCCTCGTCATCAAGGTCCGGGCGCGCCGGCGTCAACGAGAGATGCAGAAGGCCATCCCCGACATGCTCGACCTTCTGGTCGTGTGCGTGGAAGCCGGACTCGGTCTCAACCAGGCGCTCTTCAGGGTGGCTCAGGAGATCGACGCCATCTCGCCGATTCTCGCCGAGGAGCTGGCCATCTCCAACCTCGAGATTCGAGCCGGGGCGGCGCGCATGGACGCGCTACGCGGACTCGCTTCACGCACGGGGCTCGAAGACATGCGCGCGCTCGTGAGCATGCTCGTTCAGACCGACCGGTTCGGCACCTCCATCGCTCAGTCTCTCCGAGTGCATGCGGACACGCTGCGCACGAAGCGCCGCCAGGAGGCCGAGGAACGGGCCGCGAAGACGACCATCAAGATGCTCTTCCCGCTGGCTCTGTTCGTCTTCCCAGCGACCTTCGTGGTCATTCTGGGGCCGTCGGTCTTCCTACTCGGCGAGCTGTTGGGAGGTTTGCTCTGATGTCGCTGCTTGTGAAGAACCCCGCCCGCGGCACCACGCTGGGGATTCGAGTCGGGGTGGCCGACTCGCCCTGGACGCGCCTCCGGGGTCTCCTGGGCCGTCCGAGTCTTGCGGGTGGCGAAGGGCTCCTGCTGAGCCCCTGCCGCGCCATCCACATGTACGGGATGCGCTTTCCGATCGATGTGGCCTTCCTCGACCCGGAAGGCAAGGTCGTAGCGACGTACGACGGCATCGCTCCCGGCAAGCGCACCAGCGTGCACCGGGAGGCACGCTACGCCCTCGAGGTCCCGGTCGGCACCCTCCGAGAGACCGGAACCCGCGTGGGTGACACGTTGGAATGGGAGGACAGATGAGTACCCGCAAAGTGCTTTCGTACGAACCGCGTGACGAGAGCGCGGCGCCCTCCTCGGCGTCCTGGCTCGCACGGTTCTCCAAGAACGGTCGCGATACGACACGGACCGAGGGCGAGTCCGAGCCCACGCCGGTGCGAGCCCCCGACTATGACGTGCAGGACATGCATGGCGTAGTGGAAAAGCTACGCAGCGAAGCGATCAAGAGCGCGCGCGCAGACGCCCGCCGGATCCGGAACGCAGGCGACGATGCCGACGAAGTGGCCTCCAACGAGACGGAGCTGCGGGAGCGCTGCCGGGCGGTGTACGAGCGCTGGCGCGCCAATGCCCGCTCGTCCCAAGAAGCCCAATGGGCCGACCAGGAAAAGGCTCTCTCCGAGAAGATGGGTCGGACGGCTCTGCTGATCGACCGGATCCAGCGCCTCGCGCATGAACTGAAACGCACCAAGGCGCGTCTCTCGGTCAGGCGTCAGGAGGTCGCGCGCGAGATCGATAGCGCCGAGTCCAGTGGGCACCGCGGTCTTTCCACTCGAGCCTACCTGATCGCGGTGTCCTTTTTGGGGCTGGTCGAGTACTTCGCCAACGCTCCGGTCTTCGCGTCTCTGCTTCCTCGAGACCCTCTCACCGAGCGCCAAATCAGGCTCCTGACCGAGGTGTCTCAGGGCTGGTTGGCCGGCGCCCAGCGTGTGTTCGCCCAGCTTCTGCTGCGGCCCGACGCGGCGCTGTTGGCACTCGGCGTGGTCACGTTCCTTTGCGTACTGGGCCACTTCTTCGGTGGCTCCATGCGTGACCTGGTGACGCTCGGGCACCAGCGCCAGCGACGGGACACCGTCGCGGGTCGCTCCCCGCTCGAGCACGCGCTGCCCATGGTACTCACCGGAGCCGGATTGGCACTGGTGATCGGGGTGCTGTTCGAGGCTCGTATGACGTTGGGTGAGGTCGGTGAGGAGCGCTATCAGGAAGACAGCGTGGTCGTAGCGGAGTTGCGGCGCGACGCCGGATGGCTGCGCGTCGACGGGGATCTGCTGGCCGCCAACGAGAAGGCAGACCGGGCCGACGATATGGAGGCTGCGGCTCTGGAACTCCGTGAATACTCCGGCTCCATGGCCCGCCTGAGCTTCCCCATCTTGCTGCTTAACCTGACCCTGGTGCTCTGCGCGATCAGCGCGGCCTACTACCACCGTCAGGTCAAGCGATACGAGTACTTCGACGACAGCACCTTCGAAGACGAGCGACGAGATTGCGTCGCCGCCGCGGAAGAGGCTTCGGAAGAAGTGACTACCATGCTCGGAGAATCCACCAAGCATATCCGCGAGTTGAAGGGCCTCCTGGCCATGCACAGCGAAACGCACCTGGCCGAGATGGCGGGTCGACTCGACGACGTGGTGGACCTGTACCGGAAGGAGAAGCACCGCTCCCTGCGAGGCAAAGAGGTCCCGCTCCCGGAAGAGTCGGCCCTCTTGGGGTTGGACGTAGGCCCCCTCTTCTCCGGGGATCACGCGCTGCATACCCCCGAGGCCTACGAGGCCGAGATCGCGGATCTGCGCGCCCGCTTCGATGTGGTGCGGGGCGACTTCAACCGCGAGGCGACCGAATGATGGGCTCGCGCGAGTTGCTATTTGCGTTGGCGATGCTCGCCCCGATGGGTTGCATCGATCCGTCCGCCACTGCCCAACAGCGCGAGTTGCTCGCAGCCGAGGCAACCAGAGCACTGGAACATGTGGCATTCGTGTTCGACCGCTCCGCGAGCATCCAGGAGCCGCAGATCCTTCAGGCGTACGACCTCATGCGAAAGCGTATCAGGGGCCTGACCCACAACGACCGCATCACAGCCATGGAGCTGTTGCAGCTCTCGATCGAAGAGGTGCCCACGCGGTGGTCGGAGGACGTTCCGGATCGCGAACGCAGTGACCTGGTGTTGGCCAGTGACTCCATCGCTGTCGACCGATTCCTGAGGGATGCCACTGCGTACCTCAAGGCGTTCGCGAACCCCGCCGGCCGCGAGGAGATCATGGGTACGGATATCCTGTCCACTCTCTACGACGTGGCAGAGGAGTTCCGTGTGCGGCCCCGGGCCAACAAGACGCTCTACCTGTTCTCAGACATGCTCCAGTCGACCCCTGCCATCGAAATGGAAGGGAGCCGCAATATGCCGGGACCGGAATGGGTGGCCAAAGCCGCCGATGAGGGCACGCTGCCCAACCTGAACGGGGTCTGTGTGGTCGTGGCCGGCGGCCGTATCGACAACCGTGCGGGACAATCCGTCAAGCGCTTTTGGCAGGAGTACTTCGCTGCCACTGGCGCAACGCTCCTCGACGAGAACTACGCCTACCGACCGGTGCAGCTTCCCGGTTCGGGGGCGTGCAGGTAGCCTTATGCGCGTTTTCCGTCACCTCCTCGCCCGTCGACGCGGACAAAGCCTCGTCGAGTTCGCCTTCGCCATCCCGATCGCGGTGTTTCTATTGCTCTCGGTGGTGGAGATGGGGCGTCACTTCTACACCCGTGCCACGGTTCGACACGCTGTGTTAGAGGCATCGCGCTATGCCATCACCGGCCAGACGCTGATCGATCCCAACACCGGGCAGCCGATGACGCGTGGGGCGTCGATCAAGCAGGTCCTGATCGACAAGGCGACGTCCCTGAACGTCGATGTCGACGACATCACCATCAATCCACCCGGTGGAGGCAACCCCGACGACCTCGTCACCATCACGCTGGACTATCAATACCAGTTCGGAGGCGGAATGCTGCCGTCGTGGTTCCCCAGCACCATGCTCATTTCTGTCAGCACGACGGTGAAGAATGAACCCCTGTTCTAGCACTCGCCGCACCCGCAGGGCCCTTGCGCGCCGGCTGGCCCGAAGCGACCGCGGTCAGGAACTCGTCGAACTCGCCCTGATCCTGCCGATCATGCTGCTGATCCTTCTGGGCGTCATCGAGTTCGGGCATGCCTTCGGAATCTCCCATGCCCTGACCGGCCTTTCGCGGGAGGGGGCCAACCTCGCCGCTCGCGGCGCCTCCCTCCCGCAGGTGACCCAGATCGTCCTGACCAACGGCAGCGACATCAACATGCCCGCCGTGGGCGGGGCAATCGCGTCGCGGGTGATGGTGACGGGGGGCACTCCGATGGTGACCGCCCAGTTCTCGCAGGGGGCCACGGGAGCCACGCAGATGGGAACCATCGGGAACCCTGCTGCCGCGCTTCAGGGGCTGACGGGCCTGGCCGATGGCCGGGTGCTCTACACCGTCGAGCTCTTCTACAACTACACGCCACTCACCCCGCTGAGCGGCGTGCTCGGACGCGCACTACCCGGAACGCTTTACGAAGCCGCCGTCTTTTAGGTCTCAAGCTTTACAGGATTTCGACTCATGCCTTCCACCTCCTCCACCAAAGAATCCGTCGTCCGCAACGAGCGAGGTTCTGTCATCCTCTTCGTTTCGTTGATCATGGTCGTGCTTCTGGGCATGGGTGCTTTAGCGATCGACATGGGACGGGCGTACGTGAGCCGGGCACGCATGACCCGGGCGGTGGACGCCGCCGCGTTGGCCGGAGCGCGCGTGTTTCGCAGCGGCCAGGCCGCCGCCGAGCAGCACGCGCTGGCCATCGCTCAGGCAAATGGGGTGGGCAACGGGGCCCTCAGCGCCACCCTCAACGTCGCGTTCGCGACCAACGGGTTCGGCGAGAACACGGTCCAGGTGACCGCGACGGAGCAGATGCCGACGCTGCTCGCCCGGGTGCTCGGTCGGAACACGGTCCAAATCGACGCTTCCGCGCGCGCGGCCACCCCACCCGTGGACCTGGTGCTGGTCATCGACCACTCCGGCTCGATGTCTGGAGCCTGGAGTGACCTGACCGCAGCCGCCAACAGCTTCGTGTCGAAGTTCGACGACGCCATCGACCAGATGGGACTGGTCGGGTTCAACACCCGTTCCGTGCAGCACGTCCTGCTCACCGATTACTTCTCGAGCACGGTGACGTCGGAGATCAACGGCATGTCACCGGGAGGTTGGACCAACACCGGACAGGCGCTCCGGCGGGCCAACGACCAGCTCGCCACCGGCCCGGTGCGCGCCCGGGCGGTGAAGGTGGTGGTGTTCTTCACGGACGGACGGCCCACGGCGTTCAGAGACGTGATCGGCTTCCCCGGCGCCGAGCAGGACCGCGTGATGGCGGCCGGCTACAACGGGACCGCCATCGACGGCTACTGGGACAACCCGGACGTCACCCTCCCTCAAAACGGCAACCCCCCGAACCCGTCCGGCTGCCGACTCGTCTATCTGTGCTTCAACGTGTGGGACGCCCAGGCGGCCCAGGACAAAGCGCATGACGACGGGCGTTACTGGGCCAACGCCATTCGAGGCCAAGGCGCCTACTTCTACTCCATCGGGCTGGGGAATACCGTCGAGTCGTACCTGGACGAGCTGTCCAACGAGGGGGGGATATCCGACCCCGGACAGCCACAGGGACAGACCTACATTGCACCCACGGCTGCCGACCTGGACGCCGTGTTCGCGCTGGTGGCCTCCGACATCTTCGTGCGACTGGCGTCGTAGGCCCGGGGCGGAGCCCCCCAAGTCCTTACCCCGTGGGCCTGTAGGGCACGGTGGCAACCTCACGCACCCCGGACGATTCGCGCGACCTTCATCTCGAACACCAGGGTGGCGTAGGGAGGGACACCATCCGCGCCGCCCGCGCCCTGGGCTCCATACCCCAAATCGTACGGCACGACGACGCGCTTCCGCTCGTCTAGCCGCATCCCCGTCACCGCCTCCACCCATCCCGCGATCAACTGCGTCTCCCCCAGGACGACGGCCAACGGCCCGGGGGGGCTGTGGTCGGCGCTGGCGTCCAGTTTGCGGCCGTCGGGAAGCCAGAGGGTGTATTCCACCCAGAGCGAGTCCCCCACCGCAGACGGCTCACCACTCCCTTCCCGCAACACCTGTTGGTAGAGGCCACTCTGGGAGCGCTCCATGTCATTGAGCGACACCTCGAGCACGGGGGCGTAGTCGACTTCATCGGGCAGCATGGGACGTACCTCGGTCTCTGCCCCGGCGCAGGCGAGCATCGCGGCCAAAGGCAGGAGTGGCAGTGTGCGCATCACAGCTTTCACGGTCGGTTGTCTGAGGTTGGCTTCGCCAAGGTCGGTCATTCCAAGGCTTCTGCCAACACCCTCGCGACGTGGAGTGGATCTCTGTCGGAGAGATCACCGATCTGGTGACGACAACTGGACCCGTTCGCCACCACGTAAGTGGTCTCCGCCAGGTCCGCGAGTTGCGGGAGCAGGTCCAGCCCCGCCATCACCTCTGAAATGGTCTGGTGCTCTCGCTCATATCCGAACGAACCCGCCATCCCACAGCACCCCGCGGCAAGGGCGCTGACGTGCAACCCAGGGATCCACCCCATGACCTCGGCCGTCAATCCGTCGAGATCGAAGGCCTTTTGATGGCAGTGACCGTGGATGCGAGCGGTATTCTCCGGAAGGGCCTTGAGTGGAAGTGAGAGGCGGCCCGCGGACTTCTCCTCCACAAGGAATTCCTCGAGCAGCAAGGCGGGCCGCGGCGGGATCGCGCGGTCGGGAAGGAGCGCCGGCCACTCGTCGCGCAGTGTGAGCACGCAGGACGGCTCCATCCCTACGATGGGAGCATGCCGTAGGTCCCCGGACTCCAACGCGTCGCAGAACCGTCGAGCTTCCTCCCTGGCTTCAGGAATCATCCCTGCGGACAGATAGGTCCGGCCACAGCAGAGCGGGCGGGTACCCTGCGGTCGTTGGACCTCTCGCACCTCGTACCCGCCACTCCGCAACACCTGCGCAGCCGCCCTCGCGTTTTCAGGTTCGAAGTACCGAGTGAAGGTATCGACGAACAGGAAGACATCCCGATCGCCCGGTGACGCTCGCCCCGGCCCGAGGTCGGCGGCCGACCACGGATCGGAGCTCCACGCTGGGAGAGCCCGACCCCGTGCGACGCCCAGAACCCGCTCGAGCAGACCCGCCACCACACGAGAGGTTCTCGGAAGGTTGGAGAGACGACGGAGGCGGGACCAACGGGGTGCCGTGCGGGGCAGGTGTGCGAACAGCTTGGTGCGCCGGGAGAGACCGTGCCGCGCCCTCCGCTGATGCAGGACTTCGGTCTTCATGCGACTCACGTCGACACCAGCCGGACACTCCTTTCGGCAGGCCTTGCAGCCCACGCAGAGGTCGAGCGTCGCCTGCACGGCGGAGCTCTCCAGGGCACCGGGCCCCAACTGCCCACTCAACGCCATCCGGAGTGTGTTGGCCCGTCCCCTGGGCGCGTCCGCCTCCTCCTGGGTGGCGCGGAAGGACGGGCACATGACGCCCGGTGACCGCTTCCGGCACTGACCGTTGTTGTTGCACGCTTCGGTGGCCCGCTGGAAGGACCCCCAAGCGCTCCAATCGAATCCGGTCGACAGGGGAACTTCGTGGTACTCGGTCCCGTACCGAAGCAACTCCCGATCGTCCATCCGCGGAGGGTCCACGATGACGCCGGGGTTGAGGATCCGCTCGGGGTCGAAGGTTTCCTTGATCTCCCTGAAGGCTTCGGCGAGGCGATCTCCCAGCATCGGTTGCAGGAACTCGGAGCGCACCCTGCCATCGCCATGTTCTCCCGAGTGCGAACCACCCAGGTCGCGCACGACCTCGAGCATGGCCTCCGCGATCCGCCGCATGCATGACAGGTCCTCATCACTCTTGAGGTCGAGCGCGGGGCGCACGTGCAGACAGCCCACGGACGCGTGGGCGTACCAGGTGCCCTGTAGGCCTTCTCGCTCGAAGATCGCGGTGACACGCTCTGCGTATTCGGCGAGGCGTCCGATCGGCACGGCACAGTCCTCGAGAAAGGAGACCGGCTTGCGGTCTGCCTTGGTACTGGTCACCAGGTTCATGCCAGCCCGCCGGAGCGCCCAGATGGATTCCTGGAACTCGGGGGTTTCGGCCCTCACCATCGCCCCCCGGTATCCCTGTCGGCTCAACAGAGCCCCGGCGGCGTCCAGGTGTTGGCCCACCGCCTTGGGTCTATCGCCCTGGAACTCTACAAAGAGAAGAGCGGGGGTTCCTGTCCGGGCAAGTTGTTCCACGATGGCACGGAACTGCGGGAGGGCCCAGGCCCGCTCGATGACGGTGCCGTCCACCAGTTCCACCGCACTGGGCCCCAGGGCAACGATCTCCGGGACGGCCTCGAGGGCCGCCGACAACGAAGGGAAGCGACACACTGCCAACGCCGAGTGGCGCGGTCGAGCCACGAGGCTCAGCTCCAGCGCCGAGAAGACAGCCAGGGTCCCCTCGGAGCCTATCAGCAAGTCCCCCGATCCGAGCCCATCCGGCCGCACACGGTGAAGGTTGTAGCCGGCGACGTGGCGCGCCACCTTGGGCACCCTTCTTTCCAGCTCCTTCTGTTCGCGGCGATAGATCTCACCGATACTCCTCTGCAGTGGTGGCGGCTCGATGGCCGGGTCTTGCTCGGCGTGAAGCGCGGTGTGGAGGACCTCGGCCGTGCCGTCCGGCAACACAGCGTGAACGGCCCGCACGTTGTCCACCATGTGGCCATGGAGGATCGACCGCGCACCGGCGGAGTTGTTGCCCGCCATTCCCCCGAGGGTAGCGCGACTGCCGGTGGCCACGTCGACGGGAAAGATCAGGCCGTGGGAACGCAGCGCACGGTTCAGGTCGTCGAGCACCAAGCCCGGCTGTACGAGCGCAGTCCGGGCTCGCGCATCCACACCCAACACGGCGTTCATGTGTCGACTGAAGTCCAACACCAGTCCGGGCCCGATCGCCTGCCCGCCCTGTGACGTCCCCGCGCCTCTCGATGTGAGGGGAATCCCCTCTCGGCGCGCCCACTCCAGGGCCACTCGTACGTCCGCCTCGTCGATGGGGCTGGCCACCACGAGGGGGATGACCTGATAGATGGACGCATCGGTGGCGTACATGCCACGCGTCACCGGGTCACCGTGAACCGGTCCTCGGAAGTCCCGGGCAAGCCGCCTGGCCAGCGCCCGGGCACGATGGTCGTCGCGGGTTGAGTTCTTCACGTCGTCGCGGAGTTCAGGAACCGCACCATAAGGGAATGAGGCAACGGAGGCACCCGAGGGCGCTTGACGAACGTGACGTGGTCGTGGAAACCTCCGGCTCCAATCGCTCCTTCCTCAATGCCGTGAGTCCGTTCGTGAACCGCAGCCCTGGACGCCATTTCCTTCAGCTACCCGGTCCCAGCAACGTTCCGGATCGGATCCTAAACGCCATGCATCGGAACACGATCGACCATCGTGGACCCGCCTTTCAGGCGATGCTTCAGGAAGTGCTGACCGGGATGCAGGGGATCTTCAATACGAACGCACCCGTCCTCATCTACCCTTCTTCTGCCACCGGAGCTTGGGAGGCGGCGCTCTGCAACACGCTGTCGCCGGGCGACCAGGTGTTGGTATTCGATCGCGGCCACTTTTCGCTCATGTGGAGTCGGGTCGCCGAACGGCTGGGCCTCCGCGTTTCACAAGTAGCTGGGGACTGGCGGCTACCCGTGACCGGGAACGACGTGCGCTCGGAACTCGAGCGGGACGACGACCGGCGCATCCGCGCGGTGCTGGTGGTACACAACGAAACCTCCACCGGTGTCACGTCCGATGTGGCTGCCATCCGGAGCGCGCTCACTGACCTGGAGCACCCCGCCCTGCTGATGGTCGATACCGTGTCCTCGCTCGCTGCCACAGACTACCGACACGACGAATGGGGCGTCGACGTGTGTATCTCGGGATCGCAGAAGGCGTTGATGCTACCACCTGGGCTCTCCTTTGCCGCACTCAGCGAGAGAGCGCTCGAGGCCAACGCTCAGGCGTCCCTTCCTCGCTCGTATTGGGACTGGCAGGAGATGCTGCGCTTCAATGCCGACGGCTTCTTCCCCTACACCCCGGCCACGGGGCTACTGTTCGGCCTTCGCGAAGCACTCCAAATGATCGAGGAAGAGGGACTGGAAACGGTGTTCGCCCGACACGCGCGGCACTCACGAGCCACGAGGGCCGCGGTGTCCGCCTGGGAGCTCGAGAACTACTGCGCCGAGCCGACAGCCTGTTCCCACGCGGCCACCTCGGTGAAACTGCCGATGGACGCGTCGTCGGAACGTCTGCGTCACGTCCTGCGCACCCGCTGCGACCTATCGGTGGGAGGTGGGCTCGGGAAGCTCAAGGACCGGGTGTTCAGAATCGGGCATTTGGGGGATCTCAACGATGTCACGCTGCTGGGCGCGCTGGCCGGCGTCGAGCTGGGCCTGCGCCTCACCGACACCCCCCACGAAGCAGGCGGAGTGGACGCCGCTCTTCAAGTGCTTGCCGATCCGCCTGCACCGCTACATTGAGTCTCGCGCCATTCGCGTTTAGAACGTCAAGCCTCACTCATATAGATCGATCATGCCCCTTAGGCACATGCTTTTCCTGGTCCTCCCCGCGCTACTGACCGGCTCCCCCATCGCCGGGCAGCTCCCCCTGCAGGCCGACTCTCTTGCTGGCGACACTCTCGTCTACCTCCTGAGCCCGGTGGAGGTCACGGCGACCCGGACGGCTCGGAGGGTCTTCGAAACTCCGGCACCCGTCAGTGTCATCGCCGGCACCACCCTCCTGGACCGAAACGCGGAGACGGTGGCTCAGCTCTTCAAGACGCTCCCGGGCCTGGATGTAACCGGCGTGGGGGTACAGCAGCCGCGACCGGTGATCCGGGGCCTGAGGGGCCAGCGCGTCCTCCTACTCCAGGATGGGATCCGCCTGAACAACTCTCGCCGCCAACAGGACTTTGGTGAGGTGCCCGCTCTCACGGACATCTCAACCGTCGAGCGGGTCGAGGTCGTCAGGGGTGCCGCCTCCGTGCTTTACGGCTCGGACGCCATCGGTGGCGTGGTGAACGTCATCACCCGCCGTCCCACTCAGGAAGGTCTTGCGGGTCGGTTGGGGTACCGGTTCGGGTCCGCGTCCTCGCTCCACCGCACCTCGGGGCGCCTGACGGCAAGGGAAGGCCGTTTCGACTTCGAGGTCGGCGGGTCTTGGCGGACCGCGAGTGCCTACCAAGCCCCAGCGGGCACGTTCGGCGAGATCTCGCTCGGGACGGACGAACTCGTCGCCAATACCGGCGTCGAGGACCTGGCCCTGGACGCCCGAGTGGCGTTCCGGCCGACGGAGGGCCATGAGCTCTTCGTCCGGGCCGAACGCTACCGCGCTGACGACGCCGGGTTCGGGCTGGTCGACCCCGGTGCGTATGCGGTCGGGACCCCGCGCATCGAGATCACCTACCCACGCCAACGGTTTTCCAAGCTCAGCCTCGGGTACCGCGTACAGGCCGCCACGACTGTGGCCGATCGTATCGAGCTCGTGGCGTATGGACAGAACAACGAACGCGACCTCGCCTTCGACTTCTTCCAGGGGTTTGGACCCAATGCGCCCCCGGGGGCCGGTGTCACGATCGACACGGACAACTTCACGGACCTGGAGACGCTCGGCGGACGACTCGAGGCCAAGAAGTTGACGGGCAACCTGCTGTGGACCTACGGCCTCGACTTCTTTCGAGACGAGTCGGCGAACACCGACCGGACCATCACACGGGTAGAGGGCTTCGGCCCCCCTCAGGTGGAGGAGTCCTCGCTGTCGAATGTGCCCCGGGCCTCCTATCGGTCCCTCGGCGGGTTCGGGCAGGGTGAACTGAACCTGGACCGGGTCACGCTGATCGGTGGCGTGCGCTTCCAGAACCTGAAGGCGGAGGCAGACGCCTCCCCGCAGCTGTCGCTGGGCGCCGTGACGCGCAACGAGTCTGCGTGGGTGGCATCGCTCAACACCATCGTCGCCCTCACCTCCAATGTCAGTCTCATTGGCTCGGTGGGTCGGGGTTTTCGAGCTCCCAACCTCATCGAGTGGTTCTTCGAGGGGCCGATTCCGGAGGCCAGCGCCTACCAAATGCGTAACCCGGACCTGGCCGCGGAGACCAGCTTGAGTCTCGACGCCGGAGTGCGGGTTCAGACCCCGAGGGTGGCGCTTGAGCTCTTCGTGTTCCGGAACGGCCTGGAGAATGGGATTCGCACGGAAGTGACCGGTGACACGGTCCAAGGGCTGGCGGCGTTTCAACCCACCAACATCGACGAGCTGGTCTACCGGGGGGTGGAGTCGTCGCTGCAGGTGTCGCTGGGCGGAGGGCTGACGGCGGTCTCGACCTACACACATCTGTCTTCCAAGGACGAGCTCCGCCCGGACAACCCCACCGGAGAGACGTTTTCCAATCGGGTGACAGGATCACTTCGATACGATGCGCTCGATGGGCGGTTCTTCGCAGCCTACGACCTACGACACAACGGTGAACAGAAGGACGTGGATCTGACCGCCAACCCCCTGGGCGACATCCTCCCGGCGTTCACTGTGCACGGCGCCCGTGTGGGGGCCCGCACCGACCTCGGTTTCGGGCGGGAGCAACGGGTCACGTTGGAGGTCGATAACCTGACGAACGCCCTCTACGCGGAGTTTTCGAACGCGAGTTTCTTCCGTCCCGAGCCGGGACGGAGCCTCACGCTGTCGGTGGAGGCGGTCTTCTAGCCTTCTCCTAGCCTTCGGGCCCCGGGGCGTCATGACCTTGGTTTGGAGAGGTTGTCGCCATCCTCGGTAGGGAGTCGACGCCAAGACCTACCGTTGGGGGCCCATGTTTACGCTTGCCACGCTCTTCGCCGCGATTTGCTTCAGCCTGGCGGGGCTGTTCATGAAGTTGTCGGAAGGGCTTACCGTGCTGGGCCCCTCGCTGGTCATGCTCGGCCTCGTGGTTGTGGGCGCGATGGCCCAAACGCTGGCCATGCGCCACCAGGGGATGGCGGTGACCTATGTCGTGGTCGTCGGCCTGGAGGTCGTGGCAGCGCTCGCGGTCAGTCACCTCCTACTCGGGGAGCGCCCCGCCCCCGTGCACCTCGCAGGGACCGCGCTCGTGGTCACCGGTGTCTTGCTGCTCCAGGCACCAGCCTAGAGGAACCCGAACCCCGGCGATGGGTCTGAGCCAACATGGGCACACTCCTCCGCGGTTCGCTTCTCCTGACGGCCCTCCTGGGTCTCGGGTGCGCTACGCCCCGGCAGGATGTATTTCGCACCGATGAGAACAAGGTCCAGGTGGACGTCCTGAACCTGAACTGGTTGGACGCGACGCTCTGGGTACACCGGGAAGGGGAGCGGCGACGGCTCGGCACGGTTCGGGGCAAGGGCGAGGGCTCCTTCGAGATCGAGTGGCGGGGGGCGTACCGGATGCAGATCGAGATCGATCTACTCGCCGGCGACCGATGCTTCACCCGCCAACTCAGCGTCGATCCGGGAGACCGCATCTACCTTGAGCTGGTGGAGAACATGCGAAGCGAGTTTCGCTGCCGTTCGCGTTGAGCGTCATCGCGTTACCCATTTCATCGTAGATGAATCCGGTGGGTTTTTGGCAACTCTTGGAGGCTCCGCCGTGAAGTATGTTTGTGCACCGGCCGCCTTGGCCCTGCTTGCCGGCGTGGGGACATCCCCCCTGTTCGCCCAGGTGACGCCTGCCACCGTGTCTGGGGTGGTGCTCCAGGCAGGGGCACGAACGGCGGTCGAGGGGGCCGAGGTCACAGTCCTCGAGACGCGGCTGCGCTCCCTGTCGAGTCGTCTGGGCGAATTTCGGTTCGACGAAGTGGAGCCTGGAGTCGTCATCCTTCGCGTCACCCATCCTGGCTACCGTACACGGACGGACTCGGTCGCCGTGGCCCCTGGAGAACGGGTCGAGGTACGCCTGACTTTGAGCGCCGAAGCCATCGAGCTAGAACCGATCACGGTGGTCGCCCGTCGGGGAACCCTAGGGACGGGCATCACCGGACAGTACCCGGGGATGACGCGTCAGGAGATCGATCAGGTGCTCCCGCGCACCCGACACCTGGCCGACTTGATTCGCACGGCCAACATCCCGGGCCTCAGGATTCTGGAACGCTCGATCCCTGGAGTCGAGGTCAGCAACTACTGCGTAGAGCACCCTCGAGCCCGCACGGGTCGCTTCGGGGCTGACGCGTGTCTCACGATGAACATCTTCGTGGATGGGCGCCCCGTCGTAGACGTAGGCGAGGTCTTCGGCTCCATGGCTCCAGAGACCATCGAGCGTTTCGAGATCCTCTCGCCGCTGCACGCCACCCCCATCTATGGCGCCGCGGGGGCACGAGGGGTCGTTCTGATCGAGACCCGCTCCGGCGTCGGCGCCACCGACCGCCGACTCCCCACGTTTGCCCGCGATCTGGCACCCTTCGCAGTCGCCCTGGCCCTCACGCGGAGCAGCGCGGCGGAGCTCTACAACGGCGCGGCGATCTTCACGCACCAGCAGGCCGTGGCCAACCTCATCTATCGTGAGCAAATCGAGTCCCGTCTGGGCGGGCAGCTCTCGGTACGCAGTCGGGTGTTTACGTGGTTCCCCGAGCTGGAGTTAACTGGCTTCTACTCGGGCGGCGGCTCCGTGGCCACGTTCCAGGACGCCTTCGGACGACCGGTACGACAGGAGCACGACTTCAGCACGTACGGGGTCGAACTCGCAGCCCGACCCCGCCTCACCAAGGGAGAACGGTGGGATCTGGCCTTCCTGTTTGGTCCGGTCCTGGCCCGGGAGTCCATCGAAGCCAACTCGCAGGGCACGTTCCCAGGGGCCCCCGGGCTGGGTGAATCGGTCCGCCGCCACATGACGCGGAGCTGGAACACCGTGGGCGCGGTGGTCGGCGCCGACTTCGAGTGGGTACTCAGCCCCCGCTCCAGTCTCCTCGTGGGAGGCCGCTGGCGGGCGCTCACTGCAGGGGACGGCGGGGAGTTTTTCAGCGACCAGGATGCCGCCGGGGGCGCCGACCTGCTCAACCTCCCCCAAGCTGCCAATCGCAAGGGTAGGCGTTCGATCTCGGTGGGCTACGTCCTGAGACTGGGGACCCCCGCTTCGTAGCGCTCAGCCGTAGCGGCCTTCGATGTAGTCTGCAGTACGGGAGTCGTCCGGCGCCAGGAACATCTCCGTGGTCAGTCCGTGCTCGATCACCTTCCCCAGTAGCATGAACACGCACTCCTCACTGGCGCGCCTCGCCTGTGCCATGTTGTGGGTGACAATGAGGATGGTGTACTCCCCCTTGAGCCCCCAGATCAGTTCCTCCACCGCCTCAGTGCCCTTGGGGTCGAGGGCGGAACAGGGCTCATCCATGAGCAGGACCGTGGGCTTCACGGGCAACAGGCGGGCGATGCACAACTTCTGCTGGGCTTCGAGCGACAGCTCGGTCGCCTTCTTACCCAATGAGTCCTTGACTTCATCCCACAACAGCACCTGCCGCAACGCCTCTTCCACCACCACATCTTCTTCCGACTTCGAGCGCCTGGTACGGTCGTGGGTCCGGAGCCCGAAGAGCACGTTGTCGCGGATGGAAATCGGGAGCGGGTTGGGGCGCTGGAACACCATGCCGACCTGCTTGCGTACCTGCACCAACTCGACGTCGCTGCCAAAAATATCGTGGCCCAGCACCTCGATGCTGCCTGTGGTCCGCACGTAGCCCAGACGTTCAACGATGCGATTACAGCTCCGAAGCAGCGTCGACTTCCCACACCCCGACGGTCCGATCATCGAGGTGATCATGCCTGCCTTGATGCCCAGGCTGACATCGAACAGTGCCTGGAAGTCTCCATACCAGAGGCTCAGATCGCGAGTGCGAATCGCGTAGGATGCGCCGTCCTGGCCGTCCTCAACCGGACCCTGCGGGAGATCAACCAAAACGGCCCTCCACGTAGTCGCGCGTTCGGGGATCCTCGACCTCGCCCGTGAACAGGTCTTCGGTGTTGGCCACTTCGACCATCTCACCGGTCAAGAAGAAGGCCGTCCGGTCGGCCAGGCGCCGGGCCTGCTGCACCAGGTTGGTCACGAGCACGATGGTCAGTTCCTGGCGCAGCTCCTTCAGGACGTCCTCGATCCGCATCGTGGTAACCGGATCCACCGCGATCGAGAACTCGTCGAGCAGAAGAACTTCGGGGTTCTGAGACAGGGCCCTTGCGATGGTGAGCCGCTGTTGTTGCCCACCCGAGAGCAAGCTGCCAAGCGCGTCCAGACGGTCTTTCACCTCATCCCACAGCGCAGCCCGACGCAGGCAGCGTTCCACGACCTCGTCCAGGTCCTGCTTGGCCTTGATTCCCGACAGTCGGGGGGCGAACGCCACGTTGTCGTACACGGACAGGGGCAAGCCCACCGGCAGCGGAAACACCACCCCGATCCGCTTCCGCAGCGCGAATACGTTGCGCCACTCCCGGATGTCCTTCCCGTCGAAACGGACCGTCCCTTCGACGTGCATGTTGCGGTCGAACTCGTCCATGCGGTTCAACACCCGGAGGAACGACGTCTTGCCGCTCCCGGCCGGGCCGATGATCCCGAAGATCTCGTTCTCGCGCACGTCGAGGCTCACATTCGACAGGGCGGCCTTCGTGCCGTAGCGAATGGTGAGGTCGTCGACCTCGATCTTCGAGCGCCCGGGGGGCGCGGCCTCCTCTACCACCGCTTCCGCCCCCTCAGGTAGGTGCGTAGCGCGATGGAGAGGGTGTTCATGGCCAAGACCAGCGTAATCAGCACCAGGGCCACGCCGTACGGCAGAGCCTCGGGCACATCGGTCACCTGGGTCGATACGGCGAACAGGTGCAGCGAAAGCGCCATCGTCTGCTCGAAGACGCTCTGCGGAAGAAAAGGCACGAAGAACGCGGCCCCGGTGAACATGATGGGGACGGTCTCCCCGGCCGTGCGTGACACCTCGAGAATGATGCCAGTGAGGATGCCGGAGATGGCGTTCGGGAGCACGATCTTTCGGATCGTCTCCCACCGCGTGGCACCCATGTTGAGGCATGCCTCCCTAAACGACTGCGGCACGGCCTGTAGGGACTCTCGAGTCGCCACGATGACCACCGGCAGGGTCATGACCGCCAAGGTCAGCGAGGCAGCCAAGATGCTGGTCCCCATCCCAAAGAACAGCACGAAGGCTCCAACCCCGAACAGTGCGTGCACGATCGAAGGGACACCGGCCAGGTTGATGATGGCCAGGTTGATGCCACGAGTGAGCAGGTTGTCGGGCGCGTACTCGGACAGATAGAGCGCGGCTGCCACCCCGATCGGCACCGAGGCCAAAAGCGCCACCCCCACCAACCAGATGGTCCCGACCAGCGCCGGGAAGATGCCTCCCGCACGCATCTGGTTTGTGGGCTCCGCCGTCAAGAATTCCCACGAAATAATCGGGGCACCCCGCACGATCAGCAGGCCCAGGATGAGGAGAACCGGCACCACCAGAATCAGGGTCATGAGGAGAAACAGAATCCTGACCAGGTGTTCTACCTGCCGATTCCGAGCGTTGAGAGCGGTCGCTTCGAACACTACTTCTTCTTCACTCCACGAATCACCAGATCCGCCATGAGGTTGATGATGAAGGTCACCACGAACAGGAGGATTCCCAGCGTGAACAGCGCTCGGTAGTGTTCCGAGCCACGGGGTGCCTCACCCAGCTCCGCAGCGATGGTGGCGGTGAGCGCTCGCACGGAATCGAAGGGGCTGGTGGGAAGGTTGATGGAGTGCCCGCTTGCCATCAGTACGGCCAGCGTTTCCCCGAACCCCCGCCCCACCCCGAGTAGCACCGCGCCCGCCAACCCGTTCTTGGCCGCAGGCAGGACCACGTGGCGCACCATCTGCCACCGGGTGGCGCCCATGGCTTCGGCAGCCTCTCGATAGTGGTCCGGGACAGCCTTGAGCGCGTCCTCGGCGATCGTGGTCATGATGGGCGCCGCCATGAGCCCCAAGATGATCCCGGCGTTCAACACGTTCAGACCCACTGGCTGATCGAACAGCTCGATGATCAGCGGGTTCATGATGCTGAGCCCGATGAACCCCCACACCACCGAGGGGATCGCCGCCAGCATCTCCACGAGGATCTTGAGTGCCTCGCGGGTGCGTCCCTTGGCGAACTCGGCGATATAGATCGCCGCCCCCAGCGAGAACGGCACCGAGACCACCATGGCCAGGCCGGTTACGCTGGCGGTGCCCGCTATCAAGGCCAACACACCGTAGGTGGGGTTCGTCGACGTGGGGCGCCAAGCCGGCGAGCCGAAGAACTCGGTAAAGGAGAAACGTCCCCTCAGAAACGGCAGCCCCTCCTTGGCGACGAACGCGAAAATCCCGATGATGAACACGATGGCGCTGATGCCACCCACGAACACCAAAACCTGAACCGCCTTGTCGAGGTACCAGGCCCGGGTTCTGCGATCGGCGTCGTAGTCGACGGCGGCGGGGGCTGAGACGCTCAACGCTCCGACTCGAGCCCCAGTGTGTCCATCAAGCCCGTCACCTCGTCCGCGATCCCCCGGTACAGGATCGAGGTCCGCTCGGCACCCTCCGCTCCGGCGGCTGCTTCCAACACGTCAGTCAGGTCCCATCGCAGAGCTGCGGTTCGAAATGGGATGTCCATGACGTGCTCGGAGACCTTACAACCGATCCCCACGATGACGTGGTAGTGCTTGGGCACGTCGAGGGCTTTGGCCAGCGGCGTGGGCGCTTCATCCAGCCCGATCCCCCGCGACTGCATGAATGCCGTGAGTGCGGGCGAGTACTGACTGGCTGGTGCATAGCCGGCGGATCGAAAGCGCCCCGCATCCGGATAGGCTTCTTCGGCAAAGGCACGCGCCAACGGAGCGAGCAAGTCCCCGCGCTCGTCCATGAAGAGGATACGGAACGTCTTGGAGCCCTTCCCTTCCCCGGTCACGTGGAACTGCGTCTGCTCACAGATGTTCTCTGCCTGGTCGGCAACCCGCTTGATCACCCGAGCGGTCAGCAGTGCGCTGAAGAGGTCGCGGGTCTGCCGCTCGTCGCGATCGCCCGCCTTGGTGAGGTCCTTGTAGGCCCGCAAGTAGGCGGGATCGACCTGCCGGGCCATCCCCTCGCCCAGCGCCGCTCGCTCGGGATCCCCGGTGACGAACGCCTCCACAGCTGTGCGTAGTGACGACACACTCAGATCGCCCAAGGTCTTGACGTCGGCCGCCAGTCCCTCAGGAAGTGGCTCGGACAGCTGCAGCAGCTCGCGGCAAGCGAGCACAGCGTAGTCGCCAACGCGCTCCAGCGCCACACTGACTCTTAGCGTCGCTGACACCAGGCGCAGGTGCTTGGCACTGGGCAAGTGCTTGACCACGAACAGGTGACACAGGTGATCGAGCTCGTCGATCTCCCCGTTGACCGCGCGGTCCCGAAGGATCGTGCGGTTTGCCAGTCCGCGATCGAAGTTCACGATCGCCGTTACGGCGTCGCTCACGTTTTCCTGCACCCACCGGCCCACCTTCCCCACACCTCGCAGCAGCGCGTCGGTGTCAGAGGCCAGACGATCCTCGTAGTGACTCATGAAACTGCTTCCGTTGGAAGGTGGGCGAGGGTTCGGACCGTGCCCAAACTACGCGCAGCTCACGTCGGTGGAAGGGGCGTACCCCTGTTCGAGGATGATGCACTGTCCGGGCTCTCCACGAATCCAGTCCAGGTACTCCTTCACCGCACCCTCCGGCTCACCGGACGTGTACATGATGAGAGGCCGGGCAATGGGGTAGCTCCCGTCCAAGGCCGAAGCGACCGAGGGATCCACACAGCCACCGTTGCCGTCCTGGATGCAGGGCATACCCACGTGGTCGGTCGCGTAGGCGAGGCCGCTGTATCCGATGGCGCAGGGTGTATTCTCGACCAGGTCCACCACGTCTTTCGAGCCGTGCATGTCGCGGGTACCCAAGCGGAAGTCGCTGTCTTCAAGCACCGCTTCCCGGAAGTACGCGTAGGTGCCCGAGTTGTTCTGACGGCTCACCACGACGATCTCGTCCGAGGAGCATCCCGGAACGGAGACGCCCAAATCTGCCCATGAGGTCGCGCTCCCTCCGTCGCCGAAGATGGACGCCAGCTGCTCAATGGACATCTGGGTGATGGGGTTGTCCGCATGCAGGAAGACCGCAAGGGCGTCGAACCCGACGATGTACTCGATCGGGTTCTGCCCGTTGGCCTGTGCTGCTTCGATCTCCTCCTCCCTCATGCGGCGGCTGGAGTTGGCAATGTCGACGGTGCCGTCGATCATGGCCGAAATGCCCGTTCCGGACCCACCACCGGTCACGGCGACCGCCACGTTGGGGTTGGCCACCCGGTAGGCTTCGGCCCAGGCCTGGGCGACGTTCACCAGCGTGTCGGAGCCCTTGTTTTGAATGACGACGCGATCGGCGCGGTCACCCCCACAGGCAAGGACGAGGGCCGTCCCCAGGAGTGCTGCTTTCCTCATGTTTTCCTCGAATCCGAGAGGGTGTGAAGGATGGTATCCCAAGATCCTGGCACCCTGATCACCATTCAAGGTGAATTCGGTAACGGAATGGTGACGACTTCCCTCCTCCGGCCTACTTCTTCCGGACGAGTTTGGGCCCGCGGAAGAGGAGCAGCGTCACGTCGTCCTCTTTGGACGGTTTCTCCGTATCTGCTTGACTCATACGAGTTTGCAGATCACCGGCGAGGTGCTGCAACGCCCGGTCCAAGGGCCCCCTCCGAATGCGCTCGACGATCTCGGTCTCTGTGAGGTTGTCGAACAACCCATCGGTTGCGAGGAGGAGGGTGTCCAAGGGGGCCAGGGGGAGCGGAGGACTGACATCGATCCGCATCTCCCGGGTCCCCACGTGGTTGGAGATGACGTGGCGCTCCTCATGAAACAGGGCGGTCTGTTCGTCCAACACGCCCGATGCCAGCGCGTATCCCACAGGAGAGTGCGAGACCGTCTGATACTTGATGCGCCCCCGATTCCCCACCCACCACACCTCGGAGTCCCCAGCGTGGTAGGCCCGCGCCACACCTGCTTCCACGGTTACCACTGCCAGGGTGGTCGCCGCTCCGACCCCCAATCCCAACACACCCTCGTTGGCTTCCTCGAAAGCACGCATGACCCGCTCGCGGAGGGGCATGTCGGTGGTGGTCACCACCCGCCTCACAGTGTCCGTTGCCAGGTGTGACGCAAGATCACCCCCGCGCGCACCCCCAACGCCATCGGCCACCACCAGGACCAGCCCGTCCCCTTCGATCGGGACGAACGATGCGGCGTCCTCGCTGGTCCGCTCCGCTGCGGGGTGGCGACGACAGAGCACAGCCAGCCTTCCCCAAGGCCCTTGGCGTTGCTCCAGCAGTCCCCCACCTGAATCCCTGAAGATGGTGCTTCTCGTGGTCATCGGCGGGCCTTCGACACCACGGCGGCACACCAGGGGCACCAGTCCCAAAAGGACCGGTAGACGCCACCCCGACAGGTGGAGCAGTGCGTCCGCGTCCCGGGCACCAACCAGCTGCGCCGTACCTTGGTGCGGCACCACGGGCAGTACCGCATGAAGGGCATCAGCTGTCGCCTGGCACACCGGGAGTTCGCGCAAGTCCCGGTGTAGCGCTTGTCCGTGAACTCGCGACCGCTCCCGGGGCCGATCGCTGGACCGTGACACCAGGCGCAGAACTTCCAGTCTTTCTTCACGCCGCGGCGGCAGCGGGGACAGGTCGCCGGGAACCGAGTCGCCCCCACGAACCGGGCAAGCTCCTTCCGGCACCAGGGGCAATGGCGCATCGGCTCGCTCACGGGACCGGCGCAGCTCGGGCACTGATGGACGGTCTCCATGTCCTTCCCGTGCTCGCGCTTGAACTGCTTGAAGCGAATCGCCTGCCAATCCTTGCCGTTGCCCTTGCCAGTCCGTTTTCGTTTCCGCTTGCGGGACTTGCGTGTCACGAAGGCCAAGGCGCGGGGCTTCAGGCGCTGGAACGCCGCGTCCATGTGGTCGGCGTTCTTGAAACGGCGCCGGGCGTCCACCTCCATCGCCCGAAGGATGAGTCGCGCCATCTCAGGATGGAGGCGGGCAAACAGTCGATCCTCCCCCGGGAGGGGAGCGTCGAACGGCCACTCGGGAAGGTGTCCCGTAAACATACGGTAGAGCACCAACCCAGCGGAAAAGACATCGGAGCGCAGGGAGGGCCGCCCCATGGCTTGTTCCGGCGCAATGTACCCCACCGTGCCGGAGCCCGACCCCCGAACCGTGGCTTCCACCACCTTGGCAATCCCGAAGTCGGTGAGTCGGAGGCGGTCCTGTGAAAACAGGATGAGGTTCTCCGGCTTCACGTCCGAGTGAAGGATGTTCCTACGATGCGCATAGGCGAGGCCCGCGAGGAGCTGGTCCATGTACTCCAGGCCTGCCTTGGTCCTCAACCGCGTCTTCATTCGATCGTAGAGCGTGCACTCCCCCAGGGGGGTGGCGATGACGAAATGGCCGTCGATCACCTGCGCGTTCTTGATGGGCAGGATGTTGGGGTGGTCGAGTGCGGCGACCATCCGGGCCTCACTCCGAAACACCCTGAGGAGCCGATCCGACATGAAGCGGGCATGGGGGATCTTAAGAGCCACCCGGACACCCTCGACCGTGTCCATGGCGCGGTAGACCACAGCGAAGCCTCCGCGTGCCAGTCGCCGCTCCAGCCGGTACTTGCCCAGCCGTTGGCCACCCCTGAGGGGTTTTCGGTCTTTCAGGGCCCTCGCGGGTTTCTGGGTCGCCAAGCTCTGAGGATCAGGAGGAATGCCGGTGTTCAGGCGCTAAAGAAGTCGATTCGGGCGCCTTGCGCCAGCCACAACGTCCCACTGCGAAACCCGGGCAAGTGTTTTCGAGTAAGCACAATAGACCGCGCCGGTAGCCGCGGTCCGCGCACCGCTGCGTGCGGATTCACGTTCGCCGAGGGCCCCATGGAACGCATCAAGATCCCTAACCTCGCGACGTATTCGCCGCTTCCCCTGTCCGACGTCATCGTCGGGGCACCCATCGCGGCCCGGTTGCTGTTCAGGGCCTCGCCCGTCGGCCGAGCCGTGCAGACCGCCGCAGTGATGGGATACGCGGGAAGTGCACTCCTCGACTGGGCTGCCCGCTTGGGTGTGAAGAAGGTGGACTTCATGAAGGAGTTCGGGGCAGACGTGGATCACCTCGAGCCAACCCCCAAGGACGTCCGGGAGCAGGAGGTCGCTACCCTTGTCGAGCGCTTGAACGATGAGTACACGGACGAAACGCCAAGCCGTGAGGCACTGGCCCGACGAGCAAACGACCGACTCACCTCCTACCTATCCACGCTCACCGGCCAGATCGTAGAAACCAGTTCCGAGGTGCGTGGGCTCACGTTGGCTGGTATTCTGCTTCCGTTTGCGAACGGCGCCTGCGACCTCCTGTCCGGCGACATCGCCATCTTCCGGGATACCGGAGCGTTCCACGCCCATGTGATCGCGCACGAACTGGTGCACCGCCGGGGGTACTTCAAGGAGCTGCATGCTCAGGTGTTGGCCCACCTGGCCCTGGCCACCTCGGACGACCCGGTACTGGTCCAGTCCACTCGGGCAGAGCGACTCAACCGTCAACTCTTCACGTTGGCGGGCGAGCACATCCCCAGTCACAGGAAATCTGTCGAGGATCTAACGCTTCGACCTGAACTGAAGAAGTCCTTCGAGGTGGCCGCCGACGCCCAGAAGGGAGGCGTCAACAACGCGCTGCGTCAGATGTACGACTTCCGCATGCGGCTGACGGGCCAGAACGGCCTTTCGGACTACTGGGAGGGGTTCACGGACTTCCTGTGGACGTTCCAGCATTCCTCGAGCGCACGTCAACCCGGAGCGCACGCCCGCGTCTAGGCCGCACACCCATGGTGCGTGAGGCGGGTTCGGTCATTAACGTGGCGTGTCCAATCCTTCTCAACCTAGGTGTGTGATGCATTCGATCCGCGGGCTCTTTTCGGCAGTCGCTGGGCTGTTTCTGCTCCTTCCCGCCCCGACGGATGCGCAAGCTGTCCGTCAGTCCGGGCGCTCCCAGGCCGGCATGGTCTCCGCGGCGCATCCGCTGGCGACCGACGCGGGAGTTCGCATTCTGGAGATGGGCGGCAACGCGGCCGACGCGGCCGTTGCGGCCGGGTTCGCCGTCGCGATCGTCGAGCCGACGATGAACAGCATCGGCGGACGAAACCAGATTCTGGTGGGCACCCCGGACGGTCGCTTCCACGGGATCGACGGTACCACGCAAGCGCCCTGGGACTACGACGCGGAGACAGCTCCCCAGGCCTCCTACGGTTACCCGGTGATCGGAATCCCGGGTGCGCTCGCGGGGCTTCTCAAGCTGCACGAAGAGCATGGGTCGTTGCCCCTGTCTACGCTGTTGGCACCCGCCATTGACTACGCCGAGAACGGATTCCGGGTGCTCCCGGGGGATGCCCAACGGCAGGCGTTCGGAGCTGCCCAGGCACTGGAGTTCCCCGGGACCGCCGCGGCATACTACAAAGCCGACGGTTCACCCTACCGAGCGGGCGAGCTTCTCAGGCAACCCGACTACGCCAACACACTCAGACGCATCCTGGAGGGAGGACGGGACGTCTTCTACGAAGGTGAGATCGCCGAGCAGATGATCGCCGACCTGCGAGCACACGGCAGCGTGATGACGGCGGAAGCCTTGGCGAGCTATGAAGCCGAAGACAGCCGCATCGTGCGAGGCAGCTACCGAGGCTACGAGCTGGTGGGAATGGACGTACCGGCGGCGGGTGTATTGTCCGTTCAGGCACTCCATATCATGGAGAACTTCGATCCGTCTTCGATGACCGAGGCCGAGTGGTTCGCGATCACGGGCCAGGCCCTCCGGATGGCTTCTGGTGAGCTCCGCGTCCTTGGAACCGATTCGGCTGCCGCGCGTGCCACCTCCAAGGAGTACGCGGCCAAGCTGGCCGCCGAGGTGCTCGCGCCGGCAACGGCCGCCGCGGGCGAAACGACGCCGTTGCCCGCCTGGACCGAACGGGGCGACCTGTACGGCGGCCACACCACGCATCTGTCTACGGCCGACGCAGACGGCATGGTGGTGTCGCTCACACAGACGCTGGGTCCGAACATGGGCTCCAAGGTGGTCACCCCAGGCCTCGGGTTTCTCTACGCCTCCACGTTGGGGGGCTACCTCGGTCCCGTACCGGGCGGGTTCAGAGCCCGCTCCAACATCTGCCCCTTCCTGGTGCTGAAGGACGGGCAAGTGGTGATGGTCCTGGGCGCGGCGGGTGGGGGCATGATTCCGCCGGCCGTGGTACACGCCATCACGAGGGTCATAGACTTCGACATGTCGCTCCCTGAGGCTCTGGCGGCCCCTCGCGTCGCCGGAGGGCGGGCCGGCTTCAACGCAGAGACCAGCCCCGACATCGGGTGGACCGATGAGGAATTGGATGACATGAGAGCACTGGGGATCGACATCGCCGAGCAGGAGCGCTCGGGGGCCTTCGGACGCGTCCACGGCATTCAGTACGACCCCGACACCGACACCTGGATCGGCGCGGCCGATCCCGACTGGGAAGGGGTCGCGCGGGGACCGGCGGGGTCGCCCAGCCGCTAAAGTCGCGTCACAGCATTGGCGCAACCGCGATGGGCGGGCTATCCCTAACAGGTGTAGTCCCCCCTAAATTCGAGGAGGCAGCATGATTCCCATCGTCTCACTCTGGCTTCCGATCCTGCTTTCCGCCGTGCTCACGTTCGTGGTGAGCGCCATCATCTGGATGATGATGCCGTGGCATAAGACCGACCACGCCGCGGTCCCCGACGAGGACGCACTCCTCGAAGCGCTGCGAGCTCAGAAGATGGGCACAGGCGTGTACCTCATTCCGTTCGGGACGGGCGGCGCTGGGACACCCGAGTACCAGGCCAAGGTGGCGCAGGGCCCCATGGGCACCATCCGGATCATGACCACCGCGGGGGCACCCGCCATGGGTCCGCGCCTGTTGGCGTCGTTTCTCCTGTACGTGGTCATCGGCTGCTTCGCGGCCTACGTCGCCACGCGAACGCTGTCCCCGGGTGCGGACTACATGGCCGTGTTCAGGATTACCGCGACCGTGGTGTTCATCTGCCACAGCGTGGCACACTTCCACGACGTAATCTGGTTCGGCCAGCGCCTGTCCACAGCTCTGAAGAATTCGTTCGATGCGTTGATCTACGGTCTGCTGGCCGGCGGAGCATTCGGCTGGTTGTGGCCGATGTAGGCCTTCTAGTAGCGCCAGCTCCTCAGGTCCGCGCCGGCCGGAGCCGACTGCTCGATTCTGCGTAGGATGTCCGGGATGTACTGCTGCACGTATCGCAGGCGGCTGTACCCGTTGCCGCGCGTGTGGTCGCCGTTCCAGCAGTGCTCGGCCCGGTCGCCGTAGTCTACCTGTCCATCGTAGTGCGGATTGGTTGTGGACTCCAGGAACTCTTCGGCCAGGTAGACGGCATTGTTGAGATAGTAGTTGTCCATGTCGCCCACGAAGATGTTGAGCTTGCCCTGGAGCTTGGGACCGAGCGTGGCCCAGTCACGCTGGAGGATGTGGACGAGGTCGTAATTCTCTCGCCAGTACTCGGCGACTTCGCGGTTGATCTCGCCGGTCCGTTTGTCCCAGATCGGCTCGGGGTAACCGTCGTCCCCGACCGGCGAGTAGACGGCCTGCCAGATGTCCCATTGATCGCCTGAGCGTCCGTTGCTGGCGAGAGCCAGCTCCCGATGGTTCGACTGTTCGAGCGTCGTGGAGACGTGGCCCAGGTAGTCCCTACGTCCGGGACGTGCCACGCGCTTGAACGGTCCCAGGTCGAAGTAGGCGTTCTCGTCTTCGTAGATGTTGACCACCGTGTACGCCCGGAAATCGATGGGATCGGGACAGGCAGCAAAGGCGCCGTTGTAGTCGTCGGGGTACAGCACCTGCACCGCCATCGCTTCCCAACCCCCGGTGGAGCCGCCGTAGAGGAAGCGCGACCACCCCTCCCCGATACCCCTGAACTGCTCTTCGACCCAGGGGATCAGCTCATAGGTGATGGCGTCGCCATACGGACCCAGATTCTCGGAGTTCACTGCATAGGAGTCGTCGTAATAGGGATTCGCATGCTGGATCTCCATGACCAGCATCCTCGGGAAGTCGGGGCCGGTCCACTCCTGGTAGAGGGCATACGCTGCCGAGTCCTGCACGTGGTTGTAGCAATCAAGGTCGAACCGCGCACTGTACGTGCAGGGGGTGCTGAGGTCGGGCGGCGCTTCCCGCCATCCGCCGAACGTGTAGGGGAAGTGACCGTGGAACACGGCCAGCGGGTAGCGCGCTTCGGGATGCTCGTCGAACCCGGCCGGAATCAGGACATTGGCTCCCAGGAACACGTCCGTGCCCCAGAAGTCCGAGAGCAGCTCGCTCCGCATCTTTACGTGCTTGATGAACGGGGTGTCATCCGGGTCCGGAATCTCGGGAATCATTTCGGTCAACGTTACGCTGAGCGTCGCGCCAGAACTCGGCTCCACGCTTAACTCGGCGGGTACGGAGTACAGGTTCCCGGGCTTCCGCGCCCACTGCTGTCCCTCGCCCCGCTCGGGCGGCAGCTTCACTACATGTCCGTCGGACCTAGTGAACGTCTGATACCGATTGAGCAAGGCCTGCACCTGGTAGCTGCCGGCCGGCACGTCCGAAAGATCCGCGATCGGGTAGCCGAACACGCCGGCGCCGACGCTCCGCGTTTCACCCGCGGCCCATCCCTCCACGTCGAGGCCGAAGACCTGGGCAGTCGACACGTTGTCGGACACCTGAAAGCGGGGCTCACCCTCGTCGCTCGTGGAGATCATCACCAGGAGGCGGCCATCGAGGGGGACTTCTGCCAATCCGTCGGCAAGCGTCACCTCGAACGTGAGGTCACTGCCACCTCCGGTGGGACCCGATGCGGGAGCACACGCACCGGCCAGAAGCACCGCGCAGGGGGCAATCCATCGACGCCAGGTGTTGGGCAGAGCGACCACGTTCCATTCTCCATTCAGGTGTTGGGGGCATTCCCAACCTACGATGGCTTGCCCCCGCCGCCATCCGCGCTCTACGCTTTGCACGCTGTGGACCCCTTCTAGGAGCGCGTCATGAGCCCATCGGTCGACCGCCGCCAGTTCGCCAAGCTGTTTGCGATGGGGGGTTCCGCGGCCCTGCTGGGTAAGGCGGACCTGGTGCGAACTCGACCCCAACCCCTTTCCGGGGCTACGGTGGGAACACCGGCGTTTTGGGATGACGTCCGGGCGCAGTTCCTGATGCCCCCCGAGCTCTCGGTCCTGAATGCCGCCAACCTTTGTCCCTCCCCGCTCCGCACCCTCGAGAACGTCTATGAGCTGACCGAGCGTCTGGACCGAGACCCCGTGCCCAGCTTCCGCGCCGAAATGCACGGTGTGAAGGAGGGTGCCCGCAGGAGAGTGGCGAACCACCTACGGGTCCAACCGGAACAGATCCTGGTGACGCGGAACACCAGTGAGGCAAACAACTGGGTATCGAGTGGACTGGACCTGGGCGAGGGCGACGAGGTCCTGATCTTCAGCGACAACCACCCCAGCTCCAATCTCGCCTGGAAAGAGAAGCGGAAGCGCTTCGGGTACACGGTCAGCGAGGTCGAGCAGGTCAACCCTCATCCGGGGCCAGAGTACTACCTCGAGGCCTTCACGAGTGCCATCAGTACCCGGACCCGGGTGATGGCGTTTACGCATCTGACCAACACGGCCGGAGACCTCTTCCCCGCCAAGGAGCTGTGTGCCCTGGCGCGCGACCGCGGCATCGTCACGCTGGTCGACGGCGCCCAGACGTTCGGACTACTGGATGTAGACCTTTCCGCCATGGACCCCGACTTCTATTCGGGCAGTGCACACAAGTGGCCCTGTGGCCCCAAGGAGACGGGCATCCTCTACGTGAACCCGCGGGTCCAGGACCGCTTCTGGCCCTCGATCTACAGTGCGTACTCCGGCCAGACCGGACTCTCTCGCACCCACGAGGGCATGGGCCAACGCGATGAGCCCGCCATTCACGCCCTGGGTGAACAGATGCGGTTCCTGGGCGGGATCGGGCAGGAACGTATCGAGGCCCGCAGTCGAGAGCTGACCACCGCCCTCATCGAGGCGTTGGCTGGTATCGACGGAGTCCGCCTCTGGACGTCGACCAGCCCGTCCCGACGAGCTGCCGTGGTGTCATTCGACCCCGGGGGCTTGAACCCCGGGAAACTGTCCGACGCTTTGGAGAACGAGGGAATCGTGTGCGCCACCCGGGGCGGATCCGACCGAACCGGGATCCGCTTCTCTCCCCACTTCTACAACTCCATGGCGGACATCGAGAAGGCGGCCGCCTCCATCCAGCGCCACATTCGCAGGGGACTGTAGTGGCACGACGCGGGCTCTTCATCCCCATCGCAGTACTCCTCACACTTGTCGCTCCGGCCTGTGTCCCCGGAGACGCCGACCCCATCGCGTCGCTCAATTCGCGGGTCCGGGCGACGGTCATGCCCCGACCGCATGGCTTACCCGCCACGCCACTGATCGACCAGTACGGTGAGCGTTTCGACCTGCGAGCGGCTGGACGCGGCAAGGTTACGTTTCTCTTCTTCGGCTATACATACTGTCCGGACATCTGCCCCATCACGCTGTCCACGCTGGCGCGTGCTTTGACGCAACTGGAGCCAGACGAACGCTCCGACGTCCTGGGCGTGTTCATCAGCCTCGACCCGGCCCGGGACACACCGGAGCGAATCGGCGAATGGCTGGCCGGCTTGGATCCGGCGTTCGTGGGCTTGACCGGTAGTTATGAAGAGCTGGATGAAGCGATGGGGGAGCTGGGGTATGTCCGCCCTCCTCTGGAGATCCCGGCCGAAGGGTTCTATGAGGTCCCCCACCCGGCCATGCTGTTCATGTTCACGCCCGATCGGTTGGGTCGGTTCGGGTATTCTCCGGACGACGTGCGGCCCGAGGTGCTGGTCGCGGACATCCGCCAGGTCTTGGCCACCGAATGGAAGGCGCGTGCAGGAGTGCGCGTGTCAGAAGCCCGTGTTTCGGATCCGTTGGGGCAGGACCGAGCGTCGGTCTACGCACGCCTGGAAAACGTCGGCAAGTTGGCGGATACACTGCTACGGATTGAATCTCAGGCGGCGGGTTCAGGGTCACTGCACCGGATGTCGATGGTGGAGAGCATGATGCGGATGGAGCTGGTGCCGACCGTTGTCCTACCTGCGGGGGGCACCGTGGAACTTGCTCCCGGAAGCTTGCACGGCATGCTCGAAGGCCTGGGGACCGGGTTCGGAGCCGGAGACACCCTGGAAGTGACCTTCGTCTTTTCCGCCGCGGGACCGGTCACCGTTATGCTGCCGGTAGTGGCGCCCGCAGACGTTCGCTAACCCTCGGCCTGCTCGAACCAGGCCGTCGCGATTCGCCCCACTTCGGCGAGCACGGCCACGTCCGCCTCCCGGATCTCATCGTAGTATTGGTCCGAGTCGTAGTAGGCGGCGACCACCAGTCGACCGAGGGACGGGCTGTCCGCCACGGCCACGTCGTTGGTCTTGTTGGTCATCCCCCGTGCGTAGCCGGTCCCGGTCTTGTCGCCCGACGTCCAGTCCGCGGGGAAGCCGGCTCGGAGTCGATTCAGGCCGGTTCGGGTGGAGGTCAGCCAGCTCCACAGCAGTTGGCGATGCCTGAGGGTGAGGAAGTTGTCCCCCGCGAGGCGCGCTACGCTGACCGCCATGGCGCGGGGGGTGGTCGTGTCCCGCTCTTCCCCCGCCGGCACGAAGTTCAACTCGGGCTCCATGCGGTCCAAGCGAGTCACCTCGTCCCCGATGCTCCGGAGCATCGCGGTCAGACCGGCAGGGCCATCGATCAGTTGCAGCAAGAGATTGGCGGCTACGTTGTCGCTGTGGACCTGAGCGGCCTCGGCCAGTGCGCCCACCGTCATGCCGCCCTGCCCGAGGTGTGTTTCGGTCACCGGGGCGTACGACACCAGGTCGGCTTCTGTGTAGGGCACGAACTGATCTAACGCGAGCCGGCCCTGGTCGATGGCGCGGAGCACCATGGCGGCGAGTGGGAGCTTGAACGTAGACGTCATCGCGAACCGCTCATCCAAGCGGTGCCCCACGAGCGCACCTCGAGCCAAGAATGCTACGCCGAGGCGTCCTCCGACCCGCGCCTCGAGGTCGACGAGCTGAGGTAGGGGCTGGGGACCTGCGGCAGGCGCGTCATCCGGGGCCCGACAACCCAACCACGTCCACGACAGCCCCGCCACGACCGGAGCCCGCGCAATCCATTGGCGACGATTCAGATTCACAGGATCAGACCCCCTTTCGATAGGCGTTCATCAGCCGTACGCGATCAGCTTCTTCGAGCGGCTTGACCGCTTCCCTCATCGTGACACCGGACGCGCGATCCGTTCTCGGCTCGATGAACTCCAGCACGGCCTCCGGGCGCCTCTTCCCGACCTCCCGGAGCACCCATCCAATGGCCTTGCGGATGAAGAACTCCTTTTCGTCCAGCATCTGGTCGGCGTACCGAAGGAAGCGCTCCAGCTCCCCCCTCCCGTCCCGGAGTGGAAGGAGCAGTGTGAGCATGGCCGTCCTCCGAACCCAGAAATCCGGGTCTTCGGCCCACCCGTCAAGCAACTTCACGGGCGCCCCGGGGCGATCGAAGAGAGGGCCCAAGACTTGAATCGCCAGTGCATCGACCATGGCCCAGCCCTTGGCCTCTCTGACCAAGGAGAGGATCCGTGGGATATCGGGGAAATCGAGATCCTTGCTCCGCGCTCGCAACACCTCGACGGCCGCCATCCGCATTTCGTGCACGCCTGTGGCCCAAAGCGCGTCGGTGAAATCCCAGATGGCTTCCCGTTCGGCGGGTAGTTCCTTGGCATACTTCCTGGCGATCCGCCTGATCTTGGGAACGGGTACGCCCCAATGCTCCAAGGCGCTCTTGAGATAGGCCTTCTCGTGCTCCGCGCGGTTCGCACCGCCCTCCGCCTGGAGTTCGGCGCCGATCTTCTTTACTGGGGACTGCCCGCTCCTTCCCACCCTACAATCCTCCTCCCCGAGTTCCGACGGACGACTCCCGAAAGTCGGACCCCGTTGCGCTCGGGTGCAACACTCCCGATCATGGCGGTGCGTTGATATGTTGGAAGTGCTTGACTCCCCAAGGAGAACTGACGCTCGATGCTCGACCAGGTGCTGCTGGAAATCTTGGTTTGTCCTGAGACCAAGCAACCGGTAGCACTCGCTGACGACAGCGTTTTGGACAACCTCAATCTGCGCATCGCCGCAGGGGAAGTCACGAACCGAGGCGGAACGGACGTCACCACTCCGCTCGAGGCCGGGTTGGTCCGCGAGGATGGGAAGCTCCTCTACCCCGTCCGCGAATCGATTCCGATCATGTTGCTCGACGAGGCGATTCTCCTCGCACCCGCACCCCAGAGATGATGGACCGCACCCGGATACTGAAGAACTGTTTCAGCCTTTCGCTGCTGTTGGCCGTCGTAGCATGCGGCGCAGCCCCTCCCCAGGGGGTGGCCCGCGGCGAGGCTGTCTATGAGACTTGCGCCCCGTGCCACGGCGAAGCGGGAGAGGGCAACGTGGAGCAGGGAGCACCGGTGATCGCAGGCCTGCCCCAGTGGTATGTGGACGCCCAGCTCCGAGGCTTCCAGCAAAACTGGCGCGGTGCCCACCCGTTCGACACGACCGGTCTACGCATGAAGTCCATGTCGCTGGCGTTGGACCTCGAGGGTGACCTCGAATCGGTAGCCGAATACGTGGCCACGCTCCCCCGGGTGTCGGTCGAACCCACGTTGGGCGGCAACCCCGAGGCGGGACGCCAACACTATCAGACGTGCATCGCCTGTCATGGTGCCGACGGCATGGGGATCGAAGTCGTGCGCGCTCCACCCCTGGTCGACCAGTACGACTGGTACCTCCTCCGGCAGTTCCAGCATTTCCGCAGCGGTTGGCGGGGCAGCAACCAGATGGATGCGTTCGGCCAGTCCATGCGCCCCAACTCGATGCTCTTCGATGACGAACAGGTGATCGATGCCCTCGCCTACATCCAGACGCTCCAATAGGGAGACGGAATCATGGCCAAAGAAGTAGCCCCTCCCGCCGGGCGGATCTCCGTGGAAGACGCGTCGATGGACGAGGCGTTTCTCGACATCCCCGACGAAGGGAACCCCGCCATCGTGGATGCGCGGAAGACGTTCGTTGCCACAGTAGTAGGTGCCGTGCTGTTTATCGGCGCCGTCCTTCTGTTCATCCTTTGAGTCAGGCGAGTTCCTAGCGCATGATCAATCAACTTCTGTTACAGGCGTCGTCGTACGCTGCCTCGATCGACCGTGTGGTGCTTATCATCACGGTCCTGGTCGGGTTCTGGTTCATCGCCGCCGAAGCGATGTTCTTCTGGCTCATTTTCAAGTTCCGTGCGAAGGACGGACAGAAGAGCCTGTACATCACCGGCAAGGAAAAGGAGCTCAAGCGCTGGATCACCATCCCGCATGGGCTCGTTCTGCTTTGCGACGTGGTGATTCTGATCGCGGCCGTCCAGGTGTGGTACAACGTCAAACAGCGTCTGCCGGAGGCTGACGCTACTGTGCGCGTCATCGGGCAACAGTGGGCCTGGGTGTTCCAGCATCCCGGCTCGGACAATGAGCTCGACACGCCGGACGACATCTACACCGTCGACAACCTGTACGTACAGAACGACCGCGTCTACCACTTCCAATTGCAGTCGCGGGACGTGGTGCACGACTTCTCGGTCCCGGTGTTCCGACTGAAGCAGGATGCGGTCCCAGGACGGACGATCACCGGTTGGTTCCAGCCCACGCAGGCGGGGACCTTCGACATCCAATGCGCAGAGATTTGTGGAATCGGGCACGGCGTCATGGCCGCCCAGATCCATGTCCAAGACGCGACCCAGCATGCGGCTTGGGTTGCCCAGAATAGCGCTGCGGACTCGCAGTAGCGGAGAGGAAAGCAATGGCGGAAGCTGCCACCAGCGAGGTTCATGCGCACGACCATGCGCACGGACATCACGAAGAGCACTGGTTCAAGAAGTACTTCTGGTCGACCGACCACAAGATGATCGCCAAGCAGTACCTGTTTACCGGCATGGCGATGGGGGTCATCGGTGGGCTGATGGCCTACGTGTTCCGGATGCAGTTGGCGTTCCCCGGGGTGCCGGTCCCGGGCTTCGGTACGGTGTCTCCGGGCGAGTACAACGCGCTGGTCACCAACCACGGGTCCATCATGATCTTCTGGGTGGCGATGCCCGTGCTCATCGCCGCCTTCGGGAACTTCCTGATCCCGCTGATGATCGGCGCGGACGACATGGTGTTCCCCAGGATCAATCGCCTTTCGTATCAGATCTTCCTGCTCAGCGCGATCCTCCTGCTGGTGTCGCTGGTGGTCGAGGGCGGCGGCTTCGGCGGCGCTTGGACAGCCTATCCACCGCTTTCCTCGCAAGCGGAATACAGCCTTACCAGGTTAGGGTCGTCACTGTGGTTGATTGCCGTCGCGCTGGAGTTTGTCGCCTTCCTGCTCGGGGGGATCAACTTCATCACCACGCTCATGAATTCGCGAGCGCCCGGCATGAAGGCCTACGACATCCCCATGGTCGTGTGGATGATCGTGATCGCCAGCATCCTCTTCATGCTCTCGGTGGGACCGCTCATCGCCGGCGCCGTGATGCTGCTGTTCGACCAGATGTTGGGGACGGGCTTCTACGACCCGCTCCGGGGTGGCGATCCCATTCTGTGGCAGCACCTCTTCTGGTTCTTCGGGCATCCCGAAGTCTACGTGGTGCTGCTGCCCGCCATCGGCATCACGATCGACGTCGTCGCCACGTTCGCGCGTAAGAAGCTGTTCGGCTACAAGATCATGCTCTACACGGCCGTAGCAACGGGCGTGCTGAGCTTCTTCGTGTGGGCCCACCACCAGTTCATCGCGGGTATCGATCCGCGCATGGCTAACATCTTCACCGTCACCACCCTCCTGATCTCGGTGCCGGTGGCCGAGTTGTTGTTCGTGATGATCGCCACGCTGTATGGCGGCTCTATTCGACTCACCACCCCCATGTTGTGGGCGCTCGCATTTATTGCCGAGTTCTTGATCGGGGGTGTCACCGGGATCTTCCTGGGGGCGAGTGGCTCGGACATCTACCTGCACGACACGTACTTCGTGTTGGCCCACTTCCACTACACGTTCTTCCCGATCGCAATCATCGGGTCGTTCGCGGCCTTGACGTTCTGGTTCCCGAAGATGTTCGGCAGAATGATGAACGAAACCCTGGGGAAGATTCACTTCTGGGGAACCATCATTCCGTTCAACTTCATCTTCATCCCACTGTTCGTGTTGGGCCTGGGCGGCCAGCACCGACGCATCTACAACTTCCAGAACTTCCCAGAGCTGGCGGCGATGCAGCCGTACCGGGTCCTGGCCACGATTGCGCTGATCGTCATGCTCGTGTTCCAGATCGTGTTCTTCTACAACCTGTTCGTCAGCATGCGAAGGGGGGAGAAGGCGGGGAGGAACCCGTGGCGGTCGAGTACGCTGGAGTGGACCACCGAATCTCCGCCGCCTCACGGGAACTGGCCGGCACACGAGATGCCCCGGGTATATCGCGGACCGTACGAGTACGCGCACCCGGACCGAGAAGAGGATTACTGGCCGCAGAACCTGCCTAACTAGGGACTGAGAAGAGAGACGTGGAAAAACCAATCGCAACAGTCCGGCGCGCCACGGGCATTCCCACAGGGCGCCTAGCCATCTGGTGGGTGCTGGCCTCCGAGGTCGTCATCTTTGGAGCGCTGCTCGCCTCCTACCTGATGTTCCGCTTGGGACATCCCGAGTGGGCAGACGCCACCGCGGTCACCAACACCACCATCGGCGCGTTCAACACGTTCGTGCTGTTGACGTCCAGCTTCACCGCCGTGTTGGCACACCAGGCTGCGGAACGGGGAGACGGCCCAAAGGCGGCGCGCTTCCTCGTCTTCACCATCATCGGCGCTCTCGTCTTCCTGGGCGTGAAATCGTATGAGTGGTGGTATGAGATCAGCCATGGCTACACCATCACGGCCAACGGCTTCTGGAGCTTCTACTACACTGCGGCGGGGATTCACGCTGCTCACGTCATCGCGGGAGCCATCATCATGGCCTTCATCGCTCGGGATGCCGCCAAGAATCTCGAGCTGCACCGCGTCGAGTTGATCGGGATCTACTGGCACTTCGTAGATATCGTGTGGATCTTCCTGTTCCCCCTGCTCTACATCGCGAAGTAGGCATATGAGCGAACACACCGAACACCACATCAACTACACGAAGATCTACATCATCCTCCTGGTGCTGTTGGTCATCAGTATCCTGGGCCCAGAGCTTGGAATCACCTGGGTCACGCTGATCACGGCTTTCGGAATTGCGCTGGTCAAAGCGAACCTGGTGATCCAGAACTTCATGCACCTGCGGACGGAACGCCCCATCATGAAATGGGTGCTGGTCAGCTCACTGGTGTTGATGTTCCTGTTGTTCTTCGCGGTCGCGCCGGACGTCATGAAGCACGACGGGCAGAACTGGAACAACGACGCAGCCGCGGCCTCCGTCGAGCGTGGCATCCCCGATGCTGGCGAGCACGGTGAAGAAGGTGGCGCCGGCGCCGAGACCCACTAGCGGCGTGACCACGGAAACGCTGGCACGTCCGCCCCTCGCCGAGCCCGAGGAGAATCCAAAGCTCCTGGCCAACTCGGTCATGGGAATGCTGCTGTTTCTGTTCACCGAGGTCATGCTTTTCGTAGGCCTGATCTCGGCACACGTGGTCTTGAAGTCCCGCAGCATTGGTGAGTTGTGGCCACCGCTCGGCCAACCGCGCCTGCCCTTCGAGGAGACTGCGGTGAACACCGCTGCGCTCATCGTGTCGGGGATGGTCCTGGTGGCCGCCCATTTCGCCTTCAAGAAGGCGCCCAAACAGGCCCTCATCCCGTTTGCGATTTCGTTTGCGTTGGGGTGCGTCTTCGTGGGGTTTCAGGGCGTGGAGTGGGCGGGCCTGATTCGGGAGGGTCTGACGTTCACCTCACACCCGTACGGTAGCTTCTTCTACCTGATCGTTGGCACGCACGCGCTGCACGCCGTGGCCGCTTTGGCCTGCCTGGCCTGGGCGTGGGCGCGCCTTCGTCGAGGCGTCCTGACCGGCGATCATTTCCTGACGGTTCAGTTGTTCTGGTACTTCGTGGTCCTTGTCTGGCCTGTCATCTACTTCCAGGTTTACCTATGATTGCTCGCCGTTGGCTCCCGCTCGTCACCGTGGCGCTCGCCGCCTTCGTGCTACTGCCCGAAGCGCTGGCGGCATGTCCTGTCTGCTTCGACGCCAACGACGAGAACCGCCGGGCTTTCATCACCACCGCGATCTTCCTGACCCTGATGCCCTTTGGGCTTTTGGGTGGGACCGGGTGGTGGCTCCGGAAGCGGTTTCGGGAGCTACGGGGGGAGGACGGGGGCGAGTAGGGGCGGGTCGCGACGTCCACCAACCCCGATTGACGTGAATGTCGCCAGCGGGGGCGTTTGGCGAATCGCGGGCTGCATTGACGTCAATTATTGACGTGAATGTCGCCGAACACCGGGAGGGCATGGGTCGCGGGCGACATTGACGTCAATCGGCATCGCTTCACTCCACCCCCACCACTCCGCTCCGGCGCTCCATCAGCACGGTATCCCGCCACACACCGTCGAGCTTCGCAACGCGCTCCCGCGTGCCCATCACGCGGAACCCGCAGCGTTCATGTAGCCGGATCGACACTTCGTTCTCCGCGATGATCCCCGCCTGCAGCGTCCAGATCCCTGCCTGCTCGGAACAGGCGATCAGGCGCTCCAGCAGCGCCCGCCCGATCCCCCTTCCCCACGCCCTTCGCGCTACGTACACGCTGACCTCCGCCACGCCCGCGTACACGCGTCGAGCTGACACGGGTGCCAGCGCTGTCCACCCAAGCACCCTCACCGCCTCCCCTTCGTCGTCCTCGGCCACCCAGCGGCACCCCGCGCGGTGATCCTGATCCCACACCTCATAGGGCGGCACCCGAGTCTCAAAGGTGGCCACCTTGGTGGCAATGCCCTCGGCGTAGATCTCCGCCACCTCGGGCCAGTCGAGTGCGGTCAGCGCGCGTAATCGATAGGGCATAGGCCAGAAACTGTCGGCCCCGGATGTCCGACGCCACCGATACATCGAAAAAACCGTGCGTTCCCGCAGTCCGTAGGTCGGCTGAGAAACGGTGGTAGGGATCGAAGGGAGGGGTCATGTTCAAGGCGACACGCGCTCAGCTCGCGTTCTGGGGGGGCCTGACCGCCCTGGCCGTGGTGGTGTTGTGGGCGGGACAGGCGCGCGCCCACTGGCCCTGGTTCTCGCTGCTCCTGTTCGCCCTGCTCCTCGGGTTCTCCGCACTGGCACTACCGCGGGTCCGCGCCGGGCTGGGGATCTCCTGGTTCGGCGTCACGCTGGTGACGTTGACGGGCGTGTGCCTCACCAATGTCTTCCTGTTCTACGTCGAGAGCCATCGACAGCGAAGCGAACGACTCGAGGTGCGGGGCGTCTACCACGAACCGACCCAGGATGGGCTTCGCCTGGGCGTGGGTATGCCCGACCTCGATGTCATGCTGGAGGGCGACCCGCTCCGCTTCGAGCGCTGGATGCTTGGGATCCAGCCGTCTGCGGGGGACACGTTCACCATCGAGTCGGGCTCGGGCGTCGAACTGCTCGAGGTGACACGAGGCGATGCGTGGGGATTCCCACGTGCGGGCAGACGTTCCTCACTGGTGGGACGCACGCTGACGCGGCGTACACCGGTGGCCGTCCCATCGTCGCGCGACACACTGCGCCTCGCAGCGGGGAGCCCGCGCGGCGTGCTCTCGTGGGGGAGCGGCCGGGCGGACCTCTCCCTCGACGACCCCCTGCTCGACCGACGACTCGGAAGTCAGCTCCGTCGAGGTATACGGATTTCCGAGCTCCCCTGGCAGGACATCCCCGACGTGTCGGTCGCCGACGACCTGGTGCTCACCCAGGTGAGGCCAGGCCGCAGGCTGGGACGGATCACCTTTTCGCTCCCTACCTACAAGGTCGTGTCGCGATCGGATCCCGAGTTGGATCCGACCCGGAGTCGCGTCCTCACGGGCGACACCATCCGCGTCGTGTCTGGGGGATCCACGTGGGCCTTTGCACTCGACCGGGTCCCGTCACTCTCCCGGATCGCGGCGCCCACGGCGGTCCTGTTCGTTCGGCGACCTCGCCCCACCGGCTGGGCCCTCCCCTCCGCTGAAGCCTGCGGGGCAACGGCCGACCGCTGCGGCATCATATCCAGTCGGCCGCTCCCACCGCCCCAACCCCACTTCGACCTGAGCGGGTTCGGGTTGGACAGTGAGCGGTACACCCTGCTCGCTCGCCTGGAGACCGAGAGCGACGCAGTGCGTGTCACCACGGCGGACGACCGTACCGAGTTCGCGTACGGCGCGGTGCAGACCGTGGAGGCGGAAGCCGTGGACCCTCGGGACCACGATGCCGGCTACCTGGTGCGCGTCCATCGGTCGGACACGTCGAGCCGGACGGCAGTGCTGCTGACTGTGTTGGGGCTGTACGCGATGTTCGTGAGCGCACTCTTGGTGTTGCTTGGAAACCCACGACTAGCGCGTAATCTACGATCGGAGTCCGACCACACGTCCGCCGCCTGGGCGCTGCTCAACCTGTTTGTCGTGTTCCTGGGCGTGAGGCTGGTGCTCGGCCTCCGGGTGGCGTACGCGGCTCCGTTCTATGATCGAGCCGCCGCGACCTCGGTGGGGCTTTGGATCACCTTCGCGACCATGCTGGTCCTATTAGGTCGATGGGAATCCTGGACCCCGCTCTTCTGGCGCGCTGCGGGAGCGTTTACGGCGCTCACGTCGCGACTGCTGGGGCGCACCAGCCCACGGCAAGGCCACATGGACGCTGAAGCGGAAGGACCACCGAGCCGAGGACGGCACCTGGCCATATTGGGCTATCTCGGCTTCCTGGTGAGCGTGGGTGGTTTGGTTTGGCAACGACCAGAAGCGGGACTGGGTCTGATCGTGGCCGGCGTGGGGGTGGGGGCATGGTTGGTGTTGGGGCTCTTCGGGGCGGCGCCGGTCACTCACCGCGCACCGGTGGACGTACTGGTCACCGACTTCATGAGCCGCCACCCTTCGAGAGCCTTCCTCATTGCTGCAGTCGTGGCCATGGTCCTGGCCCTGGCCATCCAAGCGCCCGTCGTGGCGTTGGCCCCGGTGTCCGCCGCACTGGTGTTGTTCGGGCTCGGGACCACACTCGATAAGCGCGAACGGTTCAAGTCGGCCCATACCCGCGCTTGGAGCCTCTTCGCCGTGAGTGCCGCGGGTGCCCTCGGTGCGCTTTGGCTGTGCGTCGGGCTGAGCCTGGTTCCCCTCGCGCTCTGGGGAGCGGGGGTGATGGGCGGCATGTGGGCCCTGAGTCGGCCCCACGCGGAGGGAAACCCGCGGGTTCTGGTCGCCTATCAGGGACTGCTCTCGGTGGGACGATCGGTCTTTTCGGGGGTCGCGTGGATCGGCCTACTCGGCTCGCTCGGGTTCCTGGCGTTCCTCAACTTCCAGGAGATCCCGCCGTTCATCCGCTTCGCGCTGGTGTTCATGCTGTTCCTGTTGGCCGTGCGCGCCGGTCTGGTTTGCCGTCGAGTCCTCGACGACGGTGCGGCGGGAGCAAACATTACGGCACTGGGACTGCTGGTGATTCCGGTGGGTGTGCTCCTGGTCTTCATGTTGTTCGATTTCGGACTTGGGCTGGTGTTCTTCGTGCCGATGATGGTGACGGTGTTGCTGGCCGCCGGGATCGATCGACTGCCCCGTACGCTCTCCATCGGGTCCACGGCGTTGATCCTGCTGGTCAGCGTGGGCGCCTGGTCGGTGCTTCACCCCTCGCTCCATGGGCTCACGCAGGCGGACACAGCCCAGGCCTACTCGGAGGAGTTCGCCCAGCTCGGTAATCCACTCGTCGATGGCCTACGCGCCGCGGGCCTTTCTACGCCCATCACCCGAGCCACGGTTCGCAGCGTCGCTGCCTCCCATCCCCAGTTTATCGAGGAGGCACTTGCCTACGGGGGCCCCAGCGAAGCGCTCTGGGCGGCGGCGCCTTCGCTCGAGCAGGTCTGGGGTGGGCGCGCATATGCCGCGAGTGGCTGGACGGGCACTGGCTTGGCAGGCACCACCGCGTTCGGTCGGGGCGTGCCCACGGTGGTGTCCTACGCCGAAAACGCGTTCTCGGTCTACATCGTGTCGGAGCACGGCGTGCTGGGGGGGATGGTCATTCTGCTGCTCTACTTCGCCCTGCTCGTGGTCGCGGGCACCTGGCTCTACCAGGTGCGGGAGACCATTCACACCTCTCCGACGGGATTGGCGGGGCTGGCACTTACGGTGGGCAGCGTCCTGTGGCTCGTGCTGCCCGCGGCGTACGTGGCGGCTTCCAACCTTGGACTGCTGCCACTCACCGGTCAGAACATGCCGTTTCTGGGTCTCAACTCCTGGGCCGATGTGGTCCTGGTGAGTGGGATCGGGACCGGCGTGTTTGTGACGTTGGCTGGCCTGAACGGCCAGAAGGGAGGCGCGTTGTGAACCGAGAACGCGTATTGCCCATCGCAGTGTTCGGTCTGTTGGCCGCGGCCACCGCCGCCTTGGTACTCGTTGCAGTGGGCCTTGTCCGCCAGGGCGCCGGAGGAGATCAGCGGGAGAGCTTGGAGTACCAGACGCTGCTCACCGCCATCGACGAGATCCTAGGCCTCGAGAACGAGATGCTGCGCTTCGAAAGCTACGAACGGCAGCTGGGGGCCCGTACGCTTGCGCTCGATTCCCTCGTCATCGAGGAGGCGGGTAGGCAATTGCCCAGTCTAGGCGCAGGCGGCTACCTCTACGAGGAGGTTCGCCGCTACAATCGCTTCCAACGGGAGCGGGTAGCGTTGGCCAAGGTGGAACCCGAGGCGTTTGAACGCCTGCGACCCTACAACCCCTCACTCTTCCGCTCCTACCGACGGGCGGACGGCACGCTGGGCGTCACGCGCACTGCCGCGGCGTGGAATCGACGCGTCCCCTCCCCGTTCCGGGACCGGTGGACGGGATCGGTACGGGCTACGGACGCCGACTCCGCCTGGAGTCTCTACAACGATTTCGCGACGGTGCCGTTGGATCGGATGGTACGGGTCACGCAACGCATCGAAGGCCAGCAGCGGCGCTGCGATTTCGAACCCGAGCACGGCAACACCTACATCTACTGTCTCTCCGAAGCGCGGACACCGCAGGTCACGGTTCGGGGACTGGGCGCGGGGCCCTTCCTGGTGGCGGGCTGGGCTGCAACCCAGGTGGACGGACACCGGGTGGAACCAGGGGACTCTACGACGCTCGAGCCAGGGAGCCTGCTCCGCATCGACCCCCTGGATCCGGTGGTTTATGGGCAGCAACAGGCCGGCCTATTGTCGACCCAGCAGTGGATCAACGGGCGCATGCGACGTCGGAGCGGCGTGGCACCCCCGTTGGACATGGTGGCCAGCCTCGGGCGAGGACCGATCGACCACGACACCCCCCCAGGGCCCGGCGCGGACCTGGAGCTGTCCGTCAGTGAAGCCGCTTCACGCGCACTCACACAGGAACTGGATGCGTTCGTCGCCGCGCTGCCCATCCCGGTCGACTTTGCAACGGTTCTGATCGCGCGTGCATCCGATGGAGGAGTGGTCGCGATCGGCGAGTCGGGCACCCGTACCGAACCGGGTCGCAGTCGGTTGCTGGAGCGAGTGGTGCCGGGCTCCGCAGTGAAGCCGCTCCTGGCCGCTGCGATCCTCTCTGAGCGTCCGGAGCTGGGGCGGCTGGAGATTCCTGCCCGATCGGGCCTGGTGCGACGGGTTGCAGACGCTCCCGCCATTCGGGCCAGCGAGGCGTTTCGTACGGCCTTGAACTGCGGATTCCCGGAGAGCGGACGAGTCGACCTCAGGTCGTTCATCGGCTGTTCGAACAACGAATACGCAGCGACGCTCTTACTGGCGGGCATCACGGCACCTGGTGCGTCCGAGGCGCCAGTGCGTGCCGCTGCTGTGCAGCCGCCCAGCCCTAGGTTCGTGGGGCGCTCGGTGCCGCGCAGAACGCTCCTGCGGAGCGCCCTCACCGATGGACTCGACCACCTGTTCGGGCTCTCCACCGATCCTACCATCACCGATACGCGGGGGAGGAGCCGCGCTACCTGGACGGGACTCGAGTTTTCCGACGGCGCCCCCACCCGCGTGCCCTACGAGGTACTGCCTGACGCCTCGCGGCCAGCCCTGTTGGCACACGGCGATTCCGAGGGCACCGACCTGGGGCTCCTCTATCGCTACGCGTTCGGGGCCTGGGAGAACCGATGGAACGTGTTCGACCTCACCAACGGGTTCACCCGTGTGGTGACCGATCGCCGAGTCCAGGTCAGCTTGGGCTCGGAGGCATCGACGCCCACACCGCTGGGACTCTCGGAGTTCTCATGGTACCCCGAACTACTGCGCGGCTTGTCGGACGTGGCCGGCGACGGGACCGCGAGTGGCTTGGCCCGTCGCTGGGAACGAGCGGGCCTGCCCGGGACCGTGTACGCCAAGACTGGCACCCTGGCGGAGGACGAAGCTCGCCGCGGTTCGGGACTGTACATGAAGTCCCTGCTGTTCGCGGTAGGTGAAACCACCGACGGTCGCGCGTCGCCGCTGAGTTGCGGGTTCACGGGTAGTGTCTATCTGAGCTTCAAGGAGGGACCCCGAACAGGCCGCCTCCCCAACTACCAGGTGGAATTTGCGGAGCGCCGGTTGGCCCGCTGGCTGGCCGAGCACTGGGAGGAGCTGGCGAGCTGCCCCGCCGCGGGCTAGAACGGGGCCCTGTTGGAGCCCACGGGCCGGCACACCCGCTCCACGACTCCCGGAGTCAGCGGGGTCATGACCACTCGCACCAGGTTGCCGGGGGCGAGCGGCACACAGCGGTGGTAGCCTAGAGAATTCCCAGAGCGACCATCAGCCACGGCCGTGATCCCGACGCGCCGATCCTTGCAGAAGGCCGACACGGTCTTGCGATCGTCCGGGACGATGAACCCGAGGTCGCGCACCCCCGAGGAGTCCATCATGCGAACCGTCACGCCTTGAGCGTTCCGGTTGACCAACTGGATTTGACACTCGGCGTTGGGATCGATGTCCCCAGTTGGAAACGGCGTCTCGCGGGTGAACGTACACGCCGCCAGGATGACCAGGCTGGTACAGGCCGCCGCGGTGCCGAAATGGAGACGTCGCATGAGCATGATACGCTACGGTCTCGCCCAGGGTCCGGCGGGGGGTAGTGCCGGCCTCGGTCTTTGGCCAGCTTCTCCCCATGAAAGCGTTCGAGACCATGTTTCAGGTGCGGTTCGGCCACGTCGATCCGGCCGGCATCGCGTACTACCCCAGGATCTTCGACTACCTCCACGATGTTTTCGAAGAGCTGTGGGAGGACCACATCGGAGAGCGGTACTATCACTTGCTCCTGGACCAACACATCGGCTTCCCACTGGTACATTCGGATGTGGACTTCAAGAAGCCACTGAGGTTCGGTGATCGACCGCTCGTGCGCGTGACCTGTTACCGACTGGGCCGGACATCCGTGGGTTTGCGCTATCGCATCCTCATGAACGACGAGCTCTACGTAGAAGCTCGGTTGATCACCGTGTGCGCCGATCCGAGAACACTGGACACCATACCGATTCCGCAGCGTTTCCGGGACAAGTTCGAAGCGATCCGCGAGGCCTAGATCAGGACCGCCCGAAGCGACGAGTGCCGGTGTACACCTCGATGCTCCCCTCCTGCGCTACAGTCATGCGAGGGTCACGCGACGAGCGGGACTGCGCGCATCCGTACTCACCGTCCTTGTTGATGGCGACGAATTTCTCGCCCGGCATGTAGTCCAGGCCGACTGCGCGGTATCGTTCCGCGATCATCTCCAACGCGTCTTCGCACGCCTGCTGGGGAGTCCGTCCCGCCTTCATCTGCATCACCATGAAGAACGACGCGCAAGACTTGATGACGTCCTCTCCTCTACCCGTGGCACCTGCCGCGCCTACACTGTTGTCTACATAGAGGCCCGCGCCAATGATCGGAGAATCTCCGATGCGGCCATTGAGCTTCCAGGACAACCCGCTTGTGGTCGTGATCCCTGCGATATCACCGTTGCCGTCGACGGCCAGGACGTTGGTGGTCCCGTAATGGAAGTCCTCCTCTCCCCGGGGATCGAACCCGGCGGAGGCCCCCGCGTCGGGTGAACCGCCCGTGGTTCGGCCATTGAGGTGCTCAGGTACGCCGTAGTCGTCCCGCTCGCTGTGGTTCTCCCGCCAACGCAGCCACACCTCGCGCGACCGCTCGGTCATGAGGCTCTCTTCCTCGAATCCGAACGACTTCGCGAACTCGAGCGCGCCTGGACCGACCAGCATCACATGGTCGGTGCGCTCCATCACCAAACGGGCCACTGAGGCAGGAGTCTTGATGCCCTCGAGTGAGGCCACCGACCCCGCGCTGTAGGTGCGGCCATCCATGATGGAGGCATCCAACTGCACCACGCCGTGCATGTTGGGCAAGCCGCCATAGCCGACACTGGTGTCGTCGGGATCGACCTCGATGATGTTGGCTCCTCGTTCGACGGCATCCAACGCGCTGCCGCCCCCCGACAGAATGCCCCAGGCCTCCTCCATGGCTTGGCGGCCGGCGTCATTGGTGTGGCTGGTAATCACCATGGGGGTGCCTGCCCGCCGCGCGGGCCCACCGGGAGCGGGAAGCCGACCCAGCGCCACGGCGCCTGCGCCGAATCCGGCGCTCCTGTGGACAAAAGTTCGGCGTGAGATCGAATCGGACATGGCGTGACTCCATAGGCGCGACACTGCGGGCATTCGGGGACGGCTTCAACGTCGAGACGGAGGGTGGTTGCCGCAAGCGACGTCCGGTTTTCGAACCCCTCTGCGCCGCTAGGAATCGAGGAGACCTGTCCGTCTCTTTCAGTACCACCCCCACTGAGCTTCTCCCTACACCTCGGGTCCTGCGGATCCAAGGAGAACCTATGTCTCGCCAGAACAGCGGCCGACGCTTGGCCCACGGCCTCATATATGCTTCTTTGCTCTTGTCCTCGGCTTGTGCGACATCTACCGCTTCTCGCAGTGCGTTCGAGCCCCGGAAAGCCGCGCGTAGCCATGTGCAAGTGACCAACCAGCTCTTTGATGATGTCACCGTGTACGCCGTGACAGCAGACGGGGCTGCACGACGGCTTGGCGTCGTGACTGGCTTCTCCACTCGGGAGCTGAAGCTGCCGTTCAGCTGGATGGGCACGGCGCCCCTCCAACTGCACGCGCGGACCCTGGCGAGCCGTCAGAGTCATAAGTCGAATCCGTTGCAGATGCTGTCGGGGCAGAGCGCATCCTGGGTGATCGAGATGAACCCGGCTCTGTCGGGCGCCACGCTGCGCATCCGCCAACAGTAGCACCCTCTGAGCGTGGCTCCGTCGGTGGGTTGCGGCGGGGCCGCGCCAGGCGCAGAGACCCGTTAGATTCTCGGCCATGGCCGAGCAGAAATTCATCTACCACACCCACCGCCTCTCGAAGGTGGTGCCTCCGCAGCGACACGTCCTGAAGGACATCAGCATCTCCTTCTTTCCGGGCGCCAAGATCGGTGTCGTGGGCCCCAACGGCTCTGGAAAGAGCTCCCTGCTTCGCATCATGGCGGGCCTCGACGAAGACTTCATCGGTGAGGCGTGGGCGATGAAGGGGACCCGAATCGGCTACCTCGCGCAGGAACCCGAGCTCGACGCCGCTCTGGACGTGAAAGGAAACGTAGAGTTGGGCGTCAAAGAGACCCGCGATCTACTGAGGGCCTTTGAAGAGGTGAACATGAAGTTCGCCGAGGTCAGCGGCGACGATGAGATGAACGCGCTGATCGAGAAACAGGCCAAGCTCCAGGATCGGATCGAAGCGGCTAACGCCTGGGAACTGGATCGCACGCTCGAGATCGCGATGGATGCGTTGAGACTCCCACCTGCGGGCACTGACGTGACCACACTGTCGGGGGGGGAGAGACGACGCGTGGCCCTGTGTAAGGTGCTATTGGAGCAGCCCGACATGCTGCTGCTCGACGAACCCACCAACCACCTGGATGCTGAGTCCGTGGGTTGGCTCGAGCAGCACCTGGCGGCCTTCCCTGGGACCATCGTGGCCATCACCCACGATCGCTACTTCCTGGACAACGTGGCCCAGTGGATCCTGGAACTGGATCGCGGTCAAGGGATCCCCTGGAAGGGCAACTACACGTCCTGGCTCGAACAAAAGGAAGAACGGTTCCGCCTGGAGGAGAAACAGAACTCGGCGCGAGCGAAGACGTTGCAGCGGGAGCTGGAGTGGGTGCGCATGTCACCGCGTGCGCGGCAGTCCAAAGGCAAGGCCAGGCTTGGAGCGTACGAGGCCCTGCTGGCCGCTGACGAGCGGGAGCAGGTCAGGACGGCCGAGATCCTGATCCCCAAGGGTCCTCGGCTGGGCGACATCGTCATTCAGGCAGATCACGTACGGAAGGGCTACGACGACGTGATGTTGATCGAAGATCTGACGTTCGACGTCCCCGCTGGTGCCATCGTGGGGATCATCGGTGCCAACGGCGCAGGGAAGACCACACTGTTTCGGATGATCACGGGTCAGGAACAACCCGACGGTGGCTCGCTGACGGTGGGCGACACCGTACAGCTCGCCTACGTGGACCAGAGCCGCAGGGACCTAGAAGGCGACCATAGCGTGTTCGACGAGGTCACAGGCGGGCTGGACACCCTACAGTTCGGACGGGCCGAAGTGAATGCCCGTGCCTACCTGTCGTGGTTCAACTTCAGGGGCGCGGATCAGCAGAAGAAGGTTGGCGTCCTGTCCGGAGGAGAACGGAACCGCCTACATCTGGCCAAGCTGCTGAAGGAGGGCGGCAACGTTCTGCTCTTGGACGAACCCACCAACGACCTGGATGTCGACACGCTGCGGGCCCTGGAGGACGCTGTGCTCCAGTTCGCCGGATGCGTTCTGGTCATTTCCCACGACCGTTGGTTTCTGGACCGGGTGGCCACCCACATGCTCGCGTTCGAGGGGGACAGTCAGGTGGTGTGGTATCCCGGGAACTATCAGGAGTACGAGGAGGATCGGAAGCGCCGCCTCGGCGCTGAGGCAGCCCAACCGCATCGGATCAAGTACAAGAAGCTGGTGCGCGGGTAGCTCAGCTTGGCTTGAGCCTTGGGTGAAACGGAGCCGTTACGTTGTGCGTAGGGGCGACGTCGATCCCTTCCGCTGCTGCTCTGAGGCCGCCATGCTGCTCGATGCCCTTCTGCGCGACTGCCGTTATGCTGTGCGTCGCCTCGGTATGGCCCCGCTCTTCTCCGCGGTGGCGGTGTTGTCGCTCGCCCTAGGGATCGGGGCAAACACCGCCATGTTCAGTATCGTCAACGCGGTGCTGCTCTCAGATCCTCCGTTCCACGACCCAGAGAGCTTGGTCGAGCTCTACACGTCGGACTCCAATGGATCCCTGTATGGCGTGTGGTCCTACCCGGACTACCTGGATGTGGCGGCGCAGTCCGAGGAGATCTTCGAGGGTGTGAGTGTCGCCCGCACCTTCATTGCCGCCTCTGGTGACGTAGATCAGCCCGGTGTCCTGATGGGAGAGGCTGTTAGCAGCAACGCCTTTTCGCTCCAGGGCATCACCCCGGTAATGGGACGGGGGTTCGACGCGCAAGACGACGGAGGCCCTGGGGCGAGCCCGGTGGTGATCCTCAACCACCGTACCTGGTCCCAGCGTTTCGGTCAGGACCCGCAGGTGATCGGAAAGCGACTACGAATCAACCAGCTCAGCTACGAGATCGTTGGGGTGATGCCGGAGTGGTTCACGGGCTCCTTCCCGGCCTTTCACTCGGAGGTCTGGGTGCCTGCCAACATGATCCAGAGCATCATGGCATCCGACACCGATCCAAACGGTCGACGAGGGACACGCAGTGCATTCGCCCGCGCGCGGCTACGCCCCGATGTTAGTGTCGAGCAGGCCAACGCCTGGCTCGCGAGCTTCGCAATTGGGATGGAAGAGGCGCACCCGGAAACGAACGCCGACAGATCTTACACTGCGCTCCCCATCAGTGACGTGATGATTCATCCGGCAGTCGATCGGGCGTTGGTGCCGGTCGCCGGCCTCCTGATGGCGATGGTGGGGCTGGTGCTCCTGATCGCGTGTGCCAACCTCGCTAGCTTTCTCTTAGCGCGCGCCGAACAGCGGCGCCGCGAGATCGCGGTCCGGCTGTCGCTGGGCGCCACGCGGACGAACCTTGTACGGCAGCTTCTCGTCGAGACCATGCTGCTCGCGTTGCTCGGAGGGGCTGCCGGTATCCTGGTGGCCCGCACTGCCGTGGCGGCCTTGGTCTCGATCCGACCGCCCATCCCCATCCCGCTTAACCTCGACTTTCCGCTCGATACCACAGTGTTGCTGTTCACTTTAGGGGCGACAGCTGTGGCGGGCATGCTATTCGGGCTCGTGCCCGCTCTCCAGTCGACCCGGCCCGACGTGGCAACCACGCTTCGCGAGGAGGGGGGGTCGGTGACCGGAAAGGGCCGGCTCCGTAACGTGCTCGTCGTCGCTCAGGTGTCGCTGTCGTTGGTGATGCTCGTCACCGGCGGTCTTTTCCTAAGGAGCCTGATCTCAACGCAGGACGCGGATCCGGGCTTCTACACTGGTTCTGGAGCCATCATCTGGCCCCAGCTGAACCTCACCGGGCTCTCGGACGAAGAAGCGCGCGTCTTCTGGCGGACGCTGGAGACGCGCCTCGCGGAGACACCGGGCATCACTGGCGTGGCGGCGACCGACAACTTCCCACTCGGAATCACGGTCCAGTCCAGGTCACTGGAGATCCCCGGCCTCACCGGACCGCGCTCAGACGGCCTGTTCGACGTCGACGTTGCGCACGTGTCTCCCAGCTACTGGGAGGTCATGGAGACCCCGCTCCTCAGGGGTCGGGGGTTTGGTGCCACCGATGCCGAGGGGGGAGAAACGGTCGCAGTGGTGAGCGAGGCGTTCGAGCGCGCCTACTTCTCGCAGGGCGCAGTGGGTCGGACCGTGCGGAATGGAGCTGAGTCGATTCGGATCGTGGGAGTCGCCGCGGATTCAAAGGTCCGCACAATCGGGGAGGACCCGAGGCCCAAGCTCTTCCTATCCACGACCCAGCAGCATCTGGACGCCCTGCAATGGATCGTACGTGGCACCGGCACGAGCGCGGAGGTGCTGCGACTGACGGTCGACACAGCTCTCGAGTTGGAACCCAACCTCGTACTCTTCGACCAGCGCACCATGGAGCAGCAGTTGGCGGTGCACCTCTTCCCACCTCGGATGGCGGTTCTGCTGCTATCGGTGTTCGGCGCGCTCGCACTGGTGCTGGCTGTTGTCGGGATCTTTGGGGTGGTGAGTCACGCCGTGGCACGACGCAGACGCGAGGTCGGGATCCGTCTTTCGCTGGGTGCGACCGGTGTCGATGTGGTCCGCCTCTTGGTGCGAGGTGGTATGGCCGTGGTCGGGGTGGGATTGGTCGCGGGACTCCTGATGGCAGCGGGCGTCGGGCAACTCGTGGGTCGCTTCCTCTACGGGATCCATGCACTCGATCCGGTCACCTTCTTGGGAGTGCCCGCGATCCTGGTGCTGGTCGCGTGGGTAGCGGCCTTGATTCCGGCCAGCAAGGCAGCCCGAGTCAATCCCATGGAGGCGCTCCACTCAGAGTAGCTTGAGGGCGGGTGTTGTCGCTGGACGCGGCATACCGGATATTCGCCCCCATGCATCTCGACCCCCGTGACGTCGCACTCTGCATCGAGGACGACACGCCGCCGCTCGGTGGAAGTACACCCACTTCGGTGCCGATCACGCAGACCAGCCTGTTTGCGTTTCCCGATTTCCAGTCGCTGATCGACGCGTTCCAGGCGGAGAACGCCAACCGCATCTACAGCCGCGGACAGAACCCCACCGTCGAACAGGTAGAACGAAAACTCGCGCTGCTCGAGCGGGGCGAGGTCGCACGTGCCTTTGGCTCCGGGATGGCCGCCATTAGCGCGGTCTTCATGGGGCTACTGGAACAGGGCGACCACATCCTGTTCGTGAACCAGATCTATGGTCCCACCCTGCAGTTGGCTCGCCACCTCCGCCGCTTCGGAATCGAGCACGACATCTGTCTGGGATTGGCGCCGGCGGACGTAGAAGCAGCGCTGAAACCCGAGACCAAGCTGATCTGGGTGGAGAGCCCAGGAACCATGCTCTTCCGCGTGTTGGACCTCCCCGCGCTGGTCATCCTGGCCCGGGAGCGCGGCGTGCTCACGGGCATCGACAACACGTGGGCCACTCCGCTTCTGCAGAAGCCGCTCGAGATGGGCTTCGACATCTCCGCACACACAGCCACCAAGTACCTGGGTGGGCATTCGGACGTCTTGGCGGGAGCGGTCATCGCCAACGCCCAGCTCATGGAGCGGATATTCCACCGCGCCTATCTGCTAAACGGCGGTGTGCTGGCGCCGTTCGATGCTTGGTTGCTGCTGCGCGGGATGCGGACACTACCCGCCCGCCTGCGCCAGCACGAAGCGGACGGGCTCGCGGTGGCGGGTTGGCTACGCGAACACGAGAAGGTACGGCAGGTCCACCACCCCGCGTTCGCCGAGGATCGCGTTCGAGTGGAGCGTCAACTCGCTGGGTATTCGGGGACGTTCAGCTTCGAACTGATCGACGACGCGTTCGAATCCGTGCGCCGGGTGATCGACGCACTCGAGGTGTTCCGGATCGGCGTGAGCTGGGGTGGCGTGGAGAGCCTCGTGATCTCACCGGCGCGGGAGGGCAATGCGGAGCGGCTGCGGCGTCATGGACTCGCGCCTGGGCTGATCCGCCTGTCGGTAGGCTTGGAAGGTGCCGACGCGCTAGTCGACGACCTGAGGAAGGCGCTCGATTGAAGGCTGGTCCGAAGGGAAAGCGCACCCCGCTTACCCTGGCAGAGGCGCTGCTGCCGGTCCTCACCATGTTCGCGCTGTTTGCAGCGGGCGCCCTGCTGCTCGAACCCTCCGGGGAGCTCCTCATCCTGGTGCTCCTGGGTGCCGCCACGGTGGCCGGCGTGGTTGCCCTACGTCACGGCGCGAGTTGGGACGACATTCAGCGTTCCACCGGCGCCAAGCTCGCCTCCGTGCTTCCGGCGCTGCTGATTCTGTTGGCGATCGGCATGCTGATCGCCACCTGGGTGCTGTCCGGCACCATCCCCACACTCGTCCACTGGGGTGTCCGCCTCGTCGATCCGCGGTACCTGGTGGTGACCGCGTTCCTGTCGACGGCGCTGATGTCACTCTGCACCGGGACATCCTGGGGATCGGCCGGCACGATTGGAGTGGCTCTGATGGGCACCGCCATGGCGTTGGAAGCCCCGTTGGCCGCGACCGCCGGCGCGGTGGTCTCGGGGGCCTACTTCGGCGACAAGATGTCCCCGCTGTCTGACTCCACCAACATCTGCGCCATCGGTGCGGGCGCGGACCTGTACGCGCACATCCGCCACATGCTCTGGACGGCCGGTCCGTCGTTCGTGGTGGCGCTTGGCGTGTACCTGTGGGCGGCCCGCTTTGCCCCAGGTCGCGAGACCCCCGACGGTGCTGCGTTTCTGCTCACTGAGCTGGAGTCGGCCTTCCGATTGGGATGGCTCACTCTGGTGCCGGCGGTGATCGTGCTCCTCAGCATCGTGCGCAGAACGCCACCAGCCATTGCCATTGCGTTGGCGTCGCTGGTTGCGATGGCGTTCGCGATTTCGCTGCAGGGCATTTCCTTTGGGGACACCGTCGTGGCGGCCGTGAGCGGCGTGCGGCTCGACATGCTGCCCGGGCTCGTGCCATCCGAGGCCAGCGCCACGTTCGCTACACTGGTCGAGCGGGGCGGCCTGTACTCCATGGCCAACACGCTGGTCGTGGTGATCACCGCGTTCCTGCTGGCCGGAGCGATGGACGCGTCGGGCGCCCTCGACCTCCTCGTGCAACGTCTGCTGGGATCGGTGCGTTCGGTGTTCGGTCTGGTGGGTGCCACCATGACCGCGGGCGCCACCACCATCGCCCTCACCAGCCATGGGGGCGTCACCGCGCTCATCCTGGGGGAACTCTTCCAGGGTGCGTACCGGGAACGGGACCTGGCGCCCGAGAACCTGTCCCGCTCGCTCGAGGACTCCGTTACGATCACCGAGCCTATCATGCCCTGGACCGTTTCTGCGGTGTTCATGGCCACTACGCTCGGGGTCTCTACGGTCGCGTACGCCCCCTGGGCGGTGTTCTGCTGGATGGGGCCGGTCTTCTCGCTGTTCTGGGCAGGGATGTGGAAGTGGTGGGGTGTGGGGCTGCGCACGGGCGTTCCCGCGGGAACGCGTGACCGGGCCCAAAGCATGCAAGGATGAGCAACCCACTCTCCCTCGGGCTCAGAAGGCGATGTCGCCACCATTGATGTACGCCCGGCCAATGCTGGGGCTCACGCTCGTCGGCGCCGTCGCCTGCGGCTCCGAGGGCGGCCCTACGATCCCCATCGATCCAACCCCGGCCGATCCGCTTCCACGCATCGTGGTAGACGGGAATACCGGCTTCTTCGCCACGGAGGGCGGCGACCGCTTCACACCCTGGGGATACAACTACACCACCGATCGGGCGGACCAACTAGTCGAGGAGCGATGGGACACCCCCGACGAGTGGGCCACCATCGAAGCCGACTTCCAGGAGATGAAGGCGTACGGTGCCAACGTGGTGCGCGTTCACCTCCAGTTTCACGAGTTCATGCTGGATCCCAGCACGCCCGACCCTGTAGCCCTGACCAAACTAGGACGCCTGATCGAGGTTGCGGAAAGGGTCGGCGTCTACCTGGACATCACCGGCCTGGCTGCTTACCGAAAGGGGGCGCAGCCCCAGTGGTATGACGGCTTATCCGAATCAGAGCGATGGCAGTCCCAAGCTGTGTTCTGGGAGAGCGTCGCCGCGACGGCCAGCCGTAGCGACAATGTCTTTGCGTATAATCTGATGAACGAACCCGTGGTCCTCGCCAGTCCACAGAGCGACTGGCTGCCTGGCGCGGGGTTCGGGGGTTTCCACTTCATCCAGAGCCTTGTGCGGGACCTGGGGGGGCGCAACAACGTCGATGTCTTTCGCGAGTGGATCGCGTTGCAGGGCGCGGCGGTGCGAAGGGGCGACTCCAGGCACTTGGTGACCGTGGGCTTCCTCCCGCTCGGCGACCTGCGGCGTTTTGAAGCCAACCTCGACTTCCTATCGACTCACATCTATCCCACGCGCGGAGACATCGCTCAGTCGGTGACCTACACACGCGCCAACGCCGGCGCCAAGCCGCTGCTCATCGAAGAGATCGCTCCCCTGAACGCCGATCAGGACGAGGTGTTGGACTACATGACTCAGGTAGCGGGGGACGCCGCGGGTTTTCTAGCCCACTACATGGGCCTGACCGCGGATGAGCTGGCTGCCGAGGGCACCATCGCGGCCGCGATTCAACGGGCGTTTCTGTTGGCGTTTGCGGCGCGCAGTCCGGGGTAGTGTGGTGCACGACTGGGGCGCTTTGGGACTCCGCGGTTCCCGGGCTCCAAGCAGATCGTCCCGAGGACGTGCTCGACCTACTCCGGCCTGCTGACCGCAATCCGCACCAGCCGATGGGCATCCAATGAGTCCTTCGCAACCGCCCAGATGCTCTGTTTCGTTGCTACTGGTGCGACAGACGGATCGATCGCAACAGGTAGCTCGAGTCGTCCCCGGTATCGGCCGTCTCTGTCGAACACATCGAGGACCTCCCCAAGCGCCCGGCCCTCGACCGATGGCACGACGTACACAAACTCGGCGTTGTCTCCAAATATGCGTTCGATCGGGGGACGGTGACGCGGGAGCGCGCCGACCAATCGATTGACGCCCGCAGCCGCCGGGGGTGGCAGGCTGCCGATGAGCAGTCGAACGGAGTCGCGCTCGGACCGAGCGACCGCAGCTCCCTCGCTCTCCAGCGAAAACACACGATCAGCCCCCAACTCGAAGGGTATTCGAGAGATCTCATACGTTCCGAGAGTTGAAACCCACGCTGTCCCGAGCCTGTCCAGGTAGACCGACACTTTCCGGCGAAAGGGCAATAGCGACGTACCACCAGGCGCAACATCCCGAGGGTAGCGGATGCTGAAGACGGTGTCCTGTTGGTCGAACTCAAGTCCCAGGCGGATCGCTGAGATTGCCGTTGAGTCGGGGGCTGCATTTGGGTGCGAACGGAAGTGCCTCACGCCCCAGTCGACCATCTCACCCGTCGGTAAGAAGTCGCCACGCCAGGGATAAACCGATCCGTACACCGTGCGGATCCGGGTCGTTACTGTTTCGCCTGTTATCGTGAGTGCCGAGAAGCGCCGCCCCGCGGGATCCCATACCCAGAGCAGCCCGGACGGGCCCCAGTTCAAGCCCTTCGCATCAAGAAACTCGCCAGGCCCCTTTCCCCGACGCCCGAAACTTCGGACGTGGCCACCTTCAGAGTCGAAAACCCGAATCTCCTCTGAGGCGTCGTCCACCACATACATGTACCCGTTCTCATCCACCAGAAAAGCCGCCACTTTGGAAAACGCTGCAGGCCCAACTGCTGACGCTCCCCCGATCTCCATGGTGACCACTGCGGGCCAGTCAAGACTCTCGGACTTCAGGGCATTGGTGACTCGCGTCGTTGGAGCCGGTGTTTCCCCTTCACCAACCGACGCCGCATCGTCACCGCCTCCGGAACCTCCGCAGCTCGCCAAAGCGAGAACAAGCCCCAAGAAGCCAACACCTACCCCCACGAGCGGCAGGCGGTGAGAGTCGCTCTCGCCAAGGACAGGCGCAGTATGGCGGGCCACCGAAAGCACTGCGCTACTGAGTCAAGCCACTGAGTTGCGAAGGCGACAGAGGAAGGCTTGCGACGACATCACCGCCGCAGCCGTAGGCCTGTAGTTCACCACGCATGGTGTTGACCAAAACAGCACCCCCCTGAGCCGCCACGACGTCGCCAAGCGCGTCGAGATCTGCTGACGCCACGGCAAGCATCAGTGCGTCGATGTCTAGGTCGGCCTCAACGCAATCCGGGTGCTCCTCAGCACAGCTTCCCGTCTTAGTATAGAAGTGCCACCCTTCCTCCCCGTATTCCTGCTCTCCATTCAGATTCCAAAACGTATAGTGTTCGATGTTCTGACCACCACCAACGGGGGCACAGGTAGTCTCACAGCTTACCAGCTCCACGTTGTGTCCTATGCTCCCCAATGGTGCGAACGCCATTAGACTGGGTATCAAAAGGAACGCGAGTCCATAAGTTACGCTTCTCATCGGTACTCCTCCTCTTGTCGTGGTTCTCCTATGGTGGCCCGCCAAATCCTGATGCCCACTCCATCTTCGAAGGATGCGACGAAATCGTCATTCACGATCCTTGCGATCCTTTGGTCGAAGCGACTGGACGCGATGACCTCGCCCCCCCGGGTATCAATGAGTTCGACGACGGTATCGACGTATCGATGCCAATCGACGATAGCGTATCGGGAGCGGTCTGCAGACCACTCTACTCCACGCTCCCACTGGGGGTCTGGGCGTTCAAGTAGGACCATGAGGAAGCCATCTTTGCGTGCCCTCAGGTCAAGAATCCCTGCTCTAGGATGGGCTTCCCCGCGACGTTTCGGCGCCGGGGAGGGGGAGAGCCAGTCGACCGGTCGTCGGGCCCGAAACGTAACCGTACCTTCCCGAGCATAGGCCTCAATGACATAGTCGTCCACAGCGGTGGTCCATAGGGTATCCGCCCGAACTGATATCGCCCGATTCAGATTCGTCCCCGCGACGTACGCTTTCTCACCCTTTCCGAGCGAGCGGGTGACAGATCCAGAGGGTTCGATGAGGTGAAGTGGAAAGCCTACTCGAGATGGAGACCTGATCTCGGAACTCACCGCGTAGAGCCCTCGCAGCACCCCGACATCGTAGGTATTCTCTGGGAGGGGCGTTTCGGAAAGTACCCGAAGGCTTTCGTCCATGACACGTACGACGTTGGCTCCCTCATCGTGCACATTCATGCCGCCCTGACCCCACACGACGTTTCGGACATACCCAAACTGATCGGCTCCGTCCGTTTCCGGCTCGATTCGGTGGAGGAATAGGCCGGCGTTCGAAAACACATCGATTGCGCCGCGTGCCATGTGGGACGAAACCCAGTAGCGGCGGGACGAATCCATGGCGATGGTGAACCGCGAATGTACCGCTCCGCCCGGACCATCATCTCGGATCGTCACAACTGGCTGGAGGGCGATCGGCCGGGGGACCCCCTCCTTGATCTGCCTCTCCTGCGCACTCGTGGTCGACGGGGAGGTAATCGAAAACGTAGCGAGGAACGCGAGGAGCCCCGGGCGAACGAAGGGGTCGGACAAGGCCGTAGCCCTTACGACGCTCCGCTTCAGCATGCACCACCTCCAAACGGAGGGATTTTGACTTCGCCAAGCGGGGGGATGATGTATGTCAGGATCGATCCCGTGATCCGACATCTTCACAGTAAGTCGCCCCCCCCCCCCCCGCGTCAAGGCCGCAACGAAGGACGAGAATTCAAACCCCAGAACGTCGCTGTTCCCCAGCGCCACCGAGGGGCTGCGCTCAGAGTAGTGTAGCGTGGCGCACGCCTCTGACGCCCATGATTTCGAGACTCCATCAGCTATTCTCGGCCTTGCGGGATCGGCGCGCGACGTGTATCGTACATATGTACAGGAGTGCGTCACATGAATCTAACCGTCGATACCTCGGTGATCATGGCGGTTATCCTCAACGAACCGTCAAAAGCCGCCTTGGTAGATGCGACCGAGGGCACCGAGTTGCTCGCGGCCGCGTCTTTGCACTGGGAAGTTGGGAGCGCCCTTTCCGCACTCTTCAAGAAACGGCGAATCGACCTAGCCCAGGCGCGAGCCGCGCTTGAGTCGTACGAGCGTATTCCGCTCAGGATTGCGGAGGTGGAGCTCGGCGCCAGCCTCGCTCTGGCGGATGCCTACCGAGTCTACGCCTACGACGCCTACGTCATCGAGTGCGCACGAAGCTACCAAACGCCTCTCCTGTCGCTAGACGGGCCCCAGTGCACCGTCGCTCGTGAAGAGGGCATCGAAGTCTTAGAGGTCGCATCATGAGAGTCTACACGTATACAGAAGCCCGGCGCTGGTTCGCCCGGGTTCTCGATGAAGCTCGAGCGGGTGGAGAGATCCGCATCAAACGCAGGGACGGTTCTGAATTCTCCGTGCGACCCGTGACATCCACGACCTCTCCTCTCGACGTGGAAGGAGTGGACTCCGCCCTTTCACTGGACGACATCATCGGCGCCATCCGCGAAGGGCGCGAGCGGAGTCGCAACCCAGATTCAGCCTAACAATGTCTCGCTCGTCCTGAGGGCGTTGGGCATCTACGGCGTGATGGCCTACTCCGTGGCTCAGCGCAAGCGTGAGCTGGGGATCCGCGTCGCCCTAGGAGCAGACCGTCGAAGTGTAATCCGACTGGTCTTAGGAGAGGGCATGCGGCTGGCCGCAATAGGGACGGTGCTCGGGCTGGTCGCCGCGCTAGGCGCCGCCCGGCTCATCCACGGGTTACTGTACAATGTCAGCACGATCGACCCTGCCGCTTTCCTGTTGGTGCCGGGATTGTTGACGCTCGTCGCGCTGGCGGCGGTCTACGTGCCGGCCCGGAGGGCAGCACGCGTCGATCCCATGCGTGTGTTGAACTCGGAATGAAGCCCCGATGGGGAGGGGTGGCCCAGGGTAGTCCGGGACGCTGCCGGCCCCTACTTTCGAACGCATGAGAACACGACCTATCGGCCAGCTATCCGCCTTGCTTGCCGCTGTGGCCCTCATGGCCTGCCAGGGCTCCGAGGTTCCAGCCCAGCAAGAGCAGCAGGACTCCCCGCCCACCCTCGGCCCAGTCGACGGGTTGGATCTCCCCCCCACCGACCTCGAACGAGTTGCCGTCGGGACCGCCGCCCCTGACTTCAACTTGGCGACGTACGAAGGCGGGCCCACGAGCCTGTCAGAACACCGGGGCAAGAACGTCATCTTGGTGTTCTACCGAGGGCACTGGTGACCATGGTGCGCCGGTCAGCTCGGTGAGCTGAGTGGGCTGCTCCCCATGGAGCACCAGAACGAGACCGAGATCCTGGCCATCTCGGTGGACGATCGTGAGAAGCAGCAGATGATGATCGATCGGGTAGCAGAGGACGGGATCGCAATGGACTTCCCCCTCCTGTCGGACCCCGATCATGCGGTGATCGACCGCTATGGACTATTCAACCACGAGGACCCCCGCGGGCGGGAAATCGCCCATCCGGCCACCTACGTGATCGACCAGGAGGGCATCGTGCGTTGGAAGTTCGTGGAGGTGAACTATCGAGTTAGGCCCACCAATGAGGACATCCTGAACGCACTTTCCGCTCTCCCTTAGGAGGACCCATGATGCTCCCGGAGCGCATTGCACAGCACCGCCCTTCCCTCCCGATTCCGCCCGGGACCACGGCGGGGCGCCTCCGGCTCCGGGGGCTCATGGCCATCACGGCGCTGGCGCTGGCACCGCAGGGCGTCACCGCCCAAACCATCGCAGAGGACCCGGCCGTTCAGGAGGCCATCGAGGTCGCACGCATCTGGCTCGATGCGCAGCACGACTTCGAACAGGTTCCGGGCATCGCTGTGGCACTGGTCCATGACCAGGAGCTGGTATGGAGCGAGGGGATCGGCATCGCCGACAAGGAGGACCAGCGGCCCAACACGTCGAACACCCTGTATTCGATCTGCTCCATCTCAAAGTTGTTCACCGGCATCGCGCTGATGCAGCTCCGCGATCAAGGCGAGGTCAGTCTGCGCGATCCCGTCTCCAAGCACCTGCCCTGGTTCACGCTTCAGCAGGCGTACGAGGAGTCTCCGCCGATCACGTTGGAAGCGATTCTGACCCATTCGGCGGGTCTTCCGCGCGAGTCTGCCCATCCCTATTGGACCGGTCCCGAGTACCCGTTTCCCACCAAGGATGAGATCATCGCCGAGGTGGAGGGCCAGGAGACCTGGTTCGCGCCCCAGACCAAGTTCCAGTACTCGAACCTGGGCCTTTCGCTCGTCGGATACGTCGTCGAAGCTGCCTCGGGTGTGCCCTACCATGAGTACATCCGCCAGAACATCCTGGACCCGCTGGGCATGAACGACACCTATTCGGAGATGCCCAAACAGCATATCGGCGGTCAACTGGCGACGGGCTACAGCGGTTTCACGCGGGATGGCGTCCGGGTCGAGGAGCCCTTCTTCGAGGCCCGAGGGATCGCGCCCGCGGCCGGATTCGCGTCCACGGTAGACGATCTGGCCAAGTTCGCCATGTGGCAGTTCCGCAATCGCGGGAACGACAGCGAAGTCCTGCGTGGGCACACTTTGACCGAGATGCAGCGCGCACACTTTATCGATCCGGACACGGACAACCAGTGGGGCCTGGCTTTCAACGTGGCGAAGCGCGACGGCAAGACCTGGGTTGGGCACGGCGGCAGCTGTCCCGGCTTCCAGACCAACCTGAACATGCAGAACGACGAGCGTATCGCCACCATCGCGTTCATCAACGCGCGCGAGAATCCCGGCAAGTACGGGGTCGGCATCTACGAGCTGGTTGGCGAAGCCGTGCGCGAGGCTGCGGCGCGGCGGACGGCCGCAACCGAGGTGGACGGAGAGGTGCGTGGGCCGGCACTGCCCAATGCGGAGTTCGAAGACTACGTGGGCCGCTACGTCCGCGGGGTGGGCGCCAGCGAGACCGCAGTATTCCACTGGAAAGGCGGACTCGCCATGATGGGGCTGCCCACCGACCAGCCCCATCGTTCGCTGACAAAGCTCCAACACATCGAGGGCGACACGTTCAGACGTGTGAACCGGGACGGGGAGCTTGGCCTCGAGGTCGCGTTCGAACGGAACGACGCGGGGGAGGTCATCAAGATGTGGAGCTCGCTGAACTTCCAGAACCGGGTACGCTGAGCGTCAAGTAGCCGGGCTGCGGAGCGACTGGAAGCCCCGTCGAGAGGTTTTCGCGTTAGAGGTAGTAGAGCCCCCCAAGGCCAACACCAGTTCGAAGAGACGTACTGGCACTGGCACGAGGACTGGGACTACTTCGACGCGTCTCCCAGGGCAGTTCTCTACTCGTGCTCCCTCGGTGGGCGGAGTGGTTGAGGGGCTACATCGGGATCCACCACGTGCATCACCTGAACGCGCTCATCCCGAACTACAAACTCCGCGAGTGGGATGAAGAACGCCGACGGCTTATCGGCTTCAGAGAGGTTCAGTCGGTCCGCAGCACCACCATGGGGTCCACGCGGGTGGCGCGTACCGCAGGCAACAGGCAGGCGATCAGGGCCACCGCCCCCAAGCTACCACCCACGAGCGCGTAAGTCGCCGGATCGAACGGGGCAACTCCGAACAGCATCGATGACAACGCCGAGCCCACCAGGCTGGACACACCCAGCCCCAGAACCAACCCAAGCACCGTGAGTCGCAGCCCCTCCCCGAGAATGAGCCTCACGACGTCGGTGCGCGACGCACCCAACGACATGCGCACGCCGAGCTCGCGGAACCGACTGGAGACGCTGTACGCCAACACGCCATAGATCCCGATGGCGGATAGCAGGATGGCCAGTCCCGCGAACAGCCCTGACAGGAACGTTCGAAAACGCTCCGGACCCACGAGGGCTGTGCGGATCTGAGCGAGGGATTGCACGCCCTCGACGGGCAGCCCGGGGTCGACCTCGCGTATCACCGTTGCGATGGCCTCAGCCAGTCCGTCGACTTGGCCCTCCGGGGCCACCACCAGATTCATGTCTGCGAAAGGGAACTGCGGGTGGGAGAAGTACAACGCGGTCGGAACCGACGCATCGAGTCCATCCATCTTCTCGTCCGCAACGACCCCGATGATCTCGAACTCGGTGGGCTGGCGCGCCCACCACGCCGACGATCGTGCGACTACCCGACCCAGCGCGTCACCGTCGGGGAAGAACGTGGTCACGAAGCTCTCATTGACCACGACGACGCCGGGAGCATCGAGGTTATCCCGCTCATCCACATCCCGTCCCGACAACAGAGGTAGGCCCACGGTCTCGAAGTAGCCTGGACTCACGGGCCGCAAGCGAGCTTCGGGGTTTTGACCATCCACGTTCTCCACCACGCCGGGAATCCAGAAGCTGGACTCCCACCCGCCGGCTAGGGGGTGCATATACGTAGATGCGACCGAGCGTACCCCAGGCAACTCAGCCACGCGTCGCTCGACTTCCTCATAGAAGCGCACAGGGCGCGACCCATCCTCATTCTCGTCACCGGCGGTGAAGTAGCGATCGGGCGGAAGCGCGATGGGAACGATGAGTGCGGCATCTCGCGTGAAGCCCGCGTCGACAGACTGCAGGTTCAGGAAGCTGGCGACCAGCAGTCCGGCGCCCACCGCCGCGATCGTTGCGAGCGCGATCTCACCCACCACCAACCCTTTCAGGAGACCGTGGCGGTTCGCGTCGGATCCGTTCCTTCCTCCGGACTTAAGGCGCTCGTTGAGGTTGAGGTTGGATGTTTGGCGGAGAGGGATGAGCCCGAACGCGGCGGCGATCCCCCCGGTAACGAGGGTGGCGAAGAGCAGCACCGAGCCACTGAGCGCCAGCCGTTCGACATCCACCAGGCCCGGTGGCGCCAGCGCGCGCAGGAGTCGTAGCCCGCCAAAAGCCACAGCTAAACCGCCCATGCCGCCCAGGAAGGCGAGCACGAGACTCTCGGTCCCCAGTTGCCGGAAGATGTGACGCCGCTCAGCCCCCAGGGCCGTGCGAACGGCTATTTCGCTGACGCGGTGGTTGGCACGTGCCAACAGGAGATTAGCCACGTTGACGCAGGCAATCAGCAGCACCACGCCTACGAGCGCGAAGACGGTCCACAGTGTGGCGCGCACACTCCCTACCCTTGCCTCTCTGAGTGATTCCAGGCGAGCGCTCCGATTGGAGTTGCTGCCGGGGTATTCAGCCTCCAGGCGAGCGGCGACCGCGACGACTTCCTGTTCGGCCCGCTCGTGCGTGACCCCCTGCGCGAGCCTGCCCAGAGGAACGATGCGATGCTGACCACGTGCGTCGCCGCCGAACACCGGCACCAGGGGACGAAAGACATCACCGTCGACCAACCGAAACTCCGGTGGGAGGACCCCCACCACCGTGGTCGCAGCCCCATCGAGAACCAGGTCGATACCCACCACGCTGCTGTCCGCACCGAAGCGTCTCTGCCAGAATCCGTGGGACAGCATGGCGACGGGTGGGCCACCCAACGCGTCCTCCTCGGCGGTGAAGCCCCGCCCTAGACTGGCGGTCAGGCCCAACGTGGGCAGGAGGTCGGACGTACCGAACCCGACCACCACTCGGATGGGCTCGCCGCCGTAGCCGCTCAACGTGGCCCCGCCCGTCCCGTAGGCGGCCATGGAAGAGAATGAGCTCAGCTGTTGTTCGAAGTCCTGGTAGTCAGGCCAGGACGCCCAATTCGACCCGGAGCGTTGACCGGTTTCGATGCCCCAGAGCAGGACCAGCTCGTCGGGCTCCTGGTAGGGTGGCGGCGTAAGCAGAACCCCATCGACGACAGTGAAAATGGCGGTGTTGGCCCCGATGCCGAGGGCCAGGGTGAGGACTACGACAAGCGCGAAGCCCGGGTCGCGGCCGAGGCGCCGAATTGTCAAGCGCAGATCCTTCGTCCACTCCCCCATCTCGCCTCCGATCGCCCTTGCACACCCTGCGTGAGATCACTCGAAGTGGTGATTTTCAATCATATGGTCAAAGTCGACCATATGCAACGTACACGGAGGGTTCAGCGGGCGCCGGCGCGGAGTTCCAGCCCGTGAAGTGGGCTCTGGCCGGAGGCCCTGATCGTACTTGGGAGGGCGCCCAGCAGGCCGGCCACGAGCTGCACAGTGGCCGCGGCGACCATGGCACCGACCCACCCGATCTCCCCGCCCAGCATGTGAGACAGGGGGTCCTGAAAGAACAGCGCGGTCCAGAGGCCCAAGAGCACACCGAGCCCCGTCCGGCCCATGAGGCCACCCAGCACCCAACCCGCGATGCGGCCTCGTGGGGCTCCCAGAGCGCGCCGCAACGCGATCTCGAAGCGGAGCTCTCTGACCTGCAGACGAGCGTTCAGCAGAGCGGTGAGAACCGATAGCATAAGCGCGCCTACCAATAGAGAAAGCAGAACGCGGGAGATCCAGGTCATCGGTGCGGCGGCTCGGGCGCGATGCTCCTCGAAGGACCTCACGTCGATCCGGGTCGCGTCAGGCAGGTTCACCGCCAGGACTCCCTCGAGAGCCGACGGCTCCAAGGTCCCCTGGACCACCAACTCCACCACCGGAACAGGATGCTGTGCCAGGCTGAGGTAAACACGGTCGCCGTGTGGTCCCGGCGCGCCCAACCCCCGCACCTGAGGAGCATCGCTGACGATGCTTTGGATTTGATGGGGGGCGAGGTCCGATCCGATGAAGACCGTGCGGCCGACGGCCTCACCTCGTTCGAACATACGCGCCCCGAAACGCTCACTCACCATCGCAGCGGGAGGGGCGCCTTCGGCTGGCGCGCCGACCGCCTCACCTTCCAACACCTGCACACCGAGCAGCGCGAGCGCGTCGCCGGCTACGCCGATGATCCGGGCCCTCCCCCCGAGCATAGGCGTGGGCAGCCCGCCTATTAAGCAGTTGCCACACTCGGTGAGCACGTGGTGGTTGACGCCCAGCCCCTCCCAACCGCCAGGTGTGGCGGCCCCTGCGGCGGCCACGGTCGGCACACCCTTGAGCGCGCGGATCAGGGCGGCGCTGTCGATGGGCGTGCGCGCCTCCAAGCCGACCCACCACCGCCCTCCCACCGCCGAGCTCGCCGTGGCCGGAGCGGGACGAGCGTCTCTGAGGACAGCGACCGCTAACACCAAGAGCACCGTGGACGCGGCCACCTGGAGCAGCGACAGACTACCCACCGAGCGGATGGGGGCACTGCGGGCCCTAACGAGCCGTTCGAGCAAACCTCCGGTCCGCCACACTGCGAGCGCCCCACCCAGGGTGGCTGCGACCACCGTTCCGACGAGCATGAAGAGCGCCGTCCCTTTCCAGTTGGCCAGCCAAACCTCCGGCCACGACCTGGCGAGGCCACCGGTCACGAACCATGAGATCAACGCCGCGAGGACGGCCGCAACCATGACGAGTCCAAGGACGGCGCGAACGACGCCGGTGCGCAGCGTCCTTGCCGACGCGCCCATGTCGCGGTGCACCATGAACACCCGTCTAATGGTCCGCCCAGCAAGCAGCCCGCCAAAGAACGCGGGTACGGCGGCCGTGACCACCAGGAGCAACAGCGCGACGCCCAGAATGCCCACCCACCGCAGGAGCGCGACCTCCCTGAGCATCGAGGGAAACTCCGGCCGGTTCGACCACTGGAGTCCGGGCATCTCGAACGCGACCGGGAGCAGTCCCAAGGCGCTGCCGCCCACTCCGGTGCCATCCCACGCCAACGGCCCCGACAGCAGGATCGCCATGAACCCCACCACAAGCGCCACGAAGACACTCAGGAGCAATCCGGTGCTGACTGACCTCTTGATCATGATCCTCACGCATGTGTGGGTGTCGGGAGGGATGGATACGTCCTTAGGCCCGTCATCGCACGTTCGAACCGGCGATCGCCTGACGATGGGACGCCCGCTATGCTGCGAGCGCAGTGCAACTTAACCCGGTGGATGCCCCATGCGCTTGGCAATCATCCCGCTTCTCCTGGTCGGCTGCGCGCATCCGGTCCCACCCATGGCTCCTTTGCCGGTGGGAGACTGCCGGATGGCGGGTTCGGTGGACGCCATTCCGATCCGCTACGAGGGACCCGAACTGGGCAGCCCCGACCGGACTGCCCTCGACGCCTGGTGCGGTAGCGTCGGACACAATCTGGTCAGGACACACGCCCAGGGGAGCGCACGCCGAGTGGACCGACTTTGGGTGATGACCTGGAACGCCAAGACGGGAGAGGGTGACGTGGTGCGCGGGGTCGACGTCGCCCGAGAGCGAATCGCCGCTGCGGGTGGCAACCCGAACCATCTGGTCGTTCTCCTGCAGGAGGCCTACACACGCGAGAACGACCCCCCAGGTGAGGAGCTGCTCGAACGCGGCGGCGAACCGACGTGGCCGTCTCGTCGAATTGGAGACGAAGCCAAGCGACCCGAGTCCTCCGATGTCGAGCACGTGGCGGACGAGTTGGGAATGAGCCTGATCTACACACCGTCCATGCTGAACGGAAAGCCTGGCGCCGGACCTCCTGAAGACCGCGGCAACGCCGTCCTCTCGGCGATCCCCATCGACTCCATCACCATCCTGGAGCTGCCGTTCGAACAGCAGCGTCGGAGCGTGCCGGTGGCGTACTTCAGCGGCACCAACTACCGAGGGGACCCGTGGACGTTGCGCGTAGCCAGTGTGCATCTGGACCTGCATGCGCGTGGTTCGCGAGCCTTGGGGCTTTGGCGCACCTCGGGGCGACGGCGGCAAGCTGAGGGTCTCGTAGCGGGACTGCGAGGGCCGACTCCCGTGGTAGTGGCCGGGGATTTCAACACGTCGTTGTCGGCCTCTGAGGCCGCTGTGTTGGTGATGAAGGAGGCTTTCCCCCGGCCAAGCCGGCATCCGACCAAGCCCACCTCCGTCGTGGGTCCGGGGGGGATCCTCAAGTTCCGGTTGGATCACATGTTCTTCCGCGTCCCCGACGAATGGCGGGTAGGCTACGAGCGTATGGATGAGATGTTGGGGTCGGATCACTTCCCGCTGTTGGGGTGGATCCAGTTCTAGTGGAGCTGCCGTTCAGACGACACCCATGACATCCATGGGTACCCAACCGACCTTCCCGTCGTCCAAGACGATCTCCGCCCACTCCCCCGCCCGCTGATCGATCCGGACCCGGGTGCCTTCGTGGACCTCGAACACGGTGAGGTCGTTGTCGGGGGTGGGCGCCGAGCGCACCGGCACTACTGCCCGCAGGATCACGCCGCGCGCTGCACGTGCGGCGCCCAGCTCTCGGGCCAACAGGTTGGCGCCGAGTAACAACGTTGCAACCAGACCAAGCAGTAAAGCCGCTCCGCTCAAGCGACGAGAAGCCTCGCCAGGCGCCCACATTCGTCCGACGACACCCGCGCACAACGAGAGCCACGCCCCAGCCAGGAGGCTCAACAACAGCGCCCGGGGAATCAAGTTCACCAGCCACGACCCCAGCGATAGGAGCCAGAACCGTGGCAACGGCTCGATGTCGTCGACGGTGAGCGTGCCGGCCAGCTCCAGGTTGGCTGTAGCATCCGGGTCACCCGGCTCGAGCGCGAGCGCCCTCTCCCAACTCAGAATGGCAAGACCCAAGTTACCCACCTTGAAGTGGGCGTTCCCAAGGTTGTAGTGTAGATCGTGGCTCTCGAACCCTCCCGCCAGCACCGCCCCGTACGCTTCGATGGCACCGGCGTAGTCTTCCGCCTGGTAGAGCTGGTTGGCCTGTTCGTAGATGCCGACCTGGGCGGCGAGCCGCGGAGCAAGGCCGAGCATGACGATGAGAAACAGCGCAACGACCAACCCCCGGCGCCTAAGACGCATCATTTCCGCAACTCCCCGTCGAGCGTTGTCATCAGGGTGCTCGCCTGCTCGAGGAACGCGGTGCGTTCGGACGTGTCCGTGTCCGGAGGTGCGAAGCGTTGGCGGTCACAATGGTCGAGGCACTCACGCAATGCCGTGGCCGTCACGTCCGGCACACCCCGTTCCCGCAACACGCCATCGACCTCCCCGGTCTGTAACCCGGCCTCCGCAAGGTTGAGGCGGTCGGCCACCAGCCCCCGAAGCGCCCGGGCCACCTCTGCGTAGAAGGCGCGTGGGTCTTCTCCGGTCGCAAGGCGACTGGCGTCGCCCAAGCGCTTCTTCGCCACCCGCCCTGCGCGCCGGCCCCGCGCGTAGGCCACATCCATCTCCAACCGATCCTGGTGCTTGCGCAGCCCCAGTGCTCCCAGGGCCAGGGCCATGGGAAGTAACAGCAGCGTCCAGAACACACCGCTGTCGGTGAGCGGCCTCCGCAACGGACGCAGATCACCGTCTCCGAGGCGGATGAACCGGATGTCGCGGCGAAGCTCGGTGACGCCACCTCGGGCACCCAGCGTCGTCGCGCCATCCGCAACGGTCCCGGTCACCACCAACGGGATGTCACCCGTAGAGGCCGTTCGGTAGGCGCCAGTTTCTGTGTCGTAGTATCCCAGCGTCAGTGCCGGTACCGTCCGGTTGCCCGGAGCCCGAGGAATGACGACATACTCGTAGGTGCGGGTCCCCGACATCCCGGCCCCTGAGCGCCGGGTGCTGGTGGACACCTCCGGCGGGAAGACCTCGAAGTCGTCGGGAAGGTCGAGCGACGGCTCGGGGACCGAACGGATGTTGCCGTTGCCCGAGACCCGCACCGTCAGTGTCACCGCGTCGTTGGCGTCGACCGTGTCGCGGTCCAGGTCTGCGCTGATGGAGAGCGAACCCACCACTCCGCTGAACGGCTCGGGCCGGCCCGCAGGAAGCGGGCGGACGCGGATGGTCAGCGGGTTGGACCGAATGCTGGCGGGTTCGACGGTGCCGCGCATGACCCCGCCGAACAGTCGATCGAATGGATCTCGGGACGCCCGACGCACCCGGACCTGAGCCTCGATCTCCAGGGGGTCGATGACCCGCTCTCCCGAACCGGTCGGCACCAGGGCCACCCGGCGCACCACGGCCGTGACATACTGTGAGCCATTCCGTTCGCGCTGCTCGGTCCCCGCCTGCTGCCCCTGTTCCAGCTCCTCCACCCAGAACCCTTCCGGCTCGGGCAGGCTGGTGATGGCATATCCGTTTACGTCGACTCGCGTCCAAATGCGGTACTCCAGGACGAGCGGCTCGCCCTCGAGCACGTTGGTCTTGGTTGCAGTGGCCGTGACGAACAGGTCGTCGGCGGATACACCGGGGGCGGCGCCTCCTCCGGTGGCACCGGGTGCGACTGGCGGTGGCCCCGCCGTAACGGTGAGCTGCAGGGGCTCGGTGGCGAGTTCCGCCCCACCCGCCCGGACTGTCATGGCTGGGATCTCGAACGTCCCCTCTTGGGCGGCCTGATATCGGAGCTGTACGACCAGCGACACCGTCGTCTGGCCGTTGACCATCTGCATGTTCGTGGAGGTACCGGCGCCCAGGTAACTCGCAAAGGGCTCCAGGTCCGGCACCTGAGGCTGCTCGTCGAAGCGCTGAACACCGGTAAGCTCGAGGTTGACGATGAAGGCCCGGCCCACTTGCACACCGTTGGCCGGAGTGAGGTAGGTTCGCGCGGAAACGTCCTGAGCAGCACTACCGGCGGGTAGGGACGCGGCCAGGGCGAACGCAATCAGCCAACGCACGGTTCACCTACCACGGCTTCTTGGGCTTGCGACCCCGGGCGGACGCCGCTTTTCGGTTCACGTCGCCCGGGTCCTCCTCGATGGCGGCGAGCAGACGCTCAGCCTCTTCCGGACTCATCTCCGTTTCAGGGGGTGGGGATTCGCCTTCACCGTCTTCGTTGTCCTGGTCGTCGGGGCTCTGCTGCGGGTCCTGCTCATCCTGTGGGTCCTGCTCGCCGTCCTGCTGCTGCTCGTCCTCGTCTTGGTCCTGATTGTCCTGCTGCTGGTCCTGATTCTCCTGCTGCTGATCCTGGTTTTCCTGGTCCTGTTGATCCTGGTTCTGTTGCTGCTCCTCGTCCTGCTCCTGCATCTGCTCGAGCACGCGCTCGAGATTGTGCTTGGCGTCGACGTCTTGAGGGTTCTGTCGGAGCACCTGCTTGTAGGCCTCCAGGCTGGGCTCCAACTGCTGCGCGCGATACAGCGTGTTGCCCAGGTTGTACCAGGCCGCGCTGGCTAGGTCGGGGTCGCCCGACTCGATGGCTTGCTGGTAGGCCTCCATCGCCTGCTGGAAGTCGGCGCTCTGATAGAGCGCGTTGCCGTCGTTGAACCGGATCAACGGTGAGTCCGGGTCCTCGGCTAGGGCCTCCAGGTAGCGCTGGTGCGCCTCACCGAAGCGCCCCTCCTGATAGAGCTTGTTCCCCTCCTGGACTTTGGCGCGTGCGGCCTGCGCGGCCAAATCCCCGGGGCCCCAGCCGAGCGCCAGCATCCACACCACCACTGCGACGCCAATCACGCGTGTTCTCATGCGAACCTCCCCAACCATGCTTCCGGCGCCCGCCGCCGGTCTGGCAGGGCGACCTCCAACAGGAGCAGCAGCAGCGCCAGTCCCAAGAAGATTTGGTACTGCTCCTCGAACTGCGTGATCTGCTGATCGTCCAACGCCTCTCCATCGGCCGCGGCGATCTCGTCGATGAGATCGTCGAAGGCCGTGCCTCCGGCCGCGGCCTGCACGTAGCGACCCCCGGTCTCGCTGGCAATCCTCTGCAGGGTGGCCTCGTCCAACCGGGTCGTCACCACCGCACCCTCCTCATCCCTGAGGAAGCCCTCGCGCTGTCCGTCGGCACCAAACACCGGGATCGGCACGCCTTCCCGCGAGCCGATCCCCACCATGTGGATCCGGACGCCACTGTCCACGGCGCGTTGGATCTCGGCGTCGAACGTCTCCTCGTGATCCTCACCATCGGTCACCACCACCAGCACGCGCGACTCTCTCGCCTCTTCGAGCGCGTCCAGTGATACCCGCAGGGCCACACCGAGATCGGTGCCCTGCACCGGAACCAGGTCGGGCTCCATGGCACTCAGGAACAGCGAGGCTGCGCTGTAGTCGATGGTCAGGGGGCTCTGTACGAACGCATCACCGGCGAAGGCCACCAGCCCGATGCGGTCGCCGTCGAGCTGGCGCATGAGCCTGAGGATGGCAAGGCGGGCCCGTTCGAGGCGGTTGGGGGCCACGTCCTCTGCCAACATCGACTGCGAGAGGTCGACGGCAATCAGGATGTCCTGCCCCACCGCCCGCACGGTTTCCACCCGAGTGCCGAACTGCGGCCGAGCCAACGCCAGCAGCGCCAGGGCTACCGCCGTGACCATCAGCACCGCTTTGACCCGTCGGGCGTTTCTACTGACGGTCGCGGTCAGCTTCTCGACCAGCGGGAGATCCGCGAACTGTGCCAGCGCCCGCCGGCGCCGCCGGGCAGCATACCCGAATCCGAGGGCCAAGAGCGGAACGAGGACCAGAGCCAACAACCACTGAGAGGCTGCGAATCGAAACATCCTAACGCCCTCCTACGGCAGTGTCCGAAGGACGGTCTGCGACAGCACCGCCTCCAGCACGAGTAGAAGGAGTCCGACGCCCAGCACCATTGGAAAGCGCTCCGTGTACTGGGTGTAGTTCTCGACGCTGATCTCGCTCCGCTCCAGCTCGTCGATCTCGGCGTAGATGGCTGAGAGGCTTTCGTTGTCCGTGGCTCGGAAGAAGCGTCCGCCGGTCCGCTCGGCGATACCTTCCAACGTGGCCTCATCGATGTCCACGCGAACCTGGGCGTACTGCCTACCCCTCAGCGGATCATCGAAAGGAACCCTGGCCGTACCGCGCGTCCCCACCCCGATGGTGTATACGCGCACCTCCAACGCCTCAGCCATTTGGGCGGCGGTGGCGGGGCCGATTGCCCCAGCGTTGTTCCGCCCGTCGGTCAGGAGAATCACCACCTTGGAAGCCGCGTCCGAAGCCTGGAGCCGCTTCACCGCTGTGGCGAGGCCCATCCCCAAGGCCGTCCCGTCCTCGATCATCCCCACAGCCAGCTCGGCCATCAATCCCTGCACTACCCCGTGGTCCAGCGTCAGGGGCGCCTGTGTGAAGGCCTGTCCCGCGAACGCGACCAGCCCGATGCGATCGTTCCCGCGCCCTCCCACGAACGCACTGCCCACCAGCTTTGCGGCTTCAATGCGGTTGGGCTCCAGGTCCTCCGCGTACATGGAGCTGGAGACATCCATCGCCATGACGATGTCGATGCCCTCGGTGGTGACGTTCTCCGTCGTCGACCCTGTCTGAGGTCGGGCCAGCGCCACGATGAACGCCATCAGCGCCAATACGCGCAACGCCGTGGGGACCTGCGGCAGCCAACGACTCACTCCCTCGCCCGAGGCGCGGACCGTGTCCACCGCAGGAAACCGAATCGAGCTCTTGCGGCCGCCACGCGCCCATCGCCCCACTGCATACGCGAGGGGTATGAGTAGCAGGCAGGCCAGCACCCAAGGATCCTCGAACCGGAACATCAGGCGTGCACCTCAGCCGCACCGGCGGGTGTGGATACCGTCGTTACCAGTGTGCGGCCCAGCTGCAGCACCGCTCGCGAGTCCTCAGCGTCAGGCCTGACCTTGGCGAACTTCACCAGATCGCACTGGTCCAGAAGACGACGCAGGTCTTCGCGGAAGGCCTGTTGGACACCCGCTCGACGCAGTCCCTCGGTCACCTCTCGAGTGGTCATCTCCAGGGCCGGCACCTCGAAACGCGCTTCGACGTAGTGGCGCAGCACGTCCGACACCTCGATGTGGTACTGCTTCACCTCCCCGCGCGCGAGGAGGTCTGAAGCCTCGATCCGGCCGAGCGCCTCGAGCGCCACCTCTTCGGGGGAAAGAACCGGGACCGCCGGCACGACGGGCTCGGTTTCGGGACCGCGCTGACGGCGCCGATAGAACGACCAGGCCAAGACCGCCACCGCCAGTAGGGCCAACAGCCACAAGCTGACGGTGACCACCCCTACGGGGATGGCAAACGGGCCACGGATATCGCGGATGTCCCCGCTTTCGTCTGTGCCCACGGACACCACCTCGACTCCAAAGCGGTCGGTTGAGAGCGTCTGCGTTTCCGTGTTCGAACCCTCTACGCCGACCTCGAAACTGGGGATCTCCAGCTCGCCAAGCTCGAACGCCGCGAGTGTGAGGCGGATACCCACCCGCACCGCATCGCCTTCGGCCAGGGGCGGCAAGGCCTCGGCCTGCAACACCTCGAACGGTGCCAGATCGAGCGAGTCCGGCCACACCGCGCGGGCGTCAGCCGCATGTTCCACCGTCACCGTCAGGTGGATCCGATCTCCGACGGTCACGAGTGTGGTGTCCACGGAGGTGGCGATCCGCGCGCCTTGGGCGTGCAGCGGTCCCACCGCGATCGTCGCCGCCAACAGCGCGCATCCGCACCACCCCAGCCGACTCACCGCACCCTCCGCATGCGCTCTTTGAAGAACCGCATTAGCGGCAGACCGTAGGGCTGGCCGGTCTCGATGTCGATCACATCAACGCCCGCACGGCGAAGCGTTCGGTCGAGCGCGTCACGCGCCTCGACGGCACGGTCGTGGTAGGCTGCCCGGAAGCGGGCGTTCGACGTGTTCACCGTCACGCGCTTACCGGTCTCGGGGTCCTCCAATTCCAAGAAGCCCAACGGGGGCAGTTCGCGCTCCCTCACATCCACCATGCGCACGGCGATCAGATCGTGCCTTCGCCCTGCGATCCGCAGGGCCTTCTCGAAGCCGGAGTCGCGGAAGTCGGAGACCAGAAACGTCACCGCCTTCTTCCTCTGGATATGATTGAGGTAATCGAGCGCGACCGCGATGTCGGTGCCCTTGCCCGTGGGGCGGTGGTAGAGCAGCTCACGCAGGACGCGCAGCACGTGCCGGCGGCCCTTGCGGGGCGGCACGAACTGCTCGACGTGGTCGGAGAAGATGATCAGCCCCACCTTGTCGTTGTTCTTGATGGCGCTGAAGGCCAGGAGTGCACAGATCTCTACGGCAACCTCGCCCTTGAGCCGTTCACGGCTGCCAAAGTCGCCCGACGCGCTCACGTCGACCACCAACATCACCGTGAGCTCGCGCTCCTCCTCGAACACCTTCACGAACGGGCTACCGGTACGCGCGGTCACGTTCCAGTCGATCGAGCGAATGTCGTCGCCGTACTGGTATTCGCGCACCTCGGCGAAATTCATCCCGCGACCCTTGAACGCGGAATGGTAGTCGCCCGACAGCACCTCGTTCACCAACCCGCGAGTGGTGATCTCGATGCGTCGCACCTTCTTGAGAATCTCGCGTGGAATCATCGCAGGACTCTTCGTCAGCTCGTCAGCGAATCAGGGCACTTCAACCGTGTTCAAGATCCGGGTCACCACGTCTTCGGAAGTGACTTCTTCGGCCTCCGCTTCGTAGGTGAGGATCACCCGGTGCCGAAGCACATCCATGCCCATGGCGCGTACGTCGTCCGGCGTCACGAACCCCCGATGGTTCAGGAAAGCGTGGGCCCGCGCCGCCTTGGCCAGATTGATGGTGGCCCGGGGCGATGCGCCGTAGGAGATCAGGTCGGCGAGGTCCTCCAGGCCGTGATCGGCCGGATCCCGCGTGGCCAACACCAGGTCGACGATGTAGCGCTCCACCTGGGGATCCATGTAGATCATCTGCGTGGCTGAGCGGGCGCTCAGGATCTCTGCGGGCGTGACGACCGGCTTGACCTCTGCGTCGAAACCTCCGGCCATGCGCCGCATGATCTGCAGCTCCTCGTCACCGCTCGGGTAGTCCACGGAGAGCTTCAGCATGAAGCGGTCGACCTGGGCCTCCGGCAACGGATAGGTGCCCTCTTGTTCAATCGGGTTCTGGGTGGCCAACACCAGGAACGGATCGTCGAGTGGGTAGCTGTCCTCACCGATCGTGACCTGCTGCTCCTGCATCGCCTCCAAAAGGGCCGACTGCACCTTGGCCGGAGAACGGTTGATCTCGTCGGCCAGGATGATGTTGGCGAAGATCGGTCCCTTCTTGGTCTTGAACTCCTGGTCCTTGGGATCGTAGATCAGCGTCCCGATCAGATCGGCGGGCAGCAGATCCGGCGTGAACTGGAGCCGCCGAAACGAGGTGTCGATGGCGTCGGCCAGGGTGCGGACGGTGAGCGTCTTGGCCAGCCCGGGCACACCCTCCATGAGCACGTGCCCGTCGGCCAACAGCCCGATGAGGAGGCGCTCCACCATGTTTTGCTGCCCCACGATAACCCGGCCCACCTCGTCTAGGAGGCGGTCCACAAAAGCGCTTTCCTGCTTGATCTTCTGCTGAATCAGCTCGATGTCGAGGGTCTTGGTCTCGGTCATGATCTTTTCATTGGAATCGGACGGCGGAGGCGCGACTCGCAATGGTAATGGATGAACGAGCCTGCGGAAGGGTTGGCTGGAACGGCCGACTCAGGCGACCCGACGCCCCGCCTGGGCAAGTCCCCTACTAGGGCATCGGAGCGACCCGGCGCTGCGTTGCCTGCTCGAACGCGTACGCCAGCTCGAGCAACCGCGGCTCGCTACAGGCCGTCCCGGCAAAGCTGACCCCAAGCGGTCGCGGCTTCACGTCGAATCCGTCCGGAAGGGGCGGTCCGCCCATGCGGGTCGTAAACCCGAACGGCACGATGACCGTGGGATAGCCCGGCCGAGCCAAGAGTCCGGCGCCGCCTGAACCCGGGAAGAGGAGGGCGTCCAGATCCATGGCGCTCATGACCTCGTCGACGCCGTGCTCCGCGTTTAAGTATAGGTCGCGTTCGCGATCAGCTTCGTAGGCCGCGCGCTGCGCCTCCAGGTCCACCCCGTCGGCACGGTCCAGGCTCGCTTGTTGGTACTTGATGGCGCCGGCGCGCTCGTGCGCCAAATTCCACTCGCGTAGCTCGGTGAGCGTCTTCACCGGGGCAGACTCACCCAGCGACTCCAGCCAGAGGTTGAAGTCGCGCTTCATCCCGTAGGTGAGGACGCTACTCCTCCCCCCCGCTAGGAGGCTCTTCTCCGGATCGGGGTCGACGACGCTGGGGATGTTCGCAGGGTCCACGATAGTGGCGCCCTGCGCCTCCAAGGCGGCGATGGCGTCGTCCATGAGGGTGCGGGTCTCGTCGGAGAGCCCGCCGCGCCATCCGTCCGTACCGGGCACTGCCACGGAGTCGTAGTACATGGCTCTGGGGATCCCGATGCGTGCACCCTGGAGTCCGCCCGCGTTCAAGAACGCAGTATAATCGCCATTCTCGGGGCGCTCGCAACGCGTCGTGGACGGATCGTTGGGGTCGGGCTCGGCCCCTTCCAGCGCGCCCAACATGATGGCGGCGTCGGTGACGGTACGGGCCATTGGGCCAGCGATATCCTGATCGGCCGTAATGGGGATCACGCCGTAGCGGCTTACCCGCCCGATCGTAGGCTTTACGCCGGCCAGCATATTCGCATTGGATGGCGACAGGATCGACCCAGACGTCTCCGTGCCCACGTTGGCCGCCCAGAAGCTCATGGCCGTGCCAATGCCTGAGCTGGAACCACCTACACCCAGCACGGGACGCCCGTCGTTCCTACCTTCACGGGGGTCCGGGCGCGGGTCGTACGGGTTCATGCCGTAGCCACCCACCGCGCTGTAGTTCCCGGGCATCCCCGACGCCATGAAGTTGGCCAGCTCGGTCATGACCGTCTTGGCCAGAATCACCGCACCCGCCTCCCTCAGGTTGGCGCTGAGGGTAGACTCGTACGGTGGGTAGTAGCCGGCGAAGGCCAGTGCGCCTCCGGTCGTGGGGATGTCCGTGGTGTGCACGTTGTCCTTGAGTGCGACCGGGATGCCGTGGAGCGGTCCCCGCACCCGCCCCTCGGCCCTTTCACGATCCAGGCGATCTGCCTCCGCGAGCGCATGCTCGTTCACCGAGATGACAGCGTTCACCCGCTCTTCGTACAGAGCGATTCGCAGCAGATGCGCCTCGACCAGCTGGCGAGAAGTGACGCGGCCCTCCTCCATCGCCGCCTGCATCTGAGGGATCGTGGCCTCGACCACGTTGAAGTGTTCGGCGGGAGCAGCGGCCGGTTCGCAGCCGTTCACCAGCCCTAGGAGAGCGAAGACCGTAAGCGCCCGACCGCGGCGAGAAGGGATGGCATTCATCGGCAACTGAAGTCCTTGTGAGCGCGGGAGAACTGCCAGTCTTAGGGGGTGGCATTGAAGTGCCAACATGCGCAGGGCACCGCGACCGGGCTAGCTTTGCCCGGACGCGGCCCCAGACACATCTCGTCCCGATTTCCCGTATCTTGCAGTGTTCGCCCCGCCCGAAGCCTCACGGATCGAACCCCACGTGCCAAGACGCCGAACGACCCAGCTCATACCCATCTGGACTGCCGTCCTCGTGGTGGCATCCTGCGAACATCCGCTCGAGCATACCCCTCCGGGGGGTGCGTCCTGGATCGCAGGCGATCATCATATCCATAGCCAGCATAGCGTGGGTTGGGATTACAGCGTCGACCCACCAGCGCCACTCACGGGTGGGGACGGTACGTATCCCATTCCCCAAAACGCGATGATGGCGCGCCACTTTGGGCTGAGTTGGATGGTTGCGACCGACCACGGCGGCCCCAATCACTCAAAGGTCAACCTCGAGGCAGCCTATCCGGAGCTGGAGATCTCACGCCAGGCGGTCCCGGACGTCATCCAGTTCTACGGGATGGAGTTCGATTCGCCAGGAGCGGACCACAGCAGCCTCATCATACCGCACACGCACGAGGAAGCCGCCACGCTCGAGGTGATCGAACGCGAATGGGCCAAGCACGAAGCCTGGCCAGCGGACCCCTCGCGCGATCAAGAACACAAGATGCTCGAGGCACTCATGTTCATGCGGGGCTTGGAGCGTCCACCAGTACTCATCGCGAACCACCCTTCACGTTCCGCGACCGGAGTCGGCGTGTACGGTCTCGATAGCCCGGAGGAACTGCGGGGGTGGAATAACGCCGCGCCCCGAGTCGCGGTTGGCATGGCAGGCGCCCCGGGGCACCAGGCCGCGACGCTCAACGAAGACGGCTCGGTTGACGCGCGTGGGCATCGCGGCGGGTACAGCAACAGTCCTACCATGGGCGGATTCGATCAGATGACGGCTCGTCTGGGGGGCTTCTGGGATTCGATGTTGGGTGAAGGGCGGCGCTGGTGGATTACGGCCAACTCAGACTCGCACTTGAACTGGCGAGAAGGCGGGTGGGACTTTTGGCCCGGCGAGTACTCGAAGACCTACGTGATGGCCGAGCGCACCCACGCGGATATCCTCGACGGGATCCGTCACGGCCGGGTGTTCGTCACCACCGGAGACCTGATCTCTGAGCTGTACGTGACGGGCCAGTCCGGGGCGGACCGTGCCTCCATCGGTGGGGAGCTGCGAGTGTCGAGCGGAGCCGACATCGAGGTAACCATCCGCCTGCTCGATCCAGAAGGCGTGAACTCCCACGGCGACAATCCGCAAGTGGCGCGCGTCGACCTGATCGTGGGAGACGTCAACGGTCCGCTGGCCGACCCCACGGTGGACCGGAATCCCTCGACCGAAGTCGTCCAACGCTTCCACCGTAGCGACTGGCGCCGGGATGGCGACTATGCCGTGATGACGTGGGTGCTGGAGGATGTGCGGAACGACCACTATCTGCGGGTCCGTGGCACCAACACCGACGAGCTGGAACCAGTCGCCGACCCGCGCGGCGAGGACCCGTGGGCGGATCTGTGGTTTTATTCGAATCCGGTGTTTGTGACGGTTCGGTAGCAGCGCCTTGGGTGTCCTGTGGCATCCCGGAAACACGCATTCTAAGTTGGACGCCGTACGAACCCCGCTGAGGAGCTGGTAGCGTGCGATCGATCTCACTGGAAGCCATCGCCTTCGATCACGACCCTACCTCGGCGAGCGCCGACGCGTTGAGCGTTCGACGAAGGGCTCGCACCTCCTCCTGCCCTCCCGAATGGCTACGCGAGGTGACCCGTGACGAACATGGCGCGTCCGTGGCCGCGTATGCCCGGGACCAGGTTGCCGGAAGCACGGTGCATATCAAGGCTAGGCTGCGTTATGAGTCCGACGAAGACTTCAACAGCCACACCTGGATGGCGCCCCAGGTCCGAATTCGAACCTTGGATAGTGCGGCCGCGCGTGGTTGCCTGACGGCTGTGTTCGACGCGTTCACAGGAGACACGACGCCTCCGCCGGCTCCGGGTGTCCTGGGCACTGTGGCGCCGACTGAGACCCTGCTGCTCCTGGGTGGAAACCACGAAGTCCTGCTCCCGCTCACGGGAACTCGGTTCGATGTCGTCGGCGTGGGGACCCACGACATCGGATGGATCTGGCAGTACCAGTGGGTCGGCGAGTCGACCTGGCACACCTTCGCCACGACCAAGCACCGGATCTTCACGGTTCTCGATGAGCCGACGGCCCCGTGGGGACAGCCGGCCAACCTTGCCGCCGACCGTTCCCTACCCTGGGTCTCTGCGTTGGGGGTCGCCTGTCGCTGGGCCAGCGGGGCGCAGACCCTCGACGAGGCGGCCGGGGCAATTACCCGTCAGCTTTACAATGACGGAGCGTTCACTTACGACGCTGCGGGGGGTGGTTCGGCCCGCTATGCCTTTGGTGACCTCGACCTCACGGGTGCGCTCGATCGGCTGAGCGGCGGCGTCGGAAACGGCCCCTACGTCAACTGTAGTGACTGTGCCGCGCTGGTGTCTACGCTGTCCAATCTCCTCGGACACCGCTTGGGTCAAGGTCGTTTCGATTGGGGTGTGGGGAACGGCAGCCTCCGTCTAATCGGTGACCCGAGCTGGGGTTTGAGCTCGCCTTTCGATTGGCACGAGGTAGCGTGGCAGGGCACGAACCAACGCTCGGATCGCGTGTGGGATGCGTGCGCAGAGCTGGATATGGACGCGGCGCCAAACGTCGCGCCCCACCTCGCGGACAACCCGACGGGCATTCCCCACTCGGAGCCCTTCCTCAACAGCTACGTGTGGCGCGTCACTACGCCGGTCGTTCTCATCGGGGGCGACTATCCCCCGGATCCCACTCCCGCAATCGTTCGGCCCGTGTACTAGCCATGGAACAGTCCCAGGATCGTCCGCCGCAGTTCCCCACGCTCGACTTACCAGGCTGGGAGGCGGCGCGTGCCACTGACCGCCCCGCCGTGCGCGACTGGCCTCCGCGCCGACAGGTACTTATCACGCAGCGCGGCCCTCAAGCCGCGGGAGGCTTGGTCCGCCTCGACCTCTTCGACGCAACGGAAGCTGGAGGCGCGGAGACGGTGATGACCTTCCTACGAGGTCAGCTGCACCTTGCCGACGCTGCGGCGGTACAACCCAACTCGGCCGCAGATGGGACCCTTCGCTGGCACTATCGCAGCCACTGGATGGTCGGTCGGGGCGATGCCGTCGTCGTGATCCGCAGTGTGGACCGGGCGGAGGACCACCTAGAGTCCATCGCGGACCAGGTGGCGCAGGCGCTGGGCGCGCAGTAGCTGCCACCACAATGTCCATCCGGCGCTCGATACATCGCCAAAGATAGGTGAAGGCCGGACTCGTCGTCCGGCCAAGTACACCTCCCCCCGGAGGAAACACGATGTCGACTAGCACCAAGAGCGCCTCCGCCCAGCGGGTCTCCTACAGCGCGTTCATGAAGAGGAACCCGAGTACGGTGGTGCATCACTTCCAGCCCGAGACGGTCACCGTCGCCGACACTCCCCAAGAGCTGAAGCGGTGGGAGAACCTCATGCGCGACAAGGTGGGGTTGCCCCCGCTGCAGGCGGGAGATTCGGGTCAAGAGACGATTACGTTTACCACGAGCAGCAGCGGCGTCCGCTACGCGGATGATTGTGACTACGATCCCTACCCCGAGTGCGATCCGTGATCTCGCTCGATCCCATGCCAGATACACGTGGGAGAACGGCGGTGGCCCCAGCGGCCATCGCCATCTTCTCCAACAAGAACGACCTCCATGCCTGGTTGATCGAACGCGAGCTCCGCAAGCGTGGGGCGGCCTGTCATATCATCGAGACCGACGATCAGTTGAGCGCGGGCGGCCTCGAGTGGCGAAGCGGGTCGGGCACGTCGACGTCTCGCCTGCGGTCACATCTCGGGAAGTGGATCGATCCGGCTGAGTTGAGCGTGATCTGGTGGAGGCGAGTGCGTGCCCCGCAGAGGGACCCCGACGAGCGGATCGCTCCCGCCGAACGGGCCTTCGTAACCGCCGCCTGGCGCGACAGTATCTACGGGGTCGTGGAGAGCGCGTTCAACGGCACGTGGATCAACCATCCTCTCAGAGCAGAGCGCGCCGAGAGCAAGCTGATCCAACTCGGGGTCGCGGACGAATGCGGACTCCGGGTCCCGCGTACGCTGGTAAGTCAGGTTCCCGATGCCGTTCGCGCATTTGTAGACGAGCTGAGGGATCGCCGCGTCGTGATCAAGAAGGTCGCGGGCGCCCCGGGGTCGGCGACCCAGACGGTTACCGTGGACCGCGAGCGCCTACACTGCGATGAGTTGATCGAGGCCTGCCCCACCATCTATCAGGAGGTCGTCCCTGGCACTCGTCATCTGCGCGTCCACATGTTCGGTCACCGTACCGTGACCGTGTCTGTGTCCACCGAGCAGCTCGACTGGCGCGTCGGACTCCCGGGGCGCTACGAACCGTACGAACTGCCCGCCACCCACGAAGCCAAGCTACGTGCGTTCCTGGATCGATTGGGACTGACCATGGCCATCTTCGACCTCAAGATCGACCACTCAGGGTGCCTTTGGTTTCTGGAGGCGAACCCACAGGGCCAATTCCTGTTCATGCAGGGCATGAGCGGCGTCGATCTGGTCGAACCCATGTGCGATTGCTTGGTGGGGGGCTGAGGCTATCTAGCGCACCACGCGTCCGATTCCACCATGGACGGGTTCTAGCCCGACGCGATGGGTGTCGTCCGAGACCTGGTGCAGGAAGCGCGCTCCGCGGGCCTGACGCTGGCGGAGCGCCACGACGTAGCGATTCGCCGACCCGGTTGACCTGCGAACCCCGCCATCGGCCTCCAGCGCCAACACAGAGACCCGCGAAATCGTCCTTTAGATTTCAGGGGTGCGAAGAACGCCATCGCACGTTCCCCTTTCGCGAGTCTCAACATGATCTATCCCGCCTCTGAGCCGTTTCCCTCGGCATCCCCACCAGACGTCGATGCGATCGACGCCCTGGGCGATCGGATCGCCACGTTGGCCGCCCACCTGCATGCGGCCGAACATCGTTTCCTCGTCCTGATCGCCGCGTTCGACGCCTGCGAAGGCTTCGGCGTCTATGGATGCCGATCCTGCGCGCAGTGGTTGAGCTGGCGTACTGGGATCGCGCCCGGTCCGGCCCGCGAACGTGTGCGTGTCGCGCGCGCGCTCACGCAGCTTCCTCGCATTTCCGAGGCGATGAGCCAGGGCCGGCTGTCGTACTCGAAGGTGCGGGCGCTCACGCGTGTGGCGACCCCGGAGACCGAGGAAGACTTGCTTGAGTTCGGACTCACCGGCACGGCCGCCCACGTGGAACGGCTGGTGCGCGGTTGGCGACGGGTGGAGCGACAGGAAGCGGAGAGCGACGAACGCCTGCGCCACGAGCAGCGCTACCTGAACCTGTTCACGGACCACCACGGCATCGTGCGGATCGAGGGCGCGCTGGATCCCGAGGTCGCGGCGGTGCTTCGAAAGGCGCTGGAGGCGGCAGCCGATGCACACATTCGGCGGAAGGAGAAGGGACGCGAGGGGGAGGAGGCCACCGACCTCCCCACCGCCGCCCAACGTCGGGCCGACGCGATGGGCTTGATCGCGGAAGCCGCCTTGAGTGCCGGGTTCGAGGGTGCGAACCAGGTCTCGCGGGCGGATCGGTTCCAGGTGATGGTGCACGTGCAGGCGGAGGATCTCTCGGCGGATGCACCCAGCGGGGGTGGGACCCTGGAGGACGCTCAGAACGTTCCCGCGGAACGCGAAGCTACTGAGCGGGCCGAAGGCCTGCGAATCTACGTTTCGGAGGTTGAGTTGCGATGCCAGCAAGGTCCCCCATCATCGCGCGGTGCATGAAGGCGGGTTCAGCGTTCAGCGCACGGACGACGGGGCGCATCTGTTCGCTCGACCTGACGGAAAAGTGCTTCCGTCGGTCCCCGAAGCCCCGCGGTTGCCAGCGGATTTGAACCCCGAGGATCGCAGCGTCTGGAAGCACACCCAACAGGGCGTCGTCATCGATCCCACCACACCTCAGTCCGGGTGGACGGGCGAGCGTTTCGACCTCGGACTGGCGCTGTACTGGTTCATGGGACCGCAAGAAGGGGGGCGCCGCAACCCGCGGCGTCCTGCCGCGTAGGTTGGAGGGTCACAACCCCTCTGGCACCGGAAGATCATGCGACCACTACCTCAGCGGATAGGCCCTTCGATCATAGCAGCAGCCGCAGCCGTCGCGCTCTTGGCATGTGGCGAAACCGCGCCTGCTCCTGCCGACGGCACGGGGTCATCCGTCGAGTCCGCCCTCGAAGTCGGGAACGTGTACACGTTGACGAGCCCCATCGAGGGTGGCTCCGGCGGGATGGAGGTCGACGCGGAGGGGAACGTCTACACCGCGGACTTCGGCGCGACGCTGAGTCAGGGTCCTCCGGGGACACGCGTGTTTCGGATCACGCCCGAGGGCGACGTGAGCGTATTCGCGGAAGGGCTGCAGGGCGCGTCGGGCAACACCATGGACGCGTCGGGCGACTTCTATCAGTCGAACATCGCGGGCAACAGCATCAGTCGCATCGCACCCGACGGAACGGTGGCCCCGTTCGCCACGGAGGGTTTAGGCGCGCCTGTTGGGCTGGTGTTCGACCTCGACGGCAACCTCATGGTGGCGAACTGCGGTGCCAACACCGTCGGTCGGATTACACCGGATGGCGTGCATGCTGTGTTCGCGCAGGACTCCCTCCTCCGTTGTCCGAACGGGCTGGTGAGGGACGACGACGGAAACTTCTACGTGTCCAACTTCATGAACGGCGATGTGGTTCGGATTGCGCCGGACGGCACCCTGTCGCGTCTCGCGACGCTCCCCGGTGGCAACAACGGACACCTGGTCTTCACGGGCGACGGGTTCTACGTGGCCGCCAGGGGGGCGCACCAGATCTATCGTCTCGAGCTGGACGGCAGTTTCGAGCTCGTCGCGGGCAGCGGCGAGCACGGCGTAGACGACGGGCCAGCTGCCGAAGCCACCCTGTCGTTCCCAAACGACCTGGCGCTCAGTCGCGATGGGAGCATCCTGTACTGGAACGACGTTGCCGCTATAGTTGAAGACGGTGGACAGACGTTGGCGCCTACCGCGGTGCGCATGATGCGGCTGCATTAGAGGACCGACGCTGGCCTGCGCGGACGTGTTCTGACATGGGAGGGGTTGATGGGACGGTACATGGGGATGTTGTTGGTCGCGGCGACGGCGTGGACCGTGATGCCGGTGGCGGTGGAGGCGCAAAGCGCCGGGAAGCCATTCGAGTTCGCGCTGGTCAGCCCGATTCAGGCAAGGAGCGAATCCGACGAGATCAGCGTCTTCAGGCTTAGCCTGATCTACGGGCGCAACGTTTCAGTCAGGGGACTCGACGTGGGACTCGTCGCACGGAGTACGGGCGGCACATCGAAGGGCCTCCAGTACGCCCTCGTCGGGATTGTGGACGGGGACTTCGTGGGATGGCAGAACAACGGCGTGAGTATCACGCGTGGCACGTACACAGGGTTGCAGACAGGTGCCTACACGGAGGCCGCCCGCGGTGAGGTGGTTCAGTTCGGGCTCTTCAATCGAGCTCGCGATGTGAGCGGGTTCCAGATGGGCTTGATCAACTACGCCGACAACCTGTACGGCCTCCAAATCGGACTGATCAATATCATCTCGTCCAAAGAAGCGTTCGGTGTGCTACCGCTGGTGAACTGGCGGTTCTAGCTCAAGGTCGCGGGGACAAGGCTCCAACTACTCCGCCCGGAGGGCGGTGGCCGGGTCGACGCGGGTGGCGTTGCGGGCGGGCAGCCAGGTCGCCAGCAGCGCCACCCCCATGAGCACACCCACGACAGCCACGAGGGTGAGGGGGTCGCGTGGCCCGACCCCGAACAGCAGGCTCCGCAACACGGAGGTGAGCCCGAGCGATGCCACCAGGCCAATCGCCAATCCCAACCCGGCGAGGCGCACGCCCCTGCCCATTGCTTCACGCAACACCAGGCGGCGATCCGCACCAAGCGCCATCCTGATCCCAAACTCTTGGGTTCTGAGACGGGTTGCGTAACTCACCACACCGTAGATCCCCACAGCGGCCAGTGCCAACGCGATGCCCGCGAAGCTCATCAGGAGCCACAGGTTGAAACGCCTGGCGGCCACCGACTTTGCGACGAGGTCCTCGAGGGTGGCGACGCGATAAAGCGTCTGGTTGACGTCCACCCCCCAGATCGCCTCTTGGATCGGCCCGGTAAGGGCGTCCGCACTTCCTGCAGTCCGGGCCACGACGACGACCCCTCCCCTAGGCGACTGCGAGAGCGGTAGGTACACTTCCGGACGTGCCTCACTCTCGAGACCGTCGTGCTGAAGGTCGGCGACCACCCCTACCACCTCGCGGACGACCGTATCCGGCACACCCTGGTCGTCGAGGAAGCGAATGCGCTCTCCAACGGCCGATTGGCCGGGCCAGTGGCGGCGGGCCAACGCCTGGGTCACCACGACCACCGGTGTCGAGGTGGCGAGGTCCTCGTTTGTCACCAACCGGCCCTCCAGAGACTGCATCCCCATCGCCGAGAAGAACCCAGGCGTGGCGACATTCACGAAGGCGTTGGGGGCCTCCCCCACCCGTTCGACGCCCCGGCCCTCCACGGCGAACGACGTCTGGACCCCGATATTGGACTCGATGAACGGCAGCGCTAGCGTGATCCCCGCGTCGGTCACACCGGGCAACGCGCGGATCCGTTCCACCATCTCATCGAACACCACCGCGCGCTCCTGAGCGGACTCCCCGTCCACGTAGCGGAACATCTGGGCCACCGCGACTCCCTGCTTGTCGAAGCCTGGATCGACGGACATCAGGCTCAGGAAGCTCCTGGCCATCAACCCGGCACCTGCCACCAGCACCACCGACAGCGCTACCTCCGCGACGACGATCCCGCTGCGCGCGGTTCTGCGCGACGCCCCGGCCATCGAGGACCGACCCTCCTTCATGGCCCCCTGAAGGTCTGGCTTCGACAACTGCAACGCCGGAAACACGCCGGCCAGGATAGCCGCTACCGCCGTGACCAACGCCGCGAACAGCAGCACACGACCATCCACCGTCGTCTCGTTGATGCGGGGCAAGTCCTGAGGCGCCAAGGCGCCCATCAGATCCACCGCCAGGAACGCGCCCAGCATCCCGAGGCCTCCACCCACCAACGCCACTACCAAGCTCTCGGAGAGCAACTGACGCAGCAGGTGCAGGCGATCCGCTCCGAGGGCGGCCCGCACCGAGAGCTCGCCCGCCCGCTCGGTTCCCCGCGCTAGGAACAGACCCGCAACATTTGCACAAGCGATGAGGAGCAACAGCAGCACCGCGCCTTGTAGCACCAGGAGCCCCAGGCGCGAGCTACCAACCAAATGCTCTCGAAGCGGTACTACGTTGGCGCGGATACTGCGATTGGTGTCCGGGTAGTCGGCAGCCAGCCGCGCGGAGATGGCATCCATCTCCGCCTGGGCCTGACCGACCCCGACGCCTTCGTGGAGGCGGGCCACCACGTTCCACCATCGGCTTCCCCGGGTGGTCCGCTCCCAGTCCTGCGGGATCAGGGGTACCCAGGTCTCCCTCGCCGACGAGACGGGGTGCAGGTGGGGATCGAAGGTCGGCGGGAGAATCCCCACCACGGTGTAGGGAACACCATCCAGCTCGAGTGCGTTGCCGACCAGGTTGGGATCGGCCCCGAACCTCCGTTCCCAGAGGCCGTGGCCAAGCATGAGCACCTGTCCGGCCCCGCTGCGGTAGTCCTCGTCGGTGAAGGTGCGGCCGTGAAGCGCGCTGGTCCCCATGATGTCAAAGAATCCTTCGGTCACCCGGGCAGCGAACAACACCTCCGGTCGCTCGACGCCTGTCAGGTCGTAGCTGTAGGGATCCAGCGCGGCCAACCCCTCGAAGCTCTCGGCTTGGTCACGCCAATCGAAGAAGTTCCCGGGCGCGACGTCGTCCTTTTCGATCCCGCTGACCGGGTTGTTCTCCCAAACCGTGACGATGCGCTCGGCGCCCGCATAGGGGAGCGCGCGCAGCAGCAGGGTGTCGAGGATACTGAAGATGGTGGTGGAGGCGCCGATCCCCAGTGCGACCACCAGAACCGCGAGGAGGGTGAACCCCGGACTCCGCGCCAGCGACCGGGTGGCGGTCTGCAGATCGTAAATCCAACCCATCGAACACCTCCCAGGTAGAGCAGGCCATCGGGTGAGCGCACGCTGATACTCATCTTGGACAGGGGTGGGGGTTGAAAGGATGGAAAGGCTACAACTACGAATGGACGGCGCGGTCGCGAACGCTGAGAACGGCTGATTCTGTAGCCTGGTCGTCCTGGCCCTCGGGAGTGCCTAGAGCACGACCGTCCTACCGCCAAGGTTTGGTGGCATTCTGCTTGCGACGTGAACGGTCATGAGAATCATTGTCGCTGTCCAAGTCCTGATGGCAGCCGCGACGGGTTGCGAGGCTCAAGCATCGTCACAGATCGATCCCGCCACGGCTCTTCCGACCCAGATCGCTGAAGCGTTCTTCACCGCCCAACCGTTTGAGCAATACAGCGAGGTCATCGCTGGTGAGATGGACGAGCACTACGGCGATGCTCCACCTATGAGTGAGTACCTACCGCCAGGCACCTTCGTTCGCGTCAGATCCCTCGCCCACGAGCAACAGCGCGCGATCGTAGCTGTGACCGTCTCTGTCGAGGAGAACACAAAGGACTGGTACCTCTACTTCACTCAACGGGATGGCGGCTGGAAGCTGTCTGAGGTCCGGAGCCTGGCGCTCCCGCCGTTCTTCGCGATGCTCGTAGACTCCCTGGCCGCGGAGCCCAACCTGCCGGACTCCCTTGCCTGGTTCCGCGAGAACCTCCAACTCACCATGGCCTCGGACAGCGCGCTCCAAGCCCGGGTCAGGGAAGACATTGGGCAGCTCGAAGAACTCGCCGGCTTGTTCGCCACTTTGGACCTCGCGACGGTTACGCATGATGGCCAGAGATCGGACCTTCCGCGCGATTCTCGGGCGAGTGCTCTGCTTCGCGACATGCGAGTAACCTCCGCGCGACTAGACTCGAGCCTGAACAACTGTCTCGTCGTCACGATTGGTGGCGTGATCGACAACGCAGTGGGCTACCTACGCGAGACCCCCGAGTGTGTCGTGCCACGAATGACGCCGACCGACTGGATCTACTTGGAGCACGTCGTTGATGGCTGGTACGTCTTCAAGACCACCTGACGCACCCTTACTCGACCCGCATGGCCGCGGTGGGGTCGACGCGGGCGGCCCGGAGAGCCGGCAGCAGCGTCCCCGCTAGAAGCGCGAGCTCCTGAGCCAAACGTCGGCTCGGTCCCAGGCGCGCAGGAAATCCCTGTGCACCTGATCGGCTGCTGCGCTCTTCCCCTGCGCTCGTAGCGACTGCTCCAGTCCGAACAGACTCCAGCCGTTGTTGGGATGATCGTCGAGGGCGGCCCGGTACACTCGCTCGGCCTCAGCGCCCTTGCCGTCCTCGAGCAGAATCGCGCCCAACCAGTGACGCGCGCTGAAGTTGAGCGGCTCCGGCTCGTCATAGCGCAGCCCGTCCTCGAGCTCGACGGCGGTCTCCAGCACTTCGATGGCGCGCGCCCGCCGTCCGTCCATGGCCAACATCTCACCCTCGAGCATGCCGGCTACGACGCCGAGCAGGTTCTCGCCGGGATGGCCACGGAAATTTGCCCCCTCGGGCATGTTGTCGATCTCCAGACGCAGCATATCCAGATACGTAGCGGCACTGTCGGCCTGTCCCATCTTCAGATGCGCGTATCCCCGACTGAAGATCCAAAGGCCCTTGAACGTCGGCGGTGTGGGAGGTTGGGTCAGCTCGAGCACCTCGTCCCAGCGTCCGAATCGTACCAGCACCAACGCTCGGTAGAACTGACCCCCATCGACCACCTTGTCGTATTCTCGGGCGGCCTGCGCGGCCACCGCACCCTGACCGTCCATCGACGCCGCAAAGAGCAGCATATGCACATTGTGCGAGGGGTAGATGGCGATGCCCTCACCGTACTCGGCCTTCTGATCCGAATGCCACGCCTGGGTGTTGGCCTTAACCGCGTCGGCCCAGCGGCCAATTCGGTTGTACGTGTGCGAGGGCATGTGCTGAATGTGACTCGCACCGGGGATGGCCTGCCCCAGGAAGTCGGCGCAACGCTCGGCCTTCTGCGGGGACTCGGTGGGCTCCGTCGCGTGGATGTAGAGGTGACACGCACCGGGGTGCCGAATGTCCCGCCTCAGCACGTGCTCCAACGTACGATGCACCTTCTGCACTTTGGGATCGGTCTCATCCCAACGGCCCCGTCGGGGGAGCATCAGCATCTGCGATTCGCCGTATAGGGTTCCGATCTCGGGATCGTCGGGATACTCCTGGAAGGCATCCCCCAGCGCCACCGAGTATAGACTGTCCAACATCCTTCTTCGGTCCGGGTCATGGTTGCGCTCGTAGCGCACGGCCATGGCGTCGATCAACGCGCGCTCGATCTCGTTGGAGTGGTCCTTCGCCAACTCCTTGGCCCGCCGCACTGCGTCGTAGGCTTCGGGTGCGTTGTCGGCGCGCATGGGACCGTTCAGGTAGGGTCCGAGGGCCCAGGCCTCTCCGAAGTAGCACATGGCGCAGTCGGGATCCGCCTTCTGGGCTTCTCGAAACGACTCGGCCGCGAAGGCCGGGTTGAACGCGTAGAGCAACTGCATGCCCTGATCGAAATACTGCTGCGCGATCTGCGACGACGTGGTGATGACCCGGTTGTGCGGACCCGTCACGCTTTCGCCGTACAGTGGCATGGTCTCGGCTTCCGCGCCGCCGTTCCCGCCGCCGTTGGACGATCCCGTGCGCCCCACCGAGGCGCACGCGGTAGAGAGTACGAGCAGCGCGAGCACGGACCGGCGTATCATGGCGTCCTTCCTGGGATGCTGTTGACGAGAATGCTTGACCAGAAGGGGTGTCTTCACCCGAGCGATACGATGGCCGTTGACTCCCCGTCGCACCACCCCTACCCCTCCCACCAGGTCCGAAACGCCTCCAAGAACGCGTCGGGCTGCTCGATCCAGGGGAAGTGGCCCGCATCGGGGATTCGGGCGAGCGTCGCCTGAGGGATGCTATCGGCCAGCTCCACCGCCATCCCCACCGGCATGAGATCTTCCTCGCCTTGCAGGATCAAAGTCGGCGCCTGGACCCCGCGTAGAGCGTCCCAACCCGACGCGTCCCCCACGCTCCCCCCCACGTCGGTGATAACGCGTAAACCGTTCTTCGCCGTGTTGGGGTGCATGCTCAGGTCCAGGTCAGCCAGGCGCGCCGGGTCAGCGAAGTTGGAGCGGAAGGCCGCCTCATAGAACTCCCGAAACGCGACCGTGTCACCGGTCTGAAGTCGTCCCGACTGGCCGATGCCCTCGAGGCTCTGCTGGTCCTCCTGAGTGACCCGCTCGGCGCGGCGCTCGTTCGCCTCCTGGATGAAGCGCTGTCCCGGTTCAGTCGTGTTCACCAGAATGAGCCGCTCAACGTGCTCGGGGTGGCGAAGCGCATACTCCATGGCCAAGCGCCCCCCGAAGGAATGCCCCAGCACGTTGATCCGCTCGACCCCCAGCGCGCTCCGGACCGCGTCGATGTCTTCGACGAACTGGAGAAAGTTGACGACCTCCAGGCTGAGCGGGCCCTCGGACAAGCCCGTCCCCCGTTGGTCGTAGAACACCAACTGAGCCATGTCGGCGAGCGGTTCCAGACCGCGGCGCAGATAGCGTGAATCCATGCCCGGCCCGCCATGGACGACCACGATGGGCGCACCCTCTCCCACCACCTCCATGTGCAGTCTCCCATCGCCGTCCGCTTCGACGAAGGACGTCTGGCCTTCACGGAGAGGGGGAAGCTCGGGAGAGGGGTCGGCCGCCTGCTCGGCGGGCGCGCACGCCCATCCCAAGAGCAACAGCAGCGCCAGGGCTGGCCAGCGTGAATCCTGCGGCAACGAAATCCTCCGGGTGTTCAGTGTCCGTTCACCTCGAGGCTACGGGAGCAAACTACAGCGCCTCCGGGCATCGAGCATTAGGATGTCGACGGCTTCCACCCATTTCTCCCAAGACACCTTCTCCATGCGACGATACGACGTCTGTGCTCTGCTACTCACTCTGCTGGGTGGGTTGAACGCCCTTCCAGCGGTGGGTCAAACCGCTCCGGCCATCGATGCGGCCGTGTTCGAGGACCTGGAGTACCGATACATCGGGCCCGTCGGGAACCGGGTCAGTGCCGTTGCCGGCATTCCGGGCGCGCCCAATGTCTACTACTTCGGAGCCGCCTCGGGTGGGGTTTGGAAGAGCGTCGACGGGGGGGTGCACTGGGACCCCATCTTCGATGATCAGCCCGCGCAGTCGATCGGGGCACTCGCGGTGGCACCCTCCGACTCCAGCGTGATCTGGGTGGGGACCGGCGAGGCACATATCCGCTCCAACGTGTCGATCGGCAACGGCGTGTATCGCTCGACCGATGGTGGAAGGCGCTGGCAGCATGTCGGGCTCGAGGAGACTGGCCGCGTAGGACGCATTCGCGTACACCCCACCGACCCCAACACCGCGTATGTGGCGGCCCTGGGGCACCTGTACGATCCGCAACAGGAGCGGGGTGTTTACCGCACGCGCGACGGGGGTGCCACCTGGGACCGCGTGCTCTTCGTGGACGACAGTACCGGCGCCTACGATCTCGAGATGGACCCTAACGATCCCGACGTGCTCTATGCCTCCACCTGGCAGATGTGGATCCGTACCTGGGGGCGGTGGAGCGGCGGGCCGGGCAGCGGGATCTTCAAGACCACCGACGGGGGTGACACTTGGACGCGTCTGGAGGGCAATGGCCTTCCCGAGGGCACCATGGGCAAGATCGGCCTCGCCATGTCGGCCAGCACTTCGGATCGGATCTACGCGCTCATCGAGACCAACGCCAACCGAGCCAACGGCGGGGTCGACCCCCATCATGGTGTGCTCTGGCGAAGCGATGATGCGGGAGGCAACTGGCGCATCGTGAGTCGGGAGCACGCGCTCAACCAGCGGCCCGCCTACTACACGCGGGTGGTGGCTTCGCCCACCGACCCGGACAACGTGTACACCATGGCCACCCGCTTCATGCAGTCGAGCGATGGGGGCGAGAACTTCCGCCCCGGTAATCCCGGCGGCGACCACCACGACATGTGGATCGACCCGCTCAACGCCGATCGACAGATCGTCGCCCACGACGGGGGTGTCAGCGTGACCGTGAACAACGGGCGCAACTGGCTGCGGCCCCGACTCCCCATCGCCCAGATGTACCACGGCTTCACCGACAACCAGATCCCCTACAATGTCTACGGCAACCGGCAGGACGGTCCCTCCTTCGGGGGGCCCAGCAACTCGCTGACGGGCGGGGGCATCTCCATCGGGATGTGGCATTCGGTGGGAGGCTGTGAGTCGGGTTTTGGCGTCCCCGACCCGGTTGACCACAACATCGTGTGGTCGGGCTGCTACGAGGGCATCCTGGACCGCTATGACGCGCGGACCGGTCACGCCCGGACCGTGAGCGTGTGGCCCGACAACCCGGAAGGGTGGCACGCCGAGCCACTCCGCTACCGCTTCCAGTGGACGTTCCCCATCGCCATATCGCCGCACGACCACGAGACGGTGTACGTGGGCAGTCAGTACGTGCATCGTACCCGCAACGGTGGGCAGAGCTGGGAGGTGATCAGTCCTGATCTCAGCACTGGGCGGCTCGAGCTGCTCCAGCAGACCGGCGGGCTCACCCCGGACGATGTCAGTCCGACCTACGCCGCCGTGCTGTTTGCGATCGCTGAGTCGCCCGTGGAAGCGGGTGTCATCTGGGCCGGCTCGAACGACGGTCTGGTGCACGTGACCCGCAACGCCGGGCAGAGCTGGACCAACGTCACCGACGGGCTTCGTGGGCTCCCCGAACTCGGCACCGTGTCCAACATCGACCCCTCCCACCACGACCCCGGCCGTGCCTACCTGACGGTGGACCGTCACCAGTTGGGGGACACTCGCCCTTACGTCTACAAGACGGACGACTATGGGGCCACCTGGACCGCCATCGTAGGGGGCATCCCCGAGAGCGTGTTCAGCTACGCCCACGTGGTCCGGGAGGACCCCGTGCGGCCGGGCCTCCTGTACCTGGGCACGCACAACGGCGTGTACGTCTCGTTCGATGATGGGGTGAACTGGCAGCCGCTCCAGGCCAATCTGCCCCATGCCCCGGTGCATTGGTTGGAAGTGCAACCGCATTTCAACGACTTGGTGGTCGCCACCTATGGGCGTGGGTTCTGGATCCTGGACGACATCACGCCCCTCCAGCAGGTGGAGGTGTCCGATCTGGAGACGTCGGCTCACCTGTTCCAGGCCCGTCCCGCCTATCGGTTCCTCATGAAGGAGTCGCCCCAGAGCCAACCCGGCGATCCGGCCGCGGGACGCAACCCCGATTACGGCGCCTCGCTCAACCTCTGGCTGCAGGAGACCCCGGAGAATGCCCGTATGGAGGTCGTGGATGCCGGCGGCACCACTGTGCGCACCGAAGCCTCACTCAGGGGACTCCGGGCGGGACTCAACCGTGTCATGTGGAACCTGCGCGAGGACGCCTCCAATGCCCCTCGCCTCCGCACCCAACCCCTCGAGCACGAACACGTGGAGTTCGACGCGGAAGGGACGCGCGCGCCACCCGAGGGCGGCAGGGTGCGTCCCCTGGCCGCTCCCGGCTGGTACACTGTGCGACTCGATCTGGATGGCACGGTGCTGGAAACGCCCGTCGAGGTGCGTCAAGATCCGTCGTCGTCCGTCACTGTGGACGAGATCACCGAGCAGCTCGCCCTCCTGCGGCAGCTCCGTGACCGCACGGACGAGGTCACGGACCTGATCAACGAGATCGAGATCGTGCGCGCACAGATCGATGATATCCAGGAGCGGGTCGGCGACGAGGGTCCGGTCGCAGTGCGGCGCGCCGCCCAAACCCTGGACGAGGAGCTGATCGACCTCGAGATGAAGCTCTTCGATCTGCGCCTCACGGGCGGCTTCGCGGGACAGGATTCGCTGCGCTGGCCCCGCCAGCTCTACGCCAAGCTCATCAGCCTGGCCGGCTACGTGGGGGGCACCGACGACCGACCCACTGACCAGGCCAGGGACGTGTTTCGCATCTACGAGGCGCTCCTAGCGGACTATCAGGCCCGCATGGGCGAGATCCGATCCGACGCGCTCCGCGGCTTGAACGAGGCCTTGGTGTCGGCTGGGCTGGCGCCGGTGGGTTAGACTTCGGGTTCTATGACACCACCGGAAGACAAGAAGAAGAAGGTCGACTACGGGCGCGCCTGGCCCGAAGCCAAGGCCCTGATCTGGCACTACCGCAAGCGGATTGCGCTCGGGATCGGGGTGATGATCATCAGTCGGCTGGCCGCGTTGGTGGCGCCGGCCCTGTCGAAGTACGCCATCGACAACGTGTTCCTGGCCCCAGCCGGCCTCGGTGAGGAGCAGTGGAACACCCTCAAACTCATGGCTCTGGCCATCGGCGGAGCCGCCCTCGTTCAGGGCGCTTCCTCTTTCGCGCTGTCGCAGATCCTGGGGGTCGCAGCGCAGCGCGCGATCACCGAGATGCGCAAGACCGTGGAGGCCCACGTGACCCGGCTGCCCATCGGGTTCTTCGATTCCACCAAGAGCGGCGTGCTCATCTCCCGTATCATGACGGACGCCGAGGGGATTCGGAACCTGGTGGGAACCGGCCTGGTGCAGCTCACGGGCGGCATCTTCACCGCCATCATCGCGCTGGGCGTGCTGCTGTGGCTCAACTGGCCGCTCACGCTCTACACGGTGGCCGTGCTGGCCATCTTCGGCACCATCATGTCCACCGCCTTCAGGAAGCTACGCCCGCTCTTCCGGGAACGCGGAAAGATCAACGCGGAGGTGACCGGCCGGTTGGGTGAAACCCTCGGCGGCATCCGCATCGTCAAGGCCTACACGTCCGAACGCCGCGAAAACTTGGTGTTCGCCAAGGGCGCCCATCGGCTGTTCCGCAACGTGGCCCAGGCCGTGACCGGCGTCTCTGCCGTCACGTCGTTCACCGGAGTCGTGTCCGGCCTGATCGGGGTCGGCATGATTCTGATCGGCGGCCGGGATATCCTATCCGGAAGCTGGACGCTCGGTGAGTTCGTGATGTACATGTTCTTCACGGGGCTGATGATCAATCCGCTGGTTCAGATGGCGAACATCGGCACCCAGATCACGGATGCCTTCGCGGGACTCGATCGCATCCGGGAGATCCGATCGCTCGTCACCGAGGCCGCGTTGGAGGAGGGACGGGATCCGCTCCCCACCACGAGGGGGCGCGTCGAGTTCGAGGACGTGCACTTCGAGTACGAAGACGATCAGCCCGTCCTCAAGGGCGTCAGCTTCGTCGCCCCGGCCGGCTCCACAACTGCGCTCGTGGGCTCGAGCGGTTCGGGGAAGAGCACACTGGTCAGTCTGGTCCTCGCGTTCAATCACCCACAGTCCGGCAAGATCCGTATCGACGGCCAGCCGCTGTCGGAGCTCAGTCTGACGGACTATCGCGCGCTGACGGGCGTGGTCCTGCAGGACAACTTTCTGTTCGACGAAACCATTGCGGATAACATCCGCTATGGAAAGCGAGGCGCTTCAATGGAAGAGGTGCGTGCAGTGGCCCAACTCGCCCACTGCGATGAGTTCATTGAGGGCTTCCCGGAGGGCTACGACACGGTGATCGGCGAGCGTGGGGTCAAGCTGTCAGGCGGGCAGCGGCAGCGGATCGCGATCGCCCGGGCTCTGTTGGCCAACCCGCGTATTCTGGTGCTCGACGAAGCCACATCGAGCCTGGATTCCGAGAGCGAGGCCCTCATCCAGGACGGGCTTCGGTCACTTCGCGAAGGACGCACCACGTTCGTGATCGCTCACCGCCTCTCCACCATTCGGAGCGCCGACCAGATTCTGGTGATCGAAGATGGACAGGTCGTGGAGCGAGGCACCCACGACGAGCTGATGGATATCCAAGGTCGTTACAAGGAGCTGCACGACCGTCAGTATCGGTTCGAGATGAACCGCTTCATCAATCCCGGCGAGGAGCTCGTTGGGGCCCCGGACCAGGGTTCGTAGTCACCCCCCCGAGAGGACCTTGCCTGCCTCGAGGCCGGTGGTGAGGCGATCCACCGCTCGCAGCAGCGCCGCTTCCAGCGCCAACGCCATGTCCCGGGCTTCCGGGACCGAGCCTCGTTCCACGGCTTCACGCAACCCCGGCAACGTCGAAGCAGCATATCCGCTCTCGTAGCCGGGGGCATACAGGAGGTGACGATACCAGGGACGGTTGGGGAGTCCTTTGGGGTGTAGGAAGTCCTGCTCCAGCGACCTCAGGATGTCGTTGAGTTGGAGACGAAGTGCCTCGTGGTTGGTCCGCTCCGGCTCGTCGAGGCTGAGGAGCGCGTCCGTGAGCGCGTTGAAAGAGCCCGCGGTGAAGGCCAGTCGATCGTTGGCCGTTCTCACGTCGCTCAGATCCAGTGCCACCTCCCGCCTCTCGGCCTCGAGCTCCACCTCTCCCAGGTAGCGTTCGATGGCCTCTGCGGTGGCCGTGAAGTCGAAGGGCAGGACGTCGGCGTGGGCCAGCCGCGCCACCAAGACCGCGACCATCTCTGCCAGACGCTCACCTGTCTTGAAGTCGGGGTCTCCGAACCGGGTGTAGACGTCGTGTGTGTCGTAGCGCGAGTGATAGAAGCCGTTGGGCGCATCGAACCGCAGATCGAGTGAAGGGATCCCCAGGTGATCCAGGAACACGGTGTAGTCGCTGCCGGACCCCAACGCCCCCAGGCGCACATCGGTCCAGCCACCGTGGCTTACCAGCTCATCCTCTGAGGTCGTCGACAACCAGGCGTCGTGGACGTGACCATCCTCCTCGTCGGGCGCCCGGACGGTCCTGGCCACGTCGTTCACCAGGGGCTGCAGGGCGTGAGAACCCGACGCTGAGAACGGACCCGCCGTATAGCTCTCCCGGTTTACGTAGGTCACTACCTTCCCAACGAGCAGCTCACCGAACTCTTCGCCGAACTCGGTGGAGCCGATCATCCCGTACTCCTCGGCGTCCCAGCTCGCAATGGCGACCGTGCGACGAAGCGGGAATCGCTTGCTTGCGTCGGCCAACGCCCGTGCGCTTTCCAGCAACGATACCGTCCCGCTCATGGGATCTCGACCGCCGAACGACCAGGCGTCGCGGTGTCCGCCCACCATCACCCACTGGTCGGGCTCGGTGTCTCCGAACAGCAATCCCACGACGTTCACGATGGGGCGGACGGCCCACTCGAAGGACACACTGAGGTGCACCGAGGCCGGACCCGGACCGATGCGATAGGGGGCCGACAGGCCGCCCTTCCAGGAGTCGGGTGCTTCTCTCCCTGCCACCTCCATGAGGATCGGCTTCGCCGCCGCATACGAAATGGGCTGGACGGGGATGGGCAGGATGGTCGTGGCTTCCTCCAGGGGAACCCGCTCCGCTCCGGGCAAGGACGGCGCTCCCGGCGTTTGCGGATCACCCGGATACTTGGGGACATCCAAGACCGACCCCAGCTGCACGCCCGCTTCGGGGCGCCAGCGACCGTCCGGCAGCACCGGACCCTGGATGAAGCCATCATCGGCCGGATCCGAGTAGAGAAGGACGCCCAGCGCGCCCCGCTCGGCTGCAAGTCTCGCCTTCACCCCCCGCCAACCTCGACCGTAGCGCGCCAAGACCACGCGACCGGCCACGGAGACCCCGAGTGAGTCCAGCACCCGGAAGTCCGCCGGCATTCCGTAGTTCGCGTACACCACCTCACCGCGCACATCCCCATCGGCCGAGTAGGCGTTGAACGGTGCCAGCAGCGGAGGAGCCTCGGACGTGGTATCAGGGGCGAACGACGGCTCATCGAGGGGCAGTTCCAGCGAATCGGGCACGACGAGCGTCAGCGACCGGGCAAGTGGCCGGGGGAGGAGGACCTCGTACCGATGAAAGGCCACGGAGTCGAACCCGATCTCCCGGAGCTCTTTGGCGAAGTACTCCGCGGCCGCGAGGTTGCCCTCACTACCGGCATGAAGCGGCTGTGCCGTAAGGGCCGCGTGATTCTCCTCCATGCGGCTACCTGAGGGGGCTCCCAGTACCCGCTCCTCGATGACTGCCTGCTCGCGGGCGCCTGCCTCGGCGAACCCCAGTAGTCGGGGACTCTCCGGCGAACAACTCGCCAGAGCGATTCCGAGCCCCAGAAGCTGGGGGCTACGGAAGCGACACATGAAAACTCTCGTCGGTCGCACGGCTGGCCGATGACTGTGAGGGTGGGCCTGATCTTGTCCGACCTGGGTGCACGGGTCAAACTGCGGGGTGCGTGCGCCCCTCGTCTTCCCGTCCAAAGAAGGAGTATCGATGCTCGGATTTCGTGTTCGATGCAGCGCCCTCGCCGGCCTCGCCATGGCGCTCGCTCCGCTGAGCGGGACGGCGCAGATGGAGGACGTGCGGATCACGGCCGAGCCCGTAGCCTCCGGCGTCTACATGCTCCAGGGCCAGGGGGGCAACATTGGGCTGCTGGTGGGATCGGACGGCGCGTTTCTCATCGATGATCAGTACGCCCCGCTGACCGACAAGATTCTCACCGCGGTGCGGGGGATCACCGAAGCGGAAGTGCGCTTCGTCATCAACACCCACTGGCACGGAGACCATACCGGCGGAAACGAGAACCTGGGCGAGCGTGGGGTGGTGTTGATCTCCCAGGAGAACGTGCGTGAACGACTCGCCACGCCGAGGATCCGGGAGAGCGACGGAACGGTCGACACCATCCCCGGAGCGCCCCACGCGGCACTCCCCATGATCACGTTCGACGACGACGTCCGTTTTCACTTGAACGGTGACGAGCTGTATGCATTCCACACGCCCAACGCCCACACGGACGGGGACGCCATCATCTATTTCCAAAACGCCAACGTCATCCACATGGGCGATACCTACTTCAACGGCCAGTACCCCTTCATCGACATCGCGAGCGGAGGCACCATCGACGGTGCCATCGAGGCGCACAACCGGGTGTTGGGGATCGCGGACGACGAGACACGCATCATCCCTGGTCACGGCCCGTTGTCGAACGCGCGAGAGCTGCGCGTGCAACGGGACATGCTACGCACCATCCGGAACCGGGTCGCGACCGCGAAAGGAGAGGGGCAGACCCTGGAGGAGGTCCTGGCCGGCAATCCCACCGCGGAGTGGGACGATAGCCACGGCGGGGCGTTCATCAGTCCCGAGGCTCTGGTCACCGCGGTGTACGAGTCGCTCAACGGGAATTGATTTAGGCTTCGACCGGGACGGGGGTGTCCGTTTCGGCGCTACGCCAGCCGGCCGCCACCAGCAACCCATCCAGGTCAGCGCTCGACTCTCGGTAGACGAGGAAGCTGACCACGTCGCCCAGCCGCACCTCGCTTTCGAGGCCGATCAGATCGAGCTCGCCGTCGCGCTCCAGGGTGACGGGAATCAAGTGGGTCCCCGAACCCAACTCGGCGACCACGCCGTCTACGGGCGCGGCCTGCTCGTTCCCAACGCCCATGTAGGTCCAGCGCTCCACCCCTGCACTGCCCTGCTCCAGAAAGTGGTTCCACTGCCCCATCTCGATCTCCCGACCGAACGTGATGTCGTGTCCGTCCCGCTTGACCCTCCGCATGCGGGCGCCGGCCTTCCCGCGCGCCATCGTGACGTAGGTCTTGGGGCGGCGGGACATCTCGTGAACGTGGTGCGCGATGAGGAGGTTGGCGTCGGGGTTGGGCGTGGCCGCCACGAAAGCGCGACGCCCATCGATGTCTGCGCGCAGGAGCGTGCGCTCCTCATTGGCGTTCCCAAAGACGACGGATAAGCCTTCCTCCTCGGCCAACCGCGCCTGGCGAGCATTGGAGTCGATCAGAACCACTTCCTGTCCTCCATCGCGGAGGATCTTCGCGACCGCCCGACCGACGGGATTGGCTCCGACGATCACCGTGCCCACGTTGCTCGGACGAGCCACGCTCAAGGCTCGTGCCACCCAGCCGCCCGTCAGCCCCTGCACCACCACGGTGATCGCGATCACCATGAAGACCAGAGCCCTGAGCTCGGGGCCCCCCTCGACCCCGGCCTCGGTGAGGCGCTGGGCGAAGAGCGAGGCCACCGCCGCCGCCACGATCCCTCGGGGTGACAGCCAACTCGTGAACAGGCGTTCGTTCCGGGTCATCGCGGAGCCGGCCGAGCAAATCCACACGTTGATGGGACGCACGACGAGCATCAGGGCCAGGATGGTCCACACCCCCCGCCACCCAATATCGACGACCTCTCGAATTCGGACGTCGGCCGCCAGCAGCACGAACAGAAGCCCCACCAACATGACCGTGAGCTGTTCCTTGAACTCGCGGAGTTCACGCTCCACCCGCGTTCGCATGTTGCCCACGATGAGTCCGGCGATGGCGACGGTCATGATGCCGCTCTCTGGAAGGATCAGGTTGCTGACCTCGAAGAGCGCCAGAACCAGTCCCAACGTGAACACGTTCTGCATCCCGTCGGGGACGATGCGCTCGTACCGGAGGATGAACCCGATCACGAATCCCCCGGCGGCGCCTACCAGCGCGCCCACCAGCAGCCGGCCTGGGATGCCGAGCAACCCTACGGCCGCTTCCGTGCCGCTCTGAGCAAGCAACACCTCGAGCGCGACCACCGCGATGATGGCTCCCACAGCGTCGATCAGGACGCCCTCGGCCTCCAACACGGTCTCCGCGGACTTCTTGACCCGAATGCGTCTGAGCAGCGGTGTGATGACGGTGGGACCCGTGACGATCACGAGCGTGCCGAACAGCACGGAGAGTCGCCAGTCCCATTCCAAAAAGAGGTGCGCGGCAATGGCGCCCCCGGTAGCGGTGATCACCGCGCCCCAGGTGATCAGCCGGCGGATGGTCTTGGCCTCCCGTAGCAGGCGATCGAGGTTCAGGTTGAGGCCACCCTCGAACAGGATCACCGCCACGGCCAACCCCACCAACATCTCCAGACCGTGCCCCATCGTCTGAGGCCGAACCACGTTCAGGACATCCGGTCCCAGTAGCACGCCGGCCAACAGGAACACAACGATCCCTGGCGCCTTGAGATGGTGGGCAATCGCCTGTGAGACGACGCCCGCGGCCAGGGCGAACGCGAAGGTCAGGGCCGGATCGGAGAGTCCGTGTTCCAAAGGCAGTCCTGGTGGATGGGGTCCGGACGGGGAGGCGAGGGTCCCCTTGCCCACGAATGCGGGGAGGTGGGTAGTTTGGCCGGGTTGGAGGGACATGGGCAAGGCTCTGGACACCAAGGAGGCGAGTTTTGAACCCGTTGCCACCGGCGGGCAAGGCGGCGATCCGCCAGTTGGAACGCCAGGATCCGGCGTTGGGCGAGGCGCTGAGGCGCCTTCCGCCCTATCCGGGGATCCAACCCTGGGTACGCCGCACCTCGACCTTCGGATACCTGGGCCGCGCCATCGTCTACCAACAACTCGCCGGCGCCGCGGCGGCCGCGATCCACGGCCGGGTCTGTCGACTCACCCCGGGCTCGGGTTTCCCCAAGCCCGTTGAGATCGAGCGACTGAGCGACGAGAAACTGAGGGGGGCGGGGCTCTCCGCCGCCAAGCTCCGGTCCATTCGGGACCTGACGGAGCATGTGCAGTCCGGACGTCTGCGCCTCCGCGGGCTCTCGCGGCTCCCGGACGAGGAGGTGATCGAACGTCTCACGGTGGTGTGGGGGATCGGACGCTGGAGTGCGCAAATGTACCTCATGTTCAAGCTCGGTCGGCCCGACGTCATGCCGGCCACGGACTTGGGAATCCAGGAAGGGTTGCGCAGATTGGATGGTCTGGCCGACCGACCGAAGCCGACCGCCGTGCTGGAGCGAGCCGAGGACTGGCGGCCCCTGCGCTCCGTAGCCAGTTGGGCCCTCTGGCGCCTTTGTGACGAGTAACGGATGCGACAATTGAAGCGCATGGTGCGCGACGCCTTCTCCTCCGTGAGGAGCCTGGCGCACATTCGCGGTCTGGGCGCCGTGAAAGCGGCCCGGCGCTCGCCCCGCTACCTGCTCTACCTACTCCAGCAAACGGAGAAGAGCCGGCGCTACGTGGAGAAGCCCAACCCACGGGCTGACCACCTGATCGGGCTCGCCCTCGGTCAACCCACCGTCGCTGCCCTGAGCAAGAGACCGGATGCGTCCGTGCTCTGCATCGGCTGCCGTAATGCCCGAGAACTGGATCTGTTCGAGACGGGTGGATTCAAACGAACCACAGGCATCGACCTGTTCAGTGTCGATCCGAGGATCGAGCCCATGGACATGCACGAACTGACGTTCGCGGACGACTCGTTCGATGTGGCCTACACGTGCCACAGCCTGGAACACGCGTTCGATCCCACGACGGTCGCTTCGGAGATCACACGGGTCGTCCGTCCGGGTGGGGCGTGCGTGATCGAGGTGCCGGTGAAGTTTTCGAGGTCGCTCACGGACCGTCAGGACTTCGGCTCGGCGCGGGGTGTTCTGGACCTGTTCGGAACGGCCCTGGGCGACGTGTTGATCCAGGAGGACGGGCGCGACCTCAACGGAACGCCCGTGGCCCGGGTCGTCTTCCACCTAGAAGGGCAAGCGGAAAGGACCTCATGAAGTCGATTCAAACCTCGGCCTACATCTGTCAGTGCTTCAAGATCACCGACGAACGGTTGGCGGAGATTGCGGCGGACGCAGGCAGTGTGGACTTCGATCACCTACGCACCTACTACGAGATCGGCTCTCGCTGTACCGCCTGCGAGATCGATGTGCGCGACTTTCTGCATGAGCTGGCTCAGGACCGCGTCCCTCGCACCGGGACCAGTGGCGTACCGCTCAGAGTGCGGGCCCGCACCCACGCTCGCGCTCTGAAGGCCGAGGCGCGGATTCGCACTCGTCAACTCCTCAATTGGCCGAGGCGCTTCGCCGTGTTCATGGTCCGGGGCCATGGGTTCGAGTCTGAGCTCGTGCTCTCCAACCTCTGCTTCCCCGACGACGCCCGGAACGCGAATGGGCGCGCCGTGAAGTTCGATACCCAGCTCCGTGACGCCCAGGGCCGCGAGGTGGGTCCGGTGAAACGGTGGTCACTGGAATCGGACCACTCAAGGGCCTACGCGCTCGACGATCTCGCGCCCGAGGTGCCCGGTGAGTTCGTCGGCACAGTCTTCCTGCGATTCTACGGGCTACGCGAAACCGGATCACTGCGACCGTACTGCAGACTTCGTCACCACCGGACATCTGCCGGCTACCAGGGCAGTACCCACTACCACGACCAGTTCCTGACCCGACCGCACTACCAGCACGTCATCGTCACCCACCCGATCGTCGAAGGGCAACGCTGCTTCTTGGCGCTCTCGAACCCCCTGGACGAGACCTACCGGTCACCCCTGCACCTCCGCTCCGGAGAGGAGGAGTGGACCGTCGATGTCGAGATTCCGGGACACGGGGCGATGTGGGCGCCCGTGGACGCGCTGTTCCCGGACGCACCGGCCCAAGCGACCGACGCGTTCCTTTGGTTGGGGAGTGCCGACACGGTGATGGCCTGGTTCTTCTGGCACCACACGCAGGCGGATGTATGGGTGGCTCAACACAAATGAACGCCGCGGATTCGACCAACGGCTGGGCACCATCTTCGGTGATGCTCATGCATGACGAGGGGGTCCGCACATCGGTTCGCTACAACCCCCTGGAGCCCAACCGCGTGCCCGGTGCGCGTTGGCGCGTCAAGGCCACCGTGTACGGCCCCCGGCCGCTCGAACCGCTGTGGACGGAAACATCGGACTGGGTCGAGGCCGGCCGGAACCATTACGAGCTCAACTCGGAGCGTTTGTGCGCAGAGATCGGCGTCGACACTCTCGAGCACTACGCGGAGTTCCATCCCTATACCCAGGACGCCGCTCCTGAGCGCGAGCAGATTGCCGCACCGCTCTTCGCGCACTACGCGTCGGTTGACGGCAGCTTCGAAGCCCACCTGCCCTCAGCCTACATGTACGGCGCTTCGCGTGGTTACAAGATCAAGAGCAAGTGGAAGTATCAGAACTTCCCCTTCGTCGAAGTGGGAGGTCCGTTCGAGCTGCGCATTTACAGCATGAATCAGATGCTCAGAAAGATCTCCTACGCGGTTTCTCTCGTGGCAGCGGACGGCGCGAGTCGGGTGGAGTCCGACGTCCTGCCCATGCGCCCCAAGAGCTTGGACATCTGGAGCGGAACGCTGTTTCCAAATGCGGATGCGCCTAAGGTCGCGGGTGTGATCATCAAGAGCGACTTCCGCATCCCTTCGTTCGTCGGCGTCTACCATCGGGAGCTGGGTCGAATGGTCGGCCTGGACCATACGCACCCGTTCTTTCCGGCTTGAACCAGCCCGCAGCGGGCAGTCCCAGCCGCAGGATTCTGAAGGGTTCGGGTTGGCTGTTTGGTGGCCAGACGCTGGCCACGGTGCTGGCGTTGGTGCAGGGCGTGCTGTTGGCCCGGCTTTTGGGACCCGAGTCCTACGGCATCGTGGCGCTGGTGACCACATTCACGGCGTTGCTCACTCGGTTCTTCGATGCGCGGTCGTGGGAAACGGCGGTGAAGTACCTCACGGAGTTCATACTCAAGGGGGAAAGCGGGCAGGCTCGCGCGGTCCTGAAAGGCCTGGTGGGCGTGGACCTCATCGCCGCGGCTCTGACCTGGGGAACGCTGTTCGCCTTGGCGCCCCTGGGCGCGCGGGTGTTCGTCCAAGATCCCGCGGCCGCGGGCCTCATCCGGGTGTACGCGCTTACCGTGTTAGGCCTGGCTCCCTTCGGCATAGGGCTGGCGCTCCTCATGATCGCCAACCGCTACGCCTGGATGTCCGGACTGCAGGCGGCCTGTGCGCTCGCCGAGCTGGCGCTTACGCTGGGCGTGGTCCTCTGGGGAGGTTCGCTGCGCCATCTGATGTGGGCGTTCGTGGCCGCGGCGGGAGTACGTACGTTGGGTGCGCTGTGGGTGATGGCACGCGTAAGCCCCTCGTTGGGACTATCGGGTTGGCTTGGAGCCGACGTTCGCGATGCCCGTGAGCGCATCAGAGAGGTGGTGCAGTTCTGGGCGTCTTCCAACCTCTTCGCGGTCATCAAGGGTATTCACCAGAGCGTGGATACCCTCCTGGTCGGGTCGTTCCTGGGCCCGGCACCCGCCGGTCTCTTTCGGGTGGCGAAGAACCTTTCGCAGGGTGTGGCCTTTCCGCTGACCCCGCTCTTTCAGACGTCCTATCCGGAGCTGGTGCGCCTGCACGGGGGAGGGGACGGTAAGGGGCTTAGGGCGCTCTACCGCCGACTCCTGGGCTTGGGCGGCGCGGCCGCTCTTGGGATTGCCGCCGTGGTGTGGCTTCTGGCCCCGCTGCTCGTGCATTGGACCGCCGGTCCCGAGTACGCCTCGGCCGCCACCACACTTCGTTGGCTCGCGCTGGGAGTGGCGCTCACGGCCGCCACTCAGTTCGGCCATGCGCTGCTCATGTCGATGGGGAGGCTGAAGAGCGTCTTCCTGTCGTTTGCAACGCCGCTCGCGCTGCAAATCGTCCTCCTCGTGGTACTCCTTCCCGTGTACGGGCAGGAGGCCGCAGGTTGGGCCTTTCTTGGTTTCGCCGCCCTTCGTGGGATTCAACTGGTGACCTCGTCGGCGAGAGCCCTCGATGCGTCACCCATACCGGAGCAGACATGACGGGAGTGAGCGCCATTTTCACGGACCAAGCGAGTGCAGCGGCGGCCGCCGCCCAGTTGCGGGAGGCTGGTGTGCCCTCGAGTACCATATCGCTTCGCCCCCGAGACCAGAGCGAGGACACCCCCATCTGGCGGGTGACGGGAGCCCACCGCATCGCCTTCCAGGCAGGACTCACCTGTGCGGTGATCGGCCTCGCCCTGGGGACGCTGGTGGGGCTGGGGCTGCTCACGCATCCGCTCCTCGGCTTCTTGGGTCCGGGCGCTCTGGGCGGGGCGCTCAAGGGGACCATAGGAGGCGCCGGGTTCGGCACGCTGTTCGGGTACATCCTCGGCCTGGGCCTGTGGGATGATGACGGCGAACGGGCGGTGGGCCAGGAGGCGCATGTCATCCTCTCCGTTCGGCATCCGCCTCCGACCCTTGCGGTGGAAGCGCTCCTCCAAGGGGCAGGGGGTCAGTTGATCATGAATACCGAATAAAACCCGAAACAAGGCTCTGGCTGGCGGGTAGGGATGGCGTATGACCCGTCCTTTCCCCCGCGGCCGAGGCAGCGCCTCTAATCCCCGGGCGCGTTTCGAGCGCCTCAGCGTGGAGCTGGACCCCACCGATGGGGAACACCCTGGTCCTGCCACCACCCTCATCCCCGACCGCTCTAAGTCGATCATCTCCCGCAACACCAGCCCCGACCTGGGATTCACCGCCAGCCTCAACCCCTACCGGGGCTGCGAGCACGGCTGCGCCTACTGCTACGCCCGGCCCACCCACGAGTACCTGGGCTTTTCGGCGGGCCTGGACTTCGAGACCAAGATCATGGTCAAGGAGGACGCGCCGGACCTACTGAGAGCGGAGCTCTCGGCCCGAAGCTGGCGCCCCACCACGCTCGCGATGAGTGGTGTCACAGATCCCTACCAACCCATTGAGCGTCGTCTGAGGATCACACGTGGATGTCTGGAGGTGCTCGCCGAGTTCAGGAATCCCGTCGGCATTGTCACCAAGAACCACTTGGTGACCCGCGACGCGGATCTGCTCGCCGAGTTGGCCCAGGTGGATGCGGCCGCCGTGCTGCTTTCAGTGACCACGCTCGACCGTGGGTTGCAGCGCGTTATGGAACCGCGCACCAGCATACCTGCTCGGCGCCTGGACGCCATTGCCAGGCTCGCCGACGCAGGTGTTCCCGTCGGCGTGATGGTGGCCCCCATCATCCCAGGGCTGAACGAGCAGGAGATCCCCGCCATCCTGAAGCGCGCGGCCGAAGCCGGAGCCTCGTTCGCAAGTTACACGCTCTTGCGACTGCCGCTCGGCGTGAAGGACCTGTTCAGTGAATGGCTGAAAAGCCATCAGCCCCAGAAGGTGAACCGTGTGCTGAACCGCATCCGTTCCACGCGGAACGGACGCCTGAACGATGCGCGTTTCGGCACCCGTGGGCGCGGCACTGGCCCCTGGGCGGAACAGATCCGAGCCCTCTTCCGCGTCACCAGTGCACAGGTTGGGCTGGGAAAGCGACCAGAAGCCCTGAACGTGGCCGCGTTTCGCCGTCCCCCCGGGCCTCAGAGAGACCTCTTCGAGGCCCCATGACGCCCAAGGGTCCGCATCATGCAGGGCCCGGCAGGCAGTTGGCTCTACGCGGGGAAACGTCCATAGTGTGGTGCTCCCCGAGCCCTCACTCAACGCTGCGGAGTCTCACATCGAAGGGGTGGGTATAGAATCGCGGTCTCGTCCCGATGCTCCGCCACGCCGGGGGCGACCCTGGGTGGCGCTCTTCCGCGTCGTGCTGGGGACGGCACTGCTGGCGTTCGTGCTGTCGCGCACCGGCGGCTCGGCAAGCGAAACGCTGGGTCGACTCCTGGACGCCCCTCTCGTGCTCTTGGCGCTGTTCGGGATTCCGTTCCTTGGCAATCCGCTGGAAGCGGCTCGTCTGGCCCTTCTGGTCCAGCCTATTGGCGTGCATCTCCGGCTGCTCCCCACCTGTGGCGTCGTGGCCGTGTCGACGCTGTTCAACTATGTGGTGCCGGGCGGAACCGGTGGTGACGTCATGAAGCTGTACTACGTCGGCCGTGAGCATCGGGGAAGGTTGACCGAGGTGGCCACCGCCCTACTCGCCGACCGGGCCATTGCGCTGTTTGCGCTGTTGCTGGTCATTCTGGGTTTGGCGGCGATGGACGTGGAGCTGGTCCGGGCCCACGCTCCCCTCGGCATCCTGGTGGCGTCGAGTGCCGCCGGTGTTCTGGTACTCGCAGGCCTGGGATTGCTCTCGGGATCGGAGCGCCTACGCTCGAGTCGGCTCTACAGGTTTCTGACCACGCGGGCGCCTCTCCACCACCAGGTGGCGCGCCTGGGGGAAGCAGTGTTGGCCTTTCGCCAGAACCCCCGTGCCGTGTTCGGCGCCATGGGGCTCTGTGTGGTCGGTCACGCCATGTTGGTCTGGGTATTCGTCCTGCTGGGACGAGTCATCGTGCCGGACGTGCCGGCGATTTCGGTGGGGCTGTTGTCGCTACTCGGGATGCTGGCCAACGCCATCCCGCTCACACCCGCTGGGCTGGGCGTGGGGGAAGCCGCGTTCGAGCGCCTGTTCCAGATGGTGGGCCACGCGGGTGGCGCGTTCATCATGGTGGCGTGGCGGCTTGGCCTGGTGCCGATCTCGCTGGTCGGGTTCGTGATCTACGTGGCGGGCTTGAGAGATGTGACGCGCACCGCGCTGGAGAGGCCATGACGGATGCGGTTACGGTCACACTCGCTGGCGCGCAGCCCTTCGACGCGGCGGACCCCACCCCGGAGCAGCGGGACTGGCAGACGTTCGCGTCCGCCCATCCTGAATCGAACCTCTACCACTCACTGATGTGGCGGGACCTGCTGGTGGACGTGTTCGGACTGCGGCCACGGTTCTACATGGCCCGCCGCGGTGAAGAGATCGTGGGCGTGCTACCAGCCTTCGAAGTCCGCTTTCCCATGCTCGGATCCAAGGTGGTGTCACTTCCCTACGAAGCGGGGTCGGGCGGACCGCTCGCCGTCGACGAGTTGGCGGAGCGCGCGCTGGTCTCCACCCTCATGGAGGGGGCGCGAACCAGCGGGGCCCACCACGTCGAGCTTCGGTCGCTGCAGCCTTCGAGCACGCTGGAGCAGCTGGGGTTCGTCGTCGAGCCGTCGGTGTTCCACTCGGAGGTTGACCTCAGCCAGGGCGAGGCGACCTGGAAGGGCGTGGGCCGAGACCAGCGTGGTAAGATGCGCAAGGCAGCTCGAGAAGGCGTCGTGGTGCGTCGAGGAGAGTCCGTCTCAGATTATCTGGCGTTCTACCAGGTGTACCTGCGGGCCTTCCACGCGTTCGGGACGCCACCTTACGGACCGCGTTACTATCCCGCGGTACACGCGAGGCTGGCTGCGGAAGGCCACTCCCACGTCTTCTTGGCCGAAGCGGCCGGCGAGGTCGTCGGCGGGTACCTGCTATTCAAGTGGGGCTCTCGGGCGGTGAACAAGATCTCCTGTGTGTTGCCGAACGCACTGCGACTGGGTGTGTTTCCCGCCCTCTACGGACACGTCCTCGATTGGTGCATCCAGAATGACGTGACGTGGCTGAGCTATGGGACCTCCGCGCCTGACGACCAGGGACTGGTGGGATACAAGGAGCGGTGGGCTGCCACCACACACCGGGTACATCGGTGCACGCTCGCACTCAAGGGCGCCGTGACGCCGCTCGAGGACTACTACAAGCCCGACACCTTGCCCAAGCGGCTTTGGAAGCGGCTTCCCCGGGCGGTGACCCCCCACCTCGGCCAGGTACTGAATAGATGGTTCGCGTAGGCGATTCCCGCCCACCGGCGGTGGTGCACGTCGACCTGGATGGAAGCGACGCGATCTTCGCTGCTCACGGTTGGCGCCATACGGATCCCGATACCATCTATCGTACCGGGATGGAGGGCGCCCTGGAGTTCTTCGATCAAGCCGGCATACGCGCAACGTTGTTTGCCATCGCAGCGGACCTCGGTGACTCGGAGAAACTGGCCCTACTCAAGACCGCCGTCGCGGCCGGACACGAGATCGCCTCCCACACCTGGTCCCACCGCCGGCTGGGCGACGTGCCAATCGCCGAGCGGGAACGGGAGATCGTCGAAAGCCGCAAGGCGTTGGCGGATACCCTGGCCACTCCGGTAACCGGGTTTCGGGCCCCCGGGTTCGATCTCGACGCACACGCGTTGGAACAGGTAATTGCCGCCGGCTACGCCTTCGAGTCTTCCCTCTTCAGCGGGAGCTCCAACCCACTTGGGGGCAGCGTGCCCTCGTCGCCCTTCCGACTCCAAGGGACCGCGGGAACGGTGGAGTTACCCCTGCCCCCGTATCGTCCACTCCCCACACCCTGGCACCCGAGTTATGCGTTGGTGTTGGGACGCTGGTACTTCGGCGCGGGCTTGAGAAAGGCGAGCAGGACCCGGCAGCCGCTGGTACTCCTGTGCCATCTGACCGACTTCGCGGCCCCCGAACCCGCCGCCCGCGGCCTCAAACAAAGGGTTTTCACGCTTTCGTACTTGAGTCGCCAAGAGAAGCTGACTCGCATGGCAGGAATGCTCGACCGGGTACGGACCGACTATCGCTTGACCTCGACGTCTGCGCTGCTGGGGTCGATGGAGCGAGCCTGACGGGTCCGACTCGCCCTCAGCCCCATCCTGCTTCATCTTCTTCAAAATTGGCGCGGTACGGACCTTGAACAGAATCGTTGATCGCATCAGCCCCCGAACCCTGAGCACATGAGCGAGCCCCAGGCCATCGAGGTCAGCGTCGTCTGCCCCTTCTACAACGAGGGTCAGATCGTCGAACAGGCCGTCCGGACACTGATCGAACGGCTAGGGACGCTTCCCGCCACTTGGGAGTTGATCGTCGTAGACGATGGATCCGTGGACGATTCCAGGGCGGTGGTCGAGGGGCTTCAGGAGGAGTTTCCGGCACTGCGGGTCCTGAGCTATCCCCGGAACCGAGGAAGGGGGTTTGCGCTGCGCACCGGGATCGCCGAGGCGAGGGGTGATATCATCGTCACCACGGAGATTGACCTGTCCTGGGGTGAGGACGTGGTGCACCGCCTGGTGGCAGCCATGCAGCAGTGGCCCGACGCCGACCTGATCGTGGCGAGCCCCCACCTGGAAGGCGGTGGCTACAAGAATGTGCCCCGCAAGCGGGTGTTCCTCAGCAAGTTCGGCAACCTGGTCGTGAGGGCCTGCATGACAGGGGCGGCGACCATGAACACGGGGATGACCCGAGCCTACCGCCGGGAAGTCATTCAGTCTCTGCCGCTCCACGAGGACCGCAAGGAGTTTCATCTCGAGGTGATTCTCAAGGCGGCGGGCCTAGGCTACCGCATCCGCGAGATTCCGTGCCTGCTGGAATGGAAGGAATACAAGCACCAAGGGCAGCGGGTGCAACGAAAGAGCTCCTCGAAGGTGAAGAAGCTCATCGTGTCGCACACGTCGTTCAGCCTCTTCGCGAGTCCGGTCCGCTACGTGTGGGGCATGAGCCTGACAGCATTGGCGATCGGGTTCGGCTTCATGCTTTGGGCGGTTATCCTGCTGCTGACGCAGCGCGTCTCGGCGTTTTCGGCGCTACTCGGTGTCTCGATGGTGATTCTGGGAATCCTGCTTTTTGTCATGGGGCTCGTACTTCAGCAGGGAAACATCGTGCAGCGCGAACTTTGGCTCCTGCAGCGTAGCCAGATGCAGCGCTCCAGCGCTCTACGACGGGTCTCGGATCCAGAGCGGATAGCGGACCCGTTGAACGTTGGTTGACAATGGTTTAGACACTCTACTGTGGCCGGTGTGCCACACTGCCACGTTTCGATTCAGATTGACGGATAGATCCGAATCGTCAGACTTTGTGTACGGTCACCCCCGGATGGGACCGTGTTACTTCAGGAGGACGAATGCTTTACCTAGGACCTGAAACCCTCGTTCCGGTCGCATCGGCCCTAGCGGCAATTGGTGGGTTCCTGCTCATGACCTGGCGTCGGGTGGTGGGCGTCTTCCGCGGCGCGGTCCGGCTCGTGACCGGACGACCCGCGGAAGAACCGACGCCCACCCCCACCGAGTCCCAGACCCAACCCTGAAGTAGGCTCCCAGACGCTCACGACACGGGGCGACTCTTCTTCTTCAGGAGAAACACGCCCTCCTGACCGCTGGTCACCACGAGCGTCCCGCTCTTGAAGAACGGGTAGTTGCTCCATGAGCCGTCGAACACGGGCTCGTCGCTCCAGGGAACCGTGTCGAAGAAGGCCACCTCGCGTGGATTGACCCGGTCGCTGATATCCACGATTCGCAGGCCGCTCACATAGTTCGACTGGTACATCAGATCACCCTGGACGTAGAGGTTGTGATCGATCGAGCGGCTCGGTCCCAGGTATTCGTTCACCAGGATGGGATCGTCCAGGTCCTTCACATCCCACACCAACGTGCGGGTATGCTCCACGAGGCCCGACGCCTCGTCGCCTTCATCGTTCATGTAGAAGTACTCGTGCGCATCGTCCAACCACCCTTGGTGAGCGTACGACACGTTCGGGTAGGACGCATGTGACAGCGCCACGGGTGCGGACTTGTCGGTCACGTCCGCGATCGACAGCGCCGTCTCGTTGGCTCCGAAGCAGATCTCCTTTCCTTCATGCTCCGAGTCGGGCCCCCGATAGGCCACACACTGAGCATCGTGACTGTAGCCCGTGCGCTGGTTGCCCGTCTCCAAGTCCTGAAAGCACCCCGCAAATGTGGGGCTGGCCGGCTGGCGAATGTCGATCATGTGGAGGCCGCCACCACAGGTCTCACCACCGGAATTCACGCCCACGGCATAGGCGAAACCCGTCTCTTCGTTGATCACGATGTTGTGAGCGCTGGCGATCTGGTCGTAGTGTGCGTCCTCGGTGAAGGTCTGTGGCTCGCCCGATACGTCGCGGAGCCGCGTGAGGTCGAAGACCTGCATGCCGTGGGGGCCCGCACCATCGGAGACGATGTAAGCGTGATTCTCGTACACCTTGATGTCCCGCCACACGTTGCCCGAAGCGCCCTCATGAAGCGGTAGATCTCCCAGATACTGGGGCTGGCTGGGATTGCTGATGTCGATGAAAGACGTGCCGTCGTAGCGACCCACCAACGCATACTCCTTGCCCGAATCGGGGTCGGTCCAACCCCACACGTCGTTGACCTGGACCCCGCGGCTTCCCCCGATGTCCGAGACCGGAAGGAACGACAGGATGTCCACCTCCTCGCAGTCGAACATCGAAGCGGTGCCGTTGGCACAGTCCACCTGATCGCCCGTAATGGGATCCAGACTGGTGACATCGCTTACCAACGATCCGGTCGCAGCCCATTCGCTACCGGACCGCTCGAAGACCATGACGCTCCCCAGACCAAAGTCGTCGCCCGTGAGCGCGACCGCGGCTCGGTCGCCCCGCACCGACAGAACGCCGCCGAGCTGAGCGCCGGTTTCCGGAGACGGGGAGAGCAACTTGGTAGCACGGTTCGGCTCGAGGACGTAGGAGGCGCCGGCGAATCCCACAGCGCCGGGGGCACCGATCCACATCTCGTCTCCCTGCATGGCCACCGAGATCCCATACTGGGTCCCCGATTCCGCACCGTCGAAAGGAGACAGCACGGCTGTCTGGCGCCACTCTCCGTCGGTCAGCTCGAACTGGAACGTGGCCCCGCGGAACTGGTCGTGGGTCTGAGCGCCGACCAGGGCCTTCCCCTGGGAGATCGCCAAGGAGGCACCGAAGCGGCTATCTGCCTCCGCACCCTCACCGCTGAGAATCGCGACTTCCTGCCATTGGTCGGCCTCGCGCCGGAACGCATAGACCCGCCCCTCGTTCTCTTGCTTGGCGGGCGCCCCCACCAGAATCCAGTCGCCATCGACGGCCAAGCTCATCCCAAACAGCTCTCCGGGCTGGATGTCGCTGCCCATGAGTTTGCCGGTTTCACTCCATGTGCCGGTACCGTCCTTCTCGAAGACGTACACCGCGCCGCGGCTCTCCTGGTGGGCCCAGCTCGCAGCCAGGACGATGGACCCGTCGGTGGCCATCGCGCGCCCTAGCGCGTCGCCCTCCACCCCATCGGCGGCGGTGAGGATGGCCGATTCGATCCAGCCCCCTGCCCCGTGGCTAAACACGTAGACAGCGCCGGTGGTGTTATCGCGCACCGTGGTCCCAATCAGGAGGTCACCCCCTGCGTACGCCAACGCCCGCCCGAAGTGGTCGCCGTCGGCAGCGTCGGAGGCCTCGAGCCGGTGGGCCTCCACCCACTCGCCCCCGCCCTCCCGCTCGAACACATAGACGTACCCGGGACGGGTCTCGTTCAGACCCTCACCCACGAACACGTGCATGTCGTCCAAGGCCAACGCCGTCCCAAACCCCTGACCTGCCACACCCGTGGGGAGGAGAACCAGCCCCAACACGCACCCCAGCACCTTACGAAGATTCGACACGGATCCTTCCAGCTTCGAGTAACGGAATCAATAGCAGAACTCGCCTCCCGCGATCCCTAGTTATGACGGAATTGCGCCGTCCCGGGTTGCAGGGTCAGGGTCTCCCGGGCCACCCGCCATGACCACGAGTCCCACTTTCTGCCGGCGTCCCATCAACCCCAGCAGGCCTCTGAGCATCTTCACTACATTGACTCCATGACACCCCCGAGGGCCCCGCACCGAGCGGACGGTAGGGGTGCCCGTATCGAAACTCAACGGCCACAACGGCGAGAGGACGGGTTGAAGGAGGAGCAAAGGGAGGCGTGGCCTCCGGACCCAAACGCCGTTGCGGTATGCCTGTTTCCGCTCGACGTGTCCCCGAAAACCCGTGAGAGGTGGCACGGTACCCTGGACTCCGGGGAGCTGGCTCGAGCGGCCGAGTTCCACTTCGCTCGGGATCGCGAGCGCTTCATGACGGTCCATGGCGCGCTCAGGACGCTGCTCGGCCGAATCCTCGATCGGCCCCCGCAGGGGCTTCAGTTCGAGACCGGCCCTTGGGGAAGGCCCTATCTGACCGGCAACCCCATCCGGTTCAGCGTGTCACACTCACGCTCGTGGGCGCTCTTGGCGGTCGGGCGTCAGCCGCGCCTTGGGATCGACCTCGAGCCTGTCCGGGACCTGAACGATCTGGAGGGACTTGCCCGCGTGGCCTTTTCCGAACCAGAACATCGGGCGCTCCTGGCGCTTCCGCCCGAGCATCGCCCCGCCGCCTTCTTTCGGGTGTGGACCCGGAAGGAGGCTGTGGCCAAGGCCCTGGGGGAGGGCCTCAGGGCCATGAAGCGCTTTGCGGTTTCCGTGGACACCGAACCGCGTCTGTTGACCCTCGAAGGTGAACCGCAGACGGACTCCCAATGGCGGCTCGAGGACCTCACCGAGATTCCAAACCATACGGCTTGCTTGGCCGTGGAGGCCAGGGATTGGCACATCGTGCAGGTGGAGGTGCCCTAGATGGGCTCCTCCCCCCGCCCCAGCGCCACCCCGATGGGCGTCCAGATCAGAAACGCCAAACACGCCACAACGAATAGCGCCCATCCGTAGGGCACTGCCTCGGCAATGGGAAAAGCGAGCGCGGAGGCAAACACCACGTAGCGGCCGGGCCCGGTGAGCAGGTCGGCCCGCATCAGCCCCAACACCAGGATCAACGTCCCGATCCCGAAGAGCGCGGCTCCCGCAATGAACACCCCCGTCACCCACACACCTCCGTCGAAGAGCGTGGCCACTTCCCCGCCTGCCGCCCGCAACGCCAGTGGCGCGATCCCGTCCGCCCCGAGGCCCACCATGTGCAGCACGGCCCCGGGCACCAGAAGCGCCAGCCCCACCCACGCAAACCGATCGCGCTCGCCCAGACGAAGCGTGATGAAGGCGGCGGCCAGGATGGCCGTGCCGAAGCCCAAGGCGCTAATCAGGTGACCCACGAACCAGCGTGTGGAATCGACGGTCGCCGCAGCCGCCAGTCCGTGGTCCGCGTAGTCGTCTACAACAGGGATCAGCAGAACCCCGACTGCCATGAGAACCGGGACCGCAAAGATGGGTAGGCGCCGCATCTCACCGGCCCCCGCGGATACCCGCCCGCACCTCCGGGATCACCTCCTCCTGCCAATAGAACGGGCCGGCGGAACGCTGACGGGGGAACACCTCATCCAACGTGTCGCCATCGTAGAGTCGGCCGTTCATCATCACCTGGTCCACTGTGTTGGTATTTCGAATGTTGTCCAGGGGATTGCCATCCAACACCACCAGGTCAGCCAGCTTACCGGCCTCCAAAGATCCGATGTCCTCGTCGAGCCCCAATGACTCCGCGCCCACCAGGGTCGCCACCCTAAGCGCCTCGTGTTCGGTCATGCCCCCGGAGTGGACCATCCAAAGCTCCCAGTGATACCCCAGCCCCTGAAGCTGCCCGTGACTCCCCACGCCGACCCGACCACCGGCCCGGAGCACGTCGCGCGCAAAAGCCGCCACGCGGTCGAAGGTATGCACGGCGGGGTGGAACCAGCCGTTAGAGCCCCCGGGCGACGTGGGGCCCGGGCGCCGCAGGGCCTTCTGTTGGACCTCTTCGAACGGCGTGAAGTAGCGAAGCTTGGCGTCCTCGAAGGGGCTCTCGTTGGTGTAGAAGTAGTTCTCCGCCCAGGGACCACCATACGTCACCAGGATGGTGGGCGTGTAGGCCATCGCGGACTGGGCCACCAGCTGCACCACGTCGTCGTAGAGCGGGAATCCCGGCATGTTGTGCTCCATGCCGCTGTACCCGTCCTGCCCCATGGTCATGTTGAGGGCCAGGTCCAGGGAGCCTTCCGTCGTCGGCATGAGCTCGAGCTCGCGGGCCGCCTGAATGATCCATTGGCGCACCTCGCGATTGCCGGCGCCATACATCTTGATGGTCTTGGTGTCGTAGTAGTCCGAGTAGCGCTTGAGCACGTCGCGGGCTTCGTCAAGGCTGGAGATGTTCTCTCCGCTGAACACCCCCGGACCCGTGGAGAAGATGCGGGGGCCGAGGGTCAGACCCGCCCGCACGAAGTCCTCGTAGCTAAACACGTCCGTGGTGCCAGTCTGAGGATCTCGCGTGGCCGTGACGCCGTAGGCGAGGTTCGCAGCATACGACCACATCTGGTCGCGGTGGATGTCCACCTGCACGCGAAGGTGCGCATGCGTGTCGACAAACCCAGGAGTAATGGTCTTGCCCGACACGTCGATGACCTCGGCACCGTCGGGTACCGCGACGCTGCCCTGGGCACCGACGGCGGAAATGCGGTTCCCCTGGATGACGATGTCACCCCGCTCGATCACTTCGTCGCCCCGCATGGTGATGAGTCGGGCTCCCCTCAGAACGACCGAGGCGTCGGGGATATCCCGCTCTACCTCGATCTCGATGCGGTGCTCCTCGGCGCGGTACTCGGCCTCATCTCCGCTCTCTTCGGCGTCGGCAGAGTCGGCGTCGGCCGGTTCGTCCTCGGCCGCGGCTTCCACCGAGTCGGCGAACGCTCGGGCGTCGTCCAGGTCGTAGACGAAGTGGGCATTGCCAATCGACCAATGCACGCGGTTGGCGTCGCCGCTCCAGGCTGGAAACTGCGCTCCGATGTCCGTGAGCCGCATGGCTGGGAACGCCGCGTTGTCAGGGTTGGCCACCGAGATGGTGGGCGTGTCACCGCCCACCCTGGGGACGGTCACCACGAACAGGTTGTTGCCGACCTGAGCCAGCGCCTGGTCACCCTGGGGTGCCATCAGAATCTGTGAGGCTGTCGGACCGGGGCCCGTCCCGGCGGACTGGCCACGCACCTGCACGTGGGTCTTCCGATCGGTGCCGTCCCATCGCATCGATACGAGGCCCGCGGATCCACTCACGAAGATCCGCTCGTCGTTCTCGGTGAAGTGCGGTCCCTCGAACCCGTCGACGGGGGTGACGACAGTGGCCGGGCCGCCGGTAGCGGGGAACCAGACCAGATCGCGAGCCCCCGCTGTCAGGCCGCGGGTAAGCGCTTCGGTGAACGCACGTCGCTCGCCCCGCATCGCCACGATACGACCGCCATCTGGGGAGTACACGGTCTCGGAGTAGTAGCCTGGGTCCGCCGTGACGCGCTCGGGCGTACCCCGTCCGTTGGACCGCGTCCGATACACGTGTCCGCCTTCGGTGTTGGACCAGGTAGCGAACGCGATCCACTCCCCATCGGGCGACCAGGCTGGCTGCGCCTCTTGGTCCGCCAGCTCGGTGAGTCTTCGCGGCTCACCTCCGGGGAAGTCCATGACGTAGAGGTCCCCCATCACCGCAAAGGCCAACCTCCGACCGTCAGGCGAGGGCACTCCGTCCCGCATCTGCTTGGCTATGAACGTGGGTGTGTCTTCAATCCGATAGGAGAAGTCGACCTCGGGACCGATCGGCAGGTCCACGTCGACCTGAAACGGAATCTCGGTGGCTTCGGCCCCGTCCACAGGCACCCGCCAAAGACCGCCCCCGTACGACACTATCAGCGTTTCGGAGTCAGGCGTGAACGACATCCCGGGCAGTACGTCGCGCGATCCGCGCGCCTCCATCTGGTCGCGTTGCACTGGGTACGCCAGCCAGTGCTCGACGCCCGTCTGCAGATCGCGGACCCGCAATGCAGTCTCCGACACCTGTCGGGTCCCGTACACCAACCATCGACCGTCTGGTGAGAGCGTAGGCCGAAAGGCGCCCCCGTAGCGCCCCGTGCGCGTGGCCAGCTCCCCTGTCTCGCGGTCATACATGGAGAGTTGATAGTCCCCCAGCCCCGAGTTGTACTGCCAGCCACCGGTACGACGCGCGAACCAGATGTAGCGGTCATCGGCGCCGAAGGCCGCGCCCGTCATGCGAAGGTTGCCGGGCTCGTCGACGAGTCCCACACCCGAACCCCCGTCGATGTGATACATCCAGAGCTTGTCTGCACCCGGCCCCGGGCTCTTGCTCACCACCACATAGTCCCCGTCGGGCGTCCACTCGGGAGACTGATACGAGTTCTTGTCCCCTTTGGTGAGCTGCGTCGTGTCCGACTTGTCCACCGCGATGACCCACACGTTCTCGCCACCCGAGCGGTCGGAGACGAACACCACGCTAGCGCCGTCGGGGCTGAACCGAGGCTGTTGATCGAACGCCATTCCCTGTGTGAGGGGCGTGGCGCTCCCGCCCGTCACCGGCATCGTGTACAGGTCGCCCAGAAGATCGAACACCAGCGTGCGTCCGTCCGGACTGACGTCCACGGACATCCAAGAGCCCTCATCGGTGGTCAAGCGCAGGCGACGTCCGGGCTCCAGGGGCAGCCCTTCCTGTTCGGGCCTAGGGTCGTCGTCGGTGTCGGCTTGGCCGAGCAGGGATTCGGGAGGGAGCACGAGGCTCGCGAACAAGATGAGGGTCAACGTCCGCCCAAGCTGCATCGCGGTAGTCTCCGTTGAGGAACTGGGTTTGTGAGCTCTAGCGGAAGTTTCCGAACTCTACGGTGGTGGTTGCCCCAGCCTGACCAGCGACAGTCACCGCCCCGGATGACTCAGCAGTCACGTGCTGTTCCAGGAAGGGCAGGATGGCGCTGAGCCGCGTCCATCCAGAGGGGAGTCCTTGGCCCGCGCAGAGATTGGCGGTGTCGACCCCGAACCAGCTCGCGATCCCGGCCAACTGCGGACGCTGGGGGGCACCAGCGTATAGACCCCCGCCCTCGTCATAGGTACAGGTGCCAATTCCCGCTTCACCACCTGCGCATAACATATCAGCAGTGATACTGCTGTAGATCTGATCGCACATTGTGTTGTCGACCACCTCAACGTCGGCCCGCTGCAACACCGACGGGAAGAACTCACCGTCGGATGTCACCGCCCCCCATCCGGTGGCAGTGAGCGTCGCTCCCGGCTCGAGCAATGCAGCCGAGATGCTCTCGAAGGCAACGGCGCGGGGCTCGATCTGCACCGTGGGCAATTCGATCAAGGCGGCGTTGTACGTGAACGAAGCCTCGTCGTAGTCGGGGTGAACCACCACGTTCGCCGCGGGAACCCGAACACCGCCCGCATCCAGTTCCACAGTGGCCAACAACACGTCGAGCTGCTGGGTGACACCCCCTTCGACGATGCAGTTGGCTGCGGTCAACACCCAGCGGCCCGCTATCAGGCTGCCACCACACCACAGAGCCTCGAACTGGGGCGTCACCCCTGACAACAGGACCGCCACCTCTCCGGGGAAGTCCCCAGGGCTCGCGTTCGCCCCTCCGATGATACGGGCGGGCGCGCCACTCCCTACTTGGGCCGCCGGCGCGCTCAGCGCAGGCCCGCCCGGTGCGGTGTTGGTCCACGCCCTGGGGAGGACCTGTGAAACCGTGTGGGCCTGATCCGCCGCCAGACCATCAAAGCGAAAGGCCCCGTTGGCGTCTGTCGAGGTCTGTGCCTCACCCGCATCCAGGACATCGTTGCGGTTCTGGTCAAGGAAGACGACGAAGCCTTCCAGGCCGGTCTCGCCACTCCCACGGGCTCCGTCGGCATCGACGTCGTAGAAGACGGTGCCTTCGATCGCGAACGGCTCGGGGGTCGGGTCAGGGTCGGTCGACCCGTCGGAGCACGCCGCCAGGACCGAGAAGAACCCGACGAGCAGAACAGGGTGGAAGCGCATGACCGAAGTGTGGGTCGGCGGCGTGTGCGGATCAAGTCGGGGTGGGGGTTCGGTTGTCGCGGGCCGGACTCCCGTTCACATTCCCCCCATGAGCGAACGACCTAAGCGACTGATCGTCGTCGGAGATCGCGTGCTGATCTCGCCGGAAGAGGGCGAGGAGCGCACCCGCGTGGGATTGTACCTTCCGCCCACTGCCGTGGACGGGCAGGCGGTGCAGGGCGGCACCGTGGTCGCGACCGGGCCGGGCACCCCCATCGGGGCCCCCACGGAGTTGGACGGGGAGCCCTGGAAGATCGGCGCGGGTGAACCACGCTTTCTGCCTGTACAGGCCAGGGCTGGCGATTACGCGCTGTTCTTCCGGAAGGCCGCCGTCGAAATCACTTTCGAGGACGTCCGCTACCTCGTGGTGCCCCAGGCAGCCATCCTGACCCTGGTCAGAGAGAGCGACGTGTAGCCGGTTACCGTGACCTCATGAACCCCCGGTCCATCCAGGTCCGCGCACGATCCTGCCCGGCTTGGCTCCGGTGTGGACGCCGTCCCTGACCACGCGCACTCCGTTGACCAGGACATCCCCAACGCCCACCGACAGGCGGTGGGGGTCGTCGTAGGTGGCCACGTCGATCACCGTCTCGGGATCGAACACCACCACATCCGCCAGCAGGCCCTCTTTGAGCACCCCGCGGTCATCGATCGAGAGTCGGGTTGCGACCGCCGAGCTCATCTTTCGGACCGCGTCTTCGAGCTGGAGCACGCCGTTGTCCCGGACGTAGCGCCCCAGGATGCGTGGGTAGGTGCCGTAGGAGCGGGGGTGCACCATGCCTGACACGCTATCGGGGTCATAGCCGCCGGCGTCGGTCCCGAACTTCATCCACGGTTGCTTCATCTGCAGCGAGACATTGGGCTCGTTCATCATGAACACGACCATGCCGGCCTCGCCCTCCGTGGTCAGCGTGAGCTCGATGGCGGCCTCGACCCAATCGGTCTCCATGTCGCGCGCGACCTCCGACATCCGCTTCCCCACGTACTGCTCCGCACCCGGCGCGTCTACCACGAGCACACCGCCCGACCCGGACAGGGCCCCCAGGTTTTCCCAATCTACGTCGTCGCTCAGCACTTCCCTGTGAATCCGTGCGCGTGTGTCCGGGTCGCGCAGGTTATCCAGTAGTGCGCCGTCCTCCGAGGCCCAAGGTGGCAGCAGGGCAGCCAGTCCGGTGCCTCCTGCAGTGTACGGGTACATGTTGGCCTGTACGTCGAGGCCCTCGGCCCGCGCCGAGTCGATCTTTGCGATCGCCTGCGCGCCCTTGAAGAAGTTGCGTCGGCCCGCGGCTTTCAGGTGGTAGATCTCCACCGGCACGCCGGCCCGCTCACCGATCTCCATAGCCTCGTCGATGGCCTCCAGGTACCGGTCCGCCTCCGAGCGCATGTGCGTGATGTAGAGTCCGCCATAGGGGGCGGAAGCTTCGACCACCTCGACGAGCTCATCCGTGGTTGCGTAGTTGCCCGGTGGGTAGATGAGGGCGGTGGCGACACCGAACGCGCCATCCTCCATGGCCCAACGTACAGCCTTCCGCATCTCCTCCAGCTCGGGTTCTGTCGCTGCGCCACCGGCCTGTCCTTTTCCGAATACGCGCACTGTGGTGGCGCCCACGAACGAACCGATGTTGGGCGAGACCCCGTTCGCTTCCATCGCGCGCAGCCACGCGTCGAAGCCGTGGGTGCCGGTGAAGTCGTACCCAGCGCTCGCAGCCGCGGGATCGACAGCCCCCTGACCCTCCAGCGTGCGTTCGTTGGCAGGCGCGTTGGTCCAACCCTCACCCATGATCTCGGTGGTAATGCCCTGAGTGACCTTGCCCACCACACGCCCGTCACCACCCAGGAACGCGTCCCGGGAATGGCTCTGGATGTCGATGAACCCGGGGGCGACCACCCGGTCGGTGGCGTCGATGCGCTCGGCGGCTTGGGCGCCGCTCAATAGCCCCGCGGGTGTAATGGCCGCGATCCGATCTCCGCGGATGCCGATGTCCCCCAGGAACCAGGCCGCGCCGGTTCCGTCCACGATACGACCGTTGGAGATGACCACATCGAAGGGGGCGGGTGCGGTCGCCGGCGACGACGGTCCGGACCGGAGGGTGTCCGAGTCTTTAGGGCCCGCACAGGCTGTCAACAGCCACACCGCCAGACCCCAATGCAACCTTCCTCGCACTGCTACTCTCCTCTCGACACGGCCGGCTCACGCTACCGATCACGCATCCATCCTACTCAGGGCTTCCCCAGAATGGGAGAGGAGGGGCCGCCCCGGCGGATCAGGCCAATCAACGGTCGATCACAATGATGAGTCCGAGAAGAGCTCTTCCTCGGTTTGGCCGAGGCAGCATGGGGGCGTGAAGTGCGCGGCGGACCACACGTCAACTCAAGCCTGTCACCGAGGTTCTTCGCTGCGCCCTGCCGTGAAGACGGGTGGTTGGCATGACCGGCCTGAGGAGCGGGCGGCTCGATACCGCGATGCGGATCCGAGCCCCCCGCACCCCTGCCAAAGAAGCCACGACATCTAGTCGGCTAGTAGCGCCAACTGGACCCCAGGCGAAACAGGCACGTGAGCTACGATCGATTCACCGTCACATCCGACGATCTGAATCGCGTCACGATCCAAGTTCGCCTCAACAAGCGGTGACTCCAGCAACCTGGCCAGTTTGTCGGTTCGATCAAGAGCTGCGGCCTGGATAACCGACTCCACAACCGTTTCCAGATCTTCCTCCTCCTCGCCCCAAACACATATCCCGTGGATACCACAGCTCAACGTATAATAGTTGTTGTGCCACCCGTGGCCCTCACTGTAATCCGACAGCGGAGCGTGATTCTCAAGGGCCGCGTGCATCGTGCTCGTTCCGTAGCAGTTCCCACAGGTGTCCAATACAACCGACCCCATCGGAGCCGACTCTACCGGAGCACTGAAGGCAACTGTCGCTCCAAAAACGATGATACCTGCCAGAATCTTCATCTCGACCTCCCAAGGGTGATTAGGGTTTGGGGGGGCGTTCATAGGGTTTGGGGGGGCGTTCAATTGTGGGAATCAGTAGATCGATGTAGGGGTAACCGGATGCGTCCTCGCGGTACGAAACCACCCACCCAGTTCCGCCGGCGAACCCCATCAATAGGCCGTCAAGACGGACGCTCGCGAACGTTGAACCGTCAGTGGGATCGAGCAGCTCTAGCCATCCGTCAAAAATCTCACTCGGAGGGTCGTCGGGAATCGGTACCGACTCCGTATACCGCTCGGTCCATTTCGGGTCCGGTACATGGCCAAGCACCCAGAGACCTTGCTCATCAAGTCGCACTGCTCTCACGAGGGATCTGGGCCACGAGGGCGTGGACGGATTTTCCCGATCAAACCAATCGACGCGACGGGCGACTCTCAACTCGTGCGTACTCAACTCCCCATCCAGCATCAAGCGAGTCAGGGCGTTGGATTCCTGTTCGGCGACCCACATGACGTTCCCTGAGGCAGCGACCACCCTCACTGGATGTCCTCCCGCAAAGACCGAACCGTCGTACCCGAACGATGAGATGTCGCCGTCGGGACCTAAGCGGTGGTACGGGTGCCCAACCCCATCAGCGGAGGGAACCACCGCGGCCAATAAAAGCTCGTCCCCGCTAGGGACCGCTGACGAGTACACCTGACCTTGAAACTGGTCAGTCCGCACGACATCGAAATCCTCATCGAGAAGGGTCCGGCCGCGCCCTGCATCGAACACGTGGAGGAAGTTTTCGCTCACGTCAAGGTGAGTAATGAACCGGTACTCACCTGGCCCATCGCCACCCCGCCCAATCGTCCGCTCGAAGGATCCAGTGCTGTCGAAGACCGAGATTTCTGGGGCTACCACACCACTCGCAACAAGGACCCTTCCGTAATGGTCCACGGCAACCGTCGCGTATTGAGTGACCGATGCACTACCTGCGGAGGCGCCGCCGACGGTGACCACAGTGTCAAAGCGGATTCTGCAGTCCGAACAGGTCGGTACTCCCGACAATGTTTGCCCGTCTATCTGGGCCGCGAAAATTATCATGCTCGCTAGCAGCACGGTGCCCATGGATAGTCCCCCTTGCGGCAGCTTGATCCTCTACCTTTACACCGCGGTAGTCTCGCTTCCATCACCAATGCGCCGGAAGCGCGTACCCGGCGTATACGATAATACGGCACAGCCTCGGAGTACGCAACCTGGTCTGGTTTCGAGAAGGTGGGTCCACGGAAGTGACCCACTACCGATCTTGCACCCTCGATGCCCGTCGCACACTTCCCGACGAGCGGCATCATCCCCATTCCAGAGTTCGCCAAGCCGTTGGATCTGCGGGTTCGAAGTTTGAAACGATGGTATTCGAACGTGACGACCGCATTCGGAAACACGGCGGGCTGCGGTGCCCCAAAGGCCCCGCCTCAACCGGCCCCCTAACCCAGAGGCTACATCGCTGTTCTGATCACGTCGCCATCGATCCGCAGCTTCGACACCGAAAACCCGCGCCCATCGCCAGACTCTACTTTGTCGCCTTCGCTCATCGCCCCGATCACTACTGCAGTGATCTCTCGCGCTGGAAACCCCGCGTTCACATGGACCCGGTCCGCCCTTCAGCTGTTGCTAGCTTTCGGAACGTGGGCTGGCGAGGCTTCGCCGACGAGCGGACGGCTTTGAGAGAGCACAAACCGGCGCGCCAAAGCGTCAGAAGCCGGCGGTGGAACAGTGACCTCAGGACAAGCGTGCATCGCGTCAGTTGTTCGCCGCCCCCGTGTTGATCCAGTTTCGGATGTTCGCGACGTCGATGCTGTCGAGCGGGCTGCCGCCCACCGGCATCTGCTGTCCCACGGTTTGCCTGCCCTCGATCTTCACAACGAGGTAGCTGGCATCGGCATCGTTGGGAATCACACGATCAACGGCCGGAGCCTGCCTCGACGCCACGTTCACCAGGTTTCCGAACGCCTGCCCCGATGTCAGCGTCAGCCCTGCCGCGCTCGCCGTTCCGTGGCATCCACCACTGCTGCAACTCCGGCGATCGAAGATCTCTTGGATGTTGGTTTGGAACGAGGGGTTGGCGAGCACCACTCGGGTATTCCCCGGCGGGGGGTTCGTGGTCGGCGGTGTCGTGGGACTGCCGTCGTCACCACAGGCTCCCAAGACCAGTCCTGCACCCACCGCTAAACACATCAGACGTAAAGCACGCATCCGTTCCCTCCGTTCTCGTGAGTGTGCCTGCTCCGGGTAGCTGCCTCATCCAGCCCGGGAGGTATTCGAAGCTTAAACTACCTGACTGACTCGTGGTTGACCAGGGTGCTGGCGCAAGCCGGTAAAGGTCATAATCAAAGTGACTTACGCCGTTTCAACCCGCTGCTGGGTGGTGTAGTAGACCAGTGCTTCAGCCACGGGCTCACCCACGACGCGGGTCCACGCAGCGGCGTAGAGCCGAACCTGTTCCTTGTAGCGCACGGACCGCGCTGGAAAGTCCGGGTCGTCCCCCGGGTCGGTCTTGTAGTCCACCACCACCCACCCGCTGTCGCCCCTGAACACGAGGTCGATCACGCCTTCGAGCAGGGTCTCCGACCGGGCATCGCGGTCCGCATCGTCGAGCACAGAGGCGATCGGCACCTCTGCCTGCTGGTCGCTCCCCTGCTCGGAGCGGCGCCACACGTCGGATGCATGGACGCGTGCGACTAGCTCGAGCAGGGTCTTCAGCTCCCGTGGCTCTCCTCGCTCGTCGGTAGGCCGTCCGTACTCACGTAGGAGTTCCCTCCCCAGGGCCTCCAAATCCGCACCCGACACCCCTCGGGCCGCGGCGGCCAGGACGGCGTGTACCACACTGCCCCACTCGTAGCCGCGCGGTCCGCGCACTCGTTCTGGGGGTGCGCCTGGCAAGACTGCCGGCACCTCGTGAGTCGAAGCCCCCTTGGCCAGCTCCGTCACGGTCGCGAAGCGAACCCCGGCCTGCGCCGCAGCATCCCGACGTGACCGGGCATCAACGACGTGGACTGCCAACGCCTCCGCCGATGCTTCCAGCCGCGGCCGCCGCCGATCCAGACCCAGAGGAAACGGAAGTTGCGTGGAGTGCTCACGTAGCCAAGGCTCGAACACGGCCCAAGGTGGGTGAGTGCCGTGCGCGCCGAACGCCACGACCAGCTCGTCGCGCGCACGCGTGGCAGCCACATAGAGCAGGCGGTCCTCTTCGGCAGCTTCAGCCTCATCCTCGGCGGCCTTCATCCGCTCCCACTCCAACGGCCGAGCCAGGGGAATGGTGCCAAAGGTCCCCTCTTTCACGTCAAGGGAAAAGTGCCCTTCCCCGGACCCGTGTTCCGACCGCTCCACGCGGAGGCTCCTCCCCGTTCTGGGTCCGCTTCCGGGATCGACCAACAACACCACGGCCGCCTCGAGGCCCTTCGCCTTGTGGAGATTCATGAGCCGAACCACGTCCGAAGCCCCCGGCCGGAGCGGAGCTTCGGCCTCAGCCCAGCTCAAGGCAGTGTCCAGCGCCGCCAACGCACTGATCAGGCTGGTGTCGCCTGCAGTCGCCGCCCGGCGCACAGCATCGAGGGCATACGTCAACACACCGGTACGGATCGAGCCCAGCTCACCCGCGGCCGCATGCGGATATACCCCCAAGTGGTCCACCAACCAACCGAGGAACACGTCAGCTGGCTCCTGTTGCGCCTGCTGCCACCAATCGCCCAGCTCGCGGAGGGACTCGCCGACTTCGCCTGCGGGCTGCGACTCCCGGGGATCGAAACCACCGCCAGCGAGACGGTGAGCGAGGAGCTGCTCGTGGTCCAACCCGAAAAACAGACCCGTGAGCGCCGCCACTACGAGCACCTCGTTCCCGGGATCGCATAGTGCCTTCAGTAGATCCCGCACCTCGTCCAATTGTTGGGCCGAACCGACGCCCGCGCCGGCCACGTCGAGCGGAAGGCCCCTCTCCTCCAGGGCCCGCGCAAACAGCCACAGGTTCCGCTTCACTCGGGTGAGCACCAGGAAGTCTCCGGGCCGCCGTTCTCCACGGGCGATCCGCTGATGAATCCACTCGGCGACCCGTTCCGCTTCGTGGCGCACGCCCATCTCGCTGTATCCCTCGGACTTCTTGTCCACGACATAGTGGAAGACGCCCATGACCGTCTCGGGCTCGCCGGGAAGCGGCCGCTGTGGGAGGAGCGACTGGTACCGTGCCTGCACCGGCGGCTTCGCTTTGTCGAAGCGCTCCGAGAACACGTCGTTCACCATGCCGGCGATCGGAAGAACCGAGCGGAAGTTGGTGTCCAGTTCCAGCACTTCGCCGAAGGTCTGGAAGCGCTGACGCACATGCTCGTATACCGCGATGTCGGCACGGCGGAAGCGATAGATGCTCTGCTTGGGGTCACCCACCACGAACAGGGCGCCCGGTCGGGGCGTCACGTGATGCCACGAACTGGACACGCCGCGGGTCAGCTCCTCCTCTGTCGGATCGGACGCGAGCAGGAATGCGATCTCAGCCTGCACCGGGTCGGTGTCCTGGAACTCGTCGACGAGTAGATGTCGGAACCGCGTGCCCAGGTCCCGTCGGGTCCGTGGGCTCCTGCGGAGTAGGTCGGCGGTGAGAAGGAGCAGATCCTGAAACGTCACGACCCCGAGGCGCCTGCGCTCCGCTGCATAGGCGTGGGCGGCCCGGTACACGAAGTGGACGGCGGCCGGGTAGCGATGAGCGTACCACTGAGCCAGGATCGGCCTCACGGGGCCCTCATCACCTGTGAACGCGTCGATGTCGTTGCGCAGTTGCTTGACCGGACCCTGCTCCTTCTTGTCCGGCTCCCAACGCGACATGTTGATCGTCGTGTTGCCGCTGCTGTACGCACGCAACTCGTCCAGGAAGACATTGGGATCCTCCCAGTCCCGATGCAGTCGCGCGTGCAGGGCCCGTCGGGCCTTCTTCTGCGCGTCGCCCCACCCCTTCTGGGGTTCACGCTTGGGCAGGAGCACTGCTGCCCGGTCGAGCAGCGCCTCAAGCGCCAACCGGAGGGGTGCTATCGTCTCGGGACCAGGCGGCTCCACTGACGGCGCCGGAAACTCCAGGTCGAGGTTCTCCACCATCTGGTCGAACGCCTGCCGAAGCTGGCTGGTCCGGATCCCCACGTCTGAGAGTCGGAGCAGGTCCGCGTCACCGTCCGCCGCCAGCCTTTCGATCCACTCGCTCCAGAAGTGACCCCGCAGTTCGAACTCCTCGTTCTCCTGCAGCTCACGGAAGCTGGGGTCGAGACCCGCCTCCAGGGGTCGCTCGCGGAGGAGTCGGGCAGCAAACGCGTGGATCGTCCCCAGGAAGGTTCGATCGATCCGGGTAAGGGCGCGCTCGAGTGTATCCTGCACCTGCGGGTCCGTGGCTAGCCCCAGCGCGCGCTCGAGGTCTTCCTGGAATCGCTCCCGCAGCTCCACGGCAGCCTTGCGAGTAAACGTCACGGCTGCGATCTGATCGGCTTCGGCGACGCCTTCCCGCACCAGCGCTACCATTCGGCCGGACAACGACGTGGTCTTTCCGGATCCCGCACCCGCCTCTACGAGGAAGTTGACGCGGAGTTCAGTGGCGATACGGTGGCGCGCGAGTTGGTCCGGGGTCTCAGCCAGGGGAACCTCCTTCCGCGAGGCTCCGCTGGAGCACCTCGAGCAGGTCCTGCGACCCTGGCGGCTCCTCCTCTTCCATCCGACGCGCGGTGCGGAACGGTCTATACTCCTCAACGTTCCGCATGAACCGGGACGCCCACTCTGCTGGCGGAGACCTGTCGACCTTGTTGTACTGAGTCAGGCGCACGCGGCACACGGCACCGAAGTCGCAGAAGAGGCAATCGTTCTTCTCTTCGGTCGGGAGGAAGTGCCCATCCCGCACGACGTCGAAGAGCTTCCCCATCAACGCGGGTGCAATCCGAAGCTGGTCCTGCGTGTAAGCGATCCGCTGGTTCAGGTGTTTGTGCGTGGGAAAGTGGTACTCCACCGCAGCGGCAGAGCGACCGTACAGCGCGCGGACCGCCACCGTGTAGACGTAATGCTGCAGCCGACGACCCTCGTTGAACACCGCCTTGTTGGGCGTGAACGAGAAGGGACTCCCGGTCTTGTAGTCCACGACGTAGAGGGTACCCTCCCGCTCGTCGACCCGGTCGATTCTCCCTCGCACAAGCACGCGTCCCCCAACAACCGGCAGGGAGACCGGTTCGGCGCCGAACCCGAACTTCACCTCCAGGTCCAGCCAGGAAGCACCCTCCTGCGCGATCATGCCCAGGAAGGAGCGGAAGTCGTCCATCAGGCGGTGGAGTTCTTTGAGCCGAACCTCTTCGCTGGGCGCGGGAAGCTCGTCCAACGTTCGATCTGCTTCCTGCCGCAGGATCTGCTCACCCTCTCGCAGCACGGCGGGATCCATTGGGTTCCACCCTCGCGTCCGCATCGCTCGCAGGAACCGCTCGTAGGTTGTGTGTAGGAGCGATCCACGTGCCTTGGCGTCAAGCCAGCGATCAGGGTCGTAGTCGGGGTCATCCCGAGGGCGAAGCCGCAGCACCGTGCTGTAGAAGTAGCGACGTGGGCAGGTCCCCAACGCCTCGACCCGGCTCGCGGACAACACCTGGTCGGTGGTCCGTGGATCGAACTCGGGCCGGGGGTCCACCTGTCCCAGGTATGCGGTAGCTTCCGGTGTCTCCAGCGCCGTCGTCACCCGGTCCCCCCGGGCCAGCCTGGGGAAGCTCTCACCGACCACCGCCCTCCCCTGCCTCAGTGCCCCCCCGCTGGCCAGCGCCGACATCCAGACATCCCGACCATCCAAGGCCTCGGCACCCGCGTCTGGAATGACTCCCACAGGCGGCCCCACCAGCGCGCGCAGATCGGCGAAGGTCGCGCTGGGATTGCCGAGGGCCCAGCGGCAAGCCTGAAGCAGTTCCGCTGCAGGGGCCCGACCGCGCGCTTCCGAGGGATCCCAGGCGCACCAGCTCAGCGTGACCCGCCCTCGCAGCCGCGCCAGGAGCGCGGCTAATCGAAAGCGGCGCCCCTGAATCTGGTCGCCGGAGGTGGGCAGGTGGGTGCCGCCGATCCGGTGCCGCTCTCGATCCAACAGCAGTGGATCCTGCGTTTGGGTCCCCGGGAAACGCGATGCGTCGAGTCCGACGACGAAGGTGACGGCTCGACCGGTGAACCCGCCGTGTTCGAGATCGGTGAGGTAAAGGTGCCCCCCGTCCGAGCTCCACGGTGCCTTCCCCTCCGCCCGGGGTGCCGGCACCCGAATCCGCAGATGTGTCCGCACCGCGGCGGCAGCCGCTGCATAGCTGGTGGGGCGCACCAGCGTGGCCACGATCCGCGCGAGGACATGATCCAGGCGCTCCATGGCGGTGACGTCGACCGGATGGTCGACCGGCACAAAGCTCAGGAAGCGACGCACCCCGTTGGCGAGGGCCGCCGGGGAGACACTGCCGCCCGCGCGTGCCAGGGGGTTCTTTGGAATGCGAGGCGTCGCGTCCAGGATGGGGAAGAGCAGTGCTCTGAGCGCTTCCAGCTCCGCCGCCGCCTCGGCCTGGCGCGCTGCGAAACTCTCTGCGAAGTCTCTGCTGTGCGGTTTGGCACGCTTCGTCGCGTCGATGCGCTCCAGAATGCGCTTGCGAGTCCGCTCTCGCCCCCAACCGATCCGCAGCTCCCGAAAGCGCCTACCCAGAGCCATCGCGTCAGGTGTCTCGTCACCTGTGGGTCGGAGGTCGCCGGACTCCAGCAGTCGTCGAACCTCGGCAGCCTGGAATCCCCCCTCGATCCAGCGAAAGTACGCTGATAGCGCTCGCCCGGGCCTGGTTCGCCCTACCTGAAGCCCGACGCCGAACGTAACCGGGATCTCGAGGCGACTGGCCAGCGCGTGGAGCGCGGACCCGTAGACTTGCGGGTCGGGCGTGAGGATCTCTACCTGATCCCACGTCCGTCCTTGCGTGACGACCCGCCGCAGGACCTCTCTGAGTTCTTCCTCGACGCTGGCACCCGAGAAGAGTCCGACGTGCTCCACGGGGGCCCTCGCTTCGTGGGCCGCATGTAGGGAGGCCAGTGGGGTGCGCGGGACCTGCGACTCCTGCCACAGCCAGCCGGAGGGGGCTTCGAGGCCCCGTACCGGGTCGGCGGTAAGAACCTCCGCGCCCGCCTGGATCAAGGCGCGGATGAAGGCCCCGGCGTATCCCCGCAGACTGAGTCCTGGCGTGAGGTAGAGAGTGGCTCCCAGCACATCGATGCCGTCGGTGGTGACCCGATCCGTAGCACGTCGCAATAAACCAGCACCGTCGACCCGCTCTGCACTCGCGAGCGCGGACTCGTATCTGTGCAGGGCTCTGAGGAGCAGTGCCTTCTTGTCCGAATCCTCGAAGCGAGCCCGTGAGAGCCGCTCACCCGAAACACCGCCCAGGCGGAGCGCTCGCACCGCCCCCGCCAGCGCGCCCCGGAAACCCACCGCTTCGCTAAGCGCCTCGAACCCGAGCTCAGCCTCCTGTTCGGCGTCGGTGCCCGCCTCCTCCAGCGCGTCGTCCATTGCGCGATCGAGGAGCGCCTGCTCGTCGAACTCATCCAGGAGAGACAAGCCCTCAGCGCGAAGGGCGGCCCCCGCCAACTCCAACGCGAGTGGTCGCGGTGTCAGGACCTCCCAACCCACCCAAGGACAGCCCGCCCGCGCCAGGGCTCGCAGGAGTTCACGACCCTCTCCTCGTGTCTCGGCCACCAAGATCTTCCGTCCCAATGGGCGGGCGCGAGTGGCCCGTCGAAGCGACTCCAGAAGCTCGGAGTGGGATGGGGCGGGCCTCGGCTCGGGTCTGTTCGCTTCCCGCGGTGCCGGTTCGGGCTCTTGGAACTCGAAGCCCAACTGCGGGTCCTGCCGGCTCGACTCCGACTCCTTCATGGGTCCGACGGGTCACCCCCATCGAAGAGGCTCGCATTCGCCCAGGCCACTGCCGAGGGGATGCTGGTCGCTAGCGCTTCCACGAACTCGCGCGCCTCGCCGTCGGTGAGGCCGGCCAGCCATCTGTTCGTCATTGCCGGCTCCTCCGTCACTTCGACCAACTCGGGCATGCCCGCGGGGACTGCCGGAAGCGGCTCCGTCGCCGACTCGAGCTCCACCTCCACCACCGTGAGGCCCTGCAAAGCACCATCGAACACGTCGATCTCCCATCGCCCCACCACATACCGGGTCTTGGTGATGAGCAGGTCCTCGGCGACCTTGAACAGTTGATGCGCAACGTCCTCCGGAACGGGCCACTCGACCTCGGTGCGAACCAGACCCTGACCCGATTTCACCGTCATCAGAAAGACGTCGTTCTTCTGTCGAACTCGGATCGAAGGGCCCTCGGCCGTCAGGTATCCCTGTCGGATCACCTGCACCCGGTCCGCCCGCGAAAGGAGGTGGTCGGGCATCGGGGACACGCACAGATACCGTCGCTCAATCTCTTCCATACCTAGGGCCCTCCAGGCGCCGCCACCAACTCCCGCCCTGGAGCGTAGGAACGAATCAGTTGCGATGCGATGTCGGACTCCGTGAACGCCACGGGTTTCAGCTCACCCCGCGCGAACATCTCCGCCTGATCGGAGAAGTGTTCGGAGTCCTCCCTGCCGCTCTGGCCGTAAGCGAGCACTGACATGGCTCGCGGAACCTCGCCGAACTCTACTGCCAGCACCCACCCGTCTCCACCCCGGACCACCCGGCGGCCGTCGTCGTCGTCTCGGAAGTTCAGGACGCGAAAGCACCCCAGAGCGCCACTACAACCGGATACCGGGACATCGACGTCCCCCCATCGGACGCGATGCACCTCTCCCCAGGGCACGTCCCACGAACCCCAACGCCTGGTCGCCTCCTCCATCGCCCACTCCAGCGCGGCCACCGCGTTGGCGGGGTTCCCCAGCCCCCGAGGGGTCCCCGTCGGCTCGTCGGCCGACCACGGATCCCGAAACACCCGCGTGGAGTCGGTTGTGGCCACGTAGCGGGCGAACCATAGCTCGAACAGGGTGCTGCCCCTGCTATCCAAGGAGACCGTGTTGTCCCAGCGGGTCAGCAGTTCAGCCGCGGATCGAGTCTCCGGGGTAGCGTCGGCGACCCGCGCAGCATTCACCAGATCATTCTTGATGCGCTCTGCCAGCAGCATCCGCGGCGAGTGCTTTGCCGTCACCATATCCGACAAATCCCAGCGCGGAGCCCCGGGGCCCCCGTGGATCAAGCTCAGGCTGAGCTGGCTACGAAAGCGAAGCCGCGGATCTGGCATGTTCTCAACGAACGACCCGGGGACAAGCGGTTCGTTGAGGTTGGTCCAGTACGGCGGATCGTTCTCGTTACGGACGTACCCCCCCGTCGGGTTCAACAACTGCGGGAGACGGTCGAACCGTACCAGCTCGTTCCAGAGGTCCTCGGTTCTACGGGCGAGCACCGGCCCGTCGCGAGTCCACGGATGGGGAAGGCTGGGGAGCTTGGCGTTCCACACGTAGAAGATGTTGCCCGCGCGGTCGGCATAGGTGTAGTTGGACGCTCCGATGCGCTGTTCCCGCATGGCCGCCCTCCACTCCTCCAGGTCCTTGGCCCGCATCATTGCCAAGAACTGCTCGGACCTGCGGAACTCCCCGTCCTCCGTGGACCGCACGATCCAAAACTCCCGCGCCGTTTCTCGCACCACGGGACCCACATGGGTAGTGCGGAACGTACGGACTTCGGTCCCCCGTCCCTGACTGGAGCGGTAGCGCTGTGGGTCCACCACGTCGACGGCCACGGTTTCGACTCGCAGTGGATACGACACCCCGTCCAGTAGATAGTGGCTTGGCACCCTGGCGTCCTTGCGGAGGCGATACACCTCAGTGAGGTCGGGGGCGTTGTTCGTGGTGGTCCAGCCCAGGTTGGCGTTGAAGCCCCCAATGATCCCGAAGAGCCCACCGATCCGAAAATCGCCATAGAAATCCAAGACCCCCGGCACCGTCAGATGCGCCTCGTAGTAGCCGGCGTCCCAGTTGAGGTGCGGGTTCCGAAGCAGCATCGCGGCCTGCCCCTTCGTTCGCGTGCCGTCCAGGGCCCAGGCGTTGGACCCCACCTCGGGATCCCAGGCGGCGAACGCGGCCTCGAGGTCGAGGGACTCGGCGTCGACACCGGAGCTGGAGGTCGAGTCTTGAGGTTCGGCCACCGAAGCGATCGCCCTCCGCACGTCACGCTCCGAGTATGATCCAATCTGCATGGCGTGCACGTCGACCCCCCGAAGCGGTGGTTCGAGCGCGGACGGCGCTTCCTCCGGGTGGAGATCGAGGTAGTGCTGCACGCCGGCTGCGAACCCTTCCATCATGTGCCGCACATCGGGGTCGAGACGACGCCAGGTGCGTTCGGCCAATGCGTAGGTGCGCCTGCGGACCATGTCCGACCCCACGCCCTCGTAGCCGCGATGCCTCGCCCAGTGACCTCGGGCCCGAATGAACCCCTCGAAAACCGGCTGGCCGTGGTCTTCCGACTCGGCGTAGCCCAATCCAAAGCCCGCCCCGAACAGATCCTGTGCTTTGATATGAGGCACGCCGTACGCGGTCCGGCGTATCTCGACGGCATCAGCGGCGGCCCAGTTCTGGGCTTCGGCGGGTACTGACGCCACCACGGACACCGTGGCTCCCATCAGTGCGACCCGAATCGACCTCATCGTTTGCTCCCTCCGAGTCCAATCTGGCCCTCTGGGCAACATCGGGCCCGCCCGGCTCCGCTTCAAGGTTCGTGCGAGGTGGATGTTCGGGTATTTTCCGGCCTATGAGCTACGAGCTACCTACCTACGAGGCCACCCGCTACCTGGTCCCGCTACGCGAGGGAGGCTCCCTACCCGCTGTGGTGGAGACGGATGGCGGGGGCCTTTTCGTCGCGAAGTTCAGGGGTGCCGGTCAAGGGGCCAAAGCGCTGATCGCTGAAGTCATCGTGGGTCGGCTGGCCGAGCTGCTGGGGCTTTCCATGCCGTCGATCGCCCGCATCGATCTGGACGAGGAGTTCGGACGTAGCGAGCCAGACCCCGAGATCCAGGACGTGTTGCGGGGGAGTCGTGGAGCCAACTTCGGCATCGCGTATCTGGACGGAGCCCTGAACTTTGATCCCGTCGCGGCCGCGGACCTGGTTACGCCTGAATTCGCCTCCCTACTGGTTTGGCTGGACGCCCTGGTGACCAATCCGGATCGAGGTGCCAAGAACCCCAACCTCTTGGTGCATGATGAGCGCCTGTGGTTGATCGACCACGGAGCCGCGATATACGCGCACCACCATTGGGACAGCGTCGACGAGGAACGGACGCGCTCGGCCTTCCCGCTGTCGAGCCAGCATGTGCTTCTGGGTCGAGCGAGTGAGCTACAGGATGTCGACGCCCGCGCGACCCGGGTGCTGGACACCGCTACCCTTGCCGAGGTGCTCACCACCGTGCCAGAGGCCTTCCTGACGGATCCGGTGGCCAATCCAGGAGGGACGGGACCGGACATTCTTCGTCGGCGCTACCTGGAATACCTCACGCTCAGGCTACGGGAACCGAGGGAATGGGTACGGGAGGCAGCTCGGGCGCACCTTGCCCTCGAAGCTGAGCCACCCGAGGCACTGCGGGCGCGCCGATGAGCGACTGGATCGACTACGACTTCGCCGTGGTCTGCGTGGTTCCCCACGTCCACCTCTACTCGTCCAGTGCGGTGGGCGTGGTCATGCACGCACGCACCGCCGAGTTCATCGACGCCAAGGTGATCACCGACCCCACGCTCCTGACTGACGTCGTGGGACGAACGGACGAGCGGCGCATGGCCAAGTACCTGGATGCGTTTCGAGCCACGGCGCGGGGCGAGGCCGGTGGCGGACCGATCGCTCTGCTCCCCCCGTCGGAGCGGTTTCATTGGCTTACCGCCCCCCGCTCCGACCAGCTTCAGTGCTCACCCGTGCACACGGGCAGGACCCGCGATCCGGCGGCCACCTTGGAGACGCTGTTCGAGGCGTACGTAGCACGGGTCACCGGCTGACTCCAAGCCGGTTTGCGTGCCAGGCCCGGGACGCGGAGTTTGCGGACCCGGCCAGTGACCTGGCCGGCCCATTAGCCACTCACCCGACCCGGAGCACCTATGCGCCGAGCGACGCGATCCCATCGGTCCCTCCTCAGACAAGCCATTCTGAACATCGGGATGTTGGTCCTATCCATGCTGCTGGCCCGTGCGGTTCCGTCAGCCGCTCAGGAGGCCCCCCCCTCGGTGGAGGACAAGACCAGCGGGATGCAAGCCATTGAGGGCTTCTTCGACCTCTACTGGGAAGACGCCACCGGCAAGCTGTTCCTGGCGATCGACGAGCTCGAGACCGAATTCCTTTACTCGGTCTCCATGGGTTCGGGGTTGGGAAGCAACCCAGTAGGGATCGACCGTGGCCAGCTCGGCGGTTCATACATCCTGAGGCCGACCCGCGTGGGCCCGAGGGTGCTGTTCATTGAACCCAACTACCAGTATCGGGCGCAATCGGACAATCCGTTGGAGGTCCAGGCGGTACAGGACGCCTTCGCCTCGTCCGTGCACTGGGGCTTCGACATCGTGGCGCGCACGGGCGACCGGGTGCTGGTCGACGCCACACCCTTCTTCATGCGCGATGCGCGGGGCGCTGCGGAACAGATGCGGCGGGCCGGCCAAGGCACTTTCGCGTTGGATGCGGACCGAAGTGCACTTCACATGCCCGCCACGAAGTCGTTCCCGGACAACACCGAAGTCGAAGCCATGCTAACGTTCACAACCACCCAACCGGGTCCGCTCGTGAACGCGGTGGCAGCCACCGGTCAGGCGGTGACACTCCGGCAGCACCATTCGTTCGTGCGACTCCCCGATGACGGCTACCAGACTCGCGTGGCCGACCCACGTGTCGGCGTGAACGGACCGACGATTCACGATTACGCCACTCCGATCGACGAGGACCTGCGGGTACGCTGGGTGGCCCGGCACCGACTCGAGAAGCGCAACCCCGGCGCGGAGCGCTCGGAGGCGGTCGAGCCGATCGTGTACTACGTCGACCCGGGCGTACCCGAGCCCATCCGAAGCGCGTTGATCGACGGGGCGGCCTGGTGGAACCAAGCTTTCGAGGCCGCGGGCTTCATCGACGCCTTCCGGGTCGAGGTACTACCACCCGACGCGGACCCGCAGGATGTCCGCTACAACATGATTCACTGGACCCACCGACGCACTCGCGGCTACTCCTACGGGAGTACGGTGACGGACCCCCGGACCGGCGAGATCATCAAGGGGAACGTGAACCTGGGGAGCCTCCGCCTCCGGCAGGACTACCTGCACGGGCAGGGCGTGGTGCCCCCCTTCCCCACCGGTACCGCCCAGTACTACGAGCAGTGCGGGTTGGCCGATGCACCCACCTTCGAGTACCTGTCGCAGGTCGCGGACGACCCGGCCGCGGTGGAGATGGCGCTGGCACGCGTGCGCCAGCTTTCCGCGCACGAGGTGGGACACACAATCGGGTTCCCGCACAACTACATGGCTAGTGCCTATGGGCGGGAGAGCGTCATGGACTACCCGGCCCCGCTGGTGGAAATCAACGATGGGCAGCTCGACCTGTCGAACGCCTACGTACAGCGGATCGGCGAGTACGACAAGCTCTCCGTGCGCTGGCTGTATGGTGACTTCGCCCCTGGGACCGACGAGGTGCAGGCACTCCAAGCGATCGCCAACGAGAGCGTGGAGACCGGTCTGATCTACATGGGCCACACCAACAACAACTTCATTGGTGCCGGACACCAGTACGCCAGTGTGTGGGACAACGGCTCCAACCTCGTGGATCACCTCAAACACGAACTGGAGGTACGCAGGATCGGGCTCGAGAACTTCGGCACCCAGTCGATTCGTGTGGGAGAGCCGATGTCGAACCTGGAGAAGGTGCTGCTACCCCTCTATATGCACCATCGCTTCCAACTGCGTTCGGGGATTCAGAGCCTCGGGGGAGCGGACTACCGCTACGCACTCCGGGGCGACGGCCAGACGCCGTTCACCATCGTACCCGCGGAGGAACAACGAGACGCGCTGGAGACCGTGCTTTCCACATTGACGATGGACTTCTTGGCGCTACCCGAGCGCATCGTCGACATGATCCCGCCGCCGGCGTTCCGCTACGCGGATGGAGAGCTGTTCGAAGGCTACACAGAGCTGTTGTTCGACCCGTTGGGAGCAGCCGAGGCGTCGGCGTCGTTTACGGTCGGCGAGATCCTGCACCCGGCCCGTACCGCACGCCTGGCCGTGTTTGGCAGCATGGGAGACTACCCTGATGTTGAGGAAGTCGCCGACCGCCTCATCGAAGCAACCTGGGGAGCGTCGATGCCGCGCGACGAGTATCGGGCCCAGATCCTCCAGATCGTGCAGCGGGTGGTGGCCGACGAGCTGATGGCCAAGGCCATGCGCGACGACAGTCCAGCCGGCGTGCGGGCCGTGCTGTCCGACCGCCTGGACCGGCTCGCCGCCCGTCTGGAGGGGACACCCACGCCCTCACCACATCAGAGCGCGGTGGCAGCCGACATTCGTAGGTGGCAACTGCGCCCGGAGAGCACCGTACCAGCACCCAAGTTGGAGCTGCCTGCGGGCGACCCCATTGGGGGGAGCCCGCGGGGGTAGGTGGGGTCGGATGCCTTCACGAAGGACTCACCTTCGGCGAGACCTGTGACCAGCCCGTCTCCGTCCACTTTCACCACGGTGGAATCGGAAGCGCTCCACGTCGGTGTGCGGTCGACAGGTGCACCTCCCTCGTCGCGTGCGGACGCCAGGAGCTGGACCTGGTCGCCGACGGTCGTCAGGTCGACGGGATCGGTATCCCCATTCACCTGGGAGACGACGACGGAGGAGACGACCTGAGCGACCTCGAGATCGATCGCTCCGGTGGCGGACCCGGCCGTCGCCGTGATGCGGACCGACCCGTTCTGTCGTGCAGTCGCGAGGCCCCTGCTGTCGACCGAAGCGATGGCAGCGTCGTCTGAACGCCACTCAACGGCGTCGGTCAGGGCGTTGCCGTTCGTCGATTCCGAACGCAAAGAGGATGCTCGCTACGATCACCGCTCCCTCTATGGCCCGGGTTGCCAAACCCCGTCCTTGATCAGCAGAGACGTTGGTCGAGGCCCCTGCCTGCTCAGGTTCGGTCGTCGATTCGGTGTCGTCTCGGGTCATCTGCCTTCCCGCCCTAGGTGATCAGATCGCGCAACGGCGGAGACCCGTGCGTTGCGTCGGTATTGCGTGGGCCACGCCTCCTCAAGGATTCCGCTTCTATGCGAAGAGTGCAACGCGGGTCCCGGACCCAAGAACTGGCCGGCCTGAGCCTTGCGTCACTTTGTGTCGCAAAGTACATTGACTCCCAAGTACATTCCCAAGGGTTGACTCAATCCATGTACGGCATGAGGAGGCACGTGAGAGGTTCGTCCAGATTCGGGTCCCCCGCATCCGGGGGGCGCCCATGACACGGGTCACTTGGTCGGTTGGCGCACTCGCGGTGGCGTTCGTACTCGTCGCGGTAAGCGCGGTGGACCGGGCCCGCCAACCCGACATCGAGCCGGTCGCTGCCGTCGCGGGCGACACGCACTCTTTCGCGACCCATTCCAGCTTGCTCCACGGCCGGGTCGTCACAACCGACGGCGAGACCTACGAAGGCAAGCTCAGGTGGGGAGGGGTGGAAGAGGCCCTTTGGGGCAACTATTTCAACGGCTTCAAAGCGGAGAACCGTTGGGCCCCCTATGTGCCGAACGAGGTGCTGCCCTCCGAACAGGGGTCGATCGAACTCGTGGGATTCGAGCTCGCCTCTTGGGAGTTCCCGGCCGACTTGCGGCGGCCGTTCATGGTCCGCTTCGGCGACATTACGCGCATCGACGCCAGCCCGCGCACGGTGACGGTGATGCTGAAGAACGGAACGGAAGTCGAGCTGGATCGGTTCTCCGCGGATGACCTGGCTGACGGCGTTCGCGTCTGGGATGAGTCGCGTGGTGTGGTAGACATCGGCGAGTGGACCATCAAGAGCATCGAGCTCACCGAAGCCGATGGGTCGGGCGAGGCTCCATCGCTCTTGTACGGGACCGTGCACACCGCCCAGGGCAGTTTCACGGGTCTGGTCCGGTGGGATCGGGAACAGGCCTTCGGTTCGGATGAGCTCCGGGGCCAGGCCACGGAGGGCGAGATGGGCATCCGGTTCGAGGACATTCGTGCCATCGAACGCGACTCTGATACTGGCGCACGGGTGGCTTTGCAGGACGGCCGCGAGATCGAGTTGACCGGCACCCGCCATGTGACGCATGAGAACCGAGGCATCTATATCGATGACGAGCGCTATGGTCGCGTGCTCGTGTCATGGGATGCGTTCCAACGGGTCGAGTTCAGCCAGGGCGCAACCAGTCCAGCGTACGACGACTTCCCGCCCGGTCAGCCGCTCTATGGTGTCGTCACCACCAGGTCCGGTCGGACGCTGGAGGGCCGGCTGGTGTATGACCTCGACGAGAGTGAGACGACGGCGACGCTCGACGCCCCGGCCGAGGGTGTCGACTACACCATCCCCTTCGGTCACGTCCAGGCCGTCCTCCTGCCCGACGGCCCGGACGCCGACGTAACGGTCCTCCTACATAACGGTGAGGAGCTGCGGTTGAAGGCATCCGGCGACCTGGCAGACACGAACGCCGGACTCCTGGTCTTCGAGGGGGGCGCGGAGCCTACCGCCTATGTGTCCTGGGCGGACGTTGCGCGCATCGACTTCGACCAGTCAGCCGAGGGGCGTTGATCGACCCAGATCGAGTACTTGGCGATGATTCGTGAGAACATGGGACTGTGACCTGTTGGTAGGCTGAATGTCGGTAGTCTGCCCTGAGCTGTGCTGGTTGACGCCTCACCGCCTCGCGGACAATGGCCACTGCGCGACGCCCCTCGCCCTCGGACGGCGGGTGGTGCCCTACCCCGGAAAGCGCGCCGGATCCAGCTTGCCTTCCCCCTTCTCCCTCCAATGAAACCGCTCGCGGATGTAGCGGTTCTCGATGCCCTCGACAGCGTCCGCGACGATCGGGCCCAGCACGGGAGCGAACTTGAACCCATGGCCGCTACCCCCGCTGGCGACGAACACGCCGTCTCGCCCTGGCACCGCGTCGATGAAGAAGTCGCTGTCGAAGGTGTCGGTGTAGACGCACAGGCGCCGCTTGATGATCGGTGCGTGCGCAAGCTCTGGGAGATTGACCGCTAGGAAGGCTCGCACGCTCGCATCCTCTTCCGGATCCACCACCCTGGGTTCCCGCGGATCGATGACGCGACCCGGGCCGTGGTTGGCCAACTTCAGGTGCCCGTCGTCAGTGGCGGGAAAGCCGTACCATCCGGTTGACGCCGTGGCGGCGGCCCAGGGAACGAACCCTGGGGGCTGAAACCTCTTGGCGTGGGCCACCTGGAGGTGAAAAACGGATTGGCCGGTGGACCACATGCGGTCTTCGAGTTCCGGAAGGAGGGTCTGCGTCCAACTACCCGCGGCCACCACCACCTTATCCGCGTACAGGATGGCGCCTCCCTGCAGCACCACTCCGGGCTTCGAGTCCAACACCACCTCGGCCGAACGACCCTTCATGATGTTGATCTCGGCTTCGACGGCGAGGCCGACGAGGTATTGGATCACCTTACCGCTCGGCGACCATCCCGCGTCGAGGCTCAGATAGCCGTCTGGGTAGAGCGACCTGGACCAAACCGCGAAACGCTTCCGGACGTCGGGGTCGGTCAGCCGTTCTGCACGCCGCCCTCTCTCGAGGGCCGCCTGATAGGAGTCGTGCTCGAAATGGCCGGGGCGCATCTCCTCGGGAGCCATGATGAGGAACCCAACCCGCCGGAAGGGCGTCCATCCCCAGGTCCGGTTCCAGTGCTCCCAACCTGCGATCGCCTGGTCGGCCAGATCCATATAGAACCGGTCGTCGCCGTAGTCGGCCCGAATGATCTTGCTGAAGTCGGTGGAGGCGGCATCGGGATGGGGGATGTCGCCCTGGTCGAGCAGGGTCACCTTCCACCCCCGCGCCCGAAGCTCCAGAGCGGATGTAATCCCAAAGACACCGGCACCTACGACCAGGGCCGTCCGTCCGTTTTCCTCGATCATGGAGCCAGAGGATACCTCGATCTCCTCGAATGCGATACCACCAGAAGAACCGTCACCACGCAGACGTCTGAGCCGGCCGGCCCCTTTTGTCGACCAGCAGCCCCTCTGCACCCTTCTCGCCGGCAAGCAGGGTCAGCCCGGCTCGCATCCCCAGCACCATGACAGCGGTAGAGAGCGCGTCGGCAGCCATCGCCGTCGGCGCCCTTATCGAAGCGGCCTGCAAGTCGGTCGGCGACCTCCCGGTCCGAGGATCGATGATGTGATGGGTGGCGCGGTCCTCGGTGAACGACCCCGGGGCATCCCCTGACGTCGCGACAGCGGACCCGCGGAGGTGAATGGGTGCTACTCGAGCTGGGCCCATGGGAACGTCGACACCTACCGGCCACCCGAGCCCGTCGGGGCCCCGTCCCGCCGAACCGATGTCGCCACCAGCCTCCACCAACACCTCCTCGAAGCCCCGTGCCACAAGTCCTGCGACAGTCCGATCGACGATGGTGCCCTTGGCGATGCCGTCCAGCGTAATGGCCATCCCGTTCCGTGCGAAGTCTACCCGGTCCGCCGAAACCTCCAGGGCGCGATAGTCCACCCGCGCTCGAGCCGCCTCCACCTCCGCAGCCAACGGACCCGAACCTCCATTGGCGAACCGAGCGGCGTAGAGGTTTAAGAGCGGTGCGATGGTCACATCGAACGCGCCGTCCGTGCGCACTGAAAGCTGCTGTGCCACCTCCAGCACTTCGACCAGGACCGGAGGCGGAGCGATGAGCGACCCTGTGCGGTTGAGACACCCCACCGCGCTCATCGGGTTATGTCGGCTCAAGACGCCTTCTAGTGCCGCGATCCGTTGGAACGCCGCCGTGGTCGCGTTCCGCGCAGCCGTGGCGTCTGGGTGAACACACACCAAGGTGACCAACGTGCCCATATGCGGTTCGGTCCGCTCCACACGCGCGAGGGCTCCTCGCCGTAGGAGTGCACGCACCAACCCGCCACCCATCCCCAACGACACCCCCGCGGCGGCCAAGATGCGCAGCGACTCCCTTCGCCCCATTTGGCTCATGACACGACCCGCGGTCGACGGGTCTCCACCTGTACCAGGCGCTGCCGCACATCCTCCATCTCGTGCCTACACACGCCGACACGGTCGATCAGTTTCGTCTCGCAATCGTTACAGCGCACGCACTCCTTGAAATCGATCCGATCACCGTCGATCGCCCCCGTGGGACAGTGTTGCTCGCACACGTGGCAGTGACTGCACTGCTCCACGCGCGGGATACGACGAAATGCCACCAGTGATCCGATTCCCAGCGCAGCCCCCAGCGGACAGGCGTAACGACAGTAGAAGCGGGGAACCACCGCGGAGGCCACCAGGAACGCTCCTGCTATGGCCCACAGCACCCGAGAACGGGCGAAGAAGAAGACGGTTCCAAACGGCTCGAAGTAGTTGTAGAGACTGAGATGACTCCCCAGGAACGCCGCGCCCACCAACAGCGCCAGCACGCCGTACTTGATGTACAGAGCCTGCCTGTGGAGCGGATTGGGCAGGGACCGCTTCCACATCTCGGGCACCACCCGATCCAGGATGTCCTGCAGCACTCCGAACGGGCAGAGGTACCCGCAGAACAGCCGTCCCCAGATCAGCGTGGTCACCACCGTGAACACGACCAACGCGAGCAGCGCCAGGTCGTTCAAGAACACACCCGGCCCCACCCAGATGGCACTGGTGATGTGGGAAACGGAAAGGAAGCCACCTTCGACGAATCCGAGAAACCCCAGCGTACCCGCAAGAGCAAACCAGCGAAGTCCCTCCCGCTTCGTCCAGAACGCTGCGAACGCGACACCCAGCAGGATAAGCAGGAGTCCCAAGCGGACCCGGTCGGTGGAAGCCCACGTCCGCGCTAGCACCGACTCGGTGTCCTCCTTCGTGAGGCCCTCGAGCGTAACAGCCAGCGCGTCGGCGGCGACGGAATCGGGAAGCGGCGCGGGGGGCGGGACTTCCTCGGCCACTGGCTCAACAGGCTCAGGAGCGGCGAGCTCGGGTTCGACCGGGTCGACTTCGATGGGTGTGGTATTGATGGGCGCGGTATCGATCGGCGGCGTCTCTACAGGCTCCGGATCGGCGGGGGCAGCCTCGGAAGAGGCCACCACCTCGGGCCCCGGCGCCGGAGCCTCCAAACGCGCCGCCGCCCGCTCGGCCGCCGCCCTACGAATCGACTCGGTCTGGTATTCCACGGAGAACGGTGGGACGTCGGACGGCAGTTGGTACACGATCCGAAACGGTCGCGACACATCCAGGGGTCCATCCACGACCATCACACCGCTGGCCACGACCTGATCGTCCAACATGCCGCCGCTGGCCAGCCCGAAGGCCCGCACTGCGTTGGCGTCGATGGCCACGGTGTCGCCGCTCTGCACGATCGACCATCCCGTATTGGTGAACAGGCGAATGTCAGGTCCGTCCAGGCCGTAGAACAGCACGTGGCCCTCGCTTCCACTGAGCGACTCCCAGGCGCGCTGCGACATACCCAGTGCGTCTTCTCCAACCAGCACCCGCGCAAACGCCTCGCTCTCCATATAGGCCAGGTTGATCTCGGCGGTAACACCCCCCCATCCCGTCACGACCATGGGGACCACCACGCCCCGTTGCCGAAGCTGCAACCAGTCGAGTTCTTCGAGCGCGACCTCCAAGGGGGCATCGTCATCGACTTCCACAGCCAAGTAGGCCAGCGCCACCTTACGCGCAGCGTCCCGCACGCCGAGCGCGAGTGCACCCGTACTGATGGTGGCACGCGACACGGCTGTCACGTCTCGTCTCGGGGCGAAGGGATCCCCGATGTGTTTTCCCCTGAACTGTTCCTGCACGCCCCGGCGTCGTAGGAAGTCGCCCATGCTACTCATGATCGACTCGCGGTAGGCGGCCACCCGCACCCCGGTTAGCCGCCCCGCGAGGTCCATCCCCACCACTGCCTCGATGGGACCGCTGTATCCCCTGCGCTCGGGAGGGATATCGGACGTGTAGAACACATAACCCACCAGGGACTCCTGCCCGCTTTCGGGGTCGATGCGCCAGGCACCGAACACAGGTGGAGTCCCTGCGTGTTCCTGAAACCGATCGGCTTCAGGGAAGACCTGCTCCATCAGGGCGGGGGGTACGTCGCGAATCCGCTGGGCTGCTGCTTCGGCGGGGGGAGAGACACACGCGAGGACGACGAGCAGGCGAGCTAGCCCGGGGAGGGGCGTCCCTCCCCGGGATCCGCGGTGGATCATCGAAAGAGAGGCTTACCGCACCCGCTCGTAGACTGCGTGCGACACCCGCTCGTTCCCTTCGGAGTCGGTGCTTCGGTACTCGTTGTCGATCGTGTTGTGGTCCTCGGAAAGGACGTTGATGATGACCTGCGAGAGCTCGCCATTCCGGCGCGTCTCGATGCGGTTCGTGTACTCGTCGACGATGGTCACAGCGGTCTCGGTGCCTTCGCGTCCCTCCACCGGACGGAACTGCCCGTCGAACATGGTCACGTAGCCCCAAACGGACTTCTCGTTCTGAGCGTTGGTGGCTTCTACGGTGATCCGCATCCCTCCGTCGCCGTAGGGCTCGTAGGTCATGTAGTTGGACGACGGCGGGGGTGCGTCGGACTGGATCTTCCACAACCCGAACCGTGGGTTGTCCGCCATGGGCTCTTCGACCACCGGGTCCGCGGTGGCTTCGGCGCTCTCCGCGGTATCCGCCGAACCACAGGCAACCGCGAACAACAGAGCAGGGCTGAGCAGCAGGGCACTTCGGGGCATGTGTCGAGACTCCTGTTAACTGAGCAGGTGGAGAGTGAGCGGGATGGAGCGCACCTAGCGGGACATGAGTCCCAGATGCATGGACGCCTGTTCCAGGCCGCCCTCACCTTCACCCCAGGACACCCGGCCATCACCATCTGCGTCGGTGCCCTCGAGGATCGCCATCGTCATCCGATGAATCTCTTGAGCCGTTTTGATGACAACTTCGTCGCTGGCGTCGCCCATCATCTCGGCCTGCTCCAGGATCATCTTGCCCCACATCGCCACGTTCTCGACGCTGGCTTTGACGTGGGCCGAGTGGGTCGCCATGCCCTCGGTCGCGCCTTCACTGGTGCCCGCCATCCCGATGTGCTGGGCCGCGCCCTCAGCGGCCTTGATGAGGCCGTAGCCCTTCCCGGGCCCGCCGTCGGCCGTACTGGGGTCCAACGCGTGTACAACGTGACCGATGTGTCGGCGCGCGGCCGCGGCATCGCCGGCCTCGGCCGCCAAGGCCGCGTGTTGGGCGGCGACTTCGGCTTCGGCCTGCGCGGCGGCCAGCAGCCCCACCCCGTCGGGCGTATCATTCCATGCGGTAGCGACGTGGCCCAGGTGACGCTCCGCGGGGCTCTGTCCCGCGACGGCGGTCGTCAGGAAGAGCAGTGCCGCCACAGCGGTACCGCCAAGCGAAGAGAGTCTGGTCAAACGGGTCATGGATCCTCCGTGCCGAGGTTTCCGGCAAGCTGGGTTGTCAGAAGGGATGAATACCACGGCGGGGGTAGGCCGGTGGGCCTCCAACTTCCGTAACGTTGGGCTGGCATAATACGGGCACCGGGAAGGTCGTGGCCAGCCCGGGAACGCCTGCCCGCCTCAGCCCGTGCTCTGTAGGGCCGCCGCCACCCCATTGAGGCTCACGAACAAGGCCTCCCGGAGGTCATCGTCGACCTCGGAGGTACCGGCCCTTTGCAGGAGCTCGATCTGCAAGAGGTTGAGTACGTCCGTATAGGGATTTCGCAGCCGGATCGACTTCTGGATGACGGGGTTGGAGCTCAGAAGCTCCTGGGAGCCCTTGATGGACAGCACGGCCCGGCAGGCGGACTCGAACTCGCGCTCGATCCGCGCGAAGATCTGGGCATCCTCCGCGGAGCCCAACGTCTCCACGTAGGCGCGCGCGATGCTGAACCGCGCGCGGGCCAGCTCCCGCTCGGCATTGTCCACGACGGCGCGGAAGAACGGCCAGGACTCGTACAGGTCTCCGAGTTCGGTTCGCTCCAACTCGTCAGCCAACCCGCTGCCGACGCCAAACCAACCCGGCACCAACGCACGAATCTGGTTCCATGAAAACACCCAAGGAATGGCGCGTAGTCTATCAAACACGGGGTCGCCGCCCCCCGAACGCTGCGAGGGTCGCGAGCCGATGGGAAGGGCGCTGACCCAGCGCACGGGCGTGTCACGCAGGTAGAACGGCCAGAAGTCGGGATCGTCGATCAGGCCGCGGTAAGCCTCCATCGACCGCTCTGCGATGCTGTCCATGCGTGCCGCCGCGACCTCGGTGGGTGCGGCAGGAGCAGACGCGGCCTCGACCGACTGCGAGGTCGTCACGGTACGCAAGACCGCCGAGACGATCTGCTCCAGATGCCGATGAGCGAGGTCCTCGAGCGCGTAGCGGAAGGTGATGATCTCTCCCTGCTCGGTGAACCGGACTCTACCGGTGTGCACGGGATGGGGCATGGACTCGATGGCGTGCCCGGCCCGGCCCCCACCCCGTCCCACCGTGCCTCCCCTACCGTGGAACAGGCGGAGGTCCACGCCGTGGGTCTGGGCCGCGATCCCCAGTGCGTGCTGGCCGCGATGCAACGCCCAGTTCGCCATCCAGTACCCACCATCCTTGTTGCTGTCCGAATAGCCCAGCATCACCTCCTGCAGGCCCCCGCGGGCGACGAGCTGCTTCCGATAGAGCGGGTGGGTGTACAGGCTTGTCATGCGCTCCGCAGCGTGGGAGAGATCCTCCACGGTCTCGAACAGCGGTACGAAATCGAGGGGACTCTCGACGGCGTCGTCCGTCATACGCCAAAGGCCGACTTCTTTGGCGAGAAGCATGGGCTCGAGCAGGTCGCTCACGGTCGCCGCCATGCTCACGATCCAGCTTCCCACCGACCGAGGCTCCCGGGCGACGGCGTCTCGCACGACCTCGAACGCGTCGAGCACACCGCGGGCACGAGTAGAAATCTCCGTGCCTTCGCTCAGGAGCGGACGGGGATTGGCCAGTTCCTGCTCGAGCAACGCGACGCGCTCGGACTCGTCCAGTGCGGTGTACTGGGCGTGAACGCCTGCTGCCGCAAGGAGTTCGGCGACCACCATCTCGTGGATGCCGCTATGCTGGCGTACGTCGAGGGTAGCGAGATGGAACCCGAACGTCTCGGCCAGTGTGAGGACGCGAGCCACTCGCCCAAAGCGAGCCACGGTGTCGAGTCCAGCACCCATGAGGGAGTCTCCGATCAACCGGAGATCGGCCACGAAGGTCGCGCTATCGTAGCTCTCGTCCTCGGTGAGCCGCCGGTCCATGTATGCGATCTTCAGCCGGTACGGCGTCGTCGCGAGCCGTTCGGCTAGTCCGACGGGGAGCGGCATGGTCTCCGCATCCGCAACCAATGACGCCCTGAGGGCATCCCCGACGTCCACCTTATCGGCTGCGACGCTCAGCTCGTCCGCAAGGCTCGCCAGCTCGTTTCGGTACTTCCGCTCGGCCGCGCGCCTCTGTTCGGCCAGCGTCCATTTGGTCACGTCGGCTGTCACGAAGGGATTGCCGTCCCGGTCGCTCCCGATCCACGAGCGGTATCGGAGGAACGGACCGGGCTCGAAGTCCTTGCCGTAGAAGTGCTGTACCGCTCGGCGCACGTCGTCGCGAACGCGGGGAACCGTGTCCCAGATGGTGCCCGCCAAGAAGTGGAGCCCTTGACGAACCTCGTCCTGAACCGTGGGACGAGTGGGGCGGACATCCTGCGTGGAGAGCAACAGGGAAATCTGTGCAAACAGGTCGTCGAGTAGACGGTCGTTCTCTTCCGGCGTGTTCTCCGCTCGCCGAAGCGCCGTAAGCCGCTCGGCAATCGCCCTCTGCTTGGCCAACACCGTGCGGGGACGCGCCTCGGTGGGGTGAGCAGTCAGGGTAGGCTGGATGTCCAAACGGCTCAGCGCGGACTCTAGTTGCTCGAACGTCACCCCCTCCCTCTTCAGGCCCCCGATGGTGTCCGAAATGGATTCGGGCCGACCCCCTTGCCGACTGCGCGCGCGGTCCCGGTTGATCCGAATGATCTCCTGCTTCTCGGCCTGGTTAACGAGGTGAAAGAACGTGGTGAATGCACGCAGCAAATACCCGATCTCCTCCAGGGAGAGCTCGGCAATCAGGGCTGCAGCTGCCGTATGCCCCGCCCGTTCCTCCTGGGTCTCAGCGTCCTTGCAAAGCAACCGCAACGCTTCGACCCGCTCCAACACCGCCTCACCGTACTGCTGGCGGATGGCCTCCCCCAGCATGCCGCCCAGCAGGTTCACTTGCTCACTCAGCGGCCGAGAAATTCCGGTCCCTGCACTCTCTACTTCGATTCCTTTCCATCCCGACATGCGCTTCCGCCTGTGCTGATGAGCTCCACCCGTCGCCCAATCTAATCCGTGTCCGGCCGGCAAGCGGCCAGCGCGGCCGACCCCCGCTACACCGAGACGTCCTTCCACTTCCCCCGTCGGAACATGAGCGTGGCCGCCACGGCCAGGGTCGTATAGGCGATGGCGATCGCGGCAAATACGCCGTTCGGGCCAAAGCCCCCCGGAAACGCCAGGCCCCACGCCAGCGGGATCTCCCAGAGCCAGAAGCACAGAAGGTTCAGCCATGTGGGCGTCCACGCATCGCCCGCTCCGTTGAACGCCTGCGTAATGGTCATCCCGAACGCGTAGAAGAAGAACCCGGCACTCACGATCCGGAGTCCCTGCGTGGCATAGGCGGTCGTAGCCGGGTCGGCGCCGAACAGGCCGACCAGGAACGGCGCGAACAGTAGGAACAGCACGCCCACAGATCCCAGGAAGGCCAGGTTCATCTTGCAGGCAATCCACACCGACTTGTCTGCCCGGTCCACCTGCCCGGCCCCCAGGTTCTGGCCCACCATGGTGGCTGCGGCGTTCGCGAGACCCCAAGCAGGCAAAAGCGCAAACAGCATGATCCGAATGGCTACGACATACCCCGCCACCGCTTCGGGTCCGAACGTGGAGATTACCCGCACCAGTCCGATCCACGAGGCCGTCCCGATGAAGATCTGGAAGGTCCCGGTGGCGGAGAGGCGTACCAGACGCGTCATGATATCGAGGCGTGGACGCAAGTGGCGAAGGTGCAATCGCAGGCGATCTGACAACCTGAACAGCGTAATCAACTGCACACAGACCGCAGTCCCTCGGCCAATACTGGTCGCCACCGCCGCGCCTGTGACTCCCAACTCCGGAAAGGGCCCCACACCGAAGATCAGCAGCGGATCCAGGACGATGTTGAGGACGTTGGCTAGCCAAAGCACGCGCATGGCGATGGCGGCGTCCCCTGCACCCCGAAAGGCGGCATTCAAGAGAAACAACATCATGATGATGCCGTTCAATCCCAACAGAATACGCGCGTACCCTGTTCCGGCCGCGACCACCGCGTCGTCGGCGCCCATCAACCTCAGTAGGCCCACCGCGTTCCATGCGCCCAAGAACCCGATGACCGCAGCGACGACGGCCCCGACCAGGATGCCCTGCGCGGTCGCCACCGAGGCGGCCTCGGGATCTCCTTCTCCGACGCGCCGGGCCACAATGGCCGTGACCCCGATCGAGAGCCCCATCGCAACCGTGTACACGATGGTCATGAGGGACTCGGTGAGCCCCACGGCTGCCATTGCCTCGGCCCCGAGCTTGGACACGAAGAAGATGTCCACGACTGCGAACACGGACTCCATCACCATTTCCAAAACCATGGGAATGGCGAGCAACAGGATCGCGGTACTCAGAGGTCCCTCGGACGGCGCCCCTCCCCGTCCGCGGAGCGCATCGACAACGATGCGCCAGAGTCCTTGGGACTCTTGCTCGTGCTCAGCGTGCATTGAAAACCAGACCTTGGCGAAAAAGAAGACGGCCTCCCGGGTGATCGGGAGGCCGTCGGTGTCGCGGAGACGCGACTAGACTGCTACTGCCACCCGGGAACGATGCGTGAAAACGAGAGGACACCAAACCGGACTGCTGACAGTCCGGAGAACCTCTCGGTTGGGGTGGCCTTCCGCATCAGAGCGTCTCCATCTGGGTTTGCGGGGGGGAAACGAACCTAGTTCGGACTCGCCGGCCCATCAAGAGCGGCGGCCTGCGCTGACTCCTCTTCCACGATAACGAGCCTGGCCTGGGCGGCGGCGTTGGCGTGGATCACGAACTGCTCGCGCTGCGGATAAAGACCTGTGACACGCACCGAGTCCACACTGCCGAGCAGTCGAACGTCATCGCTCAGCTTTCGGTTGAGTCCGCGGTTCAACTGCTGTTCAGCGAGGCCCAACACCTCGTCCGTGTCCCAACGGGCTCGCTCTCGCAGCGTCTCCAGGACTTTGGGGTGCCCCATCCAGTCGAGCCCCTGCACGAGCAGGCTCTTGCTGGCCACATCGAACTCGAGGTCGGGGATGTGGATCATCCCGGTCTCGGGGTCGAACTCAGGGGTACCCATCAGGAACAGACGTCCCTTGGCCGACCCCCGGAACGTCATCTCGACGGCCAAGCGTCCGGCGCCGATCCCTTTCACGGCCATGCGACCCAGTTCAATGGTGCCACCTGGCAACTGGAGTTCGTGCCCTCGCAGTGCATCATTGAGCTTCCGGCTGGCGGCGTTGTAGTCGATGGTGCCCTCAGCCCGGATGCGCAGTCCGTCCGCCATGACACTATCCCCGAGCTTGGGAAGCGGCCGCGGCACCAACTGCGGGGGGTCACCAAGCACCACGTAGGGGCGAGCGACCAGGCTGACCACAGCCTCCAGGGCCTGTCCCGTCCCCGTTGCCTCTCCCCTACTCACGGCCAACGGGTCGATGACCAACCAGAGCTGTTCGTCCAGCTCGATGGGCTGCTGGAGCGTGATCCACCAGTCCTCGAAGCGGGAACGCAAATCGATCTGACTCAACGTCGCCTCGATAGACGGCAAACGGTCTACCAGCACCTGTTCAGCCGCAGAGATGACGCGCTCCGTAACGTCGATGTTGAGCGGTGTAATGCGGCACTTGTCTCGGTCATCGTCGCTATAGGGGCGAATCCCACTGATGCGGGTCTTGCCGATCAGGTCCCAGTCCTCACCGAGCGTCACATCCGCGGACAGGCCAACTCTGATCCGGGGAGCAGGGTCGCCACCGGTCCCGCAGGAGGCGCGCACCTCGGGGAGCAGCCGCGCGTCATACCACGCCCTCGCCCTGTACGAGATCACCGCGCTCAGGTGCGCGGTCTCTCCCTCGAGTCGCGCCGTGAACGGACTCCGACCCAGCTCGTAAGCTACCGAAGCCCGGTCGTTGGACTCCAGCTGCTGCCGCTCGCTGAGGTCCCCCAACCGAGAGGGCACCTTATCTTCGAGCATGGCGAAGATGGGGGTCAGATCGTAGGCGATCGGTACCGTGAGTACAGAGGGACTGAGTTCAGGCACCGGATCGTCGAACTCCGCGACTTCAGGCTCGGGCGCGTCGAGCTTCGGGGAGAAGAAACTGCCGACACCAATCCCGAATCCACCTTGGCCCCGAAAAAACAGACCTAAGGCGGCAAAGATGAGCACGCCGACGATGACACCGAGCTTGCCACCCAACCGCCGCCATCCTGTGGGCGTTGTGGCCCCTGTCGCCTGATCAGGGCCGTCATTCGAGCTATCGGCAGGTTTGGAATCCACGGAAGCAGCCTTGCACGCCGGGAACAGAGGGATCGGGCGGGGGCCGACACGGGCGACCCACTCGGATCACCTGCAGTAAATCTGGGTCCGGTTGCGCGTTTGGTCCACCACGACCAATCGAGATCGGGCTGCACGGAACCCGCGGAGTCCCCTGCGACTTCAGCTGGACAAAACCCCAGACTTCGCTGGGACCCCCGGACTCACCCGATCCCTTGAGGGCACGATCAATGAATAGATGGCGACGCGGTGCGGCGACAATCGCAGGGCTAGCGGCAGTGGCGGCGACCCCGGCCGAGGTACTCGATAGCTGGAACGTGGACGGGGCTCACACTGAGATCAACTTCTCCGTGAAGCACTTCTTCACTCCGGTGACAGGAGCGTTCGAGGACTTCGACATTCGCCTGGACTACGATGCTGCGAACCCGGAAGCGAGTTCAGTCGAAGTGGATATTGCGGTCGCCAGCATCGACACTGGGAATGAGCGCCGGGATACGCACCTGATGTCGGGGGACTTCTTCGAGGCCGAGAAATACCCGGAGATCACCTTCCGGAGCTCCGCTGTACGACGGGTGAGTGACACCGAACTGATGGCCACGGGAGACCTCACCATCAAGGGCAACACGCACCGGATCGACCTTCCCATCACGCTGCTCGGGATGAAGGACATCCCCGCGGAAATGCAGGAGATGCTGGGCGGCGTAACCAAGGTGGCCAGCTTCACGGCGGCGACGACCATCGACCGCAATGCCTACGGTGTGGGTGTGGGAAGCTGGGCCGCGACGCTGGTGGTGGGAGGCAACGTCGAGATCGAGATCGCCCTGGAGGCTAACCAGATGTAGCGCGTGCCAACGCTACGAGGTTCACCCCCCCGCCCGGTCCCTTCCTCCCAGGGGGCCGGGCGTTTGTGTTCGAAGCCGCTTTCATGATTAGATTCCGGCCCCGTGAACCCGAGCAAAGGAGGTCCCCATGGGCATCATGGACAACGTGAAGAAGGGTATCCAGAAGGCCAAGGATGAGGCCACGGAGCTGGCCCAGGTAACCAAGCTGAAGGGCGAAGTGTCCCGGCTCAACAGTCAGAAGCGGGACCTGTTTCGGGAGATGGGCGAAGAGGTCTACGCACTATACCAGGCACATGAACCCATTCCCGGGTTCGAAACCAAATGCGACGCCGCCGCCGCCATCTCTGAGGAAATCGAGCGGAAGGACGAGGAAATCAGGCAGCTCCGCGAAGACTGATCCTTCTTAGTGGATCACTCTAGGGGATCACTTTCGGCGGCTCCAGTCGCACCACCCAGAGTCCCGACGCCATGTCGGACACGAACACGTTGCCCTTGTAGGGCTGCGGACCCCAGGCCATGGGGCGCCCGGCCCCCCCGGCCGAAGGTTCGGTCAGATAGACGCCTACCTCACGCCCCTGTGCTAGCAGGTCACCCCGCAACTCACCCGACACGTCCACCACGCGGAGCCCGCCCTGGTAGTAGGCGATGTAGAGGAGGTCGTCTTCGACCCACAGGTTGTGGGTGCCGGCGTCGGGGAGCTTGAAGTTGGCTACTTCCACAGGGTGCTCGATGTCGGATACGTCGATGACGTGGATGTACCCCCGCGCGGGATCGCACTCCGAGCACCCGAAGATCTCGTCCCCCAGGAACACGTAGTCCCCGTAGCGAATGGCGTGGTGGGTGTTCCCGTACTCCACGTCACCGATAGCGTATCGGTAGCTCACAGAGGACACGAACGCGGGCTCCGTCGGCGTCCCTCCCTTGATGCCGGCCCCGACATCCAGGATAACCAGCCCGTCGTCCCAGTAGGACAGGTAGGCCAGGCCGTCCACCACACTGACGTCGTGTAGGTACCTCTCTTCGTTGTCCAACCCCCACCGGCCCACCTCACGGGGTGCGGCCGGGTCGGACACGTCGATGATGTGCACGTCCAGCGTGCCGTCGTTGACCGCGTACACCAGGTCGCCCGAGAACCATACGTTGTGCACGCCACCGGTCAGGTTCTGCGTGTAGTGTGTGATGGGTGCGGGGTGGGCCGGGTCTCGGATGTCCAGCAACGTGATTCCGTTCTGCCGGTTCGAGGCGCCTTCGCTGGTCGCGATCGCCAACGTGGCCGCGTCGTTGATCTTCACGTCGTTGATGCGACGACCATCGAACGTGAGGGAGTCCGTCATGACGGGACGGGTAGGGTCGGTCACGTCCCACGCGTACATGGTGGCGGCCGACATCGTGCCCGTATAGGCATAGTCACGGCCGTCTCCACCCTCGAAGACCCATAGATCGGTGGTTGCGGTCCCCACCTCGCCGAACCCGACCAGGGTGGCGTCCCGCTCGGCGTTCCGTGGGAACACTTCGATCTCGATGCTCCGCCGCGCCGTACCGGAGATGGCGCTTATTCTGTACTGACCCGCCTCCTCCGCCACGAAGTCCCCGTCGATGACCTGGGCCGAGCCGACGCCCTCCCCTCGTACCGAACTCACCTCCCAGAGAACTGCGGCATCTTCCACCACACGCCCCCGGGCGTTCAGTAGCCGGGGGTTCAGGCGCACGACGTCGCCAGTCCGCACGCGCTCGCTACCTGGGTCCAGGCGCAAACTGCGGACCGGGTTCTCGACGACATCCAACCTCATGGTCGTCGTCCGACCGGCAGCCTCGGCAATCAGGTCGACAGGCCCTGGGGCAATCAGGTTGAGCCGTCCACCGACCTGCACGCGGGCCACCGCGGGGTTGCTGGTGGACCACCGAATCGAAGCCGTCGTGCTCTCCTCACCGGACGCCGTGCGGGGTGTCGCATTCACATAGAAGGAGGTCCCCGTATAGAGCCCGTACGGGAGTGAATCGAGCTCCACGGTGGCCACCGGATAGTCCCGCACCTCAACGGTGAACGACCCTACCCTCTGCCAGTTGGGCTGATCTCCTGCAATGGGCGGGAGCCCGGCGAACACGTTGAGCGTGGCCTCCCCGGGCTCCGTGCCCCACATGGCGTAGGTCTCCGGGATCCGCTCCTTCATCGACTCCGCCTCCACGCCAACGGTGGCCACGCCCCAGCGAGCACCCTCGACCACGGCCCCCTGTGCGTCCCGGAGGGTCGCGGTGATGAGAACGGTATCTCCCACGGTCACGGCGAGGGGGGAAGGGGTGAACTCGACACTGGCCACCCGCGCGGCGGCCTCCGAAGCCGGATCGACCGGAGGCTCGGGTGCGGGCGGCTCGAGGGGCGGGGGTCCGCCGCATGCGACCAGACCTACGAGGAGAACACTGGACACCTTTCGGAATCGCATGACCGTCCGTGGTGAGAGAGGGTGTGCTTCGCCTTGCTACGCTGCGGAACGTCGCAGGTTTCGTTCCCCGCCGCGGTGCTGGACACCCCCGGGAGCCGTGTGTAGAATCTTGGTCCCTCCGGAGGGATCGCCCTCGCGGACCATCGGCGCTCTCGGCTTCGGTCGTGGAACCAACCCTTGGTCGAACCGGTCGCGTCGAACTGTCGACGCGGTTTTTTTTGTACGCCGGTGTCAAGAATGAGCGTGTAGGAAGGGAGGAGTTGTGATCGCCATCGAACGGGTCACGAAACGCTTCGGGGACCTGACCGCAGTGGACGACCTGAGCTTCGACGTCAATCGAGGGGAGGTGGTCGGGTTCCTCGGTCCCAATGGTGCGGGCAAGACCACCACCATGAGGATGTTGACCGGGGGTCTGGAGCCTGACGTTGGGACGATTCGGGTGGACGGCCAGTCGATCCGAGACGATCTGGTGGGGACCCGCGCTCGCATCGGATACCTGCCCGAGGCCAACCCGCTCTACGACGGCATGCTGGTCTGTGAGTTCCTCGAGCATGCGGGCCAGCTCAGGAGCATGCGAGGGGAGCCACTTCGTGGGGCGGTGCGCGATGCTGTCGACGAAACGGCGCTGGATGAGGTGTTCTTCCGGCCCATCGGAGAACTGTCCAAGGGGTTCCGACAGCGGGTGGGGCTCGCGGCGGCCATCCTCCATAGGCCCGATCTGTTGGTGCTGGACGAGCCAACCGAAGGCCTCGACCCCAACCAGCGCGTCGAGATCCGCCGTCTCGTGAGCTCCCTTGGGCGCGAACGGACGGTTCTCCTGAGTACCCACGTCATGCAGGAGGTGGAGGCGACCTGTTCGCGAGTGCTGATCATCGCCAAAGGCGCGCTGATCGCCGACGGCACCGTGGAAGCCATTGCAGCGTCCAAGAGCGCGGGCACGAAGGTGGTTGTCGAACTGAATGGCGAGGGCGCGGAAGCGTCGCTGCGGGAGTTGGAAGGTGTGACGTCCGCTCAGTTCCAGCAGATCGACGGGCGGCTGCGGGCTCAGCTTCAGGTGGCCCCCGGGAGCGAGATCCGTCCGGCCGTATTCGAGTTGGCACGAGCCCGGGGCTGGACGTTGTGGGAGCTCCATTTGGAACAGGCGAACCTGGAGGACCTGTTCCGACGCCTCACGTCGGGAGGTGAAACATGATGGCGCATGCTTGGACGATTGCTCGGCGCGAGCTGAGGAGCTTCTTCGATCACCCCACCGCTTACGTCCTACAAATCGCGTTTCTGGCGCTGTCCCTGTTCCTGGCGTTCCGCGCCATATACGCCAACTCGATCGGCACACTGAGGCCATTCTTCGACCTCCTCCCGTGGTGCCTGGCGATCTTCGTCCCGGCCGTCACCATGAAGAGCTTGGCCGAAGAGCGACAGAACCGGACGTTGGAGTGGTTGCGGGGCCAACCCTTCGACGAACGCGCGCTGTTGGTGGGGAAGTTCCTCGGCAACTGGCTGTTCGTGGTCCTCACCCTACTGTGTTCGCTGCCACTGGCAGTAGGTGTCCTGTGGGCTTCCGATGCCGACACGGGAATCGTAGTGGCACAGTACACGGGGGCGTGTTTGCTGGCGGCGTTGTTGGTGGCCCTGGGCCTCTGGGCCTCCTCGATCACCCGAAATCAGATCACCTCGTTCATTGTCGCCACGGGCACATCGCTGCTTCTGGTACTCGTCGGTGCTCCGGTCGTCCGGGTGGGACTGCCCCCACGCTTGGCAGGTGTGTTGGGTGAGCTGGGCGTCGTGCGTCACTTCGAAGGGCTGGCCCGAGGTGTCATCGACTTGCGCGATGTCGTGTATTTCGCGGCCGGCACCGCGTTCTTTCTGATCCTTGCCGGCTTCTTCCTGTCGCGGGATCGACTGTCCAAGGAGCGGGCCAGCTACCGTCGCCTTCGGCTGGGCACAGGGGTCGCGGCCCTGCTGGCGCTGATCGTCAGCCTGCTGGCCTCCTACTTCCCGGGGCGGATTGACCTCACCCGAGATAACCTGTTCACGCTATCAGAGGGTACCCGCTCGATCGTCGGAGGGCTCGACGACGTGGTGAATCTGAAGCTCTTCGTCTCCCGGGAGCTTCCGCTCGAGGTACAGTCATCGGTGCGCGACGTGCGCGACCTGCTATCCGACATCGAAGGAGCTTCTGACGGGTCGGTCCAGGTCTCGGAGTACGACCCCGACCAGGATGAAGATGCGGACGGGGAAGCCCGCGCACTAGGGATCACTCCCATCGAGTTCAACGTGCTCCGCGACGATGAGTTTCAGGTGCGCCGGGGGTGGTTCGGGTTGGCCGTGCAATACGCGGACGCACAGGAGATCATCCCCGTCATCGATAGGACGGAGGACCTGGAGCTGCGCCTGGCCACGGCGATCTCAACATTGACCAGGGAAGGCACCCCGGTCATCGGGTGGGCATCGGGCGGCGGCATGCGTACGCACTTCGATTTTCAACTCGTGCGGCAGGTGCTGTCGGAGCGCTTCGAGTTCAGGGACGTGCCGTTGGACCCCGACAGCTCCGGCACCGTAGCCGAAATCGGGGACATCGACCTCCTGGTCCTGGCTGCCCCTACAGCGCCGCTCTCCGAGAGCGCAGTAGCGCAGGTCGAAGGGTACCTGGCCACCGGAGGACCGGCGTTCCTGCTGCTCAAGCGACATCAGCTCGCACCCCAGCCGCCGACCACCCTACCCGTTGAGACGGGGCTCGAGTCGTTGCTGGCCGAAACCGGGGTGGAGCTGGCCCCCGCCATTGCGTATGACCTGCGGGCCAGTCAGCGCATCCAAACCGGTCAGCAAGGGATGTTCAGTCTGGTGCAGAACTACCCCTATTGGCCCATCGCTCTCCCCGCCACCGAGCACGCCACAGTCCGGGATCTGAACGCCATGACGTTCGGATGGCCGACACCGCTGGGGCTCGCTGACGACTCGGGAGCAACGGCACTCTGGAGTACCACCGAGGCCGGTGGCAGCGTACCCACCGGCACCTCGATCGCCCCGGACATACCGCTTGTCCCAGACGCCGACTCGCTCGGTGCCCAGGTACTCGCCGCGGCGGTCGACGAGGACTCCGTCAGCGGGAGGGGACGGCTGATCGTGGTCGGGGACGTGTCCTTCCTCGAGGAACAGTTCGTTCGGGCCGACCCACAGAACCTGGCGTTCTTCGCGAACGGCGTGGATTGGCTGTCGCAGGATGAGGACCTCATCGATATTCGGTCCAAGAACCGGATGCCCCCGCCACTGGTCTTCGAGTCCGACACGGGCCAGGCATTCCTCAAATGGGGATGCTTGGTGGGGATCCCTCTACTGTTGATCCTGTTGGGTGTGGCGCGGGTTGGGGGCCGGGTCCGGAGGGCCAAACGGGCTTGGGAGGTAGCAGCATGAGTGAAAAGACGCTGAGGCGACTGGTTGTGGCGTTGGCAGCCGCCGCCCTCGTGTACTCCACATTGGGGATCGCACGACGGTTGGGCGGCGGACTCTCTTCTGGGAACAGTGGCTTTGCGCGCGCGCTCCAGCGTGTCGATACCGCGACCCTTCGGACGGTCCGCATGGTCGGCCCCTCCGATTCCGTGGAACTCGTGCGAACGGACGACGCGTGGGTCGCGAATGGGTTCGCAACCGACGCGGACGAGGTTGCTCGACTGCTCGGGGCCGTGGCCAGCTCTTCGGTGGGGGATGTCGCTGCGACCAATCCAACCAATCATGAACGCCTGGGAGTCGCGGGTCCGGACACGTGGACGATCGGCTTCGAGGACGTGGACGGTCGTAACACCCAGGTCCTGTTGGGCAAGACGGGTGTGCGGTTTGGGAGCGCGTTCGCGCGTCTCCCCGACGAAGACATCGTCGTGACGCTCATTGGAGACCTGCGTCCCAGCGTGGTGAAGCCGTTGGATCAGTGGCGGAACAAGTTGATCTTGGAGACCGAGGTCGCGCAGGTGGTCGGTCTTTCGCTCACAGCCGGGGAGCAGACCTACGGGGTCACACGTCAGGAGGACGGATGGGAGTTGGAGGGAGCCCCGGCCGACTCCTTCTCGGTGAACACGCTGTTGACGGAGCTTTCGTCCGTCACCGCAGTGGGGTTCTTGGCACAGGGGGCCGAGCCCGAAGGAGAACCCCGATCGTTGGTCGCAACCGCTGCGAACGGGGACACGCTAGCTCACCTGTCGGGTTGGGTCGGAGAGGGCACCTTCCTCGTGGCGTCCAGGACTACGAGCGTTGATCCCGATGTCGTCTATGAAGTGTCCGACTGGCGTGCGGACCGACTCATGCCCCCCATCGATTCACTCCGAGCCACGCGCTAGCGGGTCACACTTCGCTGACGATCTCCCACCGAGGCCACTCCTCCCAACGCCCGCGGGTGAAGTCCGGGAATTCCTGAGGCGCACCCCCCGCCGCCACGGAGCGCTGTGACAGCTCGATCACTGCGGAGAGTGCGGCAGCATCGTAGACGTTCATGTCGGTGGAGAGCCCGTTCCGCAAGCAATAGATGAGGCGTTGATCCTCCAAGAAGTCCATGCCCCCGTGGCCCGGGCGTTCGCTACGCGCCGCCAGCTCCCCAATCCAAAGCGGATGCTCGTAGTCGGAACGGAAATCCTCCACCTCGGACCACCGATGCGCATCACTGACGCCTTCCACGTACACGCGGTCCGGGTAGCCCTGAAAAATCCCCTTGGTCCCCTGCACCGTGTGGATCCGTGAGTAGGGGCGCGGGAGATTGGTGTCATGTCCGACATAGATGGTCCGACCCAGCGCGGTCTGGATGAGACTCACGTTGACGTCACCCAGGACGTAGCGTTCTTCCCGCTTTGGATGACCCTCGGGATAGTGCGCCCGGGCCCAGTCCTGCAGCCCTCGCGACGGACTGCTCATCGAGACGAGAGTGGCGAATCGGTCACCGCGGTTGATGTCCATGCAGTTGGCCACCGGACCCAGACCGTGGGTCGGATACAGGTTGGCATTGTGCGTCTTCGCGAACTCGCGCCGCCAAAGTCCTTCGCCCTCGTTGGAGAACTTGATTTCGCGCAGATCGTGAAGGTAGCCACCCTCGCCGTGAAGGATCTCACCCAGGACCCCCTGGCGCACCATCTGAAGCACCATCAACTCCGAACGACTGTAGTTGACGTTCTCCATCATGACGCAGTGGCGTTGGTTTCGTTCGGCCGCTTCGACGAGCGCCCAGCAATTGTCCAGTGTCAGCGCGGCTGGCACCTCGGTCGCCGCATGCTTGCCACTGTTCAACGCCGCGAGGGAGATGGGAACATGCCATTGCCACGGTGTCGCGTTATAGACCAAGTCGAGATCCACTTCGTCGCACATTCGCTCGAAGTCGCGCTCACCGCGAGTGAACAAACGGGGAGCCATGCGCCCCTTGTCCACGGCCCACTGGCGCGCCCGTTCCGCATGCTCGACGCGGATGTCGCACACAGCCGCGAGTTCAACGCCTTCGATCTCCAATAGGTTCTGCACGTGGACGGACCCCATGCCCCCCACGCCCACGAACCCTACCCGCACGACGTCGAGTGGTGGAGCCCGCAGAGGTTGTGCAGGAGCGGCTCCGCTCGTTGTTGTGGGCGAAGCCGCAACCTGCGAGCCGGTTTGGTCGGTACACGCGGTTAGCGCCGCGGCACCCAATCCCGCAACCCCGATGCGCAGAAGCTCCCTTCGATCGATGTAATCGCTTTCGTTGTGACTACCCATGGGAAGACTCCGCTACAGGACCGATGACTCAAACAGATCCAACTGCATCCCTCTTCGGGATGGAATGGGTAACAATTGCCGCTCTGCGGGTTCTTCGTGCAAGAACGGCCACGTTGGCACATGCGTCACAGGTACTCGTCGTCGGCGCCTGCGGCGAATGTGGCGCTGTGTGCACGCCACGGGTTCGCAACCCGCCTTCAACGCCCAGCGCTTCCACGTTGCACCGTGCCCGGTCCGCCCGTTCAGCTGGTAGTCGACAGCGTGCGCCATCTCGTGCGCGAGGGTCTCGACCAGCTCGTCTTCGTTGCCCTCCAGCATGAGGTCGATGTTGAGCGCGATCTCGACGATACCCTCCGCTCCCTTCTTCCCATTGGTCAGTAGCTGACCCAGACGGGACACCATCCGTCCACTGAAGCGCAAAGGCAGATTGGACTCCAAAAGCTCGCCAAAGTACTGCCGATTGAGGTGCTGATACACCCGGCGCAGGAACTGACGTTGTTCAGTTGAACCATCGCAGCGACGCATACGCGACGGGCGACCGACGCGTTCGTTGGCGGCGCGAACGGCATTCAGCGCATCCCCGAGCGGGGGCCATTCGCGGACCATCCGCACGGCTTCGCGATAGCGCCTCGAACGGGTACCGGGCGCCGTCACGATGAACGCGAACGCATCCAACAGATTTGCACTCGCCGTTCGATACGCGATGTGCAGGTTGAGCGTCGTACCGTGTCTTGTCAGCGACCAAATCGTGCTGCGATTCGCACGAAAGCGCACCCGTTGCAGGGTTTTGGCACCGCGCTTGCGCAGCAGCGTAAGGATTTCGGCTTCTGAGTAGTGGGTGACTACCGGCTTTGCTTCGGCAAAGGTGCGCGCCGGACCAACGTCGTTTTGCGACAAGTGTTCGGAGGTTTCACGCTCGGTCGAGAAGAAGCTCACCCACACTCCACGGTCGGGATCGGTTTACGTCGGACACAGTATGCGGTAGCGCGCTTGCGCAACAACACAATATATTGTATCCGACGATTTACCAGGATTGGGCGAGCCCGGTAGGCTCGCCCAGATCGGCACCCCAAACAGGAAGGGCCATAATGGCTGCAACCCGGAAGCGGGCGACCAAACGCAAATCGACGAGGAAGAAGGCGTCGAAGCGTAAGTCGCCCAAGCGCAAAGCCGTCAAGCGCAAAGCAGTGAAGCGCAAGGCGACCAAGCGCAAGGCCACCAAGCGTCGCAAGGCGACCAAGCGTAAGGCCACCAAGCGCAAGGCCACCAAGCGTCGTAAGGCAACCAAGCGTAAGGCGACCAAGCGCAAGGCCACCAAGCGTCGTAAGGCGACCAAGCGTAAGGCGACCAAGCGCAAGGCCACCAAGCGTCGTAAGGCGACCAAGCGTAAGGCGACTAAGCGCAAGGCCACTAAGCGTCGTAAGGCGACCAAGCGTAAGGCGACTAAGCGCAAGGCCACCAAGCGTCGTAAGGCGACCAAGCGTAAGGCGACTAAGCGCAAGGCCACTAAGCGTCGTAAAGCGACCAAGCGCAAGGCCACCAAGCGTCGTAAGGCGACCAAGCGTAAGGCGACCAAGCGCAAGGCGACCAAGCGCAAGGCCACCAAGCGTCGTAAGGCGACCAAGCGTAAGGCTACCAAGCGTAAGGCGACCAAACGCAAGGCCACCAAGCGTCGTAAGGCGACTAAGCGCAAGGCCACCAAGCGCAAGGCCACCAAGCGCAAGGCCACCAAGCGCAAGGCCACCAAGCGTCGTAAGGCGACCAAGCGTAAGGCTACCAAGCGCAAGGCCACCAGGCGCAAGGCTACGCGCCGCAAGACTGCCAGGCGGAGTACTGCTCGGAAGTCGACGGCTCGGCGGACCAGGCGTTAAGCCCCTCCGAACCAAGAAGGGGGGCTCGACCGCTTGGGCGGTCGGGCCCTTCTTTTTTATCTACCCCCCCACCGACGTCGGAGCGTCTCGACGGCTTCCGGATCACGCATCGAGAAGTTTCTGGCCCGATCCACGGTTCCTGGAATCCACTTCCACCAGAACATGCCCACCACGAAGTCGGTGCGCTCCAGTGCATCCATCGCCGAGTTCATCAGAAGTGCTCTCGTTGCCCGGACCGCTGGGCTGTGGTCGGGATCGTCTGCCCAGGGTTCTGACGCGACAGTCCTCGAGCGCGCATATCCGACCTCGTTGAACACGACCGGAACCCCCACCCGTTCACTCAAGCCACGAAGGTCGCCCAAGATGCGCTCCCACGAGCGCGTAAGCTCCGCGCGGGTTACCTCGCCGGAATCGCTCAACGGGAAGTAGCCCTGCACTCCTATCAGATCGAGTGCGTCCCAAAACGGCACGTCGTGGATGCCGTCCCAATTCGCCGCGTAGGTCAGCCGGCCCGAGTAGACTTCCCTGACCCGTCGAATCACCTCCCGCCAGTCCCGCTCCCTGTGCACGGTGCCCTCGTACTCCAAGCCCACCGCAAGGACCGGTACCCCGGCCGCTTCCGCGAACCGAGCCTGCGCCACTATGAACGCGGTGTAGCCGTCGAAGAATCGTCGCCAAGCGTCCTCGGAATCGAACGCGATCGCGCCGCGCCACGGAAACGTGCGCCAAACGGCCAGGTGGGGAACCCAGTACAGCGCCATCCGCCGGTTGCGCGCGTAGTGTACGGCTCGCTCCAGGTAGGCCGCCTGGTCGGGTGGCGTGAACGTGACCTCCCCGGTCCGGTCCAGGCGGGCGTAAGGATGGAGCGCAACCCAACCCACCCCGAGTGCACTCAGCTCGATAAGCGCAGCATCCATCGCCTCGGTGCCCCAGACCTGTCCGCCACGTGGCGCCGACACCGTCATCCCTCGCATGAACCCCTGCGGGGGCTCGTGTTGCACCGCCAGGGCGGGCGTGGCGACGCAGGCAGCCACACACACCCCGGTGGCCAGGAGCGCCGACCCGCGTGGAGTCAATCTCGAATCCGGTAGGAAACCATGGCACGTAGGTTGAGCAGCCCCTCGCTTGCGACATTTACCGAGGGCGGTCGGACCACGTCCAACGGCGCATAGAAGACCTCTCCGGACACCCTCACCTGCCGGTTTACTGCGATCCGTACCCCGGCTCCACCAGCCCACACGCTTCCTGTCGTACCCAGGTCTCTGGTGTCGAGCTGTCCGGAGTATCGGGCGTTCACGTTGAAGTTCAGATCCAGATGATTGAGGGATGCGAACACATACGGCTCGACATCGCCAAGGAGTAGCGCTCCCGAAAGCTCCACTCCAGCGTAGCGCTGATCGATGCGGTCTTCGGAGATCGCTTCGCACTGAAACGGGTTCCGGGCAAGGTCCGTCCCTGCCGCAACCGTTTCCGCATCGCACGTGAAATCGCCCTCGATACCTCCGATCTGTCCGTAGGCGCGGACGCCAACCCGGACTCGCTCCAACTCTATGACCGGCATCCCCACACCGAGATCGAAGAGAAGTGGGGTGGCGCCGTTCAGCCCCACCGGAGGAACGACGCCCGCTTCCAGAGCGACGCCTCCCGTCAGGTGGACGACGGCCCGGACGCGCCCGAAAACGGGGGTTCGGTTGGTGTCTTCCAACTTCGTGCCGTTGAACCCTATGCGGCGCTCGTCGTCTGTGAGTTGTGGAACCAGCCCCCCCTCGAGCGCCAAGCTCCACGAGCCAGCCTCCGCCCGCTCGGGCACCCCCAACCCCGAGAAGAGCGAGACCGAAGTGTAGAAACCCATGCCCCAGGACTCAGGGCAGTGGAATGCCATGTCCGCCGAATCGCACGCCTGCGCGACCACGGTTCCGGGCGATACGAAGCTACACGCGACGGCGCAGAGGGCGGCACGCCGCCACCTCATCGGACCGCTCTCATGTTCAGGTAGACGTCGAACTCGTTCTTGTTCTTGACGGCACCCAAGGCCGCGGAATAGGGCTCGATGCCGAACTCCTCGAAGGTAAACCGGCCCACGGCCTCCACGTTGAGCACGTCGCCCTCTAGCTCGAAGCGCAGGGGCACCAGGCGTCGCACGGCCACCCCTCGAACGGTGAATTCGATCTCGGCGACAAAGGGAAACACGACGCCGCTCACGTCCTCTTCCCCCTCCGACACACGCAGCAACTCCACCTGTACGATCGGGTGGTTTGCGAAGTCCAACTGCTTTTCGCCCAACATCGCATTGCGAATGTCGCGGCGATCGTCGGCACCCGGGGTCCCCAAGTCATCCTCGATGTCCAGATCCTCGAGCCGCGTCGCCCATGCCGAGCGCGCCTCGGGCGCGTCTACGGACAGCTCATCGACCGGAGCGGTGAAACTGAAGGTGGTCCCCGAGGGGTCGGACTCGTCGAACACCAGCTCGGACTCATAGCCGTTTGCGGTGATCAAATGGTTGTGCGCGAGCCGCGCCGCGAAGCCTCCCTTGTGGGTAACCACCGCGAAGACCGACTCGGCCTCTACGACCTGGAAGGGCTCAGGGGCCGCTTCAGGAGGCGGTGCTCCGGGGATTTGGATCGCAAAGGCGGCGAACAGAGGTCCCCACATAGGTGCTCCTTTCGGCTGGGTTGGGGCTGGGTGGGTCGCACGGACCCTTCAAGCTTTAACCATCCACGACAGGTGAGTGTTCCCGCCAAGGTCGTCGGTTTGCCCCGCGCCTGCCAACAGCGGATCTTCCCTATCCAGCCACACCCCCACCACACTCCGCCAAGGACCTTACAACATGAGGACCGGCTCCATAGCAGCGCTGTTCGCGATCTTTGCCCTCGCGGGCTCGGCCTCCGCTCAGGATCCCGCCCGCATCGAAGTGAACCATACATCAGCCCAGATGCGGGTCGGCGACGAGATCCAGTTGGTCGCCCAGGTGTTCGATGCGAACGGACACGAGCTGGACATCCCGGTCATGTTCCTCGCGGGCCGTGGGCAGCGAAATCGGATCGACGTCAACCGGAGGACCGGCGCGGTTCGAGCCGTCAAGGGTGGGCAGTTCCAGATACTCGCGTTGGTGCCGACCGCGCGGGACATTGCGGCGCAGGTGGACATCGAGGTGGCGTATCCACCGGTCGACCGGGTCGAGGTGACCCCGGGCGAGGGTGGCGGCTTCTACGTAGGCGCCTCGACCCGGCACACCGCACAGGTCATCGACGAGGCCGACGACGTGCGTGACATCGAGATCCAATGGACGACGAGTGACGACCGGATCGCAACGGTGGACCGCTTCGGAATCATGACGGCCATGGCGCCTGGATCGGTGGTACTGCGCGCGGAGGCGGACGGAACGGCGACAGAAGTCCGGTATGACGTCAAGGAGAGCCCTGCCGTTGCGCTGTCCGTCTCCACCAGTCAGGAGACCGCCCGCACCGGCGACGTGATCCGCTTCTCCACGCAGGCCAACGACGCGGAAGGCCAGCCGGTCTCCGACATGCCCGTAACGTACACGGTGATCTCCGACCCGGCGACGAGTGCGACGGCCGACATTGCCCCGGCCGAAGTCGACGACAAGGGGCGCTTCGTTGCGTACGCACCGGGTGTCTACTCATTGGTCGCGAACGTGCCCGGGCTGTCGGCCCGTGCGACGGTGGAAATCCACCCTCGGCATGCCTCGCAGGAGGTCAAGTTCGTGGGGCAGGGCGCGGTACGGAACGTATCCACATCCGATCTTTGGGTGTGGGAGGGGGTGGACGGTAGGGACTACGCCATTACGGGCACTCACCGCGGTCACGGCGCCGTCTACTTCTGGGACGTCACCAACCCCGCCAGCCCGATGCTCACGGACTCTTTGGTGGTCGACGCCCGCGTGACCAACGACGTCAAAGTGTCCGAAGACGGGCGCATCGCCGTGTTCTCGCGGGAAGGGGCCTCCAGCCGACGCAACGGCATCGTGATCGTCGACGTCGAGGACCCGCGCAACGTCGAGATCATCACGACATACGACGACGAGCTGACCGGAGGCGTACACAACCTTTTCATCTACGACCAACACGTGTACGCGGTGAACAACGGGATCCGCTTCGACGTGATCAGCATCGAAGATCCCGCCAATCCCCACCGGGTGGGACGCTTCGAGCTCGACACCCCTGGGCATGCGATTCACGACATCTGGATCGTGGACGGGATCGCCTACACGTCGAACTGGGGTGATGGGGTGGTGGTGATCGACGTCGGGGGCGGAAACAAGGGTGGGAGCCCCTCCAACCCTGTGGAGATTTCGCGCTTCGCCGACATCGGCGGCGCTACCCACGCAGCGTTCCCCTACCAGAGCCCCACAGGTCGCTTCTACATCTTCATGGGCGACGAGATCGGCGCGCCTGTCTTCGACGGTCAAGAGGTGGGGCGCACGCCCGAGTTCATGCAGGGCTTCATCCACATCGTCGACTTCACCGATCCGGAGAACCCGGAGGAGGTGGCCCGCTACGAGGTACCGGAGGCAGGTTCGCATAACATGTGGTTGGAGGACGACAAGATGTACGTCGCCTTCTACCAGGGAGGCCTGCGGGTGGTGGACATCTCGGGCGAACTGAAGGGCAACCTCTACCACCAGGGCCGGGAGATCGCGGTCTACAAGGCATACGACGCCGACGGAGTGGTGGCCAACGCACCCTTCACCTGGGGGCCGCAGCCCTATAAGGGCAACCTGTTCTTCGCGGAGTACTTCAGCGGGCTGTGGGCCATCCAGCTCCAACCACAGCAGACGTTGATCCCCTGATGAAGACGGGCGGAGCACCCGCATCCGCCTTTCGGCTCGTCTGCCTAGCCGCAGCGCTCACGTGTGGGGGCTGCGGGGACGGTTCTCCCACCGACGGAGCCCCGCGTCCGTCAGAGCCCTTGGCGTGCGATCTACCCACCCAGTTCCTGATCGACAGCGGGCTGGGCCGGGGTGGCATCCCCACCCTGCAGAACCCGGAGTTCGTGCCCGTCGATCCAAACCCTCAGAACGCCTATCTCCTGCCGGACGATCGGGTGATCGGGGTCATGATCGACGGGGAGCCGGTGGCCGTGCCGCACAATGTGCTCTGGTACCACGAGATCGTGAACCTGGACCGAGGGTCTGAGAGGATCGCCGTCACCTACTGCCCGGTGACCGGATCTTCGCTTGCGTTCGATCGCGGCACCATCGCGGGACAGGAATTGGGCATCACCGGCCTCCTGTTCATGAACAACCTGGTTATGTACAACCGGGGCGACCCCGAATCCCTCTGGCCGCAGATGTGGGGGGAGGCGCGTTGCAAGGCCCAGTTGGGACGCACGCTCGAACGGGTGCCGGTGGTCGAGATGACGTGGCAGGCTTGGAGGGAGCTCTACCCGCGTTCTACGGTGGTATCGAGCGATGCGAATATCTCACGCAACTACACGCTCAACCCCTACGGCACCTACGAGCAGGACGACCAATTCCTGTATGCGGCGATGCCGCCGATCGACCCACGCCGTCCGCCCAAGGAGAGGGTGATCGGTCTCCCCTCGACGGCTGGAGACGCAGGCGTCGCGTTGCCCTTCTCCGAGTTGGAGGCCTCGCCCACGAGTTGGGCGACGGTGGAGCTGAGCTGGAATGGCCAACGCGTCGTCGTGTTGTGGGCCGATGTGCCTCGAGGGGGTGGGGTCTTTCGCGCCGTCCACCCGGTTTCGGGGGCACCCCTGTCGTTTCGGACGACGACCACGGGGGGGATCCAAGACACCACCACAGGAACCCGCTGGAGCATTACTGGTGAGGCGGTTGCAGGTCCCTTGGTGGGAGAGCGCCTGGAAGCGGTTGGCGAAGCCTACGTCGCCTTTTGGGGTGCGTGGGCGGCGTTTCACCCAAACACTCGATTGTGGGCGGCGCCCTAGAGGGCTGATCCGCCCACCACGATCTCGGTTCCGGGATTGAACGCCGCCCAGGCTCGCCAAAACGCCAGGTGCGCGTCGGTGATGGGGCGTAGGCTGCGGCTGGTCCCGGCGAAGGTCCCGCCCACTGGTGTGCCATCGACGGCCCACACGGTTCCCCCATCGTCCAGGAATCCACCCTGCGCCACCTGGAAGGCGGTGGGGGCGCCTCCAGTGACGGGCCGATAGGCCATCGCGGTCTCGCGGGTGCCGTCCCAGAACACCACCGCCGGTTCACCGTCGTACTCCGTTTCGAACACCGCCATGTCGCCCACGGCGGCCATCGCCAGGAACGGGAACGCCTGGGGGCCGGTCCCGTCATCCGGCAGTCCCAGCACCAGTTCCTTGGGCGGCCTGCGTGTATCCTCCGGTAGCGGATAGCCCACGAAGTCGTCGTTGTCCGGGTCGGCGTAGTCGTCGCCGTAGGGGTTGGCGAAGTAGCGGGTCGGGTCGAACATCGCAGGCGTGAGCGCGAGCACCTTGGACTCGGGGTGGAGCGCGATCCACTGCTCCCACGGCATCTCGATCAACGGGAGCCGCTGCAGGTCCTGTCCCGCACGTGGACCACAGCGTGCCTCACTGTACATCTGCGGCCACAGCGACTGCTCGGGGTCGTTCCGATCGTACATCACCAGGTTGGCCTGATAGAGCAGTCCGGACACACCCAGCTCGGCACCGCCCGTGGAGAGCCGCGAATACGCGAGCGCCGAGCCGGTGAGCGGGCAGTAGGTGACCACGGCCTCGGGTAGGTTCACGATCTCGTGGCGCCACATGATGTTGAGCGGGATGACCAGCCACTCCCCCGCCGACTCGAACGCGATCACCCGATCAGTGGGTCGGAAATACGCGATCTCGTCGAGCCGGGGCTCGATTGGGAGAAACACCGGATCGGAGAGTGCGGGAATCCCATCCCGGCCCACGCCGCTGTCTACCAAGAACTGTGGATCCCAGTCGCAAACGAGTGGGTCGGTGGGGTTGATGGTGGGAGTGGTGGGGTCGTCCTGACACGCTGCCGCAAGACCGACGGCCCCCAGGAAGAGGAGGGCCTGTCGTCCGGGGAGCCCGGTATTCGCGCTGGACGGGGTCATGTCCTTCAAAGCCCCCGAAATCAGGCTGGGTTCCGGGTACGAGTACGGCCCGCGACCCCCGTGGGATCGCGGGCCGAGGCCCGGCGAAGCGTGAGTCCCGTTAGGAGTTCGGCTTCAAGAAGATCTGAACGACGCCGGAGCTGGCCTCCTCGCCGTACAGCTCGCCGGCCGCGTCGCCTTTCAGCACCTCTACGCGATCGATCGTTTCGGGAGAGATGTTCTTAAGCGCGGCGCGACCACCATCGATTCGCACGCCATCGACGTAGACGAGTGGGCCCTCGTCGGATGGGAAGTCGATCTGAGGCCCTGAGATGCGAATACGTGCACCCTCTGAAGACTCCCGCAGCCGCTCCACCTCGCTACGGGCTCGCTCCATCTGCTCGCGGGCCCGTTCCAGCTCCTCATGTAGACGAGCCTCGTCACGGCGGTGGCGCACCTCCACTGCCCTGCGGCGACGGTGCTTGCGCTTCTCGACTCTGGACCGGTGTCCCTCATGGACCTCGAAGCTGAACTCGTGGAGATCGTGATTCACGTCGACCCGCACATGCTGGTGGTCGTGAGTCATGAGCCGAGGGGTGAAGATGGCAAAGCTCAATAGGCCCCCGGCGATGGCCACCATGAGTGCTAGCCGCGTCGATCCCTTCATGGAGTTCTCCTGGGGCACGCTCGGGCCCCGCATCTGAAACGCTCGTCGATATCTGTTAGTACGCTTCTTTTCCATCTTGGTTGCTTTGGACGTTTCTCGATAGGGTCATGAGTCGCTCGAACAGGCCGGCCACGCCGTCGGGGTCCAGTCCCATCGCCTCAGCCCAAGCCCGGCGGGCCGCCAACAGCTCGCGCTCGCGGACCGGATCTCGCACCGGGAGGCTCCTTGAGCCCTTGATATCCCCCACCCTCCTGGCCAGCGCGATCCGACGCGCAATCAGGGCTACCAGGTCCCTGTCCAAGGCATCGATGTGTTCGCGGGTCTCCGCGATCTCGGGGGCCTGCGCCCCGAGGTCCGGGATGACGAAGCCCTGGGGTTCGGCACCCGGCTGAATCTCAACGGCCGCCAGCTCATCATGTACCCGACCGAGCGCCGCCAGGAGGTCGGCCCGGGCGGCCTCCGCGTAGGGGTTGAGGCGTTCGATGGCGTAAAAGAGGTGCCCGGCATCGGAGCGCACCGCCTCGATGGTGGATTGCATGGCCCGAAACGAAGGGGGTACGAAGCGAGCTTCGTCCAGCTCGCCCATGTCCATCATGCCCTTGGCAATGAAGAAGGCCAGGGCATGGGTACGAGCCATGTTCTGGTCGTGCCGTTCCGCAGGCTCTTCGATGACTTCGCATCCGATGGCCTCGAACAAGGTCCGCGCATTCGGAGCGGCGGTGGGATGGGCGGGGTTGGGACACACGACGACTCGGAGCGGCCGCTCTCCCAACATCAGCGCGGTAGGTCCGAAGAGTGGGTGGGTCCCAACCCAGCGCACCCGGTCGCCCAGGACACGAGCCATCGCCTCATCGGCCGGGGCCCGAACGCTACTCACGTCCATGACCAGGTCGGCGTGGTAGACCGCGGGCGTCAGCCCCTCGAGCACGGCACCGACCTCCGCCACCGGAACGCTGAGCACCACCGTGCATCCGGGCGCGAGCGCCGGCTTCGTGGGGGACGGTCGATGCTCCGGGAGGATGTCGGCATGGGGATCGACCGCCGCCACCGAGAACCCGTGGGCCGTCATGAGGTCCGCGACAGCCCGACCGAATCGGCCATACCCGATGAGCGTGAACGAAGGCTGCACGGTGTCCCGCGACGAAGTTGAAGCGGCCGCCCGCGCGGCCCCGCTACGGGGAAGTATATCGCCTTGCCCTGGACTGCGCCCTGCACCCCACCACCCCTCGCCTTGACCCCGGTCTGGCATGACCTTACGCCCATGCCTATACGAATCCGTGACGAACACGTTAGAGGGACGCTCCCGCTCCTGAGTCCCGAGCAGCTCTCCGAGGAGTTGCCGGTCGACGAGCGGGTGACCACCCACATGATCCGGAGCAGAGACACCATTCGGCGCCTGTTGGAAGGCGACGACGACCGAGCGCTGGTGGTCGTAGGGCCCTGCTCCATCGACGATCCCAACACTGCGCTCGACTACGCTGACCGCCTCCGCCAGGTCGCCGGCGAGCTGGATGACGTCCTGTACATCGTGATGCGGGTATACTTCGAGAAGCCCCGCACGACGATTGGGTGGAAGGGCCTAATCAACGACCCCCACCTCGACGATTCGGGCGATCTCAACACCGGGATCCGCACCGCAAGACGGCTCCTGCTGGATGTGGCTCGATTGGGGTTGCCCGTAGCCACCGAGTTCCTCGAACCCGTCGTGCCCCAGTACATCGCGGAGTTGGTCACCTGGGCCGCCATCGGTGCCCGCACCACGGAGTCGCCGACGCATCGGCAGTTGGCCTCGGGGCTGTCCATGCCGGTGGGGTTCAAGAACGGCACCGACGGGGGGCTGCAGATCGCCCTGGACGCATTGGTTGCGTCCGCGCACCCCCATCACTTCCTGGGCATCGATCACGACGGCCGCGTCGCCATCGTGGAAACCACTGGGAACCCCGATCGGCACCTCATTCTCCGGGGCGGTGTTAAGCCCAACTTCGACCCAGGCTCGCTGGTGCGTGCAGTACGCTCTCTAGAACAACACGGTCTCAACCCACGGGTGCTGATCGACTGCGCCCACGGGAACTCCAACAAGGATGCCCTACGCCAACGCCAGATCGGTGCTGAACTCGCGGCCCGGAGGGCCGACGGTGAGTCAGGGATCCTGGGATGGATGGTGGAAAGCTACCTGGAGGAGGGCCGTCAGGACTTGCCTTCGGATCCCGAAACGCGCGTGCGGGGTCTTTCCCTCACCGACCCCTGTCTGGGCTGGGATGACACCGAGGCGATGTTGCGGGAGAGTGCGGATCGCCTGCGATCCCGCTGATGAACGCCGGCCTCATCCCCCGTTGGCCTTGTTCCACCATTCGGTCGGGTGCGTGCGATCTCCCCGTCCCACCCATCGATCTACCTTGAGCATGAGCCTCCGCAGGGGCGTACGAACCGCCCGAGCCCAGAGCCTGTTCAGCATCCGTCCGTAGTCACGGTTGTACGGACAAACTCTTACGCAGATCGAGCAGTCGGTATTCTGGTTCGACCAGAACGTAAAGCACTTCACCCCATCGACCGACCACTTCTTGATGCCTTTGTGGTTCGACTGGTTGTGTCGCTCCTTCGATGGATCGCCTCCCGGGATCGCCTTGGCCGGACAGGCGTTCGTGCACGCACGGCAAAGCTCACACGTCTCCTTGACGCCGAAGCTCTGTGGTTGGTCATGGGTCAGGGGCAGATTCGTGAAGATCTTGCCCAACCGGACGCGCGGGCCAAACTCGGGCGTGATCAGCAAACCGTGGCGACCATACTCCCCCAGTCCAGCTTGGATGGCATAGGGAATCGCCAGGGCCGTGTCGTTCATGCTGGCCACCGCGTCGTAGCCGAGGTTGCGGATGAACTGCGCAAGCGAGAGAAGCACGACGGTGTCCTGGGCGTAGCCTAACCCTGTCGCGGTGCCCGAGAGCGCGGACGGGACCGTCTTCAGAAGCCCGTAGTCCATGGACTGGGCAATGACGATGACGCTGGTCACCTCGTCCGGCAGCACGACGTCCTTTTCTCCATCCGTTCCGCGGCTGTACTTCGAGCTGTACACCCAGCGCTCATCGTACGGGGCGACGCCCACCAGGTCGGCTCCGAACGACCGGGCCACCTGTTTCACCTCCCGCGTGAAGCGGTCCACATCCTCCACCTCGAAGCGGACGCCCGGTCCCTCCCGATGCACGCTGAACTCATCCAGGAATCCCTCCCGTCGATCTTCGTCCTCCTTCAGCTCGGCGAGGATGTCCGGGACGTGCCAGGCGGCGTTCCGCACCGCGTAGTCGCGCTGCGTGAACCCGTCCACCGTGCGCCAGCTCTGCAGCGGCGTGCGATAGGTCTCATAGAAGCGGGCGGTCTTGGGCGATTGGATGGAGTCGTCCCAGAAGGAGCGAGAGAAGACATCCATGCGTTGTGGAAATCGCTCGAAGTCCGCGTCGACCTCGAAGCCGGCCCGTTCGTCTCGTTCGGACACTCGCCCTCCTACTCTGAAGCCACGGCTGTCATTGTGCGTTAGGCGTTGGATCTGCGACAAGGGGGATCCCGCGAAAAGCCGAACGCCCCATCCCGCGAGCGGAATGGGGCGCTGGCCACCTCTGTGCCTTCGTGAGAGCCTAGAAGCTCACGTTCAAGCGGGTGTAGACATAGCGCCCGTTCATGCTCAGACCTGACGAGCTGTAGTACGGGAAGATGCCCCGGAAGTTGTAGCCGTCGGGCCGCACGACCGGGTCTTTGTTGAGCAGGTTCTCGGCGCCGATGCTGATCTTGAACCGACCGGCGAAATCGTAGCTGGCGTCACCGTCAACCACGAAGTGCGGGCCGTTGTCCAGGAACACGTCCTCGGGTGGCCCTTCTTCGAGTCGATAGACCTGCTTGCCGTAGTAGTTCCCCGCCAAGCCAATGTTGAAGGGACCCTGGCTGAACCGGGTGCGCATCGTGGCGCGCGAGCCCGGACGTCCGTCCTCGAGCACGTACTCATCACCACTGTCGAACACCTGGTCCCGCAGCTCCGCGATCACGTCGGGAATCTGCACGCCCGTCACCTCGAGCGAGTTCCGATTGTACTGCATCAGGAACTCCAGGTAGCGGTCGTTGTCCATGACGTGCCGATACCGGGCCGCCAGGTCGAACCCTCGCGTGCGCGTGTCGATGGCGTTGGTGAAGAACTTGACCGTCGGTGCTCCGAACGCGGCCAACAACTGCTCGACCGTGGGACCGCTCAGCGACCCGGTCAGGATGACGCGATCGTTCACGTCGATCTGGTACGCGTCGAGCGTTAGCGTCAAGCGATCCACCGGCGTCCACGCGAGCCCACCACTCAGGTTGACGGACGTCTCCTCGCGGAGCGATTCGGCGCCCAACAGCTTCGCCTCCTGCGACTCTACCGGCAGCTCGCCGATCTCGTACGCGACCTGGTTGCCCGGGTCGTTCGGATCGGAACGGAAGCCCGTCGACACATGGCTGTAGAAGCTCTGGTTCAGGTTGGGCGCGCGGAACCCGGTGCTGGCCGCGCCCCGGATGATGAACTGCTCCGCCGCCTGTAGACGCATCGCGACTTTACCCGTCAGCGTGCTCCCGAAGTCGCTGTAGTTCTCAAAGCGAGCCGCAGCCGCCAGCAGGAACTTGTCCGTGAGGTCCGTCTCCACATCGGCGTAGACGCCGATGTTGGTCCGGGACTCGTTCACTTCCTGGTCCGGCCGGAAACCGGTAAACACCTGAGAGCCCGGAGGCGCGATGCTACCTGCCCGGTTCGGGTGCCAGCCGTTCACGTAGGAAGCCGGCTCACCCGCGATGATCTGGAAATTGTCACGGCGCAGCGACGTCCCCACTGCCAGGTAAAGCGGTGAGGCCGTACCGATGTCGAGCTGCCGACTGAAGTCGGCCTGGAACACACCTTGGTTCAGGATGAGCGTTCCAGCGAACACGTCGGTGGAGTTCGGAATCCCCGGATCGTCCGCCGTGCCCATGATGCCGTCCTGACCCGGCGCACAGGCCGTCGTTAGGCAGGGGCCCAACGACACGTTGAGCGTGTTGAAGATGTCGGTACTGAGGTCGTTGCGACCCCACTGCCCACTGATGTCGTAGCCCCACTCACCAGCGAGCCCGTTCACACCCGTGACGAACATCAGGTCGCTGGCGTCGCCGCGGAACGTGGGCAGGAATCCGACCGGGTGAATCGCCGGCCAGTTGCGGTTGTCGATACCACGGCGATAGAAGCCGGTGGTCAGGTCACGACGCATGGTGTAGCCGCCAAAGCCGTACAGGCTGGCCGACTGTTCGTCATTGAGGGCGTAGTTGGCGTTGAAGAATACACCGCCGTTCTGCGACTCACCGTCCCCGATGATGTGGTTGGGCTGCGGCGCCGCGTTGTTCTTGGTGATGACCTCACCGATGCCGTCGCCGTTGGTGTCCTGAATGACGTCGGCGTCGCCCGGCTCGATCTGGTCGCGCGGGTCGGGGCCGGCACGGTCGGTCTTAGCGCGGTCGGAATACATGCCGCTGATGACGAGCGTCCCCCGCTCACCCAGGCCGATCCCGGTGCTCCCGGAGAACTCGATTCGCTCCCCGTCCGGATCGAATGCCTTTGGCCGATACTGGCCCAGGGACACGTTGAACTGCGGCCGGTGAATGTCGTCGCGCAGCTGAACGTTGATCACGCCGGCAATCGCGTCGGACCCGTACTGGGCGGCCGCGCCGTCGCGCAGAATCTCCATGCCACCCATGGCCGAGGGCACGATGGCGTTCATGTCGACACCACTCGACCCGGAACCGCCGCGTCCGGCACCGAACACGTGGACTACCGCCGTCGAGTGGCGGCGCTTCCCGTTGATCAGCACCAGGCTGTGGTCAGGGCTGAGACCGCGAAGCTGGAACGGCCGCACGCCGGACGTAAGGTCGGCGATCTGTGGCCGCGGGAAGTAGATGGCAGGCGAAAGCTCGGACAGAATCGACGCCACTTCCAACTGCGGAGTCGCAAGCTCGATCTCGCTGGCGCTGTACACATCCACGGGGACGGCCAGCTCCTCTGCGGCCGTCACTGCGCGCCTGGACCCCACCGTCACCGCCACACCCTCAATCGCCACCGCCGTCTGCGAAAGACGGAAGTTGCTGTTGGCCGTCGTCCCGGCCGTCACGGTGACGGACACCTCGGCGGTCTGGTAACCAATGTTCTGCACCTGGAGCGTGTACGTTCCCGCGGGAACGTTGACAATCAGGTAAGCGCCCCGCGAGTTGGTCACACTGCCCAGCCCGGTGCCCTGCAGGCTGAGCTGTGCGCCAACGACGGCCGAGCCGTCCTCGCCGGTCACGCGACCTGCCACTGCTCCGTTCTGCGCTGCGGAAAAGCCTGGAAGCGCAAGTACGAGCACGGCGGCCGCTAGGATTTGTATCAAACGAGCCATGACCTTCCTCCTAGAGTTCGTCCAATCCCAAGGGATGCCCCATCGGAGGAGCACCCACCGTCTGGGCGTACAGACTGCTGCAACTTGGGACGGACAACCACGAAGGGCAAGCTGTTCTGGTCTAATCGCTTACGCGCTGTGACGGCCGGAGCTTCGGCGCCAACGGCTCTCGGACGTCAACGCCATTTTGTTCGGTCGTAAGTCATTGTGAGACATTCACTTAACCACCATCGTTCGTATCGGGTGCCTGGGTTTTCCCACCCGGTCCGGCCAGGTTAGGACGATGGAGATCGGGATCTATACCTTCGGTGAGACCGCTTTCGACCCCGACACCGGGGCCCAAAGCGGGGATACGCAGGCCCGCCTAGCCAAGCTCCTGGAGGAGATCGAGGTGGCCGACTCGGTGGGGCTGGACGTCTTCGGAGTCGGAGAGCACCACCGCCCCGACTTTGCGGTGTCAGCGCCGTCGGTGGTGCTGGCAGCGGCAGCGGCGCGTACGAGGCGCATTCGACTGACGCCGGCCGTCTCGGTGCTGAGCTCGGCAGATCCCGTGCGCGTGTTTCAGGACTACGCCACGCTCGATCTGATCTCGTCGGGTCGAGCCGAGATCATGGTAGGGCGGGGATCCTTCACTGAGTCGTTTCCGCTCTTCGGCCAAGACCTGGCCGACTACGATGAGCTGTTCAGCGAAAAGCTCGAGCTACTCCTGCAGCTTCGCAGCAGCGAACGCGTCAACTGGTCAGGTCGGCATCGCCCGCCTGTTCTCGATCGACCCGTCTTCCCACGTCCGGTCCAGGATCCTCTGCCTGTATGGGTCGCCGCGGGTGGGACGCCCCAGTCGGTGGTGCGCGCAGCCCGTCTGGGGTTGCCCTTGGCACTCGCCATCATCGGAGGGGCTCCGGAGCGCTTCCAACCGGTGGTCGACCTCTATCGGAAAGTTGCGGCCGAGTCCGGGCACGATCCGGCGTCGCTCCCGGTCAGCATCAACTCGCACGGGTTCATCGCCGACGACATCGAGACGGCCGGCAACCTGGCCTACGGTCCGTTTTCAGACACGCTGAACCGCATTGGCCGGGAGCGGGGCTGGCCGCCTACGACCCGGGCTCGTTTCGACGCCGAGGCCGAGCTCAGGGGAGCCATGTTCCTGGGAGGCCCGGACGAGATCATCGAGAAGATTCTCTTCCAGTACGACCTCTTCCGCCACGACCGCTTCCTGCTGCAACTTACGGTGGGGCCGATGCCCCACGAGGCCGTGCTGCATGCCATCACCCTCCTAGGCACGAAGGTGGCGCCGATCGTCCGGGATGAGGTGGCAGCACGCCGTCGTGGCTGATTCACGTTCTAGCTCCTACGAGCGCATCTATCAGGCGGTGCGCGGCATTCCCACGGGGCGCGTGTGCTCCTATGGTGCCATTGCCCGGATCGCGGGGCTTCCCGGCCATGCGAGACAGGTGGGGTATGCCATGGCGGCGGTACCCGACGGCTCGGAGGTGCCCTGGCATCGGGTGGTGAACGCGAAAGGAGAGATCAGCAAGCGAACCGGCGGCCGCCTTTCGGAACGCATCCAGCGTATGCTGCTGGAGAAGGAAGGCGTGGAGTTCTCTGAGACGGGTCGAATCGATCTCACCGTCTTCGGATGGCAAGGGACTTAGGCGCCTAGCCGCTGAGCACCCGCTCCACCACCTGTTTGGCGTGGGCCGGCATCCCCACGACCTCCGTCGTGAGGCCCGCGGCCTTGGCGTCGTCGAGGATGCGCTTCAGGGCCAGCGCCCCCGAAAGATCGACCCTACCCAGCCCACGGAGGTCCACACGCAGGGTCCGTGCGTGGGCGGCTTCGGAGAGCCCCTGCAGAAGCTCAGTCTCGAGCAGCGGCGCGGATGCGAACCAAAGCACGCCCTGAGGAGCCACCTCGATGGTGTCTCCCTCGACGCTGAGGTTGGGCTCGAGCCGGAGTTCCCGGTACGCATGCACGACGAGCGCCATGCCGATTCCGATCAGGACCGCCAGATCGATCCGGGGAGCCAGAAGCAGCGTCATGGCGAAGGTCGTGGCCGCCACCGCACCCTGGGCACCCGACTGTTGTGACACCCGCACGATGCCCCGCAGATCGACCAGACTCCACACCGCGGTGGCGACGATCGCCGCGAGGACGGCTGTCGGTAGCGCAGCCACGACGCTCGCGAAGGGTAGGAAGAAGAGCACGGTCAGACCCGTGCAGAAGCCGGCCCAGCGCGTCTGGGCACCGCTCAGCCGGTTGAGGGCACTCCGGGAAAATGAGCCGCCCACCGGAAACCCACCCACCAGCCCGGAGGCGAGGTTGGCTGCGCCCTGCCCGACGAACTCGAGATCGGGCGACCAGTCGGATCGCTCCATGCTCGCATAGGTACGTGCGATCGCGGCCGCTTCCGCGAACCCCACCAACGCGATCACGATGCCCGGCACGATCAGCACGCCAAAGGACCCCCAGGGCAGATCGAACGACACGGCCGGGAACCCGGCGGACACCACCCCGACCACCGGGCCAGCGAACCCAGCGACCTGCGAGTAGATCAGCGCGCCCACGGCCGCAATCAGCACGCCCGGAATGCGTGGCGACAGCTTACGTGCCAAAACGATCACCCCCATCGTCGCGACCCCCACTGCGATCGCTTCGGCGTGCCAACTCGATGGTGTCGTGACCGCCACCCAAGCGTCCCGCACCACACCTTCCCCCGCCTTGGCGGTGCCGAGCAGTCCGGGGAGCTGGCTCGCGATGATCAACAGGCTCGCGGCCGACATGAATCCGAGAATGACCGGCTGCGACATGAAGTAGGAGATGGAGCCGATCCGCAGGACGCCGATGGCCACTCGCGTCACGCCGACGATCAGGGCCAACAGTGCGGCCATGCCCACGTACTCGGCCGAGCCGGTCGGGGCGAGTTGAATCAGTGCTCCGAGCGTCAGCAGCGAGGTCACCGCCACCGGCCCCGTCTGAAGGTAGGGCGACGATGCGAAGAACGCGGCCGCGAGGGGAGCCACCGCTGCCGCCCAAAGCCCATGGACCGGTGGCATTCCGGCCAGTTCGGCGTAGGCGAGCCCTTGAGGAATCAGCACCAACGCCACGCTGATTCCTGCGACCAGGTCGGCGCCTGCGAGCCCGCGCCTCAGACGGAGCGCTCCGGCAGTCGGTATGCCTCGCGTTCGGGGCGAACCGGGCGCAGCAACCAGTGCGGACGCCGTGTCCCGTCGGGCGAGTGGGACCGCGCCGATCGGGTCTTCTCCATCCAACGTGAGAACACAGCCCTCGATTGTTCGACGTCCACCCGGATATCGCCGTAGCGGTCTTCCGGTTCGGCCCTCCTGACCCGCACCGCCTGGTGCCAGCAGTGCGCGCCCGAGATGGGATCGGGCTGCACACCGAAGGTGAGGTTCTGATGTACGCCGGCATCCGTCCACCAGATGCGGGAGGTGTCGGGGTCCTCGGAGTTGAAGGGACCCGGCCCCCGCGCTTGTGAGAGGCCCCGCTCGCTGCCGTTCCGCTCCAACCTCACGGTGGACATGCCGGCCCGCTGCCCCGGACCCTTGAGCTTCCAGCGACCCATGTGGTGCGAGCAGGCCACCACGTCAGGACGAATCCCCTCGGTGACCCACGCGCGCACCACGTAGTGACCAATCTCGGTTTCGATCCGAACCAGATCTCCGGTCTCGACGTCGATCTCCGCCGCCCTCGACGGATGGATCCAGAGTGGGTTGCTGTGTGCAATCTCGTCGAGCCACTTCGCGTTTGCACTGCGCGTGTGGATGTGGACTGGTAGCCGGAACGTGGCGATCAGGGGCACCTGGTCCGGCTCCAGGTGGTCCTTGTGAATGTGGCTCTTGATGTAGGTCGGCAATGCGTACTCGGGCCAACCCCACGCAGCCAACGTGCTGGAATAGAACTCCAGCTTTCCGCTGGGTGTCGGGAAGCCTCGCTTGAGCACCCCATCGACCTCGACGCCCACGGCCCGCCGACCCTCCCCGTCAGTGTCGATGGAAGGAAAGGGCACGACGTTCGGAGAGGTGGGCTTGGGGGCAGAGGAGTACACCCGACCCGCCTCGTTGACGTACGCCTCGGCCGCTTCGGGTTCGGGGACCGGCTGCTCGTAGAGGGTACCGACCCCTGACGTGACCTCGAAGGCACCGTAGCGACGCATGTACTCGAGGGGCGTGATCCCCTCGGCCGCTGCCGCCTCGGGAAGACCCGGCACTGAGTTCTCGAACGCCCAACCGTAGTATTCGTCGAGGGTGAGTTTCGTACCTGGATGCTCCTTCGATTCGAAGAAGGAACGAATCCCGAGCGCGCCGTCGGGGTCTACCCGCCAGGACAGCTCGATCCAGAACTGGTTCTCTTCCCAGACCTCCCCCGGGTTGACTTCTCGCGTGTCGTCCACTGCCCTGCCGTCGCGTTCAGCAGCGGTGCGCTGGACGGGCTGCCGGAACGCGATCCACTGCCCATCATACTGCTCGTAGGAGGTCAGATCGTGTCGCTCGGACGAGAGCCCCATGGGGAGCACATAGTCTGCGAAGTAGGCGGTCTCGTTCCAACTCGGCGTCAGTGCCAGGTGAAGTCCGATGGCGTCTTCGTCCGTCAACATCTCCACCCAACTGAACCCGTCGGGGTTGGTCCACACCGGGTTGTACACGCGCGAGAAGTAGACGTCGACCTTCTTGCGCTGTTCGCGGACCAGATGGGGGAGGAGAAACGACATCTCCATGTGGGAGAGCGGAAACTCCTCAGGCCAGGTGAGGTCGTTCCAGGTCTTTGGGTGTCGAGGGAGGTGGATGGGTCGCGGCACGAACTTGTTCCACGAATTCGGATAGGTCCCGCCGGGGACCGCGATGGCGCCCATCAGCGCGTTCAGCATGAAGAGCGTACGCGCCGCCTGCCACCCACCCAGGTTGCCCGCCGACGCGGAGCGCCAGTTGTGCGTACTCAGTTTGGTCCCCGCCTTGGACACGACCTCGGCCACCTCTGCGATCACGGCAGCCTCCACCCCCGACTCGGCGGCCGCGAACTCGAAGGTGTAGTCGGCATACTGTTCGGCGAGCAGTTCCTGGAACCGCTCGAACGTGGGCACGCCGTTCGGTTCGACGGCCCTCAGGTATTCCTCCCAGTTCCACCAGCGACGGACGTAGTCGACGTTATAGGTCCCGGTACGGATCAGGTACGACGCGATCGCAAGGAAGATGGCGGCCTCGGATCCGGGATAGGGAGACATCCAGTGGTCGGCGTGAGTGGCCGTGTTCGACAGTCGTGTGTCCAGCACGATGACCTTGGCGCCCCGAGCCTTCCCCTCCATGATTCGCTGTGCATGCGGGTTGAAGTAGTGACCGGCTTCCAAGTGGCTGGAGAGAAGCAGGATCACCTCAGCGTTCACGTGGTCGGGGCTGGGCCGATCCATCCCCATCCAGAACGCATAGCCGGTTCGAGCGCCCGCAGAGCAGATGTTCGTGTGTGAGTTGTGTCCGTCGATCCCCCACTGCGCGATCATCCGCTCGGTGAACCCGTCCTCGCCGGGGCGTCCGACGTGGTACATCACCTCCTCGCCCCGACCTTCCTGCAGCGCTGCACGTACGCGCGCCGCCAGCTCGTCCAGTACGTCGTCCCAGCTCACCCGCTCCCACTTCCCCGCCCCCCTTGGCCCGACGCGTTTCAAGGGATAGAGAATGCGATCCGGGTCCTTGATCTGGTTGACGGTGGCGGGACCCTTGGCACAGTTGCGGCCGCGAGAACCGGGGTGCTCCGGATTGCCCTCCAGTTTCCGGACCTCGCCGGACTCCTTGTCGACGTAGGCCAGCAAGCCACACGCTGATTCACAGTTGAAGCAGGTCGTGGGGACAAGCGTGTAGCGGCAACGCCTTTTTCGAGGCCACGCTTTGGAGTCCAGTTCTTCCCAGTCGTTCCAACGCTCTTTGGGTGGGAACGAGGAAAGACCCCCGCTGCGGCGGGAGTCGGGTACAACGTTGGCGTCAGAGTCCGACATGTAGCTGGCTGGGATCTGAAGTGAGTGGAAGAACTACGTCGAGGCTTCCACCGCCGATTCCCAGTTCGCGAACAGGTCGTCGACGTACGCCACCTTATGGCCCCACGCCTCTAAAAGCGACGCTGCGGGCGCCGCTCGTGCGCCGGACCGACAGTGCACCAGGAGTTCGACGCCGTCGGGGATCTCGTCCCGCCGTGCGCGTAGGCGGGTGTGGGCGATGTTGAGGGCTCCCGGCACGTGTTCGGCTTCGTATTCGTCCAGCCGCCGAACATCCAACACCAGCGCATCGCCCCCCCGGCGCCTCTCCATCTCGGCCACGTCGATGGTCGGGGTGCTGACGAGATCTCTGCGGCCGGCCAACGCATCGAGAGGGGAGAACTCACCCACACCGTCAAACCCGATCCGCACCAGGGCGAGGATGGCTTCCGAGACATCCGCAGGATCCACGAGCAGCACGATCCGCTGGTCGAGCGTGGCGTACGAACCCACGATGGTGGGGAACGACTTGTCGAAGGGCGCGTACACCGCGCCCGCCAGGTGTCCGGACATGAAAGCGCCGCGGTCCAGGCGGGTGTCGAACACAGCCACGCTCGGGTCGGCGAGCGCCGCGATCAACTCGGTCTCGCCCAGCTCTCGGGGCTCAGGAATGCCTTCCAGAACCGGCGGCCCATCTCGGTTCAAGCGCTTCATGTCGGCGAAGTAGAGCGGTGGTTCAGGCTGACCCGACAGGATGAAGTCGACGAACGATGCCTCACCCCTTCTCACGTAGTCGAGCGCCGGGCTGAAGCGCTTCTCGTAGCCCACTGTCGTTTCGGGAATCGCTCCCAGGGCTTTTCCGCAGGCGCTTCCCGCGCCATGCCCCGGCCACACCTGCATGTAGTCCGGCAGCTCCAGAAACGCTTGAGCCGACTGGAAGAGCCGCTTGGCGGACGGTGCCATCGCCCCCTCCACCCCCGCAGCCGACTCGAGGAGGTCCGGGCGACCCAGGTCACCCACGAACACGAAGTCCCCGGACACCATCCCGATGGGTTCGTCGGCGCCGCCCCCCTCGTCCGTGATCAGGAAGCTCAGGTGCTCAGGGGTGTGACCCGGGGTGTGACGCGCTTCGATCTTGATGTTCCCGATCCGGAAGTCGGTCCCGTCCTTCAGCCACTGGACATCGCAGCCGTCGGCGGCAGGCCACACGTATTCCCACCCTTCGCCGCCCTCGGCGGACAGGTAGGGCCGCACGCCATGTTTCGCTGCAAGCTGCCGGACGCCCGAGAGATAATCCGCATGAATGTGGGTTTCAGTGGCCGCGACGATCTCGAGCCCCTCGCCACGCGCGACCGCGAAGTAGGGATCCAAATCCCGCATGGGATCGATGAGCAGCGCTTCACCCGTCCGCTGGCACCCGACCAGGTAGGCATACTGAGCGAGCCGCTCTTCAAAGAACTGTCGAAAGAACATGTCGTATCACCTCGGTTGCCAGTATATGCCTCACGAGTTATATGAGCAACGCCGACGCGGCCGCAGGGGTCGACGATGGAGAGTCCGCAACTCAAGGAGCTCGCACGCGTGTCCAACACGCTCACCCAACCCACGGTGAAGAAGTGGGCTAAGGTCATCGATCAATCGCGGTGCATTGGTTGCCACGCATGCTCCACCGCGTGCAAGTCCGAGAACGAAGTGCCCCTCTCGGTGCACCGAACGTATGTGAAGTACGTGGACGTGGGTGAGTTCCCGAGCGCTCGACGCAACTTCCAGGTGACCCGCTGCAACCAGTGCGAAGACGCACCCTGTGTCGCCGCCTGCCCCACCGCCGCCATGTACCGCCGGCCCGACGGGATCGTGGACTTCGACAAGGAAGCATGCATCGGGTGCAAGGCGTGCATCGCGGCCTGCCCCTACGACGCCATCTTCATCAATCCGGGCGACGGCTGCGCGGAGAAGTGCAACTTCTGCGCACATCGGGTGGATGTGGGCTTGGAGCCGGCCTGTGTCGTCGTGTGCCCCACGCAAGCCATCATCATTGGAGACCTGGACGACCCACTCAGCCAGGTGGCAAGCATTGTCGCGCGTGATGCGGTGGCCGTCCGCCGGCCCGAGAAGGAGACCCACCCCAAGCTCTTTTACAAAGGCGGCAACAAGTTCACGCTCGACCCATTGGCTGCGCGCACTCCCGGGGGAGGCATGTTCATGTGGAGTGAGCAGCCGCAGGGATCCCACGCCGTCGATGTCGGGCACCCGGGGGTCTCCAACAGCGCGGCGGCAGCCATCGTCTCGTACGACGTCGGGCACAGGGCACCCTGGGACTGGCGCGTCTCTCTCTACACTTGGACCAAGTCGGTGGCCGCGGGCGCCTACCTGGTGCCGCTGATTCTGGTTCTCATGGGTCTGCTCGGATGGGAGAGTCCTCTCTGGACCGTGGGCACACCCTTGGTCGCCCTGGGCTTTCTGGCGCTCACCGGGGCACTGCTCATCTGGGACCTGGAACGCCCCGAGCGCTTCTACTACATCTTCGTACGCCCGCAGTGGAAGAGTTGGCTGGTGCGGGGAGGGTTCATCATCGGAGGTTTCGCGGCCGTGCTGGGCGCCCACCTGTTGTTGGGTGTGGCCGGGCGGGGCCGGCTTACGTCGTACCTCGTCCCCTTGGGGGCAGTCCTGGCAGCGCTGACCGCGGTGTACACGGCCTTCTTGTTTGCGCAGTCGCGCGGCCGGGACCTGTGGCAAAGTCCGCTACTCCCCGCCCACCTCTTCACGCAGGCCCTCGTGGCGGGCGCTGGCATGTTGGCGCTGCTGGCCCCGCTGTTCGGTCCGTGGCCCTCACCCGCCCTGCACTGGGTGTTCGCTGCGGCCAGTGCCGTCCACCTGCTGATGGCGTTTGGGGACCTGTCGGTGACCGGTGCCACGGCACATGCCCGAGCGGCCCACTACGAGCTGACCCACGGCCTCTACAGCAGCATCTTCTGGAGCGGCCTCCTGCTTTCTGGCATCGGGTTGGCGGCACCCTGGGTTGGAGCGCCCGTGGTGCTCGCCGGCCTGTTGGGCCTCTTCCTTTTCGAGCATGCCTTCGTGCAGGCCGGGCAACGGGTGCCGCTCGCATGAGCTCACACCGGCTCGGCTCCCAGGAGCTTCGCCAGGTGGCCCACGGCTTTCAGGCGCTGGCCGAACCGACCCGATTGGCAGTGCTGAATCTGCTGATGGACGGCGAGTCCACCGTCAGCCAACTCGTGGAGGCGTCGGGCCTAGGTCAGGCCAACGTCTCCAAGCATCTCAAGAAGTTGCACGAGATGGGATTCGTGACCCGCCGCCGGGAGGGTCAGTGGGTCTGGTACCGTGTTGCCGACGAGGGCGTGGAAGAACTCTGCACGCTGATGCGCGCGCGCGTGACGGAGGCGGTGCGCGGCTGAGGTACGAGGTTGCCGCTTCGACTTGCCTGCGTCAGTCACAGTCGAGCGCGTCCCAGGCGTCGCCTTCGATCGACCAGGGGATGTCGGTGTCCCCTCTATAGCGGGGTGTGACGTCTTGGGTGAGCGGACGTGACTGCGGCAACGTCGTGCTCGACCTCGGGGGGACATCCGCAATCGCCCTCCCGCTGGGCGTGAGGAACACCACCGTCTGGTTGCGATCCATGCACACGCGCATCCCGCCTTCATGAACCGCCCTGTGGTGCCGCCGGCACAGCAGGACCAGGTTCAGTAGCGAGGTCTCGCCACCGTCCGCCCAGTGCTGGATGTGGTGCGCGCCGGTGAAGCGAAGGCCGCAGCCGGGGTAGCGGCAGCCACGATCGCGGACCTCGAGGGTCCGCCGCAGGGCTGGTGGCACGGTTCGCTTGCGGCGGCCCCCGCCCAAGACGTTACCGCGGTCATCGACCGTGACCTGCACGACGCCGGTGTCGCACGCGATACGCTTGGCTGTTGCTGCAGACACGCGCGTTCCGTCTTCCAGCTCGGAGATCCCCGGTTCTCCGGACTCACTCAACGTGTCGGCATCCACGTGGAGCATGACCTGGGTACGCTCGGCCCTCGAGCCACTGATCGGAGCGCCTTCACCGAACCCAGCGGCCAACGCTCGCTCCGCCATCAGCCCGAGTGCATCCGCCCGACGCTGCTGGGCCTCGCGCTCGTCGGCTTCGTGTTCCTTGCGGTAGAGCGCGTCCGAGGCCGCTTCGATGGCCCGCATCAGCACCGCGCCGGCTTCCGGGTCGAGCCGTCCTTTCAGCACCACCATGCCGTCGTCTGCCACGAACACGCTGAATGTCCTGCTGCGGAACCTGAGCTGTTCGGCGGTCACCTCGGAACGGCGATCGAGCTGCTTCCATCCCTTCACGAGGCGCTGGAGGTTGGCGGCCGACCCCGCCCTCGCAAACGTCAGGAGCTGTTCTTCGTTCTCGGGCTTTGCCACGCGGGTGAGGGTTCGAACCTTGGTGAACGACAACGCGCCTTCCCGCATCGCGGCCGCCGTTTTGGGAAGGTGCTTTAACGCTCGCGCGGTCCGCACTCGTTCGCGAGCCGCGTTGGCTTCGATCTGGGTCCTCCAGGTCAGCCAATCGGCGGTGGTGGTGAACCCCATTTCCTCGTAGCCCTTCCGGGCATCGAACTCGGCGAGCAAGACGAGGCCTTCATACTTCAACACATCGGCCTGTCGAAACGCCTCGGCGCAGCGTTCGCCGAGCGAGAACACGTCCTCGTCGGAGATGTCGCATTCGGTGGATACGGTAGCGTCGGGGGATGGAGGGTTCGACATGGCAGGCCTCGGGGATAGAAGGAGCATGAATCATCTATCCTTAAATATATGAGGCACTTACGGTGGTTCGTGGGCGCCCGCGTGAGGCCTAAGGAGCCCCTGTTAGATCAAACGAGTCGACCTGGTGGGGCCAGGTGCGGCAGGAAGGCCGCCACGGCCGTCGAACGGCGCCAGAGGAGCACCTCCCGGATCACACCCATCGCGGGCTCCGAAATCCGTCCATTGCGAATTGGGAAAACGACATGGGCACCTGGCGTCAGTCACGTGGACGGTCCAGCCTGAGTCCGGACCCGCGTTGGCGACCCGCGCGTGAGCGACCCGACGGGACTTACCGAATCGTCGGCCCCGGGACCCGATCGTCGGGCACGAACTTGTCGCGTCCCGGCATCTCGACCGCCATGAGCGTCTCGGGGTTCATCTCATCGGAGGGCCCAATGCGACCGTTCTTCTCCAGCATCCAGGCGACGAGCGCGTAGATCTCGTCCGGCTCCAGCGATCCGGGGGCCGTTTGTGGCATGGATCGCCTCACGTAGTCGTAGAGCGTGGACGTGTACGGCCAGAACTGACCGATCCCGCGGGCCCGGAATTGCTCCTCTGCCGTGCCCGTGGTGACCAGCCGCGGGTTGATGGCCATGCCCTCGCCTTCCACCCCATGGCACGACGCGCACAATGCCTGGTAGAGCGGTTCACCCTGTTCGGCCGTCCCTGACCCTGGGGGCAGATCCGCACCGTCGGGTCCGATGTCGTGGTCCCACTCCTCGATGAACGAGGCCACGTCGTGCGAACCCAATCCCCATGAGTCCGGAATCGCCTCGGAGGCCGCTACGGTCGGCTGGACCGCTGGAGAAGAGCCCATTCCCTCCTGCTGAACTGCGGGCGCCTCCTCAGGTCCCTGGCACGCAACGCACGCGAGCAGCAACCACGCACCTCCGAACCGCGTCTGCGGATATACACTCATCCCCAGGGCTCCTCGCGGTAGACGACCTGTCCATCCGACTGCACCACCCACGCGGTGATCGGGTTCAGGTGGTAAGACGTGCGGGCGCTTCGGGCTTCGATGAGCTGAGCACGGGTGGGCTGCACATACCCTGTTTCGTCCGTGGCCCGACTCGCAATCTCCGCCCGCGACCCATCCCATTTCCACATGTATCGGAAACGCGTGTGCGCTTTCGACAGGACCGGCTCCTGCAGGTCGGCCGCAACCCAAGACGTGCCGCCATCCAAGCTGATGTCGACCTTGGCAATCTTGCCACGGCCGCTCCAGGCGATTCCCCTGATCTCGTTCCAACCGGGCTCGACGCGCTGAGGAAACGAGGGCGTGGTGATGATGGAGCGCGCCTCCATCACGAACGAAAACTGGCGCACGGTGCCGTCGCCGAGGGGGTCGGTGTAGCGGGCCGTCTCGTCGCGCGCTTGGAGCGGTCCGTCAGTGAACTCGAGTCGGCGCAGCCACTTCACGTTGGTGTTGCCCTCCCAACCGGGGAGGAACAGCCGGACCGGGTACCCCTGCTCGGGACGGAGAGGCTCACCGTTCTGTCCGTAGGCGATCATGGCGTCGTCCCACGCCTTTTCGACCGGGATGCTCCGCGCCATCATGGCGGCGTCCTGACCCTCAGCGATCATCCAGCTGGCTTCGGGTCGTACCCCGACTTCGCGCAGCAGCGTGGAAAGCGGCACGCCAGTCCACTCGCTGGTGCTGGTGAGTCCGCAGATACGCTGCGGTGGCGTCTCCGGACCTGCCCTCGTCGACATGTTGCCGGAGCACTCGAGGAAATGGATCCGAGACTCGGAGGGAAAGCGCAACAGATCCTCGAGCGTGAACACGATGGGCCGCTCCACCAAACCGTGGATCAGCAGCCGGTAGCTTCGGGGATCCACCTGGGCAACACCGCCATGGTGCCTCTCGAAGTGCACGTCCGAAGGCGTGATGATCCCGTGCAGATCCTGCAGCGGAGTGCGCGACGATGTGGCGCTGGCATGCCGCCGGGGACGCACGAACGGAGAGCGCTCTCCCAACTCGTTGGGCAACCTGCCCAGGACCGACGTGGGATCGGGGAGTGTGGGTAGTGCGTCGGTCTCCTGGCGGTCCGGTACCGCGGTCGGCTGGGCCGCCACACCGAAGGGCCCTTTGAGCACAGCCGCCCCCAACGCTCCCGCCGCCCCAGCGAGTAGGTCCCTCCGTGTCAGTCCCGACCGGGAATGCTCGGGATCCGCGGCCACCTCGTCCTGCAGTTCTTCCGACATGCTTGCCTCGCCTGGCGGTCTCCCTGCCCTAGACCGTGGCGCCCGCCCCCATCAAGGGAACGTGTAGGCCAGCCAAAGGGCCAGGTCGGGATTCTCTCCCACGCCCAACCAGAGTTCGGTGGAGAGCGCCCCGAAATCGGCTCCGCCACCAAGGTTGAGCCCCAGCCCCGATTCCGAGGGACTGAGTTCGTCGTCGAACATGTAGAACGAGACTCCGCCGAGGGCAAACGGCGTGAAGCCCTCCTGCGGCGCGAAGTACCAGTGCGCGTTGCCGGTCAGGCGAAGACCCGTGTAGTCGATCGAGTGCTCACTGCCCACCGTGACGTCAGCGCTGGGGACGACGGCGAGTTCGGGAAGGTCGGTGGGACGAAACTCACCGTGCCCGCCGATCGAGAACCCGTCGGGGTTGAGCGAAACACCACCCCGGAAACCCCAGCGGACCTCCTGCGCCGCCACCTCCGCCGGTCCCGCGAGCATGGCAGCCAACGCCAACCCGGCCCCTACCATTCCCCGCACCACTCCCATCATCATCCCCCCTGCGTCGGACACTTGCGTCTCACACCTCGAATATGGCGTGAGACCCTCCGCTCACTGAAGGGGGAACCGCGCTCAGCGACCCCGGGGCGGCCCGTCCCTGCGCCCTCCCCCACGACGCCGGTCGTCCCGCCGACGCTCGTTCGCCTCTTGCAGGAACTCGGTCCACGCTTCCCGCTGCGCCGGCTCCAACACCTCGGCAATGGCAGCGTTCATGGAGTCGAGCGAAGCCCCCAAGCGGGGCCGGATGCCCTCCATGACCTCCCGGCTCCTCTGACGGTGATCCTGAATGATGCTGTCGATGCGGTCCTGCTGTTCCGCGGTCAGATCCAAACGCTCGCTCACCTGATCCAGAAAATGTCGGGAGGTCCGCCCGTCGCGAGGACCCTCGCGCCCACGGTCGCGCGCTCGTTCTTCGGCGACCTGCCCTTCCTGCGCCTCCTGACCCAGCCAGCGCATGCCGGCCGCGCCCGTCAGAGCACCGGACACGAACACAGCCACGATCAGGGCCGCCGGCCCAAGCCAACCAGAGGCTCTTCCTGATCCGTTCATGACCCCGCTCCAAACTCGGAGAACAGCGCCACCATGGTGGGCGCCTCGCCCGTGGTCAGCCAATCACCCATTTCGGGCACCATGGCTTCCGCCGGGTAGACGATGCCTTCCTGGACCGCTACGTCGGGCTGTCCGCCCAACAGCAGTGCCACCGAAGCCGCAGCCGCCACCAACCCCGACGCCAACACGCCGCCCCGCCGCCAGCGGTATAGGACCTCCACAACCGACCGACGCCCCCGCCGAGCACGACGCTCGAGCTCCGGCTCAGCGGCTCTCAGGATGCCCTCGACCGCACGCTCCCACCGTGCCAGGTCCCGGGTCGGATCCAGCGCGTCGTAGTCCCCAGGTCCAATGTGGCCTGCCACCTTGTCCTCGCCACTCATCGTCGCTGCTCCTTCAACTCAGCCAAAAGGCCTCTCATTCGCTTGCGTGCCGCGTGAAGGTGAAACCTCGAACCGCCTTCGGAAATCCCAAGGCGCTCACCAATCTCTGCATGTCTCCAGCCTTCGTAGTCGTGTAGCATCAGCACCTTGCGCTGGAGGTCCGTCAGGGTTTCGGCCGCGCGCTGGGTGCGCTCCCATATCTCGGTGCGCTCCAGATCCTGATCCGGGCGAAGTCGACTGGCCGCCGTTCCGGGCTCCAACTCCTCCGTGGAGCGGACCTTCAGGTACTTCCGGAAATTGTGGGCCCGGTTGCGCACGATCGTGAGCAGCCAGGCCCGCACGTTGGACGGGTCACGGCAATCCTCGAGCCTCTCCAACGCCTTGATGAAGGCGTCCTGGCATACGTCCTGGGCGTCCTCGTCGGTGTTCACCAGGCGGCGGGCTGTGGAAAACGCCACCCCGAGGTGTCGGCGTACCAGAAGGCCGAAGGCCTCGGTGTCGCCGGCTTTGGCCCGGGTCACCAAGTCCGCGTCGGTCTGGCCGGTAGGCCCCTCTCGGCGGACCTCCTCCAAGCCCTGTCCTATCTCGATGGATCGGATCCTCGCTGTCGCCTCACCAGCCACCTGCGTCTCCGGGTTTCGGCTCCTGTTACCCTGGAGACCGCCGAACGGGTCAGGCCGTTAGGCCCCTACCGGATAGGGATCGTGACGGCGAACTGGTGGGTCCAGACGGTTGCGGCCTGCAGGGTGAGCGGACCACTGGGGGCGGTGAGGATACCCAGTGCACCGGAATCGGCCTCCCGACCGGCGAGCGGAACGTCGTCGAAGATCCAGTTCTGGGCCACACCCGGCGCACCCGTCCCGGCGAGGGCCTGACCCGTATAGTGGAGGGTGGCCTCGTCGAGTCGAATTCTGAGCCCCCAGGTGGGGGTCCACTCGATCCAGCTTTCGGTCTGCGCTCGCCGGGTGCCGGCAAGCAGGTCTGCCTGGTCGAGATCGTAGCTGAGCGAATGGGCCTCCAGGCCGGCCTGGAAGGTGGCTCGCCCCTGCTCGATGGCCACGCCGGACCGGAGCAACACGTTGGCGAACTGAAAGTCGTTCAGGATGGTCTTGTCCCCACGGTCGATCGGTGATCCGGTGCTCGTCACCGTGTCCGATTCTGCCTCCTGCCACGTCTCTGCCCAGATCGGTTCCAGGACCGCCTCGACCCCGAAACTCACCGGGCCAAACCCACGTCCCAGCCCCAACCCCAGGTTGAACGCCCACGAGTTGCCCGGATCCCTAGGGATGTTCTGGATTTCGTAGTTGGGGATCTTGGGATGGGAACGCTTGTTGGCCGTGGCCGACCAACCCACCCGCCAACCGCGCTCTCCCACGGGCCGGGCGTGCCTGACATGTCCCCCCCAGGTGTGGGTCACGTCGAGGTTCTCGTCGATCCGGAGGTGCGGTTCCCACACTGGGACCCCAAGCGGATCGGGCTCGACGGGAACCGGACCCCACTCCACGTAGGTCACGTCGTGTCGAATGTCGACTCGGTTATGTAACAGAATCGCCTCGGTCACAGCGCCGGACTCGGATTCCCAGAGGGCTCCGACCCGCAGGTCGAGCACTGTGCCGGCCACATCGATGCGCTGACTGCCCGCATAGAGGTGTTCGATGCCGGAGACACCACCAAGGTCGGCGAAGGACACCGCGAAGCCCAAGGCCGCTCCCCGGCCCACCTTCCGTGCAGCTTGTGCGCCCAGGTAGACGTTCCTCGCGGATGCATCGCTCAGCGTATTCTCTGAAGGGGCGAGCAGGATCAACTCGCACTCGAGGCATCGGTCCCACAACGGCACCGGACCCGCGAAGCCGTTGTCGGCGGTGGTCACCTCCTGCAAGGCCAAGGATCCGCCGAAGGCCCAGTCCCCCTCCGTGAAGAAGGCTCCAAGCGGAAGTGAGGTAGCGGAGCTGGTAGGCGCGCCCCACTCCTGTGACACCCCGAAGTGCACGGGCGCGCCAAAGAAGAAGCCGTCGCCCAGCCGGAGGCCGGCTGCCGGGTTACCGAACACGGCGGCGAGCGAGTCTTCGGTGGCGATCTCGAGTCCACCCATGCCGCCCCTGCTCGAGGGATACAACTTGAACTGGTCGCCGGTGGCGACCGGTACGGTACGGATCGGAACCAACTGCGCCCCGACATCGACCGCGGTCGCACTTATCACGAATACAGCGAACACGGTGCAAAGATGGCGCATGATGGTCTCCTCGTTCGCCTGGTTGGCTGTCGACGAGGAACGTTTCATCAGCCTTGATTCTGACGCATCAACGCCGCACTGGGAGGTCCACAGCCCACGATTCGGCGCCCCGACACGTGGGACATCGATGCGTGTATCACGTTTAACGGCAACATCTTAGGAGTTTTGTCCACCCACGCGCTCGAAACGGCACGCTTCCTTCAAGCTGGAAGTGCCATGGACGTTTCAACGTGGTTGCGTGCGGTGTGGCTCGACGACCGAGGTCAGGACTTGGTCGAGTACGCGCTGCTGCTGTTGCTGGTGAGTGGGGTCGTGGTGGTGGCCCTCCTCGCGTTTCGCGGTCAGCTGCAGGCGATGTTCGGCGACGCTGCCCAGAATATCAGCAACCAAAGCTAGCCGACCGCCCGGTCGGTATCGCGGACCACGCCAGTGCTCCGCCAGTGGGCTCGCGCATCTGCGTCTGCGGGTCGGCCCCAACATTTTAGACGCCACGAAACGTCGGCGTTGGCGGGTCAGGTCTTTTTTGGCACGCCGAGACGCGCTAGACTTCGCGTATCAATCCCTACATCGAACTAACGATCACCCCAGGCGAGAGGTTTAGTATGCCCCGACCCCCAGCGAAGACGGTCGTGCGTTGGCGTAAGATGGCACAGGCTGGAAAGTCGTACGCGGAAATCGCGCGTCGTTACAAGAACTACTCCGCAGACCAGGTTCGTCACTACTGTCTAGGGAACAGCGGAGCATCGATTCCAGGCCCCCGTCAGAAGCCCGGACGCTGGAAGGGACACAACGTTTGGCTTCAGGGTGAGCGCTCCCCTCACGCTGCACTCACCAAGGCGCAAGCCCTGCGAGTGTTGAAGGACTGGGACGAGAAGAAGGACAAGTGGAAGCGGTCGGGAGCTGAGTGGGCGGACAAGCTCGGCGTTTCTCCGAGCACGATCCACATGTTGCGGCGGGGTGAGACCTGGCAACACCTCGACCACCCCAATCAGGGCCGGAAACCCAAAAAGAGGCGCCGGCGCTAGCCCACTTCATCACATCGGGTTACGCAGGGTGCCCGCAGACAGACTCCGAGCCGTCGGCATTGGAGTCGTGCTGCTGCTGGCACCCTGCGGCCAGTTGGAAGGGCAGGACCGCTGGTTCGCCAAGGACAAGGCGCAACATTTCGTGGCCAGCGCCGTTATCGCGACAGGCGGGTACCTGGTCGGCACCCGTGTTTGGGACTCCAAGCGCGCAGGACTGCTGCTAGGCGCAGGACTTTCGCTATCGGCAGGGATAGCCAAGGAGTGGAGTGACAGCAGGGGACTCGGGCAAGCCTCCTGGAAGGACATGGTCTGGAATGTGGTCGGGATCGCAACAGCCCTGGGGATCTCCTGGGCTCTGGACCCGACCCCGGCACGTCGCACTGAACCCGCCGGAACGACAGCCCGTGCCATGGAACGACCACCCCGGCCGATGAAGCTCGCCCCCCACGTCGAAGATCCAGTCGCAGACTTCGCGCGGTGGGCGAGGTTGGGGTCGAAGCCGGGCCGGTAGGCGGATCGTTACCAACAGCCTCCTAGGAAGCAATGCCCATCCCCCTCTTGCTCAGTGCGCTGCTCCTCATGGCCATCCCGGCCCCTGCCCGGGCTCAGTCGCCTGACCCCCTCCGCCCCACCATGTCGGCCCATCCGGTCGGCGAGCCCCTCCGGATCGACGGTCGCCTGGAGGAAGCGGTGTGGAGTTCGGCCCCCTCGTTTCAGGGGTTTGTGCAGAAGGAGCCCGTCGAGGCCGCCCCGGCGCAGAACGACTCGGAAGTCTGGGTGCTCTACGACGACGACGCGGTGTACGTCGGCGCCCGGCTGTATGACGAGAGCCCGGGCACGATCGCGCGCAACATGGTTCGCCGCGATTCCAACTACAATGGTCAGTTCGACTACTTCGAGGTCATGTTCGATCCCAACCTGGATCGCCGTACCGGCTACCGCTTTCGCGTCAGCGCGGCCGGTGTCCAGACCGACCGCTATCTGTTCGACGACGGTGGCGAGGACGCGGCTTGGGACGCCGTGTGGAGCTCCGCGGTCCGCATCACCGACGACGGCTGGCATGTGGAGATGCGGATTCCCCTCTCACAGATGCGCTACGAACAGGGGTCGGACAGTCAAACCTGGGGACTCAACTTCGGTCGGCGACGAGCGGCCGACAACGAGCTGACCCGATTCGCGCTCGAGTCCAAGCTCCAACCAGGACGTGTCAGCCAGTTCGGACTCCTCGAAGGTGTGAGGATTGAAGGCACCCCCCAGCGGATCGAGATGCGTCCCTATGCGCTGACCCGGGTCCGAAGGCAACCCTTGCAGACGGGCAACCCCTTCCTGGAGGCATCCGAGGTCGGTGGACAGGTGGGTGTAGACCTGCGATACGGGCTCGGCACCCAGTTCACGTTGGACGCGACCCTGAATCCGGACTTCGGACAGGTGGAGGTCGACCCCGCGGTGATCAACCTCACTGCGTTCGAAACGTTCTTCGAGGAGCGGCGGCCCTTCTTCGTGGAGGACGCACGGGTATTCGACTTCAACCTCTCTGGCGGCGGAAACCGGGTGTTCTACTCCCGACGGGTTGGGCGGGCACCTCAAGGACCAGCGCCTCCGGGAGCAGCGTTCGCCGACGTTCCGGACAACACCACCATCATCGGCGCTGCCAAGTTGACCGGGCGGACGCGGGGAGGACTGTCGGTCGGCGCTCTGGCGGCGGTGACGGGCTCCGAGACCGGCTCTTTCCTGCCGGGCAACGGGGGGCCCATCCAGGACTTCACCGCACAGCCTCGGGTCGGCCACGGCGTCGTGCGGATATCGCAGGACCTCAACGACGGGCTGAGCAACATAGGCGGACTCGCCACCTACCTGCGTCGAGACCTACCCGAGGATGGAACGCTGGACGCGCTCCCAGTGGAAGCGTTTGGGGGCGGCGTCGACTTCGAGCACAACTGGGCGGAGCGAACTTACGCGGTGTGGGGCTTCTTGGCGGGAAGCCACGTGCGGGGCGACTCCGCGGCCCTGCTTCGCATCCAGCGCTCTAGCAACCACTACTTGCAGCGGCCGGACCTGGCGTGGTCGGCCCTCGACCCCAGCCGAACCGCGCTGAGTGGTGCGGAATGGAGACTCCAGGCAGAGAAGCGTCGGGGCCGCTGGACCGCCGCGCTTTGGGCCGCCCAGGTGACCTCCGGGTTCGAGATCAACGATCTGGGGTTCTCCCGGAGCAGGGAGCGGCTGGATGGCGGTGCGCGCCTGGGACTCCAGCAGGTAAGCCTCGGCGAGCATCTCCGTGCTTGGGATATCAACGCCATCACCTTCCACAACTGGAGTCACGAAGCGCTCCGAGACGCGGGCTCGTGGGATGCGTGGCAGGAGGCCCATACCGCGGGGACCTTTTCGCTCCGGTCCAACGTGACGTTTCTCAACTTCTGGAAACTGAGTCTCGGAGGGTCCTACGGGCCCGAAAACATGTCGCGGACCGCGACGCGTGGCGGCCCCCGCATGAGAGAACCCGGTCGGTTCGACTTCTCGGGCAGCATCGCCACCGACAACCGCAGGATGATCTCCTTGACCCCGAGGGTGGCGTTTGCTCGGGGGCGAGAGGGAGCGGGTGGACTATTCGAGGTCAGCGCGGCGGTCAAGATCCAGCCGTCGACTCGCGTCGAGATCGAGCTCGCGCCCAACTACAGGGAAACCGAAGTCGCGGCCCAGTATGTGGCTACGTCGAGCGCTCTACCGTTCGCGGGCACGTTCGGCAACCGATACCTGTTCGCCGATCTCGAGCGGCGCAGCGTATCCATGGTGACTCGTCTAAACTGGACGTTTACGCCCCGACTCACCCTCCAGTTCTTCGCCCAGCCCCTACTCTCTGCCGGGGACTATGTGTCCTACAAGCAGTTGGCCAAGACCGCCTCGTTCGAGTTCGACGTGTTCGAGGAGGGGTCGGTGACGGGCGCCGCCGCCTCCCCGAGTTGCTCAGGGGGCCGCACTTGCGAGGACCAGGACCATAGGCGCTACTTCGATTTCGACGGGGACGGGTCCATCGACTTCGCTCTCAGCGACCGCGACTTCAACATTCGCTCTCTCCGGGCTAACGCCGTACTCCGCTGGGAGTATCGGCCGGGCTCCACCATGTTCTTCGTATGGCAAAGGAACCAGCTGGGCCGCAGCTCCTTCGGCGATTTCGACTTCAACAGGGACGTGAGCGCACTTCGACGCTCGCCCGTCACCGACACCTTTATCATCAAGGTGAACCTCTGGCTCTCCCTTTGAGGATCCACGGGAGAGCCTCCACGTACCTTCTGGGGGTGCTCGCAGCGGCGTCGATTGGGTGCGCGCCGGAGCGAGCCCCCAGCGCGCCTGGGGCGGCAGCCGTCTTCGCGGCTGCGTCTGGACGTTGGGTGGATCTGACCCATCCGCTCAACGAGCAGTCGGTCTTCTGGCCCACCGCTACACCCTTCGAGCTCGACACTGTTGCGTTCGGTCCAACCGAAGGGGGCTACTTCTACTCTGCGTTCAACTTCACAGCGGCCGAACACGGAGGCACCCATCTGGATGCACCCATTCACTTTGCCGAAGGCAAACCGTCGACCGACGAAATCCCGCTCTGGCGGCTGATCGGCCCCGCAGTGGTAATCGACGTCACAGCCGCGGCCAACCCCGACTACCAAGTCAGCGTCACAGATTTCGAGACGTGGGAAGCGCAACATGGCCCCATCCCCGATCGCAGCATTGTGATGCTGAGGACCGGGTGGGGAGCCCGCTACGAGGACCCGGTCGCCTACTTGGGCACCGATCAGACCGGGCCAGAGGCGGTACCGCTACTCCACTTCCCCGGCCTCCACCCGGACGCTGCGCGTTGGCTGGTGAATGAGCGGGACATCGCCGCGATTGGCATCGACACACCGAGCATCGACTTCGGACAGTCGTCGCGGTTCGAGAGCCATCAGATCCTCTATGACGCCGAGGTCCCGGGGTTCGAGAACGTGGCGCACCTGGAGGCACTTCCCGAGTTTGGTGCATTCGTGGTGGCGCTTCCCACCAAGATCGAGGGGGGAAGCGGAGCCCCGCTGCGTATCGTGGCCTTCATTCCGGAACGAACCTGAGCATGGACCTCAACGCGCTCGGCAACATTGGTGAGTTCGTTGGCGCAATCGGTGTCATCGTCTCACTGATCTACGTCAGTATCCAGTTGCGCCAAAACACCAAGGCGGTGCGGGCAACGGCGTATCAGGAGGTCTCCCAAAACAGTGTGGAGCTTCTCAGTCTCATCATCCAGGATCCAGAGATGGCAGAGATTTGGGGGCGAGGACTCGACGGTGGCGAAGAGCAACTGACACCGACCGAACGATTCCGCTGGCACGCCATGTTGTTGGCCACCTTCCGCCACTGGGACAACCTCAACTATCAGTATCGGAATGGCACGTTGGATCGGGAGATCTGGAAGAGCTACGAGTTCATGATTCGGTCGTATCTGGTGCGCCCGGGGTTCCGCGATTGGTGGCGCCGCCACCAGGATGCGTTTTCCTCGAGCCTACAGGAGCAGATGCTGGCATGGATCTCCACGCTGGACGCGGCCGCCACCCGCGAGCGACGCTTTCACCCAGTGGCTGAGTCGTAGCCGACCCTGTGAGTTCCCTCGAGCGGGCGCTGGCCGACTTCGATGCGGAGGCGGCGAGGGAGTCGACTTGGGCGAATCTCTCTGCCGGTATCCTATTCGCCGGCCTCTTGGGGGCCCTACTCACCTGGCTCGGCGTGCTGGGCTGGCCCACGTCACGTGTCCTGCTGGGCACCGGACTGGCGCTGATCCCCCTCGTCTGGATGCGCCGACGCTGGAGCCTTCGGCGGGTCCGTGCCCAGTACCTGGTCGACTGGTACGAACGCGCGGCCGCCCGTCTGGAGGGCACGTGGGACTTCGGCCAGTCCGACGGGAGCGCGGCGCTGGACCGTAGCCATCCTTTCGCGGCGGACCTCGACGTGGTGGGACCGGACTCGCTTTTCCATCGAGTGAACGCCTGCCACACGGTGCTGGGCGAGGACTCGCTGGCAGCACGCCTCACCGAGTTCCGCACGGAGGCGCCGGGCGACTCGGGTCCGGACCGGCGGGAGATTCAGGAGCGGCAAGAAGCGGTTCAGGAGTTGCTGGAGCGAAACGACGCGCGCGAGCTACTCGAGGTGGAGCTGCGTGCCCTCTCCGAGTCGGGCGCCAGGCATTCCCCCGAAGTGCTGGCCGCCCGCACACGAGCGTTGGCGCGCTGGGGCCTGGAACCGGTGGCAGCGGCATCCTCAGCCGGAGAACGGGCCCTGGAGGTGCTCCTGCCCCTGTCCGCTCTTGCCGGACTGTTCATCTCCATCGCGTTGGAGCGGTCCTGGGCGTTCACGCTGGTGCCCGCGGCGATCAACGTCCTCTACGCGCGTCGGTTCAAAGACCTGGAAGCACTCACCTCCCGCTTCGAGGCGGTCTCCAGCACCCTACGGTCGTGGTCCAAGGTACTGGAGGTCCTGGTCCGGCTGGACTTCGAGTCTCCGCTGCTGAGACGGCTGTTGGCACCCGTCAAAGGCGAGGGCGAAAGCGCGCCACAGGCTGTGGCCGCCCTGAGGCGCCTCGCACACCGTCTGGCACAGCGGAAGAACGCCTACTGGGCTCTGACCGGGAACATCGTCTTGCTCTCCGACGTCCGAGCCCGCCGCGGACTCCTGGAGTGGCACCGAACGCATGGCCCTCACCTCCAGGCATGGATGGGAACCGTCGCCGAGCTGGAGGCCCATCTTGCGTTGACTTCCTATGCGGCGGCCCTGCCCACGGCCACCTGGCCCGTGGTGTCCGAGGAGGGACCGCTACTCGTGGCCCGGGACCTTGCCCATGCGCTGCTGCCCGCGGCCACCAGGGTGCCCAACGACGTCACGCTGAGTGACGCGGGAGAACTGCTCATCGTGACCGGGTCGAACATGAGTGGAAAAAGCACCTACATCCGCTCTGTCGGACTGGCGGTGGTGGCCACGCGGGCCGGCCTGCCGGTCCCTGCTACGAGCTTCCGGATGCGCCCCATGGGCGTGGTGAGCAGCATGCGGGTCGAGGACTCCTTGAGCGACGGGCTATCCCGCTTTCACGCCGAGGTGCGCCGCCTGAAGTTCTGCCTGGACACCGCGCGCACCCAGGGACGGATGTTGGTCCTGCTGGACGAGATTCTGAGCGGCACCAACTCTCGGGAACGCCACGCCGGCACGGAGGCGGTGCTTCGTCAGCTCGCGAACGGAGATACCCTGACGCTGGTTTCCACGCACGACCTGTGCCTGGCCGGGCTGGCCGATGAGCCCGGCCTTCACGCTCGGGTGGTTCACTTCACCGATGAGGTCGAGGATGGACTGATGACGTTCGACTATCGGCTGCGTGAAGGCGTCTTGCCCAGTACCAATGCCCTCGAAGTGATGCGGCTGGAAGGACTGCTTGCGGAGGATCTCTCGACGTAGTGGACCTGCGGCTCCATGTTCTCTGACTTCGCCTCCGTCGCCACCCCACGTCCCGCGAGTTCTATGAGACTCAGACCCTGCTACGTCGCCGTGTTCGCGGCCCTCGTCTTCGTAACCTCTCTTCCGCTCGGCACCGAGTTGGAGGGTCAGGAGGCCCGCCGCCGCTGGGAGCGGATGGCTCAGATTCGCCAGGACAAGTTCGACCTGGTGCTCCCGGAAGCCATGCGCGAGAACGACATCGACATGTGGATCACGGTGGTGAAGGAAGGCCTGCCCGACCCCCTCGTCGAGGACTTCGGAAATGGATACGTCGGCTCCATCGGCTACTACATCTTCACGGACCGGGGGGGTGACCGGATCGAGCGCGCGGCACTGGGGATTGGTGGATATCGGCTCGAGCAGAACGGTGCCTACGACATCATCACCGGGGCCTTCGACCTCGGGGAGTTCGTGGCGGAACGGAATCCCGACCGCATCGGCGTCAACATGTCCGAGAGAATCGGTGGCGCTGATGGCCTCTCCCACACCAGCTACCTGCACCTGCAGGAGGCCCTGGGTCCGACCTACGCATCCCGACTGGTGTCCGCTGAGAAGCTGGCATCCGACTTCCGCTCCCGGCGTGTCGCCACCGAGATCGCCGCGTTCGCCGAGGCCGGTGAGATGTCGCGCGAGATCGCGGAGCGAGCGCTCTCCAACGAGGTCATCACCCCGGGCGTGACCATGCTGGAGGACGTGGCTTGGTGGATGATGGATGAGCTGCTACGGCGCGGGCTGGGCACGTCATTCGATTTCCCCTCCGTCTACATCACGGGCCCCGAGGGCATCGAGGCCACCTCCAATCGCAGGATCATCCAGCGTGGCGACTTACTGATGATCGACTGGGGGGTGGGCTTCCTGAACTTCTATACCGACATGAAGCGCGTGGCTTATGTGATCGAGGAGGGCGCCTCCGATGCACCGCCCGGGATCGTCAACGCGTTCCAGAAGGGACTCGAGGCGCGCGACGTGATTCGCCGTACCATCCGAGCCGGGAGAACGGCCGAAGCAAACTCGGACGCCCTGAAGGAGGCACTGAGCGCGGCCGGATTCCGGGCCATGGAAGTGTTCAACCAGTACTACGAGACCCCCACCACCGACATCATGTTCGGGAACCACTCGGTGGGGAACCTCGGGCATGGCATCGGGCCATCGATCGCGTTCTTCAATCCCTTCAGGTTTACGTTCGAGGTGAAGCCTACCAACCTTTTCGCGATCGAACTGTTCGCGTTCACACCGGTCCCCGAGTGGGGCGGAGCGAAGGTTCGCATCCCGCTCGAGGACGACGCTGTCGTCACTGAGCGCGGTGTGGAATGGCTGTACCCGGCAAACCCGCGTCTCCTCCTCATCCGCTAGCCCCAGGCAGGTTCGAACATGAAGGACCGCGTTGCCCTCGCATACTCCGGTGGCCTCGACACCTCCATCATCATCCCCTGGCTGAAGGAGCGTTACGACCTGGAAGTGCACTGCGTCGCGGGGGATGTGGGACAGGGCGCTGAGGAGTTGGACGGCCTGGAGGAGAAGGCCCTGGCTTCAGGAGCCGCCTCGTGTCATGTGGCCGACCTTCGCGAGGAGTTCGTGACGGACTATGTGTGGCCGTGTGTGCGGGCCATGACCGTGTACGAAGGACGCTACCTGCTGGGGACCAGCATGGCGCGCCCGGTGCTGGCCAAAGCGCAGGTAGCCTACGCACGCGAGGTCGGAGCCCATTACGTGTCCCACGGCTGCACGGGGCGTGGCAACGATCAGGTCCGCTTCGAGTTGGGGTACGCCACGCTGGGCCCCGACCTCAAGGTGATCGCGCCGTGGCGGGAATGGGACATTCGGTCGCGCACCGAAGCCATCGCCTACGCCGAAGCGCGTAACATCCCCATCACCGCGTCCAAGGAGAAGATCTACTCCCGCGACCGGAACCTCTGGCACATCAGCCACGAGGGGGGCGACCTGGAGGACCCCACCAACGCACCCCCCGACCGCGTGTGGATGCTCACTGCCCACCCGTGGGAGGCGCCCGACGACCCGCAAGTCGTGTCGCTCACGTTCGAGCAAGGCGTACCGACCGCGGTGGATGGCAGGACCATGAACCCCGTCGCGCTCGTGGAACACCTCAACCGTCTGGGCGGCATCCACGGCGTGGGCCGCGTGGACATTTGCGAGAATCGCATGGTTGGAATGAAGTCGCGTGGCCTCTACGAGACGCCGGGGGGCACGATCATTTTCGAAGGCGCTCGTACTCTGCGCTCACTCACCTTGGACCGCGATACCGCTCGGCTCACCGAAGCGCTCATGCCTGAGTATGCGGACCTGGTCTACACGGGACGCTGGTTCGTGCCCGAACGCGAGGCCCTGGATGCCCTCTTCGCCAAGGCCTCCGAACCGGTCACAGGCGAGGTAAAGGTGCGACTCTTCAAGGGGCAAGCCACCGCCATCGCGTGCGAGAGCCCCCACTCACTGTTCCGCGAGGACCTCTCCACCTTCGAGGACAGTGACACCTACGACCACGCGGACGCGGGTGGCTTCATCCGCCTGTTCGGGTTGCCCGCCAGGGTGGCTGCCGAACGGGCCCGGAGAGGCCTGTGAGCGCTCTTTGGGGAGGACGGTTCGGCGGAAGGTTGGATCCCGCCTTCGATGCCTTCAATCGCAGCCTGCCCTTTGATCGCCGGTTGATCGCGCAAGATATCCAGGGCAGCATCGCTTGGGCAGGTGCCCTGGGCGACGCCGGTGTCCTCAAGAGGACCGAGGCCAAGAAGCTACAGAAAGGGCTGCGGGCACTATCAAGAGACCTGCGTCGGGACGACACCGCTCTTGCGGAATCCGACGCGGAGGACGTACACACCTTCGTGGAATCGGCCCTCTTCGCTCACGTCGGCGAGCTGGCGGGTAAGCTCCATACCGGTCGATCCCGGAACGACCAGGTGGCCACCGATCTCAGACTCTGGTGCAAGGAACAGGCGGCCACGCTCGACGAGCACCTGGTGGCGCTCATGCGCGCGTTGGCCCTTGTTGCAAGGGACACGGCCACCCTCGTACTGCCCGGTTACACGCACCTCCAACGCGCGCAACCCATCACCGCCGGTCACCATGCGCTAGCCTATGTGGAGATGCTGGCGCGAGACAGAACCCGTCTTGCGGATGCGGTGCGGCGACTGAACCGGTGCCCTCTGGGGTCGGGAGCGCTAGCGGGGACTGCGTTCCCGGTGGACCGCAACGCCCTGGCCATCGCGCTCGGGTTCGCGGGCGCGACGCGCAACAGCCTCGACGCCGTCAGCGATCGAGACTTCGTACTGGAGCTGCTTTTCACCTGTAGCCTCGTGATGGTCCACCTGTCCCGGCTCTCGGAGGACTGGATCTTCCTGGCCAGCCACGAAGCGGGTTTCCTGCGCCTGGGGGACGAGGTGTCGACTGGATCGAGTCTCATGCCCCAGAAGAAGAACCCTGACGCACTTGAGCTCATTCGGGGCAAGGCGGGGCGGGTGGCCGGACACCTGCAGGCCCTTCTGATGACGGTGAAGGGTCTCCCGCTGGCCTACGACAAAGACCTGCAGGAGGACAAGGAGGCCCTGTTCGACGGGCTGGACCAGACCGTCGCCTGCCTGCGGGTCATGGAGGTCGTGGTGCGCTCGGCCCACTTCGACGAGGAGAGGTGTCGCACGGCTGCCAGCAAGGGTTTCCTGAACGCCACAGATCTGGCCGACCTGTTGGTGGGCGAGGGCGTCCCCTTCCGGACTGCCCATGAGATCGTGGGGCTAGCGGTGCGGAGGGCTTTGAAAGCGGGCTGTGAGCTTGAAGAACTCCGGGAAGACGCGCTCGCCGACCTGATTCCCGCTGGCCTCGACCTCGCTCAGGCCCTGTCGGTGGATGCCGTCGTGGCTCGCCGGGCCACGCTGGGCGGCACCGCCCCCAAGCGGGTGGCGGCGGAGGCACGGAGCTGGCTGAGGAAGCTCGACTGATCCTGCCCCCGCGTCCCGGACACTTCTGCTGCGCCGACCATCCTGACAGATTCTGCCGCTTACGCTTCACCTTCTTCACGAGACCATGAACCCAGCTCGTCACAGTATGCGACCCCTGCCCCAACCCATCGCTGGACTGCTCGATGTCGCCATGAATCTGGGGTGGTCGTGGCACCGTGGAGCCCGCAGGCTCTTCAAACGCATCGATCCAGCCCTTTGGTCGGAGGTCAGACACGACCCCATCCGACTGCTGCAGCAGGTCGACTCCGAGAGGTTGGAGCAGTGTGCTCAGGATCCGGTCTTCGTCGCGGTTCTGGGTGAGGTGCTCAACGACCTCTCCGGTTTTGCTACCAACCAAGGTACTTGGTTCGAGCAAACCTACGGGGACGTCAGCCAAGAGCTGGTCGCCTACTTCTGTGCAGAGTTCGCCGTGCATCATTCGGTGCCCATCTATTCGGGCGGGCTCGGCATCCTGGCCGGGGACCATGTCAAGTCGGCGTCGGACATCGGCTTGCCGATGGTGGCCGTCGGGTTGCTTTACTCGAAGGGGTACTTCGATCAGAGTTTCGACGAGGAGGGATGGCAGGTTTCGCACGACGAGACGTTCGACCCTTCGGTCCTCCCGCTCAACCGCCTCCATGGTGCGGACGGACGCGGCCTCGCGAGCGTCACCATCGGGGGCCGCACCGTGGAGCTGGGAGCGTGGGAGATGCAGGTGGGGCGGACCCGCCTACTCCTGCTGGACACCGACCTGTCCAGCAACGCTCCCGAGGACCGTGACCTGACCTCCCGCCTGTATGGGATCGGTAAGGACCTGCGCATCAAGCAGGAGTGGGTGTTGGGCACCGGCGGCGTACGCGTACTGCGGGCGCTCGACCTGTCGCCGGGATGCTGGCACGCCAATGAGGGACATGCGGCCTTCATGTTGGTCGAGCGCATCCGCGAACGGTTGCAATCGGGTTCCTCCTTGGACGAGGCCGTCGCGCATGTGAGAGGGCGTTCGGTGTTCACCACCCACACACCGGTCCCGGCAGGCCACGACGCCTTCTCGTCGGCCCACATCCAAGCGCACCTGGGTCCGGTGTGGGAAACGATGGGAATCGAAAGACAGGCGTTCCTGGACCTCGGGTACGCGCCGAGCGACGGTCACGATGTCTTCCACATGACCGCCGCGGCCATTCGTCTATCGCAACGGGTCAACGGCGTCTCGGCAAAGCATGGTCATGTCTCACGGGAGATATGGAAGGGCCTTTGGCCGGATCGTGCCGTCGAGGACGTGCCCATCGGTCACGTTACCAACGGTGTGCACCTGGGCACCTGGATGACCGAACCCATCCATACAGCGCTCGCGAACGCACTGGGGGGAGACTGGTCCCACAGAACCGGCGAACCCGAGCTCTGGGACCAGCTGTTGTCGCTTGATGACGCCAACTTTTGGTACCTCCATCTGCATCTCAAACAGCACGCGTCACGCGTGCTCAGAGAGCAAGCTCGCCGCAGGTGGCGGGCGCATTGGGACGATCCCATGCACCTGGCCGTCTCGGGTCCCTTGCTCGACCCCAACACACTGACACTGGGCTTCGCCAGACGCTTTGCTACCTATAAGCGTGCGGACCTCCTCCTCCGAGACGAGGAACGCCTGTATTCGCTACTGACCGATGGACGTAGGCCCATTCAGTTGGTATTCGCCGGGAAGGCGCATCCAGCCGACGACGGGGGCAAGCGAATTCTGCAAAGAATCCATCGGCTGGCCTGCGACCCCCGCGCTGAGGGGCGCGTCGCCTTCATCGAGGACTACGAGATGCACCTGGCGCGGGCACTCTTTCAGGGTGTCGACGTGTGGCTGAACGTCCCCCGGGTGCCCAAAGAAGCGTCGGGTACCAGCGGCATGAAGGCCGCGCTCAACCTCGCTCCACAGTTTGGCACCACCGACGGGTGGTGGGCCGAAGGCTTTACCGGCAAGAACGGGTGGGCCATCCCGCCGGCCACCAACCCCGCCGACGCGGACGAGTCGGATTGGGAGCACTTCTTCCGCATTCTGGAGGAAGAGATCATCCCCCTCTACCACGACCGCGACGACCGTGGGGTGCCGGTGGGTTGGGTGGAACGCATGAAACACGCGCTTTGGGTGGCGGGAAGGCAGTTCACGACGGGCCGCATGCTGCAGGACTATGTCAGGGACTACTATGCGCCTACGTTGCGGAACGAGACGTCGGGGGATGCGCCACCTACGGCTTGACTGGCCATCAGGATTCGGCGTGTCGCTGGGCGTTTCGCAGACCTACGAGCCGCCTTGGACGAGATGCCAATCGAGTCGATAGCGATATCGTGCCCCATACTTCTCCACATTGAAGGTCGTGCTTTCGGAACTCAGTTTCCCGTTCTGGAACACCGCCCCGGGACCGGGGATCTGAATGGACAAGCTCTTTGCGGGGAACGGATCGTCGTGCCACAAGCCTGCGATGATGTTGACCGCCTCACCAAAGACGTAGGCAGCGACTTTCCCCGCGACGTACCCAAATGCAAGCCCCGCGAGCCCACCGATCCCCACCCCAACCTTCATCATTTCCTCCTCAAGATACTTCTCGATCACAGGCCGGATTTCCTTCACGATCTCATCGAGGTCGTCCGAGTAGTCACCCTCAGTGTCTTCCTCGACCAAAACGCAGATTGCTATGAACGCCTTGGGCCAACCAATTTCCTGCTGGCTCAGTGGAGCAGAAACCATCACTCGCGGACTCTTCCAGAGATTCCAGTCTCCGGTGTCCCAGTCGTCCTCAAGCCACACCGGACCAAACTTGGTGGAATTGAGGGCGCCGAAGCTTTCAATCTGGGATTGAGGCAACGCCTCGAGTTCCGGCTTGATCTCGAAGAGGGTTCCGATCATTCGGATTTCGTCGGACTCGCTAATGCCAGGCTCATAGTACCAGTCTTGCTCTTCAATACAGTGAAGGGTCACACATCGCAGTTGGATTCCGGTAACGTCGGGCATGGGTGTGTACGCGCCGTGGTCCGCATACCATCGAATCTGACCCCCCTGAAACAGACTGTATCGTCCCTCCCCGTCCGCCGTCGTTGCCTCGTCAGAAACAGGGTACCCTAGTGGGCCCCTCTCCCACCCCTGACCTTCCCAGTAGTCGCGGATCTGTCCGTGGACCTCATGCGCCCCTGTTTGCGGGTGCCAATAGATGGAGCCTCTCTGGAAGTGCTGGTAGAAGCCTGCGCCGTCTGGAGTCCTTACTTCCCCGGTAATCGGGTATCCGAGCAGACCCTGCTCCCACCCGAGTTCTTCCCACTTGTCCCTGATCGCGCCTAGGACCTCCCGTGCTCCCGTTTGAGGTGTCCAGTAGATGGATCCCGCCTCGAAGTGGTTGTATCGACCGACCCCGTCAGGTGTTGTTAGTTCGTCTGTAAGAGGCTTGCCCAGTGGACCAACCATCCCTCCGAGAGCCTCGTAGCGACCGTAAATCAGTCCATGAACTTCCGCGGTGAGACTGGGAGTAGAGACCATCTCCCCCGCTCCTACAACAATTGGGACCGATGGGTCGGTGGGCGAGGCAGGGCGATCTACCGTACTGGTCCCGAGCCGTTCACCGTGCTCACTACTGCCATCCGCGTCCGTACCCACCCAACAGATGATCCCCCTGTCGTATCGACGAAAACCAAGCCCTCGACTGACTTCGGCTCCCAAGACGCCGGACTCGCTGCCTAGCGAATCGTACTTGAAGTCAATTGCGTTGTTTACCTCAACACTGGTTCGCAGCGCAACAAGACCCTCGCCGCTTTCATCTCTATGACCTATTTCAAAACCCGCTGCCTCGGAAGCCCGTCCGGCTCGAGCTTGCGCATTGATACGGCGCAATGACGTCGATGTGAGGACACGTTGAGGCCCTGAGAGAGGAGGTGTCGCTTGACGACGGAAGGTCGCTTCCATCTCCGCAGTCAGTTCGGCCATCCCGAGCCTCGATGGAGGCGACTGAAGGCGCACAGCGACCTCATTCGCTACGGGCGCAGGTGACCTCAGGTCGACGTCCCCAAGAGCGCCAAACTTGCGAGCGCGCACCCTGGGAGATTCGGAGAGCCGAGCTATTGCGGCGAAATGGGCTTGGTCCCGCTTCTCACTGGGAAGTCGGTCAAACATCCGCTCAAGCGTGACGCTAAGTGCATCACCTCGCTCATGCTCGAGTGGGAATCCACTGGGATCCCTATGGTTGAGCGCGATCTTCTCCGCCCTAAGCGCAATTCCGCTCACAAGGGTATTCGCGAAACGCCTTAGGCTTGGGCTATGAATCTCAAGGTCTACTGACTCGTCGATTGTGCTCATCTTGGTCTCCAAGCGGATGGCTAGATCGCAGGGGACGAACCCCAAGTAACACTAGATCGCGTCGAACTCGACCGCCTCACGCGGATACGGGATCTGGGCCCACGCCAACGCGGGATAGCCGCAGGACGTGAGCATAAGCCCGCGATCAGTGAAAGAAGTGATTCCGTCGGAAGACGTCCACCAGGCCCTCAACGACCAGTGACCAACAGGCGAGCAACCCGTTGGGCCTGTTTCGACTGCGCTACTTCGCGTGCGCCTCGTAGTACGCCCGGAGGATCGCGTTGATGCGGGTCTGGTAGCCCTTTCCATGAGACTTCATCCAGTCCAGCACGTCGCGGTCGATACGCACGGTCACCTGCTTCTTCCCAGGGGTCGGCACCACGTCGGCGGTCTTGAAGAACTCTGCGTCAATCTCCGGAACATCGGTGTAGTCGACGTCCTCATCCGACATCTCGTCCAAGGCCTCTAAGTCGCTCTTTATGGGCTGCTTGCTCACGATCATTCGCCTTTCTCATCGAGATTATCCGTGTGTTCTCACCTCGAGGAGTATGGGTCACCACCACCAACCGGCCTTCTAGATATCCGAGCGTCAAGAACCGCGCTTCTCCGTAGTCTATCCGCCGATCTCTAAAGGTGACACACGCTCCCGCGAACACGTGCTCCGCATCTTCAAACGCCAGCTTGTGCTTGCGCAGGTTGTCTCGATGCTTCTCGTCGTCCCACTCGAACACGCGTACCTACAATTATAACTACAACCGTAGTGGCACACTAGGATGGGTCAGGCGAGAGACGCATTCCAGATCCCGACCCCGGGAAGCCTTAGGCCAGGAAGACCCTCGCCGACGGGTACGAAAAGCCTGAGATCAGAAGCGACGCGAACGAATGGTCGAGTGGGACTGGCGACGAGCTACCGGCCCGCCTATCCAGCCCCCGGCACCAGCTCGTCCACGTACTTGTGGAGCATGTTGCGCCAGGTGGGCCAATCGTGCTCCCAGTCGGTGCCCCACGAATCCACGCGGTTGGGCACCCCGCGCCCCCCAAGGACGCGTGCAACCCGCCAAGACTCCGAGATGTCCTCGGCCTTCCCCTCACCCGACGCCAGGAGCACGAAGCGCTTCTGTAACGTCTCCAGCCGGGGGCCTTCCAGGGCTCCTAGGTAGTGTACCGGCGAGGACACCCAGAAATCCTCGGTGACCGGTGCCTTCAAGAAGCGAGAGAGATCGTAGGTACCCGACATGCAGAGCGCCGAGGCGAACACGTCGGGAAACCTGCACACTGTGGCCAGTGCGTTGAACGCGCCAATCGACGCTCCGCCCACCACCATCTCCAGGTCCGACGACTGACAGTCGGCCCGGATGGCTGGCACCAGCTCCTTGCCCACGAAGTCGACGAACCGATTGAGTAGCCGCATCCGATGTGCCGGATCGCCCTCTTCGGTGAGCATGGCGCGCCCCGCCACCGAGTCACAGGAGTACACCTTGATCCTGCCCGTCTCCAAGTAGGGCGCCAACGTGTCGATGACCAGGAAGCGCTCGATCTCCTCGGCGTCGCCACCAGCGGTCGGGAAGATCAGGAACGGAACACCCAACTCGCCCCAGCGGGCCACCGACACCTCGCGCTGCAAGCGATCGGAGTACCAGGAGTCCTTGAGCTTCACGCCTCTGCTCCTTCCGCCTCGATCCACTTGGCGATGCGACTGAAGAACAAGTCCGTGAACCCGTCGACCTCATGCTCGGGGAAGAGGTGGCTGACCTTCTGCCGCACCGCGTCCTTACAGGCCTCCGATGAGAAGAACTCGAGTGCCACCTCGCCTAGCTCGGAAAGGTGCGCATCACAAAAGGCTTCGAACTGTGTGGTCTGGAAGCGGCGATGGGCGATCGGTACGAGCGCGTCGAGTCGCTCACGGAGTGTCATCCCCTCCTCCACGACCGCGAAGTAGCGGGCCCAGTTCATGGGGAGCATCTGACGCTGTGTGACAGCCGCGAAGATCGACCAGCGGAGGTTGGCCAGAATCATCCACGGGAAGTGGTAGTGCAGAGAGGTGACCTGCGAGTCCGGGCAGGGGTTCGCGAAGTCGATCGGGTGCCAAACGTCATCCTTGCGAATGAGCTCACAGGAGTTGAAGTCCCATGCGAAGAAGGAATTGATCACCAGCGTCATGTCCCGGATCAGGGACAGGTCCTCCGACGTGGCGAAATCCCGCTCCATCGTATAGCGATCGTGCAGCGGTGCCTCGATATCGTAGAGCACCACCCGGGTCTGCGGCCCCAAGCCCACGCAACGCACGAAGGCATCGAACGGCATGACGCCCTCCTGCAGGTGCATCACAGCGGCTCCGCTTTCCTCGTAGGCCGCCTTGAGGGCTTCGGCGTCATCCACCTTGCTGACCGCGCGCCATCCGCCTCCGTCGTAAGGCTTCATGAAGAGCGGATACCCTACCTGATCACCGATGGAGGGCAGATCGAAGTAGCGGGCATACTCCTGTAACGTGTAGTCCAGATCCCCGTCCATGTCCCCATACGACTTCGGTGGAATGAGCCACGTGCGGGGAATCGGAAAGCCGAGTCGAATCATCGCTGCGTACGTCGTCATCTTTTCCATGGCCTGCACGGTCCACGGGTTGTTGAACACGTAGACGTCGTCCAACAACACAGCCTTCTTGATCCACTCGCGGCGCACATGATACCAATGCGTGAGGCGATCGATGACGACGTCGTACGGGGTGTGTTCCCGAAGGTCGAACGGTTCGATGGTCATGCGGTCGACGTCCAGCCGTACCGTATCCCCACCGTGCGGAATACGGAGATCCATCCGCCTCAGGATCTCGGTGTAGGCTATGGGCCAGCAGATATCGGCGCCCAAGGAAAGGCCGATTCTGCGTGTTACTTCCGCCATCAGGAATCTCCACCGTGGGGACGGCCCGGGCTCAACCCGAGCGCGGGGACGTCAAGGGTACGACCACCAGAGGGGTCCCGGAAACAAGAATGACAAGCCTCCGCGCAAGCGATCTCTCCACGCCTCCCAGTTGTGTCCGTCGCGGGCCTCGACGTAGCTCACGTCCATGCCGGTCTTCTCCAGGAGAGGGACCAGGGAGCGATTCTCGTAGATCAGCGACTCGTACATGCCGCAGCTCACGAACACGCGCCCGCTCACAGCACTGGGGTGTGCCCGGAAGCTGTTCACCATGTCGGCGATGGGATCGAAGATCGGACCCCGCCTCTGCGGGCCGATGTCGCTGAACGCGAATGAGCCCGACTGCAAGAGTAGCCGGCCGTAGAACCCCGGGAAGCGGATGGCGGTAGAGAGGGAAGCCACGGCGCCCAAGCTCGCCCCCATCAGGGCCCGCGACCCGGGAGTCCCTTCCAGCGGCAGATCGCGTTCCAACGCAGGCACCAGCTCGTCGGTCAGGTAGCGCGAGTGATCCTCGTGGTCTCGGTACTGCTCGATGCGGTCCTCGGGGTGGGTCAGCACGGCAACGAGGCCCGGAATCTCCATGCGGTGGATGAGGTTGTCCAAGACCGCCTGCAGGTTAGCGTACTGCAGGTAGTCGCCCCCGTCGTGCACGATGAGGAGCGGGTAGCGTCGGGTGTCCTTGAAGTGGGGTGGTCGGTACAGGGTGACACGTCGCTTCCCCTTCAAGAACTCACTCCGAAACACTCGGTTCTCGAGCGACCCCTGGGGGACACCGTCGATGGGAAGGGCCCATTCAGGGACCTGGTAGCCTGTGCTCTGCAGCACGGAGTTGGCCCCGAAGGGGTCGCGGGCGATCTGGTCGTTGTGCGGATCCTGAACGAGTCTCGTGCCCGCCGGGGCGTCCACCTCGAACTTGTATTCGACGCGCGAATCCTCGGGTACCTCCATGACGTGGAACCAGAGATCGGTGCCGGGCACGCGTTCGAAAGGGACTGCCGTGGGCAGGCCGAAGATCCAGTGCTGCAGGCGAACCGCCCTCGCTTCTCCGCGGAAGACGAAGGTACAGCGGGTGCCCTCCACGATGGGGAAGTCGTGCTGTTCCAGGAACGCATCGACACGTCCGGCGTCGGGGCGCGCCTCGTCCATCCATCGGGAGATGGCGAGACCCCGACGATCCACCGCCGACTCACCGTCGTGGACCGATACGCCTTCCCGCGCCCTCACGCGGCCGACTTCCACGGCTCGAGATCGCCTTCAGGGCTCAGGCAGGCGACGGAGTCGCTCGTCCACTCAGCACCGTCCCAGTCCAGGCGAGCGTCACCTTCCAGCACCACGCACTGAGCCGGTGCCAAACGCAAGGCAAGCCTCCTCAGCCTCGGCCTGTCCGTCAGTCGGAGCCGGGTGCGCGCGTGGGGGAGCGGGACAAGCCCGTGATGTAACCCGAGGCCTGGCAGTGCAACCTCGGAGTGGCCAGGACCCCAAGGCGGTGTGTCGTGAAACAGTACGACGCGTTCTCCCAACACCATCGCTCCACCAGAGCAGCCGATGACGGTGCGGTCTTCGAGAGCCGAGGGCAGGTCGAAGAGGGTCAACCGGTTGTGGAGCACCGCGACGTGCCCGCCTTCTACGACGACGGCCGAGCACTCCTGCAGCTCTTGAGCAACCTCTCGACGCGCGCGCCTGACAGCGTCGCGCTCCCCGGGACGGAACCTCGCTTGGAAACGCGAGCGCTCATCCGCGATCCGTTGAAGGTGGTGCGCGTCCAGCGCTTGAACTGACTTCAACGCCTGCTTCCGCTCAGGATCCAGTAGGTCCTGGGGTCCCGGATCCGCCAACAGCTCCATCCAATCGTTGGCAAGATGCACCAGCCGGCGATTGTAGAGCGTGCGAAGGCGGCGCAGGCGATCCTGCAGCTGCCGATGCCCGGCCCGGAGCTCGGGATCGTCCGCCCACACCTGTTCGGCCCGCGCATACAGCCGAAGATTCCTGGACACCCCACCGAGTTGGGCATTCAGCAACGCGTCGTCCGACTCCCAGTCGCGCCAGCCAGCAGTGACCGTTGCGATGGGATCCTGCAGGCCCAGGTCTGCGACCACGGCTTCGAGGGTTTGGGACTCAGCTTGCGGCCCCAGTAGGACGACCCTGCTCATCCCGCGCGGACCCTGACCTTCTCCCCCACGAAATCAAGCATGCCCCTCAGCTCGTCGAAGTCCGGATGCCGCATGCGTACCCAAGCGTTCGCCATGTAACCCGCGTCCACGGGCTGGGTCGGCGTCCCTTCGGGAGGGAGGTGGGCGTCGAGGATCCACTCGCCGACTGCACTCTGCACCTCGTCGAGGCCCTCATAGCCGCGGATCGTGCCATCGCACTCGGGACGGAGGTTGATGATTCCGGCCGCGTACTGCCGGGATGCCGGGCGACTCGTACGACCATAGAGCACGGCCATCGCCCACTCGTAGTAGATGTCGAAGTCGTTGGCGGCCGAGTACAGGTCCCACGCCCCCACGCCCGGAGGCCGGCAAGCGATCTCGGAGAACTTGAGGCCCTTGGGCCCGAAGAACCATTCCATGTGGGTCGCGGTCGTCTCGAGTCCGAAAGCGTCGATCACCTGACGCCCGAGCACGATCAACTCCTGGTAGGCGGGGGCGGTCGCGATTCGGTTGGTCGTGACGAACTGAGGCGATATCCAACGCGTGCGCATGGCCTCGAGCACGTTGGGGAAGTAGTGGGTGATGAACTCATGCGCGACACTCCCTCCGATGGTGATCGTGTCGTAGAACCCCTCGTGGCCTTCGATGAACTCCTCGACCGCTACGTTTGCTCCCCTATCCACCTGGGCAGCCTCGAGCGCGTCCTGGAGCGCCTGGTCGGAGTCGACCCGAACGGTGCCCGCGGCCCCCGCTCCCGCGCGGGGCTTCACGATCAATGGAAACCCTACCTCGTTGGCGAAGCGGTGGATCTCCTCCGCATCGGAACTACCGATGGAGCGCGCACACGGAACGTCCACGGACCGCAGCGCCTCCTTCATGGCAGGCTTGTCCCGGCAAAGGTAGGTCGTCTCCACCGAGGTGCCGGGGATACCGAGCGCCTCTCGAACGCGAGCAGCGGTCATGGCGTGGGCCTCGATGGTGGCCTCGAGTCGCTCCACAGGCAGCCGGGCGTGGACCCGCCGAACCAGGTCGAGGACGGCGTCGCTGTCCACCACCGATCCCACCTGCTCGTAGTGAAGGAGGTTGTCCGCCACCTCTCGACCAAGCGCCTCCTTGGGCCGTTCGCCAATACCGGTCACCGCTGCCCCTGCCGCCCGGAGCGCCCGCACGAACTCCCTCTGGTTGGCGGGAAACGACGGCTCAATGAAGACGATATGCATGGGTCTGCACGGGGAGGGTCCGTGAACATCCACCCGCCCTGGTGCGGGTGGCGGCCGGACAAGATAGCGCTTCTGCCGAGCTCCGCCGAGGTTGCCCCGACACGGCTACCGTTCCTGAGCTAGGAGGATAGCTTCCCTCCATGAAGAACGTCGTCTTCGTAGCCCCCTTCTTCGCGGAAACCACGTTGCGCTTCGTCTCGGCGGTGGCGCACCTGCCCAACGTGCGCGTCGTCCTCATCAGCCAGGAACCCAAAGACAAGCTCCCCACCCGACTGCGCACTCGACTTGGCAACCACATTCAGGTCGACGACGCGCTCCGGGCCGATGGTCTCCGACCGGCTGTGCGGGCGGTGACCGATCTGGTTGGGCCCGTGCATCGCCTCCTTGGCACCCTGGAGGAGCTGCAGGTGCCACTCGGCCAACTACGGGATGAGATGGGCATCCCCGGCATGGGAGCCGAAGTGGGTCGGAACTTCCGCGACAAATCGCGCATGAAGCAGGTGCTGCGCGCGCATGGGCTCCCCTGCGCACGGCACTGCCTGGCGCAATCCGGACCCGAGGCCCAGGACTTCGGAGCCCAGGTGGGCTACCCGTTGATCGTGAAACCCAGGGAAGGCTCGGGGTCTCGAGGGACGTTTCGTCTCGAGTCCGAGGCCGACCTGCTGGCCGCGCTCGGCTCCATGCCGCCTTCCCAGGCCCATCCGCTGATGCTGGAGGAGTTCGTGGCCGGCGACGAGCACTCGTTCGATTCGATTGCGATCGACGGCCGAGTGGTCTGGTTCAGCACCAACGACTATCTGCCGGGCGCCCTGGAGGTGGTTCGCGAACCCTGGATCCAATGGTGCGTGCTGCTCCCGCGTGAAGTGGACGACCCGCGCTATGATGCGATTCGTGCAGTCGCTCAGGATGCGCTCACCGCTCTCGGTATGCAGACCGGTATGAGTCACATGGAGTGGTTTCGTCGAGCCGATGGTGAGGTGGCCATCTCCGAGGTGGGGGCGCGGCCACCTGGCGCGCGGTTTGTGAACCTGATCTCGTGGGCGCATGATTTCGATCTGTTCGTGGCTTGGGCCCGACTCATGGTGAGCCACGAGTTCACGCCCCGCCCCCGGCCCTATGCCGCTGGGGCGGCTTACATGAGGGGTCAGGGACGAGGCCGCGTCGCGCGCGTCCACGGGCTACAGGAGGTCGTGTCCCGGCTGGGCTCCCTGGTCGTGGAAGCGCGGTTGCCGCAGGTCGGCCAACCCGCGACCGGGACGTACGAAGGAGAGGGCTACCTCATCGTTCGGCACCCGAGCACGTCTGTGGTCCGCGAAGCTCTGGCCGACATCGTCAGGTCGGTCCGTGTCGAGATGGAGGAGTCATGAACGTCTTGATGGTGTCGCCGGGCTTCCCACGGGAGCTGCGGTACTTCACCCGGGGGCTCGCCCAGGTCGGGGCCCGAGTGATTGGGCTAGGCGATACACCCCAGTCAGCGTTAGAGGAACCAGCCGCCTCCAGCCTGAGCGCCTACGTGCAGGTCCGCTCCTGGCAGGACCGAGACGCCATCAAAGCGCAGGTGGCCCAGCTCGCCGATCAGGTTGAGATCCACCGCATCGAATGCCTGTGGGAGCCCTACATGGTGTTGGCGGCTCAACTGCGCGAGATGCTGGGACTGCCCGGCATGACGGTCGCCGAGACCATCCCGTTCCGTGACAAAGAGGTCATGAAGCAGGTGCTCGACCGTGCGGGCATCCGTACCCCCCACCACTACAGCGCCACCACGGCCGGGCAGGTCGTAGAGGCAGCGGAGACCATCGGGTTCCCGGTCATCGTGAAACCGATCGCCGGGGCCGGCTCCGAAAACACCCATCGGGTCTCGTCCCGAACCGAGCTGGACGAGGTGCTGCCTGCGTTGCGCGCCGTTCCAGAGGTGAGCGTGGAAGAGTTCGTCGAGGGCGACGACATGACCTTCGAGACGATCTGCGTCGACGGACAGATCCAGCACTACAGCATTGGCACGTACATTCCGCGTGCGCTGGTCATGCGCGAGAACGAATGGGTGAGTCCCGTCACGCTGGTCTACCGCGACCCCGACGCTCCCGAGCTGGCGCCCGGCCGCGCAATGGGCGAACAGGTGCTCACCGCACTCGGCTTCCGGACCGGGTACACGCACATGGAGTGGTATCGGACGAAGGACGGCGAGGCCGTCTTCGGTGAGATCGGCGGGCGCCCTCCCGGCGCCTACTTAGTGGATCTCATCAACTACGCTTCGGACATCGACACCTACACGGGGTGGGCGGAGGCGGTGGTGCACGGCCGTTTCACACAAGCAGTCGAACGGCGCTACAACGCGGCCTGGATCTTCAAACGGGCTCGGGGCCACGGGAGGATACAGCGCTACGAGGGCTTGGAGGGGCTCCTGTCCGAGATCGGTCCCCACGTGGTGGCCATCGACCTCACACCCATTGGCACGCCGCGCCGTGACTGGAGGAAAGTGCTGGTCGGCGATGGTATGGTGATCGTGCGCCACCCCGACCTCCAGAAGACCCTGGAGATGGTGGGGAAGGTGGCGAGCCGCTTCCAGGTGATCGCCGAGTAGGCTCAGCCGGCTGCGTCGGGCTCGAACACCACGACGGCATGCGGTGGGAGCGTGAACTCGATCCACTGCTCGCGACCGAACAGCTCACCCGCAGTCGGAGCGAAGAACCGCTGATCCAGCATACCCCCGCCTCCGTACTCGACGTCATCCGAGCAGAGTCGGACGTGGTACGCGCCCGCGGCCGGCACCGCCAGTCTGTACTGTGTCCAGGGCATAGGCGTGAAGTTGGCCACCACGACCAGGTGCTGCTTCCACTCGCTGGACCAGCGGACGTAGGAGAGCGTGCTCCGGTTTCGATCGTGACAATCAATCCATTCGAATCCTCGCCCATCGGCATCGGTCTCATGCAGAGACGCCGCGTCGGAGTAGAGCCCGTTCAGATCCCGCACCCACCGCATCATTCCCGAGTGCATGGGCTCACTGATCAACGCCCAGTCGAGCTCGCCCTCCGCGTCCCATTCGTTCCACGCCCCGAACTCGCCCCCCATGAACAGGAGCTTCTTCCCGGGGTGCGTCCACATGTAGCCATAGAGCAGCCGGAGTGCGGCGAACTTGTCGAGCGTCGAGCCCGCCATCTTCGTCAGCAGCGACCGCTTCATGTGCACGACCTCGTCGTGCGAAAGCGGTAGCAGGAAGCGCTCGGCAAAGGCATAGGTGATGCCGAAAGTGAGTCGGTCGTAGACCCCTTTTCGGAAGAGGGGGTCTGCCCCCATGACTTCGAGCGTGTCGTGCATCCAGCCCATGTTCCACTTGATGTCGAATCCCAGGCCGCCCTGCTCTGGGGAGTGGGTCACCCCGGGCCAAGCTGTCGATTCCTCGGCCATGACGAGCACTCCCGGGTGCTCCGCGTGCACGGTGTCGTTCAGGACGCGTAGGAACTCGACCGCCTCCAGGTTCTCACGACCCCCGTAAGGGTTGGGTACCCAGGCACCCTCATCGCGCGAGTAGTCCAGGTAGAGCATGGACGCCACCGCATCCAACCGAAGTCCGTCGACGTGGTACGATTCGATCCAGTGGAGTGCACTCGAAACCAGGAACGCCACCACCTCCTCACGGCCATAGTTGAAGATGTAGGTGTCCCAATCCGGGTGAACGCCCTTGCGGGGATCGGCATGCTCGTACAGATGCGTCCCGTCGAACCGACCCAACCCGTGGGGGTCCTGCGGGAAATGGGCGGGCACCCAGTCCAGGATGATGCCCATCCCGGCCTGATGGGCCGTGTCCACCAGGTAGCGTAGGTCGTCGGGACTTCCGTGCCGCGAGGTCGGGGCGAAGTACCCCACCGTCTGGTAGCCCCAACTGGCATCGTAGGGATGCTCGGTGATGGGGAGCACCTCGATGTGGGTAAAGCCCAGGTCGGCAACGTATGGGACCAACACGTCGGCCAGTTCCCGGAACGACATCCAGCCGGGGTGGCCGCTCCTGGGATCGGCACCGGGGTGACGGCGCCAGGACCCGAGGTGCACCTCGTAGATGGACAGGGGTCGATCGGGCGCCTGCGCTCGGGAGCGGGCCTCCATCCAGGCCTGGTCCCTCCACTGGTGCCGGGAACGCCCGACCACCACGGAGGCGGTGTCGGGTCGAAGCTCCATGGCTCTGCCACAGGGATCGGACTTGAGCCGGACCTGACCGTCTACCCGACTGAGGACATGGTACTTGTACAGAGCGCCCGCCCCGACCCCCGGCACGAAACACGTCCAGACGCCTGTGTCGGACGCACTCTCCATAGGGTGCGCCTCCCGGTCCCAACCGTTGAAGCTCCCCACCACGGACACACTACGAGCGCCTGGCGCCCACACGCCGAAGGCCGTCCCCTCGGCGCCGTCGTGAGACCGCACATGCGCGCCCAGAATCTCGTGTAGCCGACCATCCACCTCACGCACCCGCGCTAGATCCGCGTTGGAGACGAGGGGAGGAGGAGTGCCCCGCCCCTCAGCCGGAGTTTTCGATTTGCGTGACACGATGACCTCTCGGGGGTCGCTGAACAGTGTCGTCCCGGTTACCGGCACGATCATTGATCGACTGCGGCGCACAGGCGAAGATATCTCTTCCCGGCACCCAAGAGGAGCAGAACCAGTGGCGTCGCCGTCCCCAAGGAGCCGACCCGAGCGCAGGAGTGGGCCGCAGGCCCCACATCCGCGCACTCGTCGGGTCGATCGACTGCGTTCGCCCGACGAGTTCGAGGCGGCGGCCGACCCCATGAATATCGTTCATCTGGTGGCCGAGTATTGGCCCTATGCCCGCTCGGGGGGGCTGGCTGAAGCGGTCCGGGGCATCGCCACGTTCCAGGCTCGCTCGGGCCATCCCACCGCGTCGATCCTACCGCTGTACCAGTCCATTCGAGAGAGCTGCGAGCTCGTGCAGGTGGGCGAACCCTTTCAGGTGGAGTTCGGTCCCACGACGGCGACGTCCCGAATCATGGTGGAGGCGGACCCGGAACCGGGAGCCCAGGTGTTCTTCCTGGACCAGCCCGATCTGTTTGATCGGCCTGGGTTGTACGGCGAGGGAGGAGGAAGCTATTCGGACAACCACATCCGCTTCGGCTTTTTCGCCAAGGCGGCTCTGACGGCACTCCCGAACCTGGTGACCCCACCTGTCGTCCTGCACCAACACGACTGGCATGCGGCGTTGGCATCGGTCTACCTGGGAACCGTCCTGGCGCAAGACCCGTGGTATCGCCAGGTGGCGACGGTCCTGTCGGTGCACAATGCGGGATACCCTGGACAGTTCGGTCCCGACATCCTTCCGCAGCTCGGCCTGCCCGAGGAGGTGTTCCACTGGAGCCGCATGGAGCACTACGGCAGCATCAACTGGCTCAAAGGTGGCCTCGCGTATTCCGACTATGTCGGCACGGTGAGCCCTACCCACGCCCACGAGCTCCGGACTCCGGCCGGGGGATTCGGCCTCCACGACTCATTCATCGCGCTGAATGACCGGTTGGTGGGGATTCTCAACGGCATCGATCTCGACATATGGGATCCTGCTACCGACCCCGACATCCCTGCGAACTACACGAGCGAGGACCTCTCAGGGAAAGAAATCTGCAAAGCAGATCTCCAGCAGGCCTGCGGTCTCCCAATACGCCGCGATGTGCCGCTCTTCGGGATGACCGCCAGGCTGGTCAGACAGAAGGGGTTCGACCTGATTCTGGGAGACGGACTACTGCATCGCGTCGAGGGAGCTCAGTTCGTTTTCGTAGGCGAGGGTGAAGAGAGCTATCAGAGGGCCCTGGGTGAGATTGCCAACCAGCTCCCCGACCGGGTCGCAGTGCGCTTCGAGTTCACCGAGAAGCGTGAACACCGACTCCTGGCCGGCGCCGACTGCCTGTTGATGCCGTCTCTCTACGAGCCCTGTGGACTCACGCAAATGCGGGCTCAGCGCTATGGCGCACTTCCGGTTGTGCGGAGAGTGGGAGGCCTGTGCGATACTGTTCAGGACCAACTGACCGGCTTCGTTTTCGACGAGTATTCGACCTCCGCACTCGAGGTGGCGCTTGGGCGGGCGCTCTCCCTGTTCCAGGATCGGGTCGTTTGGGAGAAGCATATGCGCAGAGCCATGGCTAGGGACTTCGGTTGGTACCGATCGGCCGACTCCTACCTGGAGATCTACCGGGAGGCGCTCGCTCGTCGCCAGTCCCGCTGAGTGGCGCACTCATGACCGCAGGGCAACGCCACTCCGTCATCATCCACGGACACTTCTATCAACCGCCGCGGGAAGATCCGTGGACCGGGGAAGTGCCGAAGCAGCCGTCCGCAGCTCCGCACCACGACTGGAATCAGCGTATCGCCGAGGAATGCTACGGCCCCATCACTTCGGCTCGTATCCTCGACGACCGGGGGAAGGAGCGCCGGCGGATGAACGCGCTGGCGCATATGAGCTTCAACTTCGGCCCCACCCTCCTGTCGTGGATGGAGGATCACGTTCCGGACGTCTATGAGTTGGTGCTGGAGGCGGACCGGGAGAGCTGCACTCGCTTCGATGGACATGGCAACGCCATGGCGATGGCGTTTCATCATCCGATCCTGCCGCTCTCGGATCCGCGGGACCGGACGACCGAGGTACGGTGGGGAATCGCCGATTTTCGACGTCGGTTCGGGCGTGACCCCGAGGGGATGTGGCTCCCTGAAACCGCGGTAGATTCGGCCACGCTGGAAGCGCTCGCGGCCGAGGGCATTCGCTTTGTAGTGTTGGCACCGCATCAGGTCGCCGAGGTCCCACCGCATGGACTGCCCGGGAAGGTGGTGACGCCGCATGGCGAGGTAGCGGTGTTCGTCTACGACGGTGGACTTTCGCACGGCGTCGCGTTCGGCGACCTGGTGCGCGACGGGGCCGCTTTGGCCGAGACCCTGGCCACTCCCTTGGATTCGGACGGATACGGTCTGCGCAGCATCTGCACGGACGGTGAGACGTTCGGTCACCATCACAAGTTCGCCGAGATGGGGTTGGCGGCAGCGCTCGATCATCTGGAGTCACGCGACGAAGTGGCTGTCGAGAACTTCGCCTCGGTCCTGACAGTCCATCCCCCCACCGCTGAGGTGGAACTCGTGGAGCCGACGGCGTGGAGCTGTGCCCATGGCGTGGAGCGATGGCGCTCGGACTGCGGCTGCCAGGCCGCCCCTGCGTCCGGGAGTTCCCAAGCGTGGCGCGGGCCACTCAGGCACGCGCTCACCTGGCTGGCTTCCGAGTTGCACGCCATCTACGAGCATGACGGCGCTCGGGTGCTCGGCGATCCGTGGGCCGCCCGGGACGCCTATGGCGAAGTAGCGTCGCTGGGGACGTATTCGTTGGAGTCGGCTCAGGTGGTGGAGTTCCTTGAGGCACACGTGGCCTCAGGCGCGGGGCCAGAGGGTGGCGCCGAGGCGTTTCGGCTGTTGGAGATGGAGCGAGACACGCTCCGATTCTTCACCTCTTGTGCTTGGTTCTTCGACGACATTGTGGGAGTGGAGCCCCAACAGGTGTTGGCGTACGCCGCGCATGCCATCGAACTGGCGGGGCCGAGGGGACGGACCCTGGAACCGCGGTTCCGGGCGCTGCTGCGGGAAGCCGAAGCCAACGACCCGGACACGGACACCGGAGAGGACGTCTACCTCGGTGTCTTGGAAGCCCGTCGACCCCTTGCGGGCACATGAGTCCGCTCCGCTTCTCGTTCGTCCTCCACATCCACCAGCCCGTCGGAAATTTCGACTTCGTATTTCGCGAACACGCGGACGATGTGTATCGGCCGTTCTTCGACTTCCTCGATGAACGCAGCCTGTGGCCAGTGGGACTCCACGTGTCCGGTCCGCTCCTCGAGTGGCTCGAGAGGCACGACACTCGTCTTCACGATCGAATTGGCCGGATGGCGAGTGATGGGCTGGTGGAGCTGCTGTCTGCCGGCTGGTACGAGCCCATCCTGGCATCCCTTGGCCCCCGCGACCGCGCCACCCAACTGGAGTGGATGCGCAATGAGCTGGCATCGCGCTTTGGCGTGAGCCCACGAGGGCTTTGGCTGACCGAACGGGTGTGGACACCCCCGCTCGCCCAAGACCTGGCGAACGCCGGCGTCGAGTACGCGTTGGTCGATGACCATCTGCTGAGGCGGGCGGGCGCCGGTCACGCCGAGCTGCTGCGGCCCTCCCGAGCGGAGTACCAAGGAGAGTCTGTGGCACTGTTCGCCATCGACGAGGGGCTTCGCTACCTGATCCCGTTCAAGGCGGCCGACCAGGTGGGCGCCGAACTCAGGAGGCGGCATCAGTCTGGGGACCCGCTGGCGCTATTCGCGGACGACGGGGAGAAGTTCGGCGGGTGGCCGCGCACCCGGGAATGGCTCTACGATCAAGGCTGGTTGAGGGCCTTCGGCGACCAGATGGACGACCTTCGCTCAGAGGACGTGGTGCGCCTGGTCACGCCCGGGGTGGCGCTCGACGAGCTGGGTCCAGGGCCGACGTTCGAGCTGCCCGAGGGATCGTACCCCGAAATGGACGAGTGGGCGGGAGGCCCGTGGATGAACTTTCTGGATCGCTACACCGAAGCGGGTCGCCTCCATACCTGGATGACACTCCTCTCCGATGCGTGCGCTCGAGCGGGGGACCTGCCCGAGGTTCGACGGGCGGTTGGTCGCGCCCAGTGCAACGATCCGTACTGGCACGGCGTGTTCGGGGGCCTGTACATGAAGCACCTGCGAGAGGGCGTTCGTGACCAGATGGTCGTGGCGGAACGCTTGCTCAGGCGAGGTCAGGAGTTGGCCTGGGAAGGGGTGCGCGAGCGCGACGGAAGCGCCGCGCATTGGGTGCACTCCGGGCGGCTGTCGGCACGGGTCGTGGGGGCGGCGGGAGGAAGCCTCTCGGAACTGGTGTGGCTCGACCCGCATGTCGACGTCGGTGACGTCTTGACGCGTAGACTCGAGGCCTACCATCACGAAGCAGTAGCGCGTGGCGTCGAGCGACAGGAGGCCGCTCACGACGCACAGGACGCCAGCCAGTCGATCCATGAGATCGAAGCGGCGGCTACCCTGCGCGAGCTGCCTCCGACTGATCCCGACATGCGGCTGTTGATCCGCGACCGGGTGTTGCCCGCTGGGCTGACGTTGGCGGAGTACCAGACTGGCGATTTCACAGCCGTATGGGGGGCAGTCGACGTGCGTTTGGCCGCCCCGGAGAGGATCCGAGGGCCGAACCAGGCACTTCGTTGGCACTTCTCGCCCTCAGGGCCGGCGCTCCCGGGCGTGGTCAAGACGCTGCGCATCTCGGAGGGAGACGTCCAAATCGAATGGCGGTGGAACCCCACCCATTTTCCGGCGGACGCGAGTTTCGCTCCCGAGTTATCCCTGGGAGCGCCGGTCGGCTTGACGTTCGACCCCGAGCCCAACGAGGTCTGGCGCTATCCCATCGTCACGGTGTCGAAGTGCCCGGACGGATTCGAGGAGATCGAGCAGGGAACGTCGGTCACGCCTCGTTGGCCCACTCGCTTCGGCTGGGCGCGGGTGACGCTCACGCCCCTCGGCTCTTGACCGTGGAGCGGAGACGGCGCCGATCGCTCGCCTTTCTCCTCCTCCTCCTGACCGCGTGTTCTCCGGCGTCCACGACCGATGGCGTCGCACAGGAGCTGAGCACACAGCTGCGCCCACTGGACGATGGGGAATTCGTCCAACTGGTCGACGCGCTGTCGGAGCCGGGCGGATATTTCGACACTGACAACCTCATCTCCAACGAGTCCAGCTACCTGCATGTCGAGGGCGCACTGCAGGGGATGGGCCTCGAGGGCAACGCCTACATCGGAGTTGGCCCCGACCAGAACTTCTCCTACCTCACGACGCTCCGCCCCGAGGTCGCCTTCATCATAGACATCCGGCGGGACAACCTGCTGCAGCACTTGCTGTTCAAGGCCCTGTTCGAGTTGGCTGAGAACCGCCTGGAGTACCTGGCGCTTCTCTATGCCCGTCCCCTGCCCGACAACGTGAGCGAGTGGAGCCCCCGCCCGCTCACCGACATCATCGAGTGGATCGACACTCGCCCCGCGGGGGAGGGCACAGGGGCCTCCACGCGAGAGCGTATCCGCACTCAGGTCGAGGCCTTCGGGTTCGAGCTGGACTCCGCCTCGATGGCCACGATCGACCGCTTCCACCGTGAGTTCATCGCGGCCGGACTGGGCCTGCGCTTCACCTCGTACGGACGTCCTCCCCGCTTCTTCTACCCCACCCATCGAGATCTCTTGCTGGAACGCAATCTCGAAGGCGAGCAGGTCAGCTACCTCGTCAGCGAGGACGATTTCCAGTACCTCAAGTCACTCCAGGAAGCCAACCTCGTCGTACCGGTGGTCGGCAACCTCGCGGGGCCTCATGCGTTGCGCGCCATCGGAGACCAGGTGCGCGCATGGGACCGGGAGGTCACGGCCTTCTACACATCCAACGTCGAGTTCTACCTCTGGGGCGACGGCTCCTTTCCGAACTTCGCCGATAACGTGGTGTCGTTGCCGTTGGCCGAGAACGGCGTACTTATCCGCAGCTACTTCGGCGGCGGCGTTTTCGGCGACCCGGGGGTACGTGCAGTACCCGGCTACTACAGCGTCCAGCTGATGCAGCCCTTGAACGTGTTCGTCGAGGCGCAGCGGAGTGGGGGCTTCCGCGGCTACAGTGACCTGATTGGGCGCAGACAGATACCCTTGGAGGGACGCTAGCCGGGGAAGAATCGCCATGCGATCATCCCCCTCAAGGGCCCGACCGGTCGGCGGGACCGGTCGGGCCCTTCGCTGAGCACGTAGGGAGCGATTGCAGAGACCCGCTTGGACCCCCTAGCGACCTAGGGCGCCTCGACGTGCGCGTGTACGGCCGTTGTCACGAAGTCGGCATGCCCGGAACCGACGGCCCCGTGCATGAGACTGAACACCACGTCCGTCTCCCCTGCGGCCACACCGTGCAGGTGACCGCCGAACTCTCCCGGGACGTCCTGTTCGAACTCGGCGATCGACTCATCCTCTACCTCCACCATGAGGTAGAAGTCCGCGTCCAACGTGATCGGGTCACCGTCATGGTCTACGAAGATGACGTCGATATGCGCGGTCTCTTCCCCGGCCATGACCTCCATCTCGCCGGTCCAGGTGCCGGAGTCTCCGTCGTAGGTGGCGATGTCCTGTGCATTTAAACGCAGCACCACGCCCTCGACTTCGTCACCGTGATCGTCGTCTGGGCCCGATCCGTCGTCTCCACAGGCTCCGGCACCGATGGCCAGCAGGACGGCGGCGAGCGCCGACCCCAGCGTTCTCCACTTCAGGTTCTGCATGTTGTCTCCGTGTTGTGGACGGCTCGATCGGGGATCCGCGCAGGCCCCGCCACCGCCGGGTTCTCAGAACACCACGCGGTAGGTTACGGAAAGACCTCGGCCCGCTTCAGGCATGATCGACTTCACGCGGGAGAGGTGGTTGCGATAGACCTCGTCGGTGAGGTTATCGAGAGTGACGGTCAGCACGTTGAGGCGACCTCCCACCGTACGGCGCAGACCAGCCCCCAAGGAGTAGATGGCGTACCCGTCCGTGGTCTCCTCGAACGGGCCCAGCCGATCCTGCTCGGACGTAAGGGTGCTCTCGGCGCGCACGAACCCGCCGGGGCGCTCGTACTCGACGGCGACCCGGCTCTGCCAGGGCGGGATGAGGGGTAGGGGCTCGTCGGCAGCGGTCAGTGTGCCGCGCACATAGGAGGTGGTTGCCTCCAACACCAAGTCAGGAAGGACGCCCCACTCGAGTTGCCCCTCGAAGCCCAGGAGCTTGGCGTCATCTCCACGGTACTGGAAGACCGGGAGTCGGACCCGGCTCGTGTCACCGGTCTCGACCGGGAAGATGTACCCACCCAAGCGGTTATAGAATCCTGTGAACTCTGCCTGGACCCGGTCATTCACCACGCGGACGAACCCATCCACACCGGTCCCGGTTTCGGTGTCCAGGTCGGGATTACCGACCTCGAAGGAGTACGCCGCGAGGTGTGGGCCCTCGGAGTAGAGTTCGTTCACGTCTGGGGTGCGGAATGCCCGCGCCACGCTCACGCCTAGGGACACGCCCGATTCCGTCCTATAGAGCATCCCTACCGAGCCCGATGCCGCATGGAATGTCCGCGCTCTGATGTTACCGATATCCGAGTCAGGGTCTTCTTCGAGCGGATCGCTGTGCGCAAAGTCGTAGCGCAACCCGGCCTCAGCCGTCACCGCGCCGAATTCGATCTCCTCGAAGAGATAGACCGCCGCCGTGTAGCGTCGGGTGTCGGGTGTGAAGAGTGAGCCTCCGAACTCTTGTTGCTCCCATGACAGACGAGCCCCGGCTGCGCCGGCGGAGAACGGGCCCCAGGCCGCGTGACGGGCGAGCGCGTCACTGCTCACCAGGTTGCGTTGGAAGAGCGTGCCCAAGATATCCGGAGGCTCGATCTCCTCGTGTCGATACCAGGTGTGCGTGGCGTCCACCTGCACGTTCTCGAAAGGTCCAACGGGGCGATCCCAATTCAGTAGGGCCTTCGACGATGTGCGCAGCATATCCACACGAACGCCCTGAGCATGCCCTCCAACGAACCCGCCCGGGATCCCGTAGTCGTTCTTGAAGAGCCGGAAGGCCGCGCCCGCCGAGCCCCACTCGTCCACCCAGGCAGAGCCGGCACCCAACGCCCAGGTGTCGAGGTGGGTGTTTTCGAGCGACCCGATCGGAGTATGGAGATCCGACGCCGTTCGGCCCGATAGTTCGATGCGGAGAGGGACGTGGTCGGTCACAGGTATGCGACCCTGGAAGCTACCGCCGTACCCGTCGTTGATCGTGCGCGTCTGGAGCGTCGCCGCTCCGGTGAAGTGGTGCGAGACTTCCGTGGGGATCTCGTCGCGGATCACGTTCACCACCCCCCCCAGAGCGTTGGAGCCATAGAGGAGCGCGCCGGGCCCGCGAACCACCTCGATACGACGGGCCGTCGACGGGTCAAGCGCGGTCGCGTGGTCGGCACCGGAACTGGAGACGTCACCCACCCGCTGGCCGTCCTCGAGCATCAGGACCCGATCTCCACTCATCCCTCGAATGACGGGGCGGGCGGTAGCGGGCCCCATGCTCGTGGAGGACAATCCAGGCTCTGAAGCCAGCGTGGATGCGACGGTTTCTGCCAGGCGGCGTTGGAACTCCTCCCCGGCGAGCACGTTGACAGGGCGAATGGCTTCCGCGGCCCCTCGTTCAGTGATGGCTCCGGTGACCACCAGTTCGGCCATGGCCAGAGGGGAGGGCGAGAGCTCAATGACGAGCGGCGCCTCCTCCGTACCGGCGGTACCGTCCCCCACCTGGACTTCAAGGGTTCGGTCTCCGTATCCGAGCCGCCGCACCCGCAGCGTGTAGGCTCCGTGTGCGAGACCGTGAATGTGGAAGGTCCCATCCCCATGCGTCACCGCGAAACGACCCGTCCCCACCATGGTCACGTCGGCGCCCGCCAACGGAGCGCCGGTGCGAGCGTCGCGAATCACACCTTCGACGTCACCACCTGGGGTCTGGCCAGCGCTGGATGCAGCTAGGCCAGCCACTAGCGCAAGCGCCGAGATGGGAATCGCTAAGCGTCGGACCGACAGATGTAGTGACATCGCGTTCAACTGTGTCTGGGGAATGCCCAATCGAGGTTGGGTGCCGGCTGCGCTGGGCGGGCCGGCCTGCCAGGCGAGGTGAGGGCAGCGCACGGATGCGCGAGACCCACCCAACGTGGCACTCGAGCGGTTCTAGGAGCGTCCGGGCAGACGTGCCCGAACCGGTAATCAGGCGGGGGGGGCCCTGGGTCCGAGCGTGCCACCAACCGGCGTGGAAGTCACACGACCCCGCGTTGCCATCAGGCCTACTGTCGGCCCTGCCCCGTGGACACGCACCGCCACCGCTGGTGTAGACGCCAACCCGGGAAGCTGGAGGACCCGACAGAGCTGGCAGAAGAGGTGGTCGTGGTGGCTGCTGCAGGCCTCGTTGTCGAGACTCTCGATGTGGAGGGCTGGGTCCTGCCCGGTTTCCAGTGTCGCATCGGCGATCGGCACCACGGACGCCGCCGCAAGCTGCGACAACGCTAGGATGGCCACGCCCAACGAGCGAGCCCCCCGGAACCGATTCGTCTGTGCGTCCACCTGCACCCCCCACTTCACCGGATCGCTTGCGCCGCGGCGAGGGCCACGGTTCACTCACCCGGACGTGGGCATTTCATGAGCAAGAACCAAGCAACCAAGAAACACCGGCGAGCGCAAGGGAGTTCCAGCCCGCCAGCCCTGGGCCCGAGAGGATCGACTAGCCCGAGTTTGAGAACCCGCCCCCCGTCATCCACCCGGCCAGGAGCGCCACCATATTGACTGCGAATCCAGCGGGTAGGAACCCGGGCTGCTCGCTCCGCCTCAGTTGGTGATCGGCGCCCAGGAACATCTGCACGTTCTGACGTGCCCTTCCCGACTCCGCGAACACACCCATGAGGCGTCGCCCATGCTCGTTCGGGTTGATGACCTCGTCGTCGAATCCGTAGATGGCGAGCAGTGAGGGGCCTTCTGCTGGCAAGCTAGCCGCAGGCGGAGCGGTAGCCGACCCCAGGACGAGAAAGTCGATGGGTAGCGCGTCCAGGGACTCAAGAGCGAGGCCCGCTTCCCCGAACGCGAAGATGCCGACGGGCGCCTCGCGGCCGGCCCGTTGCCTCACCGCAGCGACCGTTCCCACATCGAGCCCGTCGAGCCTCATGGGGACGCTCAACACGCCCTCCCGAGCCAGCGCGTCCGAGAGGCGTATCAGTAGATCGCCGTCCTCTTCGGAGGCGTGTACCACGAAGGCCGCGGCGACGGTCTCCCGGCCATTCGGGACCCGCGCATCGACCTCGGTCGCGCCGATTTCGAGCGACTCGACGCGCTGGCCCGCGGCCCGTGCAACGGCAAACCCCGAGATGGTCAGCGTGAAGAACAGAAGAGCCAACCCGGGAAGCAACGCGCTCCAACGCCGGGCCCCCCTCCACTCGTAGTGCAGCCCGAACAGGGCGAGGGCCACACCCAGGATCAACAGGGCCTGTCCGCTGGTCGTCCACGATACGGGAACGGAAGGGACTTCCGGGATCAGGGCCCACCCTCCGGCCAACGAGGCGAACATCCCCAGTGCGCCCAGCCGGTTCCCGGGAGCCTCGTGGTTGGGCCGCGACTTCACTGATGCGGCCTATTCCCCGACGATCCAGCCGTCCTTGAGCTGGATAATCCTGTTCCCGTACTCAGCGAACGAGGCGTTGTGGGTGACCTGCACGATGGTGGTGCCCTGGTCGTTCAGTTCCTTAAGTAGCTCCATGATCATGGTGCCCTGGGAGGTGTGCAGACTGCCCGTAGGCTCATCCGCGAGGATGAGCTTGGGCTCGGCAATCACGGCCCGCGCCACCCCCACGAGTTGTTGTTGTCCGCCCGATAGTTGTGCTGGGAAGAGGTCCTTCTTCGCCACGATGCCGAAACGGTCGAGCACGTCTGCGACGCGCGACTGACGCTCGGATTTGGGAACCGACCGATAGGAGAGGGGCACTTCGAGGTTCTCGTAGACAGTGAGGTCATCGAGGAGATGGTACCGCTGAAAAACGAACCCGATCGTCTCCCGCGCCAGCGCCTGGCGAGCGCGAGGCTTCATGGCGTGTATGGCCTTTCCGTCCAGTGCGTACTCCCCACTCCAGGCGTGGTCGAGCACGCCCATGATGGCCAACAGCGTCGACTTCCCCGCGCCCGATGGGCCCATGATGGTGAGGAAGTCCCCCCTCTCCACGTCGAGCGAGATGTCGCGCAGCACGTACACCCTTCCCGCACCCGCCGGGAAGGACTTCTCTACGTTTGCGAGACGGATCATGAGGAAGCGGGCCGTGTCCTCACGAACTCGGATCGGCCAGGTGGTCCAAGAACGCCCGCTCCCGCTCCGTCAGTGCGGTAAAGCCACCGGACGTCAGAAGTCCGAGCAGTCGCTCGACCTCGCCTCGGTTGAGCGGGTGCAGCGTGTTCAATCGAATCGCTTCCCACTTCTCCCTTCGGCCCAGTTGCCGCGCAATCGAGGAGGTAAACGTGGAGTTCGGCGCTTCCACTACCCTTCGTTTGGGCAGTCGGCTTCTGCGCCAACGGCGGTAGGCAACGTGGATCATCAGACCGAACACGATGCCCAAGACAATGAAGAACCAGGACTCTAGCATGGCAATTTGATCTACAGTACCACCGTACAGGGGTGTGAGTGGGCCGGGCTACAATCAGCCGTATCTAGGATACCGTCAACGGGCCCGCCGTGCCCAGTCGCCCTCCTTGCACGGGCCAGGCCAATCTTGCTGGCCGGAGCGGGTGGCCTCGAGACCCCCCGTCCGTTTGAGTATGACTACGGAAAAGGCATGCATTTTGGTTTCCGGCGGTGGAAGGGCCGCTAACGCGAAGCGGCCGGCGGGGGACTCCCCGCCGACCGCTGACCGTCCCGAGCGCCTCGTAGGTCGCTAGTTCACAAACGGACTCGCGTTCGATTGTGCCAACACCCGATTCATGTCGATGTCGATCGTGACCTCGGTTGTCAGGGCGTTCCCATCCGCATCATACGGAGACGCGGGAGAGAACGTATCCAGGCCTCCGTTGGCCGGGATGTAGGACGGGATGACCATCGTGGTTCCCGGATCGCCATCGTTGATGCCTTCGTTGGCGTCGATCTCCGTCAGCATCATGGGCAGTCTCAGTCCCAGGTCCGACATGCGTCGGCCCTCCAGGAACAGAATCTCCTGGCGGGCCAGCCAAAGCGCATGCCACAGGTCCTCGGTCTGCGAATCAGGGATGGCCAGAATCGAATCCGAGTCCAATGACGTCGCCGATACCGTGGGTACCGGGATCGCCACGTCCGGCCGGTTCAGCACCAACCCCGTGCGGAAGGGCGCACCTGGCTCGGCCGCAATCCTCATGGAGGTGTCACGGGGACGAATCGTCAGGTCCGCATTCAGCCGCTGATCGTTGTCTACGAAGTCGGGCGCACCCCGCAGGTTGGCCGTAATGATGGCATTGGCCAGGTGGTCCTTACCCTGCGTGAAGTTGCCGTCCGCAAACCTCGCCTCGGCCATGATCAGGTGCATCTCCTCGGCCTTGGCCACCGCGATACCCGCTTCCCGACTCGTGTACTTCGGGTCCAGGAAATCCAGCCGCGGCAGGGGCTGCATCTCCTGAAGCGCCCTCAAGAAGAGGAACGCGAACGGGTTGTTCTCGATGGACTGCGAGTCGTACTCCTGTTGGAAAAGGTAGTTGGGATCGGCAGCCAGCACCTCCACCGCGGCGTTCACCGCGGCGGTGATGTCGCCCTGCATTCGATAGGCCCGTGCCAAGGCCGCCTTGGCCGCCGTGGCCAACGGACCCGTGCTGGCAGCGGTCAAGTCGCTCACAGCCCGCGACAAGGCCTCCGACGCCGCCACGGGCGTGCCATCCTTCTCCAGCGGCATGAACGAAAAGTTCTCGCCCAGGTGTAGGTAGGCCATCCCCCGGTAGTAGCGCGCTTCTGCGATCAGGTCAGCCGTGGCCGTCTGGTCGTTCGGCGCGATCTCGTCGATGACGAAGTCCCCGAGGGCACGCAGCTCCTGGTTGGTGAAGTAGCCACCCGAGGAGCCGCCCGTCCCATCGACCGTGGTGGGATTGATGAGGTAGGGATCGTCGAACTCCTTTACGATCCCAGTGCCATGGATGGAGTAGTTGTCCGAGGCGACCTCCGTTCCCGTCACGGTAGAGTTCACCGCCCGTGCGAACTGGGCGCGTAGGCCCGGCAGCAACGCCTCGGTGGGCCGCTCCGCTTGCGCCAGGTCCTCGTCGGTGGTGGTGGGATTGTTCACGTTGGTTGGATTCAGGAAATCGCACGCTCCTGCACCCGACCCCAGCCCCATCATCAATAGTCCGAGGGTCAAAACCCTCACTGCGCTCACGCTCTGCATTAGAACACCACCTCGACGCCGAACTTGAAGGTCCGAGGTGCCGACAGCGTAATTGAGCTCTCACCCCCCAGCTCCAGGCCACCTCCTCCGACTCCGGACAGCTCCGGATCGATCAGCCCATTGCGGGACCAGATCCACACGTTGCGGATCGATCCGAAGACGCTCGCGCGTCCTGCACCGATGCCGCTGGTCACGGATTCGGGCAGCGCGTAGCGAGCAGAGACCTCACGGATCTTGAACCAGTCCCCGTCATAGACGAACGCCGAGCGAGCGGCGCTCTGGCTGTATTCGCCCTGCTCCACACCGGCCTGGTCGTAGCGGATCGGGAAGCCATCATCGCACGGGTCTTTCCCCTCCGGACACTCGGGCAGGTTGGCTCGGTAGATGTTGTTGAACGTGGCCCACACCGACCCGAAGTCGAACACCTCATGGCCACCCGCCCAATCGGCCAAAGCTGACAGCGTAAGGCCGCTACCGATGGACAGCGACGTGTTGAAACTGCCGCTCTTGTCGGGGAACGGCTGGCCACCCGTGTAGCGGCGCTCAGAACCGTCCGGCAGGTCATCGTTGTTCGTGTCGATGGGAGTCGTCACGAACCAGGCCCCGACGGGAAGCTCCTCGAGTCCCGGCGTGTCCGGATCGCAGTCGTTCGGCGGTCCGCACACGTGTTTCTGACCTTCAGCGAAGAAGGGAGGCGCGCTCCCCATCTCGGTGACGCGGTTGTCGACCAAGTTCACGCTGCCGCCCACCGACCACGCCATGCTTTCAGTATTCAGCACCGTGATGTCCACGGAAGCTTCGATCCCCGTGTTCTTGATCTCGCCCAGGTTGCGAATCTGATCCGTCGCGCCGGTTACCGGCTGCTCCGGCACAAAGAACAGGGCATCCGAAGTGACCGCGTCATACCAGGTAAACCCGATGCCCACACGGTTGTTGAACAACGCCGCGTCAAAGCCCGCCTCGAAGGTGGCCGTCTTCTCCGGGGCCAGCTCGGCATTGCCCGGATTGTCGAAACGCGGAGCGCTTTCGCCGCGGAACGGGATGGCGCTGAAGCTCCGGTCCCTGAGGAAAGGCGGCGGAAACTTGCCCGTCTCGCCGTAGGCAGCACGCAGTTTCAGCTCGCTGAAAATCGAGCCCAGCGCGTCCTGGAAGAAGTCCTCATCGGAGACGACATAGGACGCCGTGCCCTTGGGGTAGGTCTCAAAATCGATCTCGTCCCCGAACGTGGATCCGGCATCCAGGCGGAGTCCCAATCCTAAGAACAACTTATCGTAGAAGCCCAACTGTTCGTCAAAATATACGCCGCCGTTGAACAGCTCCGAGTTGGCCTCGGACGCGATGATGTCCGCGGCTGACCCGAAGTCGTCACTGCCGGGCAGCGCGAAGGTGGTCCCCGTGGCCCGCACGATACTCTCGTCGTCGCGGAACCCCTGAGCTCCGATGGTAAACGACGAGGTGATGTTGCCGTCCTGTGGGTAGGAGTAGGTAGCGGCCGCGTCCACCGACACCGACGTGAACTCACGCTGGAAGCGGGTCAGCTCGCCTGTCACCTCACCCGGAGTAAACCCGATGGGCTCGCTCACCCGCTGTTGGTTCGAGCGATTGTCGATCCCGACCGTCAGGCGCGTGGTGAGCGCATCACTGATGTCGTAGTACGCACCGGTGCTGAACATGAACCGGTTGATGGCCTCGGTAATGTCGGGGCGTAGGAAGATGTCCAACGCCTCGTCAAGCGACGACGCGCCCGAAAAGAACAGCGCATCCCCCACCTCGAACGTGGTCAGCGGATCGGCGATCGCGGTCCCGTTGAAGAGGCGGTCGAACGAGCTGCGCGTATAGGCGCCGCTGAACTCCACCCGCATCTTGTCGGAAAGCGAGGCCTGCACACCGCCCCGCAGGTTGTAGAACACGCTGCTGTTCTTGACCTGGACCCCTTCGGAATGCTCGACCCGGCCGGACACGTTGTAGGTCACGTCGGCCGAGCCACCGTTCACACCCAGGTAATAGTTCTGAGTGAGGCCGTTCTGGAAGAAGTTATCCTGAAGGAGTGTGGGAGAGGCGCCATCGGCCACCTCGTCAGGGAAGATGGCGCCGGTGTCGAAGATGTAGCGGAGCTCCGGCGTGGCCACACCCTGCTCCACCCGGGCAGTAAACCTGGGCGCGCCAGGCGTCCCTTTCTTTGTGAAGATCTGAATGACGCCGGTGGCGGCATCGGAACCGTAGAGCGTGCTCGCCGCCCCTCCCTTGGTCACCTCGACCCTCTCGATGTCGGAGATCAGAAGGTCGGCCAGCGCAGAGGACTGTTCGCCCCCTGTGCCCGCGGCCGTCGACTGATCGTTGTCCACCCGCACGCCGTCCACATAGATGACAGGCGTCTGGGCTCCGAACACACTGGAGACGCCGCGGAAGTTGATGAGCGCGCCGGTACCAGGCTGGCTGGAGGTCGCGTTCACGGTCGCCCCAGCGACACGTCCCTGCAGCAGCTCCTGCACGTTGGTCACGGGGGCGGCTTCAATGGTGGATGCGTCCAGCACGCCGACCGACGTCCCCAGTGCGCGGCGTTCGGTCGCCTGCCCCACGCCGGTCACGACCAACTCATCAAGCGAGATGGCGGTCTGGCCAAGTGCGAAATCCAACGTGGCCGACTGTCCGGCGCCAACCGTGACGGTCTGCTCTTGCTCGCCGTAGCCGATGAGCTGGGCCCGCACCGTGACCTGGCCGGCGGGCACATTCAAGAGCAGGAAGCGCCCCGACGAGTTGGAGAGGGCGCCAATGCCGGTGCCCGGGATGGATATCTGAGCCTCAGACAGTGGTCTGGCCGACGTCCCGTCGGTGACCCGACCGGAAATGGTTCCGGTCGCTTGGGCCCAAGCAGGAAGTACAGCGAACGCCAGCATTAGCGCTGCTATGCCTATGGCCCGAATAGAGTTAGAACGAGGTTGGGTCGTCATTGCTCACCCCAAGAGCGAAGAGTTCGAAAGCCTAGGGTCGGGCGAGGGGGCGGCCCCCGTCGCCCTAGAGTGCAGAAAACTAGGGTTTTCGGGGGGTTTTGACCACCGGACCCCTCCGTTGAAACGCCCAGAGCGGGGTGGCTACCGAACGCCTGATATCTGGTGTGGCGTATGTTATCGCATGGCTATATATTTTTACATGGCAACCCCACGACTTGATGCCTGGTATTCCCAACTGCGGAAGGGATCGTTGGAGTTGGTGGTCCTGGCGCTTTTGGCAGAACAGGAGCGGTATGGGCTCGAGGTCCTCAAGCTCCTCGCTCCGCTCGGGGTAGCGCCGGGCACGCTGTATCCGCTGTTGAACCGGCTTCGGAGAGATGAGCTGCTCGAGTCCGAATGGGTATTCGGAGATTCCGGGCACCCGCGCCGATACTACAAGCTGACCAAGGCGGGCCGGATCCTCACCGCTGAGATGGCGGTGCGCTGGAGCGCCTACAACAGGGAGGTCCAAGCGCTGATGGAACCCCTGGTGGCCAGCGTCCAGTGAACCGCGTCCCCTTCGTCCCCGACCGGGACCGGCTCACTGTCGTTCTTCCCGCGTACAATGAGGAAGCGAACCTCCGGACCTTGGCCCACCGAATTCGCGACGCCCTCGACGGATGGACCGACCACTGGTCGATCCTGGTGGTGGACGATGGATCCTCGGATCGCACCGCGGCCGTCGCCGAGGCACTCTCCGCCTCCCTCCCGCTCACGCTGATCCGTCATGATCGGAATCGGGGCCTCGGGGCCGCCATCGAAACCGGGCTGGTCGCCGCGTCACAGAGGGGCGAAGTCGCGGTGTCCATGGACGCCGACAACACCCACGATCCGGAGCTCATCCCACGGATGGTAGAGCGGCTGGGGGAGGATCTGGACGTGGTGATCGCGTCGAGATTTCAAGCCGGAGCGAAGGAGCTGGGCGTCCCCGCAACCCGACGTCTCATGAGCCGCTGTGCCAGTTGGCTCCTGCGTGCCACGACGGGGATCGAAGGGGCGCGTGACTACTCGTGCGGGTATCGCGCGTACCGGTCTACTTTGCTTGCCGAGCTGGTGAACCGATACGGCGCCGATCGGCTCGTGGAGGAGCGCGGGTTCGCGTGCATGGTCGAGCTGCTTCTCAAGTCGAGCCTCCAAGGAGCTCGGATCGGGGAGGTACCCATGATCCTTCGCTACGACCAGAAGGCGGGCGCCAGCAAGATCGCCGTGGGCAACACGGTCAAGCGCTATGGGTCGGTGATTCGAAGGTTCCGGGCCGGGTTTCCGAGTGGCGGGGCAAGGCCTCTCGCCGACCAACCTGCGGCTCGGCTCCAAACGGGGAGGTTCCAGAGCCTACTGAACCGGGGAGCCGCGCTTTTCCTGCTCGTCATTGCGAGTCCGGTCCTGCTCGGCACCTGGCTCGCTCTCCGCTTCACGTCGACCGGCCCCCCCCTCCTCCGTGAACGCCGCATCGGTACCAACCGTAGGCTCTCCCGGGTGCCCTCGAACCCCGAACGACGTCAGCGGAACCTGGGTGGCAGACCGTTTACGCTCTATCGCTTTCGCACCACGGCTGTCGGCACCCGGTATGAGCAAAACCACCCCGAGCCCGAGGAACTGAAGACTCCCCTTGGGAAGGCCCTCGAACGCACGCGTTTGGAGCACCTCCCGCAACTCGCCAACGTTGTGGCTGGAGACATGACACTCGTGGGTCCGCGACCTGAATACGCGGACAACGTGGTCCGCTTGAGCGACGAGATCGAAGGCTACTCCGAACGCTTGAGTATCCCGCCGGGAATGACCGGGCCAGGGCAGCTGGAAGTGCCTGCCATCGATACCCATGGAGATCAACAAGCGCGTGTTCAACACGATCTGCGCTATCTAGCCCAGAGGTCGGCCTTCACGAACGTGCGGCTGCTGTTCAGGACCGCGAAAGACGTGCTCCTAAGGCGTGGGTCAAAACACTAGCGGCCCGTACCAGATGTCCGTTCGTAGTACCCGAGTTTTGGGCCCGCTGGCAGTTCTCGTAGGAGCAGGACTCCTCAGGATTTGGCGGCTATCATCGCAATCGTTGTCCATGGACGAGGTGGCCGCCCTCAGGGGACCCAACAACCTGTCGTACCGCGAACTCGCACTACTGGGTGATTCGTTTCCACCGCTCTTCCCCGTCCTCAGCAAGCTCTGGATGGGCATTCTACCCGGGGACACCTCGTTGCGAGTCTTCGCGGCGCTCGTGGGAGTGCTGGCCACAGCTTGCGTATTGGCAATTGGTCGCACGATCGGTGGTCGCTCCGTCGGCTACGCGGCGGGTGTGTGGGCCGGCTGTTCTGCGTTCTTCGTGTACTATTCCCAAGAAGGCCGCGGCTACGCTTTCTATCTGTTTTTGGCCGCCGCCGCCTTGCTCTTCTTGTGTCGCGGCCTCCGCTCTAGCCGCGACCGGGACTGGGTGCTGTTCGGACTGTTCTCCTGCCTTGGGCTTCTCACGCACTACTACTTTGCCCTGCTCGTCACTGCGTCGGCATTGGTTGTACTCCTCCGTCGAAAGGAGATCCAGTCCCTGCGCGTCGCCCTGGGCGCCTTTGCAGCGGTTGGGATCACCGCCCTCCTGCTTCTTCCGTTTCTGCGGGCCGACCTGGCGTTTCAGGTTGGTATCCGAGCTCCGCGGCCGATGAACGCATCGGCAATCGGGTACACGCTGTTTTCTTTCCTGTCCGGGTTCTCGCTCGGACCCTCGAGGACTGAGTTGGCGCAGCTTTCTGCCGTAGAGGCGGCCCGGCAAGTGCTCCCGTGGGTACTGGTGTTGGCGCCTCCACTCATGTGGCTGACGGGAAGAGGCCTGCGCCGACTCCACCACGAACGGTGGCTTGGCCCCATCGTCCTGCTCATGACGGTGCCCTTCGTGTTGGCAGGCGTGATGGGAGTCCTGCTGGACGTCACCTACAACCCCCGCTTCTTGCTTTGGTGCGCGATTCCACTTGCCGTCACAGTCGCTGCGGGAGTGCCCAATACGGGGATGTTCCGGTACGCTTCTAACCCCTTCGGCCAACGCCTGGCCTACGGAGCCCTCGCGATCCTGCTGATCACACAGATGTTCGCGCTGCACAACCGCCACACACTGGCCCGTTATCAGAACGAAGACGTGCGAGGTGCCATGGCCTTCGTCGAGCAACACTCATCCGGCGGTCCCTCGGTTTTCGTGGTCTCGGACTACATGACCTCGCCACTCGGCTACTACGCGTCCTCGCGCACCTCTCTTGTCGAACTCCCCGAGCCGGGGGTGTTCAGTAACGTGGTGCGCTCCGATGCCGACGTGGACCTGGCGTTGCAGACGATCCGATCTAATACGAACGGCGAATCACCATTCTGGCTGGTGTATTCGCGGCCTTTTCACGGCGACCCCGAAGGCATGCTGCTGCAAGCTCTCGAAGAGCGAACCGGACTCAAGCATGAGGGGAGCTTCTCGGGAGTGGACGTATACCTCGGGAGCCTCCCGTCGGCTGGAGTCAACTGATGTTGGGGCGAGTCGCGATCATTGGAGGGGGTATCTCCGGGCTGGCCGCAGCCCATTACCTCGAGCGAGGCGATGCCCAGGTCGACATACTCGAGGGATCTGATCGACTCGGCGGACTCGGTACCTTTTTCGAGTATGACGGGCACTTCTTTGAGCGCTTCTATCATGTCATGCTTCCGACCGACAACCATCTGCTGGCGTTGTTGGCGGACCTGGACCTCGCTGAGCTTCCCTACTGGCGCGCGTCATCGTTCGCGCTAATGGCCGGTAGGAGCATCTATCCCCTCAATGGCCCTGTGGATCTACTCAAGTTCAGGGCGTTGCCGCTTGTGGATCGCCTGCGCCTCGGGATCACCGGTCTCTATGGTGGGATGGTGCGCCGAGGCGATCGTCTCGATGAGGTCTCGGTCGAGGATTGGCTTACTCGCCTCTCGGGACGGCGCGCCTTCGATGCGTTTTGGCGACCGTTGCTGAGGGCGAAGTTTGGCGATGCGTACACGGAGGTGCCGGCGGCCTGGTATTGGAGCCGCTTTCGGCGAGAGAAGGCGACGACCCAGGAGACGAAAGGGTATCCCAAAGGTGGATATCATGGACTTACGGAGTCTATCGGCAGGTCGCTACGGGACCGCGGAGTGACCGTTCGCCTGAATGAGCCCGTAGACGCGCTGGACCTCGACGAAGCTGGTCGTCCCACCCTGATCAGCGGGGGGAAATCCAGAACCTACGACCGCGTCGTAAGCACGGTGCCCATGCCACTCCTGAAGCGCATGGCAGCCGGCGGTAGTGTGCAGCCCGTCCTCGACGCTGTCGACCCCGGATGGGACTCGGTCGGGGTGGTCAATGTCGTCCTGCTGAGCGAGCGTTCCGCGATCGACCACTACTGGGTCGCCACCACGGACGATGAGGTGCCGTTTAGTGGGGTGGTGGAAACCACTCAGGTCATGGACAGGGCGGAAACGGGAGGACGGCACCTGATCTACCTGCTGCAATACGTCCACCGTTCGGACCCTCGGTTCACTCGTTCCGACGACGAGACCCTAGCCGAGTTCACGGCCAGCTTTCATGAGGTGATGCCCCATGTGTCGGAACAGGACATTGAAGCGCGCTTCGTGTTTCGTGCTCCCTTCGTCGAGCCCATCTACAAGCTGGGCTATCAGAAGCTACGACCGCCCGTGCGCCTCCTGGACGATCGGATCTTCTTGGCCACCACGGCTCAGATCTACCCGGATGTGACGTCCTGGAACAGCTCGGTGGGACTCGCGAAACGAGTCGTAGCCGAGATGTGTTCGGAGAACTGAGTGAAGAAGGTCGGTCTTTCGGTTGATGTGGACTCGGTGGCGAGCCACCTCGTGGGCTACGGGTTCCCTGCGTCCGCCGATGACGGTAAGGCTTATGAGGTCGCTATCCCCAGGTTCCTGGACCTGCTCGACGAAGTCGAGGCTCGCTGTACGTTCTTCTTGATTGCGAGCGAGGCAAAACGCTTCCCCCACGTGGTCCACCGGATCCACAGTCGCGGGCACGAGGTCGCGAGCCACTCCTTGGAACATCCCGTCCCGTTCTCGGAGATCGACGATAGGCGCCTGGCTGTAGAGACCCGCCAATCCCGGCTGATTCTCGAGGACGTGACGGGTGCCCGGGTGTTGGGGTTCCGTGTGCCCGGTTTCGATCTGGACGAGCGCATCATCGAGGCCGTGATCAGGGCCGGCTACGCGTACGACGCCTCCGCCTATCCGACGGTGTTGCTACCGCTTGCCCGCTGGACTGTGTACCGACGGCGCGCTGAAGAGTCAGCCAGAGCGCTCCAACTGGGCTGGGGGGAGATGTTCCGAACACCTCAGATCCACACTCGGTCCGTGGCCGCTGGGTCCATCCTCGAGGTTCCGGTCTGCACGACTCCATTCGTGCGCCTACCCTACTACCATACGCTGGGCTTTTTGCTTCCCCGTCCGCTCTTCAGGCTCGTGGGAACCCTCGCCGCAACGCGTCGAGCCAACCTCTCCTACTGCTTCCACACGGTCGACTTCATGGGCCTGGATGAGGATGGATTGGATCCGAGAATCGCCCGACATCCGGGGATGAACCTTGCTCTTGACGCGAAGTTGAAGATCGCCTCGTCGGCACTGCGAACCCTTCGTCAATCTGGACCCCTCACGACGTTGGCAGACCTCGTGAATCTAGCGAAGTGATCGCTCGTTTGGTGCGCCCGCCCGTCCCCACAGGCTCCGGACCCGGGCCACCGTAACCTCAGGTCCGCCGCGGGTACACACCCATGCCACCTCGGCGAGGTCAACCCGGGTGCCCGCCTCCATTTCGCGCTCGATGTCCGCCACAGCGACTTCCCTTTTGCGGCTGAGCACTTCGGCGGCATCGCCCGTCAAGAAGACCGCCAGATCAGGGCGGGGCGAGACCGCGACGACGATGTTGGCCAGCCAGCGGGGACCGTAGTACTTCAGCGCTCTGGGTTGGGTGAGGTACCGATAGATCCATCGGTCGGCGATGACCAGCCCTCCCGACTCGAGGATGGGTCGAACTCGGATCAAGTAGCCCATCCACGACTGCGTCAGGGAGCGAAGAATCCGAGCCCACCCCAGGAGGGTCTGTCCGGGATGGGAGGATGCGTGCCCCCACTGGACCGGCGGCGCCTCCGTGTCCGGTGGCGTGTCTGGTAGAGCGCTCAGCAACTTCGGACGAAAGTGGACATAGGCGGTTGACCCCTCATGCCCATCGATCAGCTCCCGGGCAATGGTCGTCTTCCCCACGCCATCCGGACCCAGTAGCGCAACGAATACGCCTGCCTTCCGTCCTGGCTCCCGCGCAATCCAGGAGCGCCCGAGCCCAGCCCTTCGAAGCAGTCGCAGGCCTCCGGGGAGTCGGTCCACAATGGCCACGCCCGAACGCTTGGCGTGTAACCAGAGGAAGATGCTTGGCAGGATCCACCGAAGCGGCGTCCAGAATTTCCACCTACTCCTGAGCATCCGCAGGTAGCGTGGTGGGTGCATCGTCGCCAACGAAGTCGGTGCGGCTCGCACAGTCGGCGCGGAAAGCGCATAGATCGAGAGTCCGCTCGCAAAACCTAGATCCACCCTGAGTCCAGGCATTTGCGGTACCGCGGCGCCCGGTTCGCCCACGAGGCCGGGGGGCCTCAAGAAGGACGTCACTTGACCCGCACCATAGCGCGCGAGGCGCGTCAGCGTCGACCAGGGTGCGCGGACGAGGCGACGGGAGATCACGGCTGAGACGGTGCTGTTCCCGCGGGACCACCCTTCTCCCTGGGACTCGTCTCTGACCGCGACATCTTCGAGGCGCTGTGCTACGCGTACCCCGAGAATGTCGGCAAGTCGTTCGCGGCACCATTCCCCATCTTCGGATTCCAAGCAGAACCGAAGTTGGTCGCGGTAGCGCCTTTTGTTCAGCGTGCCTCCATGGAGCGTGCGGTGGACCACGGTGACGAGTGTTTCCATCCGCGGCGAGAGACGACGAACGCCGTTCACCACCAAATGGTCCCGGTACAGCTCCTCCGCCGAAATGAGAGGCACGCCCAGAACACTGAGATCTCTGAAGACATCGATGTGCAGAAAGTTCTTGCCGCCCGGATGTACGAAGGTCGCGGCGGCCATGTGGAATCGGTTGCTCAGGCCGAGCAGACGCCAACCGGTGCTGGATGCGCAACGGCGGAGGAAGGACCGGGCTTCGGAGAGGGAAACCCCCGGCGCGCAGACCACGTCCAGGTCCGTGCCATCCAACCGATCCGGGAGTCCGTCCGCGTTTCGAAGCGCAATGAGAGGCGATGCTTCGCTGACGCAGGTCAGCTTGCGGAGCAGGTCTGAAATGTTGGCAATCTCGTGCATGCCCTACGAAACGCGCTCCCAGGTCGGTGGGGCCTTCCCATCGCGAACGGCGAGCGCCTCCGTGTACACCTGCATGAGATCCTGGTACGCGGTGCGGGGGCCAAATCGCTCGAGGTAGGTACGCCTCGCGCTCTCTCGGAAAGACTGGATGTCCACGTCGAAGTCGACGAAACGGCGGACCGCCTCAGCCAAGGCCGAGGGATCACCCGGTGGAACGAGAAAGCCATTCTGGCCGTCGCGCACCATCTCGGGGATCGCGCCTCCATCGGTGGCGATGACCGGTGTTCCTCGCGAGAATGCTTCGATGACGGTACGGCCGAACGGCTCCTCCCAAAGCGACGGGACGAGCACGACCTTGGCCTGACCCATGAGGTCCAGGACATCCCTGTGGGGAATCTCGTCCCGCCAGAGCAGCCTGGGATGCTCGTTGGCCGCTCGCGCAACCTCCTCGTTGAGGGGTCCCTTCCCCACGATTCGGACCGTGCAGCTCGGAAGGATCGACGGTGCCGCTTCCAACACGGTTCTCACACCCTTCTCCGGTGTCAGGCGCCCTACGTAGAGCACGAAATCACCGTCCCCCCGCCCGGGTCCCGGATCGGGCACCACGAAGTTCGGCTTTACGCTCATGCGTCCTTGGAAGAAGCCGTGGGCTTCGTGACGCGACGCCACGTGTTCGCTAATCGCGATGAATCGATGCACGTGTTTCGACCAGGTACCCGTGAGTCGGTGGACCAAGGTGGAAGAACTCGCGGCCAGCGACGCGAGGCGGCTGTCGCGGTAGCAGCCGTGCGTAACGGCGTTGGCGATCCCGAGCGTGTTTGTGCACTTACTGCATTGCCTGCCGTTCAGGAGCATGGTTCCGGCTGGACACATCAACCGGTAGTTGTGGAGGGTCGCCACCACGGCCACCCCAGCGGCGTGGGCCCCCCGCACAGCGGCAGGCGAAATGTATGGAAACGTATTGTGGAAGTGCACTACGTCGGCACCGCTCTCCTGAATCAGGGCCCGAAGACGCCTCTCCGCGCACCCGTTCCAGACGGTCAGGCGAGCCGCCTTGTGGACGGGAAAGTCGGTGAGCGCGCTGTTGTGTCGAACGAACGAATAGACTTTGTGACCGTGGCTGCGCAGGAGGTCTCGTTCGTTTTCGAAGACCACCCCCTCCCCTCCCCGCTCCCTGTAATACGAGTGCACCAACACCACCCGTAGACGTCCGCTCATGCAGGCTTCTCTTGCCCCTGGGGAATGAGGAGGGCCAGAAACCCGAGCATGGGATGGGGTCCGGGCGGCCCTGCAATGCCCGGATCGGTGACGGACGCGATCACGAGGAACGACAGGACGCCGAGCACGACCAACCGAGCGCGTCCCTGGGCGGCCTGCTCTGGAGGAGTCACGAGGAACCGTACCAGTTGCACCGACACCATTGTCCAGAGCATCAGCGCCCCTATGAGTCCCACGTCGAGCATGGACTGAAGCGGTCCACTGTGCGCGTGGCCTGCCCAGGGCAGGATCTCCAGTAGCGCCGGGCGGGAGGCAACGAAACCGAATCCTAGCAGGGGCGCCTCCTTGGCTACTTCAAAGACGCCCGTCCATAGCTCGAGGCGCCCGCTAAAACCGATCAGGTGTTCGAGGTCGGCTCCCCGTAGGGCGAACCCGGCCAGGGGCGTGCTTCCCAGGTCGAGGACCTCGAGGAGCGCTCTTGGTGGTCCGGGAATCAAGAGGGTGGCACACGTGAGTCCAAGAATGAGCAGCCCCGCCAGCAGGGCTTGGGCGGGCGTGAACCACCGTGCGGCGTACATGAGGGCAAACGAGGCGAGTAGAGCACCGGCAGGACCCCGAGACCCGGTGGCCAATAGAACCGCAATGCAAAGCGCCAGTGCCACCACGCCGAGGGCGTCCCGACCCAGCCGCCGCTGCTCGGCGTAGCTGAGTACCGCTACAAGTAGGATCGCCGCCAGTCCCGCATGCATCGCCACGGTGATGGGATGGTCTGCGAACCACGCGAAGCGCAAACCCCCTGTGAAGTAGTCGACCCTACCACCCGCCGCACCGGGCACAGTCAACGCAATGAGCGCCATCCCCAATACGAAGGCGGTGTAAAGCCAGGCGGCGGTGGTGAGCCAACGCTCTGTGACAAAAGCTCGGCCGACCGAAAGGACGAGCACCCCCAGAACCACCAACTGCACGGCGCGGACACCGGACACCCGAGGTGCATCGGACCACGTCACGGACGCCAAGACCCAGAGTACGTAGGCGACCAGCCCCCACTCTACGAGGCGCAGCCGTCGTCGATGCAGGCCCAACCTGAAGGCGGACAAACAGGCAGCGACGCCCACGGCCGCATACATGGCCAGCTCGAATAGAATCTGCGCGTCGGCCCCGGTTTCGAAGACGGCTTCGGGAGGTCGAATCCGAAACTTCATCCCTCCGATCAGGACCACACCCAGGCAGGACAGCAGCGCGACGCGCGGCCACCGTATACTTGCCCAGACCACCAGCGCCCCTCCCAGTACAGCGCCTACCAGGACGCCGACGAGCTGGGGTTGTTGCGTGACCAGGATGCCCGCAGCCAATCCGCCCACCACGGGGACCGGGCCGATCTGGACAAGCCGTTCCTTCAGGCCTGGAGCCCTCACCCCGCTCATGGTACTGATGGTCCGCTAGCCTCGAACGTCGGTGGCGTTCGACGCCCAGCGGTCCCGAAACATTCGATAGATGAACTCCGGATTGTTCCTGAGGTACCGCGGACCCAACCGACGTGGTTCAGTGGCCATCCGGTAGAACCATTCGAGTCCTGAACGTTGCATCCACGCAGGCGCTTGCGGCTTCAAACCCGCATGGAAATCGAATGCGGCGCCGACGCCCAGCAGGGCCGACGCTTCAATCCTCCCAACATGGGCCGCCATCCACCGTTCCTGCTTGGGCGTGGAGAGACCCACCCAGACGAAATCCGGTCGTGCATTATTGATCCGTTTCACGACGTCCCGATCCTCCGCCTCGGTCAAAGGACGAAACGGAGGTGAGTACTGGCCCACAATCTGGAGGCCTGGAAACCGCTCCACGAGCCGCGACTTCAACAGCTCCGGGACGCCCTCGGCCCCTCCGTACAGGAAATGACGGTACCCCCTCTCCACCGACCTGCGGCAGAGCTCCAACATGAGGTCTGGACCGTACACCCGACCCACGTGGCCATGCCCCCTTCGACGCAGCGTCCACACGAGTGGCATGCCATCGGGCACCACCATTCCCGCGCGGCGATGAATCTCGAGCAGTTCCGGATCGCGACCGCTTTCTACGACACCGTGCACGCCGGTCACGCAGACATAGGACCGAATCCGTTGTTCTACCCACGCACCGAGCGTGGCAAGCGCGCTCTCCATGTTGACGACGCTCACGGGCACGCCCAAGACCTCCGACGAGTCGGGGTTGCGACCCAGAGCGACGGGGGAAACACGCGACGGGAGCGCGGCCCCAGGGGCGTACTGGTCCAGCACGATCAGACCCCTACCGGCTGTCGCATCGAAGCGGCGACCTGTTCCTCGATCCACCGATAGGTGCGGGCGAGACCGTCCTCGAGCGAAACTTCCGGGTCCCAATTCAAGACTTGCCGCAAGAGTGTGTTGTCCGAGTTGCGACCCCGCACCCCTTGGGGACCGTCGATGTGGACGCGCTCTACCTCCACGCCGGCGGCGTCAGCAACCATCGTCACCAACTCGTTGATGGAAATGAGTCGATCCTGGCCGAGGTTGAGCGGGGCGTGGAAGTCCGACATCATCAAACGGTAGATCCCCTCCACGCAATCGTCGATGTAGCAGAACGACCGCGTCTGTTCCCCGTCGCCCCAGATCTCGACCCGAGGGTCGCCGGTCAGCTTGGCCACGGCCACCTTTCGGCACATGGCGGCGGGGGCCTTTTCCCGACCACCCTCCCACGTCCCGAGCGGGCCAAAAATGTTGTGGAACCGCACGATTCGAGTGTCGAGTCCCTTGTCCTCTCGATAGTGGGAACAGAGCTGCTCCGTGATCAGCTTCTCCCACCCGTACGCATCCTGCGGGGCCGCAGGGTAGGCGTCGTCCTCGCTGAGAGGCGTCACCTCCGCTTCGGTCTGGAGGTACTCCGGGTACACGCACGCCGAGGAGGTGTAGAGGTAGCGCTTGACCCCATTCACGCGGGCCGCGTCGATCGAATGAGTGTTGATCAGGATATTGTTATGCAGAATATCCGCATGATTGGCAGAAATGAATCCCATTCCCCCCATGTCGGCGGCGAGCGCATACACATGGTCGACCCCTCGCGTTGCCTCGAGGCAACTGGCCCAACGGCGTAGATCCAGAATCTGGAACTCATCGGCGTCGGTCGGGGCGAACTCCGGATACTTCAGGTCGGCACCCCGAACCCAGTACCCTCGCTCCTTCAAGTACGTCACAAGCGCGTGACCGATAAAGCCTCCTGCTCCGGTCACCAAGACTCTTTCCTTCTTCATCGCTACTGCTCCTTCTATTCCTCGATGGGGACTCATGCTGAACTCGTGGTGCGACTATAGGGCGACCAATTGGGCTCCCTGCTCCCGTGCCCACCCTTCGACCGACTTGAGGTTCGTAATCACGGTGCGAGCTCCCGAAATCAGGGAGCGCACCTCACTGGGGTTGGATACCTCTACGATGCGGACGACCTGACCTGGGCCTTCCTCGGTGGATTCCCGGATCAAGCCCTCGAGCTCGTCCAGATTCGAGGCGCTCGTGGTGACGCGGACAGGCAACCCCATGGGTCGATGGAGCGCCAGGTCGATTCCTTTCCGCCAGGTCCCGGCAAAGGCGCCTGAGCGCCGCTGGTCCATGGCCAGGAGCACGTACCTCTGCCGTGCCGCCGCCTCCGCCAAATGGTCTGCTTGCGCCGGCCCTCGGTCGATCTGGTATTCGGACCTCAACACTCGTTTCACCACGATCTCAACGGTAACGAACAGGGTTTCGAGCAGGATGATGATGTCGAGCAGAAAGGACCGATTGTTGATGTAGTAGGTGTCGTACTCGAGATTCTCGTGGATATGCGCGTGCCGGTCGGGACTGATCTGCCACAACCCCGTGAGGCCGGGCTTGACGCGGAGCCGGCGGCGCTCCGTATCCGTGTAGCGCGCGACAATCTGCGGCATCTCCGGTCGCGGCCCGACGAGGCTCATCTCTCCGTTGAGGATGTTGAGGAGCTGTGGGAGTTCGTCGAGTCCGGTAGCCCGCAGGATGCGACCAACCCTCGTGATGTTTGCGGCCCGATCCCCCACCGGAGAGTCGGAATAGGGGTCCGCGCTCGATTGCATTGTGCGGAACTTTCTCAGCTTGAAGAGCTTGCCACCCAGCCCGACCCGGTCGTGCGAGAAGAGCGCCGGGCCCCGAGACTCGAGTGGAATCAGCACCCAACACACGAGAAAGATCGGGGCCGTGAGGATCAGGAATACGGAAGCTCCGACGATGTCGAGTGCCCTTTTGACGAACTCGTACGTCAGCCGCGCCCCCACCGGCCGGATCCTGAGCAAGGGCACGGCCCCGAGGTCCTCGAGCCGAAACTGGTCGGTTCTGAGACCCCTGAGGGCGGGAGCAATATCGATCGCGATACCCAGCCCCAGGGCGTCGAGTTGTAGACGGGTCATCTGGGTCTGCGTCAACCGGGACTCATCGACGAGAATGGTGTCGATCTGGGTATTTGCGGTGAGAGACTCCAGGTCTTCGGGTCGACCCAAGACCTTTCGAGTCGCGATCGAGAGTGTGGCCTGGTCGGTGATACAGGACACTTCCTCCCCGATGGGAGCATCCGGATCGAGGAAACCCAGCATGGAATACCCCAGCCGCGGAGCTGTCAGGATCTTCTTCATCAGAAGGCGCCCGGTTGGACCCAAGCCAACCACCAGCACTCGGTCGCGCACCTGTCCTCGGCGTGTTTGTCGGTACCCGGCGAGGACCCGCTTGCCCAACAACACCAGCACCGCAGAACTCATCAGGGCGCCAACTACCACAAACCTGGAAAACGTTTGCAACTTGAAGATGAAGATCCCGGCCAGCAAGAAAGCCGCAGTAAGTAGCGAAGCCCGCACGGAGGCTCGAATCTCCCACAGATTCAGGATCCCCGCCCTGGGGAGATAGAGGCCCGCCCACCACGAGGTGACGACAAGAACGCCCGCATGTACCACCGCAAGTTGAGCGTAAGCCTCCAACGACGGGAGCGACCGGCCGGCAAGCACCCCCTGCTGCACCAGCACAATGTAGACACCAAAGGCGACCGCGAACCCCAAAAGCGAGGACGCGACGTCGCACAGCATGCGAGCCCACTGAAAAGGTCCGTCGCGCATCGAGCTACCGGACCCAGGACCGTGAAGCCACAATGGCGATCGCGGAAACCACGCTACTGAACACCACGACACTGTTGCGGGAGAGCCAACTACGTTGCGGCACCGTGAGGGCGTCACCAGATCGAATCACCTCGAGCGCGTAGCGGTCCGGCGACACGAGCGTACTCGCCTGCGCGCCCTTTCTGGTCAGCTCCACCACCTCGCGCTTCCCATCCTCCTCGACACCGCCCGCCAATGCCACCACCTCCCTGACTGTCATGGTACCATCCGCATGGTATAGGCCTGGATTGGCCACCGAACCCAGCACACTGACGCGGTGCAGGAACTGAATCTGTACCGCCTGGTTGCGGATGACGTTCGCGTAGGCGGCCCGCAGCTCAATGGTCAACACGTCTACAGGGCGGCCACCCACGTCGACGGATCCGACCAGAGGAAGCACGACTTCGCCTTGCTCATCCACGGGGAAGTCGCCATCCAGGGTACGTTCGATCGAGAATCCCACACGAACGACGTCACCGGGCAGGACATACCGAGCCCTCTCGGTCATAGGCGAGGGCTCCCTGGACTGCGCCTGTGCCGGCACCGACCCGAAGAAGAATAGCACGCCCAACAAGGCGATTGAACCGAGGCTCGAGCTCATACGAACACCCCGGTCCCTGTGGAGATCGCCGTGAGGCGAGGCGCCGTGTCAGGGCTGTCGGCATCCAGCAGCACTACGCCCACAATGCGCGCGCCCACCCGCCGCAGGCGATCCACTGTTTCCTGCAGGGTCGTGCGGTCGGTGACTCCCAGACGGGCGACCACCACCACACCGTCCACGGCCGACGAGATCGCGTACGCATCGGTGGCCACCGCGGCAGCGGGTGTATTCACAACCACGAACCGATGCCGGTTGGTCATCGACAGTATCACATCGCGAAGCAAGCGCCTGCGGACGAGCTCCCCGGCGTCGGACGCAGGGCGGCCGGAGGGGAGCAGGGCCAGCGAGAAACCGGCCTCGCCTGCGACCGGGCTGGTCGCGTAACGCACCACCTCCGAGAGCCGGGCGTCACCGCTCAGCACCTCGGAGAGACCGGGCGCGTCAGTAAATCCAAGGGCCTCGGAAGCCCCACCACGACGCAGGTCCGCGTCGATGAGTGCACATGGCAAGCCATTGCTCAGGCGGGCCATCGCGATATTGCAAGCCGCCACCGCCCGACCATCGTTCCCAAGCCCCGGGCTCACCACAGCCAGCGAACGCAGCGGTTGGTCCTGCGCGCGCCTGAGGAAGTGGTCCAGGTCGGTCACGAGACCTCGGAAGGTCTCCTCAGCAAGATCCGCCCGACTCTCCAGACGCCGATCCACACGGGTGGCTCCGAACAGCACCTGGTCGCCGGCACCGGTCGGGATGCCCGCCAACACCGACACGCCTACCTCGCGCTCCAGCCTGCCGGAGTCATGGACTCGTCCGTCGAGCATCTCCCGAGTGAGGCCATGGGCACCGCCCAGGAGCAGAGCCGCCAACAGCGCCAGGATCAGGTTGCGAAGTAGGTTGGGGGCCGACGGCTCCAATGGGAGCGAGGCGGTGTCGAGCACCTCCACAGCGGGGAGTTCAATCGCCCGCGCCAACTCGGCCTCCCGACGCCGAGTTTCCAACAGCTCATAGAGCTCCTGGAGCAGTCTCGCTTCACGCTCCAGCCGAGCCACCGCCACCTGTTGGACGGGGAGGGATTCGATTCGAGTGGTCGACTCGAGCGACGCCGACTCCAGCGCTCGGATCTGAGCCCCGAGACCTGCCTCGTACTGAAGCGCGAAGTCCCTGAGCTGCCCCTCGACGTCCTCAATGCGCGTACTCAGTTGTGACAGCTCGGCATCCTCGGGCTGACGGAGCACGGCCAGGTCGCTCCTGCGCGTCTCGAGCTCGATCAGGGTGGACACCAGGTCGGTGACCACAGGATTCCTGAGGAGGGTCGGAAAGCTCGCGAGGTTCCGGTAGTCACCCTCCTCGCGGCCGCCGGCCTCCACGCGACGGATCATTTCGCTCAGCGCGGTTCGCTCCGCTGAAAGCGCCTGTCTCTGCGCGGTGAGCTCCGTGATCTGGCGGACTTCTTGGTTGGCCCGCTCGCCGAGAGCCGCGGCCTGATTGCGCCGAGAATAGGCTTCCAAGGAATCCTCGGCCGCATCCAGCCGCTGCCTGATGAGGTCGGACTGCCCCAGGAGGAAATCAGCCGTCGCGGTGGCTTCGGCACGCTGGAGATCCGTTCGAAGCCCAATGTAGCTGTTGGTCAGCTCGCTACAAAGAAGTTGGGCCGACGTCGGGTTGGGTCCCGTGCACCGCACCTCTAACAACTCACCACTGATCGTCGCACTGCTCACCTCGACCCGGTCGTGCAACTCCTCTACCGCCTCGCCGAACGGAATCACCTCCAGCGCAAAGGAAGCCACCTCCGGGCGTTCGGGGCCCGTGAACTCAAGCCCGTTTGCGGCAATCCTTTCGCCCGGAGCCGCCTGACCCAGCGGCGCTACAACATCGTCGGAAGTGAGTGTCCAGAACCCCCCGTTTCGCTGCAGGCGGTAGGTACCTGGCGAGGCTTCCCGGGCCACCTGAAGCGTCGGCAGCATGTCCGAGGCGAAGCCCTCCAGCTCACCATCCGTCACCCGCGCATGGAGGCCTAGCGCTTCCACCGCGAGCTCCGACACCCGACGGCTTTCGAGCAACTGGACTTCGGTGTCGGACTGTCTGGCCCGGTTGAACCACCCCAGGGCCTCAAGTACCAATGCCTGGTCGGCCGTCGGGGAGGTCTCGAGGAGTAGGGAGGCGTCCGATTCGTACTCCTTGGGAAGAAGGAGCGTAACCGCAACGGCGGTGGCGCCTGCCACCGCAACCCACGCAGCCACCGTGGGCCATGCCCTACGGATGGCCGCTGCCAACCCACCCAAGCTACCGCTCGGCTCCGAGGCATGACTCACTTCTCCTACACGCTCCGACCCACGGCGCAGAGCAACGTCGGATCCATCGGATCCGCGTTGCCGGTACACGGCCGTCAAGAAAAGCACCTCCGTAAAGCGAGGCCCGCGGGCGGTGAGCCAAGCCCTTGGGGGGGAGAGCTCGACCGCCTGTAACCACTAGACACGACACCCGCGGGATGGTCACATAGCCGGTTCGACTCAAGGACCATTCGCGGAAGAAGTCCGCGCCGCGGCCGGGGGCCCACGGCGGACCCCGATATCGCAATACGAAGACCAAGTCAGGAAGAAAGGCCGCACTACCCGACGCCGTCACGGACGAAATCGCCCGCCCCGCCTCGCTTCCCGCGGTTCGAGCTGGGGCTCGCGCCCGGCTCCCCACTTCTGACTCGCCCACCCGTATTAGCGGCGTCGATTCCTCACAGTGAGGCGGCCCTTCCACAGCGATTCGCCCTGCGGGTGCGTCGACTCGCCCGGTGCGGATGTTGAGGCTGCTACTCTGTCTCCATTTGTTCGAGGGCCTCCAGGACCCGCGCGTGGAGGCGGGCATCCCGCTTGCCCTCTGCGCCCCCTTCGAACTGACGCCGGCAATGGTCCACCGCTTCAGGAAAGTCCAACTTGGGGACCCGCGTCCCCAGAACCGCCGCCGCCGTCGCTGCATACAGGACCTGATCTGCTCCAGGCGGCGCCCAGTCCGCACGCTCCCAGTCGATGAGGATCGGGGTCCCCTGCCCGGTGGTACGCAAGTTCCACGGAGTACAGTCCCCATGTGACGGGGTCCAGTGTTCGGGAATCTGGGGAGAACGGGAGAGAGCCCCTAGGGCTAGGCCTATTTGCTCGAAAATTGCAGGGCTTGGTGTCCCGCGGAGAGGACGGTGGGGCTCGGGAGCGAGTGGCTCGAAGGCCAGCGCCGTCCAACCTTCAGCAGAAATCGATCCGATCACCGGCGGAGCATGGAAGGCGGTGGGCTCGGCGGACGCCACCAGTTGGCACGCTGTCTGTTCGCTGCGAAACTCGGCTTCAGACGCTGGTCGGCACTTGAGAAAGGCGAGGGGATGTCCATCCTGAATCAACAGCGCCAGAAACCCGGGTCGCGCAGATTGCAGACGGGAATAGAGCGCCACCTCGTCGAACTCACCCACCCGCTCCCGCCACGCTCGACGAAGTGCCTCCCACGTTTCCTTGGGTACCGGAAGCTCGAGCTTCGAGGGACGTCCCGGCAGAACCTTCGGACCAAACAGGCGGACGCCGTGCCACAGGGTATGGTGAAGCAACAAAGCGCGGGTTCGACACGGCGCGTACAGCGTCATCCCAGACAGCGCGGCCTGACGGGTCGAGCAGGGCACTTGAATCTGCCCGAGGGGAGGCGGAAACTGCTTGTAGGTACTCGGTCGCATCTGGTCCAAGGCGTTCGAGATGAGCAGAGGCGCGCGGGAGCGAGCGCTGAGCGCTGGCTCGAGAGGAAAGGGCGGGCGTGACGCACGGGGAAAGTGTAGCCGATTGGCAAGCCAGGGGCACTCGGCCGCCCGAAGAGCGGGGTCGGACCACGTTTGTGTCGCTGACGCCCCCCGAACCCCGGCGCGTAGCGTTGGGGAGGGCCGAGTGGGTGGTATTGCTCGTGGGGGCTCTGGTCTGGTTGAGTTTCTGCCTCTGGGTGACGCCACGCGTCTCACGCGAGTTCCCTGACCACCTCCTCATGGACGTCCAAGCCAACCTGGAGCAGAACAACCTACCTGTGGATCGGCTCCTCATGGAGGGACGGGAGGTCGTGCTCTTTGGGGAGGTGGCCGGGGAGGCGGTCTACGCCCAGGTTGCCACGGTCGCTTCGGCCGTCCCCGGCGTACGCAGCGTGCGTAGGGGCACCACGAGCTCCGGCTTTCTGAGCCTCCGGTGGACAACGGATTCGCTAACCGCGGAGGGGGTCGTTCCCGTGGACGCGCACGCGGCCCTCCAGGCCCAGCTGCCCAGGCTGGCTGGGTCGAGGGCCACCTCACAGGCGTTGCGTAGGGTACCGGCACTGGGGCCGAACGCCTGGCAGGAGGAGCTTGCAGGTCTCGAGTCCCTGCCCGTTGAGGTGCCCTCCGGGGTCCTTCGTTTCGAGGGCAACCTGGTTTCCATCGAGGGGACCCTGGCCGGGAGCTCCTCCTCGGACGCAGCCGCTGCCATGATCGAGCGGGCGTTCCCCCGAGCCCGGGTGGTGAATCGCCTTCGATCCAACGGCATGGAAAGCCGTTGGCAGTCGTCGATCGACGAGGCCCTCGCAGGCGACCGGATCGTGTTCGTCGGATCTGACCGTGAACTTCATCCAATCACACGCGAGGCCCTCCAAAGGGTCGCGGACGTGCTGCTTGCGCAGCCTGGGGCCCAGCTCGACATCGTGGCTCATATGGATTGGAGCGGGGACCCCGACGCCGACCGCCGCAGAAGTCTGGTCAGAGCCCGATCGGTGAGGGACGAGCTTGCGCGGCAGGGCGTGTCGGGGCATCGGTTGCGCACCGTTGGTGTAGGATCGAGTAGCCCGCTTATCGACGGCAACTCCACCGAGGACCGGCTCTCCAACCGACGAATCGAGCTGCGAGCGCGAGGCACGGATGGTTAGACTTGTGGCTGAAACGTGGGTGCTCCTGGCCATCTCAGCCCTCATCGGCTTCTGCACGGCCGCCGTGGTGGCGAGGCTCCATATCGGAAGACTCGGGAAACTCTGGGATGCCCGCATGGAGCGACGCCTGCGGGAAGCGGACGGGCACTGGGAGCAGAAGCTCCAGGAGGAACACCTTCTGCGGGAGCAACAGGTTGCGGCGCTACGTTCGGAGCTCGCGGCCGCCCAGGAACTCGGCTCTACCTTCGAACAGAGGCTCAAGCAGCGTGTCGGTGAGCTTACGAACGCAATCGAACAGCTCGCGGAACGGGAAGGGGATGACCTGACCAGAATCAGCGGAATCGGCCCGGTCCGCTGCCAGCGCCTGGTAGACGCTGGGATTCGTAGCTTCTCGGACATTGCTGCGTGGGACGCTGACGACATCGCCACATTCGCCGACAAGGTGGGCGCGTTCGCGGCCGTGATCGAACGAGAGGACTGGGTAGGGCAGGCGGCGGAACTCGCTCGAGAGCGGGGGTCCGAAACTCCGCAGGTGCTGCTACTCCCCGGTGACTGATCGAATACCGCCTCGACCCACCGAACGGTGGTCGCTTGTGGCAGGGCTATTCGATTCTGGAAGCGCGTCCCTGGCAACATTCATTGTTGGCGTTTATGCTGCCCGCATGCTGGAACCGTCAGCCCTGGGTGGGTATGCGCTTGCCTTCAGCGCAATCTTCATGGTCGGTGTAATCCCAGCCAATCTTGTGCTGGTGCCCATCGAGGTGGCGGTTGTAGAGCTCCCTACCAGGCAGCGACTGGCCAGGGTACGGGACAGCCTCCGGCTGGGAGGTCCCATCGCGGTGCTGGCGGGCCTATGCGCCGCTTCGTGGGTCCTGTTTGCGCCCCCCGAACTCGACACCGCCACCATACAAGCATTGACGGTGACTGCGGTTGTCGTCGCCATCGTGTCGCCTCTGCAGGACCACGTGCGGCGACTCCTACACACCGGCGAGGAATCGCTGCGTGCGGCGATCGTCTCGGCGGTTCAATTGGGCGTCGTGACATGCACGCTCTGGTGGGGCGTCGGCAGCGATGTACCGACTGCGTGGCTCCCGTTGGGAGCTCTTGGGCTCGCAAACGTTTGCTCCATTCTGGTCGGGCTCATTCTGATGTCGAGTGCCCCGCAGAGTACGCGCTCACGAATGAAGCTCGGAGAGCTCGCGCGCAGCGGATCCTGGTTGGTAGCCTCAGCCGCGATCTCCCCCGCCACGGCCTTCCTGGCGTCCGCGCTGGTTGCGAACCTGGCGAGTTCGGAGGCGCTGGGCCTCGCCGAAGCGGCCCGAATCGTGGCACAGCCCGTTTGGGTGCTCGCGGTTGGGTTCTCGGCGGTGTTGGCACCGAAGTCCGTGAACGCCGCTCGGCTTGGAGATCGGACGGAGGCTCGCCGCGTGTCGCGACGCTTCTTGCTGGCGACGGGTGGGCTGGGCGTCGTCAGCATCGTGTGCTTCAGCTCACCGTGGGTTGGCAACGTGTTCTACCACCTGGTCCCCGTCGCGTATAGCGTCGGCGGCTTGGTCTTCGCGACCCTGCTGTATTCACTGCCGAGGGCCTGGGCGTTCCCATTCCGCTCCGAATGCCTCGGGGCCAAGAAGGAGCGTTCGCTCCTGGTGATCGAGGGTGTTGGCAGCATCCCCCGCGTCGCTGTATCCGCAACCGCCGGTGTCACTGGTGCCTTTGCCATCCCACTGGGTTTCCTTGCAATGGCAGTGGTTCGGCTGATCGGATACGTGAGGGCCGCCCGCGCGATCTACGGCCCGTCGAGTGAGGAGGCCTAGCGGGTCGCCCGGCTGAAACAGAGGACAGAGCGTTCCACTTGGCAGGACAGGGCTCCGGCCGCCGGCTTCCCCGTGGCCCGCACGGGGTTCATATTCGGCGCGGCACGAGGGGGCGGTCCGGTGAGCCCCCACCCATCCGCTGGAGACAACCGCATGTTTCGCCGTTCGAGCCCGCCCCCCCTCAGGTTCACTGCCGCTCTACCCCTGATGCTGCTCCTGTCCACGCTCGCGGGAACGAGTGCGTCGGACGTCCGAGCTCAGATCCCGACCCCTGAGTCCGTACTGGGACACGCGGTGGGAGCCGATTTTCACCTGGCCACCTACGAGGAGTCGCTCGACTACTTCCAGCAGTTGGCGGCGGTCTCCGACCGGGTCGAGTTGATGGAGGTGGGGCGCTCTTCGTTCGGCCGGCCGGCCTACATCGCACTGATCTCCAACCCGGCCAACCTCGCGGCGAAGAACCGGCACTTCGAGATCGCGCAGCGCCTGGCGCATCCGCGCGGCCTCTCCGATACCGAAGCGCGCTCGCTTGCGCGCGAGGGCAGGGCCCTGGTGTGGATCGATGGGGGCCTGCACGCCACCGAGGTGGCCCACGCCGAACACAATATTCAACTCGCCTACGACCTGGTCACGGGCGACGACGACCCGGAAGTCGCCGCAATCCTCGACAACGTCATCCTCATGCTCTGGCCGTCCATCAATCCGGACGGGCAGACCTTGGTGTCCGACTGGTACGAGTCCAACGTAGGCACACCCTACGAAGTGGCCCCGACCCCGTTCCTGTATCAAAAGTACATCGGGCACGACAACAACCGCGACGGCTACATGATCAACCAGATCGAGTCGCGCATGGTGACCCGGGTGGCACGCACGTTCGAACCACAGGTGCTCTACAACCACCACCAGAGCTCACCCTTCCCCACCCGCATCTGGATCCCCCCGTTCGCGGAGCCGGTGAGCCCCTATGTGCACCCGCTCATGTGGCGCATGGTCAACCTGTTCGGCATGTCCATGTCGCAGGCGTTGGAAGAGCGAGGGCAGCGCGGCGCCACCCACATGGGCACCGGGTTCGACAACTGGTATCCGGGGTTCATGGATCACGCCCACAACTTCCACAACGTGGTGTCGTTCCTCACCGAGACGGCACTCTACCGCTACGCGACGCCCCACTTCTATACCATCGCCGACTTTCCGGCTCAGACGCGAGATCTGCGGCCCATGTCGCTCTACTCGAGTCCGTGGGAGGGCGGCTGGTGGCGGTTGCGGGACGCGGTGGACTACATGCTCACCGCCTCCGTATCGGTGCTCGACATGGCGGCCAAATACCGAGTCGACCTGCTGTACAACCGCTTCCAGGCCGGCCGCGACGTCATTGCCCAGTACACCGAGGCGCCGCCGTACGCCTTCCTGATACCAGAGGACCAGAGGGACCCGGTCGCGGTTGCGGAGCTTCTGCGCAGGCTGGCGTTCAACGGCATCGAGATCTCCCGACTGGAGGACGCGGTCACCGTGGATGGCCTGTCCCACCCGGCTGGCACGTGGGCCATTCCCATGGATCAGGAGAACGCGAACTTCGTGCGGCAGCTCTTCGACGTGCAGGACTACCCGGACCTGCGCGAATACCCGGAGGGTCCGCCGGACCAACCGTACGACGTCGCGGGTTGGACGCTCCAGTACCTCATGGGCCTCAGGATTGTGGAGGTGGCTTCGCCGCTCAGCGCGGAGGCACGCGCGGCCATGACTCCGGTGTCGGGCGAAGCCATCGCCTGGGACGCTGACACCGAGGACGCCGAGCCGTTCGACTCCCCCATCGGAGTGGGCTTCAACTCCCACCCGGTGGCCGCCGCCATCGAACCGCCCGCGGGGGGCGTCTCTGGCGGCGGTGGCGCCGTGGCGATCGATGCGGGTCAGAACAATGCGTTTAGGCTGCTCAATCGTGCGTGGGCGGCCGGCGGCACCGTGCGGTTCGGCGCGGGAACGCCGGGAGAGGACGGAGCCTCGGGCAGCTCGGGTCAGTTCCTGGTCAGTGGCTTCGGAGGGGCAGAGGCGGCGGCCCGCGAACTCCACGTGCAGGCTACGCGGGCGGCCAACTCGGGAGAGGTCGTAGCGAAGCCGCGCATCGGACTCTACCGACCGTGGACCGCAAGCATCGATGAGGGGTGGACGCGCTGGCTGTTGGAACGCTACGAATTCGATTTCGAGAGCCTGTACAATCCCGACGTGTTGGCCGGAGACCTGCGCGGCCGCTACGACGTGATCGTGGTTGTCGACATGGGCGCGCAGAGCATCATGGAGGGCTTCGCGAAAGGCTCCGTGCCGCCGCGCTACGAGGGTGGCTTGGGCGAGGAGGGCGTGCGTGAGCTGGACGCGTTCGTGCTCGCAGGAGGCACGTTGGTCACGCTCAATGCCAGCACGCGCTGGGCCATCGAGCAGTTTCACCTTCCCGTGCGGGACGTGGTGGAAGACTTGGAGCGCACGGACTTCTGGATGAGCGGGGCGGTGGTCGAGATGGAGGTCGATCCCTCGCATCCAGTCATGTCGGGGATGCCGAGCCCCGCGGCGGTGATCGTCGAACAAAGCCCCGTATTCACCACCGAAGAAGACTTCGAGGGCTCGGTGTTTGCGAAGTACCCGGAGTTCGGTTCGCCACTGATGTCGGGCTACCTGTTGGGTGAGGAGCACCTGCAGGGCTACGCCGCCGGAGTGGATGTGAAGCACGGAGACGGCCGGGTGGTGCTCCTGGGGATGCGGCCCCAGTGGCGGGGCCAGCCGTTCGGGAATTTTCGAATTCTGTTCAACGCCGTGCTCTATACCCAGGCAGTGGCGGAGACCACGCCGGACAACAGCGGCTTCTTCGTGGCTCCCGAGGTGATGGAGGACTCGGCGAGCGTTCCCAATCGGCAGTAGGCACGCTCATGCTGCGTCGAGCGGGGAGGTGGGGAGCCACGTGGGCGATCGTACTCATGTCGGCGTGCGCCGAACCGTCGATCACCTACGACCTGGTACTCTCGGGTGGGCGGGTCATGGACCCCGAATCAGGGTTGGACGCGTTCCGTAACGTGGGGATCCTGGATGGTCGCATCGTGTCGATCTCCGAGGCGCCGATGGACGGGACCCGCGTGATCGACGTGACGGACCATGTGGTGGCGCCCGGGTTCGTGGACCTGCATGAACACGGGCAGACTGGAGAGGCCTATGCACTCATGGTACGCGACGGCGTGACCAGCGCCTTGGAGCTGGAGGTCGGGACCGCTGACGTGGCCGCCTGGTACGCCGCTCGAGAGGGCGGTCAGCTCGTCAACTATGGCGTGAGCGCGGGGCATATTCCGGCGCGCATGCGGGTGTTCGACGACCCGGGGGAGCTGCTCCCCGCGGGCAACGGTGGGAGTGGGTCCGCCACAGACGGACAGATCGTGGAAATGGAGGCCATTCTGGCGCAGGGCCTGGCCGATGGCGCCGTGGCTGTGGGGCTGGGGAGCGCCTATACGCCGGGGGCCGACATGACCGAGATCGAACGCATGTTCAGGGTGGCCGCCGAGGCGGGGGCCTCCGCGCACATCCACATACGAGGGGGCGTAGCGGGTCTGGACTCTACCATCACGGCGGCACGGAACGCGGGCGCCCCCCTACACATCGTCCACATCAACTCTGTGGCCGGAGCGGATCTCGACGTCTTCCTAGAGCGCATCGAAGAGGCTGTCGCCGAAGGCCAGGACGTAACCACCGAGGCCTACCCGTACGGCGCCGGGATGACGGAGATCACATCGGCCCTATTCGACGATTGGGAGACGTGGCCTGACGAACGGTTCGGTCAACATCAGTGGGTCGAGACCGGGGAGCGCCTCACGCGTGAGAGCTTCGGACGTGCCCGAGAAGCGGGAGGCACCGTCATCATCCACGGACGTCCGGAGGAACAGACCCGGGCTGCGGTCGCCAGCCCGCTCTCGATGATCGCAAGCGACGGATTCATCGTGGAGGGCCGAGGACACCCTAGAACCACGGGGACCTACGCGAAGGTGCTCGGCACGTATGTGCGCGATGAGGGTGTTGTCGATCTCATGGACGCGCTTCGGCGCATGACCATTGAGCCGGCCCGCCGGTTGGAGCGCACGACCCCTCGTATGACCAACAAGGGACGGATCCGCACGGGAGCTGATGCGGATATCACGGTGTTTGATCCGCTGACGGTGCAGGGCCGTTCGACGTACGAAGCCCCGACGCTCACATCGGCGGGCATCCCCTACGTGATCGTGAACGGGGTCGCCGTCGTGGAAGACGGCGAGTTGGTCGCGGGGGTCCGACCCGGACGTGCCATCCGGGCGCCGCTGAATCAGGGGCGGTAGCGGGGCCTGCTACGACACCTCGATGTCCTCATCGACGGGGTCTTGGCCGTGCTTCAACAGGTGGGTTTCGAGCTCCGCGGCAGTGCGCGCCAACCTCTTGCGTGCACTTCGGATTCCTAGGAGCCATGGGAGTCCCCCGGCAACCAGGCCCAAGCCGGCCATCAGCAGCCCCACGGGTGGCGACACACCGGCCTCGAACCCCAAGCCCAGGAACATGAAGCCCCCCACGGGCATCGTCCCGATCAGCGCGCCGAGCACGGCCTCGTTGAAGTTGCCGGAGGCCTCGATCTTGGTGCCACCGGCCTCGGGCCGAATCGACACCCGCGTCTTTCCGACGGCGGTCCTCCCCCGCCACTCCACGTCCCCGAAGACCTGGGTGGCATCGCCGTCATGGTTCATGGTGCGCCGGGTCAAGCCGGTCAGGTTCTGTAGGTCCTCCGTGTCAGCGACTTTCGGTACCCAACGTTCGAAGCGGGGCTTACGGATCCCCCTGGGCTTTGATGTCGCCGCGGAAGCGGCCTCGAGGCTCCGGGCCGCTGCTGCGATCCGCGCCGGTTCAATGCCGACATCCTTGCCGATCTCCTGCATCTCGGTCAGGCTGAAGCCCTCGGTTGACCCCGTCGCTGGCAGATTAGTGGTCCGCTGGCTCTCGACGGCCCGCTTTAGAATCAGGGCCATCTCCTCTTCGCTGTAGCGACGGTCGGTCACAACTACGCCTCCTCCGGGCGGTCCCCCGAAGCGCCTGCATGAGCCCGGGGACCTCAACGTGCGCGTGTGGGCCGGTCGCGCAAGATTGATCCCCCCGCTAGGTCCCTCGTACTCGCCCGCCCATGATGTTCGAGCAGATCTCCGAAGGCTTCCGCGTCACGGTGAGGCCGACGTTCCTCGTCTCGCAGTCAAACCCCGACGCCGGCCGGTTCGTGTTCCTCTACGAGATCGAGATCCTGAACGTGGGCACGGAGGTGGGCACGTTGCTTCGCCGGCACTGGCGCATTCACGACAGCTCAGGGGAGGACACCGAGGTCGACGGTGACGGAGTGATCGGGGAACAGCCGCGGATTGAGCCACAGGGACTCCATCGCTACCAGAGCTTCTGCGTACTGAAGACCCCGAGCGGGTTCATGGAGGGGCATTACACCTTCGTGCGGACGGGCGGTGCAGAGTTCAGGGTCGAGGTGCCGCGGTTCGAGCTGCGGGCCATTTGGATCGACACGGGTGCGGGGTCGGAGCTGAACTAGGGGCATTGACCGACGTCCTTACGTTTCCCCCTGCTCCACGTTCACCAATCCCATCCAGATGCTCGCAACCACGACCACCGTGCCGACCAGGTGGACAGCCCGGGCAATCTCTGCATCCCTCCGAAGCAGCCCCCACTCGCCCAACAGGACGGTCCAGTCATGGATGCCGCCCCCGACCAGCGGGAGCAGCTGCGCCTGAGCATCGCCGATATACGGCGCCACGTCCCAGAAGTTGAGCCCCACCCACCAGAGGGCCACGGCTGCCCCAAACCGATCGCCCTTCCACAGGAAGTAGCCAACGAAGACCGCGGGAAAGAGGATCTGAAACAGCGATCCACCCAGAAAGTGCATCGTCTCGCCGAACGGCTGGAACACCAGGTGTCCGGTCTCGTGAATCGCCAGGTTGACCCCGTGCAAGGGACCGCCCATGTCGTCGGCAAACAGCAGCGAATAGCCGACCAGGACGACCAGTAGCCCCAATCGGGCGGCGCGGACCCCGCTGGTGATGCCGGGCTCCTCGACGATCGGCTCATGTAGCTCCATGCTCCCAAGTCGTCGCAACGCCCGTGCCGGCTTGCTCCAGGACCGACGCCGCCGCACGTTCGCGGGTGTGAACAACCTCAAGCTCGGACCCCTGCCCCGGCCGGTACCCCGCCCGCACTACCTGCCCCGGACCTCGAAGGGCTGGATTGCGACTCTGGTCTTCCTGGTGCTCTGTCTCCTGGCACAGCCCCCCATCGTGCACGGCTGGGCTGATCGCATCGAACCGTGGATCGGCGGCGTTCCGTTTCTCTACGCGTACCTCTTCTGCGTATACGTGGCCCAGATTTGCGTTCTGATCTGGGCACTGTACCGAAAGATCTAGAAGGGTGGAGCCCTGGGTAGTCGCCACTACGCTGATCTTCGCGTATCTGCTGTTCAGCATCGTGCTGGGCTTCGTGGCCAACAAGCGGCTCGCGGTCGACCTGGAGGACTTCCTCCTCTACGGCAGGCAAGCCGGGTTCATCGTGCTCTACCTCACCGTGTGCGCCACGTACCATTCGGCGTTCGCCTTCCTGGGGTCCGGTGGCTTCTTCTACACACACGGCATTGGCTTCTGGGCGGCCGGTACCTGGACGCTTCTGGTCGGGGCCATCACCTATGTGCTCGGAACTCGCATCTGGGCTCTCGGGAAGAAGTTCGGCTACGTTACGCCCGCGGATATGCTCGCCGACTTCTACGAGAGCGAGGCCGTTCGGGTGGTGGTGGCGATCGTGTCCGTGCTGTTCACCATCCTGTACATCCAGGTACAGGCGCAGGGACTGGGATACATCATCTCTGTTGCGTCGGGCGACCGCATCTCGTTCGAGATGGGCACACTCATCCTGATCGTGGTGTCTGCAGGTTACCTGATGGCCGGAGGCCTCAGAGCCGTGTACTGGACCGATGTGCTGCAAGGCGTTTGGATGTACGCGGCGGTGTGGATCGGCGCGCTGGTGCTGTCGTTCGAGCTGTTCGGGGGGCCGTTGCAGCTCTGGCAGGCCGTGGCCGAGCAGCGACCGGACCTGCTGTCGTTGCCCGGGCCCGAGGGGTTCTTCTCGCCCGGCATCTGGTTGGGAATGACCATCTCGCTTTCGTTCGGCATCGTCTTCCAACCGCACATCTTCATCCGCTACTACACGGCCGTGTCGGCCAAGACCATCAAGATGCTGGGCGCCACCACTCCCATCTATCTGATGACGCTCTACGTGCCCACAGCGCTGGTGGGGTTGGGCGGGGCGCTGGTGATGCCCGACCTAGCCGTGGCCGACCGCATCTTCCCGGAGCTGCTGTTTCAGTACGCGCCCGCCTGGCTGACCGGGCTGATCCTCGCGGGGGCCACGGCCGCGGCCATGTCCACACTGGATTCGATCCTACACTCCAACATGACCGTGCTGACTCGCGACGTGTACCAGCGCTACGTAGCGCCCGACCGCAGTGCGTCCCACTACATCTGGGTCGGACGAGGCATCGTGTTGGCACTCCTGGTGGTGGGGTACATTCTCGCCGTGAAGACCTTTGCGTTCCTGGTCACACTGGTCACCCTGTCCGGAGCGGGCGCGCTCCAACTGATGCCCGCCGTGTTGGGGGTGTGCTTCCCCGGCCGACGCCCGCTCACCCGCTTGGGCGTGCTGTCCGGGATCGGGGTGGGGCTGGGTGTGCTCTACTTCACCCTGGTGATCCAGCCACATCCGTTGGGGCTGCACGCTGCCGTTTGGTCGGTGGGCGCGAACTTTCTCGTAACCTGGGCGGTGTCCCAGGTCACCGCGCCCCCTTCGGAGGAAACCCAGCGCCGCATTCACGGCGAGATCGAGCGGTTCGTGTACGGCGGCGGGGACGAAACCGCGCCCCCGGAATCTCCGTAGTCCCCATCGGACGATCCTGACTTTCATAGAACACGGAGGCGGTATGCGAAACCCTGGAACTGCGGCAGTCTTGAGCCTTCTGGTTCCGGGAATCGGCCAGATCTACAACGGCACGATCCTCCGGGCCCTGTTCTGGTTGATCGTGACGCCCGGGTTCTGGATCGGGACGGGTGGGCTACTCGGCTGGATGTGCCATCTGGCGTCTGCATACACGGCACATCAGTACGCGAGTCGCAATCCGGTCAGGTAGGGGTCTGACCCGGGGGAAGGCCCGCTTCATAAGGTTGCCAGGTAGTACCCGACCAAGACGAGCACGTTGTACCCCGCTCTGCACTCCACCTACGGCAAGGAGAGGGTCGCCGCCGCCCGTGATGGCTCGACGGCCACACCGTAGTGGCCACCGTTCCGCGTTGTATGTTGCTATCGACTCATCGATGCCGGGACAGCCGGAGACCAGGTATTATGACATAGAAAGGTCCAGGGGCAGCCTGTGGGAAGCACTAGCCTATCGGAGGTACGATGAGCGATCCGAATCAGCACCGTAGCGCCCGAGCCATTCCGACCCTCAGTTACCGGGATGCCAGGGCCGCCATCGACTGGCTAGGACGAGCCTTCGGATTTGAGCCGCATCTGGTTGTCCCCGGTCCGGGTGACACGGTGAGGCATGCCCAACTCGTTGCGGACGGGATCATGATTATGCTGGGGACCGCCCGCGACGACGGTTTTGGTGCCTTTCAACAGCCACCCAGCGGACGCGCCTGCACGCAGAGTCCGTACATCATCGTGGACGACCCCGATGCACACTACCAGAGGGCAGTGGCCGCCGGCGCGAGGGTCGCCATGGACCTGGTCGACGAAGACTACGGCGGGCGAGGCTACTCGTGCCTGGATCCCGAGGGTCACCTGTGGAACTTCGGGAGCTACGACCCCTGGGCTGAGCAGTAGGAACTGGTCACGAGAGGGGCGTCGAAGCACGGGCCCCGTTCAGACCTCTGCGCTCTCGCCAAAGATCATCATGGGTTCAGCGGCTGATGCGCCACACTTTGCGCAACGACAGGACTCGTAGCCGCTCCAGGTGCTGAATTTGATCCCGGACGTAGCGCACTCCTTGTGCGACGGGATCTGACAGGCGGGGCATACGTGGCCGATAACCTGCTCTCGAGTCAGGTGTCCCTTTCGTAGATACGCCTGGTGCCCAATCGCCTGCCCCGCGACCCGTTGCGGACAGAATCCGCAGGTGGCGTCCACGGGATGGATCGTCACGTCGAGGGCGGGGGGCAGCGCATCGACGGCCTTGAGGAGGGCGGGATGGACCTCGACGGAGAGCTTGTTCTTCTTTCGATCCGAAGCGCCGCTGGCCTGGATTTCGTGCAGTATGTCGACGCACGCCCGCAGTGGAGCTAGGTCCGCCACCACTTGGTTGTCTGCGTACAACTGCTCGAGCTTCTCGATGGTCTCATCGACCAGATCGAGCTCGTTGGTTCGCTCCAGGATCATCTGTTTGTAGAGGCGGCTCGCCCCCTCCCAACCGCTGGAGGCGAGCTCGTCGGCGCGGCTGAAGCTCTTCTTCTTGGTGCTGTTCAACCAGGCACGGGCGATCATGCCAAGGACCCACATTCCCAAGAAGAACCAAACCAGGAACGGCACTCTCATCTACTCCTCCTCGGTTTGCGAGTCATCGGCGAGGCTGCCGAGGGCGGCAATTCTGTCCTTGATTTCCGAGACCTCCACGTCGTCCACCTCCCGATCGGTGAAGCGCATCACGAGCGAGGTCACGTAGGTACTCGCAACCAGCGCCGTGAACACCGCAGAGCCCACAAGGCCTTTGGGCAGGCGCATCCCCGCGGGCATCGTCACAGCAAGAATGCCCAGGGGGATGAACGCAAAGACGATTGCAATCGGAACGCCTACCATCCACGAGGGGGTGCGACTCGTCCGGTCCGTCCCCTGGGACGTGCGCACGAGGGCAACGACGGTGAGGATCAAGGCAAGGGGCCCCGCGAGGAGAAGGCCCCCGACAAGACCGGCCGCGACACAGAGGACAGCCGTACAGGCTGCCAGCCATGTCTGGCGCCTGAACACCGCTACGGTGAGTGGGATCAGGCCCACGACTGCGCCCATCAGCCCGCCTGCGAGCATGGCTTCTTCCCCCGGTTCGGTCTTCCCTACTTCCTCTAACGCAGAAACGGCGAAGGGCGGCTGTGCTGACACCGAGGTCGGGGCCGGATGCCGCTAGCCTCGACGCTGGTGTCGGCCCGGCACCCCGGAGCGGATCGGCCCACTTGCCACGCTAATCCGTTATATGTAGAATAATGACATGCAACGGCTCACCCGCACCACGACCCGCACGCTCTTTTCCTTTCTGGCCGAGCCCCGCAAGTGGCGGTACGGCTACGAACTAATGAAGCTCGCCGACGTCTCGTCGGGCACCCTGTACCCGCTCCTCGCCCGCCTCACCGACGACGGTTGGCTCGAGTCCAGGTGGGAAGAGTCCGAGTTTCCCGGGAAGCCGGCGCGCCAGATGTATCGCCTCACGGCGACCGGTCGGGTTCGGGCACGCCACGCACTGGAGCGAGCGAAAGCGTCATGGCTCCAACCTTCGCGCCCGCGGGGGGCTTAGTCGTGGCGAGAGGTCCCCTGCGCCTCCTCGATCGGATCGTAGAAGGGCTGGCGAGCAGGTCTACGCCGAGGCATCGCGACCTGGCGCGAGGGATGGTCGCTGAGCTCGACGCCATCGCAGAGCCCGCCGAACGGATCCGCTTTGCTGTAGGGGCCATCGCCGCCATGGTGCGCCTGTCCCTCGCGGGACATCGCGGCGCGGCGGTTAACGACAACAACGCATACCCCGGAGGTCCCCTCATGCCGATCCCCACGACGCGACAACTGCTGCGCCGTCACGCCGTCCCGTTCGGCGTGGCCTTCTTTTCCCTGACGCTACTGTTGCTCGCCAACGCAGCAGCGCGAACCATCCCACCGCTGAGCGAGAGAGGAGCTTCGTTCGGCACCCTCGTCGAAGTGCTCCTCCTTGCAGTTCCGCACACGGTGGCGCTGACGATTCCCATGGCGGTCTTTATGGCCGTACTTTGGGCGTTCCGGCGAATGGGGCAGGAAGGGTTGCTTGCTGCGGCTCAGAGAGAATCTGGGGGTATCCGGCGCCTCATTGCTCCGGTGCTCGGCGGTGCCGCCATGATCGCCGTGCTGACGCTCGTATCGAACACGGTTGTACTCCCGTGGACGAACACGCGGCTCGCCGAGGTGGTTGCCGGGGCCCCGACCACGCCGAACGACCGGACGATGACCGTCGGCGAACTGAGGGAGGCCGCACAAAGCGCTCGGAACGAAGCTCGACCCGAGGCCGTTGCTCGAGCCGTGGCGTACGAGGTAGAGATCCACAAGAAGTTCGCGATTGCGGCTGCCTGTATGATTCTGGCCTTGGCCGGGATGGCACTCGCTCTGCGATTCCCCCGAGGCGGTGGGGTCGTCATGTTTGGCCTAAGCGGCGCGGTGTTCGCCGGCTACTACTTCGCGCTCATGGCAGGCGAGTCGTTGGCGGATCGGCAGTTGATGTCGCCACTGGTCTCGATGTGGATGGCGAATGCGGTGCTCCTGGCCATCGCTGTCTTGATCGTTTGGCGTCCCGGCGATCCACGCGACACGGTTGGCCCGGAAACGCTCGCGATGGGCGGGTGATCGACATTCCCTTGGTGCGCGGCCTGGTCGCCGCGCAGTTCCCAGCTTGGGCCAAACTGTCCATCGAAGAGGTCCAGCCCAACGGTCACGACAACAGGACCTTTCGCCTCGGCTCTGACCTGTCCGTTCGCTTGCCAAGTCACGAGCGCTACGTCGCGCAGGTGGAGAAGGAGCATGAGTGGCTCCCCAAACTTGCTCCCCAACTTCCACTCCAGATCCCTGTGCCGGTGGCGCTTGGGGCTCCGGCCTCCTCGTATCCGTGGCCGTGGTCGGTGTACGCTTGGATCGAGGGTGAGACCGCACTGGCTGGAAGGATCGCCGATCACGAGCGCTTCGCGGCCGCGTTGGCCGGATTTCTCCGCTCGCTGCATCGGGTCCGCACACAGGACGGACCGGCCGCTGGCCCTCATAACTTCTTCCGTGGCGGTTCTCTGTCCGTGTACGACAGTGAGACCAGGACGGCGCTCGACTCCCTCGGCGACCAGGTGGACCAGCGTGCCGTCACCAGAGTCTGGGATCGGGCCCTTCAATCGAGCTGGGACGGAGACCCCGTCTGGGTCCATGGAGACCTGGCTGCCGTAAACCTCCTGGTCCGGCACGGGACTTTGGTGGCCGTCATCGACTTTGGCTGCGCAGGCGTGGGAGACCCGGCGTGCGACCTGGCAGTTTCGTGGACCATGCTCGACGGACCCAGCCGCATCACGTTCCGCGAGCACCTCGACATCGATGAGGAGACTTGGAGTCGAGCGCGCGGGTGGACCCTCTGGAAAGCCCTGAAGACGCTGGCGGCGCATCCCCGTGAAGGGGCAGACCCTGGGAGGAAGGCCAAGCGGGTGATCGACGCTGTTGTCGCTGAACACAAGGCGGTAACCTGACAGCGGTGACCACCCACACGATGTGAGTTCGACAGTGCAATTAAGCCGGAAGGCGTTCCTGAAACTGATGGGCGCAGCCACCACCGCTTCGCTCGGGGTCGGGTGTGAACGCGAGGCCGCGCGGGATGCGCCTGCGGTGACCGTGAACTCGACCCCTGGCGGGCTTCTCGTCGGTAACTGGCCCCCATACCCCGACGCGGTTGTGATCGACGGGCTGGCCAGTCCCCTCCAGATCAACATCCCCCAGGGTGGCCTGCCGCTCGGAGAATCCGACCTACAGGCCGTACAGAGCTCGGGCATCACGGCAGTCAATATCACCGTGAACGCGCTCCCAACCGAAACGGCGACGGCCTACGACGCCACGGTTGCGAAGCTCACTGCCTGGGTAGACGAAGTCGAGCGGCAACCGCAGGTCCTCACGGTCGCGCGCACCACCGACGAGCTTCTGGAAGCCAAGGCGTCGGGGCGGCTCGCACTGATTCTCGGGTTCCAGGACGCAATCCCCTTCGAGGACGACCTGGACCGGATCGGGGAATTCTATGGAGCGGGCGTCCGCATCGTCCAACTCACGTACAACATTGCCAACAAGGTAGGCGTGGGCTGCCTCGAAGCGAGCGACTCCGGACTGACGGAGCTGGGACGGGAAGTGGTCAGCCGCCTCGATGAACTAGGCGTGCTGATCGACCTGTCGCACTGTGGCCCCCAGACCACGCTCGACGGGATTCGTGCCTCCAATCGGCCTGTGTCATGCACCCACACTGGGTGTAACGCAGTGTACAGGCATCCGCGCGGCAAGGACGACGAGACGCTGCGGCTCCTCGCCGACCGAGGCGGTGTGGTTGGGATCTATCTCATGCCCTTTCTCAACGCTGCCGGCCCGCCCACCGCGGACGATGTACTCGATCATCTCGATTACGCCCTCAACGTGTGCGGAGAGGACCATGTGGGCATCGGGAGCGACCAGGGTATCGTTCCGCTCGATGTGGGTGGTGCGTTTCAAACCCAGTTCGACGAGGTGTCGGCCATGCGTGCGGCGGCGGGGATTGCCGCACCCCGCGAGGACACCATCCCGTTCGTTCCCGAACTCAACCACCCGAAGCGCATGGAGACCCTGGCTGCGATGATGGCGTCCCGCGGGCATGCGAGCTCGGTCATTGAAAAGGTCGTCGGCGGGAACTTCCTTCGCCTCCTTGGCGAGGTGTGGGGCTGAGGGGGAGACGATCGCATGGCGAAGAAGCTGGGAGCTAAGCGGCGAAAGGACCTTTTAGCCGCGTTGCAGGCTCGTTTCGAGGACAACATGACCCGCCATCAAGGCGTCGACTGGGGGAGCGTGGAGGCGAAGCTGGAAGCCCACCCCAAGAAGCTGTGGTCTCTCAGTGAAATGGAAGATACCGGCGGTGAACCGGACATCGTGGGCTACGATCTCGACGCGGACGAGTACGTCTTCATGGATTGCGCCGAGCAAAGCCCCAAGGGCCGGCGGAGCGTCTGCTACGATCCTGAGGCGCTGGAATCCAGAAAGAAGCACAAACCAACCAACAGTGCCGTCGGCATGGCCACCGCTATGGGAGTGACGCTGCTGACCGTCGATGAGTACCGCAGCTTACAGGAGCTGGGCAACTTCGACACCAAGACGTCGAGCTGGCTACGAACACCATCGGACATTCGCGCCCTGGGCGGGGCCATCTTTGGTGACTACCGGTACGGAACCGTGTTCGTCTACCACAACGGTGCCGAGTCCTACTACGCCGCCCGGGGGTTTCGCTGCTCACTCAGGGTCTAGTCAGCCGTGCAGCGAGCGCCCGCAGCCGCGCCCTATCCGCCTCGTCGTAGGCCTGAGGGTTCGCGCGCGCCGGCTCCTTCTGATTGAAGTAGCGGCCGGACCCGAGGTCATTCTCGTCGATGAGATGCATCACTGCATCGGCACCGTCGCGGACGCTGCTCCGCGCGTGCGCGCCACGCTCCAGAACCATGTCCGTATCCATCATCGTGGCAGGATGCACCGCGTTCACTGCGACGCCGGTCCCCGCTAGCTCCTCCGCCAGATCGATCGTCTCCATGATCTGGGCAAGCTTGCTTTGAGCATAGGCCCTCCCGTCGCTGTCGTTGTTCTCCAACATCACATCATCGAAGTCGATCGGCCGCTGCGCGATTGACGATACGTGGACAATCCGGGACGGGGCGCTCCGGCGGAGCAGAGGAAGAAGCTCACGGGTCAGCAGAACACCCGACAGGTAGTTGACCTGGAAGTGCAGCTCGTGCCCGTCGGCACTGAGCTGTCTGGGGCCCTCCAGCCAGACGCCGGCATTGTTGACCAAGGCATCCAGTCGCTCGTAGTCGCGTTGGACGGCTCGGCCGAGCGCGCGCACCTCACCCAAGGAGCCCAGGTCGGCGAGGTAGAGACGCGCACTGCCACGCCCCTCGGCCTCGATCTCTGCCACCAACGCCACCCCCCGCTCTTCGCTGCGTCCGTGGACGATAACGTGGTCGCCGTTCGCAGCGAGGCGGCGCGCGACCTCGCGTCCCAATCCTCCCGTGGAACCGGTGATGAACACGACCCGCTGGCCGTCGCTGGGCTCACCCCCTGCCACTGCCTGCAACTCCTGCCCGGAGGCGGGAGACGAGAAGACCAGGAACGCAGCCAGCAACCCCGCCTCGACAGGTGCCTTGCGGCTCATGACTGGACCTCCTTGCACGTTGGGTTCGGGGAACATCCCTCGCGGCCCTGCCTCGTGCAAGCGGACCATAGGCCCTTGCCAGCCGGCCACGGCGCCCGACCGTATCTTGGAACCTCACCCCCGGTATCTGTGAACTACGATGCATCGACTCCGCCAAATCCCGAGGCACGCATGATCTCCAGACGTACCTGGCTTCGCCTGACTGCCGGCGCCGGCGCGGCACTCTCATTGAATCCCCGCCTCCTCGCGGCACTGCAGACGGGTCCCGTCCGCACTCGTCCCATCCCCTCGACCGGCGAAGAAGTGCCGATCATCGGACTCGGCGGCCGCTGGATTTCGACGAACTCGACGCCCGAAGAGCTCGCCGGGCACCGAGCGGTCCTGCATGAGCTCGCCAGGGACGCCGAGGGCGCAGGGCGACTGTTCGACAGCGCGGCAGGCTATGGCGGGGGCGGCTCCGAAGAGTACGCGGGGCGCTGGGCCGAGGAAGACGGATTCGGCGACGACATCTTCTGGGCCACCAAGGTCAACGTGGCCGGGCGTGGCGGTGGCACCGTCGACGCCGCACGGGTACGGGAGCAGATCGACCGCTCGTTCGAACGAATGCGAGTGCCGGTGATCGACCTGAATCAAGTGCACAACATGGGCGATCCACCGACGCAGCTCGGCGTGCTCCAGGACTACAAGGAATCCGGACGCATTCGCTACATCGGTATAACGACGACGAGTGCACGCCAGTACGGGGCGCTTGCGGACGTGATGCGGGAGTACCCGATCGACTTCATCGGCATCGACTACGCGATCGACAATCGTGGCGTGGAGGAGGAGATCCTCCCATTAGCACTAGACAGAGGCATCGGTGTCATCGTGTATCTGCCGTTCGGACGCAGCCGCATGTGGGGACGCATCGGTGACCGGGAACTACCGGACTGGGCAAGCGAGTTCGACGCGCACACCTGGGCGCAGTTCATGCTCAAGTTCGTCGTCGCCCATCCGGCGGTGACCATCGCGGCACCGGGCACGGGCGATCCCGAACACATGGTGGATAATCTTGGCGGCGGTCGCGGACGGCTACCCACTGAGGACCACCTCAAGCGCATGGTCGAACTCGAGCAGAGCTTGCCTACCGGCTAACAGATCGAACGCCTGGAGTGTCTCCTGGGAGTCGAGCATCATTACGCCAACTCCGGGACCCGAGGGATAGGCTTGCATCGCCCACACATCTTTAGCGTTGCATCGGCCGTCGCCCTTGTAGCGATGATTCCAACTGGGCCGGCACAGGCCCAGCAGTCCGATGGGATCGTGGCTACTTCGGGCGTCCCCTCGACGCCCGTCCCCCTGGTCGCGTTCCGACCGGAAGCCGGCCTCGACATCACCCTTGATGGGCGAATCGAAGAGGGCGTGTGGCAGGACGCCACACCGATTACCGACTTCACGCAACAGGAACCGATCGAGGGCGCCCAACCCTCCGAGAAGACCGAGATCCGAGTCCTCTTCGACGAGGATCACCTCTACATCGGCGTGGTCATCTACGACGATCCCGAAGGGATTCTGGCGTTCCAGCGCGAGCGCGACGCGGGGCTGGGTACGGACGACCGATTCATGTGGATCCTCGATACCTTCCTCGACGGCCGCACCGGCTACTTCTTCGAGATCAACGCCGCGGGACTCATGGGCGATGGCGTCATCTTGGCCGGGGGTCGCGGTGGCGGCGGAGGCGGGGGTGGCGGCGGTGGTGGTGGCGGCGCCAACAAGGCGTGGGACGGGATCTGGGAGGCCCAGACGTTCGTCCGGCCAGACGGATGGTCGGCCGAAATCCAGATTCCTTTTCGCACGCTCAACTTCAACCCAGACCAGTCCGAGTGGGGCATCAACTTCCAGCGCACCATTCGGAGAAAGAACGAAGAGATTCTCTGGCGGGGGCACCAGCGCAACCAAGGACTTCGTAACCCGGTTTTCGCAGGTCGCCTAACTGGCTTGAGCGGCCTTTCCCAGGGTCTCGGGCTCGAGGCGGTGCCTTCGACGGTCGCCAATTGGCGCCATATCCCTGGCACCGTCCCCACGGCTGCCGATCCGGACGCCAAGGCCCACACTTTTCCGGCGGACCTCAGTCTGGATCTCAACTACAGTCTCACCTCCAGCTTACGCGCCTCTCTAAGCGTCAACACCGATTTCGCTGAGGTCGAAAGCGACCAACGAAGGGTGAATCTGACTCGCTTCGCGATCCGCTTTCCGGAGCAACGCAACTTCTTTCTCGAGGGTTCTGGAGTCTTCTCGTTCGCCCCGAACGGGGGCCCTTCTCCGTTCTATTCTCGTACCATCGGCATCAACGACGGGCAGCAGGTGCCGATCAACTACGGGACCCGGCTCACCGGGCAGTCCGGGCCGTTCGAGTTGGGGTTCTATCACATCGGGACCGGCCAGTTGGACTACTTCGATGCGGACGATGAGGTGGGCGCCACGATCCCTCGCGAGACGTTCACGGTTGCCCGTGTCAAGAGACAACTCTTCGAACAGTCCGCGCTGGGTGTCATCTACACGCGGCGCAGTACCGCGGTCGATCCCACCGGGTTCGCTCCCGTCGACCGACACACAGCGGGCGTCGATCTCGACCTCAAGACTCGGCACTTCATGGGTGACAAGAACCTCACAGTGTCGGGCTTCTTGGTTGCGAACACCAACCCCGTGGCATCAGGGGATCCCGAGCGGGTCGACCTCAGCTTCCAGGACCTCAGCTCGTGGGGGGCGCGGGTGGGTTATCCGAACGACATCTGGGCCGGACACCTCTCATACCGAGTGTTCGGTGACGACTTCGATCCGGCAGTGGGATTCGTCACCAGAAACAACTTCGCTCGGGTCAATTCCCGAGTCGCCTGGTCGCCGCGCGTTCCAAGCGTTTCTTGGCTCCGCGCCCTGGAGTTCCAGGGACGGCTGTCGACGCAGAACACGCTCGACACGGAGATCCTCGAGGAGCGTGAATGGGACTTCAAGCTGCTCGGCTTGAACTTCGAGAGCGGGGATGAGCTGGAGTTCAACGCGACGAAGAGGTTCGAGTTCCTCGACGACGCTTTCGAGGTGAGTGACGGCATCTCAGTCGCGGCGGGTGACTACGGCAACTGGGAGTATCGAGTTGAGGGCCGCACGTCTGGAAGGCGCCGGGTGTCGCTCAACGGGAGTCTCGGCACGAGCGGGTTCTGGGATGGTTCCAGGAACCGGTCGGAGGCGCGGGTCACCTTTCGACCCAATCCGGGGATCAGCGTTTCGACCAACTTCGAGTACAACTCGGTCGATCTGCCAAACGGATCGTTCACGGCCTCGCTCTACGAGGTGAGTGGCGACTGGAACCCGAGCCCCTGGGTAAGCATCACGAAACAGGTGCAGTACGACGATCAAAGCGAACTGGTGGGCTTGTTCGCCCGCCTGCGATGGATTGTCCGGCCGGGGAACGATGTGTACTTGGTGTACTCTCACAACTGGCAGTACGCGCCGCTCCTCGCGAGTCCGAACCAGCGTGAGCTCGTCACACTCTCGCACGGCGCCTCGTTCAAGGTGAACTACACGTACCGATTCTGAAGCGGACGCACGTGGGGGCGCGCCGCCGCCGGCCGCGGCCACGCCCCCCTGCGTCCGTTTCACCTAGCGAATCGGCACGACCTGCAATCCGACGGTCACCCGCCAATCCGTCTCCAACTGCGGACCGTTGAGGTCACGGTAGAGCGGAAGCATCCCCTCCCACGCCAGTCTGAACGCCCGCATCTGGGGGATGTAGACGTTGAGGCCTAGTCCGAGCTCCACGGTGCTGCCCCCACGGAGGTCGGTGCGCGCGGTGGGCACCACCGCCGGATTGACGCTTGGTGCAGCATCCATTCCGTCGATTTCGCCGACATCGGTCGCCTGCAGTCGAAGCGAAGCCGCGAAGTTGCGGTTCAGGTTGCGGCTCCACCACGCGGTCGCCATCACCCGATCACCGAGCGTCCAGTCCCTGTCGTTGCTCCCAAGCCGGAACGTACCACCACCCTGCGCGCCCCAGGACCAATCGCCTAGCTGACCCAGCCATGTCACGGCAGGCATGAGGTCGAAGGTTCCGGACCCCACCTGCATCGGGTAGGGGAGCTGCACCTCGTTCCCGTTGCTGCTCGGCAGTTCGTCCATCGCCTCGATGGAGCCGGTGGGAAGACTCAGCATGGCGTTCAGGTGCAGACTCTGGTCCTCCCACTCGGTTAGTCCCACCATGGCGCCCACTTTGACGTCACCCAACCCACCGGACTCGGTGGTGAACATGCCGCCGGCCCGGGTCATGTGATCCATGGAGATGTCGAGGATCGGCAGCATCGCCATGAGCGTAACCTGATCCGACGGCGCGAACATCGCGCCGAACATGAACATGCTCATCGGCATCTTCGTGGGCGTCACAATGAAGTTGTTCCCGGTGGGCGACACGATCTCGGCGTCCGTCAGAGCCGCGGTGCCGTCCCGGCTTCCTTCCATCGCCATGTACATGTAGCGATACGAGAGCATCACCTCGCCCTTCTCGTGGCGGTGATCTCCCATCACGCCGATCGGCGCGTGGCTATCCGCACGTGAGGGACTCCATTGCGCGGCGGCCGGCGCCGCAACCCAACCCACACACATCAACGACAGGACCGCAGAGGCGGCCCTTGCACACTTGTTCATCGGTTTCTCCGTTCAAAGTGCGGGCGTACCCGCACTTCACTTCAGTTCCACGCAAAACCGCACGCCGCATCTGCGACGGGGTTCTACGCGATCGATTCGGGTGATTCCAGAACTGAAAGGAGAGAAGGAGGCGGTCGAGCCGGAGGGGGGAGTTGGGCGGTGGATCGGAGGGCGCTCCGTCCGGTTGACAAGGTGGCGCGTTGGGAATCGACCCCGGCACGCTCGACGTTCGTCGCACCCTCCGTCGAGAGCGCGGGGGTACAGCACGTCAGACATGTCGAAAGACAGTCGCACGGCTGGGAGTGGTGGCCGTCGTCGGGCGGCGCGTCCTGTCCGTGGTGAGCCACCGGGAGCGGTGCTTCGGTCGAACGATCCGATGGATGCTCGCCACCGTGCATCTGGCAGGGGCGCACCGCCGATGCAGGTAAGGAACCCGCCATGAGCAGCACAAGAAAGGCGGACACGATCCATTTGGCCGTCCGTCGCCACCCAGCGCCGATATGACTTCGCCCTGTGCGCATCGTCTCGGTGTTCACCTCAGCCCATGGTCCCCTCCAAGGCTAGTGGAGGGCGGTCGGCAGGTCGAGACCGTCAGCCCTCGGCTGAGGTCGGGCGAAGCGACAGTGTCCCTAGACCTAGAAGACCGGCGGGCGGACCTCCGCGACCCAGTCCTCGTCCACGATGCGGACACACCCATGCAGTTCTGCGGTGCCCGCCGTGTCTACATAGTGCAGCGTGCGATGCGTCGCACCGGACTCGATCCACGAAGGGCGGCCTAGAATCGCAACGACCGCCGACTCCGACATTCCCGTCTTGAGTCGCCGCCATGCGGCTTCGGATCGCCATTCTACGGGTTGGTGGTCCTTCTGCAGTGCCAAAGCCCCACAGGTCTGTCGACTCGTGGATGACGTCGTCAGCATCGCCAACGCGGCCTCCAGGTCATGGATTCGCTCCGCCTGTGCGGACAGAAGGAGACGCAGCTCCTCGATCTCCGCGGTCGGAGTCTGGGCTCGAACAGTGGTCTGAGCTTCAGCCGTACCCGCCAGCGCCGCGAGTCCAACCAACAGTCCGCAGGAGGACCGGACGGCAAGCCGCGGCCTGGGGCTCCTATGAGGTTTCATGATCCGCCTCCGTCGTCAGGTGGGTTCCCCACCCCAAACTGGGACACGACCGCGACGGTTATGTATCAGTTGTGGTAACGACCGCGTCTCAACAGTGCGAACACTCGGGGACAGAGCCCAGGCAGCGCGCCGTTTGCTCGGGTGGCCGTCGTGTCGGCATGTTCTCGACTATGGACCCCGGGATTGTCAGGTTAGGCGCGGCGCTAGAAGGCAAGTACTCGATCCGACATCTCATCGGTGAGGGCTTGACCTCTGCCGTTTACCGAGCCACCGACCTCCGACACGGCCGAGACGTCGCTATCAAGGTGCTCAAGCCCGAGGTCGCGGCGAGCCTAGGGTCTGACCGCTTCTTGAGGGAAATCCAGACCACCGCTGCCCTGCAGCATCCACACATCCTCCCGCTCTTCGACTCCGGCAGTGCCGGGGAGCTGGTCTACTACGTCACCCCCCTGGTCGACGGACAATCGCTGCGGGAGCGACTCGGTGGCGGCCCCTTGCCCATTGACGAAGCGGTTCAGTTGACGGAACAGATCGGGGCGGCACTCACCTACGCCCATGAGCGTGGCCTGGTCCACCGGGACATCAAGCCGGCCAACGTGTTGTTGTCGAGCGGGCGCGCCATCCTCGCGGACTTCGGTATTGCCGGTGCGCTCAGTAAGGCGGGAGGGGACCGTTTGACCGCGACCGGTCTCCTGGTCGGCACCCCTCAATACATGAGCCCGGAGCAGTTCGAGGGAGACGAAGTTGACGGACGTTCGGATCTCTACGCGCTCGGCTGTGTCGTCTTCGAAATGCTCACCGGCGAGGCCCCAGTGTCGGGCAAGACGGCTCAGAGCATCTTTGCCCGAAGGGTACAAGGCGCACCGCCCTCAACGCGCGCGCTCCGCGACACGGTCCCTCCCGCGGTGGATGCCGCGGTCCAAAAAGCCCTGGCCCGCAGCCCGGTGGACCGTTTCGCCACAGTGGCCGACTTCGTCGAGGCCATGTCGGCCGGAACTGACGTCCGCCGACCCACTGCAAGACGCTCCCGACGACTTCCGGCAGTGGTGCTCGGAAGTGCGGTCGTCGCCCTGATCGCGGGGATGCTGGGGCGGGACCCCCGCCCGCCGGATCCCGTGAGTCTGCTCGGGTTGGCGGTGTTGCCGTTCGAGCTCCGGGGCGACACCTCAATGAGCGCCTACCTCGATGTCATGCATGCTGACGTCATTGCTGAGCTCCAAGGCCTCAGTTCGATATCTGTATCAGGGGTCACAAGCTCACAAATGGCCGCAGCCCAGACCCCCAACGTGCGGGCTTTCGCCGAGACACTTGGTGCCGACCTGGTGCTGGCGGCCACGATGTGGATGCTTGGAGACAGCGTCAGGTTGGGCGCCGAGTTGCTGGACGGCGAGACCGAGTCCGTGGTTCGAACCATCACCATGGCGGGGGGCATCGATCACTTGATGGGGTTGAGGGGCGAGCTGGTATTGGCGCTCGCAGACAGTCTCGAGGTCCAGTTCTCCACGGCGAACGCCGAGCGACTCCGTGGACTCCCCGACGTGGATCCCCGAGCCCTCGAGCTATACATGCGGGCACAGGGCACTTCAGGCGATCTGCTCGGACTCAAAGAACAGGAAGAACTCCTATCCGCCGCGCTCGAAATCGAGCCCGAGTTTGCAGACGCGTGGCTCGCGTTGGGGGGCACCCTCATCCTGCAGGCCCATTCCGGAGCGGCATCTCCCAGGGCACTGATTCCCAGGGCCCGCGATGCGGGAACTCGCGCGCTGGCGCTGGACCCGAACGGGAGGGCGATGAGCCTGTTCGCCCACATTGCATATGACTTCGAATTCGACTGGGCCAAAGCGGACTCGCTCTTCGCCATTGCCCTGGAGCGACACCCGTCGGATCCCCTCTTGCATCAGACCTACGGGGCCTATCTCACGGCGATCCTCCGCCACGACGAAGCTGAGCGAGCGATGCGGAGAGCGGCTGCTCTCGACCCCCTCTACCCCTTTTGGACCACGACCATCGCTTGGCCCCTGTCCATTGCGAGGCCAGAAGACGCGTTGATCCACCTGGACACCCTGCCGGAGACGCACAGGTTGTCGCTTTGGGGGCGATGGCAGAGGGTCATTGCACTCCAAAGCCTTGGTCGACACGAGGAGGTAATGGCTCAGGCCCACTCCGAGTCACCGATCGAGGAGGCCTACGCTGGGAGGTCCTTCGCCCTTGCCGGGGACACCGCAACCGCTCGTGACATTCTGGGGCGCCTCAGGGAAGTCTCCGCGAGTCAGTACTTCCCGCAGGTCCTGATCGCCGACATCTACGCAGCACTGCAGGACAACGAATCGGCCCTCGACTGGCTCGAACAAGCCTATGAGGACCGAGACAATCACCTGGCTCACATCCGAGAGTTCTACGCGTTCGAACGGCTCGCCGACGAACCGCGCTTTCAGGCGCTGATGAGCCGAATGGACTTCCCCGACGTGTCCGGATCTGATCGGCCACGACCCTACGGACCGTGATGCGACGCCTCGTACTGCTGGCCGCGGCCGCGCTCCACGCCTGCGCACCAGCTGAAGTCCAAGACCTCGACACTCAGGCGAGTACCCAAGGACGCCTTGTCATCGTCGGAGGTGCGCTTCAGGCAACCAACGCCCCGGTCTACGAGGCGGTCGTGGAGGGTCGCTCTGGCGAGGGGCCGGTGTGCGTGGTGCCTACGGCGAGCAGCGACGCGGTCGCGGCCATGCAGGGGGCCGTCGAGACGCTCGCCGAGTACGCCAGTGTGGGCTCGGTTCGGGGCGTTCTGATTTCCACCGACGACCCCGCTCGGGCTCGCAACCCCTCCGTCGCCGAGGACCTGCTGGCCTGCTCAGGCTTCTACTTCACTGGCGGCTCGCAAAGCCGCATTCTCGATGTCTTCCTTCCGGCGGGGGACACCACGCCCGCGTATCGAGCGCTTTGGCAGCGATGGCAGGAGGGCGCGGTGGTGGCGGGCAGCAGTGCGGGCGCAGCGATGATGAGCCGCACCATGATCTCGGGCGGAAGCTCGGACGAGGCGTTGAGTCACGGCGTTGCCCCGAACCCGGACACCGATGGCGTGCAGATCCGTCCGGGCATGGGCTTCTTTGGACCACTGCTGGATCAGCACTTCCTGGCGAGAGGTCGGATCGGACGGCTCCTGGTCTCCGTGATTGATGACGGTTCGCCACAGATTGGCTTCGGCATCGACGAGAACACGGCCTTGGTGGTCGACGGTGACTCGGCTTTGGTGCTGGGTGCGTCGGGAGTCGTCGTGGTAGACGGTCGGGCGGCCAACCCGAGCGCCCCCTATCGCGCCACGGGCATCACGCTGCAGCTGGCTTCCACCGGCGACGTGATCGACTTGCGAACGCTGGGCGTGCACAGGTCGAACACCAAGACGCCCCTTCCGGCCACCAGCGAGGTCGTCGAGTTCCCCGAGGATCCGTTCGACCGATGGGCGTTTCTGCACTTGGTGGCGGACCTCGCCGCAAGCTCGATCGATGAGGCAGCGTTCGAGCTACCAGACGCCACACTGAGGATTGTCGAGGCACCGGGAATCTCCGCCTCGTCTTTGGAGTTGGCGGGCGGTGCCGAGGCGACCCCTCTCGGTCTGTCTGCGGGACCTTTCAAGGTGGACCTGTTACAGCCAGGCTCATGATGGTGTGTCCCTTGCCTCAGCGCTGGCCGTCCGTGCCTCTCAACCTCATCCATGCGAGTGCGAGGCTCGCCAGGGTCGCCACCAGGCCCGCCAAAGCGTTGACCCCGACATCCCGAAGGTCGTAGACGCGATTCGGGAGGAACCACTGAATCCCTTCGTCGATCCACCCGAACCCAGTCGCTAGCAGCACGGCCACCGTGGCCGCGGTCAGAAGGCTCCCTTCATGCCCCCCTCGTTCCACGAGCGCTTCGAAGATGAGGACCGCCAACAGACCGTACTCGAAGAGGTGCGTTCGCTCGATCGGGGTGATCCCCATCCTGACGACGATCATCCCGTACACGGCAGCGACGGCGGCGGCGATCCACAGCTCGTTGGCCTTGGGACGCCTCTGCAGCCCCATCCCGAGCACTGCCGCAATCACGACCAAGAAGGCCAGCGCGAAAGCCCCCCCGAGCAGGTCGTGCTCGGCAAGCGTCGAGGCCAGGGTGCCGGCCAAACCCACCGTGGAATAGATCGCGATGAGGACGGCCAGCGCCCAACCCCAGAGGCGCCTTTCTCGATTCGTGCGGAACTGGACCATGGCGACACGATAGCGCCATGGTGGGACGAGGTCAGGTCTTCAGCGAGGGAACCACGTCGGGATGTTGATGCAGAAGTGGTAGTAGCAGACGGTGTTCCGTCCGTCGTCGTCGCACTCCATGCTTGTGAGGAAGCAGAGCCGGTTGGCAGAGTGCCAGGTCGAGGGCGGGCACGGGCCTTTGCACTGAGCGGGACTCGGCTGCCCCGGATCAATGGCGAGCTCGGAGGAGGCGAGCGGAAGTGCGCCGGGCGCCTCCCGCATCAGGATGTCATCCCGGTCGTAGCGCTCCTCGAAATCCCGAAAGTCGGCAATCAGCTCGCTGAGCGCGTCCTGAAGCGGTAGGCTGAGCTCGCTAGCCCGGTTGAGCTCGTCGTGCAGCGTCACCGCCCGCTCGTACAGGGCCGTGAGCTCCGTGTGCTGCTGCTCCACGGGATCGGATGGGGAGTCGCAGCCGATGATGGCTGCTACGATGAATGGGACGAACCTGATGAGCGTCGAACGGAGATGCACCTTGAACCCCATGTCTGAGAGAGGTGGAGGAGCCGGTCCTCCTGCCCCTGAAGCGACGTTGTTCGGAGGGCGGGCCAAACGTGCCGAAATGGGAGGGGTCCGATGCGGACGAGGCTGAGCTTCTTGGTGTCTGAACTGGAGCACGAAGCCGCGACCACGCGGCAGCACCTGCGGCGCTTGGAAGACGAACATCTCAGTTGGCGGCCACATCCCAAGTCGTTTTCAGTCATGGAGTTGGGGTCCCATCTCGTGGACTGCGTCCGCTGGACGGAAGCGGTGTTCGGGGGATCTGGCTTGGACATGGATCCCGAGAGCTATCGACCCTTCAGCGCCGCCGACCTCGAAGGCCTTGTCGATGGGTTCGACGCGGCGGTCGCCCGCGGCAAGCAGGCGATGTTGGGCTGCACCGATGACGATGCCCAGGAGATGTGGACGCTGCGCATGGGTGGAAAGGTGTGGTTCGAGAAGCAGCGTGAAGAGGTGTTCCGGGACATGACCCTCCACCACCTGATCCACCATCGGGGCCAAATGTCGGTATACCTGCGACTCCTGGACCTGCCGGTGCCGGGAAGCTACGGGCCTACCGCGGATGAGCAGGGCGACTGACGGCAGGGCCTCGCTCGACGGCGACTAGCCTTCCTCGGGCCGAACCACCGGCCACGCCAACAGTAGAAGAGCCGATCCGAGTGCCACTAGCATCAGGGCGATGAAGACGTTCACCGAGAACGTCAGCGGCGTGAACGCGCGCTCCAGGTCCGCCGCCCTACGCGCCATGTCGACTGCGGGGAGCCCTGAAGCTTCCAGTGCGGCAAGCTGACTAGACAGGGCATCCCGGATCAGGGAGTCGTCCACGAAGCGGTTGAAGAGGTACACGTAGATTGCGTACATGCTGTTTCCGAGAGCCGCGGCCGCCGCCGAGATCCCCACCCGCCGCAGGCGCGTCAGCCCGGGTCGCTTTGATTCGGAGCGCGTCAGCCACACCAGAGCCACGGGCTGCGCGAGGTAGAAGAGCCACGTAAGGGGCGAGGCGCTGTCCAGACCGAGGAGTCTGAAGAGTACTCCGTACCCGACCAGAAACGCGCCCAGCCCAAGGCCGTACCGCCGCCAAGATGATTCCCCCTCCCTCCTCGTCGCCATGATCTCTCCCCGTCCGAAACCCGCCGTGTCGGTGACGCGTCGAAGCGTACCGGAAGAGACGCCCTGTGCGCTTGGACGTGCATGACTTGGACGCGCTGTGCGCGACGAGGGCCGGCCCCGCGCTCGGAACCCGGCGGGGGTAAGAGGTACTAGTGCACTCATGACCGGACTCCAATCCGAGGACCTCTTCGCGGGGGCCCGCACGGCGTCACTCGAGTGCCAAAGCGCACAGGTCGACCGGTTTCGGTTCGACGGCGGCGTCATGCTGCCCTCGCACGATCACGCTGACCCCCTGTTGGTGGTGCAGACACGGGGCGGATACCGAGGCTCGATCGAGGGGCACGACTATGAGTTGCGGGCGGGCAGCGCCCTCGCGCTGCCGGCGACCTCACGGCATGCGGAACACATTGGGCCGCTCACCTCCGAGGCACTGCTAATCCGGATGACGGGCGCTGCGCAACTCCGACCGGGCAAGCACCCACGCCCTGCCCGAGGACGTCAGGTGAAGGCCATCGCCAAGCACCTGACCCAGGAGATCGACCAACCGGACATGGCTTCGGGGTGGATCGTAGAAGGCCTTGTCCTTCGGTTGCAGGAGCTACTTGGTGACGCAACGGAATCCGGGCCGGGCCGGAGCGGCGCTTGGCTGGAGAACGCTGTCGATATCCTCGAAACAGCCGAGCTGGACCAAGCGCCCAGCCTTGGCGAGCTGGCGGCCTCACTGGAGGTTCACCCCAGTCACCTGGCCCGGTCTCTGAAGCGACGACTGGGGATGTCAGCGGGTGCCTATATACGGCGGCGGAGGCTCACCCGCGCCGCTGCTCTGCTGGCCGAGTCCGAGCTACCGATCTCCTGGATTGCCCTGGAGTGCGGATTCTACGATCAATCCCACTTCAGCAACCTCTTCCGGAGAGCGTATGGCGTACCCCCATCGGTGTTTCGGGCCAAGCAGCAAGGGGCGGCTTCACAGGAGCGCCCCTAGTCCGGGAAGACTCGCCGTGCTTACCGGATTGAGCCTGATGGGATGTGAGGCGGAGACATCCCCCGAGCTCCGCGAGGGCCTCCCCATCGACGCGCTCGCACAGACGGTGTGGATCGAGGAGTTCGACATCAGCCCGGACGGGGAGACCCTCGCGTTCAAGTCGGCCGCCTCGGGCACTTACGACATCTGGACGGTCCCCACCGTCGGCGGAGACCCGGTGCAACTCACCGACATGCCCGGCAGGGAGATGCGACCCCGTTTCAGCCCCGACGGTCGATGGGTGGCCTTCGAGGCGGACCGAGGCGGCACGGACGTGCGCGATGTGTTCATCGTCCCAACCGACGGAGGTGACCCCATCCGCCTGACCGACCATCCGTTGAACGACACCAACGTGTCGTGGGCACCGAACAGTCGGACGATCTACTTCAACACGGGCATGTGGTTCGATGGCGCCATCGCGGCCGTGGACGTCCAGACGGGCGCGATCTCGCGCGTAGGCGGTGGAGGGGCGGGCGAGCTGTCGCCCGACGGCTCGACGTTCGCGTACACCGGAAACACCAAGCCGCAGGACGACGACCAGAGCAACGCCGACGTGTGGATCCGATCGCTGGAGGGGGGCGCGCCTACGCTGCTCACGCCCAACACGTTCGATTGGCGCGATACCGAACCCACCTGGTCACCCGACGGCACCCGACTCGCGTTCATCTCGGACCGCAACGGCTTCAACAATCTGGGCGTCATCGACGTGGCGTCGGGCGAGGCCACCATGCTCCTGGTCGAAGACGTCGAACACAGCGAGCCGCATTGGTCCCCCGACGGGGCCTGGATCTCGTTCACCAAGAACCTCGACTACGACTATCACATCTTCCGCATCCCTGCGGCGGGAGGTGAGGCGATTCAGCTCACGGAGCGGGGCGGTGTGAACGGCGGCTCGCGAGCCACCGGACAGACGCGCGGTGGCCACCTTTGGCATCCGAGCGGCGAGCGGATCGTCTATACCCATTCCGACCCCTCCAGGACCGGGGACCTCTGGACGATGTCGGCCGCGGGAGGCGACCACCTGCAGGTCACCAACCACCAACACCCGTCCCTCCGCGACGAATCGGCGTTCGTGTGGCCCGAGTTCATCGAGTACGCAGGGTACGAAGGCCTCGAGGTCGCTGGCCTGGTCTACAAGCCCAAGGGCCCAGCGGCCGACGAACCGCGTCCCGGTCTGTTCTTTTTTCGTGCCAACTCCAACGGCCAACATCCCAGGCAGTGGCAGCCCTACATCCAGTATTTCGTGAGCAGAGGGTACGTAGTGTTTGCGCCGAACTTCCGGGGCAGCACCGGCCGAGGGAAGTCGTACCGGCAGGCGGTACACACGCATGGAGGCGACCACGACCTGCGCGACGCGTTCATCGGGATGGACCTGCTCGTGGAGCGGGGCCTGGTAGATCCCACCAGGGTTGGGGCGTTCGGTGGTTCCACCGGGGGCTTCTTCACGTCCACTGCGATTACCAAGGACCCGGACCGATTCAGGGCGGGCATCGTGTGGTACGGCTCTACCGACCTGGTCACGCTCTCTACGTATGGGTCGATGGAGGGGTGGAACCGCTATCTCATCGGCCAGACGCCCATGGAGAACCCGCGCAACTACTACGAGCGGTCGATCGCATACCATGCCGACACCGTCGACGTCCCGATCCTGTTCCTCTATGCACAGGGTGACGGGGCGGCGCGCTTCCAACAAATCGAGATGTACGGGATGCAGGCCGAGATCCACGGGAACTGGTACGACTGGGTGGTCTACGGCGACGAGCCCCATGGCTGGTACCACTGGCGACCCGACAGCGTCGAACAGTCGCTCACCATCATGGACGCCATGTTCGCGCGTTTCATCATGGACCGGCCGCACGACGTGGAGGCGCTGGCCGCGAGGCAGCGCGATGGAATCGAACTGAAGCGCAACCCGACCATCGACCTCTGGAACTCGCTCACGAACGGTGGGGGCCGCTGACCTCGACCCGAAGAGGGACTGCGGGCGTGGAGCAAAGAGACGGTGGGTGAAACCTGGCCCAGCAACGGTTCGTCGTTCCAGTCAACCCTCGCCAGGAACCCTCCAATGAACCGACACCCTCTCTACGCGTACGCGCTGGCCATCCTTCTCGGCCTGTTCGCAGCCTTCTTGCCCGCCAACCTTCCGATGGAGTCTCCGTCCTTCGCCACCGCGCTTGCCACCTCGTCGGTCGTGTTCGCCGTGGTGGGATTGCTGCTGGGACTTATCTGGCCGACCGGGGGTGGGCGCTGGGCGTTCTGGGTCGTAGCGCCGGGACTCCTGTTGGTCACCCTGGGTCTGGTCACGTCGGGCAACGTTGCCAGCTTCCTCGGCGATGACCTGCCCTTCTTGGTGTGCGGCTTGGTGGGCGCGGGCTTGGGGGGTACCCTGGGCGCTCGGATGTCACCGAGGCGGTCGCGTTAGCACGCGCGGCTGTCCCCTTTCAGGGTGGTCACACGCGTAGTCTTTCGAGAGCCCGCGCCCGGTACCCACCTGTAGGAGTAGCCCCATGGTCTCGCCCGGATCGCCTCGGACCCGCACAGTGCTGCCATGGACCGCTTTGGCGGTTGCGCTTGCCATTGCCGCATGTGACAACCGTCCCGACCCGCTTGCCCCCGATGCCCCAGTCCTGGCATCTGCAGAGGGCCCCGGCGGGACCTTCAACAAGGCCTTCAAAGTCCACGATCTGTTGGGGCTGCCCACCACGGTGGACGCCGTGGCCAACGACATCAGTCGATCGGATCGGGTAGTGGGCAGGCGGGGCACGTCGGCCTTCGAGTGGGCGCGCGGGGCGGTGCGCTTTCTCCCCGACCTCGGTGGAGGGACCAGTGAGGCTCACGGGATCAATCGTGACGGGGTGATTGTGGGCCAAAGCGAGAACAGTGTTGGGGATACCCGACCGGTAGTCTGGTTCGAAGGTGCCGTTAAGGACTTGGGATCCTTCGGTGGCACCTGGGGCGTCGCACAGGACATCAATGACCAAGGGCAGGTGGTTGGATCCAGCTTCCTACCGTCGGGCGACGCGCGTGCGTTCTTCTGGCAGGACGGCGTCATGCACCAACTCGATCCACTCCCGGGGGATTCGTGGTCGCTGGCCTATGCACTGAATGACCAGAAATTGGTCGTGGGCGGTTCCTGTCACCTGGGGGTCTGTACCGCCGTTCGATGGAAGGCGGTGCCAGGAGGAGGGACGGCCATCGCGCTTACGGGATTGAACCAGCCCAGCATCGCGTTCGATGTCAGCCGGCAGGGTATCATCGTAGGTGTACAGACCGGGCAGGTCGCAGCGTTCGACGGGTTTATGTGGAAGGACGGGAGCGTCGCCACCATTTCTGCTGGCTCTACCAACGTCCGAGCCCGTGGCATCAATGACAGACGCATGGTCGTGGGCGAACTGGGAAGCAACGACTCCGCGTTCGTGTGGCATGCAGGGACGCTCCAAGCTCTTCCCAACGCTTCAACCACCAACGCTCGCGCCGTGGCGTTGAACGACCGCGGCCGGGTCGTGGGACATACCGGCCCGGCGGCTTCGAGCCGCGCCGCCATCTGGGGGAAGATCGACCCGTGGAGCGCGTGGAAGCGCACCACGGTTCCGGCCGGGTCGTTCGGTACCTCGTACGATCCGGTGGGTGTGGACGACGCCGGTCGTGTGGCAGGGAACGCCATGGGCGAGGGATTCCTGGCCGTGGGTGGCGCCGCGAACTCCTTCTCCAACGTGCTTTCCGGCAATGGTCCCAGCCAGGTGGGTGGAATCAGTCCCAACGGCCACGTCACGGGATGCGCCACGAACACGGACGGAGACTCGGAAGCGTTCATGTGGAACGACGGGCTCGGCTGGGGACTGGGCTTCCTACCTCCCCCTGGGGTTACGAATAGCTGCGGGCAGGACGTGAACGACCTGGGAGTGGTGGGGGGCTTCGCCCAGACCCAGGAAATGGGTGCGATGTTTCCCCATTGGAACGCCATGGCAGCCACTACGAGCAGCATGGTTCAACTGAACTTCGGAGATCCCTACCAGTTCGGAGAGGTCAACGGCATCAACGATGCGGGGCTGGCGACGGGTACGCTCCAGAATGCCACCTCCTGGGCGGTGCGCTGGCTCCCGGACGCGAATGGCATCCCTGATCCCGCTGCCATCGATACGCTCGTTGCGCTCGGTTCTCAGGGGCGGGCGTTCGATGTGAACAACGCGGGTCAGATCGTCGGCTTCTTCGATGGCGCCGGTTGTAGCCTCCGCGCATATCTGTGGGAGACGGGCACCGTAACCGAGCTCCTTCCGAACGACGTGTGTGGAGAAGCACACGGGATCAACGACGACGGTCAGATTGTCGGCTTTGGGAACGGATCGGCGTACTTCTGGCACAAGGAGTGGATGTGGGTGCTTCCATCGCTCAACGGTCCGCCGAGCGGCGCTCAGCAGGCCGTCGGCTTGAACGACTTGGGGCTCGTGGTTGGGAAGTCCGACGGCGAGGTGATCGTCTGGGATCACGTCGGGAGTTGGCCGTGGCAGCCGTGACCGAAGGTGGGGCGGGCGCGGGGGTAGGCGCCCCGAGGCACCGGTTGTCATAGCGCCTGGCGAGCGAGCACAATAGCGACTCGACCACTCTCCGCTCGCCCCAGGAGCCGCGCAATGAACCGCGTTCGCTTTGCGCCCATCGTCGTGTTGTACGCCCTGCTCGTTCCACCTGAGGTCTCCGCTCAGAACCGAGCTGACAACGCGTGCGACAGCCTCTGCATCGAGCCCACGCGCACCGTCTCATTCGAGGTCAGCCAGGGCACGCAGATGAACTTGGACGTGTCACCCGACGGGGAGACCCTCCTGTTCGACCTCCTGGGCGATCTCTACACCGTCCCCCGTGGTGGAGGCACGGCTACCCGGCTGACCAGCGGGATGGCGCTGGACCTGCAGCCCGTCTATTCGCCCGACGGAAGCAGCATTCTGTTCGTCAGTGATCGCAGTGGAAACGACAACCTCTGGGTGATCGACGCAGACGGCTCCAACCCTCGTCCTCTCACCACCAAGCGTGGAGACTTTCACTTCGCCGACCCCGAGTGGTCCCCCGAGGGAGACTACGTGCTGGTGCGTCGCAACGAAGCGGGCTCACCCAACGCCGGCCGCCAGCCCTGGCTGATCCACGCGAGCGGTGGCGAGGGGATGGCCCTCGACGAAGAGGCGGAGGGGCTGGGATTCCGGTGGGGAGCGAACGGCCGCTACGTGTACTACCGCGGGGTAGCTGGCCAGGGCGCGACGTCGCTCCGCGGCAACGGACTGCCTCGGCCCGCTCAGGTCATGCGCCTTGATCGACAGACCGGGGATGTGACAGACGTTACGCGAGTACCTTCGGGCGCAGCCCGTCCCGCCATCTCCCCCGACGGGGAGTGGATGGTCTACGTGGCGGACATCGACGCCCAGAGCGGCCTACGTCTCCGCAATCTGCTTACCGAGGACGACGACTGGCTTGCCTTCCCCATCGACCGGGAGAACCTGAATCAACGCACGCGGTTCACGTTCGCGCCCGACGGGAACGCGGTGGTGTTTGTGAAGGACGGTACGTTCCATCAGGTAGACGTCCGCACAAGGGAGGTTCGGGAGATCCCGTTCACGGCCCAGATCGAGCAGCGATTGGGACCGCTCATTCAGCACGAGACACCGTTCGAGGACGAGTCCTTTGCGGTGCGTAACGTGCGCTACGGCGAGAGAAGTCCCGACGCCGCCACATTGGCGTTCGGATCGCTCAATCAGCTTTGGGTGATGGACCTCCCCGACGGAGAGCCGAGGCCTCTGATCGAGGGTGGGGACGGTCAGTATCAGCCGACCTATTCACCGGACGGATCCACCATCGCCTTCGTCAGTTGGCACGCCACCGAGGGCGGACATGTGTGGGTGGTGCCGGCCGCGGGAGGGACGCCCCGCCAGCTCACCACCATTCCGGCCTACTACGCCAACCCAGCCTGGTCGAGGGACGGCAGCAAGATCGTGTACGTCCGGGAGGACCCCGCGGCCGACCGGAACCGGAACTCCAACAACCGCGGGATGATCGAGTGGATCTCGAGCACAGGTGGCGACGCGCACGCCGTCATATCCGCCCCCTCCGACAACGTGTTCACCTTCGCGGACGCCGACTCGCGTATCACGTTCGCAGACGGCGGCACGCTGGTGTCAGTACGACTCGATGGTACCGAAAGGCATGAGGTCGCGACCGTAGAAGGGGCCCAGGAGATGGTGCCTTCTCCCGACGGCAGGTGGCTGGCGTTTACCCTGCGCGAAGAGGTATATGTGGCGGCTCTGCCGCCTTCGCTCGAGACCGTTGCGCTGAGCGAACGCTCGGGGCCGGGGCCGTTCCAACGGGTCACGCGCGATGGTGGACAGGACCTGAAGTGGATGGACGACGGTACCGGGCTCAGTTGGGTGTTCGCGAACGTGTTTTCGCACCTGGAGCTGGACGATGTCTTTGGAGCGGACGCCCCGTTAGAAGGACTCGATCAGCTCGCCCAGGCGCTCCCCATTCGGTTGCAGGCCAACATGCCGAAGCCCGAGGGCACGGTAGCCCTCACCGGCGCCACCGTGGTCACGATGCAAGGCGATGAGGTCATCCCTAACGGAACCATCGTGGTGACGGACAACCGCATCGCCGCCGTTGGCCCCTCGAACTCCGTGCAGGTGCCCCAGGATGCGCGGGTGATCGACGTTGCAGGGAAGACCATCATCCCCGGGCTCATCGACGCACACGCGCACATCCGGGGCATGCCACGGGATGTGCTCGTCGACATCGCACCCGAGCCGCTGGTCAACTTGGCGTTCGGCGTCACGATGGCCAGAGACGTAAACGCCTCTACGGATCAATTCCACTACCGCGAGCTCATTGCAGCAGGACGAATGTTGGGACCGCGCATCTTCATGACCGGTCCGTCGCAGACGTCGCGCGCGATCAGGATCGACAGCTACGAAGACGCCTACGCCGGTGTGAAGCGCTACGTTGACCGGGGATCGTTTTCGACCAAGCAGTACATGCAGCCGCAGCGCCGACAGATCCAATGGATGCTCCAGGCGGGCGACGAGTTGGGCATCATCTCGACCGCTGAAGGCGGAGGTGTGATGCGACAGGTGGCGATGATCATCGACGGGTACACGGCCATCGAGCATGCACCCACGGATCTGGTCCACGTCTACCACGACGTGGTGCAGCTCTACGCCCGATCAGGCACGATGTACGTGCCGACGCTCGTCGTTGCCTCCCCGAGCACCTACCAAGGGGAGCTCTACTGGTACCAAACCACCGACGTCCATTCGAACGAGAAGCTCGCGCACTTCCTGAGACACGCAGCGCTCGACCACAAATCGCGCACGAGTCAGCGCTTCGAGCTCGACGAGTACTACTTTCTCGGCGGGGGCGCGGGCGCCGCGGCCATTGCCCAGGCGGGGGGACTGGTCGCGTCAGGCGGGCATGGACAGGTGCACGGGTTGGCGGTGCATTGGGAACTCTGGATGCTAGAGATGACCGGGATGACGCCTCATCAGGCGTTGCGGGCGGCCACGATCAACGTGGCCGAGGGCATGGGGATGGCGGCCGATTTTGGGAGCCTCCAGGTGGGGAAGGTGGCAGACCTGGTGGTGCTCGATGCCAACCCGCTGGACGACATCCGGAACAGCACTGAGATCCACTATGTGATGAAGGGTGGCGAACTGTACGACGGCAGCACGTTGGACATGGTTTGGCCACGAGCGGTACCGCTTCGACCCTTCAAATACACGGACTTCGGGCCGCCTTCGGCGATCCCCGAGCGCTGAGAGTGGTTCTCACCCCTTGCTCCACGATGCAAAAGCACCGTCCTTAGTCCATCGACCTTCCAACACCAACCACAGTACGGAGTGGCATTCCGTGAGCTTCGACCTGAACCAGTACGGCATCACTGGCGCGTCCACCAACCACGGGGTCAATGGCTACCGCATTCACCGCAATGCGTCACCGGCGAAACTGTACTCCCTGGCCCTGCCCCAAGATCGATACGCGGTGGCGAACAATGGAGCGCTAATGGCCTTTTCCGGGCCGAAGACCGGCCGTTCCCCCAAGGATAAGCGCATCGTCGAGGAGGAGTCGACCCAGGCCGACATCTGGTGGGGTGAGGTCAATCGGCCCATCCCCGAGGGGTCGTTCGCCATCAACAAGCAGATCGCACTCAACTACTTGAACTGCCGAGACGACATCTACGTCGTCGACGGCTTCGCTGGCTGGGACCCCCGCCATCAGATCAAGGTTCGCGTCATCTGCACCCGGGCCTATCACGCGCTCTTCATGCGCAACATGCTCATCCGACCCTCTCAGGAAGAGCTCGACAACTTCGGCGACCCCGACTGGGTGATCTTCAATGCGGGCCAAATGCCGGCCCTTCCTTCGCTCGAAGGCGTGGGCTCGTCCACGAGCGTGAACGTCAATTTCAAGACCCAGGAGATGGTGATCCTCGGGACCGAGTACGCCGGGGAGATGAAGAAGGGCATTTTCGGAGTCCTGAACTACACCCTTCCCAAGCAAGGCATCTTGAGCATGCATTGCTCAGCCAACGAAGGATCGGACGGGGATGTGGCGCTGTTCTTCGGTCTGTCGGGAACGGGCAAGACGACACTGTCGGCTGACCCGAAACGGAGCCTGATTGGCGACGACGAACACGGCTGGAGCGATGAGGGGACGTTCAACTTCGAGGGTGGCTGCTACGCCAAGACGATCAACCTAAGCCCCGAGGGCGAACCCGAAATCTACAACGCGATCCGCTTCGGGTCGATTCTGGAAAACGTAGGCTACGACCCCGAGACGTTCGAGGTCGACTATGAAGATGTGGGCATCACGCAGAATACCCGATGCTCTTACCCAATCGAGTACATCGACAACGCGAAGGTCCCCTGCGTCGGAGGACATCCGAAGAACATCATCTTCCTGACCTGCGATGCGTTCGGGGTGCTTCCCCCGGTCAGCAAACTGACCCCCGGCCAGGCCATGTACCAGTTCATCAGTGGGTACACGGCGAAAGTCGCAGGGACCGAGGTGGGCGTCACCGAGCCGGTGCCGGACTTCTCGGCGTGTTACGGTGCGGCCTTCCTCAGCCTTCACCCCACAGCATACGCCGAGTTGCTGGCGAAGAAGATGAAAGAGCACTCGGTCGATGTGTGGTTGGTCAACACCGGATGGACCGGTGGCTCCTACGGCGTCGGTGAGCGATTCAAGCTGAAGTACACGCGCGCGATTATCGATGCGATCCTGGGTGGTGACCTCTCCGATGCCAGCTACGAGCGCGACGAAGTGTTTGGGTTGGCCATGCCTACTGCCGTACCCAACGTACCTACTGAGGTGCTGAACCCCAGGAACTCCTGGGAGGACAAGGCGGCCTACGACCAGACCGCCAGTAAGCTGGCTGGGATGTTCGTGAAGAACTTCGAGAAATTCGCCGACCAGGCGTCGGATGAGATCCTGAGCGCGGCACCGAAGGTGACATAGACCTGAGGAGAGCGCTCCCCGTCGGCGGTGTGCTCATCCTGCTTTTGGTGCTCAGCACCGGAGCGTGGAGACTGCACAAGTCTCGGTCCTACCAGCTCTTCGGCGACCTGGTCACACGGGTCGAAACGTCCGACTCGCTGGTGGCGCTGACGTTCGACGACGGTCCGACGGCGCACACGGATTCCGTTCTGTCCGTACTCGGAGCCCGCGGCGCCAGGGCCACCTTCTTCACGGTGGGAGAAGCCATCGAGAGGTATCCGGAAGCTGCCGAGCGCATCGTCGAACGTGGGCACGAATTGGGAAACCATTCCTACTCACATCGCCACTTGCTCCTACGCCGCCCGGCCTTCATTCGGACGGAGTTGGTGGTCACGGATTCGTTGATTCGGGCGGCGGGGCAGCGCGGCCCGATACCCTTTCGCCCTCCCTACGGAAAGCGGTTCATCGTCCTACCCTGGGTCCTTTCGCAAGACGATCGGCCCGTGGTGTTGGCCGACATCGAGCCCGACTCGTACCCGGAGGTCCGCCAAAGCCCCGAGCGGATCGTCGATTTCGTCATGGAGAGGGTCCGACCGGGCTCGATCGTGCTGTTGCATGTAGAGATCGATGCGCGAGCGGTGGAGAGGGCATCACTCGGCATGCTCATCGATAGTTTGCAGGCACGCGGATACCGAGTCGGTACACTCCGAGAGCTGATGGCGGCGCAGGATAGGGCTCCTCTCTAGAAGGCTGGTGAAGCGTTACGACACCAGGTCGTACAGGAGCCGGTAGAACTCGATTCGTTGCTCGTCCCGCTCAACACCGTACGCCTTCAAGAAGACGTCTTCGTACTCAGGGCCGTAGTTCCAAATGACGCTCCAAGAGCCCACGGCCAGATCCCACCAGGGGTCCGCCACCCCCAGCTCTCCTAGATCAACGTACCCTGTGACTGCCCAGTTTTCGAGCAGGAGGTTGGGAGCGCACCAGTCTCCATGGCATACCACTCGGGTCTTCTCGCGTGGGACCAGGCGTTCTAGCTGTGCGAGCGCCCCCTCGACCGAGAGGTGCGCGAACTCGGTGTGAAAGTCTCGTGCCGGGTGGATCAGGCCTCGCACGGCCCTTCGACGCACGTGCGGCAGGGCTTGCGCGAGCGTGAAGTCGAACGGGCAGTCCTCGACCGGAGCCAAGTGAAACGTTCGTAGGGCCGCGCCAAGCGCCCTGACGAGCCGTTCGGGATCGTTCCTCCAGGCAGTGTCGGTCGCGTCCCGCCCAGGCAGCCCCTCGGTGACGAGCCATGTCACAACGCCGTCCGAGCCGCAATCGATCACCTTGGGCACGGGTAGGTAACGGCCCGCCCATCGTGTTCGGTCCGCCTCCGCTTGGAGGCTGGGGTACTGACCAGGCGGGAGTAGTTTCAGGAACCGTGTGCTCCCCTCGGGCCCGCTGAGCCGGAAAGTCACCGAGGTAGGATGGAATTCGTACGCGACCTCCCATTCCCAGTCGGCATACTGGTCGGTGAGTCGTGCGGGAGGCTCGGGACGGGCGATCATCAACTCGGCCGCCTACATGTTCCCGAAGTGCTCCATGATGGCGGCCGCGTACTTGATCCCCTGCAGGTATTTGTCGATGTGGATGTTCTCGTTCGGCGCGTGGAGGTTGGCGCCTGGGTTGGCGAACCCGGTGAGTACGCAGGGGATCCACACGTGGCGGAGAATGGCACCCTCCGCGGAGACTCCGTTCACGACCGGTAACTCTCCATACACCTCGGTCGCGGCAGCGATGATGGCTTGGCTGATATCCTCCCTCACGGAGATCTTGTAAGGAGGCTCGGCGCCATCGAACGCCTGCACTTCGATGTGCCCGAATCCGTGCTTCTCCAGATGCGCCTTCAGTTTCCGGATGGCGTCTGCCGGCTGGATGTTGGGGATCAACCTGAAGTCCATCCGAACCCTGGCTTCGTTGGGGATGATGGTCTTCCGGCCCGGGCCGGTGTAGCCCGCGATCATGCCCTGGATATTGGCCGTCGGCTCATAGGTGCGTGCGCGGATGGCGTCTACGCCGTCGCGGCCGAGCGCGAACTCTGAGATGCCCCACTCGGCCTTGAGGGCGTCCAGATCGACGCGGGCCGCCTTATCCGTGAGCTGGGCTTCGTCGTCGGGCTCGAGCTGCCAAATCCCCTCCTCCCAATCCTCGATGAGGATCTTGCGGTTGCGGTCGAGGATGGTGTTCAGCGCCCAAATGAGCTCCCACACGGGCGACTCCACCAATGGGAAGTTCAGCGAGTGCACGTCCATATCGGCGCCCCGCGCAATCAACTCGACGAACAGGACGGACTTGAGCCCCAAAGAGACGTCGGGTACCGCAGTACCGGTCTCCATGGAACCGTCGAGGCAGTGCATCCCGTCTGCTTTCAACAGCTCCTCGTTCTTGGCGGCCCACGCGGCCAGGTTGGGGGAGCCGATCTCCTCTTCGCCCTCGATCAAGAACTTCAGGTTGACCGGCACCTCGCCCCTCACCTGTAGGAACGCCTTGGCTGCCTTGTTGAACGCGAGCACGCCTGACTTGTTGTCGGTCGAGCCACGGCCGTAGAGCACCCCATCCACAATGTTGGCCGACCAGGGACCGCCGTGGCGCCATTCGTCCAACGGCTCGGGCGGCTGCACGTCGTAGTGGGAGTAGCAGAGGATGGTCTTGGTGGGTCGCTTCGCCGCCAGGTGTCCGAACACGACCGGCGGCCCCTCCTCCAGCTCGTGGAACGCGGCCGGCAGTCCGTCCCTATGCATCATGTCACGGATCAACGCTGCACACTCTCTTAGACCTACCCCCTGAGCGGAGATCGAGGGCTGCCGCACGAACTCCTGTAGGTCCCGGATGCACTCGTCGGCGTGCGCGTCGATCCAATCGTAGATGGGCTGCATGCTCATGGGGTGGGATGCTCCTTCGAGAGCGCCCACGCGTCCAGCCGCTGGCCGGAGAGGTGCATGGGGCGGGTGGCGAGGTACGAGAACGCCGGAGCAAGTTCGATGGGGTCGACCCACTTCTTTCGAAGCTCCGGTGGATAGGTGGTCGCGGACATGGGTGTGTGCATGTACATGCCAGGCGTGACGGTCACGGACAGGATGCCGTGAGGCGCGCCCTCGAGCGCGAGGCACTTAGAAAACCCCTCCAGCGCGTGTTTGCTTGCGCAGTAGGCAGTCTCGTCGGCGAAGCCTTCGATGCCCGAGCGCGAGGACACGAAAACCAACGTGCCCCCACGCGCCTTCATGTCGGCCCAGACAGCCTGCGTGAGCTGGAAAGCCGCCTGGATCCCCACGTTCAGGGTGGCCTGGAAGGTGGTGAGGCGGACCACATCGACGGGCTCCACCTTCAGGATGGCGGCGTTGTGAATGACGGTGTCCACAGGCTGCGTGACGACGTCGCCCAGGGCCTGGGCTGTGGCGTGTGCGTCGGCGAGGTCTACCAGGGTCGAAGTCGCGCCCGGGCAGGCGGACCCGGTCTCGGCCAACCCTTCCCCGTCCCGATCGAAGAGGATCAGAGATGCGCCCAGCGAGTGAAGGTGGCGCGCGATGGCCGCACCTAAGCCCTGGGCAGCACCCGTGATCAGGACGGTTTGATTCTCAAGGGCCGGCATGTGCCTCCCCATAGTCACCCTTCCAGGACTCACCGGGCAGCAGTGCCACGAGCTGCGTCTGGACGGTCGTCGCGGCCGCATACATGTCCCACGTGTACCCACTCGCAAGCAGTGGAGCCAAGTCACCTGCGAACACTGGATCTCTGAGCTTTCGAAACAGGTTGGCCTCGAACTGTGCTCGCCTAACCTGATGCCCCCCGTGAGCCAGGCACTGAGTGAAGGCGTCCACGACGCGTTGGGAACTGACTTCACTGCTTTGCAATGCCGCTGCTAGATCGAACAGGTCTCTCCCCTTCTTCCGCTGATACAGGGCTCGCAGTTTCGTCCCCAGCAACTCCTCGAGGGTGTAGGTTCGAACCCGACTCTCAGCATCGAACCAACGTGATTGGACCGAGAAGGGCATCCTTCGAAGTCCGAAGACCGTGAAGTGCTCCCGCGAGTTGATCTCCACCTTGAGCCTCAGCGGAACCGACGGCTGATCCTCTGAGTCGAATCGATAAATGAAGGTCACTCTTCCCTGGGTCTGTTTCCAACGCGGCTCACCGAGCCACGGGTCGAGCGTGACCCGCAAGGCGTCCATGATGCTTCCCGCCGGCCCGGGTGAGACCGACGAGATCGATGTCTTCGGAATACCGTGCCGCCGGCCTTACGTACAGCTTGTAGAGCGCCGTCCCACCCCTGAACGCGAGAGCCGCGCTCAGATGAGGATGCGAAAAGATCTCAACCAGCGCCCGACTGATAACCAGATCCTGCTCGACTTGGGAATCCTCGATCCATGGCGCTTCAGCCCGCCACTCTGTGATGTAGTCGCTAGGAATCACTGCTCGGGCTCCACGCTGGCATTGACCCAGAGGCGCCAAGCCGTGTCGCGCTCGCTCGTGTCGTGCGGCGCGCTCGGTAGCAGCGCGGTTGACTCTGGTGCGCGGTCCCGCACGTACTCCTTGAGATGAGCCACCAATTTTGACCCCACGACGCTCTCGAGGACGTAGCCCAGTCGTTGCGCCCACGCGATGGGCGCCGTAGCAGCAGCGCCCGGCAAGTCTTCGGGTCGAATCTGCTCCGCCAACTCGGCGAGAACCTGTACGACGTGATCCAAACCACCCGACTGCTTCGAATAGCCCAAGAGATCGATCGCCGTTGCCGCAGGAGTGGAAAGGCGCAGTGTCCCGCGAGGCGTATTCACGCTCTCGGTCGGGACGCGCCCCAGTCCCTTCCGCTGCAGGAAGGTCACTCGAACCCTGCCACAGGAGAGTCCTCGGCGCCTCTTAGTCACGAACACCTGAAACGCCTGCGGACGCTGGTGGGCCGCTCCGTGATATTGGGCCGCGGTTAAGAGTCCCGCGTAGTATGACCGACCCTCTCGCTCCATGAGCGCGGGGACGAACTGATCCGCCGGCAGACAGCCCAACCCACGGTATTCCGGGGGAATCACGACGTAGAACCCGCGCCCTGGAGATCCTATTAGGCCCTGCTTCTTCAGGCGGTACAGGGCAGAGTTGGCGGCAGTTGCTGGAAGCCCCAGGGCCGCCCTCGCATTGGCAGCACTGAAGTGATAACGACCCGAAGCCATGAGATCCTCGACGTACGCGCGGGCCCTGAGGCGCTGCGAATCAGATATCATGTGCTCAAAATAACGATATTCGCTATTTAGGGATACCAATATCCCGTTTCGCGCTCTGATACACTTCCCCTGGCCGCACCCACCGCCGCTCCGCCCCCGAGATCCGAACGGCGTCCAAGACCTTCTGGTTCTCGAGGCCATCTACGAAAGTGGCACCGTGCGCAGGCGGCCGCCCCTTTTGGATGGCCACCGCGAGCTCTCGCATCAGGGCCACCACCGAGACGTTCCAAATGCCCGCGTTGACGCCGGGGAGAGCAGCGTTGGGGTCGGTGACGGTGATGTCCTCGAAGTCCTCTCCGGCCCGAGCAAACAACAGCCTCTCGTCGTCGTTGGACAGCACGATCGTACCCTGCGATCCGAAGATGCGGGTCACGTTGCCCAGGTTATGCGCAGCCACGCCTGACATGAACACCTGTGCAACCGCACCCGAGGCCATCTCGAGCGTGAAGAAGGCTACGTCGTCGGCGGTGGCCGTCCATGGCCGACCCGTCTCGGGATCCCTGCGGTGGGGCACCATCACAGGAGCCGCGCCCGTCACCCACGCCACTTCGCCCAACCACCAGCGCAGGAGGTCCACCTGGTGGCTGCCGTTGGCGCCCAAACGGCCACCTCCCATGTCGGCCAGGCTCCACCAGTCGCCCTCCGCTCGGCTGGACGGGTCGTTCCAGGTCGTCCCGATGTTGGTGATGTCCACATGGCGGATGTCGCCCAGCGCACCCTCGCCAACGAGTTCGGCGATGCGCCTGCGATTGGGGTTGAAGCGCAACTCGTGGTCGATCATATGCACCCGACCGGCCGCCTCTGCAGCCGCCAGCATCCGAGCTGCCTCGGCGGCATCCATCGCCGTCGGCTTCTCGCAGAGGACGTGAGCGCCCGCCGCAACCGCTGCCAGCGTCTGTGCCTCGTGCAGAACGGTGGGCGTGGCGATGCACACCAGGTCGAACGGGTGCCCGGCCAGCATGGCTTCCCAATCTTCATAGGCGTGCGGCACGTCGAAGGCGGCCGCCGCTCCTCGGGCGCTCTCCATCCGTGCCGAAGCCAGCGCGGTGACCTCCGCGCCCGGCACGTGGCGCAACGCGGGGAGGTAGGCAGCCCTCGCGAAGCTCGCACCAATGATTCCGACCTTCACCTAGCAGTTCTCCTCAACGGTCACGCAGCCTCGGGTCCAGGAAGTCCCGGAGCCAATCGCCTAGAATGTTGAAGCTCAACACCGTGAGCACGATGGCCACGCCCGGAAAGACCGCGAGCCACCACTTGTTCGCTACTAACGTGTCCCTGCTCTCTGCCAACATGCTGCCCCACGTGGGTACCGAGGGAGGCACGCCCAGTCCCAGAAAGGACAGTGCCGCCTCGGACAGAATCACGCTCGCCACGTTGAAGGAGGCGATGACGGTAAGTGGAGCCAGGATGTTGGGCAGGATGGTTCGGAAGATGATCGAGGCAGTGCTGTCGCCCAGCGCTCGCGCCGCCTCCACGAACTCCTTCTCCCGCAGGGACAGCGTATCGGCTCTCACGATCCGAGCGTACGTGACCCACTGCCCGACGCCCAGAACCAGAATGAGGTTCCAGACCCCCGATCCCAACACCACCAAGAACATGATCGCCAACAGGATAAACGGAAACGCGAGCTGGATGTCGCCGAGCCGCATGATCACGTCATCGATCCAACCGCCGAAGTATCCGGAGAGCAGACCGGCCACGACGCCAATTGTGCCACCGACCGCGATGGCCGCGATCCCTACCAAGAGTGACACGCGTGCGCCGTAGAGGAGGCGAGAGAACACGTCCCGACCCAATGCGTCGGAGCCCAGCAGGAAGACCGACCCATCGGGCCCTGCGGCCATGGGCTCGGCCAGGCGCAGCAGGAGGTTCTGCCGGTTGGGATCGAACGGCGCGAGTAGGGGACCGAACGCGGCCGCGATGGCGGTCAAGAGAAGGATGCCCAGCGCCAGCACCGGCCACTTGGCCGCCACCATGAGGCGGACGCCTCGTTGAAAGGCGCTCTCCCGCATGGGCAGAGAAGCGCGCATCGCCGCCGCTTCGCTCATGCCCGCCCGCCCGACAGTTTGACCCTCGGATCGAGGCGCACGTAAACCAGGTCGACGACCAGGTTGAGAAGGATGAAGATCCCCGCCAACAGGATCACGCCCGCCTGCACGAGGGGGATGTCCCGCTGGTTGATGGCCGCGAACAACAACCGCCCGATGCCCGGGTAGCTGAATACGGTTTCCACCACCACCACGCCCCCCAAGAGGAATCCGAACTCGAGCCCGATGATGGTGACCACCGGCAGCCAGGCATTCCGCATGGCATGGTGTACCAACACCCTGAACTCGGACAAACCCTTGGCGCGAGCTGTGCGCACGTAGTCCTGTTCCAGCACTTCCAGCAGCGAAGAGCGGATAAGACGCGTGTTGCGCGCGAGGGAGTAGGTCCCCACTGCGACGCCAGGGAGAATCAGGTGGAGGAGCGTGCGGGGGAGGTTGGAGAACGCTGTACCGACATCGCCCGAGAATAGTGGCGTCAGGAACGGCACGTGCCCCGAGATCGGAAACCAACTCAGGTAGAGTCCGAACACCAGGATCATCATGATCCCCAGCCAGAAGTTGGGAATCGATTGCCCGAACATGGCGAAGGTCGTGATCGACCCATCCCAGGCGGTGCCCCGGTAGATGGCCGCCATGATCCCCAAGGGGATGGCGAGCAGGATCGCCATCACCAGCGAGAACACCGCCAACTCGATCGTGGCCGGTAACGCATCCAACACGATTTCCATGGCGGGTTGTCGATAGGAAAGCGACTGCCCGAAGTCGCCCCTCGCGAGATCGCCTACGAAACTCAGGTACTGCTCATGCAGCGGTCGATCGAATCCCAGCGCGACCCGCGCGGCCTCGATCTCTTCCTGAGAAGCCCGTTCGCTGACGAACAGATAGGTGGGATCTCCCCCGGCCTGGAGGGCCAGGAAGCTCACCAGGGTGACGCCGATAATCACGACGACGCTCTGGAGGAGCCTCCGCAGGACGTAGGCTCCCATACTGCTTAGCTCGTGGCCTTCAGGCGGGCGTCGAACACATAGACGCGTTCGTCGCGCCGAGCCGTCCACTCGATACGGTCCGACACTCCGTAGAAGTCCGGCTGGAAATACATGTGCAGCCAGGGCCCGTCGTCATAGAAGACCTGCAGCATCTCGTCGATGATGGCGCGGGACTGTTCGGGCGTCTCGGCCTCGGCAAGGTCGGCCCAGCGGCCGAACCACCGGGGGTCATCCCAGTGCGTGTAGTTGGTGCCCGAGTCGACGTCCGCCATGTCGGTCATGTCATAGATGGGACTCCACAGCCCACCCCCGGTCCCCAGAAAGAAGAGGGGACCCATGCTTCGTTCCCGGAGCAGCGGAGTGTAGACCGAAGCCCATTCCATGAAGTCCAATTCGACGCCAAGGCCCACGTCCGTCAGGTACTGAGCCAGGGCCTGAACGACGTTCCGGTCGTTCACATACCTGCCCTGCCCGGCCTGGAGACGAATCGCGAACCGAATCCCATCAGCACCGCGCGGCCAACCCGCCTCATCCAGCAGCCGCTCCGCCGTGGCGGGATCGAAGGGATAGGGGGTCAGGTCAGGGTTGTCGTTGGGCGGATTCACGAGGCCGGTGGCGCGGGTGCACTCGGTACTCAGGAGCTGCTGGCAGATCGTGGGAACATCCACCGCGTACTGGAGCGCCCGACGCACCAGCGGATCCTGGATGGCCTCCCCACCAGGTTGCTGGCGGGACTCCTCCGACAGGTTGAACCCCATGTACATCCGGCGAGTCCCCGACACCACCTGCACCTCCGCCCTTCCGGAGTTGTTGATGGCGTCGATCTGTTCAGGAACCACGTTGGTGATGATGTCGACGTTGCCGGCGATGAGTTCGGCCGTCCGTGTTGAAGCCTCGGGGATGATGCGCCACACGATACGCTGGAAGTTGCCTGGGTCCTGGACTTTCTCCAGCACCACCTCCGAACCTCTAGTCCAAGACGCCAGTCGATATGAGCCCGATCCGATAGGGTTCGAGGCGGCCTCATCAAGCGTCATGGCTTCGTAGCTGTCCTTGCAGTGAATGGGGATCTCGGTAAGCAGGCCGTAGGCGATGGGGTTCTTGCGCCCGATGTTGACCTGCACGCGCAGGTCGTCCAGCGCCTCCGCACTCTGGAATCCGATCGAAGTAAATACAAAGCCCGGCGCATTCCCCGTGAAACGATTCGCCGGGTCTCCGATTCGATTGAAACTGAACGCCGCGTCCTCCGCCGTGAGCGGCTCGTCATCGTGGCAGGTGAGCCCTTCGTTCAGCGTGTAGACGTAGGCCAACCCGTCGTCGGAGATCTCCAGGGTGTGGGCCAACTCAGGGACATGATTCCCGTCTGGATCCAGCGTGAACAGATGTCCGAAGATGTGTTTCGCGATATTGTCGTTGTCGCGACTGGAAATCATCCCCGGTTCGAACGTGGTGATGTCGGCGCTGAGCCCCACCACGATGGTGTCGACGGCTTGCTCAGCGCAGCCGGTGAGGACACCCAAGAACGCGACGGTCGCTGCACGGACGACGTGAGTACGATGGGTCATCGGCAAATCACCCTCCCGGTGCTTGGAGATTCACAGTGGCTCCGCTCTCAGAGGACCGAATGCAGGCCTCCACCATGCGCAGCGATTGTAGGTGATCGGTGCCCGGGCACGGAAGCTCGCCGCCATCTCGTAGATGATCGACGAACGCATCGAGCAGCCCTCGGGCGTCGTCGACCCATGGTTCGGAGCGCGGGAGCACTACAGGCGTGAGCGCCTCGGCGTCCCTGTGCGCATAGCCCAGCTCACCAAACATGTCACGCTGCACGGCCACACCCTTTTGGCATTCGGTCCTCCACTCGAATCCCATGGTGCGCCAATTCCCAGCCCACGTCCCTTGGTAGGTCACTTCGATCCCTCCCTCGAAGCTGATCAGCGCACCGACGTTGGCATCGCCCTCATACATCGACCAGGAAGGGTTGAAAGTGCGGGCAGAGATGCGCACGGGCTCGGCATCGTAGACGAAGCGCATGAGGTCGAAGTGATGAATGGACTGCTCCCAGAGCATGGGCTGGCTCATGGACAGGGGATATTTGTTGAGGTGCGCGAGCCGACCGTCGCGCCACCGCTCGTAGGTGAAGCGACCGAACTCGGGCGGGCCCAAACGCTCCGTCGCAAACAGGTCTTTGAGCGCCCGCGTCACTGCCAAATAGCGAAAGTTGAGTCCCACCGCGAGCGGGACGCCGGCTCGAGCGGCCATCGCCACGTGGTGTTCGGCCTCGGAGACCGAGTCGGCCAGTGGCTTTTCGGCCAGGATCGCTAGGCCCGCCTCGCACGCCGCGGCCAACTGAGCGTGGCGGTGCCCGGGCGGCGTGCAGAGCAGCGCCACGTCCGCACCCACGCGGTTCACGACGTCCTCGAGCGTGGCACCGGCGACGGTGTCGGGCGCAGCCGCCAGTCGTTTGGTGTCGACATCCACGAGCCCCACCACCTCACAGGCTGGGTGCTCTTCCAGCACTCTGCGCCAAATGCGAGACCGCGCCCCGATACCGACGAGGATAAACCGGAGCGGTGTCACGGCTCCGTCTTCCCTGCCATCAACGCTCGAACGCCGGACGATGGTGTCGTCCACCGGTAACCACGAAGGGCGGGGATGTCGCTCGGCACCATGGGGGGCTTTGTCGCATCCTCGGGCGGTACGGTGACCGTCGCGGCGGCAGGAGTCTGCGCACCGATGAACGAGGCGAGTACCAGATCGGCCTCGACGTGTGGGCTCCCAAGGTGAACAGCACGCTCGGCCGGCGGTGAGTCCACCAACAACGTGAGGGCCTTGGCGAGGTCGGGAGCGAACGTCCAGTCTCGACGGGGCGAGTCGGCCCTCACGGTCAGGGTGCGCCCGGCCCGTGCGTCCGCCATCCAGGCCGATACCAGCGACACACGCTCACGGCTTGGACTCGGCATCTCACCCGGTCCGTAGACATAGCCTAGGCGCACCACGTGCGCAGCGGCGGCGCCCGCCAGTCCCGACCCCACCAATAGCTCGCCGGCTCGCTTGGTCACGGCGTAGGGCGATGTTCCGGTGGGACGGTGGCAGTCGGTCAACCCTTCGGTGGCGTCGCCCGCATCAAACACACCAGATGAGCTGAGAAAGACGAACGCATCAGGGACCGTCCGCGCCGCATACTCCAAGACCGAGAGCAGGGGTCGAAGGTTGAGCCCGGCGTACTGGGCGCTCGTGATGCCCAGTGTGGCCGGATCCGCGGTGATCCACGCAGCATGGATCACGACATCGACGGCGGGTAGCCCCTCGGAGACGTCCGGTTGCCCCAGCTCGGCGGAGATCCAGTGAATCCGTGAATCCTGCCCACTCCGATCAGGCGTCCGATCGAGTCCGATCACCTCCCAGCCGAGGTCTGCGAACCCCTTGGCCAGCGCCCCCCCAACGAAGCCGCGGGCTCCAGTGACCAAGACGCTTCGTCGTTTCACGCCGGCTCCTCGGCGATGCTGGCAGGGACAAAATCGACAAGCGCGTCTGCATGTTCGGACACCAGTCGCACCGCCCGCTCCACATCGCCGTCCTCGAGCGCCCGCACAATGGGTGGGTGGTTCCCTGCGATATCGGCTAGATCGACCTGCTCATCGTTCCTGAGCGACATGATCTGGTGAATGCGCAGGTAGAGCCCGGTCCACAGCTGGCCGAGGAGGCGGTGGTCGGAGAGCTGGATGAGGGTGCGATGAAAGACCTCATCGGCGGCGACGAGAGCCTCCCGATCCCCCTCGGTGGCCGCCATGTCCATGGTGGTACAGGGTCCCCACAGTGAAGCCACGTTCGTCCCGTGCTGCAGAATCCTACGTACAGCCATGACCTCGAACCTTTGCCGCATCTCGCACGTTTCGGTCACCTCACGCACGGTCAACGGTTTCACACGCCTGTGACGGTACGCTACGGTCTCGACCAAGCCGTCGTTTTCGAGGTCCTGGAGGGCCTCGCGTATGGGCGCGCGACTCACCTCGAGCTGTTGGGCCAGGTTCGTCTCGACGAGCATCGTTCCGGGCCGCAGTCTACCCGTCACGATGGCGGTTCGGAGGCGCTGAGCGACCTGTACCCGCAGGGGAGTCTGCTGAATCGGGTCAAGAGCAGGTGCCGACACGGTTCTACGCGGGTGGGGGCACGTGGGATCGCCAATGGCGGGCGATATCCCCTCTCCGACACACCCACACGTCCTCCCGGCCCTGAACATGATCGAGAAACGCCAGCAGACCGACGAAACGGGCCGGCTGTCCCAGGATACGCGCATGCATCCCGATCGACATCATCCGGGGATGCAGGGTCGCCTCCCCGCGTAGCACGTCGAACGCGTCGATGAGGAACTCGCCGAAGGCCCGTCCCGTCACCAGTGGCCCACCCACCAGCTTGGCGTCGTTGGTCGCGAGCGAGTACGGCACGACCAGGTGGGCACGTTCGTCGACCCGCACCCAATAGGGCAGCTCGTCGTTGTAGGCGTCGCTGTCGTAGCTGAAGCCACCATGCTCGACGAGCAGGCGGCGCGTGTGGGTCGACGGTCCGTACCGGCAGTACCACCCCTCGGGAGGACGCCCCACAAGCGAACGAACAGCTTCGAAGGCTTGAGCGATCTCGGCTCTCTCGGTGGCCTCATCCAGCAGGTAGTGCTCGATCCAACGACGTCCGTGACAGACCACGTCCCAGTCGGTCTCGGCAATCGCACGAGCGGCTTCCTTGTTCCTCTCGAGCGCCAACGCCGACGCAAACACCGTGAGAGGAAGCTGTCGGTCCCGGAATTGTCTGTAGAGCCGCCAGAACCCCGCGCGGCTCCCATACTCGAACATGCTCTCGGCCGCGAGGTCCCTTTGTCCCCTTGGGACTCTCGGCTGGGCAACCTCGGTAAGTGTGGCATCGGAGCGACCATCCCCATCGGCCATCGAGTACTCCGAGCCCTCCTCATAATTCAGCACGAAGTTCACGGCCAGACGCGCCCCGCCGGGCCAGCGAACGTCCGGAGGGTGTTGGCCGTAGCCGACGAAATCGCGCTCCATGAACGACCTCAGATGCCCTTCACGGATTCGTACTGCTTCAACTGCTCCGGTGTGTAGACCTGCATGAACTCGATCTCGATGCCGCCCGCTTCCTCATCCAGGAAGGCCACCCATCCCTCCGGATGGGGGTGCGAACCGTGGATCTCGCAAGCCTGACAGATGCGTAGCGTCGCCCCCTGATCCTGGGCATGCGCCAACGCCTGGTCGATGTCGTCCACTTCGTAGCAGATGTGGTGCAGGCCCTCCGCACCTCGCGCGTCGATCCACTTCGCGAAGCGGCCGTCGGGGACGGTGGACTCGCAGAGCTGATATTCGATCCCGCCCAGATAGAAAAGCGCGACTCGGTTCTTGGACTTGGGATAGAACTCGATCTCCGTGTCGGCTGGGACGTGAAGGAAACGGGCGTACGCGTCGAGCGCCTTCGCCGCATTTCGGACTGCGAAGGCCATATGCTTGATGCCACGGACGTTAGGGTTGTCAGATTTCATGTAGCTCGCTCCTGGCGAATGGCGTCTACCACGCCCTTCATTCTGTCCAGCGCCTCGTGGAGGCGAGGGACCGTTTGCGTCAGAGAAATACGAGCGTAGTCGTCGGTGTAGTCCCCGTAGAGCTTTCCGGGGAACGTCATCACCCGCCCTTCCCGTAAGAGGCGTTCGCAAAACTCGGTGGCTTCAACTCCGGTCTCGGAGACCTTCGCGTAGACGTAGAACGCGCCTTGGGGCTCCGCGAAGGGGATCCCCAGGTCGGCGAGACCGTCACAGAGCACTCGCCTCCGCGCGTCGAACGTCTGCCTGATGTCTTCAACACACTCCTGTGGGCCCGTGAGCGCTGCCAACGCCGCATGCTGGCTCACCGCTGCGGTGGAGATCGCGAACGAATGATGAATTTCAGCCAGAGCCGGCATGAGCTCCGACGGACCGGCGAAGTAGCCGACCCGCCAACCTGTCATCGCGTAGGCCTTCGATAAACCCGAAAGCGTCAACGTTCGCTCCTTCATTCCGGGCAAAGCCGCCACCGGTTGCACGTGCTGACCGTTGTACGTGAGACGGGCATAGATCTCATCGGAAACCACGATCAGGTCGTGCTCCCGGGCCACCTCGCAGATGCGAATCACTTCGTCGGGCGGGATCACGGTTCCGGTGGGGTTCCCGGGGTTGATCAACGTCAGGATCTTGGACCTTGGCGTCACGCGCTCCCGCACCATCTCGGCGGTGAGCGTGAAGTTCGTTGACCGGGTCATCCGGATGTCCACCACGACGGCCTCCGTAAGGTTGGCCGACTGGAGGTAGGGGTTGTAGCCGGGACATGGGACGAGCAGTTCATCCCCTGGGTCCAGCAGTCCCAGGGCGATGATGAACATGGCCTGCTGAGCACCCGGAGTGACCACGATGTTCTCTGGCGCATACCGGGCACCCCCATGCGCAACGATGTTTTCCGCAATCGCTTGACGGAGCGCCAGCAGTCCCAGGGGATGTGTGTAGTGGGTGGCGCCCGCGGCCAACGCGTCCTGGCCGGCCCGAACGATGTGCTCGGGCGTATCGAGGTCGGGGTCCCCTCGACCCAGTTTGATGACATCGGGCAGGTCGGCCGCGATGTCCAACATCCGCGTCACGACGGGGGCGTCCTTCTGTTTGACGCGTCGCGCGAGCCGGCCCCCTCCCTGCCGCCGGTTGGAGTCAGAGCCCATAGATTTCTGAGTACTTCCTGGTCAGATGATCAATGTAGAAGGTGGGGTCGAGTCGGCGTCCGGTGGCCTTCTCCAACAACTCGTCTCGACTGTATCGGCGCCCGTGGCGATGGATATGCTCGGTCATCCACTCACGTAGCGGTAGATAGTCGGCGGTGGCGAGGCCCTCGCGGACCCGTCCATCCTTGTTGGCCTCTGCGAACAGCTGACCCGCCATCACGTTTCCGATAGTGTAATTGCAGAACGTCCCGATCTGACCCGAGGACCAGTGCACGTCCTGCAGGACTCCGAGACGATCGTTGGGCACATCCAACCCGAGGTACTCCTTGACCTTGGCGTTCCACGCCTCCGGGAGGTCCGGCACGGTCAAGCTTCCGTCGACCAGTGCCGCTTCGATTTCGACCCGGAGCATGATATGGAAGTCGTAGGTCAGCTCGTCGGACTCTACGCGTACCAGGCCTGGCTGCACTCGGTTGATCGCGCGCCAGAACGTCTCGGTATCGATGCCAGCGAGCTGCTCCGGGAACGTGTCGTTCAGCAACCCATAGTTCAGGTCCCAGAACTCGCGACTCCGACCCACGTGGTTTTCGAAGAGACGGGACTGGCTTTCATGGGCACCGAAACTGACCCCTCCCACGGCGTACAGGCCAATCAGGTCGGTGGCGAGCGGCGTGCGGGTGTACGCCGAATCGCAAAACTGCTCATAAAGTGCGTGCCCAGTCTCGTGCAGCGTGCCAAAGAGGCTCTTGGGCATCCACTCGTCGTTGACGCGAGTGGTGATACGGACATCGTTGCGTGTGAACGAGATCTCGAACGGATGGACGGTGAGATCCAACCGGCCTCGATCCGTATCGTAGCCCAACGTCTTGGCCATCTTAAGCGCGAACGCGAGCTGCTCGTCGACCGGAAAGGGACGTTCCAGGAAGTCGACCCGCGGTGCATCCTTCTCGCCAATGGCCCGTAGGAGCGGGAGCAATCCCTCTCGAAGGGCGGCGAACAGGGGCTGTAGGGAGGCCACCGTCTCGCCCGGCTCGAATCGGACCATCAGGGCATCATAGGGATGCTCTTCATACCCGATGCACTCGGCCATCTCACGGTTCAAAGCGACGGTCTCTTCGAGCACGGGAGCAAACGAGGCGAAGTCGCTCTCGTTCCGGGCCTTCGCCCAGACATGCTGCCCGAAGGAACCCACCTCGGCCCGCTTGTGGACCAGCGCGGCGGGGATCTTCAGGTGGTACTCGATGGCCTCGCGCACCTGGCGGCAGATGGTCCGCTCGACGCTGTCGTCGGGGAGGGCCGCAGTCTCCGTCTCGGCCTGATCGAGAAGTCGCCGGGTCTCATCCGAGACCAGACGGTCCCGCGCCAACACGGTGAGGGTGGCAAGCTGCTTAGCCCGCGTGTCCGCCCCCCCTGGAGGCATCATGGTGCGGGCATCCCAACTGAGCATCGACTCGGCACAAAGGAGGTCGTTCACCTCGCCCATGCGCTCGAGGAAAGCGTTGTATCCCATGCGTTTGTCCTCTACGCTCCCGGACTCGGGAGTCCGTCTGTATATTGTCGACAATGCGAGGGCAAGGTGCTGATCGAAGGGTGAGGTGTCAACACGGTTGGCCCCGGGTTGAGTCGGAACCTGCCGCGTGTACTCCTCCTTCAGCTACTGTCGAGCGCATCCCAGGCACCACCTTCGACGGACCAGGGGATGTCAGTGTCTCGCTTGTAGCGAGGGGGGACGTCCTGAGCGAGCGGACGTGACTGCGGCAACATTCGGTCCCGGCGCAGCGTCGGAGCAGCATCCGCAATCGCCCTCCCGTTGCGCGTGAGGAACACGACCTGCTGGTTGCGATCCATGCACACGCGCATTCCACCCTCGTGAACCGCCCGGTGATGTCGGCGGCAGAGCAGGACCAAGTTCCGCAACGAGGTCTCGCCGCCATCGGCCCAGTGCGTGATGTGATGCGCGTCCGTGAAGCGGAGGCCACAGCCGGGATAGCGGCAGCCACGGTCTCGGACCTCGAGGGCCCGACGCAGGGCGGGTGGAATGGTGCGTTTGCGGCGGCCCCCGCCCAAGACGTTACCGCGGTAACGTCGTCGCGATCGAGGGCAACGTTCCCGCGATCCCCGGTCGTCGACGGTCACTTCAACCACCCCGGTGTCGCAGGCCATGCGTCTGGCTGTTGCTGCAGACACGCGCGTCCCATTCTCTAGCTCGGACATCCCCGGCTCACCGGACTCGCTCAGCGTGTCGGCATCCACGTGAAGCATGACCTGTGTGCGTTCCGCCCTCGAGCCACTGATCGGAGCGCCTTCACCGAACCCAGCTGCCAACGCTCGCTCCGCCATCAGCCCGAGCGCGTCCGCCCTACGCTGCTGGGCCTCGCGCTCGTCGGCCTCGTCCTCCTTGCGGTAGAGCGCGTCCGAGGCCGCTTCGATGGCCCGCATCAGCACCGCGCCGGCTTCCGGGTCGAGCCGTCCTTTCAGCACCACCATGCCGTCGTCTGCCACGAACGCGCTGAATGTCCTGCTGCGGAACCTGAGCTGTTCCGCGGCCACCTCCGAACGACGGTCGAGCTGCTTCCATCCCTTCACGAGGCGCTGGAGGTTCGCCGCCGACCCGGCCCTTGCAAACGTCAGGAGTTGCTCTTCGTTCTCCGGCTTGGCAACACGGGTGAGGGTTCGGACCTTGGTAAACGACAACGCGCCATCGCGCATCGCTGCCGCAGTCTTGGGAAGGTGCTGCAACGCTCGCGCGGTCCGCACTCGTTCGCGGGCCGCGTTGGCTTCGATGCCCGTCCGCCAGGTCAGCCAGTCTGCGGTGGTGGTGAACCCCGTTTCCTCGTAGCCCCTCCGGGCATCGAACTCAGCGAGCAGCACCAGCCCCTCATACTTCAGCACGTCGGCCTGTCGAAACGCCTCGGCGCAGCGTTCACCGAGTGAGAATACGTCCTCGTCGGGGGTGGCGGGCTCGTTGGGAACGACGGCGTTGGGGAACGGACGGTTCGACATGGGAGGCCTCGGGGATAGAGGGGGGCATGGATCTTCTATCCTTAAATATATGAGGCACTTACGGGGATTCGCGTGTGCTCGCGTGAGGCCTGAGGAGCCCCATTTAGGTCACAGGAGTCGACCTGGTCCGGCCAGGTGCGGCAGGGAGGCCGTCACGGCCGTCGAACAGCACCCGAGCACCACCTCTCGGACCACACCGATTGCGACCTCCGAAATCCGTCCATCGCTCGTTGGGACGACCGCGTGCGGGTCTGGTTGCAGGCGCCCACCACCTCAACCCAGTCACCTTCGAGTCGAGCAGGCTAAGATGAATCTCTTGGCGCACGCAGCCGCACGGTCCACACCAAAGCCGACAGACCATTGATCCCCATGACCCGCGTTACCCACGAGAGCCTTCGGGCCTACGTGAACGAAGTCCTCCTGGCCATGGGACTTCCCCAAGAGGAAGCCGACATCTTCGGCGGTGCCCTGCTCTTCTCCGAGCTTCGCTTCCACCCCGGGCACGGCCAGGGCGTGAAGAAGCTGAGACGCTACCAGGACCGTTTCGCTCAGGGCGGTATCGACCCAGGAGCACCGTGGGAGGTGGTGAAGGAGAGCCCGGCGCTGGCGTTGGTGGACGCGCACAACGGCATCGGTACAGTCGCGGCCTCGCGAGCCATGCGATTGGCCATCCGGAAAGCGAAGGTGTGCGGTATTGGGCAGGCCGTGGTTCGGAACTCCACCCACTTCGGCTCTAGCGCGGTGCACGCCACCCTGGCCGCCGACGCGGGCTGCATCGGCATCGCCTTCACCAACGCAGGGCCGGAGATGGCTCCGTGGGGTGGACGCGAAGGCGTCGTGGGCACTAATCCCTGGGGCATCGCGGCCCCGACAGGGATGGGATTCCATGCGGTCCTCGACATCGCGCTGACCACCGCCGGCAAAGGAATGATGACCTGGCACGCCAAGGAGGGGCGCCCCATGCCGCTGGATTGGGCGTTGACCCCGGAGGGCCTGGAGACCGATGACCCTCAGGCCGCAATGGCCGGCGCACTACTGGGGATCGGGACGTACAAGGGGTACGGGCTGGCCTTCATGACCGACGTGCTCACCGGAGTCATCGGCGGAGGTGGCTACGGACTTACCCCCTACGCCAATCCGCAGAAGTGGGACGTGAGTCACACGCTAACCGCCGTCGACATCGAATGGTTCATGCCGCTCGAGGAGTTCAAACGGCGCATGGATGACTTCGCCGCCATGTGCAAGTCGAGCGCACTGCGCCCCGGGTTCCAAGAGATCCTCATCCCGGGTGAGCAGGAAGCACGGCGCGTGAGGCGCAAGCTCGATGTCGGGATCCCGCTCGAAGAACCCGCGCTCGAGGATCTACGGGCGTTGGGACGCGCCCTCGGTGTAGACGCCCAGATCGTGGCGCTGGGTCCCTGGGAAGACGCTGTGCTCTAGGCCGGTCCTCGCTCCCCCAAAGTCAGTGTGTCTTTCGGAAGCGCATGTCGTACACGCGTGGCGTAACCATACTCAACTCGCTCACCCGGCCACCGGTCAGCCGGCGGAAGCGGATGACACCGGGACCACCCCGAAACGCGTCTTCGTAGACGGGTCGAAGGGGAGCGGGCCCCAACTCGGGATGTACCAGCACCAATCGCCCGTCCTCGACCTTGATGGTAACGTCCACCTGTGCGTCTTCCGAGGAGTAGAGGCCCTCGAAGTCATCGAGCACCTCGGGCCCGGGCTCCCATTCGCCCATGGGGGCGAACGCGTCGACGAGGTAGTCTCCGTAGCGCACCTCGAATCCCACCCGCTCGTCCCCTGGCGGGCCGTTGAACACGATCCGAGACCCCTCGTCTCCGGCAATGTCGAACTCGGTCTCCGACCTCGGGATCAGCACCGGCCCGTTGGGCCCTCCGAGGTGGAGTCGTCCATCGTCGTCGACGCTCAGAGCTCCGTTGGCCGGGCGCAACGTAGAAACATAGGGTCCAACCCGGCTCGTCAGCAGCTCTGCACTCACCGGGACGCCCGTGGGCCACTCCGGCTCCATGCCTTCCTGCACCGCATCCCCCAGGTAGATCTCCGCGGCGTCAAACGCGAGCCCAACCCCGTTGGCGTTGGTCACATTGCACAGTACAGCCGCGCCCAACTGTTGGTCGGGGAACCGTACGAGACCCGCACGATACCCGGAGGTCGCTCCACCGTGAATCACGGAGCGCAGCCCGAACGTCTCGCCCACGTCGAGTCCCAACGCGTAGTCGATGGTACGCCCGTCGTTCAGCACACCCTGCGTCTCCAACATCTCTACGAACTCGGGGCCGGCGAGGCTGGCCTCGTCGAGGGATCGATTCCACCTGAGCAGATCGCCCACCGTCGTGAGCAGACCCCCGTTCCCGTGCACGTTTTCGATGGGTCGGTTGATGGAGAAGCTACCGTCCCGGTTGGCGGTGTATGCGGCGCTCCTATCGGGCACGATGCGCGTATAGTCGTCGCGCCACTGCGTGCTGCTCATGCCCAAGGGCCCGAAGATCCGTTCCTCCGAGAACTCCGAAAACGACATCCCGGTAACGCGACTTACGATGATTGCGAGCAGGTTGTAGCCGGAGTTGCTATACGAGTACTCATGTCCCGGCGTGAAATTGAGTGCCGACTGGCGGCTCAGAATGTCGACCACGTGTTGTTGCGAATGGGTGCGTCGGGCACGTCCCCAACCGCTGAGACCCGCCACGGCACCCCAGTCACGTAACCCACTCGTGTGGTTGAGCATGTGGCGGAGCGTGATGGTCTCGGGATAATCGGGAAGCTCGGGGATGTACTTCCGGACGTCGTCCTCGAGCGACAGCTCGCCGTCCAGAGCCAGGAGCACGATGGCACCCGCCGTGAACTGCTTCGACACCGACCCATTCTCGAAGATGGTCTCCGGCGTGTTGGGCATCCCCCACTCGAGATCCGCCATCCCGTATGCCCGCCGTAGGAGCGGCTCCCCGGCACGATCCACCCCTACGACACAACCGGGGCTGGTGGTGAGATCCCATTGCTCGAACAACTCGTCCGCTCGCGCCTGCTGGGATTGCGCGGTGAGGCCAGGGGCGGCGGCGAGTGCGGCTGCGAGCGCGAGTACGCAGGGGGTGAACCGAACCATGTCCAAACCTCCAGTAGGTGCGAGTGCGCAGTGAACGTCGGGCCGATGAACCGGGCCGGCAACAATGGCTCCCCTGGATGGCGGGGTAGCGCCTCCGGGTCCATTCTGACACTTACCAAGTCTCTGACACCTGAATCTCGCCACGCCTGAGGTGCCGTGCTTTCGATTCGCAGATCCCTGGACCGTTCCTCCTTGCGCGTTGCGCTGTTCCTCACGGCTTGGACCGTCGCGCTGGGTTGGCAAGCCAGACCGTCGCTCGCGCAGGACAGGGCCGTCCCATCGGCTCCTACCAGTTCCGATCTGCCCCAGGGGTGGACTGGCACCCTGGAGCGGTTCGCGTCCCAGCTAGCTGTCGATGTCGACGACGACGACGTTGGAGGGATCACGGGCGCGGTGACTCGTGGGGATGAGGTGGTGTGGGCACAGGGATTCGGGTGGGCGGATAAGGACCGTCAGGTACCGGCCGAACCCACCACCATCTACCGCGTGGGGTCGATCACGAAGTCACTGACCGCAACGATGTTGGTACGATTGGCCGAAGAGGGCATCCTCAGCCTCGACGATCCCGTCGTTCGCCATCTTCCTGAAGCGGCCGCGTTCCTGAACGAGTCCGGGGTAGACGACGTCACGATCCGTCTGCGCCACCTGGCTTCCCACGCTGCGGGCCTGATCCGAGAGCCACGATTGCGTGACGCCGCCACGGGTCCCATCGAGGCGTGGGAGTCCAAGGTGCTAGCCTCCATTCCGGCCACCGCGATCTTTCAGGCGCCGGGTGCGGGATACCTGTACTCCAACATCGGCTTCGGGACGCTGGGGCTCGCGATCTCGCGCGCTGCGGATCGGCCATTCACGACGCTGGCACACGAACAGATCCTGGACCCCTTGGGGATGTCGAGCTCGACGTTTGTCATCGAGGATCGACTGCGCGACCGACTCGCCACCGGTTACGCCAACCGCGCGGACGGGACCGTGAACGTGGCGGGTCCAGCCGCGGAGCACGCCGGACGGGGCTACAAAGTGCCCAACGGTGGGCTCTATACCGATGCGGCCGACTTGGCCCGCTTCATGGCAGCTGTCATGGGGGACCGGCCAGACGTATTGGGTCCCTGGGCCGTACAAGCGCTGCGGAAGGTCGAAACGCCGGAAGACCCACGCGAAGGCTATGGGCTTGGATTCGCCATTCGCACCGCAGGGGACGGATCCGTCAGGATGGGACACGGCGGTTCTGTGGCCGGCTACACCGCGCAGATTTGGTTCCACCCCACCACCAAGCTCGGCGTGGTGCTGCTCAGGAACTACAACAGAGGAACCACCAACCTCAGCGGTCGTGCGGCCGAGTTGCTCGATGCCCTTGTGTTGGACCATCCCGACCGAGCCAAAGCCGACGAGCACTTCGATATCCTGCTTCGCGGCGGGCGGGTACTCGACGGCACCGGCAGCCCCGCCGTACGCATGGACGTGGGCATCCGAAGCGACCGAATCGCCGCAGTGGCACGACTGGATGAGGCGACCGCCGAGCGTGTGATCGACGTGCAGGGTCAGCACGTGATCCCGGGCTTCATCGACATGCACTCCCACGCTGACCGAGCGCTGGTTTCAGACAGTCTACGCGCGAGACAAGCACACAACCTGGTGGCGCAGGGCATCACCACAGTGGTCGTCGGTCCAGATGGACGAAACCCAATTTGGCCGACCGCCGATGAAATGGCCGCCTACCGGCGCGGTGGGACTGCTCTCAACGTGGTCCCGATGGTGGGACACGGGACCGTCCGTGGACTCGTGATGGAGGAAGACTACGAACGTGCCGCAACTCCCCAGGAGATCGAGCGCATGCAGTCGCTGGTTCGGGAAGGGATGGAAGACGGTGCCTGGGGTTTGGGAGCCGGGCCCGAGTACCGACCTGGCCGGTTCGCTACCACCGAGGAGCTGATCGCCTTGGCACACGTGGTCGCCGACTACGATGGCTTCTACTATGCGCACCAACGGAGTCAGTCACCGCTCCCGCTTTGGCAGACCCCTACCATTTTGCCCGAGACTGATCCGCCCCCGACCTGGCCTTCCGGTTGGCGGCTGACCGCCACGGATGGGACGTTGGAGACCATCCGCATCGGACGAGAGACGGGCATTCGTGTGGTGGCCTCTCATATCAAGGCCAAGGGCCCGAGCACCTGGGGGCATTCCGCAATCGACGTGAGGCTCATCGAACGCGCACGTGCCGACGGTGTGCAGGTCTACCTCGACCAGTATCCGTACGAGACGTTCGGTGGGGGACCCACGGGTGTGATTCCTGTGTGGGCCTTCGCTCCCCCGGGGAGTGACCTGAGCGGGGGACTGGATGACCCGGACTGGCGGGAAGACGGAGTCCTGGACGGCTACAAGGACAACCTACGCGGTCACTGGTCGAATCCGATCACTCGCGCTCAGCTCGAGCAGGACATCGACTACATCCTGGACCTCCAGGGGGGAGCGGATCGCCACATCGTAGTGGATGCTCCGCACGATCCCACGCTCGTGGGACTCAACCTCATCGAGATCGCCGAAGGTCGGGGCATCGACGTGAGGGAGACGCTCGTCCAGCTCGCTTTGGAAGGGGAGCCGCCGCTCCGCGATGGCGTCCGTTTTCGGCCTGTCGCCGGCGACCCGGGAGACGTCGAGACCTACATGCGACAGGACTACACCGCGACGTCTACGGACGCAGGCGTTTCCCTGCAGACCCGACCGGGCCAGCACCCCCGCTACTATGGAGCCTTCCCCCGCAAGATCGCCCACTACGTCAAGGAACGAGGGACCGTCACCCTGCCCTTCGCGGTGCGTTCCGGCACCGGACTCTCGGCCCAAATCATCGGGCTCCAGGATCGAGGGTTTGTCAGAGCGGGCTTTCGGGCAGATCTCGTCGTGTTCGATCTAGACCGTATTCGTGATCGAGCCACCGTACTCGAACCCGATCTCTACTCTGAGGGCCTCACGTACGTGATGGTCAATGGAGTGCTCACGATGGACAGCGGTGAACTCACGGGAGCCCTACCGGGGCAGGTGCTCGACCGGCGGACGGCCCGTCCCCACTGAACCGTCCCGCGTGGTAGGGTCGAGCCCATCCCCCGTGGCCCGACCCCGGACGGCGCCGTATCATGCTCGCAAGACCAGCGGCGCTTTTCGGCGCGGATCCATGACCCACCCTTGGCCGGACGAAGCACGATGACACTACGGTACGCTGGAGCCTCGATCGGGCTTCCTTTGCTGATGGTCTCGACGCTCTTCCCCACAGCGCGGGCCGACGCCCAGGTAGCAGACCGTGCTTTTGTGAACGGTACGGTCTACACCGTGGATGAGGGCTTCTCGACCGCATCCGCGTTTGCGGTGCTGGACGGCCAGTTCGTGTACGTAGGGGACGATGGCGGCGTCGAGGCTCATGTGGGACCGAACACGCTCGTCGTCGACCTGGACGGCAAAACCGTGATTCCCGGGCTCCATGATGCCCACGCGCACATCCGCTATGGGGAGCGGGAGCTGTATCCGAGGACCCCCGACATTCGCACCGGGCTCGGCGAGTGGGCGTCGGTCGAACGCATGCAGGACGTCATTCGTAGGGCTCTGGCAACTGGCGAGGGCATGCGACCCGGACCGGAGCCCAGGTGGATCGTGCTGAGCGGGTGGATGTCGGACGTGTGGGACCCTCCCGTGTTCCGTAAGGAGCTGCTCGATGCAGCCGCTCCGGACAACCCGGTGTTCATCAGCCGCTACACCCATGGGAGCGGGGCGAACAGCAAGGCCCTAGAACTGGCGGGCATCACGCGGGACACGCCCGATCCCGAGGGCGGGCATATCAAGAAGGATGAAGACGGTGAGCCCACCGGCGAGTTCGTCGAGCGCGCACCACCGCAGCTCACCCGCTTAATTCCGTCGCTTCCACCCCTGACCGACTACGAGCGGAGCCGAAACCTCGTTGAGGGCACCCAGTTGGCGGCGGCTGTCGGACTCACGACCGTCCACGGAGCAGGTCGCACAGGATATGAGGAGGTCCAGAGGCGTCGGAAGCTCTATGAGGTGGGACTGCTGAGGATCCGCATCAACGAGATGGTGAACGAGGACGCCGCGCGGAAGCTAGGGAAACCCCTCAACCACGAGAACAAGTACTTCGTGCAGTCGGTGAAGGCCTTCGCGGACGGCGCGCTGGGCTCCCGGGGCGCGCTGATGGTCGATGAGTACAGCGACTATCCGGGTTTTCACGGAGAGCCTAGGCGCAGCGAAGACAATCTTGCCGAACTGGGGACCGAGCTACTGCGCATCGGATTCAACCTCAGGGTGCACACCATCGGGGACGGCGCCAATCGGGTCGCCATCAACGCGTTTGAACGCGCTCTCGACGCCACAGGTGTGGCGCCCGCGGACGCCCGGTTCGCGCTAGAGCATGCTCAGATGTTCACGCGAGAGGACCTACCGAGGCTGGCAGACCTGGGGATCGTCGCGTCCGTGCAGCCGCTGCATGCCACGGAGGACATGAACTTCGCGGAGGCCAGGATCGGTCCGGATCGTATCAAGCGCGCCTACAACTGGAGCGACCTGTTGGACCTGGGGGTCCCTCTGGCCACTGGCACGGACTACTCGGTGTCGCCCTACAACCCGTTCTACACGCTTCATGCTGCCGTGACACGCCAGGACCGGGACAACCAGCCCGTCGCCGGCTGGTTCCCCGAACAAGCACTTACGCGCGAGGAGGCGCTTCGGGCCGCGACCATGGGGGGTGCCTACGCGATGCATGCCGAAGACTTCCTCGGGTCTATTGAGGTTGGGAAGCTGGCGGATTTTGTGGTGATTCCGGTGGACTACATGTCGGTGCCGGCTGAGGATCTCTGGAAGATCGAGCCCGAGATGACCGTGGTTGGTGGTGAGATCGTCTACACGAAGCCAGTGACGACGAACTAGAAGGGCGCGTCGGTTCCCGCTGTAACGACCCCTACCCGTCCCCACTGAGGAGACCGCAGTGCCCGAACCGGCCGCCTGGCGATACCAGAGAATCACCAAGCCCATGTTCGACGTCCCCACCGAGCACCTCGTGCTCACGGGCCGTGTCCTGACCATGGCGGGCGAGATTCTCGAAGACGGCTTCTTGGAGATGCGGGATGGGCGGATCGTGGCCCTCGGCCCCCGCTCCGCCCTCAGCTCAAGTCCTGCGCGGGTGGAAGAGTCCGGCGGCACCATCATGCCCGGGCTCATCAACAGTCACGCCCACCTCAACTGGGACGGGATTCACGACCTGGCCCGTCAGTCCATGGACGACCCGCGGCCGATCTCGGCGTTCAAGGCTGCGGGTAACATGCTCAAGAGTTTGCGCGCGGGCGTAACCATGGTCCGTGACCTCGGCTTCCACGACATGAACCTGTTCTCGAAACAGGCCGTCGAGCAGGGCATCTTCCCCGGACCGCGCCTCAAGGTGACCGGAGCGGCCATCATCCAAACGGGAGGACACACCTACTGGGTGTGCCAGGAGGCTAGCGGTGCCGACGAGATGCGGCGCGCAGTGCGGGAACAGGTCCGTGGCGGGGCCGACCTGATCAAGATCATGGCCTGTCATGACACGTTGGAGTTCACAGACCAGGAGCTCGAGGCGGTGATCGACGAAGCCCACAGGAACGGTCTCCCCATCACCGCCCACGCCACCTACGACGTCTGCATCGAGCGGGTGGCCCGGTTCGGTGTGGACTGCATCGAACATGGTGGCTCCATGTCGGACGGCACGGTGGCGCTCCTCCTCGAGAAGGGGATCCCCATCGTCACCACGTTTGCGCCTCTCGTGCAGCAGAGCAAACCCGAAATTGCACGACAGTTCGGCATCCCTGAGTGGAAGATCGAGGAACGTCAGAAGGCCATCGCCGACCCGGCCCGTTACGAGGGGCTGGTCAAGGCGGCGCGGGCTGGGGTGCCCATCGTGTTCGGGACCGACGCCGGGAGCCCCGCCGTCGAACACGACGTCATCGCGCCCGAGTTGGCGCATATGGTGAAGGTGGGTGTGTGCCCCGACAACATGGACGCCCTCGCGTCGATCACCGCGCGGGCGGCCAAGATCTCCAACATGGAAGACGTGGTCGGGACACTCGAGGTCGGGAAGGCTGCCGATCTCATCGTGGTCGACGGAAACCCCGACGAGGACTTGTTTGCCCTTGAACGCGTCACCGCGACCTTCGTCGCCGGCCGAAGACTTCACGGATGAGTGTCTTGAACGGCTGCCTCGCCCCGCGGATCGTCGAGGAGGACGGCGCGTTCCGTACCCGCATGCTCAAGATCGCCGCGGGCCTGGACGATGTGATTGCGCTAGGTAGAGGCGATCCGGACTTCCACACGCCGGAGCACATCGTGGCGGCAGCCAAGGCCGCGCTCGACGCCAACCACCATCACTACACAGGCCCCACGGGCATTCTCCCCCTGCGCGAGGCCATATCGGCCGACCTGAGCACACGCTATGGCCTGAGCTACGGAACTGACGAGATCATTGTCACTGCGGGCGCCCAAGAAGCCATCATGCTCACCATGCTTGGCTTCTGCACCCCAGGCGACGAGGTCCTCATTACCAGCCCTCGCTTCACGACGTACGACACGGCCGTCCGACTCTGCGGTGGCACGCCCGTTCCGGTTCCGACCTGGGAAAGCGACGACTTCGCGCTCGATGTCGCCGAGATCGAGAAGCGCATCACGCCCCGGACGCGGATGTTCGTCCTGGTGTCGCCCAACAATCCAACAGGTGCCGTGACGCCGCCCAACGCGATCCGCGCCATCGCGGAGCTGGCCATTCGTCATGACCTCCTCATCGTTGCGGACGAGATCTACGGCCGCATGATCTACGCGCCCAACGAACATCTCTCCATTGCCACGCTCCCGGGCATGAAGGAGAGGACCGTCACCATCAACGGCTTCTCCAAGACGTACTCCATGACCGGGTGGCGGATCGGGTACCTGGCGGCCCCTGCGAACGCGGTGGAGATGTTGGTCGAGCCCCGCCACACGCTGTCCATCAACAGCAGCAGCATCGGCCAGTACGCTGCGTTGGCAGCGTTGACCGGGCCGCAAGAGCCCATCGATGCCATGATTGCGGAGTACGCGGAGCGCAGGGCGTGGCTGATGCCCGCGCTCACGGAGGCCGGCTTCACCTACGGGCACCCGGGCGGTGCGTTCTACATCTACACGAACGTGTCTTCGACGGGCCTTCCTTCTCCGCTCTTCTGTGAGCGGCTCCTCGAAGAGACCGGTGTGATGCTGTTTCCCGGCACCATGTTCGGAGACGAATCTACCGACTATATCCGCATCAGCTACCTGCAACCGCTCCCCATGATCCAAGAAGCCATGAAGCGCATTGCCTCGTTCACATCAGAAGCGAAGGCGGACATATGAGCCCGCCTGACCCGAGTGAGCGCTTCGTCGGCATCCAGATCAGTCCCATCAGCTTCGTGGATGAGGGCGTAGACACCGTCTTGGACACCCTCCAGAACCGCGTGGGTGTGAACGTGTTGATGCTGGGGACCGTGAGCTGGTTGGGGCTCAAGTCCGGGCGTTCGATCAGCCACGAGTTGGACGGATGGCCCGATCACGGCGTGCCCAAGCCCTACCAGATGAGGGGCGGGGCCTACTTCGATCCGGACCCCCGGTATTATGCCGATACCTTCATGGCAGACTACCGCAGCAAGGATCCCGAATTTGCGGATAAGGACGTTCTAGAGATGGTCATCGCGCCCGCGCACGCGCGAAGAATGAAGGTCTACATCGAGCTGATGGAGCCCTTCTTCAAGTATGCCGGACACGGATCTGCCGGGAACGTGGAGATCCCCACCCTCGCTCAGGCCATGGAAGTGGACCTGTTCGGACGGCTGGGGGACTCCCCATCGACGTCAAATCCAGGCTACCGACGTTGGATCCATTCCATGATCGAGGACCAGGTACGCAACTACGACCTGGACGGTGTCATGTGGTGCAATGAGCGGAACTCCCCTCTCGACACTCTCATCCAGGGAGGCGCCCCGGGTGACTTCTCGGCGCCCGCGCGCAAGGAAGCCACCGAACGCGGTGTCAACGTCGAGGCTTGCCGCCAGGCCATGCTTCGCCTCTACGACTTCATGCAGGAGGCGCTAGCGGGTAAACACTTCGTCGACGGGACGCTGGTCACTTTCCTGCGGGTTCTGCTGGACAACCCTGAGGCACTCGTCTGGGAGAAATTCTGGCTGGAGCGCAACAAGGACCTGGACCGTGAGCTGTACGGGCTGGTGAAGTGGTGTCGCCCGGACCTACCGTTTGGGTTGAACGTCTGGAACCGAAATCACTTCAATCCGATCCGACGAGCACAGTGGCCCTGGGCCGAGCAGACGCGCTACGCCGATTTCGTGAAACCGATCACATACCAGCACCAGGCGGGGGAGGTGTGGTCGCGTGAGCTCGGGTACCTTCGCGGGACGGTGCTGAGGGACTTCGAACCCGATGAGACCACCCGAGCGCTGTTCCGCATTCTGGGCCTGAATGCAGCTCCGTTCGACGCGTTGGTGTCCGCCGGGATGGACCCCGACACCTACGTGCACGGTCAGTGCGTGGATGCGCTCCGAGGTGTGGACGGGAAGGCGCAGGTGTACATGGGAGTCGGAGTGGATGCACCCCGCACGCGCCCCGAAACCGCCAAGTGTACCGAAGACATCGTGTATCGCTCAGTTATGGCGACCTACCGAGCCGGGGGCCACGGTGTGGTGCTCTCTCCCAACTACGCGTCGATGCACCTGAGCCATCTGGACGGTGTGGCGCGAGCTCTGGACGAGTTGGGCCTCCGGTGAGCGCGGCACCGCTCCTCACCGTGCGGGGCCTGCAGACGAGCTTCATGCTGGGAGGGCGGGCTCCGGTGGTCGCGGTCGATGGGGTGGATTTCGACGTGCACGCCGGCGAGACGCTGGCCATCGTAGGCGAAAGCGGCTCGGGAAAGTCAGTGACGGCGCTCTCCATCATGCGGCTGCTGCCTCGCCGAGTGGGCGAGATCACCGGTGGGTGGATCCGGCTCGGAGAACGTGATCTCACGGTCCTCCCTGAGGAGGAGATGCGCGGCATCCGGGGCAAGGAGATCGGCATGATCTTCCAGGAACCCATGACCAGCCTGAACCCCGTACACACGGTGGGCGCCCAGATCGCCGAGGTGTTGGTGGAGCACGAGCAGGCATCCGCGGACGCGGCGCGGCAGCGGGCTGTCGAACTGCTGGAGACAGTGGGCATCTCGGAGCCTACCCGCCGCATCGACAACTATCCCCATGAGATGTCCGGCGGGATGCGGCAGCGCGCCATGATTGCCATGGCACTGGCGTGCCGTCCAAGCCTGCTGATCGCGGATGAACCCACCACGGCCCTCGACGTGACCATCCAGGCCCAGATCCTCGACCTCATGAAGAGGCTCCAGGAGCAGTTCAGTATGGCCATCGTCTTCATCACGCACGACCTGGGCGTCGTGGCGCAGATCGCACGACGCGTGGTCGTCATGTACGCCGGCCAGGTGGTCGAGAGTGGGCCGGTGGAAGAGATCTTCCGTCGCCCGCGCATGCCCTACACTGCGGGGCTCATTGCCTCGATCCCCAGACTGGGCAGCTCGGAGCGCGGTCAGCGGCTGCGGACGATCGAGGGGCAGGTTCCTTCTGCCGGTATGCTCCCTGCCGGTTGCCGCTTTTCGACCCGGTGCCCTCACGCTGAGCCAGCATGCGCGGCAAGTCCTCCGCCCCTCGAGCAAGTGGCCCTTGGACACGAGGTGCGGTGTCTGCGGTGGCGCGATCTGAATCTCGCCGAGCAGGAGGCCGGATGACCGAAGACCTGCTCGAGGTGGAAGGCCTGGTGAAACGCTTCCCCATCCGTGGCGGGCTACTGAATCGGGTGATCGGTCACGTACAGGCAGTGAACGGCGTTTCCTTCACCGTACGTCGAGGGGAGGTACTGGGGTTGGTGGGGGAGAGCGGCTCGGGGAAGACCACGGTGGGACGACTGGTCCTGCGCCTCGAGGAAGCGACTGCGGGAAAGGTGCTGTTCTACGGTACGTCCGTGCTGGACCTGCCGAAAGACGAGCTACGTCGTTTCCGAAAGCGCATGCAGATCATCTTTCAGGACCCGTTCGCCAGCCTGAACCCGCGCGAGAAGATCCGGACCGTGATCGGACACGCCCTGGCGTTGCACGATATCGGCACCGCGGCCACCAGGGGCGAGCGGGCCCTGGAGCTCATGGAGCAAGTGGGGCTCTCGGCTGAACAACTGGATCGCTTCCCGCACGAGTTTTCGGGTGGCCAACGGCAGCGAGTCGGCATCGCGCGTGCGTTGGCCGTGGACCCGGAGTTCATGGTGGCCGATGAACCGGTCTCCGCACTCGACGTGTCCATTCAGGCGCAGGTCATCAACCTGTTGAGCGACCTACGCGACCGGCTCGACCTCACCATGCTGTTCATCGCCCATGACCTGGCAGTGGTGGAGCACATCTGCGACCGGGTGGCGGTGATGTACCTGGGGCGAATCATGGAGATCGCGCCGTCGGCTGCTCTGTACGAAGCGCCCAATCACCCGTACACGGAGGCATTGCTTTCCGCGGTGCCCATCCCGGAGCCCGGTCGACAGCGCGCGCAGGTCATCCTGAAGGGAGACATCCCAAGTGCCATTGATCCACCCTCGGGGTGTGTGTTTCGGACGCGTTGCCCGCGAGCGGAGGAAAAGTGTGCGCGGGAGGTGCCCGAGTTGAAGCAGGTGGGGGCGGACCACCTAAGCGCTTGTCACCTGACGACGTAGGAGTACCCCCCCTCCACGTCGTTACAACTATCCATTCACGGCGTGAATGATTATCATTCACATCATGAATGATCTTCTCCCCCGTTTGGTCGGGGGTGGGCGAAGAGGTTGACCTGGTCATTGAATCAGGAAGCTCTCTGCTGCCGATTGAGATCAAGGCAAGCAAGAGGCCGCGGCTCGGACACGCGCGCTCTATCCGCACGTTTCGGGCAGAGTATCCCCAACGATCACGCGCGGGGCTCCTCCTTCACGCGGGCTCAGAAGTGAAGTGGCTGGCGCCCGATGTGCTCGCAGTCCCCTGGTGGCGAGTGCTGTAGGAACGCGCCTACGTCATCCCGGCGCGTCCCCCACCGTCCGCCGCCACTCATCGTACTGCCTCCTTAGCTCGATTAGCGGATTCTCTGCGAACCGTTCCGTCTGCACAGAAAGCGCGAGCCAGGGAGCAGCGGGCGTCCCCGCGTCGGTCATTCCAATACCCTCGGTGGCGTAGGGGGCGTCACCGCCTCGAGCCACCAGGATCACGGCCATCGCGGCAGTCTGCCGGACACGCTCGTTGTTGCAGCGCACGTCACCTCCCGCCACCGACCCGGCTTCCAGCGCCCTCATCAAGCGGTCGGAGAGCATGTTGAACCCGGCCGGATCCTCCCAGCGAAAGGCGTCCAGCGGGCGACTCACCACCTCTGAGCTTTCGAGCGTGTTGCCCTGAGAACTCACCCCTCGGGACGCGTCCGCCATCACGCCGGCGTAACGGGTCGCGCCCGCGTCGTCGGTCGATGTGCCCTGCCGAACGGGCGTCGTGTAGCCTGCGACCTGCACCAAGCCATCCCGCATCGTCACCACGCCGTACTGTCGGCGGTCCAGTTCCGGGTCCCACTCCGGGTCGGTGACCCTCAGAATGACCTGCTCCGCGGTGAGGCCCTCCTGGATGGCCTCGAAGACCCGGTTCCTGTTGTCGACATCGAAACCCGCTTGGGTCGCTGCCGCGCCCTTCCCCGGAACGAGTGCGGCCACGGCGTCGCCGTAGGTGGGGACGCACGAAGCCACGGCGACGCCCACATCTCCCGTCTCCGGGTCGACGCCCACCACGGACCACGTGGTCATCTCGAGTTCGGTCGGATGCACGGGTGGCTGTGCGCAGGCGGCCACGGCGCCACCGGCCGCGACGCAAAGAAGGGCTCCGCGAAAGTGCATAGTCAGTCCTCCCGGCACGCGTTAGTGTACGGTCCACCAGCCTGAGCTCCTCCACGACAGTACCACGTGCACCCTTAGGTGAGAAGCGCCCCGTGAGGGCTCACGGCCCCACCAGACCCAAGGACCATGAACGCACAGGGAACGTTCGATATCGAGCTGCAGCCCCAGGAGGACGCCGGGTTTCCGGCGGGACGCCTGCTGATCAGTAAGACCTATCAAGGTGGATTGGCAGGCTCGGGAACGGGGCAGATGATCAGCAAGCGCATCGAGAGTGGCCCGGCCGTCTACAGCGCCATCGAGGAGTTTGCAGGCACGCTAGCCGACCGGACCGGAAGCTTCACGCTGGTGCACCGGGGCTACATGACCCAGGACACGCAGTCCCTGGAGATCATCATCCTGGAGGGGTCGGGCGGCGGCGAGCTGAAGGGCATCACGGGATCGATGCAGATCGAGCAGGATGAACAGGGACATCGTTACACGCTTGAGTACGAGCTGTAGCGTGTACGAATCGCGCGAGGGCGCTCTGGCAAGGGGGGCGCGCGTCGCGCGCCCCCTCCCGCTTTCGTTACCCTCCCAGTTGCCGCAGCACCTCCGCCAGCTTCGTCAGCCGGTTCGCGTCCCCGCCCAGACCTCCCGTCAACACGGCTCGGGCATCCTCGTCGACCTGACGGGCCACTGCCTGCGCGTCGGAAGCGGACGCAGTTCCCCGCATTAGGCCTGTCAGCACCGCATCCACCTCGGCGGCGCGGGCGTCCAGGATGCCACCTCCGCGTACCATTTGGTCCAAATAGGCACGCGCTACCGGCACGGTCGCCGGCCATTCGAACCGGGGCTGTAGCTGGGCGTTGAACTCGTTCACCATGACCGACTCCGCGGCGTCGATCTCGGCCTGCGACAGGTGCTCACTCGGGGTGAGTCGGAAGACGTCGATCCCGCGAGAGATCTCGGCGCCGTAGATGCGCCCGTTGTACCAGTACGTGGACCAGTAACCGCCCGTGTAGAGCTGCGTCTCGCTCAGGGGACCGCGATCGAAGAACGCGATCTCGAACGCGTTCTCGGGGTCGGTGAAGTCGAGCACCGACACGCCCCCCTGGTACCACGCCTGCACCTTGATGTCACGGCCTGGAACCGGAACCATCGATCCGTTGTGCGCCACGCAGTTTTCCATCTCGGTCTGCGGCACCGGCAGCTTGTAGTACCCCGCCAACGTCATGTCACCGTTCTCCAACCGGAAGATCGCGTTGGCACCCCAGGTATCCGGGTCCGAAGGGCGGCAGCGGGGCGCCGATCCCCCACCCCATTCGTCCGTAAACAGAATCTTCGTGCCGTCGTTGTTGAACGTCGCCGAATGCCAATATGCGAAGTTCGGGTCGAGCACTTCGTCGATCCGGGTGGGGTTCTCCGGATCGCTGATGTCGATCAGGATTCCGTTGCCCGAGCAGGCACCGGCCGCGAGGCCGATCGCAGGGTAGGCCGTAATGTCATGACACTGATGAGTGCGTCGGGTGCTCTGCGTGCCTTCGCCATGGTCGCCACCCGCCCACAGTCCGCTGATCTCGCCCGTCTCGGCATCCGCGAAGAGGCGCGGCATGTTCACGATCTCAGCCTGCTCCGGCGCGGCCAACGGCACCTTCACGACCTCGATTCTGAAGAGAGCTGTGTTGGGATCGTCTTCGGGCTCCGCGCCTGAGCAGCCGGACAACTCCGCCGCGGGCCGCACAGAGCTGGTGCCCGAGATGTAGATGTAGAGGTTCTCGGGGTCACTCGGGTCGGTGACCAGCGTGTGCGTGTGCGATCCCCGGCAGGACTGGATGGCAGCAACCTGCTTGGGGCTGCTCATGTCGGACACATCGAAGATCCGCACGCCTCTCAGGCGCTCGGTGCTGACGGAGTCGGCGACGCCCTCCACACCACAGTCCAAACGCCCGCGGGTTTCCTGAGCAGACATCACCACCAGGTCGCCAAACACGGAGACGTCTCCCTGGCCTCCGGGACACACAATCGAGAGCGCCAGCGTCGGCTTCGCCGGGTTGGAGATGTCGTAGACCTGGAAGCCGTTGTAGTTGCCCTGGTAGAGGTAGTCACCGCTGAAGGCCAAGTCGGTGTTGCTGAACCGACCGTCTCCCGGTGTTTCCGGATTGAAGAAGCCGTCGGGCCGTGCCAGGCTACTGACCAGCTCCATGTTCGAGATGGCTGATTCCGCATCCAGCCAACCCGCGCGCAGCCCGATGCGCGGATCGTTCGGATCCCACGTCATCCGCGGTGCGGTGTTCTGGTCCGGCGGCGTCTGAGCCGCCACATCAACTGCGCTCAGGGATAGACCAAGCATCAGCCCCAGCACGCCTACCGCGAGGAACGCACCCCCTCGGTGGATGAGTCTGACAAGGGAGTTCCGTGACATATCGATTCCTCTTCTTTCCGTGAGATCGTGTGTGAGTAACCAGGAGAACGACAACACTACCTAAGCGACTCCAGCAACGCGCGCATCCGGGAGATCTCCATGCGCTGGTCCGCATCCACGTGGGAGGCAAACTGAAAGATCTCGGACTCCTGTCCTGCCCCCTGAGAGCTGAACAGGTCGTTCACCATCACGATCGCGCCCTCGTGATGCTGGATCATGAACTCGATAAACAGGCGATCGAACTCGACCCCCTTGGCGTCCCCTAACTGAGCCATCTGCTCGGGCGTCAACATACCGGGCATCATCGGCATGGCCGAACCGTGTGCATGTACACTTGGCACCGCCTCGCCGCGTGTCCTGAGCCAGCCCTCCATCAGCGCAATCTCATCGCGTTGGGAAATCTCCATGCGCAGGGCCATTCCGTTGATCGCCTCGCTATCGGTGTGGGTCGGCACCAGCGCAGTCATCTCGAGGGCCTGGGCGTGATGCGGGATCATGCCGGTCATGAACGCGACGTCGGCCGCCGTGTGGGGCGGCCCATCCAGCTCTGCCAATTTCCCCGCGTCCACAGCACGACTGCCCGAGCCGGGCGCCCCCGGCTGGAACGTGGTGCCGCCGGTCGGGGGCGCCGACGCCACCTCAGCTTGGGACGCTCCCCCCGCGCAGGCGGCCAGGAAAAGCGGCAGTAACATTCCATTTAGGGCTCTCATGCCTAAAACAGTACACAGCACCTGCGATCATGGCACCCCCCCGGCGGGCGCGCTCCGCGCCCCCGATCCCCTCCCTGGAACACGCCAGCGTGCTTGCCAATACACCAGTTGCGGGCCTACGCTATCGATCTGTATCCCCCGCTTTCGAGCCATTTTCCAGTCGACTTCGACTCAGGGAGCGATTCCGACCATGCCGGTCACGTTCAAGGTCAACGGGACGTCAGTTACCGTAGACGCTCCACCCGACATGCCACTACTCTGGGTTCTCAGAGACATCCTCGACCTCAAAGGCACCAAGTTCGGCTGCGGGATTTCGCAGTGTGGTGCCTGCTCCGTCCATGTGAACGGGCGTCTGACGCGTAGCTGCCGGACCAGAGTGTCTACGGTTGAAGGCGACGAGGTCACCACCATCGAGGGACTCTCCCCCGACGGGACACACCCTCTGCAGGTGGTGTGGAAGGAGCTCGATGTCCCGCAGTGTGGCTACTGCCAGGCGGGTCAGCTCATGGCGGCCTCGGCGCTGCTACAGCAGATCCCCAACCCGACGGACGAGGACATCGATACCGCGATGAACCGCAACCTCTGTAGGTGTGGGACCTACACGCGCATCCGGGCCGGCATCCACACTGTGGCCCAGGCGATGACCGAGGAAGCCGAGCGGGGAGGTGACTCATGACGCGCCCGACAGGCATGGAGCGCCGTGACTTTCTGAAGCTGAGTGCCGCCGCCGGTGGCGGATTGCTGATTGCGAGCTATGTCGACGTCTTCGGCGCCTCTTCGTTGGCTGGCGCCGAAGTGGCGGCGGACTTCGTCCCCAACGCATGGGTCAAGATCGCGCCCGATGGTGCGGTGACACTGATTGCGCAGAACCCCGAGATCGGCCAAGGCATCAAGACCATGCTCCCCATGGTCATCGCTGAGGAACTGGACGTCGATTGGGAGGACGTCACGGTCGTGCAGGGGGACCTGGACACCGAGAACTTCTCGGGCCAGTTCGCTGGAGGTAGCAACGCCACGCCGACGCACTACATGCCTATGCGTAGGGTCGGCGCGGCCGCGCGGGCAGTGTTGGTGTCGGCCGCGGCGGCGACGTGGGACGTTCCGGAGTCGGAACTGACGACCGTGTCTGGCGTGGTGCATCACCGTGCCAGCGGACGCAGTATCGGCTACGGCGAGCTGACCGAAACCGCCGCCACGATGACGCCGCCTGACATGGAGTCGGTCCCGCTCAAGGATCCCGCGGACTTCAAGATCATCGGGACCGAGATCGGTGACGTCGACAACCACGCCATCGTGACGGGCGAACCGCTGTTCGGAATCGACTTCACGCTGCCTGGGATGGTGTACGCCGTCTTTGAAAAGTGTCCGGTGTATGGCGGTAAGGTGAGGAGTGCCAACCTGGACGAGGTCATGGCCCAGCCGGGTGTCACGAAGGCCTTCGTCGTCGAAGGCGGCGACAACCTGGGCGGCCTCCTGGACGGTGTCGCCGTCGTGGGTGACAACTGGTGGCTGGTGAACCAGGCCCGCGTCAACGTGCTCCAGGTGGAGTGGGACGAGGGAGCTACGGCGTCACAGAGTTCTGAAGGGTTTGCCTCCCAAGCCGAGGCGCTGTTCAACAGTCCTCCTGCGATGTCGCTCCGTGAGGATGGAGACGTGGATTCTGCCCTGGCCTCAGCGGCCGCAACGGTGAGCGCGCGCTACTCGTATCCGTTCATCTCGCACGCGCAGCTCGAGCCGCAGAATGTCACTGCGCGGTTCGAGAACGGCGCCATCGAGATGTGGGCGCCGACGCAGACTCCGGAGCGTGGCCGCAGCATGGTGGCCGAAGTTGTCGGCGTCGAAGAGAGCGCCGTCACCATTCACCTCGTGCGAATGGGCGGAGGGTTTGGGCGACGCCTGTACAACGACCACGTCGTGGAGGGAGCGCGGATCGCTAAGGAGCTCGATGGCGTTCCCGTCAAGCTCCTGTGGACCCGCGAGGACGACATGCGTCACGACCTGTACCGTCCGGGTGGTTTCCACGCGTTCGAGGGCGGTGTGGACGCAGCGGGTAAGCTGATTGCATGGCGGAACCACTTCGTGTCGTTCGGGCAGGGCGAGCGTTTCGCCTCGAGTGCCTCCGTGCGGGACACCGAGTTCCCTGCCGGTTTCGTGCCCAACTTCTCGCTGGGTGCTTCGCTGATGCCGTTCGGGATTCCGACCGGCGCGTTGCGCGCACCGGGTAGCAACGCCCTCGCGTTCGTCTATCAGTCCTTCATCGACGAGCTGGCCCACGCTGCGGGCGCGGATCCAGTGCAGTTCCGCTTGGACCTACTGGCGTCCGCCGGGGAGAACATCGGTCAGGATCCGGAACGGATGAGCGGTGTGTTGCGCCTGGTGGCCGAGAAGTCCGGGTGGGGCACCCAGTCCCTGCCGGAAGGCACCGGGATGGGGGTCGCCTTCCACTACAGTCACCGCGGTTATTTTGCGGAGGTGGTGCAGGCAACGGTGAGCCGCGAGGGCGCCGTCAACGTCGACAAGGTATGGGCGGCCGGCGACATCGGAAGTCAGATCATCAACCCGCTCAATGCCGAGAACAACGCTCAGGGCGGCGTAGTGGATGGACTCTCCCAGGCGTTCGGTCAAAAGATCACGTTCGAGAACGGACGGGCGGTGGAATCCAACTTCAACCAGTATCCAATGGTGCGGATGCCGGCGGTGCCCGACATCGAGATTCACTTCCTGGAAACAGACAATTCGCCCACTGGGCTGGGGGAACCACCCCTGCCTCCGGTCATCCCGGCGTTGTGCAACGCGATATTCGCTGCAACGGGTCATCGGGTGCGTTCACTACCCATCCTGGACCAGGACTTGAGCTGGTAGGCGTCGTCAGCTGCCAGCTGCCCTAGCGAGAGCGCCGTGGCCTTCGGGGCACGGCGCTCTTCTTGTGGGCGGGGGTGTCGGTCTTGCTCCGAGCCCGCTCGCGGTAGAAAGTGTAGGATAGGGTCGGGGGTAGAGATCCATCACCTCGAAAACCGAAGGACAGGTCTTAGGGATGCGGGGAAACCAGGTGCGCGTGGGGATCCTCGCGGATTCGCTGACGCAACCGGCGTGGGTCCGGTACATGCTCGAGCGGATCTTGGCAGAAGGCCATGCCCGCTTCGAGGTCGTTGTGCTCAACTCTGGGGACGAGGCTGAGGTCGCGCCTCCATCGGGGCTGTTTGACCGCCTTCGTCGATATTGGAAGGCACGGGACCAGTTCCTCTTCCTGTTGTTCGATCGATTCGACCGACGCAAGTTCCGGTTTGCGCCCGACGCGTTCGAGATGGTCGACTGCTCCGACCTGCTCAGTGACGTGACTGTGATTCCCGTCACACCCAGGCGCACCAGATTCTCCGACTTCATCGAAGGAGAAGACCTGGCTCGCGTCAAGGAAGCCGGTGTCGATGTCTTCCTCAGGTTGGGCTTCAGGATTCTGCGGGGCGAAGTCCTACGAGCCGCACCGGGCGGCGTCTGGTCCTTCCATCATGGTGACAACCGCGTGAACCGCGGCGGGCCTGCAGGCTACTGGGAGGTGCTGCTTCGGTGGGCGACCACCGGTGCGACACTACAAATCCTGAGTGAGGATTTGGATGCAGGCCTGGTACTTGGGCGCACGGCTTCCGCGACCCATCCGCTCTCACCCAACCTGAACCGGAACCGATTCTACTGGCAGGCTGCACCGATGGTCCCCCGCCGGCTCAAGGAACTGGCGCGCCTGGGGCACGACCGTTTCATGGAGAAGCACGAGGGTAAGCAGCCGTTGGTGAGTCCGTACTCGAACCGTCTCTTCGTGAGGCCCACCAACAAGGAACTCGCGTGGCTTTTGAGCAAGTGGGTTGGACGTTACGTGCGCAGAGGCGTCCGATACAAGGTCATTCGCGAACAGTGGCAACTCCGATTCTCCTTTCAAAACGCGACCGTGGGAGCGCCTTGGCGTTTCCGCAAAGTGATCCCTCCACCTGATCGATTTTGGGCCGATCCCCATTTGTTGACACGGGACGGTCGCCACATGGCGTTCATCGAAGAGAAGCCCAATGACGGCGTGGGCCACATTGCGGTTATGGAGTTCAAGAGGGATGGGACCTACACTACTCCGGTACCAGCTCTCAAGGAGCCTTTCCACCTGAGCTACCCCTTCGTGTTCGAGTTCGAGGACGAACTCTACATGATCCCGGAGTGCGGGGACTACGGCCAGATCCGGCTGTACCGGTGTGAGTCTTTCCCCGACAAGTGGGTCTTGCATCACATCATCATGGACGGGATCACCGCGGTCGACGCAACACTCTTCCACCATGAGGGGCGTTGGTGGATGTTTACGGCCGTGGCTGAACACGAGGGGGCCAACCCGCCTGACCAGCTCTTTCTGTTCTCCGCCGACTCCCCGCTGTCCACCAACTGGGAGCCGCATCCAATGAACCCGGTGGTGTCTGATGTGACAGGCGCCCGGCCCGCCGGTCCCCTGCTCCGCATCAAGGATCGTATCGTACGGCCGGCTCAGAATTGCGCCCCGCACTACGGCTATGGAATCCGGTTCATGGAGGTGGCGGAGTTGACCCCAGAACGGTATGCCGAGGCGGAGGCGGGCTACCTCACGCCCGACTGGGAACCTGACCTGGTGGGCACCCATACTCTGGCCACCAACGGGGACCTGAGAATCATCGATGTCAACGTGAAGCGGTGGCGCTTCTGAGCCGAAGGCCCCTGCGGCACATGACCTGCGTCTGAGGTCCCTTACGCTGTTCTTTTAGTGGCCTCCCCGTCAGTTTTCTCGAACCGGGCGGGGTACACCCTCACACCCTCGAATTCGAGCCTGAATGAAAGCCGTCATCCAAGACCTGAAGAGTGGCGCCGTTCGCGTGGAACAGTTGCCCGCCCCCCAACTCCAATCAGGCGGAGTTCTGGTTCGTACTCGACGGTCCCTCATCAGTCTTGGGACGGAGCGGGCCGTCATGGCGTTGGCCAAGAAGAGCTCGCTCGGCAAAGCCCGCGACCGACCCGATTTGGCCCAGAAGGTACTCAATAAGGCGAAGCAGGAAGGCTACTGGTCCACCTATCAAGTGGTGAAGAACCTGATCGCCTCGCCGATCCCGCTAGGCTACTCGTGCGCGGGGGAAGTCGTTGCAGTTGGGGAAGATGCCGCGGAGTTCGCGGTGGGAGACCGGGTGGCCTGCGCGGGACTCAACTTCGCCAACCACGCGGAGGTGAACTACATCCCCCGTAACCTGGCTGCGAAGCTTCCTGAGGGACTTCCCTATGAGCGTGCCTGCTTCGTGACGGTAGGCGTGATCGCGCTACACGGGGTACGCCTCGCCGAGATCGAGCTGGGTGATGTGGTGGTGGTGATGGGCCTCGGCCTCGTCGGGCAGATCGCGGCGCAGTTGGTCCGAGCCGCAGGGGCGACCGTAGTAGCCCTCGACCTGGACGCCGACAAGGTGGCCTTGGCTCAGCAGCTCGGAGCCCATCACGGAGCGACCAGCAGTCAGGCTGCTCAGACCATGGTGGGGGACCTCACGGGAGGGCATGGAGCAGACTCGGTGGTGGTGTGTGCGGCCAGCAAATCCGATGGACCGCTCCAACAGGCGGTGCGTATGTGCCGCATCAAGGGCCGCGTGGTCCTGGTGGGCGACACGGGCATGAAGCTCCGGCGTCGGCCCATGTTCGAGAAGGAAGTGGAGCTGGTCGTGAGCCGGTCCTACGGCCCCGGTCGCTACGATCCCCAGTACGAGCTGCGCGGTGTGGACTATCCCCGCCCCTATGTACGGTGGACCGAGCGGCGCAACATGCAGGCGTTCGTCGACCTGCTGGCGCGGGAGCAGGTGAACGTAGACGCGTTGGTCACCCACCGGTACCCCATCGCGGGCGCGGAGGAGGCCTACAAGACCGTCAACGACAAAGGCGCCACTCCCCCCATCGCCATTCTGATCGACTACCCGGACGGAACCGACGTCCAGCGCAGCGTAGCATTGCCGGCGCCCAAAACCCGGGACGGCTCATCGGTACGATTGGGGGTCATTGGTGCCGGTCAGTTCGCCAAGGGCGTGCTGCTCCCCGCGTTCAAGAAGCACTCGGAGGTGTCGTTCGAAGGGTTCTGCACGGCCTCGGGGCTTACGAGCCGAAGCGTCGCTGAGAACTACGGAGCGAGGTTTTGCGCGAGCGACCCTCTTGAGATCCTTGACGATCCCGAGATCAACGCAGTCTTGATCGCCACCCGTCACGATCAGCACGCGCGTCTCACAGCCGAGGCGATCAAGCGGGGCAAAGCGGTGTTCGTCGAGAAGCCCTTGGCCATCACCACGGAGTCCTTCGACGAGCTGCTCGGCACGTTGAGCACCGCCGAGGATCCTCGCCTGATGGTGGGTTTCAATCGACGCTTCTCTCCGTTGGCCGCGAAGTGCCGTTCGTTCTTCGAGCCACGGGAAGGACCACTCTATGTGACCTATCGGGTGAACGCCGGCGCGGTCGATCCGACGCTCTGGGTGCTCGACCCCAAGGAGGGGGGCGGCCGTATCCTGGGTGAGGGCTGTCACTTCGTGGATACCCTCTGCTACCTCACCAACTCGCTCCCGTCTCGCATCTCGGCCATCAAGACCGGGACCCGATCCGAGAAGGACCTCGACCCTGACGGCGTGGCGATTACACTGTTGATGGAGGACGGCTCGGTGGGGGTGATCCACTATGTGTCCAGTGGCGACCCCAGCCTGTCCAAGGAGTTCTTCGAGATGTTCGGGGGCGGTCGCTCGGCAGCGATGCACAACTACCGCTCGGCAGTCTTCCATAGCGGGAACCGAGCCAAGAAGCAGCGCCTTATGAACCAGCAGAAGGGACACGCGGACGAGGTCGACGCGTTTGTGAAAGCCGTGGTGAGCGGTGCGCCCATGCCCATCGATCTCGAATCGCTCGTGGCGGTTACCCAAACAGGCTTCCTCATCCTCGAGAGCCTCGGGACTGGGAGCACGGTGTCCTACCGTGCACCAGGATCCGGCGACTGAAGAGTCCGTGAAGCCGTCGGCCTCCCCGTCCCCCCTACTGGCCGAGCGCTACTGGCAGTCCATTCGGTCTGAGGCACCTCGGGTGTTGGGGCTCATGGACCGCGAGCCTCTTAGCCCCACCGTCGGCTGCGGCGACCGTACCTTCTGGGCATGGAAGTTCGTCGACTACCCGGGTGCGCGCTTTCAGGAGTCCCTGTGCGTACTCTCCTTCCTCTGGAACGAGGATCGCCCCGACAATCCCTACTATCGTTCGGGCGAGCTCCTTCGTTGGATCGAGCAAGGGCTGACCTACTGGGGCAGCATTCAGTATGGAGATGGCAGCTTCGATGAGGCCTATCCCTTGGAACGCTCACTCGCTGCCACAGCCTTCACGACGGTATACGTGTCCGAGGGGTTGGGCTTCCTGGGCGAGGGCCTGTCCAGTGGGGTTCGAGCCAAGACGGTGGACCATATCCGGCGGGCGGCCGACTGGCTCTGCCGGAACGACGAGAGCCACGGACTCCTGTCCAACCACCTCGCGGCCGCGGCGGCAGCCTGCGCGCATGCCCACACACTGACCGGGGATGCGCGTTTCGACGAGCGCGGCCGACACTTCATCGGGCGGATCCTGAAGCACCAGTCTGAAGAGGGGTGGTACGAGGAGTACGGCGGACCCGATCCCGGCTATCAGACCCACGGTAGCTTCTATCTTGCGCGCTACCTTCAACTCACCGACCACGAAGAGCTGGAGCGTTCACTGGCAGCGTCTGTGGACTGGATCGCTCATTTCATACATCCGGACGGAAGCCTCGGCGGCGAATACGCGAGCCGGAACACCAAGACGTACTATCCTGCTGCGTTCGAGATGCTCGCGCCCGAGAGCCCGGCTGCCGCGTGGGTGGCCGCCCGCGCCCGCGCTGCGCTCTTCGACGGACGCGCCGCGGCCAACGCCAGTGTTGACAGCTACAACTACTTCCCCACGCTCAACAACCTGGTGTTCGCGTACTCGGCGACCCGGGATGCACCTCGTGAGGGACATCCGGTCGCCGATCCCACGCCGACTTCGGGGGTCACCTACTTCCCAGAGGCGGGACTGCTCAGGTACCGCACCAACGTGGCAGAGGCCTTCGTGGGGCTCAGCAAAGGGGGCGTCGTCAAGGCGTTCGACCGAACCACCGGAGATCTCCTTCTATCTGACTCCGGATACATCGGGCGGCTCGAGGGCGGCCGCTTGGTGTCGAACCAGTATCTGGACACGGGACGTTCGTCCTCGGTAGAGGGAGGCGAGCTTACCGTGTCCGGTGTCTTCATGGAGAGCACGCGGCCCACCATGCGTCCCTCGCGCTTCGTCGCGTTTCGGCTCTTCAGCCTCACCGCAGGTAGGGTACCCGCCGCCGCTGCCTGGCTGAAGCGCCTGCTGGTGAAAGTGCTGATCAACCGGCGCAAAGAGATCCCAATCTCATTCCGAAGGCAGATCACCCTGAACGATTCGGGGCTCACCGTCTTCGATCAGCTGCAGCGCGTGGGCGACGTGAGACTCGAACACCTGGAGTGGGCGCCCGTACTCACCACCATCCACATGGGGTCGGCCCGCTACTTCGTAGCCAACGAACTCTGGGATGGCGATGGGAACGAGGAGATCCCGGATGCCACCTCCAGGACGATCGAGACCGCGCGCCTGGGTCAAGGCCTGGAGCTGACGCGGTCGGTGCGCTGGCCTTCCACGGGCGACAGCTAACGTGTGTGGAATCTGCGGCTTCGTGGGACTCCGGGAGGAAGGACTTCTGGAGCGCATGACCACGGTCATCCAGCATCGGGGGCCGGACAGCGCGGGCTACTTCCGCGAGGGCGCGGTGGGCCTCGGACATCGACGGCTGAGTATCATCGACGTCGAGGGAGGCCAGCAACCGCTCTACAACGAGGACGAGTCGCTGGTGTTGATCGCCAATGGGGAGATCTACAACTATCGCGAGCTGAGAGAGGCGCTGCTGCAGAAGGGGCATCGCTTCCGCACCAAGAGCGACTCAGAGGTCCTGCTCCACCTCTATGAGGACCACGGTCCGGACATGATGAGCCGGATCCATGGGATGTACGCTTTCGCGATTTACGATCAGAAGCGGGGGCAACTGTTCTTGGCCCGCGACCGGCTGGGCATCAAGCCGCTCTACTACACGACGCCCGAAGGGCGGCTGCTCTTCTCTTCAGAGATGAAGTCGCTGCTTTGCTACCGGGAGTTGGAAACGACCCTGGTCCCCAGCGCTGTACACGACTATTTGGCGCTCCGCTACGTTCCGGGGCCCGGCGGCATGTTCGAGGAGATTCTCAAGCTTCCGGCGGGGTCCTGGGCGTTGTTTGCGGGAGGTCATCTTCAGATCGAACGCTATTGGGAACCCGCACTCCACGCGGACGTCGATGACCGCTCCGAAGCCGAGCTACTCGATGAACTGGATCAGCGTTTCCAGACCAGCATCGAACGTCGATTGATCTCGGATGTCCCACTAGGAGCCTACCTGAGCGGTGGACTCGACTCATCCGTCATCGTGGCTGCGATGGCGCGAGGATCTTCCAAGCCGGTTCGCACGTTTTCGGTCGGTTTCGACTACGCGCACGATGAACTGGAAGCTGCGGCAGCCACGGCCGAGCTGTTGGGGTGCGAGCATACGGAGATCCCCTGCACGGCCGACGACATCGAGTTGCTGCCCAAGCTGGTTTGGCACCTGGATGAGCCCCTCGGTGACCCCATTGTGATTCCCATGTATCAGCTCGCTCGCGTGGCCAAGCAGAGTGTCACCGTGGTCCTCTCAGGGGAAGGTGCGGACGAGATCATGGGCGGCTATCTGTTCCACAAGGCGCTGCTCTTTGCCCACCGGTTCTCCCGAGTGGTCCCGGGCTTCGCCCGCCGAGGGCTGGTGAGGCCGGCCTTGGGGCTCACGCCCAGCCGCCTTCTGAACGTAGCCTTCAGCTATCCCGCCGATCTTGGGAAACGGGGAAAGCAGAAGCTGGTGGACTTCATGGGTTTCCTCGAGCCCGGCCAGCTTCCGTCAGCCTATCGGCACCTCATCTCGCTGTTCGACGATCGAGACGTGGCCTCACTCTACACGCCGGACTTCAGGGCGTCATTGGGTGCGGACTCGACCTGGCCCGAATGGGAGGAAGCGGCAGGGAGCAACGCGCCGTTCCTCAATCGCACACTGCACCTCCAGTTTGCGCACTGGCTAGCCGATGATATCCTCACCAAACAGGACAAGATGTCGATGGCCAGCGCCATCGAGGCGCGGGTGCCGTTCATGGATCACGAGCTCGTGGAGTTTGCGCTGCGGATTCCCCCCAAACACAAGATCCGAGGGCTGACGTCGAAGTACCTGCTTCGGCGCCTGGGCCAGCGCCTGCTTCCCGAGGAAGTGATCAAACGACCCAAGATGCCGTTCTACCTACCGCTGGAGAACTATGCACAACACCCGGCGTTTCAAGCCATGATCCATGATGCACTGTCGGAGCGAAGAGTGCGCGAGCGGGGCATCTTCGAACCCAAAGCCGTGGCGAAGATACGAGACCGGCTGCAGACGGGAGAGTTCATCTACGTGAAGCAGGTGTTCGCGTTGGTGGTGTTGGAGCTCTGGCTTCAGATGGCTGTGGATTCGCGGGCGGAGCTCGGGCACTCGGTCGCGCCATGAGATACACCCCGGCGCTGGTCGCCCTGGTGGTATGGATGACCCCAATGGGGTGCGCTGACACCGCGAACGAGCCGCCAGTGTTGAGAGTGACCGCGGACGAGCTGGAAGCCCTTCACGACGCGTCCCGCGTTTCGGGGCTGGAGGACCGCCGCTTCAACCACGTGACGTACTGGAGTGCGGTGACACCGTACCTCGGCGGGAGCGTCACTGCAGCGCCGGCGGGCACGAGCGCCGAAGGGCGCGACATTCAGCGTCTCACATTCGGTGGCGGGCCCGTACCCGTGCTGCTTTGGTCGCAGATGCACGGAGATGAAAGCACCGCCTCGATGGCGCTCGCGGATATCGTGCGGTTCTTCTCTGAACAGCCCGAGCATCCGTTGGCTCGGAGGATCGCCGAGGGCGCGGCCATCCACATGATCCCCATGCTCAACCCCGACGGCGCGGAGCGTTTCCAACGTCGCAACGCGCAGGGCATCGATGTGAACCGTGACGCCCGTCGCCTACAGACGCCCGAAGGGCAGATCCTCAAGAGTGCGGTGGACTCGCTGCAGCCCCAGTTCGGGTTCAACCTCCACGACCAGAGTGCGTCGGTGAGGGTTGGAGATTCGGACCGTGGCGTGGCAATCGCGCTATTGGCACCCGCGTTCAATGAGGCCCGCGACGTGGATGACAAGCGGCGACGCGCGATGCGGGTAGCGACCGTCTTGGTAGAGGCCGTCACACCGCTGGTGGACGACCACGTCGCCAAGTACGACGACACGTTCAACCCTAGAGCCTTCGGCGACCTGGTCGGTGCCTGGGGGGCCAGTACCGTGTTGATTGAGTCGGGAGCCTGGCCGAACGACCCGCAGAAGCAGCATCTCCGCAGAACCAACTTCGTGGGTATCCTGGCCGCGCTGGACGCCATCGCCACCGGCGACTACGAGGCATTCGATCCGGCCGTCTACGACAACCTCGAGTTCAATGGTCGGCGCGTGCCCGACCTCTTGGTACTTGGAGGAATCGTACGGACGCCCGGCCTGCCCGATCTGCAGGCGGACCTACTGGTCAGCTACGACAAGCCCCTGCTTCAGGCAGAGGGCCGCATCGTGGACATCGGAGATCTTGGAGAGGCCGAGGCCCAGGACACCTTGGATGCCTCTGGCCTGTTCGTGCTGCTTCAGCCAGAGGCTCTCGACAGCCTCGGTGGCGTCGACACCGGTATGCCCGCTCAGTTCATGCTTTCCGAGGACGGAGAGAGCGAGCTCATCCCTCGTCGGTATCCACCTGCCCGGTAATCCGGTGGCTGATCAGGGACCAGGACAACCCCGCCCCTAAGAGCAGGGAGATCACCGCCAGCGCGATGTGTGCGATGGCCGTGGTACCATCGGCGGACAGGACTCCCTGCTCCACCAGCAGCCACACCAGGCCGATGCCGAGCGCCACCACCAGCATGGCGCCTTTGACACCCAACGAACGACGGGTGGCCTGGATGAAGATGGCCCACCCGATCGTCATCACGACACCGCCCAAGAACATCAACGCACTCGGGTAGCCCTCGGGCATGGGGCGCTCGAACAGCGGAGCGATGGCCCAGTGATAGAACGACCCGCCCTGCGGGTTATAGGTCAGATGGACGAGTGCCGCAGCCGCGACGAAGCGCAACCCGATTCCCATCCAGTTCACCCCGCCTGCCTTCATGTCTCCACTCCGAGCATGGGCCCACCGCTTTTCTAGCTAAGCGACGACCAACGATAGCACGCGGAGGTCGTATCCGCGCCGGGGGCAAGAACTACGCCCATGGCGGCCCTGTGTGGTAGGGTCGTTGACGGCTCCACTTCATATACTTAGGATTCCACATTATTCGGATTCCTAACAATATGGAGGTCCAGTGCGTATTCCGTTTCTGGCTGCAGGTCTTGCACTCTGGCTCCCGGGGACTGCCCTGGCTCAGAAACCGCTACCAGCCACTCCCGACTTGAAGCTCACGTCGGCCACCGTCGAGTACCTGCAGGAGCTTGATCTGCTGGTGTTCGAGCAGCAGGTCGAAGGCACGGCGGGCGGGACCGTGCCAGAGGCGGCCGGTGCGCTCGACGGCGCTCCCGTGTTGGGGCACGTCTTCCCCACCACTCTCGAGCCCTCCCATGTGGGCTTCCGAGCTGACGAGGGCATCGTGGCGCTCGCAATCACCAGCCACCCCGACTTCGACGATACGCCCCTCTGGGACGAGAACAACGACGGGGACTACGGAAACGACGGGGTGCGCTTCCACACCCACTGGGTGCTCCTGGGTCCGGACGACCGCGTGCCAGGTGGACTGGCAGTGATGGAGATTCGCCCCGAACGGGCGGCCACGGTGTTGCCTCCCTCCAACCCCGGTCTGCCGATGTACATGGACTCGCCCGGGTTCTCCGTGTTACGCGAGGGCCGCTCCATCCGCGTGCTCGTACCTGCGCAGCGTGTCGCACACCATGTGGACTTCCAGTTCGATGGCGTGACGGCGTACATGGAGGTCAACACCTCCGACACGGCGCGCCCCATGTTGGGCGTCTATGAAGTCTACAGCGTGTTGTCGGGCGACCTGTCGCTACCCTACACGGTTCGGTAGATGGAGAGCATGGGCCGCCGGCCGGGTCAGGCCGGCGGTTCGTGCTCCGGACAGTCGAGGCGCAGCGTCGCAGGACCCAGCGGCGCGCCCAACAAGGTGCAGTGGTGCGGACGCTCCCCGTCGCGATGCAGGTCGCGCCGAAAGTAGCGGCAGGTCAGGCACACGCGAGCCCGTGACAGAAACCCGCCCCGCTCCATACGGGCAATGAGGTCCAACAGCACGCCGAGCGTCGCCTCCTTGGCGGGCCCACTCTCGTCCTCCAGGAGCGCCCTGACCGGGTTGGCCCAGGCGCTCAGCCGGGTGGCCGTTCTCCTCCCCTTGCCGGTAAGGACCACGCGCAGCGCGCGCGCGTCTTCCGGATCGCTCTTGCGCTGGATCAGGTCCTTGCCCTCGAGCGTGCTGAGCGCGTCGCTGACAGTAGCGGGCGTGACACCGAACTCCGCCGCGAGCTCGCCGACCCGCGTGTGAGACCGACGGCTCCGCAGGAACACCAGCATCTGCGCCTGAATGGGACTGACCGACTCGGAGCGCGCCTCGGCACGAAGGAGCGCGCGCAGCGCTTCGCTGATGCGCTCGATGGCCGCCACGACCTTGCTGTCGACGTCGCCGTGCTGGACCTCGGGATCGAATACCGACTCAGTGCCCATGGATTCCGATGTGTTAGGAGTCCTATGAATCTGTCGGTTTCAGGCGCCAACCACCAGACGCTCGAGCACCTCATAGGGCTGAGCGCCCACCACGCCCTGTTGGCCCACAACGAACGTGGGCACGCCGGTTACGCCGAGCGCCCTGGACCGTTGCCAGTCCAGGTCCACCGCGTGGGCATACTGCGGATCGTCCAGGGCGGCCCGAGCTCGTTCGGCGTCGAGGCCGACCCCGCTGACCACGTCCACGAGGACCTCGGGGTCCGCCAAGTTGCGTCCGTCCACGAAGTACGCACGGTAGAACGCGTCGTGGATGCGCTCGCCGCCCGGCTGAGCCTCGGCCCACTTGGCCAGTTCCTGTGCCTTCCGGGAGTTGTAGGTGTGGGTGCGCTTCCCGTAGGCGAGACCCTCGTCCGCCATCAAGCGCGCCATCTGTTCGTGACTGGCTTCCACGTCCTTCCGGCCTCCGAACAGCGCCTCCAGCGTCAGGCCTTCTTGGGGCGTATCCGGGTGAAGCGGAAACAGCGTGTGGACGACGGTAAGGTCGTGTTCACGGGCCAAGCGGGCAGTACGCACGGTACTGAGGTAGCACCACGGTCATATGTAGTCCGTGAAGATCTCGAAGACGATGGGTTCGGGCATGGGCAACGTTCGTACACACAGGGCCACCGCGCCACCGGGTTCGGCCTAAGGAGCGTCCGAGATCACCCTCCCCGCCCCAATGCGCTGCAGCATCTGGTTGTAGGCGGCCAGATCATCCTCCAGGATCGTGGCCAGCCGCTGTTCCGCATCGCGAAGCATGGACTGCAGGAGCCGGTGCACCTCGCCCTGCTGGTCAGTGGGCATGAAGTCAGCCGAGGCGACTCCGTTGGCCAGGTGTCCGAGTTTACCCACCACCTTGGCCGGGTAGCGCACGCCATCCTGACCAGTGCCTGTGGTGCGGAGCTGAATCAGGATCTCCTCCACGTCGATCAGACTCTGATCGAGGGCTCGTCCTGCTTCTACGACCGCGTCAGCGTCGTCACGCTCCTCCAGGACCGCCTCCAGATCGTACACCTGCCTACGAACCCATTCGATCCGGTTGATCGCCTCGGCAGCCGCGTTGAAGTCCTGCTGGATCCCGCTCAACATGTCGAGCTGTGCCTGTATGTCCGCTAACGAGCCGGACGAGTTGGGATCCTTGAGCACCTCGAGGGTCCTGCTCTGACTCTGACCGTCCACCTCCACGGTAACGGTGTATGTGCCGGGCGGCTGTAGAATCGAAACGTTGTTGCCGCGCACTCTCACCCGGTCTGGACCCAAGTTGACCCAATCCGCATAGAGCGGGGTGGTGCGCATCCTCACCCGCGTGCTTCCCTCGTCGCGCAGGTTCCACATGACGCGGTTGACTCCGGCTTGGCCGGAGCCCTCGAGCGTCCGCACGGTGTTCCCCGACCCGTCCGCAATCGTCACCCTCACGGGACCAGTGGCGTCAGCGCCCAACCAGTAGTTGATCGATGCCCCGTACTGAGGATTGTCGCCGGCGCTCATGTCGATGTTCCCGGTGGCCGAGCTGGTCCGGTTATGGAACCGGTAGGTGGACCGGGGCGCGAAGAGGTGCAACGGTGACTGCGCCACCTCCTCGGTCATTTGCTGCAGAGGGGTCAGGTCGTCCAGAATCCAGAAACCCCGCCCATAGGTACCCAACACCAGATCGTTGAAGTGCTCCTGTACCACGATCCCGTACATGGGTGCGGGAGGAAGGTTGTTCTTCAGGACCTGCCAGCGCTCGCCCTCGTCGAATGACACGTAGAGCCGATTCTCGGTCCCAAGGTACACCAGACCTGGACGAACCGGATCTTCGTGTATACTGCGAGCGAAGCTGAGCGGATGGTCCGCGATGCCCTCGACGATCTTGTCCCAGTTCTCGCCGTAGTCCCTTGAACGATATACGTGCGGCTCGAAGTTCCCGACCTGGTGATGCTCAATGGCCATGTAGATCGTGCCAGGGCTGTGCCGGGAGATGTCGATGCTTCGTACCACACCATCGGGTGTCAGATCGGGAATCTCGTCAGTCACGTTGGTCCAATTGGCGCCACCATCGCGACTCACGTGCACCAGCCCGTCGTTCGATCCCGCGACAAATACGCCTTCTTCGGTCGGCGATTCATCGAATGCGTAGATCACGCAGCAGTACTCGACCCCGATGTTATCCGGGGTCAGGCCGCCGCTGATGCCCTGCCGTGATTTGTCGTTGGTGGTGAGATCCGGGCTCACCACGTCCCAACTCTGACCCCCATTGCCAGAGCGGTGCACCACTTGGCTGGTGACGTAGATGGTACTGGGATCGTGGGGGGAGAGCAGGAGCGGGAACGTCCACTGGAATCGGTACCGCAGTTCCTCAGCCGGCCAGCCACCAGTGCTCTCGGGCCACACCTCCACGTTGCGAAACTGCCGATTCCGTTCGTCGAAGCGCACCACGATCCCGCCGCGCGCCCCTGAACCCGACGCGCTGGACCATACCACGTTGGGATCCCTGGGGTCGGGCGTCGCAAAACCGCTCTCGCCGCCGCCCACGGAGTGCCACTCGCCTCGCGGAATCGCGCCAGTCGTGCCGCCGAACAAGCTGTTCGAGGGGCCACGATAGCTAGGGCCGTCCTGACGGTTGCCCAATACGTGATAGGGAATCGCGTTGTCCACCGTCACATGATACATCTGCGCCACCGGTAGCTGCGTGCGCAGCCAGGTCTCGCCCCGGTTCATACTCACCGACACGCCCTGGTCGTTGCCAACGACCCAACGGTCGGCGTTGTCGGGATCGATCCAGAGATCGTGGTAGTCACCGCCGGGACGGGACGGCCCGGTCAGCGCAGTGCCGGTGCGGGCGCCGTCGATGGTGCGGGTGAACGCCGCGGTGAGGAACATCGCTTCGTCCGGATCGTCCGGAAGCACCCGACAGTTGTTGTAGTAGCCGGTCCGGCCGCCGAAATTCCGGTTGTGGGTCATGAGCTGCCAGCGCTCGCCACCATCGTCGGAGCGCCACACCTCACCCGAGTCCGTCTCCTGGCCCTCCCAGGGTACGCCGTCCCCTGTTTCGATCAGCGCGTAGATACGATCCGAGTCGGCGGGTGTCATGCACAGGCCGACCTTCCCAACCGGACGGCTCGGAAGTCCATTGCCTTCCAGTTTGGTCCAACTGTCGCCCGCGTCCCGGCTCACATAGATGCCGCTCAGCGGTCCGCCGCTCCGACGCCCCCAGGTGTTGAACTCCACCGTCCACATTCCGGCGAACAGGATGCGCGGGTTGTTGGGGTCCATCGCCAGGTCGCTGGCGCCCACCCCTTCATCGACGAAGAGCACGTGCTCCCAGGTCACCCCCCCATCCGTCGTCCGGAAGATCCCGCGTTCGGGCTGCGGTCCGTGCACGTGTCCGAGCGCCGCCACGTAGACGATGTCAGGATTGGTGGGGTGTACCCGGATCTTGCTGACGCGACCGGTCGCGTCGAGTCCCATGTGCGCCCAGGTCTCCCCCCCGTCCGTGGACCGATACACGCCATCCCCGATGGTGACGTTGGAGCGAATATGGGGCTCACCAGTGCCGACCCATATGACCTGTGGATCGGACTCTGACACGCCGATGGAACCGATCGAGTGGACCTCCTGATCGTCGAAGAGCGGCTCCCAGTAGAGACCGCCATCTACCGTCTTCCAGAGGCCGCCTGCCGCCGCGCCTGCGTAGTAGGTGAGTGGATCGCCCACCACACCGTGCACTGCCGAGATACGATTCCCGACCGGTCCGATGTGCCTGAACTGGAGCTGCGAGAGTGCGGACTCCGGCAGCGTCTCCTGGGCCGAGAGCACCAGTGGGCACGCGAGGAGGAGGGCTACGACAGAGACGGATCGCGCAGGGATCCCGAACATGGTTTCACTCCCAAGTCGGCGGAGACTGATGGGCCGTTGAGAATGAGGCGCCGGCTGAGTGTGAGCAAGCGCCGGAACTGCGCTAGGACGTGGGCAGCTCCGGGGGGTCCACCGACATCCAACCGCTGCCGGTCGCCTTGGCCAGATACATCGCTCGGTCCGCCTCCACCAGGCCCTCCTCCAGCGAAAACCCATGAGCGGGTACCTGGAAGATCCCGATGCTCGGTCGGCAGGTGACGGCGGTTTCGTTGAGCCAATAGGGTGCAGTGGTCACTTCGATCATGCGTCGGACGACGGTCTCGGTGGCCTCCTCGTCGGAGTCGTGTAGCACCACGACGAACTCGTCTCCTCCCACTCGCGCGATCAAATCACCATCGCGGGTTACCGAGCGCAGTCTGGCGGCAAACTCCTTGAGAAGTCGGTCCCCGGCTGCGTGGCCATACGTATCGTTGACAGGTTTGAACCGGTCGAGATCCAAGTACAGAATCGCGCGTGCATCACTCTCGCGCCGTCCCTCGTCGGCCCATTCCCGAAACGAGGTCTCCAAACCTCGCCGGTTGAGGATGTGCGTCAGGGGGTCGGTGTAGGCGACCGCTTCCATCTGGGCTTCGCGGTTCTTCTCTCTCGTGACATCGATGAAGGTGATGGTGAGTTCGTCGGCGACCGGTGAGACGATGACCCGGTACCACAGCGGATCGTCTTCGGGGCCCGCCACCGGCACCTCTACGCGTTGGTCCTTACCCTCGTCGAGGCAGCGCTGAAACACACCAAGGAGCTGCGGCCCCACTGCGGGCAACTCGGCCAACATGCTGCCGCCCTCCGCTGCACTTGGATCGACGCCGAGGTACTCGCCCGCCGCCACGTTGGCATAGGTGCACACCACATCCACCAACCGTCCCTTGTCGTCGCACACCGTGCGCACCCGCACTATGCCGTTGGGCGACACGTCGACGATGCTCCGTAGTCTCCGTTCCTGTAGCCGGCGCTCGGTGATGTCAGTCAGCATGACCGTCCGACCTCGCGGATAACCACGGCTGTCCAGGACCGACGACACGCGGGCCTCGTAGTGGCGTCCGTTGCTCAACCTGACCTCGCTATCGATTTCATCGGTCTCCGACAGGAGGGCACGCATCTCTGGTTCGCTCGAGAACGCGGCCGCCAGCATCTTTCCCTTGGCGGCCGAGCCCGCTTGAACCAGCTCGATGGCCCTCGGATTCAGATCCACGATTCGGTCGTGTTCGTCGACCATGAGCACGGCCTCCGGCAACGTGTTCAGGATCCGGCGGTGGGCCACGTGTCGAAAGGTGACGAGCTCGATCTGTAGGAAGATCCAGAGAAACAGGACGCTGCAGAGGGCGATCGCTACGGCGGTCGGACTGGTCGGATAGTCTCGAGAACCGGTGACCACTACGATGTTCACGAGGAAGGTCGCGGCCAGCGCTCCGAGCAGCAGGCCGGCCTGACCGCGGTTCAGAGAGGGCCGGAGGTCCGGTCGGTCGGGAACACCGCGCAGGGAGGCGAGGAAGAGTAGACTGCAAGACGCGCACGCCAAGCCCCACTGGTAGGGAATGTGGACGAACTTGAACCACGGTCCCCACCGCGCTCGGATGGTGTAGTTCCCCAACGTGTCCACCGGGGGATGGACCCACATGAGCTCATGCAGGGGGTTGGAGAACATGAGCGCAATGGTCGCGAGGGGCACGGCCAGGAGGCCCATCAGTACACGCTTGCCGAGCGGTGCTGGCCGAGTGTAGAAGACCACGAAGGCCAAGATGGCCGTGGGCGCCAGACATGCGCCTACGTAGCCGACACTCATGGCGGCGACCTGACCGTTGAGCCCGGTCAGGAGGCTGCTCACGAGGCCACCGGCGACCCAGATGAGGCACGCGGCCATGGCGAACGCCGTCACAGCGGCGCCCGGGGCCCGCCGATGGCGAACCAGGACGAATGCCATCAAGGCATAGAAGACGGTTCCTAGGACCAGTAGGAACGCGGAGCTGGGGATTGAACCGATCAAGCCTTCCTCATTCCCGCTGGGGTTGTTCCAACCCCAACCCGCAGAAACCGTACCAGGACCGCTTGCCCCGGGCGTTTAGGTGGGCCACACTCCATGCACCTCGTCCACCCGTAGCACCCAGGCGTGTCCATGAACTCCCGTCCACATGTGCCCATTCTGGGGCTCCTTTTGTGTGCTCTGACCCTCGGTTGTGATCCCCAATCCCCCAATACGCCGGGCGGTGACTCGCTGGGCGAGAGAGCCGAGCGGGTCACCATCATTCGGGACGATTGGGGGATTCCGCACGTCTATGGCCAGACGGACGCCGACGCTGTCTTTGGGATGATTTACGCCCAGGCCGAAGACGACTTCAACCGGATCGAGGTGAACTTCCTCAACGCCATGGGGCGGCTGGCGGAAGCGGAAGGGGAATCGGAGATCTATCGAGACCTCCGCATGAAGCTCTTCATCGATCCGGCGGATATGCAGGAAAAGTATGCGGCCAGCCCTCCGTGGTTGCGGGAGCTGATGGACGCTTGGGCGGATGGACTGAACTACTTCCTGGAAACGAACCCGGATGTGGAGCCGCGCGTACTGGACCACTTCGAGCCCTGGATGGCCCTCACGTTCAGCGAGGGAAGCATCGGCGGAGACATCGAACGTGTGTCGATCAGGAATCTGGAAACGTTCTACGGCGACGCCGAGATGGGTCAACGCCAAGCGGTGAACCCGGACCGAACCCCGTTCCCTTCCGAGCCGACCGGCTCGAACGGCTTCGCCATCGCTCCTTCCAATACGGAGAACGGTGAGGCACTGCTCTGGATCAACCCCCACACGTCGTTCTACTTCCGGGCGGAGCTGCAGATGGTCAGCGAGCAGGGCCTGAACGCGTACGGCGCGGTCACCTGGGGTCAGTTCTTCGTCTACCAGGGGTTCAACGAGACTGCCGGGTGGATGCACACCTCGAGCGGCGCGGATGCCATCGACGAATACGCGGAGACCGTCGTCGAGCGCGACGGACAGCTCATGTACCTGGTCGGCGACGAGGAACGCCCCTTGCGGGTAAGCACGGTGACCGTGCCGTTCAGGGACGGTGCCGGGATGCGGGAGCGGGACTTCACCGTGTACCACACGCACCGCGGCCCCATCATTCGGGAAGAAAACGGCAAGTGGATCAGCATTCGACTGATGCAGGATCCGGTAAACGCCCTCACGCAGTCGTATAACCGCACCAAGGCGCGAAACTACGACGAGTTCTACCAGACGATGGAGCTGCACACCAACTCCTCGAACAACACCGTGTTCGCAGACGCGGAAGGCAACATCGCCTACTTCCACGCCAACTTCGTCCCCGAGCGGGACCGGAGCTTCGACTGGCGGCGGCCGGTCGATGGTAGCGATCCACGAACGGAGTGGGGAGAACTCCATGACGTCGACGAGTCACCCCTCGTCGTGAACCCACCGAACGGATGGATCCAGAACACCAACAACTGGCCGTTCTCCGCGGCGGGACCTCACAGTCCGCGACAGGCGGACTTCCCGCCCTACATGGAGTACTTCCGCGAGAACCCCCGTGGCGTGAACGCGGTGCGCGTACTCGAGAACCGCACCGATTTCACGATGCAGTCGTTGACCGAGGCGGCGTACGACCCGTATCTGCCGGCGTTCGAGCCCCTTCTGCCGGCCCTGTTTGGGTCGTACGACCAGCTCTCGGACTCGCATCGGCTGAAGCAGGATCTCGCGGAGCAGATCGAAACCCTGCGCGGTTGGGACCTGCGTTGGTCGGTGGAATCCGTGCCCACGTCGTTGGCCGTGCTCTGGGGTGAGGCCCTGTGGAGCGAGGTGAGCGGCGACGCCCGTGGCGCGGGGATGTCGACGTACGACTTCATGGCCACTCGGGCCACCCACCTCCAGAGGCTGGAGGCGTTGGATGCCGTGACCAACCGTCTCGTGGCAGACTTCGGATCCTGGCGCACGCCGTGGGGCGACATCAATCGATTCCAGCGGCTCACCAACGACATCGTGCATCCGTTCGACGACGACCAACCCTCCATTCCGGTGGGGTTCACCTCGGCTCGGTGGGGGTCGCTCGCCGCCTATGGTGTGGCCAGCTATGACGACACTGAGAAGATCTACGGCACTCGAGGCAACAGCTTCGTGGCGGTGGTCGAGTTCGGTGATTCCGTGAGGGCGCGGGCCATCACCGCGGGCGGTCAGAGCGGCGACCCGTCCTCTCCGCACTTCAACGACCAGGCGGAGCGGTACGCGGCGGGCGACCTGCGCGAGGTGTACTTCTATCGTTCGCAACTGGAGGGACACACCGAGCGGGAGTACCCCCCGGGCAACTGAGGGCACCTGAGGGTGCAGATCTCCCGCTGGTGAGGTGTCGTGCCAAAGCGCCGACGACCGGCGCTGGAGGCTGACGCGAGTGCGCAACACCACGAATTCCAACGCTTCCGTTGCTTTTCCGCAGGGTGGATTCTTCGGGCCTGACCCTTGCCGCTTCGCACTCAGCATCGACGAAGTGCCGGATGCGCACGCTATTCTCTGCCCCGGAATCCCGACTCGAAATGACTGCCCTCAACATCAGGTCTCCACTCCTTCTCCTGTTCGTCCTCGCCTGCGATACCCCCCCCACCGCCGTCGCTCAAGCCGAATGTGTGGGGTCCCCAGCACAGCAGGTGCTCGAGCTGATGAACGAGGTCCGAAATGGCGCGGGCCTCCCTGACCTGATGGTGGAGACTCGTATCGTCACCGCCGCCGAGGGGCATTCGCGCGACATGGCGGACCACGACCTGTTCGGCCACGCGGGTAGTGACGGCTCGAACGCGGCCGAGCGCGTGCGCAACGCAGGGTACGATTGGGTATTCGTCGCGGAGAATGTCGCCGCTGGCCAGGTCGATGCAGAAACCGTGTTTCAAGCGTGGATGGGAAGTCCGGGCCACCGCGCCAACATCTTGGCACCGGACGCGCGGCACGTTGGCATCGGGTACGTCGTTCAGCCCGGAAGCGAGTACGGCCACTACTGGACCGTCAATTTCGGAGCCACGCTCAAGGCACCTGTCATGCCCGCCGACGGCTGCCATCCCTGATCATCTCCTTTTGAGTTAAACCCATTTCCTGAAGGTACTTATGCGTGTTCGACATTTCTCGCGTTTGTCATGGATCCTCGCGCTTGCGGTGGGTGTCGCCGGCTGCGACGAATCCGGACCCGCATCGCTCGACAATGAGGACACGACCCTCTCGCTCTACCTCACCGATGCACCGGGGGACGTCGCCGCGGTCTGGATCAACATCGATGAGGTGTTTTTCCAGGGTGGACCCGGTGGACGGCTGATGCTGCTTGACGAGCCGACCGGACTCATTGAACTCACAGAGCTGGTCGGAATCTCCCAGTCGTTGGTGTCCGACCTGGCCGTGGAGCCGGGATCGTATCGGCAGCTCCGGTTCGTTCTCGGTTCCGCGGTACTCGAGACCAGCGACGGAGACGTCTACAGCTTCGGGGGCGCCGACCACCCAGGGGGCGTCGCCTCGAGCGGAGATCTGATGTGCCCGGGGTGTGCCCAGTCGGGCCTGAAGGTCAAGCTCGCCAACGGTCAGCTTGACGTCGGCGAAGGAGAGAATGGCCTCGTGCTCGATTTCGATGTCAGTCAGAGCTTCGGGCGGATGGCTGGGAACTCCGGCAAGTGGATCATGAAGCCGGTGATCCACGCCGTGCCGACTCAGGAGGGAGATGACCCTGAGAACCCGGAGGCAGGCTCTTCGATTCAGGGAACGGTCGCGCTCGAGTCCGGAGTGGAGCTGCCCCAGTGTCCGGCCGGACAGGAGCGCTCACTGTCCGACTTCGTGCCCACGGCTACAGCCCTAACCCTGACCGATGGTGACGGGGGAGCAATTGTCCGCTCGGGGTCCGTGGCGGACACTGGGATCTTTGAGATTGGCTCGTTGGATCCGGATTCGTACGCGCTGGCATTCGAGTCAGAGCTGACGTTCGACGCGTTCAAGCTGGTATGGCAGGCGACGGTGGACCCCGCACAGGTGGACGTAGGCGAGGGCACGACCGTGGAAGGCGTGTCGTACTCGATTGCGGCCGCGACGTGCGAGGCCGTGGCCGGATAACCACCCGCAGGCGACTTGCGACGAGCGTTGCAATTGTCCGGGGCTGTGGCGGATTCGCCACGGCCCCGCAGCGTTTTGGGGCCTCTCACCGAGCACAGTTTGCCGCTGAAAGACCGCACCGTGCCGAGGAGTGGCTTCAACACTTTCTTGGTCCATCGTTGTCGGCACAGGGTTTTCGCTTGTTGTCGCGGCGCGACAGCACGCGGTACGGGAATCGCGACGCCAACGGGGCGTCTGATTTCTTCGACTGGAGCTTCATTGTGACTCAGCCTCATCAACGAAACCCCAAGGGGTGGGACCGCCGGACCGGCGCCAGCCTTCTGGAGATGATGGTGGTGATCTCGATCGCGACGTTCCTGCTGACCAAGGCGACCTCGTCGTTCAACAACGTTCGAGGGACCACTCAGGTTCGAGGCGCGGTCGAAGCCTATGCTGGGATGGTTCACCTGGCTCGCGCTCAGGCAGTCGAACACGGCACCGGAGTCAGATTGATGACGAACATCACCGCAGATTCGGTCTGGATCGAGCGAGGAGGACAGGTCGTTCAGGGAAAGAGCTTCTCCCGGGCCTACGATGTGGATCTCAGATCCAACGCTGCAACGCTGATTCGCGTGTGTTACACACCGAAAGGATACGCCGACCCCGATTGCAATAGCTACACCGGTGAACTCGACATGAGTATCCGCAACTCCACGCACGCCCACGGCCTTAGCTGGCTAGAGATGGGGCAGCTACTCCGATGAACGCGTCCAGCATGAACGCGAAGAGGGGGGGATTCACCCTGGTGGAACTCCTAGTTGCCACGATGCTGTTCGCGATCGGCGTGACCGGACTGGCGGGCGTTACCACCGTGCTGGTCAGGGAGTCCACCGTGGCGGCGATGAAAACCAAACGTATGGCGGCCACCGTCTCGGCGGTAGAACACCTGAGAGCGCTGCCCTACGACAGCGTCGACTTCGGTATCGACTCCGTGGGAGACTATACCACGGCGTGGGCTTCGTGGACGACATTTTCGGGCGACTCAAAGAACGTCTTCATGGTCACTACCGGACCGGGATACCGCTCCTCCAACGGTGGATCGCTCAGACCCGCTCCGGATGTCGCCGACACGTTGACGTTTCGGATTCTGGAGCCTTGATATGAACCGCAAGGGCTTTACGCTGATCGAGTTGCTGGTGGTATCCACCGTGAGCGCACTGCTCATGCTGTCCATGTTCCAGACCATCGTAGTCCAACAGCGCGGGTTCACTGTGCAGGGCGCGGCAACGGACGCTCGTCAGACGCTCCGTGCCGGAATGGATATCCTTGCCAACGAACTCCGCGAAGTCAGCGGTCGCGACGGCGACGTCATCATGATCGACGCGGACTCGATTCACGTTCGCTCACCAAAGAACTTCGCGCTGGTCTGCGCCGTGTCACCCACGAGTCCGATCATCACTGTTCGCACTCCCGGCCCGAATTTTAGCCCGGGAGACTCTGTCTTCGTGTACGCCGACAACGATCCCGATCTGTCTGCCGATGACGCGTGGATCAACGGGGCGATTAGTGCGGTCGATACCACTGCAACCTGTGGGGGGGTGCCAGCTCAGGCACTCACGTTCGACACGGACCTTGCGGCGGCGGCGGCCGTCGACAGCGTCCGCGTGGGTGCCCCCGTGAGGAACTACACCCGAGCCGGGTTCGGGCTGACCAGCTCGGCGGCGGGGTGGTTTCTCTCTCGCTGGGACAGCATCGGGAGCTCCCGAGTGGTTGGTCCCCTAGAGCAGCCCGGAGTGGGTTTGGAATTCGTCTACCGCGATGAGTTTGGGACGGTCACCGCGGTCCCAGCCGAGGTGCGTCAGGTTACGGTTACCCTTCGCGCTGAGCGGGGGGCACTGCGTCCCGACGGTTCGCCAGTAGGCGATTCACTTATTACAAGCATCCATCTGCGCAACTAGCCAGCTAGGATAGTTTAGCTTCAAGGTTTTGAACTATGATCTCGCTTGATAAAAAGGGGTTCACACTCCCTGCGGCGCTGCTCGCGCTCGTCATTATGGGTGTACTGACCACGACAGGCCTGTTTACGGCGCGTCAGGACCTCCACACGGGCATGGCCGGCGAACACGCCGGACAGGCGCTCATTCTTGCCGAGACTGGCATGGTCGACGTGCTCGAGAACTGGCGCGCGTCGAACTTTGCTTCGGTAGCCCCCTTCGGGGTCGTCTCGTTCACCGACACCACCACCGCAGGCGTTTGGTCCGTGGACGTGACCAAGGCGACAGACAAGCTGTTCTTCTTGGAGAGCACCGGAGAAGTACAGGCGGTCGGCGGCACCGCCGCGCGACAGGTTGGGCTCATGGCCCGCGTCCGTTCGGCAGTCTTTGAGCCCCGTTCGGCCCTGATGACGCAGGGGAACGCGTCGATCCGCGGGGGCGCAGAGGTACACGGCGAAGACATGCATCCGCCGGGTTGGGGAGGGTCGTGCACCGGACCGCTCATCGACAAGCCTGGCATCCTCATTGATGACGCGAATGGTGTCGGATCGAAGGGCCAAGGGAACGTGACAGGAAACCCTGCGGTCGAAGCGGACCCAACCCTCACCGTTGACGACTTCCGCGAGTTCGGTGAGATGGACTGGAATGAGGTGATCGGGTTGGCCAACAAGGTGAGTCCCCCTGGGAACATCAACAATACCGGGCCCACGGCCTTCGGGAGCCAATGCGTGACGATCCTCCCCTACAACTGGGGTGACCCAACCGATCCCACAGCTCCCTGCGGGAACTACTATCCGATCATCTACGTGCCCGGGGATCTGAGAATCCAAAGCGGCGGGATGGGACAGGGGATCCTCCTCGTCGATGGCGACCTCGACTTGCGCGGAAACTTCCAGTTCAACGGCATCATCATCGCACAGGGAAACTTTGAGACTCAAGGAAGCGGGAACCGCGTCTTCGGCGCGGTGCTCGCGGCCAACGCAGACTTCGACAGTCAGGCGCTGGTGGGGGGCTCGGTAGTCCAGTTCTCGAGTTGCGCAGTGAAGAGGGCGATCGAGAACAACCCCCAGCTCGACCGGGCCCGGCCCATCCGTGAACGATCCTGGGTGGACGTCTCCTCCGTGAAGAACTAGGCTAGCAACAAGGCTATGGCAGTCACGGGAGGGTCCTATGGTGGATCGAGGCCATCGAGCGACTCTCGGGCGGATGGTGGCGGAGGCTTCGCCCTATCCCCCGGAGGTCAGTTGCGAACGGCTCGTGGAGAGCTTCGCAGACGGGCGTAACCGCTTCCAGGTCTTCGTGGAGCTTTATCGGCGGGGGGAAGCAGCCCTACCAGCCATTCGCGCCGGGTTCCAGCACTCCGCGTGGCAGGTACGGAAGTGGTGTGCCATCTGCGCGGACAACTTCGCCGATGCGGAGACCCTCGATGCCCTGGCCCCGCTAGTGGACGACCCCCGCGCCGACGTGCGCTCTTGGGCAGTCCATTCGTTGGCGTGTCAGGACTGCAAGGACGGCCCCAACCCGGTCGACTACCTTCCACTTCTGTTGGAACGGATCGAACGAGATCCGAGCGTGCGGGTCCGAAAACAGGCGGTCGCGATGCTGGCCCATCACCTGGCCCCCGACGCACGGGTCGTCCCGGTCTTCCGCGACTTGGTTGTCAGCGAGGGCGACACCAAGGTGGGCCGCCACGCCGCGGAAGGATTGAAGCGCTACGCCACGCTGGGCCTCGTCTGAGTCCCAGCACGACCTACTTCTTCCCGGTCAGCATCCTCAGGACCTTCGAGATGGGATCGTAGGCCCGGTCGACCACCCGCTCCTTCAGCGGAATGATGGCGTTGTCGGTGATGGTGATGTGTTCGGGGCAGACCTTGGTGCAGCACTTCGTGATGTTGCAGTACCCGAGCCCGTGGGCCTCCTTCAAATCGTCCTTGCGATCCTCCGTGTCCAGCGGATGCATGTCGAGCTGAGCTGTGTGAACAAAGAAGCGCGGCCCGATGAACTTGTCATGAAGGTGGTGATCACGTAGTACGTGACAGACATCCTGGCACAAGTAGCACTCGATGCACTTACGGAACTCCTGGGCGCGCTCCACGTCGCGTTGATCCATCGTCCAAGAGCCGTCCGCGTTGTCGGGCTTCCGCGGCTTGAACGGCTTCACCGACCGTTTGGCGTCGTAGTTCCACGACACATCCGTAACCAGGTCCCGCATGACGGGGAATGCCTTCATGGGCTCGATCGAGATCGGCTCGTCCGTGGGCAGTGTGTTCATGCGGGTCATGCACAACAACTTCGGCATGCCGTTTACCTCGGCTGAACACGAGCCGCACTTTCCCGCCTTGCAGTTCCAGCGCACGGCCAGGTCGCCAGCCTGTTCAGCTTGGATCTTGTGGACTACGTCAAGGACGACCATCCCTTCGGTATACTCGGTCTGGTAAGTCTCGTAGCCACCACCCGAACTATCGCCCCGCCAGATCTTGAACGTCGCGCGCATCAGCCCTGCTCCTCGATGATCTGTTTGAGCTCTTCCGGCAGCGGGTTGATGGGTCTCTTTTCGACTTCCATGGCGCCGTCCGATCCCTTTTTCAACACCAGGTTGTAGTTGCCCCAGTCCTTGTCTTTCCCGGGATGATCATCCCGGGTGTGGGCCCCGCGACTCTCGGTGCGTGTGAGCGCGGCTCGGGCAATCATCTCCGACACGGTGACCAGGTTGTGCAGGTCGAGGGCCGTGTGCCACCCCGGGTTGTACTCGCGATTCCCACCCACGGCGGTCTTGGTCGCATCCCCTTTCAGTTCCGCAATGCGAGCTAGGGCCTTCTCAAGGTCGCCACCCTCACGAATGATCCCCACTTGGTCCTGCATCACGTCTTGAAGCGTGTATTGGATCTGATAGGGCCCCGTTGTATCACCTTCTCGTCCGAACGGAGCCAAGGCCTCGCTCGACACCTCTTTGACCCAACCGTCGTCCACGGTCACCGCGTTCTTACTCTTGGCGAACTCGGCCGCGTACTTCCCTGCACGCTGGCCGAACACCACGAGGTCAGACAGTGAGTTGCCTCCGAGTCGGTTGGCGCCGTGCAGACCTGACGCGCATTCACCTGCTGCATACAGGCCGGGTACCGTCGACATCTGTGTGTCGCCGTCCACGAGAATGCCGCCCATCACGTAGTGTGTGGTCGGCCCCACTTCCATGGGCTCCTCAGTGATGTCCAGGTCGGCCAGTTGTTTGAACTGGTGGAACATGCTGGGCAGCTTCTTCTTGATGTGGTCGGCCCCGCCCGGCACTTTGTCCTTGATCCAGGCGATGTCCAGGAAGGCCCCTCCGTGTGGGCTTCCTCGACCGGCTTTCACCTCCGCCCGAATCATGCGGGCTACGTGGTCTCGGGTCAGCAGCTCGGGCGGACGTCGGGCCTCACGGCTGCCGATCACGTACTGCCAGCCCTCCTCTTCGTTGTCGGCCGTCTGGTCTTTGTACAGGTCGGGAATGTTGTCGAACATGAAACGCCTGCCCTCGGAGTTCCGGAGCACTCCGCCTTCCCCACGCACCCCCTCGGTGACGAGGATGCCCCGCACCGACGGAGGCCACACCATCCCTGTGGGATGAAACTGCACGAACTCCATGTCCAACATTTCTGCGCCGACATCGTAGGCGAGGGTATGACCGTCCCCCGTGTACTCCCACGAGTTCGAGGTGATCTTGAAGGCGCGTCCCACTCCGCCGGTCGCCATGACGATGGCTTTCGCTTCGAAGACCCGGAAACGCCCCAGCTCCCGGTCGTACGCGAAGGCGCCCGCCACGCTGTCACCGTCCTTGAATAGCCGAAGGACGGTGCACTCCATATGAAAATCGATGCCTTGATGGATCCCATGATCCTGCAGGGTTCGGATCATCTCCAAGCCGGTGCGATCCCCCACGTGCGCCAGGCGCGGGTACGCGTGTCCACCGAAGTTTCGCTGCAGGATCTTGCCGTCCTTCGTGCGATCGAACAGCGCACCCCATGCCTCGAGCTCACGCACACGGTCCGGCGCCTCCTGGGCATGGAGCTGCGCCATACGCCAGTTGTTGAGGTATTGGCCGCCACGCATGGTATCCGCAAAGTGGGTCTGCCAGTTGTCGCGCTCATCCACGTTGCCCATCGAGGCCGCCATACCACCCTCGGCCATGACCGTGTGTGCCTTGCCCAACAGGGACTTGCACACCACGCCGACAGAAACGTTGGCCGCGGAAGCTTCGATCGCCGCCCTGAGACCCGCCCCGCCAGCGCCGATGACAAGTACGTCGTAGCTGTGCTTCTGAAGGTCCGACACTAGAAGATCCTCCAGTCCGTAAACACGCCCATTGCACAGAGCCTCACATAGAGATCGCTAAAGCCCACCCAGATCAGACTGAACCAGGCAAATCGCATATGCCGCTCGTTCAAACAGGATACGCATCGCCACGTGTTGTACTGGACCGGGTGCTTGGAGGGCTGGTTGAGCCGACCTCCCACCAGATGTCGGAGGGAGTGGCACCCGAACGTGTAGCCTCCAAGCAGAATCACGTTCAGTGTCAGCACCAGGGTTCCCACGCCGATTCCGAACTCCTCGACCCCGGTGGCGGGATTCTCGAACCACAGCGCTCGCCACGCGTCATACGCGAGAAGGAAGATGAACGCGATGGCGAAGTACATGAAGAAGCGGTGGATGTTCTGGAGCACCAGTGGCAGATGCCGCTCACCCAGATAGCTGTTGCGGGGTTCGCCAACGGCACAGTTGGGTGGGTCCGCCCAAAACGCCTTGTAGTACGCGCCCCGGTAGTAGTAGCAGGTCAGCCGAAAGCCCAGCGGGAAGATCAGGATGATCAGCGCGGGCGAGAACGGCAGCCAGTCGGGATACCACCCGGGCTTGGGGCCGAACCACGCGTGATGGGAGGCATCCCACACCTCAGGGTCGAACCAGGTAACCGGAGAATAGAACGGCGAGAGGTAGTTGCCGAAGGTGTAGTTGTCGCCCTGAAAGGCGGCCCAGGTGGAGTAGATGATGAAGCCGAGTAGGCCAAGAAAAATGGCGAGGGGTTGGGCCCACCAACGATCCGTACGTGAGGTCTCGCCGAACGATCGTTTAGGTAGGACCGTCAGCTGCTGTGCCATCCGAGCTCCGTCGTCCTGTTGGTTGAAGACTGTCCCGGAACATACCCACGGGCCGGGGCTCCGACCACCCCGGTCCAGGCCCCGAAACCGTTCAAGTTTGGGCAGATAGAGAGCCGTGAGCGGTGGATCGAGTAGGGTGTGCGACCTCCGGCTTCGACTCGCCATCTCGGTGCGGGCCTCCGGTACGGTTTCCTCGCTAGCGCGGGCATCCTATGCCCCGCTACGATGAGCCGTGCACGGACTTCCCCTACAGCAAATCGCGCAGTTTTCCCGACCCGTCTTCCGGCCGACGCCGCGACTGCCACGGTGGGTGGCGCTCGCCGTGTGTGGCTGGGCGTGCCCGGTTGGGGTCGGTGCCCAGGCGACCACCGATGCCGTCGAGGCGGCTTCGACCATCTCCGATCTCGACGCGGCCGAGCGACCACGGGCACACGCAGTCCGCGCCTCCGGACCCATCCAGATCGACGGCGTGCTCGACGAGCCGGCCTGGCAGAACGCCCGTGTGATCGATGAGTTCGTGCAGAGCAAGCCGGTCGCTGGCGCGGCCGCCACCGAGCGCACCGAAGTCAGAATCCTCTACGACGACGAGAACCTTTACCTCGGTGCAGAGATGTTCGATTCGGATCCATCGGGCATCGTCATCGCTACGCTGCAGCGAGACCCGAACACGCGAGACGGGGACGCCTTCGGCTTCACGATCGACACCTTTCACGACCGGAAGAGCGCTTATGCGTTTTTCATCAATCCCGGTGGGGCGGTGCGCGACATCCAAACGTCCGACGACGGACGCATCAACAACGCCGCCTGGGACGCTGCCTACGACCTGCGGACCCGGGTACACGAACAGGGGTGGACGGCGGAGATCGCAATCCCCTGGTCGCAGTTGCGCTTCCCGGCTGGTGCAGAGCGACAGGTGTGGGGCCTCAACCTGCTACGTCGAATCCGTCGGAAGAACGAAGATGCCACCTGGGCGCCCATGGACCGCCAGTGGGCGCTCTACACCATGTCGCGAGCCGGCACTCTGGAGGGGTTGGATGGGGTTCGGCCAGGACGGAACATGTCCGCGAAGCCCTTCGTGCTGGCGGCGGAGCCTTCAGGGGAGGTTCGTACCGGGCAGGGCACCGAGTTCGACGCGGGTCTCGACATGAAGTTCGGACTTACGTCCGGGATGAGTCTGGACCTGACGCTGAATACTGACTTCAGTCAGGTGGAGGTGGACCAGCAGCAGGTGAACTTGACCCGGTTCTCGCTCTTCTTCCCCGAGAAGCGAGAGTTCTTCCTCGAGAACGCGGGCATCTTCGGGTTTGGAGACACCGGACAGCCCATGCAACGGAACGGGGTCTCCAACCGCGACTTCACGCTCTTCCATTCGCGGCGAATCGGGCTTACTCCGCAGGGCACACCGTTACCCATCCTGGGCGGAGGCCGCATCACAGGGACTGCGGGACCGTTGAGCGTGGGCCTGCTCAACATCCAAACGCAGGGCCAGGACACGTTCGACCCGGAGAACTTCACCGTGGCCCGGGTGCGGGGGGAGGCGATCCCGCGGCTCTTCCTGGGCGGCATCTTCATCAACCGCGCGGCCACGGGGGGCGGTCAGAGCGTCAACCGCAGCTACGGCTTCGACCTCAACTACCAGGCATTCAACGACTACCTACTGATCCAGTCGTACCTGGCGGGCACCAGCGGGACTGCGAGCGACGGCAGGCCGCTCGAGTCCGAGTACGCAGGGCGCATCTCAGCGATTTGGCGTGACCCTTTGTTCGAGGCGGTCGCCCTGTACCGGCAGTTCGACGATGACTTCGATCCCGGTGTCGGGTTCATCCGGCGGCGAGGCATCAAGCACCTCTACGGCAACCTCGGCGTTCACCCCCGGGTGTCCGGCTCGGTCCTTCAGGAGGTCAACCCGTATGTCGAAGCCCACCACTACGACAACCTGGCCGGCGAGTTGGAGACGCGAGAGGCCGGCGGGGGTGTGGACTTGGATTTTCAGGATGGAGGCGTGGCTCGCTTCAGTGTGACCGACGTGTTCGAACACGTCGACGAGGCGTTTTCGGTGAGTGGCGTGACGATTCACCCCGGCGAGTACGAGTACACAGAGGTCTCAGCGTCCTATGACGCGAACCGGGCTCGCGCCGTCTCCGGCCGGTTCAACGTCGGCGGGGGAGGCTATTTCGGAGGGACGCGCCGCTCCGTAGGGGCCAATGTGCTCGGGCGGTTGGGATACCGATGGCTGCTGACGCTTGCAGCCCAGCACAACACCATCTCTTTGCCTGGCGAACCCACGGTAACCGCCGATGTCTTCTCCGCGAAGTTTGACAGCTTCTTTTCGACGCGCCTCCGCACGACCGCATTCGTGCAGTACAACGAGGCCGCCCAGCAGCTCGTTACCAACATTCGGTTCAACTGGATTCACGCTCCGTTGTCCGATCTGTACGTGGTTCTGACCGAGCTTCGCGATACGGACGCCGGAGTGGTTCGGGACCGGCTGATCACGCTCAAGTTCACCAAGCTGCTGTCGCTGTAGGGGCGGTCCGCCGCAGCACCGGTGGCGGGACTTACCAACATTCTGCGCATTGCAGGGGGAACCCGAGGGCCCATCCGTCGACAGGAGTGACTCCGTGCGTCACTTGGTCCGAGCAGTTTCGGTGCTAGTCACTCTTGGTGTCTGCGTGTCCTGCGGCGGCGATGTAGTGGAGAGTACCGAAGCCCCCGAGGATGCGCGAACAACCGCCGAAACCAAGCCGCAGTACGTTCCCCCACCACCCGAGTGCCAACGTTTGGGCTATCCGTGCACCTACGACGAAGTGGATCGGGAGGTCTTGCAGGCCGCCATGGCGCTCGCGGTCTCAGCCAACGAACGGTTGGTCGAATCCACGACCACGGAGACCGCCACCTGGCTGTCCACCCAAGAAGATGTCGTTGACGTGATGCACGACGACACGGCCATCCGGTTTCGCACCGAAGGAGGGCGTCCGCTCTGGTTGACGAAGAACGTGCCGGGCGGAGCGCCAACCCGGGGAAGTCCCTCGGCGCCCGGTCATTCTCATGCACTCCCAACCCCCAGCACTGCACGCCTCGCGGACACCAACGGAAAACGGGCAGAGAAGCGGGACGGTGTGCGTCCGTACAAGAGCGCACTGCTGCTTTCGCCGTTCCTGTGGGAGTTCGTCGTGGACGAGACGAACAAGATTTACGAGTGGCTGACCGATGACCAGACCAGCAAGGCGGCGCGTCACTACGACATCGTGGAGCTCGTACAAGCGACCACGGCGCCGGTAAGCTATTCGGCCGCCGGGTCGTTGGGTGCGTTCTATGGCTGGGACCAGTACGACTTCATTCACGTGTCCAGTCACGGAGCGCAAGTGTGTACTCAGGGCTCCTCGGGGGGCCCCTGCGCCACCATCATCTTCACCGGTGGACTGGCCGCACCGGTCGTCCCCGGCCCCGTACCCTCGGTCGTTGGGGAGGAGTGGGGGCTCTACGTTCCGCCAGCCTGTGACAATATCGATCCCTCCGACCCGCGGTACGCTGCGCGGGCTTGCGGCGTCAATCGTTGGTGGCAGGGAGTAACGCCGGACTTCTTCCGCGCCCAGGGCCCCCCGCTCGAAAACACGGTCATCTTCATGAGCGCGTGCGAGTCAATGGTCGATACGGACCTGGCCGCTGCCTTGGCGGGGCCCGGTTCGACGTTCTATGGCTTCACCATCGCGGTCCCGCAGGCCCGTGCACCCGAGATCGCCGAGGCGTTCCACTTCATCTATCTGAAGCGGGGCCTGAGGGCCGACGCTGCCCTGACCGAAGCGAAGAGGGTCCATCCCGGGCTGACGTTCTTCTCAGGAGGTCCCGGCACACCCACCCGGAGTCGCCTAGCCGCACCCTACCAGCAAGGAGAGATGGTTCGCGCGGGTTCACCCGACCTGCGGGGCCGCGAAGTCGTTGCCTTACTGGATCAAACCACCGAGATCGAGCTCGAGGACGATGGACTGGTGAGCGATGTGATCGGCGTGCCCAACGACGGAAGGCCTGACAGCGTACTGGTCATCGCACAGGTGGATGGGATTGATGACACCCAGAGCCACACCAACTTTCCGGTCGAAATTCAGGTAGATGGCGGCCCCAAGGTCCAAGTCCAACTTCAAACCAATCCCTACCCAGAGGTCTGGCAGGTGGAAGCGACCGTGCCGTTAGGATTCGACCACGACCCTCAAGACGTCTTCAACATCGAGATCCGCGCGGACCTGGAAGAGGGAGGGAAGAGTCGCTGGCGCTACGAACGAGTGCGCCTCGGAGGCTGCTACTGGACACTGGATCTCAGCGGTGTGGCCGGGGCCGGTCGGTATACCGGCGTTCAGGCCACCTTCCTGGACATGGGTCAGGGCCAAACCCTGACCTTAGGCGGTGTGGACGACGAAAGGACCATCACCACCGTACTGCTCGAGAACCCACCCGGTCCAGGCACGGGACCTACCCCCTTTCCCTTGGGCACCGACCCCTCTCAGGAGGGCGGTCTCGTCGTCCAACTACCGGTCCTGGGTAACTCCCCACAGCTGCCGCTCACGTCGGGAAGCGAGCGACCGGTCCGCGACAATCAAGGCAACGTCGTCGACTACGAGCCGCCACCGCTTGACTTCACCTACACCCGCCTCGACCAGGAATGGGTAGAGGGGCACGCGTATGGCGTCGTGGGCGGTCCTGTCCTTCCGCAGGGGTACAGGAAGGGATCCGTCCAACTGCACTTCCGCGCCAAACGGGCGCTGGACCTGCAAGCGTTCATGGGCTCCCTCGGGTCGGGGGGCCTCCCGTCGACCATGCCCGATCCGGACCCCTGCAACAAGCACTCGTAGCGTTCGTGTCGGGGCGCGTTATGAGCCCCGCCGCAACACCACACCGGGAGTGGCGCCGGTAACCTCGCCTTGGGTGAACACCGGTTCGCCGTTGACCCATACCCTGCGGATGCCCTCAGCGGTGAGGTGGGGACTCGCAGGTGTAGCCCGGTCCTGAACCGCCGCGGGGTCGAGGAGCACCAGGTCTGCAGCCGCGCCCTCGACGATCTTTCCACGGCCCGCTATGCCCATGTGCTCCGCCGACAGGCCGGTCATCTTGTGAATCGCAGCCTCGAGGGAGAGCAGCTTCTGGTCTCGGACCAGACGGGCGAGTACGCGAGGGAAGGCCCCGAACCCTCGTGGATGCCCACCAGCCGAGGCGCCATCGGACGACACATTGGAGTGAGGCCACAACAGTAAAGAAGCCACGTCCACCGGATGCATGCTCGTGGCGATCACACTCTCGGTCCCGCGGCCCAGCTCGGCGGCCAACGCCTGAGACTCTTGAACCAAATGCATGTAGCTATCCACCGGGTCCTCCCCACGCTGCTCCGCTACCTCCGCGAGGGTCATGCCTTCGTAGGCGGGATGGGGCTCGTACTCTGCGAGCAGTAGGCCCTCGGGCGGCACGACCTGGTCGAGCGCGAACTCGAATGCGTCACGATCCTCGAAATCCCGCTCGGGGAAGATCACGGTCATCGTGGACTGCCAATACTCATAAGGGTACACGTCGGCAGTCACGTCGATGCCCTCGGCACGCGCTTGGTCGAGCATCTCCAACACTTCGGGAGTTCCCCCCCAAAGCCCCTTCATCGCCAGCTTCAGGTGGGAGATCTGAACGGGTAGATGCGCCTCCCTACCCACTCTGAGCGCCTCCTCGATTGCGTCGAACAGGAACTGATCTTCGCTTCGCATGTGGCTGATGTACCGGCCGCCATGCTCCGCCGCTTCCCGGGCCAACTCGATCACTTCTTCGGTGGATGCATAGAGTCCAGGGTCGTACTCGAGGCCAGTGGAGAGACCTAGTGATCCGGCGTCCATATCCGCAGCGATGAGCCCACGCATCTCCGCGATTTCACCCGCCGTGGCGGCGCGCAGCGGATCGTCCGCAAGCACGAGGTTGCGGAGCGTGTTGTGGCCCACATACGAGGCCACATTGACCGCGACCGGGGACGCTTCCAGGGACGCGAACCAGTCCCCCAAGGGAACCTGTGAACCCCCATCCTGCCCCACCACGATGGTGGTGATGCCCTGACTCACCGCCGCCAGAGCCTCCGGTTGCTCCAGAAGTCCGCGATCGTGATGCGAGTGGGTATCAATGAACCCGGGCGCCAGGACCAGGCCCTGGGCGTCGATGACGATGTCTACGTCCTCAGCTTCCAGCGCCCCGATGGCCTCAATGCGGCCATCCCGCACCCGGACCGACACCTGCCGCCCGGCAGCGCCGGTCCCATCGACGACCAATGCCCCCTGGATCAGCGTCGAAGAGCGCGGCGCCACGCCCTCCGAACCACATCCCGAGGTCAGGGGGAGCGTCAAGGCCACACTCAGGAGCGTGCCGGCAGGCCACACTGTCTTCTTCGGGACTCTGATCATGGCCGAGCGTACAGGGCGCCCCAGCGGGCGGCAACCATCGCGGTCCCTGGGATGTTTGTGTTCGGTGCACCCATGTCCGACGTTGCGCGTCATGACCACTTGGATTGCACTGCTCCGCGGCATCAACGTGGGGGGTCACCGCAAGCTTCCCATGAAGGAGCTGACGGCGATGCTGTCTTCGTTGGGGGCGCAAGACCCCCGCACCTACATCCAGAGTGGAAACGCTGCCTACCAGGCAGACCGAGACCTGAGTGAGGACCTCGCCGACGCGATCCAAGAATCCAAGGGTTTCCGCCCCGAGGTGACGACGCTGTCGCTCGAGGAGCTCGAGGCTGCCCTGGCGGCCAATCCCTTTCCTGAGGCCGTGGACGAGCCCAAGACCCTCCATGTCTACTTTCTTTCCGGTCCGGCTCACCCCGACGCCGCCGACAGGATGAATGACATCAAGACCCCTCAGGAATCGTTCGTATTGGCGGACTCAGTGCTCTACCTTCATTCGCCTCGGCTCCTTACGGGCTCCAAGATCGCCGCCGCGGCCGAGCGACTCCTGGGGGTTTCGGCCACCGCTCGCAACTGGCGCTCGGTGGGACGCGTATTAGATCTGGCCAGGTCGGTCGCCGAGGCCTGAGTGGGCCCCATGGCCGGAACCCGCCCCTGACCGGGGGTGTCGGTATTGCGGGGCCACCCCCTTGGGCGCACCGTGGGGGCTCACGTCGCACTCGATGGAGTCAGCATGAATCGGATGTCGCTGTTCGCACTCGCAGGAACGCTGTTCGTCGTATCCGGATGTGGGGTGGAGCCATCCGTGGCCCAGGACCAGGAGGGGGATGACACCATCCTCCGGTCGGCTCTCCACGACTACCGGGTGGTCACGGTGGCTGAGGGGCTTGAGACTCCCTGGTCGATGGCCTTCCTGCCCGACGGAGACATGCTCGTGACCGAGCGCCCGGGACGACTCCGAGTCGTGCGGGACGGCGCGCTCCTCGAGGCCCCGGTTGCTGGAGTTCCTGAGGTCGTCGCCCAGGGCCAGGGGGGCCTGTTGGACGTGATCCCTCATCCTGACTTCGCGAGTAACCAGCTCATCTATCTGAGTTACTCGAAGCCCATGTCGGACCGCGAGAGCGGGACTACTGGGGTGATTCGAGCCCGCTTCGAGGGTGACGCGCTGCACGACATCGAGGAGGTGTTCGAAGCCAATAGCGAGGGTCGAGGGCACTACGGCTCCCGGCTGGCCTTCGATGCCGACGGCTATCTCTTCATCACGGTCGGTGACCGACAGGCTCCTCCCAGGGGCAACCTGGCGGCCCATCCGGCGCAGGACCCCACCAATCACCACGGCACCTTGAACCGCATACACGATGACGGGCGCATCCCGGCGGATAACCCGTTCGTAGACCAGCCGGGCATGGAGCCCTCGATCTGGTCCTACGGTCACCGCAACCAGCAGGGGCTCGCCATCCACCCGGAAAGCGGTGACATCTGGACCACGGAGCATGGCCCACAAGGCGGTGACGAGCTCAACCTCATCCAGCCCGGTATCAACTACGGTTGGCCCGTCGTCGGCTACGGTGTGAACTACGGCAGCGGTAGCGCCATCCATGAAGCCACCATGATGGAGGGGATGGAGTCTCCCCGGCACTACTGGGTGCCCTCGATTGCGACGTCGGGTCTGATGTTCTACACGGGCGACCAGTTCCCGGAGTGGCAGGACAACCTTTTCGTGGGCGGTTTGGGCGGTCAGCAGATCGCCCGCCTCACGCTGGACGGACAGGACATCGTCGCCGAAGAGACGATCCTGCAGGACATGGGCAGGGTGCGCGATGTCCGTCAGGGCCCGGATGGGTACATCTACGTGGCGCTCGAGGAACGGGGTGGTGACCCCTCGCCACTGGTGCGCCTGGAGCCGGTGTCGCGGTAGAGGCCCTAACGCGCCGCCGGGTGAAACGGTCAGGCTAGGAGAGACCTCATCCGCAATGGGAAGGATAGATCGATGAAGCGACTGTTGATGGTGGCAGGGATGGCGTTTGTGGCAGCGTTCGTGGTCTCCGGGCCAGCGTCCGCCCAGGATGCGGCCGGGGCGGTGGGAACCTGGGAATCCACGTTCGAGACTCCCCGGGGAAGCATCACCCAGCAGTTCGTGTTTACCCTGACCGATGGCACCCTCGCAGGGACCGTAAGTGGGCGCGGCGGCACCACGGACCTCGAGGACGTCCGATTCGAGGATGGCAAACTCCTCTTCAGCGTCGTGCGCAACATGCGCGGCAACAGCATGGTCCAGGAGTTCTCCGCTGTCGTCGAAGGCGACGCCATGAAGGGCACCATGAGCGGAGGTCGTGGCGGAGATCGGGCGTTCTCAGCAACCCGAAAGGACGGATAGCCGGGGAACCTCCGGTCACGGGATGCGGTCGACCAAGCTAGGCGTCCTGGCCCTGGGGGTCCTGCTGTTCCTGTTCGTCGGTTGGAGGCTGGGTCGGGATGCGGGGGAGGTCCGCTCGCCGGCGCCCGCCTCAGTGGAAATCACCGAGCTCGGCATCCTTGCGGATAGACTGGGCGAAAGCTCCGGTGTGGTGGTGAGTCCCACCCAACCAGGCGTGCTGTGGACCCACAACGACTCGGACGTCGAGCCCACCGTGTATGCCCTCGACATGCAGGGTGCGTTGTTGGCTGCGATTCCCTTCGCGAACGGAACCATTCGGGACTGGGAGGACATGGCGGCAGGACCCTGCCCCACCGCCGAGTCCACCCAAACGTGCCTCTACATCGGTGACATCGGCGACAACGAACGCCAGTACGACGAGCTGACCGTCTACGTGGTCGAGGAGCCGGAGCTCGCGGACGTCGATGCCACGGTCCGCCTGCCCGCGACATCGTTCCGGTTTGTCTATCCGGACGAGCCGCATGATGCCGAGGCGTTGGTGGTCACACGTGATGGGGACGTCATTGTGGTGAACAAGGGTCGCAGTGGCGCGATCGACTTCTACCGGCTGGCGCGCGCGGACGTCGTGCGGGCCATGGCTAGCGGAGAACGGCTAACCGCTGAACACGTCGCTAACTCGGGCATCGACCCAGACTTCTCGGTGGGCCGTCAGGTCACGGGAGCCGCGGTGGCCCCCGACGGGGTGACGCTGGGGATGCGCACCTACAGCGAGATCTACTTCTACGCGCTGCCCGGTCACCCTTCCGGGAGTCCCTGGACTGCCGTGCGTGCGCCCTGTTTCCTGGGGGCCGCGGAACCGCAGGGTGAGGCGATCGACTTTGTGGATGACTCCACCATGGTGTTGACGTCAGAGGCGGCGGGGGGCCGGGCGGGGGGGTTGCTGCGGGTGCGGTGTTGAGTGAGCCGTTCTGCGTGCGACTCGCGTCCGCCTCCGGCCCGGTGTTGTGTCGATAGTACCCCTCTTGGGCCCTCGACGGTGTCGCATAGACTCGAAGATCCCGGACGACGAGGGACTCGAACAGGAAGCCCATCGTCATCAATACGCCCTCGCACCGCCTCGTAGATCCCTTCCACGAGTTGGTACTCGTCGATAAGACGCGGTCGCTCCCCCTCGAGGATCAGAGCCGGATCCACTTCTGCGGCGATGCGGGCGGCCCGGTCCCGGTCCCGGTCCAGTCGAACCTCCGATGCACAGAGGAGGCGCGCCGTCGTGGTCTTCCCAACGGCCTTGGGCCCGGTGACGAGGACGGCGCCATTTAGCCGAAGCTGAGCTCCGAGCCTGGCTTCGACCACGCGTAATCGATAGGACATGAGCAGCAAGGCAAAGAGAAGGTAGACTCAGCCCGGCGAGCCGGAGCGATCCGTCTGCTGATGATGTCTGGATTGCAACGACAACGATGGCCACATTGCAACCATTACGATGACCGAAACAGAGCCGGATTCGCGTCCTGCCGTGAACTGGGTAACCAGCGCCGTTCAGTCGTTGGATCGTATCCGTTTTGACCAATCCGTCCAGCTCGTAGGTGCGTGAGATCTCTTGACGTCGACCGCCGCCCCAGGCTCCCCCTTGGGTTGTAACGACTGTGTCGACCTCCAGACCCGTGTTGTCGCGGTAGTGGAGCACCTCCCCGTCAGCCGTCTGCGCGTACACACGGAGGTCCCTGATCACCAACGATTCGAATAGGAGCCAGAACAGCTCAAGGTCATCGCGAAGCTGTTTGGGGCTGACCCGGAGCGCGGCGACCGCCAGAGAAGGATCGACGAAGCGGCGTTTGGAGGCCTCGCGAAGGATGGGGCGCGATCTCAGGTGCGGTGCCCACGCCGGCTGCTCCTCGATAATCATCAACCGCGTCAGTGCGTCTGCATGTTCGAGCAGGCGAGGTCGTTGAGCTCTCCCATGCCTTCCTGGGGGGCTTGTACCCCATGTGTTCGGATCTCTCTCGCGCCAAGCCGGTTGGACCGGCGGCCGTCGGTAAGGGTTCGCAGGAGTACATTTATCCTATCGAGAGTAGGAGCAAGGACGGGGGGGTGGCAGGACATCGCTCTGTTTTCCCAGGCGCTGATGACGCAGGGGAAACTGCCAAACCGAAGCCCGACCCCTCCGAGGAGGAGCCGGGCTGGCTGGTCGACGATTGGACCCTAGTGTTTCAAGGTCGACGAACTTCGTCCTTGACCAAATCCAGTGCGCGCGCTCTGGTTGTGAGACTCACGTCACCATCCTCTGAAACGACGAAGTAGGTGTCCGGCCATCCGTTGTGTAGGATACCGTAGCACCTACCGAGCTCGAGAGGCTCTGCTGAGTCACCGAGATAACCGGTTCGAGCCACGCCATACTTGATCTCAGAAATTCGTTCCGTCGAGCCAGCACGCTCCAGGTGCCACAGAACGTCAAGACTTCCCTCCTCGTTAGGCTGGCACCTTGTCACGGTGAAGAACTGGAGTACCACGGGTCGTCCAAGTGGTCACGTAGTTAGACGGATCACCAAAGCCTCCGAAGTACTGCCGGACTGAATAGTCGTAGCGATCCCATCAGGGCAACCAGCCATGCCTCCGACCGTTAGGAAGAGAAGCCACTTCCATCGTTTTGAGTTTACACGCATGCTAACGCCCGTTTGGCCGAAAAAGTGACCCCTGGCAGGAGCCGCCCGGAGAAAAACACGCGCGAGCCCGATCAGCCTGTCCCTCAATAAAGGAAGTACCCACGATGTTATCGAGAAGCCCAAGCGCATAATAGCCGACATGGCCTACGATGGGGTTAAGCATCGTCGCCGTCTGATATTGGTACACGTGAGTCAGCTCATGGGCTAGCCACGCGATATCTCGCTGATCGCTAGTCAACTCTCGCGGAAAGACGATAACGTTGCCCAAGGTAACGGCCTTGTCTGTAGCTGCTACTCCCATTTCAAAGGCATTTTGGGTCATCTTCGTCCGGACACAACCCGAACGGATCGGAGAAGTTGACCGGATCGCCGTTGGCGTAGCCGTAGAGGTTGATACCTCCAGCGAGTCCGATGGGATCTTCTTGGGTGAACGCGCCGCGCCTCTTGGTCCTACTGCCTCCTACCGGCCGTTTCCGGCCGAGATACCCCTGACGCGTGTTTCAGGCGGTAGCCTTGGCTTTCCGCCGCTTGCGAGCCGCCTTCCGCGTGACGCTGAGCTTCGCCTTCTTACGGCTCTTCGGCGTCGGCTTCACGATGATCTCGATGTCACGACCGAGCGCGTTCAGGAAGCGGTACAGCCTTTCCATCGAGAACCCGTCGAGCTTGAGATGCACGAGTGCAGAGACCTTCGGCTGATCGACGCCGATGATCTCGGCGGCGTCGGTTTGTGTCAGACCCTGTTCCTCGATGGCGTGTCGGATCTCGATCGCGAGATCCGTCTTGGCCATCAGTTCATCCGCGTCCGGGAGCCCGAGGTCCGCGAACACGTTGCCGCTCGAGACGGTGTACTCCAGTTCGTCGCTCATGCGTCCGTTTCCAGTTCTGCCTGGATCCGCTGCGCCTCTTTCAGGCGAGCTTTGATCAGGTCGATCACATGCTTCGGGGTTTTGATGCCCTTCTTCGCCTTCTTCTGGAACGAGTGCAACACGTAGATCCGGGGGGCGAAGCGAACCGTGTAGATCGATCGGTACGTATCGCCATCGTAATCTGCCCGGAGTTCACGAACGCTCGCTCCCTTGAAGCCCTTCAACGGCTTGGCCGCGAGCGGCATACCTCCGCGCTGCTCCTCCTGCAGTGCCGCGCCCAGGTCGCGTTGTACTTGTCGCGGGAAGGCCTTGAGGTCACCAAGACTCGGGCCCACCCAGACGACGGGCTTGAGGTTCGGTCGTCGTTCCATCGTCTAGTATGCTACATGTAGCATGGAAGGTCCATAGCCGGTTAGGACGGCCCGCGCGGACCAGGGTTCGATCGGCCGTGGTTGTCGGTCCCGATCAGTGCCGCCCCCCGGTCGGGCCCCGGGCAGGCGGCTCCCCGCGCGCGTCGTGCGTTCCGCTTCGCTGGCGCTCCGCTACCCGCACCGGGCGGCCGCTCGGTGCACGGATCGCGCCCGTGGGAGCCTCCTCGCACCTCCCTCGCCCCAGGACGCCCACTCGGCCTACGGCTGGTCATAACGAAGTGATGTCAACCTGCCGGTCGGGCCGGGCGGGGGCTGGCGTGTGGGGTTCGGCGGCCGGGTGGGTGCGGCGATGGACATCGACGAGTTGTGCGATGCTGACGCGCGTGTAGAGCGCGGTGGTGCTGAGCTCAGCGTGGCCCAGGATCTCCCGGATGTGACGCACGTCGGCGCCGCCTTCGAGCATGAGCCTGGCCATGGTGTGTCGGAACAGGTGCTGCGCCCAGACTAGACTCTCGTCAAGATCGCTGACATCCTGAGCGTCACCCTCGATGAACTGGTCGGTCGTGCTGAACCCTCTACCGAGTTCGGCATCCAGAACTCCAGGCTCCACGAGCTCTACCACGAGATAAACCGCCTTTCTGACGAGGATCAGCAGGCCCTCGTCATCCTGCTCGACTCCCTCATCAAGCGCTCCCAGATGGGGCGCGTCCTCGGCTCCTGAACAGCAACAAGCCCGGCCCCTCCATAAGGAAGGACCGGGCTCTCGACCAACATACTGGGCGCCCTAATCCGCCAAGAAGTTGGCGACACCGTCATTCTTGAACAGATAGAGCCAAACGAGGCCGACAGCAGGCGCCGCAAGGAGTCCGCTCGCCAATGCCATGGAGCTGTCCCGCTACGGTGGACGGTTTCGAACTGACGTTTTTCAAGCATTCTTGCACACCGGGAGTCGAAGCGACGTCGGCGCGCAGCGGCGGCCTGGAGCGCGACGCCGGGGTAGCCCGGTGCGCATGATCATGCCGCACGCTCAGCTTCGCGCTCGAAGCGGATCGGACTGCACTGACCGAGCGCTGAGTGACGCCGCCGCGGGTTGTAGAAGTCCTCGATGAAGTCGAACACCGCGAGTCTGGCCTCGGCCTGTGAGTGGAACCGCCGCTGATCCAGCAGCTCGCACTCGAGCGTTGCGAAGAAGCTCTCGCAGAGCGCGTTGTCGTAGGCATCACCGACCGAGCCCATCGAGGGTCGTACGCCCACTTCCTTGCACCGCATCCCAAACGCGATCGACGTATACTGCGACCCCTGGTCCGAGTGATGGATCACCCCAGCGGGGCGACGCTGCCAGACCGCCATGTTAAGCGCTTCGAGCACGAGTTCGGCCCGTAGGTGGGTGGCCATCGCCCAGCCCACGACGCGTCTGCTCCAGGCGTCGATCACCACCGCCAGGTACAGGAAGCCTCGTCGGGTCCTGATGTACGTGATATCGGCGACCCATAGGCGGTTCGGAGCGCTCGCCTTGAAGTCTCGCTCGACAAGGTCCGCCGCAGGCCGCGCATCCGTGCCCCGACGCGTCGTCTTGGGGCCGTTGCGACGTCGACTCACTCCCTGGATACCGGCCTGCCTCATCAGGCAGGCCACGCGCTTGCCGCTCACCCGTTCGCCCTGATCCTTCAGCTCCGCGTGGATCCGTGGCCGTCCGTACACACAACGGTTCGTCTTGTACACCTCGCAGATCTTCGCCGTCAGCTCCGCATCCCGGCGCGCTCGCGCCGACATCGGGCGTCTCAGCCACGCATAGTAGCCGCTGGGGGAGAGACCCAGCACCCGACACATCGCCCGGATCGGATACACGGCCTGGTGCTCCTTCATGAACCCGAACCCCGACGCGGGATCGAGCCGCTCTCCTGAGCGAACCAGGCCGCTGCCTGCTTTAAGATGTCGCGCTCCAACCGCAGACGCCGGTTCTCGCGCTTCAGGGCCCGAAGCTCGTCGCGCTCACTCGTCGTCAGCCCATCGTTGCGACGGCCCTCATCCAGCTCCGCCTGGCGCACCCAGTTGCGGATCGATCCCGCTGACGGCTCGAACTCGCGAGCCACCTCCGCCACCGTCCGGCCCGACCGTACCAACTCCACAATCTGGCGCCTGAACTCCAATGGATAACTCGGTCTCGTTCTCGGCATCTGAACACCTCCTCCCCCGCAGGGTCGTTGTGTCCACTAGACCGGGTCAACTCCACCTTCGATACAACAAGCCCGTTGGGTCAGTTTGATTGAGCACGAGCGAGCCGTACCAATCGCCCTCGGTTCTATTGAAGCTCTCTATGTTGCCATACACGCACCTCCACTCGGAGGACCGGATCTCTCACCTGCGGGTGTCAGTTCGCCCTACGCCTCCCAGGTGCGAACGTAGTCGAGCAGCGTCTCAATAGAGGTGCTAGACCTACCCGCGGAACTGCGTTTCCCCAACTGGTAGTTGAGTTCGCTGAGACGATCTTCCGACTTCAGCCGATAGCTGAGTCGCTCCCAGATCGTAGGACTGCGGATTGGATCGGTAAGCAACCCAACGTCGTCGTCAGGCCTTAGCAGGCCAGGCGGCACCCCGTATTCCTGTTCGATCAACTTGAGTACTTCACCAACAGCGACCGCACCCACGCCGTGTCGCTCCCAAAGCTGCGTATAGACGTTGTCGCGGTCGACAATCCCTCGATCCGAGAACCGCTCCGCAATCAGCTCGGTCCACCTGCTCATTCTTCAATCACTCCCAGTGCACACCGCACATTGATGGTCGCGTTATGGCTTCCAGTGAACGCACTGACGATTGCAAGCGGTGCAGCCCCCTACCCCGCCTCCACCACCTCCGGCAGCCGCCCATATTCACCCAACAGAAAGTCTACGCTCGCAGCGATGACCGGTTCGGCTTTCAGAGCACCCCGGTGCCCCAGCCCGCGGGTTGTCACCGCGTGGTGGTTGCCCCAAGCGTTCCTTACCCGCTCCGCATGTGGCCAGGGGACGTCGGGGTCCTGCTCGTCATGGACCAGAAGCGCTCGGACGGGGGTGCCGCCCACAACGGCTTCTACGGTGCAGTTCTCCCAGGCGATCGAATGCTCGCGCTCGAACCGTTGGATCATCCGGCGCTCAACGGGCTCAGTGAACCCCAGCGCTCGGGTGAACAGCGACAGGAAGTAGGGCATGTCCGCCGGGGCGTTCAGCAGCACCACCCGAGTGGGCTGCCAACCTTGTCGCATCGCGAACCCCGTCACCACGGTGCCCATGCTGTGCGCAACCACCTGACGGACGTCCAGAGCGCGCGCGATCTCCACCAGGTGACGCGCCATCTCGGGCCCACTGGTCACGCCACCCGGGCTTTCACCATGTCCGTGGGCGTCGTAGGCAATGACGCGGTGGCCCGCGTCCACCAACGGACGCACGAACCCACCTAGCCGACGGGACGAGCTGCTCCAGCCGTGGAGCAAGAGAACAGGGGTGCCCTCCCCCCACTCCCACGCCTTCAGGTCGTGACCCTCCGCGCGTAGCGTGAGGGGCGTGGCCTCGCTGAACACGCCATACCGATCCGGCGCAGGCCTGCGCTGGGGCTTGGCGAACATGCGCCACGCCACGGTGGCAGCCACCGGAGGCGCGACCATCGACAACGCGCGCAGTGAGGTTCGCAGGGCCGCAGGCACCTGATATCGCTCGTTGGCGGGTTCGGTCTTGCTCATAGGCTCTTGCGAGCCGAAGTCAGTAACCGATCGAACGCGGTCCGTAGCCGATCGCGTGCAGACGGGTCGCGCATCATACGGTGTGCGTGCCCGTAGCCGATCAGCAGCGAGTAGAACTCGAACGCGAACTGGATGCAGTCCAGGTCTTCTCGAAAGTGCCCAACGGCCACGGCCCGCTCCGCGGCGTTGCTGAGAAAGCCCAACCATTGCCGTTGCTGCATCTCCAAGGTATCGCGCACCGCACCGGGCTGGTCGTCGAACTCGGAGCTCGACTGCACGAAGATGCAGCCTTTCATGACCTGCGACCGCTCCCACTCCACCCAGCCGTCGAAGAGCGCCTGCACCCGGGGTTCCCCGGCGGGGGCCTCGAGCGCCGGTCGAACCACTTGGTCCGTGAACCGATCGGCTGCCCGCTCCAGGGTCTGCACCTGCAAGGCCTCCTTGGACCCGAAGTGTGCAAATAGGCCGCTCTTGGACATCCCCAGCTCTTCGGCCAAGCCGCCGATGGACAGGGCCTGAAGGCCAATCCGGCTGGCGAGATCGGCGGCGCGCTCCAGGGCGGCCGCTCGTGTGGATTCCCCTTTCGTGCCGGCTCGACTTCGAACTTGTGCGTTAGGCTTCATCCGTAATAATAGCACGATCGTTCGTTTTATTCTAGGCACGACCGCGTGAGCCCGACCTTCACCCGAGGGAGCCTTGCCCTATTCTTTTGCGTATCGGGAGAGGAGGCCTCATCAACGCGCACCAGGGGAGTCCCAGGGAAGTGATAAGCGACGCCCCCGGACGGAGGATCCGGGTTCTGCTCCTGAGTGGGACGATGCTGTGCCTAGTCACGGGGTGCCGCACGGGCCTGAACTACGAAGACCCCAAGGGCCCCGGCTCCCGGGCATTCTCCCCAGGTCCGCACCCATGCGCACCCCGGCTCTCCGATACCCTTCGAGTGGTATCGTTCAACGTGGAGTTCGCGCTGAACGTCGAAGGTGCGGCCGATCTCCTCACCACCCATCCGGACTTGCGCTGTGCCGACATACTCCTGGTGCAGGAGATGGACGAGCGAGGCACCCGCATCCTGGCCGAAGCCCTCGACGCGGCCTTCGCATACTACCCCGCCGTTTTCCACCTGAAGTACGAGCGTGACTTCGGTAACGCCGTGCTTTCCAGATGGCCGATCCTCGATGACGAGAAGTTGATTCTGCCGCACCTAGCCCACGCCACTCGCACCCAGAGGACCGCGACCGCAGCCACTCTGCTGATACGCGGCGACACCGTTCGCGCCTACTCTGCACACCTTGGTACCATGCTCGAGATTGGACCCAGCGCACGGCGGGACCAGCTTCTGACCGTGCTCGTCGACGCCACCCGGTATACGCACGTGGTACTGGGAGGCGACATGAACAGCGGAGGCGTAGGGGAGGTCGTCTCCGACGCCGGGTTCGATTGGCCTACTCGGGAAGGCCCTCCCACCCTGGGCCTGGGCCGCCGGTGGGATCACATCTTCACAAAGGGGCTAGAGTTCCCGGTAACCCGCCCTTCTGGGACCGTCGGCGATCCGGAGGGAGCCAGCGATCATAAGCCTGTCTGGATCCGTGGGATGTTGGTGAACACAAGGGATGGGAGGGATGCGCCATGATGCGCCGCATGCGGGGACCCGCGGTGCTCGCCCTGGCGTCGATGCTGGTGGCCTGCAGCCACACCAGCCCCTACCTCCGGGACCCACTGCCCGCACGAGCAACGCCTACCCCGGGCCCGAATCAGATTCTCCAGCGCATCATATTGATCGGAGATGCGGGCGCGCCGGCGCTCTACGGAGAACCCGTGCTGGAACTGTTGCGGGACACCGTGGCGGGTTTGCCGTCCAAGACGGTGGTGGTGTTCCTGGGCGACAACATCTACCCGAGGGGGCTACCCGAAGGGGGCACGGGCGGCCGGGCCGCCGCCGAAGCGGCACTGGACGCCCAGATCGCTGCGGTCGGGAACGCTCGCGGCATCTTCGTGCCGGGGAATCACGACTGGGACCACGCCTCGGCCGAGGGTCTCGAAGCCGTGCTCCGGCAGGGCGCGTACCTGGCAACCCGGCCCAATGTGGAGCTGTCCCCTACGGATGGGTGCCCCGGGCCGGCAGTGCACGAGCTCCAAGAGGTGCGACTCATCGCGCTGGACACCCAATGGTGGCTGCACGGCGAGCAACCGAAAGGGTCCGACTGCAGTGTGCCGGACAGCGCCGCCGCCTCCCGGGCGCTCGCCGACCTACTCAAGGTGCCCGATGACCGCGAGGTCATCGTAGTGGGACACCACCCGCTGCGTAGCCGGGGCCCGCACGATGGCTTCTATACCGCGGCAGAGTGGATATTTCCGTCGCTTATGGCCGACAACTGGATGCGCTGGGTGCTGCTACCGCTTCCCATCCTGGGCCCAGTGGTGCGGTGGGCGGTTCGTTCCGAACAGGACTTCCGCAGCCGGGGCAACACCTCGTTTCGCAGGCAACTTGCGGCTACCCTGTCGTCCACACCTCCCCTGGCGTACGCAGCCGGCCACGAGCACAGTTTGCAGGTCTTCGAGGGCGACTCGGTGGCGTCACTTCTGCTCGTGAGCGGCCTGGGGTCGGGCGTGAAGGGCACACCGGTGGGTGACGACGAGCGCACACTGTTCGCCCAATCCAGACCCGGCTTCATGGTACTCGACGTCATGGCGGAGGAGGTGCTCCTCCGCGTGTTTGTAGCGGGCGCCGAGGAGGCGGCCTACTGGAAGGTGTTGCCCCGCCGCTCAGTCGTACCGTAGCGCCACCATGGGATCGACTCGGGACGCCCTTAACGCCGGTGCCAACGCCGCTCCTAGGGCCACCAGCCCAATCGTGACGAGCACAGCCACACCGACTAACGGATCGAACCCTTCGAACCCGTAAAGCAGACCTGCCGCAGCCCGTCCCAGCAGGATGGCCACCAGGATTCCGGCGATCGACCCCAGCACGGTCATGCGGCCCACCTGTTTGAGCACAAGCCCACGAACGCTGCTCGCCCCAGCACCCAACGCCATCCGAATTCCGATCTCCTGGGTACGCTGCGCCACGGTGTAGGACAGCACTCCGAACAGTCCGATCGCGGCGAGGACCGTGGCGAGTCCGGCAAAGGCCGCGGCCAGAATTCCAATCACCCGATCGATGACAATGGTCTCTTTGGCCTGATCGTCTAAGGTCCGCATGTTCTCGACGGGGAGGTTTGGATCCAGGCCCTTGATGAGGTCGGGTACGCCGCGCAACACCGGAGCGGGATCGGTGGCGGTACGGCCATAGAAGTTCAGGAACCCGATCCCATCCTGCTGCCGCCAGGGCGTGTAGAACAGTGGTGGCACCTCGTCCTTTACGTCCGAATACGCGGCGTCCTCCACCACGCCGATGATCTGCATGTCGAGCTCCTCGCCGCCATCGGACATGAACATCCCCACGGCGTCGCGACCCGGTAGTCCGAACTTGCGCGTGAACGTCTCGTTCACGATGACGACCGGTGAGGCTTCCGGCCCGTCCGCACGGGTGAATTCACGACCCGACAGCAGGGCGATGCCCATGGTCCGGAAGAAGTCCTCGCCGATAGCGTTGAACCGGGAGTTGCTGTCGATGTCGGGACCCGATTCGAAACCCTGTACCCTCACACTCGAACCCCAACTGCTACCGCCCAGCACCGGCACCATGGAAGCGGTCACGCCAGTTACGCCGGGCACCGCCGCAAGCTCCTCCAGCGTGCGGTCGAACATGTTTCGAGAGTCCTCGGGCTGGTAGCCGTTCAACTCGGGCGACAGGGCAAAGGTCAAAGCGCTGCTGGTATCCAGTCCCAGATCGATGCGGCTTACGTTGACGAGGCTCTTGATGAAGAGCCCAGCCGAGGCCAGCAGCGCCACCGAAAGCGCGATCTGAGCAGTGACCAGCGAACTCCTAAACCGCACCGCCGACCGTGACCCCGAAGGTTGCCCCGCACCCGACCTCAACAGCGTCACCAGGTCGGGGCGGGTGCTGTGGAGCGCGGGGTAGAGCCCGAACAGGACGCCCGTTGCAACGGAAAGTATCCCGGCAAAGACGAACACCTTGGGGCTGAGCGTCAGCGAAAGCGTGCGGGCGGCATCGGGCGGGAGAAGCGACCCTATTCCTGCCAGGGTCCACTTGGCCACCAGGAGGCTGGCCAACCCACCGAGCAGTGCCAGCAACACCGACTCCGTGAGGAGCTGCCTCAAGAGCTGGCCCCGACTCCCACCCAACGAGCCGCGAACCGCCATTTCCTGGGCACGCGCGGCGCCTCTGGCCAGAAGCAGGTTGGCAATGTTGGCACAAGCAATCAGCAACACCACCGCGGTGATGATCATCAGCATGATCAGCGGCGTGCTGGCCTCCTCATCCAGTGAGCTTTGACCCTTGAACCCCGGCTCGACCGTGATCTCCTTGGCCCTGAACCGCCCCATGGTGGCCTCGGACATCCCCTCCTGAAGGGGTGCCTCCACGTCGTTGATGATGGCCCGGTACACCGTGTTCAGTTGTGCTGTGACCTGGTCCTGGTCCGCACCCTCGGGGAGGCGGCCGAACAGGTAAGCCCAGTACGCCCGCCGGTTCTCGAAGCGGTCCCAGCCCGGGTCAATCACGGAACGCATGGTGATGGGGACGAAGACATCGGGGAGCGCCCCCAGCGTGGTGCCCTCGAACCCCCTCTCGGCCACTCCCACGATGGTCATGGACTGCCCGTTCACTACCAATGCTTGGTTGAGTACGTCCGGATCGGACCCCAACTGGCGCTGCCAATAGTTGTGGCTTAAGACAGCAACGAAATGGCCGCCGATGTTGCGATCGTCCTCAGGTGTGAGCAGCCGCCCCATGGCGGGCCTCACTCCCAAAGTTGGAAAGTACGAGCCCGACACGAAGAGCCCCTGACCGCTGACGGTGGTGTTGGCAATGGCCAAGTTGGCCCCGAACGTCACGTGGGCTGCGACACTCTCGAGACCGGTATCGGCGCTCTCCAAGTCCCGGAACATGGCATAGCTGAACACCTCGTCGCAGCCGCCCGCTTGGCCGCAGGACTGCGAGCCGGGCTTGGGACCGGGGTTGGCAAGGTTGACCAGACTTTGGGGCTCATCGACCGGCAGAGCCCGGATGAGCATTTGGTCCAGCAGGGAGTAGATGGCAGCGTTCGCGCCGATCCCCAGTGCCAGGGAAAGGATGGAAACCGCGGTGACGAAGGGGGTCTTGGCCAAACGGCGAAGGGCAAGTTTGAGATCGGCCACGCTGTTGCCTGCTCCGAGTAGGGGCATCTTGTGCAGCCTCGTGCGAGGCTTCCTGATAGAAGAGTAGACGTACGGAAGGGCCGCTTAGTTGCAGAGAGGGATTTCCCCCCCGCTTGCCGGTTTCGGGGCCCGCGTCCAATCTGAGGCCGACCCATCACCGTTCCAGCAGCGGGGAGCCTTCTGTGACTCCGGACCGCCCCACAGTCCTCCGTTCCCGGATCCACTTGGGCCTGTGCCTAGCGGCGTTGACCTCGGCGTGCGGGGGAGACGGCGGCGCCGAATCAGGTCAGAGCGGGGCCGAGCTCCTCGCAAACCCAGAGGTCGCGTCGGCCATGGAAACCATCCAGGTCGACGCCATCGAGGGGCACATCCGGGTATTGGCCCACGACAGCTTGGCTGGCCGCGCGCCGGGCACGCCCGGGTACGAAGGCGCGTCCTGGTACACCGAGCGCACGCTCCGCGACCTGGGCCTGGAGCCCGCCGGTGTGAACGGAACCTTCCAGCAGCCCGTGCCGCTTTTGGAGAGCCTGGTCGATCCAACCTCCAGCAGCCTAGCCCTCATTCATGACGGAGAAACCACCCGGTTCGAGTATGGTGAGGACTTCTACCTCGGTGCTGACGCCGTCCGCCCGACAGTCGAGATCACCGCCCCGGTGGTATTCGTAGGCTACGGCGTGAGCGCGCCCGATTTCGACTACGACGATTACGCCGATATCGATGTCTCGGGTAAGATCGTCGCCTACTTGAGCGGGGCGCCGCCCAAGCTTCCCAGCAACCCCAGAGCATACTACTCATCGGGCGCCACGAAGCGGACCGAGGCAGCGGAGCGAGGTGCGGTGGGAATGGTGACGTTCACGTCGCCGGACGACCCCCGGTTCCGCTGGGCAGTAAGCGTCGCCCGTTCATCCCGAGGCTCGTTCGCGTGGGTGGACGGAGAGGGAACACCCCGGGGAGGGGCGTCGCCCATTTTGGGATCGGCCAACCTCAACCACTCGGCGGCCAACGCGCTGTTCGAGGGGGCGCCGACACGGCTCGAAGCCGTCTTCGAGGCCGCTGCGGCCAGCACTCCCCAGGCGTTCGATCTCCCGGTCGAGCTCTCCATGTCCACAACCACGAACCACCGCCGAGTGGACAGCCACAACGTGGTGGCTCGCCTGGAGGGGAGCGACCCGGACCTGCGCGACGAGCACGTGGTCTACGTGGCGCACGTGGATCACTTCGGTGTGGGCGTCCCGGTGGATGGGGACAGCATCTACAACGGAGCGCATGACAATGCGTCGGGCACCTCGATCGTCATGGAGATCGCCCGTGCGTTTACCAGCCTCCCCGAATCGCCACGGCGTTCCGTGCTGTTCGTGATCGTGACCGCAGAGGAGTGGGGCCTGCTCGGCTCCGACTACTTCGTCGAGCACCCAACGGTGCCTGGCGCCCGCATGGTGGGCACGTTCTCGCTCGACATGCCGTTCCTGTTCCACCCCCTTAAGGACGTGGTGCCCTATGGGGCAGACCACTCCACCATGTCCGACGGCATCGAAGCCGCCGCTGCCCATCTGGGCATCGCAATTGGGCCGGATCCGATCCCCGAACAGGTGCTGTTTATCCGGAGCGATCACTTCAGCTTCATTCGTCGCGGCGTTCCGGCCCTATTCATCAAGAGCGGTTTCGAGACCGGATCTCCCGACATCGACGGTTCGGAGATCAACGCAGCATGGCGGAGAGACGTCTACCACACGCCTCACGACGGGGCCGACCAACCGTTCGACTTCGAGGCGGGCGTGAGCCACGCCCGGCTGAACTTCCTGACCGGCTACTGGATTGCCATGCAGGACGAAGCCCCGCGTTGGAAGGACGGTGACTTCTTTGGTGGCATCTTCGGCGGAGCGACGCCGTGAGCTGGGCCGAGGTGACCCGCAACATCGCCGCACCGGTGGAACGGGTGTTCGCGGTGGCGTCCGATATCGAGCAGTTCTCCAAGGCAGTGCCCCACATCACCCACGTCGAGATGCTCTCTGAGCAACACACGGGGCTGGGCGCCCGGTTCAGGGAGACGCGTCTCATGAAGGGTCGGGAGCACACCACCGAGCTCGAGGTGATCGAGTACTTGGTCAACGATCGGGTCCGCATGGTGTCCGACGCTGGGGGCACCATCTGGGATACCCTGTTCACGGTCCGCCCAAAGGGCGAGGGGGCGGAGCTTCACGTGGCGATGGACGCCCGGCCCCACAAGCTACTGGCCCGGATCGTCACACCGTTCATCCGCGGAGCGGTTCAAAAGGCCATCGAAAGCGACATAGACGCCATCAAGGCGTACTGCGAGCGCTAGCGCGCCAACACCCAGGTGGTATTGACGTAGTCGCGCTTCACTATCGGTGCGTCCCGCGCGTTCCGCGTTCTTGGATCTCCGTTTCACGCTCGATGGAGAATCCAAATGAGAAAGCTGATCGCCTTGGTCCTACTGATGTCCTTGACGGCCGCGCCCACCCAGGCGACGGAGGAGATGGAGTGTCCCGAGTTCCTGTCGGGAGCCGATGTCGACGGAAGACTGGTGGGAAGGATCTTTGAACCATCTGTCGAGGTGCGTACGCAGCTCGACGCCGAGTTGGGGGAGGTCACGTGGATCGAACTGACCCTCACGGAAATCGGCTACTACTTGAGGTTCGATGGGGGCATGGTGGAAGTGCGATGCAACGGACTCCCCGACTAACCGCGGGGCTAGAACCGATTGTTCACGACGTTGTTGAAGATCGACCCGAACTGGAAGGTGAAGCCCATGCCGAAGTTCCAGTCGAAGTCGGAGGCCAACCGCCGTCGCTGAAGTAGGATCTCCTCATCGCTAATGCCGCCGGCTGGAAGAAAAATCTGATCTCTGATCCAGGACACGCGGCCATTGACGTTGAGGCTGAGCCCCCGAAAGACACGGAAGGAAATGAAGCCACCGGTAGAGACGCGGTACTTCGATAGGTCGTGGAGGTACTGGAAGGCGTTGGCGTTGGCGAACACCTGGCCCCAGGGCTGTCTCTGACTAATCGAAAGTCCGAAGTCGTGGGCCAGGCGGGTCTCGGACAGCAGGTCGAAGAGAGTCCTCTCTTCGTATTCGTAATAGTTGAGGCCGAGCTGATACTTGGCCCTCAGCGAACGGCGAGGGGACTCCTCGTAGGGCCAATAGCTGTACTCGATCACGGGCCCCGCGCCCACCGTGAGGTCCCGGTTCGTACGAGTGGAGGCCGACGCCCCACCCTGGCCCCCGAACGACCAATGCGGGGCAAGTGCGTAGGCCACCTCACCGTTGAGGTTCCAGTCGCGTCGATGGTCCACGATGGTCGAGTCCGACAACTGAATGCGGTTCTCGATCCACGTACCTCGGGCCTCCAGCTCGACCTTCCAGGTTTCAGTGACGCGGTCGGCGCTGAGTCCCCCCCGCCATTGGTCCGACCTGCGCGCAGACTCGCCGTTGAATCGACCGTTCGCGTTGAACTCGAAGACCCAAAAATCCCACGGATCGTCGACTTCATCTGCGGAGACCAAGCGATCCGTTGGCGGCTCCGGATCGGGACCGCGCACGGAGAAGTCCGGATTCCCACCGGCGAGAATCACATATCGCGCCAACGCCACCGCCAGCACCTGCGTGACCGCCTCGTCCTGCTCGATCCGCACATCCGTGCCCAGAGAGGTATGGAACAGTTGGTCGTCGGTCCCAGCCAGGTCCTCGAGACCGATGAAGTCGAGCTGGTAGCGTTGTCCCCCGGTCCCCGTCTGTTCGCTGGTGACCAGCACGTGGACCTGAGCGTCCTGACGATCTCGCACCCAATCCACCCAATCGATGGTCGTCCGGATGAGCCGTTGATCGCACTGGGCGGCACACTCCAGGAAGACCCGAACCGGTGCGTCCCCCTGCTGCGCGCCCGCGGGAACAGGAACCGCCAATGCCGCGGCGGCGACCATGAACGCGCGGAGAGACGGCATGGAGTTCTCTGGTTGCAACTGCAGTCCGGGGACATGTGACGAGGGTGGCATAACCTCACGCCGTTGGCGTGCGATGACCAGGGGGCAGCCGGGTGCACCATTCATTGGACTGAGGTCGCGTTGCGTGTCCTCACAGGCGACCGCAGTTTCGGTCAGTGCTTCGCCAGCCCGGAACAGGTGCCCGCCCCATCACCCTCGATCGTTCGCTCTACATCCTGCGACTCCGGGACCCCGCTCTCGTTTACGTGGAGAACCCCAAGGCGGGATCGACCTCCATCCATGCGCTGTTCCTGGCTTTGGGGAAGGTGGAGTCACCACTACCCGCCCGCGATGTCTTCGACACCCCCGCCATGGCAACGTCGCTAAAGGCAGCCGGGTTGGATCGCTTGCGAATCGGTGCCGATGAGCTGTCCGCGTTCGCGGAAGCCAACCGGAACGCCTGTTGGTTCTCGGTGGTGCGCGATCCCTACCGGCGCACCATATCGAACTACTTCGATAAGCTGAGCCGATACACCCTCCGGTTCGACAAGGGCACGTACTGGTACGGCAAGTTCCGACAGATCCTCCGGGGACCGAACGGATGGGCGAAGCACACCGTGGGAATCCACTACATGCAACAGCGTTTGACGCTCGATGACTTCGTGGCGGGCCTGGAACACCATGGCGTGAGCTTCGATCGACACTTCGACGTACAGGCGCGTCAGCTTCGGGTGGGGGAGCTTCCCTATGGTGCGCTCATCAAGTTGGCCGAGCTGCGACGAGGGCTCGGAAAAGTACTGGATCGCGTGGGCGTGACGGAGTGGCAGGGGTATCTCGACGACACGAAGCGGCTCAACGCGACGTCCTACGCGCAGCCGCCTGGGTCGCTTCTCAGCGCCGAGGCGAAGGCGGGCATCCGGCGGCTGTACCGCGCCGATTTCGAAGCCTTCGGGTTCCCAACGTGAGCGCGCCTCACGTGGCCCGGACCGAGCAGGCGGAATGTGTGATCGTGGGAGGGGGCGTCTACGGGTGCGCCATCGCCTTTGAGATGGGCGCGCGAGGGCGCAAAGTGCTGCTGCTGGAAGCCGAGACGCTCGCGAGCGGTGCGTCCGGGGGGATCGGAAAGCGCGGGGTGCGCGCGAACGGCAGGGACCTCCGTGAACTGCCGGCGATGCAGCGCGCGTACTCGATGTGGCCCGACCTTGCCATGCGTCTGGAGGGTGACACCGGGTACGACCGCATCGGACAACTCACACTCTATGAGCGGGAGCACGACACGGGGAACGCCGAGGTGCGCTCGGATGTGCAGAGCGCGTTCGGGATACCCACCGATCACCTTTCGGGGGAGGACCTGAGGCGTCTCGAGCCGGGGCTGAGTGAACGGGTGCTCGGCGCAACCCACTGTCCGCTGGATGGTGTCGCCGACCATGGCAGCACCACCCAGGCGTACGCCGAGGCGGCACGGCGGCTCGGAGCCAGAGTGATGGAGGGAGCGCGGGTGGAACACCTCGGCGCGAGGGACGGCCGGGTCGAGTCCCTTACCCTGACGGACGGGTCCACAGTCGGGGTCGACGGCGAGGTCGTTCTCGCCAGCAACGGTGGCGTAAGCGACCTGCTGGGAGCGTTCGCGCCAGCGCTTCCCTGTTGGACGGTCCTCCCCCAGGTGGTGATGAGTACTCCTCTCCCCGCTCCGCCCTTCCACACCTTGATTGGCCACTTCCACCGCCCTCTGGCCCTCAAGATGATCGCCAACCAAGTCATGATGTCGGGCGGCTGGCGAGGTCGCTGGAACGACGCACGCGGCGGAGGCGAAACCACACCGGAATCGGTACGGGGTAACGTGGCCCAGGCCGAGGCGGTCTTCCCCTCGCTGAAGGGCCTGGAGGTCGACAGCTCCTTTGCCGACCGACGAGAGACGTGTTGCGTGGACGGAGTGCCCATCATCGACCGTGCTCCCGGCGCAGCCAACCTCTTCTTCATGACCGGGTGGACCGGGCATGGATTCGCGTTGGCACCCGCGTTGGCGGAGGCCGTGGCAGACTGGTGTGTCGGTCACAACCGGCCCCCACTCTTGGAACCGTTTCGCCTAGATCGGTTCAGCGACCTCGACTTCCCGGCTGGGCCAAACCAAGGCCACGACGGCAACCAGGGCGGTCCCCGCGAAGACCGGCCATAGGCCAAACTCCATCACCAGCAAGGGCAGCGTAGCCGTGACCAGTCCGCCCCCGATCAAGGGCGATGCCACTACCGCGCGGGCCGCAAACGCCTGGGCAGCCGTGGTACGGTTCTCCGGGTCGACGACGCGCAGCAGCATCAGACCCACGGCGGTGACCGCCGTTTGCGTACCGAACATCACCACGCCCTGCTCGAACCAGTCGTTCTTCATCATGCGCGGCGCCAAGTATACGAATGCACCGATGGTCCACATCGTACCCGCAATCATGAGCAACAGGAACGGCACAGCATTGGCGAAGAACAGGTCCAGCCGCAGAGAGGCGATCGCGGCCACCACCAACAAGTCCAGCGATACGCCCATCAGGCGCTGAACGCTCTGACGGTCCAGGTGATGGTCGACCTCCATTCGGCCTGCCAGCCACTGCACCAGCATCCCTCCGATCATCGCGAACGGGAAGAGTGGGAGTCCCGCGAGAGTCGGATGGAGTGCACGCAGCGCTTGCCAGATGACCCACCCCAAGAGGACAGCCACGGAGAGGACGGCAACGTGCAAGGTAAGTGGGTCGAGGACATCGGACCGTACCGTGCCCAAGGCGACGGGCACCCGCTCGGAAGTCGGTACGAAGGCGTCTCGGTGAGACGCAGCCTGACCGGACTCCAGGACCCCGGTGGAGTCAACCTGTGACGCGCGACCGGCAGCGACCCCGCGGTTCACCAGGGCCATCCCAACCATCACACCCACCACGATCCCCACCGTGGCAGACATCTGCCCGAGGGCACCCCCCGCCTCGAAGCCCAGTTCGTCGAACACGGGCGTCATGGCCGCCGCCGTACCATGCCCGCCGGCAAAGCCGACCTCGACGATGCAGGAGATCAGAGCGTGGCTCCCAAACAGTGGGATCAACACCAACCCTGTCAGTAACATGGGCACGAAGTACTGCCCCATGGAGGTCACGACGCCGAAACGAAAGATCGGTCCGCCCAATCGAACGAGCGTCGCGGGGCTGGGGAGTCGCACCCCCAGGAACAACGCAGCAAAAACGAAGTTGATCAGGACACCTGGAAACCGGGACCACAGCTCCACGACGTTCGGCGGTACTACGTCGAGCACATAGGGACCCCCCACCAGGCCCACCAGCCCCCCGAGCAGGGAGACGGGGAGCATCAGGTGTCGGAAGAGGGCCACTTTGGAGTGGATGACCAGGCCTGTCAGGAGCAGCACGGCCAGCCCACCCAGTGCCACCAGAAAGTTCATTCGGAGCGCCCGCAGGGAGGAGTGGGTAGGCGGGACGCCCCGACCTGACCCTCGGAAGGAGGGTGGCCCGCCATCGGAGGACCCGCAACCACTGACCCATTACTTGGCACTGCTCCTGCTGGTTTGACCCCCAGACCGCCTCCCCCCCAGGCGAGCCAGTCGTGCGCTGTGACGGGCCGTCGTCTCAGCGTTCCCAGGCACGTCAGGGTCCGCCTATGCCTTTGATTTCAACGGTTTCAGGGCTGATGCTGGTAGAGGGTGGGGTCGGTTCAGGGACCCCACGCCCGGCGTGGGGCTGCGCACTTCAGAAGGGTTGAGTGTGGGGCTTTTGCGTCGACATTGTGGGACCGTCGCCCTGTTTTGGGTCAGTGCTTGGATTGCTGGTTGCGATAGCGCAACGGGTCCCGAACCCGTTGGAGAGATCACGCTGGCGCCCGTTGCGGCGGACCCGGCGGTCGGAGAAGCGCTCGAGGTTGCCGCGGTCCTGACCGGCCTCGACGGGCGACCCCTCGCCGGCGCACCCGTTACGCTGTCTACCGATCACGGGACGGTGACTCCGACCCAGGCGTCTACGGACTCCCAGGGCAGGGTACGGGCATCTTGGACGCTGGGCACCGTCGCCGGAACACAGGTTCTGGACATGACCGCCACCAACAACTCTGCGCGTTGGCAGGTGGACGTTGCGGCCGGCCCCGCCGCGGCCCTGTCTACGGTGTCAGGAGACGGCCAGGAGGCGAGCGTCGGATCTCCCCTCCCCCTACCACTCACCGCCCGCCTCGAGGACGCGTTCGGCAACCCGGTCGCTGGAGACAGCGTCGGGTTCGCGATCACAGCCGGTGCGGGTTCCCTGTCTGAGGAGTGGGCCTTCACCGACGAGCTCGGCGAGGCGGGCACGTCGCTCACGATGGGTCAATCCATCGGCAGCGTATCGGTCGAAGCGCGAGCCGCGGGCATCGTTGCGGCGCGTTTTGACGCGAGGGCCACGGCCGGCCCTCCCGCGTCGCTGACACTCCGCGGAAACGGTCAGCAGGGCACCGTTGGGACCACGCTGTCCGCTCCCGTTGAAGTCGAGGTCCGCGATGCCGGTGGCAACCCGGTCGGGGGCACCACGGTGTCGGTGCAGGTCCCCGCTGGAACGGGCAGCGTCAGTAGTTCCGCCCCTGTGACGGACTCCTCGGGCGTGGCCCGCTTCCACTGGACGCTCGGTCCCACCGCTGGGACGCAGCGCTTGGACGTCGCCGTGTCCGGGCTCTCCACGGCTTCGGTGCAAGCCAGCGCCCTCCCCGGCCCCGCGACCCGGATCGCCCTCGCGGGCGGAGCAAACCAGCAGGGTGCGGCGCTGACGCCGCTACCGGTGCCACTCTCGGTCACCGTGACCGACGCGTTCGGGAACGTCGTCCCGGGCGCGGCAGTGGCGTTCTCGGTGGTTGCCGGTGGGGGAACACTCTCCTCGTCGTCGGCCGCTGCCAACCAGAATGGCATCGCACAGTCCACGTTTACGCTGGGAGGCAGTGTCGGCTCCCACCTGGCCCGAGCCTCGTTGGGTTCAGTGACTGTGGACTTCCCGGCCACCGCGACCAGCGGTCCTCCCGCACGGATGCTGCTCGTGCAGGGAGACGGGCAGACAAGCTCGGTGGGATCGGCGCTGTCCCAATCGCCGACCGTCAGGGTTGAAGACGCCGCGGGTAACCCCGTTGGCAACGTCGCAGTGACGTTCGCTCCGACCTCAGGTGGCACGGTGTCTAGTCCCTCGAGTCAGACGGACGCTGCGGGCCTTGCGAGCGCGGGTACCTGGACGCTGGGCACCGCCGCAGGCACCCAAGCCCTGGAGGCCCGCGTGGCTAGCGTAGCCCCGGCAGCGTTCTCCGCCACGGCCCTGGCCGGACCCGCAGCGGCTCTGTCTGTCCAATTGGGAGCCAACCAGGTTGCAACCGTGGGGACCGCAGTACCCACCCGGCCCGCCGTACGGGTCCACGATGCCTTCGGGAATCCCATTCAGGGAGTACCCGTCGTGTTTGCGGTCACCGGCGGGGGTGGGTCGGCCACGGGCACCAGTCAGACCACGAACGCCAGCGGCCTTGCCACTGTGGGCTCCTGGACCCTCGGACCCAATCCCGGACCGAATGCCCTGACGGCCTCGGCGACCGGTCTGCCCAGCGTCGACGTAGTTGCAACCGGGGTAGCTTTGCCCACGGGCGGGTTCGACGTGCAGGTGGAGTGGGCAGGTACGGTAGCCCCCAACGTCCAGTCCTCGATGTTGGCCGCTGCTGCACGTTGGGAAAGCGTGGTGACCGGCGATTTGCCCAACACCACAGCCACCTTGAACGCCGGTGCCTGCGGGGTGAACCACGCTGCGTACAGCGGCCCCGTCGACGACATGGTGGTCTTCCTGGAGGTCATCTCTATGGACGGGGCCGGTGGAACGGTGGCCAGCGCCGGACCCTGCATGGTCCGATCGGGGACGTACTTTGCCATCTTCGGCACGGTCCGACTCGACGCGGCCGATGTGACGACGTTGATCGCCAACAATCGCCTCACGGACGTGCTGATCCACGAGTTGGGGCATGTGCTGGGCATTGGTGGCTTCTGGCCTGCAGCGGGTCTGGTCGCCGGCCTCGGAGGGTCCAACCCCGTGTACACCGGCCCGCAGGCCGTGAACCAGTATCAGGCGCTGGGCGGCTCACACGCAGGGGGGGTTCCGGTGCACAATTCAGGCGGCCCGGGGACTCGAGATGCCCACTGGCGCGAGTCGTTGCTGGGACTCGAGGTGATGACCGCTTTCATCAACTTCAGCGCTCCCAATCCACTGAGTCGGATCACTGTGGGTGCAGCGGCAGACCTGGGTTACGTCGTGAACTACTCGGCCGCAGATGGTTTCACTGCATCCGCCCCGACCGCAGGCAGCGCTCCGCGGGGCATGATGTTGATCGAGGCTCCTCCGCCGACTCCGCTGATCCCGCACCGATAGGTTCAGCTCACACCGACCGGTTGCACCACCGAACGTCGACAGGCAAGATCGCGGGAGATCGGAGGATGCCCCAATGCACCGTCGCCGCTTCCTAAGTACCTCGGCAGCAGCCGCGCTAGCTGCCACTTGGCCTGGTCGCCGAGGGCTGCTCGCCGGGCAACGCCCGGCGCCTCAAGAGCCGCCCATGTCGATCGACGGCCTGGGTGAGATCCGGCTCGACTACGAACCCGAGCTGCTCGATCAGATCATCGCGAGCGGCATGCGATGCTGCGTGGTGACCGTAGGCAATCCGGGCCTGTACGGGGCCGATGCGCTCCCAGATACCCTGCGGGAAATCGATGCCTACGAAGCCCACATCGATGCCCACCCCGAGCGGTTACTGCGGGTCCGACAGGTCAGAGACATCGACCGGGCCATCCGGGAAGGGAAGTTGGGCCTGGTTTACTACCCTCAAAACGCCACCCCGCTCGAGCGGGACCCGGAGCGCATTCCCGATCTCTACGCACGGGGTGTGCGCATCATGCAGCTCACCTATAACCATCGGAACCTCATCGGGGACGGAAGTGCGGAGCGCACCAACGCCGGCCTGTCGGAGTTCGGCATCGAGGTGGTCGAACGGATGAACGAGGTGGGGATGGTGGTGGACGTTTCGCACTCGGGGCCCCAAACCACCCTGGACGCGATCCGGTTCTCACAAGCACCGATTTCGATCACCCACGCGGGCTGTGGCGCCGTGTTCGAACACTCCCGCAACAAGTCGGACGAAGCGCTGCGGGCGATGGCCGACAAGGGGGGCGTGCTTGGTATCGTGCAATTGAACCCCTACCTCGGTCCGGCCGAGCGCAACACCCTGGACACCTACCTGGACCACCTCGACCACGCCGTGCAAGTGTGTGGCATCGAGCACGTGGGCATCGGAAGCGATCGGGAGCACAGACCCGTACCCGATACCGAAGCCGAGAAGCAGAAGTTGGTCGACGAGCTGTCTCGCCTGTACCCGGACCCGTCCACCATGCCCCCGGTGCGTTGGCCGTTCTTCCTGAGCGAGCTGAACCATCCTCGCCGCATGGAGACGATCGCCGAGGGGCTGCGCGGACGCCGGTACTCCGAAGCCGATATCGAGAGAGTCATGGGCCTCAATTGGCACCGCCTGTTCACCGAGGTTTGGAAGGCGTAGAGAGGCGGTCTGTGAGGTCATTGCTGGCGCGTCCCCTACAAAACAGGTATTTTCAATACCACTTTAGACCGCACCCTGCGACCGCATGAAACTCTCGAGATTCTCTGACCTGGGCCTGCGGGCTCTGATGATGTTGGGCTCGAGCCGGGATCGGCTCTCAGCTCGCGAGATCTCGGACTTCTATGGGGTTTCGAAGGATCACGTCATGAAGAGCCTTCAGCGTCTGGAGCACGTCGGCATCGTAGCTTCGACGCCCGGCCGAGGCGGTGGGTTCACGCTGGTCGCAAACCCGGAGACCCTAAGGGTCGGAGATGTGATACGTGACCTCGAACCCAGCCTAGCTCTGGCCGAATGCTTCGAGGAAGCGAACACGCGCTGCCCACTTACGGGCGACTGCCTGCTGGCCAAGGCCCTCTCCGACGGCCTAAGGGCCTTTTTCGACGGACTCAATCGCTATACGCTCGCCGATCTCGTGCTGCGAGAATCGACGCCATTCGTTCAGATCACCGACGCCCGAAGCGCATGAATAAGACCATGAGTGCACGCACTGTTCTCCAGACCCAGCGGCTCTTGGTCGTGGGGCTCCTGGCGCTACCTCTCGTCCCGGCGACGATCGCCGCCCAGACAGAGGCGCCGGAGGTAGTGATGGAAGACGAGGCCGTCATCCCCATGGACGACCCCATCGCGCTTCTACAAGCGGCCATCGACGCCGGCACCGAAACCCTGGCGTTCGACAGCGCTCACGGGTATCTCCCCGCCCTCCTGGAGCGCCTGGGGATTCCGGTCTCGTCCCAGTCGCTGGTGTTCTCCAGGACTAGCCTCCAAACCGATCGTATCGCGCCATGGACTCCGCGCGCCCTCTACTTCAACGACGACGTCTACATCGGTTTCGTGCAAGAGAGTGCGTTCCTGGAGATCGGGGCGGTGGATCCGGATGAGGGAGGAGTGTTCTACACACTGGATCAAATCGGAGACGAGCCGCCGCACTTCCGGAAGGAGTCCACCACGTGCCTCATGTGCCACGAATCCAAGACGGTGACGGGCGGGGTGCCCGGCTTCATGGTGCTTTCGGTGCTCCCCGACCGACACGGCTACGTGATCGCTGAGGTTGCCGACGGCCCCCAGTCGGACCGCACTCCTCCTGAAAAGCGCATGGGAGGTTGGTACGTAACGGGGCTCTCGGAGGATGTAGCACATGCCGGCAACGTGGCAGCGTCCGTGCTGACCCACGACGTCAGCGACCAAGATCGCTTTCTGGCCGACTTCGACTTCGAGGCGGCGGTCGTCCACGACCTATCGAAGCGCTTCGATGTATCGCAGTACCTCACCGACCAGAGCGACGCAGCGGCGATTCAGGTGCTTACTCATCAGACCCGGGTGCACAACCTGATCGCCATGGCCCAGTTGGGCACCGCCGACGCGCTGAAGGAGCAAGCGGCCACACTTCGTATCAAAGGCGACACCCTCCCCTCCGACGGGTTCCTGCCCGTCACCCGCGTTCGAATCGAGAGTCTCGCAGACCGATTGGCCGAAGGCCTGTTGTTCGCAGGTGAGGCACCGTTCGTGGGACCGGTAGAAGGAACCTCCCAGTTCAAGGAGGACTTCGAGGCGATGGGCCCGCGTGACTCGAGGGGGCGGTCGCTGCGCGATCTGGATCTGCAGGATCGTCTGTTTCGGTACCCCGCGAGCTTCTTGATCTACTCCGATGCGTTCACAGCGCTTCCCGAGGTGATGAAGGAGCTGGTGTTCAACCGCCTCTCCGACGTCCTTGGCGGTGAGGTCGAGGATGATCGATATGCCCATATCGGGGCCGATGAACGCACAACCCTGCTGGAGATTCTCAACGAGACCGTTCCCGGCTTCAGCGAGATGACCGGGGAGCGCTGAGCGCAAAGCGGGACGACGATCTTGGGGCGCTTGCCGGTCCAACGCCCCTTTGGGCATGTTGACCGACCCCGGTCTGCCTATGCCTCGGTCCATCGGAGTCGCGCCATGATTCTTCGTTGTCTTGTTCTGGGGCTCAGCGCCTTTCTGGCAACCTGTGCTCCGTCTGAACAGGCGCCCCTGGAAGACGATTTTCCGCCGCTGTTCGAGCCCGTTCAGCCCGAGCTCTTTGACGCTTCGGGGGCACAGCCCAATGCCTTCGTCGACTATGACGGTGATGGCGACCTCGACCTGTTCGTGGGTTTTCGGAATCGCCCGAACCGACTCTACCGGAACGACGGAGGCGTGTTCACCGACGTCGCTGAGCGCGTGGGCCTCGCGATTTCAGAGGACACGAGGGTGGCTGCCTGGGGAGACTACAACGGGGACGGACACCTGGACGTGTACATCGGGTTTCCCACCGGCACGGGCCTCAGCGACCGCATCTACCGCAACGAGGGGAACGGAGTGGCGTTCCTAGACGTGACCGACCAGTTGGGCGTCGAGATCACGGGCACGACTCGCCAAACGTCGTGGATCGATGTCGACAGGGATGGGGACGTGGACCTGTTCGTCGCACTCCGCGACGGTCCTAACCGGCTCTTCCGGAACGATGGCGAGCGACTGGTCGACATCACCGAGGAATCCGGAATCGGCGACCCACGCCGGACCGTCGGCGTGGCGTGGTTCGACTACGAGCAGGACGGCGATCTCGACGCCTTCGTGGCCAATCAGAACGGCGACGCGGACGGCTTCTTCCGCAACGTGGGCGGTCGGTTCACAGATGTCGCCGCGGAGCTGGGGATGGACGGCGGAGAGCGGAGCGACGAGATCGGAGGCGTTGGCCCCGACATCACGGACCTCGACAACGACGGGGACCTGGACATCTTCGTGGCCAACTACGGACCCGACGTCATCTGGCGAAACAACGGGGATGGAACGTTCACGGATATCGCGCAAGGCACCCCTGTGGGTGAGGATCATCACTCCACCACGTCCGCCTGGGGCGACTACGACAACGACGGATGGGCGGATGTGTTCGTGGCCGCGTTTCTGGGGGGCGAGCCGGAGGCACCCGATCACCTCTTCCGCAACTTGGGAGGGACCTTCGTCGATGTGACGCCGGCCGCAATGATATTGAAGGGCGCCAGCCATGGGGTGCGGTGGGCCGACTTCGACGCCGACGGGGATCTCGACCTGGCCCTCGCCAACAACAACGTAGACGCAGGTTCTCATCCGTTGTATCGCAACCAACTGCCCCCAGAGCGCGCCGAACGGTCCATCCAGGTGCGTGTGCTGGACTCGGGGGGGGTTCAAACTCGGGCGGGATCGGAGGTGCGGATCTACGACGCCGAGTCGGGGGCCCTGCTAGGCACCCGCCTGATCGACACCGGCGGCGGATACTGCTCGCAGGGATCGGCGCCGGTGCACGTGGGCCTCCCTCCCGGGACCGAACTGGTCGACGTGGAGGTCACGGTGCTGGGCCCCGCTGGCCGCAGCACTGAGCGAGTCGACGACGTCGACCCCCGAGGCATCCCGGGGCGCGTCATGGAGTTCCGCCGGTAGCTCCGGCCTGCGTCCCCGCCGAGGCAGCCCTACTGCTTGATGCGTAGGTGGGCCCAGTCGCGGTTGGCTTGAACGAACAGCTTGAGGTGAAGGCGTCCCACCGCCGAATCGTACCAGTAGAATTCCCCTTCGCTGGCGTCCAGTGCGGCCCGCGACGGAGCCGGGAGCAGCACGTTCTTGTTCCAGTAGTCCCGGACGATGGTGGGCGCCGCATCCGGGTACGCGAAGCTGACCCCTACCCAGGTGCCCTCGTCGCCACCTCGCAGTGAGATCTGCCCTGCCGCTGGTGGGCCCGCCAAAGTCAGGTCGTAGCTTCGCTCGCTCAGTACCGAGATGGAGGCCTGCGTCTCCTTGTTTCCCGAACCGACAAAGCTCTCTGAAGCGCCGTCGTCACGACGCGCTACCAGCGGCGCAATGTTGGATGCCGCCCGCATATACAGGCGGACGTAGGGTCCCGGACAAACGAGAGCGTTCCAATCTGCACGCAACGTACACGCAGGTGTGGTCAGGAACGCGGTGTTCCCGGTGACCCAGACTCCCGCAGTGCCCGTGACAGACCCCATTTGATCCAAGAAGACAGCAGCCTTGTCTCCGTCCTTGGTCACGTCGGGTGCCTCCAGGTACACCCGCCGGGAGCGCGTGAACGTCATTTCCTCGGCGACGTTACCTGTGTGCACCGAGAACGCGTTCCTTCGGTTGTAGCCGAGGGCGCTCCAGGGAATCGCGCCCGCACCATCGAAACCCCAAAAGGCCACCCTGCGCGCACCCACCCGCCCGTCGTAGAACTCGAATCCGCGATACACGTCGAGACGACCTACCGAGTTCGCGGTTTCGGCCGCGATGAGCCCATCTTCCATGAAACTCTCGGAACTCGCGAACGTGGCTCCGATCTCGTTATCTGCCAGGACTGCGTTCGTCAGGCGATGCTCGTGTCCTCGCAGCCAAACACCACGCCGACGGTTCTTATACGCGAGCAGACCTTCGAACGCTGCCGGCACCGGATCGGAGTCGGGATCGGTGGGGTCGACCACCGGGCGATAGGACGCGGTCTCCACCTCCCCGTCCGGCCGCGGACCCAGGTCCACGAAGAGCCCGCCCCGCTGGTTGCTGTGCGCCACGTTGTCCTTGAACTCACCCAGTGGGGTTCGTCGAGGCAGGTGGGGTTGTCCGGCCGACGGGCCCGTGGGAGCCTCGGGGAGGGCATACCAAATCCCGAACCCCTGGGACCCCGCCGCCGAGTTGCCAACGAGTCGATTGTCTGGGTTGGTGACCCAGAACGAAGCTGGCCGGTCGTCGGATGGGAGCAGCCGGTCGCCCGGCTCGGGTCGCCTGGCCAACACACTAAGGTTGCCGAGCAGCTCGTTGCCGGTCTCGGCCCCGTCCTCCAGAAAGAAGCCGTGGCCCTGGTGATCGTAACACACGTTGCCTTCGACCAGCAGATGGTTCGTCCCGTGCACCGTGACGCAACGATTGTTGGAGCGCCACACGGAATTCGAACGGAAGTACTGTCCCGCCACCGAGCCGGCCAGGTGCCAATGGACCGGATAGCGGGCCAGTTGCCCGCGTTGACCCATGTTGAGGAGTTCTACGCCTTCAATCCGGGCCATCGCGCCGGCGAGGATCATGATGTGGCCCCCGAATCCGCCACTGCCGCCCACCGTGCCCTCGTCATCGACGCCCACTCCCCGAATCGAGATCGAGTGGGTCAGGAGCCCCACCTCGGCACGTTCGTCGACCGTACGCCCCTCGATGGTCTGCAGCGCTCCGAAGTGCGTGTGCGTGAGCGGTCGATCCAGCGTGACCGAGTTTCCGGACACCTGCACGAGCGCCCGGTCCTCCGCCTCGCGCGGGTCGAACCCGGAGGGAGCCACGACGATGCGGTCCCCCGGCCGCCAATCAACGGCGTTGACCAGTGTGAGTTGGGACGCCCCCGCGTTGGCCGTGTTGGCGAGTTTGGTCCAGGCGCGTCGACGCACGCCGTGGAGGTCGAGCGTGCCACCCGGCACCACTCCCAGAGCCCGGGTACCGATCCCGGGGATGCTGTCCGCGCCTGTGATGCCCGTAAGCACCACCCGTGCGCGCTGTTCGAACGGCTGAGCTTCGGTGCCGATCTCCAGGCTACCTACCACTCGGATCCAGTCCGCGACCAGCTCCAGGTCCTTCCGGTCGAACTCGAGCGTGCCCTCGACCGTGATACCCGCCAGGGGAGGCGGACTGACGTCGAGCTGCATGTGGACCCCCGCGGGTATGGTGACGGCCTCGCCCTCGACGGGCGCCCGACCCTGCGGCCAGGAACCGGGCTCTGACCATTTGACGACGGAACCGTGAGGGGGCGGGTTGGTGGGATCCGTCACGCCGGGATCGGTGGTGTCGCAGGCGACGAATGCGACGAGGAGGACTAGGGGGAATACTCGGTGCAGGTACATGGGCAGGCACACGGAGTCACGGGGGAACCGGAGGGGTAGCGCACCACGTGGGAGCCGCAAGAGTGGCGCCATGCTACATTAGACGTGGAAGCCCCCAAATCCTCTTGAAATCGTCCTGCTGGACGGACCTCACGGCGGCTCACCTCCGAGCCAATCCGCTCCAAGAAGGCCCATTTCGCCATGGCCGACCCGTGTCGTCCCACCGCACCGTGGGAGCGGACGAGCGAGTCTCCTTCAGCCATCCGGGTGCCCGCCGGCTGCCCCGAGCTTCGGGTCGGACCGAATTCACGGTCCCGACGATAGCCTGAAGGAGGCAGCCATGTGGAAACGCTCACTCGTTCTGGCACTGACGGTTGGATTGGCACTGATGGCCCACTCGGACCCCGTTGTGGCCGAGTACGAAGACGGCGAATGCGCCGACTACATTTCGGGGATGGCGGATAACCCGTTCCAAGGGACGCTCATTGGCACACGCAAGGTCACCGAGACTACCGAGTTCGAGGGGTCGCTCAATCCCTTTCCAGGGGTCGACGGCAGTGCTCGGGGCTCCCGCACCGAGGAGTACTGGATCGGCACCTACGTGGGACTCGACGGCGAACACCACGAGGTGAACTGCTCGAACTACACACTCACCTGACCCAATCAGCGGATGGGTAGAGCGGGCGGGCGGCCCACGTGACTGTCCGCCTCTCTGCCGTCCCGGGTCAGCGCGAAGCGCAGATGGAGAGACACATGAAGAGAACGCGAGCGTCGGTGCACCCCGGGGTACGCATGCTATGCCTGTTGGGATCCATCACCCTAACCGTCGCTTGTGACAGCACTCCCGCGGTCGTGGATGAACGAGTCCTGACTGTTGGACCCGCTGTGCAAACGGCGGAGCTACTCGCCCTTCGCACCGAGACCCTGGAAGATACGCTGGGGTTTGCTGGGGCCACGGACATCCGTAGCATTCCCGACGGGTATGCAGTGGTGGACGGACGGTTGAACCGTCTCGCGCTCTTAGACTCGGGTCTCGAGGTGCGAAAGGTCCTGGGACGGACCGGCGCTGGTCCCGGGGAGATGCGATTCCCTCTGTATCTCTCGAGCGCCCCCGGTGAGCTCGCCATCTGGGAAGCTGGCAATCGCCGGGTTTCGGTCTTCGACGCGATCACGCTCGAGCCCCAGTGGACCAAGCGTTTCCGCAGGACCGGCGAGTTCGCTCTCTTACCCGGGGAACGACTTCTTCTGATCTCTCCTGATTCCAGCATGGTCGGCGTCATCGTGACCGAAGACGACTCGTTCCTACCGCTGGAGCCCTTCCCTCCACTCCCGAGGTTGGCGCCGCTAACGGACACCCGTCAGGCTCCCAAGCGGGTAACCGACGTAGTCAACGATTTGGCCTACGTGGTCGACGAGCATCGGGGCGCGATCGGCGTGTACGACACCAGGGACGGCAGTCTTGTCGACACCATGCTGTTCCCCTCGGACCTGTGGCAACCGCTACTCGATGAAATCGGCGAAACGATGGAGGTTTGGCGGAAGGCGGGCACCCCCCTGGTCGGTGGCAACTTCGGTCTCAAGCGCCTCGTGCGCGCAGGGCCGGATCGCCTCCTGTTCTTGATCGGCTGGGATCCGGCGTACGCTTTCTATATCGACACTGAGCGGCGGACGATCCACGAGGTGCTCCCGCCAGACGACCCGGTGGCGGAAGAGGCACTCGCGCACGGCAGCACCGCGATGATGCACGGTGACACGCTTGTCGTGGTTTCGCAGATGAACATCATCAAGGTGCGCTTGGACCTACCGTCCTAGGAGAAGGCCGCTAGGCTAGACGTCCAGGTTCTTCACGAACTTGGCGTTCTTCTCGATGAACTCGCGGCGCGGCTCCACGTCGTCGCCCATGAGCCGCGAAAAGATCAGGTCCGCCTCGGAAGCGCTCTCCATGGTCACCTGGAGAATGGTGCGACTCTCCGGGTCCATGGTGGTCTTCCAGAGCTGCTCGGGGTTCATCTCCCCCAACCCCTTGTAGCGCTGGATGTTGTACTTGCCCTCGCCCTTGCCGTTCTTGTCCAACCGCTTGATGACGTCGTCGCGCTCGTCCTCGGAGTACGCGTAGTACTCCTTCCTACCCTTCTGCACTCTGAAGAGCGGTGGCTGTGCGATGTAGATGTAACCCTGCTCGATCAGCTCCCTCATCTGCCGGAAGAAGAACGTGAGCAGCAGCGTGCGAATGTGCGCACCGTCTACGTCGGCATCCGTCATCACGATGATCTTGTGATACCGGGCCTGCTCGAGATTGAAATCGTCCCGAATGCCCGCGCCGATCGCCGTGATGATGGCACGGATTTCGTCGTTGGAGAGAATCTTGTCGATCCGCGCCCTCTCCACGTTCAGGATCTTCCCCTTCAGGGGGAGGATGGCCTGGTATTGTCGGTCTCGACCCATCTTGGCCGAGCCCCCGGCGGAATCGCCCTCCACCAGGTAGATCTCGCACAACGACGGATCTGTCAGCGAACAGTCCGCCAGCTTGCCGGGGAGCACTCCCCCTTCCAGCGCGCTCTTCTTACGAGCGAGATCCCTCGCCTTGCGCGCGGCCTCGCGGGCTCGGGCGGCCTGCAAGGACTTCTCGATGATCGCCTTGGCAGCCTTGGGGTGTTCCTCCAAGAACGTGCCCAGCTGCTCGTTTACTGCAGCCTCCACGGCTCCCCGCACCTCGGAGTTCCCGAGCTTGGTCTTCGTCTGTCCCTCGAACTGCGGTTCCATCACCCGCACGCTCAACACGCAGGTGAGACCTTCTCGAACGTCGTCGCCCGATAGGCTCTCGTCGTCCTTCTTGAAGATCTTGTTCCGGCGCGCGTAGTCGTTGATGGTCCGGGTCAGCGCGGCCTTGAGTCCTGTGAGGTGCGACCCGCCCTCATGCGTGTTGATGTTGTTGACGAACGTATGGGTGTTCTCGGAGAAGCCGTCGTCGTACTGCATGGCCAGCTCGATTTCGGCCTCGGGCTTCGAGGCTTCGAAGTACACCACCTGGTCGTGCAACGGCACCCGCTTCCCGCGCAGGTACTCGACGAAGCTGGCCAGCCCACCCTCGTACTGGTACGTCTCCTCTGTCTGCGGATCCTCGCGCTCATCTGTGAGGACGATCTTGAGTCCCTTGTTCAAGAACGAGAGTTCTCGCAGGCGGTTGGAGAGCGTGTCGAAGTTGTAGCGCAGCTCGGTGAAGATCTCGGGGTCGGGCCGAAAAGTGACCTTGGTGCCGCTGCTCTTCGAGGTGCCGATCTCTTTGAGGTCGGTCTGCTTGATGCCACGCTGGTAGCGCTGGTGGTACACCTTCCCGTCCCGCCGCACCTCTACCTCGAGGACTTCAGAGAGCGCGTTGACCACGCTGACCCCGACACCGTGCAGGCCGCCGGACACCTTGTAGGTGTCCTTGTCGAACTTCCCTCCGGCGTGGAGGGTGGTCATCGCCAGCTCCACTCCCGGCACCTTCTCTACGGGGTGGATGTCGACGGGAATTCCCCGCCCATCGTCGACCACCGTGATCGAATCATCCGCGTGGATGGTCACGTAGACGCCTGAACAGAAGCCGGCCATGGCCTCATCGATGGAGTTGTCCACCACCTCGTAGACGAGATGGTGGAGCCCCCGCCCGGAGGTGGACCCGATATACATGCCGGGGCGCTTCCTCACCGCCTCCAAGCCCTTCAGGACCTGGATTTGTCCCGCGGTGTAGTCGCCCCCCTTCTTCTTCTTTGACGCCATGCTATCTATCCGTGGAGGTTGGTCTGGGTTCAGCCGTCTCGGCCAAAACGAATACGATGCGGGTCAACTGCAGGCGGGTACACCCCGAATTGAGCCGCTCCAGAATCTCGCGCTTCATCATCTCCAGCTCCATCATCCAGGCGCTGGAGCGCACTTCTACGAACAGCGTTCCCTCGTGAAACGAGCGTACGCGCGACACCGCGGCGATCTTCTCGCCGACCCGCTCCTCCCATTCGCCCACGATGCGCGCCCGATCCAACCCTCGCTGAATCTTGGGTCGGTCGAGCACGCCAGCCAAAACATCGCCGATGGGCGTCGGTTTGCGGTCGGACGTCACGACTGGATCACCCCCTGCTCGATGGACCACCTCACCAGGGCGCCTCCGCGAAGCGTGACGTCGGCGTCCTTGGGCGCGGTCAGAATGACCTGTCCTGTCCAACGACTGTCCAGCAGGTCTTGAACACGCTCGGAGCGGGCCGCATCGAGTTCCGCGAAGACATCGTCCAGTAGCACGATGGGATCGTGCCCACGGGAAGCCTGAATGGTCTCCGCTTCCACCAGCCGCAACGCCAGGGCAGCCGTGCGGCGCTGACCCCCGGACCCGAAGTCTCGGACTGTGGGGGAACGACTCTCGCCGAGCAGCATGAACCGCAGTTCGTCCCGGTGGGGTCCCGTTCCGGTATTCCCCATGCGGGTGTCGCGCTCCTGCCCCGCGGTAAGCTGTCTGGCGAACGCCTCACTCCAGGTCTCGCCGTCTTCGCGTGACACGTTGGGGCGATACGCCATCGCTGCCCCTTCTCCCCCCGACACGGCGGTGTAGAGTTCTGAGAAGCGACCCGACCACTGATCCACCCAGGCCTCACGGGCACAGACGAGCTTCGCACCGGCACGGGTAAGCGCCTGGTCCCACACCTCGACGACATCCCAGGGCGCTGAGTTGCGAAGCGCAGCGTTACGCTGAGCCAAGGCGTGTCGGTACTGCTGAGCCGCAGCCAGGTACCCCGGATGGTTCAACGACAACAACACGTCCAGATGCCGACGCCGTTCGGCCGGTCCGCCGTTGATCAGCTCGACGTCGGCGGGGGAGAAGACCACAGCCGCAAGCTGGCCCAACCCATCGCTGAGCCGGTTCGAGGCAACCCCGTCGATCTGGACCCGCTTCCGCTTCTGGACCTTGTCGAACGCCGCCGCGACCTCCGTCGCCGCGCCCTCGGGTACACCCTCCAGCTCGGCGGCCACCCTGAAGTGTTCGCAGCCGAACTGAACGAGCTGAGCGTCTGGGGCTCCCCGGAAGGAACGCAGTGTTTCCAAGTAGTAGATCGCCTCTAGCAGGTTGGTTTTCCCCTGGGCGTTCGGTCCGATGATCGCGACCCCCTCCCCTGGGAACTCGAGTCGTTGCGCGGCGAGGTTACGGAAGTTTCGGAGGCTGAGGCTCGTCAGTCGCACAGCGATGGAGGCAAGGGCTGGCAGGGCTCCGAGAACGATTCCGTCTCGTCTATGAATCTAACACTCTTCCCGCATGACTCCAAACGCGGAGAAAGACCCATAAACGCATGTGATACGGGGATTTAGGATGTCTCCACCCCTTGGATCACGACCCCTTGAACTGTGGCTTCCGCTTTTCGAGGAATGCGCCCATCCCCTCCTTCATGTCATCCGTGGACGCTAGCAAGCCGAATAGGGTCGATTCGTAGTCCAGGGCGTCCTCCTCGGCGACGTCGAGCGCGTGGTACACCGACTCGAGCGCGAGCTTGAGGGCCACTGGCCCGTTCTTCACGATCCCATCCATCAAGGCCCGCGTCTCGGACATCAGCTCCTCGGGTGGTACGACCCGATTGACCAACCCGATCTCTAGCGCGCGGGGCGCCTTGATCATCTCCCCGGTCAGCGTGAGCTCCAGAGCCCGCCCCAGACCCACGAGGCGACTCAGGCGCAGGGTCCCGCCGTAGCCCGGAATGATCCCCAACCCTACCTCGGGAAGACCGAAGCGCGCGCGCTCTCCAGCGACCCTCAGGTGGCAGGCCAGCGCCAGCTCGCAACCCCCTCCCAGCGCATACCCTCCCACCGCGGCGATGACGGGCTTGGAAAACCGCTCGATCGCGCGAAAGACCACCTGTCCTTGGCGACTCACCTCGACCCCGGTCAGGGGATCCATGGTGGCCAGCACCCCGATGTCCGCACCCGCCACGAACGCCTTGTCCCCCGCCCCAGTCAGAATCACACCCCGGACGGTGTCATCGTCGCGCAACCCGTGGAACGCCCGCCCGAGCTGCTCAATGACGGTGGGATTGAGGGCGTTCAGTTTGTCCTGTCGATCGACGAAGACGGTGGCAACGTTCCCGTCCCGCTCGACCCGAATGAAATCTTGATCGCTCATGGGTTCAAGCTAACCGAGCCTCCCCGTGCTTTGCCAGCGCGCAGACCCACGGTTTGGTTCGCCAATTCGTATGGCGGAGGGAGGGCCATCTCGGTAGGTTCAGCGTCCCAACCCGTCCAGCCCCAGATGGCACCTACACAGGAGCGTTCGTAGCAATGGCCCGATCCCTGAACAAGGCGATGCTGATCGGAAACGTCGGGAACGATCCCGAGATCCGAATGACACCTTCGGGTTCGAAGCTCGCGAAGCTCAGCGTGGCCACCAACCGTTCGTTCCAGGATCGGTCCGGGCAGCAGCAGGACCGGACGGATTGGCACCGGGTCACGTTTTTCGGGAAGCTGGCCGACATCGTCGAGCAGTGGGTCAAGAAGGGCGACCGAATCTACATCGAGGGTCGCATCGAGTACTCCCAGACCCAGGACGACCAGGGGGGAACCCGTTATTGGACCGACATCGTCGCGTCCGAGATGGTCATGCTCGGTTCGACGGGGAGTGGCGGAGGAGCAGGGCCACAGGGCGGACGCGGCGGCTACGGGGACAGTGCACCGCAGTCGGGCGCGACCCGCGCACCTCTAAGCGAACCCGACGACGACCTGCCGTTCTAGTGGGTGGCGGCTAGCGGGTCGCACCGTCTGTCCAAAGCCCCATCAGGTAAGGCTCGTAGACCGTGGGGTCGTTCGAATAGGTCGCCGACCACTCCTCGAAGGGCGGTAGGCCCAGACGCTCGGCCAACTGGACAGTCGCCTTCCGTACCAAGCGCTCGTAGGGCCCCTCGTCGACAGCGTCCGCGGCCGCATCTTCGTCCGCAATGACGAAGATCTCGTCCGGAGACAGCGACAGGAACAGCTCGGCCACCCTTGCCGAGCAGTAGTCCAGATACTTGGCCCGAAGTACCGCCTCCCCTTCCGAAAGGTCAGACGTCGGGCGTGGCGACTCATTCACGGGAACCACCTGTTGGGGTCCAGTTCAGCGTGTCCACAACAGGTGGTACCCACGTGGGTCTTCACAGGTTCGCCCGAGTCTCCAACGAAAATGCGCGCCGAGCCCAGGGCTCGACGCGCACTCTTTGCTGGCCTGGACCCCCTTGCGAGGGCCGGCCCACCTATCGGATCGGGTTCACGGCAGTCCCATGCGGGTCAAGTCGATTGCGGCGCACTTTGCTCACGGAGTTGCCGATAGATCGATCTTCGGGTGAGGCCGTACACGACGACCCGACTCAGGAAATCGGGGTCCGATTTCTGGACCTCCGCCACCTGGACCGCAACCTCTTTGGGAAGCTGCACCTGAAGATCTACCGCACACGTTTCCCCCATTCGCGAACGCTCGCCTCCATTCCAAAAACCTTAGGAACTGCTATTGCGCGGACGGCACGTGGGCACCCCAAAAGTACCAGTGCTGTAACCGTCCCCGATCGACGCTACGATTCTAGGTAACAGCCCGTCGGCACGCAAGGTGAGGAAAGCTCGTGGAAAGGCAGTGGAAAACTCCGGTAAGATATTGTTGTATATATATTTACAAGAAAGTGTCGAATGTTGAGCCGGCGCCCGAAAAGAGTCCGTTTCAGGAGGCTGGAACAGGGACCGTGGAGAGCCTGAAAAGCCCCCAGAACTAGGGGAGATTTGCGGGCGAAGCGGGCGACCGCCGGCTGCGTGGGCCGGTTGAATCTTTTACGAAAAAATGTCGGCGTGCCGAAGGTGCGACGATCCAGGACCGAGTGAGCTCCTGTGGAGAACTGCGCTGGGGAAGCCCCTAGGGCAGCGCCGACCGCAGAAACCCGGAGAGCGTCCGCGACGTGAAGCCGTCGAAGACCTCCGAGAGCGTGTTGAGCTCGGTTTCGCAGAAGATGTTGCTGGTCCGGACCGAGATGGGCCGGCCGTCGCCGGATCCGCAGGCAAAGGCAATGAAGCCCCGCCAACTCCCCTCCTCATGGAACACATGGAGGGACGCCGTCCAGGCATTCCCATCGTGCTCGAGGCGGCGGGTGGCGACCTTCACCGGCACCCTGTCGTGCTCTGAAAGTGCCTGGGCGGCAGCCACCCGGGCGTGAGCACCTGGATGAGCCCTTCGGTCCTCCAGCCAGACGCCGAAGGGCGGCAGCGGCAGGTGGGCCCGACAGTAGGCGACCAACGACGCCATGGGATCCTTGGTCTCGTGTGTTCCCTGGTCCGCCGCCCAAGCTCGTGAGGCCGCGTACAGGGGGCGGATCCCTACCCTTGGGAGCATGCGAAGGAACGCGTGACACTCCCGATCCAAATAGCGCTGGTACTCCGACCGTAGAGAGCGGGCACGTCCCGCATCGGGCCTCTGCCAACGCAACTCGGACCCGCGGACGGATCCGGCCATGAAGACGGTCCGGTTACCCAAGTCAGTGCACCGTGGTGTTTTCGGCCGGCCCGAACCCCTCGGGGGCCGGCGCAGGCAGCTCGGGGCCGCTCACCGGCCCCGACGCTGGGGACGCCCCGGTCTCGAACCGAGCCAGCGTGTCGCGAGCACCGAACGTAGCGATCGACCGGGCCACCCCTTCAAAGCGCGCCGGCTCGAACATGGCCACCAGCCGGGTGAGTCCGGCGCGCAATTGCGCCATCAGCCGCCTCACCTCCGACACGGATACCGGGAGGGGCATGCGGGCTTCATAGCGTGCTACCTGACCGGTCCGAGCGGGCCCTCGGGCCACCACCATCGACGGGAAGGCGCCGGCCAGCCGGGCCTCGAGCACGGCTCCGCTTCGCGGGTGATCGACGGCGATTTCGAGCACCGCGTCGTCCGCGTTCAACCCGACCCGCGCGATCCCCTGGGTCCCCAGGTCGATCCGAATACCCTCGGGCGACTGGGGATCCAGGTCTCGGCAAAGATCCCGGTACCCGATCCTGAGCAAAGTCGCCCGAGTCAGCGGATTGAAGCCGACCTCGCCGAGCACCCGAAGGACCATCCCGAAGCAGTAGTGGTTGGCGGACTCGGAGCTCAAGTCGCCTTCGTCGCCTTCGAGGAGCCGAGCGAGGTGCACCAGCGTCTCGTCCCTCACCCATCCCAGGATCACGAGCTCTCGCGAGAGATCCAGCTCCTTCAGCCGCGTACTCCCCAGATCCACGACCGCACAGGAGGCTGGATACTGGCCCTGAACCACCACCCCGATGCCGAGGTCATCCACATGCCGGCGCCGCGACGCCCCCAGGAGCTGTCGGTCCCAGTACAGGGTGACCGCTCGGGTGAGAGATAGCTCCGCGACCCCGGGCAGCTCCGTAAGCGTATCTGTGCGAACCGGTTGCGAGCCTGTCCCGCTGGTCGATACAACGCCTCTGCCGTGCGGCATCCGGCCTTTCTCCAAAGTTGCTGTGCAGGGATCCGGGAAACAGGGACGCAGAGAATAACCATCTGTTTCCGCCGGAAGCAACCGTAGGTTGCCCCCAGGTACCAAAGACCGGCAAGTTGGGCGTCCGCCTCCCGAAACCAACTGAGTTAGCAGGGATCATGCCCACCCCTGGACCCGATCCACTCCGCCCCCAGAGGTCCCGATGGGTGGGGTCCCTCGAGCACCCGCAGGGGAGCCACTGGACCTGCTCGCTGGTGACGTATCGGTCGGGAGCCCGGCGTTGGAGGGGATACCTGTCCTTTCGGGAGACGAACTCGGAGACGGCCCCCGAGGGCGACCTTCGCGAGATCAGGACGACCGAGCTGTTCGTGGAGGCCTCCGAGGGTGAGATCGACAGGAGGGCTCGGGCCCTCGGACGTCCCATGATTTCGGCCCTCCTGGACTCGGCCCTGGAGGTCGAGGCCCGGCGTAAAGCCAGTCAGCGGCCGTCCAAGCGGTGGGTGCAGGCCATGTTGGAGGCCGCCGCCTCCGAGGACAGGGGCCCCTCCGAAGGACAACCCGTCGACGAGATCGCCCTGCGCTCACGGTATGCATCCTACCGGAATGAGCAGGTCGGGCACCTGGTCTCGCTGTTGAGTCTCGATGACTTCGACCACGTCGTCGAGACCCTACTCGAAGGTCAGAAGGTGCAGTTCGGGGGTCGCGACCGCCTACAATTCGCGCTGTCGGTGGTGGCCCGCCTCGAATCGCTTCTGCCTCTGCCTCCCTTCGAGGCCTGGAAGGAGGACTTCTTGGCCCATCGTCAGGAGTACGAGCGCTATTCCCAGGCCGTGCACGCAGGGGGCGAGATCTCCTGAACGGCGCGGGGTTTGGCGCATCCCTTGCTCCGAAAATCGGAAATATCTAGAATTTACGTCTTCCTTGGTTCACCAACACTTCAGGATACGAGTCAGCTTGGAAGTCATCGTTCAGGACAACGAGAGTCTGGAGAGGGCGCTCCGCCGGTTCAAGCGGAAGGTGCAGCGCTCAGGACTCTACTCCGAACTCCGGAAGCGTCGCTTCTACGAGAAGCCCAGCGCCCAGCGGAAACGCAAGCGCGAAGCGGCCGTACGCCGAGAACGTAGACGCCAGCGCCGGGCCACGACCCCGCGCACCTGAGCCTAGGGAACCAAGCAAAAAGGAAGGGCGACTCCGCGCAGCGGGGTCGCCCTTCTTCTTTCGGGGGAATCGCGAAGGTCAGACCGGCAGGGGAACCGGCTTCTCTCCGCTCCAATCGTAGAATCCCTGGCCGCTCTTCCTACCGTAGCGGCCCATGGCCACGATGCGTTTGAGGAGCGGCGGGGGAGCGTACCGCTCTTCGCGATACTCGTCGAACATGATCTCCGAGATCCGATACAGCGTGTCGATACCCACGAAGTCGCACAGCGTAAACGGGCCCATGGGATACCCGCACCCAAGCTGCATTCCCGTGTCGATGTCCTGGATAGTGGCCACTCCCCTTTCCAGTTGGCGGATGGCGTCAAGCATGTAGGGCACCAGGAGCAAGTTCACCACGAACCCCGAGTTGTCCTTCGCTGCAATCGGTACCTTGCCGACCCGTCGAGCGAACTCGAACGCGGCGTCGAAGGCCTCGTCGCTGGTGGCGATCGTCTTCACGACCTCCACGAGCTTCATGACCGGCACCGGGTTGAAAAAGTGCAGCCCGATCACGCGATCTGGTCGGTTGGTGGCAGCCGCCATGTCGGTGATGGTCAGCGAACTGGTGTTGGACGCGAAGATGGTCTGATCGCCGCACATGCCGTCGAGCGCTCCGAACAACTCGTTCTTCGCCTCGATGTTCTCCACGATCGCCTCGATGATGAGGTCGCAATCCTTCAGGCCGGACAGCTCGGTTGTGAACGTGAACCGCCCGAGGGCGGCGTCCATGTCGGCCTGGGTCAGCTTCTCTTTGGAGACGGCACGCCCCAGCGACTTCTCGATGCGGGCTCGGCCCGCCGCCAGGGCTCCTTCATCGAGTTCGCGCACCACGACGTCCAGCCCTGCCTTCGCGCTGATCTCGGCAATGCCGCTTCCCATCAACCCGCATCCGACCACGCCTACACTCTTGATCTCCAAACTGCACTCCTTCTTCACCCCTCGGGGCGGTGGTTAGTCACGATCGTCATCGAGGCTACGCAGTTCGCGCGCGACACCTCCGAAGTTCCTCGAAACCCATTGACGCCACGACGCGGGCGGCGGCTCGGGTTGTTCCTTTCGTTCCAAGTGGTCGAGCACACCTTCGACCTCGAGGTGCACTCTTTCCAACTGACTCAGATAGTTCCTTCCGACCAGGTAGGAGATCCCACCTACGATGGCACCCCCCAACGCAACGCCCGCAGCCACACCGAGGGCGAGCGGAGCCGTGGTCGCAACCAGGGCCGCGACCCCCACACCGCCGACGCCGCCACCCAGCACGCTGGAAACGACCGCCCCACCCAAGTATTCACCGTGGATGCCCGGGTCCACCGCAAACTCGACGAGCGTGGTGTCGTCGGTGACCTCGTGCAGCGACACCTCCACCCGTTTGGCCGACGCAATGTAGTAACGTTTGCCGGTGGAGCTGGCGGCACGAGCGATTTGCGAGACCCAGTCCTTGGCGGGCCAATAGACCAGATGGTCGTTCCCTTTTCTCACGGGTTGGAGCAGCCTACCGCCCACGAGGAAACGATCGATTGCTCTGGTGAGCTCCTCGCGGCTCCCCGGCACCACCCGAGAGACTCTCACCCAAGGTCCATTGACCAGCGCGCGCACCGGCCCAGAGGGCACCGGCTGGGAGCGGACCTCCGCCAGCGCGGTCTTCACATGCGCGGCGGGCAGCCCCACTTCGGAGGCGATCCGAAACAGCTCCGCTTCGCTCAGGCTCGAGCCGGGTTCGGCGCTGGTCGACGCAAGTTCACTGGCCCGGCGTATCACCTCCTCGAACTGAGCGCGACTCAGCCCCGGGCTCGTCGAACCCTCATGTGGCACCAAGCTCTGGTTGTCGTCGACCATGAGAACGCGGTTAGAAGGGTTCTAGAGGGCTTCTACCACGACGGCCCCACCCTGGCCTCCTCCGATGCACGCAGACCCCAGGGCGTACCTTCCCCCCCTCCGCCGCAACTCGTGTAGCAGGTGGATGGTGATGCGAGTGCCCGACGCGGCCAGAGGGTGGGTAAGCGCAATGGCACCCCCGTTCACGTTCGTCCTTTCCGGGTCCAGTCCCAAATCCTTCTCGACGGCGCAGTACTGCGGAGCAAAGGCTTCATTGACCTCCACGAGATCCATGTCGTCAAGGGTGAGCCCCGCCCGCTCCAGCGCGGCTCTGGACGCGGGCGCAGGTCCGATGCCCATGATCTTGGGATCGACACCCACAAACGCCCAGGAGAGCAGTCGCCCGATGGGTTCGAGACCCTGCGAGGACGCCCATTCACCGTCGGCGATCACGGTACTGGCGGAGCCATCGCCGATGCCCGAAGCGTTGCCCGCAGTTACGAAACCACCCTCGCGGAAGTAGGGCTTCAGCTTGGCCAGTCCCTCGAGCGTGGCGTCCGGGCGCATGTGCTCATCGGCAGCGTACTCGATGGTGCCCTTCCTAGTGCGGACCGGCACAGGTGTGATCTCGGCGTCGAAATGTCCAGCCTCCCAGCCGGCCTTGGCACGCAACTGACTCCGCAGCGCCACTTCGTCGGACGCCTCCCGGGTCACGCCGTAGCGATCTCCCAACTCCTCAGCGGTCTGCGCCATGGTGAGTCCGCAGTTGGAGTCCAGCAGCGCAGCCCAGAGTGCATCCTCGAAGTACTTGGCAGGATCACCGAGCCTGAGCTTTCCCCAACGTGCGCCCCGAACCACGTGGGGTGCCTGACTCATCGACTCCGTCCCTCCGCACAGCGCGGCGTTGGCGTCGCCCAGTAGGATCTCCTGCGCAGCGCTGGTGATCGCCTGGAAGCCCGAACCACAAAGTCGGTTCACCGTCACCGCCGGGACCTCCTGGGGAATCCCACATCCCAGCCCCACGTGCCGAGCGAGGTAGATGGCGTCCGCGGAGGTCTGGAGCGCGTTCCCATAGACGACGTGTCCGATCTGTTCGGGTGTCACCCCCGCGGCCTCGAGTGCGGCCCTCCCGGAGAAGACGCCGAGCTCGGTCGCGCTGAACGACTTCAGGCTCCCTCCGAACGCGCCGAAACCGGTGCGCTTCCCCGACAAGAACACGATGTCACGCGACTGACCCTGGGTACCCATCCAACCTCCGATTCTCATGCTGGAGCGGCTAGCGGCGACTAGCGGACGCAAGGCGGAGGTTTACCCCGCGCCCTGCGGACCGTTCACCAGGTCGTCGCTCTCCGTGAATCCGGCTATGAGGACCGCTGAAAGAGCAGTTCTTCCCCCGTCGACGCCTGGAGGCGGGTGGCCTCCACGGTGACGGCGCGGGCCCCCAAGGTGAGTTGGGCGACCCAGCTCGCGGCACCGCCTGAGGACGGGGCTTGGGAGGGGACCAACAACCCCTCGAGTGCTCCCCGTGCTTCGGGAGCGAGGGGTACGCGCTCAATCGGGCCGGCCGGCCTCTCGAACCACCCGGTCGTCCCACTACTCCGCATGGAGAGGCCGAAGCGATCTGCCATCGACCGGTCCACCTTCTGCAGGAAGACGTCCAGGGTCAGCCGCTCCGCGGGAGGCTCGACCGGCGGAGATTCCCCCTCTCCGAACACCCCCCAGATGAGCGCGTGCACCTGCTCGCGAGAAGCGAGCCCCAGTTGCACCTGGAGGCCGGTCATCTCCTCCAGTTCCTCGAGCGCCTCGGACCAGGTGGGGTCGTCCGCGATCACATGCAGCGTATCCGGGGTCCGCACGACCGGGAGCGTAAGGTGACGCAGGGCCCAATCCGCCGTGACGAGCCGCGCGGTATCCTGATCCACCGAAGACGCGTCGGGGAAGACGTAGGGGATGTCGAACTGGGAGGTGAGGCCCCAGTCCAACTCGTCAGGGGTCACGAGTCCAAGTGCTAGCAGGGCCTCGCCGAAGTAGCCTCCCTGGGCGCGTTGATAGGCCAAGGCGGCCTCGATGTCCTGGTCGGTGATCCGCCCGAAGCTCCGTAGGATCTGGCCGATCGCGTCACGTCCTGTGCTCGAATCTCCCACGGGCGCCCCCGCTCAGTGAGTTCAGCTTCCTCGGATGCGGTTCGCCACCCATGTGCCCACCTCGGCAGTGGTATGACTTCCATCCAGGTCCGGAGTCGACACCCCCTCCAGAACGGACGCCCTCGAAGCTTCTTCGATGGCTGTTCCGGCTTCGACGTGCCCGAGGTGTTGAACCATCAGGGCAGCGGAGCGAATCGCTCCCAACGGATTCGCGATTCCTTCCCCCGCGATGTCTGGTGCGGATCCGTGGACGGGCTCGAACAGCCCGATGCGCCCAGGATGGATGTTGGCGGAGGGCGCCGCGCCCAGACCTCCCGTGATCTCCGCGGCGAGATCACTGAGGATGTCGCCGAACAGGTTCGATGTCACGATGACCTCGTACTGATCCGGCCGGCGGACCAGATCCATCGCGATGGCATCCACATACATCTTGTCCTGTCGGATGCTGGGGAAGTCACTACCGACCTCGTCGAAGATCCGGCGCCAGAGACGACCGGCCGCGGGCATGGCGTTGGCCTTGTCGACCAGGGTCACTCGGTTGCGCCCTCGCGTTTGTGCGTGCTCGAAGGCTGCGCGCACGATCCGCGCCACCCCGAACGCCGTGTGGATACTCTCCTGTATCGCCACTTCGTTGACGGTGTCCGGTCGGAACCGGCCTCCCAAGTCCGCGTAGAGGTCCTCGGTGTTCTCACGAAAAACGTCCAGACGGATCGGGCGATCCTCGAACCCACGCAGAGCGCAGAGGCGGGGGTGGAGGAGGTAGCTGGGCCGGAAGTTCACGTACAGGTCGAGGCGAAACCGCAGCCCCAAAAGGATGTCACGCGCGTGCACGTTGGAGGGCACTCTCGGGTCACCCAACGCTCCCAACAAGATCCCGTCCGCAGTGTCGGACAACTCCGCGAACTCATCGTCCGTGATGGTGATTCCCTCGCGAAGGTAACGCTCCGCACCCAGGTCCCAGTGTCGGAATGCCAGGGCCAGATCGAACTGCTCGGATGCGGCCTCGAGAACGCGCACCGCCTCGGCGGTCACCTCACCGCCAATCCCATCTCCATCGATTACGGCGATTCTGTTCATGATTACTCCACTACAATGACGCCATCGACGGGCTCGCCAGGGCCTTCCGCACGAAACGGGTAGAAGCCACGAGGCGCCTCCCGGAACCAAACCTCGAAGACTGCACCCCGCTCCAACAGCGGTGGCGAGCGCTCCTGCCCGGTCGCCTCAAGGAAGTCCCGCGCACCCTCACTCATGTCGTCGGTGGCGAACCGAATGGTATGGACGCGCCGGTCCACCGTTGTGAATCGAACCCGATCCCCGGAGCGTACCACCACGCGACTGGGTACGACGTGGACCTCCGACCGCCCTCCGCCGAGAAGGATGACTTCGGCCCCATCGGGATCCCCTGTACCGGAGTCTGTGCTGCACCCTAGCGCAGCAATGGTCACTAGAACCGCGACGACTACGCGGATACCCGACGCACTTCTCAGTTCGGACAGGATCCTAGTGTCGTGTTCCAAGAGTTCGCGAGCTACCGAGAGTGTCGAGGCGCAGGCCCATGGGAGGCGAGAGGACCAGTGATAGCAGCGCTATTGCGAGGACGAGCAACGAAGCAGGGTCGGATGCATCGGCGCTCACCACACTAAGCTGACCCGTTGATCGACTCCGAACCGCACGTCACACAGAAGCGCCACTCTGGCTCCAATTCCGCACCGCAACTCCCGCACGGTCTGGTCTGGGTGCTCTTGCCGCAGTGGGGACAGTAGTTGACCGGGCTGAGGCGGTTTGGAAGTGCCTCCGAACACCAACGACAGCTCTCCGAGACCTCGGCGGCGGTGGGTGCCAATGCCGGCACCGCAACAGGTGACGTGACCTGCGTGGCAACGGGTGCCGTGGCAGACGCAGGTGCCACCGGACTGATCTCCGCCTCCAGAAAGCTCGAAGCGACCGACGGGGCGGGCACCGCCTCCGTAGTCGAGGGCGGCTCGGGAGCCGGGAGAATCGAAAACTCCGACGGGCCTGGCGATTCCGCAGGCACCGCTTCCGGTGGATTGACCTCACGGGGCGAGGGGAGGGGTTCCTCGGTGGCGACGGGGGGTGAAGCCTCTGCCGCCTCGGGAACGGGCTCCTCACCCGGTTCGGGGTCCTCTACCCCATGTGCAGCCAGCGTCGCCCGGTTCAACCGGACGGGGGCATCCGAGAATTCGCGAAACAACCCAGTGTTCGGATTTCTGGATTCGAGTTCGCGCCGGATCTCGCCAAGGGCGGAGTCGGACTCGAGGACGACCAGGTCCCCGGCCCCAGCCAACAGGCGGAGGAGCGCGTCTTCGTAGTCGCCGTTCATCTGGACACCGATCGCTTCCCGATGACTCCGATAGGGCACCAGCGACTGGTAGATCTCCGCGACCGTGAACGGTCGATCCAGATAGTGGGGCTGCTTCTTTGCGATCTCGTCGATCAGCACGCTGTGAAGGCGTGCAACCGGCGGGGTGACATCCGGAGCGCTCATCGTCGGCTCCTCGGTAGTTGGTTCAACTTCATTCGTCTTCAGATCGGAGAATCCCCGCGCTGATCGCCGCCCTGAGAAAGTTGCCAGGATCGTGGAACGGGATGTCCGTACCCAATTGCTCGTGCCACCGTTCGGCCAGACGGCGCATATACTGGCCCACCGTCTCGTGACCGAACCCGGCGCCGTCCCTCATCTGGGCAACGATCTCCCGGGCCGTGCCGCGCAGCACCTGCCCGCCCGGAATCCGAACCTGGTGGATCTGCATCTCACGCGCGGCGCGTTCGCCGGAAAACAGCTCGAGCTGTTTCGGGTCTGCCTCGCTCTCAGCGCGCCGTGCCTCCGATTCGATTTCGGCGAGGAGCTGGTCGATGGGGTCGGTGAAGGACTCCAACTCATCGAGCCGCTTCTCCCACGGGACGAGACGCATATCGCCTGCCTCCAGCTGCCAAAGCACCCGCTTGAGCTCGATGAGCCTCCACACTGCGAGGGAATCCCAATGCTCGGGCGGGGGGACCCGCTCGAACTCCCGCAAGGCGCCCTGCCAGTCACCCCGATCGTACAGGAGGTGGCCAAGATAAACCCGGGCTTCGTGAGCGTCGGGATCCAGGCGCAGTGCGCGCCGTATCTGTCGGCCGGCCCCAACCTCATCGCCCAAGCGATGCAGCGCATAGCCGAGCGAAGCCGCCGCATCGGTACTCCCAGGGCGTTTCGATGCCGCCTTGGCGAAGAAGTCACGGGCTTCAACGAAGAGCCCCTCGCGATACAGGGCGCGACCCATGGTGAGCAGGAGCTCGATGTCGTCGCCCAGTACCCGGGCCTCCACCTTGCGAAAGCGGTGTAGCGCTTCTTCGCGCTGACCGAAACGCAGAACCGTTTCGCCCATGCCCACCAACGCGTCCTCATGGTCCGGGTCGAGGGTCAATGCCTCTTCGAACGCCTGCCGGGCCCACGCGAACTCCTCGCGTGCCAACCGAGCGTACCCCATCCCGACATAGAGGTCGACGGCCCCGGGGTAGAGGGTCAGGCCCTCCTTCAACAGTTCGAGCGCACCTTCGAAGTCGCCCTCGTTATAGAGACGGTGGGCGCGCTCGTCGTAGTCCTCAGAACTCAAAAACCGATTGGACATTCACACCTTTCTTCGCGACCCGACACCTTCCCCGGAGTATACGGAGGGAGAATGTAATGAGCCGGCCCAGAGAGGACTACCCGTCGGTGAACGGAACGCCGCAGCGGCAGACCCAGCGGGGACCCGTCAGGATGAGGGGTCGCAACGGACCACACCGGGGACAGACGGGATCTTCAACGGAGTCCACCTGCTTCAGCACGTGCTTCTGCTCTTTGGACTCGGCCTCCGGGATGACGAGCTCATAGCGCAGCGACGACACCGTGCACTCGAAGATCACCGCTGCCTTTCCGCCCTCGAAGCCCCGGGACCCGATCATGTCCAGATGCCCACCGAGGGGTGAACGCAGCCGAAGGCCCTTGTAGTAGTCGGCCAGCATCGAAGGGTTGGCTTCGATGGAGAGAGCCCCCGTCAGCGACGGTTGGTTGGTGGTCCGCACGTACTCAGGCACGGCCGGAAGGACCTGCTTCTTCTTCCGCTTGACCTTTCTCCTGGCCTTCTTGACCGGGGGGGGCGGATCGTCGATGCCCTCGAGCAGCTTGGCAGCGCGCTTACGAGCCGCGGCGGCCACGCTCTTGGCGCTCTTGCGTCTCCCCTTCTTCTTGGCGGGTGCCTTGGGTGCTGGAACCTTCGCAGCGGCAGCCTTTGCCTTCGGCGCCTCCGCCGCCTCGGGGGCCGCCTCGGCCTTCGCGGTCTTTTCCTTCGGTGGACTGGCCGCCTTCTTGGCAGTGGACTTCTTGGCCACCTTCTTGGCAGTGGACTTCTTGGCCACCTTCTTGGGCGTCACCTTCTTCTTCGCGGCCTTCTTGGCGGCCCGCGGCGCCCGCTTCTTCACAGCCACCTTCTTGGCGGCCTTCTTTTTGGCCGGCCGCTTGGCCACGGCCTTCTTCGTTCGGCGAGCCTTCCGAGCGGTCCTCTTCTTGGGGGCGGTTTTCCGCCGCGTCCCGCCTTTGGGGGCGACCTTCCTCTTGGTCGCCTTCTTCTTGGTCGTCTTCTTTCTGGTCGGCTTCCGCTTGGTGGCCTTCTTCTTGGTCGCCTTCTTCCCGGTGGTCTTCCGCTTGGTTGCCTTCCGCCGGGCGATCCGCTTCTTCGCAGCCTTGCGGGCAGGGGCCTTCCGCTTCTTGGTGGCCGCCTTCCGCGTCTTCTTCCTGGCCGTCTTCTTGGCGGTCTTTCTCTTCACGGCCTTCTTCTTCGCCGTCTTTTTCCTAGTGGTCTTCTTCTTGGTGGCCCTCGCCCTCGTCACCTTTCGCTTAGGGCCGGCCTTCTTCTTGGTTGCCTTCTTCCGCGTCGACTTCTTCTTGGCGGTCTTTCGCTTGGTTGCCGATCCCTTCCTCGACTTGGGGGCGGTCTTACGCCGCGCGCCCGCCCGCTTGGTCACCTTCTTGGTCGTCTTCTTCCTGGCCGCCTTCTTCTTGGCTGCCTTCCGCTTGGTCGCCTTGGTCTTTCGGGACCCAGACCGACTCCCCTTGGATTTCGTCCTCTTACCCTTGGTCGCCAACGGTTTCTCAGTCCTTATTAGAAGGCGTCATCAGCCCTTTGGTCGTTCCGCGGCCCCTGGGAATCCCACTCTGCCCGTCGGATACCCGACCCATCCCGGGGTCCCCCAGGTCAACTGGGGGGGCGAAAGTATGGGGGATCCTGAGCCGCCGCCACCCACTTCTTCAAGAACTGAGAAAGGGTCGCGACCGGATTCGGTCACGACCCTCCAGAGTCGCTGGCCCCGTAGGGGATAGGCGATGCTAGTTGGTAGCTGCCGCGCTGACTTCCTCGGCGACCTCAGGCTGAACGACCTCCTCAGCTTGAGTACCATTGACCAACACGGGCTGACAAAACCGCAGCCCCACTGTATAGAGATCTCTGAGGTCGGTATCGGAAAGATCGGGATACCGCTCGCCCAGGTAGTCCACTGTCTCATTCATCCACTGACGCTGATCGTCCTCACCGGCGGTGAGCACCCCACAGCGGTTGATGTGGCTGAAGAGCTCGTTGCGAGCCCTTTCGATAGTATTTTCGGCCACGCGCCCCTCCGTCTTAGGTTCCCCGTACCCCGGGCGCACCGGAGCAGGTCTCGTTCAAAGGTAAGCCTCGTCCGACCGAGGATGCCTCGGTCGTAAACAAGACATCTAAGCTAGCCCAACCATGGCCCAACGAGCAACTCGGATTCGCTGAAGAGCCATGTCCACACCTCTAGACGTCCACGACCTCGATCCAGTCACGTTGGAGGTCTTCCGTCACCTCTTTTCGGCGCTGACCGAAGAGATGGGAGCCGCACTGCGTCGTGCCTCATTCTCTCCGAACATCAAAGAGCGGCGAGACTACTCGTGTGCACTGTTTGGCCCAGAGGGCGCCCCGGTCGCGCTGGGGGACCACATGCCCGTTCACCTGGGCGCCATGCCCATGAGCGTCGAGGCCGCGGTCGACGAGTTGGGACATCTGGCCCCCGGGGATGTGGTCATGGTGAACGATCCGTTCCGTGGGGGCACCCACCTCCCCGACATCACGTTGATCCGAGGTGTTTTCGGCCAGGGTGGCACGGTTCTGGGATACGTGGCGTCCCGCGCCCATCACTCCGACGTGGGTGGGATGTCGCCCGGATCGATGCCCTTGGCCCGCGAGATCGTGCAGGAAGGCGTGCGCATCCCTCCGGTGCGTCTGCACAGCCAAGGCGTCCGCAACGAGGACCTCTGGCGACTGGTCCTGGCCAACGTCAGAACACCCGAGGAGCGCAGTGGCGATCTGGACGCGCAGCTAGCCGCCCTCCACACGGGTGCCGAGCGCCTGAAGGAGATCGCGCTGAGGCGGGGGACCGGGGAAACACTGCACGCGATGAGCGCGCTCAGGACGTACGCGGACCGGCTAGTGCGGTCGGGCCTCGAGCAGATTCCCGACGGGGTGTACCGTGCGCGCGATGTGATGGAGGATGACGGGTACGGTCATGGCCCCTTCGAGATCGTGGTCAGCCTCGAGATATGCGACGGGAATGCGGTCGTCGATTTCACCGGCTCGGCTCCACAGGCACCGGGAGGCATCAATGCGGTTGCTGCCATCACCGCCTCTGCCGTGCGCTACGTCATCAGATGTGTCGTGGAAACCCTCCTGGACGGGGTGCTCCCCGCTGGGGGCGGTAGCATGAATGGCGTGCGCATCGTGCTCCCGCCTGACACCATCGTCAACGCGGGCCCTCCGGCGTCTGTGGCGGCAGGCAACGTCGAAACCTCCCAGCGCATTACCGATGTGTTGTTACAGGCGTTCGCCGAGGCGTTACCCGAACGAATGCCCGCCCTCTCCCAGGGCACCATGAACAACATCACTGTCGGAGGCACGGATCCAACCACCGGGCAGACGTTCGCGTACTACGAGACCGTGGGCGGGGGGATGGGGGCCGGCCCCACCCAAGCGGGGCTCAGTGGCGTGCACGTCCACATGTCCAATTCTCTCAACACCCCCATTGAGGCACTCGAGCATGCGTACCCGTTCCGAGTGCGCGAGTACGCGCTGCGGAGGGGAAGCGGTGGGCGCGGCCGACACGCTGGCGGCGAGGGGCTCGTGCGCGACCTGGAGCTCCTGGGCGCCGCTGAGGTCACGCTCCTAACCGAACGTCGACAAACCGGACCGGCGGGCGCTCAGGGCGGCGACGCGGGCGCCCGGGGACAGAACTCTCACGTCACGGCCGAGGGCGTTCAGAAGCTGCCCGGGAAGGTTACGTTGTGGGTTCGACCCGGTGACCGGATCCGCATCGAATCCCCCGGAGGTGGGGGCTGGGGCGAACCGGAAGCCACCTCCACGCCCTGACTCAGGTACTCCCATGCAGATTCAGCTTGCCCTGGTGTGCGCCGAAGCCGGCTCGGACGAGCTGGGGCGACTCGACGCGCGGGGGGTGTTCAACGACCTCTATGCGGAAGGCTTCCCCGCGCAGCATAGCATGACGCTGGTGGTGGCCATCGAATGGGAGCACACCGACCAGGGTAGGTTCTCCTTCCGGGTCGATCTGGAGGACCCGGATGCCAACCCCGCACTGACCGTGGAAGGGCACACGGATGTCGAACCTCGGCCCGAGGGGCAGCCTCCACCGCGAACTCGGTTGGTCATGCCGCTCGAGGACGTGGTCTTCCCGAAGCCGGGACGGTATCGGTTTCGAATTCGCGTAAAGGGGACCAACTACGACGGGCCATCCCTGTACCTGATGCCCGCGGACTCGCTAGAGACCCACCCTCGCTAGAAGGCTCTTGAGCTCGACCGCGTTGGCCCGCCTCGATGCACCCGATCTGAGGGACGCCCCCCCGCGCTCGGTACTCATCGTCAGGCTCAGCGCCCGTGGGGATGTGGTCTTCGCAACGCCCTTGGTGAGCGCGCTCAAGCGTACCTTTCCCGACGTGCGCATTACCTGGGTGGTCGAACCGCACACGACGGATCTCATTCAGCACCATCCACTGCTGGACGAGGTCATGGTGTGGCCGCGACAGGAGCTCAAGCGACTCCTCAGGACGGGCCGCTGGCTGGAGGCGTTCAAGCGCCTGCGCGCCTTTCGACGGGAGCTCAGGGCGCGCGACTTTGACCTGGCGCTGGATCTACAGGGTTTGCTCAAGAGCGCGTCCTTGGCATGGCTTTCCGGAGCTCGGGTGCGTGTCGGCGTCGGTTCGCGGGAGCTGTCCCACCTGTTGGTACATCACCGCTTTTCCGATCCGGATCTATCGCGGGTTTCCTCTCAGTACCGGGAGCTCGCCGAGTGCATGGGACTCGATACCACCCGTTTCCAGATGGAGGTCGGACTTTCCGGCACGGACCGCGCTTTCGCACACCAATGGACCGCCGAGCAGGGGTTGGAGGACGGGTACGCAGTCCTGGTGCCATTTACCACCTGGCCCCAAAAGCACTGGGTGGAGGGACGTTGGGCGGGGGTGGCGCGGGGTCTGAGGGCTGAGTTGGGGCTGGAGAGCATCCTGCTCGGAGGTCCGTCGGATCAACCTGCCGCCGAACGCATCGTGAGGGCGGAGCCGGCGATCCATAGCTTGACCGGGTCCACCAGCCTAGGGCAGGCGTCGGCGCTGGTAGAGCGAGCCCGGTTGGTAGTGGGCGTCGACACCGGACTGACACACATCGCGCTTGCGTACGACCGGCCTACGGTGTGTATCCACGGCCCCTCGATCCCCTATCGGACCACCCCCACGGCCCGCGGGACAATCCTCAGGGAGCCACTCCACTGTGCGCCGTGTTGGCGAAACCCGACGTGCGGGGGTCGTCACACCTGTATGGCGATGATCACCGTACGGGAGGTCGTCCAAGCGGCGAAGCAGGTGCTGAACGACGGTCATTAGCGGCATTCAGGAGCAGCTCCACGGTGCGAGCTGTCGCGCCGCGCCCCGCACGCACCACTGCCTCGCCGGAGGTCTGTAGTCGGGTACGGGCTTCCCGGTCCGTCAGCAGACTGTGAATCGTCGCACAGGGATCGTCGCCGACGAGTAGCGCGCCAGCCTTCTCCAACCGCTCCACCACGTCACGAAAGTTGTGGTGGTGAGGCCCCATGATCGACGCACAACCGAGCGCTACCGGGGGGATGGGATCCGAGCCACCCAGCGGTACGAAGCTCCTCCCGACGACGGCGATATCCGCCAAACCGTACGCGGTCTCCAGTTCCCCCATCGAATCCAGCAGGAAACGTCTCTCTCCTGGTGCCTGGCTGGCGCGCCCTTGGCTCGTCGACCGACGGACGAACGCAGGTTCAAGCGCTGCCACGGCGGCAAAGCGCTCCGGCTTGCGTGGTGCGATCAACAACTGCACGTCGGGCGCGACGCCCTCGAGCAGCCAACGCTCTTCGTCGGGCCCCGTCGACCCGGCAACCACCAAAGGCCTGGTCCGATCGATCCCGAGAGCGGCAGCGAGCGCATCGGACGCCTGCGCGTCGACTGCGGTCGGGGCAGCGTCCCACTTGGTGGTGTCCGTGACGTGTACCCGCTCGGGGCGGGCCCCCAGCGCCACGAAGCGGTTCGCATACTCCTGCGTCTGGGCCCCCACGGCCTCGAGTCGCTCGAACAAGTGAGCGACCCAACGCCGCACCTTTCGGTAACGGGCGAAGCTCTGGTCGCTCAGGCGCCCGGAAATCACCACCACGGGGATGCCCCGCTTGGTGCAGGCCTCCACGAAGTTCGGCCACACCTCCAGCTCGGTAAGTGCAACCAGGTCGGGACGCACTCGGTCCAAGAAGCGCCCTACCGAAGCACTCAGATCGAAGGGATAGCGCAGGACCGGATGGGACTCCCCGAAGAGTGCAGCAGCGCGGTGCACGCCCGTGTCGGTGGTGGCACTGACCACGACCCGCCAAGCCTCCGCATGATCCTGCTCGAAAGCTGCGACCAGTGGCGCGATGGAAGCCACTTCTCCGACGCTCACCCCATGAACCAACAGCGTGCTCCGGGGGTCTGCGGGCAGATCGGACCCGTGGCCGAACCGGGACCGCCAATCCGTTCGCCACTTCCCCGTCCGCACCATGCGGGTCCCCCAGACAGGGCTCGTAAGGAGCGCACCTACCGAATAGGTAAGATCGTAGCCTAGACCCACGCGATGTCGTTTGGAGTTGTCGAGAGACTCAGGTCCACCAGAGCATCTTCGCCACGAGGAACGCGAAGCCTGCGATACATCCCAACGCAGCCTCGTATTCGCGGTTCTTCCAGTAGCGTTCCCTGTGGAAGCTACGCTGGGGGTGGTCTCGCTCAAAACGTGCGGGCGTCAGTCGTGGAATCATGAGCGGGACATGTCTGGCATAGGTGTCGTAGATGGACCCGAACTTCTCGCGCAGGAGTTCTGCTTCACCCCGCACGGTGCGGCCATAGACCAACCCATAGAAGAGAGCGAACGCCACCGCGAACACCCACTGGCCCCCGGCCACGATCACCCCGAAGCCCAAGAGCAACGAGCCCACGTACAACGGATTGCGAACGTGGGCGTAGGGTCCCTCGGTGGCCAACTCCTGGTCTTTGCGGATGTACCCGGCGGCCCAGGCTCGAATGGCGAGCCCCACCAATGCCAACGCGCCCCCGATAGTGAGAAGGCGTGGCGTGGGCTCGGAGAACCACAGGAAGGGAACGACCAACAACCAGACGAGCCGGAGACGGATCTTCCGGAGCGATAGACCCACTCCGGGCTACTCTCGGATTCTCAGAGTCTGGTTCTGTAGGAACTCCTGGGTCAGCGGTGTCCCGTCCACCGCTGACTCCAAATGCAGCGACAGGGATCCGATGGCGAGCTTCGTGCGCATGTACACCAGGATGCGGCGCTCGTCGTTCGTGAAGTACAGCTCAGCCTCACCGCCCTCGCTGAAGAGTCCACTGGTTCGGATCAGGGGCTGGACCACGACCGTCTCGAACGTGCCGGCCGGTACCTCGACGGTTTCGGTTCGTAGCGTCTTGAGGATGACCGGATTCCCGTCGTCCTTGAAGTACCGAGGGATGGTATCCACGTCACCCACGTTGAGTGGCAAGGTACGCGCGAAGTACACGAAGGCGATCTCGTCGAGCGGTTCGGTCGCCTGCATGGTGTCTTTACGTTCGGTCCCCACGCGATCCCACCTACCTTCCTCAGGAAAGATCTCGTAGGTGAAGTACCGCTTGCGATTGATCTCGTGGATGTCCTGAACGAAACGGCGGCTGGTGAGGGTCTCCACGTCTACGTACGAGTGATAGCGGTCGCGCACCTTCAGGCCCAAGGCCCCTCCATCCAACACCCAACTGATGTGGTAGCTTGCCTTGCCACGCACGTCCTCCACGTCCTCCACGGCCATGGACCCGCGCCCCGCATCGAACCAGCCAAACTTTACCTTGTAGGTCATGCGCTCCCCCGGACCCCAGGGCACCGGGACCAGCGTTGACGGCCAGGTAATCTTGGATGTGGCAGCAGGTCCGGGGGGATCCCCTTGCTGGGCGCTCGTGCCCATTGGCAATAGAACAGCACACGCCATCACGCATGTTACGCGCCTCAACAAGCCCCTCATGCCGCCTCGACTTCGTTGGGGAGCCAACGCCAACGCCGGGCGCTTGTAAGGGCTCGGAGCGCACGCAGGATCTTCAGTCGAGAGGGCCGCTGCCTGAGGTCGTGTCGCGCGGTAACCGGCATCTCGGCCATACGACGTGCAAACGGTGCCAGCACCCTGAGCAGCGCCAGGTTGAGAACGGCACCGCTCGTGCCCGTCAGACCGTCGAAGCCCTCGGCGCGGAGTGCCTTCTTCAGCACGATCACGCGAAACGCCCGAATGCCGCAGAAGGGGTCAGCCGGCGCTGCCTCGATGGCATCGCGCAACAGTCGGACCTTGGCCCAATCCACGAACCGCTGACCCCGCGTGCGGCCAGGGGCTTCCGTCACCGTGCCACACACCAGATCGGTGCCGCCCTCGATGGCCTTCACCATGGGGACCATCTCGGCGGGATCGTCGGTGAAATCGCCCTGTAGGGTGACCACCACGTCTCGCTTGGGATAAGGCGACAGCTCCACGGCACGGTTGAGAAGCGCCTCCAGGGCGGCGCCCTGTCCCCGCTTGGTCGCTGAACGAGTGACATCCAGCGGCACGACCCGCTGGTAGCGCTCGAGCAGCTCGGCGGTCCCGTCCGTGGAACCGTCGTCATGCACCAGGACCCTGTAGTCCCTCCCGAACTCGCGCATCACTTTGCGGATCTTCCACAACAGAACCCCCAAAGTCCGGGCTTCGTCGTGGGCTGGGATGCAGAGATAGATCATCGTGAGGGCACCAGGGGGAAAACGGGCAGCGCTTCGGTAATACCGGCCCCTTCTGGCGCAGTTCCTCAGTCCCGGGCAGACTCGGAGTGCTGAGGATCCTCCAGTACTGCCCGCCTCCACCGCCGGTGTAGCCACATGTACTGCTCTGGATCTTCCCGGATCCTCCGCTCCAAGGCGTGTGTGAACCGGCGGGTAAATTCCCGAATCACCTCGTCCTTCCCAGCGCCCTCGGGAACCGGGTCCACCTCTTCCAAGAAGACCTCGTAGCGGCGGGGGTCCCTTCCGCGCACCACGGCCCCTCCCACCACCACCCGCACCCCAGTGCGGCGGGCGAACACAGCAGGCCCCTTGGGCGTGAGCGCCGGATGCCCGAAGAAGGGCACCACGATACCGCCAGCGGTGTGTTGATCGGCTACCAGCGCCACAGCCCGCCCGGCGCGTAACGCGTCAGGCACCGCCCGCGGCGACGCATCTCGGTCGATCACCCGCATCCCGAAGGCCTCGCGCTGGGACTTCAATGAGTGGTGCACGAGGGGATTCTTCTGACGCACCGCCACGGCTTCCAACGGCAACCCCCGCACGACGAGCGCGGCGCCCGCGATCTCCCAGTTCCCCAGGTGACCGGTGATCACGAGGGTCCCTCTGCCTCGCTCCCGATCGGCCTTAATCTTGGCAAAGAGGTCGCTCGTGCCGTCGGCCATCCACGACGTCCGCTCTGCGACGAAGTCCCTCAGAGCTTCTGGGCTGCGCCCGCCCACCCGCAGGAGCGTCGTGAGCTCGGAGCCCATGTGCGAAAGGGTCTCTGTCCTGACCTGTTCAACCCAGCTCTGGGGAGCCTCCGGAAAGGCACGCTCCAGGTTCTCTCGGACCAAATCCGCGCGACTCCCCAATCGACCGGCCAACCGGGCGGCGCCCGACCCCAGGGTCAGCGCCCATCGTTCAGGCAGCCCTCTCACCACCGTCTGGAGTCCCCGAAGGCTCAGAAACTCCAACCGGTGGCGTAAAGAAGTGGCAGGTTCCATCCGGGGAATGTAGGCTCTGGTGATTGGACGGCCGAGAGTACGGGGCAAGGAGGCAAAGTGCGGTGGAGAACTACTGTAGGCGTGGGTGTAGCCTGGTTGGGGCTTTCCATCCTGGCGACAAGCCTGAACGCGCAGGCCGCCTCACCGGTTGGCGTCTGGACGGGCGAACGTTACGAACTCGCAGATGGCGCCCAGCACCCGATTCGCGGCCAGATATTCTTCACGGAGAACAGTTGGCAGGTACTGTTCTTCGTGATGGACGGCGACGAGGTGCGGAGGGGGTCGGCCGAAGGCGGTCGCTACACACTCGAGGGAGAACAGTTGGTGTTCGAGCACCTCTACCACTTCTCTACAGGTGAGGAGATGCAGGGGCTCCCGGCCAGCCCCCTGAGACTGACCGCCCGTGAGGGTGACGGGCCGCTCGAGCCCACGGGACTCGAGGTTGCCGGTGACATACTCACACTACACTTCCCCAGCGGAAACCGAATGCGGTTTCGAAGAGGCAGCTAGATCCATGTCGACACCGATGGAACGCCCTCACCCTGACGAGTACTTCGAGTACTACCGGACCTACGTGGATTTGGTGGATGGGGACGACGTGCTGAAGGTCCTGGACTCCCAAATCCGACGGCTGGTGTCAACCTTCGCGAAGGTCCCCTCGGAGCACGAGACGTTTGCATATGCCCCAGACAAGTGGAGCGTGCGCGAGGTGCTCGGACACATCAACGACGCCGAGCGGGTCTTCTCGTATCGGGGGTTGAGTGTGGGGCGAGGCGACCCGACTCCGCTTCCAGGCTTCGATGAAAACGAGTGGGCGCAGCGCTCGAACGCAGGCTCCCGCCCGCTAGGCGATCTCCTCGACGAGTTCCAGGCGTCCCGCGCGGCCACGTTGGCACTGTATCGTAGTTTCGATGCATCCCGAGCCGCTCTGAGAGGCACCGCCAGCGACCGACCGACCTCCGTGCGGGCCTTGGCTTGGATCACCGCGGGACACGCGGAGCATCACCTGCGCATCCACGAGGAGCGCTACGTCCCAGCCATGAAGTAGCGCTTCGGTTGCGCCTAACCCAGGTGCTCCCGGAAGAATGCCATGGTACGCTCCTGCGCTAGCTTGGCCGCCGTTTCATCGTAGCGCGGGGTGGTGTCGTTGTGGAAGCCGTGATTGACGCCCTCGTACATGTGCATGGTGTACTCCTTACCGTGCTCCTCTAGGGCCGCTTCGAAGGCCGGCCACCCCGCGTTCACCCGTTCGTCCAAACCGGCATAGTGGATGAGCAACGGTGCTTGGATGTTGGGGACGTCGGCGGCGTCCGGCTGACGTCCATAGAACGGAACGCCGGCTCCGAGCGTGGGGATGCGCACTGCCAGCGTACCCACCATGCCTCCACCGAAGCAGAACCCGACCGCACCCACTCGACCAGTGCTGTCCGAATGCGACGCCAGGAAATCGGCGCCAGCGTGAAAGTCCTCCACCATCGTGTCGCGGTCGAGCTCGCGTTGCATGGCTCGACCCTCATCGTCGTTCCCCGGATAGCCACCAAGCGGTGTGAGCGCATCGGGCCCGAGCGCTAGGAAGCCAGCCGCTCCAAACCGCCGTACGACGTCTTCGATGTACGGGTTCAATCCCCGGTTCTCATGGATGACGAGCACGCTAGGCCAGGGACCGCCGTCCGACGGCCGCGCAGAATACGCGCGCATCGTACCGGAACCCCGGGGCGACGGATACTCCAGGTAGTCCGCCACAATGCGCTCGTCGTTCGCATCTACCTGGCGGGCCCATGCGTACTGAGGGCTCAGGAGGTCCAACATCGCGGCCGCGCTCAACCCTCCCGCAGTGAACTTGGACGCGCCCTCCAGGAAGCCACGCCGATCGATGAAGCCGTGGACATAGCGGTCGAAGAGGGTCAGCACCTCCTTGGGAAAATCTTGGGCCTTCAGGCGTTCGGTAGGCATCGTCAGTTCGCGGTTGTGGGAGCGGGAAGGACCCAACCGTAGGGCCCTCACCCGCACAATGTCCAGCCGTCTAGAGCGCCGGCACCCCCGACACCTGGAGGGCGTGGAGCCGACTGTAGAGCCCCTGGGCCGCCAAGAGCTCCTCGTGGCCGCCCTTTTCGACGAGCCGACCCCCCTCCAGCACGAGGATCTGATCGGCTTTGCGGATCGTCGAAAGCCGGTGCGCGATCATGAACACCGTACGCCCAGCCAGCAGGGTTTCGATGGCCGCCTGGACCGCCTGCTCGGACTCGGTGTCCAGCGCGCTGGTCGCTTCGTCGAACACCAGAATGGGCGGATCCCGCAGAATCGCCCGGGCGATCGAGATTCGTTGGCGCTGCCCCCCCGAAAGCTCGGTGCCGCGCTCTCCAACCACGGTGTCGTACCCATGGGGGAGCGCCGTAATGAACCCGTGCGCGTGGGCGGCCCGTGCAGCCCGCTCGATCCCCCCGTCGGTGGCGTCGCCGAGCCCGTAGGCGATGTTCGCCCGAACGGTGTCGTGAAAAAGCACCGTGTCTTGAGACACGATCCCCATCTTGCGCCTGAGGCTCTCCACCGTGAACGACCTGATGTCTTGGCCATCGATCAGAATGCGGCCGGCCGACACCTCGTAGAACCGACCCAGGAGGTCCACTAGCGTGCTCTTGCCCGCTCCGCTGGGACCGACCAAGGCCACGACCGTCCCCACCGCGACATCCAGGGTCAGGTCGGTGAGGACCGGCTCGTCCTCGCGGTAGGCAAACGAGACGCCCTCGTACCGAATGCCGGTACGGATCTCTTCGAGAGCCACGGCGCCGGGTTGGTCGCGGATCTCGATGGGGGCGTCAAGGAACTCGAACACACGTTCCGCCCCCACCAGCCCGGGCTGAACCAGCGCGGGCAGCTTGGACAGGTACTTGACCGGCGAGTAAAGCCTCATGCTCAACACCAGGAACCCGATGAACTCAGCGCTACTCAGCTCGCCCTGCACCAATACCAGGTGAGCCCCGTACCAGAGCAGTAGCACGGTCCCTACCGCCGCCATCATCTCGGTCATGGGGGCCGCGAGGGCTCGCCATTTATGCGTGCGGACATACGTGTCGAAATAGTCCGCAGTCAGCCTCCGGAATCGCGTCCGCTCATGTCCCTCCGCGGACGCCGTCTTCACGAGTCGCACACCGGAGAGCGTCTCCTGGATGTGGGCGCTGACCTGCCCCGCGAGGTCGAGCACCCGCCGGTCGCCCCTGCGCAGCTTTCTCACCAGAGGTCCCCATATCGCCATGGCGCCGGGAACCACCAAGAAGGCGGCGATGGTGAGCTTCACGGACAGCCCCAGCATCAGCACAACCGCCGCCACGAACTCGAACACGGACGAGAGGGTCTTGGCGAGCTCCCGGGTACCCAGGGTCCGCAGTTGCTCGACGTCGTTCGTGAGGCGGGAGATGATTTGCCCGGTGCGCGTCCGTCCGAAGAACGCCAGGTCGAGGGTCAGCAGATGCTCGTACACTTCGTTGCGCAAGTCGCGCGTGACGCCTTGCTCGATCCGAGCGACGAGCACGGACTGTATGAAGTCGAAGATGTTCTTGAGCGCCACCACGACCAGGATGAAGATGATGATGCCCTGGATGGCCTGCTGCTGATCCCCGTGGAGATCCACCACCCGACCCACGGTGGCGTCCATCAGACGTTCCAACTGTCCACCTTCGCCGCCCCCCCCTTCACCCGTACCGAACAGGGTCTGCAGGAACGGAATCAGTAGCGCCAGAGAGAACGCATCCAGAAACGCGAAGATGAACATCGCAACCGCGGCGACCAGGAAGATCCCGGCGTGCGGCCTAAGGTACCTGAGTACCCTTGGGTACAGGCTCATTACCTACGGTCCGCGAGGCTCAACGCCCGCGGGGGACGAGCCGCACAATCGGAACGATCATCTCCTCGGGTGAGATGCCACCGTGCAGGAAAGAACCCCGGTACCGCGCCTGGTACTCGCGCAGCTTGGTAGGATAGACGAAGAAGTGGTCGTCCAACGCAATCAGGCAGCGCGTACCTGACCGGCCCGCTGGCAGCCGTAGGGACGTGAGGTCCTTGGTGGACAGCACTGCCCTCGGATCTTCCGCGCGGATGTCGCTCCCGAATTTGTATCGTAGGTTGGAGGTCGCGTCCTTACGAGCAAACACGGTTGCGGGACGCATGCAGTGCAGCGAGCCGTGGTCCGTCGTGAAGATCACTTTGATGCCTTCGCGCGCGGCCTCCTGCAGCACCTGGAATAGGGCAGAGCGCTCGAACCAGGACCTGGTGATGCTACGCAGCGCAGCCGCGTCCCTCGCCACCTCCATGAGAATGGGTGACTCCGACCGCCCGTGGGTCATCAAGTCCACGAAGTTGAAGACCAACGCAATCACGCCACCCTTACCATGCGCCGAGCGGATCCGGGCCCTGACCTGTTCACTCCCCTTGTCCCCGAAGACCTTCTCGTAGTGGACTGGAATCGTGTGCCCGGTCAGGCGCTTCAGCTGCGCCCCCAGCAAACGATCCTCGAAGGCGTTCAAGCTTCCCTCGTCGTCGGACATGTTCCACCAACCGGGATGCTCCTTGGCGATCTGATCGGGGAAGTAGCCGCTGAAGATCGCGTTGCGAGCGTACGGGGTGGCTGTGGGGAGGATGGAGTATTGGTACTGCTCCTCGAGATCGAAGTACTCGGCCAGCACCGGCGCAATGACGCGCCACTGGTCGAGCCGCATGCAGTCCAGCACCACGAAGTACACCGGGTCGGACCCGAGCATCGGCACCAGGAACTCTCGCACCAGGTCCACGGAGAGTCGCGGGCGATCTTCTCGCTTTGCACGCAGCCAACCCGGGTAAACGCCCGCGATCCAGTTCCCGAAGTCGCGCCGAAGCTCTTCGATCAAGCCCTGGACGCTCTCCAGCAGCCCCGCTTCACCCGCACGCTCCATGCGGATGTGCCAGTCGACCAGCTCCGCATACACTTCCCGGAAAGCCTCGGCATCCCTCGCTCCGGCCGCCTTCCCGGACAGTCGCGAGAAGCGAGAGGCGAAGTCCTGCGCCACCCGCTGCTGCTGGATGGAGGAGCCCTCCAGGATCCGCGTGACCACCGACAGCACCTGGCGGGGACTCGTCGGTTTGACCAGGTAGTCGTCCACCCGCCGGCCGATCGCCTCGGTCATGGTGCGGTCCTCTTCCGACTTACTGATCATCACCACGCGAGCGTGGGGATCGCGACGCCGCAGGAGCTGCAGCACCTCCAAACCGCTCCGCCCTGGCATCTGCTCGTCCAGTAGGACGAGGTCGTAGGGGTGTTCATCGAGCAGGGCCAACGCGTCGTCGCCGTTGGCAATGGCGTCTACGTGATAGCCGCGCTGCTGCAGAAACAGCAGGTGGGGCCGAAGAAAGTCGATCTCATCGTCGACCCAGAGAATGCGCTTGGCGCCGGAGGCGTTCATGCCGGAAGCTAGATCGAAGGGGGGAGGGGGCAAAATGGGGGGGGAAAGAACCCCTCAGTTGAGCTAGGGCCTGTTCACGCTACGGAGATCCCCTCTGTTGCGGCTGAACGCGTATCATTCAAGGCACGAGGAGAGAAGTTTGGTGCTTCCAAATGAACGACGAGCAACGCCGAGTGGTGCGCGTTCAGCCCCAATCCGCACGGACCAGGTCATTTCACCGTCTGGCGGCGTTGTCTCTCGCTCCCGTAACGCTGCTACGCGTCGCTCGTTCCGCCTTGCCAGCCGAAGAAATGGCCTCGGCAGTGGGCATCTCCGTAGCGTGAACAGGCCCTAGACCGCTGACCCGTGGGACAGGCCGAGCTCTGTTGCGACTCCCGCAAGACGACGATCGCGCGTCCAGATACGCGTTCCCTCCGCGAGAGCGATGCGCATCCGCCCACAGGCCAACTCCCCTACGATGAACGGGTGTGTGCAAACCAGGCTTCGTGACAGCGCGTTCGAGAGGGCTTCGTCCCCCGCTCGGAGATGGTGCACCCAGATGGAGGTGTCGACCAGAATCACTTCTGCGGGGCCCGGCGCCGCTGTGGCCCGGCCAGGTCAGGCTCGGTCCCGCCGAGCCGAGCGAGCCGCCGCGCGGACTCCCGCTCGATGAGGGCCTTCAGTCCCTCGTGGACCAGGGCCGTTCGTGCCTGGGTACCTGTCAGCCGCCGAGCCTCCTCGAGCAGCGCATCGTCGAGGTTGATCGTCGTTCGCATGGGGGACCTCTCGGACTGTATCGTGCACAAGCCTACATCATTCGATGCTGAAATCCATGCCTGCTGGATGAGGGGCGCGGCGTGGGGACGAACCTAGAGGGACCGTTGGGTGCTAGGAATAGCCCGACGGGCGGGCCAACACCCTACATACTGATCGTATAGGGGAACCAGGCCGCCACGGCCTCGCCTCCCTGACGCGCGGGTCGAAAAACCCACTGCGCCGCCTCCCGAATCAGCCGTTCGTTGAACGAGCGATTGGAGGTCGGTGGGTTCAGGCGCGTGGAGTCGGCCACGACTCGGCCGGTGATATCCACGAAGACCCAGACCTCCACCTGTTTGCCCTTGAGGTCCCTGCTGGTGGGGGGCAAGATCATCCCCCGGGGTGAGGGCGGCACCAGTCGGAATGTGCCCTCCTCGGCGGTCCCGCCGTCTCCTCGTCCGTCTCCGTTTTCGAGACCGGGGCCCACGGCATCGCCTGGCGAGTCGCCCAAGATCGACCCTGGATCCAGCGCGGGGTCGGGGTCGAACTCCACCGGGTCTACGTCCACCACACTGGGCAGGGGAACGGGCGGAGGCGGGATGGGCACCCTGGGCGGTGCCTGTACATTCAGGGCCTGCATTCCGCCTGCGGCGGCTCGATTGTCCCCGGCTCGAGGACCGGCCGCGGCAAAAGGAGACGCCGGAATCGGCGCGTGACGCCAAAGCAGAAAGATCAGGGCGTGGATGGCGAACGATACCATCAGTCCTCGCCGCCAGACGTGACGCTCCTCTCGTCTGCGGACCTTGACGCTAGATTCGTTCGATTGCCCCATGTTGTCTACTACTGATCGCCGTCCACACAGGTTTCCTTCGTTGAACCAGGCCCCTCCCACGGTCACGACCGCCCAACCACCCTCGAAGCAAGGGCGAGGCCGGGCGTTCTACGAGCTGACCAAGCCGACCATCGCGCTGTACGTGGTCATTGTGGCGCTGGCCAGTTATCGGCTTGCCTCGGTGGGGACCGCCTGGTCGTGGGCGGACCTGGCGGTCCTGGCGCTGGGGCTGGGACTCGCCACCGCCGGAGTCCTGGCTCTCAATCAGTACCTGGAACGCGCGCCGGACGCGCTGATGAAGCGGACCCGGACTCGCCCGCTGCCGTCGGGCCGGCTGGAGCCCGGACCGGCGCTCACATTCTCGTTGGCGCTGATCCTGGGGGGCACCGGCCTGCTCTGGATGCGGCTGGGCATGCTCGCGGCGGTGCTCACCCTGGCGTCGGGGGTGGCGTACAACTTCGTCTACACGCCGCTGAAATCGCGCTCCTACCTGGCCACATTGGTGGGATCGATTCCGGGGGCGGCTCCCGCCCTGGTGGGGTGGAGCGCCGCCACCGGCACGTTGGAACTCGGCGCGTGGGTACTGTTTGCCATCGCCTACTTCTGGCAGATGCCACACGTGCTCGGGCTGGCCTGGGTGCTTCGCGACGACTACCGAGCCGCAGGCTTCCACCTCACCCCGCCCTCGGATCCGGCGGGTCGGGTGATCGGCGCCCACATGGTGGCGCACGCCTCGGTGCTTCTTCCTCTCAGTCTGGCGCCCACGGTGATCGGGTTGACCGGCACGGTCTATTTGGCTGGGGCCACCCTGTTGGGAGCCTGGCTCCTGTGGCGCTGTGTACGCGCCTGGCGGAGTATGACGAACGCCAACGCCCGCAGCGTGTTCCTGGGCTCTCTGCTCTACCAACCCGCACTGCTGTTGCTCATGTTGCTCGATATCTCGAGGCTGCCGTGAACGTATGCCGAGTCTGGTGTGTCGCTGCACTTGTTCTGACCGTTTGCGCAGTCGGGCCCGTGGCAGCCCAGCAGACGGAGCGACCGCGGGCTCGGGACCTGGGCCTCGAGGTCGGGATCTTCCCCACGGGGGAGCACAACGCCATCACCGACGTGGCGGGTATCCTGGTCGGGCACGTAACCGTAATTGAAGGCGAGCGGGTAAACACAGGCGTCACTGCCATTCGCCCACACGCGGGGAACGTCTACCAGGAGCGGGTTCCGGCGGCAATGGTGGTTGGCAATGGCTACGGGAAGTTGATCGGCGTCACCCAGGTGACGGAGCTGGGCGAACTGGAGACGCCGATTCTGCTTACTTGCACACTGTGCGTTTGGAAGGCGGCAGACGCGATGGTAGCCTGGGCGCTGGCCCAGCCGGGGATGGAGAACGTGCGCTCCCTGAACGCGGTGGTGGGTGAAACCAACGACGGTGGCTTGAATGACATCCGCGCCCGGCCCATCACGCCCGAACACGTGGTGGAGGCGCTCGAATCTGCCGCCACGGGTCCAGTGGTCGAGGGGTCGGTCGGCGCCGGCCGCGGCACCCGAGCGTTTGGATGGAAGGGAGGCATCGGCACCAGTAGCCGGGTACTTCCCGAGTCGCTCGGCGGTTGGACCGTGGGCGTCCTGGTCCAGTCCAACTTCGGGGGCATCCTTACCATGGATGGCGTACCGGTGGGCAAGGAGCTGGGGCGTTACTCGTTCCGAAATGCCGTCGAAGGCGGCAACGACGATGAGGACGACGCGGGAGACGGTTCCATCATGATGGTGGTGGCCACCGACGCGCCGTTGACATCGAGAAACCTGGAACGCCTGGCCCGGCGCGCACTGATGGGGTTGGGGCGCACAGGTTCGTTTGCCGGGAACGGCTCGGGCGACTACGTGATCGCGTTTTCCACTTCGTCGGAGGTACGGCGCAATCCGGGCCGCCGCACCCAACCCGCCACGGTGCTGGACAACGGTGCCATGTCCCCCCTTTTCCAGGGTGTGGTCGAGGCGACCGAGGAGGCCGTCTACAACTCCCTTCTCAAGGCGACCACTGTGTCCGGTCAGGGCAACACGGCCGAAGCCATCTCGATCTCGGATGTGCGGCGGGTGCTACGCGCCTACGGAAGATCGCCTAGCTGATCGGCCCTCCTCAACTGGGGCGAGTCACTTCGAAACAGCGGCCAAAGCTGTACGCGTTCAACACCCAGCTCGTCCTCAAAGCTCCCCAGCACGTATTCCGATCCGATCTCGAACACCCTGAACCCCGCCGGGAGGTTCACGATGCCCTCAGCGGTCCCGTTGGCCGCAAGGACCAGCCAGCGATCAGGTCCCGTGTCGGCAGGCGAGCGGAAGAGCTGAACCCAAGGCCGAGCCGCCGCATCGACGATCACTTCTGACAGGGCAGGTAGCGTGTCGATGATGGCATTCTCTTCGAAGGACCGCCGAATGGGTCCTCGCGCACCTTCCGGTGCGTTCTCGAGTCGCCTCCCCAAAGCGGCGGCCCGATCCGCGTCGGTGACGGGGTGGCGGGGCTCCAATACGCGAACCAGTCGCGTCACTCCGCCACTGACATCGAAGTAGTGAAACTCCAGGCGCTCGGTGCCCGCGATCAGCACCTCGGCACCCACAGCGGCGACGACACTCGACAACGTGAAGGGGATCCGAAGAATCTCAACCCTCCCCTCACCCACCCTCATCAGCATCTGATCCCCCAGGTGGGTGCCGAGGTCCGCAACCACGTTGCCGTCGCGGTCTGCGACGGTCACCCGCGTGGGTGCTCGGACCAACCCGTTCTCGAGCGTTTGGTCGATCATGACGGACTGCACGAGGAAGTCTCCGGACTCCGTTAAGCCCACCAGAGTAGGCAGGTTCATGCCTCCCACGTCAGGAATGCTCCCGCTGGCGCCGAGCTGCCCGTCGCTCCCGAACACGGTGACCCGACGAAGTCGGCGGTCCCAAACTGCGATGGAATCGCCCTCCCAGCGCAGCAATGAGGTGGCGCCGCTGAACTCGCCCGGGCCTTCCCCTTCCCCACCCCACGAATACAAGTGCGTGCCCTCTGCAGAGAACACGCGGACTTCGTTGCTGCCCCCGTCCACCACGGCGAGGCGTCCGTCGCTCAGTCGGAGAGCGTCCTGAATCCGAAAGAACTGCTCGGCAGGGCTCCCATCGAGAGACCCCACTTCAAGAGTCGGTTCTGATCCCAATGTCCAGTTGAGCTCCGGCAACTCTGAGAGGCGAGGGTTCTCCACGACGGTGATGCCGGCGCTGTCTCTCGCCACCGCGCTGGGAGGAGTCGGCGCACGTTCAGAACAAGCTACGAGCAACACGACCGATAGCGGGTGGAGGCGATGTCTCCACCTGCGCATCAGCCCAACCCCACAACCCGGGCGTCCAAGACCTCAGGCAACTCGAGTAGCTTGGCACGAAGGCTCGACGAGACGGGACCATCGATGGAAACGGTGGCAAGTGCAGCGCCGCCCTTGTCCAGTCTAGCCTGATGATACTCCGCGATATTGAGGCCGAGAGAGCCCAGGAGCGTGCCCACGTTCCCAATCACACCCGGCACGTCCTGATTCCTGAGCACCAGAAGGGTCCCCTCCAGCGGAACGTTGATGCTGTAGCCATCGATCTCCACCAGACGTGCGTGCTCTGGAGCCAACAGCGCACCTGCAACCCGAAGAGGCCCGCCCTCCGACACCACCCTGACCTCGAGATACTCCGCGTACCCACGTCGAGGCTTGGTGGCCGTACGGGTCACCGTGATCCCTCGGGTCTCCGCCAAACTGGCCGCGTTCACGTAGTTCACCGCACGAGCACCCACGATCTCACGCAGCAACCCGCTCAGGACCGACTGTGCCAAGGGTCTCAAGCCCTCATCGGACCCGCCACCGTAGCGGATGCCCACCTCGGAAACCGGTCCCGGAGCAAGCACACACGCCAGCCTGCCCAAACGCTCACCCAGCTTCAGCAGCGGCCTGAGTTTCCTGAGGGCGTCCCCGCCCACGGCAGGGGCGTTGAGCGCCCTACTGAGATCGCCTTCGAGCAGGGCCAGACGGACGCCCTCGGCGATCTCCAACGCCACCCGCTCCTGCGCCTCGACGGTGGAGGCACCGAGATGAGGGGTGAGCACGAGGTTAGGGGCGTTCCGCAGCGGACTTCCCTCCCCGAGCGGTTCGTGGGCGTACACGTCGAGGGCCGCCCCGAGAATCTCCTTCTCCGCGAGGGCCGTGGCCAAGGCACTTTCGTCGACCACGCCACCCCGAGACACATTCACCAGGATCGTCGTGGGCTTCATTTGGCGTAGGCGCTCGGCGTCGATCATGCCCCGGGTGGCGTCCGTAAGGGGTACGTGCAGTGAGATGACGTCGCCTTCGGAAACGACGCGGTCCAGATCCGCCGTCTCCACGCCGAGCTGGTCGGCTCGTTGCTCGCTGAGATAGGGGTCATAGACCAGCACCTTCATCCCGAACGCGCGGGCACGCGTGGCCACGCCACTTCCGATCCGACCGGCCCCAATAAGACCCAGCGTTTTGCCTCGCAGTTCAACTCCCTTGGTTTTTGCCCAGGAGCCCGAGCGCAACGCGTGATCCGCCCTCGAGACGCCGCGGGCGGCACCGAGAATCAATGCCATCGTCAGTTCGACGGCCGATACCGTGTTTCCGGCCGGTGCGTTGAGCACGGGAATCCCGCGAGCCGTGGCGGCCTTGAGGTCGACGTTATCGACCCCCACCCCGGCGCGTCCCACAACTCTGAGCTTAGGCGCCCGCCCGAGGAGTGCTTCACTCACCGTTGTTTTGGAACGGACCAAGAGGCCGTCAGCGTCCTCCAAACCCACCGGATCGCTCTGCCAGTCCTTCCCCCCCGCGACATGGATGAGCTCGAAGCGCTCATCGTCGGCGAGTGGCTTCAGTCCTGAGACGGAGATCCCGTCCGCCACCACGACGCGAAACTTGTGATTCGACAAGTCTGCTTCGTCCCTCGGCTGCGGAATCACGCGTTCAACTCCTGTAAGATCTCGCCCAATACATCGAGGAGCTCGGTCAGCTCCTCGGGTGTGTGGTCGCCCATATGTCCGATCCGTATTGCGGTCGATTTCAGTTTCCCGTATCCCCCTCCGATCACCCACCCCCGGGCGCGCATTGCCTGCACCACGGCCGGACCCTTGAGCGGAGCGCCCAGCGCGATACACGTAACCGTGGGTGCGCGATGCTCGGCTGGAGCCAGGATGTCGATGGGGACTCCCTGGCGCGCCATCGTGTCCACGAAGGCGTAGGTCTGCTCCGCCATCGCCTGGTGGCGTGCCCATCGGGCCTCCATTCCCTCGCGGAGGATCCGACGCAGTTGGCACTCCAAGGCGTACAGGAGTGACAGCGCCGGGGTGGTCGGCGTCTCCATTCTCTCCAATCGCTTCAGGAAGGCCAGCACGTGGAAGTAGACCCCTTTTCGGTTGGTCTGCTCGGCTCGCTCGATGAATCCGTCAGAGGCAACGGCGAACGCCAGCCCCGGCGGGAGCGCAAACGCCTTCTGCGACCCCGTCAGCACGAAGTCGAGCCCCCAAGCGTCAGTGAGCACATGCGCGCCGGCCAGGCTGGAGACGCCATCCACCAGCAGCAGTACGTCGTCGAACTCCCTGACTACGGCCGCGATGTCCGCGAGCGGGGCGAGCACGCCCGTAGAGGTCTCGGAGTGCACGACGGTCACGGAGTCCACGCCCCCTCGGGCCAAGCGTTCACGAACCGCGGAAGGATCGTGCGTCTGACCCCATTCCACCGACATGCGCTCCACCGTCAGTCCGCAGGCCTCCCCGATCTGAGCAAAACGCTCGGAGAACGCGCCGTTGACCAGCGCAAGCTGGGTCTGTCCACCGCCGTTTCGCACTGCCGCTTCCATCAGTCCAGTGGCTGACGACGAGCTGACGATCACCGGGCGGTCTGCCTGGAACACCTCTTTCAAGCCCGCCTGCAGGCCCTCCATGAGTGCCTGCATATCCGCACCACGATGGCCAATCATGGGCCGAACCTGAGCCTCCAAAACCTCCCTGTGCACCTCCGTGGGACCGGGGAGGAAGAAGCGACCTGCGGACACTTCCGTCACCATTGCGTTTCCTTCCAACGTGTGTAGTGGATCGACGAGACGCCGGCCTGGGCAAGGACATCCAGCCCGCCCCGTCTTCGGTAAGCCTTTCGGTAGAAGACGTGCGCGACCTTGGCCTGTACCATCAGCTTGGCACACATGACACAAGGGCTGGCGGTGACGAACGCCACCTTGGAGGGGACATCGCCCGGGGCTTTGACCAGCGCGTTCATCTCGGAGTGAATGCAGCCACAGGCTCCGGGCACGCTTGAATCGCAGGTGTTGGGAAAACCGCGAGCGTTGCCGTTGTAGCCGATGGCCAACACGTGTTCGAGCGAGGCGTCCGTGATCACCGTCCCCACCTGAAGGCGGATGCACGTGGAACGCTTCGCCAACTCCTCGGCCATGCGCATGTAGACTTCGTACAGCGGGGGGCGGGAAACGCGCTCACCCTCAGGAGAGGGCTGGGTGGAGGGCGTCCCGATGTTCATGGGATGATCGTTCTCGACGACCAGGTCTCGCCGGAGTTCAGTTGGGTCCGACGCGAGGGGTTCGGTGGTCACTGCAGTCTCAGGTAGCTGCTAGCTTCTTCGCGGCTTTCTTGCGTTGGTTGGCATCGAGCACCCGCTTGCGCAGCCGAAGCGCGTCGGGCGTGACCTCGATCAACTCGTCTTCCTCAATAAACTCGAGCGCCAGCTCCAGCGTGAGTTGGCGAGGTGGTTCGAGCTTGATGTTCTCGTCGGATGAAGTGGTGCGCATGTTCGTGAGTTTCTTCCCCTTCGTGACGTTGACATCCAGGTCGCCCGGTCGAACGTGTTCGCCCACGATCATGCCCGTGTACACAGCGTCGCCAGGACTCACGAACATGGTGGCCCGCTCTTGAAGGTTGAAGAGCGCATACCCTACCGCCTCGCCCTCCCGATCCGCCACCAGAACGCCTCGCTTCCGACCGGGAATCACCCCACCCCAGGGCCCGTACTCAAGGAAGTTGTGGTGCAGGACGCCCTCACCCCGCGTGTCGGTCATGAACTCGGAACGGTACCCGAACAGCCCGCGAGAGGCCAAGCGGAAACGCAGTCGAGTGTCCCCCGACTCCATGGTCCGCATGTCGGTCATTTCAGCCCTGCGCCCTCCGAGCTTGTCGATGACCACGCCAACGCTGTCGCTCGGCACCTCGACGACGACCTCTTCATATGGTTCCAACTTCTCACCGTCGTCCCCCGTACGGAGGACCACTCGGGGCCTGGAGACCTGGAACTCGTACCCCTCGCGGCGCATGGTCTCCATGAGAATCGTCAGGTGAAGCTCGCCCCGACCGGCCACCGTGAAGGTATCCGTCTGGTCGGTGTCTTCGACCCGCAGGGCGACGTTGCGCTCCAGCTCCTTCATCAGGCGCTCCCGCACCTGTCGGGTGGTGACGAACTTCCCGGCTCGCCCGGAGAACGGAGAATCGTTCACGGTGAAGTCGACCGAGAGCGTCGGCTCCTCGACCTGAATGCCCCGCAGCCGATCGAGATGATCGGGGTCGGTCAGGGTACGCCCGATCTCAACCTGATCAAGCCCGGCCAACGCCACGATGTCGCCAGCCTGTGCCGAGTCGATTTCGCTGCGCTCGAGGCCCTCGAAACCGTATAGCTTCATTACCCTGGCCCGCTGACCCGCCGCCTCGCTGACCGGTCCGGCGTCACCGAACTCCAGGAGTGCCACGGTATCCCCCACGGCCACCCTCCCCCGCTCGACCTTCCCAATCGCGACGCGACCCACGTAGGACGAGTAGTCCAAGGTGGAGATCAACATCTGGAACGGGCCTTCGACATCGACCGCAGGGGGACTTACCGCACTGACGATGGTCTCGAAGAGGGGCGAGAGGTTGTCGCCTACGACCCCCGGTTCGGTGGCGACCCATCCATCCCGTCCGGACGCGTACAGGAAGGGCGCGTCCACCTGAGCTACCGTGGCATCCAGATCCAGGAACAGCTCCAACACCTCGTCGTGCACCGCTTCTGCGCGCGCGTCGGTTCGGTCCACCTTGTTGATCAGGACGACGGGCTGTAAGCCGAGCTCCAGGGCCTTCCTGGTGACGAACCGGGTCTGCGGCATCGGGCCTTCTGCTGCATCGACCAGCAACAGCACACCGTCCACCATGCGGAGGATACGCTCGACCTCCCCTCCGAAGTCCGCGTGGCCAGGCGTATCGACGATATTGATCTTGACCCCGCCCCAGCGGACCGAGGTGTTCTTGGCGAGAATCGTGATGCCCCGCTCCTTCTCGAGTGGGTTCGAGTCCATGACCCGCTCTTCGACCTTCTGGTTGTCCCGGAAGACACCCGCCTGTCGAAGCATCTGGTCGACCAGCGTGGTCTTGCCGTGGTCGACGTGGGCAATGATGGCGATGTTGCGGATGTCCATTAGAAGCGTGGAGCGCTCATCGTCGGAGTTCGAGTCTGTCCGAGTTCGGGAGCGTGGACGACTCTGGAGGCCGCGCGGAAGATAACCCTTCCCCGGCGCGTCCCGGACCCCCACCCGGATCGGACACCAACGTTGCCCGTCGCCCTGTTCCGGGGCAGTATTGCCACTCACCCCCCGGACGAACGGACATCTTCTGGAATGCGAGACGATGACCGAGCCCAGCCAGTCGCAAGCAGAGCAGGCCGGCCACGCCATCACCCGAGCGCTCCACGACGCTTCGGACGGAGATGACCGTGCGCAGGAACGACTCTGGAGACTCACGTACGACGAACTCCACCGGCTGGCCGGTAGGCTGATGAGCCGTGAGCGCGCGGGCCATACGCTGGCCCCGGCGGACCTGATTGGCGAGCTGTGGATGAAGCTCGTGGATCAGAACCGGATCGAATGGCGCGACCGGGCGCACTTCTACGGAGTGGCCTCCAAGGCCTGTCGACGCATCCTGATCGACTACGCTCGCAAACACCGAGCCCAGAAACGGGGCGCGGGCGCACCACGCATTACCATCGACCGACTGCAAATCGCGGCAGACAACGACGTCGAGACGTTCATCGCGTTGGACGAGGCGATGGAGCAACTCAAGGAAGTCGATCCGCGCCTCTACCAGGTCGTGGACCTCCGGTACTTCGGAGACCTGTCCGAAGAGGAAACTGCCCGCGCGCTCGAGGTGTCGCCGCGAACCGTCCGGCGAGATTGGGTGAAAGCCAAGGGGTGGCTGTTGCACCAGCTTTCTCCCAACCCCACGGACGGAAGGTCGCTCCCGGAATGAGTGGGCTGTCTCCCGGTCGGTGGGAGCAGGTTTCCGCGATTCTGGACGAGGTCCTGGAACTCCCACCCGAAGAGGTAGGCTCTACACTCGACGACCTCTGCGGGGACGACACGGAGCTGCGCCAAGAGGTCGAGGTGATGCTCGAAGCCTGCGCGAAGGCCGAGCACCTCATGGACCGACCTCCCGCCATCAACGTCAAGGACATCCTGGCGAGCACCGGGAAGGCGGACCGCGGCAAAATCGAGCCCGGTGATATCGTGGGGGTCTATCGCATCGTCGAACTGATCGGCCGCGGAGGTATGGGTGCGGTCTACTTGGCCGAACGAGCCGATGGCGAGTTCGAGCGGCAGGTGGCACTCAAGGTCGTGAAGCGGGGCATGGACTCCGAGGAGATCCTCGACCGATTCCGAGCCGAACGTCAGATCCTCGCGGGACTCAAACACCCGAACATCGCTGGGTTGCTGGACGGAGGCATTACGGCCGACGGCCGGCCGTTCTTCGCCATGGAACTCTCCAAGGGCGAGGCGATCGATTCCTATTGCGACCGGCTGCGGCTTTCGCTGCGACAGCGCATCGAGCTGTTCCTGGTGGTGTGTGACGCGGTACAACACGCGCACCGCAACCTGGTCGTCCACCGCGACCTCAAGCCGGGGAACATCACTGTCACGCCTCAGGGCGAAGTAAAGCTACTGGACTTCGGCATCGCCAAGGTGCTGGACCCTCATCGCGGTGGGGACGACCGAACCAAGGTGATGGGAGTGCGCCTAACCCCTGAGTACGCTGCACCCGAGCAGATCATGCTGGGACCCACCACCACAGCCACTGACGTGTACGCGCTGGGCGTGGTGCTCTACGAGCTCCTCAGTGGCAAGCGCCCGTACGTGTTGACCAACGGGAGCATGTCCGAGATCGAGGAGGTCGTGTGTAAGACCGAGCCTCGACGTCCGAGCACCAGGGTGGTGTTCCGCGACTCAGAAGCGAAGGAAGAGACCAGCGGGTTGCCGCGCTCCAGTTGGCTGCGCTCCACCGACCCGGGCACGCTGCGGCAGAGCCTCTCCGGCGATCTCGACTCCATTATCCTCAAAGCGCTAGAGAAGGACCCGGAGCGTCGGTACGGCAGCGCCGCGGAGCTCAAGCAGGACCTCGACAACTTCATTCACGGTCGGCCGGTTGAGGCACGCGCGCAGACTCGGCTCTATCGGCTGGGGAAGTTTGTTCGACGCAATGTGCTGGTGGTGGGCCTGGGGACGGCGGCCGTGTTGGCGTTGGTGGTAGGAGCCGGTGTTGCCACCGCAATGGGGCTCGAAGCCCGGCGACAGGGGGCCCTGGCTCTGGAAGAAGCGAACCGCGCCGAGCAGACCCGAGACTTCATGGTATCGGTCTTCGAAGAGTTCGACCCCAACACTCGCGGTGGACGGGAGCTGAGCGCTGACGCTCTCGTCGAAGTGGGCTTGAGCAAGCGTGAAGAGTTCGAGGGGCAGCCGTTGCTGGCGGGAAGCAGCTACAACGTACTGGGGCAAATTGCGGTCAACCTCGGCCGCCGGGAGCTGGCGGATTCCATCTTCAAGCTATCCCTGGAGGCATTGCAAGAGGCAGACAGCATCGTAGCCGCACGCATGATAGCAGACGCCTTGAGGGGTCGAGCCGGCGTATTCAATTCGCAGTTCGACTCGGCCAGCCTGGCCCTTCTGAGACACGGCATCGAGTTGAGGGATCAAGTGGGAGATAGTGCCGGCTTGTACGTCGACCTCATCAGCCTGGCGGAGACCCTGAACATCCACTCTTCGGGACGCTCGGGACGAGCGGGCCGAGCCCGCGCCCGAGACCTCCTGCATTCGTTGGACGACGCGGAGCTGGACGCACTGCTCGAGGCCCGGCGCCGAGAACTGCTGGGCGACCTATGGCTATACGAGCAGGCGTACGACTCTGCCCTCGTTTACTACGACCAGGCCATCCAGGTAAGAACCGCCTCGCTGGGCGCCGACTACGTCGATAACGCGGGATCGATGTGGGGCGAGGGCCGCGCCTACCTGGAGTTGGGCCGACCCGCCGAGGCCGAGGCGGTGCTTGCGGAGGCGAACCGCATCCTCATGAAGACGTATGGAGAACGACATCCGCGAGTGGCTCAGGGATGGCTCCGTCTTGCTCGAGCCATCGCCGCGCAAGGTCGGTACAGAGCCGTGGTAGCGACGGTGCGCCGCAGCCTCGCCGCCCTGGACACAGTCGATACGTCCCAAAACGTCACCCAGATCGCAGCCCGGGAAGTGTTGGCCCACGGGCTCCAGGAAACCGGGCACCCAGGCCAGGCTCTCGCGCAAATTGAGCGCGCGTCCATCCTACTCGCCGAGACCCCACGGGTACGAGCGCCCGCCCGAATCGCGCAATGGGTACTTCGGCATGAGATCGAGCAGGCTAACGAGCTGTGGGATGCCGCGCTCGCGTCCCTTCAGCGGGCGACCGCCGTTAGACACCCGACGGGCGTTCGCGAGGTCGACCTGGGCTTCCTAAGAGAACGTGGTCGTGCGTTTGGGGCGCTGATCGACCTTGAGGAGCGACTGGGCAAGTCTGAAAGCGCGGCTATGCACCGCATTGACCTGGTCGCCGTTGAGGCGTCGATTCAGCTCATCGAGGACGTGGAACGGAGTGCAGTCGCCAGCTCCGCCGGGCAGTCCTAGAAGGTTCTTACCGACCTCTCGGATGCCACGTCAGCCCCAACCCGATGTGACCCCAGCTCAACGTCTCACCGGGGGCGGTGACCGTCCCTCCACCAGACTGTAAGAAGACCACGTCGTCGCGCTGTAGCCAGTTCATGCGGGCCATGAGTTGCACCCCGAGATTGTCGTTCAGGGCCAGCTCGGTCGTGACGGCGATGTTGTAGGTCAGGTTGGTCTGACCCTGGATGCCCCAGGCGGCCAGACCCTGCGGCCCCTGCCCCTGCGGAGCCGGGTCGCCGTCGGTCTGCTTGTGGAGCCCGATTCCTCCCACGACGTTCCAGGCCACGCGCTCACCCTGCAGGCCGGGGAACCACCACGTTGGCCGTACGAGCAGTGTACCCGCAATCGCCGTACCGTGCGTGAGCGCAAGCACTGGTGGGCCCGCTGCGGCGCCACCTCCTGCTCCACCGTTCGCCCCAAGGGGGGTATCCCAGGGCCATCCCCCAGCACGGTGATAAGAGCCGCTAGCGCCGACGCCCCCAAACATTCCACTGAGTTCGACCGCATCGAGTCCGCCGTCGCCCGTGCACACGGGATGGCCGTTGAAGAGGCTCGCAGCTCCACCTCCCAAGGCGGAGTTGCCGACGAAGTCCTGCTCGTCGAAGTCTGAGTAGGTGCTGAGCGCAAACCGCACCGTAAACTCGGGGTTGCTGAAATCGACGAACGAGCGATTGGATTGCTGAGCCGTGAGCGGCGTCACGACGAGCAAACCCGCCAAGACGGAAACTCGGAGCAGAACCGATCGGGTAGTCATGGTGCGACACCGCCTTGTGTGGGGGCTTTAAGGAACCGTTCTGACGCTGGTCCATCAGTACGAGCGTTCAGTGCGACGGTCAACAGAACTCCTTGCCAAAGGAGGGTGGGGAAGACCCTCGCCCGCGGGAGTGGGGCGACGTACCCGGAGCTGGCACGCTCGCCCCGTCGGCTCCGTTGATCGGTCACCAACATAGACGGACGAGGGCCTGCGGGAACGTCGACCCGCCTGAGCGAGTGACGCCGACCGGACGCGTAAGGGGTGTTCTTGGCATCCGAGGGAGGGATATGTAGACCCTTTCTCAAGGGGAGCTCCCGTCCTTTTCAACTGGCCTGGGCCGGTGGCTTGGGCCAGCTCCGTTCGTACCCTCGTTGCTAGACGCGAAGAACTGGGCCGAGACCGGACACGTAAACTAGAGCAGATGCCTAAGTCGTTATTTTACATTCGGTTGCGATACGTCCGCATCCCCAGACACGAGGGCGCTCGTGACCGTCGCGCCGGCGATGTGCCCTGTGACGTTCACCCAGGTCCTGAACATGTCGGGGATGCGGTCGACGCCGAGCAGCACCCCGAGACCTGCGAGCGGCGCACCGACCGCATCCAAGGCGGGCGCGAGTGTCATCACGCTAGCGCTGGGCACTGGGGCAACCGTCGCTGCGGCGAAGAAGGTGGCCAACAACGCACCTCCCATCGCCACGGTGGGAACCGGTACCCCGTAGAGATGCGCCACGAACATGACGGCCGCACCCTGGTAGAGCGCGCTCCCGGCACGGTTGAGAGAGGCCGCCAGTGGGAGCACCAGGCTTGTCACGGCCGGATTGAGATCAAGGTTCTCCTCGGCCTCTTGGATCATGACCGGGAGCGCGGCCACCGAGCTTCCGGTCGCCAACCCCACCACCTGCGTTCCCGTCGTGCTGCGAAGGAACCGGAGAGGTCCAACACGGGCGATCAGGGCCAGCGCCGGGAGGTACACCAGTGACACGAAGATGATGAGGCCGAGCATCACCGTCAGTACGAAGATGGCCAGCCCCCGCAACAGCTCCCAACCGGTCGTGGCGGCGATCGGCGCCGCGAGACCGAACACACCCACCACACCCGTCAACAGGATCCAGTGCACCAACTTGATCAGGGCGGCAGACAGAGCGTCGGCAAACTCGACCAGCCGAAGCCTCCGCTCCTCATCGAGCGTGCCGGCCGCCCCCGCCAGGAGGACCGTGAACACGATGAGCGGCAACAGGGCACCATTTGCGGCCGCCTCGAACGGGTTCCTTGGAATCAAGCGCAGCAGAAAATCTACGATCCCGGGTAGCTCGGGGGCCGCAGCCTCCACTCCCGTAGGTGCCGGCATAGGCGGGGCCACCGACAGTACGGCTCTCATGAGCACCATGCCGATCACGATGGCAACCACGGTGGTGCCCCAGTAGAACGCCATAGCCGTGCCACCCACCCTGCCGGCCTTGCGGAGGTCCCCCAGACGGGCGATCCCCACGAAGATGACCGCCATGACCAGCGGGATGACCACCATCTGGATGGCATTGACGAACGCGGTGCCCAGTGGGCGGGAGCCCTCGGCGATGGCCAGGAGGGTTTCGGATCCGGTAACCGCTGCGAGCATTCCAAAACCGAGGCCCAACACCAGGCCCACCAACATTCCGTATCGTAGTAGCATGGGGCCGAAGGTATCGGTCCGAGCCTACACGGTCACGCCATCGGGGAACCGGGCACCCCTCCCATTACACCGAGCGTCGGGTAGCGTCGATCAGTGCCTCCATATGCGCCACGTAGCGCTGCAACGCCTGACGCCCTGACGCGGAAAGCGAATAATCGGTGCGGGGCGTCCGGTTGTGGAAGGACTTTCGACACTCGACGAAGCCAGCTTCTTCCAGCTTACGCGCATGTACACTGAGATTGCCGTCGGTGGCCCGGGTCAGTCGCTTCAACTCGTTGAAACTCAGAGACTGGTTGGCAGCCAACGCGCTCACGATCGCCAAGCGGGTCCGCTGATGAATGAGAGGATTGAGCGCATCGGTGCCGTACCCCTCTTCTGCCTGCACATTGGCTGCGGCGGATTGCATACCTTCGGCCGCGGCCCCTCGTCTTGCAGCCTTAGCCACCATACCTCCTCGCAATGAGGAATCCGAACACCAGATGAAGACCACCAAACCCAGTGGCCATGAACAGGTCGCCGGTGCCGGGTGGTGCGAAAGCGGCAGCGGTTCCAAGCACCAGAAAACACAGACCCAGTAAGGGCACCACGCGAATGGAGAAGACCCCCGCGGCCAAGACGGCCGTCCCGTATAAGAGCAGCCAGACGGCGGGCAGCAAGTGAGCCTGACCCGTTAGGAAGAGGGGACCCGTCAGTACCCCACCCACCGTCAGTGAAGGCGCCAAGCTCAGTGCGAATTTGCGCCCCGGCCCCGACCGGATGGGCAGCTCAACGGCTCTTGCCTTACGCAATGTGAAGAACACCGCGAGTGAGAACCCGCACAGGGCAGCGACCCCCCAGGTAACGAGCCAGCGCGCCGGATCCGGCTGGGCGTTGGCCACCGCCGCGCCCACCAGCCCGACGACCCCCATGACCATCCCACCCCGGCCGGGCACCGCCGTGAACCGCGTGGTGCTCTCCATGGCATCCCGGATAAAGGCCAGGTTATCCACCGCCCGGTCGTGCAACTGGATCGGCTCGGTGTGGCCCTCAGGCTCGGGGACTCGCGCATGCGACCTCATACCTACCAAGGTCGAAACAGTCTGCGGTGATGTCAAGTACTTTGTGTTGCAAAGTTTCGATCGTGGCTTCGATGGCTTCTGAACACGCAACGCTCTATTCATTCGGCCATGGAGCCTCTACAAGACATCGAGGTCGTAGACCTCTCCCAGAACTTCGCCGGCCCCACCTGCACGCAGATACTGGCCGATCTGGGTGCCCAGGTGGTGAAGGTCGAGCCCCCCGCCGGCGACTCGGCTCGGGCGTGGGGACCCCCGTTTTGGGGCCAGGACAGCGCGCTTTTCATGACCGCCAATCGTGGAAAACGCAGCGTGGTGCTGGACCTGAAATCCGACCGCGGCGCCGAGGTGTTGCATCGTCTTCTCGCGTCCGCTGACGTGTTCGTCCAGACCTTCCGGGCAGGGGTTGTGGAGAGGCTGGGCTTGGACCACGAGTCGCTGCGCGCAAGGTACCCTGGCCTGATCTACGTCACGGTTTCTGCTTTCGGCAGCGAGGGACCGCGCAAGGACCAGCCTGGTTACGACCCACTCATGCAAGCCTATGCTGGTTTGATGTCGATGACGGGCACTCCGGGTGCGCCTCCGGCGCGCGCGGGCGCGTCGGTGATCGACGCGACCACAGGCATGTGGGCGGGCCTCTCGGTACTGGCCGCCCTCCGCCATCGCGACCGCACTGGAGAAGGCTCCCACGTTGTGGTGTCTCTGCTCGACTCAGCGTTGGCGCTGGTGTCGTACAAACTGACCGGGTACCTAGCCGACGGTGTGGTCCCCGGACCGATGGGGTCGGCATTCGGGTCCATCGTGCCGTACGAGGCGTTCCCGACCACCGGCGGGAACGTCATGATTGCGGCCGCCAACGACGCGCTCTACGCACGGCTGTGTCGGGCACTCGACCGGCTGGATCTGGTCGATGACGAGCGGTACCGGACAAACCCCGATCGCGTCCACCATCGCAGGGAGTTGGTCGAGACCCTGAGTGCCGTGACGGCCACGCTGACCTCGGCCGAACTCATGGGCCGTCTACATGAGCACGGTGTGCCCTACGCACCCATTCAGGATGTATCGCAACTCGCGGACGATCCGCAGGTTCGAGCCACGGAGATGCTGCGATCGCCGACCCACGCCGAACACCAGGGCTATCGCGACGTGGCTTTTCCGGCGCGGTTCGACGGAACGCGACCCAGCGCGGAAGGAGTCCCCCCCACCCTGGGTCGGGACACGGCCCACGTGCTGGCGGAGCTAGGCTACTCCGCTGAGGACATTGCCGAGCTGCTCGAAGCGGGCGTGGCTGGCTAGGGCCTGTTCACGCTACGGAGATGCCCTCTGTTGCGTCTGAACGCGTATCAATCAAGGCGCGAGGAGAGAAGTTTGGTGCTTCCAAATGAACGACGAGCAACGCCGAGTGGTGCGCGTTCAGACGCAATCCGCACGGACCGGGTCATTTCACCGTCTGGCGGCGTTGTCTCTCGCTCCCGTAACGCTGCTACGCGTCGCTCGTTCCGCCTTGCCAGCCGAAGAAATGGCCTCGGCAGTGGGCATCTCCGTAGCGTGAACAGGCCCTAGCCCCAGCGACGCGCCCACGCCCTTCAGTTGGCGGCCAACCACCGCTCGGACACGGGATGCAACGGAATCGGCGCTTCGGCCAACCCGGCAAGGTCGATCTGGCCGGCCATTGGATGCACGCGGGTCAGCTCCTCGCGATCCTCGGTCACGATCCTGAGCAGCGTCTCAACGACTTCGTCTGGCAGGGTGTCCAAGCCGATGATCCAGTTCATCTGGGCAAGCGTCAGCACCGGCGAGGTAACGCCTGGGTAGGCGTCGACGGGAATCTCACTCCAGGTGTAGTAGGGATGTTCGGCGATCAGCGCGGCCGACGATACGGAGTCGACGGGAATCAGACGCGCGTCGCCCGTCGTTGTCGCATCGAGCACCGCCGAGGCCGGGTAGCCGACCGAAATTACGGCCGCGTCGATCGCGCGGTCCTTGAGCGCCGCAGCCGCCTCGGCGAACGACAGATATTGGACGTCGATGTCATCGTAACTGATTCCATGCGCACCTAGGATCTGCTGGGCGATCTGCTCCGTGCCGCTCCCCGGAGGGCCGACAGCCACCCGCTGCCCTGCGAGGTCCGAAACCGACTGGGCCGAGTTGTTCGCGGCCACCATGATTTGGGTCAGGTTGGCGTACAGCGGGGAGAGGATCCGGAGGTTGGAGACCGGCTGCGGGAAGGTCTCGCCACCGCCGTTGTAGGCCTCGAAAATCGTGACCGGCAATGCGAACGCCAGGTCCATTTGGCCGTTGACCATCCGATTGACGTTCTCGACCGAGCCACCGGTGACCTCCGCCGTGTACTGTCGGGTCGAGTCCTGGAGGGAGAGACGGCTCGCGAGCGCGCCGCCGATGGGGTAGTAGATCCCGCCGGTGCCGGCCGTCCCGATACTCATGAACTCGAGCCGTCCGCCCCCTTCGCTGCAGGCAGAGGTGGCCACGAGCAGGAGGCTGGAGATTACCGCCAGGGTTCGGCGCATTCGAGTTGTCCCGCGAGAAGGAGGATGGGCGTTCGGGAGGAGGGGCAGAATAGGGGAAGGGGGGGATGGCGACAACGGAGACACACATAACGATGAAGCCCCGGGCACCTTCGGGCACCCAGGGCTTCTCTCCCCTGCTGTCGAGCGGCCAGGATCAGCCGCCGTCACCCCCGTCGTTGTTCCGGTCCCGGCCATCCCGATCCGAGTCCTCGAACGCTCTGAGCGAACGACGGATGTTTTCGCGGATCCGATCACGGTCGCTGGACTCACCAATCGTACGCGGATCGAGAAGCCGGCCCTTGGAGTCGAGGAACCAGTCCGCGAGATCCAACGTCAAGGTCAAGTTGGTTGAACCGCTGCCCTCTTCGACGACGAGGGGCGTATCGAACTCGACCCTTTGGACCTCACTGAGGGTTTCCCGGAACTCGAAGGGCTCACCGTTGAACGTGCCGACAACCAGGACGCTCGTCTCGGCCAGTTCAGGGTGCTTCTCGAGGATCTCGCGCGCCTCCGGGCGATCACCGGAGAGTCGGTGAATTTCGAAGCGCAGCTCCTCGTAGGTGTCGGGCGGCACGTCGGCAACGAGAATCTGATCGACCGATCCGTCCATCGGAACCTCGAACACGGCCGGACCCACGCTGAACCGCTCGCAGGCATCGCCACTCAGGCCGTCCAAGCACTGATCCCGAAACTTGCGGGTCAGCTCGATGTCGCGGAGAACGATCGCTACCCGGGTGAGCACCAGCTCCAACCCGTCTTGGCCCTGGATGATGTCCCGGGCAGCTACGGTCGCTGCTCCGTTTTGAGCCACCGCCACCGAGAGCGAGATTTGGGAACTGTCCTCTGGACCTGCGATGACGTCGCAGGCACCAAGGGCCAACAGACCCGAGAACATCATGATGTAGCGCGCTTTACGGTACCACACATCGACCTCTCTGAACCGTGAATCGGGCCAACTCCTGGCCTGGGGACGGAGAATAGGGGCAAGACCGGTACCATCTTGGACCGGGGCTGCTAGGCTACCTTTGCAACCTCATCCGTCGGGACGCCGGTGTCGGGCTCGGCCGGTACGAGGGTACCCGCCAAGGATGCGCGGATCGACTCGTAGCGGTTGGCAAGGTCCTCGGCCTCTCGCGCCAACAGGCGTTGTGCACGGGCCAGACCCACCAGCTTGCCCACGGCGGCCGCGCCAACCGCCACGGCCGCTCCCACCGTGAACGCATCGGAGCTCGTTGTGAGCGTCGCGCCCGTCAGCCACAGGTAGACACCGTACACCAGGATAGCGAGACCGTATCCGATGGCCGCGGCCTCGGAGCCGGTCGCACCCAGGTTTCGACTGAGGCGGGCCTCCCAGACGCTCGTTTCCGTGGGTGACATCCCCGCGAGGGCGAGCCGAGCCGACCCAAAATCGCGACGCGCGGCAGGGACGTCGGCCACGAGCGCCCGCAACTGGGCGGGATGGTCGATCCTCAGGGTTCCGCGCGGCGCAATCAACATGGTTCGGGTAGGCAGCTGGTTCAGTCCTCGCTCTACACTTCGAACGAGCTAGACGCCTGGTTTCAGACGCTCTACCCTATGACGCGACGTTTCCCCGACGCAGAGGACGCCGTGCCTACTGCGGCAGCCGGAGCTCTAGCCACACGAAGCGATGGTCACTGGCCGCCTCCGCCAACGCCGCCCCCTCCGGATCGGTTTCCGCCCAGGGCCAGTAGACGCCGCCGTCCTGGATTTCTAGATCCGTGGAGGGCAGCAGGTAATCGATCCGCGAACCCCCACCGAAACCGGTGGTCGCCCTCTCCCAGTTGTCGGGGGGGCCTGGGATGCGGCCCCGGAGTCCCCCGTCGCTGACCGCATGGTCGCCGCTCTCCTGCACACGGGTGTGGGTCAACAACTGTGAGATCGCTGGTATCCCTCCGTACGGGGACTCGTCCGCGTTCGGACGTGCGTTGAGGTCGCCGGCAATCACGAACGACGCGGATGCGGGCAACCCACCGCTGACCCCCGCATCGTCGGTGAGCTCCGAGCGGTCGTCGAGGTAGTGCGCCCAGAACCCTACCTCGTCGAAGTTCCTTCGCCCGTTGCGATCCTCATCGCCGTCGAACACGGGCGGCGTCGGGTGACTCACCAGGAGGTGCAGCGTGGAGCCTCCCACCTGAACGGGTACGTCCCAGTGCGACTTGCTCGATAGCCGAAACCGCTCCATGACCTCCGCCCCGTAGAACTCCACCGGCGCGTGGTGCCCTGGCAGGTCGATCCACCGGAAGCGGGCGAAGGTACGGGCCCGGTCCGAGAGAATCGGATACCGGGACAGGACGGCCATGGAGTACTGACCTGGGTATTCGCCATAGCCGTACGAGTCATCGCCGTGGGTGCGCTCGCCGGCGTGCTGCTCTCCTGCTACGACCCCGTCACCGTTGAGGTCGAGTCCGGAGAGGATCCCGGTGTTGTTGGGCGCTGCGTAGGAGTAGTCGAACGCCAGGGCGTCGGGCCCGGTGTTGAGGTAGGCCTCCGCAAACCGTCTCGCGTTCAGGTCGAGCCCCTGATCTACCTGTTCGTAGTCGTGGTCGATCTCGTTCAGCACCAGGATGTCGGGCCGGAACCGCTGGATGATGGCGGCCGCCGCCCGTGCCTGCGGATCACGACCGACACCGCGACGATCAAGATCGGTGAGCTGGGCCGTGGACAACTCTTGAATGTTGAACAGGGCCACCTTGACGGTGGAAGGTGAAACGATGTCCACCGGCTCGTCCTCCTGGTCGACAGGCGCTTCCGGGCCACCGCAAGCGGGCAGCAATACAACCGCGACAACCGCGACAGTCGCGGCCAAACGGGACACCCGGGGCGTTGGACCGGCGTCCTCAGGGACGACATCATTCCCAGATCGCCGTCCGGTTTCGACCATCCACATCGAGGAGTTCACGTATGTCCCCCATCGTCCCCGTCCAAACGCACGAGGCTCCCGCCGCCGGAGGGCACTACTCCCAGGGTATCGTGCATGGCGGTCTTGTCTACGTATCCGGTCAGCTCCCCTTCAGGCCCGGAGACGCCAACCGAGTTCTGGGCTCGGTGGCCGACCAGGCGGAACAGGCACTGAACAATGTAGCAGCCATTCTCGAGGCCGGGGGCAGCAGTCTGGCTCGCACGCTTCAGGTGACAATCTACATCTCCGACGGCGATGACTGGGGCACCGTAAACGAGGTCTACACGCGGATGTTGGGCGATCATCGCCCCGCCCGAGCTGTGGTACCCGTGAGTCCGCTTCACTTCGGCGCTGCCATCGAGATTCAAGCGATCGGTGCGGTGGGCTGAAGGTGAACGCGATTCGGCTTGTTCGGCGGGCCTTTCTGCCTCCCGGTACCAGAAACCCCCGTCCTGAACCGCAGATCATACGCCCTTACGCCCGAGGGTAGCCACCCAGCCCTCGGTAAAGCGGCGGTGTGCAAGACTCAGCGGCTGGGTCGTCCTGAAGGGCATGAGCGGGGGAAACCCCTGGCAAACAGCTTCTCTCTACCGGCAGGACGTCATGAAAACCCCACTTCTGCTGACCGCCCTGACGGTGGTCGGAGCCGCAAGCTTGCTGTTTCAACACCCCTACCTCGGTGGGGGACTCGAGCCACCTTCTCCGATCGTCCGGACCAGCTTCGTCATCGCGGGCTCCGTGGTCGCAGCAGGGACCGGCACACCGCTGCGCGCCCAGGTCCGTGTGGAGGGCACCTCCCTGGTAGCCGAGAGCCGTCGAAACGGCACTTACATCCTGGAGGTGTCCGAGTCGGCAGTGGCGTCCGGCAGTGTGGTGTTGGTCGCAACCGCTCCCGGGTACGAGACGCTGAGGCATTCGGTGGCCGCCACCGGCACGTCGGCTCGGGCCGACCTTGCGCTTACGCCATCCCCCTCGCACGAACCGGTGGAGGCAGAAGTCGATGCCGTGCCTCGAGAGGAGGAGCGGCGTGATCGCAAATCCCGCGTCCTGGGTGCCGAGTTGGCGCGGGTCCGTACGGTGGATCAGATGGCTGCCCCAGCCGTCGTCCCCACTCGAACCGCAAGCCACAGGCGCAACCTCGACCCGGAGCACAATCGAGAAGCATATCAGCATCTCACGGAAAACCCCTTCCTCTCGGTGGCAAACAATCCCCTCTCGACGTTCTCGATAGACGTGGATCGCGCGTCGTATGCCAACATCCGGCGGTTCATCGAACAGGGTGAACGGCCACCGGTCGATGCCGTTCGCATCGAGGAGATGATCAACTACTTCACCTACGACTACCAAGCCCCCAGCGGTGAGCACCCGTTCGAGGTGCACACCGAGGTGGCCGCCGCCCCTTGGAACCCATCCCACCGACTGGTCAAGGTGGGACTGCAGGGCGCACGGCTGGATTTGGAAAACACGCCTGCCAACAACCTCGTGTTCCTTCTGGACGTGTCGGGATCCATGCACTCACCCGACAAGCTGCCGCTGCTCAAGCAGGCGTTCTCGATGCTGGTGGACGAGCTACGCCCTTCCGACCGCGTTGCCATTGTCGTATACGCGGGGGCGGCCGGGCTCGTGCTGGAATCGACCCCGGGCAACCGGAAGGGCGCCATTCTGGAAGCCATCGAGGCGCTGGAAGCCGGCGGCTCGACCGCGGGCGGCGCCGGACTGCGGCTGGCCTACGACGTGGCCAAGCGCAACTACATCGACGGCGGAAACAACCGTGTGATCCTGGCGACCGACGGTGACTTCAACGTCGGCGAGTCCAGCGACGGAGCCATGGTCCGTCTCATCGAGAGCAGGCGAGACGAAGGGACGTTCCTTACCGTGCTCGGGTTCGGTACCGGCAACCTCCAGGACAGCAAGATGGAGCAGATCTCGAACCACGGGAACGGCAACTACGCCTACATCGATTCTGAGCTCGAGGCCCGTAAGGTGCTCGTCCACGAACTGGGTGGCACCCTGGTGACGATTGCCAAGGACGTGAAGATCCAGGTCGAGTTCAACCCGGAGAAGGTGCAGGGTTACCGCCTGATTGGGTACGAGAACCGACTGCTCGCGGCCGAAGATTTCAACGACGACACCAAGGACGCGGGCGAGCTGGGAGCAGGTCATACCGTGACTGCACTTTATGAGGTCGTGCCGACCGGCGTGCCGTTCGACGCTCGCACCGTGGATGACCTCCGCTACCAGCGTCCGGCCGACTCCAGCGTGGACTCCGACTCTGCCGAGCTGCTCTTCGTCAAGCTCCGCTACAAGGAGCCCACGGGCGCACGGAGCCGACTGATTGAGCACCCGGTGGCGGACCGCGTATCTCAGCCCTCGGTCGACCTTCGGTGGGCGGCAGCGGTTGCGGGCTTTGGGATGATCCTGAGGGACTCCGAGTACTGCGGTGGCTTCTCGGTCCAGGACGTCCTTGCGCTGGCTCGCAGCGCTCAGGGTGAGGACACCGAAGGCTACCGCCAGGACTTCCTGCGGTTGGTGGAAGCAACCCAGGTACTCGAGCTGCTGGACGAGGGCGAAGAGCGCTAGACGGCTGCTGAATGGAGTGGAGAGGGCCGTATCCACCCCCGCGGCCCTCTCCCCCGGCTCGCGCCCGCATTAGCTTGAGACATGAGCACAGATACTTCGGCCACCCGCGGCAAGAACTTCCTTCGCGAGATCGTGGCGCGCGACGTCGAGAAGGGGACGTACGGAGGCCGTGTAGCCATACGCTTTCCGCCCGAACCCAACGGCTACCTGCACATGGGCCACGCGACCTCCATCTGCCTCAATTTCGGGATCGCCGAGGACTTCGGCGGCACCTGCAACCTGAGGTTCGACGATACGAACCCGGAGACGGAGGAGATGCGGTATGTAGACGCGGCCAAGGAGGATGTACGCTGGCTGGGGTTTCAGTGGGACGGCCTCTACTTCGCGTCCGACTACTTCGAGAAGCTCTACGATATCGCGGTCAAGCTCATCCGTGACGGCCGGGCCTATGTAGACTCACTGACGGACGAGCAGATCCGCGACTACCGCGGGTCCGTGACCGAGCCGGGGCGCGACTCACCGTTCCGCGACCGTAGCGTCGAGGAGAACCTGGACCTGTTTCGACGCATGAAGGAGGGCGAGTTCGAGGACGGCGCCCACGTGCTGCGCGCCAAGATCGACATGAGCCATCCCAACATGATCATGCGCGACCCCGTGCTTTGGCGGATTCGCCACTACCCGCATTACCGGCGGGGGACCGACTGGGTGATCTTCCCGCTGTACGACTTCACACATGGGCTATCGGATGCGCTGGAAGACATCACCCATTCGTTCTGTACGATGGAGTTCGAGAACAACCGCGAGATTTACGACTGGCTCGTGGAGCACGCAGGCTTCATAGAACCCCGCACCCACCAGTACGAGTTCGCGCGGCGCAACTTCGACTACACCATCGTCAGTAAGCGCAAGCTGCTGCGATTGGTGAACGAGGGGCATGTCGATGGCTGGGACGACCCTCGCATGCCCACCATTTCCGGCCTGCGACGGCGAGGGGTCACGCCGCAGGCGCTACGCAGCTTCTGCGACATGATCGGTGTGGCGCGCGCCGACAATCGAGCAGACATCGGCAAGCTCGAATTCGCCATCCGGGATGACCTCAATGGGAAGGCCCCCCGCGTCATGTGTGTGAGCGAGCCCCTCAAGGTGGTCGTGACCAATTGGCCCGAAGGCAAGACCGACGAGTTGGACGCCCCGCTCTACCCCCACGACGTGCCGTTGGAAGGCAGCCGGACCTTGCCCTTCGGACCCGAGCTTTGGATCGAACGCAGCGATTTCGCCGAGGACCCACCGAAGGGCTTCTATCGGCTCGCGCCCGGTCGGGAGGTGCGCCTACGCTACGGCTATCTGATCACGTGCAACGAGGTACTCAAGAACGCCGACGGTGAGGTGGTAGAACTCAGGTGCACCTATGATCCCGCCACCCGCGGTGGAAACGCTCCCGATGGACGCAAGGTGAAGGGAACCATCCAGTGGGTGAACGCCGCAACGGCCCTCCCCTGCACCGTGCGGATGTACGACCGGCTGTTTCTGGTGCCCGACCCCGAGGCCGGTGATGAAGGGAAGGAATTCACCGAGTACCTCAACCCGGACTCCTGCGTCGTCCGCGATGGGTTCATCGAACCCTCGGTCGCGAACGATCCTCCAAGAAGCCGCTATCAGTTCGAACGCCTGGGCTATTTCATCAGCGACAGCGTGGACTCACGTGAGGGTGCGTTGGTGTTCAACAGGACCGTGACGTTGCGAGATACGTGGAGCAAGCGGGGGAGCATCGCGAAGGACGCTCCGTCCATTGAGCCGAAGCCCGCCGTCGAACCCTCTCCTACGCCGGTGCACGATCCCATCGCCGCGGTGCGCGCGCGAACCCGCAAGGGGCGGGAAGCCGAACGCTACGATCGCTACCTGGGCCTCGAGGTTCCGGAGCTGGACGCCGACGTGTTGGCCCGGGACGACCAGCTCGCCCCGCTCCTGGACGAAGCCCTCGCGGGTCCGGCAGAAGCCGAGGCCCTCGCAAAATGGCTGGTGAACGACGTGCGCCGCGAAATCAAGGACCGGCCGATGACGCTGAAGGGCATGCCCTTCGCCCGTCTGGTGGCGCTGGTCGAGACAGGCAAGATCCCCCGAGGCGTGGGCCGCAAGGTACTCGTGGAGATGCTGGAGAACGGAGGCGAGCCCGCCAAGATCGCAGAGCGCCTCGGCACCGAACGTGTGGATGATGTCGAGGTCCTGGGAGCCTTGGTGGACCGACTGTTGGCGGACAACACCGACAAGGCTGAAGCGCTACGGGCCGGACGCGATGGCCTGCTGGGCTTCTTCGTGGGGCAGGCCAAACGGGAGACGGAGGGGAAGGCCGACCCGCGGGTGGTGCAGGAGCTGGTGCGGGAGCGGTTGGGGCTGAGCTAGTCCCCCAACAGGTACCCGAAGATCAGCGGCGCGATGACCGTGGCGTCCGACTTCACCAGGTACTTGGGAGTGTCGGGCGCAAGCTTGCCCCAGGTGATCTTTTCATTCGGCACGGCGCCTGAGTATCCGCCGTACGACACCTCTGCATCGGTGATCTGGCAGAAGTAGCCCCAGTAGGGCACGTCCTGCTGGAGGTCCTGGATGATGGCCGGGACCGCGCAGATGGCGAAGTCGCCTGCGATGCCACCCCCGATCTGAAAGAAACCCACGGAGGGCTTGCCCGCTTCGGCGCCGTGGTTCTTCAGGTACCACTCGATCAGGTGCTGAAACTGCTCGGTACCGCTGACCACACATTGGTGGTGCGCGATTTCGCCCTGCATGGCCCGGGCGGCGAAGATGTTCCCCGTCGTGGAGTCCTCCCATCCGGGGGAATAGACAGGCACCTCCTTTTCCATCGCCGCGTACAGCCAGGACTCCGACGGGTCGGCCTGGTAGTGCTCGTCCAGCTGGCCACTCCTTAGCACGTCCATCAGGAACTCGGATGGCATTTGTCGGAAGCCCTCCTGAGTGGCTTCCCGCCACCGCTGAACCAGTTCGCCCTCGAGGTGCCGGAACACATCCTCGGGGATACAGGTGTCGGTAACCCGGTTCAGCCCCCGCTCATACAGCGCCTGCTCGTCCGCCGCCGATAGCGCCCGCCAGTCATGGATGATCTCGTACTGCTGGTTGCCCAGCAGGTTGAAGACGTCCTCCTCCAGATTGGCACCCGTGCAGGAGATGGCATGCACCATATCCGCGCGGATCATCCGAGCCAGGATCACGCCCAGCTCTCCGGTCGACATGGCGCCCGCCAAGGAGACCAACATCTTCCCGCCAGCCTCGATGTGCTTCTCATAGCCCTGAGCCGCCCAGAGCGTCTCGCGGGCGTTGAAGTGACGAAAGTGCTTCGTCATGAAGTCCCGGACACTACTCACACCCGGTGCTCCATCTATCGGCCAGCAGCGGTGGCTACGGGTGAACCGTGGCGCAACACCTGTCCATGCAACAGGTCGGTGAACTCGCCGTCGCGCATCGCTGCGCCCCCGTTCACGAAGACGTGCACCATGCCCTCGGCCAACTGATGGGGCTCGGTGTAGGTCGCCAGGTCTTGGACGCGGTCCAGGTCGAACACGGCGATGTCGGCAGCCAGGCCCGGCTCGATCCGACCGCGATCCGTCATCCCGAACACCTCGGCGGGTAGACTCGTCATGCTCCGAATCGCCTGGGACAGCGTGACGACACCTTCCTCGATGACGTAGCGCCGAATCTTTCTGGAAAACGCACCATACGAGCGAGGATGAGGCACACCCTCGTTCCAGGGCACCAGATCGCCGTCGGACGACGTCATGGTCCAAGGCTGCACCATAAAGGTACGGACGTCCTCCTCGCTCATGTTGAACGAAACGATCGAGACGCTACCCTGTTCGATGAGGTCCAGCGCCACGTCCAGCGGGTCCCGCCCCTGCTCGGCCGCCAGGTCCGAGAGCTTGCGCCCCTCGATGGTGGGGTCTGGCCTGAACCTTCGGAACTGGATGCGATCCGCCCCGCCCCTGCGGGACAGGTTGCCCACCATCTCTCCACGAATCCGGGCCCGCGTAGCCGGGTCGGACAACCGCGCCAGCAGTGCGTCCCGCCCCCCCGCCTGCGACCAACGGGGCAGCAGGGCCGCGCTCAGGCCGGTGGCTGAAGCCTCGTACGGATACTGGTCTGCCCACACGGAGAGGCCCTCGTCCTCTCTAGCGCTCTGGACGCTCTGCACCACATCGGCAGACATCCCCCACACGGGCGGCCCCAGCGCCTTGATGTGCGTGATCACTGCGGGGACGCCCGCCTGCCGCGCCACGTCGATGACCTCTTCGGCCGACGCCAGCACCCCCACGGTGTAGTTGGACTCGTCGCGGGGATGGCTCTGGTACCCGCCCCCATACTCCGCGACCACCCGCGCTAGGGCGATGATCTCATCGGGCTTCGAATACGAGCCGGGTACGTAGAACGTACCGCTCGATAGACCCCAGGCACCCTCCTCCATGGCCGTCCTAACCAGCGCACGCATCTCCTCGAGCTCGGCCGCAGTGGGGGCGCGGTCCTCCGCCCCGAACACCGCCCTGCGTACACTCCCATGACCGACGAACTGGGCCGCATTGACGCCGAGCCCGTCGCGGAGGAGTTCGGCCCGCTGTTCGGCAAGGTCGACGGCGCCCCCACCGTCCGGGTTCACGAACACGGTCGTGAGCCCCTGTGCCAACAGCGGGCGGGCATGGGACAGGCCGGCCGTCGCCAGGCCACCCCCGGCATGGGAATGCACGTCGATGAATCCGGGCGTCACCACCAACCCTGTCGCATCGATGACCAACGCTGCGTCGTCCCCAGCCAGATCGCCCACGGCGGCGATCCGGCCGTCCTGAATGGCCACGTCCTGGACCTGACCGACCGTTCCGGTGCCGTCGTGGACCTCACCTCCACGAATCAGGACGTCGTAGACGGGAGCTGCATCCGCACATGCGGTGAGCAGAAGACCCATGGACACAAGGGTCATGTTGAAGCCACGCGATCTTCTCAACCTGCCTCCTCCCGCGGGGATGTGCCGATCAGCTGAGATTGGTGCCCCTGGCCACATGAGGCAACCGATCGGTTGTGGGGGCTTGATCTCTGTTCGATCTTCCAGGCCATGCGCACTCACGAGGAGCTTCGGAAGGCCCTGCTCGGTCTGGACGGTCGCAGCTATAAGGCCTACAAGAGCCTCGCAGGCGACTGGTCGTTCGGTGCGTTTCGGGTCGCCATCGATCACGTGCAGGGGGATCCGTTCGGTGCGCCCAGCCGCGTGCGCGCGTTCGTTCCCGCTGACATGGCCGCCCTCCCGGCCAACTGCCTGAAGAACGGCCCCCGAGTCCGCGGGGTGGAAGCGTTCCTTGCGCGGGAGTTCGCGGCCCTGGCCGAATCGGAAAGCAAGCCGCGCGGCACCGGTCGAAGCGGACAGATCAAAATGACGGCGCCCGGCCAGGAGGTGTTGGGTCAAACCGCCGTCATTGTCGACAACGCCGGGGCGATCGAGGCTCGCTTCACAGTGGGGCTCCCCGCGTCCGGGAGACGCATTCGGGGCAAACACGCGGTGGAGCTTCTGTGCGAAGATGTCCCGGCAATCATCTGGCGGGCGCTGCGCGGAGATCAGTATCCCCCCGCCGTGCTCAAGCTGCACGCCGACGCCAACGAAGACGCCGATTACCTACGCGAGTGGTTGCCCGAGCTGGGGCTCGTAGCGTTCGTGGCCGACGGGTCCGTGTTGCCGCGCGTATCCGGCGTGTCCGATCTGCCGCTCAACAGGGGGCCGGTGATTCGGTTCGATTCACCGCCTGAGCTTCGCATCACCGCGGAGGTCCCCAACCGGGGGCGGGTTACGGGGATGGGATTGCCCGAGGGGATTACGCTCATCGTGGGCGGGGGTTTTCACGGCAAGAGCACGCTGCTGCAGGCCCTCCAGTGGGGGATCTACAACCATCGTCCTGGTGACGGTCGTGAGTTGGTGGTCTCCACCGCCGCGTGTGTGAAGGTGCGTGCGGAGGACGGTCGGTCGGTGATGGGTGTCGATATTTCGCCCTTCATCGGCAACCTCCCCCTGGGCCGGGACACTCGGTTCTTCAGCACCGAGAACGCCTCGGGCTCCACGAGCCAGGCCGCGGGCATTCTGGAGGCGGTGGAAGCCGGTGCGACTACGCTGCTGGTGGATGAAGATACGGCGGCCACCAACTTCATGATTCGTGACCATCGCATGCAGGCGCTCGTACCCAAGGATCTGGAACCGATCACTCCTTTCATCGACCGGGTACGCCAGCTCTACGACGATCACGGTGTGAGTTCTGTGATCGTCGTGGGAGGCAGCGGTGACTACCTCGACGTGGCGGACACCGTCATCGCCATGGAGGAGTACCGACCCAAGCTGGTGACAGCCAAGGCTCGCCAGATCGCGTCCATCTTCCCGACGGGTCGGGTAAGCGAGGTGACGGATACCATCGGGGCCCGGCGCCGCAGGGTGCCGGTTCCGGGGTCGGTGAGCGCCCGGCACGGCCGAAGGGACGCGAACGTTCGGTTGCACGATCGTTCTTCCGTGCGCTTCGGTCGTGAAGACCTCGACCTCTCCGCCGTGGAGCAGTTGATCTCTACCGCCCAGACGCGCTCGGTGGCTTTGGGACTCCTGATGCTCAGCCAACGCCTCATCGACGGCGAACGGTCCGTGCCCGAGCTACTCTCCGCGGTTCTCGCTGAGATCCGGGAGCGCGGGCTCGATGTGCTGGATGGTCGTCAGGTGGGGGACCTCACGGAGTTCAGACGCTTCGAATTGGCGGCCGCGCTCAATCGGCTGCGGTCGCTTCGCATTCAGGGGCTGGAGTCGGTCACGGAGTGACCTCCGTCCCTGCCGACACCCAGTCTCCAACGGTGGTTGGGGGCCGCCGCGCGTTCGCACTGTTCGGCTCCGAGGTGGGGCTGGTTTGCGGTCTCGACGGACGCCCCCGGATGGAGAGTATCCACCTTGGGGGGAACCCCCTATCTCTGGTGGGTGCACATCCGGGTGAGCTTCGGTGCGCCGGTGCTGATTACAACGTTTCGGTCTGGGTCCCCACCCGAACGCCGGCCCTGCTATTGAGCGTCACTGCGAAAGAGGCCGGCACAGCAGTCCTGGCGTGGAGCGAGCCAGGTCGAACACCAACGTCAGTGAATCTCGATCTGAGCGAAGGTCGAGGCGCCCACGTGGCGCTGTCGCCCAAACAGGTGTCGGTCTGGCAACACGACGCGGACAACACAACCTGGCCCCGCGGGCTCGGTGGTCCGGACGAGGTCCCCGCGAGAGTCGGACGGGAGCGCCAGACCGCCCGCCGGGGCCGCCTGTCCCTCGAGTTGGATGGGGACCCCGCGACGGTCATCAGGAATGGCGCCCTTCAAGTCGCGCTGGGGAACGTCGAAGCCTGGGTCACCAAGGGGCCGGACGGAGAGCCGATGGCCGTGTCGGCTTACGGTCCGGAGGGAGCTCGATCCGCCGATCCGGAGGAACGCGACGTACTGGCGAGGGCGCTGGTGGCCGTTGGGGCCTGGGAGGACGTGGAGCGATGGGCAGCGCTGAAGCTCCTCGACGAGCACGCGCTCCGGGTGCGGGGGCGGTGGCTCGGCGGAGACGACGGGCCGGAAAACGAGGTGCTGTGGAAGGTGGCCGCGGCGGCCTCCCCTGCTAGGCACGTGGCGGAGGCGCTCGTCATCCTCGAGACACTTCATCGGGGTCTTGGCCTAAGGCCCGACGCTGCCGTCGCCAGAGTCGGATTGGCGCCCCGTTGCGGCAGCGCCCTCACCGGCTTCACCTGTTCGCGACTCAGGGTCGGCTCCTCGGAAGCGACCGTCACCTACCGAGCCGACGCGCTCACGCACCGGTTCGAGGCCCGACAGACCTGGGGTGTAGCGCCCCTCATGCTCGTGCTCGAGCCGTGGATCGCCGGTGAGATCGGGTCGCCGATCCAAGTCGATGGGCGGGAAGGCGCCCCCACCTGTGAACAGGAGGGGGCGGGGGTTCGGATCCGACTACAGATGCCGCTGGAGGAGGAGAGGACCCTCGAACTGGCTCGGGCCCGACCTGCGGCCGAGGCGCCGTAAACGCTTTATTGGCTCACGGTTAGGACCCCGATACACGCCACGTACGGTGCCCGTCTCCACAGGAATCGGATGTTTCCCCCACCTAGCCACGCGGGGGCGTAACTGGTAAATTTGGAGCCGCTTTACCCGTCTTTGTTTCACCTTCCCAGGGGGGAGTGAGTTGGAAGATCAGGTCGCTATCGACGCCAAGAGGATTCTGCTCCGTTACGGGGCTCCGATCGCAGTCCTCGACAAAATCGACGTCAAAGAGCGCATCGCGTACGCTCGGCAGGTCACCAAGACGACGCTCCAAGAGCGCGGTCCGCGTTTGAAGGAGATGCTGGCAGAGGGAGGGTACCTCTCCGCCTAGAACGGTTGAGCAACACCAAAGGGGGGAGCTGCTTCGGCAGCTCCCCCCTTTTGCGTTGCTCATGGGTCTTCGATGCGGTTGGGGCGGCGCAGGCTCAGCTCCGGCGTTGGCCCTCCTCGACGATGCGCTGCATCGCCTCGTCGAGCCGCCTTGGAATCTGAACCTACGGCGCTCCCAACTGGGGGCTTGCCCACTCTCAACTAGAGGCTTGCTCCTCGTTCAAGATCCCGCCTTTGCGGCTAGGCGACCCAAACCGTCTTGGCGTTCGTAAAGGCCAGCATACCTTGCTTGCCAAGCTCTCTGCCGTAGCCGCTTTCTCGGATGCCGCCGAAGGGGAGGCGGGGGTCGGAACGGACGAAGGTGTTCACGAAGCACGAGCCGGCGTGAAGCTCCTCTCGAGCGATCCGTTCTCCTTCAGCGACATCGGCGGTGAAGATCGCGGCGCCCAGGCCGAACACGGTGTCGTTGGCACAGGTAATCGCGGCAGCCCGATCGGGAACGGACACGACGGACGCAACGGGGCCGAACACCTCTTCGGTGTAGGCGGGCATGTCGGGGGTGACACCGGAGAGCACCGTAGGTGGATAGAACCAACCCGGGCCAGCCGGAGTCTGACCGCCGAGCAGGCACTCGGCGCCGAACGCCATGCTGACCTCGACCTGACGCTGGAGCGTGTCACGTAGATCCGACCGGGCGAGCGGGCCCATCTCCGTCTGCTCTTCCTGCGGGTCGCCCATACGCACCTCGGACATGGCGGCCACGAGCGCCGCAGTGAACGGCTCGCGTACCGCATCCACCACGATCAGGCGCTTGGCGGCGATACAGCTCTGGCCCGCGTTATTGAGTCGACTCTGGGCACAGAGCCGGGCAGCCTCTTCGATGTCGGCGTCTTCCAGGATGATGTAGGGATCGCTGCCACCCAGCTCGAGCACCGTCGGCTTGATCTGGGCAGCGGCCAACTGCGCGACGGCCTTACCTGCCGGTACGCTACCGGTCAGGGTCACACCACGCACCCGTGGGTCGGCAATGAGGTCGGCCACCTGGTCGTGCCCTACGAAGAGGTTCTGGAGGGTTCCGTCCGGAAAGCCCGCCTCCCGGTACGCGTCTTCCAAGGCGAGGGCGCACTGCGGGACATTGGGTGCGTGTTTGACCAGCACCGTGTTGCCTGCGAGCAGAGCTGGAGTCGCCGCCCGGACCACCTGCCAAAGCGGAAAGTTCCAGGGCATCACCGCCAGAATGGCACCGAGCGGTTGCGGGGTCACGTAGCTTGCCGAAGCGGGAGTCTCGGCCGGCTCTGCCATCAAGAAGTGCTGGACGTGATCAGCATAGTAGCGAGCGGCCCAAGCACACTTGGCGACTTCGGCCCGACCCTGTGTGATGGGCTTCCCCATCTCTTGGGCCATCAACGCGGCCAGTGGGTCGCCGCGCATCTCCAACACCGCCGCCATGTTGCGGACAAGTTGCGCACGCTCCGGTAGTGGCACCCGGCGCCACCGGTCAAAACACACACGCGCTCCAGCGACCCGCAACTCCAGTTCGCCCGGGTCGAAGAGCCCAAACCGCGCTAGCTCTTTCCCGGTGGACGGATCGACCGACATGAACTCGGACACGGCTCCCCCTGGCATAACGAAACCCCTCTCTGCAACCTGGCAGAGAGGGGCTCGGCGGAACACCCGGCAAGTGCATCAATTCACATCGTCATCCCCGCCACACCACACCTCCTGAAGCCTCGCCAAACGTCCCACACCAGTTTCTACGCCATCCTCTAGTTTCCAATACCAATCCCGACCGAGACGATGAAGTCGTGCTGCCTACCCACGGGTAGCTGTGCACCACGGTCGCTCACGAAGTCCGAGATCTCCACGATCCCACTCAGCGGTCCCAGATCCAGTTCGCCCCCTACACCTAGTTGGTAGGTCCGCACGTTCTGATCGTCCAGGAACGCATCCCCAATATCAGAAGTGCTGAAGTCGTAGCGCTTGACCCCCAGACCTCCGATCAGGTAGGGCTCGATGAACAGGAGTCGGAAGGGCCGCACGACAAGGCCACCGGTAAGCGCGAGCATGGTGCTGCGTGACGAACAAACTGCGCATCCGACGCCTCGGATCGGGACGTTGGAGGAGGTCGCAAAGGCCAGGTTGCCCCGCAGTCCTACGAAGCCGCCACCACCCCACTCCAATCCCAGTCCGTACGCGCGAGTGGACTCCTTCTTTCCGAGCTCCACCGCTCCGTCGAAGCCCCCGTCGCTCACTTCGCCAAAACTGTTCGCCGGTACGTAGAGACCGACCTGAGGGATCAATCGGGTCTGTCCATCGACGTCTTGAGCGATCAACGCCGCCATCATGACCGCTAACGTGGTGACTCCGGTTCGTATGCTCACGATCGCCTCCGGGCTCCGGCTCAGGTTGCTTGTCCATCCTCTAGGGGCAAGCGGTGTGCCCGGACCGATAAGGTCTGCTTTTCGGGCGTTTCGCCGATTCGATGTCCAACTGCTGTCCTCGCATCGGGACGTATTGGCGTCCTGTTTTAGGTCAGTTTTGGATCGTTCCTCAAGCCACCCGCGGACCTGGTTGCGTCGTTTCGTGTCGCCTTTACCGAATACCGTGATGGGGTGATACTTTGGATCCGCTACCGTGCCAGCTGTAACGGAGTCAGGTGTCTTGAAAACGTCCCTATCTCGTTCTGTCGAGGATTACCTCAAGGGCATCTATTCCCTGACCCAGGACGGGGGACCTGCACTGACCAACGGGCTCGCTGAGGCACTCGATGTCCAGCCCGCTTCGGTCACTGGCATGATCAAGCGACTTGCCGAGGGTGGGTGGGTGGAGCACGAGCCCTACCGCGGTGTTCGCCTCACGGAGCGAGGCGAGCGGAAGGCCCTTCAGATCGTCCGCCGCCACCGCGTACTGGAGACCTACCTGACCGAGCGTCTGGGGTACTCGTGGGCGAATGTCCACGAAGAGGCGGAACGACTGGAGCACGCCGTCTCGGAGGAACTCATCGACCGCATGGCCGACGCGTTGGGGTATCCCGAGTACGACCCGCATGGCGCCCCAATTCCCAGTCGCTCCGGAGAGGTCGAACCGCCCGCTCGCGACCTGCTATCCGACGCCGACCCCGGGCTTCGGCTGGTGGTTCGGGCCGTAGCTGACGAAGACGCGGGAAGGCTGCGCTCTCTGGGCGACCTAGGCCTGACGCCAGGTGCGCACTTCACGGTGGAAAGCCGGGGTGAGGACGGCGAGGTCCGGGTCAGGGTCTCGGGGCAGGACGAGTTGAGACGGATCGCGCCTGACCTGACGACCCGGGTGTACGTGGGCAGGCCGGAATAGTTCGCTGCGCTAAGGTACGATCAGTGCCTTGGTAACCCGCAGGTGCTCCACGTCGGCCAGGGCCTCGTTGGCACGCTCCAGGGGATAGCGACCTCCGATAACCTTGGCGAAGGGAATCCGATGCTTCGCGACCAAGGGTAGGGAGCGGGCGATGTGCCTGAACCCGGTGCCCCACTGGCCGACGATGCGCGCATGCTTGCGATTGATGTCGGTATGCGCATTCACTTCCACGGGTCCCGCGTCCGTATAGTGGCCGGCGATGGTGTAGCACCCGCCATCGCGTAGAAGCTGTAATCCCTCGGGAACCGCGGCCGCGTTTCCGCTCGCCTCGATCACCACGTCCGCGCCACGGCCCTGGGTCACCTCCCGAACCAAGGCATCGCGCTCGACCCGAGAGGTGTCCTCCACCGAACACACGGTGTCGGCCCCCATCTCCAGCGCCAGGCGCTGTCGGTCGGCGGGGTCTCCGATCGCGATGACCCTCCCCGCACCGCGCAGCACCGCGAACGCGATCGCGGACAGGCCCACCGGGCCGATCCCCTGGACAACCACCGTGTCTCCCATCGCCAGCTCGGCTCTCTCCACCGCAGCGAAACCGGTGAACAGTCCACATCCGCCCCCAATCACGTCGTCCGGCGAGAGCCCGGTGGGCAGCTTGACCGCCAACACCCCAGGCTTCAGGTAGATATGCTCGGCCCATCCGCCCAGGGGACCGTCCGCAACGGTGTAGGTGATGCCGTAGACCTTGCGTTCGGGACAGCGGTTGGGTTGACCGCTCACACGACAGTAGTAGCATCGGTGGCAGGTTTCGTGGACGTCCAAGAACGTGACGACGTCCCCATCCACCAAGGGCTGACCGACAGCGTCTCGCTCCACTCCGGCCCGCTCCAACACGCGGCCGACGCTAACGTGTCCGGGAATGATGGGATAAGGCACGCCGGCCAGTCGCCCATGGTGCAGGTGCACGTCGGTCCCGCACACCTCACTGGCAACGGTCTCCAGGAGGATCCCGCCGGGCTCCAGCACGGGGTCGGGGATGTCCCGGAGCTCGATGGGAGCGCCGGGGGCGGTCATGACCGCCGCTCTTACCGCCATGTGAGGCTCCCTACTGCAGCCGGCAGTTCGGGGTCTGAGGACCCGGGCCGGTCTGGTTGATGAATACGAACCGCTGCACGTACGAGGCGAACACGCCAAACCCGTCACCCCGCAGGCTTGGAATCCGCACCGCCCCGGATGGATTGAAGTTCCCTCCCCGCACCCAATTCACAAAGTTGCGATCCGTCGCGGCCACGAACACGACTGCGCCCGTTCCCGGAGGCAGGCCCTTCTGAAGTTGAAGCGCAACTTCCTGATCCAGCTCGAAGCGATCGAACACGCCGAATTCGGACGGAAACACCAGCGTGGTATCCTCCGACGAGATGGCAAGTCCCAGTAGGTCGAGCGGTTCGTCAACGTCCTGACTGTACGCACTCAGTCCGGCGATCGACGTCTCGGCCACGTATGCCCAAGCGTTCTCAGAGCCTGTCCACTCGAACTCGGCCAGAATGTCGGGAAGCAGTGTACACGCACCTGTGGACTGGACCGGCCGAAGCAACTCGAAGTCACCCGGGACGGTGGTCTGCCCTTGCAGTCGGCGTCCATCTGCTACGAGCACCTCGATCTCGAGGAACTCCCCCGGGGCAATGGTCGCGACCTCGGTCGCGGCTGCATCATAGCAGTCCGCATCGGGAAACGTCCGGAAGAAGAAGGGATCCGCACCCTCGGGGACAACGATGGGTACCCGGCATTCATCCGGATCGTTCGTTTTGTGCAGTCCGATGGTCGAGCCGTCGTCGCGAGTGATTCGGATGGTGGCATCCGGCACGGGCCCCGTACCGATGGTATTGTAGGCGAGCGCAAACAGCTTCGCGTCGGGGTCGCCCAAGCGCACGAAGGCCTCGACGATCAGGGCTTCCTCGGGCTGCGCAAGTTGCGTCTCGGTGAGCTCGCATGCCGAGCCAGCGAGCAACACAGTCAGGACGGCCGCGGCCCCACTCCGAGCGCTCAAAATGAGATCTCCACGCCCAGGGTCGGAAGCAAAGGAAACATCGACACGCCACTCCTGGTGGGAGAGGACGACTCGTAGTCGTAGAAGTAGAACAGCACGTTGCGGCGGTTGTAGACGTTCAGCACATCGAGGTGCGGACGGATGGTGCCCCAGGACTTCCGATAGGTCTTTCGGAAGCTCAGGTCCAAACGATGGTATACAGGGTAGCGCTCGGCGTTGCGAGGCCCCAGCAGTACTCCGAAGTCGGGGGTCGTGCTCTCCGGCGGCCATTGAAGCTGCCCGAGGAGGCTCAGTTGGAGTGAGTTGTACGGGTAGCCCCCGACCGCCCGCGTGAACGGCAGCCCGGTGCCGAGGTTCCAGCGCAGGCCTCCCTCGATTCCCTTCGGGAGCGGAAAGCTCAGAACCAGATCCGCGTCCAGCCGACGGTCGAAGATGGGGGGATACTCCAACCGCGGCGCCGGATCCAGCCCCGACGCGAAGTCCGGAAAACCCCGCTTGGCGCGGAGCCACGAAAGCGCCAACCAGCCTGTGACCCCCTCTCCGGTCTTCCGCACGAACAGGTCCGCTCCGTAGGACGTGCCGTCCCCCGGCAGGAAGTCGTCGAGTGGGTCGTTGGGGTCCTCGGCGAAGTTGGTGGTCACCACACCACGGAAGTCGCGGTAGTACCCCTCCAACGATACGAACCAGTCCTGGGTGGGGTAGCCCTCTGCTCCCACCTGGAATTGATCCGACACGACGACCGGTGTTCGGTCACCACTGAGAATCCAAACGTCCAACCCGATGGGCAGCTCCTCGTCGCGCGCCGAATGAAGGAATTGCGTATAGCGTCCCACCGACGCTTTGGCCGCCCAATCTCGCCCGCCGAAGAAGCGCTTCGCGGCAACGCGGGGCCCGAACTCCAGGTAGGTGTCGCCCGGGTCGGCCAGCCAACCATCGAGCCGGGTACCCAACTCTACCACCCATCGCTCGGCGGTACGCCAGGTCCCCTGCACAAAGCCCCCCAGCAACCATCCGTTCCCTTTCCCCGCCGCGAACTCGGTCCCCCCGGATGCGAACCGATTGTCGTAGCGGGTACGCTCCGCTTTGACTCCGCCCTTCATGGTCCAGTGGTTCCAGGGACGGGCCTGCGCCTCCGCACTCATCGTGAAGAGGTTGATGGCACTGCGGAACTCGGTGTCGCCAAAATCGGGGAAGCCCAGGTCGGTATCGAACCGGGAAAAGCCGGCCCGCACGTCGTAGGAACTGCCGTCGGGCCGGGGTTGAGACCACCGAGCTCCGAACAGGTCGTTCCCCCAGGTCCACTTGATCCGGAGTGGAAAGTCCTCGTCGCCCAGCTGGCCGAAGTCTACGACGTCCCGCCCGCTGTAGCCGGTCACCGTCAAACGGCCTCCACCGGGCGCCCACCCCTCGAACACACCCTGCAGATCCGTCAGGTGGTAGGGGATGTCGGCGACCGGCGCGAACAGGACGTCCACATAGGATCTACGCCCCGATACCCGCCAACGGGAGCTGGTCAGCCCCAGCTTGTCGTCCCAGCCGTCGGGCAGGTCACCACCTACCGCCACCCGGGAGGCCAGCAAAGAGATCCCCGCGTCGACGCCGAACTCCCCGTCGCCGGGGTCGGACTCGATGGCCAACACCGAGGAGACCCTGCCTCCGTACTCGGACGGAAAGCCACCCGCAAACAGTTCGGCTCGCTCCACCATGTCGGCATTGAACACCGAGAAGAAGCCACCCAGATGGAAGGGGTTGAACACGGGGAGGCCGTCCAGGAGAATCAGGTTCTGGTCAGCAGAGCCACCCCGCACATTGAACGCGGAGGAGAAGTCAGAGGTCGTTACCACGCCAGGCAACACTGCGACTGCCCGAACCGGGTCAGCCTCGGCGATCCCGGGAATGCGATCCAGATCAGCGCCGGTGATTTCCTGAGAAGTGAGCCCCACCCGATCCTCGAAGCGCGCGCGTTCGCGGCTCCGTTCCACGTCGACCGAGATGCCCTCCAGTTCGAGCGCCGACTCGGTCATGGTGATGTCGACGGTCTCCACCTCGCCGGCCCGGACGTCGATGGTGACCACCCGGAGCTCGAACCCGAGGCGGCCCGCCTGCAGCTCGTAGCGACCCGGACTCACATCCTCCAGACGGTAGTAGCCGACCCGATCGGTTTCGGTGGCCCGTAGGGCTTCGTCGCTTCCGGGCCGGAAGATCTGGACCGCGGCGGCGAAGACCGCGGCCCCAGCATCGGTGGTGATCCGCCCCTGAACCGTTCCTACCTGCGCATGGACCGGCGTCGCCACCCACCCAGCCAACGTCAGGAGCAGCGGACCCAACAACCCAACCCCACACGGACGCTCCGGCAACTGCTTTCCAGTCGGAAGGTGTCTCGAATCGGTGACCGCCTTTGGAACCCCATGCGGGCCGAAGCGGTCCAGCCGCAGGTGGTGCGGGCATACCGACTCCGGTAGGATCCCCTCGCATGAACGCTCTCGATGCTTTGTCGGCTGCTCCCCGACTCGTTCTGGGCATGGAGCCCACGCCCCTACGACGCGTCCCGGCGCTCGAGGCCGCGTTGTCCAAGGTCAGGAACGGTCCGGTTCCGCGGATTCTGATCAAACACGACGAGATGACCGGTTTCGGGCTGGGGGGCAACAAGGTCCGAAAGCTCGAAACCGAGTTGGCCGGCGATCGGCTGGCCGGGGTGACCTGCCTGATCACCACGGGCGGCCCGCAGTCCAACCACGCCCGCGTCACGGCGGCGGTGGCTGCCTATCTGGGCTTGGAATGCCACATTGTGGTCAACGGTCCCGGTAGCACCGAGCCACATCGAGGAAACGCGCGCCTCCATCGGCTGTTCGGCGCACAGGTGAACACGGTTGCTTCGCGGGGGGAGCGGGCGCCCACCATGCAGCGACTGGCTGCGCAGGTAGGCGAAGCGGGAGGGCGCGCGCTCGTAGTACCGCTAGGCGCATCGACCGGACGAGGGGCGCTTGGGTACGTACGCGCCATGGTGGAGTTCGACGGGCAGCTACCCCGCTCGGACCGGGTAACGGATGTGTTCGTCTCCTCGTCGTCGGGAGGGACACTGGCAGGGCTGCGACTCGGAGGGGCTCTCCTCGACAGAACCGATCTGCGCCTGGTCCCGGTGTCCGCCGACACACCGGCGGCGGAGCTGGACGTCCTGTCGGCGGCACTCGCTGACGAGGCATTCACCTTACTGGGGGGCGTGGGGCCCGCGCCATCGATCCCGGTTGAAGCCGTGGATGCGCAGGTCGGGGATGGCTATGGGGTGCCCACTCGGGCATCGCGCGAAGCCGCCCAATACTTTGCCGGGCACGCGGGCACGCTACTCGATCAGACCTACACTGCGAAGGCGGCGGCCGAGCTGGTACGGAGGGTCATCGACGGAGCGCTCGACCCGGCAGGGCGGGTCGTGTTCTGGCACACCGGAGGTTGGCCGGCGCTGTTCGCGGAGGATCGGTATACCGAAGCCTCCCGCCCCTGAGGGGACGGGAGGCTTACGCCCAGGAGGATTGGGTTGGTACTACCGGATACGGGTCGCCGTGATCATGGCCACAGGACCCGACCAGCCATGGAGGCCAGGCTGGAGATCCGCCAACCCAGCGACGCCCGGGTGCATCGAGATGGGGTCGCTCGTCGCGAGCAGGGGATTGCTCATCCCCGTCCCCGGGACGGAGGACGGCACGCCCGTCAGGGCAGGGCAGGGCGGAACCAGGTCCGCGAAGCTCTCGGTGTTCTCTTCGGTACCGGCGTCGTAGGCTGACGCATACCAGGTCCAGCTGCTTCCCACCGGGCCATTCAGGTGGGGTGCGTCCAACCCGGTGAACCCGTCGTTCGAACAAATCAACATACTGACAATACTCAAGCGGCGGGCACTCGGGGCACCGTTAATCTCGAAGGTGCGCGACTCACCAGGAAGAATCGGAGGTACGGGGCCCGCAGCAACGACAACTTCAGCCACTCGATTTGAGGCAGAAGCCAGGTCGACTAGAGGCTGAATGTTCCCGTTCTCGGCGATTGCCTGGACCTCAGGACTGGCGGCGTGGCCCGTGCTGAAGACGTCGAACCGATTGTGGTGAGTAATGGCGACCGGCGGGGTGAAGGGCTGACCGGTGGTGAGGTTGGTTACCGTAACCGCGTAAGTCACCTGCTTGGGGCCCTTCCGAGCGTCCGCGCTGGTCAGGGCAACGTTGTCATCAAGCTGAGGTTCGATCGGTGCGTCCTGGCAGGCGACCAGGAGGCCAAGTGCGAGAACCGAAACGAGCGAAGTGCGCATTGCGTCCATCCGGGTTGGGATCGAGAGGGTCTGCGGAAGCTGAACCCAAGGCCCACACCGGAATGCATGGGCGACGCCGCCGCGCGGCATACCAACAGATTCACCCCAACCCGTTGTACATCAGACGGTTAGCGGCCCCCTCCCACTCTCGCGGGGACCGATCGCTCTCGTTCCATGAAACAGCGGTCGTTCCGCGTGAACAGCCCGGTAGAACTCAGGCCCGAATCAAACCGTATCCGAGCATAGCCGCAGCGAGTCCCACGATCACCTGGCCAACGACGTTCAGTGCGGCACGCATCGTATGGCCGTTTTGGAGGAGTCCCAGGGACTCGGCGGCAAACGCGCTGAAGGTGGTGAAGCCGCCCAGGAAGCCTACCAGCACGACCAGCCTGACGATCGGATCGACGTCCGGGCGTAGCTCCAGCCACCGCCCGAGCAGCCCAATCAGAAAGCACCCCAACACGTTGACGAAGGCGGTGCCGGCCGGGAAGGTCTGCAAGGGCACCCAGCGCAGGGAAACCGTGTGTATCAGAAACCGACACACGGTCCCAAAGAACCCTCCGACACCGATGAGCAGCACCTGGGAGAGGGTCAGCCCAGTCATTCGATCAGGCGTCCTCCTCAACGACCAGGCCATCTGACTCGAGGGCCTCTATGACCGCCTCTGCGTGATCGCGCCCCCGGGTCTCGAGCTGCATGACGATCTCGACGTCACCCACCGAGGTATCGGCGAAGCCTCGGCGATGCCCGATCTCCAACACATTGGCGCCTAGCGAAGCGGCTCGATAGGTCAGGTGGGCCAGCGACCCCGGCCGGTCCCGCACCTTGATCTGCAGATGGGCGATCCGACCGTCGCCAACCAAGCCTCTCTCGATGATCCGAGACAGCATTCCCACGTCGATGTTGCCGCCGCAAAGGACGGCCACCACGACATCCCCCGACGACCCGCCAACCGACCCGTTGAGCAGGGCAGCGAGGGGGACCGCACCCGCCCCCTCGACGAGTGTCTTCTCGCGCTCTAGCAACAGCATGATGGCGCGCGCGATCTCCTCCTCCTCCACGGTGACGATGTCGTCCACGTAGCGCTCAATGAGCGGAAAAGTGAGGGCGCCCACACGCTTGATGGCAATCCCGTCGGCCAGGGTCTCGGACGTCTCGACGTCTACCACCCGCCCGGCGTCGCGGGACCTGCGTGCTGTCGGTGCCGCCGCCGCTTCGACGCCCACCACCCGCACGTCCGGCTTCAACTCCTTGATAGCCATGGCCGTCCCAGAGATCACACCGCCGCCACCGATCGGCACCACGACCGTCGTGACATCCGGAACCTGCTCCGCGATCTCCAACCCGATCGTGCCCTGCCCAGCGATGACCGCCGCATCGTCGTAGGCGTGAACCATCACCAAGCCCTCCGCATCGCGTAGTCGCTCTGCTTCGCGGACCGCGTCGGAGAACTTCGATCCGTTCAGCACCACACGAGCACCGTACATGCGCGTCTGTGTGACCTTGATGAACGGAGCGGTCTCGGGCATCACCACGGTGGAGGGGATCCCCAGCTTCGTGGCGTGCAGCGCAATCGCCTGGGCATGGTTCCCTGCGCTGGCGGCGACCACTCCCCTCGCCCGTTCGTCAACGTCGAGCTGGGACAGTCGGTTCAGTGCCCCCCGCTCCTTGAAGGCGCCCATCTGATGGAGGTTTTCCATCTTGAAGTAGAGCTGGGCGGCGATCTCCGTCTGGAACGCAAGGGAACGCACGGAAGGCGTGAGCACGACATGCCCATGGAGGCGATCGCGTGCCGATAGAATATCCGCAAAGCTCGGACCCTGGAGGTCGAGATGACTCAACGGATGCTCGAGCCGTCAGCGGATCCGGTACCGTCCCAGGCGCAGCGGCGGATCGATACGCCATACGAAGTGGAGACGGGTGTCACCTCCCTCGGCAACGCTCCTCTTGTCATCGCGCGTTTTGGGGTAGTCGTTCCCCTGTTCACTCTCGACCACCAGAACCTCGCCGGCCTCGAGCTTGGCATCCAAGGCCTCCACCTGCTCCTGGAGGGCCGCCAAGACGGCCACCTCCGTCTCATCTTGGACCGCGCCATCGACTTCGGCAGTAAGCTCCACCACTTCATCGCGGGTGTAGCGATCCTCGAACTCCTCAACGGTGATCGAGGTCTCATGGTTGCGCCGAAAGCCGATCTCCGTCATGGCGCGCGCATCGAAGTTGATGTCAACCGAGTGCAGGGAGTTGCCGTACTTCTTCAGAATCATGGATATGCTCGTGGACGGTCAGTTATCGAAACTGAGCAACTTGGCCAGTTCCTCAGGCGAGAGTTCCTTGGTGGATTTGGTGCCCGTACGCCCTCCCCGAGTTCTCTTGGGCCCCGGCGGGATCGCGCCAGCCTCGCCGCCGTAGTCGAACTCGGGAAGGCTCACGCGCTCAATGGGGTGACCCAGCCGGTACTCGATCGACTTGAGCCTCCCCAGGTCGGTGGCGGTCACAAACGTAACCGCAGTGCCCGCCGCGCCCGCACGCCCAGTCCGCCCGATGCGATGGACGTAGTCCTCGGGATCGAGCGGAATGTCGTAGTTCACGACGTGGGAGATGCCTTCCACGTCCAACCCACGTTGGGCGATGTCGGTGGCCACCAGCACCCGCACCTCCCCCTGGGTGAAGCGATCGAGTGCACGGGCCCGGAGGTTCATCCGCAGATTGGAGTGCATGACGTCGGTGCGTACGCCTTCGCGTTCCAAGAACACTTTGAGCGCGTCGGCGCCGACCTTCGTGCGGGTGAACACCAACACCTGTTCCCATCCCGGCTCGCCCAACAGCTTGAGAAGCAGTTCGGGCTTCTTGGGGGGCTTGACCAGATAGCTGAGCTGCTCGATGCCAGAGGCGGTGGTGCCTTCCGGCGCCACCTCGACCCACTCGGGGTCCTTCATGATTCGTAGGGCGAGTGCGTGCACGCCGTGAGGCATGGTTGCCGAGAACAACAGGGTCTGGCGCTTCTTGGGCATGCGCCTGAGGATTTCGTCGATCTGCGGCCGGAATCCCATGTCGAGCATCCGATCCGCCTCGTCGAGAATCAGGAACTTCACTTCGCTCAGGTCGGCGTTTCCCCGCTCCAGGTGATCGATCATGCGCCCAGGCGTGGCAGCGATGACCTCGACTCCTTTCCTGAGGGCATCGATCTGGGGTCCGAAGGGCATCCCCCCCACGATCACGGCGGCTCGGATGTTCGAACCCTTCGCGAAATTTGTGGTGTCCTCGGCCACCTGTTGGGCCAACTCCCGAGTCGGACAGAGGACCAGCGCCTGCACCTTCTTGGAGCTCACGATCTGCTCCAGCGTCGGCAGCATGAAGGCGCCCGTCTTCCCAGTGCCCGTCTGGGCAATGCCTACCATGTCCCTACCCTGCAGCAGGATTGGAATCGCTTGCGCCTGGATGGGTGAGGGCGTCTCCCAGCCGAGGGCCTCCACAGCCGCCAGGCTGGAAGGGGAAAGCTCGAGGCTCTTGAAGTCGGTCATGGGGCCTGATCTGGCACCACTCCGTCCCAACTCCAAGGAGCAGAGGGGGGTTGCGGAGTCCAATTTCGTCTCTCGTCGTCACCGATGCCCTGCATCGCCTCCTCCTCGTTCCTTGTCTGACCCAAGCAAGACCCCTCTGCCAGGCCCACTCTACTCCTTCAGCAGCCCTTTAATGTAAGGTGGCGATGCGACCTGTATAAGGCGCGAACCTCATCCCTCGATCCGGAGCCTCCATGCCCACCCACTCGGTCCTGTTCGTTTGTCTGGGGAACATCTGTCGGTCTCCGCTTGCAGAAGGCGTGTTCCGACACCTCGTTTCCGAGGAGCGCGAGGGCGACGATTACCTTATTGATTCCGCTGGGACGGGGGGCTGGCACGTCGGCGAAGCCGCGGACCCCCGGTCGCGCTCGGTCGCTCGCGCGCATGGACTCGAACTCACCAGCAGGGCCCGGAAGCTGGTGCCCGAGGACCTCGAGCGCTTCGATTGGGTGATCGCCATGGATCGGCAGAACCTCCGCGACATCAAGGCCGTGGCCACCACCGTGGACGCCCCGGCCCAAATCCACCTCATGAGGGACTTTGAGGAAGGGGGCGCCGGGAAGGATGTGCCCGACCCCTACTACGGGGGCCCTGAAGGCTTCGAGCGAATGTACGAGTTGATCCACGAGGCCTGCCTTGGACTGCTCGCAGCAATAAGGTCAAGGTGAGTCAGCTCCCGCCGGTCGTATCCGAGCGGGTCGTCGCCGCCCTCGGGAGGACCGTGGTCCAGACCAGGCGTGCGACAGGTGGCTGCATCAACGAGGCTCGGATCGTCGAGTTCGACGACCGGTCGCGGGCGTTTCTCAAATGGAACGAGCACATGCCGCCGGGGGCCTTCGGGGTCGAGGCGCGCGGGTTGGATGCGCTCAGGGCTGCCACCTCCCTGCGGGTGCCCCAACCCTATGCATGGTCCGAGCGTGAGGCGTCGTCGGGCGTGGGGTGGATTGTCATGGAGTACATCGCTCCCGGACATCCAGCGCCGGGCTTCTCAGTCCGGCTCGGTGAGGGACTCGCTGAGTTGCACCGACATGCGTCACCCGGTCCGGCCTACGGATGGAACGAGGAGGGGTGGATCGGATCTCTACCCCAATCCAACCGCGAGGAACGGGATTGGTCGACGTTCTGGAGCCAGTGTCGGATACTCCCGCTCCTGCGCCAGCTCGCGAGCACGGGACAGATCGAGCTTGGGGCTGAGCCGTGGACGTCGCTCGAGGAGAGGCTGAACCGAGTGCTGCCCGCAGAGCCGAGCTCGGCTCTGCTTCACGGTGACCTGTGGAGCGGTAACGTGTACGCCGACGAGGCAGGGCAACCCGTGCTGGTCGACCCAGCAGCATACCGCGGAGACGGAGCGGTCGACCTCGCTATGGCGCAGCTGTTCGGAGGATTCGCTCCCGAGTTCTTCGAAGCGTACGAGCGGAGTAGTGGTGAAGGATCGACTGCAACGTCTCTGCTCGCAGCCTATCAGCTTTATCCTCTATTGGTTCATTCAGTGCTATTCGGCGGCAGCTATAGGCAGGCCGCTCGGCGCGCAGCGCTCAGCGTGCTTGGCCGATAGTCGCGCTTCCCTGGTTGCGGGACAGATGCGACCCCAGGTACTCCCCCATTCTTCGCACCGCCTCCTCAAGGATCTCGTCCGAGGTGGCGTAGCTGAACCGCAGATAGCGCGGGTCGCCGAAGGCTTCGCCCGGCACCGTGGCGACGCCCGCCGACTCTAGCATGCCCGTACACACGTCCGCGGCGGAATCGAACCCGCTCGTGAACAGCGTAGACACATCGAGGAATACGTAGAACGCCCCTTCGGGCTCCACGTAACCCAACTCAGGGAGCGATTCAGACAGGCGTCTGACAACCAGATCTCGTCGACGCTTGAAGGCTGTAGCCATCTCCGCGACTTCGCGGTTCATCCGCTCGGGATCCTGATAGGCGGCCAAGGCGGCGTACTGGCTTGGTGCAGCGGTGTTCGACGTGGTATGGCTCTGAAATGCGGTCATCTTCTTGGCCAACTCGACAGACGAATATGAGTAGCCTACCCGCCATCCGGTCATCGCAACCGCCTTCGACGCACCGTTGATCAGAACGAACTCTCCCAGCGCATCCGCCGGAAGATCGAGAACGCCGGCGGCACGTTCCGCACCACCGAAGTAGATCCTCTGGTAGATCTCATCGGCGATGATCGCCACGTCGTGGGTGCGCGCCCAACGCGCAATGGCCTCCAGTTCCTCGACAGTATAGGCGGCGCCAGTGGGATTCGAAGGTGAGCTGAAGAGGAGCCCGCGTGTGCGTTCCGTCCGGACCCGCTCCAGGTCCTCCGGGGTCGGCTTTAGATCCCTCTCCGGAGTGCCGGTCACGAACACCGGCGTGGCCCGCGACAGCGTGACCATCTCGGGGTAGCTGGTCCAGTACGGCGTGGCGACCAGTACCTCGTCTCCGGGCCCAAACAACGTGAAGCAGGCATTGAACAGGGGCTGCTTCGCACCACACCCCACCACCACGCCCTCCGGATCGATGCCCCTACCGGACTCCGAATGATAGGCGGCGATCGCAGCCCGAAGCTCAGGAATCCCTGCCGCTGGTGTATACCTGGTACGGCCCGCTCGGATGGCCTCCACACCCGCATCGGCAATCCATGAGGGCGTGTCGAAGTCGGGTTCGCCCACGCCCAGGTTGATGATGTCGCGTCCGGCAGCTTGCAGCTGTTTGGCCAGCGTGCTGACGGCAATGGTGGCGGAGGGCTGTAGCTGGGCGACGTTGGAACTGAAGCGCACGGGCAAACACCTTCAGAGCTGATGGGGCCCTGGCCCCGGAGGAGCGTATCGGGCTGGGAACATGAGCCCATCGCTCTCCCGAGCCAAGGCCGTGTTGGCACCAGGGACCCAACCAAGCAGATTCTGCACCGTGTCAGAACCCATCCTCCTCTATTTCGACTACGTCGATCCGCTTTGGTTCGTCGCCGAACGGGCGGCCCGGGTCCTGGAGGAACGGGGCAGCCCTGTCCACAGGCGTCCCTTCGAGCTGAAGCCGCCGCCAAAACCTCTTCTTGCCCCCACCGACCCAGAGATCGAGCGGCGAAGATCCGAAGCCCGCTGGCGAGACCCCGAGACCTCGTTGGCCACCCCGCCTCTCATCCCCTGGACACGGAAGGCTCACGAACTCGCGTTACACGCCAAGGAGCGAGGATCCTTCGCGAGGGTTCACACCGCCCTCGCAGAGGCCCATCTTTGTCGGGCTCGCGACATTGGGCGAGTAGACGTACTTCTCGACCTCGCCGTCGAGTGCGGTCTCGATGGATCGGAAACCAAGGCCGTCCTCGACGTGGATCGGTTCCGATCGGAAGTAGAGGCGAGCAGGGAGGAGGCGGTTGCGCGAGGTGTTCGAAGCACGCCTACCTTTGTGCTTCGAGACCAACCAGTGTGGGGAGTGCCTGATCGCCAGGTACTGATCGAGTGGTCGGGGCATGGTGTGCCGGCCGACGATGACAGAACCGAGTAGAGGAGTTTTCATCGATGGCCGGATACCGGCGCAAGACGGCGATGTCGCCAACCGAGGTCCTGTCGCTCGCTGACGAGGTTCTGCCCGAGATTCTCGGACTCGCCCGCACCAAGCAGTCGGGGCATGGCGCTACGTTCTCGGGCGAGGAGGGCACTGTGTCCCTATCCGCGCACGGGCATGGGTTCTATACGGAGGTCGATGCCACGACCGACCGTCTGCGGACATCGCGGATGGACTACGAGATCCAAAAGTTCCTCAACCAACTGCCATACGAACCCGGCGACCGAGGCGGTCCTGGGTCAGGCGAGAGTACGTAGGAGATGTCCTCCTTCGAGCCTTTGGGCTTGTCCGCAGACCTGATCGATGCCCTCGCCGCCGAAGGCGTCGAGTCGCCGACGCCCATCCAGACAGCCGCCCTCCCTGTGGTGCGCAGGGGTGGGAACGTCTTGATCGAAGCCGGCCCGGGGGCGGGCACGCTGCTGACCTATGGCGCTGCCCTACTGGACAGAATCGGCGAGCCCTCCCGCCAGTGTGTGTTGGTGGTGGCCCCCGGGGACGAGGAGGCCAACGCCTTGGCGATCGCGTTGGCACGCTTCGCCGAAACCAGGGGATTCAGTGTGGCGGCGCTGGGCGGCGTATGGTCCACACCCACGGATGCCTCGATCGTGTTTGGGTCCGCGTTGCGGATGTCGGATCTGCTCAAGCGTTCCGCCCTCGACCTGGAGGCCGTCCAGACGTTGGTGATCGACCGGGTCGAGGCCATCGAAGCGAGGGACGGCCTGGACGGGGTCACACTCCTGGCCGAGGCGCTCCCGGGGGTGCAGAAGGTGTTTCTTGGCCTTCCCATTTCAGAGGACGTGGAGGCGCTTGCCAGGCGGACCTGCGACAAGCCGGTTCATCTCCCGCCTCGATCGGCGACCAAGGCCACCGCAAGACCAGCGGGGGCGGCCAGCGGGTCACTCCAGTATCGGTTGGTTGCAGGGCAGCGGACGCGGCACCTGCTGGAAATCGTCCACGAACGGCTGGTTCGCGCGAACCGCGATCATGTGACCGTGCACTTCCGGGGAGACGACCTGGCCGCCGACGTCGGAGATATACTGGCACTGCACGGATTCTCCGTCGGGTCCTTCGGGGACTCAGACAGCCAGGTCTGGCTCTGCACGCCGACGTGGGAACAGCAGGATCCCCCCGAGGCGATGGTCACGGTGATCAGCTATGAACCCCCCGTCAGTGCCGAACGGGCTCGGCTGGAGCACCTGGGGTACAGCGACTCCATCGTGCTGGTAGAGGCCCGAGAGCTTGGGCACCTCGAGCAGGTGGCCGCTGGTGCTCGGCTCGAACTCCGGCCCCTGCCCGTGCGCGGGGGGGCCAAGGCCGAGGACGCTCTGCGACGCCTGAAGAAGCGCCTCCGAGCTCAGCTCGATGGGGAGGATCTCATCCCGTTCCTTCTGTTGGCCGAGCGACTGGGCGAGGAGTTCGATCCAATGCAGGTCGCGGCCGCAGCGCTGGCGATCGCGTACGAGCCCGCCTCGGCAACCCCGACCCCATCGGGAGCCACCACGACCCTACCCGAAAAGGCCGCCAGTTGGGTGAAGCTGTTCTTCTCCATCGGCTCGAGGGACGAGGTGGGCCCGGGCGACCTGCTGGGCGCCATCACGGGCGAAACCGGGGTCTCGGGCTCGCAGGTGGGTCGGATCGACATCCACGACAGCTACACCGTGGTCGACGTCGACAGCACCCAAGCCGAGCGGGTGATGCGGTCCGTGAACGGCACCACGATTCGGGGGCGCAGCGTTCGGGTGGACTTCGATCGGGGTGGCGCCAAGAAGGCGCGAGTCGGCAGAGCGGATGGGCTGGGGAGGACACCCTCGGGCGCACGCCGCCCCCGCTAGTCCCCCTGACGAGAGAGGGCCGCAGCACGATGAGTGCTGCGGCCCTCGCTCGATCTCAGGTAGGGCGAACTACCCGTTCTCCCCCCGCGAACTAGTTGATCGCGTCCTTCAGACCCTTACCTGCGCGGAAAGCCGGGCTCTTGGAGGCGGCAATCTGGATGGTGGCGCCGGTACGCGGGTTACGGCCGGTGCGGGCTTTGCGGGCCCGCGACTCGAAGGAGCCAAACCCGGTGATCTGTACTTTCTGGTTGCCGCGTAGCGCCTTGGCGATAATCCCGTCCGTGGCAAACATCGCGTCCACCGCCCGGCCTGCATCGGCCTTGGTCATTCCAGTGCGATCAGCGAGCGCGTCCACGAGGTCGGACTTGTTCATCAGCTACTCCTCATAGTGTGTAGTGGTGGAGCCTGGCCACCTGGCCCGTAATGGGATCGAAGCCTCGGTCACGTCGAGCGAGGGTCGGAACCGACCTTCTGGAACCGTTGAAAACCCTGAAGGCAACAGGTGTTTCCCTGCCTCCACCCTGACGCTGCACCAACGGTAAGAGTACCCCCCCAAGGCGTCAAGAGACCGTTGGCCGGAGGAAACCCCACGCATAGCTTTGGATTTGGTCCCCCTCGGGGAAGGATGCGACCACAGCTAGGAAGACCTTTCGTGCTGCGAACGTTCACTTTCCGCGCGCTGTTGACCGCAGCGTACTTCGCGGTGGTGATTGGCCTCGGAACGGCCGGATACATGTGGATCGAGGGCTGGGAGTTCGGGGACGCGATCTACATGACCATCATCACCATCACGGCGGTAGGATACGAGGAAGTCTCTCCGCTCACCGCCGACGGCCGCATCTTCACGGGCCTGCTCCTGGCGTTGGGGATGACCGGCCTGGGGATCTGGTTTGCGCTCGTGACCGCGTTTCTGGTCGAGCTCGATCTTCGCGACACCTATATCAGAAGGCGTATGGACAAGTCGATCGCTGGACTTCGGGATCACTACCTATTGTGCGGCGCCGGCCGCACCGGGCACAGGGTGGCGGAAGCACTCGCGACCAGCAAGGAGGACTTCGTCATCATCGAGAGGGATCCGGAGCGGGTCGCGAAGCTCATCGACGCCCACCCCGACATCCCGATCATCGAGGGCGACGCCACGGAGGACGGCATGCTCAAGCGCGCCGGGATCGAGGCCGCTCGAGGACTGGTCACGACCCTCTCGGAGGATGCCGATAACCTCTACGTGTGCCTTTCGGCCCGCGCCTTGAGGCCCGACCTCAACATCGTGTCGCGGGCCAATGCCGACGAAAGTGCCGACAAGCTCAGGCTGGCCGGCGCCGACCATGTGGTCAGCCCGATCGTGAGTGGTGCCTTGCAGATGTCCGCATTCCTCACCCAGCCGGGAGTGGAGTCGTTCCTGGACGTAGTGACCCGATCGCCCGAGATCTTCCTTCGTATGGAAGTCACGTCCATCGATAGCGGCTCTCGCTTGGACGGAGAGAGCCTGCGCACGGCCCGGGTACGTGAAAAGACCGGCCTGGTCGTCATTGCGGTGAAGAAGGGGGGGGTGGAGCTGGACGGAGGTTATGTGTTCAATCCTCCAGCCGATACGCGTCTCGAACCGGGCGATGAGCTGGTCGTGCTGGGAGCGCACGAACAGGTGGAGAAGCTCCGCACCTACGCGACGGTGTAGAGGGATGCGGCTTAGCCGCCCAGCCTCTCCCTGAGCAGTTCGGCGACGCGGTTGTCCAGGATGCGATTGGGCACGCAGTGGACTTGATTGCCGCTGACGGCCCGCGGCCGCGCGAAGGCATCACTGACCACCGATACCTTGGACCCTCCGCCCTCCCCAGGCTGGACTTGAACCGAGACCATCATCGTCACGTCGTGGGTGTCGGCGAGAGGTCCCGACAAGCTCGTTCCACAATCGAGGTATGTCGACATGCGCCGGCCTTCGATCCGCCTCGCCCGCCAGTTGGGGTTCCCGATCTCCATGCGGGCGTTGTCGAACTGGGTGATGGGGATCGCGAGTTGCTCGAAGACCCACGGCATCGCCGCCCACACCTCACTGGGAGGGTCCGAGAGGGTCTGCTCGCCCAATTCACCCTCCGTGTGTAGCACGGCAGTGGCGCGGGAGCCCACCCGCACGGAGGTGCGTCGCTCAGGGGCCTCCGCCGGACGGGTGCCCGACGTGGCACACCCGGCGACGGCCGCGAGACCGAGCAGGGTTACACCGACAAGTCTGCCCCCGACGTTCATGATGTCGGGGCTAGCACACCTCGTCGCGACGGCCCCGAAGCATCGAAATGATGAAGTACCCGATCGCCATCATGATGGCGAACTTGAGCACCATTCCGAACAGTCCGAAAAACATCGCCACCAGTGGGATCAGCACCTTGATGCTGAGAAGCCCCGCGAGTCCTGCGGCGACCGCTCCACCGAAGAATTTCATTGCTTCCGAGTCTCCTTAGTTGGTCCGGGGCCGGAGGAGTCTGTCTCCGCATCGAGCCCAGGTCCGTGAGGGCAATACGGCCCAGGCGTCACCGGGGTTTCAAGGTCCTGGTTAGAAACGGTATCGGTACGAGAGCTTCACGAAAAGGCCATCGGCCCGAGTGCGTAGGTCCCGGACCTGGGGGAGGACCTCATCGTCCAGTGATCTCGAGTACCCCAGAAAGAACACGGTTCCCGGAGAGGGCTCGAAGGAGAGCAGCCCCTCTAGATAGAGGCCCCGCCCGTCTCCACCGACCAGGGCCGAGCAACTCCCGGTACTGTCGCAGCGTTCCAGTTGCTGCCCTGCAGGTGTGAGCACCGAGGCGACCTCGGAGGTACTCCGCTCAGCAATCCCCCGAACGAACAGAGCTTTGGTGAGCTGATACTGGGTCCGAACCCGTGCGATCTGTGCCGTCGAGTAGCGTTCGCCCGTGCTCTGCCGAAAGAGAGCGCTGTATCTGAAGTTGAGCTCCATCGAGAGGGACGGTGTCGGATAGATCGATACGTTGTTTTCGCTGGAAAAGGACGTAGCCGCCTCCACCGGACTGCCCGAAACGAAGATGGGTGTCTCCGACCAGGTCCCGCCGACCCGCCCACGTACACTCTGCCAACGCCCCATGAAGAGGAAGACTCTGAGCTGGTCCATCCCCCGAAACGCATTCGCCTCTGGAACGAACGGAGTGCCCGCGGTTTGTCCGGCCGGCGGTGCCACCCTGAGCCCCTCGTACTCCACGTCGGGGAAACGAAAGCCGGACCGCTGATAGTTTGCGAATATGGAGGTGTTCCCGCGGAAGGACAGGCTGCCTCCCAACTCGAGCTCAGCCTCTTCCCAGGCACCTCCCCGCCAGAATGTGTCGTGGTCCCACACCCCCCGGAACTGAAGCGATGGCCCCACGCGTTCGAGCGTCGAACCCGGCTCGCCATACCAATTCCAGGCGACGCGGGAGTTGAGCTGTGTATCGCCGATCCGCCTCAGAAAACCCGACGCAGCGTCGAAGTCATGGCTGGAGTCCTCGATCCCAGCGTTCCATGAGAACTCCCTCCCGGTCTTGTCGAAGCGGGCGGACCAGAGCTGACCACCCGCCGAACCCGGGTCGGCATCTTCACGAGTCGAGCTGATGGCGCCGAGCAGTGTCAGGGTGTACCGTCCGCCCATCACCAGTCGTGCGTCCGCGCCCACAAGGCGGTTGAAGACCGAAGAAGATTCCGTACGGTCCGTCATCACCGCGCCAATGCTGGAGCTGCCCCCAATGTCCTTCCTGGCTCTGAGCAGGTTGACGCGGGCGTACTCCGACGACACGCCAGACGACACGTCGTCGTACGCTCCCAAATAGCCCACGCCGACGTCGCCGATCTTGCCGGTAAGCTTCGCTCCACCGATGGGGTTGGCGATGGATCGGGTGTAGACCAGCTGTTGCGGTAACGAAAAGACGTCGGTGCCCTCCAGAAAGAACGGACGCTTTTCCGGAAAGAAGAGCGCAAAACGCTCGTTTACTGCGATTTGTCCGGCATCGGCCTCGACCTGACTGAAGTCGGGGTTGTACGTCGCATCCAGGGTCAGGTTGGACGTCAGCCCATAAGTGGCGTTCAGACCGAACTCACCGGTGGGGCTGTCGTGAATCAGCAAGCCTGTGTCGTCCGCTGTGCCCTGACGCGAACCTGTGAGCACCGGGTTCATCTCCAGGAACAGTCCTGCGTTGAGGCCCCGGAGGCCCTCCAACTGACCTGCCTGTGCAAGCTGGTTGGTTTCGTTCCGAGAGATGGGAGCCCAAGAGGCCTCGTACCCGTAACGTTCGATCCGCCGCATGACCTGAAAGCCCCAGGCTTGCACGGGCGCGGTGGGAAACTTCAAGCTCTTGAACGGAACCTTGAACTCCACCTGGTAACCCCACTCTTCAACCCGACCCTCGGATTCCCAGATGAAGTTCGGGTTGTAGTCGACCGGTGGTCCAAACCCCCGCCCCCGTCCACGACCGCCCCCGCCTTCCGCCCAGACGCCATCCTGTTGCACACCAAATGGGTTCACGACGAACACGTAGGCGCGGCGTCGATCGTTGAAGGTGTCCAGCGTGACGCGAATGTAGTCGTCCCTTCTTACCACGTTGTCGCGGGGCGCAATGGACGCCCGAATGCCGCCGGGGTTGTCGTCGAAGGCCCGTACTGCGACATACAACGCGTCATCCGAGACCAGCACCAGGGTCTCGGTCCGTTGGGTGGCGGGGATCCCCTCGGCGGGATCGTATTGGGTGAAGTCGGTCAACACGGCTGCGTCCGACCACCCGCTTTCATCGGGCCGTCCGTCGATGTCGATGTTCGGGGCGGCCACGAAAGGTGCATCCACGCGGAGCTCGTCCAAGGACCCCCGATAAAGCGAATCCGCTGGGGAGGCGGGGAGCAGTGCGGCGAGCAGCGCAAGCGCGGAGGGGATCATTTGGTCAGCGTTCTATGAATTGGTCGCTCCACGAGGGGTCGTGGATCGCTAACTGCGAAGTGCAGGAATCTAGCCAGGGAAGATGTCACTCCGATGACGTGGGAGAACAGGGCCGTGACCCGAACAGTGATGTGTCCGGAGTGTGGCCAGCACACGGATGAGCGCGAGTTTACACAGGTCGCCGACGTCGCCTACGTGAGAGACCGACGGTGGAGGATCTGCCCCCAGTGTGGTTGGTCTGATGTCAGCGACCGGAAGGACCCTCTGGTCCCTGAGCCAGCGGAACCGCCAGGCATGAGAGTTGCATCAGCGCCACACCGGATCACACGCGATGCCCCCAGGACAGAAAGACGATTCATGGCCCTTCGACCCAACTCTTCCGTCATTTTCAAGCCCGTTTCCGACGGGGCTGTACTCCTCCAGACCGAGTCCGAGATCTACTTTGGGCTGAACCGCGTGGGAGCCCAGCTTTGGCAGTCCATCGGCGAGGAGTCCACGGTGGAACAGTTGGTCCAAACGCTGGGTGAGGCCTATCCAGAAGTGGCCCCTGAGGTGCTGGAATCCGATGTGGCTGAGCTGGTTCAACAGTTGACCGAGAGCGGTCTGCTTCACGAAGATGAGCCGGATGGGTCAGCCCTCCCGAATTCCAAGTAAGCTCCTACGCCTCGTCACGATCTCTCGTGAGGAGAGACGCGAACTGACGGGAGCGCTCAAAGCACTGCTTTGGGCGCGCAGGGCAATGAAGCGTCAGCCGCTCGGGGCACTGGTTGCAGCCCCTCCGCCGGACTCGGTCGGGAACCGGCCCGTGGACCTCCCGCGAACCAGACGGCTCGCCGCCGCGGTGGTGAGGATGGCTGGTTACATGCCGTTCGAGGCTGCCTGCCTGATGCGTTCCCTGGCGATCCATCACCTGCTGGAGCAGTCCGGACTCGACCCCGGGCAGATCCGCATTGGCGTGAACCTGGTGGATGACGAATTCCTGGCCCACGCGTGGGTGGAGGTGGACGGTCGCGTAATGGGCGACACACCCGCGTACGTGGATCAGTTCACACCGGTCACGGACGTGACGGCAGTCAAGTTTTGAGTGGGGTCGTCGCGGTCGCCGGCAGAACGGTGACCTCAGGCGACGTCCAATCGGCACTCGGTGCCATGCAGCACCGAGGTGGGGCTCGACCACAGACCCTAATCGAAGCTCCCTTCGCCATGGCCTGTGCCAGGCACATGTGGGAGTTCGCGAACCACCTGTCTGGTCCGGTCTCGCTTCTCGATGATGGCCGACTCGTGGTCGCCGCTGACGCGTCTGTCTACTACCGGTCCGATCTCCTGGACGCGATGACGGCTGGATACGCGGGCCCGCGGGTGGACGCCGTTAGCGCCCCCACGCCGACACACCTGATCGCCGCCGCATATCGCCGCTGGGGTGCCGACTTCGTTCGGCACCTGGAGGGCGACTTCTCCTTCGTGGTCTTCGATCGCGAGGAGGGCCGCCTGATTGCAGCCCGTGACTTCGCGGGCTTTCGTCCGCTCTACGTCACTGAGTTGGGGGCCGGGCTTGGAGTGGCCTCGAGTGTGGGAGCTCTCCTGGTGCTGGGCGCGTCCGAAGAGCTGGACCCGGTCGTGCTGGCGGCACTCGCCGGTGGACTCCATCGAGCCGCCGGGCCGGAAACGGCCTATCGCCACATTCGGGCTGTTCACCCGGGGCACACCCTCACTTGGTCACGTGCCGAGGGCCTGCAGATGCATCGGCACTGGGAGCCACCAAGTTGGGGGCGCATCCAGCCCCTGCCCTTTGACGAGGCGGCCAAGCGGCTCCGCGTTCTCCTGGCGGACTCGATCCGTGAACGCCTTGCACCCGGAAGCACCACCTCCGTGCCGCTGAGCGGAGGTTGGGACTCGACCGCCGTGTACGCGATCGGAAAATGGGCATCGCCGGAGGCGCACACGGCGCCGATCTCCATCTCCTACCCGGAGGGCGACCCGGGCCGGGAGGACGACCTAATCCGGGAGACGCTCGGTCAGTGGAGCGACACGACCCACTGGCTCCAGGTGGACGACATCGACCTGTTCGACGGTTTCGAGAGCCTCGTGGCGAGGCAGGACCTCCCCTTCGTACACCTCTACGAGCGGTGGAATCGCGCGATCGCCGAAGGGGGAGCCGAGGACGGGGCGTCGGTACAGTTCTCCGGCTATGGAGGCGACCAGCTCTTCCAGGTGTCGTTGGTCTACTTGGCCGACCTGGTCCGCCAAGGGCGGGTGTGGAAGGCCTGGAGCGAGTGGCGTCTCAAGAAGGGCAGCGGGGTCAAGGAGTTCCTTCGTTGGGCCGTCGTCCCCAACGTTCCGGCGGGGGCATTGAACCTCTGGGCTCGCCTTCGCGGCGGCAGGCTCCACCAGTACCTGGACCGACCCATCCCCCACTGGTTCGACCCCGAGTTCGTGACACGGGAGCGCCTCAGGGAGCGCGAGGAAATCCACCTTCCGTCTGAGCACCCCGGCAGCCATGCGGAACGGGAGTGGCGCTGGTTTCTCCTTCATCCCTACTTCCCACTCGTGGCCAGCCTGGTCGCGGATTTCTGCATGGAGTCGGGGCTGGAATCCCGATCGCCGCTCTACGACCGCCGAATCGTGGAGTTCTGCGCTACCCGACCTGCCACGGACCTCTCGTGGGGCATCGAGACCAAGCGACTGTTGCGTGAGGCCACCAGAGGGCTGGTGCCAGATGCCGTGTTGGCACCTCGTCCCTACCGCACGGGAGTCACGTCTGCCTACGCGAATCGACAGTTCGAGGCGAGATTTCCTGAGATTCTGAAACGGCTATGTGCGAAGCCCTTCAGGTTGGCGGAACTCGGCATCATCCGTGCGGATGTGTTCCAGTCTGTATGTGCGCCAATCATCGAGGGGCGAAGCCGCCTCTCGCCCGACCAACTGCTAGGAATGTTCTCAACCGTCGTGACAGAGCTATGGCTGCGCAGTCGAACCGGGTCGGTCGACCGATGACAGGCGCCGCCCTTTCGCGTACCCGTCACCTCGTGTTCGGTGGGGTTTTGGAGACAGAGCTCCCGTTTCCGGAACTTCCCCCGGCTCCAGACACGGCCCAAACATCGTGGACTCTCGAACGACGGGACACCGAACCCCCGCCGCTCGATGCCACCAGTTTGGGCGGGGACGATGTGGATCAGGGCATCACTGTCGAACTCTTCAAGCTCGAAGAAGGGTTCCGACTCGTCTACTCCGACACCGGGACCTTCGACCTCTTCGAGCGAGGCGACCGCATCGTTTGGTATCCAGGGACTGCCTGGACCGAGAAGACCGCTCGCATCGACGTCCTGGGACGAGTGTTGGCAGTTGCGCTCCACGCTCGTGGCGAGCTGACTCTGCACGCGAGTGCGGCCGCCTTCGACCGGGGGACCATTGCGTTCATCGCGCCGAAGCTCCATGGGAAGTCCACCACTGCGCTGGCCGTGGTGCGCTCCGGAGCCCGGCTCGTGACCGATGATACGCTGGGTGTCACCATCGAGGAGAAGCCTCGAGCCGTGCCCGGCGTGCACGCCGTTCGCCTCTGGTCGGACTCGGCGGACCGAGTGGGCACGGAGGACGCCGCCGTGGACGCCAACGGGCCCGGTGGGAAGTTGTTGATCAGCGACCTCCCTGCCGACAGCCTCATGTACGACAGAACTCCCCTGAATGCGCTTTATCTGTTGGCACCCGTTCTCGCGGACGAAGCTGAGGCGGCGGCCACCCGAGTGCGCTTGCAGCCCTTCGAGGCGACGCTGGCTCTGTTGGGCCAAACGAAGATCGGGGCGCTGCTCGGGGGAGTGGAGGCGCCCACGGTGTTGGGACTGGTCACCCACGTGGCCGACCACATCCCCGTGTACCGGCTTCACATCGCACGGGACTTCGAGCAACTACCGGCGGCCGTCGAACGCCTGCGAGAATGGCATGCCGATCTGATCGAAGGTGGATCTGGTTGAGTCAGCCTACGTTGGCACCGCGATCCCACGCCCCGAGCGCCAGGGGGCCTTCCAACGGCGACGGCATGGTGGTCCTTCAGGGCCTGACCAAGGTCTTCCCCAAGCGCCGCACGTGGGCCGAGATCCTCCGCACGCCGTTCAAGCGGGATGAGGTCGAGGTGGTGCGCGACGTCTCGCTCTCTGTTCAAGAGGGTGAGTTCTTTGGCCTTCTGGGACCCAACGGTGCTGGGAAGAGCACGCTCTTCAAGATGCTGGCGACCCTGATCATTCCCGATGCGGGCACCGCCACCGTGGGAGGGTTTTCGGTCACGGATGAGTCGGAAGAGGTGCGGCGCATGCTCACGCCGGTGATTCCCGACGAGCGGTCACTCTACTGGCGTCTCAGCGCCCTAGAAAACGTCCGGCTCTTCGCCTCGCTACACGGGCTTCGGGGCAGTGAGGCGGAATCGAGAGCACTGGGTGTCCTCGAGAGTGTGGGCCTCGCCGACACGGAGGAGAAGATGGTCGGCCAGTTCTCCTCGGGTATGAAACAACGTCTTCTGATTGCTCGAGCGCTGTTGGCCCGACCGCGCGTGCTGTTGTTGGATGAGCCGACCCGAAGCCTGGATCCGCTTTCGGCGCGTGACTTTCGGCGTTTCCTGCGCGACGAACTGGCCACCAAGCAGGGGGTCACCGTCCTCCTCGCCACACATAACGCAGAGGAAGCTCTGGAGCTGTGTGATCGCCTGGCGGTGCTGGACCGAGGTCGACTCCTGGCCGCAGGCACGGTCGACGAACTGCGCAATCGGGTAGGGGACGACGAGTTCGAACTCCATGTCCAAGGGGACGTCTCTCCATCCGCACTCGAAGGAGTCGCTGGCGCCCACGAAGTGCGCGACGTCTCGGAGGAAGGAGATGGTTGGCGCCGGTTCCGCCTGCGCCTGGGCGGAGGAGAGTCGGCGGCGGCGGACTTGGTATCCCACCTGGTTACGGACGGTCTCCGTGTCTCGCGGATCGAGCACATGACGTTGACGCTGGCCGATCTTCTCGAGCGGATCGTAGAGGAAGGGAGGCCGCCCGGTGCGTGAGACTCTGGCGTTGGTCAGGGCCGGGGCACTGACGGCGACGAGCTACCGTCTGCGACTGACGATGTCCATCGCCAGCCTGATCCTCTCGGCGGTGCCTCTGTTCTTTGTCACGGGTGCCCTGCAGCCCACCATGGAGACCCACATCGCAGCGGAGTCGGACCAGTACTTCGCATTCGTGCTCGTGGGAACCGTGGCGATGTCGTTCGTGATCAACGCTGTGCAGACCCTCCCCAACCAGGTGTCGGGCGCCATTACCACCGGCATCCTCGAGGCGCTGCTCAGCACTCGCGCACCGCTCCGTTCGATCCTCGCCGGGCTATCCGGATTCGATTTCGTGTGGACGGCCGTACGCGGTCTGTTCCTACTGCTGATCGGATGGGTGCTCGGCGCCCAGTTGGCCTGGGGTCAGATCTTCGAAGCCGGCATCGTAGTGATCCTACTCATCGCGTCCATGCTGCCGTTCGGGATCGTCTCCGCCGCGCTCATGTTGGCGTTTCGGACCAGTGGCCCCCTTCCCTCCGCAGTGCTGTTCGTCTCTGCGGCCCTGGGGGGAGTCTACTATCCCACCACAGTGATCCCGTCCTGGATCGAACTGGTGTCTGACTTCGTACCTCTCTCGTATGCCCTACGGGCATTGCGGCGGGTGCTGATCAGGGGCGAGTCTTTGATGGCGGTGCGGGGCGACCTCATCATCTTGATCGCGTCCACCGTTGTATTGTTGGTCGTGAGTTCCATCCTATTCCAAATTGCGTTCCGCTACTCCAAGCGAGCTGGCACACTCACCCAGTACTAGAAGGCTGTTGAAGAAGGCCCCCATGTGAGTTCCCCCCTCGACCATCTGTCTACCGAACTTCGACTGCTCTTCGCGAGCGCGCGCGCGCACGGGGGGGAGGAGCTCGTGAGGGAGGCGCTCTCCCAGCCAATCGACTGGACCAAGTTGTTGGTGGCGGCAGACCGCGAACGCGCCACGCCGGCCGTGTGGAAGGCGGTGAGTGCGGTCAGTGACTACACTCCGCCCAAGGAAGCGGGAATCATGCAGAACGTCACGATGGTGACCGAGTTCCGCATGTTTCACCTGGAGCAGCACCTCAAGAAGCTGATCGGCATCCTTTCGGGGATGGGAATCGACACCCTGCTCTTGAAGGGGGCCGGCTTGGGGCTCACCCACTACGATTCCTTGGCGGATCGACCCATGGTGGATCTCGACATCCTGGTCCCGGAGTCGCGGGCCAAGGACGCCTGGAACGCCATGCGCGATCGGGGATGGGTCTTCGAAACTCCGGCGTCCCTGGACGAGGTGTACGACAAAGCCCATCACCATCTCCCGCCGCTCTTGGAGCCCTCCGGAACCCAGACCACGCTGGAGGTCCATCTGGCGCTGCATCCGCGAAACTCGCCGATCCTGATGCCTCCGAAACGGGTGTGGGAGCGCGCGATGCCGATCAATGTCGACGGTCATCCCAGCCGGGTGCCCTGTACTGTGGATCAGATCATTCACTTGAGTACGCATTTCGCGTGGTCGCATGCGCTCGACTCCGCTGGCTGGCGCACCTTCCGTGATCTCGATCGGATTTGGCGACAGGACGAGATCGATGAAAAGGAGCTGATTGTCGAGGCAGAGAAGGCGCGGGCCACGAGTTGCTGCTATTGGACGCTGCGGTTGGGACGGACCCTTGTGGGGCTACCGGCCTCCGACGACCTTCTGCGGGCGTTGCGGCCACCACGTCTGTGGCCGTTCAGCGGTGCACTGGAGCGCGCGTTCACCTTTGCGATGATGCCGGACGTGGAGCTGGCGAGCCCCTCGGTATCGCTGAGCCGCGCGGTTTGGAGCGCCGGCATGAAGCCGCGCTGGAGCGGACACGGGGAGATCAGGCCTTGGCACTTTTCCGACCTCTTTGTCGACGAAACGACGACCGTGCACGGAGCGTCCAAGTTCGTGCAACAGTGGCGATCGATTCCGCACTGGGGTCGCTACTTGTCTCGGTTGGCCTTTTAGCCCTTCTCGTTCTCGGCGGCCCCGTCCCACTGCTCGCGCAGGGGACACCGTTGGTGCTCGAGCTACCCGTTTCGGCGCGAGCCGCCAGCATGGGCGGCGGGTACACTCTCAGCGGCCCACTCCCGGATGTCCTTTTCCGCTCCCCGGGGGCGGTGAGCGATGCGAGGGGAGCGTCCGTGGTGGGGACGGACTTCGGCCCCAACGCGCGCAGCTTCAGCGCAGCCGGCGCAGTGGCGTGGTGGGGCGGAGCGGTCGCCGTGGGGGTGCAGACCCTGAGTTACAGCGTGGACTCAGAGGATCCGACACTGTTGCCGCCCCTGCAGTCGTCCTTGGGCACCGACCAACCGACTCCGCTTTCCGAAACCGCCGTGTCGCTAGCCTACGGAAGGAACCTCTTCGGATTCGACTTCGGTGCCACCGTGAAGCTCTTGGACGCCCGGTTGGGCGCAGCGCGCTCGGGGACCGTGGCGCTCGACGCGGGAGCGGCTGCCGAGCTCGGTCCCGTGCGGTTGGCGGTGTCGGTGCAAAACCTCGGGGAGGGACTCGAGTTCCCGCTGGGCGAGCTGGATCTGCCCCTCCGTGTGGGCGCCAACGCGTCGGCGGGACTGCCGTCGTTGGGTCCGCTGGATCTCGGAGCGGCGGTGAACGCGTTCCGGCTCGGCAACGGGGGAAGCGACGTCGGCGGCGGGCTCGAAGTGCGCTATTGGCCGATCAGTGGACGCACCTTCGCGGCGCGGGTGGGATACCGACATCTGTCTGACGACGCAGACCTGCAGGGCGTCACGCTGGGCGCCGGCTTTTTGGGAGACCAGATCCGGATCGACTACGCGTGGCAGGATGGCGGCCTCGCAGGGGCCGTGCATCGGCTCGGAGTTGGGTGGCGCTAGCTGCCTCGGGTGGCAACGCGCGGTAAGCGCGCGTCCAGAAACGCTGGGGGTAGGTTCGAGAACCCGAGGTCATCCAACACCACGGTCCCCACTTCCGTTTGGTCGAACACGAAGTTGACCGCTCGGATGCGAGAGACTTCGAGGCGCGGCGCGCTCGCTGCGAAGTCCCCCAAGGGGATAGAGAAGCTCTGGAGCACAAGCTCCCACAGCTCCTGAAAGCGACTGTCCTCGATGTCGCGCCTGCGGAGTACCCTCGTCTTCAGGGGGAACCGGAGGGGCGCGTAGTCGCTGGCCAGCACGGTCGCCCGCACTCCAGCGGCGTCGATCACCTCGATGGTGAAGTCGATCGAGGCTTCGTCGGCGTCCCCTTCGTCCTCATTGTCCGGACCCTCTGCATCTCTTCCCTCAGAAGGCGCTTCGTCTTCGCTGTTCTCTTCGGGCCCACTCCTTGGCCGGGGCCGGTCCTCGACGGGCGCGAGCCGGAAGTCGAGCGTCGATCGCTCGGTGAGTCGACCGTCGATCGGGTTGCGATCGAGCACTACGCGGTACGCCGACGGACGCCCCAATTCGTCGGTCCCGGATACGTTGCGATTCCATCCGAGCCATACCGCCTGGTTCTCCTGGGAGGCGCTCGTGTTCGCACGGTTTCGAGACCGGAGCTCCAGCGTCGCCTCCTTCCAGGTCTGCAACGAGTCGCCCTCCAGGGAGACCCCGGGTCTGGCACCGGTGGTCAGATCGATGTCCTCTTCGAAGTCCGCGACCGCCGTGTGCGAACTATGCTCGAAGTTCGTGATGTACATCGTGTTCGGGAGCCAATCCCCCGCCACACGATGGTCGCGGAAGAGGGGTAGATAGGACTCGTCTCCCTTGAGCGTCGCCTCGAGGAAAGCGGACACGTAGACCTCAGCGAAGCGACGCTGGTCGGCCGGGTCCAGCAACGCCCTCAGGTCGAGGATGCGTGGGCTGCGGGGCCCGTTATCGAAGGAGTTCCAGACCGAGTTCCACTGACCATGATTGGCGCGGTACACGTAGACGGCCGCCTTGAAGGCGTCCACATCGCCCGAGTAGGTTACGCGCTTGTACTGTCGCAGGCCATGAAAACTGGTGACGTCCCCATCGTGGGAGCCATGGAACACCAAGTAGTTGACGTCCTCTACCGGTGCCCCCCGGTTGGTGGGCAGGTACTGACCGTCGACCGGCGCGATCGCGACCACTGACCGAATGTTGAACCCGAAGTCGAACTCGAGTGAGGCGTCGTCCGGGTAGTAGCTGAGCTTGTTGAATGCGGCGGCATGCCCGACCGCCTCGCCGCCGCGGGAGTGCCCCATCACGGCGATCTGGTCCATGTCGACCTTACCCGCTAGGGGCGAGTCGGCTTCGGTGTCGAAGTCCTGCCAAGCCTGCAGGTGCTTCAGCAGCAACCACCCCCGTCCGTCGTTCTCGCCCCGGATGCCACCGTTGATGAAATTCATGTCCACCGAGGCGAGGATAAACCCTCTGCTGGCGAGTAGCTCGCCCAGGTAGTCGTAGCCGGGGTCGGAGAAGTCCTGCGGGTTGTGGTTTCCGTGAACGACCAGCACCAAGGGAAACGGGCCCTCCCCGTCCGGATACCACACCCTCGCGTTGATGGGGAACGAATCAGGACTGAATCCCCAGTATTCGTTTCGTTCGTCCGCTTGACTCCCGAGGCTCACGAGCTTCGATGCGTCGACCGGTTCTGTGACCAGGGTCACGGAGTCACGGTACTCCGCTCGATTCTTGTCGGTACCACTCCCGTAGAAGAGGGTCTTCACGGCAAAGGCACCGGCGGCTCCCGGGTCGCTCGCTTCGATGACGTGTCGAGACAAGACCCGATCCGAGTCATCGGGGGTCAGTTCCAGCGTGCCACGGCAGGCGACGACCAAAACGGCGAGCAGACTCAGGGCAAGTGGTTTTCTCATGGCATGAAGTTGCCCACCCCCCCAGCTCGAAGCAACGAAGTCGATCGCTCCCCTGCCGGTCATGCTGGCGGGGGCCCGAGGGTCGGCCCCGACGACACCTGTCGCGGCGGCTCCACAAACCCATGCGCTCGTCCATCAGATTCGAGTGGCACCCAGGCAGTGAGTAGGCTGTAATCCGTTATCATACAATAACTTAACAGAACAGACATCCGCGGCATACCGGTTGCCCCAACTCTTCACAGTCCCTCGTCCCGGTGCGGCCGCCCGAGGGTGAAGGATCGTTTTATCCTTGGAGGAAAGGATGTACAAGAAGCCGGTTATGAAGCGCTTCGGCAGCTTCCGTGACCTGACGCAGACAGGAGGTTCCACCTTTAGTGGTGACGGGTTCAGTTTGTTCTCGCCCGCCGCTCCGGTGACCCCCATTCCACCTGCGCCGAACACCCAGGTCTCGCGCTCGTAGTTCGAGCGCAGTCTGGATACAGAGCGGAGTCTCCTTTCGGGGGGGCTCCGTTTTTTTGTACTCCCCACCCCAGCTCACGCCGATCCTGGGAGTCGCACGTCCTGACCCCCCTTTCACTCACGGAAAGGGGCCCCTGGGTGTTGTACCTCATGGTGGGGTGGCTACTTGCGGGGGCGCGAAGGGGACCGCATCCAGCGGATGCTGGGTAGTAGGTGACCCGAACCCTCGCAGGCCTCCGCCCACCTGAGTACGTTCGGGCAAACCCCCGTCCGCCAAGTGCATCCAAGGCACGAAGCGGCGAACAGAGCTTCACCGACCGAGGGCCTGTGTGGTAGAGCGAGTCGCGGAGTTTCTTTTCAAGTACCGGCCGGTACTCTTCCAGGAGGGAGAGTTCCGCTTTGCAACGAACGGATGGCTCTGGTTCGTTGCCGTTGGACTCGTGGTGGCCGCCTTGGCCGCCTCGACCTACCGGATGGCCCGAGGCCGAACCACCCCTCGCGACCGACTCGTCCTTACCGGGCTGCGCGCGGCGATCCTCAGCCTGCTGCTCTTCGCCCTGCTTAAGCCCACGCTGGTCCTCACCCGGGTCATACCGGAACGAAACTTCGTAGGCATTCTGGTCGACGACAGTCGCAGTATGACGGTAGCCGACCAGGAAGGCGTGTCGCGGGCCGGGGTGGCACTGGCCCAAATCCAGTCCGACGGAGTCTCGCTCCGGAGCCAATTGGACGAACGTTTCGGCGTGCGCGTCTTCAGGTTCTCGGACGTGGCCTCACGCATCGACTCCCTCTCCCAGCTTTCGTTCGCGGGCCGGCAGACCGATCTGGCGGCCGCCCTGGACTACGTGCGCGACGAGCTGGCAGGCGTGCCCCTTTCGGGTCTAGTCGTGCTGAGCGACGGCGCTGACAACGGGGAGCGCCCGCTGCAGGATGCGCTCCTCCCGCTGAAGGCCGCCGGCGTGCCGGTCTTCAGCGTGGGAATCGGCGAGGAGGACATCGGTCAGGACATCCAGATCACACGGGTCGAGACTCCTCGTTCCGTGCTCAAAGGCACCTCGCTCGTGGTCGACGTAGTCATCACCCACTCAGGGTATTCCGGACAAACGGTGCCGCTGATCGTGGAGGATGACGGGCGGCTGGTCAGCTCGCAGGATGTGGTGCTGGGCCGTAGCGGAGAACCCTCCACGGCGCGGGTGAGCTTCGAGACGGTCGACGAGGGGCCCCGTGTGTTCCAGTTCCGGGTGCCCGCCCAAGAGGGAGAGCGCGTGGATGAAAACAACGCCCAGGACGCTCTCATTCTGGTTGAGGACGCAACCCGAGACGTGCTCTTCTTCGAGGGGGTACCTCGCCCCGAGATCACGTTCGTGGCCCGTGCGCTTAAAGACGACCACAATATCCGCACGGCGCGTCTGACCCGGACCGCAGACGCGAAGTACCTGCGGCAGGACGTTGTCGACACACTGGAGCTGATCGGCGGCTTCCCCACGGAGCGGCAGGTGCTCTTCGCATACGACGCCCTCGTGCTGGGCAGCGTCGAGGCGAGCCAGTTCACGAATCTCCAACTGCAGATGGTGGCCGACTTCGTCGGTGAGCGCGGTGGGGGACTGCTCGTCCTGGGCGGCAAGCGCGCGCTCGCGGAGGGTGGCTTCATCGGCACTCCCTTGGAGGACGCGCTTCCCATCGTCTTAGAGGAGCCGGTGGGCCCGGAGCCCCAGTTCCGCGAGGGGCTACAGGCCCGACCCACACGGGCCGGTGCCACCCACCCGGTCACGCAGATCGCGCCGGGCGACGCCGAGGAAACGGTGGTGGCCTGGGAGTCACTCCCCACCGTGTCGACATACAACCCCGTGCGCCGGCTCAAACCCGGCGCCACGCCGCTCCTGACGGCACCGACCGAGGACGGTGAGCAGATCGTGCTCGCGCATCATCGGTATGGGAGCGGCAAGGCGCTCGCGTTCCCGGTCGAGGACTCCTGGCAGTGGCAGATGGGCTACGAGGTCGATGTGGAGGACCAGAGGTTCGAGACGTTTTGGCGACAGATGTTGCGGTGGCTGGTCGACGGTGCCCCAGAGCCTGTCGAGACGCGGCTCCCCTCGGACCGAGTGGAACCCGGTCACGCACTGATGCTCCAGGCCCTGGTCTCCGACTCTGCGTTCGTGGAGCTCAACGGAGCCGAGGTCTCCGCGACGGTGGTGTCCCCCAGCGGCGAGAGCTCGACGCAAGAGTTCGACTGGACCGTGGAAAGGGACGGCCTCTACGCGACCGAGCTGCAAACCGACGCGCCTGGTCTCTACCAAGTGGCGGTCGAAGCCCGCCGCAACGACGGTGTGTTGGGACAGGACACCGTGTACGTGCGCGCGGAGGAGAGTAGAGCCGAGTACTTCGACTTCGGCATGAAAGAGGGCGTGTTGCGCCGGATGGCCGAGGAGACGGGCGGACGCTTCTACACACCCTCTACACTGTCCACACTCCCGGAGGACCTGCAGTACCAGGGTGCTGGCGTAACCCAAATCGATGAGTTGGACCTCTGGGACATGCCGGCGCTCTTCCTGTTGTTGTTGGCATTGATCGCTGCCGAATGGGGCTACCGCCGCGTCAAGGAGCTTGCCTGATGCGTGGCATCGACGCACTCCGGATGTTCGTCGGACCCCTGGCAGTCTGCCTTGGGTCCGTGACATCCGTCGAAGGCCAGGAAACGCACTGGCTGGTCGTCTCGGGACTGGGAGGCGAACCCGAGTACGAGGAGCTCTTCCGAGACTGGAGCGTCCGCCTGGGAGCGGCGGTGGAAGGCTCCGCCGCAAGCCTGCGCATTCTCGCGGATAAGCCATCACCGGATCATCCGCGCATCGATGCCCGGGCGCGCAAGGAGACGGTTCTCGCCACCGTCGACTCCATCGCCACCTGGTCCACGTCAGGCGACCTAGTCGTGATCGTGCTCATCGGTCACGGTTCATTCGAGCAGGACGTCTCCCGTCTGAATCTCCCGGGCCCGGACATGACGGACACCGACTTTGCCGAAGCGCTCGAGGCGCTCGATGAGCGACAGGTGGTGTTCGTGAACACTGCCAGCGCATCCGGAGGGTTTGTCACCGCACTGTCGGCTCCCGGAAGAGCGGTGATGACTTCCACGAAGACCGGCGGCGAGCGGAATCAGACTCGTTTCGGTGAATTCTTCGTCGCCGCGCTGGAGGGCGAAGCCGCGGACCAGGACAAGAACGGCAGCATCTCTGCGTTGGAGGCGTTCCAGTTTGCGCGCCGCCTCACGCTGCAGACGTACGAGGACGACAACAAACTGGCCACTGAACACGCACTCTTGGACGACAACGGCGATGGCCGCGGGTCCGAGGAACCCTCGGCCAACGGTGAAGACGGCCCCCTCGCGCAGCGGATCACTCTGGCGCGCGTGTCTACGGCTGCGACCGGAGACATGAACGATCCTGAACTCCGAGCGCTATTCGAGCAGCGAAGTGCACTGGAGCAGCAGGTGGCGGACCTCAGAGCGCTACGCGAAACGCTCGACCCGGCCGACTATCAGAGCCGCTTGGAGGCGCTGCTGCTCGAGATCGCACAGTTGAACCGGAGGATTCAGGAGAAGGGAGGGGCCCGATGAGTGCGTCTGGGCTTCGTCCTCGCCTCCCCTTCCTGCTGCTGGTGCTCCTCCTGCCCGCAGCCTGTGCTGCCCAGCAGGAAGTCACGCTGGAACAGGCCTCCGAGGCAGTGCGGACGGGAGACTATCCGGCTGCGCTTTCGGCCCTGCAACAGCTCGACGTGGAGAACAGTCCGCTCGAGGCGCGCCTGCTGCACCTGGACGCGCTGATGCTGGTGGGTCGCTACCAGGAAGCGGCCGAGCTTGCCACCGAGGCGCGATTCGGAGATGCGCTGCTTACCCGGCGCGCCACGGCCCTGCGCGCGCTCGGACAAACCGACAGGGCGCTCGAACTGCTAGAGGGAGCGCGCCTCGCCGACTTACCGGACGAAGCCGCGGCGCGCGTGCTGCATGCAGAGCTGCTGTTCGAACGCGGAGACCACGACGGCGCGCGTGGGGCCTTCGATCAACTCATCGACCTGTACAACTCGGGTGCATCGCTGAGCAGCGGAGACCTGGTCGCCATCGGGAGTGCGGTACGACGACTGGGCAAATGGGAGTCGGTCTATTTCCATGACGCGGTCAAAGCCTACGACGAGGCTATCCAAGCCGACGCCACCGGGACGCAGGCTCAGCTCGCCATGGCAACACTGTTCCTGGACAAGTACGACTCCGGCGAGGCCAAGAATCTCCTGAACCCGGTGCTGAACGCCAACCCGCACCACCCGCGGGCCCTGCTGGCCCAGGCGCGGGTGCATCACTTCGACGGATCGGGTGAAGCCGAAACCCGGGCCCGCGAAGCGCTAGAAGTGAATCCGCGCTTGGTTGGGGCGCGCGCGCTGCTGGCGCGCCTGGCGCTGGAGTCGGGGGATGAAGAAGCCGCCGTCGAGGAGCTCGATGAGGCGTTGAGGACGAATCCCAACTCGTTGGAAGCCCTCTCCCTGTTGGCAGCCACCAGGTGGCTCGCCGGAGACACGCAGGGATTTCGCGAAACGGAGGCGCGGGTGCTGGAGCTGAACCCTCGGCACGCCGGCCTCTACACCGAACTGGCCGACCTGGCCGCTCAGAGGAGGCTCTACAGAGAGGCCGCCGAGCTAGCACTTCAGGGCATGGAGACGGATTCGACCGCCTGGGAGGCGCACGGTCACCACGGACTGAACCTGCTGCGGATCGGTGCCATCGATGAGGGGCGTGCAGCGCTCGAAACCGCGTTCGCGGGAGATCCGTTCAATCAGTGGTTCAAGAACACGCTGGACCTGCTCGACACGTTCGTGAACTACGACGTGATTCCCACCGAGCACTTCGAGTTGGTGTTGGCGTCCGACGAAGCGGCCGTGCTGGCTCCCTACTTCACCGATGTGGCGGAGCGCGCCTACGCGGCCTTGGCTGAACGGTATGGCGTCGAGCCGCCCTACCCCATTCGGCTCGAGGTGTATCCGAGCCACACCGACTTCTCGGTGCGGACAGTTGGGCTGGCCGGGATCGGGGCTCTGGGCGTGAGCTTCGGTCCTGTGCTGGCTATGGACTCGCCATCCGCCCGAGCTCGTGGAGAGTTCAACTGGGCCTCCACGCTTTGGCACGAGATCGCGCATTCGTTCCACATGGCGCTGTCGGACAACCGCGTGCCCCGCTGGTTCACAGAAGGGCTGGCCGTATTCGAACAGCGCCGGGCTCAGCCGGGCTGGGGGTTCGCCCCCTCGCCGGGCTTCATGGACGCGATCCGGGAAGGACAGTTGCGCCCACTCAGTCGCTTGAACGAAGGATTTGTGCGACCGCGCGCACCGCAGGAGGTGCCCTTCTCGTATCTCCTGGCGTCTCTGGCAACGGAGTACATCGAGGAGACCGAGGGCTTCGATGCGCTGATGGCCTTTCTGGACGGCTTCCGCTCCGGCAAGGAGACGGCAACGCTCCTCGAGGAGATCATGGGGCTGGATGCCGAGCAACTCGACGAGCGTTTCGACGACTACGTGCGGAGCCGCTACCGGAGCGCGCTCTCGGCCACCGTGCGCCGCGGCGGACCCCAGGGTAGCGGCATCGCCACCCCTGGGGACTTCTTCGGACAGCTTCGGGAGGGGCAGTCGCTACTCGACCAGGGAGACCTGGATGGCGCGCGCGAGCATCTCGAGCGGGCCCACGCACTGTTCCCCACCTACGGAGGCGCGGACAGCCCCCTATGGTTCCTAATGCGGATCGCACAGGAGGCCGGGAATCCCCAAGAGGTCGCGGAGTGGGGCGAGACGCTCATGGCGGTGCAGGAGAGTCATTGGGAAGGGGCCAGTGCGCTGGTGGAAGCTTACCGTGAACTCGGCAACGTTGAGGGGGAGGTGGGCGCCTGGACCCGGGTTATCGAGATTGCCCCGCTGGTGCCCGAGCCCCATCAACGCCTGGCTGAACTGTGGGAGGCACAGGAGGACTACGACGGAGCGGCCAGGGCCTGGGAAGGCATCGTCGCGCTGGATCCTCCCGACCGCGTGGAGGCGCAGTACCGCCTGGCCAACGCGCGCTTTCTGGCCGGTGACGTCGAAGGTGCCCGCTCGGCGGTGCTGAGTGCCCTGGAGGTCGCGCCGACGTACGGGCCGGCGCTCGATCTGCTGCTACGGATCAGGGGGAACGGATGAGCACCCTGAGTGCGCTGGCCAAGGGGGCGCTTCTGGGCGCTGTCGTGGTGGGGGCCGGGACGCTGCACGCCAACCCCTCCAACCCCCCGGCCATTGTAGCAGACGTGAACGCCTCCCCACCCGTTCAGGAGTTCCCCGGATCCAACTACACGGGGGAGTTCACGTTCGTCCGTATCCGGGTAGACATGGATCTGCGCGGGTTCGGCGGCGGTGGGCGGGGCCAACCCCCGTGGGCCCACGACTACCCCACGGCCGAGCGCAAACTGCTCCAGATCCTCGAGGAGTTCACAGCCATCGATCGTCACGAAGACGGCACCAAGATCCTGAAGACCGACGATCCGGCCCTCTTCCAATACCCGGTCGCCTACATTTCTGAACCTGGCTACTGGCGCGTGTCCGACGCTGAGATCGCCGGGTTGAGGGCATGGTTGCTGAAGGGCGGCTTTCTGATCGCCGATGACTTCCGGGGTCAGGATTGGTACACCTTCGAGTCCGTGATGGGAGAGGTGCTCCCCGAGCTACGCTGGGAGCGGCTCGACATCGATCAGGAGGTCTTCGATTCGTTCTTCCGAATCGAGTCGCTGGACTTCGAGCCACCACCCGCGTACGGGCGAGGGTTCAGAGGGGGTGGCCGCGGTGGTGCCCCCGAGTATTGGGGCCTCTACGAGAACAACGATCCCGTCGAGGGCCGGCTCATGGTCGTGGCAAACTACAACAACGACATCGGAGACTACTGGGAGTGGTCGGGAGAGGGCTACATCCCGATCCCGCTCTCCAACGAAGCGTTCAAGCTGGGCGTCAACTACATCGTGTATGCGCTGACGCACTAGAGGGCTATTGAAGAAGCATCTATTCATCCGCTAAGGAGATGAAGTTGAGTTCTTTGGAAACAGGTGCCACGACACTCGAGTCCGTGGATGACGTGGCACTCGCGGACAAGATGAAAACCGGCCGCGAGCAGATCCTGAGTGAGATTCGAAAGCTCATCGTCGGGCAGGACGAGGTGATCGATCAGATCCTGCTCACGCTCTTCGTGGGCGGCAACAGTCTGCTCCTTGGCGTACCCGGGCTCGCCAAGACGCTCTTGATCCACACCCTGGCGCAGGTGGTCGATCTGGACTTCTCGCGCATCCAGTTCACGCCCGACCTCATGCCGTCGGACATCACCGGGACCGACCTCATCCAGGAGGATCCCGATACCGGTCGCCGCAGCATGGTCTTCCAGGCGGGGCCCATCTTCGCCAACATCGTACTCGCAGACGAAATCAACCGCACGCCGCCCAAGACGCAGGCCGCCCTCTTGGAGGCGATGCAGGAACATCGGGTCACGGTCCAGGGCCGAACCTACGATCTGCCCGGTCCTTTCCACGTCTTCGCGACCCAGAACCCCATCGAGCTGGAGGGCACCTACCCTCTTCCCGAGGCCCAACTGGATCGCTTCATGTTCAAGATCCACATGGAGCACCTGCCGGAGGAAGAGGAGCTGGAGGTCGTGCGGTCCACCACCCGCGTGCAGAACCTCGAGTTCAAACCGGTGGTGTCGGCCGAAGAACTGATCGCATTCCAGAGCCTCGTCCGGGGAGTTCCGGTGGCCGAACCCGTGCTCCGCTACGCGCTGTCTCTGGTGCGGACCTCCCGTCCGTCGGACAGTGGACCCGACTTCGTTAAGAAGTGGGTGTCCTACGGAGCCAGTGTTCGAGCTGCACAGTACCTGGTGCTCGGAGGTAAGGCGCGGGCCCTAACGCACGGGCGACATCACGTCTCCTACGAGGACATCCGAGCCCTGGCCCAGCCGGTGCTCCGACATCGGGTATTGACCAACTTCCATGCGGAGTCGGAGGGCGTCAGCGCGGATCACATCGTGACTCAGCTCGTCGAGCAGGTCCCGCAGCCCAAGTCGGAGATGTAGGGGCGCATGGCCCGGCCACTTTCCACTGCCTCCGACGGCTCGACCGCCGGAAATCCGGGTGCACGGTTCATCGACCCCCGGGCCCTGGCTCGTATCAACAACCTGGAGTTGATGGCGCGGACCGTGGTAACGGGTTTCCTGAACGGCCTCCACAAGTCTCCCTACCTGGGGTCTTCGATGGACTTCGCCGAGCACCGACCGTACCTGCCCGGCGACGACATCCGCCGAATCGACTGGCGTCTCTATGCCCGGTCAGATCGCTTCTACGTCAAGCTGTTCGAGGCCGAGACCAACACGAACTTCGTGGCTGCGTTGGATGTGTCCCGCTCAATGGACTACGCGAGTGACGGAATCACGAAAGCAGAGTACGCGCGGTTCCTGGTGGCCACACTCACGTACTTCTCCAGCCGACAGCGCGACCGCATCGGGTTGGTCACGTTCGGAAACGATCTGATCGACTACATCCCACCTTCGGCCAAGCATCTCGACACCATCTTACACAACCTCGCTCGATTGGGAACCAAGGATCCACGGCGGGATCGACGCAAGAACAAGGAGGCTGCTGAGGGTTCGTCGTTCGAGCGGACGATGAACCGGGTTGCAGGCGCGATGCGCCGTCGGGGAATTCTCGTAGTGGTGTCGGACTTTTATGAGCCTGCCCAGGACATCGTTGACGCTCTCGTGAGACTGAAGCACTCGGGCCAGGATGTCATTGCATTCCACCTACTCGATCCTTCGGAGTTGGAGTTCTCCTTCGAGGATCCGTCCAGTTTCGAGGACCTCGAGAGTGAGGTGCGCATTCCCATCATCCCTGAGAAGCTGCGTTCGCAGTACCAGACCCTACTGAGCGACCACACGCAGACGTTGTCGGAGCAGCTCACGGCCTCGCAGATCGATCATGTGTTGGTCGACACGTCCAAGCCGCTCGACCTGGCACTGTTCGAGTACCTCGCGTTGCGCGTGAAGCGCAGCCGGACGCGCTGACCATGTCGTTCCTGTCGCCTTGGTTTCTTGCGGGTCTGCTGGCGATCGCGGTGCCGGTCATCGTCCATCTGATCCAGCGCGATCGCAAGCGCGTCGTCCAGTTCCCTTCGCTGATGTTCCTGGAGCGGATTCCGTTTCGCTCCATGCGCCGGCAAACGATCCGCAACTGGCCGCTATTCTTGATTCGACTGGCGGCGATCGTACTCCTGGCACTCGCGTTCTCGCGACCGTTCCTCAGTCGGGGCGGTGGGGACGCCGGTCTGGGCGGACCGATCGAGCGCGTAGTGCTCCTCGACCGCTCATACAGTCTTTCCTGGGAGGGTTCCTTCGAGCGGGCCCTGGGGAGTGCTCGGAGCGCCGTTCAGGAGTTGCAGGACGGGGACCGGGCCTCGGTGGTCGTGTTCGACGAAGGAGCGCTGGTACTGGCCCGCTCCACCGATCCTACCACCGCGTTGCGAACGCTTGCCGATGTTGCGCCCGGCGCCCGCGCCACCCGCTTCAGGCCCCCTCTGGAGGTCGCTCAGGCCATCCTGGAGCAGTCCCAGTTGGCCCGCCGTGAGATCGTTCTGATTTCAGACTTTCAGCAGGGCGCGTGGAGGGGCGATGAAGACATAGAGATGCCCACGGGGACAACGATCACGCCGGTGTCGGTGCGCCCCAACGACGAGGCCAACGTGACGCTCTGGTCCGTCGGCATCGAGCGCAGCCGCGCCGGCGATCGGGAACGCGTCACGCCCACCGCTCGGCTCGTGAACATGGGCCCGGCTCCGGTGAGCGTCCCGGTTACCCTCACGCTGGGTGGCCAGGAGTTGGAGACCCAAACCGTCGAACTCGACGCCCAAGGCACGGGTGGGTCCTCGGCGCTCGTCCCGTTCCGGCCCTTTACTCTGTCGAGCGAGAATACCCTGGCCGACGTGTTCATCGCCGGCGACGCCCTGACCGCAGACGATCGATTCCACCTGGTGCTCGACCCTGAGGCTGCACCTTCGATCTTGATCGTGGAGCCGGATCGCCCGCGCGCGAACGCCTCACTCTACCTGCGGCGCGCCCTGGAGATCGGAGGGGAGATTCCCTTCCGCGTGACGGTCCAGCGCGCCGGGCGGGTCACTCCGGAACTGATCGCGCGCCATTCGGTCGTGGTGTTCAACGGCGCCGGCCTGGAGTCGAGCGCCGTGGGAGAGGCGCTCCGCCGACATGTGGAGGATGGCGGTGGACTGCTCGTAGCACTGGACGAGCGTTCCCGCTGGAGCGAGCCGTTCATCAACCTGCTGCCGGGCCGCTTTTCGGGAGCGGTCGATCGGCCTGGGGGGGCAGCGCTCGGGTACATGGACTACAACCACCCGGTCTTCGAGTTGTTCAGCCAACCCCATTCCGGCGATTTCACCGGTGCGCGATTCTTCAGGTATCGCGCGCTGGAGCCCGACTCGACCGCCGAAGTGCTGGCGCGATTCGATGACGGCGGGGTGGCGCTGGTCGAGGACCGCGGGGAAGCCCGCGGACGGGTCCTGGTCTGGACCTCGGGGTTGGACAACTTCTGGAACGACCTCGCGCTCCAACCGGTGTACCTGCCCTATCTCCATTCGCTGATCCAGCATTTGGCCGGGAGAGGCAGCCAGACCCCCTCGCTGGGAGTCGGGCAGGTGGTGGACCTGACGGCGCTGGCGGACCTCCCGACCGGAGAGGCCGGGGACGCGGAATGGACTGTGCTGACACCGTCAGGGGAGACCACCACGGTGGAGATGAGCGCGGGCGGCGAGCGCTTCTTGGCCCTGGAGCGGGCCGGGGTCCACGAGGTGCGGCAGACCCCCGACGGGCCTAGCCTGATGAGAATCGCCGCCAACGTGGACCGGGCGGAGTCCGATTTGACGCCGGTCGAGCCGGACGTGGTGATGGCGGCGGTGGGCTCGACAGGCGGGCCGACCGCGGAGGGTGGTGGGACCACCGAGCAGGATGCGCGACTCGTGCTGGAAGCGCAGGAGGCGCGAAATCCTTTGGGCTGGTATTCGTTATTTGTTGTGTTCGGGCTGCTGTTGTTGGACACGGCGCTCTCCAATCGATGGTCCAGGAGGGCCGCTTCGTCGTAGGAGTCGCGCCGCAGCGCACACGAGCTTTGGAGGCATGAATGCGGGATGGCAACAGTCGGCTGAAAACGAACAAGCGGTTGGGTGCCATCATCCGGAAGGTGCGGGGTCGGTGGCGCCTCAAGCAGGTGCTCAAGGGCCTGGCCATTACCGGAGGGGTGTTGCTCCTCGCGCTGCTGGTCTCCGCCCTGGTGCTGGAGACCACCCGGTTCGCGGCTACGCCCCTGACCATACTCCGGGTGGTGTCCTTCGTGGCGCTGGCAGCAGTGGCCGTTTGGTTCCTGTTCCGACCCCTCGCTCGGCGCGTGAGCGATGACCAGGTGGCGCTCTATCTCGAGGAGCACGAGCCCGAGCTCGCGCAGTCGGTAGTCAGCGCGGTGGATCTGGCGCGCTCTCCGGAGGAGGGCGTGTCGTCGGCGTTGGTGCAGCGTGTCGTCCAAGCGGCGGTGGAGGCGTGTGCAAGGGTGGAGGACGGGAAGCGCATCGAGCGCACACCGCTCCGCCGCTGGGGGGGAGCGTTGGCCGCAACCGTGCTCGCCACCATCGGGGCGTTCACGCTCGGACCCGCCTACCTCCGGCACGGTGCGGCGGCCATCCTGGTGCCAACCGTGGATGCCAGCGAGGCCAACCCGTACTCGGTGGGCGTTCAACCGGGTACCGTGACCCTGGCGAGGGGCTCCGACCTGACGGTGCAGGCTCAGTTGATTGGCTTCTCGGCGGCGGAAGCTACGCTTTTCTGGCGGATGGACGGACAGGAGACGTACGACGCTCTCCCGATGATTCCCGACGAGCAGGGGAACTTCGAGGCATTGGTATTCGCCCTCCCCGAAGGCGGCAACTACTTCGTGGAGTCAACCGGGGTGCGCTCGGAGAGCTACCGGGTCGACGTGGAGGATCTCCCCTACGTATCGGAACTCATCCACGAGTATCGCTTCCCGGCCTACACGGGCCTGCCGCCTCAGACGGTCGAAGGCGCGGGGGACGTGGCCGTGTTGCGGGGCACGACGGTCGCGCTACGGGCACAGTCCACCCAGCCCACGCCGGCTGGGAACCTCATCATGGGCGACTCCAGTCGGGCGCCCCTCGAAGTGGAAGAGTCGGGCGCCTGGACCGGCTCGTTCAGAGTAGAACAGGACGACTCGTACACCATCGAGTTTCAGGCGAACAACGGGACGTTCGTCCCCGCCTCGCCCGAATACGTGATCGACGTCCTCGAAGACAAGCCGCCCTCGGTGCGGCTCATAAAGCCCGGTCGCGACTCACGGGCCAGTCCCATCGAGGAGGTCTTCATCGAGGCTCGCGCGGACGACGACTATGGCGTGCGTGAGATCGAGCTCGTGTACTCCGTCAACGGAGGTCCCGAAGATTCGCTGGCGCTGTTTACCCAAGGTAGGCGACCCAGGCCGGAGGTCACCGCCAGCCACACGTTCTTCCTCGAAGAGATCGACCTCGTCCCTGGAGACGTCATCTCCTACTACGTGCGTGCGAAGGACAACGACCGCGTGCGGGGTGCCAAGACCGTCACCAGCGACATGTTCTTTCTGCAGATTCGGCCCTTCCGCAAGGACTTCGAGCAGTCGGAGGCGGGCGGTATGCCCCAGGGTGGCGGTGGGGGCGGCGGCATGGATGGCTCCCTCCCCGAGCAGCAGCGACAGATCATCTCCGGCACGTTCAACCTGGTCCGCGATCGAGACACCTATAGCTCGGACGCGTTCAGCGAAAACGTGGTGATGCTCCGCTTGGCCCAGGACCGGCTGCGCACGCAGGTGGAAGGACTGGTCTCGGAGATGGAGGCCCGGGGCGTCCGGGACGACGAGGCCTTCGTGATCATCGCGGCCGAACTACCCAAGGCGGTCACAGAGATGGGAGTCGTGATCGACTCGCTCGAGGCAGTACGGCCCAAGGCGGCGCTCCCTTCCGAACAAAAGGCGCTGCAACATCTCCTGCGGGCCGAAGAGGCGTTCCGCACGGTGCAGGTGCAACTCCAACAGCAGGGCGGCGGGGGCGGTGGAGGAAGCGCCAGTGCCGACGAGCTGGCCGACCTGTTCGAACTCGAACTGGACAAGATGAAGAACCAGTACGAGACCGTGCAGCGTCAGGAGCAGGAGCAAACCGCTCAGGATGTGGACGAAACGCTGGACCGACTCAAGGAACTGGCGAGGCGTCAGGAGCAGGCGGCGGAGCGTCAGCGACAACTGGCGCAGGGATCTCCCAACGGTGGTGGTGGCGGGGGAAGCGCAGCCCAACGCGAGCTTGCCGACGAAACCGAGCAGGCGGCTCGGGAACTGGAGAGACTCTCCCGTGAGCGACGCTCGGAGGCGCTGGCCGAGACCGCGCGACAGCTCCAGGAAGCAGCGGAGAACATGCGGCGCGCGGCCTCGGCCCGGGGCAACCAGAGCGTCGCGGATTCGAGGGAAGCGCTCAAGCGCTTGCGAGATGCTCGACGTCTCCTGGAACAGAACCAGAACGAACGCATCTCGCAGGGCACCGAGGACGCCCTCGACCGCACCCGACGACTTCGCGAGCAGCAGGACGAAGTCACCCGCGACGTGATGGATCTCCCCACCGAGTCCAACCGGGGTGAGGCGGTCCGCAAGTTGAGCGAACGCAAGCAGCAGATGGAGGAGGAACTCCGGAATCTGGAAAGCGACCTGGATCGGCTATCGGCCGAGGCAAATCGGGATCAGGACCAGCGGGCTGCCGGTCAGGCGCTCCGTGCGGCGGCCGACCGCATTCGGGACCTCCGCATCAAGGAGAAGATGCGCTACACGCGGGGGGTTATCGAAGCGCGCCCCGACCAGAGCACCCGCGCGTTGGAAGAGCAGATCGAGGGGGACCTGGACCAGTTGGGTGAGCAGCTCCGGCAAGCCCAGGAGGCCGCCGAAGCCGCCAGCTCTGGCACTGAGATGAGCGAGGCCCTGGACCAGGCTCGTGACCTCGTCCGTGGCCTCGAGTCTCTCGACGAACGGGTCCAGGAGAGCGCCGAGCAGAACCAGCGCAGGCTGGGTGAACGGGCCCAACAGGGTCAGGCCGGCGAGGGACAGCAAGGTCAGCAGGGTCAGAGCCAAGAGGGCCAGGCCGGTCAGCAGGGCCAAGAGGGGCAAGGACAGCAGGGGCAAGGCCAACAGGGTCAGGGGCAGCAGGGCGGGCAGGGCCAAGGTCAGGCCGGCCAGCAGCCAGGCCAGACCGGCGGATCCCTCGGTGGCGAACGCAGCGGCATGGCCAGCGGGTTCGGGCCCGGCGGCGGTCGCGACCGAGGAGAGCTGAGCGAGGAGGAGATTCGCCAGCTCCAGCGTGCCTACCGAGAGCAACGGCGGGACGCTGAAACGCTCCGCGATCAGCTACGTGGTGCGGGTGCGGACGCAGGCGAACTGGATGGCATCATTCGCTCGCTGCGCGCCTTCGACAACGAACGTACCTATTCGGACATCGCTTCCATCGAAGCGCTGCAGGCTGCCCTGCTCGAAGAGGTAAAGCGCTTCGAGTTCGGCTTGCGCCGGACCGTGGAAGGTGAGGGCGAGAGCCTGCTCCTCCGGGGTACGGGCGAAGTCCCCCCGGGGTTCGAGGATTTGATCCAGGAGTACTACAAGGCCCTTGCCGAGGGACGGCGCGGCGGGGGGAACTAGGGCCTGTTCACGCTACGGAGATGCCCTCTGTTGGGTCTGAACGCGCACCACTCGGCGTTGCTCGTCGTTCATTTGGAAGCACCAAACTTCTCTCCTCGCGCCTTGATTGATACGCGTTCAGCCCCAATCCGCACGGACCGGGTCATTTCACCGTCTGGCGGCGTTGTCTCTCGCTCCCGTAACGCTGCTACGCGTCGCTCGTTCCGCCTTGCCAGCCGAAGAAATGGCCTCGGCAGTGGGCATCTCCGTAGCGTGAACAGGCCCTAGAACCTTCTAGAACCGCCGACCCAGCCTGAGTTCGAGGCCGTATCCGGGGCTGTGCTCGGCCAGCCCGGCCACGCCTACAGCCTCGATCCAGAGGGGGCCCGTTGTGCTCAAACGGAGGCGCAATTCGGAAAGATGGTTGTTTCCCGGCGGGGGCCCGCCTGCGCGGGTATCGTAGTGCCCGATCCACCCGAACTGAGCTGACACCGGCCCCCGGGGCAGCTCGAAGCCCAGCATGTAGAGCAGTGGGTCGGTCTGGTCGGGAACGTCCTGGGCGGTCCCGAAGATTCCCAGCCCGGCCTCCGCGAACACCGACCATCCCAGCGCGCGCCAGCGCGTCGCCAACGTGAAGAAGAGGTCGGTCTGATCACGCTCCAACCCCACGACCTCGTCCGTGGTAGGGAGACGGGCACCGAAACGGAACGCCAGATCGGTGGACCCCGGTGGATCCGTGATCATGACGGTCGTGAGGAACCTGAAGTCCCCAGTGTCGCTTCTGGTACCGTCGACGGCCGACTGCACGCCGGCCTCCCGCACCCCGAACGGAGCTCTTTCGGTCAGCACGCGGCGCGCCGTACCGCTGGCCTCGAAGAGGACCTTCCCCACACGCACGGTGCCGTGGAGATCTCCCCATTCGACGAGCCGGCCACGCACCCCAGCCCGCGCGACCGGTTGGTCGGAGTAGATGGCCATCCCCACAGCGGCCGATCCCCGGGCCAACTCGAACCCGTCCCAGAACACCGGACCCAAGGGTCGCATCTGGGCGGCAGCATGCGCAGATGCGAAAAGGAGGAGCGTGACCGCGAGGATGCTCCCCTTACCGATCACCCTTTTGGAAGCTGTTATCATCTGCCCTTGAAGCTGTCCGCTCACCGACCGACGAGTATGTGTTCCCATCGGACGACGCGCCAACTCGCACCCGTAGAGGGGTACGCAAGCCAGAAGGGGGCATGAGACAGATCACGGCTCCACAGAGGGCGCTTCTCCTGGGGACGTACCTGGCCGTTGTCGCCGCGGCGACCCTCCTGTGGGCCCCGTCGGCCGCTGGACTGTCGTTCGCGGAGCGCCTACAGGCGATGCTCCACCCCCGCCTCGCAGGGTCCGATGTGATCGATGGGATCCGAAATGTCGCCCTATTCTCAGGGTGGGGCCTACTGTGGATGCTCACCGCCCATCGGGACTGGAGTGCTCGCAAGACCCTCGTGCTTGCCGTGACCAGCGGAGCCGTGTGCAGCCTCCTGGTGGAGCTCGCACAGCTCTTTTTCACCACGCGGACACCCAGCCTCCTCGACGTAGGCACGAACACCCTGGGGGCTGGCTTGGGGGCAGTGATCACGGGGGCCTTTCTGCACTGGCTGGGGTCCCACAAGGGGCGGCAATCGTTCGTAGGCATACCCGCAGCCCTCTTTGCGCTCAGCTACGGAGGCACGGTCGTTGGAGAGACACTGGTACCCCTCTTTAGGCAGGCTCTGAGGGCCGATGCCTGGGGGAGCCCTGCACGCAGGTGGACCGTCGCGTGGGCTCAGTTCCAAGCTGACTCAGGTTGGTTTCCGCTCCCGATCGGGGACATCCTACTTTTCGCCCCTCTGGGGGTCTTGGCGGTGGCCGCGCTGGCCGAGCAGGGTTGGCGCTATCCGCGGGCGGTCCGGACCGTGGCGATCCTGGGTGTCGCTGCGTCTTTTGCCCTCGAATTCGCTCACGGCCTGCTGGGGATCCAGATCCGTCTGGGCGCTGCGACCACTCATGGGATCGCGATCGCACTCGGGGCGGGCGTGGCCGGCTTGCTGATCCCGCGATTCAGTCAGCGAGCGCGGGGGGCCGCGCGACCTCGTCGTGTGCTGGTCGCGTATGGTATCATCGCTTCGCTTTGGCTGTTGCGCCCCTACAGGCTGGACCTGAGCGGTGTCTCCCTCCGCATGAAGTGGGCATTCCCTTGGTGGGTGCCGCTTGGAGACGCCCGGTATCGAGCAGACCTCTTCCCCGTGATCGATGTCTTGGGCGGCTTCCTACTCTTTCTCCCGGTCGGGGCACTCTTGGCGGTTTGGCCGCTCCGAAAGCGAGGGGTCCTGGCTGGGATCTGGCCCGCTTCCTTGTTGGCTCTGGTACTCGAAGCGAGTCAGTTCCTAATCGCGGGACGCACACCCACGGTCACCGACCCTCTGGTGCAAACGGCTGCCGCCGCAATCGGTTGGTTCGCCGTTCGTAAGGTTGGCTATCCCCGCTACGGTACCGTTTTGTCGGACTGAGGCTCGGTCCGCCGTTGACGGAACGAGTGCCGTGACGTACAGGTAAGGTAGGGGTGAACAGGTGTCGTCCCCGCCGTTCCCCGCGCGGTGTCCCCCCCAGTAGTAGTCGCTTACAGGAAGGAACGTCCGTGTCCCGCCAATTTTTTTTCGTTCGGCGGCTAGGTGTCTTGTCCCCGCTCCTCGCCTTAGCCTGTGATTCCGTAGCGGTGACATCGCCCGGAATCGACAGGCTGACCATTGCCCCGGCTTCGATCGAGATCACGGTCGGAAGCACCGTTCAGCTCCGGGCGTCGGCCTTCGACCCCTCGGGCGGAAGCGTGGCGTTGGGGGGAGCGGTGTGGAGTGTAAGCGACCCCAACGTTGTTCAGGTCGACAACGCCGGGATGCTCACCGGCCTGGCGGTAGGTGTTGCGGCGGTGACCGTACGGGCCAATGGGGTGTCGGCCGCCGCGCCCGTGAACGTAAGGGCCGTGGGTTCGCTGTCTCTTTCCGACTCTGTGGTCGCCCTGGAGGCGGATCAGGGCGGACCCGACCCAGCGCCGGTGACTCTGAGGATCGGGAGTTCGGGTGCGGCAAGTCAGGGACTCAACGCCCAGGTCGTTCACAGGGCAGGACAGCCGTTCGGGTGGTTGATCGCCACGTTGTCGTCACCCAACGGTCCGGCGGACCTGGAGATCCAAGGTCGGGTTTCTGCCCTTCCGGCGGGCGAGTACGACGCGGAGATCAGGGTATCGGCCCAGGGCTCTGCAGCGGTCTCTGTGGTGCGGGTGACCATGTTGGTCCGCGACCCCAACCCCGCAATCGGAGTCCAGAGCGACACGGTCCGTCTGGTCGATGCGGACCAGGCCGCACGCGCCGTCACCAATGCGGGAGGAGGCACGCTCTCGGGGTTGACCACCCGCATCCGCTATGTGGGCGGGGCTCGGACATGGCTCTCGGCCTCGCTGAGCAACTCGGTGGCTCCCACGACGCTCTCATTGAACAGCGTGCCCACGGGACTGGCGGCTGGTTCCTACTCCGCGTTCGTTGACATCCTTTCTTCGATCCCCGGTGTAACCACCGCCACCATTCCGGTCGTGCTCGATGTGGGGTCTACCTCACCCGTGATCCGGCTGACGCCCCAGCGAGCGGACTTGGTGTTCCAGACCGGCGGCTCCGCACCCACCGCCACGATTCAGGTGGCCAATCAAGCCGGAGGCTCGCTGAGCGGCCTCACCAAGGCAGTCAGCTACGCGCCGAACGAGCCCGTAGGGTGGTTGTCGGCCACGCTGAGCTCGGCCACCGGCCCCACCACACTTCAGCTCCTCACGGTGCCGGGCAGTCTGACCCTCGGTACCTACTCGGCAACCGTCGAGGTCGCGGGCGCCGGGGCCGCGGCGGTGTTGCTGCCCGTGATACTGACGGTGTCCGCGGGCGCTCCCGTCCCCCCAGCCGCTCCCAGTGGACTCGCGGGTTCACCTCAGGCCGCGGTCGTCGACCTCTCGTGGACGGATAACAGCAACAACGAAACGCGGTTCGAGGTGGAGCGGGCATCAGGCGGAGCATTCGCGCGCATCGGCAGTCCAGGGGTAAACGCGACCTCCTTCTCGGACACGGTTGTGAACTCCGGAACCGGCTATCAGTACCGGGTGCGGGCTTGCAACTCGGCAGGATGTTCCGCCTTTAGCAACACGATCTCCGTGACCACACCGGTCACGGTTCCGGCGGCACCAAGCGCCCTAACCGGGTCGGCGGGGGCCTCCGGCATCGCGCTGGCGTGGACGGACAACGCCAACAACGAAACGCGGTTCGAGGTTCAGCGCGCAACCGGGGGGAGCTTCTCCGCACTCGCCAGCCCGAGCGCCAACGCCACAGCCTACACGGACAACACGGTGTCGGCCGGAACGACCTACCAGTATCGGGTGCGCGCATGTAACACCGCGGGGTGCTCGCCCTTCAGCAACACGGTGTCGGTCACACAACCCGTCGCGGTTCCTGATCCGCCCTCGGGCCTGGCCGGGTCCGTGGCTGGATCGGCGGTCGACCTGACCTGGACGGACAACAGCAACAACGAGACGGACTTCGAGGTCGAGCGGGCTCCCAGCGGAGGCGCCTTCGCCAACCTCGCTTCACTCGGAGCGAACACAACGGCCTACACGGACGGCTCCGTCGCCGCAGGCACCACCTATGAGTACCGGGTACGGGCCTGCAACGCGGCCGGCTGTTCGGCCTACTCGAACGCGGTGTCGGTCACGACCCCCACCGCCCTGCCCGATCCCCCCACCGGCCTGACGGCAACCCCGTCGGCCAGTCAGGTGGACCTGAGCTGGACGGACAACAGCAGCAATGAGACGAGCTTCCAGGTCGAACGTGCGTCCGGTGGAGGGGCGTTTGCTACGATCGGCACCGCAAGCGCCAACGCCACTTCGTTCGTGGACGGATCGGTCACTGCAGGAGCGTCCTACGACTACCGGGTTGCTGCTTGCAACGCGCAGGGGTGCTCGGCCTACAGCAACACAGCGTCGGCTACCATCCCGTCGGCCACGCCTCCGCGGCCGGCCTCGCTGACGGCGGTGGTGCTCTCGGCTATCGACATCGACCTGAGCTGGCCCGATGTGGCAGGTGAAACCAGCTACGAGATCCAACAGCAGATCACCGGCTCTACGTGGGGGAACATCGCGACTGTCGCCGCCAACGTGGTCACGCTCAGCGTCACGGGCCTCGCTCCGGGCACCGAGTATCGCTTCAGGATCCGGGCGTGCAATGCAGCGGGCTGTTCTGGTCGCCGAGCGTCGGCGCGCGTGACCACGCAGAATCCCACTCAGTTTCCAGCGGACCCGAGCGGGCTTCAGTTCGTCGGCACGCCCAATTCCTCGCAGGTCGTCTTGAGCTGGACGGACAACAGCACCAATGAGACTCGCTTCGAGATCGAAGAGGGCGGCCCCTTCAGTAACTGGACAAAGATCGGTGAGGTGGGGGTGAACGTGACCACGTTCACGGACACCAATGTTTTGCGCTTCGTCCCGATTCAGTACCGGGTCCGAGCCTGCAATCCCTTCGCGTGTTCGCCACCTTCACCGGCCATCACCACCATCGTCCCGTAGGGAGGGCCCACTCCCTCAAGATGGGTCTCTCCTCGGGGTGCGGATCGTCACCGAGCCTGAGAAGCTCTCTAGCTCGATGTCGGCGCCGCCCGACCCGAGCGTGAACTCGTGAGTGCCGCGCCCCAGACTCTCGTTCTCATCGGTCATGCGGATATGGATTCGACCGGACACCGTTGCTGACCACACGTCGGCGTCGGTGTCGGCCGGCACCTCGAGGGTCACACTCCCACTGTGCGAACTCAACCAGTACTCGCCCCCGGGGGCGATGCGCCCCTCGTAGCGTACGGAACCACCCACTGTCCCAACCTCGGCCTTCGAAGCCGTCATGTTGGAGAGGGAAACCGACCCAGCGATCGCCTCGACAACGATCTCGCCGTCGACTCCGCTCACTTCGGCATTGCCGCTGACGACCGAGATCCGAATGATGCCCGAGGAACGGGCTACGGAAATCGGTCCCTGGATGGATGTGAGCGTCACCGCACCCTCTGCACCGGTGACGCGTAGCGCCCCCTGGACTGTTTCGGCACTGACGGGTCCGCCCACATCCTCGACATCGAGCGACGAAAACATTCCGTCCATGCTCACACCCAGTCCTCGGGGCACGGTGATCTCGACGTCGGCCATTCGCTGCGCGTACCGACCTTCGGAGGAAACCCGCACCGCGCCTCGGCGACGACGGATCCGAATCTCGGTCCGCCGCCCGTGTCGGGCCTGAATGCGGATTTCGTCTCGATCCCACGCCCGCACGACGACCTCGCCCGCCACATCCGACACGTCGATCTCGTTGGCGTCTTGCGCGGAGAAGGTCGTGTCGGTGTCTTGGGCGAAGGCCACGGCAGCCAGGATCCCTACGGTCTTGAACAGCATCATCTATCCCTCCGATTGCTCTTTCGCTTAGGTGGCCCGCTGAACCGCCGAGACACCCTGTCTCAACACGCCGAGTTTGAACTGTAGGGCCTGAACCAGACGGCGCTCGACGAGCGGGCTACCTGGATCGGCCGCCAACGCCGCTCGGGCTTCCGCGATGGCCTGATCAATGGTCGCAAGGCTGGTCTCGAGGATCTCCCTCGTGTCCGGTTGCAGGCGACTGGCGCCTTCACGCAGCACGGCCTCCAACTCCTCGGACGCGCGGTCGATGGTGAGGATGACATCACCACTCAGGGGCCCGGCCGCAGGCACTTCAACGGGTGTTTCGCCCATCGACTCGCCGGTCCCGCCCCTCTCGGCCACGGCTGTGGGAGCGGGTGCAGGTCCGCTCCGGGCAGCGCCCAGCGCGTACGACCCGGCGATGGCCAGCAGCACCACCGAAGCCGCGAGGAGTTGCCTGCCCGTCGTCCAGGTCGGCCGCGCCAACGGCGTGACCAGAGGGATGGGCTCGCTTTCCCGGGCACTCGAGCTCGCGATGCGAGCTTCAATGGATGGCCACAGGTCACTTGGGGGTGCGGCTTCGGTTGGGAGTTCGCTCAGGGCTCGCCGCGCCGCTCTGAGGGAGTCCAACCTGGCTCGGGTGGCGTCGTCCAACGCGGACTCTATGGCGTCCACGGCGGTCGGATCGAGTTCACCATCCAGGTAGTCATGGAGTTCGGCATCTGAGAATCGGCTCATGCTTCCAAGACCTCCCTCATCATCTGGCGTGCGCGGTGCACCTGGGCTTTCACGGTCCCAACGGCCACCCCGGTCATCACCGCCACCTCTCTGTACTTGAATCCTTCGATGTCCCGGAGCACCAACGCCTGCCGGGCGCGATCCGGGAGCGTAGACAACGCGCGCTCCAAGTCGATCCGGGTACCTGGAAAAACATTGCGCACCGTCGCGACGTAGCGCTCTTCATCGGGGGCATCTACCAGGTGCCGCTCACGAGCGGTGCGGCTTCGACGCTCCCGCAGCACTTCGTTCACGGTCAGTCGATGCAACCAGGTGGTGAACCGACTCTCCCCCCGAAACGAACCGAGCTTCTCCCAGGCTCGCACGAAACTGTCCTGGACCAGCTCCTCTGCGCGTTCGGGGTCCCCCGTCATTCTGAGGCAGAGGGCGTAGACCCTCCCCACACAGCGGTCGTATACCTCAGCGAACGCCTCCCGATCACCTCGGCTGGCCTGCTGGACTAGCTGTTCGATCGTTTGGGACTCGGCCAAGCTACGCTCGGTGGTCGGCGGAACCATTACACTCATTGTCATCTCAACACCTGAGATGCCGTCCTGGTCGGGAAGGTTTAGAGCCGTCCCCTACCCCTCCACCACACCATCAACAGCCTGCTAGCTGCTACTCCGCCCGTCGAGTTCTTCGATGGTGGCCGTGGAAGGGCCCCGTTGCCGCTGAAGTCGGCGAGCGACGGCTTCGGCCTCTCGCATGACTCGCAAGAGGTTTTCGCCAGCCAGCTTCGCCAGGTCCTCCTCGGACCAACCTCGGCGGCTGAGTTCCTCGAGGAGAGCAGGGAACGTGGAGACGTCCTCCAGCCCAACCGGCGTGGAGTCGATCCCATCGAAGTCGCTACCAATCCCGACATGGTCAATCCCAGCGACCGACCGAACGTGCTCGATGTGGTCCGCCACGTCCGCCAACGTCGCTTGGCCATCGGTCGACACGAACGACGGCACGAACGTCACCATGACCACCCCCCCATTCTCGGGGAGACGTCGGAGCACATCGTCGGGCACGTTGCGGGGATGATTGGTGACGCCTTTCGCCGAAGAGTGCGAGAAGATGACCGGCGCCTCCCCCACGCTCAGCGCATCATGCATCGTGACCGGAGAGGTGTGGGAGAGGTCGACGAGCATGCCCAGCCAATTCATCTCACGCACCACCTCCTCGCCGAACGCTGTGAGCCCCTTGTGCGTCGCTTCGCCTGTGCCTGAGTCGGCCCAGTCGATGGTCGTGCCGTGCGTCAACGTCAGGTACCGAACCCCCGCAGCATAGAAGGCGCGGAGCGCACCGAGCGAGTTCTCGATGGCGTGGCCACCTTCCATGCCAAGCAGTGAGGCAATGCGCCCCGATCCAAACACCGACTCGATGTCGGAAGCGGTGAGCGCCAAGCCGAATACGTCCGGATGCCGCTCGATCACCTGGTTGACGATGTCGATCTGTTCGAGCTGGATGCGCGCGGCTCCCTCGTCGACCGCACTGAAGGGGATATATACCGACCAGAACTGCGCACCCACACCGCCGGCCCGCAGGCGATCGATGTCGGTATGCCCCGCGGTGCGTCCGCGCAGGTTGTAGGCCCGAACGTCGTGCGGCGCTGACGCACTTTGGCGGATGGCCCAGGGCAGGTCGTTGTGCCCGTCGATCAACGGCACGGTATTGAGAACTCGCTGCACCTTCTCTGCGTGACTCTCCTGGGCGGCCAGAGAGAGGGGGAGGACAAGGCCGGCCACTACGATGACGAGACTGAGCGCTTTCATGGGGACACCAACAGTGAGGTGGTACTAGCGGCTCACCGGAAGAAGCGCCCGTGCACGCCGCCCTAGCGACTTCAACTTGCGCAGAGACGGGGATACTGTCGAGAACAGCGCCGCTTCCAACTCCACCGGGCGGGCACCGAAACGCCGCTTGTAACGTTGCAAGCCGGGATTGTCCGTGTGGGCCCCGCCGAGGTTGAACTCCCGTACCCCGCGCGCTTCGAGGTCCTTGAAAAGACTGAGAAGGAGGAACTTCGACGCGCCGTGCTCCCGCCCGGCGGCGCTCGTGCCCGCAGTCTGGTAGTAGGCCCCGGTGGGGGTTCTCAAGACTACGGCCGACGAAAGGACCTTCCCGTCGAGGCAGGCCAGCGCCAACTCACCCGCACTCGTTTCCAGGAAACGCCGTTGGAGGGCGCCGTCCTCCGAGTCAGGCACCGTCTCCCCTCGTTCCCGGCGCCGATCCATGGAGCTTTGGACACACTCCAGGTGATGAGCGACGTCGGCCGGATCGGTGGTGACGCGTAGCACCATTCCCGCGGCAGCAGCCTTCCTGGCCGCTCGTCGGATGTTGGTGGCGGGCTTGTTCAGCGCCCCAGCGGGCCCCAGGGCAACGAGCCACTCGGTCCGATCCTTCCGCTCCAAGCAATAGTCCTTCTCGGGAAGATGGACCTCGCTCGACCCGAACGACGAGAGCTGCAGTGACGTCAACCCTACCTCACCGGCCACGTCCCAGAGGCCGTCCCAGAAAGGGCTGTCTGCTGGAACGCTGGGAGCCGAGGGGATCTCCAGATAGTCGCCTCGTCGCCCGCTCGCGAAACCCAGGGCTCCATACATTGGGGTGTCCCCCGCAACCAGGCCGAACAGCCAGGGTTCCTCACCCTGTCGCTCGCGCGCGAGCGCGTAGGCAGACGTCCCCAGGGGGTTGGTTGGCGTCAGGTGATGAAACCGGTCGATCGTGTCGGCATCAGGCCCGCGCCAATGGACGAAACGCAGGGCGCTCACCCGGCGTGTAGAGCCTGCTTTGCCGGTACCAACCGGGAGCCGTCCGGCGCCTGCGTCGCCTCCTTCAGGACCTCCTCCTCGATTCGTAGCGCATCGATCAAGAACTTCGGGCCCCAAGATAGAAACTCGAAGCGTCCATACGCGCCATCGACAGGGAAGGAGCCCTTGACGGCGCCGAGCTGATCGGGCCCCACACCGGCTCGAATGGTGCGACGCACGTAGCGGTTGGCCGCCTGAGCAGCGGCCAAGTATCGCGCATCCTCAGTCTGTCTCCACAGCAGTAGCCAACATGCAGCGATTTGCACGGTGCCCGTGAGACACGCCCAATCCACCATGCCATTCCATTCGGCATCCAGCCTTCCCGCAATGAAGCCGTTCGGGTGGAGAGCGCCTAGCACTCCGTCGCCCGTACGCTGAGCTGCCACCAAGAGATCGCGCTCACCCGAGTACCGATATGCTTCGAGCACTCCTCGGAACGCATACCCGATCGTGTGCGTGAGCGGAGCGTGCGGCTGGTCCAGACAGCACAGTTCGAACCACCCGTTTTGTCGCTGATGCCGAATGGCCCAACGAACCTGTCGCAGGGCACTCTCGGCGTAACCGCGATCAGGTTCTACGCGAGCCGCTTCCAAGAGGCCCCAGGAGACGTGCGTCTCGTAAGTCTTCTCGCCCTCTTTCGCGAACGGCGTGGGGTGAGACCGCCAGGCTCCGTCCGCGTCCTGCGTTTGGACCAACCAGTCGGCCGCCCGTCGTGACGCACTGAGATAGGGCTCTCCATACCGGGCCGCGCCATGGGCCAACCCGATCAGGATCTGGCCTGTGTTGAAGGTGACTGGCTTGACGGGCTCCGCTCCGATGACGCCGCCTTGAAAGGCACCATTCTCCATCTGAATCGAGACCAGCCAATCGAGGGCTCGACGGGCTGCTACCTCGATCTCGGTGTCCCCACAGGCGTCCGCTTCGAGGATCAGTGTCGGCGCGATGTACCCCGTGGTCTCCGGGTAGGAGGGGGCCCAACCGTCGACCAAGGAAAAGTGCCGAGCGAAACCGCCGTCCGCGGTTCTGGAATTCCTCTGGGCCCGGAGCAACCACTCGGTGGCCCTCGCGATGGTCCACTCGCGCCCTGGATCCTCTCCCAGACCGCGCTGTCGATCTCGACGGGCCTCCGCACGCGCTGCCTCCGGCAATGCGGCCCAAGCCCGACGGGCCCGGACGCCCTGCACGAAATTACGAATCACGACCCCTCACTCCGTTCCTCGTTCTTCAAAGCGACGACGCCGTCGATTGGCAGCAAGATCCTCGCCGTGACAGTTCCGGGGGTGTGACCGGTTTACACGCGCGGCGGGCAGGGGGATCTTTTCAACGTGAAGCTTCCACTTATTCCGTTGACGGCGCTGTTTCTCGCGAGCTGCGGAGGGCCCCCTCAGGTCGGGGGACCCGAGCCGGCTTCTCACCGCGTAGGTGTATCTTTTTGGGGCATCGACGCCGACATCGAGCAGGACAGTGCACTGATTTCCGAGCTGGCTCCCTATCGAGTCAGGGTGTCCGCGGAGGTGGGCAGCGTTCTGGCCAGCGCCTCCAGTCGGCTCGTCAAAGCACGGCCGGAGAGCGCGTTGGGAGCTTTGGTAGCCGATGCCCTCCTGGCTGCGGGTCGACAGGCGGTCGACCACCCGGTCCACACAGCACTCTTGAATCACGGTGGGCTCCGGGCACCTCTCCCCGCGGGAGACGTGACCATGGGTGCCATATACGAGCTGATGCCCTTCGAGAACCGGGTGACGCTCGTGCAACTGTCGGGTGCGCGGTTCCTGGAATTGGCCGACCAGATTGCGTCGCATGGTGGCGAGCCCATCGCCGGATTCACGCTCGTCATCGACGGACCTGACGGGAACGCCCGGGACGTGAGGGTCGCGGGCGGGGTCGTGGAACCGGATGATACCGTGTGGCTGGCTACCGCCGACTTCGTCGCGGATGGTGGAGGTGGGTTCGGGGCGCTTCGAGAGCCCCTCGCGCGGGCGGACCTCGATCTCCTGGTGCGGGATGCCATTGCCTCGCACGTGGAGAGGCTCGGGAACCTGGTCGACGAGACACCCCGCCGGCTGCTCGTTGGAGATGCCAGATGAAGCGCCGAGACTTCGTGCGGGCGGTGGGGGTCGGCGCCGCGGGAGCGCTCTGGCTCCCTGACTTGGTCGATGCCCAGGACGATCGGCGCCTGGTCATCCTGCATACCAACGACACCCACTCACGGATCGACCCATTCCCCAAGGACGGAGGTTCACTCCAGGGTCTGGGCGGGGTCGCACGAAGAGCGACGTTGGTGGCTCGAGTGCGCGAGGAGGAGCCCAACGTCCTGCTTCTGGACTCGGGCGACGTGGTGCAGGGTACGCCCTACTTCAACCTCTTTCACGGAGAGGTGGAGTGGAAGGCAATGTCGCTCATGGGATACGACGTTGGCACGATCGGAAACCACGAGTTCGACAACGGGGTCGGGGGGTTGGTCGAAATGCTGGACCACGCCAACTTCGAGCTGGTGTGCGCCAACTACAGCATCGCCAGCGCCGAGCTGGCCTCCCGACTCCAGCCGCATACGGTTCGAGACGTGGGGGGCGTACGCGTGGGCATCTTCGGCCTGGGCATTCGCCTGAATGGGTTGGTAGCACCGCGGAGCTTCACAGGTGTGGAATACGTCGACGCCGTCGGCGTAGCGCGGGAGATGGTCGCGGAGCTGCGCGCCGCAGGCTGCGAGGTTGTCGTCTGCCTATCGCACGTGGGACATGAGTACCGGGACGATCGCGCTAGCGACGTGCGACTCGCCGCCGAAGTCCCCGGTTTGGACGTGATCCTGGGAGGGCACACACACACGTTCATGGATCGTCCTCACGTCCATCGGCATCCGGATGGAAGCACTACCCTGGTCCATCAGGTCGGATGGGGTGGAGTACGCCTGGGGCGAGTGGACCTCTCCGTCACGAGGGACGGCCGGGTCCGCAGCGCCTCCGGCCATTGGCGTGTGGACCGCCACCTGGGATAGTGCCCCTACGGAGCGTCCGACATCCCGTCCAACGCGGCATCGATTTCCGACCTGACCAATGGGTCCGACTCGGATCGGGTCGCCTTCACCAACGTGTCCCGTGCCCGCTCGCCTGGGATACGGCCCAGGCCCCACGCCGCGTGTGACCTCACCAGTGGGGAGGCATCCCTCAAGCCACGCAGCAACGCAGGCAGGGCTTCTGGAGCGCCCCAGTTCCCCAACCCCACCATGGCGTTCCGTCGAAGTCCGTCGTACCCCGCGCGACGGATGGGGCGACCGCGGGTGAAGCCGTCCCACTCGGCCTGGGTGGCGTCGGCGAGTTGGATCAGCGACAGGGGCAGGGGGACTGCGACCGAGGTCTCTGCATATCCTACCTCTACCGGCTCGCGCGCGAACTTCCCATTGAAGGGACAGACTTCCTGGCAGATGTCGCAGCCGAAGATCCTGTTCCCGATTGCGGACCTGAACTCCCGGGGAATCGGTCCCCTGAGTTCGATGGTGAGATACGAGATGCAGCGTCGGGCGTCCATGATCGGAGCGCCCTGCTCGTCTCGCCCCAACAGCGCTCGGGTGGGACAGGCGTCCAGGCACGCACGGCAGGTGCCGCAGTGGTCGCGGACCGGTGCGTCGGGCGCGGCCAATTCGAGATCCAGGAGGAGCACCCCAAGGAAGAAGTACGATCCGGTCGTAGGATGAATGAGCATGGTGTTGCGACCGAACCAACCCAGGCCGGCGCGGGCCGCCAGCTCGCGCTCGAGGAGGGGCCCGGTGTCCACATAGGCGCGGCCGGCCACCTCCTCGCCGAGGCTCCCCTGGATACCGCGGTGCAGTCGCCGCAAGCGGGGTGTCATGACGCGGTGGTAGTCGCGTCCCCGGGCGTAGCGCGCCCACCGGGGCGTGTCCGGTGGCGTCGGCTCCGCCTCAGGCGCTGTCGAGCCATAGTCGTGTGCCACAACGACGGCGCTCCGCACCTTGGGCAGGGTGCCCCGCAGGTCGAATCGTCGTTCCATGGCATCGGTGCGGGCGAGATAGGACATCTCGCCATGCAGCCCTCGGCGCACCCAGTTTCGGTACAGCGCGGCATGGTCGCTCGGGTTCACGTGGGCAAAGCCGACGCGACTGAACCCCAGACCCGTTGCCACTTCACGAACCTGGGCCTGCCACCGACCCTCGCCCGGCTCGGCCTTCCCCACGGTGTCAGCCACCCCCATAGTTCCGTCCCTTCCACACGATCCGCTCTCCCCGGAAGGCACTTCTGAGCAGGATCAGGACGGTGGCGAACGCGGCCAGAGGAAAACACAGCCCGTAGTACCAGGCCGCCCCCATGCGGCTCGACACCGCGACCCAGAACAGCCCGCCCATCGCCGCAGCGACCGCCGCCCACGCGATCGCTGGCGACGCCACCAGGCCGAACGCGCCAGCCAGCAGGACGACGGCCGGCGCAACCCATAGCGTCAGTAGCGCCAGGACTCCCATAGGGAGCATGAGCGCACCCGCCGCCCCCCGCACGGATTGGCGGCTGCCGGTCCACAGGTTCTTGCTCCATCCCTCCACGAGGTCGTTCAGTGAACGATACATGCGCGTCTTCAAGCGGCCACTGGCTCCGCGTAGCAGAAGGCCTCGACCGTTCTGCACGAACACCTGAGCGAGGCGCAGGTCCTCCACCACTTCGCTTCGTACCGCCGCGTGTCCACCCACATCGGCGTACGCCTTTCCATCGACCAGGATGTACTGACCGTTCGCGATCGCCCGAGGCCATTCCTCAGGAATGGACAGCGGATGCTGATATCGGTTTCGAAGATTGGGAAAACGCAGCGCGATCATCACGAACACCTGAGGCTGAACCAGTCGTTCCCAGAAGGAACCCATGAGTTGGTCCCCCACCAGAGATAGCATACACGCATCGTGGGCTTGCAGTTCGGCCACAGCGTCCGAGAGGAGCGACGGACCGTGCATGGTGTCCGCATCGGTGAAGAGCAGCAGTCCCCCCTTGGCGTCCTGCGCACCTTGCCAGCACGCCCAAGGCTTCCCGAACCACCCGGTGGGCAGCGGCGCTCCGGCGAGAAGTCGCACCTCCCTCGCATTCCCTCGATCGGCCGCGGAGACCAGTTTCGCAGTGGCGTCTTCGCTGCGATCATCGACCACGATGACTTCGAACTGGCCGTAGGTGGACGCGGTCACACCGTCCAAACAGGCGACGATGTTGACCGCTTCGTTGCGCGCGGGGATAATCACGCTAACGAGCTGCCCCGGCCCGGCCGGGGCAGTGGCCGGAAGGGGAGGCGGATCACGGAGGCGCGCGGCTGCCAGAGCTCCGAAGAGGAACCACGGGAGCAGCCCGACCGCGATCGCCAGGCCGGTGGCTACTCTGCCTCCGGGAGTTTGCGAGTCCAACGCTGGCCGTCCCTGACCCGATATTTCTCGAGCACCTGCTCGAGCGCATCGGAAAGATCGATGTTCTGGGAGTTGGCCAGCGTGATGAGGACGAACAGAACGTCGGCCAGCTCAAGCGCCAGGTCCTGATCTGACTCATCGGGCCGCTTGGGCTTGTTCCCGAACCGGTGGTTGAGCTCGCGACCCAACTCGCCCACTTCTTCGATGAGACGGGCGAGGTTGGCGAGCGGGGGCCAATAGCCCTCCTCGAACTGCGAGATCCACTCATCCACTCGCGACTGGGCTTCTCTCAGGTCCACGTTGCCACTCCCCTCCGTGCTCCCGTCTGGGGCTTAAGGTACCAGGACGAGCTTGCCGAACACCTGCTTCGCCTCGAGCTGCTCGTGCGCGGACCGAGCCGCGGAAAGCGGCAGAACCTCCTGCACGATGGGCCGCACCTCTCCCTTGAACACCAAGGCCATCACCTCCCGAAACTCTTCAGGCGTTCCCATGGTGCTCCCCAGCACCGAAAGCTGGCGCCAGAACACCAGCGGAATCAACGTGGGACCCGTGGCTCCAGAGGTCGCGCCATAAGTCACCAGTCGCCCGTAAGGTGCGAGCGCTCGGAGGGAGTCGGACCAAACCGCCTCTCCCACCGAGTCCAGCACCAGATGCACGCCCCTCTTCTCGGTTTCGTGCCAGAGGGTTTTGCCCCATGACCCCGCCAACCGATCGAACACCACATGGGCCCCCAACGCTTCCAGGCGCGCCACGTTGCGAGGGCCGCTGGTAACGGCGTAGACCCGAGCCCCCAGGTGGCGGGCGAGCTGAATCGCGGCGGTCGAGACACCGCCCGAGCCGCCCGTGATCAGAACCCGCTCTCCCGCCTCGAGCCTTCCCCGCCCCACCAACGCATGCCAGGCGGTCACGAAGACCAGCCCGGCGGCGGCGGCCTGCACTGCCGACACGGTCTCGGGAAGCACCAACAGGTTGGACGCAGGCAGCACGACGTACTCAGCGAAACCGCCCCAGCGATGCTCGCCCAACATGCGGAACTGCGGACTGCCCTCCGGGTCCCGGTACCATCCGTAGTGAATGGCCGGGTCCACCACGACCCTCACCCCTACGTCCACGCCTTCGACATCGGGCCCCAGCGCTTCGACCACACCCGCCACGTCCGCACCCCCTACGTGCGGAAGGGGGATCTCCTCGGGGAGGCCGCGACGGACCCAGAGGTCGAGGTGGTTGAGCGCGGAGGCTTCCACCCGAACCCGGACCTCTCCAGGACCGGGAACCGGCTCCGGAAGGTCACCGAACTCGAGGACGTCGGGTCCACCGTGACTTCGGAAGAAGGATGCTTTCACGACGCCCACCTTACGGTGAGACGGTCCACCCCGCACGGTGGGATCGCTCACCCAGAAGCTCCCAGCTAGCTTGAGGGCCATGACCACTCACCACACCGAGCCCTCCGCGCCAGACGGTACGTTGCAGGGCTACCGGGAGATCCACGACCGTCCCCCAGCGTTCACGGGATCGGATGGACACCCCTACACCGTGTCGTTGGAGATCGACCGTTCCGGCGGTCTCCGAACCCCGTTCGAGGGCTATCTGGTCTTCCCCCGGTGGGCCCAGAACGGGCTGGGGGTCGTCGGGCACGTCGAAAGCCCGGTGCTCACGAACGGGTCCTCCCGGTCTGATGTGGCCAGTGAGCTGGGGGCCCTGAGTTTGAGCCGGGTCAAGGAACTCCTCGAGGAGGCCATCCTGGCCAGCGCGTCCCCTGAGAAGGGGCTCAGTAGGGGCTGACCGTGTCCTCGGATCGATTCCTTCGCATCACGGAGATCTTTCACTCCATCCAAGGCGAGTCCACCTGGGCTGGCCGTCCCTGCACGTTCGTCCGGCTGACCGGCTGCCCGCTCCGGTGTGTGTGGTGCGACACGGAGTACGCGTTTCACGGGGGGCGGCGCATGAGCATCCAGGAGATCCTGGCCGAGGTAAGGCGGTTCGCATGCCCGCTCGTGGAGGTCACCGGAGGCGAGCCGCTCGCCCATCCAAGCGCCTTCGACCTGGTCCACGCGTTGGTCGAGGGTGGATACACCACGCTGGTGGAGACGTCAGGCGCCTTTGACGTGTCGAAGCTGGACCCCCGAGCCCATAAGATCATGGACCTGAAGTGTCCGGGTTCTGGAGAGAGCGAGCGCAACCTGTGGAGCAATCTGGACGCATTGGGACCACTGGATGAAATCAAGTTCGTGGTCGCAAACCTCGAGGATTTCGAGTGGGCCATCGATACGGTGAAGCAGAGGGAGCTCGATGCCCGAGTCGAGGAGGGCTCGCTTGGCGCGCTCCTGGTGTCCCCCGTGGGGAACGATCTGGATAATGAGGAGACTCGATCCTTCTTGCAGGGCCTGGCGGAACGGGTCCTGAATGCCGGACCTCTTTTCCGTTTTCAGGTCCAGCTTCACAAGGTCATTTGGGGCGAGGACGCCAGGGGGGTCTAGAAGGCTGTGGGAGATGTATGACCAGATGATGGAAGGGTATGCAGGGTAGAGTCTTAGGCCCAGCTCTTGCACGACGCCTCAGTCCGCGAATCTTCGGAGGATCGCGGAACCGGCTTCTCGAGCGCGGCAGGACATGCTGACTATTCCAGAAGACCATCGCATCACAGAGATCGGGGCCGCTCTGGAGGCAGCGAACCTGCGATCTCGTCGCGCCTCTGAGGCCCACCTCCACGAGCAGGCTGCGGTAGCGCTCGTCCTCCGCCTCGGTGCCGACCTGGACTTTCTGTTGGTGCGTCGCGCGAAATCGGAGAGCGATCCGTGGTCCGGCCACATGGCCATGCCGGGGGGCCGGCGGCAGAACACCGATGCCAGCCTCCTCGTCACGGCGATTCGCGAGACCGCCGAGGAAACCGGGATCCAGCTCAAACCCGAGTGGGCGCTGGGGCAACTGGGGTCGGTGAGCCCGCTGTCGAGGCGGCTTCCCAGCCTCAAGATTTCCCCGTTCGTCTTTGCCGCCCCGGCCGACGTGGTCGGCGTGCCCGATGGAACCGAGATCGCGTCCGTGCACTGGGTGCCGTTGGACCACCTGTACGACCCCGGCCTCGACACCACCGTGGAGATCCCCCTGATCGGGACGGTCAGGGAGTTCCCGGCCTACGAACTCGATGGCCAGATGGTTTGGGGCCTGACCTACCGCATTCTCAGCGAGTTTCGGGCGGCGTACCGCGGTGTCAGCTCCTAGAAGGGTACGCGTCTAGGGTCCGGCGACCCAATCAGCGATAAACACGTTGGTCTCGCCCTCCAGCTCGTTCAGGCGATTGGACCCCCACACCAGATGTCGACCGTCCGGGCTGAACACCGGGAATCCATCGAAGTCGGGTGTATAGGTGATCCGCTCCAGGCCGGTACCATCCAGGTTGATGAAGTAGAGATCGAACTCGCGGCCGTCCGGATCATGCATGTTGGAGCTGAAGATGACGCTCTCCCCGGACGGATGCCAATACGGTCCAAAGTTGGCGCCCCCATTGTCGGTGAGTTGCCGCTGGTTGGACCCGTCGGCATCCATCACCCAGAGTTCCAGCACCGACGGGCGGATGAGGCCCTCGGCGAGCAGGTCCTGGTAGTCCTTCAGCGACTCCTCACTATCGGGATAGTGTGCCCTCCACACGATCTGCGAACCGTCCGGGGAGTAAAAGGCCCCACCGTCGTAACCAACCCGGTCCGTGAGCCGAACCACATCGGTGCCATCGCCGTTCATGGAGTAGAGGTCGAGATCGCCGTCACGCACACTCGTGAACACCACCCGATCGCCCTGGGGCGAGTAGGTGGCTTCGGCATCGTACCCAGGCTCGTCCGTGAGCTGTTCTAGCTCACCCGTTGTGAGGTCCTTCACGAACACGTCGTAGCTCGGATAAACGGCCCACACGTACCCCCGCGAGAAGTCCGGATCGGCGGGACACGCTTCATCGAAATGGTGTGTGGACGAATAGAGAATCTTGTTGCCCGAAGGGTAGAAGTACGAGCAGGTCGTGCGCCCTTGTCCGGTGCTCACCAACTGAACGTCGCTACCGTCCAGGTTCATCGTGTAGATCTGGTCGCAGACGTCTGCTTCAGGATCGTCCGTTCGCGGGCTGGCTTGGAAGGTCAGCTTGCTTCCGTCGAAGGCGAAATACGCCTCGGCGTTCTGCCCACCGAACGTGAGTTGGCGCACGTTGGCGAACCGGACTTCCTGTGCGTGTCGGAGCTCCTCTCCCGTGGTTTCCGCGATCTCGGGGGAGGGACCGTCCGCGGTCTCAGGGGGTTCAGCATCGGAGGGGCCACATGCCCCGGCAACCACCGCCACAACGCTCACGCCAATCAGGACAACCTGTCGATTCATGCTAAGACTGGGTTTGGGGTTCAGATATGCCATGGCGACCGCCGCCACACTCGCGGCGGTGTTCGTACAAACTAGCATCATCTCGGCTCAGCAGGAGACGGACTGCCCTGCGTTCGAGGTGAGCAGCCGTGACGCCGAGGCGGCGATGATGGGGCACATTCGCTACTTGGCAGACGACCGACTGGCCGGGCGCCAGGTGGGCACCGCGGGAGAGCGCTGTGCGGCTGCATACCTCGAGGCTCACTTCGACGCGTTGGGCCTCGTTCCGGCGGGCGGTTCTGGGTATCTCCAGCCCTTCCGGGTGCGGGTGGGGAGCGAGCTGGGTTCCCACAACGCGTTGGCGGCAGGCGAGCAGTCGATCGCACTCGGGGACCAGTGGACGCCGCTGGGGTTCAGCGGCACCGGCATGGCCGAGGGACCCCTCCGGATCGTTGAGCGTGGTCAGCTGGAGGACGACCCACCCCCGCTGGACGGGCAGATCGCCCTGGTCGACATCGAGCGGGACAACGTCGATGTGCACTTCACAGCGTCCATGGCGGCGCGAGCGGGGGCGGCCGGAGTGATTTTCAGGCTTACTGGGGACGCCCTCCCCGACGTGAGCGGAGATCGCCGGCCCAACCTCACGATCCCGGTGGCGGCGGTTGCCCAACAAGCGGGACGTCGACTCACCGAAAGTGAGGCGCCGGCGTCGTTGATGGCTCAGGTGACGCCCACCTGGGGCGAAGCGTACAACGTGGCGGGAATGCTGGTCGGGTCCGGGGGACCGTACGCCCCCACAGTGATCGTGGGCGCCCACTACGACCACCTGGGCCTCGGTGGAGAGGGGTCGCTCTCCCCCAGCGATTTCGGCCAGGTACACAACGGCGCGGACGACAACGCCAGTGGGACCGCCGCCCTCATACAGGTGGCGCGCGGCTTGGCCGACCGGGACCCGCTGCCTTACAACGTTCTGTTCCTGGGGTTCACCGGCGAGGAGCGGGGTCTGTGGGGCTCCGGTCACTTCGTGAACGAGCCCACCATCGCACTCAACCAAGTTCAGGCCATGCTGAACATGGACATGGTGGGACGCTTGGGCGACGGCAAGCTCACCATTTTCGGTGTGGCCACCGCCGAGGAGTGGCCGGCTCTGCTCGATGTGGTGAGCACCAGGCAGGCGCATCCGGTGCCGTTCGTCACCGCACCCGACGGCTACGGACCCTCCGATCACAGCTCGTTCTACGGCGCGAGCATCCCCGTCCTGCACTTCTTCTCCAACACCCACGAGGACTACCACCGCCCCACCGACGACTGGCAACACATCGACGGGCCAGGCCTGGTGCGGGTCGCCAAGCTGGTCGAAAACGTTGCTGGGGCGTTGGCCGGTACGGATGGGGAGCCCTTTGGCCTTACGGGTGTGACGGGTGTCGGCACTCCGACGGTCGCGTCCTCTCCCACCGACACCGACGAGCCAGCGGAGGCCTCGCGCGGATACGGGCCCTACTTCGGCTCCATCCCGGACATGACCCCTTTCGAAGGTGAAGGTGTGCGGCTGACCGGGGTCCGGGAGGCGAGTCCAGCCGCTGTGGCAGGGCTTCAGAAGGGTGACGTGATTGTGGAGTTCGGAGGTCTTCCCGTCACCGACCTCTACGCATATACCTATGCTCTCGGTGAGTTCGAGCCGGGAGATGAGGTGGAGGTGGTCGTGGTGAGGAACGGTCAGCGCGTTCAGGTGACCGCCACGCTGGAGCGTCGTTAACAGACCACACAAGGAGCCTTTGGTTGGAGCCATCCAAGGCAGAGCGCGACCACGATCGCTTTCGGAAGCGATCCCTACTTCTGCTGACCGGGCTGATCACGGTCGTCTTCCTTGCCGTCATTCGGCCCTTCATCGTGTCGGTCCTCATGGCGGCGATCACGGCGGGGATGAGTCACCCGATCTACCGCTGGTTGAGCGGTAAGCTCAAAGGGCGGCACCGCACCGCTTCCGCCCTGGTGGTCGTGGGCATCCTGCTACTGATTGTCCTCCCTGCCGTGGCCTTCTTCACGCTCGTGGCGTCCCAAGCCCTTCAGGTGGCCAATGCCGCACGGCCCTGGATCGAGCAGCAGGTGGCGGCACCGGGTGGACTCGAGGTGTGGCTGGATCGAATTCCGTTCCTCGACCGCCTAACGTTCCTTCAGGACATCCTCCCAGACCGGGCCCAGGTGATGTCAGCGTTGGGGGAAGCTGCCAGCGTGGCCGGTTCGTTCCTGGTAAGCAGTTTGGCCTCGGTCACTCGAGGGACGTTAAACGCCGCGCTGCAACTGTTCATCCTGCTCTATGCTCTGTACTTCTTCCTGCTGGACGGTCGAAAGGCGCTGGACCGGCTGCTCTACTTTCTGCCCCTTTCCAGCGACGATGAGGAGCTTCTGGTCGCTCGCTTCGTGTCGGTGACCAGGGCGACGCTCAAGGGGTCGCTGGTCATCGGGGTCCTGCAGGGTGGCTTGGCCGGCGTGGCGTTTTGGCTCGCCGGGATCGAAGGCGCCGCATTCTGGGCCACGGTGATGGTGGTGCTCTCGGTCATTCCGGGAGTAGGGGCGGCGCTCATCTGGGTACCGGCCGTACTGTACTTACTCGCCACCGGCTCGGTGCTGCCGGGGATCCTACTCCTGATTTGGTGCGCGGTTGTGGTGGGCACGATCGACAACGTGCTGCGCCCCAAACTGGTGGGTCGGGATACCAAGATGTCCGACCTCATGATTCTCCTCAGCACACTGGGCGGGTTGATCCTGTTCGGCGCGATCGGCTTCATTCTGGGCCCTATCGTGGCGGCTGTGTTCGTCACCGTATGGGACCTCTACGGAAAGGCCTTCAAGGACACGCTCCCACCTTCTCGAGCGGAGGTTTAGACGTAATGCAACGTTCCCGTGCAGTCTCTCCTCTGATCCTGAGCGCCCTGCTTGTCGTAGCCTGCGGTGGTGAACAGGCTGCCCTGGAGTCCAGCGTCAGCGAGGCACCCTTGGACGACGAAACCTTCCTGCTCGAAAGGGCCGCGGAACTCGAGCTTCCGGGCGAGTGGGTGGCTCCTCCGGGCGACGCACTGGACCACCATACGGCGGGGTTCGCGAAGACCCTCTGTTCGGGTGTGTTCCTGACCGGCCTCGAGCCTGCCGACGCCGCCGAAAACGTCGGCTATTTCACGGCGCCCTATGAGCATCGCGCGCAGGTCGTCGATACCGTGGTGGACTTCGATGCTCAGTCGGTGTCCCTGACACTTCCGTCCGGGGTCGTGCGTACGGCCAAGCGGTACGGAAGTCAGGGCTGCGTGACCCTCCCCATAGGCGAGGACTCCGTCTACTTCACGCCCACGGTGGTCGAGCCCAACCTGCCAGAGGCCTCGACTACGCCGTGGCCCATGGGCGACGTCCTCCCCGAAACACCCACTCCCCCCGGAATCGACGCCGCCAAGATTGCCCAGGCGGTGGCCGCCGCCTTCCCGGACGGGGGAATGACCCTCGGGTTCGTGGTGACACACCAGGGCCAAATCATCGGCGAGCGCTACGGAGAGGGCGTCGACATCCACACACCGCTGGAGAGCTGGTCGATGGGTAAGAGCCTGACCGGCGCCATCATGGGAACGCTCATCCAGAAGGGCGCCTACGAACTCTGGCAGCCCGCCCCCATTCCGGAGTGGCAGGAGGCAGGGGATGGCCGACAGGAAATCCGCATTGGCGACATCATGCGCATGTCGAGCGGCATCCGCATCCGGGCTCCGCAGGACCCGGACTACGATCCCGAGTTGGGCTACCCCGACCATCTCTACCTGTATACGGGAACGGTCGATTCCTACCAGTGGGCGGCGACGCGTCCTCAGCAGTGGAGCCCCAATACGGTGGGTCGCTACCGCAACACCGACCCGGTGTTGACCAATTACCTCAACCGGCTAGGCATTGAGAACCTGGGGGAGGACTACCACACCTATCCGCAGCGCCACCTGTTCGACAAGATCGGCATTCGCAACATGGTGATGGAGACGGACCCCTACGGGAACTTCCTGACACAGGGGTACGAGTTCGGCTCCGCTCGCGATTGGGCGCGCTTGGCCAATCTGTACCTACAGGACGGCGTTTGGAACGGCGAGCGCATTCTACCGGAAGGATATGTCGAGTACGCCAACACCTTGGCTCCGGCGTGGCTGGCCGACCGGCGTCCCCAATACGGGGGTGCCTTCATGTGGATCAACGGCCGCGGCTCCTTCCCCGTGCCCGAAGACGCCATGTACATGGCGGGAGCAGGTGGGCAGTTCGCCATCATGATTCCAAGTCATGGCCTGGCCGTGGTCCGCCTCGGGAAGTACAAGGGCGCCGACGCCGGAGGTGAGGGGCTCCGCGAGGCACTGTCGTTAATCATGGAGGCGGTTCCCCCGCTGGCGGGGTAACGCAGCTATAGCGCCATCTCCATCACCTCGATGCCGCTTCGCGCCAACTCTCTAAGGTAGAGGTCCGCCGGCATGGCCTGGTCGGGGGTGCGCACGCCAAGCTCGTTGACCTGACCGCGCGCCTGTAGAAATGCGGTGATGGCCAGCGAGTAACCAGTCGTACGCATCATGGCGGTCACGCCGTGCTCCGCATCGTAGTAGTCGATGAGCTCATAGCGCACGCCTGTCGTTTCGCCATCCTTCACACCCTTCACGTCGACCCGCAGAACCACCAGATCCTCGCCTGCGGGGTTGGCGAGATGTGGCGTCACGGCCTTGATGAACGCGCGTCGGGGTACCACCTGGACGCCATCCACATCAATCGCGTCTTCAGAGAACAACCCGATGTCGCGCATGGCCCGCATCAGATGCGTGTGCCCTGGATAACGAAGCGTCTTGTAGCTCATGTGGTCGACGGCGCCCTGGTAGCGGTAGGGCATGGTGCTGATCCCCCCGGCGGTGTTGAACGCCTCCAGCTCGCCCAGCTCCTCGAACTGCAGCGTTTCCAGGTCTCCCAGCGGCTCGACCTCCTTGAGCTCTCCCCCCTCCAGGATGAGACCCGGTGTGGTAGCATAGTCGATGACACCCTCCATCGAAAACACGATCTGGTAATTGAGTGGAGGCTGTGGATGCTGCGGCAGTCCTCCGACGAAGAGCTCTACGCTGTTCGTTTCGTCCAGCGCGTCGATCCCCGCTTGGGCCAGAATGTTGACAAGGCCCGGAGCCAACCCGCAATCGGGGATGACGGACAGGCCCGCAGCTTTGGCGCGAGCGTCTTGCTTCTGCTGCTGTTGTACGATCGCGGTGTTTCCGCCCAGGTCGCAGAAGTGGGCGCCAGCTTCCAACGCCAGATCCATCATCTTGGCGTTGAAATAGTAGGGGAGCGCACACAACACCCCGTCGACACCGCCCATGAGCGCCTGTACGCTCGAACGGTCCTCCGCATCGACCACCTGCATCCGGAGGTCGCCCCCCAAGTAGGGTCGGAGGTAGGCTCGGGGGTTGTCGACGTGCCGGTCGGCCAGGACGACCCCACTCACCTCGGCCCGCTGTAGAAGATCGAGCGCTGCGGCCGACCCCTGGGCGCCCGCACCCAACACCAAGAACTTCATCTATCTCCAACTCCCTATAACGCAATGGCCTCGTTCGCGGCCCGACCACCCGCAATAGTGGTACCGAGACGCGGCGAGGTGAACCCCTACCCTTCTATTCGGAGAGCAACTCGAACTGGCCCAGCGTGGAGGCCCTTTCCATCCTCTCCCCTCCTCCGCTCCCGCTTTCGGTGCGGGTCACCTCGACTACCCGATCGCCCCGGCCCATCGGAACCAGCTCGACTCCCTTGGTCCGGCGACCCTGCACCGGTACCTCCTCGGCCCTGAGACGGATCACCTTCCCACCGGCCGTCACCACCATGACCTCGTCGTCGGGAAGCATCTCCATCCCAGCAACCAGGGGCGTTTTGGTGTCCGAAGGAACCACCAGGGTACCCATCCCGCCCCGCCCTTGCAGCGGAAAGTCCTCCAGGGGCGTGCGCTTGCCGGTGCCATCCGTCCCCAGGGTCAGGATGGACGCATCACGCCGGACCGTCACCATGCCAATCACCTCATCACCCTTCCCGACGGAGACGCCCTTCACGCCGCGCGCGGTACGCCCCACCACCGAGATCTCCTCCTCGGAGAAGCGGATCCCTCTGCCCTTCTTGGTGAGGAGGAGCACCTCGTCTTCCCCATCACTCAGTGATACATCGAGTACCGCATCTCCCTTGCGGACACCGGCCCCGATTACCCCGCCCGCACGCGGGTTGGAGAATTCGCCCAAATGGGTGCGTTTGATGAGGCCGCCGCGGGTGACGAACACCACGTGGCGGTCCTGCATCAGATCCTCGACGGGCAGCGCCGCTACGATGGGCTCCCTGCGATCCACGCCCAGTAGCCCGTAGATGGACTGGCCCCGGGAAGCCCTCCCTGACTCCGGGATGCTCTGCACAGGCAAGAAGTAGACGTGGCCTCCAGCGGTGAACGCCAGCACCCAGCCGGAGGTGCGAGCGACGAATACCCGTTCCAGGAAGTCATCGTCGTAGCGGTCCATGCCGGCAAGCGCCTTCCCACTCTTCACCCGCCTCCGGTAGAGGCTCATGGGCATGCGTTTCACGTAGCCCTCATGGCTGAGTGTCACCACGACGTCTTCCTCGGCGACAAGCGCTTCGACTGTGGTGGCTTGTTCGGTGTCGGGTGCCGTCTCGGTGATCAACGTGCGGCGTTCGTCCCCGAACGCCTCCACGAGCTCGTCGAGCTCCTCGAGCATCACTTCCACCTGACGTGCCTGACTCTTCAGGATTGCGCGTAACCCTCTGATCTCCTTCTTGAGAAGCTTGAGCTTGGCCTCGAGCTCCTTCTTCTGCAGCTTGGTTAACCGGGCCAACCGCATGTCGAGTATCGCCTGCGCCTGCACCTCGCTGAGGCCAAGCCGGTCCTGCAGGCGAGCGTTCGCCTCGGCGCGGTCGGTCGAGTCTCGAATGATCTTGATGACCGCATCGATCTGATCGAGTGCAGCCAGCAGCCCCTCGGTGACGTGTCTGTCGACCTCGGCCTTTTCGAGCAGGAACGTCGAACGACGTTGGATCACCTCGATGCGGTGGTCGCGGTAGCGCTCCAGGATCTGGACCAGCGTAAGCTCTTTGGGCTCCCCGTGGTCCAGCGCCAGCATGATGGCCCCGAACGTCACCTGTAGGGATGTCTTCTTGTACAGGACCGGCAGGACTTCACCGGGCCTCCCGCGGCGCTTGAGCTCCACCACCACTCGCAGGCCGTCGCGGTCCGATTCGTCTCGCAGGTCGGCAACATGGTCGGTGAGCACGTTGCGAGCGACGTCCGCGATCTGCTTCACCAGACGGCTCTTTGTCACACCGTAGGGCAGCTCAGTAATGACGAGCTGTTCCTTCCCGCCCCGAAGGGACTCCTTGACGATGCGTCCGCGCACCCGGAGGCGTCCTCGGCCCTCCGCATACATCTTCCGAATCCCCTCGGTCCCCACGATGATGCCGCCGGTGGGGAAGTCCGGCCCGGGGAGCACCTCCAACAATTGCTCGGTGGTCGGTTCCTCGTCCCCGCAGATGAGGTGGACCGCGGCAGCGACCTCTCGAAGGTTGTGAGGGGGCACGTTCGTGCTCATCCCCACAGCAATCCCCGAGCTTCCGTTGATGAGAAGGTTGGGGACCCGACCGGGGAGGACCTGCGGCTCCAGCAGGCGATCGTCGAAGTTGGGCTGGAAGTCGACAGTCTCACGCTCGATGTCGGTCAGCAGCGAGGTCGCCATCGGATCCAGGCGCGCCTCCGTGTAGCGGTAGGCCGCCGCCGAGTCACCATCGATCGATCCGAAGTTGCCCTGACCGTCGATCAGCGGATAGCGAAGCGAGAACTCCTGCACCATCCGCACAAGAGCATCGTACACCGCACTGTCACCGTGCGGGTGGAACTTGCCTAGCACCTCTCCCACGACCGTCGCGGCCTTCTTATGGGGTCGGTCAGGTCGAAGTCCCAGCTCGTGCATTGCATAGAGAATGCGGCGGTGCACAGGCTTCAGTCCATCGCGAACATCAGGCAACGCGCGCTGCACGATGACGCTCATGGAGTAGTCCAGGAACGACTCCCGGATCTCCTCCTCTATGAGTCTGGGAAGGATGCGCTCGCGCCGAGCGGCAGCGGCCATGAAATGCTCCTACGAAGAAAGCCCGAAAAGGTGGGCCCATGTTCGAACGAAGCCTGGGGCGCCGCAAGGTAGCTTCGGGCGACCTGGCTCTTAGGAGCGTGGGTTAGAAGAGCGGCTCCGGTTCATCGTCGGCTTCGGCCGCGTCGAGTGCGGCGAGAACCTTCTCGCGCGCCGACGCAGGCACGGGTTCACCCGCCTCGGCTGCAGACGCAACCGCATCGAGGAACGCCTTCTCGAAGTCGGCTCGGGTGGCGCAGGGCGCGCAGAGGGAAAGGTGGTCCTGGACGCGCCGCCGGGTCGTGTCATCGAGCTCCCCGTCGAGATACTCGAACATGTGTTCCAACGCCTCTCCGCAGGTCATCACCTTCTCCCCGCGGAGGGTCGCTCCGACCATGATCCTCATCTTCTTGAACAAACTCATGACGCCTCCCTGCCTACCGCTGGCGTGATGTAACCCATCTCCAGCGCGAACGCATAGAGCTTCTGTTGCAGCTGCTTGCGTCCTCGGAACAGACGGCTCTTCACAGTTCCAACCGGAACTCCCATGATCTCAGCGACCTCGGCGTAGCTCATCCCCTGTACGTCGGAGAGCACGACGGCGGTCCGGTACTCCTCCTGCAGTTCGTCGATGGCCTCCAGAACGGAGTCATCGACGATCGATGCAAAGAAGGTTCCTTCCGGGTCCCGGTCCTGGGACGCCGCGAACACCGGGTTCTCCCGGTTCCCAGCGTCGCTGGTTCCGCCGGAGGTTTCCGTGAGAATCTCTTCGTGACGCTTGGCCCGCTCGCGGCCCCTGAGAAAGACGTTCCGGCAGATCGTGAACAGCCAGCTCTTGCACCGGGTCCCTACCGTGTACTGGTCCCAGGCCCTGAAACCCCGGAAGTAGGTCTCCTGGACCAGGTCCTCTGCCGCGTCGCTCGAACCGGTCAGGCGAAGGGCAAACCGATACACGGCATCGAGATGCGGCAACGCTTCTCGCTCGAAGCTCTCCCTACGTTCTCGATCCTGGTCCAATTGACCTAACCCCTCATCCCGCGGTCCATGGTGCTCGAACCTACTGAATACGGAAGTCGGGCATTTGGTGCCCGGGAACTCAGTTCAATCCGGGAATTGAAAGGTCCTGACGATCTCTTCGTCGGGGGCACGTCCCAGCACCAGCTCGATGACGGCCTCCATCTCCTGCTTCAATTCCTGGATGCGGGAGAGCACGGCGAACGCGTGGGCAAACTCGAAGTAGGCGTCGACGGCCCCTTCGTCGCTGGGGTGGCTCTGCACGACCACCGACTTCATCTCGGCCTCCAGGCAAGCGACGATGGTCGTCACCGCCGCCTGTACGTCGGCAAGGTCTCCCAGCGTGCCCAGGCTCAGGTCTCCGGTGAGTCGGGGCAGAAGTGCTTCCACCTGAAAGCGCCCCTCGATGGTCGGGTCGAGCGTGCAGGAGATCGAAGGGTCCACGCCGAGAACGGACGCGGCACCATGGCGCAGCGCCTGAGTCTCTTCGTAGTTGCATCGTAGAATCACGATTCGATCTCCGAGGGGTTACGTCTAACAATACCGACTAGACCACATCTTTGTTTCTGCCCCATTTCTGCAAGCGGTAGGCCCTCCGAAAAGGGCGACGTGCGGTCAAGCGCGTCGTGCGGGCGCCTCGCCACCCCCACCTGAAACGGGTTGCAGTGAAACACCTTAGCATGCCGATCCGCTGAGGTGTGGTGTGCCCAAATCAACGTGTGGGACCCGTCCGGTAAACACCTGTTGTGGCATGGCGTCGACGAAAGGCTACGCTTGCGCAGCAGGTCCGTGCGACGGCGCCGTCACGAGGAGCGGCACCGAGACCACCGCACTGCCATCCACACCTACGTCGAAGACGTAGTTTCCCTGGGTCTTGAAGACGATCCCATCCAGGTTGATGACGTGGGGAAGCCGGACGGAGCCGCCGGCCTCGGCGGGACCGGGGCCCACCTGCAGTTGCCCGTCGATCCCGAAGACCTGATCGCCCTTGGGATCGCTCAGCGCAATCTGGACTTCATGGTTTCCGACGTCCTGGATGCCTCCTCGGAACCGTAATACGAGGGAGATCCGGGGATGTTGTGCCGGAAAGCCCGCAACCTGGAGTCGATCGAAGACCCCCAGGATGTTGAGCTTGCCGGCGGCGTCGATCGTCGCCGCATCGGCCAGCAGCGCCACGTCAATTTCCAAGCGTCCTAGTTCCTCGATGCTGCAAGTAGGCGGGGACCCAGCATGAGCCCGCCGATCCAGTCGATCGCCGTATGCGCGAGTATGGAAGGCCACAGCCCCCAACCCACGGCCACCGGAACTGCCAACACGACGCCCAACAACCCCGCCCGAACCCGACTCAGGGTGCCCTGGTATCCGTGGATCCACCCGAAGGCTACCGACGTCCACAGAATCGCCACAAACCAGGAATCGGTCCATACCAACAGGAGCAGAAGAGCAAACCCGCGGAACGCGATCTCCTCGCCTAGGCCCGCCACCATGGACAGTACCACAAACCAACGCCTCTCCGTGGGCGTACGGGGCAGGAGCGCCAGGACCCAGGGACTCCTGGGAATCCCCCTGCGATGAAGCACCCACTCGAACGCCAGCACCAGGCCCATGCCCATCCCCAGAAGCACACCTGCCCTCGAGAGCACGATGAGCGGCGAAGCCTCTACCGAAAGCCCCAGACGGGCGACCCCCCACCGGTGGGACCCCAACACCCATCCCACCACCCCGAGCAGCCCAATCGAGACGATCGACGCGCGATAGGCCTGGACCCTGGGCAGCGCGTCGGGGTCGACTCCCTCCAACTGACGACGGGAGACCAGCGGTAGGACCACTAGCAACAGTGCAGCCGCGATCCCCTCTAGCCAGACCATCAGGGACGCCCCGGAAGCACGAGTGGACCGCGTTGACGCTGGCGCTGCATTTTTCTAGAGTGATCCTCTACTCCCAACCGGGGATTCATTTGGCTCGTTTCAAAGTGATCGACGCGCTCGGAGCGCCTCACGGAGGCATGATTCTGAGGCTTCGACTGGTGGACGGCGAGGTGCCCAGCCTTCGAAGCCTCAAGGGTGCCACAATGACGGCGAGTCGCCCCGACGGGAGTCAGGCGACCCAAGTCACGGTGGATGGGTTCGCCGTGGCGGGGGGAAAGGCCTCGGACGCCCGCTTCAAGCGAACCGGCAGAGTGGATGTCAGAGTGGTGGGCGATGACTCGGCAGCCGAACCCATTGGGCTCCGCTGGATGATGGAAGGTCCTTAGAGCGGCACTAGGACAGCGGCCCTTCGTTGGCCCGCAACCCGGGCGGTAGCCGCTCGAAGGTCTCCTGGAACCAGGCCTTGAACTCCTCCAAGCCGTTCGGATTCTCCGCCACCCATGCCTCCCGCTCTCGCGCGAACTCCTCGGGACGAGCGGTGAACAGGAAGGCATCCAGATACCCGTTCTCGACGGAGAATACCAACTCGTCCAGAAGCGCGTAGGGCGTTGTCTCGAATACGGACCGTCCGTAGAGCCATGCATCCGATACCCGTTTCACGATGGCGCGCTCCAGCACGTAGCCCGTGGCGTTCTGTGCCTCGGGCAACCAGACGTCCAACTCCCCTCGGCGGGCCATGAGGTGTAGATGGGCGTAGATCTGGTAGGGAAGCGAGATGTCTGGAACCGCGGGCTGGTACCCCACCTTCACGCTGTCGTCGGAAACCACGTCCAACTCGTCCCACGGGAACGCTTCACCCAACGCAGTCGTGCTGATGACCAGGAAGGACGGGTCCTCCACGATGTTGGTGTTCTCGGCCTTGACCCAGGCGTCGACCTCGGCCATACGGTCGGGATCGGGACGGAGGCGAGCCCCAGAGTGAACGACGATGGGGCGGGGAGGCGGCAACTGTAGGCTGGCGGCTCCGCAACCGGACAGCACCAAGGCCATCACGATCCCCCAGAAGTATGAGCCGTTTCGCATCCAGGTCATGTACGCGGCGCCCGGCCGGTCCATTTCATGACCTCGAAAGGCGAGCGGCAGGTGCGACACCAGAAGGTGGACACCGAGAGCTGAGACCCGAACGCTGAGAACAACTCGGTCTTCTCGCCTGAGCAGAAGGGACAGGGCGGGCTTGCGGGTAAGCCCGGAGGGACAACCTGGTCGATCATCCGCTACTCCACCAGGAGTGACCGGTTCCGGTCTCCTCGGGCCCGCTCCAGCGCATCGCCTACCGGATGGCCTGGTCCACGACCTCGCACCGAGTCCCAACCCGCAGTGTCCGGCTCCGGCATCGCAAGCGACAGCAGCGAGAGCAGCGGTGCCATCCGTTCTTCGTAGCGGGCTCGGACGGCTGCTGCGGGGGGAGACATCCCCTCGGCGACCAGCGCCTGCCCGACCTCATCATCACACACGAGCCAGGCGAGTGTGCGCGGGAGCACGGCTTCCGTCTGCCGCCTCACAGCTGCTCGACTGTCATCATCCCCCTCGGCCAGGCGCTTGAACCAGGCGCGCCCGAAGTCCCGATGCAGCTCCTCTTCGGCAAGCATCTTGGGCACACGCGACCGAGCCAAAGCGAAGTCGCTCTCCGCGAAGGCCTCAAGGCGCACGCGCAACGCCTCATCCACCACAGCGCTGGACACGATGAGGCCGGCCCAATCTTCCGACCCCTCGTCGAGGGCGTCGACCGAGGTATACTCCTCGTCGCTCCGGTCGTATTCCACAGGTGTGGGGTCCTCGTCCAGCTCCTTCAGCATCGCATAGAGCAGCCTCGCATGTCCCCATTCGTCCTGGGCCATCGACGAGCAAGCGATGCCAGTCTCCAACGAGGGGGCGCCGAGTAGCCAATCCGAGTACCGAATCCCCATGAGTCGTTTGGAATCTGCGAGGCCGAGGATCAAGCGTCGAAGCGCTGCACTTTGTCCGCTCACGCTTCGCCTCCAGCTTCAGCGGGTTCGGGTCGGTTCACGTTGAGGATTGCGGAGCGAGGAACGACACACATCTCGAACCAACTCTCCTCGTCGTACGCCGTCCATGCGTACACGCGTGCCAGGTCGTCGTCGAACGCATCGACATACCCGATGTGTCGCAGGGCCTCGCCTCGCCGTTTCTTGGCAAAGACGTCGTATACCTTTTCGAGCATCGTCATCCCACTCCCAGTGATCGCAGTTGCGCCTTGCCTCGCTCGCTGATGCGCTCGCGAGTCCAAGGCGGGCTCCACACCTCTTCCAGTTCCACCTCGTCGATCCACGGCTCAGAGCTGAGTCGATCGGTGACGTCCTCCCGTATGAACTCCATACAGGGGCAGCCCGTGGCGGTGAACGTGATCTGCACGTGGACCGTCGCTCCCTCCATGGCGACCCCGTAGATCAGACCCAGGTCGACCAGACTGATGGGGATCTCAGGGTCCAAGACTTCGCCCAGCGCGGCCCACACCGCAGCCACCGGATCGGCTGGGAGGTCGGGCAGCGGGTCTGACCATTTGTCTCGCCCCCCCGAGGCGTGGGACTGCACGTGCAAGGGGATGGCCTTCGCGGGGACGGGCAACACCGGCATCGAGTGCACGGCCACCGTCAAGCCGCCGCGGAGGAAGTCTTGAGCCACTTCCCTACCTGTGAGCGCGAGCGCCGGACCGAGTCGACGTAGATCTCATTCATGGGACCTCGTGCCTTCCAGCGCTTGAAGACCTCCTCCCAGGAGATCTCTCCCTCGTCGAAGAACCAGTGCTTGGCCTCCGCGTCGTACTGGCATGGGAAAGGGAAGTCCATGACGTACTGCTCGGTCTCCTCGTCGTAGTGGGCGGGGACCTTCAAGCCCAAGGACTCGGCCAGAGGTACGGTGGCCGACATCCAGACCTGGCGCAGCTCATCGTTGGTGAGGCCCTTGAGCTTGTACTCGAGCTGCCCCGAGTGCCGCTTCATCGCGTCTGGAAGACCGAACCACTCCAGCGTCATGGGGAACATCCAATCCACCGCCCGCTGCAGAACCTCGCGCGCTTCGCCGCCCGACTTGGCCAACCGTCGCATCCACACCTCCCCATGTCGGAGGTGGAAGGTCTCCTCCATGCCCACCTTCACCAGCGCCCGCTTCAGGGGGCCGTAGGAGGTGTTTTCGTGCACGTCGGTGAGCAGGGTAATGCCGGCGCGATCGAAGAACCCGGTGGCGACCACCAGCTCACCCCAATTGTCCAACGGCTGGTCGAAGCCGTACGGGTGCTTGAACTCGTGCGGCTCCCGCCCATAGACCAGGTGTTCCTTGGAGACTCCCAGGTCCTCCAGAAGGCGATAGGCGATGTTGGCGTGGGCCAATTCGTCCTGGATGATCGCGTGCGCGCTGACCTGCGTGTTCGCCGACGGCGCGTGGCGGGCGGCCATCCAGTACGACGGGGCGCTCATGAGCTCGGTGTCCGCCTGCACCGTGAGCTGAACCACCAACGACTTCCGGTACCCGGGCGTCATGTCGGCCATCGATTCCAGCACGAAACCGTCCTGGATCCTGGCTTTGAGGTCGTCTTCGGCCTGCTGTTGTTCAGGGCTGAGGGTCGGCATGACGGGTGGACTCCTGGGGTTCGTTCGAACGATCGTTCTAAGCCCGGAATATAGGGAGCCCGCGGCGAGGGAAGCAACGGCTGAAACAGCGGGTGGCGTTCCGTTCCGGGCTCCCCCGCCCCACCTTTCGGGTCGATCGGGGACGATTGGACGTCTCCCCACCAGGCCGCTCTACTTCTTCCACAGCCTTCCAGGTCGGATGGACAATCACAAAGAGGGTCCAGGACCCGCCGCAGATCCGGCTCCCGCGACCGACGAAGAGATGGTCCGTGAGCAGGAGATGGTGGAGCGCAGTTTTCGGGTCTTCCTTTCCCGCGCGCGTCGGTTCCTGAGCCGAACGCTGGACATCCGCGGGGATGCCAACATCGAGGGGACCATCGAGACCATCCATAAGGACATGGTCTTCAGGGGTCCCAACGTTTGGATCCTGATCTGTTCGATCTTCATCGCCAGCATCGGACTGAACACCAACTCCGCCGCGGTCATCATTGGGGCCATGCTGATCTCCCCGCTCATGGGGCCCATCCTGGCCGTAGGCCTGTCGGTCGGCACGAACGACATCGAGACCCTGCGGCGTGCGCTTCGGAATTTCTCCGTCATGGTGATTGTGGCGTTGGTGACCTCGACGCTCTACTTCTGGATCACGCCGCTGGGGGACGTGCAGTCTGAGCTGCTCGCACGCACGCGACCCACGCTCCTCGACGCGCTCATCGGCGTGTTCGGGGGTGTGGCCGGGATCATCGGCGTGTCGCGGCGCGACCGAGGCAACGTGATTCCCGGTGTGGCGATCGCCACGGCCCTCATGCCTCCGCTCTGTACCGCCGGGTACGGCCTCGCGAACGGGAACTGGCCGTTCTTCTTCGGCGCTTCTTATCTGTTCGCGCTGAACTCGATCTTCATCGCCATCTCCACGGTGACGATCGTTCGGTTTCTGCACTTCCCGTTCGTCAAGTTCATTGACGCGGCCGCCCGGCGTCGGGTCCGCCTACGCATCGCCATCTTCGTGGCCATCATCCTACTTCCGAGCACGTGGGTGCTCTACGGCGTGGTCAAAGAGAGCATTTTCAGGGCGCGGGCTGCATCGTTCATCAGCGACAACCTGTTGACGCTCGACGGGGTCGACATCGTCAACCAACGGGTCGCCTACGGGGACTCGATTTCACAGATCGAGGTGTTCCTGGCAGGCGAGGCACTGCCTGCAGCGGTCGAGCAACAATTACAGACGCGCATGGCCCAATCCGGACTCGGCAACACCGTGCTGCGCATTCACCAGCCTCAGAACGTGGCCGGCGAGCTGGGTCGGCTATCCAGCGAGCTGCGGGTGGGCATCGTTCAGGACCTCTACGAACGCAATGCCCTCGCCCTGGAGGAGCGCGAGGAGCGCATCAGGGGGCTCGAGGACGAGTTGGCGCGCTACACCCAGGATACCATCCCGTTTTCCCAGATCTCCGAAGAACTGGCCACTCAGTATCCCGAGATGGCAGGTGTTTCCTTTGGAAAGTTGATCGAGTTCCGGAGTGTACCGGTGGTGGACAACACCCAGACCAACCCGCCTCAGCCGGGTGACGGCGGCGCCCTCCCTTTGACCAGGCAGGTCATCGACACCATCCCCACGTTCATGGTGACCTGGAGGGCCGACTTCCCCAGGGCTCTGCGACCGGAGAGGGCCGACCGAATGGCCAACTGGCTGAAGATCCGACTGGGCTTCGATACGGTTCAGGTGCTGGAGAACTGACCCGACCCCCGCCAGGTGCGGACCACGCGGGCAACGTTAGTTTAGGGGTCTGGAGGGCTTGCCCCCGGGCCGTCTTACAAGAGATCTCGTGGAGTCCCGTATGTCCGATTTGCTTGCTCGATCGATCCCCAAACGCCCGACCACACTACGCCTGAGCGGTCGGGTGCTGTTCCTGTTGGACGACGCGGATCTCATGGCCGAGCAGCTCGTCGAAGGAAAGGACCTGGCGCTCACGCAGAATATCACCGACAAGCTGCGCGACCAGATCAGCACCGACGAGATCACCCCCGCCTACATCTGCTACTTTCACGACGAGACCCTAGGCGAATTCCCATACCTGGGACTGCGCTCGAAGAATCCCGCCACGGATGAGTACGAGTTCCCCGTAACCCGGGGGAGCGTGAGGGCTGGTGGCTTCGTGTGCTCGGTCGCGGGCAAACGTCGAGGCAAAGGATCCAGCCGCGAGCAGAGCCCTTACGCGGAGCTCATGGCGGGTATCCAGGTGGTCGTCGGCGAGAGCATCGAGCGCATCTACAACGAGAACTGTCAGAACCTGGGGATGCTGACCACCACCGACTTCAGTGTGATCGACCGCATTCGCGGCGGCGAGGAAATCCCCCTCGAGGAGTTCCTGGAAGGTAAGGACGCCATCACGCGTCAAATCATCGAACACGGGGGCCTGTTCGAGTTCAACGTGGCTCGGCTACAGGGCAAAGTGAACACCCCACTCCCGAAGGCGCTGCGCACCGACTTCGACGGGAATGGCACCCGACCCATGACGCTCGGCGAGAAGATCTTCGCGCGCCATTGGGTGGTCGACGCGGCCCAAGATCAAGTCGGCGTCGACTGGGTCGAGCCCAAAGAGGCGGGGTTCTTCCGAACCGACATCCGGTTCTCGCACGAGTATGTCACGCCCATGGCCGCCATCTTCTTCGAAGAGAAGGTGGGTGCCGACGCCACCGTTCGGGACAGCGAGTCGATCCTCTTCTTCAGGGACCACCTGACCTTCCTGGCGAAAGCCATGAGCCAGGAACGAATCGAGGAAGGCCTGCTGGACGTGGCCAACCAACTCGAGGTCAAACAGCGCGAGTTCGCTGAGAAGCAGGGCGTACGACTCTACGGAGAACAGCAGGGGCATCGGCTCGGCTCTGAGGCCATCTGCCACTCCAAGATTCTGGAGGAGTACGCCGAGCCCGGTATGCTGATCATCGGCACCGACTCGCACACACCACACGCGGGCGCCATCGGCGCGTTGGCGTTTGGTGTCGGCACCACGGCCATCTTCAACTCCTGGATCACCAAGGATGTTCGGGTCAGAGTCCCGCCGTCGTTCAAAGTCGTGATTACCGGGACACCGAAGACCAATGTGACGGCGAAGGACTACATGCTAGAGATCCTCCGCCACCCGTACATCCGCGACGGACATGCCATCGGGCAGATCATCGAGTATGGGGGCCCGGCGGTGGAGGCCCTCTCGGTGGATGAACGTGCCACCATGACGAACATGGCGGCTGAGGTGGGCGCGTTCACAGGCATCGTGGCGGCTGACGAGAAGTCGGCAGCCTTCATGATCGAGGAACGGGGGATGGACCCGGAACGAGCCCACGCTTTGATCGAGGAAATGCAAAGCGACCCAGGGGCCGAGTACATCAAGATCATCGAGATCGACGCCGGGTCGGTCCGCCCCATGGTAGCCCTCCCCGGAGACCCCGGGAACGGACTCTACATCGACGAGTTCGCCAATGAGTCGTTGCGACTGGACCTCGCGTACGCGGGCTCCTGCACTGCCGGGAAGAAGGAAGACATGGACATGTACGCCCGCGTGTTCCGAGAGGCGCAGGCAGACGGGCTCAGGGTCCACGCCAACGTCCGGTGCTACATCCAATGCGGCTCGATCGAAGTGCGCGAATACTGTCGAGCCCAGGGCTACCTGGACCTGTTCGAGGAGATGGGAGCCAGCTTCATCGAGCCTGGTTGCGGCGCATGCATCAACGCGGGACCCGGCGTAACGGCCTCACCCGATGAGGTTTCGATCTCGTCTCAAAACCGGAACTTCCCAGGGCGCTCGGGTCCCGGGCAGCTCTACTTGGCGTCGCCCTATACAGTTGCGGCCAGTGCCGTTGCGGGGACCATCGTGGAGTGGATTCCTGGTGAGCGGATCAAACCCATCACAGCCCGGACGCCCGAGCTGGTCTGATCAGTTCAGTCCCGAACCGACGCCGTCGCCACTTACCACTCGGTTGCGGCCGGCGTTCTTGGCCGTGTAAAGGGCGGCGTCCGCTACCCGCAGTAGCTGGTTCGGATCGCGTCCAACCGCCCAAGCCGCGACGCCCACGCTCACGGTGACGTGGAAGGACTCGCCGTTGTCACCGATGTGCGGAAGCGTGCCCACCCTGACACGCAGGCGCTCGGCAAGCGCGATGGCACCTTCCAGCTCTGTCTCTGGCATCAGAACCGCGAACTCCTCGCCGCCCATGCGTGCCACGAAATCGACCTCCCGAACCACGCTGCGTAGCGATCGCGCCACCGCGACCAGAACCTCGTCGCCAACCACATGGCCGTGCCGGTCGTTGACGCGCTTGAAGTGGTCCAGATCGAGCATCATCAGGCAGAAGCCGTTGCCATGTCGTAGGCCTCTTTGCACCTCCTTCTCCAACTCGAGGAAGAAGTGCCTACGATTGGCCAGCTCAGTGAGCGTATCGGTGTGGGCCAGCCGTTCGAGTTCGAGGTTGGCTTCCTCCAGGGAGTCCGTCACCATGCGGAGGCCCGACTCGATGCGACTCCGATCGGTTGTGTCCCTGAACACCAGGACCCGGCCGTTCAGCTCGTGGCTCTGCTGCACGTGAATCGGCGAAACTGTGACGCTGAACAACCGGTCCGGCGCAACCCGAAGGGTGACGTCCTCGATTTCGTGGATGCCAAGATCGAGCGCAGTCTGGAGGAGCGACGCCGACAGCAGGTCCGGCAATCGCCGGCCGGTCGCGACTTCCCTTCCCCCGACCAGTGAGGCGGCGGCGTGGTTCATGTCAACGATCCGCTCTTGGGCATCGATGACGAAGACGGCGTCGCGGAGGCTCTCGAAGATCACGGAGTGGGCGATGGGAGCCAGCTCCGAGTCGCGACGATCCAGCAGCGCCCGACCCAGAAGGGCTCCAGCCAACGCGTAGGAGACAGGCACGAAGTCCAGCCAGACGCCGAGGCCCTGTGGGGACAGATAGAAGATCGTGGCCACGACCACCAAGGAGGGCGCGCAGATGATGGCGAACCACTGTCGGTTGGTAAGCCTACGACCGCGGGGCTGAAGGGTCAGCAGCGCCGACGCCCCAACCGCCAAGCTGTAGCAGAACAGTGCGTGGAGATAGAAGAAGGGCCCGTGGGTCAGAGAAAGGGCATTCATGCCGCCCGCACTCACCTGTTCAACCTGCGACCAGATGAGCCCGTGCCGTTCGTTGGTCAGCACCAGCAGGGTGATCACCACCGGCACCACGATCAGGGCGCGGCCCAATCCGCCGGGCAACCGCCGTCGTGTGCGGTACAGCGCGAAGAGCAACCAGCACACCGAGGCTCCCAAGACACCAGGGTATTGGAGCTTGGAGAACCAGACCTGGGCCGTCTGTCCCGCGAACGCGAGGGACGCGGCCTGGGCTCCACACCACAGGGCGACCCAAGTGAGCATCCACTGGAGTGCGCGACCCGCCGCACGAGGATAGGACCGCCTGGCCTGAACGGCCGAAGCCACACAGAGCAGTACGCCGATTAGCGGCGGGATCACCCAGACGGTCAACTGCACCTTGATTCTGCCTTTCCGATCACCCTTCTAGCAGAAGGATGCGACGTGAAGAAAAGGATGCGACTTGAAAAGCCAGGGGCCTAAAAGGGTTAGCCAGGTTACTGGTGCACCTTTCATACCTCTAAGTTGGAGAGGCGGAATCCCTTACAAACGGAGGACAGCGCTTCACTCAAACCCTAGGGGGTGGGCCGATTCCGCCTACCGGGAGAAAAAAATGGCCCCACACCGAAGGATCGGCGCGGGGCAGTGGCCGCTGCTGGGCTCGAACCAGCGACCCCTACGATGTGAGCGTAGTGCTCTACCACTGAGCTAAGCGGCCATACCCCCACGGGGAATCGAACCCCGGTTTCCTGGCTGAGAACCAGGTGTCCTAGTCCACTAGACGATGGGGGCTAGAAACCTTGGAAATCGCATGGGACTTCCGAGGGATGTGGAACATATCCGGGGGCCGATTCTCGTCAACCCCGCCCTGAACCATTGCCCGACATCGGGTTACTCAGTGTGCGGTCCACCGCTCGGTAGGACCTGAAGCTTTTTCAACAGGGCGTTCGATGGCCAAGAAGCGGGCGTTGGTCGAAGCTCCGGTGGTCCAGGAGTGGATCGACGAGCATCGGGGATGGAGCTACGCGGAAGGCACGATCACGAAGGAGTTCAAGTTCAAGTCCTTTCGGGACTCGATCGTCTTCGTGAACAGGGTCGCCTCCATTGCGGATGACGCCGACCACCATCCGGACATGACCATCCGCTACAACCGGGTGACGATCGGGCTCACGACCCACGATTCGGGAGGCGTCACCCAACTCGATCTCGACATCGCCAAGGCCATCGATTTCGCTACCTCCACGAGGTAGAGTTGCTCAGACCTACGAGAAGTCGATCCCGAAGAAGATGACCGCTATCAGGATTGCGGCCACGGCGGCAGGCGCCACAAAGCGGATGAAGAAGTGCCACACCTCGAAGCGGAACCAACTGGGCGCATGCGCCTCCAGTTCGGCCCGGGTGCTTTCCTTGGTCATGAACCAACCGGCCGCCAGGGTAATCAGGAACCCGCCCGTGGGCAGAATCCAGTTGGCGGCGAAGTGATCCAGCGTGGCGAACACGCCGGCCTTGCCATCGAAGATCTCGAACGTCGATAGCGAGTCCACCGCGCCAAGCGAAAGCGCGCAGAGGATCGTGATCACGAAGATCGCACCGCCCGACGTCAGTGCGGACCGCCGTCGGCTCCACCCCCGCTCATCGATGAAGTAGCTCACCACGACTTCGAGCAGCGAGATCGTGGAGGTCAGCGCGGCGAACGCCACCAGAACATAGAACAGTGGCGCCAGGATGGTCCCGAACGGGACCACGGTGTAGAAGAGCGTGGGCAGTGCAATGAACAGCATCCCCACGGCGGACGCGCCGATCTCGTCGCGCATCCCCGGCACCGAAAAGATCACCGAGAACATGATCACCGTCGCGAACAGGGCGATGATCGTGTCCAGCAGGACGATGAGAGCGCCCGCCTTTACGAGCGATTGATCCCTCGCCACATAGGACCCGTATGTGATCATGGCTCCCATCCCCAGGGACAGCGTGAAGAACGAGTGGCCCAGGGCCTCGAGTACGCTTCCCGACGTGAGATTTTGGAAGCTTGGCACGAAGATGAAGCCCAACGCCTCACCAGCCCCGTCCATGGTGAGCGCGCTCAGGAGCAACAGCAGGAGGATTCCGAAGAGCACAGGCAGCAGCGTCTTGGAAACGCGCTCGATCCCGCCCCGGATTCCAAACAGGACCACCCCGATGGTCGCCGTGGTAAACGCCAGCGAGAACAGGAGCTGACTGCCGCTGTCGGCCGCGAACGTTCCGAAGTCAGCCGCGCCTTCGAACCCCGCCGGATAGCTACCGGCGCTCCAACTCAACGTCTTGATGAAGTAGCGAATCGACCAACCGGCCACGACTGTGTAGAACGACAGAATGGTGAAGCCACCCAGGACACCCCAGCCCCCGACGATCCCCCAGCGGGGGCCCACTGCCTCCTTCAACGCCCCCACGGCGCTCTTCTGGGTCTTCCGGCCGATGAGCACCTCCGCCAGCATGATCGGGAGGCCGACCACGGCAATACAGATGAGGTAGATGAGGACGAACGCGCCCCCCTCGTTGTGCCAGGTGATGTAGGGGAACTTCCACAGGTTACCGAGTCCGATCGCGCTCCCGGTCGCGGCCAGCACGAATCCCAGGCTCGAGCTCCAGTTGCCGCGGTTCGAACTCATCCGACTCCCCCGTGTGCTTGATGGCACCAGCCTCGTTACACCGAACCAGCGGGGCAGTATATTGGTGCGCTTGGCACTCAGACCAGAGGCTTGATTCGAATATGTTGTTGAAGTCGTCCCGGCCACGCAGGCAGTGGTGGCCACTCCTGGCGCTCCCGCTACTCATGAGTTGCGCGGGCGATGACACGGGCCAGGCCACTGACGCGTTCCGAGTAGCGCTGCTCACTTCGGGTCCCGTCTCGGATGCCGGCTGGTACGCGGGAGCGTACGAGGGACTACTCGGCATCGAGGCCGCGCTTGGCGCAGAGGTCAGCCACCAGCAGACGCGCACGCCAGCAGAGTTCGACGAGGCCTTCATCGCCTACGGAAGCGAGGGGTACGACCTCGTGTTCGCGCACGGGTTCGAATATCAGGATGCGGCGCTGAGGGCGGCCGAGCGCTTCCCCGAGATGATGATCGTGGTGAGTGGCGGCGCGCGCGTCACGGACAACGTGCGGCCCTTGATTTTCCGCCTGGAGGAGGCGAGCTACCTCGCCGGCATGACGGCCGCCTCCGTGACGCGCTCGGGGACGTTGGGCATGGTGGGCGGCGTGCAGATCCCACCCGTCGAGGGCACCTTCGATGCGTTCCGGGCCGGAGCCATGGCGGCCCGCCCCGATGTGCGCGTGATCGAGGCCTTCACCGGTGACTGGGAGGACGTCGCCGCTGCGAAGGAAGCCGCGGTGGCCCAGATTCGGGCCGGTGCGGACGTGATCATCCACAACGTCGATGCCGGGAGCTTCGGTGTCTTCCAAGCGGTGCGGGAAGCCCGGGCCGGTGGGGCCGATGTGTGGGCCCTGGGGATGAACCGCGACCAAAACGAGGTGGCACCCGATGTGATCCTCGGGAGTGCGGTCATCGAAATCCCGACGGCGTTCCTGCAGGTCGCACAGGCGGTGCTGGATGGTGACGTTCCATCGGCGCACTTCGATGTGTCGCTGGAAGACCGCGTCATCGATTACGTACCCAACCCTGCCCGTCAAGACGTGCTCGACAGCGCCTTGCTCGAGCGGATCGACGAGACCCGCGCGGCAATACGGGCGGGTACGCTGGTGGTCCCCAGGGTGCCCTACCTGGAGAGCGAAACCGCATCCCCCGGAGCATGACCCAGCCAGGGGCCTCACTCGAGTGTGTCGAGGTCTCCAAGCGTTTCGGCCGAGTGCAGGCGTTGGAGCGCGTTTCTCTCGCAGTCTATCCGGGTGAGGTTCACGGGCTGCTGGGCGAAAACGGCGCGGGAAAGTCGACCCTGGTATCGATCCTCGCCGGGCTCGAGCGGCCCGACTCGGGTGAGCTACGCATCGACGGCGGGCAGCTTGAACTGCGCTCGCCCAGGGCCGCCCTGGAGGCCTCGATCGGTGTGGTGCACCAGCACTTCAAGCTCGTGCCGGCGCTCTCCGCACTCGACAACGTTGCACTGGCGTCTGGATCTGCGTTCGGCTGGGGACGGCTAGACAAGCGCGCGATTCGCGCTCGCTGCGAGGAGGTCCTCGACTCGGCCGATCTGAACCTGGACCTCGACGCCCGAGTGTCGAGCATGAGCGTAGGTGCTCGTCAGCGGGTCGAGATCCTCAAGCTCCTCTACGGAGACCCCCGGTTCCTGGTGCTCGATGAGCCCACAGCGGTGCTGTCGCCCCCCGAGGTTGATGGGCTTTTCGCGACCCTGCGGGCCCTCGCCGACTCGGGGCGCACGGTCTTGTTGGTGGCGCACAAGCTGGACGAAGTGTTGTCCATCGCAGACCGGGCCACCGTACTCCGAGGCGGTCGGGCCGTGTTCGAGGCGCCTAGAGCGACGCTCGACACGGCGGTGCTTACGGAGGCCATGGTGGGGCAGGCCCCGATCGAGAGCGTAGGGAGCCAAGCGCCAACCGCCGGCGCCACCGTGGCGCACCTGGCGGGAGTCGCCGTGGAATCCGGTGGTCGTCGGGTTCTCGCCGATGTCGACCTGGAGGTTCGCGCAGGTGAAATCGTGGCCGTCGCGGGTGTCGAAGGGAACGGACAGCGAGAGCTGGCACTGGTGCTAGCCGGTGTAGATCGGCCCACCAGTGGATCGGTGAGGACGGCCCCCCACCCAGGGTTCATCCCCCAGGGTCGCCTGGACGGGGGACTTGTCGGGGACTTTTCGCTTGCCGAAAACGTCGCCTTGGGGTTGGGCAACCCGGACGCCGAGACCTCGAACGTGTTCCTAAATTGGCCCGCCATCGAGCGCGATACCCAACGGCTCATCGACACGTTCGACGTGCGCTCCGGCACGCCTGACGCTGCCGCCTGGACGCTTTCGGGAGGCAATCAGCAGAAGGTGGTGATCGGCCGGGAGTTGGCGCGGAGCGAGGCGTTGCTGGTCGCCGAAAACCCGACCCGAGGACTCGATATCGCGGCCACCATCTTTGTGCGAAATCGGCTAGTGGAGGCCAGGCGCCAGGGCCTGGGGATCGTGCTCATCTCTACCGATCTGGACGAGGTCCTCGCCTTGGGCGACAGAGTCTTCGTGTTGGTCCGAGGCCGGCTTACTCCGGTCCCTCAGGAGGACCTGACCAGGGACGGAATCGGTCGCCTCATGCTGGCGGGCTCGGCGGATCGGAGGCCGATGTGATGGGATTCCTATCCCGGCTCCGCGCCTGGCTCCCCACAATCCTCGCGCTTGCCGGCGCCCTCCTCGTCACGTCGCTCGCGCTCCTGGCGGGCGGTCACTCGCCCGCGCGCGCGTTTACTGCGCTCGTGCAGGGTGCCGTGGGGAGCCCCGACCAGTTCTTCTCCATCACGCTGGTACGTGCCACCCCGCTCATCCTGACCGGGTTGGCGGTGGCGCTCGCGTTTCGCGGTGGCGTTTGGAATATCGGAGCGGAAGGACAGCTTTACGCGGGCGCGCTCGCGGTCGTGACGGTGGCGGCTCTACAGCCGGCACTGCCCCGAGCGTTGGGCGTCGTCGGTGTCCTGGTGCTGGGTACGGTGGCAGGCGGCTTGTGCGCGGTGGTGCCGGCATGGCTTCGCAGTCGGTCCGGCACCAGCGAAGTAATCACGACGCTGCTCATGAATTTCTTGATGCTTCACTTCGCGAGCCTACTGGTGCGAGGACCGCTCCAGGAGGCACGGGGCGTCTTCCCGCAGACCGACCCTATCGGTGATGCGCTTAGGCTCCCCACCCTCGGGTGGGGCACCCGCTTGCACCTCGGGTTCTTTTTGGCGCTGCTCTGTGCCCTAGCGCTGTCGATCGTGTGGCGGCGCACCCGCGTCGGCCTGCGGATCAGAGCACTGGGGGCGTCCCGGGGGGCGGCCGAACTGGTCGGCCGTATCGATCCCGACCGATACAGTGGGTGGCTGTTGATCGCGTCGGGGTGTCTGGCCGGGCTGGCGGGCGCGGTGGAGGTGACCGGGGTCACGTTCGCGATGTATGAGGACCTCTCCCCGGGCTGGGGCTACACAGCCATTGCGGTCGCGCTGTTGGGTGGTCTGAGACCGATGGGGGTCGTCGCGGCCGGTATTCTGTTGGGGGGACTCGAGGGTGGGGCGGGGGCCATGCAGCGAGGGGCGGACGTGCCGGCCGTCTGGGTGGTGGGCATCGAAGCTCTCCTGATCCTGGCGGCCATCCTGGCCATCAGTTGGCAACCGGCACGCGCGAGGGCGGACTAGCCGTGGAAACCTGGGCCCCGTTCTTGGAAGCCAGTACCCGGCTGGCCACGCCGCTCCTGCTCGCCGCGCTTGGGGAACTCGTGAGTGAGCGCGCCGGTGTGATCAACATCGGCTTGGAGGGTTCGATCATCGCGGGCGCGCTGGGGAGTGTGGTCGGGGCCATCGCGACGGGGTCCCCAGTCGTTGGCCTGGTTGTGGGCGCAGCCCTGGGGCTCGTCGTGGCGCTGCTGTTCGCTTTGGTGTGCGTGTGGGGGGGCGCGGACCAGATCATTACAGGGACGGCGATCACCCTGGTCGGCCTGGGAGGCACCGGGATCGTCTACCAAGAGATGTTCGGGGCTACGGGAGCCGCGCTCTCCGTTCCCACCTTGGCTCCCCTCGCCGTGCCCGGGCTGAGCGGGCTTCCGGTGTTGGGGGGCGCGCTCTTCCACCAGGCACCGACGGCCTACGCAGCATTTCTGCTGGCGCCGCTGCTGGCGTTCATGTTCACCCGCACCGGGCTGGGACTGAGGTTGAAGGCGGTCGGCGAGAGCCCCGACGCCGCGGCAGCGGCAGGCATCCCAGTGCGCGCGCTCCGGGTTGGGGCGGTGCTCTTCGCCGGGCTCTGCGCAGGGCTGGCCGGAAGCCACCTGGCGTTGGCACACGCAGGAACGTTCGCGGAGGGCATGTCCGCGGGACGAGGCTTCATGGCCATCGCAATCCTGGTACTGGGGCGCTGGCGCCCGCTCTGGGTGTTGGCGGCGGCGTTCTTCTTCGGGGGAGCCTCCGCGCTGCAGTTCTTCCTGCAGGCGCTGGGTTGGGACCTCCCCTATCCCCTCTTCCTGGGGCTCCCCTACTTGCTGACGCTTGTTGCATTGGCTCTGGGGAGGGATCGCAGCGACGCCCCTCGCGCGCTGGGTCAAACCTGGCCCAGGCGGGCCGCCTCTCTTTCAACGTAGCCCGCCATGGTCGTAGTTTCGGGGCCATGAAATGCGAAACACAGCGCTTCTGCGCCCGACCCAACCGCGCCCTCCTACTTGCACTCATCGCCTGGACAGGCCTCACCGTTGGCGGGGGCCCGGCTGCCGCTCAGGCCCCCGATGCGGGGGGCGTCGCCCGAGTGGCCGAGCTGCTGCGCGGCCTGGACGGCGTGAAGCGGGTCCTGATGATCGGCGCACACCCCGACGATGAGGATACCGCGCTCCTGGCGGCCCTGGCGCGCGGGGAAGGCGTCGATGCGGCCTATCTCTCGCTCACCCGCGGCGAGGGAGGACAAAACCTCATTGGCAGTGAGCTGTTCGAGGGACTGGGCGTGGTGCGCACCGAGGAGTTGGTGGCAGCCAGGCGCCTCGACGGGGCCAAGCAATTCTTTACGCGAGCCTTCGACTTCGGATACTCGAAGGGCGCCGACGAGGCGCTGTCGCTCTGGCCCCGTGAGGAGCTGCTTCACGATGTGACCTGGATCGTCCGGACCTATAGACCCCAGGTCATAGTGTCTGTCTTCAGCGGCACTCCTTCCGACGGGCACGGCCAGCACCAGGCCGCGGGCATCATGGCCCAGGAGGTCTTCGAGGCCGCGGCAGACCCGAATCGATTCCCGGAGCAACTCACCGGGGGGATTGAGACCTGGGAGGTAAGCAAGCTCTACCAAAGAGCGTGGCTCGACCCCTCGGGAACGACCTTCGCCCTGGAGACCGGGCGCCTGGACCCCGTCTCGGGCCGCTCCTACCTCCAGGTGGCGATGGCCAGCCGCAGTCAGCACCGCTCTCAGGACATGGGCGCCGCCCAGCCCCTCGGGCCCAGCCAGTCGGGGCTGCGATTCGTACGGGCGGTCGACGGGATCGACCCGGATGGAGCACTGTTCGCGCACGTGGACACCAGTCTGGTAGGACTGGTACGCTCGGACGCCGAGGCCGTTGAATACGTAGAAGCGTATAGACGGGATATTGCGAAAGCGCAGGGTTTCCTATCCCTAACCGATCCGGGAGCCGCCCTCGCGCCACTCTTGTCTGCCAAGAGTAATCTTTCCGCGACTTTGAACTTGCGGGTGCTCCCAGCGCGGGTGCAGGAGGAACTCACCCAACATGGGGAGCGTTTGGATCAGGCGATTCTCGCCAGTGCCGGCGTGGCTGTGGACGTGCGCTCCAGCCGCGACCGTTTGGTCCCTGGCGAGACCTTCCGGATCGATGTCGAAATCTGGAACGGTGGTTCTAGTCAGGTCCGCTCGGTGAGACCCGCGGTGGACCTTCCCAGTGGAGCCCGGGCCCGCCCGGTGACGCCACCGATCCCCAGAAGGCGGTTCGGCCCCCCGACGGACGGATCCGCCCAGGGTCCTAGCCCGCTGGGGGACTGGTCGGCTGAGGCCGTGGGCGAGAGCAGGCCGCTTGGGCCAGGCGAGTTCGCCAAGTGGAGCTTCGAGGTCGAGCTGCCGGACGACCTCCCCTACTCGGTGCTGTATCATCAGGAACGCCCCCGCGAGGGCGCTATGTACCAGTGGCCGCAGTCGCGGGAGCATTGGGGCCTTCCGCGCAATCCGCCCCGCTTCCCCGCCTCTGTGGCCGTCGACCTAGGGGGTCCGGTAACCCACTGGCGAGGTGGGGTCGAATACCGGGGCGTCGACCCAGCCCGCGGTGAGTTCCGCGAACCGCTTTTGGTCCTGCCGGCCGTCTCGGTGGCCCTCGATCCAGGCACGCTGGTCTGGCCCACGGACCGACGTGCCAGCCGAACCGTGACCGTCCAACTCGAGAGTCACGCACCCGACGCCCAGGCCGGCGTGCTCCGACTCGAGGTACCCACCGGATGGACCGCCGAGCCCGCAGAACAGCGTTACCGCTTGGAGCGGGCCGGCGCGAGGGCGGGCTTCAGCTTCGAACTGCAACCGCCTGAGACACTCGCCGAGGGGGAAGTAACCATTTGCGCACTCGCGACCACAGAGGGGCGAACGTGGGATGAAGCGGCGGTTTTGATCGACTACGAGCACACGCGGAGGACTGCCCTCTTCTCAAAAGCCGAGGCCTTGGTGGTCGCCTTCCCCGTGCGAGTCGCCGAAGGGTTACGCGTCGGCTATGTCATGGGGAGCGGAGACTCGGGCCCCGCCGCCCTGAGGGAAATCGGGGTAGAGCCGGCCCTCCTTACCCCTGCCGATCTGGCATCGGGTGACCTGAGCCACCTGGATGTGATCGTCCTGGGTGTCCGGGCCTACGAGACGCGTCAGGATCTCATCCAGTACAACGAGACCGTATTGGACTTCGTGCGCGCCGGTGGGACCCTGGTGTCGCAGTACAACCAGTATGGCTACGCTCAATCGGGCGTCGCCCCCTACCCGGTCACCATCCGCCGACCCCACGACCGGGTCACCGACGAGACCGCCGACGTCCGCCTCCTCCAACCGGACCACCCCCTCCTCGCTGGCCCCAATCGGATCGGGTCGGAGGACTTCGACGGGTGGGTACAGGAACGCGGTCTCTACTTCCTGGGCGAATGGGATCCGGCGTTCCAGCCGCTCCTCGAGATGGCCGACCCGGGCGAAGAGCCCAAGTTGGGCAGCCTCCTGGTGGCCCCCCTAGGGGATGGCCAGTACGTCTACACGGGCCTGGCGCTGTTCAGGCAGTTCCCGAACGGGGTGCCTGGGGCCTACCGACTGCTCGCCAACCTCATTTCGCTGGGTCGACGAACGGCGAGCTGAGGGGCTGGTCCTCTCCAGGCACGCGGGGCTTCAGGTCGGCCTCCTGGTAGCGGGTCCGGATCAACCCCTGCTCCGCGTTGAGGAAGAACAGCTCCACCCTGCGGTTTCTGGCGTGATCGATCTCGTCCGCCGCCTGGGCCCGGTAGTTCTCGGCCTCCCCCTTGGACAGGGTGCGCAGTCGGTCCGGCGCGATCCCCTGCTCCGCCAGGAAGGCCATGACCGCGGCAGCGCGCCGCGCGCCAAGGGCCTGGTTGTACTCGGGGTTTCCGCGGGTGTCGGTGTGCCCGTGGATGGAAAGGGTGACCTCGGGGTGGGCGCGCAGCACTGCGATCACCTCGACGAGGATGTCCCGGCTCTCGGCATCGACCTCCGACTCATCGAACCCGAAGTGCACCACGTTGGGCACGGTCAGCTCTTCAACCGGCTCGGGCGGTTCCTGCGGAGCTGGGGCCTCTGGTTCCGGCGTTCGGCACTGGGACAGGGCTCCCGTGAGCGCCTCGCCCAGCTCCTGGGCTCGCTCGAGGTGGGGTCGTGGATCGTCGGCAGCACAGGTGAGCGCCTCGTTCCCGGCCCAGAGAAGCGCGACTTCGAGGGCGGCCACTTCGGAGGCGACGCACGCGAAGTCGTCACTGGCCCGTGCCTCGGCCGCGAGTGTCCAGAGTTCCTCCCCGACCCGCTCGGAGCCAACCAGCGCTTCCGGAGGCGTGAGCCCAGCGAGCGCCTGCTCCAACGCAGCCGGCCCGGCCTCTACGGACTCGACCAGGGGCCCAAGGTCGGCGACCAACGCCTCGGCGAAGCCGGTGGCGTCGTTGTCGGTGTACTCCACCCGCGCCACCTCCAACATCCCCGCGGCTCGTGACACCGCGTAGACCATGCGCCCACTGTCCGCACCGGGGGATTCTGAGTCGGTGTTGAGGGCCTCGATCCGCTCCTGCCAGGCGTTCAGGACGCCCAGGTCCTCCCCGATGGCTTCGTCACTGAGGCGGGCCTCCAGGCTCAACAGCTCCGTGCGGGTGGGCGCGTGTTCAATGGTGGGCTGGGGAATGGAGCGTGCCGGTGTGCTGGTTCGTGTTCGAGGCTGACGCTCCTCTGCGCTCCGACCCCAACCGAAGATGCCCTCATCGAACTTGAACCCGACCTGGAAGTAGAGGCCGTGGTCGGTCTGCTCATCGATCCCGAGATCCGCATCCTGGAACCCAAACAGGTTGTAGCCGACGCCCACCCGGAGGTTGTCCTTCACCAGGAAGCCCAGTTCCCCACCCAGGCCCCACTGGGCGGACTCGAATGCGCCCGCGCCCAGCGCTCGGGCGGTGACGCCGACGTCGACCCGGTCGGTGATGTCGTGGGTCGCACGGAGGCCGAACAGGTGCGCGTTCTCACGCACGGTCATCTCGTCGAGGTTTTCGGTGGCCCACTTGCTGGCCCACTGTGCGCGTAGTTGCCAGTCCAGGCTTGGCTGCCAGTTCCAATGGGTCGCCAGGACGTGTGCGGTGCGCGACTCGCCTCCGGAAACCAACGTGGACCCTCGCTCATAGCGGTGCTCGTAGCGGGCCAGACCGTTCCACACGTTGGTGTCCGTGTCGCGGTAGGCCACACCCACGCGCGTGCGCTCGAAGGCGTTGCGACCGGCGGCTGCCGTGTTGAAGATCGAGTTGGCCAGCAAGGTCCAGTCCCGACTGATCTTGCGACCGAACCCGACCGAGCCGAACAGGTTGTCACCTGAATCCGCTCTTCGGTACTCGGCACGTGCCGACGCCCGCCACAGCGGGTTCGTGGTGTAGTCCACGGCTCCGGTGAGGGCGGTTGCGGTACCCACGCTGGTCCCAAGCGGAGCCACACGTTCGAGCGATGTGGACACCCGCAGCCCGTCGCGGATCTCCCAAGCGTTGCGCAGACCAACGGCGGCTTGGGCTTCGCGTCCACCGATCGCATCGCGTACCCGGTACTCGCTGAACAGTGACTGTCCTGGCAGCACGTCCGCCGCCAGTCCAAACACCGTAGTGTTGCGTTCCTGGGCGGGGTTCAATCCGTAGGGGCCCGCCAGCGACGTGATGAACTCGTGACGGCCGTAGAGTCGAGCTCGCTCGAAGAGTTTGTAGTCGCCGCCCAGCGCCACTCGGCGCTGGCTGGTCTCGGCCACATCCTGCTCGAACTCGCCATACAAGGAACCTTGCTGCAAGAACGGTAGACGCCCGGTCAGTCGCGCGGAAATGGCATGTGTCTCGTTGGGCGTCGCACCCGTCTGGTTCGTTTCGGCCGTGGCCGGCGAAGTGGTCTCGCTCGCCCACCTGAACCCGACCCGCGCGCTCATCCAGCTCGTCAGGGCCCGCTCGATTCCAGCGGTCCAGCCCTTACGCACGCCGCCGGTGGTACGGTCCTCGGTGCGAAGCCCCTCGCCATAAAGCGCCGTGCCGTCACCCAAGCGTGCGGTGCCTCGGAACCCAAGCTCGCGACGACCGTTACCAAATGCCGTCGACGGGTTGTTGAAGGCGCGGTCCGCGTCCATGTAGAACAGGCGTCCGCTGACACGTCCGGAGTTGTGTCGGAGTTCCAGACGTCGTGCCGTACCGCTGCTCACACCTGCGCTGTCGGAACGGGCCCATTCACCCAGGAGGAAGGTGCCGTCGAACAGCGCCACGGTGGCGTTGGCGCTCGCCAGGTCAAAGGCGCTCACCGGATTGTCGTCCCGTACATAGGCGCCGCCCAGCTCCAAACGGTCATGGGCGCGAACCTGGGCGTCACCACCCACCACCCAGAAGGCGTCCCCGCCGGTCTCGACCTCGTAGGTCACTCGAATCACCACCGGGTTCAACTCGGCATCCACACTCGCCACAGGACGCTTGAAGATCAGGCGGCCACTGAACGGCTCGATGGAGTAGTCGGTGAACCGTTCCTGAGGCTCGACGCGGAGGATCAGGGCGGGCTGATTGCGGTCCAGCGTCACCAGTTCGACCCGCTCTGAGTTCACCAGCCCGTCCCCGCGACTGAGCGTGTAAGGTCCGCTGACTCCCTCCCCACGGATCTCATCGACGACCTGCATGTAGCGGTCTCGGCTCGCGAATGCGTTCACACTCACACGGTCTGTCTCGTAGTGGTTGTAGAGCCCGTTGAGCGTCCGGTTGTAGCGTCCTAGCTCCCGCGTTCCAAACTGACCGTACGAGCCGAGGCCGGTGTGGAAGTCGCCGTATTGCGCGTAGGACGCGTCGCGACGCACACGGGCGAAGAACCGACCCTTCGACTGGGCGTCAAAGAGCTGAGCGGAGGCATCTCCGTAGATCGAGTAGGACTCGTCGGGGCGAATGTCTCGGAACAGCCGCGCCCTCTCGTCTTCCTCAGTGTCCAGCCGGACCGTGAGCTCGACATCGTTCGCGACCGAGCCCTGCGCGAAGAACGCCAGGCGCGCACCCGCGGCCACTCGTCCGCTGTCGGCCTCCAGTGAGAAGCTCCTGAGTTCGTCCTCGAAGCGATCGCGTTGGAGACCGGCGACGAACCCGTTGTCGCGAAGCGTTCGCAGGTCCAGTCGCGCCTCCACGAGTCCAGCGGCAACCATCGGCTGGATGCGCGGCGCGAACACCAGGGTCGTTTCCGCCGGCCGCTCGTTGGTGCGGTAGGCTCGGACCCGCACCTGTCCGGGCTCGGTCGGAGCTGCCAAAGCCACCGTGGCGGTGCCGTCGGTGACCTGGACCTGGAGGCCGGGCGCAGTCGAGTCTGCGTCCTGGGCCAACCAGCGGCCACGCGAGGCCTCGACGGTAACGAAGTCGGGCAAGCTTGGGTCCGCGCCGCTCGAACGAATCGTGATCGGTACCGTCGCCTGATCCGCATGGAGTCGACCCGAGGGCGTCTCGAGGGTCAGGCTGCTGCCGCGCGCCGCGTCCAGGGGCAGGGACAGCGAATCGGCCAGATGCCGCGCTTCACCCGGCTGCGCGGGAAGGTTGCTGTTGCGGTGATCCAGTCGACTGGCGGCGCGTCCCGATGTCGGATTCAGGATCGACTCGAACACGGGCACCGGTGTCCCGGTCTCCATCGCCCGTCGCGCTTGCATCTGCTCCTGCGCGGTCGGGTCCAGCATGAGCTGGTTCGGCGTCGCTAACTTCCGTCGGGCTTTGACATCGGTCACCACCGAAGGCGCTTGCGAACCATCGGCGAAGTCAGCCCTGGCCAGTTCGCCCTTCTTCAGATCGACGAGGACGCTAGAGCCCACGTTCCCGTGACGGTTGGTCAACGGTACCAGCTCAGCCTCGGCAGGCATGGTGGCCTCGTCCACGCGCACCACCCACGTGCGGGGGCTCAGGCCGATGAAGTGGTACTTCCCTTCCGAGTCGGTGATGACGGACGTCCCGTCCTGCAACAGTACCCGCACGCCAGGGATCCCCAACTCCTCGTGCTGCTGCCCGTCGATATCACATCCACACTCGATGTAGACCTTACCCTGGATGATGCCTTCGTCCGTGAAGACACCGGCCACCAGGCGCACGGCCGCCTCGGCGAGGTTGGAGCGGCGCCCCACGGAGGGGCTCTCGGCCACCGCTCGGTTGATCCCGTTGCCGCGGAGCGCCGACGGACCCACCCGCACGCGGTAGGTGAGCGTGGTCGAGCTTCCTCCGGCGAGGTCGCCCAAGGGCACCGTCAGCACCGGGCCGGGTGCTCCCGCAGGATCGGGAATGGAGGTGCCGTCGCGGCGGGCTGTACCCGGGAGGTACTCGAACCCGATGGGCAGACTGTCGGTCAGAACCACCTGCGTGATCGACGCGGATCCTACCACGGTCACCTGAACCGAGTAGTCGACGATGTCGCCCACCTCGATTTCGGGCTTCGACACCAGCTTCTCGATGACCAGGTCCGAGCCCTCCACGACCTCGGTTTCATCCGTGTCGGTGTCTCCCGGGTCACCGGGCGTCGAAACCGTGGCGGCGTTGATGGTCTGTCCCAGCAGCTCTGCGCCGAGCGCCACCATGAGGTCGAACGAAGTCTCCTGGCCCGGGCCGAGGCTGCCTCGATAGACCGCTGTCACCACGTTGTTGACGGCCGTGACAGACCAGCCCGGTCCGCTGCCGCTCACGAAGGTCATCCCGACCGGCAGCGTGTCGACCACCGAGATCGCTTGCATGTTGGCGGCGTTCCGGACGTTCCTCACCGTCATCCGGTAGGTGCCCACGCTGCCCACGGCGAACTCCCCGACCGACTCCTTGGACAGCTCGAGGTCGGGACCGCCCACCTCGATCACGTCATCGTCGGCGTTGTCGGTGGGGTCGGTATCCGCCGGATAGAGCACGTGGGCCCAGTTGGTGATCGATCCCTGAACGCCGGGCGCAATGTCGACCACGATGCTGAGCGGGGTCGTCGCGCCGGCGCCGAGCGCATTCGTGCGGGTCGCGGTCACGATCTGGCCCGTCGCGGAGAACGACCACCCGTTGCCCGACCCCGACACGAAGGTCAGGCCCTGCGGGAGGGTGTCGACCACCACGATGGGCTGGATGGTGACACCGTTCCCCAGGTTGCGGACGGACAAGCGATAGGTCAGCTCCTGTCCGGAGAACGCGTTGCCCTGGTGGCCCTTCTCGATGGCGAGGTTGACCGATCCGCCGACCACGGTGCTGACCCGAGCGACGTTGTTCGACGGGTTGGGATCGGGCGAGCTGCCGGTGATGGTCGCCACGTTGACGCGCGTGCCGATGTCAGTGGCGAGCACCCGTACGGTGTGCGTGACGCTCGCGCCTGCTCGAAGTGTGGGCAGCACCGGCCAGGTGAGTACCGATCCCGCCAGGGAAGCCCCGTTCGTGGCGTCGATGAACGTCACACCCGCGGGGAGCGTGTCGGACACGAGCACGTCGGTCGCGTCCGAGGGACCGAGGTTGGTGGCAGCAATGGTGTAGACCAGCGTGTCGCCCACGTACGCCGTGGCCGGCCCCCTTTTGGCGATCGTCAGATCGGCGGCCGCCCCCACCTCGACGGACGCCTGCGCCCGGTTGTTCGAGGGGGTCGGGTCGAAGCCCGCGCTGGTCGCTTCGGCTGTGTTGACCAGCGCGCCGACTGCCGTGGCTACGGCCGTGATCGAGAACGCGCTGTTGGACCCGGAGGCCAGATCGAAGGCGGGCCACACTACCGTCGATCCGACCGCAGTCCCGCCACCGGTGGCGGAGACGAACATCAGTCCGGCCGGCAGGATATCCTGAACGGTTACAGTCCGTGCCGTATCGGGCCCGAGGTTCTGTGCGATCACGCTAAACGAGATCGTGTCGCCGATCGACGCGAACGCGGGACCGGTCTTGATCACGGCGATGTCCGAGGATGCGCCGCTGACGTTGGTGGCAGCGGTATCGACGTTGTTCGTCGGATCGGGATCGGGCGTGGTCGTGGTGACCGCCGCGATGTTGGTCAGCGTACCGTTGGTGGGCGAGACCACTCGCACGGTGTCCACGCGAGTGGCGCCGCTGGCGAGCGTGGCCAAGCTGGGCCAGGTGACCACGCCGGCCGCGTGCACACCGCCGCCGGTAGCGCTCACGAACGTCGCACCCGCAGGTAGCGTGTCGGTGACGACCACCGTCGCCGCGGTGCTCGGTCCCGCGTTCGCCGTCGTGAGAACGTAGGTGACGGTATCGCCCAGGTTCGCAGTGGCGGGCCCGGTCTTCAGAATGGAGACGTCCGCGACCGCACCGATGCCGGTCGTCGCGGTGTCGACATTGTTGGTAGGATCGGGATCCGCTGTGGTGGTCGTCGCGGCCGCGATGTTCGTCATCGTGCCGAAAGCGGGCGCGATGACTCGGACGGTATCGACTTGGGTGGCGCCACTGGCGAGCGTTGCCAGGCTGGGCCAGGTGACGACGCCGGCTGCATGGACGGCGCTGCGGTTCGCGTCGATGAACGCGGCGCCGGTGGGCAGGGTGTCGGTGACCACAACCGCGTCAGCTGTGCTCGGGCCCGTGTTGGTGGTGGTGATGACGTAAGTGACTGTGTCGCCGGCGTTGGCCATGGCCGGGCCAGTCTTCAGCACGGAAACGTCAGCGACGCTACCGACTGCGGTCGTTGCCGTGTCGACGTTGTTGGTCGGATCGGGGTCGGGGGTGGCTGACGTGACCGCGGCAACGTTCGTCATCGAGCCTGAGGCCGGCGCGATCACGCGGACCGTGTCGGTCTGGGTGGCGCCGCTGGTCAGCGTGGCCAGGCTCGGCCAGGTGACGACGCCGGCTGCTTGGACGGCGCTCCGGTTCGCGTCGACGAACGTGGCGCCGGTTGGGAGTGTGTCCGTGACGACGACCACGTCGGCTGTGCTCGCGCCGGTGTTGGTGGTTGTGATGACATAGGCCACGGTATCGCCAGCACTGGCTGCGGCCGGGCCCGTCTTCGTGATCGAGATGTCTGACTGGGCAGAGATCGCGGTCGTCGCGGTGTCGACGTTGTTTGTCGCGTCGGGATCGCCAGTCGTGGTCGTGACCGCCGCGATGTTCGTCATGGTGCCGGTCGCCGGGGCGATGACACGGACGGTATCGACCTGGGCAGCACCCGTGGCGAGCGTTGCCAGGGTGGGCCAGGTGACCACACCGGCTGCGTGAGCGCCGGCGCGGTTGGCGTCGACGAACGTGGCGCCGGGGGGGAGGGTGTCGGTCACGACGACTGCGGCGGCGGTGCTGGGTCCGGCGTTCGAGGTCGTGATCACATAGGTGACGGTGTCACCGGCGTTGGCGGTGGCTGGGCCGGTCTTCGCGATTTGCACGTCGGCCTGGGCGGTCACTGCAGTCGTCGCGGTGTCGACGTTGTTCGTCGCGTCGGGGTCGGTCGTGGTCGTCGTTACCGCGGTCACGTTGGTCATGGTGCCGCTCGCGGGAGCGATCATGCGGACGGTGTCGACCTGGGTCGAGCCGCTGCCAAGCGTCGCTAGGCTCGGCCAGGTCACGACGCCGGCGGCGTGCGTAGCGCTGCGGTTGGCGTCCACGAACGTAGCGCCCGTCGGGAGCGTGTCGGTCACGACCACCGCGGCGGCCGAGCTCGGGCCGGCGTTACTCGTCGTGATGACGTACGTGACTGTGTCACCGGCGTTGGCTGTAGCCGGACCTGTCTTCACGATCTGCACGTCGGCTTGAGCCGTCACGGCGGTCGTTGCGGTGTCGACGTTGTTCGTCACGTCGGGGTCGGTCGTGGTCGACGTCACCGCGGTAACGTTTGTCATCGTACCCGAAGCCGGGGCGACCACACGAACCGTGTCGACTTGAGTCGAGCCGCTAGCAAGCGTTGCTAGGCTTGGCCAGGTCACGACGCCGGCGGCGTGAGCTGCGCTGCGGTTGGCGTCGACGAACGTTGCTCCGGTCGGCAGCGTATCGGTGACGACTACGGCTGAAGCGGTACTCGGCCCGGCGTTCGAGGTCGTGATGACGTAGGTGACTGTGTCACCGGCGTTGGCCGTCGCCGGGCCAGTCTTCAAGATCTGAACGTCGGCCTGGGCGGTGATGGCAGTCGTCGCCGTGTCGACGTTGTTCATAGCGTCTGGGTCACTGGTAGTCGACGTTACCGCGGTCACGTTCGTCATCGTGCCACTCGCGGGCGCAATCACTCTGACGGTGTCGACCTGGGTGGCGCCGCTAGCGAACGTTGCTAGGCTCGGCCAGGTCACGACGCCGGCGGCGTGCGCGGCGCTCCTGTTCGCATCCACGAACGTGGCGCCGGTGGGGAGCGTGTCGGTCACGACAACTGCGGCGGCCGTGCTCGAGCCGGCGTTACTCGTGGTGATGACGTACGTGACGGTGTCTCCGGCATTGGCGGTCGCCGGGCCGGTCTTCACGATCTGAACGTCGGCTTGGGCCGTGACCGCCGTCGTTGCCGTGTCGACGTTGTTCGTCGCGTCTGGGTCGGTCGTGGTGGTCGTCGCCGCCGCGATGTTCGTCATCGTGCCGCTTGCCGGAGCGATCACACGGACGGTATCGACCTGAGTCGAGCCGCTAGCGAGCGTTGCCAGACTCGGCCAGGTCACGACGCCGGCGGCATGGACGGCGCTGCGGTTCGCATCGACGAACGTTACTCCGGTCGGCAGTGTGTCGGAGACCACTACCGCGGCCGCCAAGCTCGGGCCGGAGTTGCTCGTCGTGATGGTGTAGGTGACCGTGTCACCGGCGTTGGCGGTCGCCGGGCCCGTCTTCAAGATCTGAACGTCGGCTTGAGCGGTGATGGCCGTCGTCGCCGTGTCGACGTTGTTCGTTACGTCCGGGTCCGTCGTAGTCGACGTTACCGCGGTAACGTTCGTCATCGTACCCGAAGCCGGAGCAATCACGCGGACGGTGTCGACCTGGGTGGCACCCGAAGCGAGCGTTGCAAGACTCGGCCAGGTCACGACGCCGGCCGCATGTACGGCGGAGCGGTTTGCGTCGACGAACGCGGCGCCGGTCGGGAGTGTATCGGTGACGACTACCGCGGCGGCTGTACTCGGACCGGCGTTCGAGGTCGTGATGACGTAGGTGACCGTGTCACCGGCGTTCGCTGTGGCCGGGCCCGTCTTCACGATCTGCACGTCGGCTTGGGCGGTCACCGCGGTCGTCGCCGTGTCGACGTTGTTCGTAGCGTCCGGGTCGGTCGTAGTCGACGTTACCGCGGTCACGTTGGTCATCGTACCCGAAGCCGGCGCGATCACACGGACGGTGTCCACCTGGGTCGAGCCGCTAGCAAGCGTCGCTAGGCTCGGCCAGGTCACGACACCGGCGGCGTGGGCAGCGCTCCTGTTCGCATCCACGAACGTCGCGCCGGTCGGCAGCGTGTCGGTGACGACAACAGCGGCCGCTGAGCTCGGGCCGGCGTTACTCGTGGTGATGACGTAGGTGACGGTGTCACCCGCGTTGGCCGTCGCCGGGCCCGTCTTCACGATCTGCACGTCGGCCTGCTCGGACACCGCAGTCGTCGCGGTGTCGACGTTGTTCGTCGCGTCTGGATCGGTCGTGGTGGTCGTCGCCGCCGCGATGTTCGTCGTTGGGCCACTCGCGGGCGCGATCACACGGACGGTGTCGACCTGGCTGGCACCCGGAGCGAGCGTGGCCAGACTCGGCCAGGTCACGACGCCGGCGGCGTGCCCAGCGCTGCGGTTCGCGTCCACGAACGCGGCGCCGGTCGGTAGCGTATCGGTGACGACTACCGCGGCGGCCGTGCTCGGGCCGGCGTTCGAGGTCGTCACCACATAAGTGACTGTATCACCGGCGTTTGCAGTCGCTGGGCCTGCCTTCACGATCTGAACGTCGGCCTGGGCCGTCACGGCAGTCGTCGCGGTGTCGACGTTGTTGGTCGCGTCTGGATCGGTCGTGGTGGTCGTCGCCGCCGCGATGTTCGTCATCGTGCCGGAAGCCGGGGCGATCACACGAACCGTGTCGACTTGAGTTGAGCCGCTAGCGAGCGTGGCCAGGCTCGTCCAGGTCACGACGCCGGCTGCATGTGTGGCGGAGCGGTTGGCGTCCACGAATGTTGCGCCCGTCGGCAGCGTGTCGGTGACCACAACTGCGGCGGCCGTGCTCGGGCCAGCGTTGCTCGTGGTGATGACGTAGGTAACCGTGTCACCCGAGTCCGCGGTGGCCGGGCCCGTCTTCACGATCTGAACGTCGGCCTGGGCGGTGATGGCAGTCGTCGCCGTGTCGACATTGTTCGTAGCGTCCGGGTCCGTCGTGATCGACGTTACCGCGGTCACGTTCGTCATCGTACCCGAAGCCGGCGCGATCACACGGACGGTGTCGACCTGGGTCGCGCCACTAGCAAGCGTCGCTAGGCTTGGCCAGGTCACGACGCCGGCGGCATGGGCGGCGCTGCGACTGGCGTCGACGAACGTGGCGCCGGTCGGCAGCGTGTCGGTGACCACCACGGCTGCAGCGGTGCTCGGCCCGGCGTTGGAGGTCGTGATGACGTAGGTGACTGTGTCACCGGCGTTCGCTGTGGCCGGACCTGTCTTCCCGATCTGCACGTCGGCTTGAGTCGTCACGGCAGTCGTCGCGGTGTCGACGTTGTTCGTCGGATCCGGGTCCGTCGTAGTCGACGTTACCGCGGTAACGTTCGTCATCGTGCCGGAAGCCGGGGCGATCACTCGGACGGTGTCGACCTGGGTGGCACCCGAAGCGAGCGTGGCCAGACTTGGCCAGGCCACGACGCCGGCGGCGTGGGCGGCGCTGCGATTGGCGTCGACGAACGTGGCGCCTGTCGGCAGCGTGTCCGTCACGACCACCACGGCGGCGGTGCTGGGTCCGGCGTTCGAGGTCGTCACCACGTAGGTGACTGTGTCACCCGCGTTCGCGGTGGCCGGGCCCGTCTTCACGATCTGCACGTCGGCCTGGGCGGTCACCGCAGTCGTGGCGGAATCGACGTTGTTCGTCACGTCCGGGTCGCTGGTAGTCGACGTTACCGCGGTAACGTTCGTCATCGTGCCACTCGCGGGCGCGATCACGCGGACCGTGTCGACCTGGGTGGCACCCGAAGCGAGCGTTGCAAGGCTGGGCCAGCTCACTACACCGGCGGCGTGGGCAGCGCTACGGTTCGCATCCACAAACGTCGCGCCCGTCGGGAGCGTGTCCGTCACGACAACTGCGGCGGCGGAACTCGAGCCGGAGTTACTCGTGGTGATGACGTACGTGACGGTGTCTCCGGCATTGGCGGTCGCCGGACCTGTCTTCACGATCTGCACGTCGGCCTGGGCCGTCACGGCAGTCGTCGCGGTGTCGACGTTGTTCGTCGCGTCTGGATCGGTCGTGGTCGACGTCACCGCGGTAACGTTTGTCATCGTACCCGAAGCCGGGGCGACCACACGAACCGTGTCGACTTGAGTCGAGCCGCTAGCAAGCGTTGCTAGGCTTGGCCAGGTCACGACGCCGGCGGCGTGAGCTGCGCTGCGGTTGGCGTCGACGAACGTTGCTCCGGTCGGCAGCGTATCGGTGACGACTACGGCTGAAGCGGTACTCGGCCCGGCGTTCGAGGTCGTGATGACGTAGGTGACCGTGTCACCCGCGTTCGCGGTGGCCGGGCCCGTCTTCACGATCTGAACGTCGGCTTGTGCCGTGACCACCGTCGTTGCCGTGTCGACGTTGTTCGTCACGTCTGGATCCGCCGTGGTTGACGTTACCGCGATAACGTTCGTCATCGTACCGGAAGCCGGTGCGATCACTCGGACGGTGTCGACCTGGGTGGCACCCGAAGCGAGCGTCGCAAGGCTCGGCCAGGTCACGACGCCGGCGGCGTGCGCGGCGCTACGATTGGCGTCGACGAACGTCGCGCCCGTTGGCAGCGTGTCGGTCACGACCACCGAGCTCGCCGAGCTGGGTCCAGCGTTCGACGTCGTGATGAAGTAGGTGACGGTGTCACCGGCGTTCGCTGTGGCCGGACCGGTCTTCGTGATCTGCAGGTCGGCTTGAGCCGTCACGGCAGTCGTTGCGGTGTCGACATTGTTCGTCGCGTCCGGATCCGCCGTCGTCGACGTTACCGCGGTAACGTTCGTCATCGTACCGGAAGCCGGTGCGATCACTCGGACGGTGTCGACCTGGGTGGCTCCACTTGCAATCGTTGCCAGGCTCGGCCACGTAACCACGCCCGCAGCGTGCGCGGCGCTCCTGTTCGCATCCACGAACGTGGCGCCGGTCGGTAGCGTGTCCGTCACGACCACTGCGGCGGCCGTGCTCAGGCCAGCGTTGCTCGTGGTGATGACGTAGGTGACGGTGTCGCCGGCGTTGGCGGTCGCCGGGCCCGTCTTCACGATCTGAACGTCGGCTTGGGCCGTCACCGCGGTCGTTGCCGTGTCGACGTTGTTCGTCGCGTCGGGGTCGGTCGTGGTGGTCGTCGCCGCCGCGATGTTCGTCATCGTGCCGCTTGCCGGCGCGATGACACGGACGGTGTCGACCTGGGTGGCACCACTGGCGAGCGTGGCCAGACTCGGCCAGGTCACTACACCGGCGACGTGGGCAGCGCTACGGTTCGCATCCACGAACGTCGCGCCGGTCGGCAGCGTGTCCGTCACGACTACCGCGGCGGCCGTGCTCGGACCGGCGTTACTCGTCGTTACCACGTACGTGACGGTGTCGCCCGCGTTCGCGGTGGCCGGGCCCGTCTTCACGATCTGCACGTCCGCCTGTTCCGTGACGGCGGTCGTCGCGGTGTCGACGTTGTTGGTCGCGTCTGGATCGGTCGTGGTGGTCGTCGCCGCCGCGATGTTCGTCATTGTGCCGCTTGCCGGGGCGATCACTCGGACGGTATCGACCTGTGTCGAGCCGCTAGCCAGGGTCGCAAGACTCGGCCAGGTAACCACGCCCGCAGCGTACGCGGCGCTGCGGTTGGCGTCCACGAACGTCGTGCCGGTCGGCAGCGTGTCCGTCACGACCACTGCGGCGGCCGTGCTCGGGCCAGCGTTGCTCGTGGTGATGACGTAAGTAACCGTGTCGCCCGCGTTCGCGGTGGCCGGGCCCGTCTTCACGATCTGCACGTCGGCCTGTTCTGCGACGGCTGTCGTGGCGGTGTCGACATTGTTCGTCGCGTCAGGGTCACCAGTCGTGGTCGTGATCGCCGCGATGTTCGTCATCGTACCCGATGCCGGGGCAATCACACGGACGGTGTCGACCTGGGTGGCTCCACTTGCAATCGTTGCCAGGCTCGGCCAGGTCACCACGCCGGCGGCATGGACGGCGCTGCGGTTGGCGTCCACGAACGTCGCGCCCGTCGGCAGCGTGTCAGTCACGACCACTGCGGCGGCCGTGCTCGGACCTGCGTTCGAGGTCGTGATGACATACGTGACCGTATCGCCTGCGTTGGCGGTCGCCGGCCCGGTCTTCACGATCGAGACGTCCGCCTGCTCGGTGACGGCAGTCGTCGCCGTGTCGACATTGTTCGTCGCGTCCGGGTCACTGGTAGTTGACGTTACCGCGGTAACGTTCGTCACGGTGCCACTCGCGGGCGCGATCACGCGGACCGTGTCGACCTGGGTGGCGCCACTAGCGAGCGTCGCAAGGCTCGGCCAGGTCACGACACCGGCGGCGTGGGCGGCGGAGCGGTTGGCGTCTACGAACGTGGTGCCGGTCGGGAGCGTGTCGGTGACGACTACCGCGGCCGCTAAACTCGGGCCGGCGTTACTCGTCATGATGACGTAGGTGACCGTATCGCCTGCGTTCGCTGTAGCCGGGCCTGTCTTCACGATCGAGACGTCTGCCTGCTCGGTGACGGCAGTCGTGGCCGTGTCCACGTTGTTCGTCGCGTCTGGGTCACCAGTCGTGGTCGTGATCGCCGCGATGTTCGTCATCGTACCAGATGCCGGCGCGATCACACGGACGGTGTCGACCTGGGTGGCCCCACTGGCGAGCGTGCCCAGACTCGGCCAGGTCACGACACCGGCGGCGTACCCAGCGCTGCGGTTCACGTCCACGAACGTCGCGCCGGTCGGAAGCGTGTCCGTCACGACAACCGCGGCGGCCGTGCTCGGGCCAGCGTTCGAAGTCGTCACCACATAAGTGACTGTATCACCGGCGTTTGCAGTCGCTGGGCCTGCCTTCACGATCTGCACGTCGGCCTGTGCGGTGACCGTGGTGGTGGCGGTATCGACGTTGTTCGTAGCGTCCGGGTCCGTCGTGGTCGACGTTACCGCGGTTACGTTCGTCATCGTGCCGGAGGCCGGCGCGATCACTCGGACGGTGTCGACTTGGGTGGCCCCACTGGTGAGGGTCGTCATGCTTGGCCAGGTCACCACGCCCGCTGCATGGGCGGCGGACCGGTTGGCGCCGACGAACGTTGCACCTGTCGGCAGCGTGTCGGTTACGACTACCGCGGCGGCCGTGCTCGGGCCAGCGTTCGAGGTCGTGATGACATACGTGACCGTGTCACCCGCGTTGGCCGTCGCCGGGCCCGTCTTCACGATCTGCACGTCGGCCTGTTCCGTGACGGCTGTCGTTGCGGTGTCGACGTTGTTAGTCACGTCCGGGTCGCTGGTAGTCGACGTTACCGCGGTCACGTTCGTCATCGTGCCACTCGCGGGCGCAGTCACGCGGACCGTGTCGACCTGAGTCGAGCCGCTAGCGAGCGTTGCCAGACTCGGCCAGGTCACGACGCCGGCTGCATGGACGGCGGCCCGGTTGGCGTCGACGAACGTTGCTCCGGTCGGCAGCGTGTCGGTCACGACGACCGCGGCGGCCGTGCTCGGACCTGCGTTCGAGGTCGTGATGACATACGTGACCGTGTCACCGGCGTTCACCGACGCCGGGCCACTCTTCGCAACAGATACGTCCGCCTGCTCGGTCACGGTGGTCGTAACGGTGTCGACCCGGTTGATCGTGTCTGGATCGCCGGTCGTGCTCGTCACGGCGGCGATGTTCGTCATCGTTCCGCTGGCCGGCGCGATGACCCGCACGGTATCGACCTGCGTCGCCCCACTGGTGAGCGTCGCTAGGCTTGGCCAGGTCACCACGCCAGCGGCATGGACGGCGCTGCGGTTGGCGTCCACGAACGTCGCGCCCGTCGGCAGCGTGTCAGTCACGACCACTGCGGCGGCCGTGCTCGGACCTGCGTTACTCGTGGTGATGACGTATGTGACGGTGTCACCCGCGTTCGCGATGGCCGGGCCCGCCTTCACGATCGAGACATCTGCCTGCTCGGTGACGGCAGTCGTGGCCGTGTCCACGTTGTTCGTCGCGTCTGGGTCACCAGTCGTGGTCGTGACCGCCGCGATGTTCGTCATCGTGCCGCTCGCGGGCGCGATCACGCGGACGGTGTCGACCTGGGTGGCTCCACTTGCAATCGTTGCCAGGCTCGGCCAGGTCACCACGCCGGCGGCATGGACGGCGCTGCGGTTCGCATCCACGAACGTCACGCCGGTGGGCAGCGTGTCAGTGACCACAACCGCGGCTGCGGAGCTCGGTCCTGCGTTGGAGGTGGTAAGCACAAAGGTGACGGTGTCGCTCGCGTTGGCCGTCGCCGGGCCCGTCTTCACGACCTGCACGTCCGCCTGCTCGGTGACGGCAGTCGTCGCCGTGTCGACGTTGTTCGTCGCGTCTGGGTCACCAGTCGTGGTCGTGACCGCCGCGATGTTCGTCATCGTGCCGCTCGCGGGCGCGATCACGCGGACGGTGTCGACCTGGGTGGCTCCACTTGCAATCGTTGCCAGGCTCGGCCAGGTCACCACGCCAGCGGCATGGACGGCGCTGCGGTTGGCGTCCACGAACGTCGCGCCCGTCGGCAGCGTGTCAGTCACGACCACCGGTGCGGCCGTGCTCGGGCCAGCGTTCGAGGTGGTGATGACGTATGTGACCGTGTCACCCGCGTTCACCGACGCCGGGCCACTCTTCGCAACAGATACGTCCGCCTGTTCGGTCACGGTCGTCGTAACGGTGTCGACCCGGTTGGTCGTATCTGGATCGCCGGTCGTGCTGGTCACGGCGGCGATGTTCGTCATCGTTCCGCTGGCCGGTGCGATGACCCGTACGGTATCGACCTGCGTCGCCCCACTGGTGAGCGTCGCCAGGCTCGGCCAGGCCACCACGCCCGCTGCGTGGGCGGCGGAGCGATTGGCGTCGACGAACGACGCGCCGGTCGGGAGCGTATCGGTGACGACAACAGCGGCCGCGGAGCTCGGGCCGGCGTTACTCGTGGTGATGACGTATGTGACGGTGTCACCCGCGTTCGTGGTGGCCGGGCCCGTCTTCACGATCTGCACGTCGGCCTGCTCGGTGACTGCGGTCGTCGCGGTGTCGACGTTGTTCGTAGCGTCCGGATCACTGGTAGTCGACGTTACCGCGGTAACGTTCGTCATGGTGCCACTCGCGGGCGCGATCACACGGACGGTATCGACCTGCGTCGAGCCGCTAGCAAGCGTCGCTAGGCTTGGCCAGGTCACGACGCCGGCGGCGTGGGCAGCGCTACGGTTCGCATCCACGAACGTCGCGCCGGTCGGCAGCGTGTCCGTCACGACCACTGCCGCGGCGGTGCTTGGGCCCGCGTTCGAAGTCGTGATGACGTAGGTGACCGTGTCATCCGCGTTGGCTGTAGCCGGGCCGGTCTTCACGACCTGGACGTCGGCCTGAGCGGTGATGGCAGTCGTCGCCGTGTCGACGTTGTTCGTCGCGTCTGGATCCGTCGTGGTCGACGTTACCGCGGTCACGTTCGCCATCGTGCCGCTTGCCGGCGCGATCACACGGACGGTGTCCACCTGGGTCGAGCCGCTAGCAAGCGTCGCTAGGCTCGGCCAGGTCACGACGCCGGCGGCATGGACGGCAGAGCGGTTGGCGTCGACGTACGTTGCGCCGGTCGGGAGCGTATCTGTCACGACCACCGCGGCGGCGGAGCTCGGTCCGGCGTTGGAGGTGGTAATCACATAGGTGACGGTGTCACCGGCGTTCGCGGTGGCCGGGCCCGTTTTCACGATCTGCACGTCGGCCTGTTCCGTGACGGCAGCCGTGGCGGTGTCGACGTTGTTGGTCGCGTCTGGATCCACCGTCGTTGTTGTGACCGCCGCGATGTTCGTCATCGTACCCGATGCCGGCGCGATCACACGGACGGTGTCGACCTGGGTGGCCCCACTGGCGAGCGTGGCCAGGCTCGGCCAGGTGACCACGCCCGCCGCATGAGCCGCACTACGGTTTGCATCCACGAACGTGGCGCCGGTTGGAAGCGTGTCGGTGACCACTACCGCGGCAGCCGCGCTCGGGCCGGCGTTCGAGGTCGTGATGACGTAGGTGACCGTGTCACCGGCGTTCGCTGTGGCCGGGCCCGTCTTCACGATCTGCACGTCGGCTTGTTCCGTGACGGCTGTCGTGGCGGTGTCGACGTTGTTCGTCGCGTCCGGATCCGCCGTAGTCGACGTTACCGCGGTCACGTTGGTCATCGTGCCCGACGCAGGGGCGATCACGCGGACGGTGTCGACCTGCGTCGAGCCGCTAGCAAGCGTCGCTAGACTCGGCCAAGTGACCACGCCTGCCGAATGTGCGGCGGAGCGGTTCGCATCCACGAACGTCGCGCCCGTCGGCAGCGTGTCAGTCACGACCACTGCGGCGGCCGTGCTCGGGCCGGCGTTCGAGATCGTCACCACATAAGTGACTGTATCACCGGCGTTTGCAGTCGCTGGGCCTGCTTTCACGATCTGAACGTCGGCTTGTGCGGTCACCGCAGTCGTCGCGGTATCGGCGTTGTTCGTAGCGTCTGGGTCCGTCGTGGTCGACGTTACCGCGGTAACGTTGGTCATCGTACCCGAAGCCGGCGCGATCACGCGGACGGTGTCGACTTGAGTTGAACCGCTAGCAAGCGTTGCTAGGCTTGGCCAGGCCACGACGCCGGCAGCGTGGGCGGCGCTGCGATTGGCGTCCACGAACGTGGCGCCGGTCGGCAGCGTGTCCGTCACGACCACTGCGGCGGCCGTGCTCGGGCCGGCGTTGCTCGTGGTGATGACATAGGTAACCGTGTCACCCGCGTTGGCGGTCGCCGGGCCCGTCTTCACGATCTGCACGTCGGCTTGGGCCGTGACCGCGGTCGTCACCGTGTCGACCTTGTTCGTCGCGTCTGGATCGGTCGTGGTGGTCGTCACCGCCGCGATGTTCGTCATTGTGCCGCTTGCCGGGGCGATCACACGGACCGTGTCGACCTGGGTCGAGCCGCTAGCAAGCGTCGCTAGACTCGGCCAAGTGACGACGCCGGCCGCATGTGCGGCGGAGCGGTTCGCATCCACGAACGTCGCGCCGGTCGGCAGCGTGTCCGTCACGACCACTGCGGCGGCGGTGCTGGGTCCGGCGTTCGAGGTCGTCACCACGTACGTGACGGTGTCTCCCGCGTTGGCGGTCGCCGGGCCGGTCTTCACGATCTGCACGTCGGCCTGTGCCGTGACCGCGGTCGTCGCGGTGTCGACGTTGTTCGTCGCGTCCGGGTCACTGGTAGTCGACGTTACCGCCGTCACGTTCGTCATCGTGCCCGAAGCCGGCGCGATCACACGGACGGTGTCGACCTGGGTGGCGCCCGAAGCGAGCGTCGCCAGGCTCGGCCAGGTCACGACGCCTGCCGCATGTGCGGCGGAGCGGTTCGCATCCACGAACGTCGCGCCGGTCGGTAGCGTATCGGTGACGACAACAGCCGCCGCGGAGCTCGGGCCGGCGTTACTCGTGGTGATGACGTATGTGACTGTGTCACCCGCGTTCGCGGTGGCCGGGCCCGTCTTCACGATCTGCACGTCGGCTTGGGCGGTCACCGCGGTCGTGGCCGTGTCGACGTTGTTCGTCGCGTCCGGATCCGCCGTCGTTGTTGTGACCGCCGCGATGTTCGTCATCGTGCCGCTTGCCGGCGCGATCACACGGACGGTGTCTACCTGGCTGCCTCCGCTAGCAAGTGTTCCAAGGCTGGGCCAGGTCACGACGCCAGCCGCGTGGGCAGCGCTCCGATTGGCATCCACGAACGTCGCGCCGGTCGGCAGCGTGTCCGTCACGACCACCGAGCTCGCCGAGCTGGGTCCAACGTTCGACGTCGTGATGACGTACGTGACCGTGTCGCCCGCGTTGGCAGCCGCGGGGCCGGTCTTCACGACCTGCACGTCGGCTTGAGCCGTCACGACCGTCGTTGCGGTGTCGACGTTGTTCGTCGCGTCCGGATCCGCCGTCGTTGTTGTGACCGCCGCGATGTTCGTCATCGTACCCGATGCCGGCGCGATCACACGGACGGTGTCGACCTGGGTGGCTCCACTTGCAAACGTCGTAAGGCTCGGCCAGGTCACCACGCCCGCTGCATGGGCGGCAGACCGGTTGGCGTCGACGAACGTTGCACCTGTCGGCAGCGTGTCTGTGACCACTACCGCTGCGGCCGTGCTCGGGCCAGCGTTCGAGGTCGTGATGACATACGTGACCGTGTCACCCGCGTTGGCCGTCGCCGGGCCCGTCTTCACGATCTGCACGTCGGCCTGTGCCGTGACGGCTGTCGTTGCCGTGTCGACGTTGTTCGTCGCGTCCGGGTCCGCCGTAGTCGACGTTACCGCGGTCACGTTCGTCATCGTGCCGCTCGCGGGCGCGATCACGCGGACGGTGTCGACCTGGGTGGCTCCACTTGCAATCGTTGCCAGGTTTGGCCAGGTCACCACGCCCGCTGCATGGGCGGCGGACCGGTTGGCGTCGACGAATGTTGCGCCCGTCGGCAGCGTGTCCGTCACGACCACTGCGGCGGCCGTGCTCGGGCCGGCGTTCGAGGTCGTCACCACATAGGTGACGGTGTCACCCGCGTTGGCCGTCGCCGGACCCGTCTTCACGATCTGGACGTCGGCTTGTTCGGTGACGGCTGTCGTGGCGGTGTCGACATTGTTCGTCGCGTCAGGGTCCGCCGTGGTCGACGTTACCGCGGTCACGTTCGTCATCGTGCCGCTCGCGGGCGCGATCACGCGGACGGTGTCGACCTGGGTGGCTCCACTTGCAATCGTTGCCAGGTTTGGCCAGGTCACCACGCCCGCTGCATGGGCGGCGGACCGGTTGGCGTCGACGAACGTGGCGCCTGTCGGCAGCGTGTCTGTGACCACTACCGCGGCGGCGGTGCTCGGACCGGCGTTGCTCGTGGTGATCACGTAAGTGACGGTGTCACCCGCGTTCGCTGTGGCCGGACCGGTCTTCACGATCTGCACATCGGCCTGAGCCGTGACCGCGGTCGTTGCCGTATCGACATTGTTCGTCGCGTCCGGGTCGGCCGTGGTCGTCGTGACCGCGGTAACGTTCGTCATCGTGCCGCTGGCCGGCGCGATCACGCGGACGGTGTCGACTTGGGTGGCTCCGCTAGCGAGCGTGGCCAGGCTCGGCCAGGTCACGACGCCGGCTGCGTGAGCAGCGCTACGGTTCGCATCCACGAACGTGGCGCCGGTCGGAAGCGTGTCGATGACGACAACAGCGGCCGCTGAGCTCGGGCCGGCGTTACTCGTGGTGATGACGTAGGTAACCGTGTCACCCGCGTTGGCGGTCGCCGGGCCCGTCTTCACGATCTGCACGTCGGCTTGTGCCGTGACCGCCGTCGTTGCCGTGTCGACGTTGTTCGTCGCGTCTGGATCGGTCGTGGTGGTCTTCGCCGCCGCGATGTTCGTCATTGTGCCGCTTGCCGGCGCGATCACACGGACGGTGTCTACCTGGCTGCCCCCGCTAGCAAGTGTTCCAAGGCTGGGCCAGGTCACGACGCCAGCCGCGTGGGCAGCGCTCCGATTGGCATCCACGAACGTCGCGCCGGTCGGCAGCGTATCGGTGACCATCACTGCCGCGGCGGTGCTTGGGCCCGCGTTACTCGTCGTGATGACGTACGTGACGGTGTCGCCGGCGTTGGCCGTCGCCGGGCCGGTCTTCACGATCTGAACGTCGGCCTGCTCGGTCACCGCGGTCGTCGCGGTGTCGACGTTGTTCGTCGCGTCTGGATCGGTCGTGGTTGTCGTCGCCGCCACGATGTTCGTCATTGTGCCGCTTGCCGGCGCAATCACACGGACGGTGTCGACCTGGGTGGCGCCCGAAGCGAGCGTCGCCAGGCTCGGCCAGGTCACGACGCCTGCCGCATGTGCGGCGGAGCGGTTCGCATCCGCGAACGTCGCGCCGGTCGGTAGCGTGTCCGTCACGACAACTGCGGCGGCCGTGCTCGGGCCAGCGTTGCTCGTGGTGATGACGTAGGTAACCGTGTCACCCGCGTTGGCGGTCGCCGGGCCCGTCTTCACGATCTGCACGTCGGCTTGTGCCGTGACCGCCGTCGTTGCCGTGTCGACGTTGTTCGTCGCGTCTGGATCGGTCGTGGTGGTCTTCGCCGCCGCGATGTTCGTCATTGTGCCGCTTGCCGGGGCGATCACACGGACCGTGTCGACCTGGGTCGAGCCGCTAGCAAGCGTCGCTAGACTCGGCCAAGTGACGACGCCGGCCGCATGTGCGGCGGAGCGGTTCGCATCCACGAACGTCGCGCCGGTCGGCAGCGTGTCCGTCACGACCACTGCGGCGGCGGTGCTGGGTCCGGCGTTCGAGGTCGTCACCACGTACGTGACGGTGTCTCCCGCGTTGGCGGTCGCCGGGCCGGTCTTCACGATCTGCACGTCGGCCTGTGCCGTGACCGCGGTCGTCGCGGTGTCGACGTTGTTCGTCGCGTCCGGGTCACTGGTAGTCGACGTTACCGCCGTCACGTTCGTCATCGTGCCCGAAGCCGGCGCGATCACACGGACGGTGTCGACCTGGGTGGCGCCCGAAGCGAGCGTCGCCAGGCTCGGCCAGGTCACGACGCCTGCCGCATGTGCGGCGGAGCGGTTCGCATCCACGAACGTCGCGCCGGTCGGTAGCGTATCGGTGACGACAACAGCCGCCGCGGAGCTCGGGCCGGCGTTACTCGTGGTGATGACGTATGTGACTGTGTCACCCGCGTTCGCGGTGGCCGGGCCCGTCTTCACGATCTGCACGTCGGCTTGGGCGGTCACCGCGGTCGTGGCCGTGTCGACGTTGTTCGTCGCGTCCGGATCCGCCGTCGTTGTTGTGACCGCCGCGATGTTCGTCATCGTGCCGCTTGCCGGCGCGATCACACGGACGGTGTCTACCTGGCTGCCTCCGCTAGCAAGTGTTCCAAGGCTGGGCCAGGTCACGACGCCAGCCGCGTGGGCAGCGCTCCGATTGGCATCCACGAACGTCGCGCCGGTCGGCAGCGTGTCCGTCACGACCACCGAGCTCGCCGAGCTGGGTCCAACGTTCGACGTCGTGATGACGTACGTGACCGTGTCGCCCGCGTTGGCAGCCGCGGGGCCGGTCTTCACGACCTGCACGTCGGCTTGAGCCGTCACGACCGTCGTTGCGGTGTCGACGTTGTTCGTCGCGTCCGGATCCGCCGTCGTTGTTGTGACCGCCGCGATGTTCGTCATCGTACCCGATGCCGGCGCGATCACACGGACGGTGTCGACCTGGGTGGCTCCACTTGCAAACGTCGTAAGGCTCGGCCAGGTCACCACGCCCGCTGCATGGGCGGCAGACCGGTTGGCGTCGACGAACGTTGCACCTGTCGGCAGCGTGTCTGTGACCACTACCGCTGCGGCCGTGCTCGGGCCAGCGTTCGAGGTCGTGATGACATACGTGACCGTGTCACCCGCGTTGGCCGTCGCCGGGCCCGTCTTCACGATCTGCACGTCGGCCTGTGCCGTGACGGCTGTCGTTGCCGTGTCGACGTTGTTCGTCGCGTCCGGGTCCGCCGTAGTCGACGTTACCGCGGTCACGTTCGTCATCGTGCCCGAAGCCGGCGCGATCACACGGACGGTGTCGACCTGGGTGGCGCCCGAAGCGAGCGTCGCCAGGCTCGGCCAGGTCACGACGCCTGCCGCATGTGCGGCGGAGCGGTTCGCATCCACGAACGTCGCGCCGGTCGGTAGCGTATCGGTGACGACAACGGCCGCCGCGGAGCTCGGGCCGGCGTTACTCGTGGTGATGACGTATGTGACTGTGTCACCCGCGTTGGCCGTCGCCGGACCCGCCTTCACGATCTGAACGTCGGCCTGTTCCGTGACGGCTGTCGTTGCCGTGTCGACGTTGTTCGTCGCGTCCGGATCCGCCGTCGTTGTTGTGACCGCCGCGATGTTCGTCATCGTACCCGATGCCGGCGCGATCACACGGACGGTGTCGACCTGGGTGGCTCCACTTGCAAACGTCGTAAGGCTCGGCCAGGTCACCACGCCCGCTGCATGGGCGGCAGACCGGTTGGCGTCGACGAACGTTGCACCTGTCGGCAGCGTGTCTGTGACCACTACCGCTGCGGCCGTGCTCGGGCCAGCGTTCGAGGTCGTGATGACATACGTGACCGTGTCACCCGCGTTGGCCGACGCCGGGCCCGTCTTCACGATCTGCACGTCGGCCTGTTCCGTGACGGCTGTCGTTGCCGTGTCGGCGTTGTTCGTCGCGTCCGGGTCCGCCGTAGTCGACGTTACCGCGGTCACGTTCGTCATCGTGCCGCTCGCGGGCGCAATCACACGGACGGTATCGACCTGCGTCGCCCCGCTAGTGAGGGTCGCGAGGCTTGGCCAGGTCACCACGCCCGCTGCATGGGCGGCACTGCGGTTGGCGTCGACGAACGACGCGCCGGTGGGCAGCGTGTCTGTGACCACGACCGCGGCGGCCGTGCTCGGACCTGCGTTCGAGGTCGTGATGACATACGTGACCGTGTCACCCGCGTTCACCGACGCCGGGCCACTCTTCGCAACAGATACGTCTGCCTGCTCGGTGACTGCAGTCGTGGCCGTGTCCACGTTGTTCGTCGCGTCTGGGTCACCAGTCGTGGTCGTGACCGCCGCGATGTTCGTCATTGTGCCGCTTGCCGGGGCGATCACACGGACCGTGTCGACCTGCGATGCACCGCTGGCGTGCGTTGCTAGGCTCGGCCAGGTCACGACGCCAGCCGCGTGGCCAGCGCTACGGTTCGCGTCCACGAACGTCGCACCCGTCGGCAGCGTGTCTGTGACCACGACCGCGGCGGCCGTGCTCGGGCCAGCGTTCGAGGTCGTCACCACATACGTGACGGTGTCACCCGCGTTGGCCGTCGCCGGACCCGCCTTCACGATCTGCACGTCGGCTTGTTCCGTGACGGCTGTCGTTGCCGTGTCGACGTTGTTCGTCGCGTCGGGGTCCGCCGTGGTCGACGTTACCGCGGTCACGTTCGTCATCGTGCCGCTGGCCGGTGCGATGACCCGCACGGTATCGACCTGCGTCGCCCCGCTAGCAAGCGTCGCCAGGCTTGGCCAGGTCACCACGCCCGCTGCATGGGCGGCAGACCGGTTGGCGTCGACGAACGTCGCGCCGGTGGGCAGCGTGTCCGTCACGACCACTGCGGCGGCCGTGCTCGGGCCAGCGTTCGAGGTCGTCACCACATAGGTGACGGTGTCACCCGCGTTGGCCGTCGCCGGACCCGCCTTCACGATCTGAACGTCGGCTTGTTCCGTGACGGCTGTAGTGGCGGTGTCGACATTGTTCGTCGCGTCCGGGTCCGCCGTAGTCGACGTTACCGCCGTCACGTTGGTCATCGTGCCCGAGGCCGGAGCGATCACCCGCACGGTATCGACCTGCGTCGCCCCACTAGTGAGGGTCGCGAGGCTTGGCCAGGTCACCACGCCCGCTGCATGGGCGGCGGACCGGTTGGCGTCGACGAACGTCGCGCCGGTGGGCAGCGTGTCTGTGACCACTACCGCTGCGGCCGTGCTCGGTCCGGCGTTCGAGGTAGTGATGACGTAGCTGACGGTGTCGCCCGCGTTGGCGGTAGCCGGGCCTGTCTTCACGACGGACAGGTCCGCGCCAGGCCGTTGGTAGCCGAAGTCCACCGTGGAGAGGGCCTGTGCCGCCCCAAGGGTGACCGCCCTCGGCGTCGGACCGCTGCCCCCGACGAGGACCAGGGTCGCACCGGACAGCACGCCGTCGACATCACTGACGGTGACGACGTAGTCTCCGGGGAGGAGACGGTTGAAAAGATAGTCGCCAGACGCGTCCGTCGTGTCGGTCAGAAGTAGGGCGTCCCCTCCATCAACCGTACCGTTCCCGTTGAGGTCTTGGTGGAGCGTAAGCGTCACCCCGGGCACGCCCGACTCCCCTGCGTCTAGGACTCCGTCTCCGTCCGCGTCCGACCATACCCGATCGCCAATCGACGAGGTGGCGGGAACGCATCCTGCGGCGTCGGCCAGCGCCCCCAATGCTGTCGTGCCGTTCGTGGTAATTGCGATGGCCGGGCCCGTCAGGGCTCCAGTGGCCAGGTCCACCTGCTGAGCGCTGGAGGTCATGTTCCAAACCCCACCGGCCCGATCGGTCGCTGCCTCGCCTGCAGGGACGAAGCTCCCCCCGACCCCAGCTCCGCCCGCATCGAAGATGTCGATGAAACCCAAAAGGTCGAACGAATACAAACGGGAGCTTGACGTGATCTGAGCGGCGAGGTCGCCCCAGTCCACGGAAAAGAACAGGTCCGTATAGACGCTTGAGCCAGTTACGGACAGGCCGCCGGGGGCCAGGGCAACCCGATAGATACGGTCAGTGAAGCCGTCCCATGCCTGAACCCCAAGGTAGATTGCGGATCCGCCCAGATCGAATCCCGCCCCGGCGAAACCAATCCCGCTGGCGCCCACCGCGACCCCATCGTCTGTGAGGTCAGCGTCAATCGTAAGGTGGGTCCCGGTCGCCACGTTGTACGCGTAGAGTCCGAAGTCCGACGCATTCTCGTTGGTGTAGTAGAGGAGCTGGTTTACGGGGTCGAACGCTGCGGAATTGGTTGACGCCAGAAGAGTAGAAGTCGTCGCGAGCGACGCCTTCCCCGTTCCAAGATCGACGGAATAGAACCGGTTGGCCTGGGACGCCCAGACGGCCCCTAGCGATCCATCGAACGGAGTACACACGGCTGTTGACCCACTGCCGCCAACCACGCTCGTGGCGACCGAGTCTCGCTCATCACCCGGGGCTCCGTCCGGCGTAGTGGACGTCGCAGCCGCGACGTTCGTCAATCCCGTCCCGCCTATGGCGAGGAACCGGACAGTGTGCGTGATGGTGTCGCTGAAACTGACCGACGCGACTGTCGGCCAGGTCACAACCCCCCCCGCAAGGACCCCACCGCCCGTGGCGGATACAAACGTCCCGATCGCGGGAAGCGTGTCGGTCACCACCACATTCAGTGAGGCACTCAGGCCTGCGTTCGTCACCTGAATCGTGTAGGTGATGGTGTCGCCGACCGTAGCCGTGGCAGGCCCGGTCTTGGCCACCCTCAGATCTGGTTGAATCGAATATCCGAAGTCCACCGAGGTGTTGCTGCCCGGCACCCCAATGGAGACAGACCGTGGGTCCGTCCCGCTCTCATTGATGGTGACAAGCGTTCGCCCCACGAGCACGCCATCGACGTCGGTCACGTCAACGATATAGTCACCGGGGAGGAGGGACGAGAACCCGTAGATGCCCGAAGCATCCGTCGTGTCTACGCCGAGGAGAGCGTCCGTACCGCCATCGACCACCCCGTCCTGATCGACATCATCGAAGAGGGATATCGTGACTCCGGCGATTCCCGGCTCGCCTCCGTCTTGGATTCCATCGCCGTCGTCGTCTTGCCAGACCCGATCCCCGATCGACCCAGTCGCGGCGACGCAGCTCGCCGCATCATAGGGTGGGTTTACAAGGGGTGTGGTGCCGTCGGTCGTGATTGACGTAGCCGGACCCGTCCAAGTGAGCGTGGCGGTGTTGATCTGTTGGAGGCTCGTTGAGACGCCCCAAAGGCCCCCCACGCGATCTGTGGCTAATTGACTCGCCCCGGCTAAGGGGGCGGTTGCTACCGACGCACCCGCTCCGTTTAAAGCCTCAATCTGGAAGAGGGCTCCGGTTGGATGCGTCGAGTACAGGCGATTTGACGAGAGGATGGACGCTTGAAGGTCTCCCCAATCCCCTGTCGTCGTGGCGAAATTCGCCACCGAGACAACGGCAGTACCTGCGGCGTTGAGCGTGATCGTGTACATCAGTTGGGTCCCGAACCCGTCGATGTCCTCGACCCCCAGATACAGGATGCCGGAAGCGAGGTCGATGGACGCACCCCCAGCGTTCAGGCCTTGGGTGCCGACGACTACCCCATGATTCGCGACGAGGTTGGCATCCACCACCGAGTGGGTGTTGGTGGCCACATCGTACGAGTAGAGGGCGAAGTCAGTCGGATTCGAGTTGTTGGTGTAATAGACCTTCCCTCGGTTCGCGTCAGCGGCGAGGCTGTTTAGGTCCGGAAGGGGCGCCGTCGTGACCAGGGTCGCCTTCCCTGTGGAGAGGCTGAGGCTGTAGACGCGGTTGAATTCGCTGATCCAACTCGACCCCAGTCCCCCACCCAGCGGGGTGCAGATTGCCTGTGCCCCTACGCTTGCTGGGAACGCGAGCGCGCTCACCATTAGGACCCAGCCCCAGGGGAGGCGAGCGCCACGCCGGTGCTTGTTCGTCCCCAGTGACCGCTGCCGGTGTGAGTCGGGTGACCCTCTTCTTGCCATGCCGGTGCTTAGATTCCGGGGAGGGATCACGACCGCGAGCTCAGCCCGGTTGGATCCGGTGGGAGGAATTCGAAGGACCTTGACCGCTGGGAAGGCAATCGATGTGCCAAGCGGTTGGAAGCTCGCCTCGATCAGCCCTTGGGTCTCGCAGAATGCGAGAGTTCGGGTATCCGGCAATTGACAGGGCGCGTAACAGTATTGTGCTAAACGATTACCGTTAAACGCTATACACGATTTCTGCCGGCTCGAGCCGGGGGCAGGATGGAGGCCCCCAACCAGGTAGATCTCAGGTCAACAGAACAAGTTTGCCGCTCCGGACAGTGGGTGCTGCGGGGAATGGGGGCCTCGTCGAACGGGCCCTCACCCTGGGGCGTCTTTCCGAACGAACCCCGATCAGGCCGGTCGGTCGGGGCCCATCCCACTGGCCACATTGCGCCAACCCCGAATTTCCTCATGCCGGGTCGAGAAAGATACGCCTTCTAAACGATTCTCCCTGATCGCCGCCATGTGGCCAAACTGCCCGTCGCGAACCAGGGCGGCTCAGACGGGTCGCTCGATGAAGATGGGTCTCCCCATTCACCCGATCCTCGAGCCTGCCAGTCCCCAAGGGCAGACTAGCCTACCTGAATACCAAAGTTCTGTCGCCGCTATCCCGGCGGTTGGCCTAGCGCCCGAACCACCTCATGCCGGAAGCACCCAGTAGTATGATCGTTTACTAACCCCGCCGCCTGCATGAACGCATAGACGGTGGTCGGGCCCACGAACCGGAATCCCCGCCTTTTGAGGTCTTTGCTCAGCGTCTTCGACACATCGGTCGAAGACGGTAAATCCTGGTCAGACTTGCGATTAGGCTGAAGCGGAGCCCCATCGACAAACGACCAGACGTACTCGGCGAAGGACCCGAAGTCGCCCTGAATGGTCAAGACACCTCGCGCGTTTGAGAACGTAGATTCTATTTTGCCTCGGTGCCTGACGATGGCCGGATCCTTGAGCAGGCGGGCCAGATCGCGTTCATCCATGCGGGCGACTCGGCCAGGGTCGAACCCGTGAAAGAGCGCCCGGTAACCCTCCCGTTTGGCCAGAATGGTCGACCAGGACAGCCCCGCCTGCGCGCCCTCTAAGGTGATCATCTCGAAGAGCTTGGAGTCGTCGCGCACCGGCACCCCCCACTCTTCATCATGGTAGGCCTGATCGAGCGGACCTGCTCCAGCCGCCCACCCACAGCGCGGAAGGACCGGGGCGGAGGGGTCGGACGTCACGAGTCCCCCAGGCTGATTCGGAGCGCCCGAGCCGTCCTGACGATGTCCCCATCCAGGGGAACCCGTTTCAGGTGTTCCACCGCATCCGCCAGGGGCACCGCCCGCACCTCCGGCGGGTCCAGGGCCACCATGCAGCCGAAGTGGCCCGCATCGATCAATTCCACCGCAGCGGATCCGAACCGAAGCGATAGGAGCCGGTCGTACGCATTGGGATTCCCGCCACGCTGGAGATGACCTAGAACCAACGATCTCGTTTCGCGGCCCGTGCGGTCTTGGATTTCGTGGGCGAGCCTGTCGGCAATCCCGCCGTAGCGGTCGGCGGTCCCCACCTGTCCCGTCTCGATGAACGAGGCCTCCTGCCCGGCGGGCATGGCCCCTTCCGCCACCACCACGATGGCAAAGCGACGTCCCGACCGGTAGCGCCGCTCAACTGCCTCGCACACCCGGTCCAACCGGTAGGGCACCTCAGGGATGAGGATGACATCGGCCGTGGCGGCCAAGCCGGCGAACAGGGCAATCCATCCGGTGTGCCGCCCCATCAGCTCGACGACCATCACGCGTTCGTGAGCCTGGGCCGTGGAGTGGAGCTTGTCGAGCGCTTCGGTCGCCGTATCGACCGCCGTGAAGAACCCGAAGGTGACGACCGTCGACGCAAGGTCGTTGTCGATCGTTTTGGGGACCCCGATCACAGGTAGCCCCAGCTCGTGGAGGTGGTGGGCAATGGTGAGCGAGCCGTCTCCGCCAATGGCGACGAGTGCATCCAAGCCCCGGCGCCGGAACTCCTCCACGATCTCGGGCGTCCGGTCGACGGGCACCACCGACCCGTCAGGCTGCTTCTGCGGCCACTCCATGGGGTTGCCGCGGTTCGTGGTACCCAGAATGGTGCCGCCCTGGTGGGTAATCCCACGCACAGACGAGCGATCTAGCCGAATCACCCCTTCCGCACCTTCCTCCAGGAGGCCGTTGTAGCCCTGCAGAATCCCATAGACCTCCCACCCCCGATTGAGCGACGAGAGCACGATGGCTCGGATGACGGCATTCAGACCGGGGGCATCTCCGCCTCCAGTGTTGATGGCGATCCGCTTCTTTGACATGACAGCTCTAGGCAAGGGGGCGGGAGGACGGCATAGACTAGCGCGCGGTGCGTCGTAGCCCAATGCCCGGAACGAGCCGCGCGTTCGGGTTTAGGAGGGCGCCCCACTCTCTAGAGATCCGAGCGCACCCTATGCAGCCGACCGAAAAGGATATCGAGAAGGCCCTTCGGAGCGTGAAGGACCCAGAGCTGCACCTCGATCTCGTGGTCTTGGGTCTGGTCTACGACATCGAAGTCGACGGCTCGCGCGTGAAGGCGTGGATCTCGCTCACGACACCGCTCTGTCCCGTGGCGCCGCAGATCGTGGAAGACGCCAAACAGGCCATCCTCGGTGTTGAGGGAGTGGAGGAGGCCGAGGTGCAACTCACGTTCGAGCCACCTTGGACGCCCGAGCGTATCGCACCCCTGATTCGCTCTTCGCTGGGGCTCTGAGCAACCCCACGCGCGTCAGGGCTCATCGAACCACCGCTCGACCCCATCTCCCCTGTCAGAGACACAAAGCCATGGTCCGTCCTTCTCGGCTATCCGTTTGCCTAGGTGTCGTCCTCGCCTTGGGCGGGTTCAATTCCGTCGGCGCTCAGGAACGCGTCCAGGTCCCCGCGTCCGACCGTCCCTTGGCCGTCTCGATGTCGGATGTCTTCACGATGGGCGGAGCCGAAGGGACCGGTTGGGAGGAGCTTTCGACCGTCTCCGAACTGGTCTTCGATGCGGCCGGCAACCTCTACGCCTTGGACGTGCAGGCGAAGCGGATCGTGGTTGTGGACCGCACCGGCGAACTGGTGCGCACCCATGAACAACAGGGGGGAGGGCCGGGCGAGTTCAGGAACCCGCTGGCCATCGCCGTGACGCCAAGTGGCGAGCTGCGGGTGTTCGACGTGGGACACATGGCGTTCATCTACTTCGACGCGGCCGGGAACTATGTTGAACAGAAGAGCCACGACCTGTTCGACGGCCTCCCCCTCGAAGGCGTCTATTCGGATCCCGAGGGCAACCTGGTCTATCAGAGCTCGTCGATCGGCAACGGGGACGAGGACCCGGAGCAGGAAGGTACCCGCCCCATCAAGCGTCTGGACCCGAGGACAGGCGATGTCGTAACGGCCTTCGCGGCATGGAGCTACCCCCGACCCGAAGTGAACATGACCGCCGGCGGCGAGGGCATGAGCTTCAGCATCAACGAGGGTCAGGTCGCCTTCGGCCCCGAACTGCACATAGGCGGACTTAGTGACGGGACCCTGGTTGTGAGCGACAGCACGGCCTTCGTGGTCAAGCTCGTGAACAAAGAGGGGCGCATCTCCCGAACCCTGTCACGCGCCATCGAGCCGCGCGCCACGACCCGTGGAGATCGTGAGCGTTACAAAGAGGCGCGCATGGCGCGTCTCTCGGAGAGGGGTGGCAGTTCACAGGTGATGATTGTAGGGAGTTCGTCAGGTGGCTCGTCTGGGCGGGGCTCAGGTGCGATGAACTTCAGCGATGCGGCCGTGCGCGACATGCTCGAGCAGTCCCTCGAGCAGACCACCTACGCCGAGGAGATGCCCGTGATCGCAGAGCTGATGACCGACTGGGCGGATCGCATCTGGGTTGCGCGCTCCGGTCCGGGCTACGGCGAACCGGGTCCCATCGATGTCATCGAGCCCGATGGCAACTACATGGGCTCGGTCCCTGCCGGAGCAGTGGAGCTACCTGAGGCCTTCGGCCCCGACGGGCTGGTTGCCTACGTGAAACTCGACGAGTTCGATGTGCCCAGCGTAGTGGTGCGTCAGTTGCAACCCGAGTTGCGATGAAGGGATGGCTCTCAGGACGAGCCGCCCACTCCATCACGTAGAAAGCGAACCACGATCTCCTGCACCACGTCGTGCTTCAGCAACCCTCGGTGGGTCGGGCAGCATATGCGCTCATTGGGGATCCCCGCCGGCGTGGCGCTGGCCCCAGGTACGATGTGCGAGTCGACGGGGGTCCAAAGCGCCAGGGCCAGCGTCCCCTCCGGCACTAGGGAACGTCGATTGAGGTCCTCCAGGAAGGGACTGCGCGGGTGCATCTCCGAAGCGCCCCTCCCCCACGCCAGGTACGCCATGATGGTGCCCTCATGGGGGGTGGCCAAGAACACAACGCGCGCCACGTCGGGTGCCAGTCCCTGGTCCCCGCGAGCCCGCAGGTAGGCTCGAGTGGCGAGGCCGCCCATGGAGTGCGCCACGACGTCGACTTTTGCCGCACCCGTAGCCTCACGCAGCGCTTCGATTTGGACGCGTAGCTCCTCGGCGTGATCGACATTGCTTCCCACGGGATCGGCAAACTCCACCGCCACCACGGCCGAGTCGGCCCATCCCTCCGACAGCAGTGCTCCGCGCAGGGTTTGCAGACTCTCCGCACCTTCCCCCCAACCTGGCACGAGCAGCACGGGACGCTCCTGGGCGCCAGCGAGCGACGGCGCCCAGCCGAGGAGTGCGACGACCACTATGGCCCGGGGACCCATCCTCACCCATGTTCGTCGCTCCCGCTGAACGACCTCGCGAACAACGGACGCATGTCTCACAAGCTACTCGCCGGAAAGACCGGAGTGATCTTCGGAGCCTTGGACGAACTCTCCATCGCTTGGAAGGTCGCGGAAAAAGCCCACGCGGCCGGTGGACGATTCATTCTCTCTAACGCGCCCGTGGCACTGCGCTTGGGCACGATCCACGAGTTGGCGGAGAAGACCGAATCGACCGTGGTACCCGCGGACGCAACCTCGGTCGAGGCGCTGGGGACGCTCTTCAACGAGGCCGAGAGCCAGTTCGGCAAGATCGACTTCGTGCTCCACTCCATCGGGATGTCTCCCAACGTCCGAAAGAAGCGCCCGTACACAGACTTGAAGTACGAGTGGCTGACGAAGACGTACGATGTTTCGGCGATGTCGTTCCACAAGATCATGCAAGTGCTTTATCAGCGGGACCTTATGAACGAGTGGGGTTCAATCCTGGCCCTGTCCTACGTGGCGGCGCAGCGGGCCTTCTCGGAGTACAACGACATGGCTGATGCGAAGGCCCTACTCGAATCCATCGCGAGAAGCTTCGGCTACCACTTCGGCAAGAAGTCGAAGGTCAGGGTCAACACCATCTCCCAGTCACCGACACCGACCACGGCGGGAACCGGGGTTTCGGGATTCGAGAAGATGCTGGCCTATGGAGAGCGCATGTCGCCGTTGGGGAATGCCACCGCCGACGAGTGCGCGGACTATTGCGTGTGCCTCTTTTCCGACCTGACCCGCAAGGTGACGATGCAGAACCTCTTCCACGATGGCGGCTTTTCCACCACCGGGGTCGCGCGTGAAATCCTGGAGGAGATGTAGCGTCAGGCCGGGTCGGTCAACACGTCGCGGAGGGTCTCCACACTCCAGTCGATCAACTTCTCCGAGACGGTCAGTGCAGGCGCCAACTCCAACACCTCCCCGCCGGGCCCGGCGGGGAGCAGAATCATGCCCCTCCGCAGCAGTTGCTCGGCAATCTCGGGACCCGTGGGGTCGGATTCATCCGAACGGAGCTCGATCCCCAGGACGAGTCCTCGTCCGCGGACATCACGCACCAGTGGGACACCTTCCAGGGTCCGCGTGAGCTTGCCGAGCATGCCCTTTCCTACCCGGGCGGCTCGCGATACCAGGCCCTCACGATCCAACGCTTCCAGGAACGCGATCCCCGCGGCGCAGGAGAGCGGGTGCCCCAGGAACGTGCTGGTCTGCATCGACTCTCCTGAGGATTCGGGCCAGGCGTCCATGATACGCCTGGGTCCCAGGCACGCGCTTAAGGGCATCCCGCCTCCCAAGGCTTTCCCCACACAGATCAAGTCCGGGGTGATGCCCTCGTGTTCATAGGCGAACACTCGGCCGGTGCGTCCAAACCCCATGAAGATCTCATCGCAGATTACGAGCGCCCGATGCTCGTGCGCGAGCGCCGCGACCTGGCCCAAGAAGCCTGGGGGCGGTATCCGAACACCGGCCCTGCCCTGGATGGGTTCCAGAATGACCGCTCCGACCGCGGAGCCATCCCGGTCGCTCAGGATGGACCGCACCCGTGCCAGTGCCTCATGAACCGGGGTGCCGTCGGGCCCCCCTGGAAAGGGCGCCCACTGCACGCCCTCGAAGAGCCGGGACTCGAAGGGTGCCCGAAAATGGTCTCGGTGAGTGACCGAGAGCGCCCCCAGGGTCAGGCCATGGTAGGAGCCTTCAAACGCCAACACACCGCTGCGTCTCGTCGCCATGAGCGCCGTCTTCAGCGCGATCTCCACCGCCTCTGATCCCGACGAGGCCAGGACCGCTCGGGCCGAGCGCCAGGGTGCAAGGCGCGTAAGCTTCTCGAGCAGGTGTAGCTTCATCGTGGGAGGATGAATGTCCCCCATCCCGTGGATCAGCCTTTCCGCCTGTGCGGCGAGCGCTCTAACAACCGAACCAGGCGAATGCCCAAGCGCGGCGACTCCGAAGGCTCCGCTCAGATCCACGTAGACGTTTCCGTCCACATCCCGAACGTTGCTGCCGTGTGCCTCCTCCCAGAAGACGGGGAAGGACTCCGACACATAGGTCACGTTACGGGATTCGACCTTCCTGAGACGCGCAGCATATTCGCGCGACTTGGGACCGGGCGGTGGAGACCCGATCGTCGGCAGCGAGTCACCCCAGGTGTCAGGCACTGCGGGTCCTGGCCAATCGCGCCGCAAGCCAGAACAGGAAAGCGGCAGTGACTCCCAACACCACCACAATCGAAAACGCCGAACGAGATCCGAAGTCGGCAATCCCAATCGCGCCGGACAACAGCGCGAGGCACGACGTCCAGACGACGGCCCGTGAATGGCGGAGGCCGTAGGCCAGGCCGAGCGCGCCAACCACACCCGGGCCTACTCCGGTCCACCGCCATGAGAAGTCCAGCTCCCGACAGGTCCAGAAGGCCAGAGGAATGGCGATGAGAAGGCACGAGGCCAAGAGGGGTTCATACCAGTCTCGCCGCAGATGGGGAGGTGCGCGGTGGATTCCCCAGAGCAGCACCCCAACAATCAGCACCAGCCAGGCATCCAGAGCCCACACGGCTTCTTCACCCACGTCAAGAGGCCCAGCTAGAGTGGCTCCGACCAGGAGCATGGCTCCGAACAGACTGGCGATGAACACCACCAAGGTTCGGGACAAGCCCGGATGGTCGCCCTTGCTGTGAAGGCGCCAGGCCAGGAAGACCAAGCTCACCACCATCACAGCGTCCAGAATCCATATGATCGCGTCGTCGTCGACACCCACACGATTCAAGAACATGGCCAGAAAGCCGTAGGCGGCGATGGTGTTTACCGCGGTCGGTCCCGCCCGGTGACCGGCACTCAGAAGCAGGCTCGCCAGTGGAGTGAGGAGAGCAAGTAGGCCCACCACGATGGCTCCGAGACTCCCGTTGTCCCAGGCGTTGTCGCTGTACCCGTAGGCTGCCAACATCACTCCGAGGCCCGAAGCTCGGAGAAGCAGCGCTACCGGCTCCATTCGGGCTCTTCCCTCGAGTACCCGCGCACCAAACACGAGCGCCATGCCGGCCACACCAAGAACGCCGCAGCGGAAGGCGACGTCGAGCTGGCTCCAGTTACGAGCAACGAAGGCCCCGGCAGCCAGGAGCAGAATAAACCCTGCGGTGGTCCCGAGCGCGTACTGCAGCTGTGCCCTTCCCTGCTCTTGTGCGACGTCTTCGGCGTCGTGGCGCAGTGTATCCGCCAAGTCGGATGAAATCATGCCGCGACGGCGCCAGTCCTCGATCGCCTTCAGTACGGCGTCTGGAGAGCGACTCATCGGAGGTCGCCCACTACCAGAAGATCCAGAAGCCCAAGCCCACATAGGTCAAACATAGGAGCGATCCCTCCAGTCGTTGGACGGTGTAACGCGTCCGGGCGAAAGGCAGTACCAGCGAAGACAGGAAGAGCACCGCGAGCAAGTGGAGGTTGGGAACGTCCGCCGCCACAGGAATCGGGGTTACGATGGACGTGACGCCAAGCACTCCAGCGATGTTGAAGATATTGGACCCGATGATGTTTCCAACCGCAATATCGGCTTCTTTGCGGATTCCGGCGACGATCGAGGTAGCGAGTTCGGGCAACGATGTCCCCACGGCCACCACGGTCATGCCGATCACCATTTCCGAGACCCCCAGTGCCCCCGCGATATAGATGGCGGACATGACGATGGCGTTCCCCCCGATTACGAGCGCCGAGAGTCCGACCAACATCAGCGCCAAGTCCCTCAAGGCACTCCCCGGTCGCTGCTTCGTTTCGGGAATCTCCGACACGAAGTCGCCGAACTCACCGAGTACGGGATCGGGTTCATCCTTGGACGAGCGAAACACGATGATCAGGTAGGCAACAAGCAGGGCCAACAGGATCACACCGTCGCCTCGGCTCACCTCCAAGTCGAGGACGAGCGGATAGAGGAGTACGGTGATCGCGATCATGATGGGGATCTCGCGCATGATGACCTGACTTGCCACGCGCAGAGGTTGAATCAGGGCGGTGAGCCCCAGGACGAGGCCGACGTTCGCCAGGTTGGACCCTAGCACGTTTCCTACGGCGATGTCGCCAGCACCTTCGAGCGCAGCGCGAATACACACCGCCAACTCGGGCGCCGATGTTCCGAGCGACACCACCGTGAGTCCAATGACGATCGGGGGCACGCCGAAGCGCTGCGCGAGCGCGGCCGCACCCCGGATCAACCACTCCGCGCCGAAGTAGAGCGCTCCCACCCCACCGGCCAGGAGGAGTAGTCGGGGTCCCAGCTCAGGCACGAGCAGCCAGCCAGGCCAGGAGTTCGTCGAGCGACTTGGTGTTCAGCACATGTTTCGGTTCCAGCCAGGCCCGGCGGGCCTGGTCGACCCCATAGCGGGCCTTGTCGAAGTCCGGAGCCTTGTGGGCGTCGGTGGTGATTGCGACGGGCACATCGAGTTCCCGGGCCCTCATCAGGTGCACGTCGGAGAGATCGAGGCGCCGGGGACTCGCGTTCACCTCCACGGCGATGTCCCGTTCCCGACAGAGCTGCAGCACCGCTTCCACGTCCAACTGCGAAGAGTCCCGTCGATTGAGAAGTCGACCTGTGGGATGGGCCAACATGTGAACGCAGGGATGACTGAGGGCAGACAGAACCCGTTCGGTCATCTGCGCCTTGTCCAACCCAAAATGGGTGTGTACTGCGACCACCACGAAATCCAGACCCTCCAGCACGTTGTCGCTCATGTCGAGCGAGCCATCCCTCAAGATATCGACCTCGAGTCCCCGCAGGATGCGCACCGTTGGGACCTCTTCCTGTACCCGGGCGATCTCCTCCCACTGCTGCCGGACCCTCTTTTCGGTGAGGCCACCTGCCACGCCTACGGCCGGTGTGTGGTCGGTAATGGCGATGTAGGTGAGTCCCCGCCGTCGGGCCTCCTCGACCAGTCCGCGCACCGTCAGTGAGCCGTCACTCCACTCGGTGTGCGCATGCAGCTCCCCGCGTAGATCATCCTGCTCGATGAGGGTGGGCAGGGTTCCCGACCGACCGGCCGCGATCTCGCCCCGATTCTCCCGAAGTTCCGGTGGAATCCATGGAAGTCCCAGTGTCGCGTACACTTCCTCCTCTTCAGCGCCGGCTACCCGGTCCAGCTCGGCACCCTCTTCATCCACCCGGAACACACCCCACTCACTCACCTTGAAACCGGCCCTCACGGCTTGGGCCCGCAGCTCTACGTTGTGTTCCTTGGAGCCGGTGAAGTACTGCATCGCCGCACCGAAGGAGTCCGGATCCACCACTCTGAGGTCCACTGCGGGACCGGATCTCAGTACGACGCTTCCCTTGGTCTCGCCCTGGCCCGTCACCCGCTCCACTCCGGGATACTCGACGAAGTAGCGCACGACCTCCGTGCCCTCCCCTTGGACCGTGGCCAGGAGATCCAGGTCACCAATGGTCTCACGGCGGCGTCGAAAGCTCCCGGCGACCTCGAGTCGCTCGAGACCGGGTGCCTTCTCGAGGTAGCGCAGCAGCGGCCGAATGAACCGCTCAGCCTCCGACACCAAGAGTCGACCCTTGCTACGCTGGCGGCTTTCAATCGCAGCCTTGATCTTGTCCGCACTCTTTTGGCCGAAACCACTGAGGGCTTGGACGCGGCCCGCCTCGATTGCGCGGGCCAAGTCGGCAACGGTGGTCACTTCCAACTCTCGCCAAAGGCGCGCGGCCTTCTTTGGACCCACCCCCTGGAGACGCACCAGCTCGGTAAGGGAACGGGGGACGGACTCGGCAATCTCGTCCAGTCTGCTCAGTTCTCCCGTTTGGACCAACTCGACCACGTGCGATGCCACCGTCTTGCCGATGTCAGGTAGCTTGGTCAGGTCCTCCCCGGCGGCGACCATCTCAGCGAGCGGCCGACTGAGCTGCGCCACTGCACGGAGCGCATTTCGGTAGGCGCGGATTCGGAAGGGATTGGCCTCGCCCTGGATCTCCAGAAGGTCGGCGAGCTCGCCCAAGGCCCGTGAGATCTCCGCATTCTCCATCAGCCGACCCTACCCGTGCTCCAGGAGGTCGAGAAACTCGTCTTCGGTCAGGACGGGAACGCCCAGCGTCTCAGCCTTGGCCAGTTTAGAACCCGCGTTGGCACCGGCCACGAGGAAATCCGTCGACTTGCTGACAGAGGCGACCACCTTGCCACCCTGCTCCTCGGCCCAGCGCTTCGCCTCATCGCGAGTGAACCGCTCCAGCGCGCCCGTGAACACCAGCCTTTTTCCCGCCAATGCCGCTCCGCTGACAGCTTCGGGCGCCGTAAGCTCACGCATCTCGGCCGCCAGCCGGTCGATGGCGGCTCGGTTCCTCGGGTCATCGATGAAGCCGCGGATCGACTCCGACATCTTCTTACCGATACCATGCACCTCCATGAGTGCCTCAGGCTCGGCGTCGAGGATCTTGGAAAGCCCACGAAAGTGCTTCGCGAGTGCGCGCGCCACGGTGGCCCCGACCTCAGGGATGCCAAGCCCGTGGACGAAGCGAGCCAGTTCGGTGTGTCTCCGTGCGTCGATGGCCTGCACGAGCTTCGTGGCGGACTTCTCCGCAAAGCCGGGGAGCTGCTGGAGCACCTCGGCCCCCAGATGGAACAGGTCCGCCAGGTCGGTGACCAACGCTCGCTCCACCAGGAGTAGAGCCGTCTCTTCACCAAGTCCCTCGATGTCGAGGGCCCCGCGGGACCCCAGGTGGACCAACCTGCCTTTCAGCTGAGCCGGACATCCGAAGCGGTTGGGACAGACCGTGAAGGGCCCCCGTGCGATCACGGGTGTAGCACACGCTGGGCAGCGTTCGGGCATCTCGAACGGCGCCGCGCGTTCTCGCCCCTCCTCCTCGACCCGCTCCAGCACCTGGGGGATGACATCCCCGGCGCGCTGAATGCGGACGAGGTCACCGTCGCGCACTTCCTTTCGAGCCAGTTCCTCCCGGTTGTGTAACGTAGCGCGGGACACGGTCACACCCCCGACCTCGACCGGTCGGAGGAAGGCCACGGGCGTGATGGCACCGGTGCGGCCCACCGAGACGCCGATCCGCTCAATCCGAGTCACCTCCTTGCGCGGTTCGAACTTGTAGGCCAGGGCCCAACGGGGATGGTGGGACGTGGATCCCAACGCGACCCGGGCCGCCAGCGCGTCCACCTTTACCACCACCCCATCGATCTCGTAGTCGAGTCCATCCCGGTCCGCCGCGAACCTCCGGTGGTACGCGATGATGTCCTCGGGGCCCTGCGCCAACTCCACCCGCTCAGGGACACGAAACCCCCAAGCCGCCAACTGGTCCATTGCAAGGTGATCACTCTCGAACTCCGTCCCCTCTACCGCGAGCACCTCGAAGGCGACGAGCCTGAGCGGCCGGGACGCAGTGACACTCGAGTCGAGCTGCCGTAGGGCGCCCGATGCTGCGTTGCGGGGATTCACGAAGGGTTCCTGACCGCGCTCGAGAAGGCGCTGGTTCAGCGCCTGGAAATCGGATAGGAACATCAGGACTTCGCCGCGTACCGACAGCAGGGAGGGGACCCCGACCGGGGACTCCCTGAGCCGGAGCGGAACCGAGGCGATGGTGCGCACGTTCTCCGTGACGCCCTCGCCCTGGACGCCGTCGCCGCGGGTCACGGCCCGTGCCAGCTCGCCCTCTTCGTACACCAACTCCAGAGAGGCCCCGTCCAACTTGGGCTCCAGGAGATAGACGGGAGGATCCTCCAGGGCTTTCACAATCCGGTCGTGGAACCGCTGGACGTCCTCGGCGTTCTTGCTCGACTCCAGCGAACGCATGGGGACGACGTGTCGGTAGGTGGGCAGTGCCGAGAGCGGGGGCGCCCCCACGCGTTGGGTCGGCGAGTCGGGTCGTTGTAGTTCCGGGTAGCGGCGCTCGAGCTCGACCAGCTCTCCAAACAGGCGGTCGAACTCGCCGTCCGAAATGGAGGGTCTGCTGAGGACGTGGTAACGGTGGTTGTGCTCCCTGAGCAGCTCCCGAAGCCGACTGGCCTCGGCAGCGGCGGTGGCCGCGTCAGGATTCGATTCGACGTTCAGGGCTTGGCGTCCGCGCGAGTGAGGAGGAGGGGCCACAATATAGGTCGGTCCGGGTGGACCAGTTCAAGCGCCTCCTGGTAGGGGCGCCTCGAAACCGCCACACTCAGACCCCTGGTTTCACCGCCCCCGACTTCACCAACCCGCGTCCCTGACGACATGGCGACCCTACCTTCGGAAACCACATCCTTCCTGCTGAAGGCGCTGGAGAGATACGTATCGGTGCCTTCCGTGAATCCCGCGTTCGACCAGGCCTCGGGCGGTGAGGCGGCCCTGGCCAAGGTGGTTGCAGAAGACCTGACCGAGGCTGGGTTCGAGGTGCATACGCTTCACTCCGGAGCGGGGCGCGATTCCGTAGTGGGCCGCCTCCCGGGCACCGGGAACGGGAGGTCACTCATGCTCTACGCCCACCTGGACACCGTCGGGCCGGGAGCCATGGCCGACCCATTCCGCCCGGCGACCGTCGGAGACCGGATGACGGGGCGAGGTGTCTACGACATGAAGTCAGGACTGGCCGGATGCGTAACAGCCGGCCGGACCCTAGCGACCGAGGGCGGACTCGCGGGAGACCTGTACGTGGTGGCGGTGGCCGACGAGGAGGAGGCCAGCCGCGGCATTCAGACCGTGCTCGAAGAGGTACGCACCGACGGCGCCATCGTCACCGAGCCCACCGAGCTCGAGGTGTGTGTCGCGCACAAGGGGTTCGCTTGGCTCGAAGTCACGACCCGAGGGCGTGCAGCCCACGGTTCGCGGTTTGAAGAGGGAGTCGACGCGAACATGATGATGGGTCAGGTGTTGACCGCACTGAATCAACTCGAAACGCGGGTCCGGACAGGACCGGCACACCCCCTACTCGGGCCTGGCTCGCTCCATGTGGGCACCCTCAGCGGTGGCTCCGCGCTCAGCGTGTATGCCGACCGCTGTGTTCTCGGGATGGAGCGACGCACGTTGCCGGGGGAGCGCCCCGAGGCGCTGCTCGCCGAGGTCGAGGCGATGTTGGACCGGCTCACAGGCGCAGATCCGCGTTTCCGGGCGGAGGCCCGTCTACTCTTGGCCCGTGAGCCGTTCGAAGCCCGATCCGACTCGGATGTGGTCAGGGCCGTCCGGGAGTGCGCCCAGGCCCAACTCGGGGAGCCGCCGCCCATACAGGGCGCGACTTATTGGATGGACGCCGCGTTCCTGGCTGCCGCCGATATCGACACCGTGGTGTTCGGACCGAGAGGTGGAGGCGCCCATGCGGACGTGGAGTGGGTGGACCTGCGGTCCGTGGAGCAACACTGTGCAATCCTCATCGACGCGACTCGGAGATACTGCAGTATATGAGCATTGATTTGGCGGCGCTACGCGCTGACACGCCGGGAGTGACTCACCGCAACCACCTGAACAACGCCGGCGCCGGATTGATGCCGACGCCGGTGGTCCAGACGATGCACAGCCACCTCGACCTCGAAGCCGAGATCGGTGGCTACGAGGCCGCCGCTGAACGGGTCGACGCCATCGCGGATACCTACAGGGGCGTGGAGACACTGCTCAACGCACCCCCCGGCACGATCGCTCTCACCGACAGCGCCACCTCGGCGTTCAACGCCGCCCTCTCCGCGATTCCGTTCCGGGAAGGAGACGTACTCCTGACCACGCGGAACGACTACGCGTCCAACCAAATCGCATTTCTGTCGCTGCAGCGTCGGATGGGAATCCGAGTCCTGCGGGCCCCCGACACCGACGAGGGCGGTGTGGACGTGGGCGCCCTGGCCGAACTGGTCCACCGACAGAGGCCCCGACTGGTCTCCGTGACCCATACACCCACGAACTCGGGCCTGGTGCAGCCCATCGAAGACGTGTGTGGCGTTTGCCGAGCGCGCGATGTGCCCGTCCTGGTAGACGCCTGCCAGTCGGTCGGCCAGATGCCCATCGATGTGAGGGCACTCGACTGCGACTTCCTCTCTGCGACCGCCCGGAAGTTCCTTCGGGGTCCAAGAGGAATCGGGTTTCTCTACGTGTCGCCCCGTGCACTCGACGGGGGACTGGAACCGCTGTTGCCCGATATGCGAGGTGCCGACTGGATCGAGCCCGACCTCTACCAGCCCGCTGCGGATGCCCAACGGTTCGAGCACTGGGAGTTTCCGTACGCACTGGTTCTGGGATTGGGCCAAGCAGTGCATTACACGCTCGACGTGGGCATGGCCGAGATCGAAAAGAGGGTGTTGGCGCTATCGGCGCTGGCCCGCGAGCGACTGGCCGGCATCGACCGTGTCGACGTGCTGGATCGAGGACCGAAGTTGTCGGGCATCGTCACGGTGGATGTGGACGGTCAAGATCCGTCCGTGGTCATGACCCGACTGCGTGCCATGGGGATCAACACGTCCGCGAGCCCGCGCGAAGTCGGTGTTCTGGACTTCGACGACAAGGAGGTCGCGGGCGCGTTGCGGGTATCCCCTCACTACTACAACACCGAAGAGGAGATCGATGCCCTGGCTCAGGCGGTAGCGTCCTTCGTATAGGAGCTGGCGTCGCCGTCGCGACGCGTCCGTCTGAACGGGATCAGGCCGGGATCGGCAGGGACGTCCAGATCCCTTTCCCGTGGACGCCGCCGGGTGGCCGAGAAGGTGCTGCGCGGGTCGGACCCCAGCTCGACGCCGACCTGCGTCCTAAGCGCAACCAGGGGACCCTCGGTGGTCAGGCGCTCCAAGACGACCTGTGCCATTTCCAGCTTGCTTTCCAACGAGTCGTCCATCCCGGGGTGCATGCCCAGGCGGGCATCCACCCCGTCCTCGGACATCCCCAGCAGATCGGTTGCCTGAAAGCGGTAGTGCACGCCCGCCGAGCGCTTCAAAGCCACCTCGGTGAGGAGGTGGACCAGCGGTCGGGGAAGGCTGAACACGGAGGTGTGATGCCACGGCAACCGGAGCCAAGGCGCCGTCATGAGGGGCAGCAGGGCGATCGATCCGAACTGGGTGCGCTGCCAGCGCGGTTGGGCCGACGTCGACCCCCTCCACGAAGGGCAGGCCGACGAGTCGTATCCCAACCCTGCCGCGGCCAACAGCTCCGGTAGGTAATCGGGGCAATCCCCATTGGGTGCCCGAAACCCCGAGACCGTGTCGCCGGCGAGTTCGGCCAAGACGGTCTGTGACGTTGCGATCTCTTTGGCGACCGCCCGCTGCGAAAGCTCCGCCAAGGACCTGGGGAAGGTCATGGTGTGACTCGCGACCTCGTGGCCTCGCCCCACGATTTCCCGAACCCGATGGGGATGCCCTCCAGCCTCTTCGCCCACCAAGAAGAAGGTGGCCTTGGCCTCGTGGAGGTCCAGGAGGTCCAGGAACCGGGGTACGGCCACCTCATAGATCAGATCGGCGGAGCTACGCTCGTCGAAACCGTAGCCCCTGAGGCAGGCCGCAACGGAAACAACGTCGACAGAGATGCCGATCGTGCGTGGCGTATGGTCGCTCATGGTGTAGCGTGTTCGTCCCGGTCCGAGGGCCATCCGATCGCCAGGGTCGCGTCCCGGCGGAAGGGGTAAAGGTGGCAAGGAACGTTCGCTGAGGTATGCGTCCAGCACCGCGCTACTGAGGTGCTACAACATGCACATTGACAATAACTTACAGGCGAGACCCGCTGACAGAGCCACGTCGGGGTGCCTCACGGACGCCGCGTTCTGTGGCGGCGTTCCCTCAACAGTCGGGTCAGCCCACCAGCGCTATCCGCACCACTCGCCCATCGGGTCCAACCATCCAGCCGACGCCCGATGCAGCCAAGTCCACCGCCCAGTAGGAGTCTGCGGCCATCGAGGCCCAGGACCGGCCGCCGTCGCGGGTGAGGTCCGCTCCGGCCGGGCCCGCGGCGATCGCCACCTGGGTTCCTGGCACGAAGTCCGTGCCGTACACGGGCCCAAGCAGCTGGAGCTGGCCACCGGCCACCCAAGATCGACCTCCGTCGGAGGTCACCACGATGTTCTCGGTCCGACCTTCCATCTGCCCCAGGTCGCCCCCCAGTGCGAGTCCCGAGCCGGCGCCCCCGAAGGCCACGGTCGTGAGGCCGGCCGCATTACCACGTACCACCGGAATATCCTGGGCACGCCAGTCACCACCCTCGGGAGCCAGCGAGAGCAGGCGGGCGTTTCCTCCCGCTCCGGTTGCAACCCAGAAGGACCCGTCCGGCGCGGCCCGGGCACACGTCCCACTGGCGGCGAAACCGCCCTCGCCGGGGCCGGCTGAAGGGAGGAGATTGCCCGGTACCCGCTCCCAGGTGGCACCCCCGTCCACGGTCTCCAACAGGTAGGGGGCGGTATCCACGGCGTCCCCGTAGACGAATCCGTGTCCCTCATCCAGGAAGTCGAGACAGTCCAGAAACCCCTCCGGCTCGGGCATGGTGAACACCAGCGACCAGGTCATGCCTCCATCCTGGGTTCGATAGATCCGGGAGAGGTCCCCGGTCCCCGCCGTCATCGCCACCGCCCGTTCCCCATTGAAACCGTGGATGTCCCTGAACTGAAGGGAATCTCCCGAGGGGGTGGACCTGGCCTCCCAAGTGGCCCCTCCGTTGGTCGTCCGCAAGATCGTGCCCTCGTGGCCACTCACCCACACGATCCGCTCCGACACGATGGACACGGCCTGGAGCAGCGCCTGGGTGCCCGACTGCTGCTCTTCCAACTGGGGGGTCTCCGCGAAATCCAGCGGGGGAGGCACTTCCTCGGTTTGGGGAGCGCAGGCCCCGACCGAAACGACCACCATCAGCATCCGCACAAACCCTCTCATTGTGCTCTCCTTGGCTAGTGCGCCCATAGTCGCCGGCGCCGGCCCAGTTGCCAACAGCCCCCCAGGCTGAAGAAACTTGGCTGCTACCCCGTAGTCTCCAGGAAACCAAGAAACGAACGGAGTCCGCTTGCTATCGGAGGTCGAACGGGAGTTGATCGCGAAGTGTCGAGCTGGCGGCCCGCGCTTCTTCGAGCCAATCGTCAAAGCCTACGAAGGACCGGGCATGAGGCTGGCCCTAGGCATGCTCGGGAACTCGGACGAGGCGCGCGACGCCGTGCAGGACTCGTTCGTGAAGGCGTGGCAGTCGCTCCCGAACTTCGATGTGCGACGGCCGTTCGGCCCTTGGTTTTTTCAGATCCTGAGAAACCGGTGTCGCGACCTGCTCCGCAGCAGGCAGGCGCGATTCAAAGTGGAGGTGCTGGACGAGCACCTCGAGCGCAACCCGGACGACCCGGCACATCGTCCCGACCGCGTCCGGGAGCGCTCGGCATCCGCCGAGATTCTGTGGCGAGCGCTGGAACAGATTGCTGAAGAGCATAGAGAGGTATTGGTGTTGAAGGAGTTGGAAGGCTTCCGCTACCAGGAGATCGCATCGATCCTGGGCGTTCCCGACGGAACCGTGGCGAGTCGCCTCTTTCATGCGCGTAAGGCACTGAGAGAGGCGTTGGTGAACCTTGGATGGACGGCGGCGGACAGCCGAGCGGTGGGGGCTACCCATGGAATCTAGAGAAGCGTTGATGCGCTACCTCGATGGCGAAGCGCAACCTGAGGAAGTGGCGCTGATCGACAGTCAGCTGCAGGAGTCGACGGAGCTACAGCGGGAGCTACTGCTGTTCCGCGCTATCAAGACCGAGCTACAACAGCTCACGTTCTCTCCCGATGCGTTCGGCCCCTCTGTATGGTCACGGGTGCATGCCCGGCTGACACGGCCGCTGGGGTGGTTCCTCGTGCTCATCGGCGCGCTCGTGTGGATCGCCTACGGGACGTTCATCTACGCGCGCTCCTCCATCGCAACGTGGGAGAAGTTTGCGACGGGAGGGATCGCGCTGGGAATCGTGCTGCTGTTCGCCACGGTGCTGTATGAGCGGTACCGCGCGTGGCAGGTGGATCCATACAAGGACGTCTATCGATGATCCTGACTACGATCGATCATCTGCCCGGGTATCATGTCCTTCGGATTCACGGGTTGGTCAGAGGAGGCAGTATCCGGGCGCGCCACCTGGGGCAGGACATCGTAGCGACGATGCGGAACATCACCGGCGGTGAGCTGATCGAGTACACCAAGGCCCTGGCCGAGGCACGCGAGGAGGCCATTGCGAGGATGTCGGACGAAGCCGAGGCGTTGGGCGCCAACGCGGTTGTGGGGCTGCGGTTTCAGTCCGCCGAGGTGACTAAAGGCGCCGCGGAGATGCTCTGCTACGGCACTGCGGTAAGTGTGGAGAGGGAGTAGGCGTTTTACCTTCCCCCGCATGACATCGCTCCTCCGCGCCTCCTGGGGCATTCCCCTTCTGCTTGCGGGCTGCTCCGCTGTAGCCACCACACCGCCTCCCCCACCCGCGCCGGCAGCCCAGGCCGGGGATGGCCTGCCGACGGTCGATTCGGTCACAGTGCCCCCACCCTCGGAAGGTGCGTCCGAGCCCGCGCGCTCGGATGTCTTCTTGCCTCTGGATCAGTTGGAGTCGGGCGAACTGCCCGCGACCTCGTCGGCGGTGGCTGCCCGACCGGAACTTGCGGCTCGCATCGCCGACCTGATCGACCGCTCGCCGTTCAACCAAATGCGTTGGGGCATCGTCGCCAAGGACCTGCACGACGGCGAGGTGCTGTTTTCCCTGAACGCACACAAGAAGTTTACGCCGGCGTCCAACATGAAGGTGTTGGCGGCCGCGGCTGCACTCAGCGGACTGGGTCCCAACTACCGGTTCCAAACGCACGTGTACGCGCTGGGGCCCGTCCGCCGGGGCGTAGTCAGCGGCGGCTTGGTCGTGGCCGGTGTTGGAGATCCGACACTTTCCGACCGCTACCATCCTTCGTGGCGCACGCCCCTGGAGGCGCTTGCAGATAGTCTACGCGCAAGCGGTGTGCGAAGGGTGGAGGGCCCGCTCATCATCGATGTCTCGGGTTGGGACTCCACGAGCGTCCCGGGCTCACGCATGGTAGAGGACGTCGGATGGTCGTGGGGGGCCTCGGGCGGGGCGTTCGTGGTGCAGGGCGGTGAAGTGGTTCTCCGGGTCCAGGCTCCCCCCGAAATCGATCGGCAAGCGAGTGTGACCCCCAGCCCACAGCTCGCACCTGGACGACTCACGTTCGACATCCGCACGGCCACCACGGACACCGCCATCGTCCACTCTCGGTCGTTGGGCGAAGGCGGGCGGCTCGCGGTCGGGGGGACGGTACCGCCCTCCTGGCGCCGCACGCTCAGAATCGCTCAAGGGGACCCGGTCCGCGTGGCGGGCGAACTGCTCTACGACGTCCTCACCGAACGGGGGCTGCGATTCGATGGTGGCCTGGCGTTCGCGTGGGATCCCAACGCCGAGCTTCCAGCCGGGTGTGCCGCTGGACGGGTGGGCGGGTGCCCTGCAGCTGAGCGCTTGGCCACGCTGACCTCGCCACCTCTCATGACCATCCTGGCCCGGGTGTTGGGGCCGAGTGACAACTGGGTGACGGATCAGCTCGTCAGAGCTCTGGCCCAACAGCTCGACGGTCGCGGGGGATGGGAGGAGGCTGGGGAGGCCGTCACCGCCGAGCTGGCTCGGTCCTTCAGTGTGCTGTCCAAGGACATCGAGTTCGTGGACGGATCGGGGTTGGCCGCATACAACCTGCTCACCCCCCGGTCCCTGGTGAACGTGCTGACCCAGATTCGGATCGGCCCCGACGGAGAGGCATTCCGCTCGGCCATGGGGGAACCGCGGGAAGCCGGAACAACTCTGCAGGGGCGTCTCCGGTCGCTCGAGGGGAGGCTCTTCGCGAAAACGGGGACGCTTCGGCACGTGAACAGCCTGTCCGGATATCTGGTTCGCGACAACGGCCGCGAGATGGTCTTCAGCATCCTCAGCAACAACTCAGGCATGGAGTCCGACGAGGTCCGACGGCTCATCGACGCGCTGGTTCTGGAGCTCAGCCGCTGGTGAACCTCTGAGGGGGGTTTTCAGCTTGACCTAAGCCGTCGCCCAAGGTAGCATTCTGAGACTAAGAATCATTCTTGTTAGTGGCGACGCCGGCGGGCTCGCTGCTTTTTTTTCTCCGCCCCCGACGGGGGCCCCGCGAACCAAGCCATGAGTGACTCTGCAATTCTCGAGATCTCGGGCCTCAGGGCCAAAGTCGCAGGGGAAGATCTGGAGATTCTCCGCGGTGTGGACCTTCGGATCGAGGCGGGGGACATCCATGCCATCATGGGCCCGAACGGTTCCGGTAAATCTACGCTGGCCAAGGTGTTAGCCGGACATCCCGCCTACGAGGCCACGGGTGGGTCCGCGGTCTTCCAGGGGCAGGATCTGCTGGAGATGGAGGCCGACGAACGGGCTCGGGCCGGGGTGTTCATGGCGTTCCAGTACCCGGTCGACATCCCGGGCGTCTCGATCGCCAACTTCATGCGCGCGGCCAAACAGGCCCGCCTGCCGGAGGGTGAAGAGCTGGACCTGTTCGAGTACCAGGACGAGCTGATCCAGCGCATGGAGATGCTCGACATGGATCTCTCCTTTGCAGAACGCTCGGTCAACGATGGATTCAGTGGGGGAGAGAAGAAGCGCAACGAGATCCTTCAGATGGCGCTCTTGCAACCGACGCTCGCCCTCATGGACGAGACGGACTCGGGGCTCGACATCGACGCACTCCAGGTCGTATCCCGGGGCGTGAACACGCTCATGAAGCAACGTCCGGAGATGGGCGTGCTTCTCATCACCCATTACCAGCGCCTGCTCAACTACATCAAGCCCGACATCGTGCACGTGATGGTCGATGGACAGATCGTTCGGTCGGGTGGCCCCGATGTGGCCAAGGAGCTCGAAGCGGAAGGCTACGCCGAGTATCGCGAACCAGTGAACGCGTAGGAGCGCGCATGCCTGAGAATGAACTGGTCGATGGTCTCGAGCTCGACGAATACAAGTATCACTTCATCACCGAGGACGAACCGCTTTTTCGTTCTGACCGCGGACTCAACGAGAAGGTGGTGCGTGAGATCTCGGCGCAGAAGAACGAGCCCTCATGGATGCTGGAGTTCCGTCTCAAGGCGCTAGACATCTACAACTCCAAGCCCATGCCGGAGTGGGGTGCCGACCTCTCCAACCTGGAGCGGGTGCTCGACGACATCTACTTCTACGTGCGGCCGCAGGAGAAGATGGAGCGCTCCTGGGACGACGTGCCCGAGTCCATCAAGGACACGTTTGAGAAACTGGGCATCCCCGAGGCGGAGCGCAGCATTCTCGCAGGTGTGGGTGCCCAGTATGAATCTGAGATGGTCTACCACTCCTTGAAGGAGGAATGGGAGAAGCAGGGGGTGATCTTCGATTCCATCGAAGACGGGCTCAAGAACCATCCGGAGTTGTTCAAGAAGTACTTCTCGACGGTGGTTCCCTCGGCCGACAATAAGTTTGCGGCTATGAACTCAGCAGTCTGGTCCGGCGGTTCGTTCGTCTACATCCCGAAGGGCGTGGAGTTGGATACCCCCCTGCAGGCGTACTTCAGGGTGAACCAGGAACAGATGGGTCAGTTTGAACGCACGCTCATCATCGCCGATGAGGGTTCGCGCGCCCACTACATCGAGGGGTGCACAGCGCCGGTCTATTCCACCGACTCGTTCCACTCGGGCGTCATCGAGATCGTGGTGATGCCAGGGGCCCACTTCCGCTACACCACAATTCAGAACTGGTCCAACAACATGTACAACCTCGTGACCCAGCGAGCGCTGGTGCACGAGAACGCCACCATGGAGTGGCTGGACGGCAACCTGGGTTCCAAGATCACCATGAAGTACCCCTCGTGCTTCCTGGTCGGTGAACATGCCCACGGGTCCATCCTGTCGATCGCTTATGCTGGCGACGGGCAGCACCAGGATACCGGCGGGAAGATCGTCCATGCAGCCCCACGCACCACATCGTCCATTGTCTCCAAGTCGATCTCGAAGGGAACCGGACGGTCCACCTACAGGGGTCTCTGCAAGGTCTATGAAGGTGCAACGGGTACGAAGGCCAACGTGGAGTGCGATGCACTGCTGATCAACGAGACGTCGCGGACGGACACGTACCCCTACATCGAAATCGAGGAGAAGGACGCCAACGTCGGCCATGAAGCCACGGTCTCCAAGATCGGAGACGAGCAGCTCTTCTACCTCACCAGCCGAGGGGTCCCCGAGGAGGAGGCCATGGCATTGATCGTCCGAGGCTTCATCGAACCCATCGCCAAGTTGCTGCCCCTCGAGTACGCCGTAGAACTCAACCGCTTGATCGAACTCGAAATGGAAGGCTCGGTAGGGTGACGGGGGTGATGACGCTGAGCGAGGGGGTGACCGAAGCGCTCAACCGGGAAGCCGTGGAACGCATTGCCGAGCAGGAGCCTTCGTGGCTGCGGGACCGGCGCGCCGAGGCGTGGGAGCTGTACGAGTCCATGCCGTTCCCCACCACCAAGCTGGAGCACTGGCGCTATACCAACCTGAAGAGACTGCTGAGGCTCGACGGGATGGTACTGGGCACGGAAGGACCTGATCGCGATGAGCTTCCGGCCGCCGTGAGGGAGGCGATGGCGGCCGATCATGACGCCTCGGGTCACGTCGTCGAAATCGACGGTCGGATCGCGCATGTCGACCTGGAGCGGGGGCTGGCCGTACAGGGCGTCATACTGACGTCGCTGCGTGATGCTGCCGCCTCCCATCCGGAGCTTCTTCAGGAGTATCTCGGGACACGGGCCGTCCCCGCGTCGGAAGGGAAGTTCCAGGCCCTGAACGGAGCTCTCTGGTCGGACGGAGTGCTGTGTCACCTCCCCCAGGGAGTCGAGCTCGATCGACCCATCCGCGTGACGCGATGGGCATCGCGGGCCGGGACGGCCTACTTCACCCGGACCTTGTTGATTGCCAGCCCTCACAGTCGAGCCTCCTTCGTAGACGAGATCCTGTCACCGGACTTCGAGACTCAAACGCTGCACTCGTCGGCCGTCGAGGTTTTCGCTGCGGAGGGAGCGCAGGTGCAGTACGTGTCGCTTCAGCGCATGGGCAGGGGCGCGTTCCACCTTTCCCAACAGCGCACGTTGGCCGAACGCGACGCCACACTCAACACGCTGAACGTGAACGTGGGTGCTTCGGTGGCACGGTTGGATCTAAACGCCCAGTTGCTGGGCCCTGGAGCCAACAGCGACATGTTGGGACTCTACTTCGGAGACGCGGGTCAGCACTTTGACAGTTGTACCAGTCAGGACCACGTGGCACCGCACGCCACGTCGGACCTGTTGTACAAGGGTGCGTTGGACGACAAGGCGCGCTCGGTGTTTCGCGGCATTATCAAGGTGCACGAAGGCGCACAGAGGACCGATGCCTACCAGACTAACCGCAACCTGCTCCTCTCCGAGAATGCCCGCGCCGACTCCCTGCCCAACCTGGAGATCGAGGCGGACGACGTGAAGTGCTCTCATGGCGCCACCGTGGGTCAGCTGGATGAGGAGGCGCTGTTCTACCTACAGAGTCGCGGCTTGGATCGCGAGCGTGCGGAACGGATCGTTGTGCTGGGATTCCTGGGTGAGGTGATTGCCCGCCTACCCCTTGGTGGCGTCATCGAGAAGGTGACTCGCGCCATCGAGGCGAAGCTCGCCCATGTCTGAGAGCGGATGGGTCCGGGTGGCGGAGCCCGATGCTTGCCCTGAAGGCCGGCTGCTGGCCGTGGACGCGGACGACCTCCAGGTGGTGCTGGCCAACGTGGACGGGACGCTCTACGCGCTCGAGGACGTGTGCTCCCATGCTGACTTCCCGCTCTCAGAGGGAAGCATCGAGGACGGCGAGGTGGAATGTGCACTGCACGGAGCGCGTTTCGACGCCTGCACGGGGAAGTCGACCCGGCTCCCCGCGGTCCGGGGCGTCCGGGTCTTCGAGGTCGAGACTCGGTCCGACGGCATCTACGTCCGGATCACCTGAGACGAAGCGGCTGCGACCCACCATCGCCCGGCGAGGTTGATGTGATCGACAACCAGCATTCGGCGCTCGATCCCGCCTCGATCCGTCGCTCGTTTCCCATTCTCGAGCAGGCGATACACGGCCATCCGTTGGTCTACCTCGACAACGCTGCGACCACGCAGAAGCCCACCGCCGTGCTTGACGCAGTGGCCCACTACTACCGCCACGACAATGCCAACGTCCATCGAGGACTGTACGAGCTGTCGCGACGCTCGACCGACGCGTACGAAGAGGCGCGACGACTGGTGGCTGGATGGATCGGCGTCGCCGACGCCGACGAGCTCATCTGGACCCGCGGAACCACCGAAGCCATCAACCTGGTCGCCCATGGCTGGGGGCTCGACAACCTGCGTGAGGGCGATGAGATCGTGCTCTCCGAAATGGACCATCACTCGAACCTGGTGCCTTGGCAGATCCTGGCCCGCCGCACCGGCGCCACCCTCCGGTTTCTGCGCGTCGGTCCGGATGAGACGCTCGCCATCGACGCCTTGGAGGACATCCTCTCCTCACGCACCCGCCTGGTGGCCGTAGGACACGTGTCGAACGCGGTGGGGACGGTCCACCCGGTGGCCGAGATCACCGCGGCGGCCAAGAACGCTGGGGCGCTGGTCCTGGTGGACGGAGCACAGGCCGCCCCGCACGTCCCCGTCGACGTGGAGGCACTCGGCTGTGATTTCTACGCGTTCTCGGGGCACAAGATGTTGGGGCCCACCGGGATCGGTGCCCTCTGGGGTCGGCGCTCCCTCCTCGAGGCCATGGCACCCTACCAGGGCGGTGGGGACATGATCCACACGGTGGAGCTGGAAGGAAGCACCTGGGCCGGCCTCCCCAACAAGTTCGAGGCGGGCACCCCGAACGTTGCGGGTGCCATCGGGTTCGGTGCCGCCGTCCAGTACCTCACCGACCTGGGCCCCCAGCGCGTCATCGAGCACGAGCGCGCACTGCTTTCCTATGCCCTGGACGCTCTGGATGCCCTGGACGGCATGGTGACCTACGGTCCGCGCGACCTGGAGCAACGCTCGGGAGTGGTCTCCTTCAACCTGACGGGGATTCACCCCCACGACGTGGCCACCGTCTTGGACTCGAAGGGAGTGGCCATTCGCGCAGGCCACCACTGCGCCCAACCGCTCATGAAGCACCTGGGTGTGGCGGCTACGAACCGAGCTTCCTTCTACGTGTACAACTCGACCGAAGACATCGACCGTCTGGTCGAGGGGCTCTCAGAGACCCAGGCACTCTTCGGGTAACCCTGACCGGGCACAGCACATTCGATGGTGGATCGTTCCACACCGCAGTTGAATTCGCTCTTTCAGGAGCTGATTCTCGACCACTACCGCAAGCCTCGCAACAAGGGTTCGCTGGACGACCCGAGCGTAGAGGTACATATGCGCAATCCCACCTGCGGAGACGACATCAAGCTCCAACTCCGGGTGGCGGATGGCGTGGTGAAAGATGTGCGCTTCGAAGGTGAGGGGTGCTCGATATCGCAGGCCTCGGTTTCGATGATGACGGGGCTGGTGAAAGACAAGCCTGTCGACCAGGCCCTGGCCCTCGCTACGCGATTCACAGAGATGATGCATGGCGACACCGAGGCAGCCAGGGACAAGCGTCTGGGCGACCTCCGCACGCTGGCAGGCGTCAGCAAGTTTCCAGTTCGCATAAAGTGTGCGCTGTTGGGGTTCGATGCCCTGCAAGAGGCCATCAAGAAAGACAACGGAGAGGAGGTGTAGTGGGCGCGAGTCGGCAGAGACGGAGGAACTTGGGCACGGTCGCGATGGGGATCATCCTGGCCGCAGCCTGCGGTGGCGAGCAGGCTCCCGAGGCAGAGGAGATCCCGTACATTCCGCCCACAACGCCGGTACGCGACACACTGTCCCAGGCCTCGCTCGAGGGAATCGACCCGGCGGAGATGGGCCTCACGCTTCCCTGGACCACAGGTGAACTCAACCGGCAGCCCGAGCCTGGCACCCCCTCGCGCACAATCGCCGGCGTGGATCTCTCGACCAGCGAAGGCTTCGATCGGTTCATGATCGAGTTCGCGGATGACGCCAGCCAGTACCCGGGGTACAACCTCAGCTACGTGGAGCAGGTGGAGGATTGTGCGGCGGATCCGGGGGAGGTCAGCTACGACACGCGCGGAAGTGCACTCCTCCTCTTGAGACTGTCGGGCGCGCGCGGACACGACGAGCAGTCTCGGTCGACGACGGGAGCCCGGGTAAGGCAAGGAAACTCGGAGCATCTTCATCAAGTCCTGGCGACGTGTGACTTCGAAGGCCAGGTGTGGTGGGCGTTCGATCTGGGAACGCAGACGCCCTATCGAATCATCGAGCTCAACGATCCCGCGCGCCTTGTGGTAGACGTCCAACACCCCTAGGCGTCTCCCTTCCGGGGCTGCACGAGGTTTGCATAGGTCGGCCTAGAGCCGACTCGCGAAGGAGTCGGGTCCGCCCTCCCGCGTCCGTGGCCGCCGTGTCCCCGCCTCCAAAGAAGAGCTTTCTGGATCGCCGCCTTTTGGCGACTGGTGTGGCCCGCCGGCTGCTCGTGCTCTTCCTGTTGTGCACCCTGGTGCCTCTCCTGGTATCCACGTTCCTGGCCTACCGCCACGTCACCCGACAACTGATCCGACAGAGCGAGGACCAGCTCACCCATGCGGCCAAGGCCGCCGGCACTTCCGTGGTCGCTCGCCTGCTGGCGGCCGAGGCCGAGCTCGAGCGGTTTCGTCGGAGTGAGCACATGCCCTCCGTGGCTGCGCCCTCGCCTCCCGAGCTGCTCTCGGCGGTGCTCGTGGGAGAGCCCGGCTCCATTCCGACGCGGGTCGTCGGCGAGCACCGTGGTCCCCTTCCGAGACTGTCGGAGGACGAGCGCGCCCTTGTGGAGGCGGGGCGCACACGCCTGATCACCGAGGCGACCCAGCCGGTGTTCCTGGTCCACCGCGCCTCCGGCGGCGGCCTGCTCTGGGGCGCGGTCCGATCCGACCAGCTGTGGTCGAACGCCGAAATCTACGCCGGCTCCGACGGAGAGGGCCTGCTGTGCGTGAGGGACTCGAAGGGCCTATCGCTCAGCTGTCCGCTTTCCCACCCCGCCGCTTTGGGTCCGCCCTCGGGCGACACAGATGTCACATCACTGCGATGGGAGGGAACGCGTCTGACCGTCGCGTCCACCCCGCTCTATCTACCCGATCGACTCGCCAGTGCGGCATGGAGTGTTTCGGTGGGGGCTCCCGCCGCCATCGCGCTCGCACCGGTCCGTGGCTTCACCCAAGTGTTCTTGCCGACCATCCTCCTGGTGTTGTGGACGGCCTTGCTCCTGGTGAAGGTCCAGATTAGACGCACGCTCGGTCCCCTGGAACGGCTCCGGGAGGGCACGCTGCGGGTAAGCGGCGGAGACTTCTCGACCCACGTGGATGTGCGCACCGACGATGAGTTCCGCGACCTGGCGGACTCGTTCAACACGATGTCCAAACAGCTCGGCCGCCAGTTCCGCACCCTTGAAGCCATCCACGAACTGGATCGGGTCGCGCTGCAGGCGCCCGCCCTCGACGCGCTGCTGACGGCGCTGCGCGCTCCGCTTCGCTACGCCGTCCCCGACGCCGAATTCCGCATTCTCCTCCTCCTCGACGAAGGGCCTGTGCTCCTGCGTCCCAAAGGCCTGGACGAGTGGGAGAGCACCCCGATCGCGCTGCCCACAGCGGTCCCTCACGCGCTTCGTGTGTGCGGGGATCACGCGCTCGTGCGACCCGAAACCGACCGCCTTCTCTACGGCGTCCTGCGGGCGGACTCCACCGACGTCGAGCCACTGGAGGTCTTCCCGATGTTGGTGGGCGATGAAGTGGCCGGCGCCCTCGTGGCGCGGGGGCCAAACGGGACGACGCTTTCCTCCGAGGAGGTCGCGCAGCTAAGGCCACTGGCGGACCAGATCGTGCTTGGTGCCGCCAGTGTGCGGCGGCAGCAACAACTGGTCGCCCTCAAAGAGGGAGCACTCCGGGCCTTGGCCCTGACGATCGACGCCAGCTCGAGGTGGACCGCTGGCCACTCGGCTCGGGTGTCGGAGGTCAGCACGCTGTTGGCTGCCGAGATGGGGATGTCCGAGAGCGAGATCACCTTGATCCGCGAGTCATCCCTGCTTCATGACATCGGCAAGATCGGCGTGCCCACCGCGATCCTGAACAAGCCGGCTGCGCTCACAGAAGAGGAGCGCCTACAGGTCGAGCGTCACGTCGTCTTGGGTGCGGAGATCTTGCAGCCGATCGAGGTGTTCGCGCCTATGCTCCCCGTGGTGCGACACCACCACGAACGCGTCGACGGCGGGGGGTACCCGGATGGACTCCGCGGAAGGGATATCCCTCTGATCGTCCGGGTGGTGACCGTGGCTGACGCGTTCGATGCGCTCATCTCCGAGCGCCCCTACCGAAACGGTATCGGCTGCGACCGCGCGTGCGAAATCATCAAGGCCGAGTCGGGCACTCAGTTCGATGCCCGGGTTGTGGCTGCGCTTCTCCGGGTCCAACAGACGCGGCTGCCCGAGCTGCTCCGGGACCTGGATCAGGCTTCTCGGCTGGTCTCACTCGAGGGGCTGAACTCCACGGCCTGGAGCCAGTAGTTGCGCGTCGGCAACGGGTCGGTGCTGCGCACGCTTCTTGCCCGATTGGGGGCGTTGCACAGAAACAACCGCCGATGCGTCGCGCGTTGTTCTGGTGTTGTTCAACGGGCCTCCACGCCCCCGGATGCTAGCTTCAAGAGAGTACCGTGAGAGTCGAACTCGGTTTCCTCGAGACGAAGGTCGCCCGTCGACTCCTCTTCCTTTTCGTGTTCAGCGCCATTCTCCCGATTGGCGCGCTCGCGGTGTTCTCCTACACCCAGGTCGCCCAGCGACTCACCGAGGCCAACTCTCTCCGTCTGGCCGAGGTCACAGAACAGACGCAGGCTACGCTTCGCGAGCGGCTACGTTCGGCCGATACTGAGCTGCACCTCACTGGCATGGCGTTGGAAAAGGGGCTCGGTACGGCCGAGACCGCTGCGGTCGCCGCTGGGTCCCGGGCCCTCAGTGGCGTTGCACTTACACGCAGCGGTCGGGACCTGATTCCGCTCGAAGGCGATTGGATCAACGTGCCCGAGCTTTCGGAACAGGACACCGTTCACCTCGCATCCGGTCGGCCGCTGCTCAAGACCGCCGCGGCCCGGAGCGGGACCGAGCTGTACCTGGCCCGAGCGGTCCGCGCCGAAGGCGCGACTGGCGTGTTGTGGGGCCGACTGCGCGCGAGCCTCTTCTGGGAGGGAGTCCCAGTGGACCCGTTCCCAGGCGGTGAACTCTGTGTCATCGATCAGTCCATGGAGCCTGTACACGGGTCGCCGACACCGCCCAGCGGGCTGCGATCCGCGTTCCAGGCTGTGGTCGATACCCGCTCGGGCCCGGAGTTCAGTTGGGACGAACAGGGACGCTTCTACCAAGGCATCGCGCTGCCGCTGTTCCTGGGGGCTGAGTTCAAGGCGCCCTCCTGGCACGTCGTGGTCTCCGTACCGCGGGACGCCGTGACGGCATCGGTTCGTGAGTTCACACAACGCTTCCTCCCCATCGCACTCACCGCACTGCTAGTCATCCTCCTGTTGAGTGACGTTCAGATCCGGCGGACCATTCAGCCGCTCAAACGACTCCAGGAAGGCACGCGACGGATCGCCGAAGAGGACTTCGACGCAACTGTGGATGTCACGAGCAACGACGAGTTCCAAGAGCTCGCCGACTCGTTCAACAGTATGGCCCGAAGGTTGGGAGAGCAGATCGGAACCCTCACCGTCATCGGCGAGGTCGATCGAGCCGCGCTGGGCGAGGCCGATGGTCCCGAACTGATCGCGCCCCTGCTGCGAGGGATGAGGTCGGTCCTGAAGGCGGAGACGGTCTCGATTTGCCTGATAGATGCGGAGGACCCCACCGCGGCGATCAACTACACGGTGACCGGCGAGGGGACCGAACCCCACGTCCAGCCCCTTCAGTTGGCGGAAGTCGAACTGGAGGAGCTTCGAATGAACCCGGTTCACCTGTTGACGTCGTCTGAGGACCTGCGGCCCTCCTACCTGACCGCCTTCGACCTCGGGGACGCCACAGAGCGCAGCCTTGTCTCCCTTCCCTTGCTTCTCAAGCGGGGCCCGGCGGGTGTCGTGTCCTTTCTGACGGCGCCGGGAGTCGCCCAAACCGATGCCCGCCTCATGAGGGCCCGGCAAATCGCGGATCAGCTCGCACTCGCGCTCTCGAACGTGCGCAGGCTACGAGCACTCGACCGTTTCAACTGGGGAGCGCTCACCGCACTCGCTCGCACGATCGACGCCAACTCCAAGTGGACCTCTGGTCATTCGGAGAGGGTGGCGGAAGTAGCCGTGATGTTAGGGGAACGCATGGAGCTGTCGGAGGCGCAACTGGACCTCCTCAACAGAGGTGCGCTCTTGCACGACATTGGGAAGATCGGCATCCCCGTGTCGCTCGTGAACAAACCCGGCAAGTTGTCTGAGGACGAGATGGCGGTGATTCGAGAGCATCCTGTGATCGGCGCCCGTATCCTCGAGCCGATCAGTGAGTACGCGGATCTGCTCCCGCTGGTCAGGCACCACCACGAGCGCATCGACGGTCGCGGATACCCAGATCGCCTGCGCGGGGAACAGATCCCGCTTCTGGCGCGCATCCTGGGTGTGGCAGACACCTTCGATGCCTTGACGTCCGATCGACCCTACCGAAAGGGCCTCGCGTTGCGGACGGCCACCGAGGTGGTACGCAACGCCGCGGGTACCCAGTTGGACGAGAGTGTCGTAGAGACGTTCCTCGAGCTCGTGGATGACGGCGCAATGCAGGAGCTGAGGAAGCAACGGAGGGACAGGAAGAAGCAGGAAGGGGGCAAGCCCGCCCCCATCGAGATTGCGAAGGTGTCCGCGGTTTAACTGTTGGGCTGCAACAGCACCTTCACGGCACCGCTCTTCGAGCGGTCGCTCGCCGCAGCCAGCGCATCGCGATACTGCTCCAGCGGGTAGATGTTGGTCACCATGCGTTCCACCGGTGCGTTGGTTTCCAGCAGCAACTGCTGCGTGACCTCATAGGTGTGCTGTCGCTCACCGCGCCAGTCCTCGACGCCGTAGTGCACGAAACCACGGACGGTCAGCTCGCGAGCCCAAAGTAGGGTCAGGTCGAGCTTCTTGACCTCGGCGGCGCAGCCCAACATGACGACCTGGCCCTGTGCGGCTGCGTAGCGTAGGGACTGTGCAATCGTCCCCGGACTCCCTACACAGTCGAACACCACGGGGAAGCCCCCACCCGCGTACACCTCGTCGCCCATGATCGGTTGGTAGGCTTGGGCGCCGGTAGCCACGAGCGCGTCGCGAGCCTCGCCTCCGGGCTTGACCACGTCGGAGGCGCCGAGCGCCCTCGCCAACTCGATCTCGGGCTTTCGCTTCGCCTGGGCCACGATCTCTCCCCGAAACCCCGCGGCACGGAGAGCCCAAATGGTGGAGAGGGCGATGGGGCCGCTTCCGATGACCAGGACGGGCCCGGCCCCGACCGGAGTGTTCAGCACCGCGTGCACCGAGATCGACAGCGGCTCGATCAACGCCGCCACGCGGTCGTCGATCTCGGGAGCCACGGGATGCAACTGCGACTGATGGGCAATCATCGACTCTCCCCAACCCCCCGGGAGGTCCCGGTGATAGCCCACGGTCAGCCCCCTGGAGATGGGCTCACCGTCGATCACCGTGAGACCCTCTTCGCCCACGTTGTCACACGTGGCGAAACGCCCCTTGAGGCAGGACGGGCAGGTCTGCGGGCCTGTGAAGCCTCTCACAGCGCAGGACAGAACCGGATCCACCGTCACGCGATCGCCAACCCGTACCCGGGTGACGGAAGGGCCCACCTCTTCTACCCGCCCCAGGATCTCGTGCCCCAACACCGCCGGGAACGATCCGAACGGCTCCATGATGGGGCTGCTGGTCAGCGCCAGGTTACTCAGATCGGTGCCGCAGATGCCCCCGTACCTCACCGAGAGCTTCACCCAAGCGGGCCCCGGGATCGCCGGTTCGTCCACCTCCCCGAGGCGCAAACCGCTCAGGAAGCCATGGGTCGCCACCCGCGAGACGCGCCCCACCGAGCGGGCGAGCACGAATCCGGGAACACTGACGTTGAATACTACGGCGCGCATCGTTGCCTTCGGCCCGGGGAGCCGGAACGTTAGGGGAACCCGGGAGGTAGGTCCAGCACTTCGGGTGGGAGTCGTGAGGGTAGTCCATCCGTTCGCGTTAGGAAGGAATACGCGCCATGAGGACGGGAATCGTAGCGGGGGTTCGGACTCCGTTCGCGCGCTCGGGAAGCGTGTTGGCGGGTGAGACGGCTATCGAGCTCGGCAAGGTGGCCGTAGGCGAGCTCGTGGCCCGTTCCGACATCGATGCCGACGAGGTGGATCACCTCATCTACGGGACCGTGGTCCACGATACCCAGGCCCCCAACATCGCCCGCGAGGTGGGATTGGCCACACTGCCCAAGACCGTCCCCGCCGTGACGGTGTCTCGGGCGTGCGCGTCGTCCAACCAGGCCATCTCGGGCGGGGTGAGCTTGATTCATCAGGGCTACGCCCAGATGGTCGTGGCCGGCGGAGCGGAGTCCCTTTCGCACGTCCCTATCACCGTGAGCGAGCGGCTCTCCCAACGTCTGGTCAAGGCCTCCAAGGCCAAGACCCTCGGCCAGCGGGTGGGGGCGTTTCGCGGCCTTCGCCCCAAGGAACTCATCCCGGTCCAGCCCGCCATTGCGGAACCCACGACCGGCGAGACCATGGGTGAATCGGCCGAGAGCATGGCCAAGGACAACGGCATCTCCCGTGAAGACCAGGATGCCTGGGCGCTGCGCTCCCACCAGTTGGCGCTGGCGGCCACCGAGGACGGTCGAATCCTCGAGGAGATCGCGCCCATGTACCTGGGCGCAAAGTTCGAGACCGTGGTCGATCGCGACAACGGCATACGGGCGGACACCAGCCGCGAAGCGCTCGCCAAGCTGCGGCCCGTGTTCGATCGAAAGTATGGCTCGGTGACCGCCGGGAACGCATCCCCGCTGACCGATGGCGCCTCTGCTGTGTTGATGATGTCCGAAGACGCAGTAAAGGCCCATGGCGTCGAACCGATGGGCTGGGTGAAGAGCTACGCCTACGCCGCGCTCGACCCCGGGACGCAGCTGCTGCAGGGGCCCTACTTCGCCGCGCCGCTCGCCCTGGAACGTGCGGGTGTGGAGATGAAGGACATTCAGCTCATGGAGATGCACGAGGCGTTTGCGGCGCAGGTGCTTTCGAACCTGCGCTGGTGGGAGTCCGACGAGATCGCCGAACGTGAGCTGGGCAGGGCGTCGGCCGTGGGACATCCTCCCGAAGACGTCATCAACGTCATGGGTGGATCGCTTGCGATTGGGCATCCGTTCGGGGCCACTGGCGCGCGTGTCACCACGTCTCTCCTGAACGAGATGAGACGGCGGGACCTGGAGCTGGGATTGATCACCGTGTGTGCCGCCGGGGGACTCGGCTTTGCGATGGTGGTGGAGCGGGCCTAAAGGCTTGGGCCGGCCTACGGCTCCGTCGCGATGGTCTGCGCCCAGTCGGGCACGATCGACGGGTCCATCCCGAATACGATGGGTCCGATCAAGAAGAACAGTCCAGCCACTACCACCACGCCAATCAGGTTCAGGACGATCCCCACGCGTGCCATCTCCGCGATGCGGACGCGCTCGCTCCCGAAGACGATTGCGTTGGGTGGCGTGGCGACGGGCATCATGAAGGCGCAGGACGCGGCAATGGTGGCTGGAACCATGAGCAGGAGCGGATGCAGGCCAGCCGCCACCGACACCGATGCCAGGATGGGAAGGATCATCTCGGTGGTGGCGAGGTTGGACGTCAGTTCGGTGAGGAAGGTCAGCATCAGGCAGACCATCACCACAATCAAGAACGGTGGGGCGTTCGCCAGGCCCGCGAACTGTCCGCCGATGAGATCCGACAGCCCCGTCACCCGAAACCCGTAGGCCAACGCGAACCCGCCGCCAAACAGCAGCACGATATCCCATGGTAGGCGTCGCACTACGTTAGCATCCAGAATGGCGGTCTTCCGTTCACCCCGGTCAATCGCCGGGATCAGGAACAAGAGGGCCGACATGGCGATGGCTACGGTTCCGTCGTCGAAGAGTCGGGGGTTCTCGAACAGCTCAGACCAACCCGGGATCTCCACGAACCCCAGTCGTATCCTCACCCTGAACACCCAAAGGAGCGCCGTCGCGACGAAGATGGCCATGACGACCTTTTCCTCGAAAGCAGGGCGGCCCAGCTTCGCTCGCTCATCCTGAACCACGCTGTCTTCGACCTCGATATGCGAGGGCGCGCGGTAGAAGACCTTCGTGAGCATGACCCAGCAGATCGCCAACATCACCATCCCGATGGGGAGGCCCATGACGAACCACTGTCCGAACCCGATCGACGGAGCCTCGGGATAGGTCACTGCAAAGATGCGGGAGAACGAGAGATTGGGAGGCGTCCCCACCAGCGTGGACAGGCCACCCATGGAGCAGGCGTAGGCGATCCCCAGCATGACCGAAATCGTGAACGCGTGTGTGTCGGGTTCGCCGAACCGCTCCTCCATGGTGACCACGATGGCCAGACCGATGGGAACCATCATCACCGCGGTGGCCGTGTTGGAGATCCACATGGAGAGGAACGCCGCGGCGATCATGAACCCCAACACCAGACGCGCAGGTGTGCCACCCACCCGGTGAATGATCCCGAGCGCGATACGTCGATGGAGGTTCCACCGCTGCATCGCGAGCGCAATCAAGAAGCCGCCGATATACAGCACAATGGTGCTGTTGAAGTACTGGGTGGCGGTTTCCCCGCCGCTCGCCAGCCCCAACAACGGGAAGAGCGCCAGCGGCAGAAGTGCCGTGGCGAAGAGGGGAATGGCGTCTGTGATCCACCAGGTGGCCATAAGGAGCGCCACCGCAGCCATCCTACCCGCCTCGGGTTGCTCCGGCGAGATGTTCAGGGCCAGCACCGTGAAGAACAGGACCGGACCGAGTCCGAGCCCGAGGCGTTTCATCCCGGCCCCGGTGCTGGAGACGTGTTCCAAGCGCTACCTCATCATATCGTGGGGCGAACCCGAGCACGGGCAACCTCGGGGAAGAGTCGGCGGCACGAAAGGGGATTCGTCAGGAGCGGAGCTTCGCGCCCAACGCCAACACCCGTTCATGCAGTTCGGGCCGCTCCAACACGCCCATGTGGTCGGCGCCCGAGACGAAGAGGGCCTCCACGCCGACCTGACGCGCCATGCGAGCCGCATGGGACGGGGGCACCCGCGCGTCTTCGGTTCCCTGCGCCACCACCGTGGGAACGCTCACGTCTGCAGCCCGGCGTTCCGGGTGTAAGGTCCGCCAGGGCTCCCCGGCTCGCCGGCGCCAGAACGGGAGGAGCAGAGGAATCAGGGCGCTGCCGCGTAGGCCGTTGTCGCGCATCCACCCCTGCGTGACCTCCAGGAGGTCAGCCGGAGCGCTGATTAGGATCAGCCCATGCACGGGAGCCCGTCGATCGGCCGCCACCAGACAGCAGGCCGACGCCCCCATGGAGTGTCCCGCCAACAGGACCGACCGGCCCTCCCAACGCCCACAGGCGAAATGGACCGCCGACGTGACGTCGTCGCGATAGTGTCGGAGCGTGATGAACGGCACATCCGGACTGAGGCCGTGGCCGCGGGCATCGACGGCCAACACCGGATACCCCGCCCGGAGAAGCGTGCGAGCCAACGGAATCACGACGCCGGTGTTGGCCGTCCAGCCGTGCACCAACACCGCGACGGGGCGGCTCGGATCGGGGGTGCTGGGTTCCGCCCACCATCCGTACAGGTCGACCCCCACCGAGGGAATCGAGACCTCCGCCCACGTCTCGCCCAGTTCCTCCGGTGTGCGGTCCACTGCCTGACGTTCAGGCCTCAGCGTCAGTAGCGCCATGCGGTCGAGGGCGTAGGCCGTCCCCGCACATGCGGCCCCCACCAGGAGTATTGGGATCACCTGGCGCTCAACGTGCGAGCCACTCCGTCCACTCTCTCGCCGCAGGCCCTACCGTCAACTCGCTGCCATTCCTCACCAGCGGCTGGATCAGGAGAAGCGGCTCTCCCAGAAGCGTGTCCATCCAACGACCATCGGAGTAGCTGGCCGAATGAAGCCCCAGATCCCGGTAGCGTCGCGACTCCGAATCGATCAACGCCTGCACACCGAACTTCTGGACGAAGCGGTTGAGCTCTCCTTTCGATGGCGGCTTCACGTTCATGTCCACGAAATGGACTTTGATCCGTCGTTCGGAAAAGAAGCGGAGCGCCGCCCTGGTATCCTTGTGTTTCTTCGTCCCGAAAACCTGAACGTTCAGAGTTTCCTCCATTCGTGACCAACCGCCCCGCTCCCCAGCAAGGTCGGGGAAGCCGCCACCTTCATCAACGCCTTTGCGGGATGGAATGCGCGTCCCATCATGGGTGCTCATCGTTCGTCCTGATCCGAAGGGTACCCATGCGCGTCTCGTCCGTCCTGCCCGTCGCCCTCGCGTTCGCCCTCCCTATGGGGGCACCGTCCCAGAGCCAAGCCCAGGTGGCGTCGGCCGCCGAACCCGTCGAGGTACCCGGGCTCAGTGCTCCCGTCGAGATCCTACAGGACCGGTGGGGCATCGACCACATCTATGCTGAGAACCAGGCCGACCTGTTCTTCGCGCAAGGGTACGCGGCCGCCCGCAATCGGCTGTTCCAGTTCGAGCTGTGGCGCCGCCAGGCCACCGGCACGGTCGCAGAGATTCTCGGTCCGGACGAGGTCATGCGAGACCACGGCACCCGCCTGTTCATGTTTCGGGGGGACATGGAACGCGAGCTCTCGCACTACCACGACGACGGCGTTGAGATCATCCATGCCTACGTGGATGGGGTGAACGCCTACATCGAGGAGACCGAGCGCAACCCGGATCTCCTCCCCCTCGAGTTCGAACTACTGGGGATTACGCCCGGCCGGTGGACACCCGACGTGGTGATCTCCCGACATCAGGGGCTGCTGGGAAACATTGGGCAAGAGCTTTCCCACGGTCGGGCGGTGCACGCCATGGGCGCCGACCGCGTGAAGCAACTGCAGTACTTCCATCCAGCCGAGCCCGGCCAGCCCGACGTTCAGCTGGACGCCGCGATCGACGGTGCCCTGCTTTCCGATGACATCCTGGCCCTTTACAACGCGTTTCGCCGTCCGGTGCGGTTCCGCCCTGAGCACATCGTCGACGCTGGGGCCCGCAACGGGGCCAACGGTGAAGCTGGCTTCGAGTCCTTGGCTGCACGCGTGAGCGCCGACTACGAACGGACCCAGTTGGAGTCCCGCTCGGACATCGGTAGCAACAACTGGATCGTGGACGGCACTCGCAGCCTCTCTGGCTTCCCCATGCTTGCCAACGATCCACACCGAGCACAGGCCGCGCCTTCACTGCGCTACTTCGCCCACTTGGTGGCGCCGGGGTGGGACGTGATTGGTGGAGGCGAACCCACCATCCCCGGCATCTCCATCGGACACAACCAGTACGGGGCGTGGGGCCTCACGGTGTTCAGCACGGACGGTGAGGACCTCTACGTCTACGAGACCAACCCGGACGACCCGCTCGAGTACCGCTACCAGGGTCGTTGGGAGCGTATGCAGGTGATCCGGGAAACGATCACGGTGAAAGGTCAAAGCCCGGTGGTCGTGGACCTCAAGTACACGCGCCATGGTCCGGTCGTACATGAGAACAGTGGGCAGGACGTCGCATATGCTGTGCGCGCTGCCTGGATGGAGCCCGGGGGCTCCCCTTACTTGGCGAGCCTGCGCATGGATCAGGCGCGCACGTGGGAGGAGTTCGTCGAGGCATGCAACTACTCGAACATCCCAGGCGAGAACATGATCTGGGCCGACCGGACGGGCACCATCGGTTGGCAGGCAGTGGGGATCGCGCCGGTGCGCCGCAACTGGAGCGGGCTCGTGCCTGTGCCCGGTGACGGACGCTACGAGTGGGACGGCTACCTACCCATCAAGGCCAAGCCGAGCTTGGTCAATCCGGCGCTGGGCTACTTCGGCACGGCCAACTCGAACCTCACCTCGCTCGACTACCCTTACCGCAACGAGGCGATTGGTTGGCAGTGGGCCGATCCGTACCGGTGGGGACGGGTGTACGAGATGATCGGTACGCCTCGCAAGTTCTCGATCCAGGACATGATCGGGTTCGTGACCGACTACACGTCCATTCCGGCGCGTACGCTCGTACCGATGCTCCGGTCCGTCGCGTCGTCGGACCTCACCACCGAGACCGCGCGTCGTATGCTGCTCAATTGGGGGCGCAGCACCGATCGCGACATCGAGGCCACAGGACCGTACGTGTTGGATCCCAGTTCGGTCGAAGCCGGCATCTACGTGGCCTGGGAACGGCAGCTCCGCTCGCAGGTCAGGGACGTGATGGTACGTCCCAACGAACGGGAGCACATTCGCTCACTTTCCCTCAAACGGGTGATCGATTGGCTGACGTCGCCGCCGGGCGAGTTCGGCCGGATGGATCCGGCAGCCGCCGGACAGGGCGACCCCGTCGCGGGGCGCGATGCGGTGTTGGTCGCCTCCTTGGAGGGGGCCGTGGCCGAGCTGCGTGAGCGGTTGGGGCCCGACATGAAGGGCTGGCATTACGGTCAGGAGCGCTACAAACACGCACTCATTCGCCACCCGTTGTCCGCGGCTGTCAGTGCTGATGTGCGAGCCCGTCTGGATGTGGGTCCCGCCCCCCGCGGCGGGAACGGATCGACGGTCGGATCCACGGGCGGCAACGATAACCAGACGTCGGGTGCGTCGTTCCGCATCATCGTCGACACCGAGAACTGGGACAACGCGGTGGCCACCAACACACCGGGACAGGCCGGCGATCCTGACGACCCGCACTACCGCGACCTGTTCGATCTGTGGGCGGGCGATCGGTTCTTTCCGCTGGCCTACTCGAGGGCCCGCGTGGAATCGGTGACCGAGACCCGCGACCGGTTGGTGCCCAGGTAGCGGGAGGGCCCCTAGCCGTCCCGCTCCGCCACGCGCTCCAAAGCTTCCCCGAACGTCAGCCGGTTTCCGGACGGATCGCTGACCTCGAAGTCCCGCATGCCGTAGTCGGTGTCTTCGGGCGCGCCGAGGGGGGGTCCCAGGGTCGAAGCAAGATGGGCGTGAAAGGCGTCCACGTCATGAACCAGCACGTAGAGGCTGCGTGGCCCCCATTCCAGGTCACCCTCGCCTTCGACACCGCGGTTGGTGAACAGCATGATGGAGACGTCATCCAGGGCCAGGCCCGCGTGGTCGGGTGCCTGCTCCGGATAGCTCCAGCGCTGCTCGAACCCGAGGCGTTCGTAGAAGGCAACCGCCTCGGTCAGATCGAGGACCGGGAAACTCGGGATCACGCCGCCCGCTTTCCAGCTTCGTGTCATTGGGCTTCGTCCATCGGTAGAGGGAAAGAGGTCAGGTCGCCGGTGCCGGAAGCCGGCCGTCCACCAGGAAGCACTCCCGATCGAACCGCAACACTTCGCGCTCGAAGTAGTCCCGTCGACGGAACTCCACACCTTCCTTGGTCGACAGACAGTGCCAAGTCTCGAAGCCTCGGGGACGTGACTTGCCGAACGCGGTGGGTACGAACACGCCAACGTTGACCCCTTCGTCAGAGTCGCGCGCCGACCGGTAGCGAAACACCTCGATTCCGTGTTCTCGCATGGCGCTGCCAAGGGCTTGCGACGCGTCGTACTGGGTCGGGGACGAGATGTCGGCAGTGTGCTGTGACCATGGGAGCGCCAGCAGGTCGATCCCCCTCTCCGTGCTGAGGCGCACTCGAAACGCGGTGTGCTCCGTGTCGACCGGACCCAGGTCCGCATGGGTGCCCTCCAGGAAGACCAGCCGATAGTAGGCGTTCTCGGAAAGCGCGGTCGCGGTCGACTCCGCTCCGTACCAGATGCCCTGCTCCAGTACGGTGCCGAACCGCGAGCCATAGCGCAGCGGCGGATATCGGAACGGGGTGCTGAGAAGATAGTGCAGGCGCGGCCCCACCGGGACGGGCTTTACCCCGTCGATCAGCTCCTCGAGCATTTGCTGCTCGGCGTCGGAGTCGACGAGCTTCCGCGTCGAGATCTGATGTTGCGCTTCGACCACCCGCCAGGGGTCGAGCGCGAGTGGCGTGACTTCAGATGCGCCCGCGCATTGCGTCCAGATATCGGATGACATCGAGCAGGCCTTCGACGCTACGGAGACGCTCGGCGGGCACGTCACCCAGATGATCGTTGTGCGAGCGCAACCACGCTCGCGCTTGGGCCTCGTTGCCGCCAAGTATGGCATCCAAGCTTCGAAACAGCCTCAGGAGCAGTAGGGCCAGCTCGCCCTCCTTGGACTCGGGGTCGAGCGTGCGACCGCGTGACATGCGCGAGACCGAGGCCTCCGACGTCCCCACGATCCGGGCAACCTCCGCATTGCGGAGCCCCAGGGCCCTGGCCGCCCGAAGCAGCGCTTTGGCCAGCACCGCACCCGGATCGGGCCTGGATTCAGCAGTGGTAGCGAGCGTCATGGACCCACTCCTTGTGAACGTCACATGAAAGTGTAGCATCTCTCACTTTCACATGCAAGGTGGCGGCCAAGAGCGGGTACGCGAGGACGCGAGCTAATTGACGTGAATGCAGCCCACTGTCCTCTGGGCGTCGTCGCGGGCGACATTGACGTCAATTATTGACGTGAATGCAGCCCACTGTCCTCTGGGGGTCGTCGCGGGCGACATTGACGTCAATCCGGCACAAAGTGGGGAGGCGTCGCTTAGCTCCCCGACCCCTTTGCCAAGCGGGCCCGCTCGTCCTCGTGGTCCGCCCAGCGCACACCCTCCTGGATCCAGGACGGGGCCGGATTGCCCTTCAGGTAGTGCCCGAACCACTCCAGGATGCGGCGGTCGTAGTCGATCTGATTCGCCTCCTGACGGAATCCGTGATCCTCTCCCTCGTAGACCAGGAGCACCATCTCCCGCTCGGCCCGGCGCGCGAAGTTGAAGAACTCGGTGGCCTGGAAGAACTCCACCACACCGTCGTCATCACCATGCGCCATCAGGAGCGGCGTGGTCATGGTGTGCACGCCATGGATGGGCGAGTTCCGCTCGTGCGCATCGGGGTCCTCCCAATAGGGGACTTCCATCCGCGCTTGGCCGGTCTCCCAGTGGTCCACCTCCGCGATGCCCGGGTTCCAGTGGATCGAACCCATGAAACTGACGAAGTCTGTGAGCGGTGCTCCCGCCACCGCCGTTGCGAACAGCTCGGTACGGGCGGCCAGAAACGTCGCTTCGTACCCACCCCACGAGTGTCCGATGAACCCCACGCGCTCCCGATCGATCAAGCCACGCGCGTCCACGGCCCGAATGGCCGCATCCATGGTCTCGGCAGTGCTGACCCCGGGATCCCGTGCACGAAACACGATGTCGGGCAAGAGCACGAAGTACCCCTGCTGCGCCCACGTGATGTAGTTGTAGTACGATCGTTCGCTCGGTCCCTGCCAGAGGTGCATCTGCGGCGTGAGTAGCTCGTACGCGAAGACGATCATCGGATAGTCCTTTGCCGGGTCGTGGTTCACCGGATACAGAAGCGTGCCGTGGAGACGCGTGCCTTCGGCGTTCTGATACTCGATCAACTCCGTGCGCGTCCACGCGTACTCGGACATGAACGGATTGGACTCGGTGACCACCCGCGCGTTGGAGAAGTCGCTGTTGGCGATGTACAGGTCCGGAGCGTCCGTGCGGGACTCTCGTCGGTATACCACGCGGTCCACGGAGTCCGCACGCTGCACAGACCAGAAGCTCTTCGGTTCGAGCAGCAGCCTCTGGTACCCTGCAGACGACACCAGGGCGAAGCCTCGGTCCTCGGTCCACTCGTTCCGAAGTGAGAACAGCAGCGCTTCGTCGGCCGCAAAGGCATCACTCGTCGGGTCGAGATCCTGGACGCGGTGTACGGTATCGTCTTCGCGCCCTTGGGTGAGCCGCTCCGAACCGCTGCCATCGAGTGCGAACCGCCACACGTCGAACTGGTCGTTGAGCAGCACCGCCCGGTCGTCCTCCATCCAGCCGCCCAAGCCGTGGGGAGGCAACACGCCGTCGGTGGGGGTGTCCCAGGAGGTGTTCGCGAATGCGACCGTCGCGCCCTCGGTGAGGTTGACCGTGTCGGCGGTGCCCACCGCGAGCAAGCGGTAGTGCTCCCCGTCGAACCACACCAGGTAGCGTCCCCCCGGGCTGGTCCACGAATACCGCACTCGCTCGAGGGCATGGGTGCGGTGGCCCGTTTCCAGATCGACGGTCCACATGTCGTGGTAGCGCCGCCCAAACTTGGCTCCCCAGGGGTAGGGGTCAGCCCTGCGTTCGATACCCACACTGCCAGTGACCGCAGAGATCTCTTCCAGGGACTGTCCTACCTGGACCACGGTGCCAGCGTCGAGATTCCACACGGCTGCGAGGGTGCGTTGATCGGCCCTGGAGGCCCCCACCTTTTGCGCAGGGATGATGTCGACGTCGGACGTGTGCCAGATCTGAACGGTGGCGGGGTCCTCTTCCGGCGTTTCGTTTGCGGACGTGCTGTCGGCCTCCGCGCTGTCCGCCTCCTCCACATCCCGGGGACGAAGTCCCAACTCGATGCGCATGCCGTCGTCGGACCATGTCGGCCCTCGATGGCGCACGACTTCCAAGGTGTCGGAGATGAGGTCCGAGGTGGCAGCGAGCTCCAACCCGGTGCCGTCTTGCCCTGCTCCGCGCCATACCAGCACATCGACCGCGTCGCCGTCTTCCGACGCAGCCTCTGTGGTTCTGAACACGGCCAAGTCGGAGCTATCGTCCCGCCAGGTGAGTCCCAGGTACGCAGAGCCGGACGCGTCCAATCCACGGAGCACACCCGAGCCAGCGTTGTAGAGTTGCACACCGTTGCCTTGGTCCTCGCCTGTCTCGAGTGTCATCGCCAGCAGGGGCTCCACGGGCGCCCAGGCCATTTCGGCCACTTCAGAGAAGGACACTTCGGAGTCGTGGTGAAGGTCCAGAATCCTGAGCGCGCTCCCGTCGCCTTCCGCTTCCGGATCGGCGTAACCATGCACCGCCAGGAAGCGCCCCTCGGGGCCGAACCTTCCCCCCCTTGCGGTACCCACCTCACTGGGCTCGCCACCGCGGTCGAGATCCAGCAGCCACAGGGTCTGCTCCACCCGTTCATCCGCATCCTGCAGGCGTTCGCGCTCCTCGGGGGAGACGCCCACCGACCAGACCACCCAGCGCCCGTCCGCAGAGAACTGCGGGTCGAGGCCCCAGGGGATGGTCCAGGTGGTGTCCGGGTCAAGACTGCGAATCCGAAGCTCGCTCTTCTCGTCCACCCGTCGGACCGTGTGCGCCACGAAGCGTGCAAACGGATGGACCGTGGGTGCGCCGAGCGTCTCCCATCGGTCGTAGTCCTCGGGTTGAAGAGCGGGGAGATCCTGGCCTGCCGCGGGTTGCGTGACGAGTAGCGCTGTAGTGAACGCCGACAACAGGGTGGACGCTGCCTTCATGGCTCTACCTGCTGGGTTGGTCAGAATCGTAGAGGGTGGCGGGTCTTCGACCCGTGCAGATATGGTGTCCCAATGAGTTTGACACCAGGCAGAATGGGTTGGGTGAGCGTGGTGGCGGCCCTCACAGCCAGCCCACTGGCCGCCCAGGACCAAGACCGCATGGCGCGCTACACGCGAGTGGGGGCCGACTCCGAGATCTGCGCGGGAGTGCTCCCGGCCTCGGCAGCGCGCCAAACCGCCTCAGCCGAGGCGCCCGCGCCACTCCACACCGGAGGACGTCCCGACCGCCCCGCCGAAGACCTCTTCTGCATCGAGCTCTTCGGGACGGCGCGGGTGGGCGACGCCATTGGAGTGGCCGAGCTCAACCGTCCACCCTCCCCCTTTGGGGTCTCGGTGACCGCGGACGGTCAACATGTGCATGACATCACGGCCTGGGTGGACGGTCTGCCCGACCCTGCCACGCTGGGTGACTTCACGACCTACGTGGCCTGGGCCACCCCGCTCGAGCTGGACCCGGTGGTGCGGCTGGGGGAAGTGACCAACGGCGAGAATTACATCGGACAGGTGGCCTTCAACAAGTACATCCTCATGGTCACCGCGGAACGGACGGGCGAGGTGACCGAGCGCTCGGGACCGCTGGTACTTCGCGGGCGGTCCCCGTCCGCCAAGATGGAATCGCACGACATGCTGGCACAGGCGCCCTCGGCCGACCGCGCGCCGGACCACCAGCACATGGGCCCGTGGGCACATCCACCCATGTATCCGGACGTACCCATGCTCCCGGGCGTCATGGGCTTGAGCCCGCGCGTTGCACCGTTCCTTCCGGAGGGGATGTCGATCGAGGACCTGCCCGAGGTGAAGCCGCGTCAGACGGTGCGCCTTCCCGATGGGGGCACCCTGGACCTGGTGGCCGACTTTGCGCGCCGGACCGTCCGTGGCCAAGACATCGCCATGTTGGCGTTCAACGGCCAACAGCCGGGCCCCCTCATTCAGGTCGACCAGGCCAGCACCATCTTCGTAAACTTCGAGAACCGGGTGCCGCTGCCGACCGCCGTGCACTGGCATGGCCTCAGGCAGGACAACCGCTTCGACGGCGTGCCCGGTGTCACCCAGGAGCCTGTCCAACCGGGTGAGACGTTCCGGTACGAGGTGCACTTCCCCGACGCGGGCATCTACTGGTACCACCCACACCACCGCGAAGACGTCCAGCAGGAGATGGGGCTCTACGGCAACATGCTGGTAGAGTCTCCCGACCCCGGGTACTACGGGCCCGCCAATGCCGAAGAGGTGCTGATGCTGGACGACCTGCTGATCGGCGACGACGGGTTGGTGCCGTTCGGCGATGGCTCGGCCAACTACATGCTCATGGGGCGGTTCGGGAACACCATGTTGGTAAACGGCGAGCCCGCATGGTCGAGCGCCGTTCGACGGGGCGACGTGGTGCGCTACTTCTTCACCAACGTGTCTAACACACGGACGTTCAACCTTTCGTTCAGGGCCGGCTCCACGGACGGAGAGCCGCTGCCCATCAAGGTCGTGGCCACCGACGTGGGGCGCTTCGAACGGGAGGAGTTCGTCCGCTCGGTCGTGATATCACCCGCGGAACGCTACGTGGTGGACGTGCAATACCCTCGGGCCGGCACTTACGTGCTCACCAACGCCGTGCAAGGCATCAACCATCGGGTTGGCGTTTTTCTCCCCGAGGTACGGGAGCTGGGCGTTGTGAATGTCACGAACGAGCCGTCGGTCGAGGACCACTCAAGCGCATTTGCTGCGCTCCGCGAGTACCGCGACGTCATCGCCGACATCGATCGCTTCCGACATCGGTTCAACGACGACCCGGACCAGGAGCTCGTGCTGACGCTCGAGGTCACCGATCTCCCAGAACCGGTCGCGCAAGGGATGCTCTACGACTGGGTCTACTTCAATCCCGTGGAGTGGACTGGGACCATGCCCATGATGAACTGGGCAAGCAGCGGCGACGAGGTGCGCTGGATTCTGCGCGATCCCGCGACCGGCGCCGAGAACATGGACATCGATTGGCGGTTCGCGGTGGGCGACGTGGTGAAGATCCGCGTCACCAACGACCGAGGCGCATTCCACGCCATGCAGCACCCGCTCCACTTCCACGGCCAGCGCTTCCTGGTGTTGAAACAGAACGGCGTGCCTACGGAGAACCTGGCCTGGAAGGACACCGTCCTATTGCCGACCGGCTCCACAACGGACATCCTGCTGGAAGTCACCAATCCGGGTCGCTGGATGGTCCACTGCCACATCGCGGAGCACCTGGAATCCGGAATGAAGTTCGTGTTCGACGTAGAGGAGGCCCGATGAACAAGGTCGTGAGGTTCGCAGCCATGGGGTGCGCTGTGTCGGCGCTTTCCCTGGGGAACGCGTCTCCAGCGCTGGACGCTCAGCAGCGTTCCGACGCGATGCAGGCGCTGGTGGCCATCGAAGCTCCCGTGGTCGCGATCACCAATGTCAAAGTGATCGACGGAACCGGGTCCGCTGCCCAGACGAACCAGACGGTGATCATCGAAGGTGACCGCATCTCGGCCGTGGGCCCGGCCGACCGCGTCTCGGTACCAGACAACGCTGAGGTCGTCGACGGGGCCGGTCACACCGTGATCCCCGGTATCATTGGGCTCCACAACCACAGCTACTACACCGGCGGAAACGGACGGGCCGCCCAACTGTCCTTCTCTGGGCCGCGGCTCTATCTGGCCTCGGGCGTCACCACCATTCGTACCACCGGCGCGCGCGCGCCGTACGAAGAGCTCAACCTCAAACGCGAGATCGACGAGGGTCGCTCGGTGGGCCCGACCATCTACCCCACGGGACCCTATCTGACGGGTCAGCAGGGGTCGCGCACGATGACTCGTTTGAGTGGACCCGAGTCTGCCCGTCGTGTCGTGCGCTACTGGGCCGAGGAGGGCATCCCCTGGTTCAAGGCCTATACGTGGATCAGCCGCGCCGAGCTGGGGGCCGCCATCGACGAAGCGCACCAGCACGGTGTGCAGGTGACCGCCCATCTCTGCTCGGTGGGCTACCGCGAGGCGGTGGCACTGGGCATCGACAACCTGGAGCACGGTCTCTTCGCCAACAGCGAATACGCTCCGGACAAGGAGCCTGACCAGTGCCCTTCGAGCCTGACACGCACCTACGCGGACTTGGATGTGAACTCGCCAGAGGTACAGGCCACGTTCAGGGACATGATCGAGAACGATGTCGGGATGACCTCCACGTTGGTGGTCTATGAGATTTCGGTCGCGGGGCGCCCGCCCATCGATGAACGGGTCTACGACATGCTGGCTCCCGAGATCGCCGAGGAGGTGCGGGCAATCGCCAAACGGCGCCGAGCGGGCCAAGGCGCCATCGATCCGGCCATCTACCAGAAAGCCACCGAGTACGAGCGCGCTTTTGTGAAGGCAGGTGGCCTGCTCGCCGCAGGCGTCGACCCCACAGGCTACGGCGCCGCACCCCCTGGCCTGGGCGACCAGCGCAACTACGAGCTGCTGCTGGAGGCGGGGTTCTCCGCTCCGGAAGTCGTGCAGATTATGAGCCTGAACGGCGCCAAAGTGTTGGGCATCGACAGCGATGTAGGCACGGTGGAGGCGGGTAAGATAGCAGACCTGGTGATGATCGCCGGAGATCTAGAGAGCGCGGGTACGCTGCACGGGGTCAAGGTGGTGTTCCGTCACGGCGTGGGCTGGGACTCGGCCAAGCTGATGGACTCGGTGCGCGGCGTGGTGGGGATTCGGTGAGATGATGGGCGGGTCCCGTCCGCAGTCGCTGGTGCTCGCGTTCCTGTTGGCGGGCGCCGGCTGCCTGGACGGAGAGTTCACGACCCCCACGCTGGACACAGTCTGGACCGAGGGTCCGGTTTTCCCCGTCGCGCTGTTTGGCGCTGCAGCGGCAAGCTATCGAGGATCCATTTACGTTGCGGGAGGGATCTCGGAAAGCGTTGGGAACGCCGGGACGTTTCGCCTTACGCCGCCGGCAACCCAGTGGGAGCGCCTCCCCGATCTTTCCCACGGAAGGAGCGGAGCTCAGTTGGTCGTCGTGGGGGACACTCTGTACCTGCTCGGCGGTTTTGATGCGGGTCCAGGGCTGTTCCGACAGAGCACGAGTGTGTGGGCGATGGACCCCGAGAGCCACGCCTGGGAAAAGAGGCCGGATTTTCCAGACGAGCGGACCGGGTGGTCAGTGGCTGCCGCAGAGCGCCTAGTGATGATGGGTGGGTTCGCGGGGCTTCTGAACCACGGAGACCTCCTACCTAACGATCCGACGGCGGTGCTGGTTACCGGAGACTCGAGTTGGCGGTACCGAGCGCCGATACAGCACAAGCGAGTGGGACCGCGTGCCGCGGCAGTGGGCGACCGCGTCTACGTGTTCGGGGGCTTGGATGAGGACGGTCCGAGAGCCGATTACGAGGTTTACGATGCCCGGACCGACCGACTTGAGGGGTCGGGGGTCTTCCACCCCACCCCGGCCTTGGCGATCAACGTCGCCGTCACTGTCCTCGGCGGCCGGGTTCACTTCGTGGGGGGCCGGGGTAGGCGAGACCACATGATCTTCGATCCAGTATCCGACTCCTGGGAAAGGGGCCCTCTCGTCCCGTACGCCGTTGGTAACGCGGCAGCGGTGACACACGAAGGCGCGATCTGGCTGATTGGGGGCAGTGAGTCCCCCGGGAGCGGCTCAGCGGGTCTTCCGGCCGTCTCCGTCTATCGACCTTAGCCGCCACCGCGGGGGCCGCTACCGTGGGGGCCGCTACCGCGCGGCGGCCACCACGTCACTTACCAGCAGTTCCAACGCTCCGCGCGCCACGCTGTCGGACGAGCTGCCCACCCCTCGCCAGTCCGTCGTCGCGACCATCACCAGGTCTTGGCCAGGCACCACATAGATGAACTGACCCCCGTAGCCCCAGGCCAGGAACGCGCGCTGGTTGGGCCCCGCGTCTTCCGTCCACCACAGACTCCCATACGACATGTTCAGCAGCGGACCGTAGCGGGTCCGCCAGGCGAACTGAGGGGTGGTAAGCTGCATGACCCAGCCGGAGGGTAGCACGGCCGTCGATCCGCTGATGCCGTCCTGAAGCATGAGCTGCCCAAACTTCGCGAGATCCCGGGGACGCAGATCAATGCCGGCCCCGCCGTTCACGCGATTCACCGCAATCTGCTCCCACGCGACGTCCGTGATGCCGAGCGGCGCGAAGAGATGTTGCTCGGCGAACGTCGGGAGCGGAGTGCCAGTGGCCTCCTCCAGAACCACCCCGAGCAGGTGGACGGCGGCGGAGTTGTAGGTGAACGTGCTGCCTGGCGGATGTGCGAGGGGGCGGTCCAACACATAGCGAAGGGGATCGGGGGAGGTCACCCAGTCGTTGTAACCGCTGGTCGTGGACTCATCCCACTCGAACCCGCTGGTCATCGTGAGCAGGTCGCGGACTTTGATCGCCTCCTGCTCCGCCGTCAGCGAGATGGACGAGGTAGCCAGCAGCTCGCCGATGGTCTGGTCGAGACCATCGACGTCGCCTTCCTCGATGGCGATCCCGACCAAGGCGCCCACGACGCTCTTGGTGACCGAGCGGACATCGTTCAGGGCGTCGCGGTTGTTTCCGCGGAAGTAAGACTCCGAGACCAGCCGACCGTGCCGCAGCACAACGAGCGAGAGCAGGCGCTCGGTGCTCTCCGCCTTGGCCACCGCGGCGGCCAGCGCTCCCGCGTCGAACCCGGCCACCGTCGGGTCGACCTCCACCAATGGTCCTGCTAGTTCGATGGGGCCGGTCGGGAGTGGGTCGGGTCCTACCGGATTCTCGCTGCCACAGCCGGCGAGGACGAAGAACAGAACGGGGATGGATCGAAGCAGTCGTTTCATGCGCTAGTGTACGCTGCCACGAAAGGAATGTGTCGCCACGTCGCGCTATGCGTTCTCCAACGCCGCGACCGTCGTGATGTGGACGCCCACGCCATCCATCAGCGCCACCGCGCGCGCCTCGTCGCCCGGCTCGAGATCGACGGCCCGGCAACCGTCACGAAGGAGGTGGGTCCTGAATTCCAGCGCGACGGCGTCGAGCGCAGTGGCACGCACACAGTAGTCAGTAGCGAGCCCCATGATGTAGACATCGGAGACATCCTTGCCGCGCAGGAATCCACCCAGCCCCGTACTCTTCCGCTTTCCGTTGTCGAAGAAGGCGGAGTAGGAGTCGAGACGCGGGTCCGTCCCCTTTCTGAAGATCACATCGAGGGGACCTTGATCGAGGTCCGGATGAAGCTCCGCGCCCTCGGAGCCCTGAACGCAGTGGTCCGGCCAAAGCACCTGGGGCAAGCCGTGCAAGTCGATCCGCTCCCCCACCGAATTGCCCGGATGGGACGACGCGAAGCTCTCGTGGCCGCGCGGGTGCCAGTCCTGGGTCGCCACCACCAGCGGGAAGCCGAGCGCGGCTCGATTCGCCAGTGGCACGACCTCGTCTCCGCCGGTCACAGCCAACGCCCCCCCGGGGCAGAAGTCACGCTGAATGTCGACCAGGATGAGTGCCTTCATGCGGCCTTTAGTGCCTCCACTATGAGGTGCGGCAGGTCCGGGAAACTACCGGCGCGCGGGTTGTGAATCCATCGGGTGGCCACTGTCCAACGCCCCACCTAGGTTGCCTGTTCTCGTCTCCCAACCTAGCGACCGCCTTGGACATCCATCGCCCTTCTTCCCGTAGCCTCCTCCTTACCGCCCCTCTGCTTCTACTGGCCGCAACGTCGGCCTCCGCTCAGGCCTCGGGCGCGCCCGCCATGGAGGTCGAGGGCCCACACGTCATCCGAGCAGACCGCATGTTCGACGCTCGAACTGGGGAGATCGTCGAGGGTGCGGTCATCGTGGTTGAGAACGGCCGGATCAGTGCCGTGAACCCGAGTCGGGTGCCTGACACCGACCACGACATGGACCTGGGTGACATGACGCTTCTTCCAGGGCTCATCGATGCGCATACGCACCTGACCAGCGAGATCGGAGCCAACAGCTTTACCGCTGCGGTGACGATGCTCCCGGAGGAAGCGGCACTAGGCACCGTAAAGTATGGGTGGCGAACCCTGCAGGCGGGATTCACCACGGTGCGGGATTTCGGCGGTGATGCTACGGTGGCTTTGAGCCGTGCCGTGGAGCACGGCGACATCCTCGCACCGCGCGTGATCCCTTCCCGACACCCGCTGGGAATCACCGGCGGTCACTGCGACGTAACGGGCTTTGCACCGGGAGTGCGCGAGCTCGGACCGAAGGATGGCGTGGCGGATGGACCGTGGGAGGTTGTGGAGGCCGTACGCTACCAGATCAAGCATGGGGCCCAGGTCATCAAGACCTGCGCGACGGCCGGTGTGCTCTCGTTGGAGGGCCCGGTGGGGGCCCAGCAGTATGCCTTCGAAGAGCTCAAAGCCATGGTGGATGAAGCGGCCCGGCACGGTGTGAAGGTGGCAGCGCATGCACATGGGTCGGAAGGGATCCTGGCCGCAGTGCAGGCAGGCGTTGCCTCCATCGAACACGGCTCCATGCTCACGGACGAGATCATTACCGAGATGAAGGCGCGAGGCACCTACCTGGTCCCCACGACGTACCTGGTCGGGCGCATCAACATGGACGTGCTCCCTCCGCTCGTACGCTCCAAGGCCGAAACGATCCTACCGCTGGCGCAGGCGAGCGTGCGCCGCGCGATTACGGAAGGTGTTCCCATCGCATTCGGAACCGACGCCGGAGTCTACCCGCATGGCGAGAACGCGGGTGAGCTGGAGCTCTACGTCGAGTACGGGATGAGCGCCGAGCACGCGTTGCAGACTGCTACGCTCCACGCTGCGGATTTGCTGGACACACCCGACCGAGGCGTGCTTGCCGAAGGGCTCCTTGCCGATATCATCGCAGTACCCGGCAATCCCGTGGACGACATTTCCGTTACGAAGAACGTGCAGTTCGTGATGCTGGGCGGACGCGTGGTGAAGCACCCTCCGGGGCACATAGGCATGGGCGGACACTAAGTGCCGACCCCTCCCTCCGAGCGGCGGCCCCCGGCGCTCGCCACGAGCCTGCATGAGACGCGACTCGCTGAGTTGGAGCGGCGTGACCTGGAGGCGCAGATCGAGGCACACCACGCAGCCGCTCGCAAGCATGGGTTCTGGGCGGTGATGGGGTTTTCGCCGGGTGCCGTGCTGCCGTTCCTGGTTTCCATGGAGAGCGTAGGGCCCGCGGCCCTGGTTGCAGGCGTTCTTGCGATGACGGGGATCGAAGGGTGGCGGGCAGTGAAGGCCAGGAGGGAGGCAGCCGAGCTGGAGCGTACGCTCGCGGAACTGGCCGGTTAGGGACGCCCCTTCCCAGATCACCGCGTACACCATATTATACCTATGTGTTAATTAACGTAATCGTTAAGGACAGATAGGTGGCATACGCAGCACCGCATGACCCGCTGAGTGAGACCCTCGCGGCCCTCGCCAATCCGACCCGTAGGGCTATTCTTGCCCGCCTGGCGGAGGGTGAAGCCAGCGTCAGCGAGCTCGCTGCACCGTTCGACATGTCGCTGCCGGCGGTGTCACGACACATCCGAGTGCTGGAACGGGCGGGGCTGGTACGACAAGGGCAACGTGCGCAGTTCCGGCCCTGCACGCTCGACCCGCGACCCCTTCGCGAGCTCTCTCAGTGGACCGAGCAGTATCGACACATCTGGGAGGCGCGACTGGACCAGATGGACGATTACCTCACGCAACTCAAAGATCAGAAGGACGACTGAGGCGATGAACGACGAACCCGGCACACCAGATCCGGTCAGGATCGAGCGAACCCTCGAAGCACCGGTGGGGCTGGTGTGGCAGATGTGGACCGAGCCAGACCATTTCAAGGCATGGTATGGTCCCACCGGGGCGCGCGTCCCCGTCGCCAACATTGAGCTCGCGGTAGGCGGTACGCGCCACGTCTGCATGGAAATGGAGACGCCGAAAGGACCCATGACGATGTGGTTCGTCGGTCAGCACCAAGAGATCGTCGTCAACGAGCGACTCGTGTACACGGAATCGATGTCCGATGAGAACGGGAACGTTCTATCGCCGGCGGCGATGGGGATGCCGGGCCACCCCGAGACGACCGAGGTGATCGTGGAACTCGAGGACCTGGGCGGGAGCACCCGCATGGTACTGACCCACGTGGGCATCCCCGCCGATTCCGGAGGAGCCGGAGGCTGGGCGATGGCGCTCGACAAGCTGGCGACGCGGGTTGGAGAGTTGAGCCGGTAGGTCCTGGCTGGCCGCAGTTCTGTTCCCTACCATGCGGCTATGACACTCGACGGAAGGGTCGCACTCGTGGCCGGCGCCACTCGCGGGGCAGGCCGAGGGATCGCTCGGGCGCGTGGGGAAGCCGGCGCCACTGTGTATTGCACAGGGCAGAGCAGCCGCGTTGAGGCGGGCGCCGACGGAGACCGCTAGGGCTCAGCGGTCAGCGGATCGATGTCGCCCGCCCACCAGCCGCACGGCAGTTCCAAACGCGAACATCTCCACGCCAGCCGTGCCCTTCCCGTCCCCACGCGAACTGGCCATCCGGGACGTCTCGATCCGGACGTTGATGATGGTGTCGTAGCCGCGCGCATGGGCGACCCCCTTCATGCGTACCAGCGCTTCCCTGCGCGCGCGTTCCAGCAACGGCTCGTACACGCGGATGTTCCCGCCCACGATGCCCTTGAGTGCCGCCGCGAAACGCTTGAAGTAGTCGAGAGAGATCACGACGCTGCCCATCACCAGTTCGCTGGACTCCACTTGCCACTCTGCTGGGATGTTCTCAACGGTGATGGCCAACACGTCAATCGAGCCACTCTCCAGCAGAAGTAGTCTGTTGAAGTGCCGCCGCTCGAGGATGCCTCCAGTGATCCAGGTCCCTAGCAAAGCGACCGGTGTGACCAGTAGGCTCCAGACCTCCACGGGCTACTCCACCCTCACGGCCGTGCCGTACGCAAACAGCTCCGCCGCGCCTTGGGACACGCTGCTGGTGGCGAACCGCACGTTCACGATGGCGTTGGCCCCCATTTCCTCGGCCTGATAGCTCATCCGCCGGATCGCCTCCCCCCGGGCTTCGGATAGCAGCTCGGTGTACTGCTTGAGTTCGCCGCCCACCATGTTCTTGAACCCCGCCATGATGTCCTTGCCGAGGTGCTTGGCGCGTACGGTGCTGCCACTCACGACGCCATAAAACTCCACGATGTTCCTGCCGGGGATCTCTTCGGTGTTGCTGATGATCATGTGCGTGTGCCCGAGGCGTGGGGGAGTGACGGTGGGTCGCTTGGTAAGAATATCGATCTTATGGGCGGCCGACGCGAGATGTGAGGCCGTTGTTCGATCGGTCGCACCAGACTACCCCGGCGCTTCCACCCAAGCTGACAGTCCAGTCACACACACCTGCACCGGTGACCCGCAGCGGCTTGTCGCCTCGACCCGCCAAACCAGGCGATCCCGATTTCGGTGGTAGCCCAGGGCGGGGGTCCCCAACGAATGGTCATCGTCGACCAGGTGACCCGCACGGGCCAGGACCACATCGATATCGAACCAGTCCCGCCAAGCCGGGCACCCGGTGAACTCCCGATCCCGTCGGCCGAACGACGCGTAGCGTTGGAATTGGCCGCCCCCCGACGTCTGCACGAATCCCAGCAGTTCATCGCCCCGGGACACGGGCACCACCCAACCCACCGCCTCTCCGGATCGGGAGTGGACCTCGACCGGATCCAGGAGTTCGCCCCCGGAGAGGAACAGGGGCTCGTCAGCGATACCGGCGGCCAGGGCGGCCGATGCCTCCGCCCTGGCCAACTCTCGCAAGCTAGTCAACCCGTCATGCCTTGCGGACCCTCGCGGTAAACGTCCGCCGATAGGACTGCGTGTTGAAGTTCTCCCACCGGGTAACCACTCCTGCATTCGGCGGCCACGGATCGTAGACCAGAAGCCCGCGGAAGGGTGTCTGACCCAGGAAGGACAGGAAGCTGCGGGTATACCCCGCAACGGTACGAGAATGCCCCGGGATGAAGCTGATGAGGGGACGATTCGCATCGATTTCGCTCTCGAACTCACTGAAGTGGGGATTCGTATTCATCGACGCATCGAGGGCTTGCTGAGTCATGTTCTCCAGTACCGTTACCACCAGTTGGTCCTGCGAATAGGGCAGACCGTTAGGGTTCGTTAGCGTGCCCAGTCCCAGTTCCTGGGCAAGGCGGGTCTGACTGTACTCGTACCGGTAGAAGTCCAACACCATCTGCACACTGCCGGCAACGCACCACACGTTCGTTTCCTGGCCCCGCAACTCGTAGCAGGTGAAGTGGTCGGTGTCGCGGGTACTGTAGTGAAGCTCGCGGGTGCGGGTCAGAGGCGTCAGCCGGTACTCGTAAACGTCAAGAATCGGTCGACTGTTGATACGGGTGAAGTCGATACGCTTCCGCGCGAATGCCTCCTGCCATACCTCCATACGCTCGGCGAACCTCGCAGCTCTTTCCTCCCGGACGTCATCGGGCAACTCGTCCAAGAACGACCAGCGCTCGAAGTGGGCGGGTGGCTCGTGGTTCTTCCCCCGCGTCGAGGGAGGCACCTCGCGCCACGTGTGAACCTCCAGCATCGCCAGCTCCTCCCCGTTGTGGAGGAACTGCAGAGCGATCTTGGGGAAGCTGTAGGCCACGAAGCGGACCTCGAGTTCCTCGACGGGCAGGCCGGATTCAGCCGCCGCCTCCATCCCTTCCTTGATGAGCCTTCTCTCGTCCCACAGCCCACCGTCAGTGACGGCGAGGAGCGGCTCGCCGAACGCAGGGTGTGTGGCGATGTCGGCAAAACCGCGAACGCTCCTCCCTTTGCGCAGCGGAGTCCTTATGAACAACAACTCGCCATTGACGTCGTAGACGGGTGTCGCGGATCCGAAGCGGATTTCGGCGCCTTCATACGACTTGGGGAGGACCTCGATGGCCCTTAGCGCACTGATCTCGACCCAGGTTGCCACTTGGGTCTTCTTTGATACCTGTGGTTCCTTGGCGGCCATGGTACTCCCTCCCGCAACGCGTGAACTGGATCGGCTCCCTCACTCTTAGATGCGTGGGATGTGCGGGAGGCCGGTCAGCTCTGCAGAACCCGTAGCCCTACCCGACCGCAGCCACAATCCGCTGAATCAGCCCGTCCATGAAGGGCGCCCCTCCCTCATTCCGCCGGTTGTCGTTTCCTTGACGCACCACGACCAGGTCGAGGCTCGGGATGATGAACGAGTGATTCAGGTTGTGCCCGCGCGACATGTAGAGGTCGTCCGGTACGCCCTCGATCTCATCCATCACCCAGAACGTGTAGCCGTAGGGTGAGGGGGTGGTCTCGTCGTCCCGCGCGTACCTACTCGTGGCAAGGTCGAGCCAGGCGCCGGGCACCAACTGGCGGCCGCCCCACACTCCGCGGTTGAGCCACAGATAGGCCAGGCGCGCGAAGTCACGGGCCGTGCAGCGGAACGTGCTGCCGACCACCGAGTTGGTCCCATAGGGGCTCTCGGACATGTCGGCGCCGTAGGCGTCACAGCCCGTGCTGCCGCCCACGCCCCAGCCGGGCTCACTGGAGAAGTTGAGCTCCCGCCCGTCCGCGTACGGCATGTCGCCGTACATGTTGTCTCGAACCCCCGCCGCCATGCCAATGGGTCCCAGCACCCGCTCGTAGAGGAAGGGCCCCACACGCTCGCCCGAGACATTGCGCATGGCGAGCGCCATCTGTTCGAGGCCGTAGTTGCTGTAGTTGAAGTCGGACCCCGGCTCGAACTTGAGCGTGTGGTGTGCGGGTATGTCGTCGAACTGCCACCAGCCGAAGCAGTACTCGTACATCTGGTACGCACCCGCGTACCCCGGGAAGTGGCTACGCGCAGTTGGTGCCAGCCACGGCTCGCGGGTCTCGTGCCCTGAGGTCATGGACAGGACGTGCTTGACCTTGATCCGTGTCTTGGCCTCATCGGTGAGCGGCTGATCCCAAATCTGTGGGATGAGCGAGTCCTCACTGGAGGTGCCGACCAGCAGGGTCTCGAGATCGACCTGGTCCCGGTACTCGTCGAGAAACACCCCCACCGCAGTCCCGAACACCGACTTGGTGGACGACTTCATGTCGTTGCAGGTCTCGGCGGTCCAAGGCTGTGGACCGCCCTCGGCACCCGTTGTGTAGCTCTCCGCGATCACGACTCCGTTGCGGACAATCAGCAGCGCACCGCCGTAGCTGACGGTCGCCTCGGCCGCGTCGTGGAACTCGATCGCTTGCCCCAACCGAGTCGGATCGACCCCAACGTCGCGCGGATCGGCGAACTCCCAGCCGCCCTCTCCCTCCGGACGCGGGAAGACCCGGTCTTGGGAACCGCCCTCCGATCCACCCTCGCTGGTACAACCCAGGGACGGCATCGTGAGCGCTCCAGGCGCGAGGGTCCCAAGGGCGGTTGCTCGAAGACCGGTCTTGATCAGGTCCCGTCTGCTCAGGCTCCCGTTTGGCTTCTGGTCCACCGATCCGCCTCCGACGACTTGAGAGGATGGCCGCGGTGCGCGGCCCCGTGGGCCGAACGTAGCCTTCGGACACTCCTAGCGTCGAGACGTCCCACGCGGCCGGCTTCGCTGCCGAGGACGCGCGGCCGTAGGTTGGACCCGTCTCCACTCCCAACCCCATCCGCGCAATGATCCGAGCCCGACCAGGTCTCACCGCCGCACTCGCCGCAACACTCGTCGCGTGCGGCCCCGATGGACCGCCTGCCGACCTCGCCATCCAGAACGTCACCGTTGTCGATGCCATCGATGGCGCGCGCACCGCGCAGACGGTGTTGGTCAACGACGGTCGGATCGCCGCGGTGCAGGCCGCGAACGAACCCGTGCATGCCAACGAGACCCTGGACGCGACCGGACAGTACCTCATCCCGGGCCTCTGGGACTTCCACGTACACTTCACGTACGACGCCCGGTTCACCGAGGCGATGGCCGGTCTGTTCCTCCACCACGGGATTACCAGTGTCAGAGACACGGGGGGCCCGTTGGAGCTGATGGTTCCGGTCGTAGAGCGCCTGCGCGCCGATGGGTCTACCGCCCCGCGCGTCTTCTTTGCCGGGCCTCTCATGGACGGCGAGCACGTCGTCTACGACGGAGAGAACCGGCCACTGTTGGGGATCGGCAATCCCGACGCCGAGACCGCTCGCGCCAACATGGCCCGACTCGCTGAGGCCGGTGTCGACTTCGTGAAGATCTACGAGATGGTCTCACCCGAGGTGTTCGAGGTGCTCGTTGAGGAAGCCGCAGCGCGCGGTCTTCCCATGGACGGACACGTTCCGCTCTCGATGCAAGCGAGAGACGTGGGCCCGCAAGTACAGTCACTGGAACACCTGCGCAACATCGAGATGGACTGCACCGCAAACGCTCGGGCGCTCGCTGCTGAGCGGCGGCGACTGCTCGCGAACCCGGATGGAGTGCCCGGTGCGTCGCTGCGCTCGCAATTGCACAGCCTCCACCGTATTCCCTCGATACAGGCGTACAATGAGGCAGCCTGCGAGACAGTCCTGGCGTCTATGATGTCGACGATTCAGGTCCCCACGCTTCGGCTCAACGCACTGAGCCTACAGCCACCGTTCGCTCGGTCGGATTGGGGTACTGTGTTGGAGAAGCTCCCCGCCGACGTGGCCGAGGAGTGGGCCGCTCCCGCGGGAGGCCCGCTGGGGGGCCGCAGCACGGACACCACCTACCCGGACTGGAGCCTCTTCCTGGTGGGGCTCATGCATGAGGCAGGTGTCCCCATTGGGGCCGGGACGGACACGCCCATCGGCTTCGCCGCGCCCGGTTACAGCCTCCACAGTGAACTGGAACTGCTGGTGCGCGCGGGGCTCCCACCGATCGAGGCCCTCCGCGCGGCCACGCTTCGCCCAGCGGAGTTCTTTGGGCTCGATGGTGAGATGGGAACCGTCGCCGAGGGGCAGCTCGCGGACCTAGTGCTCCTGTCCGGGAACCCGCTCGAAGACATCACCCAGACACGGTCGGTCCAAGCGGTGGTTACCAAGGGGCAACTCCTGGACCGGGCGGCGTTGGATGCGTTGGTGAGGTAAGGTGCGCCAGGGCGAGTTGGGGCGACGACGCCCTAGTTCACGCTGCGTACCCGCACGGAACCCGTCTTGGTTTGGCGCTCCTCGTACGAGAACCCAGACACGTCGAGTCCAGCCTTGCGGTCGGTGTCCTCGCTGATGAGGGCTTCGCGCGGTCCGGCAGCGTCCGCCCACTCGCAAGCGACGATGATCGCATCGCCGGCCATGTCGATCGACACCGGGCCACTGACCTCGGTGGGCGGGGTCCACGATGCGTCGCCATCCTCATCCGCGAACAGAAGATCGTCGTCCTCGCCGCGCACCGAGAAGATGACCATCTCGCTGGTGTGTACCGCGGTTCCGTAGGGGAGCCGCCCATCGGCCTCCGACTCCGGAGATTGCGATGCGAGCGTAAGCGCCGCCGCCTCGGCCTCGGCCGCCGCGTTGGTCCGTGATCGCTCCGCCACCGGCAGGAACCCCGGTGGGAAGATCGCCATGAGAGAGTCCCCGGCCGTGTTCATCACGAACCCGTAGTGCCGCTGGACGACGCGCGCTACGTCGCGGCGGAAACGGCGAATGGCGGGAACCCAATCGGGCCCAAGTCGCTGCGAGATCCCGGTGGAGTCGCGGATATCCACCACGAGCGCGGGAAGCACCAGGCGCGCCTGTCCGGGGGTGGTTCGGGTGAAGGTATCGCAGTCGTCGCAGTAGTAGCGGTTCAGCCGATTCCGCCTCAGCTCCGGCCCGAACGGGCGGTAGCAGTACACACAGGCATCGTTCGACCCGCGCCCCGAGTTCTCCGCCTGCCGCTCGAGCAGGAACGGGAGACCCTCGGCCAGGATTTGATTCCAGAGTTGATTCGCCTCGCTGCCCGTTTCGTGGGCGTGGGCAAACTGCTGCCAACCGGTTGCGACACCGGACAGGGGGGTGTGGCTAGCCATGGGGATCTCCTGTGGATGGGGGGTTGGCCAGCACCTTCTCGACCTCTTCCAACACCACGCCCTTCAGCTTGGCGATGAGCATCGGAATGACATTGCCGTCGGCGGTGTCCGTCAACCACGGATCCATCACCGTGGTAATGAGAAAATCGACCGGTGTGGCGCTCTCATCTTTCAGACCCAGCCGTCGCTTGAAGAGGGAGACGGTTCGAGTCCCGTAGGTGGCCGGATCGAACGCGGAGGAAGTCACGAACAGTGGAGGCAGTGGATCGCCTCCGGTCGCCCGCAGCATGCTTAGCCTGGAGAAGAGGCGGCGATTCAGAACGTTCGCGAGCTCCAGGCTCTCGTTGAGCCGCCCGTCGCTCCTGAAGTTGAACGAGTAGCTGACGATGATCTGATCCGATCCCATGTTGCGGAACCAGGTTCGAAACGACTCATCCTCCCCGAGACGAGCGACCAGCTCGGCGTTCGTTCGGCCCACCACTTCGTCCCTGATCCGGTCGAGTTCCTCCTCGGCCTCGGTCCTCGTCCATCCGGGTTGACGCTGCACGGGAAGGCGTTGGAACGGGACTACCACGAACGGGTCGTCTGTCTGCGCCATGGTGACCAGTTCTACGTAGAAGCGCTTGGCGTTCCACATGCACCGGCTCAAGATGCGGCCGTACCCGCTCTGATCGGGTCGGATCACGCGGTGACTCAGATAGGTGGCGGCCGCGGCCGCGCCAGGCTTGGACCCCTCGATGCCATAGAGACCGACTGTAGGGTCCGCATCGCCCTTGTAGACCACGGGCGAAGTGAACGACACCAGGTTCCTCATTGCCGAATTGCGGTAGCAGAGACCGCCCGCTGGATACGGTATGTACCCGGCCTTGTGGGGGTCGACCGTGATCGAGTCGCTTCGTCCCAATGCCCGGTACTGCGCCTCCACATACTCGGGCATGGAAAGCGCAGGCCGATAGAAGTGCTGGTTGTCGTCGAACCACCCAGCCTCATCCATCAGCCGCCGCTTGCCGTCTGAGTCGGAGCCCTTGAGGTCTGCGGCGGGGATCATCTTTACAAGACCTGTGCGCAGCATAGAGGCAAAGTAGCCACCCCACGCCGCGTCCGCATGCAACCAAAACTCGAGGCCCTTGCTTCGGTAGCGTTCCCGTAACTCCAGAATCTCGGCCAGGGGGTCGACCGCGCTCTCCTCGGTCGAACCCATCACCGCCACGACCATCACAACAGGTCTCCGGTCACGTAGACACCCGTCGAGCGTCCGGCGTAACTCGCTCAATTGCATGCGGCCATCCAGATCCACCTGGACGGACCGGAGGGCCGCTCGCCCGAGACCCATCATGGCCGCCGCCTTGGGCCAAGAGTAGTGCGCAGTCGCGGGAGCGAGCACCACGGGGTCGGACGTGCGGGGCGCGAACCGCCTACGAAACTCGTTGAGGCCCAACTCCTGGACCGTGTAGTTGACCAGAATATCGTCAACTCCTTCGAGGTCGTATTCGTCCGTCAGGCGTTTGGGGATCCGCAACACCTCATTTGCTTCCAGGTTGAGAAGCTCCCAGGCGCTCAACTCACTCAGAGTCCCGATTGCGCCCGTGGGAAGACGCACGTCGAGCCCGAGGGCAGGTCGTAGCGCAGGCTCACTCCGAATCGCCGCGGCCACACCCATCGCGTAGTACTTCAGGTTGCGGGCGCACCAGACGGCTTCCGAGTTCGCGACCGAACCGTCGCAGGTAATGTGTCCCCACGGTCGGGGTGTGCCGTCCGTCTGAAACCCCAGCATTCTACACAGGTCGTCGCCCACCTCCATCTCGAGCTGGGTGGTGACAGGCGACGCCTCAGCGGCCACGTTGTTCTGGTTGTAGAGCAGCGCCGCGAGGTAGCCCAACACCGACGGCATCGTAACGTCCCAAAGCATGTGGCCTTGGTAGCGGTAGCTGAAGAACGGTATCGAGTCCGCGAGCTCAACGATCAACTTTCCGAGTTGTTCCTCGAGCAGTTCCACCGACTCGGCGTACGAAGCCGTCGCCTTACGGGCATCGGTGATCCACGCCGGGTCCTCTGGATAGTCCCGTCTCCGATCCTCGAAGTGCGCTTCCAGAACTTTGGTCACCAGCTTCTGGAAGAGGTCGCTGTTCTCTGCCTTTGGCCCCAGAAACCACCCGCCCAGCGCCGAGCCTCCGGGAACGCCGGCCAGTTTGTGGGGGCCAGCTTCGCTCGGTGAGCTGTCAGGAAAGGGTGTGAATCCTGAGCCCTTGGCCCCCGAATCGGCGTCCATGCTCACTCTGCCGGAAGCTGACTACACGGGCTCTTGTCGCTGTCGGGACAGGGGTCGTTCTGGTTCACCGGAGAGGTGCCGAACCACACTGTGCGATCGATGGTGATCGGACGGGCAGGACCATATCCGCCGTACTGCACATAGTGCGTCCCGGGGGTCAGCGGGTCGGTGCAGTACACGCCCCTACCACCGAGGCGGCCTCCAGGAACAGCGGGGAGGTCGGGAAAGTTCACAGGGATGCTGGCCTCGAGCGCCTCGGGCGGCAGCCAGGCAGGAGCCTCCGACAGCGTGACCACGTGATCGAACTCCGGCTCCTTCACCTGGAGGTGATTGAGGTGCGCCTCGTGGCCGGCGCCGAACAGGACATACGTGAGTGTGTTCGGATTGTTCTGGTTGAAATCGAAGCGTCGGAAGTAGACCACCTCCGTGACGCGCACCTCGAAGGACTCCGCCACCGTAGGCGCTCCGTCCCAAGGCCACGTTTCGTTCGTGATGCTCGCCGGCATGCACCGCCAGATACTCCCCTTGAAGGTAGTACGGGCACCGCGCTTGATCTCGGTGAGGTTCATCAGGTCCGACGCCGTATTGCCGATGATGTACCAGTCGGTTGGATGGCGCTTCCGATCTTCGAGCCACACGTCCCTAACATCGTCGGGGATCTCCGCTCTGAAGATGGCCTGGTAGCGATGGCAGTCGTGCGAGAAGTTGGTCATGTGCACCAGAAACAGGTGCTGAGTCCCCACCATGAACAGCGCGTGCTGCATTGTGGGAAGTACGACTCCGTCGGGATCGGACTGGGAGTGGTCCATGGTGGTCTCGTCGTTGGGGGTGACGGCGCAAGAGGAGACGATGCCGAGCCGCACTCCCGATGGGGGGTTGTGTCGGTCAGAATGTACCGGACACTCTCAACCGAGCGCGTCGGGAGCCGGGGCGCAAGAGACGTGCGTTGCCGGTATACGCTGCGGATGCTAGTGGGGGGCTAGCCGAGCTACGTGTCCGAAAACACCGCACTGGCGACCTCCTCACGGCGGTGTTAGAACTCACCCGGTCGATCGGACACCCCCCAGGCACGGAGGCCGCTTGCCGAGCAGAGTGTGGGCGTCTCCAACCTCCATCTGGAGAGAGCTTCGCCGGCGGAAGGTGGTGAAGGCCTTCCTGGCCTACAGCGCTGCTGGCCTGGTGCTCATTGAAGGGGCCAACAACATCCTCCCAGCTCTGGGGGTGTCCGAAACCGTCAATCGAGTACTGGTGTGGATCGTCCTCGTCGGGTTGCCGATCGCCATGTTGTTGGCCTGGAAGTTCGACGTAGTCCCCGATGCTGGTGAGGACGTGGCCGTGCTCCCGCCGTCCCGACCTATCGACCTTCCTACCGACCGGATCGCGGTTCTCCCCTTCCGGGACATGAGCGCCGCACAGGACGACACATACTTCGCCGACGGGGTAACCGAGGACATCATCGCGAAGCTCTCCACCATCCAGGCCTTCAGCGTCGTGTCCAGAACGTCGGTGATGGGGTTCCGGGGGACGCGGGAACCGATCCCATCCATCGGACAGCAACTCCAGGCAGGATCGATTCTGGAGGGGAGTGTTCGGCGCGTCCCCGAACGCGTTCGGGTCGTTTCACAGCTGATCGACGTGAACTCCGACCGTTGTGTGTGGACCGAGACGTATGATCGTGAGGTAGACGACCTCTTTTCGGTTCAATCGGACATCGCTACCTCCGTTGCGCGTGGTTTGCACGCAAGTCTGAGTACGGAAGATGAAGCCAGGCTCACCGAGCGTCGCAGTGCCGACCCTGAAGCCTACGACCTGTGCTTGCGAGCCCGACACCTTTGGAACACGCGCTCGGTTGCTGGGCTGCAGGAAAGCCAGGCTCTCTTGGAAAAGGCGATCGATCTCGATCCTGAGCTGGCCTTGGCTCACGCTACGCTCGCCTCCACGCTTGCCACGAGCGCGCTGTACAACATCGACCCTGCACCGGAGAACATGCCGCGGGCTCTCGAGGCGGCCGAGCGGGCCCTGGTTCTGGAGCCGGAGCTGGCAGAGGCCCTCAACGCACGCGGCCTCGTGGAATGTGTCTGGAGTTGGGATTGGGAACGGGGCGCCGCAACCTTTCTGGAAGCGGCCGCGGCGAGTCCGAGTGACGTCGTAGCCCGGCAGTGGTACTCGCTTAATTGCCTCGCACCGCAAGGTCGCTTGGAGGAAGCGGAGAGCGCGCTCGCGGTTGCGCGGTCACTGGACCCACTGTCGCCCATCGTCCAGGCCAGCGACGGCTTTCTGAAGTATCTGGGTCGCGACGGCGAGGGTGCCCAAGCCTCGTTGCAGCCGCTGATCTCGGACGCCGCGTGTCCACCCATCGCGCATCTTTTCATGGGGTTCGTGCACGAGTTGATGGAGCAGAACGATGCCGCCCGACGAGCCTTTCGGCAGGCGAAGGCCGTGGGAGGACGCAACATCGAGGCACTCACGGCGTTGGCATCGAACCACGCGTTGAGCGGAAATCGTCGGGAGGCGGAGGAGATGCTCGAAGAGATCGAGGCCACGGCGGCGCGCTCCTACGTTACGCCCGGGCATCTTGCGCGGGTTCACGCCGCCCTTGGGCAATGGGAACAGGCCCAGCACCACTGGACTCGCGCGATTGAGGTGCGGTCCGCGGACTTGATCTGGGTCGGGGTGTCCCCGATGTACGACTTCGCGCGCGGGCGGCCCGAGTGGCAGGCGGTGGTCGACGCTGTGGGGGCCATGCGATGAAGCGACGGCTCTATCGCTCCGCAGCGATCCTGACGACACTTTCCGCACTCTTTGCCGTTCCCCCTGCCGCGCAATCGCAGGAGGCTGCCCCGTTCGACCTCCTGATCCTCAACGGCCGGGTACTCGACGGAACGGGGAATCCCTGGTTTCGGGCGGACGTGGGTGTGCGGGACGGACGGATCGTCGCGGTGGGCCCCCTCGCCGGATCTACTGCCCAAGAGACGATCGACGCCACCGGGCTCTATGTGACTCCCGGTTTCATCGACGTGCGCTCCCACGCCGATGACGGCAACCGAGAGGTGGGCGAAGCCACCGTCCGGACCGACTCACTCCACAGGAAGACCGCACCGAACGTGGTGTCTCAGGGCGTGACCACCGTTGTCGTCAACCACGACGGTCGCTCACCCTGGCCCATCGCCGACCAGCGCGCCCTGCTCGAGCGACAGGGGGTGGGGCCGAACGTCATGATGATGGTGGGGCACGGGACGATTCGTCGTCTCGTGATGGAGGACGACTACGCGCGAGCCGCCACACCTAAGGAGATTGAGCGCATGCGGGGGCTGCTCCGACAGGGTTTGGCGGAGGGGGCCGTGGGACTGAGCGCGGGACTCGAGTACGTACCCGGCCGCTACAGCACCACCGACGAGGTGGCGGCCCTAGCCGAGGAGCTGGTCCCCTACGACGGTGTCTATATCTCGCACGAACGCAGTGAAGGCGCCGACCCCATGTGGTACTGGCCCAGCCAGGATGGTCCGGGACCGCCCACACTGCAGGACGCAGTGATGGAGACGATCGAGATCGGGCGGCGATCAGGCGCCCGAGTGGTGGCCTCACACATCAAGGCAAAAGGCGCCCACTTTTGGGGGTCCAGCGGTTCGGCCATCCAGCTCATCCAGCGGGCGCGCGATGAGGGCGTCCGGGTGTGGGCCGACCAGTATCCCTACCCGACCAGCGGGTCGGACGGCAACACCGTGCTGATTCCCGGGTGGGCGCTCCGCGATCCCGACGCCACCAGTCGAGAGGATGCGCGACCTGCGGCGGAGATGCTGAGGAAGCGCCTCGCAGACCCGGCGGCGGAAGCGGACATCCGTCAGGACATCGCGCACGAGATCCGGCGGCGAGGCGGGGCCGACCGCGTGGTCGTGTTCGACTACCCCGACTCGACGCTGGTCGGGAAGAACCTGAAAGAGATCGCGGCTGAGCGTGGCGTGGATGCGGTGGAGATGGCCCTGCTCCTCCAGCTCGAGGGCGACCCCAAGCGGCGGGGCGGCGGTCGACTGAGAGGGTTCTCGATGTCAGAGGCCGACGTTGAGAACTATGCAGCGCAACCGTGGGTGGCGACCGCCTCAGACGGCGGGATCGCCGTGCCCGCCGATGGGTCGGTCCACCCGCGCTACTATGGCACCTTCACTCGGAAGATCCGCCACTACGCGCTGGACGTGGGCACGCTCTCGCTCGAAGAGGCCATCCGCTCGAGCACCTCGCTGCCCGCCACGATCGCGGGGCTTCGCGATCGAGGTCAGGTTCGCGAGGGCTTCGCGGCCGACCTGGTGGTATTCGATCTCGACGCGATCTCCGATGAGGCCACGTTCTTCGAACCGCATCGGCATTCGACCGGCATCGCGCACGTGCTGGTGAACGGCGAGTATGTTGTTCGCGATGGGGAGATCCTGTACACGACACCTGGACAAGTCCTAGTGAGTGGGAGGTGACCGGCATGCGCAGACGGTCGTTCTTGAGTGCGATGGGTGCCGGACTCGCTGGACTGACCGTGACGCCCGGACGCGTCTTGGGCGGAACGCCGGACTGTGTGAGCGGACTTGCTCCCTACGATCCTTGGATCGAGGTCGATGCGGCGGCGCTCCGTGTCAACGCTGAGCGGGTGGCGGCCCTTGCCGGGGGCCGGCCGATCCTGGCCGTGGTTAAGAACAATGCCTACGGACTGGGGCTCCGAGAAGCCACGGCGGTTCTCGCTGCCATACCTCAGATCACCGGGTTTGCCGTGGTTAAGCCCGACTCCGCTTTAGCCCTCAGGAAATGGGGGGTTCAGAAGCCGGTTCTCCTGATGGGCCTGGCGGACGACGAGGCCGCGATCGAGCTGGCGGGCAACGGCGTCGAGCTGAGCTTCTACGTCGACGATGCGGTGCAACGCGCCCGCACCGTGGCCAGCGCGACTGGGCGTCCCGCGCGTGGCCAGATCTACCTCGATACCGGCATGGGTCGCATGGGCATCCCGTCGCACAAGGCGCTGCCCTGGTTGGAGGCGCTGGCATCCTCCGGTCAGGTGGATGTGCGAGGAACCTTCATGGCCTTCACCGAATCCGCGGACTTCGACCTCGAGCAGTTGCGTCGCTTCCGCGCCTTCGCGGACGAGGCAAGGCAGAAGGGCCTGCCTCTGGGGACCCTCCACGCTGCTTCCTCGAACGGTGTGTACCACCTTCCGGACGCGCACCTGGACCTGGTGCGGCCGGGCATCGCGCTCTTTGGCGCCTATCCTTCCCGGCCCGACGAGGAACGCGCCGCTCAGGAACTGACTTGTGCCGTACGCCTTTGCGCCCGGGTGGTGCGGACCCAGCAGCTCCGACCGGGCGATGGCGTGAGCTATGGACGCAACTATGTCGCCGAGCGGCCCACCTGGACGGCGACCCTCCCGGTGGGACACACGGATGGCTACCCGAGGACGGCAGTCGAAGGCGCTCAGGTCCTGATCGGCGGTAGGCGCTATCCCGTCATCGGTGCCGTGAGCGCCAGCCATTGCGTCGTCGAGGTGGGGGACGAGCCTGCCGTGGCGGTGGGCGACAAGGCCGTGTTGTTGGGCTCTGACGATCCCGCGATCGAACCGAACGCACTGGCGGCGGCGAGCGCCAGTTCGGTTTACGACATACTCATGCACCTGAATCCATCGCTGCCCCGAATCGTGGTCTGACCCGTGGGCATGACATCGAAGGGGGACCCCGTGAACAAGCGCCTGCTCCGTCGACTTCTCGCCCCATCGCAGCTGGCGTGCTCCCTGGGCATCGTCTTGGTGGGCTGCCAAGGGGAGCCAAGTTTCACACCTCCCGACCCGTCGGTGATCGAGCGAGCGAGCGTGGAGCGTATCATCTCCACGCTGGCGGCGGACGACTTCCGGGGACGCCGTGCGTTTACCGAAGATGCGTTGCGCGCCGCTGGCTTCTTGGCAAACGAGTTCTCAGCGACAGGCATCGAGGACCCGACCGGAGAGGGATACCTCCAACGCTTCGACGTGCGTGGGCTGACGGTCGACGACGCCACCGTGGTGCTGGACGGCGAGGCGCTTCCCGAGGGCCGGTTCGCGGTGCGACTGGGATCGCCCAGTGTCGAGTGGACCACGGGCGACGTTGAAATCATGCGAATCGACGCAGCGGCCGACATGCGGGGGGTGATGTCTGGAGTGCAGTCACTGAGCGAAGGGGGCATCTTGCTCCTAAGCTCCGCTCAGGCAGAGCTGTTTCAAGCGATCTCTGGGTTCCTGGGGCGACCGGTGCGCACGCTCGGCGATGCCAAACCTGGCCCCAGCGTGGTGCTGGCTCTCTGGGATGGCTCCGACGACCCTTCGTTCGAGGTCCGCGCGACGGCCAGCGAGACACGCGAACCGCTTGCCAACGTGGTGGGCGTGCTTCCGGGGAACAGGTCCAACGAGTACGTGCTTTTCTCGGCCCACTACGACCATATCGGCATTCGTCCCATTGTGAACGGTGACTCGATTGGCAACGGAGCCAACGACGACGCGTCGGGCACCACGGCCGTCGTGGAGCTGGCCCGCTACTTCGCGTCCCGGGGGACGCCGGAGCGTACGCTGCTCTTTGCCGCGTTCACTGCGGAGGAGGCCGGTGGGTACGGCTCACGCTACTACTCGAGTCAGCTCAACCCTGACGAGATCGTCGCCATGTTCAACATCGAGATGATCGGGAAGCCCGCCGTCGAAGGGCCGAACACTGCCTGGATCACAGGTTTCGAGCGATCCACGTTCGGAAGTCTCCTCCAGGAAGCCGTGGAAGGCACGCAGTTCGCGTTCTACCGGGACCCGTATCCGGATCAGAACCTGTTCTACCGGTCGGACAACGCCACTTTGGCCCGGCTGGGTGTGCCCGCACACTCCATCTCGACGACACCCATCGATGTGGATCCCGACTACCACCAGGTCAGCGACGAGGTGGCTACGTTGGACCTCGACCACATGACGAACACGATCCGGGCCATCGCCATGGGCGCCGAGCGAATCATCGCGGGTGAAGCCACACCCACTCGTGTGGACCCCGCAACCATGAACGGACGCTAGTCGCCCGTCGAGTCTGCGCCCGCCAGCGCTTCTGACACGATGGCGGCGGCTTCCTCCTGGATGCGGCCCAGATGCTCGCGGCCGAGGAAGCTCTCCGCGTAGATCTTGTAGATGTCCTCAGTGCCCGATGGACGAGCAGCAAACCAGCCGTTTTCGGTGACCACCTTGAGTCCGCCGATCCGTGCGTCGTTCCCGGGGGCGCGGGTCAGCTTGGCCGTGATCGTCTCGCCAGCCAGCTCGTTGGCCTGTACCAGCTCGGGCGACATGTCCTTGAGCACCGCCTTTTCGGCGGGAGACGCGGGTGCGCTCGTCCGCTCGTAGACGGGACTTCCGAAGCGTCCTTCCAGCTCCCGGTAGTGTTCGGCGGGGTTCTTCCCCGTGGTCGCGGTGATCTCGGCGGCCAGCAGGTCGAGGATGATGCCGTCCTTGTCGGTGGTCCACACGCTCCCGTCCCGACGGGCAAACGAGGCGCCCGCGCTCTCCTCCCCACCAAACGCCAAACTGCCGTCGAACAACCCGTCCACGAACCACTTGAAGCCGACTGGGACCTCGCGTAGGGGCCGTCCCAAATGGGTCGCTACCCGATCGATCATCGAGCTGGATACCAGCGTCTTGCCGATGGCCGCACTGCTTGCCCACCCCGACCGGTGGCTGAAGAGGTACTCGATCGCGACGGCCAGGTAGTGGTTCGGGTTCATGAGTCCGCCCGTAGGCGTGACGATGCCGTGACGGTCGAAGTCCGGGTCGTTGCCGAAGGCGATATCGAACTCATCCTTCAGGGCCACCAACCCCGCCATGGCATAGGGCGAGGAGCAATCCATGCGGACCACCCCGTCGCTGTCGATCCGCATGAACGAGAAGGTGGGATCCACCCGGCGGTTCACCACCTCGAGGTCCAAACCGTAGCGCTCAGCGATCGGGTCCCAGAACGCGATCCCGGAGCCACCCATGGGGTCAGTGCCGATGCGGAGGCCCGCCTGGGCGATGGCCTCCATGTCGATGACGTTGGCGAGGTCGGCTACGTAGGGCGCCACGAAGTCGTGTTCGTGGACGTGATCCGACGCCATCGCCTTTCGCAGGCTCCAGCGGCGCACGTCGGTGAGCCCACCCCGCAGCAACTCGTTCGCTCGTTGCTCGATGACGGAGGTGGCCTCCGCGTTGGCGGGGCCCCCGTTGGGGGGGTTGTACTTGAAGCCCCCGTCGTCGGGAGGGTTGTGCGACGGCGTGATCACGACACCATCGGCTGGGGCGCCCCCATGGTCCCGGTTGTGGGTCAGGATGGCATGTGAGATGACCGGAGTGGGTGTGTAGCCACGGCCGGTCTGAACCCTGACGACCACGCCGTTGGCCGCGAATACCTCGATGGCCGACGTCATCGCCGGCTCCGACAGGGCGTGCGTGTCGACTCCCAGGTAGAGCGGACCTGTGAACCCCTGGGCCTTCCGGTACTCGGCGATCGCCTGAGCGATGGCGAGGATGTGGGGCTCGTTGAACGATCGCCTCAGTGAGCCGCCGCGGTGGCCGGACGTGCCGAAGGAGACCGGAGCAACCGGATCGTCGTGGTCGTTCCGGCACGTGTAGTAGCTGGAAACCAGATGGGGAACGTCAGGGAGCTGATCGAGCGGGACCGGTTGGCCGGCGAGCGGGTGCAGGGGCATTCAGGTCGACGGGCAGGTGGGTTGAGGGGTCGGTCCACGACCGGCTTCGATCGCCGACAGTACCCGCCCGCCCCGGATTCGGGCCACCTGGCCCCGGCCAGATCGCTACCGGAGCATCGGTCGCCCAGCCCTGAGTAGCTGAATGCGCCGCAGCCGTTTCCGCTTCACATCGATTCGGAGGGTCTCCGACTCCGCGACCACGAGCCTCTTCGGGTCCACATGGAGTGTGGCCAAAGAACGCGGCTTGAACTCCCGATCCACTCTCGCGTGCGCCATCGCATCCTTGGCCAGCGTCCGCTTCGAGGGACTGCGGACGCCCTTCTCGACCCAACATTCGTGCACGTGCACGATATCACCTGACTGGCGATCGTAGATCACCACCGCGCTGCGCTTTCCGGCAGCTACGGTACCATGTTGATTGGCCATTGATCGCCTCCTATCCGAAGAACTCAGTCTTGCCCTGGCCGACGCAGTACGCGTCACGCGCCCTCATTCGGTACGTGACTTCGGTGCAGTCGGGACTGTAGAAACCCACCCACTTCACGTTGTGAGTACCACTGCCGTCCTTGAACTGACTGACGTGCATGTGTGCATCCGCAGGATCGTCCGCAACAAACACGCGGCTGAGCGCCGTGTGCGCCCAGATCTCACGGGGGCCGCGAAAACGCTGTGTGACGGTGTGCGACCAGGTGGTGTTTATCGCACCAACCTTGACCGACGTATTCCAGAATCCAACGATTGGCATTGTCCCTCCGTAGCCAGGAGCCTCGGTACAGCCGCCTACCTATGCGGAGGGGGGATTCGGAAAGGGACAGGGCGCCGCCGCCCGAGCTCTATTGCAGCCGACTCGCGACCTCACGGGCAGCCACCAGCAGCGGATCCAGGAAGCTTGTCTGGGAGGTGCCGATCGGTTGCACGCTCAGTGTTGCCGAGTGAGCTCCAGTGGCGAGTTGAACCGCCACGACACCGGTGGATTGGACGTTGTACCGCGCCCTGTCTCCAATCTGTACCGGGGTGTGAGGCTGCAGGATGGTCATCTGGTCGTACGCCGCAGCCGGATTCAACTGAATGGTCAGCATGGCGACCCCTGCGTTGGAGTAGACGCAGGTGAGGGGCTCGGTGTCGCCTCCTGGGTGCTCCGTACCCGTGCCGAGAACCTGGGTCGCGCCCTGGAGGTCGAGGGCCTCGCAGGCGCGTATGCCCTGAGCAGCCTGCGACCCTTGAGACGTGCCCCCACCGCAGGCCGCCAATGCAGTGAGGAGCAGGGCACCTGCGAGTCTCGTGGTCGATGCGGTCATCTTGGTCCTCCTTGGACGGGGGCTAGGGCTGGGGGGGGTACACCTGGGCGAGCGCACGCTTTACATAGATCGGAATCATCGCCCTCCGCCACTCCGGATCCACGATGATGTTCTCGAGCGGCCGGCACTGCTTGTGTGCCCTTTCTGCCAAAGCGTCGACCAGCTCGTCCGACCAGGGCTGGCCAACCGCGATGGCGTCCCAGCCGGTGAGGCTCTTAGGGCGGGAGCCGAGGGCCGTCACGACCCCGCGGACGTCGGTGATGGTCCCGTCCTCGCCGGTAACAGCCGATACGGCCACCGTGAGCAGAGGGAAGTCGATGGCTTTGCGTTGGCGAAGCTTGGCGTAGCCACCCCGCTGACCCTCTACAAGTGGAACAGTGATTCTGGTTAAGATTTCATCGGGGTCGCGGCGGGTGTTCTGGATCCCATCTGCCACGAAGAAGTCGGCCACCGGCACGGTCCTGGTGCCCCGGGGACTCGCGAGCTCGAGTTCCGCGCCGAGGGTCATGAGCACGGGAGGCGTGTCGGCCGAATGGGCTGCGACGCACTTCTTCCCTACACGGGTGACATGGCAGACGTCCCCATCCTTCTTGAGGCAGAACCCCAGGCTCTTCCGCCAGAAGTGCGTCTGGTTGTAGTAGGTGCAGCGCGTGTCCAGGCAGACGTTTCCACCCAGCGTGCCCGAGTTGCGGAGCTGGGGGCCGGCGACGTGGTGGGCGGCGTCCGCCAGACTGGGTGTGTGCTCCCGAACCAGGGGGTGCGCAGAAACCGCACTCAGGGTCTCGCCCGCCCCGATCACCAGCGCTCCGTTTTCCACATGTATTCCACGCAGCTCGGCGACGGACCTCAGAGAAATCAGATGTTCCGGTTCGAAGAGTCGATGCTTCAGATTGGGGACGACATCTGTTCCGCCAGCGATCAACATCGATGGCCCAGACAGGGAACTCAGTAAGTCCATGGCCTGAGCCAAGTTCGAAGGCCGGTGGTACTGGTAAGGTGCGGTCCTCAGCACGGTCTCAGCTGCCCGATCATGACCGCTCCAAGGGCCGGGCGACCATGATCCCGTCCTGACTGCTGAACCCCAAGATCCGGTCCGCCAGCGGTCGCGACGAGATTTCCACCGACTTTCCCACAAGGGGCGCGTGCATGAGATGGAGGGCGCCGTCGACCCAGAGCGCGATGCCCGTGTGGGCGATGTCGAGGCCTTCGACCGTGCTTGTGGCGGCGATGATGTCGCCATCCTGAATCGAGTCGGCGACGTCTGCGATCCGAGCCTCAGGGATCCAGGGGCGAGGGCCCGAGTTCAAGCGCGTCTCGATGTCCCGAATGGCCTCGAGTTCAACCGGATCGGCCAACTGTCGGTAGGCGTCCGGGTGCGAGCTCATGAAATCAATGGGCTCCGCGTCGAACGCAGGATCCAGATTAGAAGTGAGATTCTGAAACTGACCGCGCGCTGTATTGTCGCTGATCCACTCGGAAAAGTAGTGCAGGCGGCTCGAGTAACCATTCAGTGATGCATCCCGATACCGCAGGGTGGCGAGCGCTCTGATGTACCCGTCCCGAAGGGCTGCGGTATCGTCGAGGAGCAAAGCCGGATCCCGGATCACCCGGGCCATCGCCACCATGCTTTCGACGAAGGTGACGCAGTCGAACTCCCGGAGATTGACCACGAGCGCCTCGGGGCCGGGGGCTTCGAGCGTGCCCGGAGTATAGGGCGCGCCTACGAAGGTGCGGCCCAGCTCGGCGATCGTGCGTCCAAGGGGCACGGTGTCGAGGCCCTGCTCACGAGCCCAACGCACCCGATCCTCGAGCACCACCCAATCCTCCTCTGTCTCCACGCCAGCGAGGGGAATCGTGTCAGCCGAGAAGCGTTCATCGGCGCCCGCATCTTGGCGCACTTCCGTTGGGGTAACGGATTGGTGATCTGCGTCCGGAGAGTCAAGCGCGGTCTTCGCATCGGCGTCCGAGCCGCAGGCCGCGACAAACACCAACAGCCCTCGCAGCACCGCTGTTGCGCCTGCTCGAACCCTCATGAGCCGGTCCTCACCAGGCCTTCCGGGGCAGCGGGCTTCGCAAGAGCGCCGGCCTCCCGCACCTCCTGGATCCGCCGCCACACATGGGGGGGCGAGAACGGCAGCCGATCCATCCGCACGCCCACCGCGTCGTAGATCGCATTGGCGATGGCGGGGATCGACGGATGCAGCGGCCCTTCGCCCGCCTCCTTTGCCCCGTACGGTCCCTCGGGATCGTTGGACTCCACGATGTGGGCCTCGAGGTCCGGGGTGTCCAAGCTCGTCGGGATCCGGTAGTCCAGGAGAGATGGAGCATTGTGGAGTCCCAACCGCCCCTGGTCAGCGCCCTTGAAGACCTGTTCTTCCATCAGGGCTTCCCCAAACCCCATGTAGGCCGAGCCCTCCATCTGACCCTCCACCAGCACCGGGTTCAACGCCTTCCCGCAGTCGTGGGCCACCCAGATCTTCTTGACCCGAACGCTTCCCGTGTCGACGTCCACCTCCACCTCGGCCACATGCGCCGTAAAGGAGTACGCGGGCGAGGCCCCAATCGTCCCGCCCCGGTAGTCGCCGTGCACATCCTTGGGCGTGTTGTAGGAGCCCGTCGCACCCAGGGTGCCGAACTTGGCTTCGGCGAGGTGGAAGGCGTCCCGAATCGACATGGACCTGCCCCCATCCTGCCGATCCAGCGCACTCCCACCGGCCAGGTCTACCTGTTCGGGGGGGCACTCCCAGGCTTCACCCACGGCCTCCTGGACCTGGGCTCGGAGCCTCCGAGCCGCCTCGATACAGGCGTTCCCAAGCATGAATGTGACCCGCGAGGAGTAGGCGCCCAGGTCGACCGGGACGAAATCCGTATCGCCCCGCATCACCCGGACATGATCCACGGGCACGCCTAGTTCCTCCGCCGCGATGTAGGCCACCACCGAGTCGCACCCCTGCCCGATCTCGGACCCGCCACTGAACACCGAGACCCGACCCGACCGATCGATCTGGATCTGAACCCCGGACTGCGGCATGTCGTTGGGATAGATGGGATAGTTGGTCCCTGAGATGTAGGTGGAGCCCGCCACACCCAGGCCTTGGCCAAAAGGCATCTGGCGGAAGCGCGCCTTCCAGTCACTCGCCTGCTCCACCGCCTCCAGGCACTCCAGGAATCCGTTGGAGGTGACCCTGAGTTCATTGATCGTGCGGGTGTGCTCGCCGATGAAGTTGCGGCGTCGAAGCTCGAATGGATCCAAGTCGGCCTTCTCGGCCAGTTTGTCCAACTGCACCTCGAACGCGAAGCGAGGCTGCACCGAGCCGTGCCCGCGCTTGGGCCCACAGGCGGGCTTGTTGGTGTAGACGCGCGTGGAGTCGAACCGGTAGGCGGGCAGATCGTACGGCGCGCAGAGGAGTTGCCCCGAGTAGTAGGCCGTCACCAGCCCAAACGACGCGTAGGCGCCTCCGTCCAGCGTGATCTTGGCATCGACCGACGTGATCTTCCCGTCCGCTGTGAGCCCGGTGCGGTAGTGCATGTCGAACGGGTGCCGGCCACGGTGGGCGTAGAACACCTCCTCGCGCGTGTAGAGGATCTTCACCGGACGCCCGCACTTCCGGGACAGCTCGGCCACACAAAACTCCAGGTCGAACGGCTCGGACTTCCCGCCGAACGCGCCACCCACAAGGGGCTGGATGACCCTCACCTTGGCGGCGTCAAGCTCGAGCACCCGAGCCAGTTCCCGGTGCAGGTAGTGCGGCACCTGGGTGGAGGACCACACGGTCAGCTTGCCGTTGGGCTCGAAATGGCCGATGGCACAGTGGGGCTCGATGGCGGCGTGCGTCGTGCCCTCGAAGAAGTAGTTGCCTTCAACTACGTGGTCGGCCGCTTCCAACCCCGCATCGACATCCCCGAACTCGAGGCGTACCAACTTGGTGATGTTGCCGTTGTGACCGGGCTTCCTGGGATCGTGGATGAAGTCCTCGGTGGCTGCCAGGGCTTCCTTGGGGTCCAGATAGGCCGGCAGTTCGCTGTATTCGACGTCGATCAGGTCGAGCGCACGGAGTGCAGTGTCCTCGTCCACGGCGGCCACAGCCGCCACGCCATCCCCGATGAACCGCACCCGGTCCAGGCAAAGCGGATACTCGTCGGGAGTCCATGGGATGATGCCATAGGTGGTCGGGAGGTCCTTTCCGGTCATGACCGCGTGGACACCTGGAAGGGCTTCTGCCTTCTCGGTGTCGACGCTCACGATCTCCGCGTGCGGATGGGGCGAGCGCAGGATCTTCCCGTGCAACATGCCCGGGAGCTGGATGTCGTCGGTGTAGACCGCCCGTCCGCTCGACTTGGCCAGCCCCTCGATCTTGCGCTGAGGGGTACCGATGATCTTCAAGTCAGACCAGGACTTAGCGTCACTCACGGTTCACCTCGCACCCGGGCGCCAAAGCGGTTTCGGAGGTCCTCTGAGGCCTCAAGCCGAACTCCTGCGCGCTCCACCGCGTCGTAGATCTTCCGGTAGCCCGTGCACCGACAGAGGTTCCCCGAAAGGGCCTCCTTGATACGGTGCTCGCCCGGGGTGGGGTCGCCTGCCAGCAGGGCCGCCGCCGAGCACAGGATGCCTGGGGTGCAAAACCCGCATTGCGCCGCCCCGTTCAGGTCGAACTCGTCCTGTAGGGGGTGCGGTTCGGGGCCGTCTGCCAGGCCCTCGACCGTCACAACCGAGTGGCCCTCCGCTTCCTGGGCCGGCGTGAGGCAGGAAAGGACCGGGACGCCATTCAGCAGCACGGTGCAGGCGCCGCAGTCTCCCTTGTCACACCCCTGCTTGGAACCGGTCAGCCCCAGCAGGTACCGGAGGGTCTCGAGGAGGGTGAAGTGCCCGGGAATCCCCACTTCGTGAGGCTCGCCGTTGACCCGCAGGCGAAGGATTTCGGTGATGGCAGGCACGGGCGTCCTGGGTGGGCGACAAGGTGGGCGGGGCGCCTAAGTTTGGCCGAACGCGCGAGCCCCCGTCAACGCGGAGGGACAAACGCGTTGACAGGGAGGGCCGAGGGTCCCTCAGCGGCAGATCGGCCCTACGGGCGTGGAGATCATACGCGCGGCCTTGAGTTCCCGCTCACTTCCGACGTTCTGCTGAAAGAACCGTCGGGTATAGATGCGCACCATGAACAGGCGCCCATACCCCGGAAACTCCAGCAGCTCGATCCGTTCGATCTCATTGACGAACGTCCCCTCCAGGATGGCGACCCGCTCCTCGGGGCTGCCAAACCGGTACTCACGCTCATCGATCATGAAGCAGCCAACCCTACGGAGAACGTTGAGCGGGTAACGCGCCTCCATCGCCATGCGTAGAGAGGTGTTCTCCGCGAACCGTGTCAGGTCTACACGATTCAGCGGCAACGCGTGATCGTACATCCGTCTCCCCGCTCGATCGTCGAGTCGGGCGACATACGTATCGATCATCGTCGTCATGAGCGGATCGGGCTGCAGATAGAACGGATACCGTTCCTCGTGATCGGGAACGAAGGTGGTATCCAGAGGCAGGTAGCGGAATCCTAGGATGCTGACGCGTAGAGGGACACCGTCGAACACGTCGTCCAAGTCGAACCGCCCAAAGAGGTTGGTGGACTCCTCGTGTCCCTGGTCCGTGCGGACATCTGCATCGTACACGTAGGAGTCGGTGTGCGGGTCCACTGCGCGCCCATCGAAGTCGATCGTCTCTAACACGACCGCGATGGAATCCAGCGCGATGGGATCGGCCTCGAGCGACAGCGCCAAGGTGGTGTCGGCGGCGAGGGTAAGCGGTAACTCCAAGTCCTCGTAGCCCAAGCCCTCCACATAGAGTTGATACCGACCAGGCGACACCCTGCTGAACACGAACGCACCGTTGCTGTTCGATAACACGACGCCGTGTACTTCCAGCGTGATGCGTGCGTTCTCGACCGGCGTGCCGGAGCGAGCATCGGTGACTCGGCCGCGCACGGTCAGTTCCTGCGCAGACGCTGTGGAGGGAATGGCCACCTGAGAAGCCAGGATTGCAACGAGACCCCATAAGCCCGCTCCGACTACGCGGGGCAACGTTCGAGTGGCGGGCTTAGGGTGAGTCATGATGCTTAGATACACCAACTCCGCGTAAGCCATCCGTTCGGTGCACAGACGGATCGCACGGGCGCCAATCCCGCAGGCCCACTCCTACCATGGAGGCGTCCCGCCTCCACTGTTCTTCTAGGCGATGGATCGGCCACCACTCCAAAGAACCCGATCGACCCCGGCGCGGAAGGGAGCCTCGGTGTTTGTGACCCGGCGCCCCCCTGTCATCGAGGTGAGCTTTGGGCCCGGCTTCAGTCCCGATGACCTGAGGTGGATCAGGACGATCCCGGGACGCACCTGGAATCGAGGGCGACGCGCTTGGCTTCTTCCCGACGCCTGTCACGTGCTCGAGGCCATCGAGAAGCAGTTCGGCCACCGAGTCGTGCTACGGGAGTCCAACGAGCCCATACCGGGGAGCCGCGACGAGGAGCTGCTGGAGCGAGCACGACAGCAGCTCGTCCTCAAGGGCTACAGCCCACGCACCCGCAAGGTCTACCTCGGACACATCAGGCGCTTCTTGGAGTGGCACTGCCCGCCCGATTCGGGTGACGAGCGCCAAGCGGTCACCGCAGACCGAGCCCGTGCCTACCTGTTCCACTTGGCGCATGAGCAGCAAGCTTCCAGGAGCTATCACAGTCAGGCGGTGAGCGCCCTGCGCATTCTCCTGGGTTGTGTACTCAAACAAGCCGACGTCCCCACAAAGATCCCCAGGCCCAAGGCGGAGCGACGGCTTCCGCGTGTACTCAGTCAGGAAGAGGTGCGGCGGATCATCAGGGAGGTGCGTCATCCCAAACACGTGGCGTTGGTGATGCTCGCCTACTCGTCGGGGCTCCGCGTGAGCGAGCTGGTCCGTCTCCGCCCGGAGGACCTCGACGTTGAACGAGGGCTACTCCACGTCCGGCGAGGAAAGGGCGGCCGCGACCGCTACACCGTCCTCTCGACGCGTGCGCTCGAGGCGGTGCAAGTGTACCAGGCAGCCTTCCCAAGCGAGAGGTGGCTCTTCCCAGCCCCCAACCCCGAGCGACACTACTCCACGCGATCGGTCCAACGGATCGTGCAGCGCGCGGCCGCCCGAGCAGGCATCCGAAAACGTGTGACCGTCCACACCCTCAGGCATTCGTTCGCGACCCACCTGCTCGAGAACGGCACCGGCCTCCGCTACATCCAAGAGCTGCTAGGCCACAAGAGCGCGCGTACCACCCAGATCTACACGCATGTGGCCCAAGCTCGGCTCGCCAAGATCAAGAGCCCGCTGGACGAGTGGTAGGATGGACTGGGGAGGTGGCCGCTGCCGGGTTTGCCGGGGACCTGGTTAGGTTAGGACAATGGGGATTCAGAGCTGGCCCCTGGGGAGAGGTGTGCCTCAATGATCAAGCGATCGACACAGACGAAGTAGCGGAAGAGCTGCGACGACTCGAGGAACCGGAGCGTCGTAGGGTCTTGCAGTACGCCCGTTCGCTCGGCGAGGGTCGACCCAAAGGAACGCCTGGCGGGGCACTCTTGAAGTATGCCGGTGTCCGGTCCGATAGGACGGCGGACGAGGTTGCCGCTGCGATTGAAGAGGGGTGCGAGCAGGTGTAGGCCGGGATGCCTGGTAGGGTGCTGCAAGAGCCCCGGCATCCCCGGTCGGTCACTCCGTGCAGCGACCCACCTCGCACGACATGAGCGTCGGTAATCCGCTGGGTGGGGAAGGGAGGGGACGGGCAGGGGCGGCGGTCAAATGAAGTTATACGCAACGGATCGGTGGCAGAGTAGCTGGGCAACGAGCGGAGCCTAGAGCCAGAGACCCACACGTAAAGAGCGGCCCCCGCCGCCCCGGAACAGAGCTGGTTGACCGCCTCCCTTTCCCCGCCCCAAAGCGGCCACCCATCGGTTCATGGGCATCGCTTACGTGTCCGGGGCGAGCTTGCTGTCGGAGCGAGTGGGGTGTGGCAGGCGTTCCATACGCGGCACCACTCGGAAGTTTTCCGGCGCCGACAGAAGTCGGGCATTCAAGCGGCACGGGCCCACTGATCCGCAACGTATAACAACTAGGTTTCCGGCTCCGCACCGCGCTCTGCGCGGCGCTCCGTCCCAACCGGCCCCCCTAGGAGCTTGGCTCCGAGCTAGCGGCTAAGGTGCCCCTGCTGTAGCGTGACCCTAGTACATGCCAGGCGGGGCCGGTTCGGAAACCCCGGATGCGTTATCAGAAATGGACCTAACGAGCGGTTCGGCCGAGAACAAGTCTGCTGGCAAGACGCACTTGCTGAGTACTCCCGACCCACACCAAGTTCTCACGATCGGTGGCAGCCTGTCGATAGCTGCGTTGAACGGAGCACGCTGGTGAGGTGGGACTTCAGCATGTGGGGCGTAGTCGCCTCGGCCGTCTTGGTCGGCTGCGGGGAGCGGGCTGCGGTCGACGCTTATGCTGTGTCGGACAGCGCTGGCGTTCAGATTGTAGAGTCCGCAGCGCCGAGCTGGTCCGTTGCGGAGGCCTGGCGGCTCGCGAGTGAGTCCTCGACCGTGATCGGGGACGGTGCCAACGATCAACTCTTTGAGGTGGTCGGCGTGGACCGACTAAGTACCGGCGAGATCGTGGTCGCTAATGGTGGATCCCAGGAAGTGCGGATCTACTCTCTGGATGGGGAGCTCCGCGAGGTATTCGGTGGCAGAGGAGAAGGCCCCGGCGAATTCACTTCCCTGAGCGCAGTCCAGGTGACGCCCGGGGACACTATTATCGCCCTCAACCAGGTTCCGCTCCGCGTCAGTCGCTTTACGCTCGCTGATGGACTCCTTCAGGATCGAGCTCTGGGTCACGACCGAGAGACGCGCTGGATAGACGCCTACCCAGCTGGACTGTTGGGCAGTTCCCATCTCCTGGTATACGGCTACCCTGACTATCTCGCTCCCCGGTTTGGCGATGGCTACTACCACGAGCCGCTCCCTTGGGGACTACTGGACCTCGCCAATGGCGAGGTTGACGAGGGAGGCGAGTTCCCCGGATACGAAATGATGCTGGAGCACAGCGGACGGGGTGTGCGGGCCCTTCCGATTCCCTTCAGCCACACCGGGGACATCGCGGTCGCGGGGTCCTCCGTGCTGATCGTACCAAACGACGCGTTTCGTATCCTCAAATACCGCCGTGATGGTTCGCTTGAGGCCGAATGGCGCTATCTCAAGCCAGCTCGTGCGGTAACCGCCGTTGACGTGAGGGAGTGGGTTGATCGACGCATCGCGACGTTTGGCGATCGTTCTGACCCCCGGGTAGCAGAAGCAGCTCGCGTCCTCGAGGCCCTTCCGCCAGCCGAGTCCGTCCCTTTGATCAGCGGCGTCGAAGCGGACGTGTTGGGGAACACGTGGGTTCGGGAGTTTCAGTGGCCTCCAAGCGACTTCATATCCTTTGTGGCGTTCGATCATGAGGGCCGCCTACTAGGACAAATTCGTGTTCCGGAGGGCCTCGACGGGGCCAGCGGACCTGAGTCCAAACCGCTCCGGATTGGCCGCGACTTTCTGCTCGGCGTGTGGAAGAGCGAACTCGATGTCGAGACCGTACGCCTCTATCCCCTTGTCCGGCCAGTGACGTAGCAGCGAGCGGGTGGACTGGTGCATCCCACGTGGGCTGCCACGGTTTGATCGCTCCCGCGAGTCGACCAAAAAGCCGTTAGAGCACTGAGGCCGCAGAGTGGCCGCAGCCGACCTTTCGGATTGCCCAGCCGAATCCCACTTCTGCTAACAAAAGGGCTTCCGGCTTCGCACCGCGCTTTGCGCGGCACTCCGTCCCAACCGGCCCCAACCGAGATGGGCCTAGGCTGGCGGTTAAGGGCGTTCCGAGCGTAGCGTGCACTCAGTAGACACATGGCGGGGCCGGTTCGGAAGCCCCTGAGACGTTATACGAAACGGATCGGTGGCACAGTAACCGGGCAACGAGCGGAGCCTAGAGAAGGAGACCCACACGTAGAGAACGACCCCCGCCGCCCCGGAACTGAGTTGCTTGACCGCCTCCCTTTCCCCGCCCCAAGGCGGCAACCCATCGGTTCGTGGGCATCGCTTACGCGTCCGGGGCGAGCTTGCTGTCGGAGCGAGTGGGCTGTGGCAGGCGCTTCATACGCGGCACCACTCGGAAGTTTGCCGTCGCCGAGAGAACTCGGGCAAACAAGCGGCAGGGGCCCACTGATCCGCAACGTATAACAACTAGGTTTCCGGCTACGCACCGCGCTCTGCGCGGCGCTCCGTCCCAACCGGCCCCCCTAGGAGCTTGGCTCCGAGCTAGCGGCTAAGGTGCCCCTGCTGTAGCGTGACTTTAGTACATGTCGGACTGGGGCCGGTTCGGAAACCCCAGAACGTTATACGCAACGGATCGGTGGCAGAGTAGCTGGGCAACGAGCGGAGCCTAGAGCCAGAGACCCACACGTAAAGAGCGGCCCCCGCCGCCCCGGAACAGAGCTGGTTGACCGCCTCCCTTTCCCCGCCCCAAAGCGGCCACCCATCGGTTCATGGGCATCGCTTACGTGTCCGGGGCGAGCTTGCTGTCGGAGCGAGTGGGGTGTGGCAGGCGTTCCATACGCGGCACCACTCGGAAGTTTTCCGGCGCCGACAGAAGTCGGGCATTCAAGCGGCACGGGCCCACTGATCCGCAACGTATGACAACTAGGTTTCCGGCTCCGCACCGCGCTCTGCGCGGCGCTCCGTCCCAACCGGCCCCCCTAGGAGCTTGGCTCCGAGCTAGCGGCTAAGGTGCCCCTGCTGTAGCGTGACCCTAGTACATGCCAGGCGGGGCCGGTTCGGAAACCCCGGATGCGTTAACGGGCACGGCGACGACCGAAGTGGCCGAAGACGGTGTATACAAGTAGCGTTGGAGCAACTACTCGACTCAATGGGTGGGTCCCAATGACGCCGGATCAACTAGAGCAGGAACTACTAAAGCTACCGGCACCGGAGCGAGCGCGGCTGGCGGAGCGGCTCATCGCGAGTCTGGAGGAGGACTCCGAAGTTGAAGCGGCTTGGCTTGCTGAGGTGCATCGCAGGGATGCGGAGCTGCAGTCGGGAGTCGTGGAGTCGATTCCTGTAGAGGACGCACTCAGAGGTATCCGGACGCGTTTCGGTTGGTAGTCGAGCTCCACCCGGAGGCGCTCGCCGAGCTATCGGAGGCGGTTGCCTTCTATGAGGAGCAGGCTTCTGGTCTGGGCCGAGACCTTCTTGGAGGAAGAGGTGGAGCGGATTCTCGGAATCATCTGGGGACAATGTGGGTGCCAGCCTGGCCTGGCGGAGCCCGCCGATGGAGGTTAACTGACAGCGCAGCACCACCACAAAACGGAGACACTGGTTCGGGTGACGAGACTTGAGCGAGGTTTTTCGCGCGTACCGTCCCGGTGATCGGATCGAGGGGTGTCCGTGCTGTGTGACGAATGATATGAAGATCGCGTTGCACCGGGTCCCATTGGGAGATTTGAGTTGGGCAGACTTGAAGGTGTACTCCGCCAAGGCGCTCACGATCGGAGCGGGACTTCAAACTTCCTCGACTACTTGAGCTTAGCGCGACTCAGCCCGGAGAGGCCCCGTTTGGGGACCCTTGGCAAACCGTCTACGCGAAGTGATGGCCGGAGCGCGAGCGAGCGAACGTGCGGATGCGCTGGGCATGGCCCTGGCGGATACTGGGACGACTGGGAAAGAGAAGAAGTCGCAGCGGGCCTGGCCGCAACGAGGGGAGTCACGCTCGACGTAGTACAAGCCCCCCGTTTGGAGGCAGGGGCTTAGAGGGTCAATCCGCGTGGAGGCGCCCGTTAACAATGCGGTTTCCGGTTGCGCTCAATACGTTCGCTCCACTGGATCACGGCTCGTTTGTCGCGAGCCGCGCGAAACCTCTGAAACTACGCAACGGATCGGTGGCAGAGTAGCTGGGCAACGAGCGTCCAACACGTAAAGAGCGGCCCCCGCCGCCCCGGAACGCTTGACCGCCTCCCTTTCCCCGCGCGGCCATCGTCGGCATCGCTTACCCTCTAGTGGGGTGTGGACGTTAACTGACAGCGCGTCCCAACCGGCCCCCCTAGGAGCTTGGCTCCGAGCTAGCGGCTAAGGTGCCCCTGCTGTAGCGTGACCCTAGTACATGCCAGGCGGGGCCGGTTCGGAAACCCCGGATGCGTTATACGCAACGGATCGGTGGCAGAGTAGCTGGGCAACGAGCGGAGCCTAGAGCCAGAGACCCACACGTAAAGAGCGGCCCCCGCCGCCCCGGAACAGAGCTGGTTGACCGCCTCCCTTTCCCCGCCCCAAAGCGGCCACCCATCGGTTCATGGGCATCGCTTACGTGTCCGGGGCGAGCTTGCTGTCGGAGCGAGTGGGGTGTGGCAGGCGTTCCATACGCGGCACCACTCGGAAGTTTTCCGGCGCCGACAGAAGTCGGGCATTCAAGCGGCACGGGCCCACTGATCCGCAACGTATAACAACTAGGTTTCCGGCTCCGCACCGCGCTCTGCGCGGCGCTCCGTCCCAACCGGCCCCCCTAGGAGCTTGGCTCCGGCTAGCGGCTAAGGTGCCCCTGCTGTAGCGTGACCCTAGTACATGCCAGGCGGGGCCGGTTGACGAGACTTGAGCGGGCCGTTGTCGATCTCTACGAGGTTTTTCGCGCGTACCGTCCCGGTGATCGGATCGAGGGGTGTCCGTGCTGTGTGACGAATGATATGAAGATCGCGTTGCACCGGGTCCCATTGGGAGATTTGAGTTGGGCAGACTTGAAGGTGTACTCCGCCAAGGCGCTCACGACCTTTGGCACGGAGCGGGACTTCAAGCACTTCCTCCCGAGACTACTTGAGCTTAGCGCGACTCAGCCCGGAGAGGCCCCGTTTGGCCTCGAAATGACCCTTGGCAAACTCGTCTACGCGAAGTGGGATCTTTGGCCGGAGCGCGAGCGAGCGGTTGTGAAACAGTATGCGGATGCGCTGGGCATGGCCCTGGCGGATCCGACCAACGCGGCAGGCTGGGACGACTGGGAAAGAGAAGAAGTCGCAGCGGGCCTGGCCGCAATTCGAGGGGAGTCACGCTCGACGTAGTACAAGCCCCCCGTTTGGAGGCAGGGGCTTAGAGGGTCAATCCGTCGTGGAGGCGCCGTCAGTTAACAATGCGGTTTCCGGTTGCGCTCAATACGTTCGCTCCACTGGATCACGGCTCGCTTGTCGCGAGCCGCGCCGGAAACCTCTGAAACGTTATCGGTCATTGCCACGGATGCCCGGGTGGGGAAGGCCAAACGGAGAGCAGGGCTGTTCATAAGCCCGGAAGTGTTGCTCCACACCGAGCTGGCCCCCAATGTCCCTAAAGGGGCAACCACGGCTGGCCAAGGTGTAGTGACAGATATGGATTATATGAGCCGCATCACAATCGAACCGGGAAAGCGTAGCGGAAAACCTTGCATCCGCAGGCTCCGCATCACCGTATCGGACGTTCTCGACTACTTGGCCTCAGGTATGACCGAGGATGAGATCCTAGCAGAATTCTCGGATCTTGAGCGAGACGACATCAAGGCCTGCCTAGCGTTTGCGGCGGATCGGGAGAGAAGATTGGCTTCGGTCCCACCGGCCTAAGCTTTGAAGCTTCTTTTCGATCAGAATCTCGCGTCACGACTCGTAGACAAACTCTCAGATCTGTTTCCCGGATCTGCTCATGTCCGGGACCTCGACTTGGCCGCAGCCCCAGATATCGATATCTGGGTCCATGCGCGGGACTCAGGATTCGCGATCGTGTCGAAGGACAACGACTTCCAACAGATGAGCTTCCTGTACGGCGCTCCGCCTAAGGTGATTTGGATCCGCCGAGGCAACTGTAGCGTCCAGGAAATCGAAGGCATCTTGCGCTCCAACTCGTCTCGTATTGAGGCCTTTGACGCGGATCAAGAGAGCGCCTACTTGATTCTCTAGACGTAGATACCAGCAACAACCGATAACAAATGGGTTTCCGGCTCCGCACCGCGCTCTGCGCGGCGCTCCGTCCCAACCGGCCCCCCTAGGAGCTTGGCTCCGAGCTAGCGGCTAAGGTCCCGGGCTGTAGCGTGACGTTAGTACATGCCGGACGGGGGCCGGTTCGGAAGCCCCTGAGCCGTTAGCCGAAACCGCAAAAAGGCCGTGGGTCACATTGACAGACTGTAGCCACATGGCTACAGTGGATGTGTGACCGAGATTCGGAAAACCGATGTCTTCGCGAAATGGCTGGACGGCTTGAGGGACGTGCGCGCCCGGGCACGGATCCTGGTTCGGATCGAACGACTAGCTACTGGGAATCCCGGTGACGTCCGGCCGGTTGGTGAAGGCATCTCCGAGCTCCGTATCGATTACGGAGCTGGGTACCGGGTCTACTACAAACGCCATGGTCGCAAGGTGTTGATTCTTCTTGCCGGCGGGGATAAGAGCAGCCAATCGAGGGACATCAAGAAGGCACAGCGCCTTGCCCGGGACTTGGCAGAGTGAGCAATGGCTAAGACACGAACGAGTCGTTACGACGTCGCAGAACATCTTCGGACGCCAGAGCAGATGGCTGCCTATCTCGAGGCGTGTCTCGAAGAGGCGGACGGAGATGCGGCGTTCGTCGCGAAGGCACTCGGTGATATCGCTCGCGCGAAGGGAATGACCCAGGTTGCCCGAGACACGGGGTTGTCCCGCGAAAGTCTCTACAAGGCGCTGTCGGGAGAGCGTAGTCCGAACTTCGACACCATTCTAAAGGTGGTGGAGGCACTGGGGCTGCGGTTGCACGCGACCGCCGAGAGCGGCTGATCCGCGTGAACGTGGCAGCGGCATCGGCTAACAAATGGGTTTCCGGCTCCGCACCGCGCTCTGCGCGGCGCTCCGTCCCAACCGGCCCCCCTAGGAGCTTGGCTCCGAGCTAGCGGCTAAGGTGTCCCTGCTGTAGCGTGACGTTAGTACATGCCGGACGGGGCCGGTTCGGAAACCCCGAAACGTTAGCTGCCACCGGACAGACGGAGTGACTTGTGAACGATCTCGGAGACCGACTCTGAAACTCCCCAACGGTGTAGATGCGGAGGTGCCGCGCTCGAAAGTGAAGGAGTACCTGCTCTCGGCTTCACATCCGGTGGGAAGTGCGAAGGCCCGGTACTTCACGTCCCGGGGCTACGAGGCGGAAGCACCGGAGGTTTTGGAGCGAGATTTGAAGGAGATAGCCCGAACCGGCTCCGTACGGTCAACACAGGACAACGACTGGGGTAGGAAGTACGTCGTGACTGGCGAGGTGAGGGCACCGGATGGCGATCCGGTGGAGTTGACTACAGTTTGGATGACGCGTGATGAGGCCCATCCGGCCTTGGTCACGGCGTACCCCAGGAGGGGGCAGAACGGATGAAGGAGCTAGATACTGTCGTGTTGCGGCGAGCCCTGCCAGACTTCGGTCTGGTCGAGGGAGACGTAGGTGCCGTTGTGCACGTCCATGGCCCCGACGCGTTCGAGGTGGAGTTCGTCACGGGGGAGGGGACGACACTCGCCGTGGCGACGCTCGGTTCGGTAGACCTTCGTCCGATCGAGGCCAACGAGCTCCTTCACGTTCGTACGGTTGCCCACCGGTAGCGGTGGTGCCGCTCCAACGGTGCCATAGTGTGTGGAGACCTTAACGCCGGTTGACTCCCTGTGAGCTGACCAGGCGAGGGACGGCAGCAGCTAACAATAGGGTTGGCGCCTTCGCTCACTGCGTTCGCTCCGGTGAACAGCTCGCCGTTGGCGAGCCGTCGCCAACCCCGGAACGTTAACGGGCACGGCGACGACCGAAGTGGCCGAAGACGGTGTATACAAGTAGCGTTGGAGCAACTACTCGACTCAATGGGTGGGTCCCAATGACGCCGGATCAACTAGAGCAGGAACTGCTAAAGCTACCGGCACCGGAGCGAGCGCGGCTGGCGGAGCGGCTCATCGCGAGTCTGGAGGAGGACTCCGAAGTTGAAGCGGCTTGGCTTGCTGAGGTGCATCGCAGGGATGCGGAGCTGCAGTCGGGAGTCGTGGAGTCGATTCCTGTAGAGGACGCACTCAGAGGTATCCGGACGCGTTTCGGTTGGTAGTCGAGCTCCACCCGGAGGCGCTCGCCGAGCTATCGGAGGCGGTTGCCTTCTATGAGGAGCAGGCTTCTGGTCTGGGCCGAGACCTTCTTGAAGAGGTGGAGCGGATTCTCGGAATCATCGGGGACAACCCTGGCCTGGGGAGCCCGATGGAGGAATCGTTTCGTCGAGCATACTGCCGTCGGTTCCCGTTCTCGGTGATCTATCGAGAACTCGCCGACTTCGTTTGGGTCCTTGCGGTGATGCACGAACGTCGACGGCCCGGCTATTGGAAAGGACGAGAGTAGAGGTCTGGCTACCGCACCCGTTAACAATGTGGGTGCCAGCTCTGCGCCCTACGGGCGCGCCGTCCAACATGGCCCGCTTTGCGGGCCACGTCGGCACCCTCTAGACGTTAGCTGACAGCGCAGGACCAGAGGGCAGTCACCCCCTCCTGCAAAACTCGCCGACTCAGAGCTAGCCTACCGGCGGATGGCGGCGCCGCAGCCTGGCAGCCATATTGCCCATCACTCGACGCCACCGGTCTACGGGCATGCCCAATCAAGGCTAGGAAGGATGGACCCGTTTCAGCAGGCAATCGCCGTAGTCTACTTGGTTGCCGTGGGCGCAACCCTAATGTTGATGGCTAAGGGCATTGCGCGCCTCACGAAGGGTACGCCGGACGACTCCGAAACGCCCAAAAGGGGCTATGTCGAGGCGGTTCTTGAGACGGTATCGAAGGAGCCGCAAGAGGTAGGTGCATCGACCGAGGCTCAGCCGTGGGGACCTCCGGCGCTTCAGTCTCGCAACGCCCTCATGATGTTGGTGTTGGTAGGCGTGGCACTATCTGGCAGTGGTCTGTTCGTGCGCGCCACTCCGTGCCAAACGATCACGACATCAGAAGGGACGAGAGCGATACGCGATTGGAGCCGATGTAGGGAGCTAGCAATGGCCGGGCAGAACTTCATCAACGCCTTTAACAGCGGGCCCAGCGATTTCGGCTCAGAGGCAATGGGGAAACTAAACTCCATTAGACTCGGTTCTGTCGCATTATTGGCCGTGGGTCTGTCCCTTATGGTGCTAGGTCTCTTGCGGTTGGCAGCGCCTGTCCACACGCCGTTTCCAGCATTCAGGGATGGGCTTCCGATCTTGGCGACTCTGACTCTGCTTCTAGCCTACGGTGAGTTCTTCTACCGTGTGTATCTTTCCAATGTCGGCCGGGAGGGTTGGAAGGCACTCGCTGCGTTGGCAGTCCTCGTAGCGGGGGGCGTTGGGATTCTGCTCGGCGCGGTCCGTTTGGCGGAGCGGACTCACGCACGATCCGCTAGCCTCGTCGAGGGCGAGTAACATCACTTCTTCCAATCAAGGCGACGTCCAAGCGTTGCGATGACTGGGACGGATCGAGCCCTGATAGCCGAGAGGCCGCAGGGCAGTCATCGGGAGGCACCATCAGCTAACACGAATGTTCGCGCCTGCGTTCGCTACCGCTCACTTCGGTGAATCACGGCCCCAAATGGGGCCGCGCCGCGAACACCTGATGCGTTAAGTGAAACCGGGAAACGATGCTTAGCTACAACCGGTCGTCAGACGGCTCTGAGCCTGTGTGCAAGCACCACTTGCACCGCACAAGCTTGGGCTCATCTTGGACCGCGCAAACCCCCCACAACTCTCGGCTAAGGCAAGAGTCATGGAGAAGACATCGGAGGCCCTCCTCAAGGAGTTCACTCGCTACTTCGTGCCCGGCCTGGTCTTGTATCTTCTGGCCATCGCACTCCCGATCCTTGTCGTCCTTGGCCCCGAAGCCCTCGAGCAATATCAGGTTCTTTCTATCGGACACGTGGTAGTAGTTAGCGCAGTCGCCGGATACCTGCTCGATAGCCTCGGCGCTTACGCCTGGACCCCGTCGAGAAGAGAATACAAAGGTTCGCTCGGTCCGCTGGCAGAGAAGCTACGGGCTGCCAGCGAGTCAAGTGAGACCGCCCTTGATCCCGACTCATATCTAGCTGCGGCCTGGTATACGGATGCAGCCAACTACGATCGCCTCTTTCGAGAACGGGCAGCTTGGGTTGCGATTCTTGAGGCCTCGTTCGCCATGGCCCTCTCCGCAGTCGTTCTTGTCGCCGCATGCCTTGCCCGTTTCGGACCAACGTTGTCGCAGCGACTCGTCGTGGGGCTCACGATAGGAATGCTACTCGTACTCTTGTCCGTCCAGACCGCTCGAAAGGGAGTTCAACGAATGCATGCACATGACAAGAAGCTGATTGAGCTGGTCCGCCGTAATCGCTCTTCTGGCGGCGGGGCCACCTCCTGAGCTGGACGGCCGCGAGCAAAGGTGGATCCGGCATCACTTAACAAAAGGGCTTCCGGCTCCGCACCGCGCTAAAGCACGGCGCTTCGTCCCAACCGGCCCTTGAGCGGGTCGGTCGCTCCTGGCGGATAAGGTGGCCCAGCGGTAGCGTGACATCATCATGGCGTGCCCGGGCCGGTTCGGAAGCCCCTGAGACGTTATACGAAACGAATCGGTGGCACAGTAACCGGGCAACGAGCGGAGCCTAGCGGCATAGACCCAATCGCAAAGAGTGACCCCCGCCGCCCCGGAACTGAGTTGCTTGATCGCCTCCCTTTCCCCTCCCCAAGGCGGCAACCATCGGTTCGTGGGCATCGCTTGCGTGTCCGGGGCGAGCTTGCTGTCGGAGCGAGTGGGGTGTGTCAGGCGCTCCATACGCGGCACCACTCGGACGTTTTCCGGCGCCGACAGAACTCGGGCAATCAAGCGGCACGGGCCCACTGATCCGCAACGTATAACAACAAGGTTTCCGGCTACGCACCGCGCTTTGCGCGGCGCTCCGTCCCAACCGGCCCCCAAGGTGCTTGGCTCCGAGCTAGCGGCTAAGGTGCCCCTGCCGTAGCCTGACTCTAGTACATGCCGGACGGGGCCGGTTCGGAAACCCCGGAACGTTATCTGGAATCGGAACTATGTCAAAAGACGTTTGGCCACTCATGCCCGATACGCACCGTGCAATTGAACTCCTAGATAGTGTTATAGCGCAGATAAACTCTAGGCTGCCCCAGCCCGAGCTCCGAGATGACTGGTACCAGTACCCGAAGGATGCTCAGGATGCGTGTGTAGTGGTTGTTACGAGAATGGTTCGAATCGTGAGCGGACTCCGTGCTGTGAAGCTGCTTGGCGAAGACGGCTACTTGCAGGAGATGGGTGTCGTCCTGAGGACAGTCGATGACTTCTGTGACGAGATCACCTTTCTGGTAGAAGGCCATTCGGACGGAGAACCTAATAGCCAGGCGAGTAGATTCTTAGAGCACTTCTTCGCCGAGACCTTGATCTCACACGGATCGTCGGAGAACGCAGGACGCGGCCCCAACCGTGTTAAGCGGGACAAGATTCGTGCAGCAAAGAGCAGATTCCTCCAGCCGGAGAACCCGTCAGACGTCCAAAGGAAAGTGAGGAAGGTGGATGGCGCGTTCGATTCGTACGTGCACGGCGGGTACCCTGCCGTGATGGAGCTCTATGAAGGACGGGCCGGCGTCTTTTTAACCTCCGGGGTCAGCGGAAGCCCGAACATCGCTGCTATGCGTCGACAGCTATCCCACTTCGTCTCCCGAGCTCTTGCCGTCACAGCGTTCGCATGCTTCGCTATGGGCTTTGAGGACCTCGGTGAGGAAATGAAGGGGGTAAACGGGGACTTTTGCGCTTCCGAAGAGTTCGCGGGACGGCAGTGACGCCCTCCCTCGGTGGCGTTCTGACTCCAGATAAATGAAGTTATGGGACACTGCGAGGCTGTCGAGATCTGAGTAGCACGCCCCTTGATATAGCGCATAGTCCGTGCTATGATATATAGCGATATCAAGCTATCAGGGTGACGAATGATTCGCAGTTGGCACAACCGTGGGACAGAAGACGTCTTCAATGGGAAGCAGTCAAAGGCTGCCCGCGGGGTGTGCCCCTCCAATCTCTTTAAGGTCGCGAGGCGGAAGTTGATTCAGCTAGCGGCCGCAACGGAGATAGGGGATATGCGGATTCCCCCCAAGAACCTGTTGGAAAAGCTAAGTGGGAACCGGAAGGGTCAATGGTCGGTCCGCATCAACATCCAGTATAGAGTTTGCTTCCGCTGGGAGGACGGACACGCCCACGACGTCGAAATCGTGGACTATCACTAGTAGTGATGTAGGCGCGACCACCAAGATGGTGTCGCGGGGGAGCTTTCGCAGAGAGGCAACGTTACTCGAAGAGTTTTTGGAACCAATGGAGCTGTCTCAGTCCGAGTTTGCGAAGCGTATCGGGGTGACGTTCCAGAGGGTGAACGCGATCGTCAACGGCCGGCGAGGGATCACTGCCGATACGGCGCTCCGCTTCGCTCGGTTCTTTGGGAACAGTGCGGGCTTTTGGATGAATCTTCAGCTGATAAACGATCTGTACTACGCACAACGGGAAGCTGGTCACGAAATAAGGAAGATCCGTCCCCTCAAGGAGATGGCGGGGTGAGCTACGCCCGGCAAGAGGGTCATCCAATTCGGTAGACGAAAAAGAGTGTGGGTGCAGCATCCCATAACAAAAAGGTTGCCGCCTCTGTTCGCGAACGCTCACTTCGGTGAATCACGGCCCCAAATGGGGCCGCGACGGCAACCTCTGAGCCGTTAGCCGAAACCGCGAAAAGGCCGTGGGTCACGTTGACAGACTGTAGCCACGTGGCTACAGTGAGTGTGTGACCGAGATTCGGAAAACCGATGTCTTCGCGAAATGGCTGGACGGCTTGAGGGACGTGCGCGCCCGGGCACGGGTCCTGGTTCGGATCGAACGACTAGCCGCAGGGAATCCCGGTGACGTCCGGCCGGTTGGCGAAGGCATCTCCGAGCTCCGTATCGATTACGGAGCTGGATACCGGGTCTACTACAAACGCCATGGTCGCAAGGTATTGATTCTTCTCGCCGGCGGGGACAAGAGCAGCCAATCGAGGGACATCAAGAAGGCACAGCGCCTTGCCCAGGACTTGGCAGAGTGAGCAATGGCTAAGACACGAACGAGTCGTTACGACGTCGCAGAACATCTTCGGACGCCAGAGGAGATGGCCGCCTATCTCGAGGCGTGTCTCGAAGAGGCAGATGGAGATGCGGCATTCGTCGCAAAGGCACTCGGTGATATCGCTCGCGCGAAGGGAATGACCCAGGTCGCCCGAGACTCCGGGTTGTCCCGCGAGAGTCTCTACAAGGCGCTGTCGGGAGAGCGTAGTCCGAACTTCGACACCATTCTAAAGGTGGTGGAGGCACTTGGGCTGCGGTTGCACGCGACTGCCGAGAGCGGCTGATCCGCGCGAACGTGGCAGCGGCATCGGCTAACAAAAGGGTTTCCGGCTCCGCACCGCGCTCTGCGCGGCGCTCCGTCCCAACCGGCCCAAGGGCGTGGAGGACCTTCCTAGCGGATAAGACGTGCCGTTCGTAGCGTGACCGAAGATCCGTATCCGACGGGGCCGGTTCGGAAACCCCGGATACGTTATCTGACAGCACAAGGACGAAAGGGAGGGGCAACCTAAACGCCAACTGCGAAGATGTTTCGGAGTGTCCCCCACCCTCGAGTCGTGACTGAAAGGACCGTTCTAGCGATAGCGACGCCCTAGACGTAGCGTGCCCCTGTGCGGACGCAGGCTGAGCATGTCGGGAGTTCCAGAGCGTAGTTGACTTCAGCGAGCGGTGATAGCCTTGCTACTACTGATTGGTGCGGGTCTGTTCGTCGGCGGGACGATCGGCTGGTTCTTGATGTGGGATTCCCTGGTGGATCATCGGACGGACCTGAGGGAGGGTGAGCGGGAGGAGGAGCGCTGGTGGAGGGCTCCGGGGATCGTTGGCTTCGATCCAGGGAACTACGATGACTTTGGCCGACGACGGTTGCCCTGGCTTTGGACTAGTGTCGGCCTGCAGCTACTTGGATTGGTACTGTGTGCGATCGGACTAGCGTAATTGGAGTCGTGTCAGACGGGACGACGTTCTGGTGGAGGTGCGATCGGAGGGGTTCGGAAGTGTCATTGGCGACTCCGTCCAGTCGAAAGTGCTGACATAGGAGCTGGGACAGCGGCGAAAACCGGAGACGACGCCTGGTTGTCCGTACCATCTGAGCTTCACGTGGAGAGATGGCCCTCGATATGGTGGATGTGCCATCAGATAACAATGCGGTTTCCGGTTCCGCTCACTACGTTCGCTTCACTGAAGCACGGCGCTATGCGCCGCGCCGGAAACCTCTGAAACGTTAAACGAAACGCAAGCACGCGAACGTGAGGGCACGAAGCAGAGAGAAGCTTGTCTTCCCCTCCCATCCCCAGTGAGTGGGCCGCGCTCAACCTGCGGCACTCGGTGGTGCCGCTAGTGGCGCAAGTAGGGGCGCCTGTGCGGCGCCTGATGGCACGGCGTACATTCCAAAGAGAAGGGGATGTCGGTAGACCGGCTAAGCTACGTGTAGGTAAGTGGGTGTCCGCACTCCTACGGCAGGACGCTTGCTCCATCGTCTAACAGCAACGTTGCCGGCTCCGTTCGCTGACGCTCACTTCGTCGAGCACGGCGCGTATGCGCCGCGCCGACAACCTCTAGTACGTTATACGAAACGGATCGGTGGCAGAGTAACCGGGCAACGAGCGGAGCCTAGAGACAGAGACCCAAACGCAAAGAGTGACCCCCGCCGCCCCGGAACTGAGTTGCTTGACCGCCTCCCTTTCCCCGCCCCAAGGCGGCACCCCATCGGTTCGCGGGCATCGCTTACGTGTCCGGGGCGAGCTTGCTGTCGGAGCGAGTGGGGTGTGGCAGGCGCTCCATACGCGGCACCACTCGGAAGTTTGCCGGCGCCGAGAGAACTCGCGCATTCAAGCGGCACGGGCCCACTGATCCGCAACGTATAACAACTAGGTTTCCGGCTACGCACCGCGCTTTGCGCGGCGCTCCGTCCCAACCGGCCCCCAAAGGTGTTTGGCCTCGAGCTAGCGGCTAAGGTGCCCCAGCTGTAGCCTGACTCTAGTACATGCCGGACGGGGGCCGGTTCGGAAACCCCGAGACGTTATGGGACACTGCGAGGCTGTCGAGATCTGAGTAGCACGCCCCTTGATATAGCGCATAGTCCGTGCTATGATATATAGCGATATCAAGCTATCAGGGTGACGAATGATTCGCAGTTGGCACAACCGTGGGACAGAAGACGTCTTCAATGGGAAGCAGTCAAAGGCTGCCCGCGGGGTGTGCCCCTCCAATCTCTTTAAGGTCGCGAGGCGGAAGTTGATTCAGCTAGCGGCCGCAACGGAGATAGGGGATATGCGGATTCCCCCCAAGAACCTGTTGGAAAAGCTAAGTGGGAACCGGAAGGGTCAATGGTCGGTCCGCATCAACATCCAGTATAGAGTTTGCTTCCGCTGGGAGGACGGACACGCCCACGACGTCGAAATCGTGGACTATCACTAGTAGTGATGTAGGCGCGACCACCAAGATGGTGTCGCGGGGGAGCTTTCGCAGAGAGGCAACGTCAAGATGACGAATGTACCGACACATGGGGCACCTACTAGTCCCGGCGAGATGTTACTCGAAGAGTTTTTGGAACCAATGGAGCTGTCTCAGTCCGAGTTTGCGAAGCGTATCGGGGTGACGTTCCAGAGGGTGAACGCGATCGTCAACGGCCGGCGAGGGATCACTGCCGATACGGCGCTCCGCTTCGCTCGGTTCTTTGGGAACAGTGCGGGCTTTTGGATGAATCTTCAGCTGATAAACGATCTGTACTACGCACAACGGGAAGCTGGTCACGAAATAAGGAAGATCCGTCCCCTCAAGGAGATGGCGGGGTGAGCTACGCCCGGCAAGAGGGTCATCCAATTCGGTAGACGAAAAAGAGTGTGGGTGCAGCATCCCATAACAAAAAGGTTGCCGCCTCTGTTCGCGAACGCTCACTTCGGTGAATCACGGCCCCAAATGGGGCCGCGACGGCAACCTCTGAAACGTTAGCAGCAATGCCGGAAACGCGGTGGTCGTATGAACGACCTAAAGTCTGAAGAAGCTCCTTCGATCCGGACCGACCGATTATGGCTGACGTCGTTCAGCCTTGAGGACGCTCCTGCAGTATTGGCGTATGCATCGAATCCGGCCGTGTCCCGCTACACCACGTGGACACCCCACAGTAGTATTGAAGATGCTAAGGGCTTCATCCGGTATGCGTTAGGCGAGCGCTACTGTTGGGCCATTCGGCTTTCCGCCGATGGCGCGGTCGTGGGGGCCATAGAGTGTACCGAGGAAGATCCCGAGATGAGATCGATTCACTATGTCCTCTCTGAAGAGTATTGGGGGCGGGGCATCATGACCGAGGCCGTGGAGGCTGTACTCGCGTGGGCGTTCGACTCCCATCCGCACCTCAAGCGGATCACGACCACGGTGATCGAGGAGCATGGCGCGTCACGACGCGTTCTAGAGAAATGCGGAATGGAGTTCACCGGCCATGTTTCGGAGAAGTGGACGAAATTCGATGAGCCGGTACGTCTAGCGGCATATGCTGTGGCACGACAGCGTGGTGTGGACACTGCTGCTAACAATTGGGCTTCCGGCTACGCGCCGCGCCGGGGGCGCGGCGCTCCGTCCCAACCGGCCCCAGGCGACGAAGCGCTCAGTAGCGAAAGGGAATCCCTGTCCTGTATGCTCTCTGTGAGAACATGGAGGTGGGGCCGGTTCGGAAGCCCCTGAGACGTTGATATGGAAGTGCCTGTCAAGTTTGTACGTCAGGCGAGATGCGGAGCCCGCGGCTTCTTCGACGATGCATCCTGCTGATATGCGATGGTTGAGCGGAGCCCAGAGCATCAAGAGACGGATTCGTCGGGAGCTAGCCGGAGTCTAGACACGGGGATTCGGCGGTGAGCCGGCCCCTTAACGTTTCGAGGCGTTCTCCAATCGTGCCCCGGACTCCGCGATCTCGGCGTAGGGTTTAGGCTGCCGCGCTGACCTCCTCGAGTCTCGAAGTGTCGACGTCACGTAGCACGGCCCACAGAAAGCCGACCATCTCACGAGCGATGGCTGTGGCAGCGACCTGCTTGGGCTTCTTGGCGGCGAGGCGATGAAACAGTTTGTAGAGACGATGCTGACACTTCCACGCGTGACGGATGACGTCGGGGTCCTGGCCCTGTTGACGCCGCCGAAGTGAGACGCCTATGGTCGGCCGTCGTCGGTACGACCAAGCAGCCTGAACAAGCACGTGGCGGACGCGCGCGTTCCCCGCCTTGGTGATCGCCCCCATGCGTCGTCGGTCGCCGGAGGACTGTTCGCTGGGGACGAGACCGACGTAGGCCATGAGCTGGCGAGGGCTCTCGAAACGACGCAGGTCTCCGAGCTCGGTTGCGATGACCATGGCCGCCTGCGTCTTGAAGCCGCGAAAGCAGCAGATGCGGTCGACCACCGGCTTGTAGCGAGGCGTCAACGCCAGGGTGCCGATCCGCTGATCGAGCTCGTCCCTGCGCTGGAGCTTGTACTCGAGGAGCGCGAGGTACTCCGACAGCACGACGTGGTCCTCATCTGCGAGCGTGCCCGGAGCGAGGACCTGACGGATCCAGTTGAGGTGCCGGACGGTCCAGTGGGTGCCGCCCCGGAAGACGAACCCGCGCCTGCGCATGAACTTGAGGATGTAGTGGCGGGATTTCACGATCTCGCGCTGAAAGCACTCACGACAACGCACCAAGTCACGGACCTGCTCGTCCGTTTCGGTCGGGATGTGGATCAACACGAGACGATCGTCGCGGAAGTCGCGCGCGATCTTGATGGCATCACGTCGGTCGGTCTTACGGTGTTCGCCGGGTCGGCGCGGGATCAGCGACGGCGCGGCCAGGTCACACGCGACGCCCCACTCCGCGAGTGACCGCTGCAGCACATAGCCGGCGCCGGAAGCCTCGTAACAGGCCCGCACCGTGCCCTCGGCTTGCAATCGCTGGAAGTAGCGACGCAGCTTACGCAGATCGTAAGGCAACCGGTCGACTCGCATCGGCTCCGCGTCGCGATTGCGAAATACCGCCGCGGTCACGGTGTCCTTGTGGACATCCAGGCCGACCCAGAACTTGATGGACGATGACATGTGCTGGTCTCCTGTCGGTTGCGGATGTATTCCGCATGTGGCTCTGGTGTGCGCTCCTCACGAGTGACGCTAATCCGCGTAGCTCGCAGGAGGCCAGCACTTCCATTGTGTCTAGCTGACAGCGCAGGACCAGAGGGCAGTCACCCCCTCCTGCAAAACTCGCCGACTCAGAGCTAGCCTACCGGCGGATGGCGGCGCCGCAGCCTGGCAGCCATATTGCCCATCACTCGACGCCACCGGTCTACGGGCATGCCCAATCAAGGCTAGGAAGGATGGACCCGTTTCAGCAGGCAATCGCCGTAGTCTACTTGGTTGCCGTGGGCGCAACCCTAATGTTGATGGCTAAGGGCATTGCGCGCCTCACGAAGGGTACGCCGGACGACTCCGAAACGCCCAAAAGGGGCTATGTCGAGGCGGTTCTTGAGACGGTATCGAAGGAGCCGCAAGAGGTAGGTGCATCGACCGAGGCTCAGCCGTGGGGACCTCCGGCGCTTCAGTCTCGCAACGCCCTCATGATGTTGGTGTTGGTAGGCGTGGCACTATCTGGCAGTGGTCTGTTCGTGCGCGCCACTCCGTGCCAAACGATCACGACATCAGAAGGGACGAGAGCGATACGCGATTGGAGCCGATGTAGGGAGCTAGCAATGGCCGGGCAGAACTTCATCAACGCCTTTAACAGCGGGCCCAGCGATTTCGGCTCAGAGGCAATGGGGAAACTAAACTCCATTAGACTCGGTTCTGTCGCATTATTGGCCGTGGGTCTGTCCCTTATGGTGCTAGGTCTCTTGCGGTTGGCAGCGCCTGTCCACACGCCGTTTCCAGCATTCAGGGATGGGCTTCCGATCTTGGCGACTCTGACTCTGCTTCTAGCCTACGGTGAGTTCTTCTACCGTGTGTATCTTTCCAATGTCGGCCGGGAGGGTTGGAAGGCACTCGCTGCGTTGGCAGTCCTCGTAGCGGGGGGCGTTGGGATTCTGCTCGGCGCGGTCCGTTTGGCGGAGCGGACTCACGCACGATCCGCTAGCCTCGTCGAGGGCGAGTAACATCACTTCTTCCAATCAAGGCGACGTCCAAGCGTTGCGATGACTGGGACGGATCGAGCCCTGATAGCCGAGAGGCCGCAGGGCAGTCATCGGGAGGCACCATCAGCTAACACGAATGTTCGCGCCTGCGTTCGCTACCGCTCACTTCGGTGAATCACGGCCCCAAATGGGGCCGCGCCGCGAACACCTGATGCGTTATACGCAACGGATCGGTGGCAGAGTAGCTGGGCAACGAGCGGAGCCTAGAGCCAGAGACCCACAGTAAAGAGCGGCCCCCGCCGCCCCGGAACAGAGCTGTTTGACCGCCTCCCTTTCCCCGCCCCAAAGCGGCCACCCATCGGTTCATGGGCATCGCTTACGTGTCCGGGGCGAGCTTGCTGTCGGAGCGAGTGGGGTGTGGCAGGCGTTCCATACGCGGCACCACTCGGAAGTTGTCCGGCGCCGACAGAACTCGGGCAATCAATCGGCACGGGCCCACTGATCCGCAACGTATAACAACTAGGTTTCCGGCTCCGCACCGCGCTCTGCGCGGCGCTCCGTCCCAACCGGCCCCCCTAGGAGCTTGACTCCGAGCTAGCGGCTAAGGTGCCCCTGCTGTAGCGTGACCCTAGTACATGCCAGGCGGGGCCGGTTCGGAAACCCCGGATGCGTTACACGGCATTGTCGTGACCTAGATACTCCTGGTGCAGGAAAGACGACTTCAATTGCGGAATGGCATGAATCGGGTGCAGGTTCGCAGAACCCCGACCGGTTGCAGGATCTGAGTCCGGACATAGTAGACATGAGCAGACTACCTGCCGTAGGTCTGTGCTGCACAGTCCTTAGTTAATACGATCCCCATCGCGCGCATGCCCGATCTAAACACCCCCGAGATTGACAGACTCCTCAGTCGACTGGACGAACTGGTGCGCTGGCGGCCGGGAGGAAAGGGCGAGTATTTCGACCCTCACGGTTTGCTCCAGCGTGTAACCGGCTCCGCGAATCATGTGATCCTTGGCCGACGGGGCTCCGGCAAGACTCGCCTCCTTGATGAACTCAGCCGCTCCGCTGCGGAAGACACGACGGTGATCTCGGTCGGCGCTGAAGACTTCAAAGGTCTGTCCTACCCCGATGTGTTAATTCAAGTACTCGACTCGTTCCTAACTTCTTTCGAGAAGCGACTCTCCGCGAAACCCGAGCTCCTGTCTGGTTCGTGGTGGAGGGGCGGTTGGAAGCGGCTTAGACACCCGCTCCTCTCAAGCCGGACCCGACGGGAGCGACGCGACCTGCTGACCTCAGTAACAGATCTGCGCCGGGAGCTGGCAGGTCTTTACTCCGAGTCATCAAGCCGCGAGGCGGAGTACGTCCAAGTGGATCGACAAACGGAATCTGACACCCAGGGACGGGCGGTGTCCGCGGGTGGAGCCGTTGGTGACGCCAAGCTTAGTTCTGGGTCAGCAAAGGAAGCCGCTTCTGAGACGAAAACCCGCACAACGCAGACCGAGCAGAAGCATGAAAAGGTTCAACGCCTTCTGCCGCAGTTCAAGACGCTGCTCGGCAACGTCAGTACTCATCTCGATTCCCGGATCGTGCTGGCGGTAGATGACTTTTACTTCCTGCGGCGAGAGGATCAACCTGCTGTCGTCGACTACATCCACTTGATCTGCAAAGACACTCGAGCGTTCCTCAAGATCGCAACGATCAAGCATCGATCTCGGCTGTACCAGGGCGGTGAGGTTGTTCTCGGGGTCGTTCCTGGCCACGAGGTGCAAACCATCGATCTCGAGCTCTCACTGGGCCAGTTGGATCCTGTAGCTCGCTTCCTAGAAGCCGTCTGGAAGAACGTGTGTGACGAGGAGGGCGTCGCGGCAGCTGCGGACATCTTTCGCGGGCAAGGCTTCCACCAATTGGTGTTGTCCTCGGGCGGCGTGCCACGCGATTTTTTCGGCATTGCCAAGTCGGCAATCTCGATCGCGCGTGAGCGAGGCGAGGCGACCGTTGGCAAGCTCCGCGTTAACGAAGCCGCGCGGGAGTATGCAGAGAGGACCAAGTTTCCCGAGGTTGAGCTTGATGCGGCAGTTGCCGAGTCAGAGCGCAGCATCCTTCTCTTTGATATTGTGCGCTTCGCTCGGGATGAGAAGCGTCGGAACTGCTTCCATGTAGACCTCGACCAACTCGCAGCCAATCCTGATGTGCAGTGGCTACTGGACGCGCTCGTCGACGCGCGACTGCTTCACCTCGTCTCCGATAACACAAGCAACGCGAGGCGAGCCGGTCGGTACGCTGCCTACTTACTTGACGTCGGTCTATACGGCCATCCCCAGCGTCGCGGCGACCGAGCGATCAGCGAGGTCGAGTTCTGGGATCGTGATGAAGGGGGCCGGCTACAGAACCTCGCGAGAGCGCCAGTGTATCCGGTCCGCTCGATCGAGGACTTGCGTGAAGCCGCCGCCACCGTGCCTGATGCAGAGGTCGTGGACCGAATTCTCAATCCTGTCCTGGAAGAGGACGAGGGTCCTGCGACAGTCGGTCAGATAGATATCGTCTTTCCGTCCTTGGCCGACCGGGAGCAAGAAGGCTCCTAACAAACATGTGAAGCAGCCCCAGGCGGTTTGGAGGGTGCTAACCCCGCCTCCGCTTCCTACGTTCTAGAATGGCGCATCGACCGCCCTTCGACGCGTACGTTTGGGTTTCGGCGGAGAAGACAACGCCGTGCAAAAGCAGTTACACGGCATTATCGGGACCGGGTCGAACGTTCAACGATCGTGGACATGAAGGGTTGTGGGTGGCGTTGATGGCCATCAGTTTCGCGATGTTTGGCGTCCCGGATGAGCGCCCGACCGGATCGTCAGATATGACGCTCTTTAGCTGCCATCTCCGACTCAGCGCCGCAGTCTGACTAGAGTAGTCTGATCGAACCCGAACCTGCCGATGAAACCCAAGCCAAGTACCGAAATAGGTCGCGTCTCCGATTCGCCGTTGGTCGCGCCATCCGCCATCGACCGCTTACTCGCTCAGGTGCGTCCCGAGTGGCAGGCGAGGAACCTCATCGTTCGTGTTGAGACGCTGCTATCTGTAGATCCCTCCAGTGCATGCCAGCGGCTGCTGAACGCAGCTTTCTGGGACCTTCGGGAGAAAATCGTTGCAGCCGGCCTCGACATCGCAGGAGAGGTCGCCGAACGCTTCAAGCTTCCTCGCGTCAGTCAGTCGGAAGACGTGCTGGAAGACTACTCGAACAAGAACGCGTTGGACCTCAGCTATCGGATGGGACTACTAACTCGCCCAGAATGGCGTCGACTCCAACGCTGTTACGAAATCCGGCGCGACCTTGAGCATGAGGACGACCAGTATGAGGCCGAGATCGAGGATGTTATCTACATCTTCAAGAACTCGATTGAGCTCGTACTCGCACGCGACTTCGTCACCCTCCTCAGGGTCCAGGACATCAAAGAGCTTGTCGAGGCACCGGAGCTGTCTCGCGTATCGACACACGTCGCGGAAGACTACCAGTTGGCCCCTGCGATCCGGAAGCAAGAGATTCTCGAACATCTTATTGTTGTGGCACTCGATTCAAAACGGCCCGACATCGTGCGCGAGAACGCTATGGAGCTTCTTCGCGGACTGGCGCCACTCACGGAGAATACAGTCCTCGCACAACTTGGGGCTTTTCTAGAAGGGCGTTCGGGGAAGGGGGCACTAAAACTCGTGAACGGCAAGGTCGCTGCTGCAGCGGGTGCCATGCCCTATCTCAAGCGTCGGCTCAGATCCACGCTCTTTGGGTGGCTTCATGAACGCCTGGAAGAGATTGGACCAAACTGGCAGAAGAATGGGGAACACCGCAAACCCCTGACCGATCTTGAAGATTGCGGCGGCCTCATTAGCTGCCCACCCGAAGAGCGCGCAAAGCTTGTGTTGTGGATGACCGTCGCGTACGTCGGAGAGGAGGGTGGGTACGGGACGTACGGATCCGGTCGGAAGGTCTTCTACAGCAATACCGCAGCGCCGCGCATTCGCAGAATGTTCCGGGAGGCTGGAAGTCGACTCAATGCAGATTTTGAGGCTGTCCGACAAAGTCGTCAGCTACGGCGGGCCCAGCGACATAAGGACCTGAATCGCAGGCTCGAGACGCTCGCCGAGCTAGTTGGCTCCCAGGCAATACCGTCGAAAGAGGACGAATAAGATCTCTTCCTAGGGCCTTCGAATCCGGAAAGCCAGCACACGAGTCGGAAAGTCAAGAGAATCGCCCAATCATGGCTTGCCTGAGCGTTTGGTGCGCGCCGCAGGGTAAGCGCTGAGCTGTAAGTTCACCGTAGCGGTAGTCCGCTCACGTCTCTCTTTGCCTCAGGAAAAGGTGGGTGGCTCGAGTCGGCGCAAAGCCGACAACGCCGTTGTAACGAACGCTCGGAATCCCGGACGCGCCGACCTCATTCGTTTGGCTCCCGCGACCCACGGGCGATCCGACGGAAAGCCTGGATTCTCCTGCGGGTCCCCGCCCTGCGAGCTTCTCCCCTGGGACCGTCGAGGGGCGCGATGATAGGCCGGTCGTGTGTGCGGTATGTGTAATCGGCCGTGATCCCGTTGGATAAGCAAGGTCACCCGACTTGGGGGGGGAGCTCAAATACTGATTGGTAGAATCTACCACCAACCTCTACTCGGCGGAGTTGGCGGCTCAAGTACAATGCCGCGCATGCCAACCCGACGAGGCTGAAACAGCTTCACTCCACCCCACACGATCGCGGCACCGGAAGCGAATCCGGCGATGTTCACAGCCGCCGCCATCTCCCAGCCAACGATCGGTCTCAGGGAGGCAACGCTGATCGGACCACGTCCTTGGTACAAACCCAAGGCGACGAACTGGCCTAGGAGCCAGACTACAATTACCTGCCACAACGCCTGATCCTTCTTCTCTCCCGCACTCCTTAAGGATCGGAGCAGTGAAGGCACTCGACGGTCTGGTTCAGTCACCCAGAGCCCTCCCATCACGCCCGCAATGCTGCCGGACGCCCCAATGGTGACGATTATGCTCTTCGGATTGAAGATCGCTAAGACCAGTCCGCCCACAACCCCAGATGACACGAAGAGCATGACCAGGCCGACGGACCCGAGCCTGCGCTCCAAGGGGCGCCCATAGAGCTGAAGGTACCAACTGTTGAGGAGCACGTGAAGCCATCCGACGTGTATCCACAACGACCTGAATAGGGCTCTCCAACGAAAACCACCCAGCTCGCACGAAACGCCGTTCCCCAGACTGACCAGTCCCGATGACTGCCCACCGAAGAGCTCGGCTGGCATCAGCCCCAACGAGCAAACGCTTGAAATCCAAGTGGCCTCCGAAACGCCCGCACCTTGGATGAAGAGCCAGCCAGCTACGATCGAGGCTAACGTTCCCAGGGTGGCGTAGGGTAGCTTGTGATTGGTCATCGAGATCACCGCCGGACGGTTACTTCAGAAACTGACTCCTGACTCGGGACGTGCGGGATCAAGCCCCCGGTCAGCTTAGAAGATACGATTCGACCATCTAACAAGCATCTGAGCAGGCGGGGTCAGAGTTTGGGTGAGGAGTTGAAGAGGGCAACGCCGTGTAACAAACAGTTGCCGCCTGCGCTCACTGCGTTCGCTTCGGTAGATCACGACTCGCTTTGCGCGAGCCGAGCCGGCAACTTGAAGCGTTAAACGAAACGCAAGCACGCGAACGTGAGGGCACGAAGGAGAGAGAAACTTGTCTTCCCCTCCCATCCCCAGTGAGTGGGCCGCGTTCAACCTGCGGCACTCGGTGGTGCCGCCAGTGGCGCAAGTAGGGGCGCCTGTGCGGCGCCTGATGGCACGGCGTACATTCCAAAGAGAAGGGGATGTCGGCAGACCCGCTTAGGTACGTGTAGGTAGGTGGGTGTCCGCACTCCTACATACGGACGCTTGCTCCATCGTCTAACAGCAACGTTGCCGGCTCCGTTCGCTTACGCTCACTTCGTCGAGCACGGCGCGTATGCGCCGCGCCGGCAACCTCTGATACGTTGATATGGAAGTGCCTGTCAAGTTTGTACGTCAGGCGAGATGCGGAGCCCGCGGCTTCTTCGACGATGCATCCTGCTGATATGCGATGGTTGAGCGGAGCCCAGAGCATCAAGAGACGGATTCGTCGGGAGCTAGCCGGAGTCTAGACACGGGGATTCGGCGGTGAGCCGGCCCCTTAACGTTTCGAGGCGTTCTCCAATCGTGCCCCGGACTCCGCGATCTCGGCGTAGGGTTTAGGCTGCCGCGCTGACCTCCTCGAGTCTCGAAGTGTCGACGTCACGTAGCACGGCCCACAGAAAGCCGACCATCTCACGAGCGATGGCTGTGGCAGCGACCTGCTTGGGCTTCTTGGCGGCGAGGCGATGAAACAGTTTGTAGAGACGATGCTGACACTTCCACGCGTGACGGATGACGTCGGGGTCCTGGCCCTGTTGACGCCGCCGAAGTGAGACGCCTATGGTCGGCCGTCGTCGGTACGACCAAGCAGCCTGAACAAGCACGTGGCGGACGCGCGCGTTCCCCGCCTTGGTGATCGCCCCCATGCGTCGTCGGTCGCCGGAGGACTGTTCGCTGGGGACGAGACCGACGTAGGCCATGAGCTGGCGAGGGCTCTCGAAACGACGCAGGTCTCCGAGCTCGGTTGCGATGACCATGGCCGCCTGCGTCTTGAAGCCGCGAAAGCAGCAGATGCGGTCGACCACCGGCTTGTAGCGAGGCGTCAACGCCAGGGTGCCGATCCGCTGATCGAGCTCGTCCCTGCGCTGGAGCTTGTACTCGAGGAGCGCGAGGTACTCCGACAGCACGACGTGGTCCTCATCTGCGAGCGTGCCCGGAGCGAGGACCTGACGGATCCAGTTGAGGTGCCGGACGGTCCAGTGGGTGCCGCCCCGGAAGACGAACCCGCGCCTGCGCATGAACTTGAGGATGTAGTGGCGGGATTTCACGATCTCGCGCTGAAAGCACTCACGACAACGCACCAAGTCACGGACCTGCTCGTCCGTTTCGGTCGGGATGTGGATCAACACGAGACGATCGTCGCGGAAGTCGCGCGCGATCTTGATGGCATCACGTCGGTCGGTCTTACGGTGTTCGCCGGGTCGGCGCGGGATCAGCGACGGCGCGGCCAGGTCACACGCGACGCCCCACTCCGCGAGTGACCGCTGCAGCACATAGCCGGCGCCGGAAGCCTCGTAACAGGCCCGCACCGTGCCCTCGGCTTGCAATCGCTGGAAGTAGCGACGCAGCTTACGCAGATCGTAAGGCAACCGGTCGACTCGCATCGGCTCCGCGTCGCGATTGCGAAATACCGCCGCGGTCACGGTGTCCTTGTGGACATCCAGGCCGACCCAGAACTTGATGGACGATGACATGTGCTGGTCTCCTGTCGGTTGCGGATGTATTCCGCATGTGGCTCTGGTGTGCGCTCCTCACGAGTGACGCTAATCCGCGTAGCTCGCAGGAGGCCAGCACTTCCATTGTGTCTAGAAGAAATGGGCCAGGACAGTTCGAGAAAACGACAAGAAAGCGATGCTGGTTTCGGAAAAGAGACGCGAAGGGTCAGTCCTACGTCCTATCGCAGCCTAGGGTCGTCACGCGGACGAACAACTCGCTCTCGTAGGCGCCTAGCCGGACCTGTTTGGTCTTACGAGCAGTTCAAGGCTACCGTACCGGATGCCCCCTAACAGCGTGATTAAGAGGTGGTGGAACCGGAGTACCAGGGCTGGTCGCGTTCACGCAGTCCGTTTGGCCCGCTTCCTCAAGCAAAGGCAGAAGGCCGTGGTCGGAGTGCTCCTGGTGCTCCTGGCAAGCCCGGTAGTAGCGGAAGTGGTCGCGCGCTTCTTGGACGGTTCAGTTGGGACTGTTGAGGGTCCTGTACCCGACTCGATCCCTGCCGATCTGCAAGCGGCACTTGAACACGGAGGCCTCTCCATCCATGTCGGGTACCCAGTGGTAGGGTGTCCGACCTACTTCCAAGGCGCCCAAGACGGTGAAGCGGCCGGCACGTTGGTCGTTGGCGTTGAGAACCCGCACGCTCCTCTGCACGACGTTGGGCTCTTGGTGACCTTTGAACAACCCTTTGATAGCGCTGCTCTGGGCTTCCCCTTGGATACCGTCCCAGTCCGGGTGGCGCCGGATTCACTCAGCATCGAATTCACTCTCAACCGACTGGACCGGGCGGCAGTCGCCTGGTTGTATGTGTATGGAGTTCCGGGTCGGGTCGGCCGCCATCAACTAGAGGCTCTTCTTCCGACTCTGCCCCTCGGCACTAGCGAAGTCCGTCAGGCGCTTGCCTATGCTACGGAGCGGAGACCACTCCAATTCTCATGGGAATGGACGCTCACCGGCTCCGGCTACGCCGCCGCAGCGACGTCTTTCGGTTGCCTCGAGTTCGATGGCGGCGGTCGCTTCGAACTTCCACCGGGTCTAGTAGAAGCCGGCACGCCCGTACCCTTCACGACAAAGGATCTTACGGGCCATGAGCGGCTCAAGGTGACGGTAGGATCCCCCTACCGTCGTCGCCGCTAGTCGCCGCGCAACAAGACTTTAGAAACTGCCACCGGGGTTTGGGGGGCGTGCAACTGCTGCGCGTCTGTACCTAATTGGTCTCCGGCGCCCTTGATGACTGAACCACTTCGTCGGCAACCCCGAAACGTTAGGAGAAATGGGCCGCATGTTTTCTCGACCCGTGCGGGGCTCTCCATCGGATCTGCAGCCCGAAGTGGTAGCTAAACAGCCGCGACGTGGCGTCCCAGTCGCTTCGTCATCTGGTGCCATCGGTCTCCCGATCGCACGAACGCGAACATCGAGGATCCGTCGTCCTCCGCCTGGCTAAAGACATCGATGAGGATGCCCTTTGCCATCGGCCAGAACTCCCCCCAGGCCTCATCGAATCGCTTGCTCGACGTCGTGAGCCTGTTGATCTCATCACTTTCTACAAAGCGACGGCGAGCGTACTCGCCCGCGAGTGCCGCGCCATGAAACCTGAGCCGCCTCAAGAACCGGAGCTCGGAGTCCGCTTTCGCCAGCGCCTTAGCTTCTTCGTCTATCCTCAGATAGAAGGCCAACGCGACTAGAGCTTCCTCGAACGTCTCCGTGGACCATGAGGCTTCGAGCTTGCCGTCCACACCAAAGGCCATCTCATACACACCACCGGAATCGCCCAGCGACCAGAGTGATTTCGGGGCCGAATGAACCAAGGTGGGCTCATAGAGAAATGCGTAGCGGACCTTTGCGAAGTCCTCGAGCTTGACGCTCACCCCCTTCCCTCGGCGCCCGACCATCCGCTTTCGGAGGTAGCGCAACTTTGGCAGCGGACCTCTTGCTTTGCGAGCTGCGAAGGCCTGTTCCAGATGGAGCTGGATCGGATCGTTGGAGCGAAAGTCCGATACCTTGATCTGGTTCTGGCTGTTGTTGTACTGAATGATCTCCTGGTTGAAGCCTTTCTCGGTCTTCACATCGAGCGTCTTCGTGAGCCTGAAAAGCACCTCGATGTCGGGATCCTCCTCAACGTTGCTCAATGTAGAGACGGTCTGCGCGCCGTTGATGATCTGGAAATGCCGAGCGCTGAGTCGCCCATCGACTCGAGTGAAGTCCGTACAGATCGCCGACACGCCGTTGTTGAAATAGAAGAAGTCCCCGGCACGATCTGCGGCCGTAGCAGCTATGGCCTTGTTTATTCCGCGGTTCCCGAGGTACCCACGGATGTTCCATGCGAACAACGCCTGCCGATGTTGGCGAGCAAGGTTTCTTAGCGCGTTTCCCTTGAGCACTGCAACGACGGTGGGATGGGGGTATTCCTTCTCAAAGTACTTTCCACGGGGCAGATCCAGATGAACCACGTCGGGGATCGCCTGCTCCAACGTCAACGATGTTACGTAGTACTCTTTGAGTGGACTGAAGTCGAAAAGACGACAGCTGATGTTCAGTCCATCTCTTTGGAACTTGGTACCGGCCTTTTCCGCTACGCTGTGGACCCGAGTGGAGGCCTTGCCGTTGCTGAAGAAATAGTAGGAGATCGACCAACCTGAGGTTACACGATCCCTATAGTCCACTAACGCCGACACAACAGCATTGGATCCATGCTTTCGGATCCACTCTGGATCCATGAATAGGTCGTGCCGGGAGAAGAAGTCTTTCACCTCCGACTCGTCTACTAAGCCGTCGCGCCCGGTGTGTTTGCACTGGGCGATCAAGAGATGGTTGGCGTTCGTATCCTCGAACACCATGTCAGCTTTGAGGTCGCGAGAGAGCAACACCGCGTCCTCCGGGTCCGTGTCGAACGTCTGTTCCGCCCCCGCTACCACATTGGCGCACCAGTGCTGAAACGCGTATCCCCGCTCGACGTTACTGCTGTAGTTCCACGCGTACTCGACGCAGACTTCTCGTAGCTCCTCTTGAAGAATCCTCTGAAACTCGCGGACGCTCAGGCTTCGCTCGGTCATTCGGATCACCTGTATTGGTGCTTTCTCAACGTGGCTCGGATACTCTCGGCCAAACGTGCCTGTCCAACAAGCGTTTGCAAAAGTCACCCAGTAGCTCGGCGTAACCGACGGTTTCCTCGGCGCCCATATTAGCGCTCAGCAGGGCAGGAGCGTAGATCCCTTTGGAGCAAGGGAGCCACCGAATAGCCTCGCGAGACCTAACAGGTGGTCCGACCGAGCCCACTTCTTCTAACAATAATGTTGCCGGTTCCGTTCGCTTCGCTCTCTTCACTGCATCACGGCTCGCTTTTCGCGAGCCGCGCCGGCAACATCGAGACGTTACGTGAAATGCCCTGAGACGAGATGATGGGCAGCTGATGCAATTGATACTCTTTGCGATAGGTTGCCTCGCTTGGATGTCATCGGACACGACTGACGTCCTCGCTTCGCGCAGCGTTGACCTAACGGGCGACGGGCAAGCAGAGGTACTCGAGGTCATCGGGATTCAGCGCTCTCCCGACAGTCTCGATGTAAGCTTCGTCATACGTGCCCCCCGCGGGCTTCTTTACGAAGCCCCCCTTGCCCCCCTAACGAGAACTGTGGGGTTCGATGCCGGTGGGCGTCGGCTGTCTGTGGCGGAGTATCAGGACCTCGTGGATGGATATGGCGACTTCTTTCTGAGCGAGAACAAGTTCAGGACGGCCACCGAGTTCGAGGATTACCTGAGGCGTTCGGCGCCACGTCACGTCAGCGCCATTACGGACGTGATGGCTCGCGCTTCTGAGGGCTCGTTGGACAGGGCCGGCGCATCACTTGTCTGGAACAGCATCAAGCGGCGGGGCGGGAAAGTGTTCGAATACTCTCCTGGCGGCGACGGGATCGTCGCAATCGCTTGGAGTCAGAAGAACGAAAGGTTCTACAGGCTGATAGAGTGTTGTTGATGCCTTGCCGCCCGCGAGGGCTGCCACTTCACGTAACAAAAGGGTTTCCGGCTCCGCACCGCGCTTCGCGCGGCGCTCCGTCCCAACCGGCCCATAAGGAGTCGGGTCCATCCTGGCGGATAAGATGACCCATCGGTAGCCTGTCATCAGAAGACGCCGGCCGGGGCCGGTTCGGAAACCCCTGGAACGTTATGGGAAATGGGGTGGAGGGCAGAGCGGGACCCATCCTGGCATGGTGCGTGTATGCACTACGGCGCATATTGCCTAGATGGCATACGAGGTCGAGGTTACCGACGAGTGGTTGGCGTGGTTTCGAGACCTGACTGCTGAGGAGCAGGACGAGATGGCGGCCGGCATCGGGCTCTTGGAGACGAGGGGGCCGCACCTTCCTTTTCCGTACAGCAGCGGGGTGTCGATGTCACGACACGCTCATATGCGTGAATTGAGGACGCAGGTTCATGGGCGACCGTATCGAACGCTTTACGCGTTCGATCCGCGACGAGTAGCGATCCTGCTCATCGCCGGTGACAAGACGGGCGACGATCGTTGGTACGAGGTCCACGTTCCGAAAGGCGACGATCTCTACGACGAGCACCTCGAGATCCTCCGAAGTGAGGGGTTGATCTGATGGCTACCAAGTTCAGTACGATCCGAGAAGGTCTCTCGCCCGAGAGGCAGGAGCGCATTCGAGTGCGCACCGAAGAGCTTCTTGAGGAGCTACCTCTTCAGGAGCTACGCCAGGCACGGGCGTGGTCGCAGGAGGAGTTGGCCGAGGTGCTTGGCTTGAATCAAGCGACGATCTCGAAGCTGGAACGGCGAACGGACATGTATTTGAGCTCACTACGCCGCTTCATCGAGGCGATGGGAGGAGAGCTTGAGATCACTGCGAGTTTCCCAGAAGGCCGAGTCCGCATTCAGCTCTTCGAGGATCTTGGAGAGGCAAAGCCAGCCAAGGTATAGCGAGCAGGCACCCCGCTTCCCATAACAAATGGGCTTCCGGCTCCGCGCCGCGAAAGACACGCTGCGCTCCGTCCCAACCGGCCCCACAAGGTGCAGCTCTCGAACTGGCGGTTGAGGGCGTCTCGAACGTAGCGTGCCATCAGTAGGGGCATGGCGGGGCCGGTTCGGAAGCCCCTGAGCCGTTATAGGGCATGCCGTAGGCAGTGAGGGATTGTCACCCGATGCGAGTCGATAAGAATGCGTAAGTGCCTTCTCGGGACAGTTGCGGCTGCCACTATCGGGGTGGGGGTAGGGTGGTTCGCGGCTGGGTACCGCGCTGAATCGAGGACATCGGTGGCGGCACGCACGTTCGAGGTTCCTGAGCGGTATCGTTTCCTCTACGAGTGGGTGGGAGAAGAGCCTGACATAGAGGCCATTCGAGACGGGCTGCCGTATTCTGAGATCTCACTCCAGCGGACGGCGTGCTTCGGAAGCTGCCCGGTGTACCGCGTAACCTTTGGTCGCGATGGCGAAGCATTGTATGAGGGATTCGCTTTCACGGAGTTACTCGGGGTCCATGAAGGCGAGGTGCCTCTCGGCGCGTTTGCACGCTTGAGCCACGCAGCCGAGCGAATCGAGTTCTCAGCCATGGATTCGCTCTATAGCATCGAGGTCACGGACTTGCCGACGGTCAGGGTAACGATCACTGCGGCCGACGGCGGGGCAAAGACGGTATCGGACTATGGGAACCAAGCACCACCTGAGTTTTTGCTCTTTGTCCAGGCGCTCGATGCTATTGCCGACGGTCTCGAGTGGACTGAGCGACCGGAAGCCTGAACAGTAGAGACCAACGCTTCCCGTCCGCCGCGACCGGCACGCCCTATAACAAGAAGGCTTCCGGCTCCGCGCCGCGCTCTGCGCGGCGCTCCGTCCCAACCGGCCCCTCGAGCCCCGAGGTGCTCAGTAGCGGGAGGGAAACCCTGGCGCGTATGCTCTCTGTGAGAAGATGTAGGACGGGGCCGGTTCGGAAGCCCCTGAGCCGTTATGAGTCATGCCCTTGAGCCGACTGTGCCTACCCAACTTTGTAACATGAAGATGCGAGCAGCATACCGTCGCGTCGGCAAGGTTCTGTCGATCTGCGTCTTCTTGGTGGGCTGCCCACGCAAGACAGCTGTCTGGGTAGAGCCCGGATCCACGGCAGATCATCTCGTCTTCCGTGTCTCGGAGTGGCGGGGAGGTTCGGATCCGATCTGGATTTCGGTATTCCGCGTCGACCGGTTTCTGCCAGCCTCCGGTGAGTACGAGATGCATTGGGGGTTTGGAGCGGCGCCGGAGGGTGCGCCGGACCTGGCTCAGATCGTCTTCGGCGAACGACCAGCTGGAACTGAGCCCCTGCAAGGCCTGGGACCCGACGCTCCCGAGTTGGCGGAGGGCTGCTATCTTGCGTGGACAACGGGTACCGGGAGCGCAACCTTTCTGGTACAGCAGGACAGACGCGTCCTTGAGATCGCATGGTCGTCATGCTCAGATGTCTACGCCGAACCGCTGGAAGATTCCTGAGATCCGGAACACCCTAGGACAGTGGGGGCCAAGTCGGCACCCTCCGAAACGCCATTCGGCATGTGAGAGTCGCCGGGAGAGTGGCTGTATGGGCATGAGTAGGCCGGGGGAACGTCCCCGCGTGGAGTTGGTGCTCTACGAGTTGTGCACCCAACTTGGATTTTGCCTGTCAGGCGAGGCGACAAAGGCGATCATTTCAAATCCTCCAAAGGACCCGGATGCCTTCACGGAAGCGGTTATTGTCGCGGACGGGTTAGATCCGGAAACCGTTGATCGGCACCTTCGCCGGCAGGTGCGAGCATGTATCGTCGAGCACATGCTCTGGCGCGGGTCTGAGTAGCGCAGCCGGTGGTTGGGAGGTATCGGATAGATGAGCGCTGTGCCGCACGCCTCATAACAAGAATGTTGCCGTCTCCGTTCGCTGTCGCTCACTTCGATGAATCACGGCGCCAGTGGCGCCGCGCCGGCAACACCTGAAACGTTAACGGGCACGGCGACGACCGAAGTGGCCGAAGACGGTGTATACAAGTAGCGTTGGAGCAACTACTCGACTCAATGGGTGGGTCCCAATGACGCCGGATCAACTAGAGCAGGAACTACTAAAGCTACCGGCACCGGAGCGAGCGCGGCTGGCGGAGCGGCTCATCGCGAGTCTGGAGGAGGACTCTGAAGTTGAAGCGGCTTGGCTTGCTGAGGTGCATCGCAGGGATGCGGAGCTGCAGTCGGGAGTCGTGGAGTCGATTCCTGTAGAGGACGCACTCAGAGGTATCCGGACGCGTTTCGGTTGGTAGTCGAGCTCCACCCGGAGGCGCTCGCCGAGCTATCGGAGGCGGTTGCCTTCTATGAGGAGCAGGCTTCTGGTCTGGGCCGAGACCTTCTTGAAGAGGTGGAGCGGATTCTCGGAATCATCGGGGACAACCCTGGCCTGGGGAGCCCGATGGAGGAATCGTTTCGTCGAGCATACTGCCGTCGGTTCCCGTTCTCGGTGATCTATCGAGAACTCGCCGACTTCGTTTGGGTCCTTGCGGTGATGCACGAACGTCGACGGCCCGGCTATTGGAAAGGACGAGAGTAGAGGTCTGGCTACCGCACCCGTTAACAATGTGGGTGCCAGCTCTGCGCCCTACGGGCGCGCCGTCCAACATGGCCCGCTTTGCGGGCCACGTCGGCACCCTCTAGACGTTATGGGAAATGGCCCTACGGAGGAGCGTGGAGTTAGATTCGGCTTATGGTAAAGATTGTAGAGGAGGTTTGGGAGCAAGTGGAAGCGGTGTTGCGGCGCCGCGGAGTTGTGCGGGCCAGTGTCTTCGGATCGGCGGCGCGGGACGAGGCTACCCCTGAGAGTGACGTCGATTTCTTGGTCGAGTTCGAGGAGGGCCGGACACTGTTGGACCTGTCGGGCTTGCGGTTGGATCTTCGGGACATACTGGGGCGCGAGGTGGATGTCGCAACTCCCAGATCACTTCACCCGGCACTGCGGGAGCGGATCCTTTCGGAACAAGTACGGATTCTGTGAAGCGATCCGCCCGAGTTGTCTTGGGCGACATCTTAGATGCGGCAAGGCTCGTTCAGGCATATACCGCCAACATCACGCTTGATGACTTTCTGGATGATGTCGAGAAGCAGGATGCCGTCCTGCGGAGACTTGAGATCATCGGCGAGGCAGCGAAGAAGCTGCCTGCGTCCCTGCGAGAGAAGTATCCGACAGTGCCCTGGCGAGATATCGCGGGGGCTCGCGATATCCTGATCCATGAGTACTTCAGAGTTGACCTAGAGATGGCGTGGGACATGACGCAGGCGGATATTCCCGAGCTGATCGACGCAATCAAAGAAATACTAGATCAGCCCGACCCGTAAGGGGCAGCCTGAACGGTGAAGGACCTGGTTTACAGTTGAGTCAAGAGACGTTCTTTACAGTACGCCGTCCTTTGTAGGCACCACCTGACCTCTGTGTCCCCTTTCTCTTGGGGTTGGGAGAGTCAAGGATGAGGCGCTTGGTTTCGAAGAAGTGGCCAAGCCAGACGGGACCGAAGTAGACGTTGAAGAGTCCGTGGTCAATCTCTTCAAGCCCGACGTGGTGGCCAGCGAGTAGTGTCGAGACGAGGATGCGGTGTGCGTACCAACGGATGCCACCGTTCTTGGAGACAAGGCGCGTCTCGAAATGCCCTGGGTATTAATGGGTTTGAGGGTTTTGGGAAAGCGACGAGTTGAGGCTCGGTAAAGGTCGCCGGGGACGGCGCCCTCGAGTGCCTCATGCGGGCGGATGTAGTTGTACTCGGTACAGAAGTCATTGAAGGCGCGCTGTTGGCACCGGAGGTTCGCGCGGGGTGGTCGTGTGGTCTGTCGCTTGAGCACGAGATGCATGTTCTCATGCTTGCCGTTCTGCTGGGGACATCCGGGCTCGATGAGCTGAGGTCGGATGCCGAGTTGGATGAACCAGATTGAGAGACGGGAGAGGCGCCCTAGGGTGTTGGTCGCGAACGGCGTCCCGTTGTCTGTGCGGATGCGTTGAGGCAGGCCGTACTCCCTGAAGAGCCGGGCGAAGGCGGGCACGACGCCAACGGTCCTCACGTTGGGACGCCCGCGACAGTCGAGGACAAACCGCGAGTGCATGTCCTGGACGGTCAGCGGATAGCAGAGCTCGCCATCTCGGGTCGGGAACTCGCCCTTGAAGTCTGCGGTCCACGTGTCGTTGGGCTGGGCTGCGAAGCTATCGGGACGACCGGGGTGCCAACGACGCGGACGCTTGCGACGCTTGGGGACAAGGTCATGTCTGCGCAGGATGTTGTGGACGGTGGTCCGCGATGGGAGGTCGAGCGTGGGCTGATGGCGCTCGAGGTACCAGATGATCTTCTTGGCGCCGTAGTCGGGATGGGCGTGCCGAACACCGAGGATCGCGTCTACGACACGGGCCGGTGTCGCAGCAGGCGAACTCTGAGGGCGAGAAGACCGATCCTCAAGCCCAGGCAGGCCCTCCTCCTCCCAGCGCTCCAGCCACTTGTAGCCGGTAGGTCGGCTGATCCCATAGCGGCGACAGAGCGCTGTAAAGCTCTTCAGACTCCGGTGTGCTTCAGCGACGAAGCGTCGACGTTCCTCCACGACATGGGTCTCCCCGAACGGCATCGGTCACCTCCTGTGAGGTGCCGAGTGTAAACCATGTCTGTTGACTTAGTTGTAAACCAGGTCTGTTGACCGGACCCCGCAGCGCTTAACAAGCAGGCTTCCGGCTCCGCACCGCGAAAAGCCGCGGCGCTCCGTCCCAACCGGCCCCAGAGCATTGAGGTGCTCATTAGCGGACGGGGCGCCCTGGCGTGTATGGTCTCTCTGAGACGGTAGAAGTCGGGGCCGGTTCGGAAGCCCCTGAGACGTTATGGGTCATTGCTGAGGCAAAGCGGAGAGTGGTGGCTGGAGGGGGACGGCCTAGGGCGATTCCTTCGTCCGTAGGGCCGCAGAGGAGCCGTGCTCGCTGCCGACACCGTGTGGAGGAGCAACCCGAAGAGGCAACGAGGGTAGGTAGACAGATGGACTATCGAAGTCGGATCACGATCGAGCCCGGGAAGCGAAGCGGCAAGCCCTGCATCAGGGGGCTTAGGATCACCGTGTCAGACATTCTCGACTACCTGGCGTCGGGGATGAGCGAAGACGAGATCCTCGCAGAGTTTCCGGATCTTGAGCGGGACGACATCAAGGCGTCGCTCGCCTTTGCCGCGGATCGGGAACGAAGACTGATATCCGTCCCACCTGCGTGACGCCTTGAAACTGCTGTTCGATCAGAACCTGGCACCGCGGCTCGTTGCGACTCTTGCAGACTTGTTTCCTGAATCAGCACATGTCCGAGACATAGGGATGGCCGAGACCGACGACCGCGATATCTGGGCCCATGCGCGGGACTCAGGGTTCGCCATCGTCTCGAAGGACAACGACTTCCAGCAAATGAGCTTTCTGTACGGCGCACCTCCGAAGGTGATCTGGATTCGCCGCGGCAATTGTAGTGTTCGTGAAATCGAGAAGATCCTCCGGTCCAAGGCCCCTCGAATCGAGGCCTTCGCCGCGGAGGCCGAGAGCGCCTACCTAGTTCTTTAGATCCAAGACCGGACAACGCCCTATAACAACGGGGTTTCCGGCTACGCACCGCGCTTAGCGCGTCGCTCCGTCCCAACCGGCCCACGAGCGGCGCCGGTTCGCTTCTGGCGTTTAAGATGCCCCAACCGTAGCGTGTCACTAGACCGTACCGACCGGGCCCGGTTCGGAAACCCCGGGACGTTATAGGACATTCGCGAAGGCAGGTATTGATGGTTCGAGCGATGAGGACGGAGATGTGAAGCCCAGTTCGGCTTATTCCGGCACACGGAGCCTACGCCACATGCGATGGCCAGTGCTAGCCGTGGCGTTCGTCCTCGGATGCACAACCCCGGACCAAGGTGAGGTGACCCTACCAGTATGGACGGTCGCTTCAGATCCGTCGGTCACTATCGGTGGCGATGACGACCGGGTGGATTACCTCGCCTATGGCGTGGTCGGGGCGTCGGTTCTGTCAAACGGCCACATCGTCGTAGCGTCCATGTCTGCGTCCCAGCTCAAGTACTACGATGAGCGGGGCGAGTATGTCGCGACCGCGGGTCGCGAGGGGGATGGGCCCGGAGAATTCCGAGGCCTCCAGCAGGCGTTTCGCATGAAAGGCGATTCGGTCCTCGTCCGATCCATGAAACCGGGTCCTTAGCGACGCTTCCTGGCACCGAACGCACCTCGTTGAGTTGGCGTGTCTATGGGACGAGCGTCGCGCTTGCCGCTGGCCCTGATCGGGTCTATGCGACCGATACGGGTTCCGACCACATCATGGTGTTCAACCCCAACGGGGATACGGTCGCGGTGTGGGACACTCCATTCCCGTTAGTCGGAGTTCCAGCGAGCGCGAAGACGGTTCCCGACCGCGAGCAGCGCTGGAGCGACGGCAGGGTTGAAATCGAGGTCTTCGACTACCCCGACGTGTACCCGCGCGTTGGGCGACTCCTAGCCGATCGAGCCGGATACTTGTGGGTTATGAAGTATCCGGAATATGAGGAGCCTACCGAATCAGTGTGGTTGACGACGCCCGTCCTCTTCAGAGTTCCGGAGGGCGGTGCGAGATGGCTTGTGCTAGGTCCAGACGGCACTCCGCTGGCGGAAGTGAAGACACCGGTGGGCCTCTACCCGATTGAGATCGGGGACGATTATATCCTCGGCGTAGTTAAGGATGAGTACGACGTTGAGGAGGTTCGGCTCTACGGCCTTCAACGTGGCACTGACTATTGAGACCGGAAGACGGTTGCTGATCGCGAGCAGTCGCGAACATCCTATAACAAGAAGGTTCGCGCCTACGTTCGCTATCGCTCACTTCGGTGAATCACGGCCCCAATGGGGCCGCGACGGCAACCTCTGAAACGTTATGGGAAACTGCGAGGCTGTCGAGATCTGAGTAGCACGCCCCTTGATATAGCGCATAGTCCGTGCTATGATATATAGCGATATCAAGCTATCGAGGGTGACGAATGATTCGCAGTTGGCACAACCGTGGGACAGAAGACGTCTTCAATGGGAAGCAGTCAAAGGCTGCCCGCGGGGTGTGCCCCTCCAATCTCTTTAAGGTCGCGAGGCGGAAGTTGATTCAGCTAGCGGCCGCAACGGAGATAGGGGATATGCGGATTCCCCCCAAGAACCTGTTGGAAAAGCTAAGTGGGGACCGGAAGGGTCAATGGTCGGTCCGCATCAACATCCAGTATAGAGTTTGCTTCCGCTGGGAGGACGGACACGCCCACGACGTCGAAATCGTGGACTATCACTAGTAGTGATGTAGGCGCGACCACCAAGATGGTGTCGCGGGGGAGCTTTCGCAGAGAGGCAACGTCAAGATGACGAATGTACCGACACATGGGGCACCTACTAGTCCCGGCGAGATGTTACTCGAAGAGTTTTTGGAACCAATGGAGCTGTCTCAGTCCGAGTTTGCGAAGCGTATCGGGGTGACGTTCCAGAGGGTGAACGCGATCGTCAACGGCCGGCGAGGGATCACTGCCGATACGGCGCTCCGCTTCGCTCGGTTCTTTGGGAACAGTGCGGGCTTTTGGATGAATCTTCAGCTGATAAACGATCTGTACTACGCACAACGGGAAGCTGGTCACGAAATAAGGAAGATCCGTCCCCTCAAGGAGATGGCGGGGTGAGCTACGCCCGGCAAGAGGGTCATCCAATTCGGTAGACGAACAAGAGTGTGGGTGCAGCATCCCATAACAAAAAGGTTGCCGCCTCCGTTCGCGAACGCCCACTTCGGTGAATCACGGCCCCAATGGGGCCGCGACGGCAACCTCTGAAACGTTATGCGCCATCGCTGAAGACAGGCGAGGTGACACAATGCGAAGCCAAGGTGCGGTGAAGGGAGGAGTTCTTGCATTAGAGACAAACGCCCGCGTGGTGCGCGGAGGAGCAAGTTCAAGACCGGTCCCACTGAGGGAGGAAGTGGTTGTGGGGCTCGAGGTCATTCGAACATGGAGCATTCCGGTCTGACGGCAGAGATCAAGGAGGGCACGAGGCGTGCGCGACGATCTGCCGATAAGTCTGCGGTGCGCCAAGAACTCGACCAATTGTCGGACTCTGATGAGCGTCCGTCCCCCACGGAGCCCCAACTCTTGAGGACGTCCTCGTTCGATCTAGAGCTCTCAGATGTCGAGTTACCCTCGGATCCGTTTATTCCCTTGGTGGTCTCCGGTGTAGTTCTCGACGAAGCGGACGTACTGGGTCGATTTGCTGGCCTCCTGATTGAAGCAGGAGTGGCATACGTGTGCTGTTGGGGCGAGATGGCAGATGTGCTGGAGACCGCTTTTGATCTCCGAGCCGTCGAGCGAGAAATCGAAGCGGGGCGTAGCCTCCCACTTCTCATGACAACCAGCCACTCGCGGGAGCCGCTCGCCGAGGCAGTCTGGTTCTGGCTCCACACTGCGTGGCCCGACCCGGAGCACGGGAACGGAGACTTCCCGCGGATCGCCCTTTGCGTCGGGGATGATACGAGCGCGGCCCGGGTCGAGTCTTGGATCGCGAACCCGGCCGTTCTTCATCGAGAACTGGGATTAGCGCAACACGGCGGCCGCCCCCGCGATGGAATGGAATGACGCTGTTTGCCACCGCGAAGGCTAACGGCGTGATGCGAAGAACGGTGGGGCGAGAAGAATTGTGAAGCTGATCTTTCTGCACGGCCCTCCGGCTTCGGGCAAGTATACCATCGCGCGCGCGTTACAGGCGTCGTACGGAGTCCTCAACTTCCATAATCACCTAACCATCGACGTTGCGAAGTCTCTCTTTGACTTCGGCACCCCCGAGTTCTGGGACTTGACGCACCGGCTCCGCCGCGCGGCTCTCTGCGCCAGGGCTGAACAGGGAGGTGGAAGCGTCGTCTTTACCAACTGCTACTCTTCACCGCATGACGATCCTACCGTTGCGGCCCTAGAGAAGGAGATGCAGTCTCGGGGCGCCGAGTTCGTTCCCGTCTTCCTCGAGTGTAGCGTGGATGAACTACGCCGACGGGTGACCGACGCTTCACGCGTCGAGATGCGAAAGATCCGCACCGTGGAAGGCCTGGATCAGTACATGGGGACGTTGAACTGCGTCGCGCTCGATCGGCCGGGTACGATCGTTGTAGCGACCGAGGGTCGAACCCCTGAGGAGTGCGCCGAGGAGATCGCGGATGGCGTACTCTGACAGTGCAACTGGGACCGTGCGTGAAAGCGACGGCTCATAACAATGTGGGTGCCGGCTCTGCGCCCTGCGGGCGCGCCGTCCAACATGGCCCGCTTCGCGGACCACGTCGGCAACCCCGAAACGCTATATGACATGCCCTATGACGGGTTGGAGGCAATGGCCGGATCGTGATGGTTGATTGGGTGAGCGGGGGGTACTTCCTGATGGGCCCAGTCCACGACGGTGCGTTGAAGGATGAACGTCTTCCTCGCCCAGTCTGGTCGATCAGTACCTGCGTTTCCGACTCCTACCCAGACGAGACATATCTTGAATGGGTCAAGACCGGCCCAGAGCCCGATGAGGAGATTCGCGAGAAGCTCGATGTTTCAGCCGAAGAGCTCGCGAGAATCAAGAGTGACGTCACTGATCTCTTCGATAGGGACGCTTTCCGCTGGCCCAACGTCTTCGCCTCGGTTGGTGCGGCGCGTGACTTCTATGCTCGTTGGCTAACAGGTCTCGCCGACCTGCGCTTGCTGGGCATCTCACTTCGGGCGCTCGACCTACCGGACTACCTCGCCGACAACGGCCTCGAAGGTTCAAGCGGCGGTGTTTTGACCCTGCTGAAGGAGAGTAGAGAGCCTGAATCAGCTCCGTCTTGCGGTTTCGAGGTTCTGGGGACAGAGATGGGAGGGTTCCATAGCTACCTGTGTCACGGCATGGAGGCCGAACTCATGGACGTTCTCGAGGTAGCCTTCAACGAGTATGGACTGATCGCGGATTGGAGTTGCGCCGCAAAGGTGAGCGAATGGATCAACCGTGACGAGTTCGGGGCCGAGCCGGTGCCCTGGTATCCTTGGCGCATCGCAGCCTACGCACTGGAATAGGCGAAGGGACCAAGTGGGCGGGGGCACATCATGTAACAAAAAGGTTGCCGCTTGCGCTCACTTCGTTCGCTCCAGTGAATCACGGCCCCAGTGGGGCCGCGACGGCAACCCCGAAACGCTATCGGCCATGGCTGTAGTCGAAACGTGTCGGATTGACATGCAGTAGTACTCAGTACTGTATCAGATATGCCGCCTGTGGAGAAGTACGTCGAGTTCGTCACGACTCACATGTTCGAGTCTTCGGCAGAGAAGCTCCTCACCGAGGAGGATCGGCGCGAACTGGAACTGCTCCTAGCCGCGGACCCACGACGTGGACAGCGCATTGAGCGGACAGGGGTTTTCGTAAGCTGCGTTTCGCTCGCCCCAGTTGGCGGGAAGGCAAGAGCGGAGGTACGCGCGTGATTTACTACTACATCGATCCCAAGGACCGCGTCTACCTCATCGAAGTCTATGCCAAAGGCGTAAAGGATGACCTCACGCGGGCCGAAGAGAATGAGCTTCGGGCCATCGCGCGGGTCTTGGACGGGGAGGAGTGATGGCCAAGCGTTCGAGTTTCGGGAAGCGCCTGATCGAATCAGCACAAGAGGCTGCTCGTATTGAACGTGGAGAGTTGGAGGCACTACGTGTCACCCGTCGCACCGTGGCGGATGCGGAGGTCAAGCCTCCGCCCCAGTACGATGCGGCGCGGATTCGAGATATCCGAGACCACCTCGAAGTGTCCCAACCAGTGTTTGCCGCCGCGCTCAATGTCAGCCCGGAAACGATTCGAGCGTGGGAACAGGGGAAACGTGAGCCCGATGGTGCGACTCGTCGTCTGCTCGAGATCGCAGAGGACCACCCACACGTCTTTCTCAAGAAGCTACGTAAGCGACGCCGAAGCTCACGAACCAAGTCGGCGTGATTCAGGTCGGGCCAGACGCTCGGGCACACCACAGCTGACAACAATACCGTTCGCGCCTCCGTTCGCTTACGCTCACTTCGTCGAGCACGGCGCTATGCGCCGCGCCGGCAACCTCTGATACGTTATCTGACATGACACGCGGCTGGATAAACCGGATCGGCAGGGATGCCGTGGCTGGACCGACTGATCGGGGAAGGGTAGGCTTTTTGAGGAGACTCGGAGGTCACGGGAGACACCATGAACGACTCTGAACTACTGAGCCGGATTACTATCAACCCTGAGCAGTGCGGTGGTCGGCCCTGCATCAGAGGCATGCGAATTCGTGTACTTGACGTTCTAGAGCTTCTAGCTGCCGGTGAGACTCGTGAACAGATCTTGGCGGACTACCCGTATCTTGAAGCGGAAGACATCACGGCAAGTCTTCTTTACGCAGCGCGACAGCTCGACCACCAAATTTTGCCGCATAAGACGCCGACTGGCGGCTGACTCGAACGACTAGCCGCAGGGAATCCCGGTGACGTCCGGCCGGTGGGCAAAGGCATCTCCGAGCGCCGTATCGATTGCGGGCCTGGGTACCGGGTCTACTACAAGCGCCATGGTCGCAAGGTATTGATTCCTCTCGCTGGCTGAGACAAGAGCAGCCAATCGAGGGACATCAAGAAGGCACAGCGCCTTGCCCGGGACTTGGCAGAGTGAGCAATGGCTAAGACACGAACGAGTCGTTACGACGTCTCAGAACATCTTTGGACGCCAGAGGAGATGCCGGCTATCTCGAGGCGTGTCTTGAAGAGGCAGATGGAGATGCGGCGTTCGTAGCAAAGGCACTCGGTGATATCGCCCGCGCCAAGGGAATGACCCAGGTCGCCCGAGACTCGGGGTTATCCCGCGAGAGTCTCTACAAGGCGCTGTCGGGAGAGCGTAGTCCGAACTTCGACACCATTCTAAAGGTGGTGGAGGCACTGGGGCTGCGGTTGCACGCGACTGCCGAGAGCGGCTGATCCGCGCGAACGTGGCAGCGGCATCGGCTAACAAGAGCGTTTCCGGCTACGCGCCGCGAAGATCCGCGGCGCTCCGTCCCAACCGGCCCTTGAGCGACCGGGGTTCGTTCTGGCGGTTACGCTGTCTTAGCGATAGCGTGTCATTAGAACAGTACCGGACGGGAATAGATTGGGTGATGCCATGGACGAACCAGAGATCAGGATCGACTGGGATAGCGTCGATTGGGAGCGTGTCGATCAGGCGACGCTTGCACTTATGTTGCTGGGCGTTCACGACGGCTGGCGGTCATGGAAGGGCTTCGATTGGGATGTGCTTAGACGCTTACACGAAGAGGGCTTCATCACCGATCCTCGGAGCAAGGCCAAGTCCGTGATCTTCACGGAAGAGGGGATCGAAGCGTCCCAACGGTTGTTTCAGGAGTTCTTTCGGCGTGAGAAGACGGACGGATGATCTGAGGGCACTGCGCCCCACGGGAGCTGCTCAGTATCGCCCGTCGTGAAGACCTGTCGATATTGGAGGCAGACGGGGTTGGGCTTGGCCCCCGACGGTCCGTATTTTGGAGATGACCCGAGCGCCTGATTCGACCTTGCGCAAGAAGGTAGCTCTGAGACGGCTGCCCCGTCGCATAACGCTTCAGAGGTTTCCGAACCGGCCTTGTCACACCTCTGTCAAAGTCACGCTACGGCCGGGACCATCTTATCCGCCAGTCCAACCCCCTCCCGTGGTGGCCGGTTGGGACGGAGCGCCGCCGTGCGGCGCGTAGCCGGAAACCTTTTTGTTAAGTGGCGTAGGCCGTACATCGAAGAGCTACCCGCTGCTTCTATCGCCTCGAGTGCCCAACGTTGCCCCACGGGAAGAGCCTTGACGACCGAAAGATCGTAAGGATCACTACAGCCTCGTCGTCGACTTGATATACGATCCGATACTCGCCGACGATCAATTCCCGAATCGATTCTCGCGCCAGTTCTGGGACAACCCGTCCGGAATGCGGAAAGGGCTGAAGTCGATCGGTGGCTTCAAAAAGACGCTCGGCAACCAACCGAGCATAACGAGGGGAATCACGTTCGATAAAGCGGCGGATCGAGGTGAGGTCAGCGACTGCCTGTTCGGTCCATCGAAGTTGGGTCAACCGAGCGCCCGTCGGCGAGCTTCTTCATGACTCACTGTCTCACCTGCATCCGCCTGACGGACGCCTTCCTCGACTTTAGCGAGGAAGTACAACCGCTCCATAGCGTCCTCAACGGTCGCGTCCTCGGGGAGATCGCGAACGGCGTCGAGGACGCGCTCTTTCGTCTTGGATTGCGTCATTGCACGACCTTGAAAAGCGTGATCCTACCGTAGCTTGGCGGACCATGAAGAGAGGCGCCAGCGACCCTACTTCCTGAGTACACCCGGGAAGCGCCTTCGGTCGTACCACACCTTGCCGTCTTTGGCCATGGCCCAAGGTGAGCTTACGTCCCGAAGAGTCGGTAGGATCTCGGCGTCACAGTCGCTGGCTAAAGTTTGGCTGACCCGGCGTCGCAACCTTCGATTCGCCAAGCGCTTGTCCTGTTTCTCGCTGTCCGCAGTCGTGATCCCAGCGATCGGATGTTTCTTCCGCGATCTACTCATCGCAAAGCTCCGCTTTCGATGCCCTTTCCCGTTCCAAAGGCCTATGACACTTAACAAGAAGGCTTCCGGCTGCGCGCCGCGAAAGGCCGCGGCGCTCCGTCCCAACCGGCCCTATGTGAACGGTGTTCGACGGGCGTGTGAGAGCATCTCGAACTATGACGAAACGAAGACGTCTTACGGCAATCGTGGTCTCCCTGCTGCTCTCCGGATGCGCAACCGACCACGAGCCGATCCCGCCCTACTCTGTGGCAGACTCCGCCGGGGTTCGAGTCGTCACGAAACGTTTGGCGAGCTGGGATGCCGGTGACGAGTGGCACCTATCCGCCGCTCCCAGGTTGGAGTTTGGGGGAGCATCGGATGTCGCTGGTCCGCTCTGGGGCGTCCGCGGCGTCGATCGACTTTCGGACAGACGCTTCGTGGTCCTCAACTCCGGATCCAGCAAGATCAGGGTCTATAGCCTTGATGGAGCTCAGTCGGATGTGTTCGGGGGCCAGGGAGGTGGACCTGGAGAGGTCGCTTACGCGATGTCGATGACCCTGCTCCCTGGAGATACCGTTGTCGTCCTCGATCGCACCGGGGACAGAGTCTTCTACTCTGCCGATGGGACGTTTCTTACCGAAGACAGCTTCATAACTGCCGGGGTCACCAGCCCCTTCGGCGGCGAGCGCTTTCATCTGGATCGCATGCTTCCAGACGGCACGCTCCTAGCCCGATTCAATATCTCTGGATATGAGCCAGCCGAACCGTCTGGCTGGTTTCGACCGGAGGTACGATTCAGTCGGCGTGACCGCCGGAGGTCTGAAATCGCGGAGTACGGAACCTACGGAGAAATCCAACAGGAGTATATCGACGTAGGTCTCGGGCAGGCCTGGCCAGTGGTGCCGCCCTTCTCCCGCACGACGAATGTTGCCGTGGGCGGGAGCCCTGTTCGCGTGGCCGTTGGAGACAACGACGCAGCTAGCATTCCGGTCTACGCGTTCGAAGGAGAACCTTCGATGATTGTGCGTTGGGAAGCGCCACCCCAACCAGTCACCGCTGATGAGGTGGCTAGCTGGAAAGACGCGCAGCGCAAAGCATCGTGGACTCGCGACCAACTACCCCAACTCGAGGTCGCCTGGGAGAAGATGCGGGTTCCCGAAACCAAGCCGGCATTCAGTAACCTCGTCCTCGACTCTGAAGGCAATCTGTGGGTTGCCAACGTAGTGAGCAGCGGTGAGTGGGTTTCGAAGATGATGGTGTTTGACCCAGGCGGTATCCTTCGGGGCGAGGTTGCCATGCCGAGTGGATTGGTAGCCCACAAGGTCGGTCTACTGTCAATCGGCGTCGACCACTTTGCCGGTGTCTTTCTCAACGACAGCGACGAGGAGTTCGTCAGAGTCTATCGGCTGACCAAGCCATGAGCGCTTGGGTACTACTAGTAGAGATCCCCGACACCGATTCAAGGCAAAGAGCTCCTCCTGACACCCTAGGGACGCCAGACCACCCAGCGCCTCCGCCCTTGGAGCGGAAGGCATCGCGGATGTGTACTATTGAGGCGACCGGAGCTTACGAATGTCTGAAGACGCCCAAGTATCGAATCGAGACCCCGAGATCTTGGGTGGTGTCCCTGTGTTCACGGGGACCCGAGTTCCACTCCAGAACCTGATCGACTATTTGGCGTCCGGGCAGTCACTTGACACGTTCTTGGTGGACTTCCCGTCTGTAACGCGTGAGCAGGCGATGGGGGCCCTTCGTTTGGCTCAGGAAGCGTTGGTGGCAGGTGCGGATACTCCTTGACGAGTCTCTGCCACGAACGCTTGTCGCTCACTTCAAGGACGTAACCGTAGAGACCGCATATGATCGCGGCTGGTCGGGTCTCAAGAACGGTGTTCTGCTGTCGCGGGCTGCAGAAGCTCTCGATGTGTTCCTGACGGGTGGCCCGGCGGTAGCGTGCCTAGTGTAGCATTGAGGCGGGGCCGGTTCCGCAACCCCTGGAACGTTGATATGGAAGTGCCTGTCAAGTTTGTACGTCAGGCGAGATGCGGAGCCCGCGGCTTCTTCGACGATGCATCCTGCTGATATGCGATGGTTGAGCGGAGCCCAGAGCATCAAGAGACGGATTCGTCGGGAGCTAGCCGGAGTCTAGACACGGGGATTCGGCGGTGAGCCGGCCCCTTAACGTTTCGAGGCGTTCTCCAATCGTGCCCCGGACTCCGCGATCTCGGCGTAGGGTTTAGGCTGCCGCGCTGACCTCCTCGAGTCTCGAAGTGTCGACGTCACGTAGCACGGCCCACAGAAAGCCGACCATCTCACGAGCGATGGCTGTGGCAGCGACCTGCTTGGGCTTCTTGGCGGCGAGGCGATGAAACAGTTTGTAGAGACGATGCTGACACTTCCACGCGTGACGGATGACGTCGGGGTCCTGGCCCTGTTGACGCCGCCGAAGTGAGACGCCTATGGTCGGCCGTCGTCGGTACGACCAAGCAGCCTGAACAAGCACGTGGCGGACGCGCGCGTTCCCCGCCTTGGTGATCGCCCCCATGCGTCGTCGGTCGCCGGAGGACTGTTCGCTGGGGACGAGACCGACGTAGGCCATGAGCTGGCGAGGGCTCTCGAAACGACGCAGGTCTCCGAGCTCGGTTGCGATGACCATGGCCGCCTGCGTCTTGAAGCCGCGAAAGCAGCAGATGCGGTCGACCACCGGCTTGTAGCGAGGCGTCAACGCCAGGGTGCCGATCCGCTGATCGAGCTCGTCCCTGCGCTGGAGCTTGTACTCGAGGAGCGCGAGGTACTCCGACAGCACGACGTGGTCCTCATCTGCGAGCGTGCCCGGAGCGAGGACCTGACGGATCCAGTTGAGGTGCCGGACGGTCCAGTGGGTGCCGCCCCGGAAGACGAACCCGCGCCTGCGCATGAACTTGAGGATGTAGTGGCGGGATTTCACGATCTCGCGCTGAAAGCACTCACGACAACGCACCAAGTCACGGACCTGCTCGTCCGTTTCGGTCGGGATGTGGATCAACACGAGACGATCGTCGCGGAAGTCGCGCGCGATCTTGATGGCATCACGTCGGTCGGTCTTACGGTGTTCGCCGGGTCGGCGCGGGATCAGCGACGGCGCGGCCAGGTCACACGCGACGCCCCACTCCGCGAGTGACCGCTGCAGCACATAGCCGGCGCCGGAAGCCTCGTAACAGGCCCGCACCGTGCCCTCGGCTTGCAATCGCTGGAAGTAGCGACGCAGCTTACGCAGATCGTAAGGCAACCGGTCGACTCGCATCGGCTCCGCGTCGCGATTGCGAAATACCGCCGCGGTCACGGTGTCCTTGTGGACATCCAGGCCGACCCAGAACTTGATGGACGATGACATGTGCTGGTCTCCTGTCGGTTGCGGATGTATTCCGCATGTGGCTCTGGTGTGCGCTCCTCACGAGTGACGCTAATCCGCGTAGCTCGCAGGAGGCCAGCACTTCCATTGTGTCTAGGAGACAGCGCCTGAGGGCGGTGCGTCAAACGAGCGGCCTAGCTAGCTTGAAACCATGACTTCCCGACCTCTCGATACGGCCCCCGCGGCGTGGTCCACTCAGAACGCCGTCCTGGATGGGATGGGTGGACCGGCGCGGCTTCTCGCCGCGATCGAGCTGAGCGAGGCGGTACGTGAGATCAGGTTGGCTGGCATTCAGGCCCGATATCCTGATCTCAGTCGCAAGCAGGCAATATTCCGCTGGGTCTTTCAGGAGTATGGAATAGCCCTTCCGGACGTAGGGTGAGCCTGAGGGCGTTTCTAGGGTCCGTCGTTGGGATTCTCGATGAAGCCGGTGTCCCCTACATGCTGACCGGGTCTCTAGCGGCCGCGTACTACGCCACACCGCGAGCGACTCAAGACATCGACGTGATCGTGGAAGCGGCGGATCGCGGAATTGATCGCCTGGTCGAGAGGCTGTCCGCTGCTGGCTACTACGTGGATAGCGAGGCGGCTCGTGAGGCTCTGCGGACGCAGGGTCAGTTCAACGCCATCGATCCGGTATCAGGATGGAAGGTGGATTTGATCGTGCGGAAAACGCGTCCGTTCAGCAGGACGGAGTTCGAGCGCAGAGAGAAGGCATCGCTCCTCGGTGTCGACGTGTCGTTGGCGAGCCTAGAGGACGTCTTGATCGCGAAACTGGAATGGGCAAAGCTCGGCGATTCGGCGCTGCAGCGAAAGGACGCAGTACAGCTGCTAGAACGGGCCGGAGATCGGCTCGACCTGCCCTACGTAGAAGCTTGGGTCCGAGAGCTCGGTCTTGCGTCCGAGTGGAATGACATTCGCGATCGCTTGAGCAAAGGGTCGGCCTGACGATGCCCCACAGACGGTGCTGGAAGGACGACGTCTCCAAACAAAAGGGCTGAAACGTTAGCGGCCAATGCAAGTTTGAGTAGGAATTCGGACTGCGAACCCATGCCGGGCGAGACTCCGGCCCATCCGCGGTCGAGTACGCGCGGAGCGAGTAGAAGAGCATGACAACGGATATCAGGCCAAGAATCGACGTCGGGGCGGTAAGTCGGATCTTCGAGCGGTGTATCGGGCACGCCCCCGAGGAGATGAATCGGATCGGTTCGGGGCTGATCTCCTCTACGTTCGAATGTGCGGCGAGGGGCGAGCTCCTCGTCGTCCAGTTCGCCGAGCCAGCTATGGGTACTGGGGTGGATGTCGAACGGCGGTTTGGACAGAGACTGACTCGGGTCGGTGTGCCATTGCGAGAAGTCGTCTGCGACGGACTCGACGACGGGCTTAGGTGGACGGTCACGCGGAAGGCGGTCGGGGAGACGATGACCGCCCTCTCAAGCGAGGCCTATGAGGCATCCCTGGCGTCCGTGTTCGATACGTTGCTTGCGGTGGCCTCAGTGGATGTCAGCGATTCTGGGGGCTACGGATGGATGGATGAGACGGGGTTGGGGAAGTGGGACACCTGGGCAGGACACGTCTTGTTCGTTCGTGACGAGGAGCCTGAGAAGATGTTCTATGGGAAATGGCGCCATCTGTTCGAGACCACGTTCCTAGAGCGCGGAGTCTTCGAGCGATACTCAGAAGAGATGGCCCTACTACTAGAAGGACTTGAGGCGCCGCGCGGGCTGGTGCACGGAGGGTTTGGCTACGACAACGTCCTGATTCATGGGGCGAGTGTGTCGGCGGTGCTCGATTGGCAGGACGCGAGATTTGGCGACCCACTGTACGATGTTGCGTACCTCGACTTCTGGCCCTCGGGATTCGACTTGGTGGACCGGTTCGATGCGCACTGCGCCCAGAGAGGTGTCTCGCAAGTCGACTACCGACGTCGAGTTCGGTGCTACAAGTACAACATCGGCCTGGACGCGATGCGGTTCTTTGCCAAGACGGATAATCGCGGTGCGTACGATGGGGTTGTTGAGATTCTGAAGGATCTTGGGGGGTAGGGACTTCGCGGGGGTATCCACGGACGCTTCGCGGCGGTCCGTCTCAACCGGCCCTCGACGATAGCTCTTCGCCCTAGCGACTAAGACGTCCCGTCTGTAGCCTGACTGAAGGTCAGGCGGTCGGGGGCCGGTTCGGAAGCCCCTAAAGCGTTGTACGGAATGGCACCCGGATAGAGCGTCGAGAGCGTGAATGACGATAATGAAGCACTGGTCGAGCGGCTTGACGACAGAATCGACGGAATTGAAGGCCTGATTACCCTGAAGGCGTTTGACGGTAGAATCCTTGCGTTGGTGGAAAACGCAGAGCATTCGGAGCGGGTACGTGTAGAACTAGAGGCACTCGGGGTCCCGAACGATGTGCTCGACATGTTACCGGTCGACCAGTACTTGATTCCGTATCCCACGGACGACCTGCGGCTGACGTTGCCGGGCGACACCCGATAGGATCGCGCTCCTGGACTAGTGGAGCGTATCGATACTGTACGATGTGTCCCGGGAGAAAGTGAGACCCAATGAAAGACATCTCTGGAACCGATGAAGACGGCAATCCTAGGCATGGCCCCTTCAAGCTGTTCTTCAAGAACGGCCTCGTCTCTTGCCAGGGTGAGTTCGATCACGGAAAAAAGTCAGGAAAGTGGAAGTACTTCCTCAACAATGGCCAGATGCAGTCTTCCGGTAGCTTCAAGGACGGAAAGATCGTCGGTCGGTGGAGATGGTTCTTCAAGACTGGCGCACTGCGGGGGACTGGCGGCTTCGACGATGATGAGCAGAAGCACGGTCTATGGAAGCGATACCATGCCAATGGCCAACTCTGGGACGAAGGTCGCTTCGAACACGGTAAGAAGAGGGGCACCTGGAAGGTTTACGACGAGACAGGCAAGCTCCTAAAGACGCAGACCTTCAAGTAGCGGATCAGCCCGGGAAGCTGTATTGCAACTTGATCCAGGCTGACCCCCTCCCGGATGCGATCGCTGTCTCCGTCAGACCTCGTTCCACCTCGAAGACGTCAACCCCGCCCAGGTGTTGCGGAGTGGCACCGGCAAAGCGGTCAAGCTCGGAGTGCGTCCCTGACCGCGGCGCGACTGGACCGCCACGCTGGAATGGCGGCGGCTCCGGCGGATGCCGTGAAGAGACAGAGTACGCCGAACCCGATGGCCGTCGGGTCGAGGGGCGACACGCCGAAAAGGAGGCCCTCCACGACCCGAGCTCCCATGAGGGACACACCGAGGCCGATCGCACAGCCGATCGTGACCGGCTTAAGAGCACGCTCCATCATCTTGGTCCGAATCCGCGCTTCCGTGGCCCCGAGTGCCTTCCGGATCCCGATCTCGCGGCGACGACGCTTCACGCTCAGGCTCACGACGCTGAAGATCCCGACACAGGCGAGCGCTAGACCCAGCAGGGCCATTCCAGTGAAGAGTTCCGCGTTCATTCGGTGCGTGTAGAGTGCCCCTTCGATGATCTCGTTGAACGCAACAGCGTTGATGATCGTCATGTGCGGGGCATACTCGCGCAGGATTCGTCTCAGGTCCTCCGCGGTCTTGGCCGTAGCATCTCCCCGGGTGCGGATGAGCAGAGAATTGGTGGTTGGCCAGGTGGGATCGTCGAAGAGGGTGAAGACCGCCGGTTCCGGGCGGGCAAGGAGGTCCCTGGTCCTCGAGTCCGAGACCACTCCGACAACCTGAAGTGCTTGCTCTTGACCGTCCATGCGCTGAAACAACATGCCACCAAGGGCGTCCCCGGACGGGAAGAGCCGATCGGCGGCCGCCTGGTTGATCAGGATCCGATCGGTGAGCCCTTCATCGGTAAGTTCAAAGGCGCGGCCTTCTACAACGTCTAAGCCAAGTGTCTCGACGAAGCCGGGACGGACCCTCTCCGAAAGGAGCTGAGCCGGTTCGGACGCGCCGGGTGCGCGAAGCGACACGAAGGGTCGCCCCGCGAGCGGGAGCCGGTCTCCCTGGGCAACCTCTTCCACCCAGGGCTGAGACTCGAGCGCCTGCATTAAGCCGTCGAAGAAGGGGCGCGTCTCGGGGCGTTCGATTCCCATACTGCTGACGGAGACCAGGGCACCCACCAGGTTGTCCGATTCGAACCCGGGGTCGATCTGCCCCGTTTCAGAGAACGTGCGAAGCACCAGCCCGGAAAGAACCAGGAGCGCCACCGCAAGCGCCGACTGCATTGCGATCAGGCCGTCCCTTAGGGTCAATCCGAGCCGTCCGGTCCTGGCTTGAACGTCCGCATCGGGTGTCATCGCGGCCTTAGGTGAAATCAAGAATGCCGCACGTAGGGAGGGAGCCGACGCGATCAGCCCCGTCACCAGCGCCAACAGCAGCCCCAAGAAGACGATCGAAGTGTCGACAGGAAAGTCGCGCGGGACCGTGGAGGCCCAGACGGTCGGCCGGGCGAAGTAGTCACCGAGTCGGCCCACCAACGGGATCGCCATCACCATGGCAACTCCCCATGCGAGAACCGACAACAAGAGGTTCCGTCCCGCGCTCTCAGCGGCGACCCGTCGGGGCGAGGCGCCCAGCGCGGCCCGAATGGCGTTTGCTCTTCCTTCGGTGGACGCAATGGATAGGAGGACGTTCGCGACATTCGCACATACGAGCAGCAAGAATCCGATTGCCGCGATCGTCATCATTCGAATCGTAGCCGACTCGTCGGCGCGGGCGCTCGGATCAATCCATCTGGCCGGCTGCACGGATAAACGACGCGGCTCCTCAGCGCGTGGATATGTTGCCTCCAGCCCCGCTGCAAGCCCGGCGATTTCTTGCTGGGCGGAGGTCAACGACGCGCCGTCCCGCAATCGACCCAACACAGTTGTCAAAGGGATGTCCCGGTTCTGCGCCTGCGTATCCCAGCCCGTGTAACGTTTGCGGAAGTGCGCGATCGGGATCCAGGCTCCGGGGCGGCGGTCGGCGTTCGACCCCCGGAACTCGGGCGCGGCGACACCTACGATCGTGAAGGGCTGGAAGTTCAGAGTGAGCGTCTGCCCCAGAACGTTCTCGCTCCCGCCAAAGGCTGAAATCCACCACGCGTGGGCGATCACCGCCGAGGGCGGAGCTTCGGGTCGGTCGTCCCCAGGCCCGAGAAGTCTCCCGATGTGCGCCTGCGCGCGAAGGACCGTAAAGAACTCTCCCGCGACAGCCTCGATCCTCTGCACCTCCGCGCTGCTTTCGTGCCGCACCGAAGCGGCGTAGTAGCGCTGAACCGCACCGAGCTCCAGCGTTGACGACGCCTCCTTGTAGTCGAGGTAATCCAGGTACGGGAGGTCCGCGAAGGCCTGCTCATCACGCTGTTCGAAGAGACGCACCATCCTTTCCGGCTCGACACCCGGAACTGGCTGGTCGAAGGCGCGGATATAGGTAAGGGTCGCAACCGAGGTGGCCAGCCCCACAGCAAGGATGAGGATGGCGAGGAGCGGATCGGCGGGCCGCCGCAGGAGCGGACGAAGGAATTGGACCATTCAGTGGCACAGTGCGAGTCGGTCGATGACCACTACCCATGATACCTTAGGGGTCGAACGCCTGCGAGGGGCGGCTAGGATTCGTTGAAGGTGCGGAGGAAGCACGCTCCCCTATCGAGAGGATCCCAACGGCCCTGACCGGAAAACGGTAGGATACCCGACCCATCTTTCGAAATGGTGTTCCTCGCCAGGTCGGAGAGTAGACATGAAGTCGTCACCAAGCAGCGAAGTTTGGGAAATGTACGAAGAGTCGGCCGATTCGTACGCGGAGATGATGGACCAGGAGATCAATCTCCCAGTCTATTCCGACGAACTGGCTCTGAGATACACTCGATCGACCCCCCCGGCACTTGAACCATGACTTCCATCATCCGATCGCAGGCAGCCGACGTACCGTACAACATGACGACCACGGGCTTCGACCTAGCCGGATATCGAATTGTGGCGAACCTAGGCGTGGTACGCGGTGTTGTCGTTCGGTCACGGTCAATGTTCGGTACCTTCGGCGCTGGCATACAGACGTTGTTTGGTGGGAACATCACCCTCTTCACGGAACTCGCGGAACAGACTCGCCAGCAGGCGTTCGAAACCATGTTGGTCCAGGCAGATGTCGCCGGCGCCCACGCGGTGATCGGCATTCGCTACGACGCCACGGAGGTGATGTCCGGAGTGACAGAGGTCATTTGCTACGGCACTGCGGTCGAGGTGGAACCCCTTGTGGACAGGACGCCAAGCCATGAGTGACCGCTTCGTCCCGAGCGTCGGCGGCGTCCTCAGCGCCGACATCGCGGTACCCGAACACGAACGTGAGGTGCGCTTTTACTCACGGGTACTCAGCACAGGCGAGAGTCCGCTTTGGCGTGAGGACCTGATGAACAACCTGGGCATGCCCATCATCGGCCTGGGCGCGCTCAGCGACAAATACGCTCACCTGCCCGTCCAATGGATGCCGCACATATATGTCGCCGATGTAGCCGCGAGTGTGGAGCGTGCCCTCGCTTTGGGCGGGAAGGAGCTCATGCATGGCAAAGATGACGAGCAGAACAGCCAATGGGCGGTGCTGCTCGATCCCAATGGGGCGGCGTTCGGGATCATCCCGCTCGTGCCCGCGGACGTGGCTCGATGGGCGGACGATGCCGGGAGAGGCGCAGGTCGCATCTCTTGGCTCGACCTAACGGTCCCCGACGCGTCGGCAACCCGAGACTTCTATCGACAGGTCGTCCACTGGACCGTGCAGGACGTCGAGATGGAAGACACAGGCGAGCCCTACTCCGACTACAACATGCTAGGCGAAGATGGGAACCCGGCAGCGGGAGTCTGCCATGCGCGCGGCTCAAACCTTGGCCTCCCCCCTGTCTGGATGATCTACCTCCCCGTTGGCGATCTCGCCGAGAGTATCCGTCGCGTACACGAGGAAGGAGGTAAGGTCATCAAGGCACGCAGGGGGGGCGATGGAGAGTACGCCTACGCGGTTGTTCAGGATCTGGTAGGCGCCTGCCTGGCATTGGTCCCAGGATAGAGAGGCACCGCGACAAGCCGCATCCCTAGGTTGCGATGCCCGTTCAGGTATCGGCCGAGGCGTCGAGCCGGGCCCTCTGGGGGACCCCGCCTGTGGTCGCCGCCGCGGTGGTGAGCGCCAGGGCCGTCGGTCATGGTCCGCCTCCATCCAAGGCGAACGCCACCAGCGTTGTGGCCAGTCGGGCCTGGACGCGGTGACCTCGGCTACCTCACTGGCGGCCGAGTCGCTCGGGTTGGACGACGAGATCGGACGGATCGGCGAGGGCTGGGCGGCCGACATCATGGCGGTGGAGGGCGACCCGACGGAGGAGATCGAGGCGATGCAGCGGGTGCGTTTCATGATGATCGACGGACGGGTCGTGCGGTGGGGGGCTGAGGTCATCGATTACGGATGAAGTACGACGAGACGAGCCTCCCAAGCGGGTACGACAGCGCGAGACTCGGTCGCCTGAGGTGATGGCTCGTTGGACGACCTGTGTGGCTGAGTCTGCTCCCCCGGCCCAGTCGGTTCGGACGGTTCTCGACCTGGGCTGTGGGACGGGACGTTTCTGTGAAGCTCTGCACAACCACTTTGGGGCCGTCGTTGTTGGCGTCGAACCGTCCCAGCAGATGCTGACCCTCGCGAGCCCCAAGTTTGAGTCGCGCAGCCTTCAGTTCGTACAGGCGACGGGTGAGAGGCTGCCGCTTGAGGACGACGCCGCGGATCTGATCTTCTTGTCTATGGTCTTGCATCACTTCGAGAGTCCGCTTGCGGCAGCTCGCCGCCGGCGGGGATTCGGTTCTAGCCCAACTGGACCCGAGTGACTTCGAAGCACGGGTTGCAGCTGTGCGCGTCCTCGCACGAACCTTAGATCCGCAACCGATTCGAGAGACGATCGACTTCTTCGTCGTGACACACCACCTATCGGGTGGCAAATTGTCCGGTTCGTCGGATGGCACGACGGGGGAGCGTACTATCCACAGAGTGCGAGGTCATCATGGCTGACGAGGAAGCGGCTATCCGAGCCGGGAGGCACTACGGAACCAACCCACTCCCTGCACTGAAGCAAGGTGTGAGCGTGGAGCGCTCCGAGGAAGAGACGATGATCCGACTCGCGCTCTATTCTGAGGCGGTAGGAGTTTGGAAGAAGCTTACGGAAACCCGTTTTGCGCTTCTCGCACTTATCCCGGCTGTATCCCTCCTGGCTTGGGTTCAGCTCTTGAGCGCGGAGCTCCTTAGAGCGGGGGTCGGTCCCGTCCTTGGTGCGCTGATCTGCCTAGCTGGACTCGAACTCGTTCGATCTCTGCATACGTATGACCGGCGGAACGACGACTTGTATGACGACGTTATCAGTCGTGCCCGGCGGATTGAATCGGAGTTGAGCGTCGACACGGGTCTCTTCCTGGGGCGTCCCGAACCGAAGCGGGAAGGAGTTGACCATTCCACTGCAGTCGATGGCATATACCGGGTTAGTAAGGTCGGATGGATCGTTGTGGCGATCGTGTTCATCGGGATTGGGTTGAACGTGATCGGCTAGGAACCCAAGGAGTGGGACTCGATGACCGAAACCCCCCTCGAGGGAGGAGGCCGCACCGCGGTCTCGCGCAGTGGAAATATCGTCCTAAGGGAGACTGGCCCTTGGGCCTCCACTGTGCACGCGCTGCTACGGCACCTCGAGGCCGTCGGCTTCAACGGGGCTCCGCGAGTGATCGGGTCGGGCTTTGATGAACAGGGGCGCGAGACGCTCAGCTTCGTGGAAGGCGAGGTAGCGCACCTCCGACCGTGGCGTGAAGAGGCACTGCCGCACGTAGGTAGGCTGTTGCGAGACCTGCACCGTGCAGCCGAGACCTTCGAGGTTCCCGGAAACGCGGTTTGGCGTCCATGGCACGGGCGGCGCTCGGGTGGTTCTATCCTAGGCATCGGTCATTGCGATGCCGGTCCTTGGAATATCGTAGCGCGGGAGGGGATTCCGGTTGCTTTGATCGACTGGGAGGTCGCTGGGCCTGTAGACCCTTTACTCGACCTCGCACAGGCGTGCTGGTTGAACGCCCAACTGCACGACGACGACGTAGCCGAAGGGCAGGGACTAGCTTCGCTAGAAGTCCGCGCCCGACATTTGAGGTCGATCGTGGATGGCTATGAACTGCCCAGAGCCGAGAGGATTGGCTTCGTCGATATGATGATCGAGTTCGCAGTCCAGGATGCTGCGGCTGAGGCGATCGAGGCCGGTGGAACCCCGGACACCACCGAAGCTACCGCGTTTTGGGCGGTCACCTGGCGAGTTAGAAGTGCTGCTTGGATGTTGAAGCACCGGTCCACCCTGGAGGCTGCGCTTTGAGCACCGCCAATTCAACCTCCTTGAGGAGAACGCTTACTGCCTTGGCACTGATCGGCGTGCTGGCCTTCTTGAGCGGCTTCCTACAACACAGACACCGATGGCAAAGGGGTGGCCTGCTCCTGACGGGCGTATCCACAACGCTACTGTTCATGGCGTACGTCGGCTACGAGTGGTTCAGGCTCAACGGTGATCACCAGACCGCATCGTCCATAGAGGGCTTCATGTACTTGCTGGTCTTGAGCTTCGGGGTGGGAACGATGGGCAGCCTGGGTACGGTGCGGGGCGCCAACGCATGAGGGTCTCTATCCCAATTGGCTTCGTCGCCGGCGCCGTGACCCTCACCGCCTGTTCCCCGAGCGACACCACTTCATTCGTCACCGTGGTTGATAGCGCAGGCGTCGAGATCGTCACGCACAGCGAAACGGCACTGACGACAGTGCCATCCTGGGAAATCTCAAGCGTCCCATTCGTTGGAATCGGCGAGGGCACCAGCCCTGACACGCCCCTCTTGCGGGTGGTGGCTGTAACCCCGTTGGGCGAGGGGCGGGTCGCGGTCGGCACTGCCGTTCCCCCCGAAGTGCTCATCTTCGGGTCCGACGGCACACTCCTCTCCAAGGTGGGACGTGAAGGAGAAGGCCCCGGCGAATTCGCTAGCGTCGCGTCCGTGGTGCAGCTCGCCAGTGACACTGTTGCCGTGTGGGATCCCTACCGGCGCCGGGTATCGGTCTACACGACCAGCGGGGTGCTCGGGCGCGAGCTGGATCTGAGCCCGGTCGCACCCATGGCCGCCGGGAACGCAGGGAGTGACGCGTTCAACAGTGGTTACACGCGTCTGATGGGCACGAGCGCTGGCGAGCTCGTTCTGTTTGGAGAAGGAACCATTGGTCCCGGTGGGGGCGACAGCATCGCTCGTCCAACGCTCCCCACCATGCGGCTTGGCCGACGGGGTGAGGTGCTGGGAGAGTATGGTAGGTTCCCCGGTATGGAGGTAGCACATCCCGGTGGATTCCCGCGGCCCCTTGGAAAGCGGACCTATAGCGCGACCGTCGGAGACGCATTAGCTGTGGGGTCCGGCGATGCTGAGGTCAGGCTGTATGGACCCGCAGGCCTCGAGAGGATTGTGCGGTGGCCCGATCGCGACCGTACCGTAGGAGGACCCCATCTGTCGCGTTGGCTCGAGTTCGTAGACGAAGAGCCCGAGATGACGGAGATGATTGAGGCGCTACCCCGCGCAGAGCAGTTTCCGGCACATGCCGAGATCCTCGGAAGCCCCGGGGGCACGTTGCTCATAAGCGACTACCCGGGCCCACTCGGAGCTTGGCCGCTCCGTCGGGAAGACGACGCGCCGGTACCCGTTCGGCCCCGGATCAGGGTTCCCGCCCGAACCTGGTCGGTCTACGGTATCGATGGGACCATAGTGGCTCGCTTGGAGACGCCCGAGGGCTTCGAGCCCTACTCCCTCAATGGCGACACCATCTGGGGAGTCTTTTCGGACGAACTGGATGTCGAATCCGTGCGCGCCTATCAGGTCATTCGGTGAGATTCGGAACACCCGTGGCGGCTTCCCGCTACCATTCCATCATGACTCGCCTCTTACTGACTTGGATCGGAGTCGCTGCATTCCAGCTTGGGATGCCGCGCGCGGTGGCAGCGGTCGAGCTGCTCCGTCCGGTCGGCGAGCCCACGAGCGTAGACGTACGGCTCGAGGCGCAGTCGAGGGGCGTTCTCACCCGCGACGGCTACCGGATCGACGTCGTCCGGGCGTTCGACGTCACCCCAGGTCCCCCGGCTGAGCCTCCGCACCTTCTCCGGGCATCCGCGCACGGTGCATCGCCGATGGAGGCAAGGCGCTGCCTAGGCCCGATCTCTCCTGCTCGCGTTCTGCCGGACGCTCGAGCTCCGCCCGCCTAGAACCCAGCTCACAACGACACGCCGAGCGCTTCCCGCGCTGCCTGACCAACAGGTGGTTGGGGTGTGCACGGCACCCGTTCACGCCAGGACTACGGCGGCACCTCAATGAAGACCATTCGATCACGCCTGATCCTCATCACGCTACTCGCACTGGGTAGCGTCCTATCCCTGCTTCCGCGCACCGTGACAGAGCGCGCGCTCGACCCCGCCACCGGCCAGATGGTCGAGCAAACGGCTCGCAGAATCCCCATCGATCTGGGGCTAGACCTGAGCGGCGGCGTGCATCTCGCACTTGAGCTCGAAGCGTCGCACGACATCGAGGACTGCTCGGCCGCAATCGAAGGAGCGGCACGGGTGATCCGGAACCGAATCAGCGAGTTCGGCACCACCAGCCCCGTCGTTCAGGCGGCCAACGATTGCAGGCTCGTCGTTGAGCTGCCCGGCGAACGCGACCCCGTCCGCGCCCGAGCGATCGTTCAGCGCACCGCGTTCCTCGAGTTCCGGTTGGTGGACGGACGAGATCGCTTCGAAGGGCTCGCGGCCAGCGTAGAGGCCGCCACCGGAGAACCGGGTGCCCTGACCCGCGGATCGTTGAGGGGTGAATACCTGGTGCCCGACAGGCTCGCCGCCGACGTTGAGGCAGCCCTCGCTTCGGACTCGCCTCGTCGCTCCCTTCCCTCCAGCCTAGAGGTGCGATGGGGCACGAACGCAGGTGATCGCGCGGACGGATGGCGCCCCTTCTACGTGGTGCGCACCCGGTCGGTCGTGACGGGCGAGGAGCTCGTCGGAGCGACAGCCACGCACCACCAAGTCACAGCGCAACCTCAGGTGCAGTTCGAGCTGACGCGCCTTGGCGGTGCTGCGTTCGGCGACGCGACAGTGCAGAATATCGGCGGCTATCTCGCGATTCTGCTCGACGGTAGGGTTCAGGGAGCCCCGGTCATGATCCGTGAGCGCATTGGTGCGACTGGTGTCATCGAACTTCCGGGTCGCACCATGCAGGAGGCCGGCGACTTGGCGCTCGTGCTGCGCGCCGGCGCCCTCCCGGCACCCCTCCACGTCGTCGAGGAGCGCACCGTGGGGCCATCGCTGGGCGCCGACTCGATCGAAGCAGGTGTGCGAACATCTGCAATGGCGGTGGCGCTGGTCGTACTGGCCATGATCCTCTACTACCGCTTCTCGGGAGTGCTTGCGGTCGGCGCGCTTGCGCTCTACCTGCTCTTCTCGCTCGGCGGGCTTGCCCTTCTGGGCTTCACGTTGACACTGCCCGGCATCGCAGGCTTCGCGTTGGCCATTGGCATGGCGGTAGATGCGAACGTCCTGATCTTCGAGCGTATCCGCGAGGAACTCGAGAAATCAAGTTCCGTTCGCCTTGCCGTCAAACGCGGGTTTCGTAACGCGCTGAGCGCGATCATCGACTCGAATGTGACGACCGCGTTGACGGCACTCATTCTCTACCGGGTGGGCACTGACCCCGTGAAAGGGTTTGCCGTCACGCTGCTCATCGGACTGTGCGCGTCGATGTTTGCGGCGATCTTCGTGACCCGAACGGCCTTCTTGGTCTGGTTGAGGCGGCGGGACACAGAACGAAGGCCCAAGTTCTGGCCGATCGGTGGGCTCGCGGACGCGCGGCTCGACCTCATGCGTGTGCGCAAGTGGGTCCTTGCCGGGTCCGGGGCCTTCATCGTCGCCGGTCTGTTCGCGCTCGCCTCCCAGGGAATGAACTACGGGATCGATTTCACAGGCGGAACGCTGCTCCACGTGCGAGCGGAGCAAGCGGTCACCGGCAACGAACTCAGAACGGCGCTCACCGAAGGAGCTCTGGATGTGTCGGGAGTCCAAAGCTTCGGTTCCGATCGGGACTTCCTGATCCGGACACGCCCTGCCGGGGCGCCCCTGGACGGTGGGGAGAGCCGCCCGGCGCAGGAACTGGCCCGGAGCGCACTCGACGCCGCGCTGGGATCGGACGGCTACGAGGTCATGCGCGCGGAGGAGGTGGGACCCCAGGTGGGTGAGGAACTCCAGCAACGGGCCGGCGCGGCGATCGGCCTCAGTTTCCTGACGACGCTCGCTTACCTCGCCGTGCGCTTCGACAGGCGCCTTGGGTTCGCCGCAGTGGTGACCACCGCGCACGACATACTCGCCACACTCGCGTTCATGACGCTGTTCGACATCGAAATGAGTCTGATCACCGTCGCAGGTGTCCTTACGGTGATCGGCTACTCGCTGAACGACACCATCGTGATCTTCGACCGAGTGCGAGAGAACCTTGGGACCGCGGGCCAAAACCTTAGGGATGTGCTGAACCGTTCCATCGCTCAAACACTACCCAGGACCATACTCACCACTGGTACCACCCTAGTGGCGGCCCTACTCTTGGCAAGCCTCGGCGGGGCGACGATTCGACCGCTGGCGCTCATCATGAGCTTTGGCATCGCGGTAGGCACGTTGTCCTCGATCTTCGTCGCCTCACCGGTGTTGCTGTGGTTGAGTAGGGCGTCACGGGACGATGTAGCGGGACAACGCCGACTGCGTGCGTAGTAGGAAGAGGAGGCGGTCAGTCATACGAGATCCATGCGCTTAGAACCATGTGCGGGCTCCGCCCTAATCCTCCTGATGATGACGACGGTCACCACCGGGCTTTCCGCCCAGACTGTCCGCGGGCGGCTACTAGACGGACGAACGCGCACTCCGATCGCCACAGGGCGGGTCCTGCTCCTAACGGAGTCGAGCCAAATCGTCGCTCAGTCCCTCACCGACTCGCTGGGGGCCTTTGAGCTTCGAGCCGGATCGCCTGGACTGTTCTACGTGCGCGGAGAACGCATCGGATACACCACCGCCACAGACGGCATTCTGGATATCCTGGAGGGCGGAGAGATCTCCATCGACTTTTACCTGCTACCCGCACCGGTGGAGATACCCGGCGTGGCGGTCAGCGTGGACGGCCCTGACCCTCTGGACCGGGCGCTGCAACGACGCCTACGCCTGGGCGGCTTCTTCGAGCGCCTCAGGGCCGGTTTTGGCCATTTCCTGACACCGGACGAGATCGAGGCGCGACAGCCCACCCGGCCCCGCGACCTCTTTCGTACCTTCACGGGAGTGGAGGTGGTGGCCAACGTACAGTTCGCGACGAGCGACATCGTCACGATGAAGTGTGCCAACGGACCGCGGGTTGGCCTCTCACCATCGAAAGACAGAGGCTTCTCGGTCTGGGTCAACGGCCTCAGGGTCTTTCTCGGCACCGCCTGGGATATGAAGGACGATGTCGCCGTGGCGGACATCGCGGCCCTCGAGGTGTACACTCGAGTGGCCCAAATCCCAACCCAGTACAGCGGCAGCGGTGTGTGCGGGGCGATTGTGGTTTGGACCTACTGACGAGACACCAACCCACCGGAGCTTGCCGTGGCTCCGCATAGACGGAATGGCATGCGGCGGCTTTGAGTGGCTACTTTGAGCGTGGCAGCAACAGGAGGGAACCATGAAGATCCTAAGTTGCACCCTGAGCGCATTGGCTGCGGCTTACCTCTGCGCATGCGCGTCTGGCCCCACGCCCGGCCCGGAGCCCATCTCGATCGAGTTTGGTCAGAATCAGTATCTGACAGACGATTACCTCTCCGCCACCTCAGGAGCTCGCTGCGGCAAGCCGTCGTTCGCCCCCGGCGGTGCCGAAGCCCGCGCGCCACTCCCCGACGGAAGTTGGTATCGCGTGTTCGCCATCAACGGTGAGGACAACGACTTGAGCACGGTCGTCCTAGAGCGCGGAGTCGACCACGGGCGAGCCCAACTGACGATGCGGCTGGACGGGGAGGAGGGCATCGTTCGGCTCGACGAGGGAAGCCGAAGAGATGCCTGGGGCATCTACCATCCGTGGGCCGATTGGATGAGAGATCTGGGGCGGAGTGTGCAATCCCTCGACTGCGCATCGGCGGATCAGAACGACCCGACATGAACAGAAGGTGGATCGCGGCGCTGGCTGTGGCCGTGGCACTCGGGTGCGCCGAGTTCACCCCCTCCGCACGTCCGATCGAACCCGGGATCCTCGCTGTAGATACGGCGCCAGGCGCGACCCTCGAGGTATTGGACTGGGGCGGCAGTGGTACCACACTGGTCTTCCTAGCCGGAGGCGGACACACGGCGCACCAGTTCGATGAGTTCGCCCCACCCCTCACCGACGCGTTCAGAGTCATTGGTATCACTCGCCGAGGAATCGGCGCGTCCGCCGAAGCCAGACACCGGGTCAGTCGGGACCGGATTCAGGATGTCGCTCGCGTTCTAGACGCACTCGAGATCGAGACTGCGGTTCTGGTCGGGCACTCGCAGGGCGGTCTCGAAGCCGCCGAGTTCGCACAGGCGTATCCAGAGCGTTGCCGCGGCATCGTACACCTCGATTCCGCTTACCTAGGAGGCGAAGCGACACTCGCAGAGATCTTCCGGTCCTCGCCTCCGCCGAGTCCACCGGAACGGTCCGGGGCAGACCTGGCATCTACTGCTGCCTTACGGGCCTGGATCCATCGAAGCCAAGGGTTCTGGCTGCCAGAGTCCGAGCTCAGAACTGTGAACCGGCTCGACGAAGGTGGTCGCATCCTTGAACAGGCGCCAAGGGACACCGGACCCAAGTATGGATGGTTCGGGAAGGTGCCCGAGTTGCAGTGGGAAGCGGTGGACTGCCCCTCACTGGGTCTCTTTCCGGTGACCGCACCGCTTGAGACATGGCTTCCCTTCTACGTCGAGCGCTATGAGTCGGCGACTCCCGAAGCGCGGAGTCAGGCGGACGCCTACTATCGCGCGTTCTCTGCATGGACCGCGGAGCGCAGAGCAGAGTTCGGACGCCTACCGCAGAACCGGATCGTCGAGTTCCCGGCCAGTGGCCACTACTTCTTCCTCAACGATACGCATCAAGACCAGACGCTGAGCGCGATCCGTGAGTTCGTGGCCGATCTGGAAGCGGGTTAGCATGGGGCTAAGGAGCAACGCTCGATTCAGGGCCTGTTGAGCAGGTCCATATCCGCCGCCAAGAGCTCGATCGAATCAAAACCGTTGGTGATCACGAACTTGGGAATCCCGAGTGAGCCTGGCTGAACACGTTTGTAGGCAGCATGGCTTGATACTAGCGCCCCAAGACCTGCAAGTTCCTCTTCGGCCTCCGCACATATTCACCAGAGCGCTTGATGAAGCCACTCCACCTCACCGGCTCCGAAACCGTCGGCGCGCTGGCGGACCTGATGTCCATCTCTCCCGTGGAGGTCGTCTCGGTCGGCTTCAAGGAGCTAGGGCTCCTACTCACTGTGTCCGACGTGCCGGAGCGCAGCCGCGTTCGCGAACTCGTCCGGCACTTCGGGTTCGCAGCGATTTGGCAGGACCGATCCAACCCTTGACCGTGACCAGGACCACGCGATGACCGGGAATTCAGGGGACCCAACGGAGCGAGCCACCTTACCTGAAGTCATCGAGACCGAGCGACTCGAGCTCCGTCCGTTCGATTTCGGGGACATCGACGATGTGTTCGCATACGCCCAAGACCCTGAGTGGTCACGCTATTTGCGGGCGCTGCCGCGGCCGTATGAGCGGACGGATGCGAAGCAGTTCATTGCCCGGCAGGTACTGCTGGATCGGACGACTCATCCCGTCTGGGCCATCACCTTGGATGGCGTCGTCATTGGCGGGGTGGGCCTGAGGATCGATTTCGAGCACCGCTCCGCAGAGATGGGCTACTCCGTGGCTCGAAGGCACTGGAAGAAGGGCATCTGTACCGAGGCGGCTCGCGCGGTCATCGATGCCGCGTTCGAAACCCACGACGATCTGAATCGTCTGTTCGCGAGAGCCGACGCCGATAACCTCGGGTCACAGCGCGTGATGGAGAAGGTTGGAATGACCAAGGAAGGGGTCCTGCGCCTGAATCGCGTGGAGCGGGGAGAGGCCTTCGACGAGGCCTGGTTTTCGATTCTACGGCAGGAGTGGAAGTGACGCCCCGCGGGGGTTTCCACCACCTGGACTTCGGACATCTCCCGACGTTCGGGAACGCCGACTCGGCCGTACTCTAAGGAAACTACCCAAGAAGTCAGGCCGCAACTCGCAGGATGGGAGAGAGCCCCGAGGAGGTCGGATGATGTCTCGATTGGTTCCCGTGCTACTGCTCGCGACCGTTGCGTGCGCCGGTGAGGCGCCGCCTGCAGATGAACCGAACTCCATGGCCGCTGCGCTGGACACCCTGAGGGCGGCGCAGGCGGCCTACGACCCGGCGGCGTTCGACACCATTGAATGGGAGTCTCCCCAGGCAGCCGCCGAGCGTGGCGCTGTCGTGTTCAGGTTCAGTTGCGAAAAGTGCCACGGCTCGCAGGGATACGGAGACGGCGGGTTCGTAAGTGACGGCGACACCGTGCGGCCGCCCTCATTTCGTGAACCCGACTGGCGCTTCGCGGACGACCACGAGGGACTCCGCGAACAGATCTTTGTCGGCACGGCGGCGGGGATGCCGCATTGGGGCCTGGAAGGCCTGAAGCCACGTGACATCGATGCTGTCGCGGTTCACCTCCGGGAGACGCTGCGGGGCGGATAGTCGGGCGGACAGCTGCGAGGATCGGAGCGGTCGTCGTGGACGTGTAGGTCGTTCCCAGACTGACACTTACGGAGCACGCTCCTTGTGTCGGCCTCCGAGATGCTATATTCGGTTCCCGACAGTCCCTGTCCCGGGCCCCCCGTCTTATCCACACCGCGAAGCATGCAGAGGAGTGCGCAGATATGCCCTATCCCGAGATGATGATCTCCCCGATGCGTCAGGACCTGATTCGCTTCGGCTTTCAGGAGCTTCGCACCCCCGACGAGGTCGATGCTGTTGTGGACGGGGAGAAGCGCACGTTGCTCCTGGTGGTCAACAGCGTATGCGGCTGTGCTGCTGGGTCGATGCGTCCGGCGGTGGCCATGGCGACCCAGGAGGATCCCAAGCCCGAGATCCTGACCACGGTGTTTGCGGGGCAGGACCTCGACGCCACGGAGCGGGCCCGCGAATACATCCTGGGGTACCCGCCTTCCTCACCGTCGATCGCGCTCTTCAAGGACGGCGAGCTGGCTTACATGATGGAACGCCATTCCATCGAGGGACGCAGTCCGCAACAGATTGCCGAGGACCTGAAAGCTGCCTTCACGGAGCATTGCGGGTAAGAGCCGGGTCCAGGGGCGCCGCTGCGGCGGCGACTAACCGTCCGTCTTCCCCTTCCTGCGCAGGCCGTCGAGACTGAAGTCCCCACCGTCGGCCGCCCACAGGAACAGGAAGATGAAGCAGAAGAGCACTGCTCTCTCGCCGCCATTCCCAATGGGCCAGAATCCGTTTGCGAAGTGCGCCATGAAGTAGGCGACCGCCATTTGGCCCGAGAGCAGAAAGGCGACTGGCCTCGTGAACAGGCCCAGCATGATGAGCGCCCCGCCGAAGAACTCCAAGATCCCGGCGATCCCGAGCGGAAAGGAGAACCAGCCGGCTTCGACGGCCGTGCCACCCAGCCATCCAAACAGCTTTTGCGCACCGTGCTGCCAAAACATCAAACCGGTGACGATGCGCAGCAGGTTCTTGGTGATCTCGACCTTGCTCATGAGCATCCTTCGCGCTTAGGGTTTCTACAGGATCGTCTTGCCGAGTGCGCTCGCGATCAAACCTACCGCTACGAGCGCTGAACGGTTCTCACTATCGAGCACCGGGTTCAATTCCACAACATCCATCGAGAGCAGCCGCCCAGTTCGTGCGGCCTTCTCACACACGAGATGCGCTTCCCGGTAACTGACACCGCCTTTGACGGGCGTCCCCACGCCCGGCGCCACCTGCGGATCGAGCGCATCGAGGTCGAAGGACAAGTGGAACCCCGCCGTGCCGTCCGTGGCCCGAGCCATCGCTTCTTCGATGCAGGCCGACATGCCTCGCTCGTCGATCTCTGACATCGTAAAAACGCGAACGCCGCTGGACTTGATGAGCTCTGCTTCGGTCGGATCGATGTCGCGCGCGGCGACGATGCTGGTATGCCGTGGATCGATGGCCGGCTCCTCTTTCCCCCCGATATCGGTGAGTTCTTTGAGGCCACGGCCCAGCAGGACAGCCAAAGGCATCCCGTGAACGTTGCCGCTGGGTGTCGAGTCGGCGTCGTTCATGTCGGCGTGCGCGTCCAACCAAATCAGACCCACGGGCTCCGAGCGCTTCTTGAAATGGCCGGCCACACCGGCAACCGACCCGATGGACAGGGAATGGTCCCCTCCGAGGACCAGCGGAAACCCACCCTTCTTGAGGACGCCCTCAACCAGCCCTTTGGTGCGCCGACAGGCCTCCGAGATCTCGTGCAGGTACTTGGCGTTAGCGGCACCCTCTACTGCAAATTCCTGCGAGACCACCTCTACGCGGGCAACCTCCTGGACGCGGTGACCGAGCGTTTCCAGCGCCTCCAGGATCCCGCCGATGCGTAACGCGGAGGGGCCCATGTCGACGCCCCGTCTGCCCGCGCCCAAATCGAGGGGCACGGACACGATGCCGACGTCCCTTCCCTTCACTCTTCGACCTCGACGCCTCGCCAGAACGCTACGTGGTCCTTCACGTTCGCAGCGGCGGGTAGGGGCTCAGGGTAGTACCACGCCGCATCCTTGTTCACCTCCCCAGCCACTGAAATGCTGTAGTAGCTGGCCTGGCCCTTCCATACGCAGCGCGTGTGCGTGTCACTCTCTACGAGGTACTCCCGGTTCACCGATTCAGGGGGGAAGTACACATTGCCTTCGACCAGCTCAAACGTTGCGCTCTCGGCGAGCACCACGCCTCGCCAGGTTGCCTTTGCCATACTGACTCCTTGGCTGGTATGCTCCGCGCCTACGAGCGGTCGCTGCGCTTTGCTCGGGCAAGCGCGCGACGCCTCTTCTTCGCTTCCCGCGAGGACTCGCCCGGATAGCGCGACTTGACCTCGACGCCTCCCATCAACGCGAACCCGGTGACACGAAGGACCGGAGTATCCGCCGACAGATTGGGAGGCTGTTCGGACTTCTGCTCAAAGGCGCCCATGATTGCGAAGCCACTCAGGTCCACAACGACGTCGGGTGGAACCAAGATCTCGATCCCGCCCATGACCGCGATCGCCCTCACCTCGGTGACACCCGGGGGAAGCGCCACCTCACGGTAGTCGAGCTCGACCCCACCCATGAGACCAATCGCCAGGCTCTTGCGGGCAGGGACCCAATGGCCCACACGACTACCCCCCCCGAGGATCCCCACCATGAGATCCCTCTCCTTGAGGTGCTCGGCGGGAGCGTAGCTGGGTCGACGGGCTAGACCGCTCGAGTCGGGGCGACGGGTGAGGGCAGCGCTGGGAGCGGGGAGGTCTGCGAGAAGCTCACGGAGCTGGGTGGTGGAGATTGCTTCGTGCGCTTCGTCCACCCTGCGCTCGAAGTCCTCAACCGTGATTTGGTCCTGAGCGAACGTCTCGCACAGGGCGTCGATCGCCTTTTGGCGGAGCGCTTCTAGCCCCTGCTGTCGCGCCTGATTTTCGGCCAAACGAGGTCTCCTCATCGAGTTGCGTCGAGGATGTCGCCCCGCGCCCCGATCGCACACCCACCACGGCGGCTACCGCCGCCGGTACTCCGCCGTTCCGTCGACCATCGTCAACTCGACACCCAAATCCGAGATCCGGTCCGGTGGAGTCTCGAAGATATCGCCTGCGAGCACAACGAGGTCTGCCGCCTTCCCGACCTCCAAAGACCCGGTGTACGAATCTGAGAACCCAGCGCGGGCGGCCGCAATGGTGTACCCGCGAAGGGCACTCTCGAGTGAGATACGCTGGGCCGGGTGCCATCCTTCAGGAGAGGCTCCGTCGATCGTCGCCCTGGTGAGCGCGGCTTGGATCCCGAGCAGTGGGTCCAGCGGAGCCACGGTCCAGTCGGAACCACAGGCCAGCTCCGCTCCCCCATCGAGCAGGGACTGGAACGCGTAGGTCCTGCGTGCTCGTTCCTCACCGATGCGGTCTTCGGCCCACCGACCGTCATCGGCGACGTGGTAGGGTTGTACGGACGCAATGACCCCGAGTCGACCGAACCTCCGGATCGCAGCCTCCGTAAGATGCTGTGCATGCTCGATCCGAGGGCGGCAGGCCGCGCGCACGGGGGCTTCCAACGCCTCGAAGGCGTCCAGGAGCCAGTCGTTGGCTCGGTCGCCAATCGCATGCACGACGGGCTGGAGTCCCCCGGAAGCTGCTCGCAGGATGTTCGCCTTCAGTTCGGGGAGGTCGGTCACCACGAGGCCTGAGTTCGCGGGATCGTCGGAGTAGGGCTCGTGGAACCAGGCCGTGCTGGATCCCAAGGAGCCATCGACGAACGCCTTCACACCACCCCACCAGAGGCGCGCGTCCCCCCGCCCCCGCTGCTCGTCGATCCACTCGCCTAAGCGATCGAGGGTCGCGAGCGGTGCCACGGAATAGATACGGGTGCGAAGGCGACCGGCGGCCCGGGCGCGCGCATAGGTCTCTAGGTGCGACCACGTCCCCATGTCATGGACCTGGGTGACGCCCCGGGTGAGCGCATGTTTTGAGGCGACCGCAAGCGCTCCGTCCAGGGCGGTCTCGGTGGGTTGTGGAACGGCGCGCTCCACGAGCCGCATGGCCTCATCCTTCACCACACCGGTGAGGCGACCCCCGTCCCCACGAACCAGGGTCCCGCCCGGCGGATCGGCCTCCTCCGTGGCGATCCCGGCTCGATCAAGGGCCAGGGTATTGGCCAGGGCCATGTGTAGGTCGAGTCGGGAGACGAACACCGGATGGTTGGGCGTGACGGGATCGATCCAGCTCCGGTCGGGGAGCCCACCACCCCAGGCCTGATCGTCCCAGCCGCCTCCCAGAATCCAAGCACCCGGCTCTAGTGTCTCTGCGAAGCGCCCGATGCGGCGGGCGAATTCCTCAGGGGTCGAGGCGTCGCGGAGATCCACACGCCCAAGCTGAAACCCCCCGGTGATGAAATGCACGTGGGCATCGATGAATCCCGGCAGCACAGTCCGGCCGCCAAGCTCGACGACGTCGGTGTTGGATCCGATCAGGGGCTGCACCTGGGCATCAGACCCCACAGCCAGGATCCGGCCGTCCCTCACAGCGACGGCTGAGCAGGGGGGCTCACCCTCGACCGCAGTCCAAACGCGGGCCCCGGTCAACACCGTGTCAGCAGTCATCCCCGGCCCTCCACGCTGCCGCAGGAAGGCAACGACTGTTGCACTTCGCAAACGAGCCCACGGCGCGACTCCCCCGCCGATGACCCACCTTCAGCTTCCTGAATCCACCTGTGAGAGTCCATAGGTTCGGGGGCTCCTGGACGTGCTGAGAAGCTCCAGAAACCAAGTGTTTAAGCGGTGTCCGACCCGATGCAACGCTCGGCACATTTCCTGCAATTTGAGCGTCTACCCCGAGTGGGGTCCCCGACATCCAGATGGGGGTGATCCACCCCCAAGGCAGAAGATTCTTCAGTGAAGCTGTTTCGCAGAGTGACCTACGGAGTACTGGGTGCCGCGGCGCTGGCGGCCAGTGTTCTGCTGATTCGGTCGCAAAAGGAGGCCTCGTCCGACATGATCGACGAGGTACCCGCAGGTGAGGAAATCCCCGGCCAGGTTCGTTTGGACAGGCTGAGGGAACTCGGCATCTAGCAAACAAGCGGGCGGCGCCTCATGGCCCGCCCGTTCCTCTGGGAACCCAAGCTAGAAATGCTTGGCGTTCTTCTCGATGTAGCTGGTCCACTCCGTGGGCACATCCGTGTCCGGGAAGATCGCCTGGACCGGGCACTCCGGCTCGCACGCCCCGCAATCGATGCATTCATCGGGGTGGATGTAGTACTGGTCCTCCCCCTCGTAGATGCAATCGACCGGGCAAACCTCGACGCAACTGGCGTCTTTGGTCGCGATGCATGGCTCGGCGATGATGTATGTCATTGTTGGTACTGCCTCCGGAACCTCTGAGCTGGAACGGCCGTATCTTCGTCGAACGGTATGTGGCTCGCAAGCCCCGCGCCGACGGCTGGGAAACGACGCCCTGGGGCGCTCATCATCACCTCGGAACGGCTCGTTCTGCCCCGGATCTCCCTTGCTCCAACGCCGCGACCGGGGTCGATCCATGGAAGGATTTGGACCGAGAGTCGTATACACTCTATCAGGTGTATCCGTGAGGCTGGTTCGACATGCATAGACTCCTCGTCCCCCTACTGCTGCTGGCCTGCACAGCTGGGCCGGTGTGTGCGCAAGACGGACCGGTAGGGGACATCGTGGGCTTCGTGTTCGACAGTACGACCGGCGAGACGCTCGTGGGCGCCCAGGTCGTGTTGTGGGGCACCCCCCATCAGACCGAAAGCGATGCCACAGGCACGTTCCGGCTCCGTGAAGTGCCGGTTGGCGAGTATTCGGTGGTGTTTTTTCATCCCCGGCTGGCCCATCTGGGCATCTCAACCGGTGCGGGCATGATCGAGGTGTCCGAAGGGGAGTCTGACCCGGTCCAGCTGGCCACGCCCAGCATGTCGACCATCCTGGCAAACGAGTGCCTCCTGGACACGGGGGATCCCACCGCTCCCGCCATCGTGGGACAGGTGGTAGATGCGACCGAGGGCGTGGGCATGCCCAAGGCCACCGTGAACTTCCGATGGCTGCAGAACAACCGTCCGCAGGTCGTCCCCGTCGAGACCGACTCGGAAGGCTGGTTCCGGGCGTGCGGGCTGCCTGCAGGGGTCACGTTCGCAGGCCGGGCTGAGTTCCTGAGTATGGCCAGCCCAAGGCGGGTCGTGGAGTCTGAGGTCTCGGGGGTCCATCGGGTCGACTTCCTCCTCGGTGCCCTGCAGGCTTCTACCGTGACTGGGACGCTGACCCAAACCGGCACAGGCACGCCGATCAGCAGAGCCGAGGTGCGCCTGCGTGACACCGACTTCTTCACGGTTTCCAACGATCAAGGCGAATTCCGCCTCTCGGATGTGGAGCCGGGCGAGTATGTCGTCGACGTCTCCCACATCGCGTACGCCCCCCGGGGGGAGCGCATCGACGTGGGCAGTGACCTGGGCGTCCACCTCGGCATCGAGATGGCTCAGGAGGCCATTGCGCTCGATCCGATCGTCGTGACGGTCGAAGCGCGCTCCATGGCCGAAGCACTCTCGATGGGTGGATACCTGGTGGAGAGCGCGGCGCTCGCCCCCACGCAGCAGCGGGTCAGCACACTCTCTGACCTACTCTTTCAGCAGAACATCCCGGGCCTGCGCGTGGAGCGCGCCGAGGGCAACATCTGCGCGGAGTTCGCTTCGGGAACCGTGCGTTTCATGAAGGAGAGCTGCGAGTCGGCAACGTTCTACATCGATGGCGCCCGGCAGGTGAGCCCGGATGTCATCATGGATCTCCCAGACGACATTGTTGATCACATTGTCGTTTTCAGACCGGTGGAAGCGGGAGCACTCTTCGGTACCGGTGGGTCCAAGGGTGTCGTGATGATCTACACCAAGACCGGCCGCCGCCGGAACTAGCGCCGCGCTACAGGCTCTTTGAGCCCCATTCCAAGTCGGCGCCACCCGTCCGAGCGTTCGACAGTCGAGCCAGGACGAAGAGCAGGTCGCTCAACCGGTTGAGATAGCGAAGCACATCGGGCGCAACCTCGTCCTGCTCAGACAGCGCGGTTACCCGACGCTCGGCGCGCCGGCACACGGTTCTCCCCACGTGCAGCGCAGCCGCCCCCGAGTTGCCTCCGGGAAGGATGAACTTTCGAAGCGGGGGAAGCTCCTCAACCGCTTCGTCGATCCAGCGTTCCATTTCGGTGACACGAGCCGCTGGAAGCTCGGGGAGTTCGGGACGGGTCCGCCCCTCGGGGGTGGGAGGTGTGGCTAGGTGCGCGCCAAGCGCAAAGAGGTCGTGCTGGATCAGCTCCAACCGGCCCCCGGTCTCGTCATCGACGGACCCGCGGGCCGCTCCCAGCACGGCGTTCAGCTCGTCCAGCGTGCCGTAAGCCTCCACTCGCAAATGCGCTTTGGAGACCCGCCCCCCTCCGAAGAGGCTGGTCAAACCTCCGTCGCCCGTCTTCGTATAGATCTTCATGTGTGGACTATCGACCCAAGCGCGTGAGCTTCCGGATCTTCTGTGCCTTCTCCAACAGAGAGGCACCCTCCTCGGGCGTGCTCTCGGGCACTGTGCTCAGGAGCGCCCGGACATCCAAGAGGATCTCCAGGTAGAGCTGGTCGCGCTGATACCCAAAGTCGAGGGCAGCCATGCGGTCGGCGTCTTCGGACTCGGAGGCCTTCGTGAACTCCGCCCGATACAGGTCGTCCAGGTTGTTCAGGATTCGGTCTCGATTGCGCATGTTGATCTCTTTGGCAGTGCTGGATCGGCCCGCTAACTTGACCCCGCAGGCCCCACTCGGCAGGACGGCTCCGCTAAGGTAGCGTCCCAGGTAGAGGAATCGCATTGGACGGACGGATGACGTTGGAACCGGAGGAGGCCAATCGCCTCTACTGGGCTTCCGACAAGGGAGTGAATCAGCTCGCCGAGGAGCTGGGGGTGTCCAAGGGGATGCTCTACAACGCCATCCAGCCCAAGCCGTCGGGATTTCGGTGCATCGACTGCCAAGCTCAGCTCGTGTACTCGAACCGCACCGCGCTGGAGCGCTCGATGCTCAGTTGCCCATCATGCGGAACTGAAGTCCCTGAGCGCGAGGCCAAGCTGAACCTCTGGGAGGGAAAGACAACACCGGCCACGCCCGAGCCGCCGCGGCCTGAGGCCATCCCTCCGGGCACCTCCCCACCCCTTGCCGAGGAAGGGCCCGACTCTGTGCCACCGACTCGTGCCCCACGGGGCGGGACACGCTCGGTGATCGGCGCCGCCGCGGTGCTCTTCGGGATCGGCGTGTGGATCGGGCGACGACTGCGCTAGTGGGCAACTGATGTCCAACAGAGCAGTGGTCGATCCTCGGACATATGTCACGCCCGACGCCTTCAAGATCTCTCCGGAGATCCTCGGGCTCCCTTTGGCCAGCCCCAAGCGCCGGTTGGCTGCGCTCGCCGTCGACGGGGTGCTCATCGGCATCGTGTCCCAGTTGAACTGGCGGATTCTGGGTGTGATCGCAGCGATCGCATTCTTCAGGGCGGCCACACGGAGGAGTTCCCCCGGGCGGGTAGGGGTGGCATTTCAGTACTCGGCAGGCTGTCTGGGCGCGCTTATTCTGTTCGTCACCGTGCTCGCGGGAACCGAGATGGTTCGGTCGCTGCTGATCCCAGAACCTGACGCCGTTGTTGAGACACGTTCGGAGACGCTGCGGGGCGTGCTTGGCGGCGTGGATGCGTTTCTGCGGCTCGCCGACGTCCAATCGGAGGATGAGGCAGTCGTTGTTGGTCTGCAGCTGGTTCAGAGCGGGCAAGCACTGCCCGACGCCGCACCGGAGGACTTGTTGGACTTGGTGCGTGACAACCTTCCCGCTGGCAGGGACATCGACCCGGATGTGGTGGTCGCGCGGATCGCCGCTGAGCAGGAACTCGATGTCACCGAAGAGTCGGCTGTCGAAGCAGACTCGTTATCGGCCGCCGCGGCGTGGGCAGGGTTCTCCCGCCTCAACGGGCTGGATTCGCTCACAACGGAGGACGCAGCCGAGCGCGAAAGATTCAGGACGCGGCTCACTCAACTGGTGTCGGCGGATACCCTGGCCGCACTCGAGCGGCTGCTCGCAAGATCGGAGTCCGAGACCGAGGACCTGGAAGATGCGCTTCGCCGCACCAGACAGGACCTGGAGACGGAGCGCGAGGGAAGCGGACTGTTTAGTTGGTTCGTGAAAACCATAGACGAGTTGGGGCTTACGTTCGGCTGGGGGGCGCTGTATCTCGCCACCTTCACCACGCTCATGAAGGGGCAAACACCCGCGAAGAAGATGTTCGGGATTCGGGTGCTCAGACTGGACGGCCTCCCCATGGGGTGGTACCACGCGTTCGAGCGGGCGGGTGGCTACGCTGCGGGTGTGGCCACCGGCTTGCTCGGGTTCTTCCAGGTATTGTGGGACCCCAATCGGCAGGGTATCCACGACAAGGTGGTCGCAACGGTGGTGGTGCGCGAAGGTGCTCCCAAGGCTTCGGTCACCAAGTCCAGCGTGACTGTTCGCTCCGCCCCGCCCTCCACCAAGGCGTAGGCTTTGGAGAGCATCAGCGTCTCCTTTCCGCTGGCGTTCGCGGCCGGTCTCGTGTCCTTCCTTTCGCCCTGCGTGTTTCCGCTCGTCCCGAGCTACTTGGCGTTGGTCAGCGGGCTGAGTCTCGACGAGCTGACCGAGGCCACGACCCGCCGCCGGGTCAGCACGCTGATGAGTGCCGTCCTGTTCGTCGCGGGATTCACGGTGGTGTTCATGACGCTGGGGGCGGCAGCGACCGGCATGGGTCGGGCCGTGGCGAGGGCCCTGCCTTGGATTCAACGCATCGGTGGTGTGTTGATCATTGTACTGGGGCTCTACTTGGTGGGGGCGTTTCGGTCGATGACCCTGGCCCGTGAGCGCCGCTTCACGCTGGGGGGCAAGCCGATGGGAGGTGCGGGGGTTTTTCTGGCGGGCGTGGTGTTCGGAGCCGGTTGGACCCCCTGCATTGGCCCAGTCCTGGCCACCATTCTGCTTCTAGCAGGCCTCGAGGGGTCGGTGCTCAGGGGGAGCATGCTGCTCGGTACCTATGCCGTCGGGCTCGGGGTGCCCTTCTTGCTCGCCGCCTTAGGGGTAGAGAAGTTCCTGAAGACGTCCCGCTGGATGCGTCGCTGGTCCGCTCCGCTGCAACGGTTGGCCGGAACCTTCCTCGTGGTGGTGGGGCTTCTACTCGTGACGGGGCGGTTCCAAATGCTGACCGCCAGTCTGGCCCAGATGGGCCAATTCATCACTCTGGAACCCTGAAGTCGGAGCTCGAGTTCGTCATGGTTTCCCTCACCCGCTCCCTCTTCTCGGCATCGGCCCTGATCGCGTTCGGCCTGCTGGGCTGCCAGGAGGCCGATGGCTCCGACGGCCAAGGTGGGGCCCTCACCACTGCGGAAGCCGGAGTTCCGGCGCCCACCCTAGCCCAACCCATCGCGCCACCTGAACCCCAGGAAGTCGACGTGTCGGCGCTGGGTCATGCCCGCGGCTCGGAGCAGGCCCCGATTCAGGTGATCGAATTCACCGACTTCGGTTGCGGATATTGCCGCAAATTCCACGACGAGACGTGGCCAGTCCTTCTGCAGGACTACGTCGATGCGGGCAAGATCCACTGGCGCACGGTTCAATTCAACGTGGGGATGTTCAAGAACTCCCAGGAAGCTGCGCTGGCAGGCGAGTGCGCGTTCCAGCAGAACCGATGGGACGAGATGCGAGCCGCGCTGTTCCGCATTCAGAGCGACTGGAAGAAGGCCAATGCCGAAGAGGCCCTGACGCTCTTCGCACAGGCAGCCCGGGATGTCGGCCTCGATGCCGACGGATTCGAGCAGTGCATGACGGCGAGGGACGTGGAGGAGCCGATCCTCGTGGCCAACGGGCTAGCCCAACAGCTCGGCGTTAGGGGAACTCCCACATTCTATGTGAACGGCTACCCGGTGAGCGGCGCGGCGCCCATCGAGGTCTTCCGGGAGTTCTTCGACAAAGTGCTCGCAGACATGCGAGACGCGACGGCGAGTTAGTCGGGACCGTGCCTCTTCACATTCGTGGGCTGGGCGGATCGGGAAACCCCCCGCTCGTCATCCTGCACGGATTCTTGGGATCGTCTCGCAACTGGGTAGGTGTGGGTCGCCGCCTGGCCGAGCGCTTTCATGTTCTGGCTCTGGACCTTCCCAACCACGGTGCCTCTCCCCGCGTGGACCCCGCCGGCTACGATCGTATGGTCGCCAGCCTCCTGGAGACCTTGGAGCACCTCGGCCTCGCCCAATGCAGTCTCATGGGCCACAGCTTAGGCGGAAAGGTGGTCATGAGGACCGCCTGCGACCACCCTGAACGGGTCGATCGGCTTTACATACTCGACATCGCCCCGCGTCGTTATCCGTTCGACCCGAGGGCGCTGGACGCCATGGCTGCGGTCGACCTCGCCGCCGTCTCCAAGCGCAGTGATGCCGATGAGCAGTTGGCAGCGCATGTGTTCAGCGAGGCGCATCGACGCTTTCTGCTGACCAACCTGGTTCGGACGGACGGGGGCCAATACGACTGGCAGGTCGATTTGGCCCTACTCAGGCAGCAACTCCCAGTATGGCTTCAGCCTCCCCTCTTCGAGGGACATCGGTTCGAAGGGCCGACCACCGTCATCACCGGCGAGCGCTCCCGTTACGTCCAGCCAGGGGACGTGGAGCTCACAGTCGGGTACTTTCCCCAAGCCAGCTTTCATCGCTTGGAAGGCAGTGGTCACAACGTACATATCGAAGGAGACGAGGACTTCCTTCGTGCGGTTTACTCTGGCTACTGAGGCCTTCACCAACTTGGAGACAACATGACCGCCGTTTCGCCCGTCCGGTCGACCGCAACCTATAGCCTACTGCTGTTGCTCTTTGGCTGTGCCAGTGGGTCCGGCTCGCAGCCCATGACGTCGCCCATGCCCGAGGAGGGCCCGGTCTCCACGGCCCAACCTGATCCTGCGCTGGCGACGCCGCCCGAGCCGGAAACGGACGCAGAGGTCGTGACCGCGATGCCGGCAACGCCGGCTTTGGACACGGTCCAGGCAGGCGCATTCGACAATGGCCGCATGTGGACCTTCGACTTCCCGCCCACGGACTACCTCGCGGAGACCTACGGCTTCCGGCCCGACGAAGAGTGGTTCGCACGGGCCCGACTGGGCGCTCTCCGTATTCCGGGATGCTCCGCATCCTTCGTGTCGCCGAACGGTCTGGTGATGACCAATCACCACTGCGCGCGCGATCATGTTACCGCCGTGTCCAATGAAGGCGAGACGTTCCTCGACGACGGGTTCTTCGCCCGGTCGCTCGCCGATGAGCGGGCCATCGAGGACTTCGAGGCCGACCAGCTCATCGAAATCCGGGACGTCACGGATGAGGTCCGCGCCGCGGAGCAGGGCGCCATGGACGATGCCGCCCGAGCTGAGGCGCGTACGGCGGCGATCGACGGCATCACCGAGAAGGTGCTCGATGAATTCGGGGGCGAGGACGGGGGGCACCACGTAGAGGTGATTTCGCTCTACGACGGGGGGCGCTACTCGGCGTACGTGTTTCGACGCTACACGGATGTGCGGCTGGTCATGGCGCCGGAGCTGCAGCTCGGCTTCTTCGGAGGCGATCCCGACAACTTCACGTTCCCGCGCTACAACCTGGACATGAGTTTCCTGCGCGTGTACCAAGACGGCAATCCGCTCGACACGGAGGAGAACTACTTCAGGTGGAGTGAGGCAGGCACCGAGGAAGGGGACCTGATTTTCGTGATTGGGAATCCGGGAACGACGTCACGGATTCAGACCGTTGCCGAGTTGATGTTCCGGCGTGACGTGGGAGACAGGGTGGTGCTAGACTTCATCGAGTCCAGAATCGAAGCCCTGGAAGCCTTCTATGCCTCCGATCCCGAGACAGCCGAACGTTACGATTTGCGCAACGAGATCTTCAGCCTTCAGAACTCACAGAAGTCCTACACAGGCGTCATCAGTGGCCTGAATGATCCGATGATTCTTGCCAAGCGCAAGGACTACGAGCGGGGCTTCGCGGAGGCGATCGAGAAGGACCCCGCGCTCAAGGCATCGTATGGCGGCCTGATCGAGCGGGTGGCGGAGCTTCAGGAAGAGAAGCGGGAGTTCGGGGCGGGCATGGGATCGTTCCTTGCCTTTACGGTGCCTGCGTATGGGTCGGCGACACTGTCCCGAGTCCTGCCGGCGTTTCAGTACCTGGGCGCCTCGGCGCAGGGTGCTCCCGAAGAGGCCACCCAGGAGATCCTAGATGAGTTCTTGGCGGTCCCAGACTATCCCGCGGAGTTCGACGAACTCCTCGTGGCGGCACGGTTCGAGGACCTGATCCGGAACTACGGCGTGGACCATCCTCAGGTTCAAGCCCTGCTCCAGGGTCGCTCTGCCGAGGTAGCTGCCGCTGCGATCGTACAGGGTTCGGTGCTATCCGACTCCGCAGCAGCCGCAGAGGCGTTGCTCGGTGGCACGTTGAGCCCGGACGATCCGGCGATGGGATTGGTGCAGCAGATGTTCGGTTTGATCGGTCCGTTTCAGGAGGGCCTGACACCACTGAGCACCGAAGAGGAGGAGATCCGCGTGAAGCTCGGGCAGGCTCGGTTCGAGGTGTACGGCACCGACGTGCCACCCGACGCCACCTTCTCGCTCAGGCTCGCGGACGGCGTGGTCTCGGGGTACGACTACAACGGCACCCGTGCCCCGGCATTCACGACCTTCTACGGCCTCTACGACCGCTACCATTCCTTCAACGCGGACTCGGATGCCGAGAGCCCTTGGACCCTTCCCGATCGGTGGGTGAGTCCGCCGGGTGACTTCGACTTGGCCACACCGTTCAACTTCGTCACCACCGCCGACATCATCGGTGGCAACTCCGGTTCACCCGTGGTGAATCAGGACCTCGAGGTGGTGGGCCTGGTCTTCGACGGAAACATCGAGAGCCTCACAGGAGACTACATCTACCTGACGGAGACGGCCCGGTCGGTCGCAGTCGACGCGAGGGGTATTCTCGAGGCGCTCCGGGATCTCTACGGGATGGATCGGGTGGCTGACGAGTTGAGCGAGGGGGCCCGGATCCGCCGGTAGAGCCGGTCGGCGAGGGTCGCCACGGCGGGCATTCCGACCAGGAGGAACGCCTGACCGACCCAGTCGGTCCCACGGAAGATGTCCTCGGGGCCGGATGCCACCATCAGGTAGCCGGGCACGCCCATCAACGCCGCACCCACCAGCGTGGGGGCGAGACGCCCGTGGGAGAGCGACGTGCCGCCGGCCCAGCGGGCGCCCAACGCGGAGCCCAGCAGCGGTAGACCCAGCATGACCAGGCGGGATCCGGCGCTGGGCAAGGAGCCGCAGCGGGAGTCCAGGAAATGAGCGGTCAGGTCGTCGAAGGAGAAGCAACTGCGACCTATGGCGGCGCCCGCCAGAACCCCCGCGGCGTTCGCGGCAGCGGCCGTCGCGAACACCCGTCCCCAACCGTAGCCCTGCCCTTCCAACGACCAGTCGTACAGCCGGGGCGCTGATGACACTGCGGGTCCATCCTCCTCCTCTCGGCCCAACACGTCCTCGACTGTTCTGGTCGTGATGAGCAAGACGCCGTAGCTGGAGTCGGCCCCGTAGGCCACGCCAGCCTCACCGGGCGCGATGACTTCGAGGCTCTGGATGTCCTCGAGTGGTATGGATGCGTATATCCTCTGCGGTTGGGAAATCCGCACGCCATCCATGAACACCGCCGGGTCGTGACACCCCGTCGCCCCGTCCCCGGAGCGCGCCGCGCGAAACTCCAGACACACGCCACCCGTCCCTGAGGTGCCTCTAATCCTCACACCCGTGATGTTGCGAGCCAGGACGTCGGCCATGTTGGAGCCGGTACCCTGCGCGCTCTGGATCTCCGAACGTGTCACGGTGTTGCGCGCGGTCCCGCGCCCGCGGCGCGACTGCTCGGCTGCGGTCGGGATCGAGACGACGACCGGATCCAGCTCGATTGCCTCGGCGCTCACGCGAATGCGCAGCGAGATGGAAGGGGGCGCCAGATCCACCAATCCTGCGAAGGCCTCGAACCCCAGGCGCTCGACCGTGACCATGTGTGGACCAGACGGTAGTGCGCCGAAGTAGAATAGTCCGTGCGCGTCGGTTGTCACCGAAGCGTGGCCCTCGACCGCCACCACGGCATCGGCCACCGGCTCGTGGGTCTCCGCCTGGGTGACCCGGCCGAATAGGACCGCCAGCGTATCCGCGTCCTGTGCGGAAAGGGGGATCCACGAGCCGATCGTAGCCGCACCTACGAGGCAGACCGTCCTTACCCCTGGCGTCACTTCTCGAGTCTCTGCACTGCTTCACCTCCATCCACCGGGGAGCACCCTTGGCCCTCAGACGGTCCCGCTTCCTTGCAGCACGCGACCGCCGTAAGCTGAGCACACACGGATTCCTCGGGGCGCTAAAACCCGGCCGCCGCAATCTTACGACCCCTCTTCGGGAGGCTCAATGCTGAAACGTTGGTACGCGACTGCCGCGGTCCTCCTTTCTTTCGCCTGCTCTGGGGCACCGGTGGCTTCACCGCCCACCCCGAGTGCCACTGACCCGGCAGAGGACACCCCACCCGCGCCCCTTTTCACCGACCCGTTCCCTTCCACATACGAGCCCTTTCCGTCGAATACGACACTCATTCGGGGCGCCACGGTGCTCACTGCCGAGGGATCCACGATCCGCAACGGAGCCGTCCTGATCAGGGACGGCCGCATCGCTGAGGTGGGAACCAACGTGGCCGTACCTCAGGGTGCTGAAGTCATCGAAGCGAACGGCAAGTGGGTGACGCCGGGGTTGATTGACACCCATTCCCATCTAGGCGTGTACCCGGCTCCGGGTGTCGCAGGCGTGTCGGACGGCAACGAGGCCACGGCGCCCAACACGGCGGAGGTCTGGGCAGAGCACTCGATCTGGCCTCAGGATCCGACGTTCGGCTACGCGTTGGCCGGAGGGGTGACCGCACTTCAGATCCTACCCGGCTCGGCCAACCTCTTCGGCGGCCGGGGTGTGACGGTGCGACCGGTGCCGGCCCGCACCTATCAGGCCATGAAATTCCCGGGGGCCCCGCACGGACTGAAGATGGCGTGCGGCGAAAACCCCAAGCGCGTGTATCAGGCGCGCGGTCCGGCCACCCGCATGGGGAACGTAGCCGGATATCGGGCTGCATGGATTCGTGCGGAACGCTACCTGGCCAGTTGGAAGAAGTGGCAGGAAGACGGGTCCGACCCCGATGCGAAGCCCAACCGGGACCTGCAGTTGGAAACGCTAGCCGGGGTACTGAACGGAGATATCCTAGTGCACAACCACTGCTACCGGGCTGACGAGATGGCCACCATGATCGACGTCGCCAACGAGTTCGGTTATGCCATCTCCTCGTTCCACCACGGCGTGGAAGCGTACAAGATCCGCGACCTGCTGGCGGCCAACGGGATCTGTGGCAGTCTCTGGTCCGACTGGTGGGGGTTCAAGCTCGAGGCGTATGACGGGATCAAGGAGAACATCGCGCTTGTGCACGAGGCGGGCGCCTGCGCCATCGTCCACTCCGATGACGGACACGGAATCCAACGACTGAATCAGGACGCTACCAAAGCCATGGCGGCGGGGCAACGCGCCGGCATCGACATCGACCGGGAGGACGCGATTGAGTGGATCACCATCAACCCGGCGCGCGCGCTCGGGATCGATGAAGAGACCGGGTCGCTCGCGGTGGGCAAGCGCGGGGATGTGGTGGTTTGGTCCGGCGATCCCTTCAGCGTCTATGCGAAGGCCGAGCTGGTGTTCGTGGACGGTGCCTTGCTGTTTGATCGTGCCGATCCGGATCCGCTGCTAAACGGCGATTTCATGACGGGCCACCGCCCGAGAGGTGCACGATGAGGGCGGCAATGCTCGTAGTGTGCGCCGCATGGCTTCTGCTGTTCGCCGCAGCGACGTCTGCAGAGGCGCAGACCGTTGCCATCGTGGGAGGTCAAGTACATGTCGGCACCGGCGAGGTCATCGAGAACGGTACCGTCCTGATCATCGATGGTAGGATTGGCGCGGTAGGTGCGAACGTCAGCGTTCCAGCGGGAGCCCGGCGCATCGATGCGGCCGGCAAGGTAGTGACCGCGGGGTTCTTCGACGCCTTCACCGGGCTCGGAGTATCGGAGATAGGAGCCGAAGCCAACACCGTCGATCAAGCTGAGACCAGCGATCGCATTTCGGCCGCCTTCGACCTGGGCGATGGACTGAACCCCTCCGCGACCCACATTCCGGTCACGCGGGTCGAGGGCATTACCCGCGCCATCGTCACACCACAGGGGTTTGGCGCAGGGATTCTTACTGGCCAGGGGGTCTACATCAACCTGGGTGGCGAGACGCGTGACGAGATGGTCGAGCGTAACCCGGTGGCGGTGTACGTGCAGCTCGGGGAAGCCGGAACCTCCGGAGTGGGGTCGCGTGGTGCAGCGTCGGTGTTGCTCCGCGAAGCCCTGGACGACGCTGCGGACTACGCACGGAATCGCGAGGCCTACAACGGCAACCGTCGGCGCGCCTACGCGCTCGGGCGACTCGATCTCGAGGCCCTGGTGCCGGTCGTGAGGGGCACCCTGCCGCTCGTGGTGTCGGCGAACCGAGCCAGTGACATCCGAGTGGCGTTGCGTCTGAAAGAGGACTACGGCATCGATCTCGTGGTGGCCGGAGCGGCCGAAGGCTGGCTGGTGGCCGATGCGCTCCGGGCCGCAGACGTTCCTGTCATCGTGAACGCGATGGTCAACATCCCGACCTTCGAGTCCTTGGCGGGAGGGTACGACAACGCGGCCAAGCTGCGGGACGCGGGCGTACGGGTGGTCCTGTCCACCTTCGACGCCGCCAATGTTCGAAACCTCCGCCAGCAGGGCGGAATGGCGGTGTCGTACGGGATGGCCCACTCCGACGCGCTGGAGGCAGTCACCGCTGCGCCGGCCGAGGTGTTTGGACTGTCCCAGGAGTACGGCACCTTGTCCGGTGGCATGGTGGGTGACGTGGTGGTGTGGTCGGGCGACCCTTTCGAACTGACCACGTTCGCGGACCATGTCTTCATAGCGGGCCGTGAGGTCCCGGCGGACACCCGCCAGCGTGCGCTTTTCGAGCGCTACCGGTCGCTGACCGAACTCCCCCCGCGCTAGGCGCCCTCGACCCCCACCGGCCTTTCGCCCATATAGTTGTGGTTGACAACTATCTGTCTCGGCTCTACAATAGTTGCGTATCGCAACTGTTGGTACTCCCAACTTGGTGACCCCACGACCCCTGTGGAGACCTGAAACACGATGATCGTCGGCGGAATCATAGACCCCGCGCTCGGGGAGGTCCGGGACCTGAAGGGGGACGCTGAAACACTGTCCCGCCTTCTGAACGACCTCACTCGGCTGTTGCAGTTTCGAGATCGCGACCGGCTGTGCCGCGAGGACATCTCGGTGAGCCAATGCTACGCGCTGTCGGCGGTGGTCGAGGGCGGGGGCATCGGGGTGAATCAACTGGCCAGTCAGCTCTATTTGGACAAGTCGACCGCTAGCCGGCTAGCGGCGGGGCTCGAGGAGAAGGGATACGTGGAGCGGGTCCCCGACCCGCGGGATCGCAGGTCGCTAAGGATCGAACCGACCCGCGAGGGCCTACGGCTCTCGCGATCCATCCACGAGGGCATGGTCGCCGAAGCCGAGGAACTCCTCGCTGACTTCGATCCCGAAGTCCGACTTGCACTTACGAAGATTCTTGGTCGCCTGACCGCCTACTACGCACAGAGCTGCGGGACGGGGGGCGAATGCTGTTCAACTCAAGGAGGCAACGATGAAAGCTGAGGAGATTCGGACCGCGGTCCGGGAGAGATATGGCGGAATTGCCGTGAAGACGGCTGAAGGTGAGGCAGCTGGGTGTTGTGGTCCCTCGTGCTGCGGCCCCGATGGAGACACCCTTGAGGGCCTGGACGCGGCCGCCCAGGCCGAGCGAATCGGCTATGGCGAAGAGGAATTGGCATCCATCCCTGAGGGAGCCAACATGGGGCTGGGCTGTGGAAACCCCACGGCGTTGGCCGGACTTCAGCCGGGCGAGTCTGTGCTCGACCTGGGGTCGGGCGGGGGGCTCGACTGCTTCCTCGCGGCCCAAAAGGTGGGCGAGTCAGGCCGGGTCATCGGGGTGGACATGACCCCCGACATGGTCGAGCTGGCCCGCAACAACGCCGTGAAGGGCGGCTACACCAACGTCGACTTTCGGCTAGGCGAGATCGAAGCCCTTCCGGTCGCGGACTCCTCTGTCGACGTGATCCTTTCCAACTGTGTCATCAACCTCGCAGCCGACAAGGATCGCGTCTTTCGAGAGGCGTTCCGGGTCCTGAAGCCGGGGGGTCGACTTCTCATTTCGGATCTGATCAGTGACTTGCCGGTGCCGACGACCTTGCTCGAGACTCCGGCGGCTGTCACGGCCTGCCTACCGGTCCTCCGCTCAGACTATCTGGCCCGCATGAAGGCGGCCGGGTTCGAGGACGTCGAGATCCAGGACGAGGCCCGATTCGCAACCGATCACCTGGCAGAGGCGTCCGAGATCGGGCAAATGCTCCTCGACAACGGACTCGACGCGACCGACGTGCGCGCCTTCGCGCAGGGTGTGCGGAGTGCCCACATCGCGGCGGTGCGGCCGGGGTAGTCCGGTCCCGGTGTGTTACGACGCTTAGGCGTCGACGCCCAACGGACCCGAACCGCTCGTCGGTTCGGGTCCGCTGACGTTCTCCTCAGGCTCGGCCCAGTCTCCGCCCTCCGTCCACACATCGAAGGGATCAACCACGGACCGCGTTTGGCCCGCGTCTGGTCGTAGCATGGCCTCGAGGTCCGCACAATCGACTCCCGCGATCAAGCTCGCGTAGGGGGCGCGGGGTGCGGTGCGGGTCTCCACGTGGAGGAAGAGTGAGGACGTTACGATGCGGGCCGCCTTCTCAGCATCGACGACCCCCTGGCTCCGGGCGCGGGCGGTGATGGCTCCCAACACCAGCTCCGCCACCCGATCTCCAAATGGCGCGACGCCTTCGGGGAGGAGGCGAGCTCGGGCGAGGTAGTCACGCAGATCGCGCAGTGCTGCACCGGACCCCCGCTCTGCCTGCTCGAGCAGCCCGGCGAGCTCGCACACGAGGCCGGCTCGGTCCACAACCACTTCGTCGAGCCGACGCTCCCATGCCTGAGCGACCCGTTGGTTCTCGTAGGTCCAAAGATCGATGAGGAACTCGTCCTTACCGCGGAACCGCTGGTAGAAGGACCCCACGGAAGACCGGGCAGACTTCGCTACTTCCTGCACGGTGAGAGCGTCCGCACCAGCGTCGTCGATCAGGCGAAGCCCCGCCTCACGAAGCCGTCTCAGTGTCTCTTGACTTCTTCGCTGCTTGGGTGCTCGCAATGTGCAGGACCCTCCCGGACGACACGGAACCTAGAACCAAGATACTCGTTCCCAATCGGCCAGGTCCAGGGCATTCGCCGCGAGCTCCGGGAGGTGTCCGAAGCACGGCTACGAACTTGCAACGGAGGGGCCAAACCGTGTGATGCGACGGGCAACCGCCGCGAAATCCCAACGCGTCAGTGGGAATCGTTTTCCCCGTGAGAGGCAATCCGTAGCGTTGTTCCAACTTACCCTCCCGTCCTCGTTCAGCCTGGTGCTGGTCTCGGTCCTCGCTGCTTCTGGTCCGCGAAGCGTCTCAGCCACTGAGGTCCGCGTGCCGGTCACAGCCTTACTGGCGGTGTCCGCAACCGACACTTCGGGGGTGCACCGAGCGATGGAATTGTTCGAGCTGCTCGACCGCGATCGTGGTCGGGATCCAAGAGCGGCGCTCCAGTGGGGCCGCGAGGCTCTTGCGTTGCTGGAAGGGGAGACGGCGCCCGAGCTCGAAGTAGACGTGCTCGCCGAGATGGCATGGGCGCATATGGTCTTGGGGGAGTACGAGGAGGCCACTTCTCGAGCGGAAACCGCTCGCGAGAAGGCTGGCGAAATCGGTTACGGTGCGGGATCGGCTCGCGCGATCAACAACCTCGGCGTGATCGCCCGACGTAAGGGCGACCCGGTTACGGCACTCGCGCACTTCACGGCGAGCCTCTCGATCCAGGAAAAGGTCGGAAGCATGGCCGGAATCGCGACTGCCTATTCCAACATCGGTTTCGTGTACTCCGTCGACCTGGGCGACTTCGAGGCGGGCTTGGAGAACAACCTGAAGGCGCTCGGGATTCGCCGGGCGATGTCGGACACGCTGCAGACGGCCGGGTCACTGAACAACATCGGCGTCCTTTACCTGTCCATGGGGAGACCCGAGGAGGCCGAGGACTATCTGACGCAGGCACTGGATTTCCGTCAGCGGCATGGGAACGAGGTGCAGGTCGCCTCCACGCTGAGCAACCTTGGCGAGGCGCAGCTCGCACTCGGTGCCCCTGAACGGGCGCTCGCGCGCTTCCGCCCGGCTCTCGAAGTGCGCCAGAAGGCGGGCGACCAAACTGGGATCGCCGCCGCTCACCGCCTAATCGGCGCGGCCCTACTCGACATGGGCGAGTTCGATGCGGCTCGCGCGTCGTTGCAGGAGGCCCTGGCGGACGCCGAGCGACTGGGTGAAAACCGGTCGCTCCTCAGAGTACATCAGAGCCTGGGTCGACTGTCGCAGGTCCAAGGGCGCTACCGGGAGGCCAATCGCCATTTCCAAGCGGCGCTCGAGTACGCTGGTGCCATGAGTGCCGACCACCTGGTGGCCGAACTCTACGGCCAGCACGCCGAGGCGCTGGAGGATCAGGGTGACTTTCCTGGCGCTCTACTGGCCCAGAAACGGTTCAAGAGCGCATCCGATCGGGTGCTGAACCGACAGAAGGCCGGCAGGATGGCTGAGTTGGAGAGTAGAGAACGTACCCGGATGCTGGACCAGAAGCAGCATGATCGGGAGCTCGAAGACCTGAGGCGCCAGCAGGAAGCTGTGCTTCGCAACGCCGGCCTGGTCCTGATTGTAACGCTGCTTGCCCTGGGGCTCGCCTCCGAACGCCGGCGCAGCGCCATGAGCAGGGAGATGACCGAGCAGCTCGCCAAGGCCGCTGTAACCGATCCCCTGACCGGGCTCCGAAACCGGCGGGGGTTCATTGAGCTGGCCGACCATGAACGGGCCCGGATGCGTAGGGCGGGCCAGAGGGGGTCGCTGATCCTACTCGACATCGATCACTTCAAGGGCTTCAACGACACCTATGGCCATGTGGCGGGTGACCGAGTCTTGGAGGTGGTGGGCCGGGTGTTGACCTCTTCGGCCCGTGAGGAAGATGTGGTGGCTCGCTGGGGTGGCGAGGAGTTCGCTATGCTGCTTCCGGATACGGCGCCTGCCGAGGCGGAGCTGGTAGCAGAGCGACTGCGACTGACGCTTAGCCGTCAGGACCACCAGGTCGACGGGGCCCCAGTGCGCGTGACGATTACGGTGGGTGTCGCAGAAGCCGAATGGGATGCGACCATCGACCAGTGGATCGCCGCTGCAGACCAGGCGCTGTACGCTGGAAAGAACGAAGGCCGGGACCGAGTGGTGGTGGCCGAGGGCGCCAACTCCACGGCCTAGAGCCGGTCACACACCAGCTTCCCGGCATGCCCGCAGCTCCCCCGTTTGCTGCGATCCTCACCTCCTGATACCGTCCTGATAGGCTCCCCCTAGCCTGCTATGTCCTGTGGGTCGGTCACCCGTGAACGCCGGCCCGTCACCGGATGCAAGGGGGGTTCGCATGGATGGCGAACGGCTTTTCTGGCTTCACCCACCGTATCACCACTTCCGCTCGATCGATCAGCAGGAGGGCATTCCGGCCCACGTCTCGGCCCCAGGCAGCGTGATTGTCTGGAACGTGGACGCGGCCGACCCGTCGAGCCCCCTTGAGCTGGTCCGGCGTCGACCGCCCGGGGTTTCGCTCGTGGTGATGCTCCCACCGACCGGTCTGGTCCCGGCCTCCACGAGTGTTCTGGAGATCGTGGAGCGATGTCGACCACAGAGCATCCTTCCCCATCATCCCGATCTTGACGCTCAGGAGGTGAGTACCCTGCTCCGCCGCCCTCCCGACGACCTCGGGGGAGAACTGACAGACTACCTCCACTGGCGTGGCATCAAACTCGAGACCGATACCGCGCGTATGGTGCGCCGTGTGGTCGAGCTCTCGGCGGAGCTCAGAACGGTGACCGCGCTGGCCCGGGCACTCTACATGTCACGCAGGGCCCTGGGGAGACGCTTTCTGTCCAGGGGGCTCCCCGTTCCGTCGCATTGGCTTCAGATGGGCCGTATTCTGAGGGCCGTGATCCGTCTACAGAACAGCTCCGACAGCCTGTTCACGGTGGCGTGCAGCTTGGGCTACCCCGATGGGTTTTCATTGAGCAATCAGATGAAGCGCCTGACGGGGCACCGACCTTCCCTTGCCCGCGAGGCACTGGGATGGGAGTGGGTTGTCGAGAACTGGCTCTGTCTGGAGCGAGACGAAGGCGGATTGAAGAGACCGATGTGGCAGTGGCAGCCGACCCAAGCGGAAACATGAGCGGTCCGTTCGCGAAGCTCTTCGGCCGTCCCCAGCTACTGGTGGACGGCCGTGAGTTGGCTCTCGCGCCTTTGCAACTGGCCTTGATCGGGCTGGTGTTCGGGCACGAGCGCGAGGGCCTGGGCCGAGCCGAGGTGGCCACCATGCTCTGGCAGACCGGCCACGAGGGGACGCTCCGACGTCGGCTGAGCCAACTACTCTACGAGCTGACTCAAGCCGGTGGGGACCCGGCACTCCTACGGGTCGGGGACACGCTCAGTCGGCCACCCGGCAGTCGGTCGGAGTTGGACGAGGTCGACGCCCTGTTCGACGCGGGTCGATTCCGTGAGGCAGCCAGCATCGTGACGCGCGGGTTCCTCGACGTGCTCCCCACCGTGCCCACAAGCGAGTACCAAACCTGGCTGGATGGCCGGAGGCACGCGCTGAGGCGCCTGGTTCGTGCTCGCGCGTCCGCTCAGTGGGCCCTGGCGGAGGGTCAGGGGCGGTGGGGGCCACGAGCGTTGTCGTCCGCGCAGGCGCTTTACCTGTTGGACCCTGCGAACGAGGCGGCCATGCGAAACGTCATGTGGGCACAGGCGCTGTGTGCCTCGCCCACCGAAGCGCTCGCCACCTACGACGCATTCTTCGATGCGCACAATGAACGGACCACGGCGCCTCCATCCACCGAGACCCGAACACTCTTGCAGCGCGTACGCTCGCTGGCTCGGCAGAAGAGCGGGACTGCTGGGCCCGTCCGCAGGGGGCCGCCCGAGCCTCGCATGTATGGGAGGGAGGCAGCGGTAGCGAAGCTTCGGCCCCTGCTCATCGACCCCGACGAGGACTGTCTCACGACTGTTGCGATCGCCGGCGAGGCTGGGTTGGGGAAGACGCGACTGCTCAATGAGTCCCTGAGCGCGGCTACGTTGCAGGGCAGGCTTGTCCTGCATGCGCGCCTTGCTGAGTTGGAGAAGGACGTTGCGCTGAATGCGCTCACCGAGGCGCTGTCTACGCGGGAGGTTGCGGAAGTCCTGGCCCGTGTGGAGGAACCGTGGCGGAGCGTCGTATTACAGTTCCTTCCCGAGTTCGCGCAGGTCGCGGGGGGTCCGTTGGAGGTTCCCGAAATCCAGCGAGACAGCGTCCATCGCCGGTTGCTCGAGTCACTACGGCAGGTCTTCCTCGCGATCGGTGAACGGCACTCATTCGTGTTGGTGCTCGACGACCTGCACTGGATCGACGACTCGTCGTTGGCGGCGTTGGAGTACGTGAGGCGGCGGTGGGACGAAGGGGCGGGGACCATCGTGGTCACCTACAGGCCTGAGCACGTCGTGGACGGCTCCAAACTGGATGTGTTCCTGCGCTCGGAGGGGGTGCGCCACCTCGACCTCCAGCCGCTCGATCCGCCGAGCCAGAAGCAGCTGATCGGTGAGCTGGGTGGTGAGGAGTTGTCGCCCAGCGCGGCGGACAGGATCGTCGGGCTGGCGCGGGGCAACCCCCTGTTCCTGATCGAGCTGACCCGCCAGTGGGTGGAGGCCGGCGCCGAGCCGTTTTCGGAGACGGCCACAGACCTCAGCGTGCCGACCTCGATCCGTCGACTGTTCGATCGTCGGCTTGCCAGCCTTCCCCGGGCCGCCATCCGAGTGCTCGAGGCCATTTCCGTATGGGGGCGGGTCGCGACCCTCTCAGACCTCGAAGCCCTGGCCGAGTCCGACGCCGACACGATTGCGAACGCCCTGGAGGACCTCGACCGGGCGGGGTTGGTCCGTTGGACCGACCAAGGAACCGAGCTCTGGCACGAGCTCTTACGGCAAAGCGTGCTAGGTCGAATCAGTGGGGCGCGCCGTCAGTTGTTGCATCGCCGGGCATTCAACCTGCTGAACTCAGGAATCCATCTCGTATCGGCAGGTGAGATGGCCATCCACTGTCACCTGTCCGGGGACCGTGCCAACGCCTTCAAGTACTCTGGAACCGCCGCCGAAGATGCAGAGCGAAAGGGAGCAATCTCAGAAGCGATTCGGTTTCTGCAGATCACCTATGACCACGCACCCGACCTCTGTGCGCGAGCTCACGCTAGTCTGAGACTAGCCACGTGTGAAACGCTCCTGGGCCTACTTGATCGAGCCGAACGGCGAATAGTCGAGCTATCGACGGAGCTGGACGACCCTCACCTCGTTCGTGAGGCAGGGCTGTTGCTCTGTGAGATTCGTTCCATCGCCGGGAAACACGAAGCACTCGCGATCGCGTCAGCTTTGGAGGCTTTGAGAGAGTCCGCCGAACGCACGCACGACGCCGGGTTCGTACTACGGGTGCTTGAGCAGGAGCTACAGCATGCGGATCGAAATGACAGGCTGCACATTGAGGCGCCTCGGGCTCTCGGAGCGCTTGAGCGATGTCTAGGCGAAGATCTCGAGGAGCGGCTTGCCATCGCGGGCCGGGTGGCAGTACTGCACGCGTTCTACGGAGACCCGGCGCGAGCGGAAGAGATAACGCAGATGGTCGTGACCGAGGCGAAGACGCCGAGCGAGAGGAGGAGTGCGGTAGTGTCCCGCATGAGCCACCTGGCTATACAGGGACGGCTCGGCACAGCTGAGGGAGAGCGAGTCCTAAGCGAAGCCTTATCTCTAACAAGCGGAGTGGCCCAGGTCGGTGCCCGCTTCGTAGTGCGAAACAACGAAGCAACCTACTTCATCGCGGCGCACGACTTTGAGCGTGCGGAGGCAAGTCTGAGGGCGTGTGATGAGCTCCTGTCCGCCCCCCAGAATGCTCGAGAGGACTCTCGAGTTGCCAACAACTGGGGCGACCTACTCCTTAGTAGACGTGACTTTGGCGCTGCAAGGAGCGCCTTCAGCAGGGCCCTGCAATCGCCGGCCAATCAGGCCGGACGACGGGTATCACTCGTTGGGCTGGGCCTTTGCGACTTGGAAGCCGGAAGACTGGCCTCGGCTCGCTCGGCTCTGGCCAAGGTAAAGCGCGCAACAGCGGAGCTTCGGTCGCCATCGTTCGACCTCGCCATGATGGCTCACCTAGACGCCCGCGTCACGTTCCTCGCAACTAGTCCGAACGCCGGAATCGAGCGCCTTGAGAGTTACCTCGCACTGGCCGAAGGAAGGTTGCCGCTTCTCTGGCTGCAACTCGGAGTCCTGCACCTTCACCTACTCGCTAAGATGGGCGTTGCCCGGAGCGACTTGGCCGAAGAGTACATTGGCCTAGCGACATCACTGAACTTAGACCGGCTGAGTAGGATCTTTGCCAACTACCGGAATCGGGTCGGCAGGATCAAGCACTGAGGACCGGAGCTACCGCGTTTTTTTGCTTGGATACTTCGCGCGCTCCGTCTGTCGCCACCTTCCCTCGCGAGACATCCCTAGAATGGGATTCTAGGACGCCTTCCTTCAGGAAGAGCGAAACCAGGATCGGATCAAACTCCCGCTCGGAGAAAAGGAGGAGCTGCTCGCGCACGTCGTTTAGGGAGAGCGCCTTGCGATAGGGCCGGTCACTAAGCATTGCGTCGACAGCGTCGCATGCTTTGATGATTCGTGCCCCGATAGGGATCGATTCCCCGGCGATTCCGTCTGGGTATCCACTGCCATCGTAGCGCTCATGATGGTGGCGTACCGAAGCGATAATCCCCTTGTGGAACGAAGACAGCGAAGTTAGAAGCTCGACACCCTTGTCGACGTGTGACTTGATGACCTCCATTTCCTCGGAGGAGAGGCTGCCCTTCTTGCTCAGAATATCAGTATAAATTGCGTCGATCTTCCCAACATCGTGCAGGAGCGCAGCAGTCTCGACATCCTCAAGGCTGCGCCCAGTCAGTCCCATTTGGCTGGCGATGCGACGGGCAAGGGCTGCAACGCGCATTGAGTGCCCAGAGGTGTATGGGTCTCTGGTCTCAATCGCCTTAACGAGGGCCTTTAGGAGGTCGCGATTGGCTTGTTGCAGCTGGAAACCGATCAGATACGAGCGACGAACCCAGATTAGCAGAAATGAGATTCCGAGTAGGCCGCCCCAGCCAATCTCGCTATAGGTGTACGCTATCAGCACCGCGAGAGGTGACACCAGAAAATCCTGAGAGAGGTTCGCACCCCACCTCCCAGTCAAACGCGACACGACCGAGGGGAACGACACCCCTTGATCCAGGGCGACCACCCCCGCTACTGCAGCAACGTTTACACACTGAAACACCACCGCGAAGCCGATGAATGGCCAGATCGAGAAATCCAGGGCCTCCGGCGTCGCGATGCCGCCGAGCTCTTCGAAAGCCCAACCCGCGAGTGTAACCGCAAGGACGTACTGCGCAACATTAAACACAACGCGGCGAAACTCGGCCCGCTTCACTAGGGTCTCGCCTACTACCAAGGTTGCGAAGGCAAGAGCTGTAGTTGGCAGAGGCCCAAACAAGAGCACGGATGCCAACAGGAGCAGGAAGAAGACCGAATGGCCGCCCCTAGTCTGACCCATGGGAAGCGGCACAGATAGGCGTTCCGCGAGGACACCAAGTGCGAAGAGGGCTACCAACCCTGGGAAGTGTGCGATAGCCAGCTCGACCGAGGGACCCAAGCTCAGGAGTCCAAGGGCCAGCACTGCCAAGGATACAACCCCAGCGATGTAGGCTATCACCGCAAACTTCCGCATCAATCTGGCCCCCCCCAGCGACCCGTTGTACTGCCCTAGAGACTTTCGTCTACCAGGTGATGCCGCCAAGCATCGCCATCAAAGCTTGGCCTAGCCGATCGAACAGTGCGTCGAAGACCACGAGCCTCACCCCCTATAAGGAAAGTGTTTCTGGCCGAAGGTTCGTATTCGAACCAAGACAACTGTGGCTTCGCTAATCCGCTACGTTCTCAGCTTCGCTCCGGTCGCCGAGGGGGGTCCTCCTTTCTCTTCGCAGCGCCCCTAGTCCCTGAGCTGGCCTCGAACCCATCGGTCCGTGGCCTTCAGAGTGGCTAGAATTGCTGCTCGGTTCTCGTTGTCGGCGGCGCCTTCGGCACCGGCGAGCGTCACAGTATCGCGTCCCCTTACGGCGTTGATCGAGACCAACACTTTCGGCTGACCCAGGCCAGTCACCAGCGCAGCTCCATCGAGGTGCAAGGAGATCAGGTCCTCTTCGGACATCCCATCCGGCCCAACCGCGGACTCAATCGCACGCAGAGTGGCCAGGACGTGGTTGTCCAATTGCGCAGGAGCAACATCTGAGCCATGCGCTCCCCCGTGATACTGCTTGCCTTTCCACTCCAGAATCACCCGGGTGCTCACCCTACCGAGGGAGTCGGAAACGACGGTGTGTTCTACGAGCACGAGGCGATCTGGCGTGGGCGGACCTTCCTGGCTCCCCCCGTCATCTGAGTCGCGGAATCGGACCACCTGGCCAATGGAGATCTGACCCGAGTCCAGGGACTGCCCGAAGTGGACGAAAAGCGATGCCCGGATGCGCTCGCACAGTGCGGATGCTGCATCTTCATGCTCTGCAACGACATGAAGCTGCGGCCCAAAAGTCCCCTGATGTAGCTGCGCCGAGGCAACCCCTTCCAGACCACCTAGTACCTCCTCTACACGCTGGCTTGACCAGCGCTCAAACGACGTCTTTTGAACTGCGTTCACAGCCAGGGAAGCCTTCGCGTCTGCCAAGCTTCGGCCAAGCACCAGAGGGGTGCCGGGGATGAGACCGAAGTGGCTTGCAAACTCCCTTTTAACGGACAGCACTCGGGGACCGTACGTCACCTGAGCGCCACCGGGGGGGTTGCGCACCTAACTCGACATGCGGGGTGGGGGGTTACCGTCAAATGTTTATGTTTGAAGCAACACTAGGAGAAGGTGGTGCCGAAGTCAAATCCAAGGGAACACTAGATTTGGGCCCTTCGACTAAGTACCCCGAGCGTCGCGGGGGAGCCTGCCCGAGCGGACTGCTCCTACCCCCAGACCTCGAAGGGATCGCCGTTCTTCTGGTCCGAGAGCCCGGTCGTCCCGCGTCCTCCACCCATCGGGAAACGTTCGACACCTTCCAGGAAGGCGCGCACCCTCCGGTCGGTCGCCTGCAGGGTAGCCAGGATCACCGCCCGATCCAGGCTGTCTTGGACGGCACCAGATCCGGTGAGAATGGCCATCTTCCGGTCAAACAGGGCATTCACGGCGACGATGACGAACTTCCTGTCGAAGGCGTCGATCTCGGAGACTCCCTCGAGTCCGAGAGCAACCCCATCGACGTCGTTCGCCTCAGCCGTTCTGGTGAGGATGCCCTCCACCGCCCGAAGCGTGGCATTTGCGAATCCGTCGAGTCGGGCACGCGGCCGGTCGGCAGCGAGCGCCTCCCCCACGTAGCGGTCACCCAGCCATTCCAAGGCAACCCGGAGGCGCACCCGGTGGGAGCGCTGACTTTCGACCGAGTGGCCGATGAAGAGGATGCGCTTCTCTAGGCCCTCGGCCGCACCCGCTGGATGCCGCTCCTCGGACGGGGCATTCAGGCTGGGCATGGCGATGGCCGGCTCGCGGGGCGACCTCTTCTCCTCCGAGATCGGCACGTGCTCGGATCGCGTCGCCTTGCCCAGCTTCGGCGTAACTGCTTCACCGGCTTTCAACACGGGGGGCCGCTTGGTCGTCTGCGCTACGGAGATCTTCCTATGATCGATCCTCAAGCCAAACTGCGCTTGGAGCGCGGACTCGACGTTGCGAACGGTCTGTTTCGGATGAATCTCATCCGAGGTCAGCACATGGACCTCTTCAACAGGACCCCCCGGTCGGACCACGACCCGCGCTGAAAGCACACCGGTCAGTGACTCGAGGAGAGACTCGGCCCGACGAAACCACCCCGGGTCCTGATTGGCCACTCTTTGGGCCCTTTCGGACACGCTACTCTCCTTCTCGGGATCGTCCTGCCCGCCGCCGATGACCACTAGCACGTGGACTGCCTCCGTCCACTCGTAGCGACCGCAACCTCCTGCGGACGCGCACAGCTATTGGGTGCACCGAATACGCCGAGTTCAAAATCAAAATGGGGCCTATTCATGCGACTCGCTGACACGCGCTGTCAAGGTCGTCGCAACAGCGTGACGACCCTGATCTACTGCGCTGGGGAGGCTGACCAGAAGTCGCAGGGGACGCGCCGATGATCGCTCACGAGCGTGGCGTCGACGCCACGGCGCTGCTAAAGCTCTTTACGGGTACGTGTTAGGAGGTCGGTGTAACCGACATCACACACGCCTTGACGCAGTTGTTCGACGCCGTTGGGTGTTGCGTGTTGGCAACTTCGCTGCGGTTTCGTCGTTAGGGTGACACGCTCAAGAGTGCGATTCCGTCCAGGTCCGCTGGCGTTGGCACGCCTGCAAGCGCCGCTAGCGTCGGTGCGAAATCTGTGGTTCGAGCCGCCGCCCCAGACACGTCGCTCTGCACGTTCGCGCCGAAGAAGAGCAGCGGAACGTGCCTGTCGTAGTAGTAGGGGGATCCGTGGGTGGTCCGGCGCGGTGTGACGATGGGGAGGTAATGCTCCCGCAACCGGAGCTGGACCCCGAAGCGCCCCAGATCCCCGGTGTAGCGCCCTTCGAAGTATGAGTTCCTGAACAGCGAAGCGAAGGTGTCCGGGGACTCTCCAGACGCCAGGAGTTCGTTCGTCACCAGGGCAGCAGCAACGTCATCCAGGGACGCTACGTCGCGCGCCAGCGCTCGGGCCCGTTCAGGCTCGGCAAGCGATGCCGTTCGTTCAATGGCTGCCCTTACCGAGTCCCTCGAACTCCTACTGAAACGCCCGGCGTCCACCCCCTGTTCGGCAAGGTATTCGGGCATGGGCAGCACACCGTGATCGGCCGAGAGCCCGAGCACCCAACCGCCCTCGCCCACCGTCTCATCCAGAAACGCGAGGAACAACCCCAGCTCGCGGTCGAGCCTCAGCAGGTTGTCCAGCTGCTCCCTGCTGTAGGGCCCGAAGGCATGCCCGATGATGTCGATCTGCGAGAGCGAGATCGACAGGAAGTCGAGCACGGAATCGGCGCCGAGTGCCAACGCTTCCACGGCGGTACGCGCGAGCGCCAGAGTCGCTGCATCGATGACCGGGGTCTCGGCCACCCAGGTGTTGAAGCCCACTTGGTCCTGGCGCAACCATTCATCGACGAATCGATGCGGGAACCAACTGAAGTTCCCGCCGCTCTCATAGGCCGCCGTATCCGGGCGCGCATGCTCCCGGGTAAGCTCCGGCCACTCTTCGGTCCAGACCGAGTCGGCGTAGAAGCGGGGAAGCTCGTCGGCGTTGAACGCTTGCACCCAGGGGGCCGGAGTCTCGGCGTAGTAGCTCGACGTCACGAAGCGACCGCCCGCGGGTTCCAGCCAGTAGACATGTCCCCGGCTCTGACCGGCCATCGTGATCGCCGCGCGATCCTTACGCGAAACCGAGACCACCTCACCCGCGGGGTCGAGCGCGTACACCCAATCCGCAAACCCGGGTGCACGAAGGTTGGCGGGGGACCTTCCCTCGAGTGCGGGTTCGCCCAGAATGGGGCTGGCCGCATCCTCGACGGCGTAGACCGAGGTCCACTCCCCGCCGCGACGCTCGGTCCAGTTGTTCGCTACGACGCCGTGTCTGGCTGGCACAAGGCCCGTGGAGAGCGTGGCGTGGCCGGCGGCCGTCTCCGTGTACGCATGGTCGTGCACCGCATTCGTGAAGCGATGCCCACCGTCCAGCAGGCGCCGCAGCCCTCCGGTATACAACGCATCGTAGCGGTCCAGGAGATCGGGGGGCAGTTGATCGATGACGAGTGCGACGACCAGGCGGGGCGGCTGCGACTCCGGCGGGCCTTGGATTGACCCGCACCCCCCGAGGCCGACGGCTATGGCGAGCGCGGTGGTCGGGAGGCCTGATGTCCTCAGTCTTGACTCACACACGTGCAGCGACGGTAGGCACTTATCTGGACTCCGGTTGGGTTGGGACTATAAGTTGTGCTACCCCCCAAGACCTGGCCACCCACCCCGCCAACCGGGAGCTCCTCTCCGAATGCACAACGGCCTGCGCCGGACTCTTGGACTGGTCTTACCCCTCCTCTTCCTCGGTACACCGTCGCTTGATGGTCAAACCAGAACCTATGGACTGGAGCCCGGCGATCAGATCGATCTGAAGTTCTTCACAGCTTCCGGGACGGAAGTGGATGAGATCAGCGGCTCGCGCTGGGTGGATCGTGCGGGACAGATCCACCTGCCCTACATCGGGGGCATCACCGTCATCAGCCTGGATGCAGCGGCACTGAGAGAACGCCTGGTCGATAGCTACCAGGCGTTCTACTCTAACCCAGTGGTCGACGTCACGGTAAAGCTGCGCGTAAACGTCACCGGTACGGTCCGCGCACCCGGACACTTCTTCGTGGAGCCCGCAGCCACTCTGGTGGACGTGTTGGCCATGGCTGGCGGGCCCTACTCGGAGCTCGACTTCTCAGCCGGGTTGGGAGCCGCCGACCAGTCGAGGGTGCACCTCGTGCGCGATGGAGCGTTAGAGGTGATCGACTTTCGACCGGATGAAGCCGACCTGAGCGTGGTGTCCCGACTCGTACAGTCGGGCGACTGGCTGTACGTGCCGCCCAGGACACGATCGCGCTGGCGCGACAACATCCAGTTCACCAGTGCCATTGTGACGCTAGCTGCGGGCGTGATCGGAATCGGGTCAGTGCTCAACTGGTGGTAGATGTACCTGGGAAGGCAGGACGGGTGGATCGAGGTCATCTCTGGAGTGATGTTCTCGGGGAAGTCTGAAGAGCTTCTCCGCCGGGTCCGCCGTTCCCTCATCGCGAAGAAGCCTATACAGGTCTTCAAGTCGCATCTCGATGATCGCTACATGGGGGTGCATCGCGTTTCCTCCCATGACGGCAGTGTCATCGAGGCGGAGCCGGTCACATCCTCGGTCCAGATTGCCGAGAAGGTGCGTCCGGGAACTCGGGTGGTTGCGATCGACGAGGCGCAGTTCCTGGATGATGGGGTCGCGCAGGTGGCAAACGATCTGGCAGATCGGGGTGTGCGCGTCATTGTGGCGGGGACCGACATGGACTTTCGAGGTAGGCCGTTTGGCCCGATGCCGCTGCTCCTGTCCGTCGCGGAGCGCATCGACAAGCTAAACGCCATCTGCGTCTCTTGCGGCGATGTGGCTACACGCAACCAGCGACTGATCGATGGGAAGCCCGCCCCCGCCGAAGGGCCCACCATCCAGGTGGGTGGCACCGAAAGCTACGAGGCCCGCTGCCGTCGTTGCCACGAGGTCCCCGTGGAGGACAGGGCGCAGACCCACCTACCCATCGGGGCATAGCTCGAAGGGGCAACGGAGGGTGGGGGCACGAGGCCTCGAAATCCGTTGACCCCTATCTAAGGTCCGGATACCTTTGTTTCCCCCAGTTCGGGGGTCTTTTCCCGCGTAGCTCAGTTGGTTAGAGCACCTGACTGTTAATCAGGGTGTCGCTGGTTCGAGTCCAGCCGCGGGAGTTGGTGTTTTCGACCAGGCATCAGCATGCCGCAGGGACCGGTTCTATGCAGTAGGCTGCGGTCGGTCCACGGGCGGCAGCTCTCGCAGGTAGTCCCAGATCGCTCCGACCTCGTCGTCCGTCAAGCCCGCCATGCCTCGCCACGGCATGACAGCGGAGTTCAGTGCTCGCCCATCTGGACGCATTCCCTTCCGAAGGGCCCTCTCGAAATCTTCGCTCGACCATGCCCCAAGTCCGGTGGCATGCGCCGTCAGGTTGGGTGCCCACACGGGTTCTTCCCCAGTGAACATCCTTCCCCCCAGATCTGCCCCGTGACAGGCCTGACAGTAGCTCGCGTAGTAGCTGCCCCGATCTCCGGCTGTGCTGGCGTGCACCGCGGACTGTACGATCGATCGGGAGGGCTGGAGCATTGGCGCTTGGAACGCTGCCACGATGCGCCCGATGGGGCCCACTGCACGGTCAATCAGGTCTGTATCTCGGGAGGGCAGCGATCCAATGTACGCCAATAGAGCGCCCAGATCAGAGTCGCTCATCTCCTCGAAAGCCTCACTCGGCATGATGAGCAGGGTGCTGCCGTCCTTCCCAACACCGTGACGGATGGCGCGCTCCAACTCTAGGTCGGTGTAGCGCCCACCCGTGAGGTTGGAGGCGGGCAGCTGCATGAACGGACCGCCCTCTAGGAAGTCGGCGCCCTCCAGGTCCGCGCCGTGACACTCCGAACAACCGAATACGCCTGCCAGCCGCTTGCCCTCGGCGACGGACTCGGCACCAGGCGGGGGAAGGTCGACGGTGTGGTCCGGAACCTCCACGCGGGCGCCCAGACGCACGGTGCCCACAGCCATGAAAAGCAAAACGGCCACAAGGACGAGAGCAAACAATGCGGAGACAGCTAGACCGAGCTTCTTCATGCGAGTTGGGGTTGGGGGACTCGCCTAAAGGGCGGGTGGCTTCCTACGTATTGCATGATATCCGCAGATGATCCAAGGGTGGCGGACTACCCTGACCCGTCTCCGACGGTCTTGACCGGCTCCTCGTCGAAGTGCTCCCCGAACCACTCCACCATGCGCCGCCAGTGGTCGTGGAAGTCCGCCTCAGTGCTCGCCCTCCCCGCACCGTGGCCGCCCGCGGTGTAGTTGACCCAAACCACCTCCTTCCCCAGCCGCCGCATGGCGTAGTACATCTCGCGTTGGTTGGTGGCCGGCACGTTCCAATCTCCCTCACCGGAGAGCATCAGCAACGGGGTCTCGATCCGGTCCGCGAACATGACGGCAGAGTGTTCGATGTACTTGTGGGGCTGTTCCCAGAGGGTCGCCCCGATGCGGTCCTGACCCACCTCAGCAGCCGCATAGTTGCGCGTGGTGATCTTTGGCGAATCCCCAAGGAAGGAAACCATGTTCACCTTGCCAGACACGTTGGCGGCAGCGGCGAACCGATCCGTTTGTGTGATGAGGAGATTGACAGCGTAACCGCCGTAGCTCTGGCCGTAGACACCGACCTGCTCCTCGTCGACCAGCCCTCGCTCGATGAGGCGGTTAATGGCGTTCGGTACTGCTTTGAGCCATGCCTCCCCGGGGTATCCCTCTTCGAAGCGCACCGACGGTCGGAACCCGAACCAACCCTGTGCGGTGATGACGTTCATGTTCTCGTTGTACCCGTTGTCGAAGAACTGCTCGTATACCTCTGCGACCAACGGGTAGGTACGCCCCTCCTGGTAGCCGACGGGATAGTAGAGAATCCCGTAGAGTGTGTTGCCGTCGACGTCCAGGTAGTCCACCAACTCTGTACGAGTCAGTTCGACGTTGGCCAGTTGGGGGTTCAAATCGGTCAGCTGCTCAGCGCGACCGCCGCGGTACGCGAACACCTCGTCCGGTTGGTTACCGTCAGAACGTTGAAAGAGCGCTACGGAGGCGTCTTCAGAGAGTCGCCAACCCCGGTACAAGTCGTCGTCCATGAGCACAGTTTCGATGGCACCGCTCTCGACGTCCATACGCTTGAGGCCGCGTTGCCACCGATCGCGCGCAGAATAGCCAAAGTAGACGTAGCGCCCGTCCTCGCTCCAATGTTCGATACTTCGCCGCGGGCGCATGTCTTCATCGTCCTCGAGCACGAGCAGCAGGTCCATGGTGTCTCCTTCGCGGTCGACACGATGCCATCCAACTTCGGAGGTCAGCAGAAGGTGCTCGCCATCGGGGCTCCAGCGCTCCACGGAGAACTTCACTGATGCGGTGTCGCCCTGGGACCGACGGTGTTTGTCCGTGAGGTTCGTGGGGTCGTCGCCATTGGCGGGCTTTACGAACACCACCCCCTTCTTGGCATAGGCGTACGCGTCTCGGTCAGGATTCCAGGCAACCGAGATGCGCTCCTCCCGTGGCGCGATGAGCGGCTCGGGCTCACCGCCATCCAGGCGAAGGCGCCACAGTCCGTAGTCGGTCCCGTCCTGCCGCGTGTACGTGGTCTTGGTCCGCGTCGCGGTTTGGAAGGTCATGTAGCGACCGTCCTCAGAGAACCCGATGTTCTGCGGTTGGAGATCCCGCATCAGCTCGCTCACCGAACCGTCGTCCAGCGATACCCGAGCGGTGATCTGTTCGGACGCAATGTTGCGCACGGCATCCCACGCCAGGAACTCGTTGCGGGAATCCTGCACGATGACGTTGGCCGTAGTGAGCGCCTCGAATGCAGCGCGCGCCCGCGCTGCCCAGTCCTCGGGCCGAAGACCCACCACGAGAGACTCGTCTCCCGGTAACCACTCGAGAGGTGAGTTCGATGAGATCGCCAGGCTGGATTGCAGGTCGAGCGCCCGCGTCTCCCTTGCCTGGACATCGTGCACCCGGACCGACCAGGCATCATTCTCGAACAACAGGTAGGCCAACTGCGAGCCGTCTGGCGAGAGCGCGAAGCCTCTCGCCTGTACCGGCTCTTCGTGTAGCCAGTGTTGACCTCCGCGCGCCACGTCGAGCAGCAACACCCCCACCCGGCTGGGTGCCACGTAGGTGGGGTCACCGAAGCGAGAGTGGTCCGTCACCATCCGACTCCTGCGAGTTCGCACCGTGACCACCCCGTACTCGCCGTCGTCAGACAGGGCGACGATCGAGGGAGATCGCACGTCGAGCGCAATCTGGGTGTTGAAGGTCGTCGGCTCCTGGGCGGTGATGGAGCCGCCGACTGCGAACGCGAGGGCGAGCGCGAGGGCGACCGGGTGTCTCATGGATGAACTCCCGCGGGTAGAGCGGTTTGTGGGACCGCGCGCCTGTGGCCGTCCCAAACAGGCGCGAATATGCGAGAGCTGAGCGGGCAGTGCCATTGACACCGCCGCACTGCCTCGCAGCTATGGGGTGGGGGAAAGGGCCGTACCCCGTTATGAATACTTGACTTGCGCCGATTTGGCCCGGGTGTTTTCGGCCCCGCAGCCAGGCATGCGCTCGGACCCGTGACCTCTACGGGCCACTTCTCACGCATTACTAGGTGAGGACATCAGCACCCCGACGCTTCGCCGGGGCGCGTTTTCGGATCCCTGCGAGCCCGTGCCGGTTCCCGCCAGCCAGCACGGACCCCCGCCGCGCGGTCCCACCGTCCTCCGGGTGCCCGAGGCCGAGTTCCCCCGTGGCTTCCCCCGTGTGGTAAGGGACGAGACCCCGACAGCGCGGTCTTCTCGCGAGTCCCACCCACGGGCCAAGCCATTCGGCCGAGGGCACCCTTTTCTCGTCCTGGCCCCCCCCTGTAATCATCGTTGAGACGTATCGTACATCGATATATCTCGTTTCGATATATGTGATCCCGATCCTTTCCGGAGCTCAGATGCCGCACCGATCCGACCGCCCGCTGCGTCCCGCCGTCTTCCAGCTCTGCCTGGCTTTGGCCTCCGGACCCGCCCACGGCTATGCCCTGGCGCAGGCGGTGGAGGCCCGCACCGAAGGACGTGTCCGCATCGGTCCGGGAACCCTGTACGCCGCGATCCAGCGGATGGAAAAGGCCGGCCTGATCGGCGAGACCGAGTCCCCTCCCGGAGCTGACCCGGACGGCCGCCCCCGGCGCTTCTATCGACTCACCGACGTCGGCCGCGCCCGCCTGGTGGCAGAGCTTTCCGCCATGGAAGCCACCGTCCGCCACGCCCGTTCACTCTCCCTTCTGCCTGCCTGAACGGAGGCTCCATGGAGCATCAGACCCCATACGAACGAACCGGCTTTCCCGCCTGGTTGTTGCACCTCTACCCGGAGGGGTTCCGCCGGCGCCACGGGAACGAATGGCTGGCCGCTTACGCGCGCCTTCGCGAAGACCCCCGCTACGGGCCCGGGCTGGTAGGTCGCCTGCGCTTCGTGCGAGATGTGTGGATCGACGTCGCTCGATCGTCCTTGGACGTGTGGATGCAGGAGATTGCCGCTCCTCAACTCACACCCGCTTCGCTCACGCCCCGAGGAGGTGGCAACATGACGGTCCTACAACCGTACCCGAACCCGACTGCGCACCAGCGCTTCAAGCAGAGCTTCAGCAGCACACTCTGGGCGTCCATCATGGGTGCCACCGTGCTCCACTTCCTGGTTCTGAACTTCTTCCCGAGCCTCACGGCCACGAGCGTGTCCTTGGACCCCTCATCCATCGAGGTCGTGGCGCCGATCGACATCCCGCTCCCCGAACCTCCGGCCGATGTCGTGCGGCCAGCCGCACCGGTCATCGCGTCGGATGCCGTGGACGTCAGCCTGACGCTCCCCGACGCCAGCGCGCTCTGGGAGTCGGCCCCGGATCTTCCGCCGCCACCCACCGAGGCTGCCGATCCTGGCGCCCGGTACTCCCTGCTGACGCCGAGCATGGTGGCGCCCTCGATGAAGAACCGCGACGAGGTCGCCAGAGCCCTACAGCGCGAGTACCCTGCTTTGCTGAGGGACGCAGGGATCGGCGGCACGGTGCACGTGCTCTTTCTGGTGGGTGAAGACGGCACCGTAGACGAAGCCCGCGTGCAGACGTCGTCCGGACACTCGGCCCTGGACGCCGCAGCCCTGCGGGTCGCCCGTGTGGTTCAGTTCTCGCCGGCCTACAACCGCGACCAGGCGGTCCCCGTCATGGTGGCGTTCCCCATCCGCTTCGAGGTGAACTGACCCAGGACGCTCCGTCGCGTACTAGCGGATGACGCTCGCCGGGAGTGGGGTGGGCGTCATCAGCTTGAAGATGGGCACCAGCGCCGGCCGCTGAGCGTTGGTCGCCTCAGTGGGTCGGGGCACCCACGCATCCATGGTGTTCCAGTACACGACGTTGTCCTCGGTCTCCACCTCGAGCATGTGCGCCACCAAGCGCCCCAGGTATTGGGCGGTGGGCACCACATAGGTCCCCTCCGGGAACTCCTGCTCTAGCGTCAGGACATCACCCACCTCGACCTTGGTCACGGCTGCATGGTTGTACTGCCGTTCGTGGGTGACGCCTGCCACCGTGTAGGCATCCACGTCCAACGTGACCGCTTCGTCCAGGCGTTCCACCGTAATGCCGTGTCGCCTGAGCATGGCGATGGCACCCACCGCGTCCCGAGGGATCAGGTAGGCCCAAGGCCGAGGGCGGGTACGCACCGCAACAGGCTTCTTCATGAGCCGGGCGTTCTCGATGAGGACGGTCTCCACCGGCTGCGACGGGTCGGTGCCCCGACCGCCGTTCTCGACCAACTCGTACGAAACGAGCTCGTCCTCGGCCTCGTACCTCATCTCCACTGTGACCTCACCGCGAGGCGCGGCACCCATGGCCACCGTCTCCAATTGGGCCTCGCGGATGACGCCCATGAGTCGGTCGGAGTGGTTCGCTGCATACTCGATCACGGCCAGGTAACCTAGGTAGCCCGCGCGGGCACCGACCTCCAACAACTGCGTAGGCGCCTCGAACAGAATCCCCACGGCATTCACGAACCCACCATAGTTGCGCCCGATACGCGCCTGGGACCCGCCAACCCGCCACTCCTCTTCGTTCCCGCTCGTGTAGTACCAGGACTTGTAGCCCTCGGTGGCAAGCTTCGCGTCGATGGCAGGAAAGATCTCGTCGTCGCAAAGGTCGCTAATGGCGCGGGCTGGGTCGAAGTGGCTCGGACACTGGTAGTTCAGGTTGTAAGGACGCGAGCCACCGTTGTGGCCATCCACGAACAGGTGGGGCCGCCAGCGACGGATGACGTTGCCCACGTAGTTCACAATCGAGGGATGCTCCAGTTTCACGTAGTCGCGGTTCAGGTCGATGCCCCAAGCGTTGCCCCGGGTCCCGCGTTCAGTGGCCTCGAATCCGTCAGGGTTGATTTGGGGGGCGACAATCACCGTCACCTCGTCAAGCAGGTCGTTTGCCGCGGTACCCGGCGTTGCGAGATCACGCATGAGAACCAGCAGCCCCTCCCGAAACGTCCGCTCTCCACCGTGGACGTTCGCCGCCAGGACCACGACTGGCCTCCCCAGCGCCCATGCCTCCCAAGGTTCACTCACCAGGGGACGACTGAAGATCGTGTACACCAGGTCTCGACCCTGCCAGGTCTGCCCGTATGTGCCCAGCCGCATGTCGGTGGAGACCCGGCGCAGCGCGTTCAAGAAGTCCAACATCTCCGGATGCCGCGTGTGTCGCTCGAACCCGTTCAATTCCGCGGCCGTTTGCGGGTGTCCGGCGGGGACCGGAGACCACTCGACCTGAGCCTCGGTGGCGGCCGGCATCAGGACTCCGCAGGAAAGAGCCACCAAGATGAGGCCCTTCAGGGCGAGCGGCAGGCGAGAAGTGGGGTGCAACATGGAAGAGGGACTCCGGCGCGGGTTGCGTTCTTGAACGGTGTTCGGAACGAGGATGGTAGATGAACCGACCGGGGTGCAGCAAGACGCCCAGCGCGAGGTGTCGGTACCGGTCGATCTCTCGTGCCGACCCGGTGTATACGCCTGGATGTCGGGCCCTCTTTCCTCCGTTGTGCTGGCCGTGTTGTTGGCCATGCCTGTCGCCTCAGCCGCACAACAGGGTGCCTCGCCTGGGACTCTGGCTACGGATTCCGTGCCACTGCTGGAGCCCGGCTCCGAACTGACGATCTCGCTTCTCACCTTCGGACCGGGCGATGAGGTGTGGGAGCCGTTCGGGCACAACGCGCTGAGGATTCAGAACGCCCAATCGGGGCGTGACGATGTGTTTCACTGGGGCGTCTTCTCGTTCAGCCAGATCGACTTCCTCCCCCGTTTCATCAGGGGCGAGATGTTGTACTCCATGGGCTATGACACCTTCGAGAGCACGCTGCAGGGCTACCAGTCTCGTAACCGCTCCGTGTGGTCACAGGAGCTCAACCTCACCCCGGCCCAACGCTTCGAGCTGCAGGCGCTGATCCTGGAGAACACGCGCAACCCGGACTATCGGTATGACTACTTTCTCCAGAACTGTTCGACTCGCATTCGAGATCTGCTCGACCAGATTACCGGCGGAGCGTTGGAACCCGCATTTCGGGAGCAGGACGGCGAATCGTACCGGTTCCACACCCGTCGGCTCACCGAACCTCATCCGCTCATTTGGACCGGCCTGGACCTCCTGCTCGGCCCGCGTGGCGACGAGGATATCAGCAGGTGGGAGGCCGCGTTTGTTCCGATGGTTCTGAGGGATGAAATACGCAGCATAGAGACAACACGGACCGACGAACGGCCGGTCCCGCTCGTGGCCTCGGAAGAGGAGATCTTCGTCGCCGATAGAGAGCCTGCGCCGGCGGCTCCAATCGCCTTCAACTGGCCGTTGCTCGCACTAGGACTGGGGATGGCCGTGCTGATCGTGTTGGCCGGCCAAGCCGCCGGCGAACCCATTCGGTTCGGTCAGGTGGGCCTGGGACTGGTGGGATCGCTCTGGAGCCTGATCGCGGGCGGGCTCGGTGCCATCTTGGTGCTGGTATGGTTCACCGAGCACATCTGGATGTACTTCAACGAGAACATTCTGCAGTTCAACCCTGTGTCGCTGTTGCTCGTCTTCATGGTTCCGTTCGCGGCGTTCCGACAGCGTCCGGCACCGTGGACCCAGCGCTTTGCGCTCGCAGCGGTGGCGTTCTCGTTGGTTGGGTTTTTGGTGCAGGTAGTGCCCGGGATCGATCAGGCGAACGGAGAGTTGATCGCGCTGGCGCTGCCTCTCCACGGGGGGGTGTTCTTGGCCGTGAGGGCCATGAATCGCCGCCGCATCCTACTCCCGGCTGAAGGTCCCGAGGGCGACGAGTAGCGCGTCCAGCGCCGGTGCGTCCGCGACCCGCCAGCCCGTCGCGGTCCTTCTGAGCGTGACCACCTCAACGTTGCTGCTCGTCGAGCCCGTCGTATAGGCGGTGGTACGCACGGTCACGTGCGCCAGCGTATCGGCCTCAGGCACCGCACCCAGCGTGGCGTACTCGTTGGTGGCCAGCACACCGACCAGCATGGGCACCTCCTCGTAGAGGGCGGCGAGGATGTGAACGAACAGCGCTGGGTCGTCGAGGTCGGCAAGGTCGGCGGCACTCGATCCACGCAGGATTCGGGTCGCGACAGCGTTGTCCGCGCTGTGGTCTGCCATCGAAGCAACGTGGAACCGGAAGGTCTCGAGGACTTCGGGGTGCGTTTGCGCGGCAACCCCCTGCCAGGCCAATCGCTGGAAGGCACCGAGGAAGCGGTTCACAACGTCCGTTGGCGTTTGGACGTCCTGGGCCTGAAGCTCCGACCGCGGTCCTATCCCCAGCAGGACCAGAACGAGGACCGCACAGCTCCGAATCATCGGCTCAGCTCTTTGCCCCCGAAGACACCAAGAAGAGGACCATGACGAAGACACGTTCGGGGAGCGGGAGTTCAGCCAGAAAATCGCCGACGACATCCTTGCCAAAGCGCCCGTCGGGCTTGACCGTCCCCACGATGCGCTTGGGGCCGCGCCTCAATTCAAGCGCCCGGCTGTACCAGCGCCTCCTGGCGAGCATATAGGGACCTCCCAAGGCATTGATCCGAAACTTCGTCCGGAGTCCGTCGCGTTCAGCTTTGGCGATGGGCTGCCGTCCACGCGATAGCATCAGGCCTGGCCCGCGCGGATTCTTCGCGATGGTGAAGTCCACGCCGTCCAGCGTGTACGTGCACCTCCGCAGGCCCCCACGCACCAGGGTCCCTTGGTATTGTTCAGCATCGAAGATGTGTAGCTGGCGCGATTTGCGGCTGACACGTACCTCGCGGATGGCGACCAACCCCGCACCCCCATGTTTACTTGGCTTCGTCTCCACAAGGTACGCGGCCGGGCCACCTTCGACACCGAGCATGCTCCCACTCCGTAGGGGGCAGGAATCATTTCAAAGGACGACGACGATGATCGGCACCAACGCGGCGACCAGCCTCCCTTCCCGGCAACAGTGGCGGGCTTCCCGGTGGGGCGCCGTGCTGTGCCTACCCGGTGTACTTGGCGCACCCGACGTCCTGGGGGCACAGGTGACCCAACTGAGGCCTGCGGGCGACTCCGTGGCCACGGCGCTCGCACAGCTCCCCCCGACTGTCCCCGCGCTTCCGACCACCGAGGAACTCGAGACCTGGATGGACGGCTGGATGGACGCCCGCATCGGAGGCGACGGGGCAGTGGGAGCCACCGTGTCCGTGGTCCGGGACGGAGAGCTGCTGCTCGCAAAGGGTTACGGCTTCGCGGACCTCGAGGCACGAGTGCCTGTGGACGCCCGGCGGACGCTCTTTCGGATCGGCTCGATCTCCAAGCTCTTCGTGTGGACGAGCGTGATGCAGTTGGTGGAGGCCGGGCAGCTCGACCTGGCTGAGGACGTCAATCGCTATCTGAAGGACGTCGAGATACCAGTCGGATTCGACCGCCCGGTGACGCTGGCCGACCTCATGACCCACTCTGCGGGCTTCGAAGACCATGTCATCGGTCTCTTTGGAAACGACTCCACCGACCTGAAGCCAATAGCGCAACTATTGCGCAACCAGATGCCGGACCGAGTGCGACCCCCCGGTGAGACCAGCGCCTACTCGAACCACGGTACTGCCATCGCGATGCAGGTTGTGGAGGATGTCAGCGGGCAACCGTGGCTCGAGTACATCGAGCAGAACATCCTCCGGCCGCTGGGCATGTCCTCCACGACCTTTCGCCAGCCGTTACCTGAAGCTCTGGCGGCGCGGGTCTCGCGCGGATACTCGGCGGGAGGGGCCGAGCAGCCGTTCGAGTACGTGCCGCTTGCACCGGTCGGAGCTGCCTCTGCCACCGCCCAGGATATGGCCACCTTCATGCTGGCCTGGCTGCAGCTTGGAACCTTGAACGGGCGCGCCGTGCTCTCGCCCGCCACAGCCGAACGCATGCAGCAGGAGCTGTTTCGCAACGCGGTCGGGGCCAATCCGTTTCTACATGGCTTCGCGGATCTGAGCCGTGGCGATCTCAGAGTCATCGGGCATGGCGGGGACACCTTCTGGTTCCATTCGCAGCTCTCTCTCCTCCCCGAACACGGGCTGGGTGTCTTCGTTTCGTTCAACACCGACGGTGGAAGCGCCCGAGAGTTCGAATCGGACTTCTTGGACCGGTACTTCGACTCCAGCGGACCCGCCCAGGTCGGGCGGGACGCTGGGGTGGACGACCTGCGGCGATTCGAGGGAACGTACCGGGCCAATCGGTTCTCGCATACCGACTTCACCAAGGTCTCGGCCCTGGCTGGTGAGGTGACGGTGGAGAGCGAAGGTGACAGCGTTCTCCTGCTCGACCTGGGGGAGGATGAGCGCTGGATCCCGGTGGCGCCCCTGACCCTTCAGTCGACGGTCAGTGACCAGAGGATCGCCTTCCGAGAGGACGCGTCAGGCGAGATCACCCACCTTTTCCGGGCGGACGTCCCCTACCTGGGCTTTGAGCGCGTCCCCTGGTCCGAGCGGGCCTCGCTGCATCTACCGATGGCGGTTGGGGCGTTGCTGCTCTTCGTCGTCGCTGCCGTCGGCCTCCCGATCCCCTGGTTCTTCCGGAGGCGTTACGGGCACCAGCCGGAGAACGTACTCCCGGGCGTCGGGCGCCTTCTTGCCTGGGTGAGTGCGGTGGGCTTTCTGGTCTTCGTGGTGGGCTTCGCCGTCGCGCTCGGAGATCCGAACCAGATCGCGCTGGGCGAGGTAGGGGGGCTGAGACCCCTCATGCTGGTGTTGCCCGTGGCAGCCGTCTTGGGGGTGACGTCGTTCCTGGTGGCGCTGTTCACGTGGCTGACCGGAAAGGGGAGTCTCCCGGCTCGGATTGCCTTCACGGTGCTGACCTTGGCGTTCATCACGTTCACGTGGCAGCTCGAGACGTGGAACTTGCTGGGATGGGGGTCGTGAGCCGGGGATTTCCACGGAGGAAGCGGTTCCTACGTCATCGCGGGGCTAAACATACGTAGCTACGTTGCCAGGGTGGTTCCCGCGGGGGGGTATTTTTCAGTCCACCCACCCCCTTTGGACACCATAGATGAACAACGTGCAGACACCACCACGCGCTCCCAGCCCCAACGGCCGCACGACGCTTCCGTCCGCCCAGACGATGATCTTCGCGCCCGTAGCGTCCGGGCTCGATCGTTTGGTTTCGCTCTCCGTCGCCCCTCGCCGGAGGATCTGGCCCTTCGTGGCGAAGGTCCCCGACCGCACCAAGCCGTCTGACCCGATCAACCTGGTCTTCACCGGCACGAACGCCCGTGGCATTCGGGCCGCACTCCGAAGCCTCGAGGCGGCCGATCGGCCGGCCATCCACACGCCTCCCGGCATCGCCAAGGACGCCGTCTGGACGGACGCGATGGGTGCCGTGCAGGTGGCCTACGCGTCGGACACGGGCTGGTCCGGAGGGGTCATTCAGCTCGAACTCGGCGATTACCTGGGAGTTCGCATCCACCTCCGGCTGTTCGATCTGGGCGACCTCACGGTGGGGAACGCGCACATCGACGTGCGGATGCCCGGAACGGCCGAACATGCGGTCGTGGCCTGGGATGCTGCCGCCGACATCGTCCAGTACGAACTGAAGCGGGCGGGAGTGCTGACAGCCGCACCCCGCGTGTCCGAACGGATCACCCCGGGACCTTACCGGACAATCGGCAAAGACCTGCTGCCTGACCTTCCGCCCGATCTGGCGAGTTGGTTGAACATCCCAACATCGGGACCCGCTCACCCGCTTCACTCGCGCGGACGCGCCTTGGTCCTTCAAGTGGGCGCCACCCCCGCGAGCCGGCCGGCGGTCCTGACCCGCGAAATCCAGGTCCCGGTCGACTACACCCTGCTCAAGCCGTTCTGCCGGTCCCGCGAGGACGAGTGGGTGCACCTGGTGGGGACCCTGAAGTTGAGTCAGCGTGTCATCGAAGGTGCCGGTCGCTTCTCGACCAGTTTCACGGCACAGGGCCTCCTGGAAGTGACGCCCGTCGATCCCGAGGACCGCAACCCAGCGGGGATTCCCTATGCCGCACGCGTCTCGGAGCGCTACCTGGGCTTGATCGACGACTCCGGGGCCCACGCCTCTCTGGTCAAGGAACACTCGGAGTTCTTGGCCGAGGGAGGACCGGGCGAGACCCGCGCGGCCACGGAACGCCTGCTGGTCGAACCGGGTCACGCGCCGGAGCACTGGGTGCGCCAGCGCTGCTGACCGGTTCTTTTCCACAGATGGAATCTCGACTCCCCGACGACCTTCCGCTGGTCGGACGCAAAGAGGAGCTCGCGCAACTCCGCCGCTCCCTGGAACAGGCCCAGGAAGGGACCTCTCGCGCGCTGCTGATTCGCGGCGAGAGCGGGGTCGGGAAATCGCGCTTGCTCACCACCGTTGCCGACGACGCACGGCGGAGCGACTGGACGGTGGCGACGGGTCGGGCGTACCCAGTCGGCACGGGTCGCCCGTACGCCGTCTTCGCAGACGCGTTTCGGCCGGTCCTAGCCGATCTCGACCGGAACGCCATCGCCATTTTGACCCGGGGCTCCGAGGCCAACCTCACCCAGCTATTCCCTTCCCTCGCCGACGCGGACGCGAACGACTTCGACACGGGCGGGAGTCCGTCCGAAATGAAGGCGCGCCTGTTCTGGAACTTCACAGAGCTGCTGCGGGGGCTTTCGAGTAGAGGGCCGGTGCTGGTCGTCCTGGAGGATCTCCAGTGGGCCGACGAGCCCTCGCTGGAGCTTCTCCATTTCGTGGTCCGCGAGACCGGGGACCTGCCTATTCAGGTGGTCGGCTCCTATTCGGACACGTTTCGGGAGTCGGCCGACGCGCTCACTCTCACCGAGCAGTCGCTGCTGCAGTTGGGGTTGCTGGACATACTGCGGCTCGAGAGCCTTGCCCCCAGCGAGACGGGCGAGCTGATTGCTCGGGCCTTCGGTGCCGAGCCTGCGGTGACGCGAGAGTTCTCGGCGCTCGTCCACGGGTGGACCCGAGGGAACCCGTTCTACCTAACCGAGACCCTGAAGGCGCTGGTCGAGTCCGGACTCCTACACCAGCGAGACGGCACCTGGTTGGGTTGGGAAGCCGATTCGCTACAACTTCCGAGCTCCGTGCGGGAAGCGGTACTGGCCCGCATGGGCCATCTATCCGACGCCGCCACCCTCACGGCAAAGCTAGCGGCGGTGTTGGGTACGCGGGTACGCTACGATGTCCTTCGCGTCACCTCGTCGATCGACGAGCACGATCTGCTCTCAGCGCTCGAAGAACTTAGGCGCCGAAGTGTACTGACCGAGGAGAGCGACGGACCGGAGATCTTCTATGCGTTCCAACATCCGCTGGTCCGCGAGACCGTGTACGCGGAGTTGGGCCGCGCCCACGCTCGGTCCATGCACGCGAAGGTGGCCGGGGCACTCGAGGCGCATCACGGGACCCGAGCACTCGAGCACGCCGAAGACCTCGCCTTCCACTTCTCGCAGAGCGCAGGCGATGCGCTGGCGCACAAGACCGCCCTTTACCTCACCACCGCGGGAAGGAGGGCCCTTCAGCGGTTCGCGTTCGGGCCGGCCCGCCAACACCTGAGTGAGGCGCTCGCGCTGTCCGAGAAGCTATCCGATGGCGAGCGGGCCGCCCTCCTCGCCGAGACGGGCCCCATCGAAGAGGACCTCGCGCAGGCATTGCAGGCTCAGGGCGACGCGGACGGAGCCATTGCGTTGCTCCTCCAAGCGCGCTCCGAGGCAGGGGAGAAGGGCGATGAACAGCGACTGCTGAGGGTCGCTCGCCAACTGGCCTACACCTACTTCTGGGCCGGACGGTACGAGGACACGTTGGAAGAGCTGGACGCGGGGCTGCCCCAGGTGCTCGAGGCCGGGCTGACCGGTGCCGAGGCCTCCATCTACCTCATCAAAGGAATCTGCCTCGAGCAGATGGGACGACCTGCCGAAGCCGAGCGCCAGTTGTCTCAGGCGCTGGCGGTCGCGGACAAGCTGGACGACCCGGGGCTGCAGGCGAAGGCGCATCGCGCCCTGGCGTTGAACCACCTCTGGATGGGCGCCCCGGACCAGGTGCGGAGCCACGGCGAACGTGCCGTCCAGCTCGCGGGGGCATCGGGACAGGCTTCGTCTGTCCTGTTCTGGAGCCACTGGCTGCTTGCCGTGCTGGAGGGGCTGACAGGGGATGCGCGAGCAATGGCCCCCCAAATCGAGCGCGCCGGAGCGGTCGCCTCCGACCTGCGATCCCCCCACCTGCGGCTCTGGACCGCCGAGTTGACCATTGAACATGCGTCCGCGTCCGGGGACTGGGAGCGAGGCATCGCGATTGGCGAGCAGGCGGTGGTATCGGCGCGTACGCTTGACCAGCGGACCCTGCTACCGCGTCTCCAAGTATGGACCGCGCTGATCCACCTGGGGCGCGGAGACGTGGACCGTGCTCAACGCCTCATCGCCGAAGCATGGGAGGTATCGGGAGCGGCCAGGAGCGAGGGCGCGCTGGACGTGCACTCCGTTGTACCGGCCCATACGGGACGGGCAGCGCTGGCCTCCGCACTCGGGGAGTACGATGAAGCGCTCCGGATCGGGCAGCGCGGGCTGGGGATCGCAGATCGCAGCGGCTACTTCGTGTGGGCAGTGCACCGGCTTCTTCCCGTGATGGCGGAGGCCTGCATCTTGAAGCGCGACCTCGATGGCGCCAAGGAGATCGCGGCGCGACTGCGGAAGGACTCCAAGAAGATCGGCCACAAGTTGGGGCTGGCCTGGGCGGACGGTTGCGATGCCCTGGTGGCCTGGCTGAGTGGTGATCCGGACCAGGGCATCAAGGGACTCAACCACGCGGCTGAACAGTTAGAAGCCATTCCGTTCGTGTGGGATGCTGCTAGACTGCGCAGACAGTTGGCAGGCCGACTTGCGGAGGCCGGTGACGCGGAGGGTGCGCTGACGCAACTGCGCGCCATTCACGACACCTTCGCGAAACTGGGCGCCGAGGTAGAGCTTAACCGCACGCGTGAGATGTTCCGGGAGCTGGACGCGCGCCCCCCGGCACGAGCGCCTCAGGCAGGCGCCGGTGCGGACGCCCTCACCTCGCGCGAGGTAGAGATTGCGCATATGGTGGCGGCCTCAAAGTCGAACAAGGCCATCGGCAAGGCGCTTTCGATATCCCCTCGTACGGTCAGCACGCACCTGTCGAACATCTACAAGAAGGTGGGCGTGGGGTCGCGCGCCGAACTGAGTGAGATGGTCAGATCGAGCGAGCTACCAGAGTAGCCCCAACGCGTACGGGGCGCCCCCTTCCGAGGACGCCCCGTCTTCAGCTCGGGTGTTGGCCCCTTCTAGTTGATCAGCTGTCCTGAGAGCGCCAGGTGATTCTGAAGGTGCCACTCCACCTCATCTCCTGGACTCAGGATGAGGGGATCGCTCAGGACGGCCCTGGGACCACCGATCGGGTCCGCGAGGAGTCGAATCTCCCGCACGTCGGCATTCAGGTGCCGCGGTAGGGTGAACTTCTGGGACGTCCCCGTGGTCACAGTGGTCAGGCGATGGCGGGTACCGGAAGATACGGCATAGATGGCCATGTCCGACCAGTTGTTGTTGAATACTTCAACGGTGATCGGCGCCTTTCGATCAAAGGGCGTCTCCTCCGACTCCTGCTCCTGGCCCGCCAGCATGGCGGGTCCCAACAGCATTGCCACCGCGGCAGCGGCCATCAGGAGCAGGGGCACCAGCCCCCTGGAGCGTCCCAGAGCATGCGATCTCTTCCTCATCGTCCTCCTCCTCCCATCGTCTTCGCGGTCGTGGGTCGCCACTGGCGGATTCCTGCGGCGCGGCGGACCCCTATCCCCCGATGCCCAATCGACCGTCCGTATAGATAGGACGCGTAGAGGCCGCCGAAGGTTCCCGCTGTAGCAGCGGGCCTAGGCCTGACCGGAGCGCTTGAGGGCGTCCCAGGCGAACTCGGCAATCGCGGTATCCTGGGCGCCCACGCCGGTCAGGTCGCATACAATCAGCTCACGACCTTCGCGCCCACTCCGCTCGCCGGTGAGCACCTTACCCAACTCAGCATGGATCCGGTTGAGTTCGATGGCGCCCTGAGTGATGGCGTGATGGATCTCCCCAAGCCTGATGCACTGGCTCCAGTCGTCGGCGACGATCTTGTCGGCGCGGGCCAGGACCCCCACGTCGAGTTCTTGCTTCTCGGGAGCATCGGCTCCGAGGGCCACGACCGTGGCGTGCGACTCCAGCCACTCTGCCTGTACGAGCGGCGTGGCGCTCGGGGTCGCGGTGACCACGAGATCTGCCCCCTTCACCGCTGCCTCGACGCTCTCGACGCCACGCACGGGAGTACCGAGTTCCTGTGACATGTCCGAACAGTACGCGCTTAGGCGATCCGCGTCCGAGTCCCAAGCCACAATTTCCCCGAGTCCCCGCACTCGCGACATGGCTCGGAGTTGGTAGCGCCCCTGCTGCCCCGCCCCGATCATGGCGGTCCGCGCGATCTGCAGGGGAGCCAACAGGTCCACCGCCAGCGCCCCGGCCGCCCCCGTTCGTAGCTCGGTGAGATAGGCGTTGTCTGCCAGGACTCCGAGCGGACCACCCTTGGCGGCGTCGAACACCACCATGAGCCCAGAGCCCGTAGGCACGCCTTCCGCCGCGTTGGCATAGAAGCCGGTCGCCATCTTCACCGCGAACACGGGTGCGCCCTCGATGTGCGCAGCCTTGATGTGGATCTCTCCCGAGCGTTCAGGAAAATCGAGCGACATGGGAGACGGCTGACGAACCCTTCCATTGGCGAGAGCCCGGAAGGCGCGCCTGACGGCGGCGAGCGCCTCGTCCTCTCGCACCAGTGCCCGGAGTGTACTTTCGGATACGACCTGCATGACGTCCCTCACAGCATGCCTCGCCCAGTGCCGCAATCGCCGCGGAGGGGAGACGGCGCGGGCTCTTGGCGCTCAGATGGGGTGCGAGCGAGTGAAGACTACGGGGAGTCGACGTGAATGCCAACGTCGGGGAGTGTGCGCTGTTCGACCCAGCGCCCCACCCAGGGGTTCTCGAACGCATAGCCAGGTTCGGTGAGGGCCTTTTCAACCAGCCCCTTCTCGCCAAGGAGCTCCAGTGACCTCGCCACGGACGCGGTCGACCGCAAACCGAACCGCTTCCGAACCGCTGCGGCAAAGATCTGCTTCTCGCCCGCCGCGAGGGCACGCAGGAGGTTCTGTTGGAGCGGTGAGAGGGTTTTCCAAACCCCGAGGATGACTGCATCGGAACGATCCACCATCATCGCCAAGGCGCGATCGATATCCCGGTCCCGCACCCTCCCCTTGGGCGCGGCTTGCCGATGAACCGTGCCGGCAAACTCGAACACATCCAGCGAACGAGGCATCGCCACCTCGACAATCCGCTGTGCCATCGGCTTCTTGATTTCGACACCCGCATCCTCCATGCGCTGTCGGATCCACCTCCCGAAGGGCTTGGCCGCAATCGGCTCGGCCACAACGCGCTCCCAATGCCCGGGAGCCAGGGCGCCAACCTCCGGCGACGCGGCCAGCGTCACCTCTAACACGCTCTTGTCGAGAACACCCAGGAGTTCGCCGGCGAACGGTGCCCTGCCGACGCCCAAGAAGGCCACCCGCACACATCCGCTGCGAGAGAGGTCGCGGAGGGTGCGCGTGAGGTACTCCGCCTGCCGCTCGAGCCCAGCCTCGCGAACGCTTGGGGGAACCGGTGTACCCCCGAGTCGGGACCCTACGTCAGCCAGCACCGTGCAGGTGGTGATGTCGGCGAGGACGTCCGAGGGCCCTCCGCGCTTGTCGATCCAGGCGCGGACCCACTCGGCTTGGCCCATGCGGGAGGCGCCTTGAACCAGCCTCGGGCGCCCCGCCCGAACAGGTGACTGTACGCCAGCGGGCGGAAACAGAGTTACGAGGTCGCGGAGTGCGTTCGGACCAAAAGGAGGGGTGGGGGACTTACCCATGGGTAACCATTGAGTGATCCGGATCCGAAACACAAGGCCCGGTGCGGGACCTGGCACTCGAGGCCGTCTACGTCCAGGGCACGGCCCTTGCTTGCTGACACGGATAAAGAGCTATTCTATATACACGCTGACACAGCCGTTCAAGCAGGGAAGGAGGAAGGTCCAGTGGCAAAGATCGAGACGATCGAGGGCATCGGTCCCGATGGTGCAAGCAAGCTCAGTGCGGCCGGCATTTCGACCGTTGAGGACTTGCTCGAGAAGGGTGCGACCAAGCAGGGTCGTGGCCAGATCGCCGAGGCGAGCGGGATTGGTGAGGCGCGGATCCTCAAGTGGGTCAACTGCGCCGATCTGATGCGGGTGAAGGGAGTGGGCGAGGAGTACTCCGAGCTCCTCGAAGCTGCCGGTGTCGACTCGGTGCCGGAGTTGAAGCAGCGCAATCCCCAGAACCTCCACGCTGCCATGAACGAGGCCAACGAGGCGAAGCAGTTGGTTCGCCTGATGCCGTCCGAGAAGGTTGTGGAGAAGTGGGTCGAGCACGCGAAGACGCTCGATCGGATTGTCACGCACTGACATCCGGTCTCCTGAAAGCGGGGCCCCGACGGACGAATCCGTCGGGGCCCCTTTTTTTTTATCCGTCTCCGTTACGCCCGCCGCACGCCGCCGCCTTCCAACACCCATCGTTCGTCGCTCACGGCAGAGACCACGTCCGTGTCATGGGCCACGAGGACGATGCGGATCTCACGAACGCGCGCGTAGTCCGAGACGCCCCGAGCGGTGACCTCCCGAAGGCTCGCGTCCAACGCCGAGAACGGCTCGTCCAGTAGCAACAGGGTGTTCGCTGCCAACAGGGCGCGCCCAAGCGATACCCGCTGACGTTCTCCCCCCGAGAGCCGCCCGGGTCGACGGTCGAGGAGTGACTCGATGGCAAGGAGGCGGGCCACCTCGGTCAACTCGGGTCGTACAGCACCGAACTCCAGGTTCCGACGGACCGATAGGTGCGGAAACAACCGAGCGTCCTGCGGAGACCAACCCACGCCACGCTCCCAGGACGGAACGAACACTCCGGCGCCTTGCCAGGTGTGTTCGCCGACCCGTACGGTTCCCTCGGCGTCGCTATCGACTCCCGCGATGACCCGCAGGATCGAGCTCTTACCCGCGCCCGAGGGACCCACGATGGCGAGTGCGGACGCCCTGGACTCGATGGCCACGTTCAGGTCGAGCACACCCCTGCGTAGCTCGACCTCGATGAACACGCCGCTAGAGCTAGACACTCCGGGCCTCCCTGCGCGCCTTCTGTCGGCGGTTGAGCAGCTCGTAGCCACCGAGCGCCAGAAACGAGAGCACGACGCTGGCAGCGACCAACATCCAGATGCCGCGTTGCCCGTTTGGCGTCTCGAGCATCGTGTACACGGCCAGCGCGAGCGTGCGGGTCGTTCCCTCGGCGTTGCCGGCCAGCACGATGGTGGCGCCGAACTCCCCCAGGGCCCTGGCAAACGCCAAGACCATCCCGGCGCCGACACCGGGTAAGGCCAACGGGAGTGCGACCCGGAAGAACGACTTGAGCCGCGTGCTCCCGAGCGATTGAGCCAAGTCCTCGTATTCCGGATCAACGCCTTCAAACGCACCCCGCGCTGCCATCACGAACAGTGGAAAGCCCACAACGAAGGCGGCCACCACGGCACCGAACCACGTGAACGGCACCTGGAGGCCGATCGCGGCCAGCGCCCGTCCCAGGGGACCATTGACGCCGAACAGCCAGAGCAACAGAAAGCCTGTCACGACCGGCGGGATGACCAGTGGCGCCAAGACCAGTGTCGACACCAGCGCCTTCCCTGCGAACTCACGGCGTGCCAGCAACCAGCCAAGCCCCACGGCAGGAACCGTGGCGAGCAGCGTTGCGACCAGAGCCACCAACAGAGAAAGCGCCACAGCGGCACGTATCGACGGGAGCGTCGCCGCGGGGAGGGGAGCGGGGAGGCTCGCAGTGCCCGTCTGGGGCACGGTCTCGAATCCACTTGCGCGCATGAGCGCCTGCACCTCCGAACCCGTCAGGTGGGCCACCAAGGCGCTCGCGCGGGGACTGCGGCTTGCGATCCAATACTCCACGGGACCAGACAGCCAGGGGTCGACGTCGAACGCCACCTGGATACGCGGGTCGGCAGCCGCGTCGCTGCGGTACACGATGCCGCTTTCCAGTTCGCCCCGCGCCACCCACTCCACGACGCTGCGCACGCTGCCCCCTCTGACGACCTTATCCGCGAGCACGCTGGTTAGAGAGGCCGCACCAAGCGCCTGATCGGCATAGCGGCCCGCAGGCACGTTCTCGCCGGCCAACCCAAGGCGACCTGGCGAGGTCGCCAGCGCCTCCAAGGACGCTGGCACCGGACCGGGAAAATCGCGTGCCACGACGACGACCAGTCGTCCGCTGGCAAGTTGTCTGGCGCTGCCCGGTTCGACCGTCCCTCGCTCGATCAGCCAGTCCATCCACGCGCGATCCGCGGTGATCACCAGGTCCGCCGGGTGCCCCTCGGCCACCTGGGTCGCGATCCGTGAGGTGGCGTCGAACGAAAGGCGAAGGGGGACGCCCTGCTGCTCCCCCCAGCGTTGGAGTTCGGCCTCGAGAGGCGTGCGTAGGCTGGCTGCGGCCAGGATGTCGAGGGATTCTTGCAGGTCCGTGGGCAAGGGCGCCGCGGGTCCGACGAACAGCGCTGCACACAAGAGACCAGCCAGATGCCACACAGGCGTTCCGTGTCAGGGGACCCCCCGGGAGGGCGCTTTTCGAGCGCGGACTACACTAGTCTGGGTGGCACAGGCAGACAACGCTTGACCCCGGGGAGACCTCGCCACGAATCTGCCCGATGTCGGTCGGGCTCATGCATGACCCTATGGTCAACGTAGATTGAGGGGTCTGCGCGGATGAGAGTCAGCAACGGGAACGCATAGGATCCGAACCCACAGATCTGTATCAGGCGCCGTCTTCGTCGGGAACGACGTGGTGTTCCTCGAGGACCCTCGGTGCGTTGGAAAGGCCAGCGACCTGAGGTTCTTGAAGCGCGTATTGGCGTCCGAGGAGCAAGCTTGGGTGCTCGGCGAGTCCGACGCCACCGAGGCCCTTTGGCTTTGCTGGGCCGCTAAGGAAGCCGCCTTCAAGGCCGTATCCAAGCAGGCGAAGGAACCTCCCGTCTTCGCGCACCGGGCGTTTCGGGTTGTGGTCGATTCTCAGCCTCCCAGGAGTCGTCACAGCTTTGACGTGGGTGGGGTGGTAACGCACGAGGGGGTAGCCATCCCGTTCGAGGCTTCAGTCAGCCCCCGGCGCATCCATGCCTTGGCCTGGAGCGGAGCCGACGCCACGACTGCATCGGACCTGCAGATCCAGATCGGCGAAGTGTCCGTGGGCCGCAGCGTGGACAAGATGGATGCAGGACTGCAGCCGTTCGAGCTGCTGCTCAACGAACGATTCACGTTTCGGGAGCGACGGTCGATCCACAGCCCGCCCTCCGCGTACGTGCGACTCTTTGCCAGGGAGGCCATTGCGGGCGCACTCGACGTCGACGAGCGACGCCTGGAGATCGTGTGCGGACATGAACCCACCGGGCGCATGCCTCCAGTACTCATGCTGGACGGTACGCCAGGACCGGTCGACGTCAGTCTATCACATCACGCGCCGTTCGTGACCTGGGCGTTCACAGTCTCGCCGGACTTCACTCCGGCCACGAGCAAATAGAGCGAACCCCCGAAGAATTCCTGGTAGGAGCGTTCGTCCAGGTGCATCCGGATCGAATCCCAGGGGGTCCGATCTCTCAGGTCGAGACTCACACCGTATCCGCTATTGAGCATGACCCCCAGGCGGACCAGCCAGTGCGGCCAACGCTCGGGGAACTTCAGGTCCAGCACCGACAGAGCGCCCGCAGGGGCTAGCGCGTCAGCGATGGCCGCGATCACCCGGTCATACTCCGGCGAAAGCGACATCGCCAAGGTGCTGAGCACCCCACCCAGGTCTGGCGGAAATCGATAGTCGGCAACGTCGGCCTCGACCAGTTCGACGTTCTTCCATCCGGCTGCGTCGACGCGATTCCGAGCGCGCTCGAGCATCGCGTCGGTCACGTCCACACCGACGATCCTGCCCTCTGGCCCAACCTGTCGCTGTAGCAGCTCGAAGTTTAGGCCAGTCCCGCAAGCCAGATCCACCACGGTGTCACCCTGCTTGACCCCCAGGCCCTCCACAGCGCACTCCCTGTAGTACCGGTCGCGGAAACCGAAGCACCGATAGAGGCGGGTCACCCGATCGTAGGCCGCCGCCCTGCGACGATACAGATCGCGCATGGTCTGGGGATCGCTCATGTGGAGGGTTGTGACCGCTCCGGCTTCTCGAGCACCCAGGTCGTCATCGCTCTGCGATCTTCGACATTGGTCGTCTTGATGGGATCAAGCTGCACGGCGCCCAGCGCTTCACGGGCCTCCTCCAGCAGGGCTCGGTCGACCAGAAACCACTCCACACCGGTCGGGAGCGTGTAGCGCCCCGAGCCAACCGGTCGGACCACGTCCTCAACCCCAATGGTGGAGCCGAGTCGTATGAAAAGAACGCCGCCCGGGGCGAGCACGCGCCACATCTCGGTCAGCATAGAAGCAAAGTGCGCCTTGTGATCTGCGAAGTGGAGGACGGCGCTACAGATGACTGCGTGGAAGTGCTCGTCTGCGAAGGGCAGTGCATCCAGAACGGCAACCTGAAGGCGGTCGTCGGGGAGCGCTGGGCCGAGATCGGCCGCTCGCTGTCGGAGCCTCTCGATCGCTTCCGCATCCCGGTCTACGCCGTAGACCTCAGCGCCACAGCTCAGGAGGTAGTGCAGGTTGCGGCCCCCACCGCAGCCGGCATCGAGGACTCGCATGTCAGGGGTGATGACGCCCCGCTGCAACTGGTCGAAGAGATAGATGTCGATCCCTCCGAACACGCTCTGGAGGGCGGAGGTGCCACAGGGCACGCTCGGACTCAACCGTGCCTGTCGTGGCTGTGCTCGTACTGCAGACGCTCGTGCATACGATCCTTGGCGCCTTTGGCATCGCGTTTCTTGGCGGCGCGCATCGCCAGGTCGCGAGTCGTGTCGGACTTCACGCGTGGAAGGGCCATCTGCCTCTCGAGATTCTCGCTGTCGCACTCAGGACAGCGCGCAGCGACCTCCCCGCGCACCAAGGCCTCGAACTCGTGGGTGCAATCCTGACAAATGAAATCCCAAAGCGGCATCGTCCTGCTCCTGAAGCTTGAAGGCTGTATGGAGGATTGCGCCAAGCACATGGCCAACGCAAGGTCCCCGAAATGAGGGCGGGCCCGGTGGCCCAGGCGGCCAGAACCGCCTAATCTCGGGGGCTCGGACCACCGCCATCCCTTCGGAGCCGCCCATGAAGCGCCCCATTTCCCTTTCCCTGATTCTCCTCGTCGCTGGCTTACACCCTCTCCCCGGCGTGGCCCAAGAGGCGGTCTCCGGGGATCTCCTTGGCGGGATGGAGGCGCGGGCGATCGGGCCTGCGGGTATGAGCGGACGGGTGTCGGACGTGGAGGTGGTGCTCTCTGACCGAAGTATCATGTACGTGGGCTCAGCGACCGGAGGGGTGTTCAAGTCGGTCGATGGTGGGCTGACCTGGGACCCGATCTTCGACGGGGAACGGGCTCTCAGCATTGGTTCGGTCTCGGTATTTCAGCCCAATCCCGACATCGTCTGGGTGGGGACCGGTGAAGGGAACCCGCGCAACAGTGCCGGTGTGGGTCGAGGGCTCTTCAAGTCCATCGACGGCGGTCGCAGTTGGGTCCACGCGGGCTTCGAGGCGTCGGAACGCATCCATCGTGTACTAACCCACCCCACGAACCCCGACGTCGTCTACGTTGGGGTCATGGGCCCGGCTTGGTCCGACGGTGATGAGCGAGGCGTGTACCGCACCCGCGACGGAGGGATGACGTGGGAGCGGGTGCTTTGGCGCAACGTACGCACCGGCATTGGTGAACTGGTGATGGATCCCTCGAATCCCGACAAGCTCTTCGCTGCGATGTGGGAGCATAGGCGCGAGCCCTGGTTCCTGACCTCAGGCGGTCCTGGCTCGGGTTTGTTCGTTACCTACGACGGGGGCGACTCCTGGAAGGAGTACTCCGCGAGCGACGGGCTCCCGAGCGGCGAGCTGGGACGCATTGGGCTCGCCATTTCACCGTCGAACCCCAACGTCGTATATGCACTCGTGGAGGCAACGCAATCTGCGCTGCTGAGGTCTTCAGACGGGGGCGACACCTGGAGTACGATCGACAACGGTCCCGGCGTAAACCCGCGGCCCTTCTATTACGCGGATCTCCGCATCGATCCACAGAACGAGAACCGACTGTACCGACTTCATTCGGCTGTGCAGGTGAGCGAGGACCAGGGCAAGACGTTCCGCACGGTGGTGCCCAGCGCCATCATCCACGGTGACATTCATGAGCTGTGGATCGACCCGGACGACCCCCGGCGCATGATCCTCGGTGAGGACGGCGGTATCGCCTTCACCTACGACCGCGGTCGCAGGTGGCGCTTCGTAGAGAACCTTCCGTTGGCCCAGTTCTACCACATCGCGGTGGACGATGCGGTGCCTTTCAACATCTATGGAGGCCTCCAAGACAACGGCTCCTGGTTCGGACCCAGCACGGTGTGGGAGAACAAGGGCATCTTGAACGCCCACTGGACCCGTGTGGGTGGGGGTGACGGGTTCACCGTGATGCCAGATCGCTCCGATCCGACCCGCTACGGCTACTCGCAGTCGCAGGGAGGCAACCTCCAGCACTTCGACAAGCTGACGGGAGCACGGAGGACCATCCGCCCCGTGCATCCAGAGGGTATCCCCCTGCGGTTCAACTGGAACGCAGCATTGAGTTGGGATCCCCTCGAGCCCGGAACCATCTTCAGCGGCAGCCAGTTCGTGCACCGGAGCCGCGACCAGGGACGCACCTGGGAACTCATCTCACCCGACCTCACCACCAACGATCCCGACAAGCAACGGGCGTACGAGAGTGGTGGTTTGACGGTGGATGCGTCTGGCGCAGAGATGCATACCACTATCCTGTCGATCGCCCCCAGCCCGGTGGAAGCCGACGTCATCTGGGTGGGGACCGACGACGGGAATGTGCAGCTTACCCGCGACGGCGGCGCCAACTGGTCCAACGTCCGCGACAACGTCACCGGCCTCCCGGAAGGGATATGGGTCGGGGACGTGCAGCCTTCCCGCCACGAAGCGGGTCGTGCCTATCTGACGGCGGAGGATCACCGTCGGGGCGAATGGACACCTCACGTGTATGTCACCGAGGACTACGGTGCGTCGTGGCGTTCGCTGGGAGGTGAGGGCATCGACGGGTTCGTGCACGCCATCGAGGAAGACCCCGTCAACCCGGACCTGTTGTTCCTGGGCACCGAGTTCGGACTGCGCGTCAGTCTGGATCGCGGTCAGTCATGGATCACGCATTCGGCCGGTGTGCCCGCCGTGCCCATCCGGGACCTGCTCGTCCATCCACGCGATGGTGACCTGGTGTTGGGCACGCACGGACGGGCACTGCTGGTGGTGGATGACGTCACTCCGCTGCGGGAGCTCGCAGGGAACCCAGGGATTGCTGACGCCGTCGTGCACGCCTTCGCTCCGCCGGACGCGCTCGATGTTGCCGTCGCGGAAGCTATCGGGTATCGCTCCACGGGACATGCCATGCAGCAGGGCGAAACCCGCCCTTCGGGCGCGCTGTTGAGCTTCTGGTCGAGCGACGACGGCGTAGCGCGGATCGAGGTCTCGGATGAGGCGGGAAGCACAGTCTATACGCGCACTGTGAGCGCCCAAACGGGGGTGAACCGACTGAGCTGGAACCTCAGGCCGGGAGGGGATGCCGATGAAGGGGTGCATCCCCGCGGGATGTCTGTGCTCCCTGGCCGTTACACCTACTCGGTGAGCCTGGGGGGTGAGACCTCCAACAGCGCCTTCGACGTGCGTGGTGATCCTCGCGACCCGCCCGAGATGCCGCAGCTCATCGCCAAGCGTGAAGCGCTGCTGGAGATGCAGCGACTGAGCGCGGACGTCTCGACCGCTCGCGGCGAGCTGGAGTCCGTACTCAGCGGCCTCGCCACAGTGCTAAACAGCCTCTCCGCCGATGACGACGCACTCCGGCAGCAGGGCACCACATTACGTACCTCCCTCCGCCAGCTTCGGGAACAGCACTTCACGGGTCCGGAGTGCCAGGGGATGTGCCGAGGCGTGGTGACCGTGGGTGCGGTGGGGCAACCGACGGGTCGGATCCTGGGAGAGCGAGGAGCGCCCTCAGCCAACACCCGAATCTTGATGGAGCAGGCCCGAACGGCGGCCGCCACCATCGTACGGGACATCGAGGCCTTGATGGACGGTCCGGTCGCAGCCTACGAACAAGCGCTGCTGGCCGCGGGCTACACGCCGCTCAGGGGTGGCTGACCGGGTCTACCCACCTCGCGGTCAGCGCCTTCTAGCCACCAGCTCGATCTCGACCCGAGCGCCGAGCGGGAGGGCGGCCACCCCAACTGTGGTCCGGGCGGGGTAGGGCTCGGTGAAACGCGTCGCGTACGCCTCATTCATGTCAGCGAAGTCCGCCATGTCGGTGAGATACACGTTGACCTTGACCACGTGTGCAGACGTAAGTCCGCCGTCGGCCAACACCGCGAAGAGGTTGTCGAAGCACTGCAGCGTTTGCTCTCCGACGCCTCCAGTTCGCAGTTCGCCGGTGCTTGGGTCGATCGGTGTCTGACCCGAGCAGAAGACGTAGTCGCCGTTGTCGATGGCGTGGGAGTAGGGACCGACCGCGCTTGCGGCCGGGCTCGTAAGAGTGGTTCTCGTCATCGAGTCCTTCTTGCGAGAGGTAGGTGAAGGAGCTACACGCGATGGTGATCGGCACGCCAGTGCTTCACCATACTCTTGATCTTCTTTGCGTCTACGATGTTTTCGTTGATGACCTTCGCGGCCAACTCGGGAAGCTCCTCGTCGGACGCGAATCGAAGGGCGACCAACTGCTTGGTGGTGAAGTCGTTGATCTTCGAGCGCAGCTCCGCGGGCAGCAGCTCCCGCATGCGCAAGCGCTCCTCCAACCGAATGATGCGGTCCTGGTTCTTGGTGGCGAACGATCGGGAGTAGAAGCCGAGCAGGTGCAGAGTGAGCATGGCGCAGAGCAACGCCACGGTGTCGAAGCTGGGCGTCTGAAACACCCTCATCACAGTCCAAATGGTAAACACGAGGAGTAGAAGTGAGGCCACAACGTGAAACCCCGGGACTAATTTGGCGTGCTTCTCGAAGCTCTGTGCTTGCTGAGGCATCGGTGTCTCCCAAGAGGTGAGTTCTGCAATTAGCCGGGACGAGCACCAGCGGTGCCAGCGCTCCCCAGAGTCTCAAGGATCATAAGCTTCTGCCAGATCTTTCCAGCCAGGCCTGTCGTCAGGGTTTCGATCTCGTTGACTGCGTGTAAGACAGCGTCGTCGTCGAAGCGCTGCACGTAGAGCGCAGCGATCTTGCCAGTCAGCGACAGCATCTCCGCACAGTAGTCGAGATAGCGCGCCAAGCTCGACGCGCTCAGCTCACGCACTGGAGAGGATGGGGTATCGATCACCTTGCGCGTTTGATGTGTGGGATCCTTGGTGAGCTGATGCATATCCACGATGTGCGCGATGGACCTGAGTTCGTGCATCGCCGCCAGCACCTTGCGGCGCTTGATCCGGCGCTCGAGCGACATCAGGAAAAAGATCCCCAGTGCCACGAAGACGACATCGTTGATCCCGGCCTCCAGAACCTGTACGAAGTCTACGAGCGTAAGCGTCTCGGCGGGGGCGCTGAGGGTGTAGACGGTCACGGCCAAGCCCGCGAGCACCAATAGCACCAGTGCGGCAATCAGGACTCGCAAGAAGAGGAATGGACGGTGGAGCTCGGCGATCGCGGCATCAGCCTTTGTGGCCAGGTGATGGAGTTCGGCGCACGCGTTCGCCAGACTGGATCCGGGGAATCGTTCGTTGATCCTGAGTTGTAGCCGATGGACCGTCGCGGCGATCTTTCCAGCGTCGAGGGCCTGGTACTTCATCGAGGTCTCACGACGTCCTCGTCCAGCTGCTGCTGTAGCTCCTCGGGCACGAAGTCGCTCGCATTGGCAGCCATGACCACACCCCACGCAATGAGCGCTAGAACCAGCAGGAAGATCGTGGTCTTGAGATCGAAGCGCTTCCCGCGAATCCACTTCAGCACGGCCTTCCCCCACGTTGGACGAGCGACATGCGGGGAAGAGTCCGGTGCCCGGCCCGGGTAGGCAAGTGGAGTGGAGTCAGCGCGACACCGGCCCGGGGTCAACGCGACGCGCTACGGCGTCCGCAAACCGCCCGGGTGCCCCTGCGTCCGTCCTAAGGAACAACTCGGGCTCGATCAGTTCGGCTTCCATCAACCAAAGGCCTCGCCCGTCGTTCGTCTCCACCGCGTCGATCCGAGCGTATAGGGATGGATGGGGCAGCACCGACACGACGTGGGCACCCAGCTCCCTCAACTCGCGGCTCGGCTCCCAGGGGGCAACGCTGCCTCCGTACTCAGCCTGAACCCGAAAGTCGCCGCGGCGGGCTCGTTTCAGGACGGCATGCGAGTACGCGCCTTCGAAGTAGAACAGCGAATACTCACCCTGATCGAGCACCCTCGTGGCCAACGGCTGGGCCATCAGCGCTCGGTCCTCGAACGTCGATTCAACCCAGGTGGACATGGGGCCCAGCGTTGCCTCGGTCACGCGGTAGGTGTCGGCGGCACTGGCGCCCACCACTGGTTTGACCACCAGGTCGGAGCCACCCACCTCCTCGAAGAGCGACTTCAGCCCCCCTGCCTCCAATCGATCCCGCCAGACGGTGGGAATGATGGGGACACCCCAGTTCTCGAGCTCTGCCAGGTACTTCTTGTTGACGTTCCACTCGATGAGGGTGAGGTCGTTCAACAGACACGCCTCGGAGGCGTCGATCTCCCGCATGACTTCGAGGAAGTCCGTCGGATACTCATGGTAGTCCCAGGTGGACCGGATCAGGACCACGTTGTAGTTGTCCCATTTGATCTTCTGACGCCACGAAGCGCACTCCACCTGCCAACCACGCTCGTAGAGTGGCATCACCACCAACTCGTCGTCGGGGATGGGGTGGTCGTGACCCTCGGCCAACAACAGGAGACACCTGTGCATGGCTTGCCCGAGCGGTGCTGCCTAGCTCCCGGTGACTCCCCACCGCAGCCAGTGGTCGTCGATGGAGTCGTCGTCGCTCCCGAGCTCCATGCCCCCGGCCGGTAGGCCGTTGAGCTGCAGGATGTAGGTCAGTACGTCCGACACCTGCTCGCGGGGCAACGAGTAGGGGGGCGCACCGTTGGGCATGCGCTCGTAGATGTAGGTCCAGAAGCGGTACACGGACTCACCCTCCCAGCGCGCCAGAAAAAGCTCGTCTTGCCACTCCTCCGGCTCATGACACTCCGCGCAAACATCCGCGAACACCTCCGCGCCCCGCTCCGCCTGCGCCACGGTGTAGATCCCGTCCAGCGTGCTCGGCTCTGCGCTGGCGGCCGGCTCCGGGTCCGGGCTCGGGGCTGGTGCCGCCGGCTCGGACGGGGGCGCTGAGCTTTGACACATCGTCAGCGCGGACATCAGAAACAGGACCGTGGCGGCGCGAGACATTCTGAGCATGCGTGACCCGAAAATGAGATGAACGTGGGTGGCGCGGACGGCAAGGATATCGAGCTTGTACCGACCCTTCAACCTGGATACCCCGCGATGATCTGTCGCGGGTCCTTAGAGGTGAGGACGGCCCCTCCGCTGCCCCCATCCCCGGCCGTGGTCGTACTGAGAGTGATTGTCCGGGTGGACCCTAAAGTTCCCAAAACAGAGCAGGCGTAGGATGGCGGCCGGCCGGAGGTGCCGGCTGGCCCAGGACAGGGGTGAGTCGCCGTGGGAGTCCCTGGCCTCCCGCTCGGCACCCGCCTCGAGAAGGAGAACCACCGTGTGCTCCGTCGCGAAGGCGGCGGCTCGGTGAAGTGGGGTTTCTCCCACGGTACGCACGTCACGCATGAATGCCGACGACTCCGCCCCGGGTCGGGTTCGGAGAGTGGGGTCGGCCCCGTGTGCGAGCAGTACCTCGACCACGAGGTCGTAGTCGGGGCGATTCGCCTTCGTGGTCGCGGCGTGCAGTGGCGTCTCCCCTGTGTCGGCGTCAGCGAAGTTGGGGTCGGCCCCCTGCTCGAGCAGGAACTGTGTGAGCTGCCAGTAGCCGTGAAACGCGGCACCACTCAGCCCGAGGTTGGATCCGAGACTCTCGAGCCCGGCACCCTTCGACAACAGGAACCGGATCGAAGTGACATCGCCATGGTAGGCGCACCACTCGATCAACGAGTTGCCCCGGTCGTCTCGGGCTGTCCACGGATGCCCTCCGGCCAAGAACTCGAACACGAGATCGGTGCGGCCGTCGGCAATCCGCTGCAGCATAGACGCCTCAGTCACGCGGAGAGCCCTCCAGCAGACCCTCGAGAGGCTCCTCGCGCGCGCCGTTCTCGTCACAGACCGCGAAGGCCGACTCCGAGGCGCCGTACAACGCCACGCCCGCGTACTCGCCCTGCTTGTTCAGTACGAAGAACCGCACATCGAAATTGGGGAGACCACGTGAGTTGAGAAGGCGCGGCTCGATGGTGTTCTGTTGGATTCGCTCGAGTGCCGCCACCCCGGCGTCTTTGGGCGACTTCCCTTGCCGCATGAACTCCACGATCAGGTAGGACGCACAGTTGAACAGATTGGCCTCGCCGCGACCGGTGGAACCCGCCGCACCGACGTCGTTGTCGACGTACTGACCGGCGCCCAGGATGGGAGAGTCACCTGCGCGCCCGGGAATCTTCCACGCCAGGCCGCTGGTGGTGGTCACACCGCAGATGTCCCCGTCCGGCGAGACCCCTTCCACGCTCGTTGTGCCCCAGTAAGAGTCTGCGTCGATGAGTCCGTCGTCGACCATCGACAGCCCCGCGGCCATCGCGGCGGTCTCGAACTCGCGCATGCGGCGTTCCTGCTCGCGACGACGTCGGCGTATCGTGTCGGGGTCTGTGTCCTCCCCCATCCGGCCCAATCCCTGAATGCGCTCTTCGGGGTCGAGCCAGTGGCCGGGGTCGACCCTCCGGCGCCATTCCAGCCACATGGCGCGGGAGTGCTCTGTGTTGAGATCGTCCTCGACCTCGAAGCCCAACGCGCGTGCGAACGCCTGTGCGCCCTCGCCCACGATGAGGTGGTGATCCGTTAGCTCGGCCACCGCCTTGGCCACCAGGGAGGGCGTACGCACGCCCTCGATGCCCGCCACCCCGCCGGCCCATTTCCGGGGCCCATGCATCAGACACGAATCCAATTGCACGTTGCCGTCGGCGTTTGGTAGACCCCCGTAGCCGATGCCCGCCTCCTCCGGATCCAACTCGGGGATGTTCACCCCTGCCACGAGCGCATCGAGGACGTCTTCACCGCTGGTGATGCCCCGAAACGCTCGCTCGATCCCGCTCTCGGACCCACCGTTCTTGTAACGAATGCTACTGACGTCGGCTACGCAGAGGGGACGGCTGGCTCTGATGTGAACTGCCGGAGCGCCGGTACGGCCCTCCAACACCTTAGGCGTAGCCATGATGGCGGCGCCTGCCGCAGTGGCCTTTACGAAGTCGCGGCGATCCAAGGGACACCTCCGTTTGAGAATCAGGACAGGGGATGGATAGGATATCGGACCTGGGGCTCTTGGGCGCAACGAGGGACTTGACGTGATCCCGTCTTGGCTTCACTATACCGAATAAAACCCGAACATACTCCGGAGGTGGTTCATGGCGCTCGGTGCCCGCTACGCCCTTCAGCTCAATACCACGTTGAAGTACTTCAAGAACACGCTTTCGTGTTTCGACGAGGCGGACGCAGGGTTCAGGCCGACTGAGGAGATGTTCACCGTGGCGGCCCATGTGGCCCACACTGCACACACGGTGGACTGGTTCGTCGAGGGCGCCTTCGGCACGGGCTGGGACATGGACTTCGCTGGTGCCAACGCCGCAGCGATGAAGGTGACCTCGCTCAAGGACGCCACGGAATGGCTGGAGCGGGCGTTCGCCAATGTGGTCGAGGTGGTCACGTCCGCATCGGACGATGAGCTCAATGCTCCGATCCCCGACAAGTCCCTGATGGGGGATGCGCCCAGGAACGCCATTGTGAGCGGCATCATTGACCACACGGGCCACCATCGCGGCTCACTGGCCGTCTATGCGCGGCTGGTGGGCAAGGTGCCGATGATGCCGTATGCCTGACGGGCGTTTCGGACGCTAGCGCACGAACAGGAAGTAGTCATGAACGGCGCGCGTGACCTGTGCGATCACCCGCTCGCGGTCGGGGATGGGCACCTGGGAGTCCTTCACGAATGCGACGGTCACGACGTGGCCCGCATCGTCGGGCAGGGTCACGACGCCCACGTCGTTGGTTGTCTCCCCGATCGTGCCGGTCTTGTGCGCCACCACAGTCTCGGGCGGCAACATGCCCTTCAGGCGTCCGGTACCAGTCTGCACGCGCCGCATCACGTCCCAGAACAGTTCGGTGGAGGAGGCTGACAGCGCTTCGCCGTTCCAGGCCTTCTCCAGCAGATCTGCCATGCCTTCGGGGGTCGAGGTGTCCCTTGGGTCGGTCGCGAACGCCCGAGCGCCGCGCTCCTGAGCAGCCTCGCTGGTCATCGCGACCAACTGCCTGAACTCCTCACCAGTGATCTCCCCGTTTTCGGGGACGCCGTGCACGCCCAGCCAGTCTGCGATGAGCCGTGACGTGGGGCGATCGACCCTGATACCCTCCACGCCCAGTTCCGCCAACCGGGCGTTCACCGCCGCGGGGCCACCCGCCAACTCAAGGCACAGGTCGGTCGCGGAGTTGTCGCTGATTAGGAGCATCAGTTCCAGCAGGTTGCGCACGGAGAGCGCTACGCCGGGATCGTTGAACAGGTCGGAGGCGAGTGTCCCACTGCCGGGATGAAGGTCGTGGGCCTCCACCTCGATCATGCTGTCGAGTCGGAGCTCCCCTCGGTCGACCCTCGTGAGCAGCTGAATTGCAATGGGCACCTTGTAGGTCGACGCCATCGGGAAGCGTTCACCTTCGTGCGTCACCACTCGACGCCCGGTCTCGAGGTGCAGTGCGGCAAACCCAACCGTGCCCTCCGCCGCCTCAGAAAGACGCATCATCTCGCGTTGCAGGCGGTCGAGATCCCCGCCCGACTGCGCCGCGACAGGGATAGCTCCCATTGCGAGCGGGAAACCGAGTGCGACACTCCAGCGGAACAACCGTGTGCGAATGCTCATTCTAGCGCACCGTGAACTTCTGTACCCGCCGACCCGTGGACGCCTCGCCCACGTACAGGTTGCCTTGCGAGTCAATGCTCATCCCGTGCGGTCGCAGGAACTGCCCTACCTGTCGGCCCCCTCGACCGAACTCCCCGACCACTTCGAGGTCATCCCGGCGAAGAGTCCAGACCTTGTGATTGGTCCCATCGGCCAGATACAGCCACCGCTGCTCGGGGTCTGGCGAGAGTGCGATGACGAAGGCCGACCCAGAGGCCAGCGTGCGAGGTGCAATGACCTTCTCGGCCACGAACTCGCCCGCGTGCGTAAAGACCTGGATGCGGTTCCCTCGACGGTCGGCCACGTAGATCAGGCCGTCGTTCGACCCGATCAGGCCGTGCACGGTCGAGAACGCGCGGTGTAGCGGGCCGTCCGGATCGCGATCCCCGAAGTCGTAGTCGTCGATGGGAGCTTCACCGTAGGCGCCCCAATGTCTTACATAGGCACCGGACTCTCCGTCGAACACAACCACCCGCCGGTTCGCGTACCCATCCGCGATGAACACCTCGTTGCTGTTCGGATCCACCCACATGCCTGCGGGTCCGCCGAGCAACGCTGGGTCATCGCTCCCTCCGGTGACGTCGTACTCGCCGATCGTCATGAGGTGCTCGCCGCTGCGGGTAAACTTCATGACGCGATGGTGGCGATAGGTGCCCACCCACACGTTGTCGTTGTGGTCGACGAACAAGCCGTGAGGGTTTCGGGGGTAGACCGAGATGTCCTGGTCTGGGTCTCCCCAGCCCTGCACTACGTTCCCTTCCGGATCGAGCTCAACCACCACGGGCGCGGGCACGCAACACGTGCCGATCGGCGGGTCCTGCACAGCCGACGTCTCCTCTGGAGTCAGGGTCTCGGGGAGGTGGGCTATCCACACGTGGTCACGCGAGTCCACGAACACCGCCGTAACCGCACCCAGAATCCAATCGTTTGCCATGTCCTTGGGCCAACTGGGATCCACCTGAAAACTGGGCACTCCCGAGCCCTCCGGTTCCACCGGCACGGGTGCCTCGCCGCTGTCGGCAGGTGCGCAGGCCAAGGCCGGAAGGAGCGCCGTGGCCATCACGCCCAGCATCATGTTCGACGGAGAACGGCGAGTGGAGGTCATCAGGTAGCTCCGTTGGATCGGGATCGCGCTTAGCGGCGTGGTGCCCAAGCTGAGGTGGATGCGGGGTGTGGGGCAAACCGACAGAGAAGGCGTGCAGCCCCCCCGCGTTGGCCGCAATCAGGTGCCTAGGGATGGGGGATGGGCTACCTGCGACGGCCACCGACACGTCTGAACGTCACTTCCACGACTTCGCCCGGACGGAGAGCGACGGTCTGAACCGCAGCCTGCGACTGGTAGGCCACATCCTCGGACGTCGTGAAGATGCTCTCAGCTCCCGGTCCGGAGCGCCGGGTGGCGGTGATCACCTGACGCCCCTCAGAGCAGGGCGCCTCGTAGATCAGGCTTTGCCCAGTGGGAAGCAGTCCCCGGTTCTGTGAGTCGCCCCCGCGGGTCATGATCTCAAGGGGACCGCCAGACCGGTTGGTCACCTTCACCTGGCAATCGCCCAGCATTACATCGGTGTCGGGGTCGGACGTTCCGAACGAAGCGCAGGCCGCCACCGCAGCCAGGTTCAACACGAGTAGGGATTCTCTCATCTGTACCTCCTCAGGCCGGTTGCGGCTGGGGCACTGGCAAACTCAGTACTGGAAGTGAGCGGTCCTCGCCCTGAACCGGTGCTGCCACACGACCGACCAGCGTTGCGCCCTGCTTCTCATAGAAGGGCCTCGCGTTGGGATCCGAGACGACCTGTAGCTCCGTCCACCCCGTCGCCTGAGCCAGGGCCAGAGCCCCGGCCAACAGCGACCCACCGATGCCCTGCCCATGCAGGTCGGAGCGGACCCATAGGTGTCCGACCTCTGGTGGCGGCCCCGGCTCCAACGATACGAACCCTACCGGTCGGCCATCGCGCTCCGCGACCACCACACGGTTCGCTCGGACGTACTCGGCGGTGACCGTGAGCTGATCCTGCCACTCCGCAAGCCACTCATCAGGGTATCCCCAAGACGCTTTGGCCTCCTTCGCCAGCACGGTGAGCGCCTGGTGCTCCGACGTCCGGGCGTCCCTGAGAATCACCATCCCTAGGAACCCCGCAGCTCTTCGAGGTGGGCAGCGCTCTCTTCCACGCCTGCTTGCACCCGGGCTTCCGCATAGAGGGCCCGCGCCTCCTCCCACAGGCGCCTCGCCTCGCCCCGCCCGCCCGTCGACTCCAGCAGGATCGCCAGGGGCCGGATGGCGTTCGCTAGTTCCAGTCGCGGAGGGTCGTCAGACGCGCGGTACAGCCGGAGCGCTTCTCGGTAGTGAGGCTCAGCCGCGGCGAGCCGCCCCGACTCCTGCAAGAGGTCGGCGAGGTGACGGAGCGTATGCGCCAGGGAGATGGGATCGCCGAGACGCCTACCCAGATTGACCGCCTCCTCGTACAGGGGAAGTGCCTGGGCGCCCTCGCCCCGGTCCCGCTCCACATTTGCCAGCCCCTTCAAGGCGGCGATCAGATCTTGCGAGGCGCCCGACTCCCGAGCCCTCCCAACTGCGCGCTCCATGTCTCCGAGGGCATCGGTCAGGCGGTTCTCCCGCCGCGCCTGCCACGCCCGCTCCAGAAGTTGCTGGACGGAATCCGGTTGCTGCGACATTGCCTCCCTCCCATCTCTTGGGTGAGACTTCGACCACAGTACTGCGAGATCCAGGGGGCTACTTCGAACCGGGATGTAGCTGACCCTTAAAGATGCGGCACGCGTGGGTGCTGCGACAGGCGGACGCTTGAGAGACCTAGAACGACAACTCCGAGACTGGGATGGTGAACGGATCATCTTGGAGCGTGAGAGCGCTGCTGACGCCTGGATAGTTCTGGCGCTGCACTCGTCGCGTCTGGGACCTCCGACCGGAGGAACGCGCATGCGCAGCTACGCCGACCTGGGGGCGGCGGTCGAGGATGCGCTGCGGTTGTCGGAAGGCATGACTTACAAGTACGCCGTCGCCGGGTTCCCCCGGGGCGGCGGGAAGGCTGTGATCTCCGTCCCGCCCGATATCGACACCGATACGCGCGGAGCGCTGCTGCGCCGGTACGGTCGCCTCCTGACCCAACTGAACGGTCAGTTCTACGCTGGGCCAGACGTAGGCACCACGCCCGCGGATATGGATACGATCGCCGAAACCGGCGCTGGCTTCGTGTTTTCCCGCTCCCCCGAGAGTGGCGGGGCCGGGTCTTCGGGGCCGCTCACGGCGCTCGGAGTCTTCTCGGGGATGGAGACAGCCTGCCGACACGTGTATGGCGAAACAGGAGTGACCGGCAGGTCGGTGCTGATCCAGGGCCTGGGGAGCGTCGGAAGCGCGCTCGTCAGGCACCTCTTGGAGGCGGGAGCTCGAGTCTCGGTGAGCGACGTGGCCGAGGAAGCTGTGCTGCCCTTCCGCGAACTGCCGCGGGTCACTGTCGTGCCATCCGAAGACGTCTCCCACACGGCGTGCGACGTCTTTTCGCCCAACGCTCTGGGCGGAGTCCTGACCCGCGAAGTCGCGAGCAGACTCCGGTGTCGGGTGGTCGTGGGCGGAGCCAACAATCAGCTCGCTTCGGAGGAGGTGGGCCACCTCCTGCACGCTAGCGGCGTTCTCTACATCCCTGATTTCGTGGTCAACATCGGGGGGGCGATGGGGATTACCGGCATGGAGGCGATGGGTTGGTCGCCCGCGGAAGCCGCGGACAGGGTCCGTGCCATTGTCCAGGAAAGCGTGCGGCGGACGCTGGCGCTCGTGAGTCACGAGGGACTGCTGCCCATGCCTGCCGCACTGAGAGTGGCGGAAGAGCGCCTCGCGGCAGGAGGTTGAAGCGGGGGCGCCAGCGCCCCAGGCGTCCCTGGACTGGACGTCACCGCCCGTGGCACATTCGGATCCGGTCAACGAACAGAGGCCGCCCCGCTGGGGGGTCGACGAGAAAGACGGAGGATGGGGTGGGAGTGTTCGGTCGGGTCTACCGCGGTGTCTGGATCGCTCTGATGGGAGTGTGCGTCCTGGTACCGCACCTGGAAGCCCAGAGCAGTTGGGAGCGTTACCGGGTTGAGGCCGTCCGAGTCGATGCGCGACCGGTACTGGACGGGTCCCTGGACGATGCCGTCTGGCAGCAGGCCCATACCATCGACCAGTTCGTCCAGCAGGAGCCCGACGAAGGCGCCACGGCGACCGAGCGCACCGAAGTGCGCGTGCTGTACGACGCAGAGACCCTCTACCTGGGGGTGAGGGCCTACGACGGTTCGGGCCTGCTCCCCACGGCCACGGAGATGCGGCGCGACTCAGACCGGATCCTCGAAGAGGACAACATCCAGATTCTCCTGGACACGTTCAAGGATTCGCGTTCCGCCTACATGTTCGTCACCAATCCGCTGGGAGCCCAGCTCGACCAGCAGATCTTCAACGAGGGAGAGGGCGGACGTCCCGGCATCGCGACCTCCAACATCAATCGGGACTGGGACGGCGTCTGGCACGTGTCCGCCCGCGTCGTGCCCGACGGTTGGGTGGCCGAGATAGCCATCCCCATGGTGACACTGCGGTTCCCCGACGCCAACGTGCAGAGTTGGGGACTCAACCTCATGCGCAACATGGGACGCAAGAACGAGCAAGCGTTCTGGGCACCCATCCCCAAGGCCTACGCCCTTACCCGCGTCAGCATGGCGGGTAGCCTGAACGGACTCTCGTCTCTCAACCGAGGCATGGACCTGCGGGTTACGCCGTTCGTCACCGGGGGGGCGAGCAGGGAGCTTACCCAGGGCGTCGAAACAGACGCCATGCAACGTGACGTGGGCGTCGACCTCAAGTACGGCATCACGCCTGGGCTGAACCTCGACCTGACGTTCAACACCGACTTCGCTCAGGCGGAGGTGGACGACGAACAGGTCAACCTGACGCGCTTCCCACTCTTCTTCCCGGAGAAGCGTGACTTCTTCCTGGAGAACTCAGGGCAGTTCAACGTGGGTTCGGCTTCCGCCTTCAACCGGATGGCGGATCTCTTCTTCAGCCGTCGCATCGGGATCTCCGATTCGGGCGCGGGTGTGCCCATCCTGGGCGGGGCTCGCCTGACGGGAAAGATCGGTCGAAACGACCTGGCCATCATGGACGTGCAGACTGACAAGGCGTTCGGGAAATCTGGCGAGAACTTCCTGGTGACGCGCTACAGCCGGAATATCCTGGCCCGGTCCCGGGTGGGTGGACTGTTCATCAACCGGCAGGAGACCGATGGCGCCCACTTCAACCGCACGTACGCTGCCGACTTCTCGGTGTCACCTCACGAGAGCTTCACCGTTGTGGGGTTCTTGGCCAAGACGGAGACGCCGGGGCTGCACGGGGGTGACCTGGGGAGCTACCTGAACGCCACCTGGCTCGACACCAAGTGGCGGGTTTATGGCGAGTTCGCGGACTTCGACGACGACTTCAACCCGGAGGTCGGGTTTCTTCCGCGACGGGGCATTCGCACCACGAAGCTGCACATGGAGCGGAACCCGCGACCCGATCGCTGGGGAATCCGTATGCTCTCGCCGATGGTGAACTGGACGTACACCACGGACCAGGCCGGTCGGAAGCTCTCTGCGCGGTGGCATTACATGGTGGGCACGCGCTTCGACAACGGAGCGTACCTCAATTTCTGGTACAACGACAAGTTTGAGCGACTGGACGCGCCCTTCACTCTGAACGGGGTAGAGATCCCCCAGGGAGACTACCGTTTCGGGGAGTTCCGGGCCTCCTTCGATAGCAACCCGTCCCGGCGGGTCTACTACTCGCTCATGTACTCGCCACAGGAGTTCTTTGGGGGCACACGGACGGACATGAGCACCAAGCTGGGCGTCCGTATCAGCGATCGGCTTTCGACGGAGGCGCAGTACAACCGCAACGATGTATCTCTTCCCGGCGGCGATTTCGAAGTGGACCTTGCCGCTCTCCGGGTCGACTTCGCGCTCTCACCTACGATGGCCCTTCGCTCGGTCACCCAGTACAACTCGTTCTCCGACCAATTCGGGACCAGCGCCCGCTTCCGGTTCACGTACCGACCCGGAAGCGACATCTACCTGGTGTACGATGAGATCCGGCGCGATCCCAACACGCTGTTCGAGTACCGGGACCGCCGGCTGATTCTGAAGGCCACCTATCTGCTGACGCGTTGACTAAGGCCCTACCATACTCGGCCACCCTTCCTTGCACCCCTTCTGCAACAGCGCCACGGTTAGGGCGTAAAGAGGCAGACACGCGGTGCCGCGAACACCTGAAATGGGGATCGACATGCGGGCAAGGCAGCGGGTAGTAGGCGCGGGTCTCCTACTGGGCGGCCTCATCTTCGGCGCTCCGATCCCCGGAGCCGCGCAGGAGTCGCCTCTGCCTGAGGCCGTGCAAACCTGGATGGAACGAGATCAGGTGCAACGGTGGGCCCAGATGATCGCCGAGGGCGATTCGCTCTTCAACTCCAACAGTTGCCAACGATGTCACGGGACTGCGGGGTCAGGAGGTCGTAACGGGCCGGACCTGACCGATGACACCTGGGTGCAGAGCGACGGATCGCTCGAGGGTATTCGTCGTTCGATCTTTTGGGGCGTTCGCCGGGAGCTGTTCGCCGGCGAAAACTGGCGTTTCGAGATGAACCCGGGTGGCGGTGTCGATCTAGAATGGAACCAGTACGCTTCACTGGCCGCCTACGTCTGGAGCCTCAGCAACGGGACGTTCCTACCCAACTGACCCATCGGTGGACTGACGCTCGGCCAGCCAAGCATCCAGCGACCAGCGATCCTCTGACGGCGGCATGATCAGCAGGAACAGCAGCAGCGCCGTGCGGGGAATCACATGGGTGTTGAAGGCGTAAAGCGGCTCGGCCAGCAGGTGCCCGAACGTGACCAGCGCGAGCACTCCGCCAAGCGCCAAGAGGGCAGGCCGCCGCCAGAGGCCCAGCAGCAAGAGCGCACCGGCGACCAGCTCGACGACCGGGACGGCGGTGCCCGTGAGCCACAAAGACCACGCTGGTAGCAAGGTGTCCGCGTAGGGCTCGACGAACATTCCTCGCGCGTGTGCCAGCGGGCCCAACGAAAACACCTTCCACACGCCGGCCATGAAGAAGATCAGGCCCAGAATCATACGTGCGAAGAAGATCGCCCAAGCGCGGCCGGCCGTGGTGCTCGGTGTGGTCATGACTTCCCCCCGTGCTTGGGGTGGTACTTGAGGGTCTTGAGGGCTGTCTTGTACTTGGCGACCTCCGCCGCTTTGGCTTGGGGATCCACCCGACGGTGCTGGTATGCTGCCTCGGCTCGCAGCTTCTGGTGGCTCGCGAGGCGCTCGCCGCTAAGCGTGCCGTCCTCGACGGCCGCTAGCACGGCGCATCCGGGCTCCGACTCATGTCGACAATCACGGAACCTGCATTGCTCGGCGAGCTGTTCGATGTCCGCGAAAGCGGCACCGAGTCCCTCGTCCAGGTCCCAGACTCTGAGCTCACGCAGGTCCGGTGTGTCCAAGAGAAGGGCACCGCCACGGATCAGGAAGAGCTCGCGACGGGTGGTGGTGTGACGACCCTTGGCATCGCCTTCTCTCACGGTACCGGTGCCTGTCAGGGCTTCTTCAGCTAACAGGTTCACCAGCGTTGACTTTCCGGCACCTTCGATGCTCCGGAGGTTGAGTGCCCGGTCGAGTGCGTGCACCACCCAAACCCGATCCACATTAGCAGCCAGGACCTGTTGGCCTGGCCCCCGTCTGTGCAGTTGCACGGGAAATGACTGTCCGGCGGGGCAGGATATCCGTGATTGACCAGGGATCGTTGGGCTCGGGACCGGGCTCGGCGACGACCCAGTCGCCCACCACTGGTCGGGGAGCGTTGGCCGACACCACCCTCCCCATGTGTCGTCCGGTGGAGCCTGCCAGCGCCCAGCGCTCTCGCTCCTGACCTGTTACGCGCGCCGCCGCCTGGGGCGCGTCTCCACGGGAAGCCAGCGAGGCTGCCCAGCGATTATCCCAGCCCCAGTCCTCGATCATGTTGTCGCGCTCCTCATGAATCAGTTACCGCCGCGCATGCCGGAACCGAACCACGAGCTCGGGTCCTACACCATACGCTTCACCCCCATAGCCTCCCCACCGATCCACGACTTCGAACCCTTTGGAGGCGATCAGCTGGACGAACTCTTCAGGATAGTAGCAGCGCATGGCGATCTTGAGCGTTGCCTCCGCAACCACCTGCTCTTCCACATATCGGCGATAGATCAGCTCCGGGAAGAGGACGAGCGGTTCGGCTTGAACGCGGGGACGCCGATCATAACAGCGGACGGTGGTGTCTCCATCTGCGACCTCCCAGGCCAGGTGTTCGCCCGGCGTTGGCCACTCGTCGATCATGGCGGCCCGCTCCCGGTTCGGGTTGAACACGTTCAGAACGCAGTGACCGTCAGGTGCGAGATGCTCGGCGATGCGTTGAAACAACGCGTCCACCTCTTCGTCCGAGGCCAAATTCTGAAGAACTCGGAACGGTGCGATGATCAAATCAAAGCGTTGCTCGACCTGGAAGTCGGTGATGTCCGAGTGGCGCACCTCCGCGCGTGCGGGTGGTAACCCTGCGGCCTGCAGCTTCTTCTGGCACACGGCCAACATGGAGGCCGAGCTGTCGAGGCCGAGCACGTAACCCGCGTCCCTGGCGATGGGCACGGTGACCCTCCCGGTGCCGCAGCCCAGCTCAAGTACCGAGCTGTCCGCGGTCGGCAACAGGACCCGATAGAACGGGACGTCCTTAGGGTGATGTGGCGCGAGGTCATAGAACCGCGCCACCTCTGCTCGCCAGTCTGTCATGGCTCCTCGAAACAGCAGTGACCGGAAGAGCGTAGTTGAGCGCATGAATCCCCGCACCCCCAAGGCCGCATAAGACAACACCGAATCGTGGTCGCCTTGGGCCTTTCGGCTCTGACGCTCCTGGCCCCTCAGCCTGCATACGGGCAGGACGGAGGCGCACAACAGTCGGTCCCCGAGGACACTTTCGGCGACGCGACTGCGAGGCAGCTCGTGTTGCAGGCGGCAACAGTGCGCGAAGGCGCCGCCGAGGGCCTCGAGAGCTATGAAGCTCGCATGACCGAACGCATGCGCGTGGGCCTGGGCATCGGGGGGCGCACCCTGAAGAGGGAACGCACCCTCTACCATCGAGAACGGGCCGCGCAGGTCTACTGGTCCGCCCGCGGCGACAATCGGCTCCGGTGGCTGGGTTCACGGACCGAGCAACCGGCCCTGGGCCGCGTCGGCGGACTGTTCGGCCTGGACATCGACGTGGAGTCGGACCTGGCTCTCGACGACATCAGGGTTCCGCTACGGTACGACCCACGGGCCGATCGGGTCGATCTCTTCGATGCAGGGTTCGTGCAGCCGGTATCCTCACTCGGCCTCGCGCTGTATCGGTTTCAGTCGGGGGACACCCTTCGTATCTCGCTCCCCGAGCCTGGCCAGTCGTTGGCACTCATCGAGGTAAGGGTGACACCCCGGGTCGAGGCCTGGGAAACGGTGACCGGGTCGTTGTGGTTCGACGCGAGCAACGGAGTCCTGGTACGCGCCGCGTTTCGCCCGAGTGGAGTCTGGGACCACGAACTGCAAGAACCGGGTGACCTGGACGACGTGCCTGGTGTGTTCAAACCCGCCATCGGCCGCATCGACCACATCGTCATCGAGTACGCGCTCTACGAGCAACGTTGGTGGCTGCCCCGCCGCATGGTGGCTGATGGCCTTTACGAGTGGGGTCGTCTGGTCCGCATGCCGCTGCAGGTCGAGTGGACCGTCTCGGACTATGAGATCGACGGCGCGCCCACCGCTCTGGTAACGCCGAGTGACTCCGTTGTGCCTTCCCGGCGGCGTCTGGATCCGGGACTACCGGGTACCGACGGGCGCTGGCAGGTGCTCAGCCCCAGCGACCGCAGTGCGCTCGTGGACTCCCCAGATCTGCCCCCGCCTCTGACCGTCGACGGCGCCACGGCGTTTACGCGCGAAGACTTGGGTCCCCTGCTCGACCAACTGCAGGATGTGGCGGGCGCCCCACCCCAGACCACCCGATCGCTCTGGCGTGGAGACCTGCTGCGATCTCTCCGATACGATCGCGTTCGGGGCCTGAGCGCGGGAGCGCAGTACACGCCACTGGAAGGCGGTTCCCTGGCCCTGGATGCAGATGTTCGAGTTGGGACGCTGGGGTTCGAGCCCACCGGTAGGCTCGAACTACGCCCGTCTCGGGTTCGAACGCTGGGGCGGTCAGCAGCTCCGGAGCAGTGGCGATTCGCAGTCTATTCGCACATTGGACTGGCGAATGAGGACTGGGGGCCCGTGTTTACACTTGGAAACTCCGTGGCGACGCTGGTGGCTGGACACGACGACGGCGAGTACTTCCGCGCGTCGGGTGTCGAAGGGGTCCTGAGCGGATTCCGAGGGCCGGCGACGTGGTCGGTGTCGCTCTTTGCGGAAGAGCATCACGAGGTGCGACGCCATACCAGCGTTTCGCTCGCCACGATCGGTGGCGGGGAACTGAGGTCCAACCTCAGCGCCGAGACCGGGTCGGTCCTGGGAGCCCGGGCAGCGCTGGGGCTGGGTGGTCGTCCCCACCCTGACGGACACGCCCTCGCCCTTCGGTGGGATGGCGAGTGGACCGGCGGCGACTTGCCCTACGCCCGGTCTCAACTCCAGGCGACCGCCGCCGCGCCCTTGGGTCACGTGCAGGTGGGGCTCAACCTGGGTGCTGGGATGGCGAGCACGAACGTGCCGACACAACGGGCGTTTCACATCGGCGGCACCAGCTCGGTACGGGGGCATGTGGGCTCCTCTCAGGCGGGCACGGCCTACTGGCTGGCGCGCGCAGAGATGGGGACGTCGGTCGCGATGGCGCGGGGCATTCTGTTCGGAGACCTGGGGTGGGCGGGCCCCCGGGGGGACCTCCGCTCAGGTCGGCCGCTGTCGGGCGTAGGCTTGGGTGCTTCCCTGGTCGATGGGCTCTTAAGGCTCGACCTGGCGCGGGGCCGTCGCGGGAGCGGCGGCTGGAGGTTGCACTTTTACCTGGATGGGCTGATCTAGCAGGTAGGTGGATCGTCCGTGGACTCGGTGAAGATCACCAGATACCGATTCGGATCCCGAACGGCGAACTCCCGCCGGCCGTACCAGTACACCTCCGGGCCCCACTCCACCGCGACCTTGGGAGCCAGCTCTGTGTGGAGAGCCCGGGCGTCCTCCACCTCGAAAACCACCTCGGCGTCGCCGGGGGTCGCCGCTCGATCGGCATGTGCATCCGGGGCTGGGCCCAGGAAGTGTACCTCGGCGCTTCCCCTCCGCAGGATGGTGAAGTGAAGCTCGCCCTCCGGCCAAAGTAGCGTCGCCTTGAACCCCAGCACGTCCTCGTAGAACGCGACGGTTGCCCTGAGGTCTCTCGCGGGGAGTCGCGGGTATACACTCTTGAACATCGTCGGCCCGTATGGGTAGGGTCGTCTCCTTCGGATGGCACCATGGTAATGCAAATCCTGATGCGTTTGCGACCTCCCATCGCAGTACTCTTGGCCAGCATGCTCGCGCCGGCGGAGCCGGTAGAGGCGCAGGAGGCCCCGTTCCGCTGGACCAATCGCCAGGTCCTCGGTGTCGACGAGTATCTCACCGCGGGTTTGACCTTCGTCGACGTGGACGGGGACGGGGACCAGGATGCGGTGGTCGCCAATGGCCGCCACTGGCCGCAACCCAATGAAGTCTTCCTCAATAACGGTCGGGGTGTCTTCACGGTTTCCTTCGATCTGGGGCCCGAACGCGCCACCACCTACGCCGTGCCCGCAGGCGACTTGGACGGTGATGGCGACGTGGATGTGGTGGTGGCCAACGACCGAGCCGAAGACTGGGTCTACCTGAACGACGGATCTGGGCGCTTCGCTCTGGCCTGGTCCGTCGCACCCGTGGCCGAGCCTGCCCGAAGCGCAGAGCTGTTCGATCTGGACGTGGATGGCGATCTCGACCTGCTGGTCACCAACCGGGGCACGAGCAACGGCTTTTACCTGAACGACGGCACCGGGCACTTTGGGGACAAGCACGAGTTCGGCGACCCCGACGGGTCGACGATCGCGGTAGCTATCGGCGATGTGGACCAGGACGGTGACGTCGACCTGGTGCTCGCCAACCGTGATGGGCAGTGGAATCAGGTGCTACTGAACGATGGCAAACTCGGGTTCACCCAAGCGCGGCGTTACGGCACCGGAAGTGACGAGACGCGGTCGGCCGCTCTGGCCGATGTGAACGGCGATGGCTTGATCGACATCATAAACGCCAACATCGGAGAGCCCAACCGCGTCTACCTTGGTGATGGCACGGGCAACTTCGGTGAAGGTGTCGCGCTGGGAGGTCCCAAGGACTCCTACGCGGTGGCGGTGATGGATTCGGACGGCGACGGCGACGTCGACCTGGTGTTTGCGAACGCTGGCGACCGCAATGAGCTCTACCTGAATGACGGCACCGGGGAGCAGTGGAAGCAGTTCTGGCTGGGCGAACAAACCGACGACACCTACGGTGTGGCTGCCGCCGACCTCAACGGTGATGGCTTCGTGGACCTGGGGTTTGCGAACTCAGGGGCCCGCAATCTTCTGTTCTTCAACCTGGGCGAGACTCCGCCCGGGGCTTGAACCCAGCCACCTCGATCAGATACTGCAGGTAGGGCGTCGCCGAACCTGAGGTCACGTCAGCGCTCCAGCCCCGAAAGGGCCGATCCTCCCAGATACACTCGTGACTTGTTGAATCGGCTGGCGGAATCGCGAGATCTCGTGCAGCTAGGCAACCGCTCCCTACGCCTGCCGTCGGAAACGGATGCGCAGCACTGCCGATGTTCCGGGAGTGCGTCTCCACCGAGTAACGGACTTCGAGCGCGTTCCGCTCACAGGTGTCATAGAACCAGTGCCCACTCTCGCACGCGCCTCTTGACGGGTAGTGAGCGTTCTTGCCTTCGGCCACCCAAACCCTCGGTGCGTCGCCCACCCAAGTGAGTTCGCTCCGGTGGTACCAGCGGCACCGGCCGTCCGAGCCTCCGAAGCAATGAGCGGAAAGGAACACTCGGGTCGCGCGCCACACGGTTCCGCCGGCCTCGACGTCGACCAGAATCAGCTCCGAATCTCCGGCGTGCGGATCGCAGCCGCCCCGCCAACGGACCCAGCACTTAGCCCCCCGCCATCCGCAGTCTTCGTAGTAGGCGGGCAGGTACGCCACGCGGGCGCCACCCTCGGGCAGCGGTAGAACCCCAAACAGGTAGGCGCCTCCCAACACTCCCGCTGCCTCGTTCCAATTGCACGCCGTTGGCGAAACCACAAGGGTAGGCGCGAACTGTTTGGCCAAGGCAAGCTCGCAGGCGTCCGAAAGGCCATCTTGGTCGGCGTCTTGGCCGGGCAAGCACAGGGACTCCTGAAACGCAGCCAGTTCCGTCGGCGCAACTGCGGCCTGTTGCAGTAGCACACCGCAGACGAGTGCTCGCGCCCAGGCACTAAGCGTCACGACCCGGTGGCCCCCCCGGGATCCTCTCGACACACCGGTCGCTTGCCCGGTGAGCGGAGGGTCCACACGATGATGTGATCGGCGCACGCTATTCGTCTGCTGGAGGGTCGTTCACCTGGCCAACATAATCATCCGCCCAGAATGGTGGCTGCCCGAGCGGATGGCGACGTCGGAGACGTTGTACACGAACCGCAGGACGTTTCTGCGGACACTGGGACTGGGCATTGGGGCGTTGGGAATTGGCGGCTGCGGCTCTGAGTTCACCCCGGCGGAAGTGGAGAACGTCGACCGCACGTGTGATGCGGATCCGCCCAACAGTCCGTTTCAGACGGTGTGCCCCTCCCCCAACGCTGACTTGTACCCTGCGACACGCAACAACGTGTACGAGGTGACCGACCGGCCCCTCACCGAGCCCGACATCACACTGTCGCACAACAACTATTACGAGTTTATCGGCCGCCAGAGCGACATCAACACCGTGTGGGACTTGATGGGGCCGTTTCGAGTGCGCCCCTGGACGATCGAGGTCGCCGGGGAAGCTGACAACACCGGCGTGTGGGGCGTCGACGACTTGGAGCGAGAGTTCGGATTGCAGGAGCGAGTCTATCGCCATCGATGCGTCGAGCGGTGGTCGATTGCGGTGCCGTGGACCGGCTACCCGCTCAGTGAACTCATCGCCAAGGGCCGGCCACGATCCTCGGCAACCCATGTGAAGTTCACCTGTTTCGACCGACCCAAACAGGCGGTGGGCCAGCGGACACAGCCCTGGTTTTCGTGGCCGTTTACCGAAGGGGTCCGACTCGATGAGGCGATGAACGAATTGGCGTTCGTTGTCACAGGTGCGTACGGCAATCCGCTGTCCAAACAGAACGGTGCACCGCTCCGACTGGCGTTCCCCTGGAAGTACGGGTTCAAGAGCATCAAGTGCTTTGTTCGCATGGAATTCGTGACCGAGCAGCCCACCACGTTCTGGACGGACTTCGCGCCTCACGAGTACGGGTTCCTCTCAAACGTGAACCCCGACGTCCCACACCCGAGGTGGTCTCAGGCCGAGGAGGTGTTTCTAGGACAGTTCGAGCCCATCCCCACACTCCTCTACAACGGCTATGGCAGCACGGTCGGAGGCCTGTACGATCCCGAAACGCTGACCTACCTGAGCTGACTCACGCTGAACCTCGTGAAGTAGCCCAGCTGGACGTCGGGCCCCGCAGGTAGGTTCTTGCCTGCAACAGGGAACCGGCCGCCCAACTCCAGACTGCCCGGGCCCACCTGATAGGAAACCGCGGGGTTCACGCTTAAGAGTTCTCGTTCTTGGCCTCGCGCGGTGAGGCCTCCGAACGACGGGGTGTGGCCGTACCAGCCCTCGGCGGTAAGCTTGTAACCTACCCGCCCGCGGTCGCCTCCCACCGCGAGAAGGAAGAAGCGTTCGTCTCCGAAGTCACGCGCGGGCTCCTCCACCGCTTCCCGCCATCGATAGCCGACCCATCCCATCACGTACACCGGACGCGGGTAGAGCGACCGTCCCACCTCCAGGATGAGCTCCCAGTCGCGCTGGCCGTCGCCCAGAGGCACGAACTCCTGGCCGACGTCGATGTCCTGCATGGGAATCTTGAGCCCGGCGCGCAGTGCTAAGGGGAACTCTTGTCCGAACCAAGTCAGCGGGTTTGCTCTCAGGTACACCCGAGAGTCCCCGATGCCGGTCGCGGTCGCTCTCCCCGTTTGATCGTCGAAGATGAGTCTGTGAAACGAGAGCTGCAGCCAGGCGTCGACGCCGCTCCATAGGCCCAGGTCGCCCGTCAGGTACGCCGAGCTGGCGACCGCCCGGCCCCGCAACACGAAGAAGTCCTTGCTGCCGTCCGGAAGGAAGACCGATCGGGTGTCTTGGTGATAGAGGGCCAGAGAGGCCCACCCAGAACCCGGGGGCTCCACCCATTGCGGAGTGGCAGTGGCCGGGAACGCCAGGTGAAGCAGCACGATGTAGCCCAGTGCTCGCATCAGGGGACCGCCTCCATCAAACGCAAACGGGCCGCCCCGAAGGGCGGCCCGAGACTGCGATCTAAATCGATCGACGCTTAGAGCGGTACGACGTTCTCCGCCGCCGGGCCCTTCTGACCCTGCACGACCTCAAACTCTACCTGGGCTCCCTCAGCGAGGCTCTTGAAGCCCTCGATCTGAATCGCGCTGTGGTGAACGAAGCAATCCTTGCCCCCGTCCTCCGGCGTGATGAACCCAAAACCCTTCTCGTCGTTAAACCACTTTACAGTGCCTTTGACACGCATCATGCGCTCCTAGGTTGTGCAAGTCGGAGCCACGATGTCACGTACTTACCGACTGCTTTGTTTGCGCGGAACCTCCGCGCGGTGCGTGGCCAACGTGGCCACAAGAAAAGGGCAGCAATCTCCAGCAACGAGACCGCCGCCCTCATCAAAGCCCGAGTCCCCGAAGGGGGCGGACAGATGAGGGTCGCGAATTGCCGAGCCGCTGTCAACTGTTTACGCGCCTTTATTTAGGCCGGACAGAAAACGGGCGTATCGGATCCATCGTCCCACCGTATATCAAATCGCCCCACGAAAACGAGCGTAAACGATGTAACAACAACGACTTGATGCGAATGACCCCGGTCCTTCATAGCTTGAACTGCCTACCCTTCACTGCTCGAATACGTACGGTGGGGCCTAGGGTTTCAGCACCCGGGCACCCGGGTAGTCCCCCGCGCACTCGGTCAGGCCCGGGCGGGGAGAAACTCGCTCTTTCTCAACAGGGCGGCGGAAAGCAGCGTGATCAGCAGACCCACCGGGAAGATCTCCAGGAACGTGATCGGTAGTCGGTAGCTCAGCTTGGCGTACCGGGCCTTCAACCGATCCATGTTCTCGACCTCGGCCTGCAGCGCCGGACCCTCCAACCCCTGCGCCTCTTTGGAGGCAATGACGGATGCGGTGTAGTCGTCAATGAACGCGTAGTCGGTCATCGACAGATGCACCTCCCAAGCTGCTACGTAGATAACGCTGGCCAGAAGGGTGATTCCCAGTCCCAACACCACTCCCGTACTGAAACGAATGACGCCCCCGAGGTCGTGATCCCGATAGCGCTTGATGCCCAGGAAGATCAGGCTGAGGGCGACTAACATGACGAGGTAGCCCACCCATTCCGGGGCACCGGTGCCGTGGCCCGCCCCCATGAGCATGGGAAGGGTGATGCTCCCGATAATGACGAGTCCGGCAGCCGCGCCGTAGGGGAAAATGATGCGCTTCATAGTTCGCCTTCAAGTGTCTGGGGGATCGGACCCCAGGCTAGTAGAGCCGGCTTACGAATCGTATTACCCGAACGGGTGAACCCCGCGATTTCGCCCCTTTGGAGCACTAGCGGGCTAGGGGATCAGGTGGAGGCTGCGTGCTTTCTGGACGGCCTGGGTCCGCCGGGAAACCTCTAGTTTCTGGTACAGCCGGCCGAGGTGGGATTTCACCGTGTTTCCAGAGACGAACAGTCGCTCGGCGATCTGCTGATTGGTGAGACCCTGGGCAAGCAGCTCCAGCACCTCGAACTCCCGCTTGCTGATCCCCAGCGAAGCACGCGCGCGCTCATTGGGCTCGAAGGCCTCCGATCGCTTCGGCCCCGCCAGTCGCAGCCCCACCCAGACCCCCAGACCCGCAAACAGCAGCGCGATCGAGACACCGTAGATCTCGGTCGAGAACGTGCGGACCGCGTGCCGGTACTCGAGCCACCTGAGGAGGAACGTCACGCCCGCGACGGCGAGGCCGTAGAGCAGAATGAGGCGCTTCATTTGTGAGGCACTCGACCCTTGGCCCAGCCGTGCTTCTCCAAGCGATAGTACGCCGTACCCTCGACCCCCTCGGGAGTGGTGCGCACTAAGGTCATACCTAGCGGCGCCAACACCCGCTTAGACACTTCGGTCGAACAGCACCCGCTCGGCCTGGGCGTCAGAATCGATGACCCAGTCATCCGCACTCATCTCACCGCCGCGAGGATCTCCTTGCTCAGCTTGGCCGGCACGGTGGGCAGATCGGCTACCTGATCTTCGGTCGCATGCTGAAGGTTCCAGAGCGTACGGAAGCGCTCCGCTACAGCATGGATGCGTTTTGGGCCAAGCCCTCGGACCGACGCGCGCTTGAGTACGTCAGCCAAACGAGCCTGTTCGAGGGCTGCGCCGATGGCTTCACGATCGCCGACATCGAGACCATCGGCCTCCAAGGACGAGAGCAGGTAGAGCCAGGACCCATGGTCCCAGCCGTTGGGGTGTTCAGCTACAAAGGCCTCGAGGCGCGTGCCCAGTTCTGTCTTGGCCATGAAAGTTCAGTGTTCGGGTTTGATGTGTTGCGTTGGAATATCGCCCCGGCGTGAGCAAGCTCAATGCCTGGAAGGCCGGCGCTCCCGTCAGGTGGCGGGCGTCGAAAACGAAAACCGCACGAGGCTGGGAACGTCGAGCTCGTCCAGGGCCTGTCCCCACGCGTGGTGGCGGTCCACGGCCATCAACTGGAAGTTGGTCGGGAGCAGGACTCGTCCGAGCATGCTTCCCGACCGGTCCAGACACGTCCACGCGGCCCCGCCGTCAGGAGCGTCCGGACCACGCAACCAGACGGTCCCGTCTCTTCCAAGCTTGGCGTCGGCTACCGGTGGCTTGTGCGGGGGCAGATAGATGGCGTCCCGGGCCCAGGTGTACATGTACCCCTCCCCGTCGACACTCAGGGATCGGAAGAAGATCAGGGGAGTGCCGGCTGACTCAGTGATTCGCAGGTCTTCCGTCACCTGCCACTCGGGGACCGCACTACGGTAGGACGCCAGCCATCGTCTAGCGCGTCCCGGGGCGTCGCCCGGACAACGCTCCGTCCTCCAGCGGCCTAGCGCAGCTCGCTCTGCGCAAACAGGTCCAACATTGTCTCTTCCGAAGGAGGCTGCCGGATACTCGACTCCAGGAACTGCGCTACCCCGGGGTAGCTCGAACCTCCGAGCCGATCTGCAACGAATTCGACGTTGACAGGCGTCCGCTGGAGTTCCACGTCCGGACCAACCAACAACCAATACGCACCGCTTGCACCAAACGGCATGCCCACGCTTCCGGCGTTCACCACGCGGGTCGGTCCGATCCTGCGATCGAACTGCATATGTGTGTGACCGCACACCACGACTGGCGCTTCGACGGCCCCGAAGATCGGTTCGAGCGCAGCCACCGGTGTGCGCTTGGTAAAGATTTGGTTGTCGTCGGTCGGGGTGGCGTGAAAGAATAGCACTCGACCGATCCCCTTTACGTCGAGCTGCTTCGTCAACGGCCAGGTCGCCACGTGAGCGACCTGCTCTGCGCTGAGCTGTTCGCCTGTCCAGCGGATGGCGTCCTGCACCGGAGGCGGTAGCACCTCGGAGGGTTTGCCGGCCAGGGTCGCCAGCACCTCTCGCTCGCCGTTCCCACGGATGTAGTGGACTGGCACTTCCAGGCTGGCGAGCAGCTCAAGACACTCGCTGGGCAGGGGACCTGGGAGTACGTCCCCGCCCACCACGATCTGGTCGACATCAGCGGCGGCTACGTCGGCGAGGGCCGCCTGCAGGGCCGGGAGGTTGCCGTGGATGTCGTAGAGGGCGGCGATTCGCATGGGCTAGTGGTCGGAGCGGTCGGTTAGGGCACGCCACTCATCGCGTAGAATCCCGAAGATCAGCGCATCCCGCCATTCGCCTTGGACCAGGCTGTCCTGGCGTAGGCGCGCTTCCTGTGTCATCCCGAGCTTGGTCAGCACCCTTACCGACCCCAGGTTCTCTGGATCGCAGCCCGCCCAGACTCGGTGTAACCCCAGCTCTTCGAAGCCGAACCGCAACACGGCGCGCGCCGCTTCGGTGGCGTAGCCATACCCCCAGGCGTCGCGGTGGTAGCAGTACCCCAGCATGGCCCGGGAACTCCCGGCCTGGTCCCGGTTCAGTCCGACCCCGCCCAGCAGTCGCCCGTCGCTCCTCCTGACCACTGCGAGTTCGTAGCCTACCCGAGGTACTGCCGCTGCGAGCGCCTGGGCCCGCGCCAGAAAACCGCGGGTCTCTTCGGGTGTGCTGGGCCCCCAGGTCATAAACGTAACGACCTCGGGATCGGACGCATACGCGTACACCGCGTCGAAATCCTCATCGCAGACTTCGCGCAACGTCAGGCGGTCAGTCTTGATCATCGGCTTGCACTCCTACGTATAGGCCTCGATCTCGGTCGCCTTTGGGGAGGTGGTCGACGACGAGACCTGCCGCACGAAAAGCGCCCTCCATTTCCTCATCTGTGAAGAGTCCCAGCTCATGCGTCTCGGTGCGCCGCTCGATTCCGGTGGGTCGTCCGATCAAATACTCGAACTCCAACCTCGATACCGGACCCTCGACGACGGTTCGCGACATCCGACACACTGTGGTGTCGTCCTTGGTGGCGGTGAGCACCAGAATCCACCCCTGGGTCAGCTCGCCCGGACCAAACCATGGATCGACGATGAGCACTCCTCCGGGCCTTAGATGGGAGGCCATTCGCTCGACCGCTCGCGTCAGATGCTCCGTGGTCTTGGTGTAACCGATGGCTGAAAATAGGCACGTCACGACGTCGAACTCCTGGCCCAGGTCGAAGGTCGTCATGTCGCCCACTAGGAACCGGCCATCCGGCACTTTGCGCGCAGCCTGCGCTACGAAGGCGGGCTCGATGTCGACGCCGTCGACACGAAAGCCCCTCTGCGAGAGGTGAAGGGCATGTGCGCCGGTCCCGCACCCGACATCGAGCAGGTCCCCACGGACGACTCCGTACTTCGCCAGGACCTCAACCAGGCGATCAACCTCCGCGTCGTAGTCTTTGTCCCCGTAGAGCAAATCGTAGAACTCGGCGGCCTCGCGGTAGGCACTCACGGTCAGGCCCCTCGCGCGGCCACGCTGGCCCGCGCCTGATTGCATTCAGCACATCCCTCCCTCTGAGCGTGCAAGAAGAAGAGGGGATCTGCGCTTAGTCTGGCTTCGACAGCATCCACCACGGCTCGCGAGCGTACGAGGCGAGCTTGTCCGTGTCCGACCGGGCCTTCCGACTGGGTCCCAAGCTCGCGCAGCCAGTCGTCAACCAAGACGAAACGAGCGCAGCAGTGATCGTTCTCGTCATAGTCGACGCGTTCCCAGCGCCCCTCTCGCTCCACCGTGCAGTACTTGGGCGTGCGATAGGGCACCTCGGCCCGTAGCTCGGCGAGGTGTATGGTGGTGTTGGCATCGTGGTTGACTCCGAGCAACAGGACCTGGCCGTCAAGCTCGTGGACGCGTCCTACGGGACTGGCTGGAATGTGGGGCGGGAGCGGAAGCGGATCCGATAGGATGTAGGCCGCCCGGGGCCCCACCGCTGCAAACGCGTGTACGTGCTCGGCACGCTGAACCTCGGGGACACGCCAGAACTCATGCGCGACGACGCCTAGGTTGGCGGGAACTGGAGACGTCGCCGGGTCAAACGGTTCGTCGTCGCACGAGGACCAACTCGGCATGACCAGCGTTCCGTCGGGACCTAGGGCGTCGCGGAGGGCAGCAAGGAGGCCGAGCGGTCCGCCCTCAATCGGTCCGGTGGCCCGAAACGACGTGTGTACCAAGAGCACGCCCCCGCACAACACACCCAAATCGTGAAGCTGCTTCGTTACCGTCGAGGGAGAGACGGAGAGACGTTCGTCGTGAGACATCCGTTGCACGTGGCCTGAGGAAGGGAACAGAGGGGCCCCGTGATCCTCATCTCACTATAGTGTCGCAGGTCGAGATCGTTACAATCACTCGGGCGAAGCTCCAACATGAAGCATACCCTCACCCTTGCGGCGGCGCAGACAGTGCCGGCCCCCGGAGATGTGGATGCCAACACCCGTCAGCACGAACGGTTCGTGCGTGTGGCCGCTGCGGAGGGGGTCGATCTGCTGCTCTTTCCCGAGCTGTCGCTCACAGGCTACGAGCTTCACATGGCGAGTGACCTGGCGTTCTCTGGGCACGATGAGCGGCTCCGGCCGATCTGCAGCCTGGCGGAGGGCCATGGCATGACGTTGGTCGTCGGCGCACCTGTACGCATGGCGGGTCGCCTCCATATCGGCGCCTTCATCGTGTCACCCGACGGAGGGATCGACCTCTACACAAAGCACCACATCGGGCAGGGAGAGGAGACGTTCGTAGAGCCGGGATCCGACGACGCCCTCGTGCAGATCGGGGGCATGAGGGCGGCCATTGCCATCTGTGCCGATGCGAAGCACCAGGCCCACGCCCAGGCGGCAGCCGGCGGAGGAGCCGAGGTCTACCTGGCCAGCGCTTTCGTCACTCCTGCGGAACTCCCCAGCAAGATCGATCTCCTGGGTGGACACGCGCGGCGTTGCGGCATGACGGTCCTTCTTGCGAACTACGGTGGTCCGTCGGGGGGCTCCCCTTCGGGAGGTAGCAGTGCGATTTGGTCCGACACGGGCCGCGCACTCGCGACGGCCGAACCATCCGGTTCGGGACTGGTCATCGGTCGGAAGAGTGCAGAGGGGTGGCGGGGACGAATCTCGATGCTCGAGGGTTGAGCCTCAGGCACCCTCAGATCTCTCGGCGAGTTGCGCAACCTCGTTCACCACCTGCTCAAGCTTGTCGGCCTCCTTCTCGGCGGCCCAGTGCACCACGGTCCGCAGGATCAGGAACACCACCGGCACGAGCGTCAGCAACAGCAGAAGACCCAGTGTATTGCCATCCCTCAGGAAGGTGACCAAGGGCGCCAAGCCAAGTGTCAAACCCGCCGCACCTCCGAGTGTGTAGGTGACGGTCGCCACGTTGGTGAGGTTGGCAGTGCCCCGCACCGTCGTGCGGCCGTCCTGGCTCGAGAGTGTCACCGACCGTTCTCCGGACTCGCCCCGGTGGCTCCACTCGACCGAACCGAGGACTTCTTGGACGTCGCCATGCTTCCCCATCTTACGGCGGATCACGGAAAGCGCCTCCGACATCTCGGGCGTGCCCAACTCACCATTCACCGTTCGCTCGAAAACTGGCGCGGGCGGTAACCCGAAGAATCGGGTGGACGGCGCACCGGGGCCCTTGACCGCGCGTGCGGCTTCTTCGACCCGGGAGGGGTCGATTCCGACCTCAGCTCCAATGGTCTTCAGGTCACGCAGTGAAAGCCCATCGCCGCGGGTCAGTGCCTTGGACTCCGGGTCCTGCGCCGCCCGGGCCAGGATCTCCCGGACCTCCTTGTCTGTGAAGCGCTCGTCGTCGGTCATGGGATGCGAGCGGCCATGGTTCCCTCACAGATCCAGGAAGGTCAAACTGACCGGCTGTACGAGGTCGATGGGTGCGGGGAACCGAGCGTTGGGAAGCCAATGGTAGTGGAGATCCCCGGCAACCGTCCTGATTAGGTCGTCACCGCATTGGGAATCGGTGCTGGACACGACCCGCACGACAGCAGTATAGCCGAATTCGTTGACTCGGAGGCGGACGCTTCCCGCCATCGGAGGCAGCTCCGTTCGCGAGAGTGCAGCGCACGCACGTGGAAACTCAGTGACGCGCTTGGCCGCCAAAACTCGCTCCGGCGGTTCGGTCCAGATGGAGCCATCCTCCTGAGCAATGCTCGGAGGCCCGAACTGAAGCTCGAGGAACAGCGGTCTCTCGATGGGCTCGGGTCTCCCCTCCAAGGGTCCGCCAGCCGAGGCAATGAGAGGCTCCGCCCGAAACCTGGGCGCGACGACGAACACCGCCACGTGGAGCAGGACAGCCACAGCCAGCGACCACCCGAAGAGCTTGCGTTGCGCCCGCCGGCGCTCGGCCAACGTCGGTCGACCACTCGTACGCGTTGGAGTTCTACGCACGGGCACTCTCTCGCCCGGAGTCGGCTACGAACAGGCAGCTCGCACGAGACAACACCGTGACGCGCGCTATGAGGTCGAAGTCGGGCTCTCTGGACATACCGAAAATGCTGAGGTCAGCCAGTGGGGCGTGGACCACCGCATCAGGAAAGCTCCCCACCGGCACTTTGAACTTGGTACGCTTGGGCAGGCGGGCGATGTCGGCCAACTCCCGCAGGAAGTCCTCCGCCGACGGCGCATCTCCCGCGTCCTCGACCACCGATACCAGTGTAAGCTCCGACTCCCAGGCGCGCGCGAGCCGATACCCCATCAGCATGGCCAGATTGAGGTTGTTCGATCCGAACGCCACCTCGGGATCACGAAGGGGAGGGTCCCTGATCCACACCTGAATGGCGCTGTTCACACCGAGCCCAGCCCTTGGATGCCTGGAGAGCACCAGGGAGCCGACGCCGGTCTTGCGGGCCTGCCGCAGGAGTGCGGCCACTTCCTTCCGACCATCCGAGTCCTCGGGCGCGTTGAGGAACAGGATGTTGGGGCGGAAGAAGGCACCCTGGAGGGCCTGGAGCCCGGTTGCGACGCCCTGGGCATAGCTCTCGGACTCGACCACAGCGCGCGTAGAGAACACGCCCTTGCGACGGAACGCCTTCGAGAGTCGCTCCACCCGCGGGAACATGTCGTCCTGGGGAGAGTCGACGGTCAGGCCCAGGAGTTTCACCGACCCTTCCGGCCGACACATATCGACCACGAACCGAAACTCCCCTCGGATGTCGGCGGGATCTCGGAAAGGAATCAGTAGGTTGGGCTTCCACGCGCGGACATTGGTGCGCTCCAGCTCGGTCACTTTGGCGGCAGCCCACTCTGCCACCGATGCGAAGATGTTGCTCCGGACGCTGTCGACAGCGCTGCTCAGTTTGAGCCGGAGCACCCACGCGTAGATGGCGACCACCGTTGCCACAGCTAACAGGCCAAACGTCGGATTGACGATGAACATTGCGAAGATCCCGCCCACCGTTCCCAACAGGGGCACGATCCGCGGCAACTCGAGGGTGGGCCGGAAGCTTACCAGCCCCAAGCTGGTCTCGAGCAGCAACACCACGTTGATCACGGAGTAGGTGATCAGGAAGAACATGGTGAGCAGCGGCGCGATGGCGTTGAGATCCCGGAGCATGAGCGCAGCCAACGTGAGCACCCCAGTGACGACGATGGCGTTTCTGGGCTCTCCGTCCGCGGCCAGTTTCGCCAGCCAAGGGCTTCTGGGCAGGATGCGGTGATCCGCCATCGCCATCAGAATCCTCGGCCCCCCCACCAAACCCGCAAGCGCAGACGAGAACGTGGCCCCCAGGAGCCCCGCCAATACGAGAGGCGGGAACAGTGCCGCGTCAATCAGGACGTTGTAGTCGCCGGCCAGTTGCTCAGGCGTACTGACCCGCGCTGCGACCCATGCGACGGCGAAGTAGATGAGGGTACTGACCACGAGCGCCCAAATCGTCCCTTGAGGAATCGCGCTCCGTGGGTTCTTCAGGTCACCTGACATGTTCGCGCCCGCGAGGATCCCGGTAGTTGCCGGGAAGAAGATCGCGAACACCACCCACGGGCTCACTCCCTGGAACCCGGTCTCGGGGAAGCCAGGGTACGCTCCCCACCACACCACTTCTTGGGTGGCCGTTTGCAGCGCTGGGCTCAGGAAGATCGAGGCAAGGGACAGTGCAATGATCCCCATGATCAGAAACTGCACCCGGAACGCGAGGTCGGCCCCGCGAAACGCCAGAAAGAACACAGCCGAAAACACGACGAGGTCGATGACCAGAGAGGGATGGCTGGGAAAGATCCACTGCCAACCCTCACGGAACCCGAAGATGTACATCGCCGTGCCCAGCGGACGGGTGAGGTAGAGCGGGATCCCGATGCTTCCTCCGACCTCCACGCCCAGCGATCGGTGCACGATGGCGTAGGGCCCTCCCGCTCCGATGCGCGTGTTCGTTGCAATCGACGAAAGGGAAAGCCCGGTGCACGCAGTGATGCCCATGGCGAGTCCCATGATCAACCACGCGCCCAGGAGTCCCGCGTTGCCCACCACCCAGGGCAATCGGACGTACATGATGACGCCCAGGATGGTGAGCAGCGTGGGGGTAAAGACCCCTGTGAAGGCACCGAACTTCACCGGAGCGATCGGCGTCGCCTCGAGCGGGACCTCGTTGGGCTGCGGATCGGCTGTAGACGCCATCGACCTAGCCGCCCCGTGAGCGGTTCAGGAACTGCCCGGGGTGGGCGCCGGTCATGGCCTCGTCCTGGAGGACCATCTCTCCGTCGACCAACACGTGCACCACCCCTTCAGAGTAGTGATGTGGATCCGTGTACTCGGCTCGATCCCGAATCCGATCGGGATCGAATACCACGATGTCGGCGATCATCCCAGGCGCCACGGAGCCCCGCTCCGCGTCGCCGATCCATGCTGCGGGCATCGACGTCATCTTGCGTACCGCAGCCTCCAGAGTGAGGACTCCCTCCTCCCGCACGTAATTCCCCAGTAGTCTAGGGAATGACCCGTAGCTACGAGGATGCGGGTATCCCACACCCGGCATCACCAGATCCCCGTCGGTCTCGAACATTGCGGTAGGGTGCTGCATGATCCTGATCACGTCCTCCTCGGACATACCTTCGAACACCCCAATGAACCCGCCCTCGAGCTGCAGCTCGATGAGCGCTTCCACGGCTTCGTTGACGGTGGCTTCGCGACCCCGCTCTACGAGGTACTCGTCCATGGTACGGCCCTGCAGCTCTGGACGGGATTCGACATCTCGGAAGCGGATGCTCTCGGGGCCCGAGCCGGTTTGCTGCAGAAAGATGACGCGCATCTCGTCGACCAAGCGAGCGCGGGTGTCTGAGTCAGCGACGCGCGCAGCGAAGGCTTCCGTGCCTCCCGCGAGCGCCCACCCGGGGAAGAGCAGGTCCGAATAGGTACTGAATGCAGTATACGGGTAGAGATCGTGGACCACCGCCTGCCCGGCGGCTGCCGCCGAGTCCAACATCGCCAAGGTTGTCCTTGTCGACCCCCAGTGTGCGGCTCCGGTCACCTTGTGATGATTCACCTGCACGGGAATCTCAGCGCGACGGCCCACCTCGAGCGCCTCCGCGATCGACTCCTTCACGCGCACGCCCTCGTCCCGCAGGTGGGTGACGTAGATGCCCCCGTACCCCGAGGCGACCTGGGCCAATGCCACGATCTCGTCGGTGTCGGCGAACACGGCGGGCACGTACTCCAGACCCGTCGACAGGCCCAGGGCTCCGTTCTGCATGGCGGAGTCCACGAGCGCGCTCATCCACAGCAGTTCTGTGGCCGTCGCGGCGCGGTTGTCGAGCCCCATGACGCGCCTGCGGATCCAGGTGTGGCCAGCAAACAGCCCTACGTTGGGCGCCATCCTCACCCGTTCTCGGTATTCGTCGAGCGGGAACGGCTGATCCTGACTGTGGAGCGACGCCAGAATGGTGGTGATGCCCTGGCGGATGAAGTTCTCAGCGTCCGGATGGTCCTCCAACGTGACCAGGTGGGCGTGGCTGTCCCAGAACCCCGGTGCCACCACCTCCCCGGACACATCAATGACGCTGGTGCCCGAGGCGGTGGAGAGGTTGGGCTGCACAGCGACGATGCGACCCCCGCGAATCCCGATGTCCGCGGTGAACGCCTGCTGACCGGTACCGTCGACCACGGTTCCCCCACGGAGTACGAGGTCGTAGGCTTCGGGAGCGGAGCAACCGGTCGCAAGGACAACCAGCGTGATCGTGCACGCTACACGCATGCGAGTCGTCTGGGCTCGGCTCAACGCGGGGTCTCCGGAACTACGCGCAGCGCGGTGAGTCCACCTGCGGGGCCAAGAGACACGAACACGCGGTACCGGCGTTCACCGTACCACGCCCAGTACTCGAGCACGAGATCGTCTCCCTCCTCGGAGCTGGACAGCAGGTCCAACCGGTCGGGGGGTCCCATGCCCTGCAGCTGGCCGGCAAGCGCAGCCCGGATGCGGGGGAAGAGGGTCTGGCGTACGAAGTCGAAGTCGTCGAGCACCAGCTCCCCGCGAGCGACCTTCGCCAGCATCTCGCTTACATAGCGGGTGGCTTCCGGATGGGGGTCCGCGATGGGCGTCGTGGGCCTGGGTGGCGGAGCCAGCTCAGGGTCCAGTTGGGTGGCGATGGCTCGCGGAAGGCCGGGAACGGCGAGGCTCCGGGCATTGGAGAGAACCAGAATCGCCAAGTCGCCCCGTGCATAGCGTGTGAACTGGGTCACGAAGCCCTGCCAGGTTCCGCCATGTTGATGCACGACCTGACCACCTGCCTCTTCAATGAACCAGCCGAAGCCGTACGGGTGGGTGCGGCCACTGATGAGTGTCATCGGTGACAGGATCTGACCCCAACTCTCCGCGCTCAACAGCCTCTGTTCGGCTACGAAGCGGTTCCAGGCAATCAGGTCTCGGAGGCTCAGAAGGAGGGAGCCATCGGCAGTGGTGTTGGTTGTTTCTGCGACGTGTCCGGCGTGCGTCCAGCCGTTCGGAGTCGGCAGGTACCCCACGGCCCGGTGGGGCACGATCTCGGTTTGGGTGTTGATGCGGATCGTGGGCATACCCGCCGGATCGAACACGTGCTCCCGCAAGAACTCCCAATAGGGTCGGCCCGTAAGCCGGCTCATGATGACGCCCAACATCACGTAGCCGGTGTTGGAGTAGTTCCAACGCGCTCCCGCCTCGAACTCCAGGTCGAGGTCCGCGGCCATCCGGACCAGATCGTCCTCCGAGTAGTGCGTCTCGTAGTCGAAGTCGTCGCTGGTGTAGTCGGGAATGCCCGAAGAGTGGGTCAGCAGATGACGGATGGTGATGGGGGCCCAACTATCGGGCGCCTCGGGGATGTATCCGCGCACGGAGTCGTCCAGGTCGACGCGCCCTTGTTCAACCAGCACCATCATGCCCGCCGCCGCGAACTGCTTCCCGAGGGAACCCGATTGGAACATGGTCTGATCTGTGACCTCGGTGCCCGTCTCGAGATTCGCCACGCCGAACCCCTTAGCCGACAGGACTTCGCCGTTTCGCACTACGGCCACCGCCATGCCCGGGATGCGGGCCGCTGCCATGGTACTCCGCACGTGCGCTTCGACGGCTGCAATGGTAGCCCCGGACTCCTTGGGTCTCTGGAGACGCCAGGGGAGCGGTCGTTCCACCCGCTCGGGCCATACCTCGTCGAGTGTAGTGCCGTCGAACAGGACACCGTTCTTCATGACGAACGCGATGTCCTGTGTGGCCGTGATGTCGGTGAGGGGATCGCGATTGAGGACCACCAAATCCGCTAGCTTACCCGCGGCAAGCATCCCCAAGTCGCCTTCGTAACCCAGCGCATTTGAACCAAACACAGTCGCCACCCGAAGCACATCGTGATTCGACATGCCCCCGCGGGCGAGCAGCTCCATCTCCCAGTGGTTGGAGAGGCCCTGGACCTCGCCGTGCCCTCCCAGGGCCACGTTGCCCCCAGCCCGCAAAATCGCGTTGGCACCCGCGGCTACGTCGATGTCGTTGTAGTCCTCGGGCGGGAACCAAAGCAGACGCTTCGAGCTGTTCTCGTACAGCTCTCCGTCCGCGAACCACCGCGTGGCCTTCGCCTGCTGGTGCGGGCGCTGTTCTGCATGCATCCGGAAGATCGGCAGGGCCGCACCGAACGCCACGCCGAGCGTCGGCGTATAGGTGATCCCGGTCCGAGCCACCAACTGCACGAGGTCGTCGTGGATGGGAGCCACAGGAAACGCATGCTCCAGTCCGCTGAAGCCGTCGACGGCGTAGGTGACGTTGCCTTTGGTGTCGGCTCCACCCTCGGTGGTCGGCATCATCTCCAGCGCCCGAGCAGCAGAGATGACGGACTGCCGTTCCTGACGGGTGCCCCCCAAGTACCACTTGAGGAGGTGGGTTCCAAACGCCTGAGCGTAGGGCTCGATCGCCTGGCGGGCTTCCTCAGGGGTCGCGTAGTCACGCTGTGAGAACAGCCCAGGTCCGGTCGAGAAGATCCTGGGAGCGGGAACACCGTCAGCCTCCACCATGTCGGCGTATCCGAACACGTCCGGTGGAGTTTGAGGATTGCGGAGTGAGGTGATGCCGTACGCAAGGTTCGCAAAGGACGTGGTCGACTCGGGGGCCGGCAACTCGCCGTTGTTAGCGAAGTGCGCGTGAATGTCGATGAACCCTGGAACGATCACCTTTCCGGTCACATCGATGACAGCAGCGCCCTCGGGTACGTTGACGGTGCCGGACGGCCCAAGTGCGGCTATGCGATTGTCGGTCACGACAAGGTCGGCTTCCTCGATCACCTCGTAGCCATTCATGGTCAGCAGAGTGCCACCCCGCAGGACCACCGAGCCTGTCGGGCGTGCGCGCGGCACCTCGAAAGACAGAGTCCGAACCTCGGGTGCTCCCTGCAACGAGCCGGTCGCCCAGCGGATAAGCCGCACGCCCGATACTCCGGCGATGTTGTCGCACCCTCCGTCCCAGGCGGCCAGGCCCGCATGGTCCACCGCCAGTGGGAGCGCCTGTCCGTCGGTGAGCGCCTCCCCGTTCAGTCCGCCCTCGGGCACCTCGAAGACCTGCGCCGCCCCGCCCACGGCCATGATGTGAGTGCCACTCCCACAGATGCGAAGCTCTCCACCGCGCCGAGCCCCCTCGAGGACCGCTTCGGTGCGGACGTCCCCACCCCGCAGTCCCATCGACACCAGTCCCCGCCCCGCCCCTGACAGGTAGACCCGCCCATCTGCAGGGCCGAAGTGCGGTCGGCGGAGCCCCGGCGCTTGCGCAACGGTGCGGGCCACACCGCCATCGACCGAGAGCGCCATCAGCACAGCATCAGAGGGCAATAGGCCCTGGCCGGGTCCACCGGCCGTGCGGGCTGAGCTGAGCGGTGCCATGAGTGCGACGATCTCGGAGCCGTCAGGCGTCCAAGCGGGGTCGGCCCAAAGCGCGGGTGTGGTGGAGAGCCGCTCAGGCTCCCCCGACCCGTCGGAGCGAGCCTTCCAGACATGGCCGCCAATCTCGTCCCACGTCACGTAGGCCAGCCACTGTCCGTCGGGCGACCACGCCGGCATGAACTCCCTGGGCCGTTGGGTTCGGGTGAGCCGGCGGGGGTTGGCGCCGTCCCCATCGGCGATCCAGAGGCGTCCCAGCGCCGAGAACGCGGTTCTTCCATCTGGTGCCACCGCAAGCTGCTGCACCCGCCGCGCACGCACTGGCCCCTGGGGGACTTGCTTTGGGAAGTGGAGCCGGGGGGTGACTGATAGGTTCACATCGACCTCGAACGGAATCTCCTGCTCAGCGCCGGTTTCCAGATCGATGCGACGAATGCGCCCTCCCCACGCAGCAAACACGAAGCGACTGTCTGGCGTAATTGCGAAGTTCGGGAGCACGTCGCGGGTCGCGCGGCTTTCCAACTGATGGCGTTGAATCGGATACGCGAGCCAACGCTCCTCGCCCGAGCCCAGGTCGCGCACCTTGAGTCCGGTGCGACCCTCGCGGACCGCCCCATACACCAGGCGTCTCCCGTCACGAGTGAGGGCAGGCTTCATGGGACTTCCACCCGCTAGGACCATCGAATGGCTCTGACCGGACTGGGAATCGACCCAGACGATCTCGCTAGAGGGTCCGTCCCGACGTCCATAGGGCCGGGGAGTCACCGATGTGTAGTACAGCCCCAGCCCGGATGGGGCCGGTACCGGTCCGTAAGGCCCAGGTGCCGGGGCGGAGACGAGGGGCTGCGAGAGGCCGTTTCGATTCTCGACCACGCGCTCACCAACCCCCGAGTCCACGTCGTATCGCCATACCTCGGCAGACGAGCTGAACCCCTCCGAGCGCAGCACGGTGACATAGATGGTGCTGCCATCGGCCGACCACGCCGGTGAGAGCATACCCGCCTCGGTCTCTGTGGTCAGTGCCCGGGGATTCGATCCGTCGATCTCGGCGATCCATACGTTGTCCGATCCCGACTCATCGCTCACGAATGCGAGCTGGGAGCCGTCGGGCGACACGCGCGGCTGCGCCTGGAAAGCCTTTCCCGTGACCAACGGCCGCGCTTGCCCTCCCTCGACGGGGAGCGTGTAGATGTCACCCAGCAGTTCCATGACCAATGACTGGCCGTCCGCCGTCACGTCCAGGGCCACCCAGGTCCCCTCGGAGGTGGTGAAGGACACCGGTACCTCCTGCGCATGACCGGAACCCCCGGCCAGGAGGGACCCTACCGAGAGCAGCATGACGGAAGAGCTGGAGCGGAGCATCGCGGGCCGGTTGGAAGGAGTGCTGCGGACAGAGTGCACAACAATCAGCCGTGCTCCTGGCAGTCGCAACCCAGAGCAACGGGCTTCCGCCGTCGCCAGACGACCCACTTGAAGCCCGCCAATCCGACTCGTCCGCGCCCTCGTCCCACTCGCACCAGGACCGGTGTCGCGCAGAGCGGGGAGCCATCAGCCTGGGACTGTGCAGGCAATACAGACGGGACCAATCGTTCGGAGGAGGCACCGTGCGGGGTCGACAACGTGGACATGGGTGGGGTGGTGGTGTGGATGTACGGTGCCTCCTCGTCGAGGGGGTGGGGCGAGGGTCATTTGCGCATCCGTCCGCGATACGGGTCATTTCAACCCGCATCCAGTTGATGCCAGAACCGACCGATCGTTGCCGTCGCCCCGAACGAGGTACCTGAGGTGGATGTGGGGAAGACCCTGAAGCGCTACTGGCCCTGGGCGGTCATCCCGCTCTTGCTGGGCGTGTTGCTCGCGGTCTACCGCTATCTCGGCGTCGTTGCGAGTGGTGCCAGTGAGCCCTTCGCGACAATACTCGTCAAGGAAATGAGTGCCGTCGTGGGCACCGTGCTGCTCCTCTGGCCGCTGGTGTCTCTGCACCGACGCTTCCCGCTGTTCAGCAGGGAAGGCGTGCGCGCACTACCCATCCACGTGGTGGGCGTGTTGGCATATTCTGCCATCCACACGTCATGGAACTGGGCCTCGCGGAGCGTACTGTACCCCCTGCTTGGGTTCGGCACGTACAACTACGGCCGCATGCCCACGCGGTACTTCATGGAGTTTCCGCTCGATCTCATCGTGTACGTCATCGTTGCGGTGATCGTGCTGGTATTGGAGCGGACGCAGGCCGCCCGTGCCAAGGAACTGCAGGTCGCTACGCTCCGGGAACAGGTTCAGCGTACCCGACTCACGCAACTGCAGAGTCAGCTCCGCCCACACTTTCTGTTCAACTCGCTCAACACGGTGTCGTCGGTGATGTACGAGGATGTGGACCGGGCCGACGGGGTCCTGCAGTCCCTGTCCGATGTGCTGCGGCGTATGGTGGACCAGTCGGACGAGACCGTGATTCCGTTGGCGGAAGAGCTGCGACTCATACGTTCCGCCGTAGACATCATGGAGGCGCGTTTTCAGGATCGGCTCCACGTCCGCATCGAAGTGGATAGCGCCGCGATGGAGTGGCCCGTTCCTCCGTTGATTCTCCAGCCGCTCGTCGAGAACGCGTTTCAGCACGGCATGGGGGACGGGACCGATTCGCTCGAAGTCGTGCTTACAGCCCTGGTCCGAAACGAACGACTCAGAGTGGAGCTCACGGACAACGGTCCGGGCCTGAACGGCGATCCGTTTGGGTCGGCGAAGGGAGTGGGCCTGCGAAACACCCGAGACAGGCTGGCAGCGCAGTACGGAGGCGATGAGACGTTCGAACTGAAGAATGGTCGTGAAGGTGGGGTGCACATCGTCATGGAGATTCCGTGGACGCGCTTCGCACCCTAGTCGTCGACGACGAGCGCCCCGCCCGTGCGAAAGTGGTGCGCCTTCTGGGCGGCGTGGACGCAGCCCAAGTGGTAGGCGAAGCAGGAAGCGGCCCGGAAGCGATTGACCAGGTCCGGGCTCTGTCTCCTGACCTGATGATCCTCGACATCCAGATGCCGGGCATGACCGGCTTCGAGGTGCTCGAGGCACTCGACGAATCGGAGCTTCCCCACGTCATCTTCGCCACGGCCTACGACCAACACGCCATCCAGGCCTTTGAAGTGGCCGCTGTCGACTATCTGCTCAAGCCCTTTAGCAAGGCACGACTTCGCCAAGCCGTCAAACGGGTCCTGGAGCGACGGAGCGACACAGATCCGTTGACCCATGCACGGGAGCTCAAGGGACTGCTGGACGCAGGCACGACGCAGTACCTGGAGAGACTCGTGGTGGAATCGTTGGGTCGCCGCCTCGTCGTAGAGGTAAGCGGCATCCTCAAGCTCGAGGCTGAAGGGAACTACGTCTCGATTCACCACGGCGGCCGCAGCTATCTGAGCCGGGGTTCGTTGAGCTCGTACGAAGCCAGACTCGACCCGGAGAGGTTTGTAAGGGTGCATCGGTCTGTTCTTGTCAATGTGGGGCGAATACGGGAGCTGAGGCCGATCGCGCGGGGAGACCAGCTACTCATCATGGATGAAGGTTCTGAGATCCGCATGAGCCGCCACTATCGGGATCGGCTGGCTCGTCTATTTAGTCCCTAACGCGGGTGGGGGGAGAGGGGTAGGGAGGGACCGCGTCGGGTGCACCGAGCGGTGGGGAAGTCATACTGGGGAGGTGGAGGATGTGGGGAAGAGGAATGGCAAGCCGGTGGATGGGTGCATTGAGCGCGTTTGCAGGTACGCTGCCGCTCGTAGCCTGTGGGGTTCTTGAGGCACAGGAGGATTCAGCGCTCCTTACCGTCGGCGTGGGGTTCCGAAGCGAGTACTTCGCGAGTCGGGATCGGTTGGCCTCCCCACGCCGTCACGACGGCTCGGGACTCAGCCAACTGGGGTTCGAGATCTCCGCGCAAACGCGGGGTGCCCACCACTCCTTCGAGTTCTGGATGGGATCACTGCCGCTCACCGCGGATGATGGATTCTCCTACGTGACGAGCCGAGGGGAGACCCGTACTCCGAAGAGCGAGGTCGCGCTGGGCGACGCGTCCTACACCCACCTGCGCAGAGTAGGGGTGAGCGCGTGGTGGCTCGGTGCCAGCGCTTCACTCAGTGTGACGCACGGGGAATACGAGTTTGGCTCCGGCGCAGCCGAGTCGTTTCTGTATCTCGCCAGCTTGAACGCCGTGGGAGAGCGCCGGGTGGATTTGGGGAAGGAACGAACGCTACGCCTGTCGTTGCGGGTCCCGCTGATCGGTTGGACGGCTCGCCCCACGTTCACCACCGTGGACGAAGCGCGGCTGAAGGCGTCCGGTGACTTCCGACATCGCATGGAGGGTGGTGAGGTGACCGGGCCCGGGGATACGCGTGCCCTTTGGGGACGGGCAACCTACGAACTCCAGCTGAACCGCCACTTCGTCGCGCTGGGCTCGCTCCGGTTCGGGGTCGTACGCTCGTCCGTGGGTGAGCGTTTCACGGCTGTACGAGGAGGCTTGGATCTGGGCGGAGCCCTGCGTTGGGGCGGAGGTGACCGATGAAGCGCGGAGTAGCGTTCGTGGTCGCTTGGGCCATCCTCTGGGCGGTCCTGGGGTGCTCTGATGTACTGTTCGAGGAGCCTGGCGCGGACACTGGCCGTGCCGTGTACGAGGAGTTGTGGCAAGCGTTCGATCAGCGGTACGCGCCCTTCGCCGAGCGGGGCGTCGACTGGGACGTCGCCTTTCAGCGCCACCTGCCCGATCCCGCTGCGGATAGGGACGCAGTGTTCGCTGCCGCGACATCGCTGCTTGCTGAGCTCGACGACGGACACGTAACCCTGCTTGCGCCGGGGCGGCCCGCCTTCGTGTCCCAACGGACGTTCCGTGAAGACACGTTTCAGGACCATCTGGACCTGGGCGTCATCCTCGCACGCATGGTAGAGGGTCCGCACCGATTGGGCGCCGCTCGCTACGGCATACTGCCCAACGACATCGCGTACGTGCACATCGCCCACTGGAACGATCCCATTCCCGATCTCGACTTGCTCCTGGACCTACTCCAGGATCGGCAGGGTGTGATCGTGGACCTGCGGCACAACCCAGGGGGTGATTTCACAAATGGATTTCCGTTTGCCGGACGCTTCGCAGACGAGCGACGGCTTGCGTTCACGACACTAACCAAGACGGGGCCGGGCCGCGGTGCGCTGGGCCAGCGGGTCGAGTGGCACGTCGAGCCAGGGGGGCCTTTTCAGTACCAGGGCCCGGTGGTGGTGCTTACCAATGGTTTCACCAACAGCGCGGCCGAGCGTACGCTTCTCGCCTTCCGGGCATTGCCGAGCGTGACCGTGGTTGGGTCACGGTCGGCAGGCAACCACGGGGAGAAGGTAGGCAGCGAACTCTCGAACGGGTGGCGCTACACGTATGTGCCGCAGCTGGTGGTCGCCGCCGACGGTACTTCGTACGAGGGAGCGGGTGTGCCGCCCGACATAGAGGTGGCCAATTTGCCGTCCGAGGTCGGTGCGGGGATCGACCGGCAGCTCGAGGCGGCCCTGGTTGCGCTGGGCGGAACCTAAGTCGTCGGTCCCGAGCACCGTCAGCCCCTACCCTTCGAGCGGCGTCCCCGGGTACACCGCCACGTCGCTCCCCACCGCGACGAACGTGGAGCGGGGCGGCGCCCGGAGGACATCACCAAAGGCGTCGCCATAGAGAGACGCGTACGGCCCAGTGAGCCAGGGATCCTTGGACTCCCAAATTCGCCAGGGTGGATGTGCCACTTCGTATTCCCGTGTACTCCCGTCTCTCTGCCGCGTGTAGCCCCAGTAGTGCTCGGTGATGAACTCGGCTTCGCTCTCGGGCTCAAGAGGCTGAGCGGCTCCGGCGACACGAGCACCGAGTGCGAACGGCTCACGCCTGTAGCGCCACCTGTACTCCACGCTTCCCCCCGTTTGCTCGTCGAGCGTCGTCGAGTGGTTCATGGGCACCGCCAAGTAGGGCTCGTTGTACACGGCGCGCGCCACCGCCGCGATGGCGAACCGAGGCACCAGTTCTCGGACGAACACCACGCCGCGTCGGACCTCGGCGCCTGTCTCGCGCCGCACGTAGAACCGAAGGTTGACCTCCTCGAAGGTCCGGTGAAACGGGATGGCCATACCCCGTACGCGCGTGTCGCAGAACATGAAGCCCACCATGCTGATGAGGAACGACCCGTTCCACGGGTCGAGGTCGGTCCCACGGGGGACGAGAGGCGCCAGCAGCTCCGGCGGGCACTCGTAGTTCAAGAGTGCCAGTCGTTGCCACCTGGCGGTCAGGAAAGGACTGCGCTCGTGTGATGAGCTGCTTCGACGTGTGCCCGTCATGCCGTGGCGATCAGCCTGTTTCCCGAGACCAGACCTCGTGCATCCGACTGCGAAGCCGAGCCTGTACGGCGGGTGCATCCGCACCATCCTCGGACAGGAGTTCTCTCAGCCGAGCCACCAGCGCTGCATACTCGCCACCAAATCGCTCACAATAGTCGCACCCCTGAAGGTGTGCGTTCACCTTCGCGACCAGGTCCGCAGGAAGGGTGCCGTCCGCGTAGCTCGCCAGTCCTTCCAACACATCCCTGCAGCGCAGGCCGGCTACGACCCGATCGAGGTTACCCATCGCACCCTTCCTCCTTTCGCAGGATTCCCATCAAACGGAGTCGACCCCGGTGGAGGCGGCTCTTCATGGCGGGCACGCTCAACTCGAGCATCGTCGCCGCTTCTTCGCCGGTCAGTCCGTGCACGTCTCGCAGGAGGAGAACCTGGCGCTCATCGTCCGGTAGTTGCGCGAGTCCCCAATGTAGGAGGTCTTGGGTCTCGAGGGCGCCAGTGAAGTCCGACTGCACACCCCATCCCGCATCTCTCCCCAGTTTCTCGAGCGTCTCGAACTCGGCGGGCGCGCCCGAGCGCCTACGATGTTGCCGCCGCAGGCAGTTACGCGCGATGGCCAGCAACCAACCGCGCGCCGATCCCCGCCCCTCATACGTCGCTGCGCTGCGCCAGGCCGAGATGAAGCTCTCCTGAAGGGCGTCCTCAGCATCGTCAGGGTTGGCGTGTAGGGAGCGCAGGAACCGGAAGACGACATCGGCGTGCCGATCCATGAACTCGCCGAACGCCACCTGGTCTCCGGTGGCGCTCAGCCGCAGCAGCTCGGCGTCCTCGATGCTAGTCAATCCGACAGGTGCTGAATCCGAAGAGGGAGTAGATCGGACAGGTGCCAAGGAGTCCGGTCGCCAGCGGCACGATGCCGATCAGACCCCAAGGCGTCTGAGGCCCCACGAACACCAGGCTCAGGAGCCCCACGCCGAGGGCGACTCTTATGACTCGTTCCACGTTGTGTTCGTTTCGGGCAAAGAACTTCGTGGCCATCTTGGCTCTCCTTGGGAGGTAGTGGTCTCTACTTGGGAGAGCCAAGAAAGGCCTTCGAGGATTCAGTAGGCCAGCGGCATCAGGTCCTCGCTTCCCTGGGGCGAGCCGAGATCGAGCACTGTGACGTCACCATCGGCCGCATCCACGCGGTAGCGGATGACCCGCCAACCACGCTTCGATGTTTCCCAACGGTACGACAGCAGTGTTTGCGAGTCGATCCAGGTGGGTACTCCGTGTACGCGCAGCGGGTTGGCTCCGCTCTGCAGGGTCCGAATCGCCGGACCGCTGCCTGGGTCCGCGGGCATCATGGCGTTGTCGCTGGCAGGGCGTAGCAACGTTCCCAGGCCAAGTGGCTCGGTGGCCCGGATGGACACGACCCACGCGCAGTCAGGGCTCATGGCGGGATCGGTTTCCACCCTGGGCGTACCTGGAATGGCATCCTCATCCGTCACCGGACGAGCGGCGGCGGGATCATCGGGATGCACGATCCACGTGTTCAATCCGTTCAGGTCGGTCAGTTGCCCCAGACCCCGCCTCTCATGTCGAACAAAAACGATGCGGCCGTCGGGCGTGAACCGCGGATCCTGATGGGTTCGCTGCGGGTCGTCGATGATCTGACGCAACCCGGTCCCGTCGGCGTTGATGATCCAGAGGTTGGCAGACTGCCCCTGTTTGGTGCCGCCGAACACGATGCGCTCACCGTCCGGAGAAAACGTGGGGTGCCACACGCCCACGAACTGCTCCGGGTTGGTACCGCCGCGGCGAATGTCGACCAAGAACCGCAGGTTGGACCCAGCCTCCAGGATCGCCAAGGTCTGCTCCCCGCCCTCGGCACCACCGTGCCGACCGGAAGGCCCCACGGTCAGGTCCCCATCGCTCGAAGCAGCGACCACCAGACGGCCCCGCAAGGGGTCGCGATCGAACCATCGAACGGAGTAGTTGGGCAGATCCGTGAGGCGCGTGACATTCGATCCGTCGAGATTGGCCTCGAAGAGGTCGTAGTTGCCGTCCCTGGCCCCGCCCGGGCGGTTGGAAAGGAAGAGCAGCTTTCCCGCGGAGGTGCGCGGAGCGGGGCAGGTGGGTGGTGCAACTCCGGGATCGGGGGTTGTGGGCGGCGCCGCCGGCTGGACCACGCAACCGGTGGCGGCGATGACTAGCACGGCCCATAGGCCCCTTCCCATTGGACGACGGCGGACCGACGCGCCCGCCGGGTATCCCTGATCCCGGCCGCCGCCAAGCCCCGCGCCCCCACCCTCAGCCAGACCATGAGCCACGCTACCGAGACCGCCCAAACCCGACCAGGGCGCGGTTCTTATGGCGAGCAGCACTACCCGACTCCTTCGGGGCACCAGAGGGCAATGGCGCCCGCGTCGCGATCGGCGCTGCTGTCGAAGACCGCTGCGACGATCCGCTCTCCTGTTCCGGGATCCATCATCGACATCAGATGCACAGCGTTACCACCTAGCTTTCCGGTCTCCTCGCGCAGCCGATCGATCATCTGACCTTCGTCGGTTAGGTCCACATCCCCGGACGCGTGCAGGATTGCGACCCGTTCGCAGCTGGGTGGGGCTTCATCCATGGGCAGGAGTACCTCGACCGCCTCCATCGAAACCGGTGTACCGGAGCGGTCCATGAGCACCGACTTGCTCACATGCACACAACCGCATACGAACGGCAGCATCAGTAAGGCGCGCTTCATATTGTTCCTCGGCGTGTTGCGAGAGCTACGCATCGCTACTCGTGTAAACCCACGCCGTGAGGCCAGATGCCAGCTCGGTCTGGATCCGCACGTACCCCGCGGGCTCGTACTGGTCGACCTGTACGAGCTCTTCGTGGGTGACTTCAAACACGATGCCGCTCACCCGGTCGTCAGATTGGCCGGTAGACAGCGCCATAGCGTGATCGGCTGCACCGCTCGTTTCGACGAAGGCGGGATCCTTCACCGTGAACGAGGAAAGCCGGAACCCGACGAGCTGGTCTTCGTGCCCTGCGAGTTGCCGGCCGAACGTGGCCTGCTGCACTTCGGGAGTCCTCAGTGTGCCATATGAAAACAGGTGCGGCATAGGTGCGTGACTCTTGCTATCGGACCAAGTACCAGGACTCCTGCCGCGGGCGGAAGAACCGCCATCCCTCCACGGTCAGGTAGGCAGGATCCTCGGCCATGACGTAGACCTCCTGGCCATCCCACTCCGGTACCGCCGTCTTGGTGTTGAGCTCGATGGAGATGTAGGCGCCTTCTACCAGTGGCCGAGCAGTAGCATCCCCGCGAGTAGCACTCCTGAAGTCGATGCTCGGTCCCAATCCGTGACCGTGGTTGCCCAACGGATGGGAGTAGATCTGTGCGTTGATGCCCCGCTCCGCCATTTCGGCCATGGTGAGTCGGAAGGCCTCTCCTGCCATTCGTCCTGGTCGAGATGCCCGCAGCATGAGCGCATCTTGTAGGGCGTTGGTGTTCGCCATCGCGGCCTTGAGCCCCTCGGGCACGTCATCTTCTCCGGGGTGGAGCACGTACGCCATCTTCTGCCAGTCGCTATCGAGGCCCATGTACGAGATCCCGAAGTCGATGTGCACGAGGTCCCCGTGTTGAATCACCGTCCCTTCCGGAGCCACGGCCAGGAAGCCCCGGCTCCCCACCTCCGCCATCCCTTTGCGTTGCACGCGTAGGTCGGGCTGAAACCAGGTTCGCACGCCGTACTCCCACAGTCGGTCGTACATGAAGTTGCGGATATCTCTCACGGTTGTGACGCCCGGTTCGATAGCCTCGTTCGAAAGCGCGCGTCTGGTGATGTCTTCGGTGAGCGCCACGAGGGACTCGTAGGTCTCCCATTCCTCCGGGATGCGAGTGGCCAGGTATTCGTTGATGAGTGGAGCCGCTGTTGTGAAGCGGGCTTCCGCATCGGGCCCCATCGCCTGGGCCAGGAATTGATAGCTGTCTCGGGTCAGACTCCGCGTCATGCCACGGTCGCCGCCGGTGCCGAGGCCGATCGCGTCGGGGCGGTGAGTATCCCAAAGCTCACGCAGCACCTCGGCGGCGGATCTTGGATCGATGGGAGACTCGAAAACCCGCGCCACTGTTTCCTCCCAATAGCCGGTCGCCGCCACCTTACGAAGAGCCGGCTCGGCGCCGTCTCCCGCGTCGACGAACACAAAGATGTCCCTCCGGCCGGTGTAGGGGCGGGCGGGCGCGACATACTCGGTGAGTGGGTCATCGTGGAATTCCTCGTTCACCACGATCCACATATCGATCCCGTGCCGCCGCATCATCGGCAGCAGCAGCTCATGTCGCTTCTCGAGCCACGCCTCGCGCACGGCGATCTGTTCGGACCAAGGGAGAAGCGTCACCGCCGGGTCCGTGGTCTCCAGCGGAGCCGTCTGTACGCCACAAGCGCTCCCCGCCAGGACCGTTGCGAAGAGGAGAGGCAGCGAAGGGCGTTTAGCTACCAGCAGCGGGTTGGCTTCCGACATCGGGACCTCACTCAATCGTGCGACGATATTCATAACCAACGACGGACGCGCTTCCGGTACCTGTTGTATGGCTGCCCGAACTTCCGCTCTAGATAGGCCTCCTCGGGTAGGATGGCCAGTCGTTCCAAGATCCAAGCAGCCAGGGGTGTCAGCAGCAGGATCAAGGCATTGGCCAGCACCACCGACACGCCCATGCAGACCAAGACCATCAGCAGGTACATGGGATTTCGGGTAAACCGATAGGGTCCGCGCTCAATGATCTCGGGCACGGGGACGCGCGCCCGATCGGCGGGAGATTGGCCCGTCATTCGGGGATCTCTCCGGCTTCGAGTTCTCGCGTCACGGGCGCCAACCCGAGCTGCACCCGTTCGTGGTGAAGAAGCGCACCCGCCAAGCGGTCGCGGAGTGCTCCCTTCGAGAGGCCAAGCAGGGAGGGGTTCACGGAGATGGTCCTCTTACCTCGAAGTCTGCCCAACCACATCCAGGTTCGGCGCCAGAATCCGGCGCCGCTCTGAAGCGCGGCTGGGTCGCGGACCTCGAGCTCAACCGTGCCCCACGAGGCGGAGGTCGCCACGTCCTTGATCTCTTCCCATGGGATCCGGAGCTCCCCTCCTACGATCGAGGTTCGATCCACGATGCCCTCCGCATCGACGACCAGTCGCGGCCCGCGATCGAACGCCCGACGAAGAAGGTGGAAGCAGGTCAGGAGGCTCAGCGGCCCGATCAGCAGGGGTGCGAACGCGTCCCCCGAGGGCGGGAAGAAGTTGAATAATGCGAACAGCGCCGCGAGAACCGCGGCGATGCCCTCACCCACGCGGCGTCCGGGGGTGCCCTCGATCGAGAGCCCCTCGAGGCCCCCTGCAGGGCGCTCCCCACCCTCGACACTTGCCATGGGTCTCCCTCCCCCGCATCCACCATTTGGTTCCACTTTCACACCATGCGTTTACAGCCTCTTCGAACGCGGCTGGCGGCCGCAGCCGAGCCTTCTCCATGTTCTACCCTCCGCTGTGTTACCTCCAGACCGGTGTCCGCCTGATGCGTGTCTTGCCACTCCTGCTCCTGGCGGTACTCCCTGTCCCTGGGAACGCCCAGGAGCGCTATGCTGAAGCGATCCACATCGGCGCGGTGGACTCCGTCTGGTCGGCCGAGTTGGATGAACATCGGCCTTTTCTAGTCTACACGCCGCCCTCCTATGATGCGCCGGCCAGTACCCAACGTTATCCCGTGCTCTACGTCCTGGACGGGAACGCCCATTTCCACTCCGTGAGTGGGCTCGTCCAGATCCTTTCGACCGGTGTGAACGGGACCTACGCCATCCCCGAGATGATTGTGGTGGCGCTTCCCAACACCGACAGGACGCGGGACCTCACTCCTACGCGCCCAGCCACCGACTTCGAGGGCAACCCGACACCGCCGGAAGCCACGAGTGGCGGAAACGAGGCGTTCTTCTCCTTTCTCGAGGATGAGCTTATCCCCCACATCGAATCGCGCTTTCGCACGATGCCCTACCGAGTGTTCGTGGGGCATTCGCTGGGCGGCATCACGGCGCTCAACGCGCTCTACACGATGCCAGAGACCTTCGACGCCTATGTGGCCATCGACCCCAGCCTTTGGTGGGACGACAGGGTTCTGCTGCGAAAAGCCAAAGACCATTTCAGCACCGCCCGCCTATCCGGCAAAGTGCTGTATGTGGCGCAGGCCAACACCGTCCAACCCGATGCCACCGAGCCCAACCAGCACTTCTCAGCGATCACACAGTTTGATGCCGTCATGCGGGCCTACGACCAAAGCGGCATCCGGTACGCGTTTCGCTACTACGACGATGACGACCACGGCTCAGTGCCGCTAATCGCCGAGTACGACGCGCTGCGGTTCATATTCGGGGACTACCGGGTGCCGCTGCAGCGCATCATGGCCGAACCGGAACTACTGGCCAAGCACTTCGGCGAGGTCTCCACAGCATTGGGCACAACGTTTTCTCCGCCCGAGGGGATGATCGGACTGCTGGCGCAGTTCGCGCTGACCCAGGACACAGCAAACGCGCTGACGTTTGGGGAGATCCGGGCGGAGCTGTACCCCGAGAGCGCCAGGGCACACGAGTTTCTCGGCGACCTGTGGGCCAAGAGGGGGGAGAGGGAGAAGGCACGCCAGCACTACGAAACAGCACTGGCGCACGATCCGGACAACGCCGACCTCCAAGCCAAGCTACGCCGATGAGCGCTACCCCTGCTGGGCCCTCCACGCTTCCAGCACCTCTCGCTCCTTCTCAGGAGTGATCATCATCGGTGGATCGGCACGCTTCTCATCGGTCAACGCCTCGGAGTGATACCACTCCAAAGTGTCCATAGCCGTCACCGCGACCGGCCGGAACGTCAGGCCGGCCGCCCGGGCCTTGCTGCAATCGATGCGCTGGGAGCCGAGGTTGTCGCCCTCCGCGATGATCCAAGGGATGGCAGCGTAGACGTCGTGTTGCATGAGAAACTCGTAGTCCTCGATCCAGGTCCACTCCACATGAGCGGAACTGGTGGCCCGCACGCCATACACGAACTCTTCCATCGTGGTTGGATCGGCGGGGCCGGTCACATTGAACGTTCCGCGTAGTTCGTCCTCCAGCGAGCGGATCATCCACTCCGTGAGGTCCCGCACGTCAATCTGCTGAACCAGGTCGGTCTTCCTCCCAGGGACCATCACCTCGCCACCCCGCCGCAGCCGCTCGGGCCAGTAGGTCCCCCGATGTGTGGAGTCCAGCGGCCCCACGATGTAGCCGGGGCGCACCACGCACGTACGGTCTTCGCCGAACACCTTGTACGCTTCAATCTCGGACAACGCCTTCATGACGCCGTACCGGGACGCAATGTTCTCTCCGTCCGACGGATCTACCAGAAGCGGCTCCACGTCTTCAGTGATCCCGGTGGTCAGGTAGGGGTAGAACACACCGGTAGACGAAACGTACATGTAGGTCCCGACCGCATCGCGCAGCAGTTCCGCAGAGGCCTTTGTCCACGCCTGATCCATCCCCGACGCGTCGATGACCGCGTCCCAGCTGCGACCCTTGAGCGCCTCTAAGTTGTCGGCCCGATCTCCGATGAGCTTCTCGACGTGCTCGAAGGCGTCCTGGAAGAGGCCGGGCTGCGTCCGGCCTCGAGTGAAGATGGTCACTTCGTGACCGCGCTCGAGCGCGTAACGGACGTTGTGGGGGCCGGTCAGGTTGGTCCCGCCTAGGATCAGGATCTTGAGCGGGTGCCGCGCCCGCTCAGGTCGGATGGGAGCTGGTGCGGGTTGGCCGGGAAGTCTGCCAGGGCTGCCCATACCCAGGGCTGCGGCTCCGCCAGCAAGTGCAGCCGTCTTCAGGAAATCGCGTCTCTTTGGCGTCACGAGGGTTCTCGGTGTTGGGTGTGTGCGACTGCCATGAGTACCTGCCGACCGTGATGTCTGCAACGAGTCAACGTCGCGGCCGAGGCCCTGGGCCTCACGGTTTCAGGCGCACCACCCCGTCTACGACTTCGAGCGTGACGCTCGCAGCGGCATCGAAGTCGAAAGGCCAGGCCCCCGTGTCGCCATCGGCTAAGCGCGTTCTGCGGATGTGCGCGAGGCTCAGTGGCTGCGTTGGCAGGAGCGTTACGGGGCCTTCGACTTCATATACCCAGGCACCGCCTTCCGCGCGGCGAACCCTACAAAGAACTGCGGAATCGGACGCGGCCGCTGGCACTTCCGTCAGTAGGGTGACCAAGTGGCGGGTCGGGGACTTGGTGACAGCGTGAGTGAGAAGTAGTCGGGATAGCTGGTGAGCGACCCGGTAGCCCGTAGAACGACCACATCGCCCCCGCCTGCCGCCGACGCGAACTCAGTCGCCGCCGCATCATCCTCGGACCCACCCCCCATCAAGACGACCCGCCTCGTCGGGGTCGCTGGCGTGTCCTGACCGTTGGTTCTTGCGCCCCCGATCCGGACACCGAGTCCGGGAGTGGGGCAGGTGTCCACCGTGGCGGGGGGACTGAGGGCCGGGGCCTCCGTGCATGCCTGGCCAACCCAAAGCAGAGCCGACACTCCCGCGATTCCTGTCCGCGACCACGGCGGCCACCGTTTCAGTCGTAGGGTTGTTCGTGCCACCGGCCACTCCTCGGCTGGACCAATCGCAGACCGACTCGCACAATATCGCACGTGTCAGAGTCTTCGGCCGGAGTGTGCTCCGCTACACTCCCGCCGCGCCCCGAGAACTACATCCGAGGAAGACTTGCGCACCTTCTCACTTACGTTCGCCTCTCTGCTTCTCGCGGTGAGCAGCCTTTCGCTACCGGCGGCCGCTCAAGAACTACCGGAGACCTGGCAGGAGCAGCAGAACTTCCGCTCGGGGCCGACTCCCTTCGACCCCCTGATGCAGTTCTGGTACGAAACGGACGCCATGAGCGAGCTGGTTAGCATGCAGCCGCTGACCGAGACACTCGGGGGTCGGGAGATGCACCTGATCATCATTGCCGACGATCCCATTGTGAACGCACAGGACGCGATTCGGTCCGGGAAAACCATCGTGTTCGTTGCGCCCTCGGTGCACGGTGGCGAGGTGTCGCCCAAGGAGGCGTTTCAGTTGGTGGCGAAACGGTTGGTGGGCGGTGACCTCCGACATGTCCTCGAAGACGTCATTGTGATCGGGACCCCCCTCACCAATCCGGACGGAGGTGAGGTCCGAAGGCGCACCAACGAAGCCGGCTACGACATGAACCGCGACTACGTGAAGCTGGAGTCGCAGGAGATCCAGGCCTATGTAACGCAGGTCATGACCGAATGGACGCCCGACATTCATGTGGACGGCCATCACGGTGGGTCGGACCCGTACGTCATCACGTACCAGGGCACCTTGAACCCCGCGGCGGATGCCTTGCTGCGGGCCTGGCCGTACGAGCACATCTTCCCGCGCATCCGGGCCGCAGCCGAGGCAGAGGACTACCGGGCCTTCGACTACTCGGGAGTCACCACACAGAACGGTGTCCGCGGCTGGGGGTCGACTTCGGTGGAGCCCCGCAAACACCACGTCTACACCGGCCTCACCAACTCGATTGGCATCCTGCTCGAGACGCCGCGCAACTCACGGCGGGTCATGGCGGACGGTACCCTCGTCGAGATCCCTCAGGACGAACGCTACTACCACCAGATTCAGGGCGGCGTGATCGCGTTGAGTACGATTCTCGAAGTGGCGGCGGAGCGCAGAGGGGAGATTAGGGCGCTCACGACAGCGTCACGCATGCGTGCCATTGAAGCCGGTCATGCGGGGACCGGAGACGTCGTGCTCGACTACCAAAGAGCCAACCGCGGCAACGAGCCGGTTTGGATGCCGGACGACGATGCCGAGCTGGGCTACGTCCTCCAAGACGTTCCGGTGTACCTGCGATGGGAGCCTACCCGCACCACCACTCGGCCGGTCGGCTACCTCATGCCTCCCGCCATGGCAGCCGTGATTCCGATCCTCCTTGATCACGATATCGCGGTATATCGTTTCCAGGGGGAAGGCACGCTCGACGCGGAAGTGTACTACGCGACCGATGTACGGACGGAGTCCTACTTCCAGGGCCACTACCTCAAGGCCGTCGACGTGGAGAAGGAGTCAGAGACTCTCGATGTCGCCGAGGGTTGGTTCTGGGTGCCCACCTCGCAGTCGATGGGTAACCTGATCACCTATCTCATGGAGCCCGAGACGGACGACAACCTCATTACGTGGGGCTGGACCGACCACATCCTCCAGGAGACGCCCGAGTCGGAGGAGGCCGTGATCGCGGGGATGCTGAGCGGTCGCACCCTGGCGTCGCTGAGTGCGGAGCAGCAGGAGCAGGTACGCACGCGAGCGGCCGAAGTGATGGCGCGGCGGCAGCGGGTTCCGATGATGCGGGTCATGAGGCATCAGGACATGTCCGTACTACGCGTTTGGCCCTTCAACGGATTCCAGCGGAACCGCTTCTACAGGTAGGGTGTGGGAGGCAAGCCCATACAATCGGGCTCCACCCACGTTCGACGGGCCCGGGGAGACATGAGCCGGGACCGGCTGAAGTACTCGAGAAGAAGGTCGCGACTTCCCAGGGCATCAACGAGGGCGTCGGCAAGCTGTTCTAGCGGCTCGTTGCGGCTTCGACTCCCCACGAAGTCCGCAATCAGCACGACATAGGCGCGGGTGATGGTCTCGTGATACCCCGAGGTGTCGGAGTTCTCCACTCCGCACGCTTCGTTGTAGGCCCGAATGCGAGTACGGAGGTGATTGAGCGCGACGTCCGGGGGGTAACGCAGCACGTGCCAGAGCCCGACGCGCAGGTGGGCCTCATGGTTCCACTCCGCGTGGGGTAGCGACCGGTCGTTGAACCCCTGAGCGATTCGCTCAGTTCGTGACGGGGTCATGAAGTGCCCGTCCTCCAGCGCCGTGGACTACTACCTCGGGGGCCGGTAACCGCGGGGCGCCGGCTCGGCCATGGAGTCCCAATCGTATGCGACCTGAATCCGCCGACTGATCTCGGCCATAACCGCACCGCCCCGTGCCGCGTTCGTCATGATCGCCAATCCGTAGCCCTTCGTCTTGTGAGCAAGAAGCAGGCATCGGAACCCCCAGTTCCCCCCACCGTGACTGAAGTACCATCCCTGACCCTCACGGCCGATCGAGAATCCGACAGCAAAGCCGCCCACGCCCACCGGCGACAACATCTCCTGCACCGTCGTCCTCGAGAGCACACGATTCGACTCACCCACTGCCGACCTCTGGACCTCGATGGCGAACCGCGCGAGATCGGTCGGCGTGGTCCACAAACCGGCAGCAGCCTGCTCGGGGTATACGTGCCACTTGGGCCCCCGAGAACGCCCCTCCCCGTCGTGGGCGCGGGCGGCGTTCTGGTCGTGCTCGGGGGAGATCGGTTGTGTGAACGAGCTCCGGGTCATCTGTAGCGGCTCGAGTATCGTCTCCCGCATGAGATCGGTGAACGGGACCCCGCGGGCATCGGTGAGCGCCAGCTGCATGAGCGTCACGCCACCCCCTGAGTATTCCTCGAGTGAGCCGGGAACCCGTTCCATGAAGATCGGCCCCACGTTGGACAGGTCGTGCCCTTCCAGAATCTGCACCACAGTGGGGAGCGGGACGCCGGGATCGTAGCCCGGGAAGCCGAATCCATCCCCCAACCCCGAGGTATGGCTGGTCAGACCACGCGGAGTCACCGGCCGATTCCGGGTGAACTCGCCCCCCTCGAGCCTCCACGACGTCAGGATGTCGTTGATATCGTCGTCGAGAGAGAAGAGCCCGTCCTCGACCGCGTCGAGCACAGCCATGGCCGCCACCGGCTTACTGATCGAGGCGGCCTGAAACATGGTCTGGGGGTCTACTGGAGCGCCGGTCTCCACATCGGCGATTCCGTAGCCCTTCGCCCAGTGCACCTCGAAGTCGCGGATCACGGCCACGCTGACCCCCGGCACGCCGAACTCAGCCATGAGCTCTTCGATGGTGAGGTCACTGTTCTCCCCAGCCGAGGCCTGCGGCGCCTCGATCCCGGCCATGAACTCGGCCGGTGTTCCCTGGGCGCCCGCGCAACTCGGAAAAGCGATCCCAAGCATTGCCACTGCCAGTACAGCGGATCGAGCGTTCTTCATGAGGTCCCCTGAGTCGTCTTGTTCAATCAGAGCTCCAGCCCAACCACGCTGGCCAAAGCCTGGGCACTGACGCCAGCGAAGTCTTCGAACTCGATCGGCTCGCGGCCGATAAGCTCCTGGGGGATGTTGCTCACGAGCCGCTGAAAGGTGTCGGCGTCCAGACCCTCGATCAGTTGAGCGAACGCCTCCGATTGGGGATCCGCGGGAAGCGAGGTCCGGTAGAGCCTTACGATGCTCTGCAGCATCGGCAGGTAGGGCTCGAGATCGGTGGTGGTAGACTCGGCCTCGCTGTCGATCCATGCCACTGCCACCTTCCTCAGCGAGCCCGGGCGCTCGAGCTGCACCCGCAACAGGAACTCGATGTCGAATGCAAAGCCGCTGTCCTGGATACCCTCGATCCAGGTAGCCAGGTGACGGGCATCGAATGCCTTGAAGCCACACTGCGTGTCGATGATGCCCGTCAGTTGGGGGATGACCCGCTTCCACAGATAGACGAAGAGCTTACCGCGGTTGTTGCGCTTCCCCGCCTTCACCGCCACCGAGGCGGGTTCACGGCGCGACCCAATTGCAGCCAAGCATGCTGGGTCCGTAAGCGGCGACACCAGGAGCCCAACTTGGCCCAGATGCGTTGACAGGTCCGCGTCCGTGAAAAGGGCTACATGCATCGAGGCGCTGCGTTCAACCCTTGCAGCGCTCCACAGCCCAAAGCGGATCGCCCCACCCTTTTGGCTCTGCGAGGTCGAACTGAGTCCTCGGACCACAGGGAGCCCTCCCCGTATCGCATCCTCGAGGAACAGGACGCGGACCTCCTCGTCCGGCAGGGCGAAGTCATCGAACGCTTCCGTTACGAGTCTGCCGCTACCCTCGGGACACCCGTCATCGACCACGGTCAGATCCCAACTGTGCTGGGGCGTCGGGGCGAACAACCAACGGAGCTGTCGCAGCTTGCGCCGGACCAAGTCTTCGCCCGCAGGGTGCTCTTGGGACGTCAGAACCCGCCGATGCTCCTTGTAGACGGCAAACACCACCGAGACATGCGTGGGCTGCACGATCTCTCGAAAGAGTCGCCGGCTGAGTGCCAACTTCAGGGCCACCCGCACCAGCACTGGTACCGCAGCGTCAGAGGCGATTCGGAGATCGGCGGCCTGCAGTTCTGCGGCGTTGGGCGCCGCCCGCTCCATGGATTCGGCAACGGCCTGAACGGAGTCGAGATGATCCGGGTCGGCGAGATTCAGGACCAAAGGCATGCCTTGGGGCACGGTGTCCATCAGACGTTGGTCGACAGCTTCCATCAGGTGGCTTCGCTAACGTGATTGATGAGGCGCGCGGCGCTGCTCCTGCGCACCTTCGGGTGCCTGCACGGCCCCCGCTGGGTCTCGCCCATAGAACGCTGCCAGTTCCGCGTACAGCTCCGGATATGCCTTCGCCAACGGCCGTGGCTTCTCGAAGAACGCTTCCGTGGCCACCGCAAAGAACTCCACGCGGTTGGTGGCGCCGTAGTGGTCGAGGGCATCCCGGCGGTTCTGCCGTGCGGATCGCCGAAGACGACGATAACCCTTCTCTACCTCCTGGGCCCACCGCTTCAGAGAGGAGGGGGCCACGCCTCCGGGGGTCCCGCTCATCTCCCCGCTGTTCTGATCCAGTTGGTGCGCGAACTCGTGAAACGTCACGTTCTTCCCATCGCTGGGATCCCAGGCGCCCCGCTTCGCGCTATCCCACGCGAGCACGACGGTCCCCGTGCTCCAGGCCTGTCCCAGCGACGCGGGACCCGCCTCGTGCCCACCCAGCCCATCGACGTGACGTGGAACGAACGAGCTCGGATAGACGACGATACTGCGTGTGCGCGGGAACACTGCCAGCTCGGTGCCCAGGAGTAGGTAGCACGCCTGTGCGGCGATGGTGACTCGGACTTCTTCCGTAACCTCGAAACCGGCGGCACCTTCGAAGTGCTTGTCACGGATGAAGACCTGAGAAAGCCGCAACAGCCGCTCGAAGTCCGGCTCGGACAGGTAGCGTGACGCCGTGAAGTTGCGGCGGACGGTCTCCGACCACTCGGGTGGCGTCGGCTCGTCCTCGAAGTCGATCCCGCCGGTCCAAGACAGGCGCGCCAGCCACCAGCGAGCGAGGACCAGCCCCAGAGCGAACAGGGCAATGGTCCCCAGCACCAACAACACCGGTGTCAACTCACCGAACTCCGATCGGGTTAGACGCCAAACTGTGTCAGGTGGTGATCGGTGTGTTTGTAGAACAGCGTGCTCCACTCGCCGGCCGTGAGCGGACCGAACGAGTGCGACTCCCTGCCCTCGAAGGCGGCTGCCCCCTCCTGCTGTGCGCGCCGAACGAATTCACGGAGCTGAGTCTGTTCAGCCGCAAAATCGCGGTCGTCCGAAATGATGAACTCCGGCGCGGTTCGCATATTGCGCTTGTACGGTTTGGGGCCCGTGACGATTCCCTTGACAAAGAGTCGCATCAGCATGCGCACCAACTTGTTGGGACGTGGGTGCGCCTTGATGTACTCCGGGTCGTACACCGTCTGGAACGGCACCGAGCAGTGTGCCAGCATCTGGCCCACGTTCATCTTTCCCCAAAGAGGTGTACTGTCTGGAGTCAAAGCGTCAATCCGTGCTATGAGCTTACCAGCGACTTCGGAATCGAAAAGATCTGGCACGCGGGCCTCCTGGTGTGGTCAGGCGCCCAATGTACCAGTGCGGGCGCGCGGCCACACGCCGACCGTATGGGAAACCCATCGCACTTGCGCGAGTACAGAGTACTTTGTACTATAAAGTATCGTAGGCGCACGATGGTCGACCGAACTTGGAGCGAAGGGAAGGCTTGAAGAGCTGGCTGAGACGCATCCGAGGGGCCATTGGGATAGGTCTGACGTGGGCCGGTGCATGGTTTGGCGCGGGGATGGTCATCCTGCTCGGATCACTGCTGCTGACCGGCAGCACCGGTGCAGACGTTCCCTATCCCCTCGGGTTCGGCGTTTTCGGTTTCGTTGCCGGTGTCACGTTTTCGGGGGTATTGGGCCTGCTCGAGGGCCGTCGGCGATTCGATGAGATGTCCCTGCCGCGCTTCGCTGGCTGGGGCGCTTTGGGCGGGTTTCTGCTATCCGCGGTCTTCGTCACCGTGGTGGCGTTGATGGAGGATCCGTCGTTCCTGTCGAACCTGCCGGTCCTGGGCTCCGTATTCGCAGCCGCCGGCGCCACTACTGCGGCGGGTTCGCTCGCCCTCGCGCGGAGAGCTGAGGATCGTCAGCTACTCGAGCCCAGCGAGGATCCGGAAGCACGGCTCGGGCGCGATGAGGCGTCGCGGAGTCTCGCGGAATAGCGCCAGGCCGCTCGTCAGTCCGGCAGCTCGGTCCAGGCCAGGTGCTCCACGTCGAACTCTCCCCGGTGGACACCCCAGACGCGCCCGCCGTGAAACCGCATTGGGCGGAAGGTGGGGGGGAACTCAACCGTCCCCTCTGCACCCTCAGCCGTGACACGCAGCCAATGGGGGCCACGCCCCATCTCGCCGCTGGTCGTGTCGAAGGGCTGGACCCATAGCGTGTCCGTCCCCACGCAGTCGAGGTCGGCGTACTCGGGAAACACGTCGGAGAACTCGTCGGCTCTCTGCTGGTAATCTCGCCGAACCAGCCGACGCAGTTCGTCGGCGTCGGGGCGGGTGCCCCACGCCCGGTTGCGTAACACACCGGGATGTACCGTCTCGAAGATGGTCTCAGGCGTGATCTCCACTTCCCGTCTTGGCGGAAGATCGTGTGTAGTCAGCGAGTCGCCAGAAGCGGTGAATCGCCGAAGCGCGTTCCGATTGGGATCGTAGACAGCTAAGGAGCCGTTGGGACACGCGCTCCACATCGGATAGGGGAGGAACCGCGTGGCTCCGGGAAAGCGGGTGTCGGGACTGCCCACGACGTCCTCGGTGGAAAGGACGGTGTCATAGCTCCCGTCACCTCGAAGTCGTACCACATCGGTACTCCAGAGGGAATAGATCCACGGGACGGCAGCGGATGCCCTAGCGAAGACGAAGCCGTCCCCGGTGTTGCGGACCCACGTCCGACCGCCGTTGCTCATCCAGAGATACTCGTAGGAGCTCAACCGGGGGATACCGGACGAGTCATGCGGTAGGGCCACGGCGAGAGGTGCTGCGGCGCTCTCCTCGACACGAACGAATCGGCCCTGTCGCGCCTCGTAGACCCACACATCACCGGATTGCTCGTCGCGGACGAGGGTGCTGGGCCAGAAGAACTCGCCGGGGCCACCTCCCTCAATCCCCTGGGCCCTCAGTAGCTCCCCCTCGGGCGAGAGCCGAACCAGGAAGGGTTCGGTGTCATTGAGAACCCACGCGGACCCATCGTCCAAGGGCATGAGATCCACGATCCCAGCGATCGTGTCAGATGTCCCGATGATGTGCAGGTCCTGCTGTGTAAACAGGATTGGTTCGAGTGGAGGAGCGACCCCACCCTCCTGGGCCACGCATCCTACTAGCAGGGGCAGACTAAGCGAAAAGGCGTGTCGCTTCGTTGCCACTAGGGTCCCTCCCTGCGTAGGCGCAGCACTCTCAGGTGCTCGACGTCCAGGTCGTCCAGCATCACCAGGGCCACGTGGTCGTTGCGGACCGCCACCAAGCGAGCACGGTCTGGTAACCGCACGCGCGCGAGTGGCGTGCCGTCCCCGTCCAGGACGTGCCAGGCGTCACGCTGGTTCAGCCGATCTGGGCTCGGACGGAACTCAGACACCCATAGTCTACCTCGGTCGTCCATCAATGCCGATCCCAGCGCGGGCATTGTGGACGGAAGCAGATCCTTTGTGAACATGACGTCGACGATGAGGTCCGCGGCATCCGGATCGGTTGCCCGGATTTCCGAAAACCCCTCCGCGGCTTTCGCACGCGTGGCCGCCAGCACCGTGTCAGAGAGTGGTTCGACCCAGCCCGGCCATCGCAAGACACGCATCGGCGTCAGATCCGGTCCCGAGACGACCAGCTCGTACTCGAGTCCCGTCCCATGGACAAACTGCCCGTTGCCGGATGCGAGGATGGGAGCGTTCGCGAACGGCGGCACGATGATGATGCCCCGGTCCTTCACGAAACCGCGGATGGAATAGCCGCCCTGAAAGCGAAGGGATGACCCGACCGGTGACCCTGCGCCGTCGAGGCTGTGTAGCACAACATCGCGCTGATCCCGCTGGACCAGGTTGGGCGAGTCGGTGATCTCCAGCGGACTCGCGACGTGCGCGACCAGACGGGCTGACGTGAGCGCCCAGGCTCTTCGTGGCAGCTCGCCCTCCGAGTCCAGCTCCGTGTCCAACGGGATCGACCTGAGAAACGCGCCGCTCGCATCGAACACGGACATGCGTCTCTGCCTACGGTCGAAGGCATACACGGTATCCCCAGCCGTCAGGGAAAGGGCGTTGATGTCTCGGAACTCGCCCGGACCGTCGCCCCTCGCCCCCAGAACCGAGAAGGTGGTTCCGTCCGGCCGGAAGAGATAGAGCGATTTGCTCTGATCGTCTTCGAGCAGCAGGCGTCCGTCAGAGAGCACTGCCACCTCGCCAATGCTACCGATGAAGGGAGCCGTGTCGCCGCGGATCTCCGTCGTCGGCTCATCGGCCAGCGACCAGACAGGCAGCTCGGCTGGATCGCCGGTGATCTCGACGATCACGACGCCAGCGGAATCGGCGTGGGTAACGGAGAGCGTGGATGGTTGGGGGTCGGAGCGGTCGCCGCAGGCTATGAGGGCGCTGGCTGCCAGGAGCACGGTAGCTCGGAACCGGAGTCCCTTTGCCCGCCTATTCACGGCTTACTCACGGGGAAGTGGCGGCTCAGCGTCGGGTTCTGCCTTTTCCATTCTTCCAGCGCCCTAAGGACCTCGGGTCTGCGCCTACTCTCGTGGTCGGAAGCCGCCGGTAACTCGGTCATCAGCTCGAACAGCTGAGCGCTACTGAGCCAGGGCTTCTGTCGTTGCACACGGGGGACGTCATACTTGAGAAAGGCGCCAGTGGGGTAGGGTTGGTGCCAGCCCAAGACGTGCACTTCCAGGGGGAGGGAAGACGCCGTGAACTCGGAGGTCACCCCATGAAGGAGGACCTCGGATCCCACGGGTACCCAGGCGGCGCTGGTGTCCCAGGGAATGGCGGCACAATCACCTCGGTAGCCCCAGGGGACCACGGTGACTGCGTCACCCACCGTCACAGCTAAGCCGCTCCCCCGGTCGGAGACCCGTAGGACTTCGAAGCGCTGCCCGAAGACGACGTTGCGGTCGCCTGGGGCCAGGCCACGTCTAGTGAGGCCTTCAGGCAGGTCGCTGAGGCGGACAGCCACGGTATCGGGCTGGGCCCTCGCCAAGATCGCGACCGACCCTGCCAACTGCGGGAGGTACTGAACGCTTAGGCTGCACCTTCCAGTTGGGGTGTCGGGTGCCGTGGCGGCCCCCCAACCGACGAGCGGCATGCACATGAGACCCACGAGCGCTAGGCGTATCCCTGTCGTTGTCCCTCGCAAGGCTCCTCCGCCGGTCCGAGTCCTAGGCACCTGGCCTCCGCGTTGCATCCGTTCCCCTCGACCCTGTGTACGCGACCTGCGCGAGGGCATTGCTACTCGAACTTCCATTCTCACCCCCATTGCGTCCGTTCCGCGCTCACTCGGATGAGGCGTAGTGCTCGCCGACGAATCAGGCCGCTGAAGGGGCCAACCAGGCGCCAGTAGCGGAGGAAGCTGCGGCGAGCGGACGCATCAGCGCACATGACCCGCGTCGACGTGTGAAGCGTGCACGTTGCCGGGTCATGCGTCTGGGTCCAGAAGCTCCAGACCGCCTTGGCGAACCCTGGAGGAGCGGCTTCTCCGAAGGCCGACGGGTCGAAATCGAGGAGTCGACCCGAGGGACGCCAGAACTGGCCAATGAGCCCCAGGGCGAAACCGTCCGGCGGCTCCTCGATCAGGGGCTTGAAGCGGAGTTGCGCGAGGCCATCCAGGGTCAGGGCCGACGGCGGGAGGCCTCGCAATTGGAACAAGAGCGCCACGAGCTTCGACTCCGCAAGATCGAACGTCCGAGCTGCAGAGTAGGCGGCCTCAGCAGGTGCTTGAATGGTGATGTGGTGCCGAGACTCGATGTCGTAGGTCGGGAGCAGCCGGTCTGCGATCGGATCCCCCATGCCCTATGCGGGGCGCCCCGCTACCACGCCCAGCCAAGGTTGATAAGCCGAAGCGTCGGCACAGTGGCCGATGTGTCGCCTTCGGGTCCGAACAGTCGAGCCGAAGCGTCAGGCAGAAAATGTGCCTGCGTGCCTCGACGGGGAAGGCCTGCGAAAACGCTGACGATACTCGATGGCGCGAGCAACGGTGCCCGCTCTGACCTGTCCCACTCGGGTGACGCTTCGCGTCCCCACCCCTGTCATGGCCCTTGCGCACTGAAGCGTGCGTATTAGAGCACCGCCAGGTCGCCCGCATCATGGTGTGCCGATCTGGCCAAGCAGCGCCGGGACGTTCGCTTCTTCCAGTAGCTGCAGCCCTAAGCGCTGGTCGGATACTCCAGGCTTGAGGCGGTACGAGTACGTCGCGCGGCCTTCTACGACCTCACCGTCGAAGAAGGCGAACCGAACGCGACCCAGGGCCGAAAGCGGCTCGGCCAACTCCACCAGGTGGGACGAGAACACACTGCCGCTACGCTGAGACTTCGAGAACCCCGCGATGACGGCAAGCGAAGCCTCCAACGCGTCCTTGACGTTGGTGCCTTTGAACACCTCGTCGAACATCACCAGGCATCGGCGGCCGCTGACCAGCTGCTCAGCAGCTTCCCTTACCCGCGTGACTTCGGCGAAGAAGAAGCTCAGACCCGCCCTTAAGTTGTCCGAGGGATTGAGACCTGTAAGTAGGACGTCGACGGGTGTGAGCCGGAGACTCTTGGCTGGCACGCCCATTCCCATCTGTGCAAGGAGCACAGCCAGTCCAACGCTTCGCAGGTAGGTCGTCTTCCCTGCCATGTTGGGCCCCGTTAGGAACACCACCGGCTCGCCCCCAACGATGTCCACAGGATTCCCCATGGCGCCATCGATGAACGGGTGAAACAACCCGACACCTTCGAGGCGGAAGCGTTCTCCTTCGACGAACTCTGGATACGTCCAACCTTGGGTGCGCGTCGTCGCTCCCATGACGCGGAGCGCTTGTAGTTCCGCGAGGCAATCCACGAGCTCGACCAACCTGCCCCGACTCTGCACTCTGACCCGTCGGTCGGTACGAATGACCTGGAGTAGGGAGCGCGAGACGTCAACTCCCGACAGAGCTTGGACCTGCTCCTTCGCGCGGGTAGCAAGAGTGCGCACCACCATTGGAGGATCTCTTTCGAGCAGCCAGTCGATAAGCGGGGCCCCCTGGCGCAGCAGCTCGGCCACGATTCCAAGGCCCGATCTCAGTTCCCGACACAGCTCCCGCTCCCGTACCCGCAACCACAGGCTGTTCAGCGCATCCCGATGGAGCGTGCCAGTGGTCCCTAGATCGATGTTCGATGCGAGGTAGCGCCCAACCGCGTCTAGGAGCCCGTCGGGAAGAAGGGGACCGACCCAACCCTTGTCGAAGAATCGTACCGCGTCCTGAGCTGCCTTGAGTTCCTCGATATCGGAGTAGGGCGAGCGCAGCCGCCTGTGCAGAGCGTGGCGCGCGGCGATACTCCCTGCGCGCTCAAAGAGGCCTGAGACACCTCCCCGCCCATCGCCTTCGGAGAACACCTGGAGATCGGCGAGCGTGATCCCATCGATATCCATGATCGTTGTTCCTCCGACTCGGTTGATCTGCTTGATCGAGCTGCTTCTCTGCTGCGTGCCCAGGATGCCATCGTGAGGCCGGAGGTCGCAAGCCGGAGTGGATCCCCTCTCCTGGGCAGGTGCTTACGGCTCCAGATGTCCGATCAGGAACTCGAGCGTCTCCGCAATCACGCGCCGCGTCTCCGCGGTGTCGTCGCGGCTGTCGAAGCTGTGTTGCCCCTTCGGGTAGTTGCGTACGCGAAGGTTGAGGTTCTCGGACAGGCCATAGGCCACGAACTGATCGATCGAGGCAAGCAGCGCGGTCGAAGCGTCGAGTCCCGCGCGCACGATCAGGAACGGGAGATCGGCCGGATAGGATTGGCCAGGTCTGTACGGAGGCAAAGCAAACCCGGAGCGAGCGCTCCCGGTTTGATACCTCGCCTGCTGGAACCCATCAGGGGTCGGCATCAGGCCATAGTAGAGGACCAACGCGCGCGCCTTGAGAGGACCCTGGGTGCGAGCGTAGTGGAGTGCAGTGGGCACGTTCGCTGAGGCGGACCACAAGGCAATGCGCTCGACGTCGATTCCGAGGCGCGCACCATCGGACGCCACGAAGTCGGCGACCCGTGCTAGGTCGACCACCGGATCGCGGACCGAGTAGAGGACGCCGACCATGCCGGACCCCGCAACGATGCGGGCCCAGTCTCGGTATTGACGGTACTCGAAGAGGGGTCCGAGCGAGGTGGCGTCATCCGGGTGCCCGATGACGAAGATGACCGCGGGAAGTGGTCCGCTATGGCGCGGGACTGGAAAGAACAGGTCGACCCGGCCCTCGCCAAGCGTTTCGGAGTGAACCTCTACCTGCTCAGGCGCCGGCACGTCGAAGTGGATGCGTTGCGCGACGCAGGCTTCCGGTCCCCCGAACACGGCCGCCACGCCCGCAACTCCCCACCAACGAAACTGTCGAAACAAGCGTCCTCCGCCCGCCATCTAGCGTACTAGAACGAACTGTCTCGGCTACGATGCGCTCGCGCCCGACGGTTTGGCAACGCCTTCGATTCTCCATGGGATCGGCCGCGACGCCTCGATTGCTGACTGGATGCCTTCGGTCAGTTCCCTTTGGGTCAGAAGCGGTCCCGATTCCCTATTCCGCCGAAGCGCGTGTTGACGATGTTGTTGAAGATCGAGCCGAACCGGTAGCGGAACCCAAAGCTGATCCCCGCCTGGTAGTCGGTCTCGAGTTGGCGGCGGCGTAAGAGAACCTCCTCGAGATCGGCATCGCCCTTCGGCAGGTTGAGCTGATTGCGAATGCGTTCGACCTGACCGCCAATCTCGAGCGAGAGCCCCTGTGCGATGCGGACGTCTATGGATCCGCTGAATTGGACGCTGTAACGCGACAGATCGTGTAAGTACTGCGATGCGTTGATGCCGACGTCGATCCCGCCCCATGGCTGGATCACTCGGTAGCCCGCATTGAGGACATGCTCTGGAAGCAGCTGCTCGGTCTCGTTGTAGATCGTGGTGTCCCGATACTCGATATGGGATGCGCCAACGCGGTAGGCGACCGTGAGCTGTCGTCGCGTTGCCTCCCGATACGGATACAAGCTCCACTCGACAGCGGGCATCACACGGTAGCGCCATTGGACGTTGGCGAAGGTCTCGGTCAAGAGGTCCCCGTACCCTCCAATCGACCAATGCGGTGAGATGCTCTTGATGGTGTAGGTGGTAAAGCCGCTACGGTGAGACGAACTGATGATGGCCTCTTCGTTCCGGTCGAATCGGTCGTAGTTGTAGTTGAAGAACGGCCGGAACTGGAGCTTCCACTCCTCCGTCACTCGGTTAATGCCCACTCCGTACCGCGTGTCGAAGGACCGCTGCCTGGACTCGAAATCCGCACTCCCGTCCCAGTACATCTCGACCGTCCAGGCGTCCCACGGATCGTCCTCGGGCTGGGCCTGCTGGCTCGCCGCCGCCGCAGGCGCAATTTCGACCCGTAACCGGTCCGCCATGGGTGTCTGCATCAGGTACGGCACGAGGACCGCTCGGAGCGTGCGGAGAAATCCCTCCCGAGCTTCGCTTTCCGTCGCGTCAACGTTGATCCTGTAGACCGTCGAGAAGTCCATCCCCTGGAACGGTCCCAGGCCGATCAGGTCGAACGTCTGCGCTCGGCCTCCCGCACCGGTGTTCTCCTGGGTCACGAGGATGTGGACGCCGGCGACTTCGCGGTCGCGGACGTGGTCCAGGTACGTCATCTCTTGCCGGACGAATTCCTCGTCGCAGAACGCACAGTCCAGAAAGATGGCGAGCCGCGCCGGTATCTCCGCCTCGACGTCCTGGGACTCAGCCGGTTGGGCGAACACTCCAAACCATGCGAGGACTGCCCAACAGAAGGCCGTTGCTCCGCGCACGCCGCGGCGCAGGGTCGTCGCGTGGGATGTTGTGGAGTGTCGTCGCATAGGTTAAGCCAGGCCAAGGTTCAGTCGTGGCGATCGGGCGGGTGACGCTGTAGCACCCTCGTCGCTAAGCAGAAGCACGTCATCCTACACGAGATCCGGTCGAGCACACTCACCAACCCTCACCTGGTGCGATCATCCCGCGCACCGCACGAAGCACGATGTCGGGGCGTTCGTGGTGCACCATGTGACCACTACCGTCCGCGATGGTAAGATGGGCGCTGCGGGATAGAGCTAGCCACTCGCGTGACGCGTCGCGCCAGAGTTGTCGGTGCGCCTCAGGGCTACCCAGGTCTCCGAAGTCTTGAGAGTCGGCGACAACCACGAAGAGGGGCAACGTAGGAGGGAAGGCGGAGAAGTCCCATTCCGAAGGTGACTGGGCTCCCTCGCGTTCGAGCCGGACGGCCTCCGGAGCGCCTTCAAGCCCAACTTGAAGGACTTGTCGGCGCGCCTCGCGCTCCTTGGACGTCAGAAGGGCAAGCCGCCGCTCTTCGAAGTCCGGCGGGGGCGCGTCCAGGATCACCACGCCGGACACCTGCTCCGGATACAGCGTCGCGTACCGAAGCACTTGAACGCCGCCCATCGAGTGCCCAACCAAGACCAGCGGGCCGGAGAGGCCAAGGGCCTCGACGACGGCGCGAAGCTCGCGGGCGATTCGCGTCGGCGTGCGAGGGGGCTCGCCTGGTGGGCTCTCTCCCAACCCCGGCCGGTCGAAGGTCAAAACCCTTGCCCCGGCCGCAAGGCTAGACCGGAGTGGAGCCCATGTCCGAGACGTCTGCCCGGCGCCAGCCGCTAGCACGACCGTCACCGGGCCGGCGCCCTCGGTGCACACGTGTACCGCGCCGGTCTCCAGCGTGACAAACCTGCACTCTTCCTGCGCCGAGGCAGGGCCCGCCACCCAACTCCCCACCAAGACGAGGGCCCACCAGCCGATCGTCACGCGCCGCTTGCTAAACGGCTGGGGCGGTGAGGGGCGGCACAAAATGATCATCGTGGGGCTTGGAGCCTCTGATCTCTCCGCGTTGAAATGCAAGAATGTAGTCCACCGCAGGGTGCCGCGACCGGATCACCGCGTCAGTGAACGCTGCATGATCATACGCCACGCGACGATGATGCACGTTGGTGCTCGACGAGGTGGATTCCACAATAACGTAGCTTGCGCGCAGATCCGGCGCCTTCGGATTCCCAACCGCTCCCAAGTTTATGACACTTGTGCCGCTGAGCCGTCGGAGCACCGGCTCGTGCGTGTGCCCCACGCAAGCCAAGTCGGCCAAGCATTCGTCGAAGATTCCCTCGAGTTCAGCATCGCTGTGGCCCGGATGGACACCCTCGCCGTCGTCCGAGCCCGGTGTCGAGTGGACCGCGAGTAGAGTTGAGCCATCCTCAAGTGTGATCGACGACTCCAACGGAAGCGAGTCGAGCCAGTCGAACCATCCCGCGCTGGTAACGAAGCCCTGGGTCCACGCGAAGGATGCATTGATCTCAGCGTAGAGCGCGACGAGACCCGGATCAGCTTGCGCCTGCTCCAGGGTCGGCGTGGGACGATCACCGGTGACGACATACCGGTCTGTGTTTCCGCGAACCACGGCGAGTGGCTCGAGCGCGGCGACTGCATCAAGGACGGCGACTGGTGAAGGCCCGATCGCGACATAGTCGCCGACGGCGACGTATCCGTCTACGCCGAATGCCTCAGCATCCCGGATCACCGCGTCTAGTGCGACTCGGTTTCCATGGATGTCTGAGAACAGGGCAATACGCATCAATCCTGCCGTCTAACGGATACGCATTCAAGCTGCGGGCACGACTCAACGAGATGCAAGCAGGGGGTCACCGTGCTCTCACCTAGTTCAACTGTTCTACCTCAGCTCGCACTCTTTCGAAATGTGATCCGTCTGCTTCAGAAGCTTGTTCGGTCGCGTGCCAGCGCCAACGCTTCCTCAAGAACGGGATCCCGACCGTCCCGAAGGTCAACACCCGTCGGTTGGACCATATGGCTTGGCTCCAGGCCTCGGCCGGCAGGTACGCTGCTTTGCTCTGTCGTGATGTAGCGCTCAATCGGGATCCGTACCGAGACCTTGGTGTGCGGAAGGTAGATCGTCTTTGTGGCGCCAGAGGTGTTGCCGTAGTAGCCACCACCTACCTCCTCACCCAAGAAGACCGCGTCGCGATACCGGTGGAGCGCCGTGACGACATCAGCAGCGGTCGAGAAGGTGCCGCCGTCTACAAGCACGAGAAGTGGACCATCGTACGACGGCTGAATTGGGTCGTACGCGGCCAGGAACTGACGGCGCTGCGGAGTGAGTGTCCAGCGCCCATCCCCGCCAGGAACGACATCCGCATCCTCGAAGATGGTGGGGTTGTTTGCCGAGTACTTGCCGAATTCAAAGCGGAGAGCATTCACTTCGGCCCGAGCGTAGATCCTGAACGGCTCTTGGACAAGATGGCCGATCAGCTGTTGGCCGTAGATCTCGAGGCCGCCGCCATTACCTCGAAGGTCCAAAATGAGAGCGTCCACTTGGACGGTATCAAGCTGAGCGAACCATCGTTCCAAGGCGTCTGGGAAGCCGTCACCCGCAAAGCGCGAGATTCGCATTGTCGCGATCGTGCTGTCATCGGAGAAGGTTAGCGCTCCGCCCGACCGACCCCGATAGTGGTCAGGGTACCGTTGGAAATAGCGTCCATCCAGGTCCGGGCCCGTGATGGGGGCCATGTGAACCCTTCGCGCGTCCCCCTCGGGGGGGACGAGCAACAAATCGAACTCGTCTAGCGGGCCGTAGACTCGCTGTAGTAGCCGACCAAACCTTGCCGGGTCACTGAGCCGATACTTCCGACTGCTCTCTATCGTGCCGTCACCCGATGTGTACTTCATCAGGCTGTCCACGACCTCGGACGCCACAACCCCGTTGATCTCGAGAACCTCAGCGCCATCCAGCCGCGAGTTCTCCTGGTAGTCGTGCTCGACGAACGTTCGCGAGCCGATGTGCCGGAGACGTAGCGGCAGATACACCGGCTGACGCTCGAAGAACTCGGCAGCGGCGGCGGACGTACGTGTGCTCGTGTGTCCGTCTCCGATCGACGCGATCACGCGATCCATGATCAATAGGAGATCATCTTCCGACGACGCATCGACGAGCGACTGCCGCGCCTCCGCCAGAAGCACCTCAATCTCCTGCGCGCTTCGATAAGTGTAGAGCCCTCCGTGCATTTCACGAAGTGCTCCTTCGAAGACGTTGAAGTCCGAGCGAAGTTGTTGCGGAGTGTAGGTAGCCGGATGCTGCACGAACTGCGACGCCGCCGCGCCCGCATCTGCCAACAGCACGATCGTCGCAACCATGAGGGTGCGAGCGGGGCGGGCGTGGCTCATCTGTCCTTGGGAACAGGGATCTACGTCTCTAGACGCCCAAAGCGACCTAACGGATCTTCGCTTCTGCTGAGCGACCAAGGATGGACGAACGGGGTTGACCGGCGCAAGCCGGGCTGCCTCCGACCCGCTAAGTCCTTCCCGTCGCGTTGTTGCTGCCGCAGCCGATGCCCTCAGTCCCCCGCCGCTGGCGCGTGTGGCGCGATCAACGCCCCTCCCAACGTCGTGAGGCTGCGGTCTGAACCCAACCTTCCGAGCTGCTCAGCGATCACAACGACGGGTCACCGGTCCGACCGGAGCGGGGACGAGCCGATAACAAGCATGCTCTCTTTTGGAGACGCTCAATCGATCCGGCTACCCCGCCCTCGGATACTTCCATCGTGGCCAGGGCTCTACACGGCCAATAGTGGGCCGAAGCTGCGTTTGCAGTCAGCACCGTTCGCGTCGCTCGATCGCTTGCGCTCTCCACCCAAGGAGTCCAGATATGGTTGGTATACTGCCGGGCCCTGCCTGGAAGCCGGCGCTGCCTAGTGAACCCAACTAGGGTTCAGACGAGTTTGTCGTGGCGGTCCGGCTCAAACGTCGAGATTGCAGCGCGGCCCACGAGCGGGGCCGTCAGGCTGACCAAACACCCGGGAGGATCCACGAGCTGCACCGCGAACATAGCGATGGGCATACCGGTCTGACCGGCGCCGGTATGGGCCGATAACAAGGTTGGCCAACGAGGGCCGCTCTCAATTGATTGGCTCCCCGCGTGCGTTTTTCCATCGTGGCCTGGGCAAACACGCCCCTACATGGGCCGAAGATGTGATTGCAGTCGACCCAGGCTCTACGCTCGTTCGCAGATCTCTCTCACGGGAGGGGTCCAGATATCCTAGTTAGCTAGAGCCCTTTGCCGAGAAGGTCATAGGGGGGTGGGCAGGGGGCAAAACGCCCCTCTCGAGAAGCCTTCGGACTCGATGGCGAACACGCGATTGAACCTGGCTCGGTAATTCTCCCAGGCAATCGCCGAGGCCAACTCCACAAGCTCACGTTCCGTGTACTCGGCCCTGAGTTCGGCGAAGAGATCGTCCGCCACTGTCGCAGGCGTCGACACCATAGCATCCGCCAAGCGCAATGCGAGCCGCTGCCGCGTGCTGAAGACGTCGTGCTCATCGTAAGCGCTGATCGCGAGCAGGTGCTCGTCCGTGAGTCCACTTTCCCTGCCTCCGGCAGAGTTGATGTCGATTCAGAAGGGACACCCCACCCGTGTGGCGACGCGAACCTGGGCCAGCTTCTTCAGCCCACTCGGGAGTGCGGATCCACCTTCTTGTCCGGCTTCCATGAACGCATAGCCTCGCAAGGTCGGCGGATTCAGGGCATGTACGCGCAGCGGTCGAGGGGTACGCCCCAACCGACGCCGGACGGCACGAAAAATAAGGGCCGCGAAGGAGAACCCCGGCCGTTCGACACCGGCAAGACGGGACATAGCGGCTGCGGACTCCTTCGTACGAGGCTCTCTAACGGATCTTCGTTTCTACTGCACTGAGCACCAACATAGGCGCCGGCGACCGCCGGCGCTTCCGCTCAACAACTCAGTGGCTGTAGCAAACGATAGAAATGGACTCCTCCCCCACGACGGCACCAATGTGCCAGTACCTACTGACGGCCCTGAAGGCCAAACGCGGAGGAGGAGTCCAAATGAACACTACACAGATCGGCGTCGACCTCGCAAAGTCCGTCTTCGAAGTTGCTGTGTCCCAACGTCCTGGCCACGTGCAGGAGCGCCACCGGCTGTCACGTACGCGGGTCCGGCGCTACTTCGAGCACGCGGAGCCGGCCACAGTGTTGCTCGAAGCCTGTGGGGCTGCCCACCACTGGGGCCGTGAGCTGCAGGCGCTCGGCCACTCGGTCCGCTTGCTCCACCCCGGTGACGTCGCGCGCTACCGCGACGGGAACAAGACCGACCGCGCAGATGCGAAGGCGCTCCTGGAAGCGGCGCGCAACACCGAGATCGATCCGGTGCCGATCAAGTCGGTCGACCAGCAGGCCGTTGTGGTCCTGCACCGCATGCGGCAGTCCTACCTCCGCACTCGCACGAGTCGCATCAACAGTGTGCGCAGTCATCTCCGTGAGTTCGGCATCCCGATCCCGATCGGTGCGAAGCGAGTCATACCCCATGCGATAGCGGCGCTCGAGACCGACACCGTGCCGCCCTTCATTCATAACGTGCTTCGAGAGGCGCTCACTGAGATCGAACAGCTTCAGGCGAAGGCACAGACCATCCACGACGAGCTCGCACGTCTCGCGCGTCACATGCCCAACGCTGCGTTGCTCATGACAGTGCCCGGTGTCGGTGTGCTGACTGCGACGGCGATGATCGCGTTCATCGGAGATGTCCGTCGCTTCCGCAACGGTCGAGCGCTCGCATCCTTTCTCGGGCTCACGCCGCGCGAGCACTCCTCAGGCTCCAGTCGCCGCCTCGGACGCATCACCAAACGCGGCAATAGCTACGTACGCATGATGCTGATCCATGGCGCACGCTCCGCACTCAGAGCAGGGAAGGTCGTTGACGTACCTGATGACCTCCGCACCTGGGCGCTTGAGATCGATCAACGAAAAGGCCACAACGTGGCCGCCGTAGCACTAGCCAACAAACTCGCACGCGTCTGCTGGAGAGTCTGGCGCGACCAACGGGCCTTTGAACGGCGAGACGTCGCCTAAGGAGATTTCACCTTCCAACGAGCTGCACCGCGAACAAGCGAGGGGCATACCGGTCTGACCGGCGCGGGGAAGTGCCGATAACAAGCTTGGCCCCAGGGGCCGTGCTAAACCGATTGGCTCCCCGTGCGCGTTTACTCCATCGTGGCCAGGGCGGACACGTCCATACATGGGCCGGAGATATGATTGCAGTCGACCTAGGCTCCACGCTCGTTCGCAAATCCCGCTTGCGGGAGAAGTCCAGATATGATTGTTATGTGGCGCACTCAAGACTCAATGGATCACCTGCCGCCCCCGCATGAAGACCTGTGCAATGGTTCTCGAAGCTCGGATGTCCTGAGTCGGGTCAGCCGAGAGGACGACAAGGTCAGCCTGTTTACCCTCCTCAATGCTACCGGTCTGGTCATCGATACCAAGCGCGGCTGCCCCGCCTAGCGTTGCCATGCGCAGGATCTCGACGGCGGGGATACCAGCCTCCTGGTACAGCTCAAGTTCATGATGGAACGAGACGCCCGGAGTCATCCATGGGTTCCCGACGTCGGTCCCGACTGCCAGGGTGACTCCCGCGTCGTAGTAGGCCTTCAGAATGGCGAGTAGAGCTGGGACGTAGATTGTCTCTAAGGCTCTAGCCTCATCTTCACTTTCGTAGCCGAAGTATGGATGCTGGTCCCGCCAACCCTCGCCCCACCAGCCCGGTACGTCGGCCTCTGGAGCTAGGTGCGGCTGAAGACGTTCCAGGAGTGCGAGGTCGTTGCCTAATGCGGAGGCTTGTTGCACAGCGATGGTTGGTACGACGATTACGCCCTGAGTTTTGAGGACTGAAACGAGCTCAGCGAATGGGGCGCCCGAAGGTGACTCGAGATACGCAGCGTACCAGTCGTAGTCCGACGCGGTGGTCGAATCATCGAGCACGATGATCTCGTCCATTGGCGTTGCCCATCCGGAGTGAACGAGCATGTCGATGCCCATCCGGGCAGCGTCGCCCCAGTTCGTGGTTTCGAGATGTCCGATCACCGGAAGGCCCGCCTCGTGACTCTCGGCGATGGCCGCAGCGACTAGGTCGGGCGTCAGGCCAGCATAGAGCTTGATGAAGTCGACCCCCGAGGCAGTCTGCTGTCGGACCTCCGCGCGGACCGTAGAGTCCGATGGCGTTTGAGCGGCCCATCCTCCGATGAAGCGTTCGTCGGGGCTGTGGTCGATCAAGCGTCCCGCGGTGAACATCCTCGGGCCCTCGACCTCTTGAGCGGCGATCCGTTCGCGCAAGTCGACGCCTGCTCCCGGGCGTGCACCCGGATTCAAGATCGTCGTGATACCAAACTCGAGAAGGCGCGCAAGAATTGCGTCGTGTGCGGATGGTTCTTCGGGGAAGTGGACGTGAAGATCGATAAATCCCGGAACGAGCCAGTTGGACTGCAGGTCGAGTATCCGCGCGTTGGTGGGAATCTGGACCTCAGATGCGTTGCCAACTGCCACGATCGTCGGGCCATCGACGAGAACAACTTGGTCCGCCATCGTCGGAGCACCGGTCCCGTCAACTACATCTGCGTTGACCAGGGCAAGGAGGGACGACGTGCTCGAGTCGCTCTCGTGTGAACAACTCGCAGTGAGCACAAGCGCGAAGACGATCCATCTGAATCGCACGAACACCTTCGGCTACTGGGGTCGGCTGAAAGCCACATAACGGATCTTCGTTTCTACTGCATTGAGCACTAACATAGGGGCCGGCGACCGCCGGCGCTTCCACTGAACAACTCAGTGTCTGTAGCAAACGACTGTTAGCTAGCGTTCGAGCGGAGGGTCGTGCAAGCAGCTCCGACGCTATGTGGGCGGATCAGTGGAAGGCTCAGTTGCCAGGCCGACTAGCGCTTTGACCATCAAGATCAGCAGGAGGGTGCCGAACCCCACGACACCCAGCATTGAAAGGTTGTGCAGGGCCCGGACAACCGGTTCAACTCCAAGCACCAGCAGAGCATGTGTAGCCGCAAACGACGTGATCGATGCCCCAAGCCCTGTAGCTGTCAGTAGAAGATTGGAGGAACCGGGCTCGCCGAAACGCAGCAGGTGCGACGCGCCCCGTCCGGCTGTCAGCACCCCGCATCCCGCAATCGCCACGCCACCCACAACCAACACCAGATACGTCGCTGTTGAGAGGGGTAGGAGCGATCCGCCAAGGAATGCGGCGAGCCCGCCGGCTGCGATGGCAGTCCCGTTCGCGATGTGCTGGACCGCCATAGAGCGTGACGCGCCCGCACCGAGCGCGGAGCCGCCGTCTGAACCCGCAACAGAGACCGCGTTGGCCGCTCGATCTTTCGATTTCACTGCTCCTCCAGCCCTAGGATTCCCCCTTCCACGCGCTTGCAAGTCGGAGGCCGCCCAGGATGCACGCGTCAGTCTAGCTAACGGTCACGCGATTAAGCTGCCGGCACAACCCAACGAGGTGCAAGCAAGGGCTAACCTTGCTCGGACCTCGCTACCCCGCTCCCCCCGCAGCTTGCACTCCTTGAGAATGTGATCCGCCAGCTTCATGCACTTGTTAGGTCGTGCCTACCCCGGAGACCCCAACTAGCTCGTCTCAAGCGGCTTGACGCGGTAGGCGACCATCGCACTCTCGATCTGGGACTCTTCGGTGGTTCCCGGAACAAGCCTGTAGCTAGGAGCGAGAATCGGTTCCACCGACGAGACGTGCACCTCGATTACGCCGTGGATCGGAAAGGCGCCGCGCGTGATCTCAGCCAGCGGCGCGGCAAGCTGCGGAAACCGCGCGTCGGTCTTCGGAACGAGAGTGGCCTGACCTAGGAGCTTGTAGCCCTTTTGCGCAAACACGTCCACAAAGCTCACGCACACGTCTGAGTTCTTCCTCAGATTCCGAACGCTGCGCGGAGAGGCGATGCTCGCGATCAAAAGGCGTGAGGCGTCAATCAGAGGATGCCCCAATCGTAGTTGAAGGTCCCTGAGGGGGAGAAAAAAACGTGGTGGCTCCGGGGTCCCTGATCCAGCTAGGATCGGGGTGCTCAAAAAACCCCAAACGGAGGCCACCACGATGAAGAGAAGGTACGAAGTAGCGGGCGCGAAGGACAGCCGTGCGATCGCCGGGTTCCTGAAGCGAGAGGGGCAGTTCCTACTGCCGATGCTGGACCTGGTCGAGCAGGCGGAGCTGGCGATGGATGAAGTGGTCGAGGTCATGGGCCGCGCGACGATCGAAGCGGTGCTTGAGATGAGTGCCGAAGGCGTCGCGGGTCCGAAGCAGAGCGGCAAGGCGCGCGAAGAGGACGCTGTGGTCTGGTACGGTCGGCAGCGCGGGCAGGTGTATCTTTCGGACCGCAAGCTTCAGATCGAGCGGCCGCGGCTACGGCGTCGCAGTGGAAGCGAGCGCGGCGAGGTCGAGGTGCCGGCCTATGCGGCGATGCGGCGGCGTGGAGCACTGGCTGACCGGATGCTCGAGATCCTGATGGCGGGTGTGAGCACGCGGAAGTACGGCCAGGTGATCGGCGAGATGGCGGCCACGGTGGGCGTGAGCAAGTCCGCGGTGAGCCGCGAGACGATCGAAGCGGCCGAGCGCGTGCTTAAGGAACTGATGGAGCGTCGGCTCGACGTCTTCGACTTGCTGGTGGTCTACGTCGATGGCATCCAGTTCGGCAAACATCACGTGCTGGCAGCGATCGGCGTTGACGCCGAAGGCACGAAGCACGTGCTCGGCATGCGACAGGGCGCGAGCGAGAACACCGAGGTCGTACGCGCGATGCTGGAGGACCTGGTCGAGCGTGGGCTGGATCCGAAGCGACGGCGGCTGTGGGTCATCGACGGCTCGAAGGCGTTGCGCAAGGCGATCGATCAGGTCTTCGGGACCCAGCATCCGGTGCAACGTTGCCGCAACCACAAGCTCCGCAACGTACTCGGCCACCTGCCGAAGGATGAGCATCCGCAGGCCAAGGCTGCGATCCGTGCGGCCTGGAAGCTCGACGCCAAGTCCGGTATCCAGAAGCTCGAGCAACTCGCACGCTGGCTCGAACGCGAGCATCCCTCCGCCGCCGCGAGCCTACGCGAAGGACTCGACGAGATGTTTACGATCAACCGACTCGGGTTACCACCCCAGCTGCGCCGGTGCCTGGGCACGACGAACGTGATCGACAACACCCACTCGGGCGCGCGTCACAAGAGCCGCAGGGTCACGAACTGGAAGAACGGTGCGATGGCGCTGCGCTGGGCCGCAGCCACGTTCGTCGAGACCGAGAAGAACTACCGCCGCATCGCCGGCTTCCGGCATCTCTGGATGCTCAAAGCTCAACTCGACGACCTACAACCGGTTGCAGAAATGAAGATCGCCAGCTAATCCACATAACCCCGGAGCCATCACCTTCAACTGCGAGCGGGACAGCCTCTCAATCACCGCGAACACTTCCTTCGGCGATACATTGGGGCGCCCTTCGCCGTCGGCCGTGGCGAGCCAGCACAGTACACTGCGCCGCGAGTACTCGACCACATCCTCGGTCAGGGGCTGGTCCACGCCCTGCGGGTGCGTGTCTTGCGCGATTGGATCATCCTCCGGAAGCAAACGCCAAGTCGGTCGTGAGGCGCGACCTAACACTCTCTTTCATAGAACGGTTCTGTGTTTCTGCTGCGCGTCCAGCATGGCCTTCGGGAGCTGGGCGGCGCTCCGGTCAGCGTTCGACCCGCTAAGTCCTTACGCGACAGTAGCAAACACTTGTTAGATGGCGCTCCCGGTGGGGTTAGGGCTTGGATACGGCGAAGCACAGTGCATCCCGGGGCTCTGGGCTAGCGTTCGGATGCGTGAGCCACCGAGCGAGCCGTCCCTCGTACTCGAAGCCGGCCCTCTCCAGTACTCGTGCCGAGGCCGCGTTCTCAGCGTCGCAGACCGCCCACACCCGAAAGATCTCGCGTTGCAGCATGAACCACTCGGTTAAGGCAACCACGGCTTCGGTCATGTAGCCCTGACCCCATGCACTCCGGATAAGGAGGTACCCGAGGGCCACACGGTGCCCCTTGCGGTGCGCTGCGATGGATCCCAGGGCCTCCCCGGAACCTAGGTCCTCAAGGATCCAGGCGAAGCTTGAGCCCTGGGCCCACGCCTCTTCGCAGCGCCGGCAGTGTGCCTCGGATTCACTGAGCGACTTGTGCGGGGACCAGATCAGGTACCGTGTCACTTCTGGGTCCTGGGCCCAACCAATGAACACCCGTTCGGCGTCGGAGAGACGTAGGCGAACGAGCCGAAGCCGACCGGTCTCGAACTCTTCAGGAGGAGCCTGCATCCAGGTGCCTCTCGGCTAGCGCCATCTAACGAGTTTGCGTTTCTGCTGCGCCTCCACGATGACATCCAGCGGTCGGAGGTCGCAAGCCGTGACCTATCCCCTCCGATGTATCGTCCAGCGACAGCAGCAATCGCGTGTTAGCTAGCGTCTTTGCTGATGGGAGGCCGAGCAGACGAACTCTAGAATGGCCGACCGAAGGGCTGACCCCTTAAGACCCCTGCGCAATTGGTCTGTCGAGGAGGGTTTCTGGCTAGGTGGCGATGGCGTCCCAACAACTCCCGGGTGGGGTAGGCGTTCTCTCGACCTCGAAGTGCCCAAGACACCCGGAGCTGGGTAGCTATCGCGTCAAATGGGTTGCGCGAATATGCACAATAGGATGGCAGGTCAGCGATTAGACGGAAGAAGGCCTCGGCGTCGAGGGTGGTACGCTTGAGCCAACGTGGCGAATGTGCTGGAGTGGTGGGCCGAATGACGTAAGGGGCGAGGCTTACGAGTGATGACTGCGGGTAGACGAAGGCTCCCGCGAGGAACGAGTCGATCGTCGGGTACCCCTCGATCCAGTCATCGGGATGCCTAAGATGCCCGGATACAACCACTTCCTCGCCGGGCGTGATCAGTAGGGGACCGGATACGAATGGAATCGGAAAACAGGCACCGTCATAGTCCCAAAGCACCACGACCACGGGCGATCCCGTATCCGACGGAGCCAGAAGGTATGCACCAACACCGACGGCATCGCGGGCGACGAGGACTTGCCCCGCAAGTCCTTCGCGCGAGGTATGGGAAGGAGCGTAGGACGGCGGTGTTGAGGGAAGCAGCTCGGCACGAGCCGTCGCAAGCACCTCGACCGTGAACTGGGTACGAAGAACTGGGCCGACAGCAATCGAACAGCGAGCGGGTGCCGCAACCGAGCCAGAGATGAGAGCCGCGACCGCCGTCGCAGAGTGTCCCAGCAGTACCCCCAATGCCCCCATGCTCACCTCCTCACTCCGCCGGGAGTCTAGCTAACGGACCTGTGTTTAAGCTGCAGGAACAACCCAACCAGGTGCAACCGCGCCAGCGGTTGCACTCCTTAGAGATGTGACTGTCAGATGTTATGCGGGAGAGGGGCGGCGAGGCGTAGGGCGAAGACGGGCCGCCGCGAATAACCTCCAAGGAACGGCAATCCCAACGGAGGACCATCCATGTCTGCGACGACCCGCTTTAGTAGCCTGCTGTCCGACGTTCCCGCGCTGTACTTGGCGATCGAGCTCTCGAATCGTTCTTGGAAGTTGGCGTTCTCGACCGGTCTGGGCCAGAAGCCGCGCCTGCGGTCGGTGCCGGCTCGGGATCGCGAGGCGCTACGCCGCGAGATCGAAGCTGCCCGGAATCGCTTCAAGCTCCCCGCCGAAGCAGCGGTCCGGTCCTGCTACGAGGCGGGACGTGACGGCTTTTGGCTCCATCGTTTCCTGATGAGCCTCTCGGACCACGAGAACCTCATCGTCGATTCTGCTTCGATCCAGGTGTCGCGCCGCAAGCGTCGGCTCAAGACCGATCGTATCGACGTGCTAAAGCTTGTCGCCATGCTAATCCGCTACTATCAAGGAGAGCAATCCGTGTGGTCCGTCGTACGGGTGCCTTCCGTCGAGGCCGAGGATATCCGGCACCTTCACCGCGAACGCATTACGCTGCGAGAAGCGCGCAAAGGCGTGACCAATCGTATCAAGGGCCTGCTCGCGACACAGGGCGTGTCGGTACGCGGCGGTCGTGGCTTCCCAAGACGACTCGACGAAGTACGGCTCTGGGACGATGCCCCACTGGGTCCTCACCTCCGAGACCGCCTCGAACGAGAATGGCTACACCGCTGCGCTCTTTCGCAACGGATCAAGCTGATCGAGGACCAACAGCTCGAACTCGTTGAGAACGGAACGGACCCCGCGCTCGAGTGCGTCCGCCAACTCATGCGACTGCGTGGCATCGGGCTGCAGTCTGCGTGGATGTTCACGTTCGAGCTCTTCGCGTGGCGAAACTTCAAGAACCGACGCGAGCTCGGTGCGCTCTGTGGACTCACGCCGAGCGTCTATCAGAGCGGCGACATCTCCGTCGATCTTGGCATCTCGAAGGCGGGCAACCGCCTGCTCCGTGCCATGATCATCCAGATCGCTTGGGGATGGCTCTACTACCAGCCTACCTCGGAGCTCACACGCTGGTTCTACGAGAACTTCAGCGAGGGTCGAGGCCGTAAGCTCGTCGGCATCGTCGCGCTGTCACGTCGCTTGATCATCGACCTCTGGCGCTTCACTCAGACCGGTGCTCTCCCGAACGGCGCCGTCACCATGACCTGACCCGCTCCGTTCGACTACGACATCGCGCTGGGTGGGTCGGCCCGAAATTGAAGCGGGTTCCGCGTTTCGCGGACCGTCTCGTCAGATGGGGTCGGCCCGCTCTTGGCTTCCACTTCGTACCTTCGTGTGCGGATGACATTACGTGTCGGTCCAGATCACTCGGCCGACACGCATAGAAGTTTTGCCCGCGGAGTTCGATGCTCCCGGCCCTTCGATGAAGCCCCCAGCGCTCTGCTTCGCGCGCGCGGCCTCCCCCCAGACCGCTCGCTACGCGTACGTCCTCAACTCCCAGTCCTTGACTTCCTTCTCCCCATAGAAGCTTCAAGAGCCGGTTATGCGGTCGCCAGCACGGTTGGTCAGTGCCGGTGAGTCTCGGCTGCGAGTCCGGAAACTCAGTACCAGCCCGTGCGTTCTCGGATGGGACGCGAAGCGGACCAGGGCTCGAGATGGCCGCGATGTTCTTGGGAGACGAACCGGACACTGCTGCGAGGCTCATCCCAGGGGATCTCCGATCCCCAACTTATCAATTCTGTTGGGGGGTGGGGGCTTTGCGGGCGAAGTACGATGAGCCGAGCGGTGGGCGCGCCGCATAACGGATCTTCGTTTCTACTGCACTGAGAACCAACATAGGCGCCGGCGCTAGCCGGCGCTTCCGCTCCTCAACTCAGTGGCTGTAGCAAACGACTGTTATGTTGCGCCCGAGACATCCAGCGGTCCCGAGTGAGCTTCGATCCACTCTTGAAACTCCGCGCGGCTGCGGCGACCGGCAGCGATAGCCAAGACCTCGGCTTCGGCCTCGTCGACCGTTGCAGTGAGCTCGACGCCGTTTAACATCAGCAGCGCTTCAGCTGCCGCATGCCCGATCCGCTTGTTCCCGTCGATAAACGGGTGATTCATGATCAGTGAGTAGCCTAGCGCCGCAGCCTTCGCGGGAACGGAATCGTAGAGATCGTCGCCATCAAACGTCTGGCGAGGCTGGCCAAGCGCTGACTCCAGAAGGCCCAGGTCACGGAGGCCTAGCGAGCCGCCCGTGCGCTCGATGATGAGATCGTGAAGCTTGAGCACCTCAGCGAGGCTGAGATGGCGCGTCACCCGAGGCGCTCGTAGAGCTCCTGGTTCTTGACCAGCAACCGGGCGGCCACCGAGACAAACTCGGCTTCCGATTTGGAGATCAGTTCCCGGATCGCTGCCTCAGCCAATGCCTCGATCGGTACGTTTAACCGACCGGCAATCAGCGTGAGCCGCTCCCTCTGAGCCTCGGACAATTCAATTGCGAGCTTCATAATCTCTTCTTCACCGCTGACTCTCACGGGGTTCCAACCGACGTCGTCAGCCACCGCTACATAACGGTTCTGCGTTTCTACTGCACTGAGCACCAACATAGGCGCCGGCGACCGCCGGCGCTTCCGCTGAACAACTCAGTGGCAGTAGCAAACGCTGGTTATGCAGACGAACGATGCTAGCCTGGCAAACGGGATACGTGGTGATGGATCTCCTTCCATTGTCCGTCGATCAGCTTCCAGACATAGCTGAAGCGGAACTCGAAGGACTCTGGTTCTCCCCCAGGAAATGTCTGTGTCATCTGCGCCACGCCAGCCGTAACACCGATCTCACCGTAGATGCGGAGGTCGGCGATCTCATAGCCGTCAACCGACGGAATCCAGCCCGACGCGAAGAACTCTGCTACGCCCTCGGCCTTGGCCGCGTCCCATCCAGAGTCCACGCCGCCGGTAAGATGCACTCGGCTGACTTCCGGAACGTAGTGATTCTCGAAGTAACCGGCGTCCCGGTTTGTCAGAGCCGCGAAGGTGCGGCCGAGCTCCTCACGGAGTGAGGTTTTCCTCGGTGGATTGCGCCGCGACACCCGTTGGACCGATGACGATCAGACCGAGGAGTAGCGTTACCAGGGACCTCATGGAATCTCCCTGTGATTTGGAGGCTGCATAACGGATCTGCATTTAAGGTGACCTTATAAAGCGAGAGATGGCCTCCGGAGACGGGACGGGGTACGCTGAAGTTGTCGAAACATCTGCGGCCGCACCGAACCAGGAGGCCACCATGAAGGTCGCAGGCATAGATGCCCACACAACGTACGTAGTTGTAGCAATCGTGGGCAACGAGGGCGAGTTGTTGGAGAAGCCGCGTCGGATCCGGAACGAGGATCGCGAGGGGTTAGGCGCGTGGCTGGAGAAGTGGCAGCCGGGTGAGGTGGTCGTCGAGGCGAGTGGCTCGTGGCCGTGGCTGTTTGAGGTGATCGAGGGAGCGGGCTTCCGCTTGGTTCTCGCGCACCCGAAGAAGTTGCGAGCGATTGCGGAGTCGAACTACAAGACCGACGCGATCGATGCCGCGTTGTTGGCGAGGATGCGCATGGTGGACCTGATTCCCGAGGTTTATGCGAAGCCGCTCGCACAGCGCGAACAAGCCACGCTGGTGCGACATCGTACGCGCTTGGTGCGCATGCGTACTGCCGCCGCGGGCCGCATCCATGCGGAGTTGCACAGTGTGGGGCTCTACATGACGCGGGGTCGACTGTTGAAAGGCCCGGGTCGGGCGTGGGTACATGAGTGCGCATGGCCCGAGTTGGGTCGCGAGCAGCGTCGGTTGATACGCATGCAGGAGCATCTGATCGAGGGGCTCGGCAAGATGATCCGCGTGTTGGACCGTCAGATCAGGATCGTCGGCGACGAGATCCCGGCGGTCGGGTTGCTACAGACGATCCCAGGCATCGGACCGTATCGTGCGCTGCTGATCGTGACGGAGGCTATGCCGATCTCGAGGTTCGCGTCGCCGGGCCATCTGGTGAGCTATGCCGGGCTGGCGCCACGCTCATCGCGGTCGGGCAAGTCGGTGCGCTACGGACCGATCCCGGCGGGCGCGAATCGATGGCTGCGAGGCGCGTTCGTGCAGGGGACGTTATCGCACTGCTTACACGCGAAGGAGAGCCGACTGACGAAGTACTACGAAGCGCAGAAGCCGAAGTTGGGATGGCGAGTTGCGCGAGTCGCCACGGCACGCAAGATGGCTCGCGCCGTACACGCAATGCTGAGGACCGGGGAGGTATGGGCCGACGCGTAGATGCCGGACATCAGGGGAGAGCTCGAGCCAGCGCATGTCGAAGCAAGGACCTTTCTTAAGCTGACTGAGCCCCCCGACTCGCATAGGAGATCATGAGCCGTCGACTGCAGACGAAACTCGGAGAGGTGCTTGAGTCCCGGTGACTCGACCCACGATCGGCGATGCGATGTCTGGTAGAAACAACTGAAACGAAGTTCACTTCTCACGCGACCGTGATGTTCTCGACAACACAGACCATGATGTGTCCCAATCGCCTGACCCCACAGGTCCTAGCGGAGCTACGTCCGCTTGACTGGAGTCGCTTTATAGGTGCGCAGGCAAACAACACATGTGCAAGCGGCGTAGCCGAGTGCACGCGACTAAAACGCCTGTGCCAGTTTCAATTGGTTGTTAGGCAGTGGTTTCCGGGAAGAGCGGTCCGAGCTGGAGTAGTAGCTCGAAGCATGTGTCGACGTGAATCCGTAGAGCCGCTACCTCCAGGTGGTGGCCGTGAAGCACGACGTCCCTTCCTGTCTTCACCGCGTTCAGGAGTGATCGGACGCCTACGTCGCCTACGTTCATGCGATTGAACTCACCGATGATCGGCCCGAGATTCGGAAGGGCGCGGGTGCTCCCGAGTTCAGTCAGGAGGCGCCGGGCGGCGCCTTCGAGGATTGGGACAAGGGCTCTGAAGACTGAGGCGACCTCCGTTTGGGTTCGCGCCAGCTCGTACCGTGCCCGCTCAGCTAGAATGCCCTCGCGTTCAAGCTCCAACCCGGGCGCAAGCTTGAGTCGGTCCACGAAGTCCGCTTCAGTCTCCGCGTCTGCGGCTGCAGCGCCATACCGCTCCACGTCGCGCACAAGCCGAGCAGTCGCGCGGACAGCACATCCGTCAAAGCCATCGTCGTGCGTTCGACCTATTTCGATGTAGCCCTCTTGCTCGAGAAGCTGAGCGTTGCGAAGGAAACCCGACACGCCGACGCGCGTTAGCAGCACATCACGCTGATCGAAGACGAAGTAGTCATCAAATGAGGTGACCTTCCAGAACAGGTAGACGCGCCGTGCGATGTATCGTCTCAGGTCCCGGTCGGGGAGAGCCGGCGGCCCACTGTGTGGATCGAAATCCTGGTACGACAGCTCAACGTCAGCGGGGTCATCAACGTCGAAAAACTCAGGGATCCGATCTGCGCTTCGGACCGCTGCCACCCAGGCGTGAGTTCGCAAATCCGTCTCGCCTAGCGGAGGCAGGCCATTTTCGCCGCGTACGCGATTGACGTAGACCGGGTCGTCGACCCGCACCCGAACGGACCGTGCTAGGCCACCGCTACTGGTGACGTCAAACGAGTAGGCGATCCCGGAGTGATTGGGGCGGGGGACCTTGGTGCCCCCTGTGACGCCGAGTGTCGTGCCGCTGCTCGTTACCCACCAGTCCATAACGCTTCCATCTGCCTAACGGATCTTCGTTTCTACTGCACTGAGAACCAACATAGGCGCCGGCGAACGCCGGCGCTTCCGCTCAACAACTCAGTGGCTGTAGCAAACGACTGTTAGACATCAGCGCCGTGGGAGCCTGCAGCTAAGGCGGTGATGGACGCGAGATGGTGATCGTCATGCTCCGCCACGAAGAAGCAGAGATCCACCGGTGTCATCGGCTGCTCGAGACGGGGATGGATAGCGGTGGTAAGCAGTGCCTCGACGTCCAACGACTCGACCCGTGAGATCAGCTGGGAACGGCGCGTGCGGAACTCCAGCAGTATGTCGGCGGCGCTTCTGGCGTTGTGATCAGCTTCCCAGGTCGCCCGGTTCTCGAGGTCCGCGGCGCGAAGCCGCTCGAGTCCGTTAGATAGGTCGTCGATCCGACCGAGCCACAGCAGCTCCAGATCAGATAGGTGCCCGGCGTGCTCTAGGGCAGACCATTTCTCAGAATGGCGGCGGGCGGCGATGTCGGGACTAATCTGTCCCATTCGCTCCGCCAGGCGCAGCGAGGTTCCCCGCAGGCGTTCAAGTATGTCAGGAAATGCATCAACTGGCAGGCCCAGTTGGAAAGTGCGGCCAAACCACTCTCGCTGCGGGACTTGAGGCATCTTCGCGGCTCGTAGCTGCTGTCTAACGGATCTCCGTTTCTACCGCACTGAACACCAACATAGGCGCCGGCGCGAGCCGGCGCTTCCGCTCAACAACTCAGTGGCTGTAGCAAACGGTTGTTAGAGAGTTTGCACTCGTGGTATGACCGTGGTATATTTGGGTATGAAGATCGCAATCTCAGTGCCCGACAGCGTCTTCGAGCCGGCCGATGAGCTCGCCGAGGAACTCGGGATCTCGCGGAGTGAACTGTATTCGACCGCTGTGGCCGAGTACCTAGCGAAGCACCGAGCCGAGGATGTCACGGCCAGGCTCAACGACGTCTACGCTCGTGAGCCCAGCGGCCTGCCCCCAGAGGTACGCCGCGCTCAAGCCCGAAGTGTCGGGAAGTCTGATTGGTAGTCCATCGCGGCGAGATCTGGTGGACCGACCTTGCAGAACCCAGAGGGTCTGAACCCGGCTATCGACATCCGGTGCTCATTCTGCAGTCCGAAGCCTTTAACCGGAGCCGATTGCGCACCGTAGTCGGAATCCTCGTTTCTTCGAACGTCGGGCTCCTCGACGCACCCGGGAACGTTTTGCTTCCCGCGAAGTCGGTGGGACTACCCCGCGATTCGGTGGCGAACGTTACCCAGTTCGTCACCGTTGACCGAGACTATCTCGAGGCACGAGTGGGCAAAGTGCCTCCCAAGGTCCTCGCCAGAGTCGTTGCCGGGCTTCGTCTTGTCTTAGACCTCTAGCCGGCAGGTTCGACCCGCTGCCGCTGCGCCGCCGTTTACAAAGCTCTCTAACGGTTCCGCGATTCTGCTGCGGACATCGTAGGTGGGGCGCGCGAAGCACGCGAGGCTAGTGCTTGGCCGTCAGCAGCAATCGATAGAAATGGACTCCTCCCCCACGACGGCACCAATGTGCCAGTACCTACTGACGGCCCTGAAGGCCAAACGCGGAGGAGGAGTCCAAATGAACACTACACAGATCGGCGTCGACCTCGCAAAGTCCGTCTTCGAAGTTGCTGTGTCCCAACGTCCTGGCCACGTGCAGGAGCGCCACCGGCTGTCACGTACGCGGGTCCGGCGCTACTTCGAGCACGCGGAGCCGGCCACAGTGTTGCTCGAAGCCTGTGGGGCTGCCCACCACTGGGGCCGTGAGCTGCAGGCGCTCGGCCACTCGGTCCGCTTGCTCCACCCCGGTGACGTCGCGCGCTACCGCGACGGGAACAAGACCGACCGCGCAGATGCGAAGGCGCTCCTGGAAGCGGCGCGCAACACCGAGATCGATCCGGTGCCGATCAAGTCGGTCGACCAGCAGGCCGTTGTGGTCCTGCACCGCATGCGGCAGTCCTACCTCCGCACTCGCACGAGTCGCATCAACAGTGTGCGCAGTCATCTCCGTGAGTTCGGCATCCCGATCCCGATCGGTGCGAAGCGAGTCATACCCCATGCGATAGCGGCGCTCGAGACCGACACCGTGCCGCCCTTCATTCATAACGTGCTTCGAGAGGCGCTCACTGAGATCGAACAGCTTCAGGCGAAGGCACAGACCATCCACGACGAGCTCGCACGTCTCGCGCGTCACATGCCCAACGCTGCGTTGCTCATGACAGTGCCCGGTGTCGGTGTGCTGACTGCGACGGCGATGATCGCGTTCATCGGAGATGTCCGTCGCTTCCGCAACGGTCGAGCGCTCGCATCCTTTCTCGGGCTCACGCCGCGCGAGCACTCCTCAGGCTCCAGTCGCCGCCTCGGACGCATCACCAAACGCGGCAATAGCTACGTACGCATGATGCTGATCCATGGCGCACGCTCCGCACTCAGAGCAGGGAAGGTCGTTGACGTACCTGATGACCTCCGCACCTGGGCGCTTGAGATCGATCAACGAAAAGGCCACAACGTGGCCGCCGTAGCACTAGCCAACAAACTCGCACGCGTCTGCTGGAGAGTCTGGCGCGACCAACGGGCCTTTGAACGGCGAGACGTCGCCTAAGGAGATTTCACCTTCCAACGAGCTGCACCGCGAACAAGCGAGGGGCATACCGGTCTGACCGGCGCGGGGAAGTGCCGATAACAAGCTTGGCCCCAGGGGCCGTGCTAAACCGATTGGCTCCCCGTGCGCGTTTACTCCATCGTGGCCAGGGCGGACACGTCCATACATGGGCCGGAGATATGATTGCAGTCGACCTAGGCTCCACGCTCGTTCGCAAATCCCGCTTGCGGGAGAAGTCCAGATACGCTTGTTAGGACGCAGGCCGGGGTGCTAGGGGCGCCCGTGGTGTTTGGCGATCTGCTCATCGCTTAGCCGCAGGAACCGAGCGGCGTTGTTGTAGAGGATGTCCCGCTTCTGCTCGGCCGTCAGGAAGTCGGCCGTTTCGATGCTCTGAATGGACACTTCTAATGCGTCCGGCCAGACCATCTGATCGGAACCGAACATGATTCTTCGCCCAAACCCCGCCTCGACGAGGCGGCGTAGATACCGATGAAACTCCGTCCGAGGCAGACCCCAGCCGATGACCCCCACGCCAACATAGACCTGCGGATGAGTCCACATGAGGGCCAGCATGTCGTCCAACATGGGCCACCCCGAGTGCATGACGTACAGTCGGAGATCGGGGTGACGGACCAGAACGTCGTCCAGGATCAACGGGCTGTGGAGTCGCGCACGATACCCGGAGAACCCGAGGTACGGGGCACCGGGTGGGCCCGTGCCGATGTGGATGCCGACCGGAACGTCGAGCTCTTCGGCGAGCGCAAGATACGGTTCGAAGGTTGGGTCTGCGGGCTCCACTCCTCGGTATTGGATGGTGACCTCGCTGAGGACCTGAACCTCACCGTCGAGGAAATCCTGACGGAGCTCGTCTGCAGAAGGACTCCCCGGACCACCGCTAAAGAGGAGCCCCGGGATAATCCGATCTGGAGCTCGCTGCTGCCACACGGCAGTCAACGCTCCGCTCGTGATTCCAATCACGTTGCGGCGCTCGGCGATGTCCAACGATCGTTTCATGAGTTCTTCGTCCGTCTCTGCGGACCAAAAGGGATCCGCGCAGGGCGGATCCTTCTGCGAAGCCAGAAACGCCTCTGGCCACGCTGCGCCTGTCTCGACCGTCGGCCAGGACGCGACGGGAAAGCACATGCCCAAGGGTGGTGGTCCCTGACTCGTCGCGGGCTGCGCGTGAAAGTGGACGTCGATAATCGGTGGCGGGACTTCCTGTGCCACTGCCCCGGACGCCAACACGAGGAGTGAGCCGGTCAGTGCGTAGCTTGCTCTCAAACAGCCTCTCCTGATGTCTTCGTTGCGTCCTAACGGATCTTCGTTTCTACTGCACTGAGAACCAACATAGGCGCCGGCGAGAGCCGGCGCTTCCGCTCAACAACTCAGTGACTGTAGCAAACGGTTGTTAGATGGCAGAAGCTGGATATCTTACTCATAAGATTGTACGTCCCAGCCTCAGGAGATTGGATCATGATCAAGCCGACGACAACGAAGCTGTCCTCACGCGGCCAGGTCGTGATTCCGGAGGAGATTCGAAAACGACTGGGCCTTGAGGAAGGAACGCGCTTCGTCGTGGTGGGAGAAGGCGACGTTGTGGTGCTTAAGACCATAGATGCTCCAAAGAAGTCTGAGTTCGCGGAGTTGGTAGAGCAGGCGCGGGCGGCTGCGAGAGATGCGGGCCTCACCCCCGAGGACATCGAAGAGGCAATTCTGGAGGTTCGAACCCAGAAGTGAGGGTCGTTCTGGACACCAATGTGTTGGTTTCTGGGATCTTCTTTGGTGGACTCCCGGGTCAGATCATTGACGCATGGACGGGGGGCTCGATCGAGCTGGTGCTCACACCGAAGATCTTCGAAGAGTACAAACGGATCTGTGAGCGCCTCGCTTCTTCCCGTCGCCCACTCCCCTACGAACCAGTGCTCACTGCCATACTTGGAAGTGGCGTCTTGGTCGCCGACGATCCGGAGGCTGAGGGGATCACCGTAGATCCGGACGACGACAAGTTCATGAGATGTGCGCGTCGTGGCGATGCGGTCGTTGTGTCGGGAGACTCAGACCTCTTGGATGCCGCTGGCTGGCAGGGCGTCGAGGTCTTGAGCCCGCGGCGGGTGCTCGAGCTGCTTGAGCGTTGCTAAGCCCTCGCGAGCAGAGCCTAGTCGATCCGATCGGAGATTGTTCCTGCCATCTAACGGTTCTGTTGTTCTGCTGCGGGCGCGAACCAAACAGGTCCGGCGCAGCGTAGCGTAGCCGGACTCATTAGAAAACGCGATCCGACTGCAGCAACAACTTGTTAGAAACGCCATGCCCGGCTAGCTTGGATTGTAATTACGATGTAGATACCGGCAGGTAGAATATGAAGACCAAGATCGTCCGAATCGGCAACTCCCGCGGAGTCCGGATCCCCAAACCGCTGCTCGAGCAGGCCGGCCTTGAAGACGAGGTCGAGCTCCGCGTCGTTGATGGGGGAATCGTGATCGAGGCCAAAAAGGACCCACGCGACGGTTGGGCCGCGGCCGCTGCCCGAGCCCGTGAGCTCGGCGACGACGAGCTCTTGGAACCGCCGGTGGCCACCGCGTTCGACGATTCTGAGTGGGATTGGTAGTGTCGACGGTCGTTAGACGAGGCGACGTCTTCCTGGTGACCTTGGATCCGACGAAGGGGCGCGAGATTCGAAAAACGCGCCCCTGTGTGGTGCTTTCGCCCGACGAACTGAACGAGCACCTAAGTACTGTGATCGTCGCGCCGATGACCACTGGCGGACATCCCTATCCTTTTCGGGTCAGCTGCCGGTTTCAGAAGAAGGACGGATTCGTCGTCTTGGATCAACTGCGAACCGTCGATACTCAGCGATTGGTCCGGAGGCTCGGTCGACTCAGCAAACCCGCCGTTGCCAACTCCCTTGGCATTCTTCAGGAGATGTTCGCCATGTAGTTGAACCGGCTTTCTAACGGTTCTTCGTTTCTACTGCACTGAGCACCAACATAGGCGCCGGCGCGAGCCGGCGCTTCGCTCAACAACTCAGTGACTGTAGCAAACGACTGTTATACGGCGACAGGCTTCTTGGTTACCACCACGTCGACCTCTCGCCCGACAAGCTGGAGCAGTGCCAACAGTTGGCCCAGTGACTTTCCAGTGTACGAAGGATCGAGCAACCGATAGAACTGGCTCGCCGAAGTTCCCAGTCGTCGGATCAGTTCGCGCTTACTCAAGCCACTCTCTTCGACGCCGCGCTGCGCTTCGATCGTGAGGCGGTGCAGAAGCAGTGCGTTCAGATAGTCAGGGTCGCGGTTGTACTCGAGGACTGCGTCGAGGTGGATCGTATCTTCCTCGCCCGATTCCAAGCGATACGTAAACCCTTCGCGACCAAGATCCGGATCTGGAAAGACTTCACGAACCCGATCAGACTTGCTGGGTTGCACCTGCAACTTGGCGTACGGGAACGAGTATGTCTCGCGACGAGTGGTCACCTCGAAGCTTCGCTTACGATTGTTCGCCTCGACCCTCTTGATCTTCATAGTGCGCCCTCCGCCTGCAGCTCACGGATTAACGTCCGGATGCGCTTGCTAGCCTGCCCTTTCATTGGCACAGCGTTCTCAAGATCCCACTTCACCACGAGCTTCGCGTCCCGATAGACATGGATATGGTAGGGAGCGTGATCGCCCGCCCAGGTCACGAACACGTAGCCGCCACGCCGGATCTTGCCCATGCAATAATGTTACCAGCACTGGTAACATATCGCAAGGCGCACGGAGCGACTGCCTGAGGTCTGCGGGGTGTCGGCATGACGCCGTATAACGGATCTTCGTTTCTACTGCACTGAGAACCAACATAGGCGCCGGCGCCAGCCGGCGCTTCCGCTCAACAACTCAGTGACTGTAGCAAACGATTGTTAGGAGGCTCTTTGAGTACTACATTGTATGACATGAAGAGCTCTGCACTTACGATTCGACTCGAGCCTGAGCTTGAGAAGCAGTTGGACCGCATCGCTCGGCGCACCGGCCGATCCCGTAGCGAGATCGTGCGCGAAGCCATTCGCAGGCAACTCTCGATCTCTCAATTCGAGGATCTGCGCCGACGGATGATGCCCTTCGCCGAAGCAGCCGGATACCTCACCGACGAGGATGTTTTCAGAGACGTCTCTTGAGGGTAGCCCTCGACACCAACGTCTTGGTCAGTGCGTTCGTAACCCGCGGAATCTGTGCCGACGTGCTTACCGTCGTTCTCTCCGAGCATCAACTCGTGCTTGGCGAGACGATCCTCACTGAACTCCGAAGGGTGCTCCTCACGAAGATGAACATGCCCGTCGAGTTCGTAGACGAATCCATCGCTCTGCTCCGGCGCGAGGCGGCTGTTGTTTCGAGTGGGTCCCCCGCTGAGTTTGACCTGCGAGATTCCGACGACATCCCTGTGTTGGCGGAGGTGATCGAGGCGATTGCTGATGTTCTCGTCACCGGCGACAAGGATCTTACCGAGATGCCAGGTGACCTACCCCTGGAGATTCTCACCCCTCGCGACTTTTGGGAGAGCCTCCGCCCCAGTCGCTAGCCAGAGCCTCCTAACGGATCTTCGTTTCTACTGCACTGAGAACCAACATAGGCGCCGGCGAACGCCGGCGCTTCCGCTCAACAACTCAGTGGCTGTAGCAAACGACTGTTAGACATCAGCGCCGTGGGAGCCTGCAGCTAAGGCGGTGATGGACGCGAGATGGTGATCGTCATGCTCCGCCACGAAGAAGCAGAGATCCACCGGTGTCATCGGCTGCTCGAGACGGGGATGGATAGCGGTGGTAAGCAGTGCCTCGACGTCCAACGACTCGACCCGTGAGATCAGCTGGGAACGGCGCGTGCGGAACTCCAGCAGTATGTCGGCGGCGCTTCTGGCGTTGTGATCAGCTTCCCAGGTCGCCCGGTTCTCGAGGTCCGCGGCGCGAAGCCGCTCGAGTCCGTTAGATAGGTCGTCGATCCGACCGAGCCACAGCAGCTCCAGATCAGATAGGTGCCCGGCGTGCTCTAGGGCAGACCATTTCTCAGAATGGCGGCGGGCGGCGATGTCGGGACTAATCTGTCCCATTCGCTCCGCCAGGCGCAGCGAGGTTCCCCGCAGGCGTTCAAGTATGTCAGGAAATGCATCAACTGGCAGGCCCAGTTGGAAAGTGCGGCCAAACCACTCTCGCTGCGGGACTTGAGGCATCTTCGCGGCTCGTAGCTGCTGTCTAACGGATCTTCGTTTCTACTGCACTGAGAACCAACATAGGCGCCGGCGAACGCCGGCGCTTCCGCTCAACAACTCAGTGACTGTAGCAAACGATTGTTAGGAGGCTCTTTGAGTACTACATTGTATGACATGAAGAGCTCTGCACTTACGATTCGACTCGAGCCTGAGCTTGAGAAGCAGTTGGACCGCATCGCTCGGCGCACCGGCCGATCCCGTAGCGAGATCGTGCGCGAAGCCATTCGCAGGCAACTCTCGATCTCTCAATTCGAGGATCTGCGCCGACGGATGATGCCCTTCGCCGAAGCAGCCGGATACCTCACCGACGAGGATGTTTTCAGAGACGTCTCTTGAGGGTAGCCCTCGACACCAACGTCTTGGTCAGTGCGTTCGTAACCCGCGGAATCTGTGCCGACGTGCTTACCGTCGTTCTCTCCGAGCATCAACTCGTGCTTGGCGAGACGATCCTCACTGAACTCCGAAGGGTGCTCCTCACGAAGATGAACATGCCCGTCGAGTTCGTAGACGAATCCATCGCTCTGCTCCGGCGCGAGGCGGCTGTTGTTTCGAGTGGGTCCCCCGCTGAGTTTGACCTGCGAGATTCCGACGACATCCCTGTGTTGGCGGAGGTGATCGAGGCGATTGCTGATGTTCTCGTCACCGGCGACAAGGATCTTACCGAGATGCCAGGTGACCTACCCCTGGAGATTCTCACCCCTCGCGACTTTTGGGAGAGCCTCCGCCCCAGTCGCTAGCCAGAGCCTCCTAACGGATTGGAATTCTGCTGCCGGACCATGATGCCGACCCGGAGCGCGAGCCGCCAGGCGAGTGCTCCGGACCCACACAGCTTACCCGGACAGCAGCAATTCCGTGTTAGGCCGCTCAGTGCCGGCTAGCGTCCCGCCTGCCAGGTTCCGGTGAAATCAAAGGTCTGACCGGCCGCGGCGAGAGTGCACCTGCTCTCCCCTGACAACCGGTTGGGCGGACTACCGGAAAGCCGACCGGAGTAGGCGCAATCACCGAAGAGGAAGGTCACGTCGTTTCCGGAGATCTGGCCTCCGACGAGTGGAGCGGTGAAAGAGTTGTCGGCTGTTCCCGAGGGGCTGATGCAGCTCCCGGTCTGAGACCCGGTTCCGGTAAAGGTGCTACCGGAATGGGAGATGGAGACGGAGCCTGAACCATTGCAGGACACTTGAAGCTGAGCATTCGAGAAGCTTCCTGAGAACGACCACGTCCCAGAGAGATCGGGAGCAGCGTCCGTAGCGGAGTCTCCACAGGCCACTATCATGAGAGTACAGAAGGCGAACTGCGAGAGCCGTTGAAGCGTGTAGAGCATTGATATCTCGGACAATGAGGGGTCGACGCAGCCTTGGGAAGTTCCCGGGTTGGGTCTCAGTCGTTGGCTGGCATCTCAGCTAGGTCCACTTCCTTTTGGAGGCGCTGCACAACAGCAGCGGCATGAGTCGAGCAGGCTGGTGACGCGCAGCCGGGACCTCTCATGGTCAAGGTAGTCGACCAGTTCGCTCCAGCGTCGTTCCGCTCCGCCAACCGGAGTACCCCAGAGAATGAGCACTCTTCGCACTCATCACCCTCGGCTAGGAGCTGGTTGAGTCGTGCAAGAAGCTCAGCTTTCGAAATCTGCGGGCGCATGGGACCTCGTTGAGCGGCCTAACGGCTCTTCGTTTCTACTGCACTGAGCACCAACATAGGCGCCGGCGCGAGCCGGCGCTTCCGCTCAACAACTCAGTGACTGTAGCAAACGATTGTTATACGGCGACAGGCTTCTTGGTCACCACCACGTCGACCTCTCGCCCGACAAGCTGGAGCAGTGCCAACAGTTGGCCCAGTGACTTTCCAGTGTACGAAGGATCGAGCAACCGATAGAACTGGCTCGCCGAAGTTCCCAGTCGTCGGATCAGTTCGCGCTTACTCAAGCCACTCTCTTCGACGCCGCGCTGCGCTTCGATCGTGAGGCGGTGTAGAAGCAGTGCGTTCAGATAGTCAGGGTCGCGGTTGTACTCGAGGACTGCGTCGAGGTGGATCGTATCTTCCTCGCCCGATTCCAAGCGATACGTAAACCCTTCGCGACCAAGATCCGGATCTGGAAAGACTTCACGAACCCGATCAGACTTGCTGGGTTGCACCTGCAACTTGGCGTACGGGAACGAGTATGTCTCGCGACGAGTGGTCACCTCGAAGCTTCGCTTACGATTGTTCGCCTCGACCCTCTTGATCTTCATAGTGCGCCCTCCGCCTGCAGCTCACGGATTAACGTCCGGATGCGCTTGCTAGCCTGCCCTTTCATTGGCACAGCGTTCTCAAGATCCCACTTCACCACGAGCTTCGCGTCCCGATAGACATGGACATGGTAGGGAGCGTGATCGCCCGCCCAGGTCACGAACACGTAGCCGCCACGCCGGATCTTGCCCATGCAATAATGTTACCAGCACTGGTAACATATCGCAAGGCGCACGGAGCGACTGCCTGAGGTCTGCGGGGTGTCGGCATGACGCCGTATAACGGTTCTTCGTTTCTACTGCACTGAGCACCAACATAGGCGCCGGCGCGAGCCGGCGCTTCGCTCAACAACTCAGTGACTGTAGCAAACGACTGTTATACGGCGACAGGCTTCTTGGTTACCACCACGTCGACCTCTCGCCCGACAAGCTGGAGCAGTGCCAACAGTTGGCCCAGTGACTTTCCAGTGTACGAAGGATCGAGCAACCGATAGAACTGGCTCGCCGAAGTTCCCAGTCGTCGGATCAGTTCGCGCTTACTCAAGCCACTCTCTTCGACGCCGCGCTGCGCTTCGATCGTGAGGCGGTGTAGAAGCAGTGCGTTCAGATAGTCAGGGTCGCGGTTGTACTCGAGGACTGCGTCGAGGTGGATCGTATCTTCCTCGCCCGATTCCAAGCGATACGTAAACCCTTCGCGACCAAGATCCGGATCTGGAAAGACTTCACGAACCCGATCAGACTTGCTGGGTTGCACCTGCAACTTGGCGTACGGGAACGAGTATGTCTCGCGACGAGTGGTCACCTCGAAGCTTCGCTTACGATTGTTCGCCTCGACCCTCTTGATCTTCATAGTGCGCCCTCCGCCTGCAGCTCACGGATTAACGTCCGGATGCGCTTGCTAGCCTGCCCTTTCATTGGCACAGCGTTCTCAAGATCCCACTTCACCACGAGCTTCGCGTCCCGATAGACATGGACATGGTAGGGAGCGTGATCGCCCGCCCAGGTCACGAACACGTAGCCGCCACGCCGGATCTTGCCCATGCAATAATGTTACCAGCACTGGTAACATATCGCAAGGCGCACGGAGCGACTGCCTGAGGTCTGCGGGGTGTCGGCATGACGCCGTATAACGGATCTCCGTTTCTACCGCACTGAACACCAACATAGGCGCCGGCGCGAGCCGGCGCTTCCGCTCAACAACTCAGTGGCTGTAGCAAACGGTTGTTAGAGAGTTTGCACTCGTGGTATGACCGTGGTATATTTGGGTATGAAGATCGCAATCTCAGTGCCCGACAGCGTCTTCGAGCCGGCCGATGAGCTCGCCGAGGAACTCGGGATCTCGCGGAGTGAACTGTATTCGACCGCTGTGGCCGAGTACCTAGCGAAGCACCGAGCCGAGGATGTCACGGCCAGGCTCAACGACGTCTACGCTCGTGAGCCCAGCGGCCTGCCCCCAGAGGTACGCCGCGCTCAAGCCCGAAGTGTCGGGAAGTCTGATTGGTAGTCCATCGCGGCGAGATCTGGTGGACCGACCTTGCAGAACCCAGAGGGTCTGAACCCGGCTATCGACATCCGGTGCTCATTCTGCAGTCCGAAGCCTTTAACCGGAGCCGATTGCGCACCGTAGTCGGAATCCTCGTTTCTTCGAACGTCGGGCTCCTCGACGCACCCGGGAACGTTTTGCTTCCCGCGAAGTCGGTGGGACTACCCCGCGATTCGGTGGCGAACGTTACCCAGTTCGTCACCGTTGACCGAGACTATCTCGAGGCACGAGTGGGCAAAGTGCCTCCCAAGGTCCTCGCCAGAGTCGTTGCCGGGCTTCGTCTTGTCTTAGACCTCTAGCCGGCAGGTTCGACCCGCTGCCGCTGCGCCGCCGTTTACAAAGCTCTCTAACGGATCTTCGCTTCTGCTGCACTGAGCACCAACATAGGCGCCGGCGAACGCCGGCGCTTCCGCTCAACAACTCAGTGTCTGCAGCAAGCGGCTGTTAGGTGTCCGAGGGAAGTGAGTTTGGGGGTGGTACCCGGAGCGAATCGGGGCCCCCTGTTGACCCCATGAACCCGGAATGGTAGATAGCGTGCCCCCGAATTCCTCCAGATGGAGGAGATATCATGGCAAGTAGACGAGACGAGTTCGACACCCCACGCTTTTGAATCCATGAGTAAGAGACGCCGCGGCTTCCCTTCGGAAACGAGGGTGAAGAGAGGCGTCCGGGTTGTTCGAGGCTTTCAAAGAGCTGACCGAGAAGTTGGGGCGGAAGGATCCATGTCCCTGCGGTTCTACACGCCGATTTCAAGAACTGCTGTATGCCGTCGGGAAGGTTCGATGGACGGCCCCGTGACGACTACTTCAGAGAGTAGCGCAGGCTAGCGGGTGGCCGGGGTGGGGCGCCTCTCGCCCCGGCCCCCGTCAGATGCTGACTCAGCGAGTTGCTCAGCGGCAACCGCGCGATCGGCCCGGCGGCGCGCCCTCCGCGAGGCCGCCTTTAGTTCATCGGAGTATGCGTAATGCTCCATGTTCGAATGCCCCCTGCCCCCGCCGCTACCTCCCTCGGTCGGTCGGCCAGCTAGCTTCGCCTTTCTGGCTCCGCGTGGACGTCGGTTCCGCCGCATCTGAGCACTCCATGGATTCTGTGGGTTGCCTCCGAAGCGTGGAGGTACATCTAACGGTTCTGTGTTTAACTTGCGCAGGGTACGAGTACATGTGCAAGTGCCGAAGGCGCTTGCACTCTTTAGAGATTCCCGGCGTCAACGTTCAAACACCTGTTAGACTGATTCATCCAGTTTGCAACGGATAACGGTATGCGTTATAGTTCGCGATGATTCAAGGCTTTGCGAACCAAGCGACCGCCGACGTATTCGACGGTAAGGCCTCGAAGCAGGCCAGGAAGATCTGCCCATCGACGCTGCATCGGGTCGCGAAGCGCAAGCTCGACCAACTGAATCAGGCGCATCGGCTCGACGACCTCCGAGCGCCACCGGCGAACCGGCTGGAGAAGTTGCGCAGAGATCGAGCTGGGCAGTGGAGCATCCGGATCAATGAGCAGTACCGCATCTGCTTCCGTTGGACCGAGAGGGGACCCAGCGACGTTGAAATCACAGACTACCACTCATGAGCGGACCCCATGACCCGTCTACCTAGCAAGCGGCCGCCGACCCACCCTGGCGAAATGCTCCTCGAAGAGTTTCTGCTGCCTTTGGGCATGACTCAGACCGAGCTGGCCGAGCGCATCGGCGTCTCGTATCCCAGAATCAACGAGTTGGTGAACGGAAAGCGGGGTGTGACTCCTGATACCGCTCTGAGACTGAGTCGGCTCTTCGGAACGACCGCTGAGTTCTGGTTGAACGGACAGCGGAACTGGGATCTCTGGCATGCGATGCGGGCGCCGCAGGCCTCCACCCTCAAGAAGATCCGTCCACTCGCCTCGAAGACCTCCCAACGCCGCAAGCGCAGATCTAGAGAATCTGTCTAACTCACTTTCGCCACCCCATCCCCGCCCCCATACCATCTAGGGCTCAAGAACAAGTATGGCACCACAACAATGCCCCCGTGTGCGCCGGCCCGCCAACCAGACGGAGGCATATGTGGCCGGATTGGCCATTCGCGGGCCCGAACCCCGGAGGAAACGGGTCGGACCAGCGGCGCCCTTGGTTGACCGGAGAGCTGTCGCGAAATCACCCTCGGGGGCATAAGGGCGGCTATTGACCGGCACTCCGCCACACGGTGTCGAGTGGGCTTCTGATCCCCAGGCCACCGCGGTTGAGGACGTGGGTGTAGATCATGGTGGTCTTTACGCTGCGATGGCCAAGCAGCTCCTGGATGGTCCGGATGTCGTAACCGTCCTCCAAGAGGTGGGTCGCGAACGAGTGGCGGAGGGTGTGGCAGGTCACTCGTTTCGCGAAGCCGAGGTCTTTGGCGACACGTCGAACGGCTCGTTGCAGAACGGTGGGGTGCAGGTGGAACCGGCCGAGCCGGCCAGTCTGAGGGTTAAGGTTGAGCGTGGTGGCTGGAAACAGGTATTGCCACGGGAAGTCGGTCGGGGCGTGGGGCGACTTTCGGTGCAGCTGGCCGGGGAGGATCACCGATCCGGCGCCCTCGGCCAGGTCACGGTCATGGAGAACTCGGCGCTTGTCGATCTGAGTGGCAAGGTCTGCGACCAGGGCGCCGGGTACCACGCTCACACGTTCACGCCGTCCCTTTGGCTGCTTGATCCGAACTTCACGGCGCTCGAGGTCCAGGTCCTTCACTCGGAGCTGCAGGCCCTCCATCAACCGCAGCCCAGATCCGTACAGGACGGCGGCAATGAGGCGCCGGATGCCAGTCAGCTCACGGAGCAACCGATCCGTCTCCTCTCGGGTCATCACCGTCGGCAACCGTTTCGGTAGCTTGCCACGGATGACGCCGTCACCCGCCTCGTCGAGCGGCTGCTTCAGGACCTCGCGATAGAGGAACTTCAGAGCCGCCCGGGCCTGCGCCTGGGTGGACGCGCTCATGCCTTCGTCGACTGCAAGATGGGTCAGGAACGCGTCCACCTCCGGTACACCCATCGCGGCCGGATGTCTGAGGCCCTGATGCTGAACGAACCTTCGCACCCAGCTCCGGTAGGCCACCTCGGTACGCGGGCTGTAGTGCCGGGCCCGCAGCGCCCTCGAGACCTGTTCCAGCAGCCGGGGCTCCTTCTTCCGCTCGGACATGGGCGCTCGCAGAGTCCCGCTAACGATGAATGGACACGAACCAACACCGCATCCCCAAGTGGGCCTCGCCATGGTTGGACGGGCCGTCGGAGCTCCGGGTTCGGCTTGCGCACGACCAACGGCCGCGGCCACTCTGCGACACGTGTCGTCCTAGCCGGAGTCCCATATGCACGCACTTACCAGCACCCTGGCCTGTTGTCTCCTGCTGATCGGGCCCGGCCTTTCGGCCCAGGAGCTCGATGCCCCGCGCCCCATCGACGGCATCAACACCGTCTTCATGGAAGAGATGACCTGGATGGAGGTCCGCGACGCCATCGCGGATGGGATGACTACGGTCATCGTCGGAACGGGCGGCCTGGAACAAAACGGTCCGTACGTGGCCAGTGGGAAGCACAACTTCGTGCTGAGCGCCACCACGGAAGCCATCGCCCGCGAGCTCGGGAACGCGCTGGTCGCTCCCATCGTGAAGTTCGTTCCCGAAGGTCGCATCGACCCACCCTCTGGACATATGCGCTACCACGCCACCATCAGCGTGCGCCAGGAGACGTTCGAGGCGCTGCTGACCGATATCATATCGAGCCTGGCGCAGCACGGGTTCACGGACGTGGTGCTGATCGGCGACAGCGGGGGCAACGTGCGCGGGATGGAAGCCGTGACGACCGCGCTGAACGAGGCCTGGCGGGAGCGCTCGACCCGCGTGCACTTCACGCCTGAGTACTACACGGAGGACATCTACAGCTGCGAATACCTGAAGAACGAGTTGGGAATCGTGCAGCAGCCGGACGAGTGCGTTGCGACTCGCAACGAGTTTCACGACGACTACCACTACTCCTCCATCATCGCGACGACCGACCCTACCCGCATCAGGGCCGAGCAGCGGATTGCGGCGGGGCTGTTCAGCATCAACGGTGTGTCGCTCGCACCCCTGGAACGGACCATCGCCAACGGTCATAAGCTGGTGGCGTACCGAGCGGACATCACCGCCCGCGCCATTCGGGAATCGATGAACGCGGCGCGTTGAACGGCTGCGGGAGGGGTGTGCTAGGGAGTCCTTAGCGACCGCGACTAGGGCCGGTACTCCAACAACACCGAGAATCCGTAGCGCTGGAAGTAGGAGTCGCCGATGTTGGTCTCTGCACGGGTCCATCCGAAGCGGATGGCGCCATCCAGGTTGATGGCGACCGGCCGGCTTAACAGCAAGTAGGCCACGGTGGCGTTGTCCGCCTCTTCCCCCGGCACCACACGCGCCACGTTCAGGTCCAGCAGGTAACGTTTGAGCGTGTAGACACCATAGAGGTTGGCATTCAACCGCCAAGGCAGCGCCACCCCGGTAACCACATTGGCGCGGAGCGCATCATACTCGCTCCGCCTCGAGTTCGAACGATTGAAGATGCCTTCAGCCCCGAAGTGGAGGGCCGCCCGATCCCCGGAGTAGTCCCATTCGGCCCCCGCCCGTACAGCTCGATCGCGTCGGAACGGATCCGACGCGAGCGCGGTGCCTTGGCGCTCGTAGTGCGCGATGTCGACCCCGGAGTAGAAGCGGACCTGCCACGCAGCGATGCCCTGCCAGGACGCGCCGACCTCGGTCTCCAGTGCCTTGCGGTCGAGCAGGTCCAACTGAGGTGTGAACTCGAGGGACGAATAGTCGGCGATTCCCCCTCCCACTCCTACATCGAAGGTGACTCCCTGACGCGGATTGAACTGCATGCGCACGTCCGCATCCGCCATGGCATAACCTGGCTGGATGAACAGCGGAATCGGGGGCCGGTCGGCCACATCGCGCCCCCGCACTCGAGTGCTGCCCTGTAGACGCCCGAAGCTCAGGTCCTGGCGGAAGTTCACGCCGACACTCCCCACCCACTCGCGAGGCGCGTAGTCTCGCACCTCGAACCCGGTGGCCGCGAACTGGCGCAACCCCGCGTCCAAGGTCATCCAGAGGTCGCGGTCGTCCTCCTCTACGAACCAGAGCTGCCCTCGCCCCGCGAACTCACCCACCGCGGCCGACACGGCCTCGGTGGAGTCGACCAACGGCACTGAAACCGCTGCCAGGTTGCCCTGGTAGCCCTCCAAAGAGACGCCCCCGGACAGCACCAGATCCCTCAGCCTGACCTGCGCATCGGCCGGCGCCACCGATCCAAGCGTCACCAAAGCGAACGCTAGGAAGGTACCACAGGCGCGGTCGCGCATCCTCATGACACGATCTCTCCTGCCAGTTGCTTCAACTGCACGGAGCGCGCTCGTGCTTCGGCGCTTAGTTCTTCGTAACGCTGCAAGAGTGCGCGCAGTTCCTCCTGCTGATCTTCGAGTGACAGGTCGCCCCCGTCCTCCCGTTCAGGCACCCCACGCGCAGGTCCAACGGGCACATTCGCATCGCCGAAGCGGTCGATCCCAGCCATGAATCCATTCATGGAGCGCTCCCGCTGCGTCCGTCGCTCCACGCCTTCCAGTTCGTCACTGATGGTGGCCGCCAGCGTGTCGAACTTGGCCGCGAATCTCTCCAGCAGCTCAGCTTTGGCGCTCAGCTCGGTGGGTCCGTCGGTCGGCGCCGCCATGATGTTGGGGAGTAGGACGGCGGTCACCCGCATCTCTTCCGCAGTACGCGGTGCCAACTCGTAGAACCGGTTGTTCAGGTCCTCGTATTGGAGCGCCAGGTTGCGCCGTTCATCGTCGGTCCCCGCGAACTCGATCTGTTCGACCAGCAGATCCATGCGCTTGTCGATGAGATCGCGAAGCGCGAAGCGCGCCTGCTCGAGCGACTGAACGGTCTCTTCAACACGACGATCCGCGCTGAGGAGATCCCGCGTGATGGGGAGAAGCGCGGCATATGCGCGATTCTTGCGTTCCTCGTTGTTCGCGACTCGAGCGACGGCCATGGAGTCGGACCACTGCTCAAGCCGACTCTGGAGCGCACCGCGTGACGCTTGGGCTGCCTGGAAGGCGTTGAGTGCGGCTTGGTATTCCAGCTCCCGCTGCTCTTGAACCTGATCGATGGCCTGCGCGTGCGCGGGCCCCACATCCACGAACGCCAGGAGGCCTGCCAAGAGCAGGCTGCCCCACGCTGCGTTTCGTGTGCGGGATGTCATGCGTCGTTGTCCTGATTGACCAGTCCGTACTTTGCCAACTTGTAGTGCAGGGCGCTGGGCTTGAGCCTCAGGAGGCGCGCAGCCTCGGCCTTCACACCATTCGCCAGCTCCAGCGCCTCGCGAATGAGCCTCTCTTCGATACGTTCCAGCTCCTGCGCGAGGTCCATCCCGGTCCTGGGAAGCTGGGGGCCTTCAGGCATGACCTGGTCGTTCGGTAGGCCGAACGGCGGCAGATCGGAGGCGGCCAAGACCTCACCATCGGCGAGCACCAGCGCGCGCTCAATCACGTTCTCGAGTTCGCGAACATTCCCGGGCCAACTATGGCGGGTAAGCTGCTCGATTGCGCTGGGAGCGAGGCGTCGCACCGGTGTACGAGTACGCTCCCGCAGCTTCGCCACGAAGTGTTCGGCCAAGACCGCCACATCTGAGCGTCTAGCGCGTAGCGGGGGCAGCGTGAGCGGCACCACATGCAGCCGATAGAACAGGTCCTCGCGAAAGCCGTGCTCATTGAGCAGGTCCTCGGCAGAGCTGTTGGTTGCGGCAATGATGCGGACGTCGACGGGGACTGTCTCCTCGCCGCCCACGCGTTCCAACTCCCTCTCCTGCAGCACACGCAGGAGCCGGATCTGGGTACTGAGGGAGATGGTCGCGATCTCGTCTAGGAACAGTGTGCCGCCGTGTGCCAATTCGAACCGGCCGCGGCGCTGCCGGTCGGCCCCCGTGAAGGCCCCCCGTTCGTGTCCGAACAACTCCGAGTCCAGGAGACTTTCGGACAGCGCACCGCAGTTGACCCGCACAAAGGGGCCGTCCTTGCGACTGGAGTGTTGGTGGATCGCTTGAGCCACCAGCTCCTTACCAGTGCCGGACTCTCCGTACACGATCACGCTCGACTCGGAGCGGGCGACACGGTCCACCCAACGAAACACGTCTTGCATGACCTCGGAACTGCCAACAATGTCGCCGAACTGTTGCCCGAAGTGTGGGCGCTCGCCCGTCGTCGGGCTTCGGTTGGGCGTGGGTTCCTCGGCACCGCGCTCCAGACGGTCGGCCAACAGACGGTCGACCTTCACGCCGAACTCTTCGGACGAGAACGGCTTGGTGATGAAGTCCACCGCGCCGAGTTTCATGGCCTCGACCGCGTTCTCGATGGTGCCGTAGCCGGTCATGACCAGGACGTCGGTGTCGACGTGCCGCTCCTTGATGCGCCGCAGAACCTCGATGCCGTCGAACTGCGCCATCTTGAGGTCGGTGATCACCAGATCGGCGCCCAACTCCTCCAGCAGTTCCAACCCCCGTTGACCATTCTCGGCCGAGACCGTGCGATGCCCCCGCTTCCTGAGGAGCAGCTCGAGGCCCTCCCGCATGGAGTCGTGGTCGTCGATGATCAGGAGCTGAGCCACAGTCACTTGGGCTGAGGTGATCGTGTTGACGGGAGCCAGGTGGGGCTCCAGCACCGCTACGGGACAGATTCGAAATATACCCTGAACTCGGCGCCTCCCCCAGGAACGGCGCCCTCAGGATCCCACTCCACCTGGCCACCGTTGGCTTCGGCGAGCTTCTTTACGATGGCAAGCCCCAGGCCGGCCCCCTGCTCCTTATCGGTCACGAAGGGCTGAAAGAGCCCTTCCCGCAGTTCTTCGGGGATTCCCGGGCCATCGTCCTTCACGGACACGACGACGTTGTCGCGGTCCCGCCTCGCCTCCACCCACACGTTCTGACCGGACTGCGCCCCGTTCCGAACCAGGTTCAGCACCAGACGTTTCAGGTGCCCGGGATCGGCGAGTACGGACAGGGGCTGGGCGGGCAAATCCAAGTGAATACTGCCGTTTCGGGGCGCAACCTCGGCTTGAACGATGTCGGTGGCATCCTGGATGGGGCGTCGCACATCGTGGGCCTCCTTCGACGCCGGCGCGGGTCTAGCGAACTCCAGGAAGTCGCTGATGATGTCGTTGAGCGCGGTGACCTCACCCCGGATCTTCGCGATCACCCGCCGTCGCTCGACGGGATCCTCGGAGTCGGCAGCGGCCGAGGATAGCAACTCAATGCCGCCCAATGGATTGCGGATCTCATGCGCGACCTGGGCCACCATCAGCTCCATCTGCTTTCGCTGGTCGAGTAGTCCGACCCGCATGCGCTCCATAGCCCTGGAGAGCCGACCGATCTCATCGGTGCCTTCCACTGGGATCGCCTCCTTCATGCGCCCCCGCTGGATGCGGAGAGCGGCCATCGAGAGCCGATCCAGGGGCCGGGTCACACGGGTGGCCAGCAATCCGGCCAACAGAATCGCGAAGAGCGCCGAGCCGATAGAGCCGGCCAGCACGGTGCTCCGCAGTCGGTCCAGGGCGTCCTGATAGTTGGCAGGAATCTGGGCCGCGATCATGAGTGTGTCGGCGACGTCGGGGTTGTCCAGACGCACGAAACCGTACTTGTAGAGGCTGCCGTCCACGTCGAAGAGCTCGGACGTGGCTTGCCCCTGCTCCCACGCCTGCTCCACGGCATCTAGATGGGACTGCAGGAAATACAGCGGAGCCCCGATGGGCAGCGAGTCCGTGGGCGCGGTCGACACGACCACCGAGAGGTCTCGGCGGATCAGATACGCATCCGCCACGTACTTCTGGAGCACCCGGAGGCGTTCGGCCAAGATCTCGTGGCTTTGGGACTGCTCCATCCCCGGGGCCAGTGGCGAGGCCAGCCCCAACATCCCGCCCACCTCGGCGGCCGTGCCAGCCACGGCAATCAGCTTCTCGTCCAGCTCCCGTTCAATCTGAGAGCGGGTGAAGAAGAGGGACAGCGCACCGCCCGCAGCGGTCAGGAGCAACGCAAAGGCGACGAACGTGAATACGAACCGCCCGCGGAGGGTCACTGCCGGTCAGCTGCGGTCAGTGACGAGGCAGCGGCACGTTCCGCTAGATGCATGGCACCCGCTCAACGCGGGGCGCAGCGAAACGAACCAGGGTCGAAACACGCGGCGCGACGACGATGTGATAGGGGATCTGTACCCGCGAAGCCGGTGAGCAGAAGTCGCCGGGCTGGCGTTCGTAGATCTCGACCAGCGTCGTGCCGAGCACGTCCCCCACCACGCGCCGCACCTCAACCGAGTCGCCGGCTTCTTGAACGGGACCAATCGCCCCAACCAGCACCATTTGGGTATTCCAATCCACCTGAGGCGGGGGGGCGTCGTTCTCGCCCCTGTGTTCGCGCCAGAAAGCCGCGAAATCGGCGGGCGCGTTCGGTTGGGACGTGGGGCCGAGCCCGAGGCGGTAGACCCGCGGGCCGTCCAACCCAGCCGCCTTCGAGTCCTCGCCCCGGTCGAGCGTGGCGAAGGGCAGCGTCCCGATGTACTTGGACTGCCACTGCTCGCCCAGCCCGAAGTCCCGGGCCAAGACCGCCGCTTGAATGACCCGGCTGGCATCTGCATCGGGGCCCGCGTCCACGGGCTTCAGTTCTCCTAGCGTACCTTCGGCGCAGCGCACCCAGCGCATCCGCTCACCGGTAGTGTCGTCGTCCAACTGGACCACCACCCTCGACTGGGTCCGTCCCGACTCCCCGGAGCAGGCCGGATCGAGTTCGGGGTCGAGGCCGTCCACAAAGAGCGACACTGCGCCGTTGTCGTTGAGCTGAGTGATGAGCGCTGCGTATGCACCCTGGTAGAACGCCGGATTGCTCGGGCTCTCGACGAGATCCTCATCGCCCACCTGCCCCTGGTAGCTCACGGTCTCCTTGAGCTGCCAGGCGCCAGAGGACGCCCATGTGAACAGCTGCTCGAGCTCTCCCTCGACACGTACCGCGTTGATGCCCTGACCCGGACCCACCACCACCAACGGTTGCACCACGGTGACCCGGATCTCGCCCGCCTGCCCGAAGCGGAGCGACCCCGGCTGGGTCCCCCCGTCGGATGCGCAAGCGCCGACCATGGCTAGAGCCCCCAGCGCACAGAGCACGATCGCACCACGCCACAGGCCTAACCGGCTTCGTACCGGTTGACTCCGATGTCGGTTTGGATCGAGAGTTGGGGTATGGACCATCGTGCGCGTTTGAAAGGCCTTCTCGTCGAGCGATCCCTGGAACGGGGAGATTTTACCCTCGCCAGCGGAGCACGTTCGACCTACTACGTCGATGCCCGCCGCACAACCATGAGTTCCCAGGGGCAATTCCTGGTGGGACGGGTGGCCTTGGATGCCCTTTGGGCAGCGGGTTTGTGGCCCAACTGGGTGGGCGGCCTGACCATGGGGGCCGACCCCGTCGCCTACTCATTGGCTCGGGCCAGCTGGGAGAGTGGACATCCAATCGACGCATTTTCCGTGCGCAAGCAGGCGAAGGAACACGGGACGGGACGCCTCATCGAGGGCGGACTCCCCGGTGGCGCTCAGGTGATCGTCATTGAGGACTCCATGACCAGCGGAGCCAGTGCGTTGAAGGCCATCGAGGCCGTCGAAGCGGCCGGGGCAAATGTGCTCGCCGTGCTCACCCTGGTGGATCGCGAGGAGGGCGGCCGCGAGAGGATCGAGGCTGCGGGCTACACCCTGCTGGCCCTCTTCACGGCCAAGGAGCTCCTCGCTGAGGATGAGTCGAGTCAGACCCAACCTGCTCCCTCAACTGCCACGTAGACCATGTACGACAAGATCCTCATCCCCGTCGACCTCACGGACAAGAACCGCGATGCCATCGAGGCGGCGGCCCGGTTGGCGGCACTGACCAACGCGCGGGTCACGTTGCTTCACGTCATCGAGACACTCGAGCTGCCTTTCGAGGAGCTCAAGGAGTTCTACGAGGAGATGGAGAAGCTGGCGGAGCCACAAATGGCACAGCTGGCCCAGCCCCTCGTCGATAGCGGGTTGGATGAGGTAGAGCGAGTGGTCATCTATGGCCGCCGCGCGGAAGAGGTGGCACGCTACGCAGACGAGAACAACTTCGATCTACTCGTGTTGAGCTCTCACCGCGTGGATCCCGAAAACCCCGGTCGCAGCTGGGCTACGCTCAGCTACAAGGTGGCCATCTTGGCCCAGTGCCCGGTACTGCTGGTGAAGTAGCGCTACCCCAAGAGCTCCGCCAGCTCGTTCAGGCGCTCCCCCCAATAGGCCCGTAACACCTCGCCGGTCCTCATGTCGGGTAGCTTCGTGTGCATCACCTGCACAGCGCTCTTGGCGTCTCCCTTGGTGACGAACGAGGCGTTCACCAACGTTCCGCCGGGCCAAACCATCCGCATGGAGCGGTTCTTTCGCGACGTCCTGATCTCTAGCCCAGCCTCGGGAAGCCACCGTAGTCTTGTGCGTTTGGTAGCGAACGCGCCGTAGAGCACGTCGACGGGCACCGGGAACGTTTTGCTCTTGCTGATTTCGAACAGGCCTGGCTTGCCCCGGTCCCTCCGTTGGCCCTTTGCGCGCAGGCCGCGAATGCGCTCGTAGCCCACAGTGACCGTCTGGGCCCACCATGCCGACACGTCGTAGTGGTCGAGCACGTGTTTCGCGATGTCACGATGGGTCAGGGTGACGGCCTCGATGGCGTCGAGCGCACGCACCCATCCCGGCCAATCCTTGCCGGTCTTCGCGCGGACGGTGTCGTTCGACGTACCGGCCAGCTCGGCGTACTCCGCCACCGGGGGCGAACGGCGCCCGACGATATGGGAGCGGGCGGTGGTGTAGGATTCGCCGGTCTTGGCCATGCGCGCTCGAACGAGGCGCTTGAGGTCTTTGTCCTTCGGCATGGGATGTCCTTTGCTCTGCCCGCACTCCGCCCCTCCCCAGCAACGGCGCAACACGGCTACGCAAAGGTCGTCTCTTGGATCCGGGGGTGTACCCCCCTTTGCCTCCACCACTGGGGGTTCGCTGGGGGAACACCTCAAGGAGGTTGGGCGTGGATCGACGCCACGGGAATGATGCGGGGCTGTGATCCACCAGACAAGCTCTCCCCTACGCCTTGCGCGCGCGCGGTGGGGCGTTGATCGTCGGCGGGGCCTACTTCACGACGCCGTACAGGGAGCACCAACATGAACGCACGCGCCGCGCGACCCGCCGCCCACTTCGCCGCTCTGGCCCTGACGTTCTTGCTGCTCCCCATCTCCCTGAGCGCTCAGGACCTGGTCCTGCGTAACGCTTCGGTCATCGACGTCACGACCGGAGAGGTCGAAGCCAACGCCACCGTGGTGGTCCGCGACGGCAAGGTCGTGTCCATCGGCGCTGCAGGAAGCGTCGACGGCGTCACCAGCATCGATGTCCGTGGAATGTTTCTCGCGCCGGGACTGATCGACGCACACGTCCACATCGCGACGTTCGAGCAAGCCAGCCGCGCGTTGGCCAGCGGCGTCACGACCGCCAGGAGTATGGGGGTCGCCAACTACGCCGACGTGGGCCTGCGCCGGTTGGCTGAGGCGGGTGCGATTGAAGCTCCTGAGATGGTGGCCGCAGGCTATCACGTCCGTCCATCCCCAGCGGAGGAGTTCTTTAACAACCATCCCCAAATGGCTCGCTATCTGGGCGACCAAATGCGTGGCCCTACCGCGCTGCAGGAGATGGCGGAGACCATGCTGGCGGCGGACGTCGATTTCATCAAGGTGAACGCCACGGAACGGGCGGGACTTCCGGACACTGATCCCCGGAAGCAGTTCTACTCGACTGAGGAGATGCGGGCCTTGGTGACCGCTGCGTCCGCAGCCGGCGCGCGCGGTGTATCCGCACACGCCCACGGAGACGAGGGCGGACGGGCCGCAGTAGAGGCCGGCGTGAAGAGCATCGAGCATGGCACCTACCTGAGCGGCGAAACCCTTGAGCTGATGGCGGAGCGTGGCACCTATCTGGTGCCGACCATGGCGATCGTGCGCGACCTGACCATCCCGGGCGGCGACTACGAGAGCCCGGTCCTGCAGCTGCGGGGACGTCACATGCTGCCCAGGGTGCAGGAGACGGTGGCGCGCGCGCACAGCCTGGGCGTGCCCATCGTGGCCGCGACGGACACGGGGTACGGCCCAAACGGCGTAGTCCGTCTGTCGCACGAGTTGGCGGAGTTCGTCGAGATCGGCATGACGCCCCTGGAGGCGCTACAGGCCGGAACCCGGACCGCCGCTCAACTCCTCGGCGTGGACGACCACACCGGGACCATCGCCCCCGGCATGGACGCGGACCTGGTGCTTACGGAGCGCAATCCGCTCGAGGACATCAGCGCCCTGGATGATGTGCTGATGGTCATCAACAATGGAAAGGTGGTCATGAGCAAGGGGGACTGGCTGGTCCCGGGTCGAGCGCCCATCCCCGATTGACCCGTCCGACCCGATGGCCCCGACGAGCAGGCGGATCAGAGGCTCCCAGGTAGATCGGCCGCGTCCCAACCGTTTTGATGGAAGTTCACCTCGCGCTGGTAGAAGTCTGACTTGGTGACGCCCCATATTCCACCGGCTACGCCACCGATAAGGCCGCCCACGATGCCTCCGATGATCGCCCCGGGGGGTCCGAAGGCCGAACCGATCGCTGCGCCGGCGATGGCCCCACCACCGGCACCCACCAAGAACCCACCAATCGTGCCGGCCCACGAGATCCCCATGTGGGCGCCCATCGCAGTCGGATCGTCCTCGGTGACGCCGCAGTAGTGGGTACATCCGGGCCACCCGCTGGGGACTGGACACACCGGTGCCACGATGGGCGTTTCCACGCCAGGTGAGTCCGTATGACATAGCCTCAGGTTATGTCCCAGCTCGTGCAACAACACAATCGGGCTGAACTGCCCGACCAGGGTAGTGCGCGAGACGAGGAAGTCGTCTCCGGGTTGGTCCGCTTTCCCGTTCAACCCACCGGCGATCTCATCGACGAAGATCCCGTAGTGAAAGTGACCGACTCGGTCCGGCGAGAAGACGTTGGGATCGGCCTTGAACTCGCTCCGAAGGCGAGCCAGGTCGAGATCGGTGTCGTACGGCAAGATCTGTCCTCCACCCATCCGGCCGTCGTCGAACCGTGGGCTAATCGAATGATTGAAGAACTGGCTCGCGACCATCTGCTTCGCGTCAAAGCGCAGCCGGTAGGACTCACCCAGCGCGTCGATCTCCACGAAGAGCTCCCGGTACCCGGGGTCAGCAAGGCCCTCGTAGCCCGCCACCGCCGGATCGAAGGCCTGGCTCGAGATTTGGAACTCGAGCCGCTCGTCGAGTCCGTCTCCCTCGAGGTCTCGATTGTTCTCGAGCAGACTGGGATCGAGGAACGGGACAGTGCGTGCTTCGAACGTCAGCACGTACTCGAACCCGCTCCCTTCAATGGGCCCTCCCGTCGCCACAGACCCCTCCTCCCAGATCGGCGCGAACTCGCCGTAGGTATCATCGAACCTGGGGTCTTCCAGCACGTCGAAGTCGTCTTCGCGCAGCCTCATGCGGGTCGTGAAGGGGTTCTGGGGCCCTCCTGGACCCGTGGCTCGCACGTCCACGATGAGGTTGGGGTGGATCACGTCGCCATCGTTCATCGGCCACGTGCCGTCGAGCGAGAAGCTTGTGGGAAAGCGCACGTCCTCTGAGGTAAGGAACAGCTCGTCCCTTCCCACATCTTCGCCCTCGTCGATGCATTCGATTCGCGTGAGAATCAGATAGTGGCGGAGGTTCTTGGCACCGTCCCACCAACCATCACCGTCGGAATCAGGATTGAGCGGGTCGGAGCCGTTCTGGAACTCATACACGTCGGGGAGACCGTCGCCATCTTGATCGGGCTGGTCCTCGTCGAACGTGGGGTCGGACTCGTCACCGATGCCGTCGCAGTCCGCGTCGGGAATGGGCTCGCCGGTGTCGACGTCGAAGCTGGAGCAAGGCGGCCACGGCTGGGGCTCGGGCAGGTTCCAGCCGACCTCGCCCAGGGTCGTGCTCCAGACCAGGTGGTCGCCGTCCAGACTCTCGTCGATGTCCGCGTTCTCGTACACCGCGAGCGGAGGGGCTCCAACGACGTGGGCCGTGATCCTCAGGCCCTGGAGGTGCCAACCGCCGCCCCAGAAGCTGTCCTTCGTCTTGGTAACAGCGAGCGTTTCCAACACCCGGATCGCCTCGTACGTCAGCCGAGACCCCACGATCGGGATGTCGAACACGTCCGTCTGCCCGCGCTCGAAGTCGTCGTGGTTGGGCGTGTCGAGTGGGAACGTCATTCCGCCGAAACTGAGCTGGATGGGGTCATCCGTACCGGCGAACCGGGAGTCTTGCGTCTCGACTTCGATCACGAGGCGCTCAATGACCTGGCCATCGGCGCGGACGACCCCTCCGGCCAGAAGTGCCCCGGCGACCCATCCGACTGCTGCTAATCGACACGCTGTATTCGCGTTCATGGCCCGTTCCCCGTTTTCGGCACCCTTGGACCCTCGCCTTAGTAGCGTGGATCTGGCGCAGCGGGGACACGGATTGGGCGCGAAGGCCCCTAGTTCCCCCTTTTCACCGGTAGGTCCAGCCGGGCACTCCAATCGACGAACGACGCGTCGTAGAGCTTGGTGGGGTGCCCCAGCTCGCGGGCAGCCGCGTACAGGTAGCTCGCCTGCACGCCAGTGCGGCAGTAGGCCACCACGGTATCGCCGGCCGCGATTCCTGCTTCGCGGAAACGCGCCTCCAGAACATCCACCGGCAGAAGCGCTCCGTCGGGTCCCCGGAGTTCCTCCCAGTACAGGTGGATGGACTCGGGGATGTGACCGCCGCGCTCCACGCCACCGCCGGGTGTCTCGCCAGTGTGCTGATCCAAAGGGCGCGCGTCCACGACCGCCACTGCCGGCGTGGTGAGACGGGCTGCCACCCAGCCCGCATCCACGATCGCCTCCCGAGTCGGGTTGGCCTGGATGCTTCCCGCCACGACATTGGGAACGTCTGTGGTCAGCGACCCTCCGGCCTCCACCCAGGCCTCGGTGCCCCCACCGAGAATGCGCGCCTGGGTCTCCAGCCCCAACGCCTCGAGCGCCACCCAGGCGCGAGCCGCGCCAAGGGGCCATCCGGTCAACACGACACGCGAGTCAGTGGACACACCCACGGCCTCGAAGGCTGCGGCGAGCTGCTCGTCCGCCGGGAGCTCGTTGGGGATGCCGCCTTGCTCCTCCGCGATGGTGGAAAACGGCAGATACACGGCGCCGGGAATGTGCCCAGCCTGGTAGTCCGCGTCGTCACGGCTCACGTGGAGCACCACCTGGTTGGGCTCTGAAGACGACGCGATAAACGCCTCTGCGCTGAGGAACGCGGGGGCAACGTCGGGGGACGCCGTCGCGCTCGGGGCAGGGTCAGGCAAAGTGGTTTCGGTCTCCGCGTGCTCTCCACCGCACGCGAACGCGGAAGCGACCATCAGCAGCATGCATCTTCCATATCCCGAACCCGTCGTGCGCACTCTCATCTCCGTCGTCGTACGGTGGATCGACCTCCCCTACAATATGCCCAACAGCAAACCCGCGCCTACCACCAGCAGGAGAGCTCCCGTCAGGATACGGATGCCTTCGATGGTGACCTTGCGGAGCAGCCGCCGCCCCAGCAGCGCCCCCCCAAACGCAGACACCACGCCCACGCCGGTGGCGGCCCACTGGTCGGGCGTGCTGGGACCGATCAGGCTCCCAGCCGCGATGGCCGCCGCATAGGTGGAGAGCCTCGCCAAGTCCACCATGGAGGCGATGGCCGACTGCGTAGCGGCAAACGCGATGGGGCTCAGCCCCAGCGGGGTCAGAAAGGCAGCCCTAAGCGCACCCTGATGGCCGGAAAGGCCACCGAAGAACCCGGACAACAGTCCTCCGAGCGGAAGCCAGTCCGGCGGAGCCCGGAGCTTGTGAAGCCGGGGCACCAGCTCCATGGCGGCGAACCCCAGGATCAGCAGCCCCATGACGGCGGCGATGGGGCTCACCTCACGGGGCGTCCCCAGCAGGTTGACCTCAATCGGGGCGAGCCCCGAGAGCCGGGCAAGAACCATGGCCCCTGCCACCGCGGCGATGATCGCGGGCACCCCGAAGCGCACGACGACCTTGCGGTCCACGTCGGCCCGCAACAGGCCCAGTTTGAAGAACGAGTTGGCCGCATGCACCAACCCAGTGGCGGTCACGGCGATCTCGACCGGAAAGAACAGGGCGAACACGGGCAACAGCAGCGTGCCCAGCCCGAACCCCGAGAATAGCGTGAGCGCCGAGGCGAATAGCGCCGCGACGGCCACGGCGATCAGCGCCATGACGCGCTACCTTTCTTCGACCCAGGCCTACCGGTCCTGCGTGGCTGGACGGTTGTGCAGGTAGTCCAGCGCCAGTCCCGCCAGCGCCCGCACCCCGATCGGAAGCGCCCGCTCGTCCGCGTAGAACAGCGGCGAGTGGTTGGGCGCCGCCAGGGACATGTCCTCGGGTGGGGCCACGCCCAACCCGATGAACAGCCCCGGAGACTCCTCGGCGAAGTAGGAGAAGTCCTCAGCCCCGGTGATGGGCGGCGACTCGAGGAGACCCTGGGCGCCCACCACCGCGCGCAGCGTGGGGAGCATCCGCTCGGTGAGCTCCGGGTCGTTCACGGTGACCGGATAGCCGATCCCGATGGTGACCTCCGCTTCGGCACCCGCCGACGTCGCGATGTTCTCGGCGACGCGGCGCACCCGCTCATGCAGCAGCGTGCGGGTGTCGGGGTTGTGAGAACGAATCGTGCCTACCATCACCACGGAATCGGGGATGATGTTGCCCCGCACCCCGCCCTGGATCGACCCGATGGTCACGATGGCGGGCGAGTCCGTGAGGTCCACCTGACGGCTCACCACCGTCTGAAGCGACGTGACGATCTGGGCGGCCGTAACGATCGGGTCCACGCCCCCCCACGGCATCGCGCCATGGGTCTGCTTGCCGCGCACCACGATGCGAAGGCCATCCGAGCTCGCCAGGAACCCGCCCTTCCGGTACATGATCGTCCCCACCGGGGCTGGGAAGACGTGCAGGCCGAACACGGCTTCGGGGGTCGGTTCGTCCCACGCGCCTTCGCGGAGCATCAGGTCGGCCCCACCCTCCTCGCCCGCGGGCGCACCCTCCTCGGCGGGCTGGAAGATGAACTTCACCGTTCCTGGCAGCTCGTCGCGCATGTCCGCCAAGAGGGTCGCAACCCCCATCAGGATGGCCATATGGTTGTCGTGCCCGCAGGCATGCATCACCCCGACTTCCTGACCGTTGTACTCGGTGCGCACCTTGGACGCGAACGGCAAGTCCACCATCTCCGTCACCGGCAGGGCGTCCATGTCGGCTCGGAGGCCGATGACCGGCCCGGGCCGGCCTCCACGAAGCACGCCAATCACACCGGTATGCGCCACTTCCGTCTGTACCTCCATGCCCAGGCTCCGCAGGTGTTCAGCCACCACCCCGGCGGTGCGGAACTCCCGGTTGCCCAGCTCGGGATTGGCGTGGAAGTCCCTCCGCCAAGCCACCACCTGCTCTGCAATGGCGGCGGCGGCAGCTTCGACTCGGTCGGCCATCTCGTTCGACTGAGCTGACAGGGTGGGGGCCGGTAGGAAGAAGCCCGCCGCAAGGGCGGCGGTGAGGAGCAGCGTGCGTTGCGGCGTCATGATGCGGCCTCGGTTGGGGCTGTCGTTGCTCGGATGCTACCCTGCCCATCGGGCCCGGAGCAACGCTGGCCCCCGGACCGTCCGGTAACGACGACCTGGCGAATCACCGCGCGACGTCCACATTGGGCGAGCGACCTGACCCCCGTTGGAGACCGTATGACCGACCCCGACACCGCCCCCCCTCTCTTCGCCCACGTCAAACCCGGCACCGCGGCCAAGGTCAGCATCCAGACGGGCAAGGACGCGTCCGGCCGACCCCGGGAGATTCCAGTGCTGGTCGCCCGCGGCGTAGAAGAGGGCCTCCGGCTTTGGATCAACGGCGCCACTCACGGCGACGAGCCCGAGGGCGCGCTTTCCATCTTCAAGACGTTCAACGCCATCGACGCCGCCACCTTGAAGGGCACCGTGGTCGGCGTGCCCGCCCTCAACGTCCCTGCGTTCGAGGCCGGGAAGCGGGGCGATCCGTTGGATACGTTTTCGTACGACATGAACCGTCTCTACCCAGGCGCCGCCGACGGCTACCCCACCGAGCGCGCAGCCTGGGCGCATTGGCTGGCCATGAAGGACGCCTGCGACCTGCAGCTCGCGATTCACTCGGGCGGGGAACACTCGTACTTGGCCCGCATGATCTTCGCTGCTGACAACCCCCAGAGCTTGGAATTGGCCGCCGCGATGGGACCGCCCTGGAGTCTGGTGTTCAAGAGCGGCGTAGGAGGCAACAACCCCTCCTCCAAAATGGCCGAGCTGGGCAAGGCCGGCATCACCGTGGAGTTGGGCGGGAACTGCCGCACGCTGACGGACGATTTCCACAGTGTGGCCGAAAACTTGAGCGCAGCTTACCTGAACGTAATGCGCCATTACGGCATGATCGACGATACCGAGCCGACCTACGCCGCGGAGTGGCGCATGGGATATCAGCAAGCCCTGCTGGCGCCGGCGTCGGGAATGTGGGTAGGGGAGCCCGATGTGGCGTTCGAGACATCGATGCCTAAGGGGACGCCGCTCGGGAAGATCTACGACCTCTACGGCGACGTGCAGGCCGAGGTGGTTGCGCCCGCGGACGGGGTCGTGTTCGGCCTGCGCTCCAGGCCCGCGGTAATCGAGGGGGAATGGTGCTGCTTCTTCGGCATCATCGATGAGGTGCGGGACGACCTGCTCATGAGTCCCACCCGGGGGAATCCACGATCGGCGCCCTGAACGAGGCGCGTACCTACGCACGCTTTCTCAGCGGGTTTCGAGCCTTCTTCGCGGAGGCGCTGACGGTCGAACGGGCACAGGATGCGGTCCGCGAGCGGCTCGCGCGCCGCGAAGACAACTTGATTTGGATGGCCGAGACTCTGTTCTACGGGCACCCGACGAGTCCCTACCGTCCCCTCCTCGATCTGGCCGGGTGCGAGCTGGCGGACTTCCGGGCCCTGGTTCGGGACCGCGGGGTGGACGACGCGCTGCGCGATCTGCGAGCCGCGGGGGTCTATTTCAGTTTCGAGGAGTACAAAGGGCGCGAACCAGTGGTCAGGGATGGGAAAGAGATCCCGGTCGACGAGGGACAGTTCGACAACCCTCTGGTGACACACTTCTACCGGACGTCTACCAGTGGGTCGACGGGGAAACCCTCGACCTCCTCGGCAGGCCTGGCCCATCTTGCCGCTCAGTCCGAGCTCCGCATCCTCCTGCTCCAAGCGCACGGCGTCCTGGAGCTGCCGTACGCAATCTGGCGCCCCGCACTCCCCTCGGGCAGCGGCCTCAACAACGTCATGCGGATGGGGCGCATGGGTCGGCCCGCGGTGCGCTGGTTCACCCCGATGGTCCCCGGTGAGTATGCCACGCCCCTCAAGTACCGCCTGGCCACCATGGCCGCGGTGCTCACCGCCCGGGCTTGCGGTGTGAACATGGTCCGCCCCGAACCGGTGGGTCTGGACGACGCCCTCCGCATCGCTCGGTTTCTGGCGGATACGGTGCGCCGCGACGGCGGCGTGTGTATCAGCACCACGGTAAGCTGCGGTCTCAGGATCGCCGTTGCCGCGATCGATGCTGGGATCGACCTGACCGGCGTGCGCCTGTTCGTGGCGGGAGAGCCGCCGACGCCCGCCAAGGTGAGTGGGATGCTGGCGTCGGGCGCCACCCGCTTCTCCGACTACGGTACCGCGGAGGTGGGGCGGATCGCGCTGGGCTGCGCTGACCCAACGCATCCCACCGACATGCACGTCGCGCAGGACCTGGCCGCGATCATCCTGTATCCGCGCACGGTTCCCGAAAGCGACGAAACCGTGAAGGCCGTCCATGTCACCTCGCTCACTCCGACCATGCCGAAAGCGTTCCTCAACCTGGAGCTGGACGACTTCGGAATCATGGAGGAACGCACATGCGACTGCCCCCTCGGGGAGCTGGGACTCAGTACGCACATCCGAGAGATCGCGAGTTTTCGGAAGCTCACTGGGGAGGGCGTGACGCTCGTGGGGAGTGACATGGTTCACATCCTCGAACATGATCTCCCGGCTCGGTTCGGCGGGAGCCCGCTCGACTATCAGTTGATCCAGGACGAAGACGGGCGCGGGTTCACGACAATGAACCTGGTGGTGAGTCCGTCCGTCGACCTAGAGAGTGAGCAGGCGGTGGTGGACACCGTGCTCGATGCCTTGGCCCGAACCAGCGTGGCTGCCGACATGGCCCGCGCCCACTGGGCTCCAGCCGGCTCGTTCCGGGTCGTTCGCAGGCGTCCCCTCGTGTCGGCGCGGGGCAAGCAGATGCCGCTTCGGGTCATGCGCAGCCAAGACGCGTCTCTAGCTCCGCCCAAGGGCTCGGGGGCTCACTCATGAGCGGCTCGGACACACGGTCATGGTCGCGCCGCGCAGTCCTCAGCCGTTTGGGCGCGCTGGGAACGCTGGGCGCAGTGGGCACTCTTGGCGTCCCCCGACTCCTGAGGAGAAACGCTGGGGCGGGGTCTCTCGCGGCCTGCCCAGACCTGGCAGGGAAGCGGATTCGTTGGCTTGTAGGATGGACTCCGGGGGGCGGCTACGACGCCTACTCCAGGATGCTGGAACCGTCGCTGGAGCGGAAGCTCGCGGCCGAGGTCATCATCGAAAACATCCCGGGATCGGCCGGCGTGGTGGCTGCCCGCCAACTGATTCGTGCTCGCCCCGACGGACAGACCCTGGCCATCGTCAACGGCACGGGTCTCCTGATCGCGCCCTGGAGCAACCCTGAATACGCGCCCGACCTGCATACGGACTTCACAGTGCTCGGCCGCATCGACCGGCATCGTCAGATCATGGTGACCGCACCCGACTCCGACATCCGTTCGCCCGACGGCCTGGTCCGAATCGGGCGGGAGAGGCCGGTGGTGGTGGGGGAGACCGGCCCCAGCACGATCAACTTCCTGCTGGCCGCCATAACCGAGGACCTGTTCGGCGTTCCGATTGAGATCGTGCTCGGGTTTCCGGGAAGTACCGAGGTGCTGACCGCGCTCAGTCGCGGGGATGTCGACGCCGCGGTGGTCGGAGAGGAATCGGCGAGGCGGTTCACAGAACTGACGCCGGTGCTGCGGTTCGGTGAGGCCCCGGCGGATCAGGACCCCTGGATCGGTCGAGCGGCCGCGCTCGGGGGCCCCGGAGGGTTGGCGGCCCAACGCCCCGACCTGTTCCACATGGCTCCCGACCGATTGCGCGGGGACGTCGACGCGCTGACGGCGTTGATGGAGGTGGGCCGCCTGGTGGTGGCGCCGGCCGGAATGGACGAGTCGCTGGAGGCCTGCCTGGGCCAAGCGGTGTTGGGAGCGCTTCAGGAGGACGAGTTTGTCGCCGCTGCCGCTCGCGGCAACCGGTCGTCCGCCCCTGCCTCCGCGGACGAGGTACGGTCCCATCTCGAGCGGTCCAAGGCACTGCTGCCCCGGTTCCGGTCGACCGTCGAGCGAGCGGCGCGCCGGGTCCGCGGGTGACCTAGACGGTGGACGAGTCCGAACTCAGGATCCTCGCGGCTGCCTGGGAAGGCCTCCGCCTGGTGCTCTCCTGGCCTAACGTCCTCTACCCCATCGCCGGGACGCTCGCCGCCATGTGCGTAGCGCTGCTTCCCGGTGTGAGCGGTGCGGCCCTCATTGCGATCGCCATTCCGCTCACGTTCTCGTGGGATCCGCTCCCTATCATGCTGCTGTTCGGCGCGCTGGTGGGCGGAGCCACCTTCATGGGGTCGGTCACCGCCATCCTGCTTGGGATCCCCGGGACCGCTCCCAACGCCGCCACCCTGCTCGACGGCCACCCCATGGCGCTGCAAGGCCGTGCCCGCACCGCCATCGCCTGCTCCGCGACCGCTTCCGCGCTCGGCTCCAGCGTCGGGATCGTGATTCTGATTGCGCTGATTCCCATCATGGTTCGGGTCGTCCCCTTGGTGGGTCCACCCGAGTACTTGATGTTGTCGCTGTGGGGGTTGGTCAGTATCGCGACCGTCATTCGCGCCTCGCTGCTCAAGGGCCTGATCATGGCGGGGCTCGGCCTCATGGCCGCGTTCGTCGGCCTGGATCCGGTCACTGCCGACGCCCGATACACCCTGGGCACCCTGTACCTCCAGGATGGGCTGCCGCTCATACCGGTGTTCGTGGGCTTGTACGCCGTGGCCGAGGTGATCGACCTGGTCGTGTCGGGCCGCGTGACCGTGTCCGGAACGACCGAAGTCGACGATCTAGAGGGAGATACCCGCCAGGGCGTGCTCGCAGTATTCCAGCATTTCGGGCTATTCCTTCGCAGCTCGGTGATCGGGACCGTGGTGGGCCTGGTGCCCGGGCTGGGCGGGACGGTGGCCGGCTTCATCGCGTACGGTGAGGCCGCTCGTACGGCCGGACCCGAGAGCGACTTCGGCAACGGTGACATCCGGGGCGTCCTGGCGCCCGAAGCGGCCAACGATGCCAAGGACGGTGGCGCCCTCCTCCCCACCCTGGCGCTCGGGATTCCAGCCAGCGCCGGCACCGCGCTTCTGCTCAGTGCGCTCCAGATCCACGGCGTGACGCCGGGTGCGAGTTTGATGTCGGATCAGCTCGCGCTCGTCTTCGCCCTGATCTGGTCGCTGTTCCTGTCGAACTGGCTGTCGTCGTTACTCGGGTTCTCGATGGTGGGACCGCTCTCCAGACTCACCGCGGTGCGCAGCGCCCGGCTGGCGGCGCCGGTGTTGGTGTTGGCGGCGGTCGGCGTGTTCACGTTCCGTAACCGCTTCGCTGACGTGTGGCTCGCGTTTGGGTTCGGTGTTCTAGGGTTCCTGCTCAAAACGTACGGGTGGCCCCGCATCGCTTTCGTGATCGCGCTCGTGCTGGGTCCGCTCTTCGAGCAGAACCTGCAGCTTTCGCTTAGCCTGCACAGGTTGGGGAGGATCAACCTGTGGACCCACCCGTCCGTACTGGTCCTGGGAGGACTGTTGGCACTGACGGTGTTGCTCCCGTGGCTCCGCGGGAATCGGAGGGTGAACACGTGAGCGATACGACCCGCAGGGCCCACGTCGCCGGCGATCGCGCGTTTGCGCTCGCGGTGTTCGGGGTGTCACTGGTGCTTCTGGGAGCGACCGCCGTGATGGCGCCGTTGGCGCGCCGGGTGCCGCTGCTGGTCATCCTACCCGTGGGGGTGCTGAGCTGCATTCAACTCATCCGCCCGAGTCTGGAGTCTCCAGCCGCGCACGCCGCTACCCGCGCGAACTGGAGCGCCCTCGTGTGGATCGCAGTGCTCCCGGTGTCGATCTACCTGCTGGGTCTCTATGCCGGGGTCGGTCTGTTCACGCTGGCATTCGTCCGGCTGTTTGGTCGGGACTCTTGGCCGGCCGCATTCGGCATCGCGGTGGGGGTGACCACCGGCGTTTGGCTCCTCGTCAGCGTACTGCTGGGAAGCACTGTGCCCGCCGGGGCGCTGCGGTCCTGGATGGGCGTAGGGTAGGCGTGAGCGGCTACCGGTATAAGCTGTCGATGAAGCCGCTCTGGTCGAGATCCCGGACGAAGGTGTCGTCGTAGAAGTACTCGGGGGAGTACTTGCGCATCTCGGAACTGTCGTAGATCTCCATCATGCGCTTTAGCCCCTCATAGGGAGGATAGGGCTTGCTGGGCAGCTTTTCAGCCTCCGCATAGAACAGCTCCAGCAGAGCGTCGTCCGCGATGCGGTACCACTTCCGTAGTGTGCGGAAGGCTGCATTCTTGTCGGTCTTGAGCAGTGCGAGCGCTTCGACGTAGCTCTTGATCAGGCGCCTGGCCGCGTCCTGGTTCTCCGCCAGCCATACGCGATCGAACAGGAACGAAGAACCCGCGACCGGCCACGCATAGTCACCTAGATCGACGAGCACGCGATACCCGGCATCAATCGCCATGGTCGCATGGAGTTCAGGCCCAACGATGGCGTCGACGTCGCCCACGTCAAGCGCCTCCACTGCGAGGGCACCACCCACCATCGTCCAGTCGCTCTCGGGATCCCATCCCATGTGCTCCGCAAAACTGACTGCCATGAAATGGGTGACCGCACCCACCCCCGAGTATCCAATCCGCCGACCCTTCAGGTCTTCGGGTCCGGAGAGTTCGGGCCGGCCCACGATGCGCCAACGGGAGACGGTGTGGGTGGAGCCCAGTACGATTGGGTCCCAGGCGCCCTCCCTCATCACCATCCGAGTTAGGTGCGGCGATGCCCCTCCGATCTTGACCAGCGGGGTCACGTCCGGAGCCGCAATGTAGTCGTCGGGCACCTCGACGCCGCTCCCGCGGATGATGTCGACGGCGCCTGGGGTGAACTTGGGCGTCACCTTGAGCCCGTTCTGAGCGTAGACGCCTTCCTCGAACGCCATGATGAACGGGAGCTTGTTCATCGACACGTCGCCGAGTAGCAACTCGATCTCTACGCCGTTCCCGCCAGCCTCGGCGGAGGACTCCGGCTGCGAGCAACCGGCGAGGAAGATCGCGACAGCGGCGCAAAGAAGCGTCGGGGACAGGGTGGGTCCGCGCATGGGCACCTCGGGACGGCTCGGGGGTGAACCCGGACCATTGTGGCGTCTAGGGCGCGCCTCAGCCAGTGAAGCGCCCCTTGAGCCCTCGACTCCACCCACCACGCCTTCTCGTGTGAAGGCCCGGTCCTAATGGCCGATTTGTCGGGCCACCCCCTCCCCTCCAGAATCGAGCTGCGCCCAAATGTCTCCGTTGGAATCGCTCCTTACGCCTCCGAGTCCCATGCCTGCCGAGCCGCCCCCTCCCCGTAACGCGCCCCTGGACCTCTCCGCTGCCGAGTTCCGCGAGCTGGGGAGGGCCCTGGTGGACCGCATCGCGGATCACCTCGAGGCCATGCCGAACGGGCCCATCACCCCAGGGGAATCCCCCACCGAGGTGCGTTCCGTGCTGGGGGCGGACCGCGCGATGCCCCGCCACGGAGCGGATCCGGGGCCTCTCCTGCTCGACACGGCCGACTGTCTCTTCCGACACTCGCTTCACAACGGGCATCCGCGTTTCCTAGGGTACATCACGTCGTCGGCCGCGCCCATCGGGATGCTGGCCGACCTGTTGGCTGCCTCGGTCAATCCCAACCTGGGTGCATGGACGCTCTCGCCTCTGGCCTCGGAGATCGAAGGCCAGACCGTCCGTTGGATCGCCGAGCTGCTCGGCTACCCCGTCGAGTGCGGCGGACTTCTCCTGAGCGGCGGCAACATGGCCAATATCGCCTGCTTCTGGGCCGCCCGGGTCGCTGCCGCCGGCCCCGAGATCAGGAGCGACGGTCACCGGGCCCTCGGCGAAGGACTTCGTGTCTACGCGTCCGCGGAAACGCACACCTGGCTTCAGAAGGCCACCGATCTGTCGGGTTTGGGCACCGATGCCATTCGTTGGATCGCAACCGACGCCGACCTTCGGATGGATCCCAAGGCACTGGCCGAAACGCTCGATCGCGACATCTCGGCCGGCCTGAAGCCAATGATGGTGGTGGCGACGGGCGGTTCCGTGAGCACCGGGGCCGTCGATCCGCTGCGAGCAGTGGGCGATACCTGTCGCAAGAGAGACGTCTGGTTCCATGTGGACGGCGCCTATGGTGCGTTCGCAGCGATGCTCCCTGACGCGCCGGTAGACCTCCATCATCTGGACTACGCGGACTCCATCGCAGTAGATCCGCACAAGTGGCTGTATGCGCCCCTAGAGGCGGGCTGTGCCCTGGTACGCAACCCGGAACACCTCCGCTCGGCGTTCAGCTACCATCCCCCCTACTACCACTTCGGAGTGGAGGCCACCAACTACTTCGACATCGGGCCCCAGAACTCACGAGGGTTTCGGGCACTCAAGGTGTGGTTGGCCCTTCAGCAGGCGGGCCGGGACGGATACGAGACCATGATTGCCGAGGACATCCAGCTCGCGCAGTTGCTGCATTCGCTCATGGCCGCGCATCCAGACGTGGAAACGCACGCGAGCGGACTCAGCATCTCCACCTTCAGGTACCTACCCTCGGAGCTGCGTGCGCGGGTCGAGGAACGGGGCACGGCGGACTACCTGAATCAACTGAACCAGGAGATTCAGGCGCGGCTGGAACGGGCGGGCGAGCTGTTCCTATCGAACGCCGTGGTGGGAGGACGCTACCTCCTGCGTGGGTGCGTGGTGAACTTTCGGACTTCCGAATCGGACATTCGGGCGATGCCCGAGATCGTGGTGCGAATGGGAGCTGAGGTGCATGCAGAGTGGGACGGGAGCCTGCCCACGGATCCGTGAGCCCTGAGGCGTCGACTCTGCGCCTTGGGAGAATGAAGAAGCAAGAGCCGAACATTCACGCTACCCATAGAGGCCACTCCATGATCACCATCAACGAAGCTCCTTCCCGCGGTCGTACGTTCGACTCCCTGGCCGACGCGATCGGAAACACGCCCCTAGTGCGGGCCTCGAACACTTCTGCCGCGCAGGGCGCTCGGGCCGAGGTGCTCTTCAAACTCGAGTTCTTCAACCCCATCGCCAGTGTCAAAGACCGCATCGCGGTGGCCTTGATCGATCACCTGGAAGCAGAAGGACGGCTGCAGCCGGGTGGTACGGTCGTCGAAACGACGTCTGGGAACACGGGCATCGGACTGGCGTTCGTGTGTGCGGCCCGCGGGTACCGGTGCGTGTTGACCATGCCGGAGAGCATGTCGGTGGAACGCCAGCACATGATGCGGTTGCTCGGCGCCGAGCTGGTGCTGACCCCAAAGGAAGAGGGGATCAACGGCGCGTTTGCTGCGACGGAGAAGCTGTTGGACGAAATCGAGGGAGCGGTGCCGGCGGGCCAGTTCGATAGCCCAGCCAACCCCGAGGTCCATCGCCGCACCACCGCCGAAGAGATCTGGTCCGACACCGACGGACGCCTTGATGCGCTGGTGTGCGGGGTGGGAACGGGCGGAACGCTCACAGGATGCGCCTCTGTGCTCAAGGAGCGGACGGCGCACCTTCATGTGGTTGCGGTGGAGCCGGAGACGAGTCCCGTGCTGTCGGGCGGCGAGCCGGGTCCCGGGAACATGATTCAGGGAATCGGAGCGGGATTCGTGCCTGCGGTCCTAGACACCTCACTGATCGACGAGGTCGCGGTGATCGGGAACGACGAGGCGTTCATGATGGCCCGCGACCTGGCCAAGAATGATGGCATCCCCTGCGGCATCTCGTCCGGCGCGGCGGCTATCGCGGGCTATCGGCTCGCTACACGCCCGGAGTTCGAGGGCAAGACCATCGTGGTGGTGCTCCCTTCGTTCGCAGAGCGCTACATGAGCACACCGCTATTCGAGGGTCTGTAGGAGACGAGTCGCTCGACGTACGGCGGGCTGCGAGTGAGGCAGTCCGTCGTAGTGCTCGAGGGCGCCCTGGAGGTGGGCCCGGGCCTCATCGGTCCGGCCCAGCTCCAGGAGCGCCCTACCCGCCTCGAGACGGGTGTGTCCGAGTTGAGGGTGGATGGCATCCGGGTCGAGCGCCGGCTCCTGTACGGCGATGAGGTCAAGCAGCACGGGAAGCGCCTCGGCGGCTCGCCCCTGATCGATCCACCAGGCGGATCGTTCCCTCAGGATGCGGATTCGATAACGATGGTTCGGTCGGAGGCTGGCTTCGGCCACCGCCACGGCCAACTCGAAGTGTCGCCCCGCCTCCTCGTGACTTCCCTCCGCAGCCGCCACTCGCCCCAACACTGAGGCTTCCAGCATCTCCGAAACACCTGGGGCCTGCACGGTGGCGCCCGACAGGCGCGAGCGCATGCTACTCGCCGCCATGACCGCGCCGCGGGCCAGGTCGAGGCGCCCGTTGGCCAGCGCGGGTTCCGCAGAGAAGAGGTAGTTGAAGACCAGGTCGTTGTGGTCCCCACCGTAGTATTCATGCTTGTGCGCGAGCACCGTATCGTAGATGGCGGCCGCCCGCTCAGCCTCCCCCAAAGCCAGTGACGCTCGAGCGAGATGCACCCGAAGACTGGTGGCGGTCGGGTGCTTCGCGCCCCATGCGACCGCAGCGTCGGAGAGCGCCTCCTCTGCCATCTCCGCAGCTTCCGAAAAGCGCCCCAACCCGTAGACGGTGTTCGTAAAGTGCAGGCGCGCTTCGATGTGGTCGGGGTGAGTAGTCCCGTAGAGGACACTCCGGATGCGCAGGGCTTCCTCGAGGTACCCGTGCGCCTCGGTGAACCGTTCCTGGATGTTGAGCAGCGCCCCCAGCTCGATGGCCGCCGTAGCGACCTGGACGGACGGCTCCGCGGATCCCCTTCCGGCGTTCACCAGGTCGCGGAGCACGTCCTGGGCAGGGCCGAACTCACCCGCTTCATGCAGCGCCGCCGCCAAGCCGACCCTGCTCTCCGCCACGAGCGGATGGGCTTCCCCGAACGCATCCACTCGAGTCTCCAGGGACTCCTCCCAAAGCATGCGGGCCCGGTCGAACTCGCCCATGGCTCGGACACCAGCAGCCAGCGACGCCTGCATGGAGGCCAACACCGTATCTGTGGGGATGGCGGCCACCTTTCGCGCCTCGACCGCCCGCTCCAGAAGTGGGATCGCCTCCCCAATGCGCCCTTGGTCCCGGAGGAGGACTCCGATCTGCCCGAGACTCTCGGCAGTGGTCGCATCGTTCGCGCCCAACTCGGTTTCCCGAATGAAGTGCGCACTGCGCGCCAGCTCCTCGGCCCGACCTGACATCCCGAGCCCGCGATACACCTCCGCGACCTGGCTGAGCAACTCGGCCTGCGTCAATGGCTGCCCCTCGAGTCGATCTTGGATCCGAGTCGTACCCCGGTCCAGAATCTCCCTGGCCGAAATCGTGTCCCCGAGCGACCGGGCAGGATCCGACAACTGAAAGATCTCCAGCATGAGGCCCGCGACCTCGTCTGCCCGCTCGGCCTCGGCCTGCGCGACATCGCGCTGAGCAGCCGCTCTAACCCCCGCGACCGCGACTGCGGCCCCTCCGATGAGGAGAACTCCGAACACGGCCGCTCCCGCTAGAACTGCGACGCGATGCCTCTGCACGAACTTCCGAGCCCGGTAGGCGGCAGTGTCGGGTCGAGCCAGGACGGGGTGTCCTTCCAGGTAGCGGCGCACGTCATCTGCGAGGGCGCTCACCGAGCCGTAGCGGCGCTCCGGCAACTTGGCCAATGCCTTCAGAACGATGGTGTCCAGGTCTCCCGTGAGCTGACGGCTGAGCCGGGCCGCGGTGGAGTCGCCGCCGATCGAGGGCCCCCCGGCGTTGGATCCGGTCTCGGTCACCGCCCGACTGGGACGGGTGGGCTCGAGATGGCATACGATCCTCTCCACCTCGGAGGGCGGGAGCGATGGGTCGACCGTGTAGGGTCGAGCACCGGTGAGCAGCTCGTAGAGGATGACCCCCAGAGCGTAGATGTCGGCGGCCGTCCCGGCGGTCTCGCCACGAATCTGTTCAGGCGCAGCATAGGCTGGGGTGATCCACGGTGACGTCCGGGTTGCGTCCCCGTCCGCAAGGCGAGTCTCCACCAACTTCGCGACCCCGAAGTCCAGCAGCTTCACATGACCGGCCGCCGTGACGAGGATATTGGCGGGCTTGAGGTCTCGGTGGATGACCAGCTGGGAATGGGCGTAGTGGACCGGGGCACAGATCTCTAGGAACACGCCCAACCGCGCCTCCAGCGGGAGCTCCTTGGCCGCGCAGTAATCGAGTAGTGGGGTCCCTTCCACGAGTTCGAGCGCGAAGTAGGGATGCCCTCCGGGCGTGACACCCCCATCGAGCAGCTGCGCGATGCCTGGGTGCCTGAGCCGGGCCAGAATGCGCCGCTCCTCCCGGAAGCGCTCCTCGAGTTTGGGGTCAAAGTACCCAGCGCGGACGAGCTTGAGGGCGACCTGCTGCACGTAGTCCTCGCCCACCCGGTCGGCCAGGAAGACGCTCCCCATCCCCCCCTGCCCCAGTAGCCGCCGGAGCTTGTAGGGTCCTACTTCGCCAAGCCCGGGAGCGCCCGAGTCGGGCACCGAGCTCGTCCCCCCCGCATCGTCGGAGGTGTCATCTACCAGTTCGTCGACCACGCTCGGGCGTGCCAATGCCTCGATCAGAGACCGTACCTCGTCGATCAGTTCGGGGTCGTCGCCGGTCTGCGAGACCAAGAACTGCTCCCGCGGCTCGCCTTCCATGTCGAGCGCCTGGAGAAGTAGCTCCTGGATGCGCCGGTGGCGCGACTGTTCGGAAGTGCTCAAGCGCCCAACTCTCGATTGAGCCATGCCTTGGCCATGACCCAGTCCCGCTTCACGGTTGCGGGCGACACGCCCAGCACCTCGGCCGTCTCTTTGACCTCCATGCCTGCGAAGAACCGGCACTCCACCACACGCGCTTGGCGCTCGTCCAACGCCTCGAGCCGAGCCAGGGCTTGATCGAGTGACAGGAGATCGGCCGGGCGTTCCCGCGCGGCCACCACCACGCTGTCCAAAGGGACGTGCTCCGCGCCCTGGCCACGCTTGTCCGCGCCTCGGCGACGCGCGTAGTCGATCAGGATCCGCCGCATGGACTGCGCTGCCGCACCAAAGAAGTGCGCCCGCCCCTTCCAATCGATGCGCTCCAACTGCGCCAGACGCACGTAGGCCTCGTTGACCAGTGCTGTGGCGTTCAAGGTGTGGTCGCCCCGCTCGCGGCGCAGCTCGCTGCGGGCCAGTACCCTCAGTTCCTCGTAGACCACCGGGATCAATCGATCGGCGGCGCGCGTGTCGCCGTCGGAAAGACGACGGAGGAGCCGGGTGACCTGTGGGGGTGAGCTCATGGAACGAGACTCCGATGTCGAGCCTTGGGTGGTTGCCAAGGTAGCTAGCCTATTCGAGACTCCGCCAACCGAGGAACCGCATGGGCGTCTACACGTCAAGAGTCCGCATCGAACGCAAACGGGGCCCTCACCGGCACGCACACCTACCCGCCACACCGGTCCCCGTCGAGTTCGGTGTCCACTCCGAGATCGCCGAACACTACGGTGTCGAGGTGGAGACCCCCACCGCCACCACCCTCGACTACATCGTGGCGGCCACCGGCGGCTGAATGACCGGAACCTTCGGTGGCGCGCTGGAGGCGCGCGGGATTTCGGCTTCGGATGATCGGTTGGTGGGTGAGGTCGAGGGCGCTGTGGACAAGGAGGACGGCGTCCTCCGCATCACCGCCGTGCATATCCGCTATCGGCTCCACATCGAGCCCGACGCCGACCGAGAGGCCATTCATCGCGCGTACGAGAGCCACCCGCCCAAGTGCCCCGTCTACAAGACGCTCCACACGGCGGTGGCGGTGACTACGGAGCTGGATCTTGTGGTGACGCAATAGCCGCCACGGCCAGGTCGGCCGTGACGTTGGACATGGTGATGAACATGTCGGGAATGACGTCCAGAGCAATCAGGATCCCGATGCCCTCCATGGGTAGCCCAAACGCCTGGTAGAGTGGCGCCATCACGAACAGACCCCCGCTGGGAATCCCCGGCGAGTAGAAGCTGAGCGCGCCCAGACCCGCCACCAGCGCCACCGTCTCCAACGCCCCCAGCTCCACGCCGAAAAGCGAAGCCACGAAGAACATGCCCGTGATTCGCACCACGGGCGACGCGTACTTGAAGACCGAGACCGCTGCCGGCAGCACGAGTGCACCCGCCTGCGGGGGCAGCTCGAGCGTGTTCTCGGCCTCCTCCATCATCACGGGCAGGGTGGCGAGCGACGAGCGGGTGGTGAACCCCACCGCCTGGGCCGGTGCGGCCGCCTTGGCGAAGAGCCGAACGGGTGTGTCGCTCAGCGCCCCGACTAGCGGGTAAAGCAGCAGGGTGGCCACGACCACCAGCGCGCTGGCCACCAACAGGAACCCCGCCACCGCCCCGACCATGGACGCACCCGTGCGTGCCGCGAGGCTCAAGGTGAGCGCGAACACGCCCACCGGCGCGGCGGCCAGGATCCACCCCACCACCACGAACACGGTCTCCGACACGGCCTGGGCGGCCTTGGTGATCCGCTCCCGGTGCTCTGGCGCCACCTTGGTGGCTGCGATTCCGAACAGCACGGTGGCCAGCACCAGCGGAAGGATCGCCCCGTCGGCGGCGGCGGCGATGGGGTTCGAGGGAAGCAGCCCCACGAACCAGTCACTGAACGGCGGCAGGGTCACGTCGGTGGGGGCCGCGTTGCCGACCAGCTCGGGCAGCACGACGTCCGTGCCGCCAAAAAGGGCCAGCAGCGGGGGTGCCAGCAGGCCGCCCAACAGGCTAGAGACCGCAGCCAACCCTACGAACCACGCCAGCGCCCGACCCCCCGTGCGCGCCACCGTCTGGGTACCCGAAGCGGTGATCCCCGCCAGGAGGAGCGAGACCAACAGCGGAATGACCGTCATCCGGATCGCGTTGACCCAGAGGCCTCCGATCGGCTCGATCCACTCCACCACAGTGGCACTCCAGCCCGCTTCGGCGGGTGCCAGCGCCACTCCCAGGAGTAGGCCCAGAACGAGCCCGAGCAGCACGCGGGTGGTGAGCGACATGTGTGGCCTTGGGGCTAGAAGGGGGATCGGAAGGGGGGGGCGGCTCCCAACCTAGGACCCTCCGTCGGGTCGGGGCGAATGTGCGCGGGGCGGGGGTCGGCCCTAGCTTTCCTCCCATGGACCTACCAGGGATTCGGCCTCGTTTCGAGGTGCCCCTGAGCACCTCTCCCGAAGAGACCATCGCGGCCATGCGAGCTCGCTTGAGGGACCAGTTCCGTCCCTGCTCCACGTCGGCCGGTCGCTGCATGGAGCTGTTCGTCGAGGAGTCGGAACGGAGCTTCTGGTCACCTCACCTCTCCGTACAGCTCGAGGAGGCCGAATCGGGAAGCGTGCTCCATGCTCGCTACGCGCCCCATCCGGAGGTCTGGACGATGTTCGTCTTCCTCTACTCGGCGTTCGGCTTCCTCGCGCTCGTAGGCTTGGGGTGGGCGTTCGCGCAGTATCTACTGGGACGCTCGCTCTGGGGCCTCCTGCTCACCGTGGGGTCTCTGCTGGCTATCCTCGCGCTTCACCAGGGCGCCAGGATCGGGCAGCGGCTCACGTCCGGTCAGATGGAGTCTCTGCATGAGCGGCTAGACCACCTCTTGGAAGATCTCTCCGAGGAGTCGGTCTAGCGCTTCTTCTTGGTCGCCTTTTTCCTGGTGGTCTTCTTCTTTCGGGTCGTGGGTTTCGGTTTCAGCGAACCGATGTAGTCGTAGCTCATCTGGAAGAACTTCTTGAGCTGGGCCGTCCTCTTGAGCATGGTCGCGGGGACCTCGACGTACTCCTTCATCACCGCGCCGTAGCTTACCGGCTGTTGCATCTTGTACTTCTTCAAGAACGCCTCGCGTTCATCCTTCGGTAGCCTCAAGCAGAGCACGCCTTCCTTGCTCATGTAGCTGAACATGTGCCCGTTGCGGGACGTGTAGGCCGACTTGGCGCCCTTGAGTTTCACCTCGGGGTTGGTGGCGACGAGCTTCTCGTAGAGCGCCAGCTCGGCGTCGGGAACCTCCTTGACCTTCTTTGCCACCGCGTTCGCCTTCCTTCTTGTGGTTGGTCAGGACTCCGGTCGCTTGATCTCGTAGTTGGCGGGTGGCTCAACGCCCAGGAGGTGCCGCACGAAGAAGTCCCACCTTTTCCGCACGAAGTACGGTTCGTTCAGCCCATGCGCGCGGTTGGGCGCAATGATCAGATCGAAGTCCCGGTTCGCCTTGATCAACTCGTCCACCACCTGAATGGTCATGGCGGGGTGCACGTTGTCGTCCATGTCCCCGTGCATCAGGAGCAGCTTGCCCTTCAGGTTGGCCGCATGGGACTTGTTGGCCTCTTCCTCGAAGTTATCTGTGCCGGTCAGCGTGTCCTTCACCAGTTCGCCCTGGTACTTCTCGGACCAGTAGATGTTGTAGCTGCGGTTATCATGGTTTCCGGCACCTGCCACGCCCACGTGGAAGAAGTCCGGAAAGCGGAACATCGCGTCGGTGGTAGCAAACCCGCCGCCCGAATGACCGTAGATCCCCACCCTGTCCAGGTCGATGGCTGGGTGGCGCGCCGCCAACTGCCGAATGGCCGCGACGTGATCAGGGAGGCCGTTGTCGTTGAAGTCGGCGTAGTAGTTGTCGTGAAACGCCTTGGACCGCCAAGGCGTGCCCATGTGGTCCAACTGGATCACCACGAACCCCAGCTGGGCCAACGCGAAGTCGTCACCGCCACTGCGGTAGTTCCAGGCCCTGCCCACCGAGCCCACCTGGGGACCCGGATAGATGTGCGTGATGATGGGGTAGCTGCCCTCCGGGTCCATGTCGGGCGGGAAGTAGATCAGACCGTAGAGGTCGGTGATGCCATCCCGCGCCTTCACTGTGAACACCTCAGCGGACTTGAACCCGATCTCGTTTTCCAGGCGACTTACGTCGGCCTCCTCCAGGTTCATCACAACGGTCCCGCTCTTGTTACGAAGCGCAATCTTGGCGGGCTCGCCGATCTTCGAGTAGCGATCGACGAACACCGAACCGTCGGGAGACCACGAGATCTCGTGGTGACCCTCCTCGGGGGTGACCAGCGTGAGACCGCTGCCGTTCCGATTAATGCGATACAGATACGCCTCGTAGACGAAGCGGTCCTCCGCCATCCCGCGGGCCAGGAAGTAGATGGCTCCCGTCGTCTCATCGACGTGCACGACGCGTTCGACCATCCAGGCCCCGGACGTCAGCCGGGTCTTCTCCTCGCCATTGGCATCCAGGATGTACAGATGGGCCCACCCGTCCCGCTGCGACCACCACAACACATCGTCGTTCTCGAACACGTACCAGGACGCCGGATCCAAGCGGCTGCCGTGCGCCATCTCCACGTAGGTCTTGGAGGTTTCGTGAGCGAGCAGGCGCTGCGATCCGGTAGTTGCGTCCACTTCCGTCAGCCACATGTCCTTGTAGGCCCGGTTGGTCGAGGCAACGAACAGGCTGCTGCTGTCGTCGCTCCACGCCGAATCGGGCACCGATCCCCGGAAAGAGGACTGGAGCGGGCGCTCCGGAAACTGTACGGCCACGTTCGACGCCACGGTGGGCAGCGCAGTGGAGCCGCCATCCTCGCTCGCGTCGGTGATGGGCGTGTCGAGCGTAATGATGTGGAGACCGGGGAACGGAATGATGGAGTCGCCGGGGAGCGCGTAGGGGTACGAGAAGTGCTCGGGCCGCTGCGGCGTCATGGACAGGTAGTGGTGGTGCGCTACGTCCCGTTCGTCCTGCCTCGTCACCGCCAGACGCCGCGAGTCGGGCGACCAGCGCACCTGGGGTCGGACTGGCGTCTTGTTGCGGACCTGATTGGGCCTGGGGTGGGTGACTCCGTAGGCGTAGAACTCCTCTCCGTCGGTGGTCACCTGCGTGGAATCGCCTCCTCCCTTGGGGCGGAGATAGAGGTTGTGGTCCACGACGAACGCTTCCCACTTCTCGTCGGGTGAGGCCACGTAGGGCGTTTCGCTGGGCAGCGTGTCTCCGACCACGCAGGTGTAGTCGACGATATCACATTCGAAACGCTTCTTGCGGGCCTCGAACGCGATGTTGCGGAGTTCCTCGGTGAACTCGAATTCGTCGAACGGCAGCTTGGTGCCCACGTAGGCGGTGTCGTCGGCCAGGGACATTGCGGAGGCGAGCCGATGGTGGTCGAACAGGGGGCTCCGACGTTGGGCGGTGGGATCCACGACCACGAACTCGTGCCCCTCACCCAAGCTGTTCCGGTACCAGAACCGCCGACCGTCTTCCAGCCAGTTGGGTGATACCTGGTCCCCCGACACCATCCCTGACGTGTGCCAACTCAGGAACCGTTCGGCGCGGTTGTAGTCCACCGCCTGCGACGCCGCGGATGCAGGAGCGAGTGCAAGACCTACGATGAACGGAAGGGCGAGGCGAGAAGGGCGCTGCGTGGTCATGGTAGCTCCTGATCGGGCCCATCGAGGTGGACTTCAGACGTCTCCCCGACGAACCTACTGCCGGGTACTGGGAGTCGCGAGGCAGGGGACGCGCATGAAGCCACTGGGTCCGCCGCGGGGCGGATATCCGCCGGTGCTGCTGTTCGATGGTGTGTGCAACCTGTGCAACGCCTGGGTGCAGTGGGTTATCGCCCGCGACCGGTCGGGTCGTTTTCGCTTTGCCTCTCTTCAGTCGGAGGCGGCGGATCGGGTGCTCGAGGGCAAGGTCTTCGCCGAAGCGCTGCCCGACAGCGTCGTGTTGGTCGATTCCGCTGGCGTGCACATGCGTTCGGATGCCGTCCTCCGCGTGGCCAAGCACCTGGGCTTCCCCTACTCACTCCTGGCTGTGGCACTACTGGTTCCCCGCGCACTGCGTGACTTCGTTTACGCATTCATCGCCCGTAACCGGTATCGCTGGTTCGGACGCCGAGACGCCTGCGCTATCCCCACGCCCGAGCTGGCGTCTCGGTTCCTGGATGCCGAGGAAACCCTGCCTAGAGAGGACCCGGACGCTTGACCGGCCCTGACCGCCATTTCCGCATCGATGAGGTGCGCGCTGACCTGGGCCGGAAGTCCGTACGTTCCGGGATGGTGGCGACGGCCGGCCGCGGCCTGTTGGTCGGGCTGCAGGTGGCCTCCACCATGGTACTGGCCAGACTGCTCACCCCCATGGACTTCGGGGTGATGGCCATGGTGATGCCTGTCGCCATGTTGACGAACACCATCGCCTACTCCGGTCTACAGACCACCGTCATTCATCAAGAAATCCTCGACCCCACCCGGGCCAGCGCCCTGTTCAAGTCGGCGCTGGGTTGGAACCTCCTGCTGGTCGGGGCCATGGCGCTCACGGCGCCGCTGCTCGCGCGCATCTATAGCGACGAGCGTGTGGTATGGCTGACGGTGGCGTGGGCGGCGCTTCTGTTCGTGGGTTCGTTGTCTGCGATGCATACGGCTCTGCTGAAGCGACAGATGCGGTTCGGGGCTGTGGCCATGATCCAGCTTGTCGCAGCCTTCCTTGGCAGCGTAGCCGCCATCGTAGCCGCCTTGCAGGGGGTAGGCTTTTGGTCGCTGCTCCTCCAATTGGCCGTGTGGCGAACCGTAGACACGGTTCTGATCTGGATCGTGTGCGATTGGCGCCCCACGTGGAGGAGCCACCCTGTAGAACCCGCCGACCAGGGGCGCTCGTTTGGCTCCTACTGGGCTGGGGTTTCTGGATACCGTCTGGTGAATTGGGTCGCCAACCAGGCCGACCGGGTGTTGACCGGTGCGTTGGCCGGCGCGGGGGCGTTGGGGCTCTATCACACCAGTCGCCGGTGGGCCGCCTACCCGTCCACCGAGCTCTTTGCGGCGCTGTCCGACGTGGCCGTGTCGGGGTTCAGCAGAGTGAAGGAGGGCGGCCAGTACCGACGCTACGTGCGCCGAGGGTTGATGCCCTTCTTTTCGTTGTCGCTGCCCGCCACGGCATTCCTCTTCGTGGAAGCGGAGCGCGTGGTGCGGGTGCTGTTGGGAGACCAGTGGTCGGGGGCGGTGGTGTTCATGCGATTGATGGCGATTGCCGCCTTTTTCGGCGGGATGACCCGCGTCACCGAGTGGATTTACCTCTCTCGAGCCGACACCGGTCGCCAGTTCCGGTGGTCGCTGGTCTACGCCGGGGCGCAATTGACGGGCGTGGTGGTCGGTGCGTTCTGGGGCCCGGTGGGCATCGCCACGGGAGTGACCGCTGCCACGGTGTTGATGTGGGTCCCCAGCCTGGCCTACGCGCTGCACCCCTCCCCGCTCGGCACCTGGGACGTCCTCGGCGTGCTACTTCGACCCGCATTGGCCGCCGTGGGCGCAGTCGTAGCGCTCAGCCTGGTGTCGGATCGGCTTCCCGTGCTTGGCGCCACCGTGCTCGATCTGGCCCTGCGGGGCGTCTGTTTCGGTGTGGCCTTCCTGCTGCTCTGGGCCGCCACTCCGGGGGGACGGTCGGCTGGCACCGAGGTACTCGACGCCCTTGGCGCCCTCCGCCGCACCTGAGTCAGGCGGACCAGCGCTCCCGCAGGGCGTCGATCTCATCCTCGGTATAGAAGTGAGTCGCGAGCGCGGACGAATACACTGCGTCCAGATAGGCCGGCGGCACGCGGAGCGCGGCCTTGAACGCGGCGAAGGTGGCTCCGTAGCCAGCGTCGCGACTCCGGTTCTGGTGCTCTAGCGCGATGGGCTCGGTCTCGAAGAAGGCTCCCAGTGCGTCTGCGCCCACGCGGTTCAGGTCCTCGAGCCGTAGCAGAAGGAGGTCCGCCGCCCTGCTCGAGTAGGTCTGGAAGCCCTTGGGGCGCGGAAAGGGCGTGGCGAAGACGTCGATGTCGAGGACGTCCCGTACTTCGTGGTCGAACCATCGGAGCGCGAAATCGCATTCCGGATCCTCCGGCCCCAGGAACAGCTCAATCAGGGACTGGACGTTCCGAGTTTGGAGAAAATCGGTGCCGAGTTCGGGATGATTCAGATCGAAGTGCTTGAAGAACGCGGAGACAATGCGGGCCATCGGGTCCCGGACCAGCGACACCACCCGCCAGGGCCGGGGCAACGCGCTGGAACGGTGAAGCAGCTCAGCCGCCATGAACTCCCGGTGGAGGCCGGGTCGCCCCGTGACGTCGCGGAGCCGCCGAAAACGGCTCCGATACTCCGCTATGGTGGCCGGGTGCAAGTAGTGCGTATGGAAAAGGTTGGCGTCCGGAAAGCGCGCCCTGAGCGCCCGGATCACAGTCACGGATCCTACCCGAGCCATCTGGTGCACCAGCACGGGTCGGGCGCGGCTCCGGTGCCGCCATCTGAACCGTATCCGCTGGGCCGCCTCGCCGAGCCTGGGCTGGCGGGTTAGCAATCGTTCCACCGTGTGCATCATTTCGGCCAAACCTGGAAGGCGGTTGGTGTGTGGCGCTGCTGCGACAGCGCCTCTCATCGTTCATCTAAGGCGCCATCCCTGTAAGGACAAACCGGACAACAACCTACCATTCTCGCGTCTGGTTTGCGGGTCCGCTGTCGAAAGGGGATATTCTTGCCCCGTTCCCTCCGCTCGGCCGGACCACCCCCGGCAAGGACCGTGTCGTGGGCGTTCGCCATGAGGCCCTCAGCTTCTACAGGTTTCTGAGGAAGCTTCCAAGCTTCCTGGGTCAGCGGGTCTCCCTCGAGGACGCCCTGTCCATCGTTGGGCGACGGATGGAGCGGCGCGCTCAGAACCTAGAGGAGATGCTCGCAGCAGCGGTCTATGCGAACCCTCGTAGCCCTTACCGACGCCTGCTGGAGCTGGCCGGCCTGACTCAGGCCGACCTTACGGATTCACTCGACTCGGTGGGAGTGGAACGCACCCTGGAGCGGCTGCGGGATGAGGGGGTGGGACTGACGTTCGAGGAGTTCCGGGGCGAGGAGCCCATCGAGCGCCGGGGCACGGTGATCGAGACGGAACCCTCCGACTTCGACAACCCTGGTTTGAGTCAGTTCTTCAGCGTCAGCACCGGGGGATCGACGGGGGTGGGGCGGCGAGTGCACCTGGACCTTGATCACCTGACCGCGCAACTCCCGGGGCTGGCGCTGTCGGACCACGCCCACGGTGGCATCGATAATCCGACGGTCTTCTGGTTCGAGATCCCCCCGGGGAACGGACTCAACAGTACGCTCAGCCGGGTGCCGCTGGGGAACTCGCCGGAGCATTGGTATACGCCGGTGTGGAGCGGGACGGACGGGTACGGGTTTCGGTTTCGGGCAGCCTCCCGCGCAGCTGTGGCCGTGGCGCGCGGGGCGGGATTCGACGTGCCGCGCCCTGAGTGGGTTCCGCTCAAGGATGCGGCCGTGCTCGCTCGCTGGGCGGCGGAGCGGCTGGCGACCGATGGTCGGTGCCGGATTCGCGCCCATGTCAGTAAAGCCCTACGGGTGGCGCTCGCCGCTAAGAAGGAAGGGATCGACCTCACCGGCTGCACCTTCGCTTGCGGAGGCGAACCGCCCACGTCCGCCAAGGTCAGCCAGATCCGCGAGTCCGGCGCCGACTTCTATTCGAACTACTACTTCACGGAGGCCGGCTCGGTTGGCCAGTCCTGCGCGGACTCAACGGACCCCAACGACCAGCACCTGATGATGCACCACTTGGCCATGATCCAACGAGAACGGTACCTCGATGCCTTGGGCGGGTCGGTCCAGACCTTCCAGTTCACCACACTGTTGCCGTCGGCGCCAAAGATCCTCCTCAACGTGGAGCTGGACGACTTCGGCACTGTCGAACAACGACCGTGCGGATGCCCGTATGGTGCGCTCGGCCTGGATGTGCACATGACCGACGTGCGAAGTCACCGGAAGCTGACGGGCGAGGGCGTAACGCTCGTCGGATCCGACATGGAGCGGATTCTCGAAGAGGAACTCCCCAGCCGGTTGGGTGGCTCGGCGCTGGACTACCAGCTCGTGGAGGAGGAGGACGCGCGCGGCTTTACCCGGCTCACCCTGGTGGTATCCCCCGACGTGCCCGAGCACCGGGATCAGGCGATCCTGTCTGCACTGATGGACGCGCTGAACCGGATGGACACCGGCGCCGCCATGTCCCGACCACTGTGGTCACAAGCGGAGACCTTTCGGGTTCGCAGGGAGCGCCCGCGGCTCACGCCCCGCGGGAAGCACATCCCACTCGTGCTCGGGAGCCGGTCCGCTACGCGCAAGTCGGAACCCGGCGTGTGAAGCGCGCCAGAAGACGCACTCGCCTGCCGCTGACGCGGCGCTCAAGGACGGGCCTCGTGTCGGTCGCACTACTCTCCTTCGGCGCCGTAAGCTGTGATGGTGGGCCGGGAGGGGACCTGCCGACCCTTCGCGTAGCCACCGGTCCCTATCTGTCATTCGCGCCCATACACGTCGCGGCAGCCGCCGGCTACTTCGAGGACGAGGGGCTCGACGTCGAGCTGCAATCCCTCATGAGCACTGCGGAGGCGGTCCCGCTGCTTGCGACCGGCCGGTTGGACGTGCTTCCGGGCATGCCGGTTCCCGGCATCCTCAACGCAATCGCGGGGGGTGCCCGAATTCGAGCGGTTGCGGACAAGGGGTACCTCGATCCGCAGAGTTGTACTTCCTCTGCGCTATTGCTGAGCCCCCGTCTCTTTGAGCGTGGAGCTGTGCCTGACTCGGGCGTGCTCATACAGCGTCTGTCGACCAGCCGGCAGGCCCCACTGCGCTTCCTTGTGGAACATGCGTTGGCGGAGGCAGGGATCGACGTGGAGTCCGTGGAACAGCGGGTCATCCCACCCAATGCGGAACTGTTGGCTTTGGCCGACGGGTCGGTAGACGCCGCGCTCGTGACCGAGCCTCAGTTGACCCGTGCGCTGGCACTGGACCAGGGCGTCCTCTGGCGAAACATGCACCTGTCGGCTCCCGGATTTCAGATCTCGCTCCTGTTCTACGGCGCACGGATACTTGATGGGGACCCGGAACTAGGCACGAGGTTCATGCGCGCGTTCTTACGGGCCGTGGCCGACCTGACCGACGACTCCCCAGCGGTGCGGGCGCTGCTCGCCACAGCTCTCGAAGAGGACCCCGAGGTGATCGACGTGGCCTGTTTTACGCCTTTGGCACGCAGTGGACAGATGCAGGAGGGCGGTCTCACGGACTATCAGGATTGGGCGGTTGAGCAGGGGCTGCTGGAGCGTGCCCTGACCGTCCAGGAACTGTGGGACGGCTCGTTTCTCGCGAGGGCAGTGGCGGCGCCCCCCGCAGCCCCCTGAATCAGGAGCAGTACATGTCGAAGCATCTGTACGGACTGTTGAAGCAGTTGAAGGCTTGTGGCGCCGCCCCGAGTCGGATGCTCGTGGGCGGCATGGCGCTACTGGCTTTCCCGGCCGCGGGCCATGGGCAGGCCACCTCGGACCCCCCGCGCGACTCGGTCTTCGCGCTGGAGGGTCTGGTCGTGGGGGCCACCCGCACGGCCGCCCGCGTGGGAGACATCCCGGCTCATATCTCCATCGTCACTCGCGAGGATGTCCAGACCTCGGGGTTTCAGACGCTCCCCGACCTCCTGCAGTCGATCCCCGGGTACGCCACCCTCGACAACCAGAGTTCCATCGTGGCGCATCCGTCGTTGCAGGCCCCGGGGCTCAGGGGCCTCGGCGGGAGCTCAGCGGGACGGGCGCTGGTGATGGTGGATGGGGTCCCGGTGAGCGAACCCTTCACCGGTTGGATGCACTGGGCGCGCATTCCCATGGAGTTCGTCGAGCGGGTCGAGGTGGTGCGGGGAGGTGGCTCGGGGGTGTGGGGGAACCGGGCTTTGGGGGGCCTGATCAACATCGTGACCCTCTCGGGCGACCGCACAGGTGTGGATGCGTCGCTGCAGGGCGGGAGCCATGGGATGCTACGCGGGTCGGGAGCGGTGCGGATGGCCGGCGAGCGCAACTCGTTCATCGTGGGCGGTGAACTCTTCGGGACCGACGGCTATCGGACCATTCGGCCTGACCTCCGGGGACCTATCGACACCCCTGTGACCTCGGATCACCGCGTCGTGTTCGCTGCTTTGCGCGCCGACCTGTCAGACCGTTTGGAAGTGCGGGCGGGAGGAACCTTCCTGGACGAGGATCGCGACAACGGCACACCACTACGGGTCGTGGCCACCGAGCTTTGGGACGTGAGGAGCAGTCTCCGCTACCGCGGTGAAGGCGCCGGAGAATGGGGGCTCACCGCTTTTGGCGGCTCTAGCGACTTCAGCCAGGTCTTCTCCTCCGAAGCGCTGGACCGGTCGTCTGAGAGCTTGGCGCTCGACCAGTTCGACATTCCAGCCAATCAGGTCGGCGCTCAGGTGTCCTGGCTGAAGCGGTTGGGCGCGGGACACGAGTTGTCTCTGGGAGCAGACGTGCTCAGAATCGACGGCGAGGTGAACGAGGACTTTCTGTTGATCGCCAACGCGCTCACCAGGCGTCGCCGGGTGGGCGGTCAACAGTTCCTCGTAGGAGCCTATCTGCAGGACCACTGGCGCATCGATCAACATTGGGGACTCATCACCGGCGTACGAGTCGATCGTTGGGAGAACCGGGACGGGTCGCGCTTCATCGTCGATCTTCGTAACGACAGCACGCTCACCGATCAGGCTTCCATCGGTCGATCCGAGACCGACGTCAGCTACAGTGTTGGGCTGCGGTACGCGGGGGATGCGGGGATGTCCTGGCGGGGAAGCGCGTATTCTGCGTTTCGGGCACCCACGCTCAACGAGCTGCTCAAGCCCTTTCAGGCTCCCGGGAACGTCGTGGTCGAATCCAACGACGGATTGGTGGCCGAGCACCTGTTCGGCGTGGAGTCGGGTGTGGATGTCTCCCTGGGTGGAGACGCGTTGGGACGCTTCACGATCTTTTGGAACCGGGTCCGAGACCCCATCCTGGAAGTGACGCTCGAGCTGGCTGGGGCGAACTCACGCTTCATCGCTCCGTGTGGCTTCGTGCGGGCCGGCGGTTCGTGCGGACAGCGACAGAACATCGGGTCCGCTCGCAGTGCGGGGCTGGAGGCCGAGCTCGAGGTCAGACCTGCCCCGTATTGGACGCTGTCGGGCTTTTACACGTTCAAGTCGACGCGGGTGCTGGAGGCCACCGTCCAGCCGGAGTTGGTCGGGAAGTCCCTTAGGGGCTCGGCCAACCATGAGGGAACGTTTACGCTTCGCCACGCGAACCCTCGCCTCCTGGATCTCTCCGCGACGGGACGCTTCGTAGGCGCTCGGTTCGGGGACGATCTCAACACCTTGGAGTTGGACAGCCACGCCGTACTCGACCTGCGGGCGGCGCGACCGATTCGCCCGGGCATCGAGGTCTCGATGGCGCTGCTGAACGTGTTCGATACCGAGTTCGAGACCACCCGTGCCGCCAGTGGGCTGGTGCGCGTCGGCATGCCCCGCACGTTCACGGCGGGAGTGCGGGTACGCCGGTGAAAGATGGCAGGATCGGCCTTTCCTGCCGGGGGCTGTCGAAACGTTATCGGTCCAACCCAGGGGAGGTGACCGCGCTTGAGAACGTGACCTTCGACGTGGCTCCCGGCGAGTTCGTGTGCGTCGTGGGTCCGAGCGGATGCGGGAAGACGTCCCTCCTCAAGGTGATCGCAGGTCTGACCGATCCGTCAGGCGGGGCCTTTGAGATCTCGGGGCCAACGCACGGCCCACGACCCGCGTTGGTGTTCCAGGACCATGGACTCTTCCCCTGGATGACCGTCCGGGACAACGTGGGCTTCGCGCTGGACATGCAGGGCGTTCCTGAGCCTATGCGTTCTGAACAGGTGCTGGATGTGATCGAGCGTTTCGGGCTCGGGTCGTTTGTCCGCGCCTACCCTCACCAGCTCTCCGGTGGGTTACGGCAGCGGGTCGGGATTGCCCGGGCCTTCGTATCGGGCGCGCCTATACTGCTCATGGACGAGCCTTTTGGTCTCCTCGATGCGCAGACCCGCTGGGTCCTCCGCGAGGAGCTGCTCCGGATCTGGAGCGGCGACAAGAAGGTGGTGCTGTACGTGACGCACGACATCGAGGAAGCGCTGCTGCTCGGGGATCGCGTCCTGGTGATGAGCGGAAGGCCGGGACGTATTCTGGAGGACGTGGTCGTACCCCTGCCCCGACCCAGGGACCCGCAGCGCGACGAAAACACCCTGCGGGAGATGACCTGGCGCATCTGGAAACACCTCGAGCAGGAAGTGCGCGACGGGATGACGGTTCGCGGATAGTGGAGGGTCCCGACCTCTCTGGAAGAACCGCACCGGGCCTACGATGGTTCGCCCCGGTGCTGGTCGCCATCATGCTGCTGCTTTGGGAGGTGGCTGCCGGGCTGGGTTGGATCTCCACGTTACTGTTTCCGCCTCCTAGCCAGGTGGTCCGCACCCTGGTGGGTGGCCTGGCCGGTGGTAGACTCCTCGGAGACGTCCTTCTTACGCTGGGCCGGGTCGTGCCCGGTCTACTCTTGGGCGCGGTTCCCGGCGCCTTGATCGGGTTGGGGATGGGGCGGTCCTCATCCCTACGTCGCGCGCTCGACCCCTTTGTGGCGGCCCTTCATCCGGTGCCAAAGCTCGCACTCCTGCCCCTGGTTATGGTGCTGATCGGGTTCGGCGAGTCCGCCAAGATCCTCACCATCGCCTTGGCGGCGTTCTTCCCCATGCTGATCAATGCCATGGAAGGCGTCCGGCAACTGAATCCGATCTACTTCGAGGTGGCCCACAGCTTTGGCGCCAGACGTCGGGACGTGGTTCGGCGCATCCTACTTCCCGGGAGCCTCCCGATGCTGTTTGCGGGCCTACGCCTGGCGGGGAACAACGCGCTCCTCTTCGGCATCGCCATCGAGATGATCGCCTCCACCAACGGCCTAGGTGGGTCGCTGTGGCTTTCCTGGCAGGTGATGCGCGTCGACCTGCTTTACGCCACCCTGGTGCTGGTGGCCCTCTTGGGGATCGGGTTCAACACGGGGCTTTCCTGGACCGCGCGCAGGCTGGTGCCGTGGCAGCCCGCACCACGCTCGGTCCGGGCGCTGTCAGGCCGGGTTCGCTAGTCCAGCAGCCTCAGCGGCATCACCAAGCAAAGGTAGCTCTCCTCCGCGTTGTCGTCGGTCCACACCGGCTCCAGCGTGGCGGCCCGTTCGGGTGCCTTGAACGCCATCTTCACTTCATCGGTGGGAATGTGACGCAGTACCTCGAGCAGGTAGTTGGCGTTGAAGCCAATCTCGAGATCCTCACCCCCATAAGAGATCTCCAGCTCGTCGTGTCCTTCCCCGAGGTCCGGAGTCAACACGTTCAGATGCATCCGATCGCTCTCGAACTTCAGGCGAATCCGGTGCGTTTGGTCGCTCGCGACCACAGCCATTCTTCGAACGCCGGAAGCCAACGCCTTCTTGTCGATGATGGCTTCCTTGTCGTTGTCCTTGGGAATGACCTGCTCGTAGTTGGGGTAGCTGCCTTCGATCAGACGCGTGAAGACCTCGGTGGTCCCCGATCGGAATCCGAGGTGATTGCCCGCCTGCCCCACACTGACGTCCTGCCCGTCCTTGAACAGCCGCTGGACCTGGTTGAGCGCACCGGGCGGTACGATGTAGTCCGAACTGCTTTGCTTGCCCGATCCTGCCCGGGTCCCCATGCGAGCCAGTCGATGTCCGTTGGTCGCCACCATCCGCATCTCACCGTCGCGCACTTCCCAGAGAACCCCATTCAGGATGGGCCGGCTCTCCTCTGTCGACACCGCGAACGACGTCCGCTGAATCAGCGTCAACAGTGAGGGCACGGACACGTTCCAACCCGCCCCGAAATCCACGTCGGGCAGAGCCGGGAAATCCTCGCTGGGCAAACCATTGATCTTGAAGTGACTCTTCCCGCACCTCAGCTCGAGCTGGTCACCGCGCGTGGCCACTTGAACCGGTTGGTCGGGTAGCTCGCGGGCAATCTCCTGAAGCTTCTTACCGGGCGCCGTTATAGCCCCTTTGTCGGCAACTTCCGCAGGAATCTGCACGCGTACCGAAACGTCGAGATCCGTCCCGCTCAACCAGACACCGTCGTCGGTCGCTTCGATCAGAATGTTGGACAGGACCGGGAGCGTGGTCTTCGAGGGGATGCTCGAAGACACGGCTGCGAGGCCGGCATGAAGGTTCTGTCGCGTGATTGTGAGATTCATCGAGCCTCCCAACTCGGTCCGTGACTTCTGATCATTTCCACGAATGCGATTCTATTGTTCCTGATAGAACTAGAGAATAGCAGTAGTAGTAGAGTGTGTGGAAGTGTGGATCGAAGGTCTGCCGATGGGTCGAAGTGGGGCGTCCCGCCTGGCGGATCCAGGGCTGGGTGAGGTGTGGATCGAGAGGTGGAAACCGCGTGTTCCCGTGGACGCTTTGAGGGGAACATACGATCTCCCCAATCCCCCCATGTTTCCCCCAGGCTTTTCCACGTTTCATGAACGGCCTCCACGCAGGGTAGCAGCATGGTCAAGAGCCACCCGCCACCAACTGGGAACGTACCCTCCGTATGCGGTCGGCTAGGACCTCGTCGGTGGTCTGGTCCTGTTCGACCTTTCGGATCGAGTGAATCACGGTGGAGTGATCCCGCCCACCAAACATGTGGCCAATCCATACGAGTGAAGGATCGAGCAGTTCCTTGATGAGGTACATGGCGACCTGACGCGGAACGGTGAGGTTCCGGGTCCGGCGCTTCGATGACAGGGACTGCGCACTGACACCGAACTCGGCGGCCACCGCCTCGCGGATGCGCTCGGCGGAAAGGTGCGAGCGCTCCGCCTCGGCCCGGGCCAACGAACCCAGCGCCATGCGAGCCAGATCGTCGTCGATCTCCCGATGCGTGAGCGACGAGTACGCCAGCAGCTTGATCACCGCGCCCTCGAGTTCGCGGACCGACGACGTGCACTGACGGGCGATGAAGTCGAGCACCGAATCATCGATGGAGAGCCCGTCTTGGTTCGCCTTCTTGCGGAGAATGGCCACCCGGGTCTCGTAGTCCGGTGGTTTGATGTCTGCGACCAGACCCCATTCGAAACGCGACACCAGCCGTTCCTCCAGGCCGGGAAGCTCTTTGGGCGCCCGGTCGCTCGTCACGACGATCTGTTTATGAGCGTCGTAGAGCGCGTTGAACGTATGGAAGAACTCCTCCTGGGTGCGCTCCTTCCCCTCCAGGAACTGGACGTCATCGACCAGCAGGAGGTCCATATCACGGTAGCGACGCCGGAACTGGGCCGTGGAGCCCCGTTGAATTGCGGTCACCAACTCATTGGTGAAGCGCTCTGACGGCACGTAGGCCACCCGGACGGAGCGGTCCATGCGGACGATCTCGTTCCCGATGGCGTGCATCAGGTGGGTCTTGCCCAGTCCGACGCCTCCATATAGGAACAGGGGGTTGTACGTGCGAGCGGGCTGCTCAGCGACTGCGAGACAAGCGGCGACGGCGAGCTGACTGTTGTTGCCCACCACGAAGCGGTCGAATGTGTAGCGTTCGTTGAGGGGAGAGTTTCCGTCCGAGGGGGCCTGGGGCTCCGTGACTCGGTGCGGAGGATTGGATCGCCGCGATGGCCTTTCTGTGAGGGAGGGAATGGTCAGCGCCGCTCCGACCGCACTTGGCTTGAGATGCACCCGTAGAGGGCGCCCCACTTGCCGCTGCACCAGGTCCTCGAGGAGGCCTCCGTACTTGTCCTCGATCCACTTCACGTGGAAGTCACTGGGTGCCTCGACCAACATCTCGTCTTCAGTGACACCTACCGGTTGAGTACCGGCGAGCCAGGTGGTGAAACTCTGGGCCGGGATGTGCTCTTTCGCGGCACGAAGGACACGTTGCCAGACGTCCTGTGCCGTGAGCTCCATTAGGCTTCAACTAGGGATGTTGGATGGCACCTGAGATCCGGGACGACCCGGATTGGGGGCGCGGAACCTAGAATCCCGATGTGGAAAAGTCAAAGCGGCTTGCCCGTTGACCTCGATGCCAACGCGAAGGTACCTTTTCAAGCTCTGTCCCCGTCATCTGGGGACCCACCCGAGAAGCCACACGAGTCATGAAGCCCACCTACAAGCCACGCAACCGCAAGCGGAAGAACAAGCACGGTTTCCGCGCCCGGATGGCGACGAAGGCCGGTCGGAAGACACTGAATCGACGCCGTCGCCGCGGACGGGCCCGTTTGACGGTGTCGGTCGGGTCCAAGTAGCGACGCCGTGGCCGCGGTCCGGCCGAACGCGTCCTTCCGTCTGAGGAGGGCGTCGCGCATTCGGCGTTCGTCGGAGATCAGAGAGCTGCTGCGGGCCGGCGAGCGATGCCGGACCGGGAACTTCGAGATCATCTTCCGGCGCTCAGTTGCTCCCATGCCCAGATTTGGAATGATTGTTCCAAAATACCGGCATAACTCCGTGCAGCGTAATCTTTTGCGCCGCCGAATCAGAGAGGTTGGACGCACGGTTCTCCTCCCCTTGCTCCGAGCCTCGGAGTGTACGGCAGACATCATCGTTCGGGCCCAGGCGAGCGCGTACGATCTGGGTTTCCCCGAAGTCAGGCGCGAACTGGAGACAGTTGCGCCCAAGATATGCTCAGTCGCTTCCTGCTAGCGGGGATCCGCTTCTACCAGCGGGCCCTCTCGCCCCTTTGGGGAGACGGCACGTGCCGCTTCCACCCCACCTGTTCCGCTTTTGCGGCCCAGGCCATCGAACGTTTCGGGGCACTCAAGGGGTCCTGGCTGGCGGTCCGCCGGATCGGGCGTTGCCACCCCTTTGGGGGGTCAGGCTATGACCCGGTGCCCGGCGGCTCTGAAGGCTTTCCTGCCGGTGAGCGTACCCCCTCCACCGGTAGGGCCGGGACGGACGGGGCTTCTCGGGAGGGTCTGGTAGGGTGAGAACCGAACTGCGCTTGATGATCGCGATCTTCCTGATGGTCGGGGTCATGGTCGTGACCAACCGCATGTTCCCACCGATCCTCCCCGAGGATCCCGCCGCAGAAGTGGTCACCACCCCAGCCCCGGAATCGCCTCCCGCATCTCCGGGCGAACAGATTCCGCAAGAGCAAGTCGTACCAGCGGTTACGGACCCAGTACCCAGTGCCGAACCCACCGTGACCCTCCCCACCGTCGCCGCGCGTGACGTCGTGGTCGACGGGCCCCTCTACCGATACGTGTTCACGACTGCAGGCGCCCGCCTGACCAGCGCTGAGCTACTCGAGTTCCCGTCCTTCGCGCGCGAAGGTCCGGTGCAACTGATTCCCGAGGGAGGACTGCCTGCCCTGGGACGCCGCCTGGTTCTGGGCCAAGACACACTGGACCTGCGACAGGCAGGGTTCGAGCCTTCCCGCGAGGGGCTCCAGCTCACGGATGGCGGGAGCCCGCAGGCGCTGTCGTTCCGATACACCCACCCCACGGGCGCGGTCAGTCTGGAGGTGGAGTATACGTTTCACCCGAACGAATATCGGGTTGACGTATCGGGGCGGGTACAGGGCCTCGAGGAGGCGTTCATACTCACGGACCTGGGGTCCGGCATCCCCCCCAACGAGGGTCGGGAGCAGGACGACCTCACGGCTCTGGCATACGTCACGAAGCACGATCGGGACGGAATTGATGCCGAAAGGCTGAACGGTTTCGACGAATCGATCATCGCACCCGGGCCCTTCAGCTGGGTCGCGTTCAAGAGCAAGTACTTCGTCAGTGCCATGCTGGCAGGACCGGAGGGCAACGAGAACGCGGCCCTCCACTTCGGAGGCATCCTGGCCAATCCCCACGGTCCGGATGCACAGGTGGCGGTGTCCGTAGCGCAGGGCCTGAGCAGCACCGGCGAGTTTGAGCGGCGGCTCTTTCTCGGGCCCCAGGAGATCGCACGGCTGAGTTCCTTGGGCTCCGACCTGGAGAACGTCAACCCCTACGGCTGGGCCATCTTCCGGCCGATCATCCGGCCTTTCACCAGTATCGTGACGAAGCTACTGGTGTTCTTGCATGACAACCTGAACATCGCCTACGGGTGGGTGCTGATCCTGTTCGGGGTCTCGATGCGGGTCCTGCTTTGGCCATTGAACCAGAAGGCCATGCGAGCCCAACTCAAGAACATGGCGGTGCAGCCCAAGATCCAGGAGATCCAGGCCAAGTACAAGAACAACCCCGAGAAGCTGCAGCAGGAGATGATGAAGCTCTACAAGGAGGGCTTCAACCCCGTGGCTGGGTGTCTGCCCATGCTCCTCCCTTGGCCGATTCTGATCACCCTGTTCTTCGTCTTCCAGAACACGATCGAGCTTCGGGGCGTCCCGTTCGCGTGGCTTCCGGACTTATCGGCCCCCGACCCCCTGTACCTGCTGCCGGTGCTGATGGGTGCGTCGATGTTCTTGTTGCAGTGGATCGGCCTCCGATCGATGCCCAATCCAAACCCACAGATGAAGATCATGATGTGGGTGATGCCGATCTTCCTGATGGTGCTGTTCTTCCAGTTCCCATCCGGACTGAACCTCTATTACCTGACCGTCAACCTGGCCACGCTGCCTCAGCAGTACTGGATCGCCAAGGAACGGGCGAAGGTGCAAATCAAGAATCAGCCGGCGACCCAAGCGGCCACATAGCGCTCGGTGTTCCCAGGAGCGGGGGTGATGCCCGAGCTCGAGCCCGACACCATCGTAGCCAGAGCCACAGCCCCGGGACGGGGTGCGGTGGCGCTTGTTCGGGTTTCGGGATCGAGGGCGTCCGAACTCATGCGCTCATTGGTCGACTCCGCCACCCTTCCCGCTCCCGGGCGACCGTCGGTCCGTTGGCTGCAAGGCGCCCGAGGGGACCGTCTCGATCAGGCGGTGGTGACCTTCCGGCGCGGTCCCGACAGCTACACCGGGGAGGACCTACTCGAGATCTCCTGCCATGGAGGTTGGTTGGTCTCCGAGGAGGTGGTGGAGGCCTGCGTGGAGGCGGGGGCGCGTAGGGCGGAGCCGGGGGAGTTCACCCGCAGGGCCTACCTGAACGGGAAGCTCGACCTGGTACAGGCGGAGGCGGTGGGGGACCTGATCGACGCACGCAGTCACGCCCTGAAAGGCGTAGCGCTGAACACGCTCGATCGTGGGCTATCGGGGCGAGTGGCCGCGCTGCGGTCGGAGCTGATCCACCTTCGCTCCCTGCTCGTCCATCATCTGGATTTTCCCGAGGAGGACGAACCGCCGGTCTCGATCGACCAGGTGCGGGAGGAGACGGAGCGTCTAAGCTGTGCAATGGAAGGCCTCCTCCTGACCGCACCCCAAGGGGAGCTGTTGCGTTCGGGCGCACTGGCAGTGCTCGCGGGCGCTCCCAACTCGGGGAAGTCCTCGCTGTTCAACGCCATGGTGGGTCGGAACCGCGCCATCGTGACGGACACGGCCGGGACGACCCGAGACGCGTTGGAGGCCGAGATCCAGGTGGGGGGCTTCCCCTTCCTGTTGGTGGATACGGCGGGGTTGCGTCACACCGACGACGCTGTGGAGCGGTTGGGGGTGGAGGTGGCGCAGGACTACCTAGCGCGCGCCCAGGTGGTTCTCTACTGCGTGGAGTGTGAGCGCGAGGTGTCGGCGCAGGACCGAACGTTCATGGCGGAAGTCGCGGTCCCGACGCTCCTGGTGCGGACAATGGCGGATCGGATCGCGACTCCGGTATCGGATGGGTCCCCGGAGCACCCGGCCGTGCAGGTGTCCGCCCACTCCGGCGCCGGCTTGAGGGAGTTGTCGGACGCGCTCGTGGGCCTGGTCTACAACGATCTCGTGCACACCTCCGCGGACGCGCCCGTGATCACTCGAGCTCGACAACGACGAGCCTTGCAAGGCGCGCTCGACGAGGTGAGGGCGTTCGATCGGGCGTTGGGGAGCGGCGTTCCCGTCGAGGTGGCCGCCGCACACCTCGGCCCTGCCGAGAGCGCCTTGGAGGGGCTGCTGGGGATCGTCCAGGAGGAGGAGGTCCTGGATCACCTGTTTGCGGAGTTCTGCATTGGTAAATGATGGAGACATCCGCGCCTACCGCGTGGTCGGTCGTGTCCAGGGGGTGGGCTTTCGCTGGTGGACCCAGAAGCGTGCAGTCGAGCTCGGGTTGACGGGGAGCGTGCGCAACGCCGCCGACGGTTCGGTGGAGGTGGTCGCGTCAGGTGCTCCGGACGCGCTCGATCAGCTCGAGCGCGCCTTGGCTGCGGGACCGGCGATGGCGGGGGTGGAGGAGGTGCGGCGAGAGGCGGTCCTGGACCGAAGTCGCGTGTTGGGTTTCGAGATCCTCCGCTGATGGAGAGCGCGTACGACGTTGTGGTGGTGGGGGGGGGGCACGCCGGGGCTGAGGCTGCCGCGGCCAGCGCTCGCGTGGGGGCCCGTACGCTGTTGATCACGCCCGACCTGGGGCGCATCGCCCAGATGAGTTGCAACCCCGCGATTGGGGGTGTCGCGAAGGGGGTGGTGGCCCGAGAGGTCGATGCGCTGGGTGGCGTGATGGGGCGAGCGACTGACGCGAGCCGTATCCACTTTCGGATGTTGAATCGCAGCAAGGGCGCAGCGGTGTGGGGGCCGCGGGCGCAGTGCGACCGGGCGCTGTATCCCAGAGCCGTGCGGCGAGTGCTCGATAGCCTGGCGCTGCTGGACCTGTATCAGGACATGGTGAACGATGTCGTGATTCGGGGTGGACGCGTGTGTGCGGTGCGCACGCGGGGCGGTCTCGAGTTCGACGCGGATCGCGTGGTCGTCACTGCGGGCACATTCCTCCGAGGGAAGATCCACATCGGGGGACGAGCGGGACTGGAGGCGGGGCGAGCCGGAGAGGGAGCGTCGGTGGCGTTAGCGGAGGCGTTGGAGGGTGCGGGACTGGAGATGCGTCGGTTCAAGACAGGCACGCCCCCACGGATCGACGGACGCTCGGTGAACTATGATGAGGTGACCGTCCAGGAGGGCGACTCCGTGGACTACCGCTTCAGCGAGTACCTGCGGGAAGCGATACCAGAGCAACGTCACTGTTGGATTACCTGGGCTGGTTCCGGACTGAAGCGGGTGGTTGCGGATAACATCTCGAAGAGCGCGCTCTATGGTGGGGAGATCTCGGGCCGGGGCCCCCGCTACTGCCCATCGATCGAGGACAAGATCGTGCGGTTCCCGAACGCGCCGAAACACCTTGTGTTTCTCGAGCCGGAGGGGTTGGAGACGACCGAGCTCTACGTGAATGGGTTGTCCACGTCCTTGCCGCCTGAGGTGCAGCGTCAGTTCCTGCGGGAGATCCCCGGCCTGCGAGAGGCACGCATCACCAAGGTCGGCTACGCCATCGAGTACGACTACTTTCCGCCGCGACAGCTTCGGCACACGCTAGAAGTACGGGCGGTTGGGGGCCTGTACTTCGCGGGACAGATCAACGGCACCACGGGTTACGAAGAGGCCGCCGGTCAGGGTCTGGTGGCGGGGGCCAACGCCGGGTTGGCGGCGCTGGGTGGTGACCCGTTCCTCCTTGAGCGGGACCAGGCCTACATCGGTGTGCTCGTCGATGACCTTGTGACCCGAGGGGTGGACGAGCCGTATCGTCTGTTCACTTCGCGGGCTGAGTTCAGGCTGTTGCTTCGCCAGGATAACGCGGCGCGCCGCCTCGGCCCGTTGGCCGCCAAGGCCGGACTACTGACGAGCGAGCAGGCTGAGGGGCTGGAGCGACATATCTCGGCCGTGGAGGGGGTGATCCGGTGGTTTCGCGGTACCGGCCTGACGCCTCGGGCGGCGGGGCCAGTGCTCGAAGCGGCTGGGGAGTCGGCGATCTCTGAAACGACCCGAGCCGCGCGCCTTGTGACCCGACCCGCCGTGAGCGCCCGGGCTCTGGCGGAGGTGGGCGCCGCGCCCTTCCTGGATGAACCCTGGGCGGCCACCGCGCTGGCCGCGGTCGAGGTGGAGCTGAAGTACGAGGGATACGTCGCACGAGAGTCTGAACGAGCGGCGACACTCCGAAGCCAAGCCGAGTTCGTTCTTCCCGGTACCCTTCCCTACCACGACTTCCGGTCGCTGTCGTTCGAGGCGCGCGAAAAGCTGGCCGAGGTCCGACCGGAGTCGCTCGCCCAAGCGGGGCGGATTCCGGGCATTTCGCCGGCAGATCTGCAGAACCTGGTGATGGAAGTGCGGAAGTGGAAGAGCGAGCGAGGGGCGCAAACATAAGATAGGTGAGATAATCTTGTGAGGGTGGTCACGGAGACAGCGTCGACCAGGTGGGCGGTGCGGCCGATCCGTTCCAATCCCGCCGCCCGTGCGGTCCCTCCGAAGGGCGTCGACAGGCCTGAGGGTCGGCCGGACCGAACACACGACGCGGTGGGAAGGGTTGGTCTTCCGAAGCGTTGGGTGGGAAGACGAAGCAGGCGCAAAGCGGTCGCAGCCGCTACCTCCAACGGGGAACGCGACGCACCGTCCCGGCGCTCAGGCTCCAGGATCGAGCACAGCGATTCGAAAGTGGGAGGGCCTCGACCTTAGGGGGTGTTGCGGGCCTGGGGGCGGGTAGGCCGGGCCTCCTTGCCGGAGGGCTGAGAAGCGCAAGGGGAGGGGAGGAGCCAGGCGTCAGCATGCTGTGTCAGAGACGCTTCGGGCCCTAGGATCGGCCTGGTCCGGCTACGATTCCGGCGGGGGCGGGCTAGACAACGCAGATGCACACAGGGAACGCTTGTTCCACGTGAAACCTCGGGCCCGTGAAGCGCCGCGGTTTCACGTGAAACCATCCTTCTCAGACTCTTTCGAGGCACCTGTTCAGCGGCACCTCGCTGCTGATAAGGCCTAGCACCGCGGCCAGCTCAAGGGTGGAGGGGCAACGAGCACTCCCCGGTGTGACCGCAGTCCGGAGGATGTATCCCGTCCCGGTGCCCTGTTTGAAGGAGAGAGGGAGGTCACCCCCTGCCGTCCCCTACGCGAGCGCCACTTCGTATCGACGTGCGCGGGCCTATGGACTCGGGCGGGCCGCTCCGGGTCGAAGCGTACCCTCCGACTTCACCTCGGGTCGGTTAGGCCCCTCAAGGCCCCGAGGATGGGCCGAAGGCACTAGGTCACCGTTCGGTTACTTGTTGCCTCGAATCTGGAATCTGGTTTCCAGTGTTGTGAATGGAGGCCACGCCTTCCAACCGGGGGGGCACATGCGAACGCTTGGGCAGTGGGACCGAACTCAGGTCCGGACGAACTCCACATGCAGGAGGCTGGGGGAAGGGGTGCCGTCGCCGTTGAAGTCGAGCTGCGACTCGCCGTCCCAAATCATCCGGCCGGCGGCGAGACGCCAGACGACCATACCCTCGGGGCGGGGTGTCGGAGTGACCGGGGTCAGGAAAAGACTTCCGCCATCGACACGAATTGTCCCTGACTCACGGGCGACCGCACCCCTGAAAACCAGTTCGGCCGAGTACCGTCCGTCGCTCGTGATGTTGAGGTTGAACCGGCCTCCGGTCGAGACGATCTCCACCGAAACGGTGGTGTCGGCTTTGAGCACGTGAACGACCTCCTGTGCTCGCCACGACCCCACCAAGGGTGCCAGCTCCGAGGGTGTAGGGTTTGGCGTCGGGGTGGTCGGTCCGTCGGACGACCCGCAGGCCGACCCACCCAGGCTGAGCATCAGAAAACACACGCCGAGGAACACTCGGGAGCGGGCTCGCGCCGGAGCCGACCGTCCCGGGCGAGAGACACGAGGTCCGGAAAACGAACGCCCTCCACCGCGGATCAATCCCACTCCAAGCCGTGGCATCGCCGACCCCCCTGTGCCGTGCTATCGCCGTACCCTCGAGTAGGATTGATCCTCGCCCGATAGGGGGTTCCGCGAAAGGCGCTCATCCGCCCACAGCGTCGCTTCACGACACGGACGGAGACCGAAAACTCACGGTCCGCCTACGCTCCCTCAATTTGCTTTACCCGGGGCTGCACGGTCGGTATATTCGACGCCCCCAAAGCCTGGGTCGGAATGTCGAAAGTTATCGCTGTGACGAATCAGAAGGGCGGGGTGGGGAAAACCACCACCGCCATCAATCTAGGTGCATCGCTGGCTGTCGCTGAAAAGCGGACGCTCGTCATCGACATGGACCCACAGGGCAACGGCTCCAGTGGACTCGGAGTGGATCGCTCGTCTACACCCCCGTCCATCTACGAAGTGCTGGTAAGCGACGCACCTATCCAGGACGCCATTCGACGCGAAGTCCACTTCACGTACCTGGACGTCATCCCGTCGACCCGCGACCTGGTGGGCGCCGAGATCGAACTCGTCGATCGACCCGAGCGCGAGACCGTCCTGCGGCGGGCCATCGATCGAGTGCGCGCTGAGTACGACTTCGTCCTGATCGATTGTCCACCGTCGCTCGGACTCCTGACGCTGAACGCCTTAACCGCAGCGGACTCGGCGTTGATTCCGATTCAATGCGAGTTCTATGCTTTGGAAGGGTTGAGTCAGTTGCTCAATACCATCCGGCTCATTCAACGCGGCTTCAACCCATCGCTCGACGTCGAGGGAGTCCTTCTCACGATGTACGACAAGCGCCTCAACCTGTCGCGCCAAGTGGCCGAAGAGGCGCGTGACTATTTTGGTCAGAAAGTGTTCGGCACCATCGTGCCCAGAAATGTCCGCCTGGCTGAGGCTCCCAGCTTCGCGAAGCCGATCGTTCTGTACGATCTGCTATCCGCCGGGGCGCAGTGCTACCTGGAGTTGGCCCGGGAGGTGATTGCCCGGAATCGTGAGGGTGGCGTTGTGTTTGCCGGCGCCGGACCTGCCGCATGACCCAACCCAAGAAGGAGCGCCTGGGCCGAGGTCTCAGCGCTCTGATGGGAGAGGCCGCCCTGACGCCGCCGGGCGCTCCCGCTCCGGCGCCCACCGGCACCGCGGATACTCTGCGTGTATCGCTCTCCTCCATCCGGCCGAATCCCCTACAGCCTCGGCGAGACTTCGCGGAGACCGAGATCGTCGAGCTGGCCAGCTCGCTCTCGGAAAACGGGCTGTTGCAGCCTCTCCTGGTGCGGCCCCGACCAAGCGGCGAGGGCTACGAGTTGGTAGCGGGCGAGCGTAGGTTACGCGCCGCCACTAGTCTCGGCTGGTCGGATATCCCCGTTCTGGTCCGCGATGTTTCCGAAAAACAGATGCTGGTCCTGGCGTTGGTGGAGAACCTGCAGCGCGAAGGACTCTCCGCCCTGGAGGAAGCCGAGGGCTATCGAGCGTTGCAGGAAACGTTCGGGCTCACCCACCAGGAGATTGCGACGAGTGTTGGGAAAGATCGAACGACGATCACCAACAGCCTCCGATTGTTGACCCTCCCTCCTTCGGTGCGGCGCCACCTGGCCGAGGGCGCGCTCACCGCCGGACATGCTCGCGCCCTGTTGGCGGTGAGTGACCCACTCCGCGCAGGTGAGCTCGCGCGGCGCGCGATTCGGGAACGGTGGTCGGTGCGCGAGATCGAGAAGCGCACCCAAAAGGGCGCTCCGTCGGGCAAGGGCTCCGGATCGTCGCGGCGGACGAATGATCCCCACTTGGCCGCGGTGGAAAGGGCACTGGAGGAAGCCCTCGCGACTCGGGTGGCCATCGCACGCAGCCGCGGTGGCTCGGGCACCATCGAGATCCCGTTCTCAGGCGACGGCGAACTGGAGCGCCTCTTCGCCTTGCTCAGCGGTCGCGAGATCAGCGACGTCGTGAGCTAAGCCGGGACGCTCATGGAAGGCACTGGCCTGCAGGTCCTGATCGTCCCCGAGGGTAGCCGCTCCAGCCGCACCTTCAGGTTCAGCGCCCGTCGGCTGCGCATCCTACTCGCGGGCCTTGCCGCCATCGGGCTGCTCTTGGCGGCGATGCTGGGGAGCTGGTGGTACCTGGCAGTGCGTTCCTTCCGGGTCGCTGAGCTGGAACGAGAGGTCGTGCTTCTCCGCGCCGAGCAGGATCGCGTCAACGACCTGGCTCGCCAGTTGGAGGTCCTCGAATCCGAGTACGAACGGGTGCGCCGCCTCCTGGTGCCCAGCCAGGACGAGACCACCTCCGGGATCTGGCTCCCGGGGACCGGGGCCGCCGCTCGCGCGACTCGCAACAGCCCGACCGACGATGGGCGCCCGACCGCCTGGCCACTCACCGACCGTGGGTTCGTGACCCAGGCGCTGGTTGCGGGTTCCGCGAACGACCACCCCGGCCTGGATATTGCGACGCCCACAGATTCCTACGTGCGCGCGTCTGGGTCGGGTGACGTAGCTGAGGTTGGCGAAGATCCGGTGTACGGCAACTACGTGATGATCGATCACGCAGACGGGTACCGGACCGTCTACGCTCACGCATCTCAGATCCTGGTCGCGCGCGGCAACCCAGTGCGACAAAACGAGGTAATTGCACTCAGCGGTTCTACGGGCCGATCTACGGCCCCACACCTTCACTTCGAGATCTTGCGCAATGGAAAGCCGGTCGATCCTCTCGAGATGGTCCGACAACCGTAGGCCAGACGATTCAAACCAACCCGCAACCCACACCAAGGATCAGTCAGCGATGAACCAGCCCAGCGACGCCATTATCTCGATCATCGGCCCCGGTATGAAGGTGATCGGCGACTGTATTACAGACGGCACCATGCGGGTGGAGGGCGAAGTAGAAGGCAGCATCAAGGCCGGGAAGGCCGTTGTGGTTGGCAAGGAGGGCTCGGTAGATGGGAACATCGAGACCCAGGACGCCGTGATCTCCGGGAAAGTGAACGGCACCATCAACGCCGCTTCGCGCCTGGAGCTCCAGTCCACCTGCCGTATCGATGGCGAGGTATATGTACGGCGGATGCAGTTGGAGGAAGGCGCGATCCTGAACGGCCGGGTGCACATGGGTGAAACCAAAGCCCCCGAGATCAAGACCTCGAAGGCCTCCTCCGCAACGGACCGTCCGCAAGAGCGCAGCAATAAGAAGCAGAGCCCCCAGCCGGTCGCAGCCGGAAAGGCCTGAGCCGCAGCCGTTTAGGAGGACTGTCTCGACGGTTTCCACACATGTGTAAACATGTGGAAATGTTTCCGAATCCCCGTTTCATTTCTCGGCGGGCAAGCCTTCTGCGGGTGACGCGTTGCAACTAGAATCGCTCGTCCAATATTTGGATGACTATTTGGAGGTCGATGCGTACCCCGACTATCCTGGGGCGCTGAACGGCCTCCAAGTGCAGGGCACGCGCGAAGTCTCCTCGGTTGGGGTGGCCGTGGATGCCAGCGAGCAGACGATTCTGGCGGCCGTCGAGAGCAACTGCGACCTGTTGATCGTACACCACGGCATGTATTGGGGTGGGTCGGGTCCTTTGACTGGCCCCCTGTTTCGCAAGACCAAACTCCTCTTGGACTCGGGTGTCGGGCTCTACGCTGCCCACCTGCCCCTGGACAGCCACCCGGAGGTGGGCAACGCTGCGGTTCTCGCGCGTGCGTTGGGTGTGGACGCCCTGGTCCCTTTCGGTGACTACCAGGGGCGGAGTCTGGGGTGGCACGGGCGCCTCGACGCCCCGCGAGAGATGCTCACTGCTCGGCTCGAGGAGACAGTCGCCGGTCCTGTCCGGCTGATTCCTGGAGGCCCGGTTAGGGTGGGCTCCGCAGCCGTAGTGACAGGGGGCGGTGGTTCGCTCGTGGAAGAGGCTGCTCGCGCCGGCCTCGATGCGCTCATTACGGGCGAAGGCGCCCACCACACCTATGTGCAGGCCCTTGAGATGGGCATCAACGTCTACTACGCCGGCCACTATGCTACGGAGACCTGGGGTGTGCGTGCGCTCGCGCTACACCTGGAGACCGAGCACAAACTAGAATGGCGGTTCTTGGATTTCCCGAGCGGTCTTTAGCTTCACGAGCCTCTAGACCCGCCTGGCGAGGGGCGAGGGCCGACGCTCGATGGGCCCGCGATCCCGGAGCGTTGCTCTGGGGTATCGCCTGCTCTACTGTCCGGCGCGTGCGGTCCCTTCTTCCTCACTCGCGGACCACCACGCGTCACCCAAACCGAGGCTCCTATGTGCCGTCGTCCTTTGGTCCAGCTCCGGGCTGTTGGCCTCCTCCTTTGTTTGCTACCGGCGGGCCCGTTGGCTGGGCAGTCGATCCCGTCCCCCGAAGCTCACATGGGGCTCCCGGTGGGAACGGATCGGACCATGGCCAATTGGGACCAGATGACCAGCTACTACGAGGCCCTGGCACATGCGAGCGACCGTGTGGTCCTCGACACGGTTGGACCCACCGAGGATGGGAATCCCTTCCTGCTGCTCACCATCACCAGCCCCGCAAACCATGCGCGGTTGGGTGAGCTGCACGACATCCAGATGCGGCTGGCAGACCCACGCACCATCTCCGGGGAGGCCGAGGCCGAGCGCTTGATTGCGGCTGGGAAGACGGTGGTGCTGATCACCCACGGGATTCATGCTACCGAGGTTGGTAGTTCTCAGGGGGCAGCGCCCCTGGCCCATATCATGGCCTCCTCCGATGAGCCCCGGATTCGGGAGATCCTGGACAACGTGATCTTCCTGCAGATCCCGTCCCTCAACCCCGACGGCGTGCAGTGGGTCGCCAACTGGTACAACCGATTCAAGGACACCGAGTATGAAGCGGCACCCATGCCCTGGCTCTACCAGAAGTATGTAGGGCACGACAACAACCGCGACTGGTTCACGTACGCCCAGCGCGAGACCCAGCACACCGTCAACGGAGCCCACAACGCCTGGCATCCACAAATCGTACACGACATCCACCAGATGGGAGGCAGTGGAGCCCGAATCTTCTTCCCACCCTACATCGACCCCATCGAAGAGAACGTGGATCCGGGGCTGGTCAGCGGCGTCAATCAACTGGGTGCCTACATGGCGGCCGACCTCACCTCGCGCGGGAAGCAGGGCGTGGTGATCAACGCCATCTACGACGGCTTCCATCCGGGGCGCGCCTACATGCACTATCATGGCGGCGCGCGCATCCTGAGCGAGACCGCCTCCGCCCGCCTGGCGACGCCGATCGAGCTGGCGAAGGACGACGTTCGGGGGGGCCGTGAGTACGAGGCCTCGGAGCGCAGTTGGAAGTTCCCCTGGCCCTGGGAAGGGGGCCGCTGGGGCGTTCCCGAGATCATCGCCTATCAGGTGAGTGGCGCCCTGGCGCTCCTCACCAACGCGGCCAAGAACCGGGAGTACTGGCTCCGCAACTTCTACCACGTCAACCGGCGAGCCGTAGAGAAGTGGGACGCGTGGCCCGAAGCGTGGATCGTGCCGGCGGAACAGGGCAGCGCCTCAGGATTGGCGTATATGCTCCGCAGCCTCACCATGGGTGACGTCGAGGTGCGTCGGGCCGAACGGCCGTTCGAGGCGGATGGCGTCTCCTACGAGGCCGGTACCTACGTGATTCCGATGCGGCAGCCGTGGGCGAGCTATGCGCAGACGCTCTTGGACCTGCAGCACTATCCCGACCTGAGAGAGTACCCGAACGGTCCCCCCAAGCGTCCGTACGACGTGACCGGCCACACGCTCCCGCTACTCATGGGTGTGACTGCGACGGCCACGGAGGAACCCCTCGACGTCCCGCTGTCCGATCCCATCCCTGTGGTCGACTGGGCGTGGGAGCTTCCGGATGCGCTTCGGGGGGACGGCGCGCCCCGCATCGCGTTGTACAAGGGTTGGCAAGAGCCGATGATCGCGGGTTGGACGCGCTGGGTGTTCGATCAGCACGAGCTCCGCTACGACACCCTGCACAACCGGGACCTGCAAACCGGTGACCTGAACGACCGCTACGACGTGATCGTCTTCCAGAGTCAGAACCCCATGTCCATCATGAACGGCTACCCTGGCACGGTCCTACCGGGTGAGTACGCGGGCGGGTTGGGCGAGGTGGGGGCTGAGGCGCTGCTCGACTTCGTGGAGGACGGCGGTCGCATCGTAGCGATTGAGGAGTCTACCGATCTGGTCATTGATCTCTTCGAGCTTCCCATCACCAATCCGGTGCGTGGTGTGGCGCCCCAGGATTTCTATATCCCCGGCAGCATTCTACGGCTGGACATGGAAGGCTCCGCACCGGACAACATCGCGTGGTATTGGCGGAGCAGTCGGGCCTTCGACGTTGGTGCGAGCGACGCCCTGCAGGTGCACGCACGGTACGGCCAGGGAGACCCCCTGCTCTCAGGGTGGGTACTGGGCGGTGACCGCATTGCGGGTAAGCCCGCCTTGGTGTCGGCGAAGGTGGGTCGGGGCGACGTCGTGCTCTTCGCGTTTCAACCCAACTATCGTTCTCAGACCGTAGCGACGTGGCCCCTACTTTGGCGGGCGTTGAACCCGAATCGAAACGGCCCGGTTTTCGACTGATGAAAGGTTGACGATGGTTTGTCTAAGCTGTGGATACAAAGAGGCCGGCGGGAACTTCTGCGCGAGCTGCGGTGCGGGCCTGTCGGAGCGCGCCTGTGCTGCGTGCGGCGCCGGGGCTGCCCCCGGGGCGCGGTTCTGCGCAAGCTGCGGCAACAGTTTGAGTGGTGCCAACGCCCCGCTGCCTCCTGGTCCCCCGGTTTCCACAGGTCCCACCCATCCACAGGTCCCCACGGGTGGTCCCGCCCCGGCCCCGGTACCGAAGACGCTCTGGGCATGGGGCATCGCCGGTCTGTTCCTCTTAGGGATTGCGCTGGTCGTTGGAATCCCCCGTCTCATACAAGGCGTGACGGAGGAACCCACAGCGACGCCTGAGGCCCCCTTCGCCGGGGCGTCCGCTGCACCGGGGGGAGATCCCAACTCGGTCGACCTCAGTAGCATGACACCGCGCGAGGCGGCCGATCGCCTCTGGAACCGCGTGGTGCAGGCCGCTGAAGCCGGCGACTCGGTCGAGGCCCGCACGTTCGTCCCAATGGGAATTGCAGCGTACCAGCGGGCCGAGCCACTGGACGATGATGGCCTGTACCACCTCTCGGTGCTGGAGCGGATTGGGGGCGATTTCGAGGGAGCCATCGCCACCGCCGAGCAGATCCTCGCTACCAGTCCGAACCACATCCTCGCCCTATCCGCGGCAGGGGAGGCCGCGTTGGAGGCGCGAGAACCTGAACGGGCCGCCGCGTACTTCCAAAGGCTCGTGGACACCTTCGAGGAGGAGCAGGCCCGTGGCTTGCCAGAGTACTCGCCCGAAGCCCACGCCCGCATCTTGCCCACGCTAAGGGAGAGTGCGCAGCGTGCCCTTGCAGACATTCGGTAGCCGACCATGAGCAAAGACTCGAACAAGTACAAACCCGGCCATCCCGCGGGTCCCGATCGGGGCAGAGTCACCGAGGACGAGCGCCTGCTCCGCAGTCCCCTCGAGCGGCCGCCGGATCAGCGCAGCGTCGGGAAAGATGCCTGGCGGGTGTTCCGAGTGATGGGCGAGTTCGTGGAGGGCTACGACGAGCTTGCCGCACTAGGGCCGTCGGTGACGTTCTTCGGCTCCGCGCGGACGACTCCCGACGATCCCATGTACCAACTCTGCGTCACAGCGGCGCGTAAGCTGGGCGAGGCGGGATTCGACATCATTACCGGTGGAGGTCCGGGGATGATGGAGGCCGCCAACCGAGGGGCGCGTGAAGCCGGAGTGAGGTCGGTGGGGTGCAACATCGAGCTGCCCTTTGAGCAAGGGACCAACCCCTACGTCGATATCTCGATCGACTTCCGATACTTCTTCGTGCGGAAGACCATGTTCATGAAGTATGCGCATGGCTTCGTGATCTTCCCGGGCGGCTACGGAACCATGGACGAGCTGTTCGAGGCGCTCACGCTCATCCAGACCGGGAAGGTTCGCGACTTCCCCCTCGTGCTCATGGGCGTGGACTACTGGAAGGGCCTGGTGGAATGGCTCGGGACCTCGATGGCCGCCGAAGGAAAGATCAGTCAGGAGGACCTGGGGCTGATTCTTGTCACCGACGATCCGGACGAGGTGGTCGAGTACATGCGAACGGGCTACCACACCTTCCTGGAGACCGTGCCCTAGGAAGGGTGGACGGGCAAGGTGGCGTACGCCCGCTACTCGATCAGGAACGTGATCTGGTTCCCGGTCAGCAGGACCTGCCCCTCGTACTGCTTGGCGATCATATCCAGCAGGGTGGGGTTGGGTGAGCGCACATCGAGTCCCAAGAGGACCGATGGCCCGGGGCCAGAACCCAACGCCCAACGCCGCCAACGGTAGTCGGCGTCCTTGTACGTGAACTTGAAGTTGTCCGGCAGGTCGTCAACGATCTCGGGCGGGACGACACCCCATTGACTCGACGCAGGAAACACGCTGTTCTGGGCATGGTGTTCGTGGGCCGCCAGTCGAATGGTCGTGTACTCCGCCATGATGCGCGCAGCGTCGGCTTTGACCGTGACGTTGCGGTAGAGCGGGAGCGCGATGTTGGCAAGAATCCCGATGACGGCCATGACCACCAGCAGTTCGATGATGGTGAAGCCGGATCGGCGACCACTCTCGGGGTCAGATTCGCGGCCAGATCGGCTGGGCATCACCCGATCCCCCTCAGCCGCCCCTTGGCGGCCTCGGCAAAGGGATCGAGGTCCTCTCCGTCCTTGTAGACCAGGATGCCGTCCTGGGTCTCGACGGTAAGCACGAATCCTTCGGCGTTGGGCTTGTACCTCACCCGGTCTTCGCTGGGATCCACCTCAGCAAGCGAATCGGGCAGTCGGCCGTGCTCATGGCGAAAATGATCGATCTGTCGAGCGACGACGTAGAGGGCAAAACGCCCTGCATCCTCGCTTTGTGCGGCGGAAAAGGCACTCTCATTTGACTGGGCTCCTAGTACGTTCCACGCCGTAAGGCCCAGACAAAGAGGGAGCGCCAGCACGGCCAGTAGGGGGGCCGGCGACGTGGACCGAGCCGCCGGATCTGGCCGTTTCTGCCGGGCGTGCTCGTCCTGATAGAACTCCTTGAGGAGTTCCGCCGCCTGCGTCGATGAGTCCCGGGAATCGTCGAAAGTAGCCATGGTAGTGCCCCTCTATGGGCAGCAACTGTGCCGATGCCTCACCCGGGTCCGTTGCTTCCCTATTCCCACCGCCAGTAGCTTTGTCCCCCGTACCGGGTTTGGTCCCCACCCGTTGGGTAGCCGACCCCGCCCTCATCCGTCGAATCCGAGCGACTGTGCCCAAACCAGTTGGAGAAGCTCCGCGCGGGTACGCCCCGAGTGGCAAGGACACCGGGGTCGTCAAACCCAAGGGAACGCCCCGGATCCGGGCCCACGAGGGTTTGGACACCGTGGACCTACGCTCCCGAAAACCCGCGTGGCTGAAGGTTCGCTCCCCGGGGGGCCCGAACTATCTGCGCCTGCGCCAGAAGATGCGCTCGGAGGACCTCCATACGGTTTGTGAGGAGGCCGGGTGCCCCAACATCGGAGAGTGTTGGGAGGCTGGCACGGCCACGTTCATGATTCTGGGGGACGTGTGCACGAGAGCGTGCAAGTACTGTGGGGTGGCGCACGGCCTGCCGACCGAGCTGGATCTGGACGAGCCGCGCCGGGTCGCCGAGACCGTGGCCGGGATGGGGCTGGAGCACGTGGTGATCACCAGCGTCAATCGGGATGAGCTGCCAGACGGTGGTGCGGCCATCTATGCCGATACGGTTCAACAGATACGATCTTTGGTTCCCGGCTGTTCAGTCGAGCTACTGATCCCGGATTTCAAGGGCGATGAGGGGGCCCTGGCCACTGTGCTCGAGTCCGAGCCGGCCATTCTGGGGCATAACCTGGAAACGGTTGAGCGTCTGCATCCGGATGTGCGTCCCGGAGGGCGCTACTGGCGGTCGATCTCCTTTCTGGGAGCCTCCAAGCGCCTTCAGCCCGAGATCCTCACCAAGACGGGGATCATCCTGGGAATGGGGGAGGAAGTCACCGAAATCCGCCAAGCCATGACCGATCTCCGAGAGGCAGCGGTCGACATCCTGACCCTGGGGCAGTATCTACGTCCCTCGCCCATGCACATCCCGGTGGCCCGCTGGGTCACACCCGACGAGTTCTCGATGTGGAAACGCGTGGGTGAAGAGGAGTTGGGCTTCAGGCATGTGGAGTCGGGTCCCTTGGTCCGGTCGAGCTATCACGCAAAGGAACAGGCCCGCGAGGTAGAGGCGGGGGGACCCGGCAACATCCAGCGGGTCATGGAGGCCGACCTGGCTGCGCCGGCAGAGCTCTCACCCGAGGCCTTGCGGGGCGTAGGCTCCAAGCTCATTCAGTTGGATGTAGGCAGACCGGGCCGCGCCTGGAACAAGGACTCGTAAACATCAGTCGGACCTAGTGTTACGTGGCGGTCTGACTGGACCGAGCGTCCACCTAGGAGAGACATGGCGGAAACAAAGACAATGGATCAGAACGCGCCCCCATCGGACGGGGAGACCCCCCCTGTGTACGAGGAGCACGACCCCCTGATGGGGTTCACCCGGGAGGAGTGCCTGGACCTCCTGGCGGAGATGCTTCTCTACCGTCGGTTCGAGGAGGCCGCGGAGCAGGCCTATGCGATTGGGAAGATCGGGGGATTCTGTCATCTGCATATCGGACAGGAGGCCGCGGCGGTGGGCTCGATCAAGCCCCTACGGCCGGACGATTACGTCATCACCGCCTACCGGGAGCACACCCAGGCGTTGGCGAAAGGGCTTTCCCCCAATGAGGTGATGGCCGAGCTGTACGGGCGTGCCTCGGGTGTTTCCGGCGGGAATGGTGGCTCCATGCACCTATTCGGGGTAGCGCAGGGATTCATGGGGGGCCACGGGATCGTGGGTGGCCAGACGGCCCTGGGTACCGGAATCGCCTGGGCCATTCACTACCGGGGCGGCGATCAGGTCTGCCTCTGCTTCATGGGCGACGCCGCCGTGAACCAGGGCGCCTTCCACGAGTCGCTCAACATGGCCGCCATCTGGAATCTCCCTGTGATCTTCGTCGTCGAGAACAACGACTACGGGATGGGCACCAAATTCTCGCGCGTGTCCACCACGCCCGTCGTGCAGCGTGCCTGTGCCTATGACATCCCGGCCAGTCAGGTGAACGGTCAAGACGTCTTGGCGACCTATCGGCACTTTCAGTCCTTGGTGAGTTCGGTCCGGTCAGGAGGGGGTCCCCGCTTCGTCGACGTGCTCACCTATCGCTTCAAGGGGCACTCGATGTCCGACCCGGTCTCGGGCACCTACCGGACGAAGGAGGAGGTGGAAGAGCATGTGAGCAAGCAGGACCCCATCCAGATCCTCCGCGACCGTATGATGTTGGTGGGGTGGCTGAATCAAGAGGAGTTGCAGGCAATTGACGACAATGTGCGGGAGGTCTGTGCCCGCGCCACTGCGTTTGCCGATGAGGCCGAAGCGCCCCCGGCCGCCCAACTGTATCAGAACGTGTATTCGGATATTAATCCCCAGGGTAGGCTGTTTTTCGACGGGAGAGACCGCTGAGCATGCGCGAGATCACCTACCGCGAGGCGCTGAATGAGGCACTGGTCGAGGAAATGGCCCGCGACGAGTCGGTGTTCCTCATGGGGGAGGAAGTCGCCCAATACGACGGCGCCTACAAGGTGTCCAAGGGGATGCTCGATGAGTTCGGCGCCAAACGCGTCGTGGACTCACCCATCTCCGAGCTGGGCTTCGCAGGCCTCGGGGTCGGGGCCGCCATGGTGGGGCTGCGTCCTGTCATCGAGTTCATGACCTTCAACTTCTCCATCCTGGCGTTGGATCAGGTCATCAACTCTGCCGCGAAGATGCTCTATATGTCGGGGGGCCAGATGAACATCCCGATGGTCTTCCGGGGGCCCACGGGCGCTGCGCTCCAGCTCTCTGCCCAACACTCCCAGGCCTGTGAAGTCTGGTACGTGCACTGCCCCGGCATCAAGGTGGTCACACCCGCGACGCCAGCCGATGCCAAGGGGCTCCTGAAGGCCGCCATCCGCGACAACGACCCTGTAGCGTTCATGGAGGGCGAGCTGCTCTACAACGCAAAGGGGGAGGTGCCTGACCCGGCGGACGGAGACTTCGTGATCCCGCTCGGTGTCGCCGACCTAAAACGGGAGGGCGATGACGTCTCGATCATCACCCATGGCAAGATGCTGCATGTGGCGACCCAGGCGGCCACACTTCTGGCCAAGGAGGGCATCGAAGCCGACGTGTTGGATCTCCGATCGCTCCGGCCCCTGGACGTGGATGCCATCCTGAGCACCGTTCGGAAGACCAATCGGGTCGTGTACCTGGAGGAAGGCTGGCCCTACGCGGGTGTGGGTGCGCAAATCGTGGCGACCATCCAGGAGGAGGCGTTCGACCACCTGGACGCACCGGTGCTGCGGGTCACCCAGGCGGATGTGCCCATGCCCTACTCCAAGAGTCTCGAGCAGCTCGCCAAGCCAGACGCGAAGCGGGTGGTCGAGGCGTGCCGCAAGGTTCTGTACCGCTGATGGCTACCAAAATCCATATGGAAGCGCTCTCCCCGACCATGGAAGAGGGCCAGCTGGTGAGTTGGCTGAAGGGCGAGGGCGACTCGGTGAGCAATGGCGATATCATTGCGGAGATCGAGACCGACAAGGCCACCATGGAGTTGGTGGCACGGGGCGATGGCGTGCTCCGGAAGATCTTCCTGCCCGAAGGCGGCGTTGCGGCCGTGGGCGAAGTGATCGGCGTGATCGCGGCGGCCGACGAGGACATCAGCGACATCAGTGGCACCAGCGGCAGCGGTGGCACCCCAACCCCGCCCGCCGAGGAACCCTCGGAGTCCCCTCCTGAGCCCGCCACGCCCACACCGACCGCGGTGAGTCCGGCTCCCGCTGAAGCGGCCGCACCCGCACCCGCGTCCGGCGCTCGGGTGAAGGCGTCCCCCCTTGCCCGGCGCATGGCGAACGAGCGAGGGGTCGACCTCGCGGCAGTCACCGGCTCGGGCCCTGGGGGACGCATCGTCAAACGGGACATCGAGTCCGCTGCGACCCAGCGGCGAAGTACTCCGGCGGCGACGCCCGCCGCGGTGCCCGCTGCGCCCGTGATGACCTTCGACGGACCCGAATACGAGGACATCCCGCTCTCGCAGGTTCGCAAGACCATTGCCCGCCGGCTCTCCGAGTCCATCGGTCCGGTCCCGCACTACTTCCTGAACATCCACGTGGACATGACACGGGCCATGGCGGCCCGGCGGTCTATGAATCGGATGTTGGAAGCCGCCGGAGAGAAGGTCTCCCTCAACGACCTGATCATCCGAGCCACGGCCTCCGCACTGGTGCGCCACCCGGACTGCAATGCCCATTGGCTGGGGGACCACATCCGGCGGTTCAACCGCGTGCATATCGGTGTAGCGGTCGCCATTGAGGACGGGCTCATCACGCCGGTGATCCGGGACGCGCACGCCAAGGGCGTGGCCGAGATCGCACGCGAAGTCAGGGACAAGGCGGCTCGGGCGCGCGAGAAGCGGCTCAAGCCGGACGAGTACACAGGCTCCACGTTCTCCGTGTCGAACCTGGGGATGTTCGGCATCTACGAGTTCACGGCGGTCATCAACCCGCCGGAAGCCGGCATCCTGGCCATCGGCGGCATCGAGGACGTGCCGGTTTCCGACAGCAAGGGCGGCTTCGACTTCGTGCCTCGCATGAAGGTGACCATGAGCTGCGACCATCGCACGATCGATGGTGCGACGGGTGCCCGGTTCCTTCAGACGTTCAAGGCAATGCTGGAGGAGCCGGGGATCGCCCTGCTGTAAGCTCCGCAGCTCCCGCGCTCGAGTGGCGGGCCCGAGACACAACCTGCGCGTATCAGGCTAGCGGGAAAACCTCTCGCCGAGCCCTCTCAACGCGCAGGAGTCGTCCTATGAGTCCGTCTCAGTCCCAGACCCGCACCGACACTCCGTTCGAGGCGCCCTTCGCGGCGACGCCCGAGGTGGTCCCGGTGGAGAACCCGCTCACGGCGGCTGAGTCGTTCCCCCGGTTTGCAGCCATGCTCATTGACGGGGCGGCCGCCGCGTTCGTGGGACTGATCCCCCTGATCGGGGGCCTCATCGGCGCCGCGTACCTGGTGTGTCGTGACTGCCTCCCAATCGATGCGCTGCAAGGCCGGTCGCTCGGCAAGAAGCTTATGGGTCTGAGACCGGTCCGCATCGACGGAGCGCCCATGGATATGGCCACGTCCGTCCGACGAAACTGGATGTTCGGGTTCGCTGCCCTGGTCCAGGTGCTGCTGTTCATTCCCATACTGGGATGGTTGCTGATGGTGCCCGTGGCACTGCTCAGCACCGCCTTAGGACTCTTCGAAGGCTATAAGGTGCTCACCGACGCGGAGGGAAGGCGCATGGGTGACCGCTGGGCGGATACGCAGGTGATTGCCGAGGCTTAGCGACCAGGCCCGAATCTCCGCTCACGAACCAATGAGCGTTCGAACCTGACGCACGGCGGCGTCCACCCGCATGTCCATCCCCCTGGACCCGCGTTCGACGGATGCGCGGGTGGGATCGCCACTCACGCCACTACCCTCTCCGCCGCCCTGGGGCATGAGCTGGTCGGTGCGGATGTGCTGTGCGTTGACGTAGAGCAGGAGCGACGTGTCCAGAATCCCGGCGTGCCCACCGATGACCTCGTCCGGCTCACCCTGTTCCTGCACCCACTCCCGGAATCCATTGCCGCCGTAGTAGTCCCCCACGAAGTGCACCCGGATGCCGGAACCCGCCCACTCGGCGTTGAGCTTGTCGGCCACGGCGCTCATGCCGCGCTGGTTCCCGCCGCTATCGCCGATTAGCACGATGTCGGTGAAGCCGTGCACCGCGCCGCTGCGCGCGCCCCACTCCACGATGTCCATGAAGACCTCGTTGGGCACGGTGATACTGCCCGCGTAGCGCATGTGTCCCGACGGTGGATCCACATCACCCTCGGGTACGTAGGTCACGGTAGGCGCTACCAAGGCATTGCCCAGCTCGCGCGCGATGCGATCGGAGGCCTCTTCGATGATGTAGCGGTGTTTGCCCATCACCATGTGGGGCCCGTTCTGTTCGGTCCCGGCGGTGGGGATGATCATGGTGGTCTTGCCGCCACCGATGGCGGCCCGAATCTCAGTCCAGGTCATCTCCTCGATGAACACGGTGTCGACCGGGCGGGGGGTGGCTGCCTGCTCGCTTTCCGCTGCGGGTGCTGCTTCCCCTTCCGGAGCACAGCCCACCGAGAGAACCAACGCTGAACACACCGCCAAAACGCGCTTCATGTCTTACCTCACCTGAAGAGAGTGACCGGCCAGCTAACTAAGGCGGCCTGTCCGATCTTCGCCAGAGGCGGCCGCCTCTCCCCTCCCTGGCCAATTCGGCCCCTTCCCATCTACCCTACTGCCCCTCTCCGTCCAGAATCAGGAGTCGTCGTGAGTGGCCTAAGCTTCTCCGCCCAGGTGGATCGCTACTTCGAAAAGGCGGCCAGTCATACCCGCTTCTCACCAGGCCTGCTCGCCCAGATCCGTACCTGCAACTCGATCTATCGCTTCAACTTCCCCATCCGTCGCGACGACGGAACCATCGAGGTACTGGAAGGGTGGCGAGCCGAGCACAGCAATCACCTCCTGCCCGTCAAGGGAGGCATTCGCTTCGCATCGCACGCCAATGCGGATGAGGTCATCGCACTCGCCAGCCTGATGACCTACAAGTGCGCCATGGTCGATGTCCCGTTCGGTGGTGCCAAAGGTGCCGTGCGCATCGACCGGCGAGCGTACTCCGACACCGAGCTCGAGCGCATCACCCGGCGCTACACCTACGAGTTGGTAAGCCGCAACCTGATTGGCGCCGGCACCGACGTTCCGGCGCCCGACTACGGCACCGGTGGGCGGGAGATGGCCTGGATTCTGGACACCTATACCGCGCTGACCACGGACAAGCTGGAGGCCAAAGGCTGTGTCACCGGAAAGCCGGTCGCTCAGGGGGGCATCCACGGACGAGTGGAGGCCACGGGCTTGGGTGTCTTCTACGGTGTGCGTGAGGCCTGCGAGGACACCGACCGCATGAAGGCCCTGGGGCTGTCCAACGGGATCGCCGGCAAGCGCGTGGTGGTGCAGGGTCTGGGGAATGTCGGATCGCACGCCGCCCGATTCCTGCAGCAGGCCGGTGCCGTCCTGGTGGGACTGGGCGAATACAACGGCGCTGTGGTGTCGGAGGATGGCTTCGACCTGGACACCGCGCTCAAACACTTTCGTGACACGGGGAGCCTCGAGGGGTGCCCAAACACCACGGAGTTCCTGGAGGACTCGAGCCGCGTGCTGGCGGTGGATTGCGACATCCTGGTGCCTGCCGCCCTGGAGAACGTCATCACGAAAGACAACGTTGGCACCATACGCGCAAAGCTGATCGCCGAGGCGGCCAATGGACCCACGACCGCCGAGGCGGCAGACGCGCTCCTCGAGCGGGGCGCGCTCATCCTCCCCGACATGTTCCTGAACGCTGGCGGTGTCACCGTCTCCTACTTCGAGTGGATCAAGAACCTCAGTCACATCCGCTTTGGGCGCATGGACAAGCGTTTCGATGAGCGCAGCAACCGCCGCATCCTGGATGCGGTCGAAGGACTCACGGGCCGCACCCTGTCAGCCGAGGCGAAGGCACAGGCCGCAGAGGGCGCCGACGAGATCGACCTGGTGCGTTCCGGGCTGGAGGAGACCATGGTGGGGGCATACCAGACGATCGCCAGCGTGGCGGACAGGGCGGGCATCGACCTGCGCACAGCGGCCTATCTCAGCTCCATCGAGAAGATAGGGGCCACGTACGAGATGCGAGGCATCTTCCCTTAAGCTCCCTTCGAGCGGTTCACTCCCACGAGGTACTCGTTGGCTCGTCGTCCCGGAAAGAATGCGCTCGCTGCGGTCCTGCTGACGGTTCTGATCGACACGATCGGGTTTGGGATCATCATACCCGTGTTGCCGCAGCTCATCTTGGAGCTGACGGGAGCGTCACTCGCGGTGGCCACCCGGGACGGCGGGTTCCTGCTCGTGACCTACGCGGTCATGCAGTTCTTCTTTGGTCCCATCATGGGAGGACTGTCGGACCGCTTCGGGCGGCGCCCCGTGATTCTGATTTCGCTGCTGGCCTTCGGTGTCGACTACATCTTGATGGCGCTTGCGCCTACGCTGGCCTGGCTGTTCGTAGGCCGCGCCATCGCCGGAATGTCCGGCGCTGTGTATGCTGCGGCAAACGCGTACATCGCAGACGTCACCAGCCCCGAGGATCGGGCCAAACACTTCGGGCTGGTGGGTGCGATGTTTGGTTTGGGATTCATTCTGGGGCCGGCAATCGGGGGGTTTCTGGGCGAACTAGGGCCGCGCGCGCCGTTCTTTGCGTCAGCTGCGCTCGCGTTGGCCAACTTCGCGTATGGGTTCGTCGTGCTCCCCGAAACGCTTCCGGAAGAGAAGCGACGGCCTTTCGAGTGGAAGCGCGCGAACCCGTTTGGCGCGTTCACTGCACTGTCCAAGTATCCGGGCGTCGTGGGTCTGGCGTCCGCAATGTTCCTTTGGCAGTTCGCGCATCAGGTGTATCCCTCCACCTGGTCGTTCTTCACCAAGATCCGGTTCGACTGGAGCGAAGCGCAGATCGGAGCGTCGCTGGCGTTCGTAGGGGTTACCATGGCCGTGGTGCAGGGCGGCCTGACGGGCAAGCTGGTACCGCGGTGGGGTGAGCCCAAGGCGGCCTTCGTGGGCCTGACCGTGGGGACCGTCGCGTTCGTCTTGTACGGCCTCGCCAATCAGGGGTGGATGCTGTACTGCGTCATCGTGTTCGCTGCCCTGCAGGGTTTGGTCTATCCCTCCATGAATGCCATGCTGTCCCGGAAGGTCTCGGAGTCTCAGCAGGGAGAGTTGCAAGGGGGCATCGCCAGCATGTACAGCCTCACCACCATCCTGGGGCCCCTAGCCATGACGCAGGCCCTGGGGAGATTCAGCGAAGTCGACGCTCCCCTCTATCTTCCGGGAGCCGCATTCTATTTGGCGGCGCTACTTGCGATCGGGAGTTTCCTGATGCTGAGACGTAGCCTGGCATGATCGCTATCCTCCAACTCCTTGCCATCCTGGGCCTGGGGTACGTGGGGACCCACTATCTGGCGGAGCGCGTGCGGGCCCGCTTCCACGTCGTGACCGGGGTGGAGTTCGTCGTACTCGGCGTCCTGGTGGGCCCCTACGTCACCAACGTCATGACCCCGGAGGTCCTGTTGCAGTTGGGGCCGGTCACCAGCTTGGCGATCGGTGCGCTGGGGCTGATTCTCGGTCTCGAGTTTCGGTTCGATCGCATCTTGAGTACCAAGCGCGAGGCGCTGGAGCTGTCGTTCTTCAGCTTGCTCGCGACCGGCCTGCTGGTGGGCGGGTTGGCGGCGGCGTGGCTCTGGGTGTCGGTGCCAAGGGTATCCTTCCTGACGGCGTTGCCCGCCGCGCTGGCGCTGGGTGCCATCAGCGCGGTGTCGGCACCTGCTGCCATCGCGACGGTCCACCGCGAGATGGACGGGCAGACCGGACTGGGTCGCATGTTGGAGTCGGCAGCCGGGTTCGATGAGCTGTTGGCCACCGTGCTCTTCGGGCTGGTCTTCTGCCTCTTCCACGTGGGGATCACCGCCGGGATCCGCGCCCTGACCGCTACGGAATGGGTTGCCGCCAGCCTGGGGTTTGGGGTGGTGTTGGGGATTCTGTTCTTTCTGTTCCTGGGCCGAGAGCGCGATCCGGACCGCCTTCTGCTCGCCCTCATCGGGATCATCCTCTTCTCGAGCGGAGGTGCGTACTATCTCAATCTCTCGCCTCTCTTCATCAACCTGGTCCTCGGCGCCATGCTGGCCAACACCTCGCGCCATGCGGGTGCGTTGCGCGACGTCATGGCATCGATCGAGAGACCGCTGACCGTCGTGGTGCTGCTCCTAGCGGGGGCGTCGTGGAATCTGTCCGCGCTCGGCAGTCCGGTGGTATGGGGCTTCATGGCGATCTGTCTGCTCGCCAGGCCCCTCGGGAAGAGCCTGGGCGGCGCCATCGCGTTTCGATATGGGGAGCCGCAACCGTTCCTCACGCCCTGGATGGGGATGGGCACCTTGGCGCATGGCAGCCTGGCTGTCGCCATGGCGGTGAACTTCATCCAGGTCTACTCCGGGGTCGCGGCGGACGGCCTGTTCTCGGCGGTGCTGGTGTCGGTGCTGATCTGGGAGGTCCTGGCCCCAGGGCGAACCCGACGCACGCTCATCGACTCGGAGCCTGCCCTGGCGCCCCGTGTAGATACGGCAGGGAAGGCACAACGGAAGCGTCCGGCGACCCAGAGGCCCGCCTGATATGAGACGCCTCGTGGTGCTGGCCCTCCTGCTGGGCTTGATGGCACTCCTGCAGACGTTGCAGGTTGGCACCGAGGCCGCGCTTCAGCCCCTTTCGCTGGCCACCTTCGGGTTCATTCTGCTCGCCGCCTACACGCTGGGACAGGTGGCGGCCAACCTGCAGTTGCCCAAGATCACGGGCTACATCGTCACAGGCCTCGTGTTCGGGCCGCAGGTGTTCAACGTGTTCTCCAGCGCCGTCGAGGCCGACCTCCGTGTGGTGAACGATCTGGCCATCGGTCTGATCGCGTTGAGCGCAGGCGCCGAGATGCAGCTATCGGGGCTCCGCCGAATCGCGCGCAGTCTGCTCTGGATCGTCCTGGTGAAGGGCCTGCTGATCCTTGCCGCCGTGACGGCCACCGTGTTCGCCCTTGCGTCGTTCCTGCCCTTCCTGTCGGGACAGCCCACGGGCTTGGTGCTTTCGGTGGGGATGATTCTGGGCGTGTTGGCCATTGGGACGTCCCCGGCGGCGACCATCGCGGTCATCACCGAAACCGGTGCCAAGGGAAGGTTGGCCGACACCACCCTAGGTGTGGCGGTTGCCAAGGATATCGTGATGGTGGTGCTACTCGCGCTTGCAATCGCCCTGGCCCGGACGTTCTCGCCCGATGGCCACGGTTTCGAGGTCGCGATCCTGGGAGAGCTCGCCATCGAGTTGGGTCTGAGCTTGTTGGCGGGCGCCATCCTGGGCGGGCTCATCATCGCCTACGTTCGTTTCGTCGGTGCCGAGCTGTGGCTCTTCGTGGTGGGAATCATCTTCGCCATGACCGCCGTGGCGGCAGAGTTTCATCTGGAAGCCCTGCTGGTGTTCATCGTGGCGGGTTTCGTGGTGCAGAACGCGTCGACCCTCGGGCACGACTTCGTGGATCTGGTGGAGAAGGTCGCCCTGCCCATCTACGTGGTGTTCTTCTCTGTGGCGGGCGCGGGTCTCGACTTGCTCGCGCTGCGGTCCGTGTTGCTGGTCGCGCTGGCGCTGGTGACGGTGCGCCTCATTGCGATCTTCGTGGGCACCAACGTGGCCACCCGCCTCGCCGACGAGCCCGAGCCGATTCGGAAGTACGCCTGGATGTCGTTCGTGGCCCAGGCGGGCGTGGTCATCGGGCTTTCGATCATTGTGGAAGACAGCCTACCGGGGCTCGGCACCGAGATCCGGACGCTGGTCATGGGTACGGTTGCCATTCACCTACTACTGGGGCCGATCCTCTTCAAGATCGCGCTCACCCGTGCAGGTGAGGTGCGTCGGCTCGAAACCGAGGAGGAGGCTGCCCCGGCCCTGGCCGACGAGCGGACCGAAGCTTCACTCACGGTCCTGGGTGAGGAATTGGCGACGCCTTTCGAAGAGCTCCGCAGCCAGGTGCTCGGGGCTCTGGAGAACCTGGCGGAGGCGGGTGAGCAGCCACTGCAAGTCGCTCGCGCCCTGGAGGGCTGGCCGCGGCTGGATCGGCTGGCCAAAGAGGAGGACGTCAGCACACCTTGGGCCCGCGACCTGACGCACGCCATGGAGCGGTTCTTCAGCGAGGTCCATGCGATCACGTTGTCAGTGCCGCGTCAGCTCAGGGTGGAAATGGAGGGCCATTGGTTCCAGAACAACCGGTGGGATACGCCCTCCCAACGCTGGACGAAACGGCTCCGGCGCTGGCGCCGGCGGATGCGAAGCCTGTTGGGTGCCGAGCCTTTGCTGCATCGCGTGGTCCCTGTGCGCGCGTTGGCGCTCTACCACATCGACAACCTGGTTGCCGAGGACCTGCGACCGGCGCTCTCGGCATTGGCCGCGCGGCCCGCGTTCGAGTTGCGCGAACAGATCAAGGGCGAGTTGCAGGGAGGGGGTGTCAGCGACGGTGCCGCGTCTGACGACCCCCCCCAGAGCGCGACAGACGCACTGGTACCGGTGGTCGAGAACCGGTTTCGCGAGCTCAAGCGAGAACTTGCGAAGGTCGGGACCGCCGAGCTGCCGACTCGCCGGCGTCGGCCCTCGGCGTTGCACGAACGCGCCCAACGCGCCAGGGCGCGCACCGGCGAAGCGATCCTGGCGTGGCAGGAACTGGCGCAGGCCGTCATCGGCTACGTTCGTCGCCAGGACGCCATCGAAGACCTGCGAACACTACTGCGTCGTGACTCCGCAGCGTTCCGAGCCGATCTCGAAGAGCGCTTTCAGGAGGTTTCGGTGGCCCCGGTGCAGCGCGCCCGGCACGTACTGGAAGAAGCCGTCCAAAAGGTCGATGCGCTGCGGGGAGAGGGATCGGAGGCCATTGAAGGGGGCCTGCTCGAGATCAGCGAGTGGGTGTCCGTGTCGCTCCGCCGGCAGGCCCTCGCCGGGCTCCGACGGGGGGTCGAAGCCCGACCTGTCTACGAGGTACTGCGACGGTTCGACGACCAGGTCGAGGAGCAGCTCACGGACCTGCCTGAAGAGTTTCGCGTGGTGGATCCCAACGACCTACCCGATCCCGCTCGACTGCCCCGCACCTACCCAGAGCCTGCAAATCACGAGTTCAAGCTGATCGCTACGGGCACTGTCGAACGTACCCTCAAGCCGTCGCTCGCGCAGTTCGCAGAGCGGGGAGGCAAAGCGCTCAGCGGAGCAGCCGCCGCCGTGCAGGAAGTGCGGGAGGGGCTGGAGGCGCGCCTCGACGCGGCGGTGGATGCGGCTGTCGAGGAGGGAAGAACGGGCAGAGCTGCAGTCGAATCCGAGCCACGTGAATCGATCCACATTGCCCAAGGAGCGCTGGGCCAGGGGCTCGACAGTATCGATGCCGCGCTAACAAGTCTTGAAAGCGTGGGACGGGAGGGGCTGGACACCTTCCGTGAGGACTTCCTGGCGCTGTCCGAACGCCTCGGCACTCAGCTCCGGAGCGCCAGGCCCCTGAGTGCCCGACTGCAGGCAGAACGGGCCAGAGTCGAACTGGGGGGATTGGCGTTGGCCCGTCGCTTCTGGGACACCCTGGCGTCGCGCATGAACGCGCTGCTGGAACGGTTGGGCGTACGTAACGCAGGGGATTCCACGGCCAAGGATGGTGGCGAGGGAGACGAACCGTACAGGTTCAAACCGGCGGGGCGCGCCGGTTCCGATCGGGCGGTGCTGTTCAACGTTCTGTTCGACGATAGCACACCTGCGGGCAAGTTCTTTGGCGCCACGCTGATCTTTACCATCATCGCCAGTATCGTGGTGTTGATGCTGGAGTCGGTCGAACCGATTCGCCTGGCCCATGGGCGGGTGCTGTCATCGCTCGAGTGGCTGTTCACGCTCCTTTTCACCATCGAGTACATAGCCCGTTTGTGGGCCGTGGATCGTCCCGTTCGCTATGCGCTCAGCTTCTTTGGTGTGGTCGACCTCCTGGCCCTGATCCCGACCTACCTGAGCCTTCTGATCCCCGGCGGTCAGTACCTGATGGGCATTCGCGTGCTCCGGGTCATGCGCGCGTTCAGGATCCTCAAATTGGCCCGTTACGTCGGTGAGGCGAACGTCCTGACCGATGCCCTGAGGGCCAGCCGCTACAAGATCACCGTGTTCCTGGTCATGGTGCTGAGTGTGGCGGTGGTGATGGGGTCCGCGATGTACCTGATCGAAGGTCCGGAGGCCGGTTTCACCAGCATCCCGCGCGGCGTGTATTGGAGCATCGTGACCCTGACGACCGTTGGGTTCGGGGACATCACGCCACAGACGCCGCTGGGCCAAACCCTGGCAGCTACGCTGATGGTGCTGGGCTACGCGATCATCGCCATCCCGACGGGGATCGTCTCTGCGGAGATTGCCAAGGGACCGCAGCGCGGAAAGCCGGGCCGGCACTGCCCCGAGTGCTCCCATCGCGAAACCAATGCCGCAGCGGTGTTCTGCATTGTCTGCGGGTCCCCGCTCGACGACTAGCGGTGCTTACCAGCCACCCCCACCGCCGCCCCCGAAACCGCCACCGCTGAAGCCGCCCCCACCGCTGAAGCCCGAGCTGCCCGACGACGAGGACTGTCGTGGCTGGGAGGTCATCGCTCGCGACGTCTGTGTGGTCATCCCCGACAAATCCGACACCCACAGCGACGGACGGAACGGACCGCGACGCGAGCTCCGATACCAGTCGGGCGGCTCGGTGAACATCCCGTCGAAGGCCTTCGCCCACCGGTCCTCCACGCCGAGCGCCATGGCGAAGGGGAGGAAGCTCTCGAACGTCTCGGGCGTGCTGCTCATGCGTCTTAGACGATCCGCGTCGGCACGGGTAAGGAACTCCTCGAAGCCCAGGACCTTCTCCAGCGTCTTCACGCCCGTCTTGGTGCGCGCAGGCATGAGCAGCGCGAACGGGATCGTGAGCACGGCAGTCGCGATCGCAGCCACCACAACTGTGAACGCGGGCAAAAAGAACTTCGCCGCCAGGAACCCGCTCAGCACTCCCGTCAGAATGGATGCTCCAATGGCCAGTCCGACGTGTTTCCCAGCGGACTTGTCCGGTCGTTCGTCGTAGTAGCCGTTGGAAAGCAGCTTGGCCCAGATGCCGTCCTTGATTCTCGGAAGCTGCGTATAGAACTCGTTCTTGAGGTCGTCGGTATCCACCTCGTCGCGGCCGCTGAACAACCCGGTGAACACAGCCCGCTCGTGAGCCTCGAGTTCGCCTTGGGCCGGCTCCTTCACCTTCACCAAGCGAACCTTGTTTCCGAACTTCAAGAATCCTTCCCGCTCCTCCTCCTCCATCCTCAGATAGCCCCGTACGGCCAGGTCGATCAGTGTGGCGGTGATGTCCCTGATGTGGGGCGTCCCATCGATCAGGGTACCCAGCTCCGCCGGCCGGAGCCCGTCGGGCGGTTCGTACTGGGTGGTGATCGAGCCGAGCTTTGGGTCTCTCCCCTTGGAACGCCACATGGAGAAGAACATCCAGCCAAACGCCAGGGGGAACCCGAAGGCAAGGTTGGAACGCAAGAACTGAAGCGTCTTGTCCAATACCCCCGGCCGCGCCACCACACCCGGATTCCAGCCTATGGCGACCGTGAGTCCTTCTCGATAGGCGAGGGGCTGGGTCGTCTCCACGAAGATCTCCGACGCCGCCTCCTGGATGGCCGTGTTCTGATTGGTGGAGCCGAACACCCCCGTCCAGGCGTTGACCCGAAGGCCGGAGGCGCCCTCGGGCAGGGTCACCCGGACGGAGGCGGCACCGATGCCGCCATCCCACTCATCACCCGTCACGTTCCAGTACAGCTCGTCGTGCTCCTCGAAGAACCGGAGCGCGTTGGAGACGCTGTAGCGAATCGCCACGGTGCGGGTGGCGTCCTGGGCGCCCGGCACGCGGACCTTTACCACTCGGTGGCCCTGTTCGTTACTCAGCCAGTGCTCGAGCTCCTGACCCGACTCGTCGGTCACAGCCTCCACATCCAGGAAGAGCTTGTAGCCGAACCCCTGGGGCGTCTCGTAGCGGATGGGGATGCGGCGGAAAATGCCATTCCAGGAGCCATCGAACGTGACGCGGATCACCTCACGGACCTCGATTCCGCCATCGTTGTCGATATCGATGGTGGCGTCGAAGCTGTCGAAGTGAATGGAGCGCTGGGCTACTCCGCTCGTCGGCTGGATGCCGGATAGAGCGAGAGCGACCAGAAGCCCGGCAAGGCGGCGCATCAGTCCCCCGAGAAGTCGACCTTTGGTGTGGCGCGCTCGCCTTCATCCATCTCGAAGTACTCCCGCTCCTCGAAGTTGAAGGCGTTGGCGATGATGTTGGTGGGCACCGACTTCCGCTTGGTGTTGTAATCCCTGACGACCGCGTTGTAGTAGCGCCTGGCCTGACTGATCTTCTCCTCGATGTCACCGAGCTGGCCCTGCAGGTCCTGGAATCCACCCGCGGCCTGTAGCTGCGGGTAGGCCTCGGAGAGCGCGAACAGGGACTTCAGGGCACCGGTGAGCATGTTCTCGGCCTGCGCTTGCGCTGCTGGTCCCTGCGCCCCCATCGCCTTGTTCCGGGCCTCGATCACCGCCTCCAGCGTATCCTTCTCGTGCGAAGCATACCCCTTCACGGTCTCCACCAGGTTGGGGATCAGGTCATAGCGGCGCTTCAGTTGAACGTCGATGTCGGACCAGGAACCGTCGGAGCGTTCCCTGAGGCCTACGAGGCCGTTGTAGGCCATGACGCCAAAGACGATGATCGCGATCAGGATAATGAAGAACCACAACATTCGGCTCTGACTCCAGTTCGAGTGGCGAGGTAGAGGGCGGACCCGCTCAGAGCGCAATAGGGCGTCCACGGGGGCCGGACACAAGTCGGCAAGGAGCCCCGCGTGCGCCCGGAGGCTCGCTCGCTACGGGTACGGTTGGAAAACCAGGATTCTTCTCTTGGCTGGGTAAACGCTTTCGCGTGTCCGCATGTACCCCGTCTTGAAGCCACCTAGAACCGCTTGGAGGAGTCCAACATGCACCACACGCTGAAAGCTGCGCTCACAGCTCTGACCGTGGTCAGCGCCACGGCCTGTAGCGAGGCACCATCCCAGCCGGCCGCCGTCGACGTCGATGCGCTCATCGAAGCCGCTCCCGTCATGGATCCGGCGGCCCTCACCGCAGGGCTGGATCTGGACCCGCAACTCAAGGCTCATGTCGACGCGAGCCTGGGGGAGTTGCATGCGGCAATGTTGCACTTGCATGAGCGGCACGAGGAGCTGGCCGCGATGGACGAAAATGAGCGAGCGCCCCTGCTTGGAGAACTGAAGGGCCACGTTCAGGAGATCCACCAGCGGCACCAGGCACTTTGGAACTTCCTACCGGAAGACGGCAGGCAGGCCTTGGTGGAGCGCATGCATGGCCAGTTGCAGCAGTATCATGAGCACCTCAGCGCGTCGCCCGAACAGGCCTCCGCCATGCACAAGAGGGCCAAGGAGCACCTACATCGGTTGCACATGCAACAGCAGAACTGAATTGGGGTGTAGTTGAGCGAGGACGATGTCGAGGCTTGGGCTCGGCTGGCGAGGGCGGGGGACACTACCGCGTTCGGGAACCTGGTGCAGCGCCTCGTTCGGCCGGCCCTGGCTGCTGCCTGGGAGTTCGTGGAGGTTCGTGAAGATGCCGAGGACATCGTGCAGGAAGCCTTCGCGCGAGCGTTCCAGCACCTCGAACGCTGGGACCCCGAGCGTGCGTTCGCGCCGTGGTTCTTCACCATCCTCAGGAACGCGGCCCGCAACGCGCGAGGCTGGGACCGGAGGTGGGACCGCGTGCCGCTCACCGAGGAGCGGATGGACGGGACCCCTCAAGAAGACCCTCTCGACCGGATCGACTTCGACACCCGTTTGCACGCCGCGTTGGCCGAGCTCTCGCCGATGCAACGGGCCTGCTTCAGGTTGGCCGAGATGGAAGGGTTCCCGCGCATGGAGGTGGCCACCATGCTCGGCGTGACTACAGCCACCGTGCGGGTTCACATCCACCGGGCCCGGGGGGTGCTGCGCGATCGGATGGCCCTCCACCACAAGGGAGCGCAACGATGAACGACGGCGTGCCGGGTGCAGGTTCGCAGACATCGCGCCTCCCCCGAGACGGGGCCTATTGGGAAGACCTGGCTCTGCGGAGCGTGGAGCGAGCGCTCGAGGCTTCCGAAGCAGCGGGGGGTGGGCAGTCTGCCTGGTGGACACCATTCGCTGAGCGCTCGCGCTCGCTCGCTGCGACCGCGGTGGCCGCATTGCTTGGGGCCGCGTTCCTGGTGCAAGGACGCTCGGGCCCGGCGGCCGAGCCCGTGATGAACGTGGAGTCCAACGCTGCCGCCCTCGCCGCTTCGCTCGCGCCGGAGGACCCCCTACTTCGGGCGCTCTTCAAGCAGCCTGAGGAGCCGACCGCCGAAGTTTGGATCCTGTTGGCCTCCCTACGGAGCGACCTCCAGTGAGCCGCGGTGCGGCGGCTCTTCGGGCAGCGATGAGTGCACTGTCGCTGGTTGTCGTCGGAGCTGTCGCTGGGATCGCCGTCGATCGCCATCTCCACCGCGGGTCGGCTGCGGGTTCGCACGATCCTGCGACGCTGCACGAGGCGGCCATGGAGTCGATGCACGGCGAGCTCGACCTGAGTGAAGCGCAGCGCCGAGCCGTGGACTCCGTAATGCAGGAGCACCAGGCCGCCCTCAAACGCAGTTGGGCCGAACTCCATCAAATCTTGGGTGCGGCGGCAGACACGGTTCACCGCGACATCGAAGCCCTGCTCACGCCCGAGCAGCGAGTGCAGTTCAAGGAGTGGCTCCATCGCAGCAGGAGCATCCCCCCTTAACGCAACCGAGCCACTGGGTTAGCCTTCACCCTATGTGCTCCATACTTGGCGTTCTCGACCTCAAATCGAACCCCGACGCGCTCCGCGCCAGCGCGTTGGAGTTGTCCAAGCTGCAACGTCATCGAGGGCCGGATTGGTCGGGGATTTTCAGCTCGGACCGAGCGATCCTGGTGCACGAGCGGTTGGCGATCGTGGACGTGGTGAGTGGGGCGCAGCCACTCCACGCCGCCGACGGGTCCGCGGTGCTGGCCGTCAACGGCGAGATCTACAACCATCGGGAGTTGCGCAAGGAACTCGCGGCCCCCTACGAGTTCCAGACGGCCTCCGACTGCGAGATCATTCTTCCGCTCTATCAGCGGGATGGGACCGGTTTCCTGAACCGGCTGAACGGGATCTTCGCGTTTGTGCTCTACGACCGGGCCGAGGACCGCTGGCTCATCGCCCGCGACCATATGGGCATCGTGCCCCTCTACACGGGCTACGACGCGCAAGGCACCCTGTTCGTGGCGTCCGAGATGAAGGCGCTCATGCCCGCCTGTAATACCGTCCAGGAGTTCCCGCCTGGTCACTTCTGGGACAGTCGCAGTGCCGAACCGCAACGGTACTATCACCCCACCTGGCGGGAGTACGAGGCCGTGGAAGGTGGCTCTACGGATCCGGGCGCAGTAAGGGAGGCGCTCGAGGCTGCCGTGCATCGCCAGCTCATGTCGGACGTGCCCTACGGAGTCCTACTCTCCGGAGGCCTGGACTCGTCCATCGTCTCCGCGGTGGCGCGCCGCTACTCGGAACGCCGAATCGAGGATGAGGACCAATCCCCTGCGTGGTGGCCGCGACTCCACTCCTTTGCGATCGGGCTGGAGGGATCCCCGGACCTGGAGTCAGCCGCCGCGGTGGCCGAACACATCGGCACCGTGCATCACGAGTTGCACTTCACGGTTCAGCAGGGCATCGATGCACTTCCCGACGTCGTGCATCACCTGGAGACCTACGACGTAACAACCATTCGGGCGGCGACGCCCATGTACCTGATGGCCCGTCGCATTCGAGCGATGGGCATCAAGATGGTGCTCTCGGGTGAGGGCGCGGACGAGATCTTCGGGGGCTACCTGTACTTCCACCACGCCCCCGACGCTCGGAGCTTCCACGAAGAAACCGTCCGGAAGCTCGATCGCCTGCACAGCTACGACTGCCTGCGGGCCAACAAGTCAATGGCCGCCTGGGGCGTGGAGGCACGAGTTCCCTTCCTGGATCGCGAGTTCCTGGACGTGGCCATGAGCCTCGATCCGGAGGTGAAGATGTCGGGCCCGGGAAGGATGGAAAAGCACATCCTCCGCGAGGCCTTCGAGGATGTGCTTCCCGCCTCGGTCGTCTGGCGCCAGAAGGAGCAGTTCTCCGACGGGGTGGGCTACAACTGGATCGACTCCCTGAAAGCGCACGCGGAGTCCAAGGTCAGCGATCAGGATCTGCAGCGCGCGGCCTCGCGGTTCCCGATTCAGCCGCCCACCACCAAGGAGGCCTACTTCTACCGCACGCTATTCGAGCGGCACTTCCCCTTGGCCTCCGCCGCGGAATGCGTCCCCGGCGGCCCGTCTGTGGCCTGCAGTACACCCGAGGCATTGGCCTGGGATGCGGCCCTCCAGGACGTGGTGGATCCGTCGGGTCGGGCGGTGCGGTCGGTCCACGAAAAGGCGTACTAGACCCTCCCTCTCGCGCCGTCTACCTTCCAATGCTGGCCCGGAGTGGTGTGGGCCGGCGTTCCCGAACGTCTCTGATTCAAGCTTTCTAGAAGGAGTGCTCGTGGCTGACCAGGAGTTCGATGTCATCGTGATTGGGAGTGGCCCCGGCGGCTACGTGGCGGCCATCCGCGCGGCACAGCTTGGCCTCAAATCCGCCTGCGTCGAAGTCGACAAGCTGGGCGGGGTCTGCCTCAACATCGGATGCATCCCTACCAAGGCACTCCTTACCAGCGCGCTACTGGTGAACGAACTGAAGAAGGCCGAAGCGCATGGCATCCTCATTCAGGAGGCTCAGGTGTCGCTGGGGCCTGCCCAGAAGCGCAGTCGGGGCGTGGCCGATCAACTCAGCAAGGGCATCGGCTTCCTGTTTCGTAAGAACAAAGTCACCCACATCCAGGGGTACGGGCGTCTGCAGGGGCCCAACACCGTGGAGGTGACGGACGGGGATGGAAACGTCACCTCCTACGGAGCCAAGAACGTGGTCGTCGCCACGGGGTCGCGGCCGCGCAATCTGCCCAACCTCCAGATCGACGAGCGCATGATCTGGTCGTCCACCGGGGCACTCTTCCAGACGGACGCGCCCAACCGCCTCGCCGTGGTGGGGGCCGGGGCGGTGGGGATGGAGTTCGCCGATGTCTACGCGTCTTTCGGGTCCAAGGTCACCGTGATCGAAGCGATGGACCGCGTGCTCCCGCTCGAGGATGCAGACTGTTCCGACCACGTGGCCAAGCGGTACAAGAAGCGTGGCATCGATGTGCTCACCAACGTGTGGCTGGAGTCAACCGAAGTCCTGGGTGAGAGCGTCAAACTGACTTTGAAGATGCCCGACGGGGAGATACAGGTGCTGGAGGTGGACCGGGTCCTCTCGGCCGTGGGTCGCGTACCCAACACCGAGGACGTGGGACTCGCCTCGGCAGGCGTCAAGATGAGCGAGAAGGGCGGCTTCGTCGAAACCAACGACGCCATGCAGACCAACGTTCCCAGCATTTACGCCATCGGCGACTGCACCAAGCCTCCCCTGCTGGCCCATAAGGCGACGCACGAGGGCGTGGTGGCGGCCGAGTTCATCGCCGGGCAGGGGCACCACACCGTCGACTATCAGAATATTCCCAACTGCACCTATACGCATCCGGAGGTGGCTTCGGTGGGTCTCACGGAGGCCCAGGCCCGCGAGGCGGGACACGATATCGAAGTCGGGAAGTTCCCGTGGGTGGGCAACGGTCGCGCGCTGGCGATGGGCGATGCCGAGGGCTTCGTGAAGGTGATCCGCGGCAAACAGTACTCGGAGATCCTGGGTGCGCACATCGTTGGACCCCATGCTACGGAGTTGATCGCGGAGTTCGTGTTGGGGCGTCACCTGGAAGCCACGGTCGAGGAAATGGACCTCGCCATCCACCCCCACCCCACACTATCGGAGGCGATTGGGGAAGGCGCGCTGGCTGCGTTGGGCCGACCCCTGCATATTTAGGGCTGCATGCCGACACCCCCCACAAGCGAGTCTAACTCGCCCGCCTTACCCGAGGCACCGCCACCCGTGGTGCCCTCAGCGCAGGCCGAGGCCCTTCGGGCCTGGGTCGTGCTCGCGCGCAGCTATCACTCGTTTGCCAGGCTGGTCGCACAAGACCTGGCTGCCCATGGTCTGACACCTCCGCAGTTCGGTGTGATGGAGGTACTGTACCACAAGGGGCCACTCACCTTGGGTGATCTAGCTGATAAACTGCTTGTGACCGGTGGCAACATCACTTACGTGATGGACAGGCTCGAGCGCGATGGGATGGTGTCGCGAGTGCGGTGCGACCAGGATCGTCGTGTCGTCCGAGCCGAGCTGACTTGCGCCGGTCGCGCGCTCATTGATCGCATTTTTCCCGCACACGCGGAGATGATCGGAGACGCGGTTGGTGTTCTCTCCGACGACGAGATGCGCCTTCTACGTGGACACCTCAAGCGCGTTGGCCTGTCGGCTCAGGCCAAGTTGAGACGGGACTAGAAGAACGCCCTTCTAGACCTCCTCGGTTTCCACGCCCAGGATCGCCAACACTCGCACGATGGCTTCACCAATCTTGTTGTTGGGTGTGGACGCACCCGCGGTGATACCCAACGAGAACGGACCTTCCGGCAGCCAGTCCTGGTCTTCGATCTCCGGGGCCAGCGGGTCCAGCTCGACCTTGTGGCGCACGTGCCCTGATTCCACATCGATGCACTGGGCGTCCGCGATGTGATACGTGGGCGTGTAATCCCGACAGATGTGCGCCAAGTGGTTGGTGTTGGATGAATTGTAGCCGCCAATCACGATCATGCGATCCGGCGGGTCCTCCATTAGCTTGAGGATGGCGTCCTGTCGCTCCTGGGTGGCGGAGCAAATGGTGCCGAAGGATCGAAAGTGCTCGTCCGCCTTTGCGTCCCCGTGGCGTTCCACCATGGCATCGCGGACCTTGGCGCCAATCGCCAGTGACTCGTTCGCCAACATGGTGGTTTGATTCGCCACACCGACACGCTGCAAGTGCACGTCGGGCGCGAAGTGCGGAGATGCCTTAAGCGCAAAGTGAGCCTTCAAGTCTGCCGTGGACATTGCCCCCGGCCGCTCGGCGATGTAGTCGCAGATCAACATCGCCTCATCCATGTCGCGCACGATCACGAAGGTGCCTCCGTCGTAGCGTTCCACCTGTGAGGCAGTGGCACGTGACTCTTCGTGTGTGTACTTACCGTGAATCAACGCGGTGTATCCGTCCCGCGCGTAGGCCTCGACCCGCTTCCATACGTGCAAGACCGAACCGCACGTGGTGTCGACCAATACGCAGCCAACCCGCTTCAACGCCTCGAAGTCGCTGATCGTCACCCCGAACGCCGGCAGCAGGACGACATCTTCGGTCGTCAGTCCGCTGAAGTCGAATACCCCGTCCTTCGGATAGAGGAAGATGATCCCCATTTCCTTCATCCGTCGGTTCACGTGCGGATTGTGGATGATCTCGCCTACCAGGTAGATCGTCCTGTCCGGGAACTTCAGACGAGTTTCATAGGCATAGTCCACCGCGCGATCCACTCCGTAGCAGAACCCGAATTCCTCGGCCAGCCGGACTTGCACGGGTCCCAACTGATCGACGTAGCCCCTGGCTCGGATGCGCTCGACCAGCGCAGAGTGGTACTCACCGTCAACCAGGCTCCTGATCTCGGCCCGAAGGCCGAAGCCCTTCCGGAAGTAGGTCTGCTCCATGGTCCTTCTCGTGCGACGTGCGTGGTGGCGCGGGGTCGGCCGGACCCGGCATCGAAGGCGGAGTGTACCCCCATCCACTCTGGGGGTCCCGCGGTGGGACCGTCGGAATCCTGTGGTTCCGAGGCACGCCTTGTTCGCTCGTCTGGCGCTTCTGTTCATCGTGGTCCCGGTCGTGGAACTCCTGCTCCTCATCGAAATGGGCCAGTGGATTGGGCTGCTCCCCACAATTGCGCTTGTGATGACCACGGGGGTCGTGGGTGCGTTCTTGGCTCGCATGGAGGGCTTTCGCGTGCTCCTCGGCGCCCGCAAAGAGGTCCTCTCGGGCCGGGTCCCCACCGACTCCCTGATGAACGGGGTCTGTATCCTGATCGGAGGGGCGCTGCTCCTCACGCCCGGGATCCTGACCGACCTCCTGGGCTTCTCGTTGCTCCTCCCGTTCACGAGGGGCTTCTGGGCCCGGCGCCTGGGTGCGTCGCTCGAGCGGGGCATTCAGAAGGGTTGGATCAAGGCGAGCGTGGTGGGAGGGCCCTGGGGGCGCGGTGCCAGAGGTCCCGGTCCCGAAGCGGATACGGTCGGTCCTGACGAACCCACTTTCGCGCCGGCCGAGGTGGTGGAGACCATCGTGCCCCCTGCGGATCCATCCCCGGTCCAAGGCCGCACAGGCAATTAGTCCCAATCGGGCATGCGGTTTGCCCAAAACGCCCTGGTAGTTATCCCCATCGGAGCATAGCTTCGGACGCTGCTAAACGTTTTGAAGCATAGCTACTTACGGCGGACCCGTGGTTGCCAGGGCCTAGTCGGGGCGGGTGCCCATTGATCTCGCGGCAACCTGACTCGGAAGGATGCAAGGAATGGCCAAGCCCACCGCTTTCCTCGCGGACCTGTTGGACGCGCCTGGACCCTCGGGATTCGAGGTCCGACCGAGCCGCGTTTGGAGGGAGGAGGCCAACACACTGGCCGATGAGGTCCGCACCCTGGTTACGGGGAGCTCGGTGGCCAGCTTGAACCCCGACGGTAACCCACGCGTCATGCTGGCGGGCCACATCGACGAGATCGGGCTCCAGGTAACCCACGTCGAAAAGCGGGGCTATCTGTACGTTGCCGAAATCGGAGGATGGGACCCTCAAGTGCTGGTCGGACAACGGGTTAGGATCATGGGCGCCAAGGGAGATGTGGTCGGGGTTCTCGGCAAGAAGCCCATCCACCTCATGAAGCCCGAGGAGCGTTCCAAGGCCTCGAAGACCCGGGACCTCTGGATCGATGTGGGAGCAAGCACCAAGGCCGGCGTCTCGCGGATGGGGCTCGGCGTCGGCGATCCCGTGGTCCTCGATCACGAGATGGTCCAGTTGGCAGGCGATCGAGTCGCCAGTCGAGCCATCGATAACCGCATTGGCGCCTACACCGTCCTGGAGACGCTCAGGATTCTGGCCAAGTCCCGGAAGAAGTCGACCGCGTGTGCCATGGCGGTGGCTACGACTCAGGAGGAGATCGGCTACTCGGGGGGAGGTGCCCGCACCTCTGCGTACGACCTGGAGCCGGATGTTGCCCTGGTCGTGGACGTCACGTTCAGCACAGACGTTCCGGACGTGAACAAGAACGAGCTGGGGGAACACGAGCTAGGTAGTGGCCCAGTGATCACCCGTGGGTCGGCGGTCCACGAGTCGGTGTTCGAACGCCTGATCCAGGTCGCACGCAAGAACAAGATCAAGCACACAGTCCAGGCCGCCCCCCGCGCCACCCGCACAGATGCGGACGGGATCTACCTGGTTCGGCGAGGTGTCCCCACCGGCCTCCTGTCCATCCCCAATCGGTATATGCACTCGCCCAATGAGGTGGTGAGCCTCAAGGATGTGCAGGCGACCGCCAAGCTCATGGCGGCGTTCATTCAGAGCTTGCGGCCCACGACCTCGTTTATTCCCGAGTAGCACCGAGCCCGTCCGGTGGGTCAGAGCGTCCTTGACGCCGCATCCCACTGGATCTAGCCTTTTCTGCTACCCTACCGACGCGCTCGGCCTCTTCCTCTGACGCCGAAAGCCTCGGGGGAGCGACACACCAAACGGGACGACTCGATGCAGAATGTGGGTGAACTCCTGACTGAGCTTCAGGAGATGCAGGACGGTGGCTTCCTTTCCGACGCGCTACTGCGCAAGGCGGTTCGGAAGATCAAGGAGTCCGACGACCGCTACGATTGGGTGGGCGTCTACCTGCTCAATCGGGACGACGCGGAACTCTGGCTCCACAACTACGTCGGTGCCGGCACGGAGCACGCCAAGATTCCCGTGGGTTCCGGCGTCTGTGGCACCGCCGTGGCCGAGGGGCAGAACCAGCGCATCGACGACGTGAGCACCGTCGAGAACTATCTGGCCTGCGATCCCAAGGTCACGTCTGAGATGGTGGTCTTGATCCGAACGCCCACCGAGATCTACGGGCAGATCGACATGGACAGCCGCACCAAGGCAGCGTTCTCCGAGGAGGACGAGCTTGCCATCAAGATGGTCGCCGACAAGCTCGCTGAGCAGATCGCCATCGAGCGGGCCAGCGCTCCCGCCTAGCAGACCTCAACCCGCGCCGACCCCTGAGGGAGACCTGTGACTGAGATCGCTGGTCTCCCTCTTCGCGTTCTGAACGCCGGGAACGCCGGACCTTTCACGCTGGACGGAACCCGGACGTATATCGTGGGCCGAGAGCGACCTGTCATCATCGATCCAGGACCGGCGCACGGGTCTCACATCGACCGCCTCGCGGCCACGGTGGCGGATGCCGATCAGGTCACCATCGCCCTGACGCATGCCCACGGGGACCATACCGACGCAGTCCCCCAGCTCACCGAGGCGACCGGCGCCCGAGTGGTCGGTACCGGAGCGCTAGGGGAAGAAGTGCTTCGCGACGGAGACATTGTCCACACCGAGGTGGGGCACCTGATGGCGGTCGACACACCTGGTCACTGCCCGGAGCACCTCTCGTTTCATTGGGGCGCGCACGCTGCGCTCTTCTGCGGAGACCTGCTCCTCGGAGAGGGCACCACGACGTGGGTGGCTGGCTATTCCGCCTGTGTCGCCGACTACCTGGAATCGTTGGACCGAGTCGAGGCGCTGGGCCTGGATACCATCTTTCCAACGCACGGACCCCCGATTCTGGATCCGCCCTCGGTCATTGGCGCCTTTCGAGGCCACCGTCAACAGCGGATCGACCAGGTGCGGATCGCTCTGCGGGATCACTCGGGTGCAGACCTATCCCGGTTGGTGGAGGTTGTTTACGGGCCTGACCTTCCGAGGGGGATGATGCGGGCGGCGGAGGCATCGGTGGCTGCACTGCGCGACTATCTAGAACCCCCCTGACCGAGTAGAGTGGCCCTGCGGGGCGGTCCCAACCAGGCTATTTCATCAACAGCCTTCCAGGACGGGGAAAGCATGGCGGCGACACTGGGGACCCGAGTCATCGACGCGCTGGCGGAGGTCGTGGGTTCGGATGCCGTGATCACCGACGGCGGGCGTCTGTTGGTCTACGAGTCCGACGGTCTCACCGCCTACCGACACGCGCCTCAAGGCGTGGTGCTCCCCAAGGACACGCCGGAAGTGGTGGCCTTAGTACGGATCCTCCACGAGGCGGAGCTCCCCATCGTTCCCCGCGGAGCCGGTACGGGACTCTCCGGAGGCGCTTTGGCCGTCGAGGGCGGGGTCATCATCGGGACCGGTCGAATGAATCGCATCCTCTCGGTCGATCCGGGCAACCGAACCGCTCGGGTCCAACCGGGTGTCATCAACGCCAAGCTCTCCGAGGCGGCGGCCGCGCACGGGCTGTACTACGCTCCCGATCCATCCTCCCAGAGTGCGTGTACGCTGGGCGGCAACATTGCCGAGAACTCGGGTGGTCCCCACTGCCTCAAGTATGGTGTTACGTCGAGGTACGTGACCGGCGTAGCCGTAGTGTTTTCCGATGGCAGCCAAGCCGAGCTGGGGGGTTTCGGCAGGGATGATTCAGCGCTGGATCTCCTGGGCGCGTTCGTTGGATCCGAGGGGTGTTTCGGGATCGCCACCGAGATCGAGGTTCGCCTGCTGCCTCTACCCGCGGGGGTGCGGACCCTCCTGGGCATCTTCCCTTCGATGGAGGATGCCGGCACCGCCGTCACGCGCATCATGGCGCACGGTCTGCTCCCCGCGGCGTTGGAGATCATTGACAACGCCACCATACGCGCGGTGGAGGCCAGCGTGTTCTCTGCGGGCTACCCTGTGGATGCCGGTGCCGCATTGGTCATCGAGTTCGATGGCCTCGAAGAGGGACTCGACCTAGAGGCGGAACTGGCCACTCGCGAGTGTCGCTCAGCGGGTGCGACGGACGTGCGAGTTGCGCGCGACGACGAGGCTCGGGCCGCCCTGTGGCGAGGTCGCAAGAAGGCGTTCGGGGCCATGGGCCGCATCGCTCCCGATCTGCTGGTGCAGGATGCAACCGTCCCCCGCACACGCCTTCCCCAGGTGCTCGGCGAGATCGACCGCATCGCCCGATCCCACAACCTACAGATCGCGAACGTATTTCACGCGGGCGACGGAAACCTACACCCGAACATCCTCTTCGACCGTCACGACACCGATGAGCTGGCGAGGGTCGAAACGGCCTCCAAGGAGATCATGCAGGTATGCGTCGACGCTGGAGGGACCATCACCGGCGAACACGGCGTCGGTGTCGACAAGCGCAAGTACATGCGGCTGATTCATGACCAGGACGCGCTTGCCGCAATGGCCGAGGTGAAGCGAGCGTTCGATCCTGACGGCCGGCTGAACCCGGGGAAGGTGCTACCCTGAGCATGGATACGCAGGAACGGCTGAGCGGCCTGCCGAGCGAGCTACCGCGCGCCTCTGAGCAGGAGCGTGCCGCGTGGCGTATGGGGGGCCAGTCCCCCGAGGCCGTGGTCTTCCCGCGTAACACGCAGGAGGTCGCGGAGGTGCTGTCGTTGGCCCACCGCCGTGGTTGGTCCGTCGGAGCGGCCGGAAACGGCACCTTCCTCGCCGCCACGCTTCGGAGCGCGCCCGTACAGCTCGTGGTGAGTGTGCGGGACCTGAACCAGATCACCCACTACGATCCGGCGGACCTGGTGTTGACCGCGGGGGCCGGAACGACGCTGCGGTCGATTCAGGAGCGAGTTGCGGCAGAGCGGCAGTTCCTGGCGCTGGATCCCTTCGTATCCCAGGCGACCACGATTGGCGCCGTGGCCAGCTCCGGCTCCGTGGGGCCAATGGTCACCGGGTTCGGTCGTACCAAGGACCTGATTCTGGGTGCCACCTTGGTCGACGGGTTGGGACGGATTCTGAAGCTGGGTGGGCGCGTCGTAAAGAACGTCGCGGGGTTCGACGTGCTCAAGTTGGTGATAGGCAGCGGCGGAAGGCTCGGCATCATCACGGAGGTCAGCGCGCGTCTCCATGGGACGCCGGCGGTGGACCGGGTGTTCATCTACCGGGGGGAGCTTGCAACCGTGGTCGCACTGGCCCGAGCGTTCGCCACCGCCCGCGTCGTCCCCGCCGCGCTGGAGCTGGTTGGACCCGACACTGCCGCGGCACTTCCCGAGGCTTTGGGACTGCGAGGCACTGGGCCGTGGACACTGCTACTTAGGGTCATGGGCAACCGAGAAGCGGTGAACGCCTCGTATGATGTGTTTCATGAGGTAGCCCAGCGCCCTGCGGACCACCTATGCGAGAACGATGCGTCGCGAGATCTGTTTCGCCGACTCGCGCTCACGGCGACCGGGTCGGGCCTCTCCATTCGCATGTCGCTGCCGCCTGCCGAGCTGCCGATCCTGACGGAGGAGGCAGACACGTTACGCAGACAGTTGGGGAAAGCCCGCCTTACGGTACACGCGAGCGAGGGTTTGGCCCGGCTGGAGGTAGGTGCACAGAGCCTATCCGCACTGCACACCGAGCATCTGGCCCTCATCTCGCGAGCGAGCGCCCGACTGCGCGGGATGGGAGGGGCCTTTTGGCTCTCAGCCGCGCCACCGGAGGTGTTGGAGGTGTTCTCGCCCCGTTCCGATCAGGTGGCCGTGTCGGCGGTGCAACGACGCCTACTGGAGGGTTTCGATCCGGGCGGCGTCTTTGGAGGCGCGCATGGCATCGCCTGAACCGAGTTCGCCTGACGCCCTCCTGACGGAGCGGCTGTCTGCCCAGGCCGACCGTCTCATGCCTTGTGTGCACTGTGGGTTCTGTCTTCCGGCCTGTCCTACGTACACCCGACTCGGCGACGAAGCCGATTCGCCGCGGGGCCGGCTGCATCTCATGGGAGCCGTGGTGGAGGGTCGGCTGGATGCGGCCGATGACGCGTTCCAAACCCACATCGATCGGTGCCTGGGCTGTCGGGCCTGCGAGACGGTGTGCCCGTCGGGCGTCGAGTACGGCTTGTTGTTGGAGGCCGCTCGTTCGGTGGCCATCGATGCCCGCCCTGTGGGTTTCATGACGCGCGCGCTACTGTCGGTGTTTGGGTCGGACGGGACCCGCAGCGTGGCGCTGTGGTTCGGCCGCTTGCTCCGTGGATCCGGACTGGCCAGGCTGCTCATGAGCGTGCTTCCGGACGCTGCTTTCCTCAGGAGTGCTCGGTTGGGGTTGGCCATGTTGGTGGCGTCCGGCCCGTCACGTCGGTTGGCTCTCTCCGGGAGCCGTTCGGACAAGGCGCCTCCGCCAGCTCCCACGACCGCTGGTGCTCACGTCGCCTTGCTGAAAGGCTGTGTTCAGCAGGGGCTCTTCAGCCGTGTGAACCGCGCCACCGAGCGCACCCTGGCGGCCAACGGTGCCACCCTCGTCGAGGCACGGAACCAGGGTTGTTGCGGCGCTCTCCACGCCCACACCGGCGATGTGTCGGGCGCACAGCGGCTCGCCAAACGGAACATCGTCGCTTTCGAACAGTCGGGCGCCGACCTGATTGCCGTAAACGCGGCGGGGTGTGGGGCTGCCATGCGCGAGTACGGACACTTACTCACCGATCAACCGGAATGGGCCGCGCGAGGGGCGAGCGTCGCGGACAAGGTCCGAGATGTGTCGGAGCTTCTCACCCACACGCCGCTCCGTATCGGCGCGGAGGTGCCGCTGCGCGTTACCTACGACGCGCCCTGTCATCTGCATCATGCGCAGGGCGTGGTTGACGCTCCGCTCGAGGTGTTGGAAGCCGTTCCGGGACTCGAGCTGTGCGCGCTGCCCAGCGCGTCGGACTGTTGTGGCGGCGCAGGGATCTACGGCATCACCCATCCGGACCTGGGAGGCCACATCGGGGGGGACAAGGTCGACGACGTCGTGGCCAGCGGCGCCGATCTCGTCGCTACAGGAAACCCAGGCTGTATGATGCAGATCGGAGGTGGGCTCAGATTGAGGGGCGCCGACATCGACGCCGTGCATCCCGTGGAGCTGCTGGACGCCAGCTATGAGCGGGCGGGGTTCTACCGCACCAAGCAGTCTGCACGCACCACATGAGCCTCTTGGAGCGGTGGGTCGGCACAGTGGAGCCGTTGGTCTGTTTTGAAAGCCCGAGCGGCGACGTCGAAAGGCTCGAGGCGATGGCGCGGCGCTTTGCGACTGCTTTTGAGGCCCGCGGCGCTACGGTCGAGACGCATTCGGTTCCCGGTGTGGGCGACCACTTGGTGGCCCGCTTCGGAGGCCCCGCACCTGAGCGGGGTCCCCTCCTCGTCGTCGGGCACCTGGATACCGTCCACCCAGTGGGGACCCTCGAGCGTCTGCCGTTCCAGGTCGAGGATGACCGGATCGGGGGGCCCGGCGTGTACGACATGAAGGGGGGTCTGGCCGCACTGATGGTGGCACTCGATCTCATGCAGGAACGGGGAGTGGGCCTCCCCGATCAGCTCGTCGTCCTGGTGACCTGCGATGAAGAGACGGGCTCAGACAGTTCACGGGGGTTGATCGAGGAACTCGGGCGGAGCGCCCGCGCGGCCCTGGTGCTCGAGCCCTGCGTGCCCGGCGGCGGCGTGAAGGTGGGCAGGAAGGGGGTGGCCCTCTATCATCTCGACGTCCAGGGGAAGCCCGCGCACGCCGGCATCGAGCCTGAAAAGGGCGCATCCGCGATCCACGAACTGGCCCACCAGCTCGTCGCCGTCCTCGAGTTCGCGGACATCGCCGCAGAAACCACACTCAACGCAGGTCGCATCGTGGGTGGCTCCGGATCCAACGTGGTGGCGGAGCACGCTAACGCTCAGGTGGACGTCCGGTTTTGGACGCGTGCCGAGGCTGAGCGGGTGGACCAGGCGTTCCGCTCGCTGCAAGTTCATGATCCGAGCTGCTCGTTGGAGGTTCGCGGCGGTGTGAACCGGTACGCGCTCGAACCCACACCCGAGAGTCGGCGCCTGCTCGAGACGGCGGTGGCAGAGGCCGCCACACTGGGTTTCGACCTGCAGCATGGAAGGACCGGGGGAGCGTCGGACGGCAACCTGCTAGGCGCAGTGGGCTGTCCAACGCTCGATGGCCTCGGGCCGGACGGTGGGGGTGCGCATTCCATGTCCGAGCACGTCCTTGCAGCAGACGTGCCTCGACGCATCGAGCTGCTTGCCGCGCTGTTGAGGACGTTGTAAATGGCCTCCGGCTACGAGATCCGACGGTTCGAAACCCTCGAGGAATACCGTGCCTGCGTGGACCTGCAGGAGGCCATCTGGGGTCGGGGTTTCTCCGAGCGGGTCGCGGTCGCCATCCTCAAGGTCTCGCAGCGTATCGGCGGTATCGCGGCAGGAGCCTACGACGACAGTGGCGAGCTGGCAGGCTTCGTGTTCGGCATGACCGGCGTGGAGGACGGAGGACTGGTCCACTGGTCCGACATGCTGGGTGTTCGACCGGGCCTGCGGGACAGCGGGTTGGGCACCGAGCTCAAGTGGTACCAGCGCTCGGAGATGCTGGCTCTGGGGGTGAAGACGATCCTCTGGACCTTCGACCCCCTACAGTCGAGGAACGCCCACCTCAACTTCAACAAACTCGGAATCGTAGCCCGCGAGTACATCTTCGATATGTACGGTGACACCGACTCCCATCTCCACGCGGGGATCGGTACGGATCGCCTAGTGGCGGTCTGGGAACTGGACAGCGAACGGGTGGAGCGAACGCGCCGGGGGCAGCCGATACCCATGGGGGCACCGACCTCGGAAGCGTTGGGCTTGGTGGTCGACGGCTCCTGGCCCGAACCCGGTGAACTCCGGCTGGACGCCTCGGCGCTCCGAGTCAGGGTTGCCATCCCCGGGAACCTGGATGCCCTGAAGGCGGATTCCCTTGAACGAGCCGTGCGGTGGCGAGAGGCCACGCGCGCAGCGTTGACACACTACCTATCCGCCGGGTACGAGGTCGTCGGCTTCGGGCGCCACCAGAGGGGCTACGGCTATCTCCTCGAACGACCATTAGCGGGTGGGTCCGCGGAGGGTACGGACTGATGACGACCGAAGGAGCAGGGCAGCCTCGCCACGTCGCGATCATCGGGGGAGGGCCGATAGGGTTGGATGCAGCCCTCGCGCTCAGTGAGAGCGGGTTCACCTTCACGCTCTACGAAGCGGCTCCCCAGGTGGGCGCGCACATGCGACGCTGGGGGCACGTACGCTTCTTCTCACCCTGGCGCTACAACCTGTCACCTCGCATGAAGGCCGTCCTAAACGGCACGGCCGCCAGCGACGACAGCCTTCATCCGACCGGCAAAGAGTACGTGGAGACGGTGTTGGCACCCGTTGCACGTAGGTTGGCGGAGCAATCCGCCGACGCCATCCGCCTGGGATGCCGCATCGTTGGAGTTTCGCGCGCGGGGTTACTGAAGAGCGACGAGATTGGAACCGGCCGCCGAAACCGCGCCCGCTTTCGACTGTTGCTTGAGGACGAAGAGGGTAGGGAACGCGTGGACTATGCGGACGTCGTCCTGGATTGCTCCGGGACCTACGGGCACCCCAACGCACTAGGCGACGGAGGGATCCCCGCACCAGGCGAGCGAGCACTCGCGTCCCAGATCGAACACGACATACCGGATCCAGCCCACCGCGACGAATGGGCGGGACGGCGCATCCTGCTGGTAGGCGGGGGTCATTCTGCACAAGCGGCCGTTCGGGATCTGGTGGATTTCGCCGCCTCCGCCCCGGGCACCGAGATCGTATGGGCCCTGCGGGAAAGGAAACCCCACTTCGAGGTCTTCGAGAACGATCCGCTCCCCGAGCGTTCCAACCTCGCAAGGTTTGCCAACGAACTGGTGAGCGATCCGCCGGATACCGTCTCCGTTCGCGGCGGCGTGGTGGTAGATGCCCTTGCCGGGGCGGGCGACCGTATCACCGTCACGCTCAAGGGGAGACACGGCGAGAGAGTCGACGAGGTGTTCGATCGGGTATTGGCATTGACCGGCTACGTCGGGGATGCGGGGCTGTACCGGCAACTGCAGGTCCACGAGTGCTACGCTACATCGGGGCCGATGAATCTCTCCGCCGCCCTCCTGGGCGAGACGTCGGCAGACTGCCTGGTGCAGGAGGCCCACGGGATCGAAACTCTCATGAGCCCCGAACCGGACTTCTTCCTATTGGGTGCGAAGTCCTATGGTCGGAACAACACGTTCCTGCTCAAGGTCGGGTTCGACCAAGTGGATCAGGTCGTCGAGCATCTGGCGGACTCCCAGTCCTCGTAGGCGACACGCTCGCGAACCTCTGCGACACCACACTAGGTTCCCGCCCACGCTGGGGCGCACCCGAGTCGCTCTGGCCTCGAACTCGGAGTGTGACACCGCATGCGGATTGATCGGCTGGAGTTGCGCGAGGTTGGCCTGCTGCTGAAGGAGCGCTTCGAGATCAGCAGCGGAGGTCGTCAGGACCGCCGGGTCATCCTACTCCGAGTCGACGCAGGGGCTCACACCGTGTGGTCGGAGTGCGTAGCGGGAGAGGACCCGACCTACTCGTATGAGACCACCGAGACGGCGTGGCACGTCCTGAACGACCTGGTCGCCCCCACGGTCATCGGCCGTGAGTTCAGCGAGCCCGCCGACCTGCTCGCAGGGGTGCCCTGGATACGCGGGCATCGTATGGCACTAGCGGCGGTGGAAATGGCGGGTTGGTGCCTTGCGGCTAAGCAGGCAGGAACGTCGCTCCAAACAGCGGTGGGAGGCACCCGTGACCGGGTTCCGGTGGGGGTGAGCATAGGCATTCAACCCACCAACGAGGCGTTGTTCGAGCGCGTGGAGGACTTTGTGGCCCAGGGCTATCAGAAGATCAAGATCAAGATCAAGCCCGGCCGTGACATCGATATGCTGCGGGCACTGCGGAACCGCTTCCCCGACACACCGTTCATGGCGGATGCGAACTCGGCGTACACGTTGGACGATGTCGAGCGGCTGAAGCAACTGGACGACCTCGACCTCATGATGATCGAACAGCCGCTTGCGCACGACGACTTGTTGGACCACGCGCGGCTGCAACAGCATCTCCGCACTCCGGTCTGCCTGGATGAGTCGATACGCTCGCTCGGCGACGTGCGACTCGCACTCGAGTTGGGAAGTGGGAGGATCATCAACATCAAGCCCGGTCGAGTGGGTGGGTTCGCATCCTCCATGGCCATCCATGAGTTCTGCCGGGCGCGAGATGTGCCGGTATGGTGCGGTGGCATGCTGGAGTCGGGTGTCGGGAGAGCCTACAACCTGGCACTGGCGTCCCTCCCCGGCTTCACGCTTCCCGGAGACATCTCGGCCAGCAGTCGATACTGGGAGCGAGATATCGTCGATCCCGAGTTCGTCGTCGAGGACGGCCACATGCGGGTCCCCAGTGGGCCGGGCTTGGGGGTCGAGGTGGACCTCGTCCGCCTAGAGGCGTTGACCCAACGTGTGCGGGTTCACGGCGGCTAGACCGCGTCTCCGTCCTCAATCGGTGACACGGCGGACGCGAATTCCGTGACCTCCGTGAGGGCGGAATCCGTCTGAATCCCAGCAAGTATGCCGTTCCTTGAATGGCGTGCTTCTTGCGCTCCAGACCTGAGGGTTGAAACGGTGTCGTGGGTCGTTTTGAAGGAGGTGAATCATGATCCTTCCAAACATACGTGCGTCCTTTGGACGTAGAGACGCGATGCATCTGGTGGGGTTGATTGCGAGCGACGATGAAGCCCTCAGGGAGTCCGTGCTCAAGCGACTGGATGCAGAAGGCATCGATACGTTGCTGGACGATCCCAGAGTGCGAAACGCACTTCTCACCGATACACGTGCAAGTGCGTCGCCCGAGCTGATCTTCTACGTGCTCGTCCGGCAGGCGTTGCTGGAAGGGGGCGTGAACGAGCCGGCAGCGGCCGACTACGTGTCCGCCCTACTCCTCAAGTTCGGCCAGGAGCGTCGAGCCTATCGCGTAAGCGACGACACCGAAGATGAGTATCAGTACCTGGTCGACATCGCGCAGGGCCGACACAGTGCCGATGCCCGGCAGTCGTTCCTACTCAACACGCACATGGGCAATCTGTCCCTTTGGCTCGCAGGACTGTTCCCGCAGTATCTCCACAGGCGAGAGCAGCGGCGGGGCGCGCCCCCGGTCCGCTACTACGAACAGATGGGGGAGTCCGGCTACCGACTGGCGTCGGAGAGTCGAGAGGCTGTACGATTCGGCCTTGGCGGTGTATTGAGTACCGTCGCGGATCGCTTTTCCGACGTGCGAGTGGCGCTCAACCGGTTGTCTGACCGCCTACTCTGGCCGTCGGGCGGGGACCCGATTCAACGACTCTTCAGAGAGGTAGAGCAGAGAGCCGGAGCATGAAGAACCTGTCGCCCGCATCCGCACCCAGGGCCGATGTGGCCCACAAGATCTGCCCCCATTGTTGGGAGGTGAATCCGGGTGCGTTCGCGCTTTGCGCCCGCTGCGGCGCGGACATGAGCACGATTCTTCAGGAGTCGGCGGGCATGAGACGCACCGCGGCGGTGCAGAGTCCCGTTCCGGTGGCTGCGGCCAAGCGGCTTGGGGTGGGTCAGCGGATCATGCTCGGCGTCTTTATCGTCATGATGGCCTTGAGCTACGGCGTCTACCTGTTGCCGCAGCGAGGGCCAGTCCCCAGCGGTCCGACCCCCGCTTCGGCGACGCCCTGACCAATCACCGCGCTTTGCGAACGACCTTCGGACCCGGTTCGTGGCGTCTAGTCCTGTGCCTGGCCCTGGCGTTTGGGTTCGCTCCGACCACGGGGTCGGCGCAGGGGACTGACGACATGGCCCGCGCCGAGGCCTTGCGGGTCTACCTCGATTGCTCCGGGAGAAGGGGCTGTTCGCGCGACACCTATCGTCAGGAAATCACCTTTGTGAACTGGGTGCGGCAGCCCCAGGACGCCCAGGTGCACGTCTTGATCACGTCGCAGAGCGCAGGGGGCGGCGGCACCCGCTACGTGCTCGAGTTCATTGGGCGTGAGTCGTTGGAAGGCATGACCGATCAGTACACGTATGCCCAGTCGGTCACCGACGTTCAGGATGAGACCGTATCTGGCCTGGTGCGAACCCTATCGCTCGGGCTGGTGCGGTTCGCAGCCGCGGCGGGCCTGGGGCAGAACCTCATGGTCTCCGGCGACGTTCCGATCGACGAACCCCTCCCCGAGGCGAACCCGCTGGCGCAGGAGACGGATCCGTGGAACTTCTGGGTCTTCAACGTCAACGGAAGCTTCGACTTCGAGGCGGAAGATCTTCAAGACTCAAAGCAGGTCAGCTTCGGGGTAAGCGCCAACCGGACCACCGAGGCGTGGAAGCTCAACGCCCGGGCCAGCGGCGACTTCGAGCGCGAGAGCTTCGAACTCCCCTCGGAAGGGCGGACAGTGGAGGACAACCGCGACCGGTGGAGCGCGTCCGCCTACGTTGTGAAGAGCCTGAGCGAGCATTTGGGCGTGGGCACGGAGCTGAGCGCGGACAACTCGACCCGGCTCAACCGAGAGCTACAAATGGGTTGGGGCTCGGGGATCGAGTACAACTACTTTCCCTATGCGGAGTCCAACCGCCGTTCGCTCATTGCGCGGTATGTGATCAGCGTCGAGTCAGTGCAGTATCAGGACACCACCGTCTTCGACGTCCTGGACGAAAACCTGTTTCTCCACGAGGTGAGCCTCTCTTACGATGCGCGCGAGCCCTGGGGGAACGCCGACGTCGGGGTCGGTGTGAATCACTACCTCGATAGCCGGCGCGCGTGGTCGCTACGAGTGGACGGTTCCCTGCGGTATCGGCTGTTCCGCGGGTTCAGCATCAACCTCAGCGGCGAGTACGAATCGCTCCGCGACCAGATCTACCTTCCGAAAGAGGCGCTCTCGGACGAGGACATCCTCCTGGGACGGAGGCAACTGCCCACCGAGGCGCGCACCGAGTTTCGCGTCGGGTTCAGCTACTCGTTCGGGTCCGTGTTCAACAACGCGGTCAACCAGCGCTTCAGGTTTGGGATTCGCTGAGGCCGTCTCGTCACAGCCGGAACAACGCTCGTCCATATGGAAGGGCAGGCCAAGGGATCACCGTCACAAGGAACAGAAGGCAGAAACCGGACACCAGGAGCGCGGTCCGGTGCCGATGCCGTGGGTCCTCTCTGTTTCGTGCGCGTTTCAAACCGACGTGCGCAAGCCCCACGGTGAGCAGCGCGGCGAACTGATGCTCCACCATGAAGAACCGAAGGGGCGCGTTCGCCATAGCCGCACCCGGATCCGACCAGGCCGTACGCACCAACGGACTCAGCGCGTAGAGTGCCACCCCGAGCAGGACCTGTAGGTACAGTGTCCCCAGGAACGCATCCACTGTGGCTGTATGGAGCCTTCGGACGGGAGCCGCGCGCACCCAGCCCGCGAGGCTGGAAAGAAGCAGGGCCAGGGCGGTCAGGACGACCGCCCAGCGGACCCAGCTATGAACAACGAGAAGTATGGGGTACATCGGTTGAGGCTAAACGAGACCCCGCCCTCAGGCCAACTCACCCGCCCAGCCTCCGACAACAGGAGGGACAAAACCGCCAGGCTGGCTGTACCCGAGCGTCGCAGGCACATCTCCGCTCTGTGACGCGTCCGCAGTGTGGACACCCCTGCGCTCGGTCGGGGATGGCGCCGCCGCAGCCGATGCACGGGAGAGCCCCACCGGGGTCCGACTGGAGTACACGCGCTACCTCGTGCGGACTGGTGCGGCCCTCAGCTACGACGCGCTGGGCGTCCTCGACCAGCGTTCGTGTGCCCGCCTGGCGAGCGCGGCGTCTCAGCTCGACGGTCGACGCGGCGGTGAGCACCTGTTCCCGCAGGGCGTCGTCCATGAGGAGCACCTGAAAGACCCCCGTGCGACCGCGATACCCAGCCGAACAGGAGGCACACCCGCGCGGGCTTCCACCGCATTCCTGGCACAGTGTCCGTACCAGGCGCTGGGCCACGACCGCGGTGACGCCGGCGGCGACCAGGTAGGGTGCCACACCCATGTTCATGAGGCGGGTAAGCCCTCCCGCTGCGTCGACGGTGTGAACAGTCGAAAGAACCATGTGGCCCGTCACCGCCGCACTGATGGCGATCTCGGCCGTCTCGGCGTCCCGCACCTCCCCGACCATCACCACATCCGGGTCCTGTCGAAGGACGCTCCGGAGAATCGCGGGGAACGTCAGTCCGGCGGCCGGACGTACCTGCACGTGCTGCACACCGGGCACCCGATACTCGATGGGATCTTCGATGCTGACCACGTTCCGTCCTGCACGGTCGACTTCGGACAGCGCCGCCTGGAGCGTGGTGCTCTTCCCACTTCCGGTCGGACCGGCGACCAGCACCAGCCCCTGGTTTGCACCGAGAGCGCGCCTGAGCCGCACCAGGTCGCGGTCGGCCAACCCGAGGGTGTCCAGACCGGTCGGGGCATGCGCCGGATCCAACAGCCGAAGCACCACCTTCTCGCCCCCCTCGACGGGCAGGGTGGAGACGCGCACGGTCAGCCGCTTCTCTGCCGCCAACGTGATCGAGAATCCGCCGTCCTGGGGTCGCCTGCGCTCGGCGATGTCCATACCTGCCATGATCTTGAGACGGGACACCACCGCGTCGCGCCCGATGTCGCCCAGCTCGACGAGCTGCTGAAGCACACCGTCTACCCGAAAGCGGGCTACCAGGCGGGCTCCGGTGCCTTCGAGGTGGATGTCGCTGGCGCGCGCCTGCACTGCCCGGGTGAGGATAAGGTCGACGAGACGCACTACCGGAGCCGAGCTCGCCACCCGTTCTAGCGCCTTGTGGGAGCTCGAGGGATCGGTTTCGGCAACGGGAAACTCGCCTACCAACCGGGAGAGTTCACCTCCGTAGGCTCGGATCAGCCCGGCGGCCACGGTTGGGGCCGACGCCACTTCGACCTGTACGCGCCGGCCACTGTGAAACTCGATCGCTGAAACCGTGTCGAGGTCCAACGGATCTTCGAGCGCGACGCTGAGTTCACGGCCGCTCGTCCGCATTGGCACGCACGATAGTTTACGCGCAATATCCCCTTCCACCAATGCACACGCCTCCGCTTCGGGCGTCACCGTAGGTGGCGCGTAAGGAAGAGACATCTGTTGGGCCAGGGCGCGAGCGACGTCCTCGGGGCCGATGAGACCCGAGTCGACGAGGACTCGTCCAAGCCTGTCCTCGGATGCGCGGTGACGCTCGAGCCCCACGGCAAGGGCGTCCCTGGACAGGGCGCCGGCCTGCACGAGCAGTTCCCCCAGACGGGCGGTTCTAAACATGCGTGAAGCTCCGCGTCACGCCGGGCGTCGCCATGGCGAGGCGTGACTACCGCTCCGTACCCAACAACTCCAGAATCGCCCCAGGCACATCCACGATCGAGGTCAGCCCATCCATCCTCGGCACTTCGCGTCGCCCCGCGATCAGCCCAAGGACCGGGTTGCGTGTATGGGCTCCACCCCAGGCTTCGATGTTGCCATGGTCGCTGGCCACTAGCATCAGCGTGTCGTCTCCAAGCGTCGACATGATGCCAGCCATGAACCCGTCCACCCGCTCGAGCGCCGTGTGCACCTTCCGGCGCTCACCCGTATGCCCCGCCTGATCTGTGCGGTAGTGCGCATAGAACGTGAGGTCGAACTCGCTCGCGATGCGGGCCAGGTTCACCCCGGCCTGTCCCGGCGTGATGACAGGGAGATCCCTGAACCCGAGTCCCGTCCGCCAGCCGGTGTTTACGATCTCACTTGCAACGGCCCGGCCCTGACCGAGGTGCTCTTCGTGCCGCGTGAGCAGGCCCGCCGCATCCGCCGCCAAGGGGGGCGCGGCCTGCCGTCGGGTGGGCACGTGCTCCAGGTACCCGCGGGGATACGAGTTGGCGAACGCGACCCGCTTCCCAGTCTGCTGCGCCCGAACCAGCACGTTGCGCTCGGCGAGCAGAGGCCTGAGCGACGTGGGCGTCCAGGGGCCGAAGTGACGGCCGAAGGCCCGCGCCGTGTTCTCGCCGGTGAGGAGCGCGGTCTGGCCCGTACCACTTTGCGGGCGACCGTCGACGCCGAGGGTGGCATCGAGCGGGAAGGCGCGCGCAGTCGGTCCGTATGTGTGAGGCGCGCTGAGCGTGGGGATCCGGCCGCCCAACAGGCCCGAGAGCGTGGGGAGTCGGGCCGTCAAGAACGGGTTCTCGTCCGGCTGGGGCGAGCCAATGCCCACACCGTCCAAGAACACGAACAGTACCCTCACAGTCGTGAGGACCGGGCTTGGTCGCTCTGGACCGGGCGGGGCTGCCCAGTCCCGTCGATGGTCAGCTAGCCGGCCTCAGGTCCACCGTCACCTGAGCCGTGACATGGCCCAGGTCGGCCCTCTCGCGGACGGCCTCACGCACCCGGGGTTCGATCTTCTTGTAGGCGGCCATGACCCCGTCGCGCAGCTCCGCCCTGAGCAGACGCAAGCCGTTCACATCGGCCCGACTCGTCTTGGTGATCTTCTTTTCTTCGTGGAACTGGACCGGCCGGATCTCGAACGGCGACATCGCCAACTCGTCCCCGCGCTCCGAGTCCATGTAGTGGATCAGCACCGTGACGTCCCCGCGCGCATGCTGGTTGGGTATATCGCCAATTGCCTGGAAGCGCTGGGCCAGTTGGCGCAGCTCCCGAGACTGGGCTACCTGCACGTAGGCGCGCTCGATGAGCTTGAAGATCCGCTTCTGCCGCTCGGCCGGCGTGGCGTCGCGGTCCGGCAACTCCGAGTCGAGCTCGCGGCCCTGGGCCTGCCGCAGATGTTCCTCGCGTGCCTCCGCGGCCCGCTCGCGTCCACGGTCGATATTGGCCAGAATCCGGTCTGGATTGGTTCGAAAGCTCATGGTAAGACCCCTCGCTCGGCCACGCTGGGGGTGGTGCCTGGGCGTCGCCGAAAATTCAAATGGAACCCCAACGGTAACCGGAATGCCGGGATTCGTCCAACAGAGAACCCCTCCTTTTCAGGGGGTATTCGAAGAAAAGACAGATGTGCTCCGTAGAGGTTTCAACCACACTGGGTGAGCCTCATGCCCAAACATCCAAGGAGGAAGGGCCAGGATGAAGAATAGATCGATTGTTGGCGTTGCCGTGCTGGCGTTGGCCGGCTGCGGGGGCGCTGGGGCCGCGGGTGGCCCGTCCCCATCTGGTGACCTCATGGTCAGCATGCCGTCTGCCCCGGTGTCCTTTCAGAAGAACGACACCGTGCAGGTGGAAGTGGACACGGGCGTGATGGGCACGCTCAACATGCAGGGGCTGTCCGACGCCACCATCAACCTGAGCTTCAGCGATGATCCCGCCGGGTTCCTGACCACGGTGACCTACGAGTCCCTCAACGCATCGATGGACAACCCCATGGGGGGCGCCGCCACCGTTTCGGAGTCGGATCTGGAGGGTCAGCTGACGTTCACTGTGGACCCCATGGGGCGCGCCACAGTCGTGGATCGCTTCCAGGTGGAGGGAGAGGCGGCCCAGATGGTGGGGAACGTCGCGCTCGCCCACGAGTTCTTTCTGCGCTTGCCCGGCGGCATGGTGGGACCGGGAGACAGTTGGGTGGACACGCTGGTCGTCGACGAAACGATGGAGGACGTGACCAGCACCACGACGAGCATCACCACCTACACCGTGATGGGCGAGACCACGGTTGGGGGAGCCCGGATGCTCGAGATCAGCTCTGCCTCGGAGATCGAGAGCGTGTCAGAGGGGGTCATGCAGGGGATGGCGATGTCTCAGGCCATGTCCGGCACGGCCACGGGCTCATTGCTTTGGGACATAGCGGGGTCGATCCTGCACCAGAGTTCGGGGGTAACGGAGATCTCTGGCGGCATGACGATCGACATGCCAGGAGCCCCGGACATGTCGATGTCGATTACGAGTAGGCAGCACACCACGAGGGCGGGAAGCTGACTTCGGAGGAGGGTCTGGGTCGGGCGGGTGGGGACGCTCCCCCGCCTGACCTAGCCCCATTCTGGCTGCGCGTCCCGCAGCTGCTCTTCTCGCCCGGCCGGGTCATGGAGGGGCTTTCGGTGCGCCCGGTTTGGTTCGGCGCGTTTCTGCTCGGCACGGCTCTGATCGTGTTGGCCACCTACCTGATCCCGATGGAGGTGTATGAGGACTCGTTTCGAGCCATCGCTCTCGAGACCGGTCGGGAAATGCCCCCCGAGGCCGTGGGGATGGCCCGGCGCTTCGGGATGCTTGGTGCGCCCATCATCTGGCTGATCACCACCTTCCTCTATGCTTCGGTGGCGCACGTCACCTTTGCGTTCGTCTTCGGAGACGAGGGGAGGTTCAAGCAGTACTTGGCCGCGACCTGCCATGCGCTCCTGATCCCTGCACTGGGCGGGCTCCTGGCGGTGCCGCTCAAAGTCATGACCAGCGATCTCCGGCAGACCTTTTCGCTGGGTTCGATCCTGGGAGGCGCGCTCGAGCCGGGCTATCTCCTCAACCTTCTGCGCGGCATCGACATCTTCATTGTGTTAGGCGTTGCCGTGCTCGCCATCGGGGCTACCAAGATCGACCGGCGGAGGAGCTGGGGTAGCGCCTTCGCTGCGCTCCTGGTCTTCGCCATCGCTCTGGCAGCGGTGTTCGCCCTGCTCCAAGGCTGACCACCGAGTCGGGGAAGCGGAAACTCCTCGGTCCTGCTATTCTCGCCCCTCGTTTCGAGGACGCGCCGCCATGTAGGGTGGGCGTCCTCATGGGCTTTTTCTGAGGAAGCAAATGCGGGGATTCCTTGTGGCGGTGGGGGCCGCCGCCACGATTTTCCATCTCTATTCGGCGGGAATCTCCCCGTTCACCGCGCTCATCCAGCGTCCCGGTCACCTGGCCTTCATGGCCATTCTGGGATACCTGGGCTTCGGTCATCGCACGCACGCAAAGAAGGGTGCGCTCTACCGAGGGAGCGGTACACTGCTGGCCGTCCTGTCCGTGGTGTCCTGCCTGTACATCGTCATCCAACAGGAGTCTCTGGTCGCCCGCTCGGGGAATCCCACGGGCTTGGATCTCGTGTTTGGCGCGATCTGTCTGGTCACGGTCCTCGAGCTGGCGCGTCGCACGACGGGACCGGGCCTGGTAGGGGTTTCACTGCTGGCGTTGGCCTACGCCTTCCTCGGTCCCTATCTGCCTGGCGTGCTGGCGCACCGCGGCTATGGCGTGCAAAGGCTCGTGGAGCACCTCTACCTGTCTACGGAGGGCATCTGGGGCATCCCCTTGGGCGTGTCGGCGGACTTCGTCTACCTGTTCGTTCTGTTCGGAGCAGTCTTGGAGGTGGCGGGAGGCGGGGCCCTTCTCATCGCGATGGCGGAGCGGGTGGCCGGGCGCAGCCGCGGTGGACCGGCCAAGACCGCAGCCGTGGCCAGCGCTTTCATGGGATCACTGTCCGGGAGCGCCGTCGCCAATGTGGTGACTACGGGTACGTTCACCATCCCGCTCATGCAGCGGGCGGGGTTCAAGCCGTTCTTTGCAGCTGCCATCGAGTCTGCCGCGAGTACCGGTGGTCAGCTCATGCCGCCCATCATGGGAGCGGGTGCCTTCATCCTGGCCACCTGGACCAACATCCCGTACGGGAGGGTGGCGGCCGCGGCCATCATTCCGGCGCTGCTCTACTACATGGCGCTCTTGGCCACCGTACACTTCCGGGCCGGCCGCATGGGCATCGAGCCGAGCGACTCGCTGGCCAAGGACCCGATCGCCAACCGACTCCATCTCCTCGCGCCCCTCGCCCTGGTTGTGGGGATGTTGGCGCTTGGGAGGTCGCCCATGCGCGCGGCGTTCTGGGGTGTGGTTTCGGCGGCGGCCATGACGTTCCTCAAGGCCGACACCCGGTTCGATCGTGAGAAGCTGGTCACGGTGCTGGAACGTGCAGCCCGGGGCGGCGTCCAGGTCGCGGCAGCCTGTGCGGCGGCCGGCGTGGTGGTGGGAGTTGCCTCCCTGACCGGGATCGGGCTGCGCATGTCGGGCTTGATCATCCAGATCTCACAGGGCCACCTGTTCCCGGCGCTCCTGCTGACCGCGGCCGGATCGATCGTGTTGGGAATGGGTCTGCCGACCACGGCCGCCTACGTGGTCTTGGCCGCCTTGGGCGCGCCCGCGCTTACCGAATTGGGGGTGCCGCTGCTGGGTGCTCACCTGTTCATCTTCTACTTCGGCTGCATCTCCAATGTGACGCCGCCCGTCTCGTTGGCGGCCTTCGCGGCGGCGGGCATCGCCGAGTCGCCACCGGTCAAGACGGCGTTTGCCGCGGTGTTGTTGGCGGTTGCTGGGTTCATCGTGCCCTTCATGTTCGTGTACGCACCCGCGTTGCTGCTGGACGGACCGGTAGGTGAGATCCTGCTTACCACAGGTACGGCAACCGCCGGTGTCATTGCCCTCGCGTCTGCGCTCATGGGCTTCGGGCGACGGGACCTGCTGACCTGGGAACGCGTCGTGTTGGGTGCGGCGGCGCTCGCACTGATCTTCCCGGGTTTGATCACCGACCTGTTCGGCCTGACCGTGGTTACGGCTATGCTGTTGTCGGGGCGATGAGGGTCGACACACGTTCAGCTGAACCGCTCGCCTGCCAGCGTCACCTGTTCAGTCTGGCCCGCGACGTCCACTGGTTGAACTGTGCCTACATGTCGCCGCTGGCCAAGCGAGTTGAAGCAGTGGGGATCGAGGCGATCCGAAGAAAGTCGGTACCGACGGCCATCGGACCGCACGACTTTTTTGCGGATTCGATGCGTGTCCGTGAACTGTTCGCGGATCTGATCCACGCGCCCGATCCGAGTCACACAGCAATCCTGCCGGCGGCGTCGTACGGGATGGCGACGTGTGCACGTAACCTCACGCTGGCGCCGTCCCAGAACGTGGTGGTGCAGCACGAACAGTTTCCCGGCAATATCTACACGTGGCGGACACTCTGTGAGCGAACCGGGGCCACATTGCGCGTTGTACGTCCGGATGCGGATGTACCCCGCGGCGAGGTTTGGACCGGTTCCGTGTTGGATGCGATCGATTCGTCGACGGCGGTCGTGTCGATTGGGACCGTCCACTGGACCGACGGTACGCTGTTCGATCTTGAAGCGATCGGCGACAAAGCCCGCAGCGTAGGGGCCGCATTCATCCTGGACGGGACCCAGTCGGTGGGCGCATTGCCCTTCGACGTCCGGGCGTTGCGCCCCGACGCATTGATTGTCGCTGGCTACAAGTGGCTCATGGGGCCCTATTCGATTGGGCTCGCATGGTATGGCCCACGCTTCGACGAGGGCGAGCCGCTCGAAGAGACCTGGATCGCTCGACAGGGCAGCGAGAACTTCTCCGGGCTGGTGGACTACGTCGATGAGTACCAGGAAGGAATGGTGCGCTTCGATGTGGGAGAGCGGAGCAACTTCATTTTGCTGCCCATGCTCTGTGCCGCGTTGGAGATGCTGCTGGAGTGGCGTCCCCATCGCGTCCAGCGCTACCTCCGCGACCTATCGGCTGACCTGCTGACCACGGCCAAGGAAGCGGGCTTCGGAGTCGAAGACGACGCCTGGCGCCCGGCGCATCTCTTCGGCCTTCGCGCGCCTGAGGGTGTGGACCTGACCCAAATGGCGGAGGCGCTCTCGGAGCGAGGCATCTATGTGTCGCGCAGAGGGAACGCACTCAGGGTGTCCCCGCACGTGTACAACGATGCTGCCGATGTGGGCGCGTTGGCTGAGGTGTTGCGAGGGGGTTAGGCTGCACCCACTCGGATCCCCATCCGTTGCAGCAGTGTAGAGGGGTCCTGCCCCGCCCAAGTGCTGCGCCGGGCGCTGACGATCTCATCCCGCTGACCCCGGATTCCCTCGATGCGTGCTTTCGGCCTTCTCGTTGCCAGTGCCGTTCTCCTGCCGTCCGCGCTGCAAGCTCAACGCCCAACGCGGCAGCCGCAGGTGCCCCCTCCCAGCATTGTGGAGTACCAGCCTCGGAGCACGCTGGTGGTGCCCGAGCACGAGGTCCCGCGGGCCAAGTTCCCGGCGGTGGACTTCCATGGGCATCCGCCCACGCTCGACAACGCCGAGAACATCCATCGTGTCATCACTGCGATGGACGAGCTGAACATAGGTGTCATGGTGCAGGCCAGGGGCAGCTCAGGCGAACGTCTTCGGGATCAGATCGCGGCGGTGAAGGAGGCAGGCCTCGAGGATCGTTTCGTGTTCTTCACGACGCTTGAGCTACGCGACATCGAACCTGGTTCCGGGGCGCGCATCGCGGCGCAACTCGAGGAGGACGTGCGCGCCGGCGCCGTGGGGATCGGTGAGATCAACAAGGGCTTCGGGCTGTTCACCAGGAAGGCTGACGGAACCCGCTTGGAGATGGACGATCCCGAGCTGGAGATCGTGTGGGAGACGGCGGGTCGGCTCGGCATCCCAGTGTTCGTTCACACGGCCGACCCGGCCGAGTTCTTTGAGCCGTTCGACATGCAGAACGAGCGTTGGCTGGAGTTGGCGATCCATCCGAACCGCCGCTTCAACGACCGGTCACGCTTCCCGTCGTTCGACGATCTGATGGCCGAGCGGGATCGCATGATTTCCAAGCACCCCAACACCACCTGGGTGGTGGCGCACCTGAGTTGGTACGCCAACGATTTGGGTCGGCTGGGGGAGCTTTTCGACCGCTTCCCCAATGTGCACGGCGAGCTGGGCGCCATCCTCTACGATCTGGGACGCCAGCCCCGCGCCGCCCGCGCGTTCTTCGAGAAGTACCGGGACCGGCTGTTGTTCGGGAAGGACTCGTTTCAGCCGGATGAGTACCCCTACTACTGGCGCGTTTTCGAGACCAACGACGAGTACTTCGACTACTACCGGGACTACCATGCCTTCTGGAAGCTCTACGGCATGGGGCTCTCCGATGACGTGCTCCGCAGCATCTACTACGAGAACGCGGTGAGGATCATCCCCAACATGCCAACGAGTCCCTTCCCGGGTTAGGGGCGGGCCGCGCCAACGCGCGTTGCCTACCCAGTGGTGGTGGCGTCTGGAGCCGCCGGATGTCAGCGTGACGGGGCGCTGACGGACCCTGCCGCCTCCGCCCACGCGTCCAAGAACTCCCGATTCATTTCGGTGAAGGTGTGGTCCTCGCCGAACTGGGCAAGGTTGATCTCCAGCGCATGGCGAAGCAGTCCTTCGGCCTCCACCAAATTTCCGCGCTCGGTCAGACACTTCCCCAGAAACACTTCGATCAGCGCCGTGCGGGAGTGATCGGGGCCCAGCGCCGCAGCGCGGATCCGTAGCGCTTCCCGGTATAGGATCTCGGCACGTCCGAGGTCACCGGTCCCGTGCGCCACCCGTCCAGTGTTGTAGAGAACGGTGGCGACGTTGGGATGGTCTGGCCCCAAGGCGGATCGGTAGATGGTGGCCGCCTCCTCGAGGCGTTCGATGGCCTCTTGCGGACGCTCCGCGCCGTTCAGAGCGTTCCCGAGTGCGGACAGCGACGTCGCCAGCCGCGGATGGTCTGGACCGACGACCGTACGCTGAATCGCCACAACCTCCTCCAGTAGATCGACCGCCTCACCGAATTTCCGTTGCCTCTGCAGCGCCGTTCCGAGGCTCGTGAGGGTGATGGCGACTGTCGGATGATGCTCCGGATAGCGGCTTCGGTCGATCTCGAGGGCGGCTCGGTAGCTGGCTTCGGACTCCCCGTACTTGGCGGCGCGATCCAGGACCCGTCCAAGGTTGTGCAGTGCGGTGGCGACCTGCGGGGCGTTCGGGGAGAACGCCTCTCGCTGATGCGCGATCAAATCGCGGTATGCGGTCTCGGCGCCCTCGAGGCTGTCCAGCTGACCGAGTGCGCGGGCTCGCAATTCGAGCGAGGCGGCGATGGCACGGTCGTCGGGCTCTCGGACGGCTCGCTGTTGCTCAAGCGCAGCTTCACTGAATCGAAGGGTCTCCCCGTAGTCTCCCTCCGAGAAGCGGAGTCGTCCCATCGCATGAAGAGTATACGCAAGATCGGAGTGGGGAGGTTGAAGGGTTTGCTCGCGCTGGGCCAGTGCCCTCTCGATCAAGCGTGCCGCCTGCGCGTTCTCTCCGAGGCTGAGGTAGATATCCCCCAGAAGCAGCAGCATAGAGTTCTGCAGCTCGGGTTGGCTGTCCAAGCTGTCGATACGCCCTACGCCCCGCTCCAGAAGGTCCCGTGCAGTAGCGGTATCTCCCAAGGCATCCTGGGGTCGGTTTGCCCGGAACAGGTCTGCCAGGAATGCGGCGATGGTTTCCGACTTTGCCAGCTCCAGCTCTGCCCTGTCCCGTTCCATCGCGGTCTGGCCCTGTTGGAACGTCATGGCTCCTGCGAAGCCGGCCAGGCTCAACACGAGAGTGGCGGCAAACCCCACCCCAACCCGGTTCCGTCGAACGAACTTGCCGACCCGATAGCCGAACGTGTCGGCGCGCGCGTGGACGGGATGGCCGCGCAGGTATCTCCTCACGTCCCCGGCGAACTCAGCGACCGACTCGTAGCGTCGTTCCGGTTCTTTCCGGAGAGCCATCAAAACGATCTGGTCGAGGTCGCCGGTCAGGGTGTTCACGAGTGCGGCGGGACGTGTCCTCCTCAGGTCAGCGACTCCAGTCTGTACTGAAGGGTCTTCGGGGCGGGCCAGGGCCCGCCTGACCTCATCGCTGGGCCGGGTGGGCGCTTCCTCGCAGATCTTCTTTTGCAGCAGTAGCGGTGTGGTGTCGGTCGACTTGAACGGCCGCTCTCCGACCAATAGCTCGTACAGCAGAACGCCCAGGGAGTACACGTCGACCGCAGTGGTCACGGGCTCGCCACGAATTTGCTCCGGGGCCGCGTGCTCCGGGGTCATCAGGCGGATTTCACCGGTCACGGCGCGCGTGAAAGCATCACCTCCAGCCAGGATCTTCGCGATTCCGAAGTCGAGTAGCTTCGGGTGACCCTGCTCGCTGACCAGGATGTTCGAAGGCTTGAGGTCTCGGTGCACGACCAGGTTCGCGTGTGCGAACTGGACCGCCTCGCACACCTTGGCAAAGAGCGTCAACCGCTCGCGGATGGAGAGCAGATGCTCGTCGCAGTACTCCGTGATGCGGATACCCGGCTCGTACTGCATGACCAGGTAGGGGCGACCGTCGTCGGTCACACCTCCGTCCAACAGCGTGCTGATGCTGGGGTGTTGGAGTTGCGCCAGAATCTGTCGCTCGGTCCGAAACCGTTCCTTCAAGAAGTCGGTCCCGAAGTCGGAGCGCACCACCTTGAGCGCGACCCTCTGCCGATACTGGTCGTCGGCTCGTTCGGCCAGGAACACCTGGCCCATGCCCCCCTGTCCGATCAACTCCAGAATGCGGTAGGGGCCAACGTGTTCGGGGAGGGAAGGGGTTTCGCTGGGCTCCCGAGCGCGCGTGGGTGCTCTCGCGAGCCACCCCGAGTCCTCCGACGACTCGTGCGCCGCCAGCATGTCCTCAAGCTCGCGCCTGAGCACCACGTCCCCGGCGGTCGCCTCGTCAAGGAAGCGGACCCGGGCTTCCCCTTCTTGGCCCAACGCCTGCAGAAACAGTTCCTGGAGGCCCTGCCAGCGCCTGCTGTCCACCCTTGGTGTTCCCCTCCGTTTTGGGGGGTATCCCCATCCCCGACTACAATCTGGGGTGCCGCCTATTTGGTTCGCGACATTTGGGGCCTGGAGAGGGCATGCTAGCGGGCTCCCCCGAAACGCCGGGTCAGCTCATCGATCAGGGCCTTCCGGATATCCCGGTGCTCAGCCCCGACACGGAGGTCGGGATGGTCGCGTGTCAGGAAGCCGAGGCCCTGTTCCTGACCGGTGAGTAGGAAGTCCGAGATGGCGAGTCGGTACCACTGTTCGGGTTCGATCGATTGTCCGTCCGCGCGCCAGGCTCCGCTTGCATCCCATGCGAAGCCCGCGCTGTGCAAGTACCCGCCGCCTCTGCGGTTGGCCTGGCCCTGGTCTAGGACCTGCACCAGCAGCGCGCCCTTCATCTCCACCTCCACCACGGGTCCACCGAAGGGCAGCACTCGGATGATGTCGTACTGGGTGATCGGACCGGCCGGAAGCATGTCGTCGATTCGTATCGACCCGGCGTTCACTACAGCGCCATCCCCCCCGTCCACCTCGGCCGCCATGGCGGCCACGATCAGCTCGGTGAGGTTGGTTCCACCGCTCCGGACGGTGGATTCGGTACCGTCCAGCGCCTCGGACACGGTCACTACCACGGCGTCCGGCTCGAACCCATCCGTACGAAACCCTGCATAGCCGAGCTCTAGCCAATGGTCCACCACGCGTTGGGTGGCCTCATCGGCGGGGATCGCATCGGTGATCTCGACCAGCTCGGAGTTCACGTCGACCTCGTCGGTTAGGGGATCGATGACCAGGCGGTGTACCCAGACGGACCGAACGTTGGAGTCGGCCTTGTGGATGGGGTCATGTCCGCGCCCCGCCAAAGAGCCACGTTCTCGTGGTCGTGTCCGCCCAGGATCAGGTCCAACTCCGGCAAGCGCTCTGCGAGCGCGATGTCCTGAGAAGTCTGGAGGTGGGTAAGTGCCAAGAGGGCGTCTACACTGTCGCGCAGGGCGGCCACGCGGGCTTCGACCGCCTGCAGCGGCTCGGAGAACCGCACGAAGTCGGGTTGGATGCCGTCGTAGGTCACGCCGATCAGGCCGATGCGCGCCACACCCATCGGCCCTTCCACCTCGATGATTCCATCCAGCGAGACGTCCGGGAACGGCCGACCTGCGCTATCCACGACGTTCCCAGAAAGCCAGTGAAAGCGTGACTCGCGAAGGCGCTCCAAGACCGCGGCCTCGCCGATATCGAACTCGTGATTCCCGAACGTTGCGAAATCGAGCCCCATCTCGTTCAGGACCGCCACCATCTGCCGGCCGGCCAACCGTTCACCATCGACCCGAGCCGTCCCCAACGCCGAAGGCGAGAACAGGTCCCCGGCCACGAGCGTGAAGGTGTTCGGGTTCTCGGCCAGCAACTGCTTGCGCAGCGTTGCGACCCGCGCCGGTCCGCCCCATCGTCCACCGCCCACCGGGGTGATCTCGTAGATGTCGTTCAGGTGGAGGAGCGTGACATGAACGCGGGTGTCGGTGGCCGCGGGTGTCGGCGCTGATCCGGCGGTGGCGCACCCCGCCGCCAACAGCGCCGCCGCTGCCCAGCTTGCGCACCTCGCCGGAACACCACGCACGTGAGGCTCCGTCCTACCGCGTTTGACCGGCAGCCAGCATGTCGAGCGCTTTGGCGGCTCTCCGATCGCGGGTTTCCTGGCGTTTGCCCTCCGCAACCCACTCGGCGTACTCGCGTCGGTGCGTGAACGACAGCGTATCGAAACGCTTCTTCAGGTCGGGCGCCGATTTGAGCGCGCGCTTCAGCTCGGCCGGAACGTTGACCGTCCGGGGCGCGGTGTCCTGCACAACGGTCACCGTCACTGCGTCGCCCGGGTCTTTCTCGATGGCTTCCCGGGTGGCTTTGTGGATGCCGAGGACGGGGCGTCCACCCATCGACATCACGGAGCTTTTCGCCTCGAAGCCGTCGTAGGTAGCGATGACACGCACACTTCTGCGCGTGCCGAACACCTCACCGGGGTCGAAGGGAACCGGAATACACGCGCCCCCTCCCCTCGCTGCCTCGATGACCCCCTCGAACTCGATAGGCTTACTCATCGGGTTTCCTACTCCTACACGCACCGTATGGTTGGGACCCCTCCGCTGCCGGAGGGGCCCCACCACTCTACCCACCGTCCCCGTGGCCTGCTACTCCACGTAGGCCCAGAGTAGCTCTCGGCTACGGGCGTCCAGGTCCCGAGCGTCCCGGATGTGATAGAGGTCCCCTGCCACGTCACGCACCAGGAATCCGCCTCCCGGTACATCCCGCGGCCAGTCGTCCAGCCGGGTCTGGAAGGTGCGGGCGCCCTGCTCAGTTTCCACCTTCCAAGACCGGATCTCGATTTCCTCATGGACTTCGAGGATCCGCTTGATCTGCATTACAAATCCGGCCTCTGCCAGGGCTCGCTCCAAGGCTTCTCGGGACTGCTTCCCAAGGTCAGCGGGATCGGCCACCAACGCGAACTCCTCCTTCTCGTCATCGCGTAGCGACACGAACCGCGTAGGCTCAGACCAGGGGAAGCAGCGGTGCACGCTTACGCTGGCCTCCTGTTCCCCCCTTCTTGCCCAGAGCAATCCATCCGCTCTGCGTTCCAACTCGATACTCACGTTCCCTCCTCAGCCTTCATGAAGGCTCTGCTGGAGCGCGTGCAACTTGCGGTACACGCCTCCCTCGATGTTCAACAGCTCCGTGTGTGTCCCCATTTCGACCAGCCGGCCTCCGTCGATCACCAACAGCCGGTCCGCTCGGTGCAGCGTCGACAAGCGGTGCGCGATGGCGAACGTGGTGCGCCCCGCGACCAGCCGATCCATGGCCTCCTGGATCTTCCGTTCCGTCTCCGTGTCCACAGCGCTTGTGGCCTCGTCCAGGATCAGGATCCGCGGGTCGTTCAGCACCGCGCGCGCAATCGAGACGCGCTGCCGCTGACCGCCCGAGAGCGTCTGTCCACGTTCCCCGACCACCGTGTCGTAGCCCTGCGGTAGCTCCAGTATGAAGCCGTGAGCGTTGGCCGCCTTCGCGGCTTCTACCACGTCGGCAAGCGACGCTTGGGGCCGGCCGTAGCGCACGTTCTCCAACACCGTCCCGTGGAACAGATACGGATCCTGCAGCACCATCCCCACCTGTCTGCGATAGTGTCCTGAGTCCAGCTCCCGCAGGTCGACGCCATCGATCCAAACCGTTCCCTCGGACGGGTCGTAGAAGCGCGCGATGAGGTTGACCAGTGTGGTCTTCCCGCCGCCACTGGGCCCCACCAACCCGATCATCTCCCCGGGTGCCACAGAGAAGTCGATCTCGCGCAGCACCATCTGGATGCCGTCGTATCCGAAGCTCACTCCCTCAAACCGCACGGCTCCTGCCACCGGCTCCAGCTTGCGAGCGCCCGCTGCATCCACGACATCCGGCTCGGTGTCCAGCACCTCGAACACCCGGTGCGCAGAACTGGTCGCGCGGTTCATGATGCGCGCCATCTGACCGATGATCTCGATCGGCGACACGAACATCGTCGTGTAGAGCAGGAACGACACGAACGTCCCGGCGCTCAGGGCCGTGGGCCCGCTCTGGTCTCCCAGTAGCCGCGGGATGGCGAAGGCCCACACGAGCACCGTGGTACCGTGCACCGCCAGCATCAGTCCCGGCCAGAATGTCGTCCAAATGTGATGTATGCGATTGTACTCCTCCGTTACGTCGTGATTGCGTGAGCTGAACCGTTCGGTCTCGCGCTCCTCCTGGCTAAAGGCCTTTACCACCCGCATGCCGGGGATGGTGTCCGACAGCACGTCGGTGACGCGCGACCACTTCCGCCAGGCACGCACGAACACGCGCTTGATGTGTTCGCCATGTCGATAGATCGACCAGCAGAAGACCGGCACTGGTAACGTCATCACCAACCCCAGCCGCCAGTCGAGGCTGAGCAGCACCGTGCTCAACCCCAACAGCATCACCAACGACAGCGATACGTCCACGACTCCAAACGCCAGGAACTCCCACAGGCGATCGGTATCGGAGCTTACCCGCGTGATCAGGCTCCCCGTCTTCTTTCGTGAGTAGAACGACAGGCTCAACTTCTGCAGATGAGCGTACAGTTCGTCGCGCAGGTCACGCGCAACCCACTCGCCCAACACCGACATCATGCGCAAGCGCACGACAGCCCCGGCCTGGCGGATCAGGTACACCACCGCCATGGCCGCCACAGCCATCCAGGCCAGGAAGCCGCCGCGATCGCGGGCGAGCGTGCCATCCTGCACGGGCCGTACGACATCGTCGATTAGCACACCCGCCAAGTAGGGCGGGACGAGGCTGACCAGCGTGATGATGGCCGCCGCCGTGAAGCCCACGGCCACCTCGCGGCGGTACGGTTTCAGGTACCCGAGTAGACGCCACAGCACAGCCATGCGGTCGCCCGCCACCAACGCCTGGGCTTCCCGCACCGGACCCGCGACCCCGTCTGCGTAGCGCGCATCGGCGCCCGCATCTCCCGGGTTGGGAGCCTCACGGTCCGGGTTGTCCAACAGGAAACGCAGGGCCTCCATGGCCCGCCGCTGCCGGTGTGTGTAGCGGAGCACGGCCAGCGCCGGCTCGCGCGGGGCGCCCAGTACCGTGAGCACGCTCGCGGAGAGCCCAGGTGAGTCGTTCACGCCATGCACGGCCGAACGCGGCACGTCGCGGATCTTCCAGTCAGCGTTGCCATTCCGGCCCGTCGCCGTCAGCTCTGCCAGGATCAGGCGTTCGGCACCCAATACCACCCAGGTCTCGCTCAGGCGGAGCTCGGCATCCAGGTCGGCCAACGCGTACAGGTGCACGGGCGCACCCGCCCACATCTGGTCGATCCGCTCGCGAAGCTCAGGCGGGAGCGCAGCCGGCTGGTCCGTGTAGCGCCGGATGATCTCTCTGTTATGGTCCAGTTCTGTCTTCATCTCTTGTGATCCAGGTGTGCCAGGAGGGCAGTAGGAAGCTCAGCGGGTCCGCGAATTGGTGGAGGGCGGGCCCGAGGAGTCGGATCACGTCGATGTGAGGTGAGGACTTAGTCGGGGGCCGCCGTCGCTGCCCAAAGCGCGATAGACTGCGCGCCGCTGATTCGATCCAGCTTCTGCGGATCGACCAGGCGGCGCGGAGTAACGCCTCTGACCGTATAGCAGAACGCTCGGGTCAGTTGGCGCTCAGTGCGCATAGGGTTCTGGAGAAATTGTCTCATCGAGACAGCGGCTAAGTGAAGGCACCCCATCCCGCGGATGGGGGCTGATAGCATAAGGGTACGAAGCGATGCTGGGAAGGTTTCAGGTCGGCGCCGGATGGCAATGTCGGCCGGTCCGGTCCGTAGGTTCGGATACCTGCAACCCGAGACTCGAGCGTTCAGTGATCTCACGTTCTAGAGCCCGTCGTGGACTCCATGGCGTTTTGTTGGTCTTCGTCGTCGGCCTGATCTCAGCTTGCGGGTCCGATTCGACGGGGCCCGGGGCGGTCGCACAACCCGACGGTGCGTTGGGCCCCGGCCAAGCGGGCCGCTGGGCGACGGCGGCTCCCGCCGCACAGGGACTCGACGTGGCGGTGCTGGTCGAGCTGGAGGATCGGATCGACGCTGGGGAGTTCGGGGAAATCAGCTCTTTGCTGGTCCTGCGGAATGGCGTGCTCGTTTACGAGCGCTACTCCACCGATTGGTCGGCAGACGAACTACACCGCGTGTACTCCGTCACCAAGTCAGTGGCGTCGCTACTCATGGGTATCGCCATCGATGAAGGACACGTGTCGGGTGTTTCAACGCCGGTGATCGACTTCTTCCCGGAATACACGAGTTTCGCGAATCCCTCTCCTCTGAAGGCAGCGATCCGTCTGGAAGACGTGCTACAAATGCGCACCGGGTTCAAGTGGGATGAGCTTTCGACCAACTACAGCAGCGGCGTGAACCCCACCGTGGGACTGCTGCAGAGCAGCGACTGGATCAAACACGTACTCGACCTGCCGCTCACTGCCAATCCGGGCACGCGTTTCGATTACAACAGCGGGGTCTCGATGCTGATGTCCGGCGTGATGCGGAACGAAGGCGTGGGCTCAGCGTCGGGGGTCGAGCCCACCCCGCTCATGGGCCCCCTCGAGGCGTACGCGCAAGCACGACTATTCGTGCCACTGGGCATCCAGGATTGGGCTTGGAGCGAGGGGCCCGACGACCTCACCAACAGCGGCTGGGGACTCCAGCTCCGACCGCGAGACATGGCGGTGCTGGGGGAGATGGTGCGCAGGGGTGGCGTGTGGGAGGGCAACCAGGTGGTGCCCCAGGGCTGGCTGGAAGCCTCCGCGCGGGCCGCGTCGCAATTCACCGACGGTACCGGCTACGGCTACCAGTGGTGGCTGGGTGAGGGAGGGTCGGGAGCGACCGGAGCTACTCGCAGCATGGCCGCCTGGGGTTGGGGCGGCCAGTTCATCATCGTGCTCCCAACGGTGGACATGGTGCTGGTTACAACGGCCGAGAACTTTCAGGGAGGAGGATTCGATCCCTACACGCTAGCTGACTTCGCGTATCGAGCTGCGGGTTAGCCCCTTCTAGACCCCTGCGCACTTCTGGAAGCGGTCGCTCCGATGGCTGGCGTCGCTGAGGAGTTCGTGCACGAGCTCGTGCTTCACCACATAGTCGACACCCACCAGATCGCTCCTGATCGTGATCCGGTGTGGGGATTCCCAGAGCCCAAGTGCGTATTTGCCCTCGGACTCGTTGCGGATCTCGGCGCCCTTGAACCAACGGATCACTTCAAAGCGCTCGCTCGTCGCTTCGGCGGCGAGACCGACACACTCCGCGACTTCGCTAAACCACTCTTGGTAGAGGACCGGCACCTCTGGCATGGGCTCTTGGAGTTCAACCACCCACAGCGGCGAGCAGCCAACCAGACTGGTCAGCGCCAAAAGGAGAACTGAAGTCCTCAAAGAACGATGTCGTTGCGTATCCATACCGGGCGGTATGAACGGGCAAAGCGGGGACCGCGCGGAGCGCTAGTAGCTCCGTCGCGCGCCCCTGATGACGAGTGTCACAATCTGAACCTCACCGTGGCAGAATTGCAGCGCACCGATTCCCCTGAAGATTCGCACAGAACCGTTCCGCTGACGCACGCATGCACCGATTCCGCGACTTGGGGGGAGGCACCGGTCGGCTCTGTGTCGAGACCGCCGTGATGAGCGAGCGCAACGGCGGGATGGACGGCAGGTCGGCGATCTGCAAGACCTTGGGGCCGGCCCCGTCAGTCGCCTTCGAGGGCGTCCCAGGTATCGCCTTCGATCGACGGTCATCGACCGTGACCTGCACGACGCCGGTGTCGCACGCGATACGCTTGGCTGTTGCTGCAGACACGCGCGTTCCGTCTTCCAGCTCGGAGATCCCCGGTTCTCCGGACTCACTCAACGTGTCGGCATCCACGTGGAGCATGACCTGGGTACGCTCGGCCCTCGAGCCACTTATCGGAGCGCCTTCACCGAACCCAGCGGCCAACGCTCGCTCCGCCATCAGCCCGAGCGCGTCCGCCCTACGCTGCTGGGCCTCGCGCTCGTCGGCCTCGTCCTCCTTGCGGTAGAGCGCGTCCGAGGCCGCCTCGATGGCCCGCATCAATACCGCGCCGGCTTCCGGGTCGAGCCGTCCTTTCAGCACCACCGTGCCGTCGTCAGCCACGAACGCGCTGAATGTCCTGCTGCGGAACCTGAGCTGTTCCGCGGTCACCTCCGAACGCCGATCGAGCTGCTTCCATCCCTTCACGAGGCGCTGGAGGTTCGCCGCCGACCCCGCCCTCGCAAACGTCAGGAGTTGCTCTTCGTTCTCCGGATTGGCCACACGGGTGAGGGTTCGGACCTTGGTGAACGACAATGCGCCATCGCGCATCGCGGCCGCCGTTTTGGGAAGGTGCTGCAACGCTCGTGCGGTCCGCACACGTTCGCGAGCCGCGTTGGCTTCGATCTGGGTCCTCCACGTCAGCCAGTCTGCGGTGGTGGTGAACCCCATTTCCTCGTAGCCCTTCCGGGCATCGAATTCGGCGAGCAGTACCAGGCCCTCATACTTCAACACGTCCGCCTGTCGAAACGCCTCGGCGCAGCGTTCGCCGAGCGAGAAGACATCCTCGTTGGGGGTGGTGGAGGCGGCATGAACGGTAGAGTCGGATGATGGAACGTTCGGCATGGGAGGCCTCGGGGATAGAGGGGGCACACATCATCTATCCTTAAATATATGAGGCACTTACGGGGATTCGCTGTCGTTCGCGTGAGGCCTAAGGAGGCCTCAGCAGGTCAAACGAGTCGACCTGGTCCGGCCAGGTCCGGGAGGGAGCCTGCCACGGCCGTCGAAGCGCATCGGAGCACCAGCTCTCGGACCACACCAATCGTGGCTCGAAGAATCCGTCCATTGTGAATTGGGACGAATGTGTGGGGATCTTGTGCCGGTCGAAGATGGCGGTACCCCCGTCCCTCTACCTCCCGATCGGATCTCCCACCTTGATGCTGAGACCGGCACCGAACCGCACCTGGTTGTCGAAGTCGTCTCCGAGCAGGAAGAGGTCGTACCCCACCTCGCCGTAAGGCACGATCCGCCGGTCGTCGTCGGCGAGCTGAGCACCTGCCCCCAGCCGCACGCCGAAGGCGTCACCGCCCCCACCAAAGCCCTGTTGGAAAGCCGCAGCTCCGCCGCCCAAGCCCTCGGGGATCTCGTATTCGTCGGTGTCGTAGCCGTAGTGACTCCACACCGCGGCGCCCACGCCGAAGAAGTCGACGGGTCCATCGCCTCCGTCAAGGTTGTAGCGGTAGCCGCCCCAAGCGCCATACGCGCTGCCGGCGTCGGGGAAGTACAGCGTGGTTCCGCCCGTGAGCCCCAGAGGCTGTCCGGTAATCTCACACACGGCCTGTCCGCCAAAGCCCAGGTCTGTCGAGCCGTTTCCTGTCAGGGCCGCCACTTCCGGGCCCAGGGACCACTGAGCGGTCTGCCCCGGCTGCTGGAAAGAATAGGTCATGGCTGCGTCCACGGCGGCGGCGACAGCGGGACTGGCCACGGCCTCCTGCTGCAGCGGTGTCGGGTGCAACTCCAGCGGTGATCCGCCTACGACCTTGAGGCAAAGCGTGCAGTTACAGGCGGACATCTGCAGGGCGAACAGGACGCCCACGACCAGGAAGAGCGCATACCTCATTTGGATCCTTCCTCTCGGCACGGTGAAGGCGCTCGCATGAGCGCTGCTGAGAGGAGTGGCGAGAAAGCCGTGCAGACCGGCTCATGGGGCCGCTCGGGCTTAGCGGCCGAACACGACCTCCGCGACGTCCCCGGCCTCGATCCCCTTGGAGGCGAACCACCCCTGCGTCATCTCGAGCGCGGCCAAAGCCGGTGCCTCCGAGCTGTGCAAGTCCTCGGTCTCGGGGTCCATGTGCACGATGTTGATGATCCTGAACGACTCGTCCATGAAGGCCCCATCGAGCGGGATGAACGTGTTCTTCATCCAGAAGCTCCGGATGTCGGAGCGCTCGAACAGGAAGAGCATGCCGTGGTTGGGCTCGAGCGAGTCCCGATCCATGAGCCCGCGCTCGCGCTCGGCCGGCGTCTGAGCCACCTCGGCGAAGGCCGTATCCGTGCCGAAGATCACCCACGCGGTTCCGGGTTCCGGAAGCCGGGTTGTGCCTACCGGGGGTAGAGTCTCCTCGGAGCCAACGTCGCCAACGGGCGGCACCGAGCTTTGGGTCTCCCCCCCACTGGCGGGCGCGCAAGCAGCCACGGCTGCAATGACAAACAGTGGACCGAATCGGTGCATGGCGAGTCTACCAAGCGATGGGGAACCCAACGCGATCTACTGTGCGGGCGCTTCCGGTGTTCCCACCACGCGGCGACCCCACCCGGTCACCAATGAGAACAGCAACACCGCCAACAAGGCCCACGAGTGGAAGTTGTGAAGTCCGGCGCTCCAGGCATCCACCCTGGTCACGGCGCCACCATCCCCGGCCGTGAGGTTGGCCGCGAGGATGGTAGGGATAAAAAACGGAAGAAGGAACGGGTAGGTACACACCGTCACGTCCAGCAGGTTGCTCCGCCGCTCCGGACTGATGCCCGCGGCGCCTCCGGTGTCCTTGGCCAACCGCCCTACCGCCAGAATGGCTACGACCGAATGGGTGGTCAGTAGTACTGCGGCGGACACGGCGCCAAAGATCGACCACTCGGTTCGGCTCGGCGTGGTGGCACGTTCGCGAACCCACTCGATCAGGCGATCCAACAGTCCCGTGGCTTCGAGGCCGCCGATGATTCCCATAAGCAGCAACGTGAAAACCACGATCCCGATAGAGCGCTCCATGCCATTCAGGATGACCCCGCGCGCAATGAACGCCTCACGGTCAATGGACATCAGATCCGAAGGCGCGAGCAGACCGAGCGCCAATCCCAGTATCAGCGTAACAGCAATTCCGCCCAGCAACCCCTCCTGCAGGGTACGACGCTTGAGCAACAATGCGAGCGCAACCAGCGGGCCCAGTCCGACCCACAGGGGAATGATCGGAGTCGCAGCGGAAGCCGTCGATGTGCTCACCCCGGCGCTCCGGGCCGCGAACCCGTAGTAGAGCACCGAAGCCAGCAGTGCGGCGGGGACCGCGTAGCGAAGGCGCGCCTTGACCACACGTCCTAGCTCCGCGTCCTGGGTGCCCGCCGAGGCGATGGTGGTGTCCGAGATGGGCGAGACGTTGTCGCCGAACGTGGCCCCGCCCAGAAGTGCGCCGATCAGCACCGCGGGGTCGGCACCCAACGCCACGCCGGCCGGGTGCAGAAGCGGCACACACACCAGGAGCGTGCCCAGGCTGGTACCGGTGGCGGTCGACACTGCGGCGGCGATCGCGAAGGCCACCAATACCAGTACCCCACCCGCCACCCCGAGCGTGGTCGCCACCCCGATCAGGGCCTCCACGAACCCGGTGGCCGAGATCAACGCTCCCAACACCCCGGCTAGGATCCACGCCATCACCATGGTCATGACCAACGGCCGGCTCATCCCTTCCAGCACGGCCTCCGAGTATTGGCGGCGGTCCCGGGCCAGCAGAGTCCCCACCCCCAGCCCCAACAACAGCACCGGCCAGAACCCCCGCTCGTCCGGTGCTCCGGAGAGGCCCAGGTAGGCCACCCCGCACACGAACGTCAGCAGCGGCAGTAACGCGCCCAGTGTTCCCAGGTGGAAGCGAAGCGGCTCGGTCGATGGTATGGTGCGCACGGGCGGAGGTTATCCCGCCGCACTTCCCCGGGAAAGGAGAACGCGTGGCACCCGAGGCACCCGAGTCGCGACACCCGGTCGACCGCGATGGACCCGACGACCACTTCGTACTCTACGACCTGCGGGTCGAGGTGGTCGGAGACCCTGAGGACATGGTCTGCAATCACAGTGTTGGCGACTACTTCGAGCTGTCGGGCGAAAACCTGTCGTTCCCCCCGGGCCAGACCTTCCCGTTGTATCCCTTGGCAGCACTGCTGCCTCTCTTGCCCGCCAAGCAACGCGAGACCCACGCCCACGACTGGATGACCACCGACGCAGAGGTGGCCTGCCCCGACCCGCTCTGTGGCGCACGGTTTCGGATCACGCGTACGGGCAGGCGCACGTTTCGCCACGGTGAAGTGACCCGGGTGCCGTTGGAAGGTCCATCCGAGTGAGCCTGCCCTCCGACGAACCAGCGTTCCAACCGCCGCCCATTATCGTGGGTGCATGGCAGTTGTCGGCGGGCCATCACAAGCGGGGGCTGAGTGCTGAGGACGCCATCGACGTGTTTTTGGCACTCATCGCTCGGGGCATCACCACGTTCGACTGTGCCGACATCTACACCGGTGTCGAAGACCTGCTGGGTCGGGTGCGTCGCACTGCGCATGCGCGGCTGGGAAGGCAGGCGGCCGATTCCCTACGCGTGCACACCAAGTTCGTGCCCGACCGTTCGGCGTTGGCGCACGTCGACCGCACTCATGTGCAGTGCATCATCGATCGCTCCCTGCGACGTCTCGGCGTGGAGCGGCTCGACCTCGTGCAGTTCGCATGGTGGGACTACGCGGTTCCGGGCTATGTGGAGGTGGCGCTCTACTTGGACGACCTACGGCGAGAGGGAAAGATCGCGCACGTTGGCGCTACCAACTTCGACGTCCCCCACCTAACGGAGATCTTAGACGCAGGCGTCCCCGTGGTGGCGCATCAGGTCCAATACTCCGTGTTGGATCGGCGCCCCGAGCACGGCATGACGGCGCTCGCGAAAGAACTGGGGTTCCGTCTGCTGTGCTACGGCGGCCTGGCCGGGGGCTTCCTGACCGATCGGTGGTTGGGGCAAGCGGATCCCGCGCCGGGAGGTCTTGTCGACGCACGGAACCTCCCCAATCGATCCCTCACCAAGTACCGACTGCTGATCAACGAGCTGGGCGGGTGGGAGGCCTATCAGCACATCCTTGGGGTGCTTGCCGCAGTAGCCGACGCGCATGGCGTCTCAACGGTTCAGGTAGCCTTGCGGTGGCTCCTGGATCGACCTTCAAACCCGTCGGTGATCCTTGGGGTCAGCTCACCCGAGCGCATGGAGCAGGCGCTGGGCGCCATCGAGCTGCAGCTTACGACAGCGGATCGTGGCGCGATCGATGCAGCGCTGGCGGGTCTACCTGGCCTCAAAGGACCGTGCTTCGGGTTCGAGCGGGATCCCAACAGCCCTCATGCCGCGGTGATGAAGTACGACCTGAACCGGACCTAGGGCCTCTCGGCTAGCCAAATATCGCCGGCGAAAGGCGGCCTTCGAGTACCGTGACCGCACGCCCGATTAAGTGCGTCCGATCGCCCCGCACGACCACGCTCAGCTCCCCCGGTCGGGGTCCGATTTGTCGGGCGGAAAGCTCGGTCTTGTCGAGCAGACGACTCCAGTAGGGCCCGAGCATGCAGTGGGCAGACCCGGTCACAGGATCCTCGTCCACGCCCGCCCAGGGCGCGAAGAAGCGAGACACGAAGTCGACCTCGTCTCCTGGTGCCGTCACGGCCACGCCGATGCGCTCGTCCAGATCGACCTTCCCCAGCGTGCTGAAATCCGGCGCGAGCGCTGCTACCTCGGCCTCGCTAGCCAGCAACATCATCCAGTACTGACCGACCGGTCCCCGCGCGGCATGTGTTGGCCTCGATATCCCGAGCGCCTCCGCGAGCCCCTCAGGAGGTAGGGCGGGCTCGGAGGACATGGTGGGGAAGTCCATGCGGAGGGTGCCGTCGGACTGGCGCTCGACCACCAGTCGCCCGCTCCGCGTGTCGAACAGCACGGGACCGGCGGCCCCCTGTTCGTACAGTAGGTGGGCCGTGGCCAGAGTGGCGTGCCCGCAGAGATCCACCTCTAGCCCAGGCGTGAACCAGCGGAGGCCGCGGACCCCATCCGCATCCGGCGCTGTGACGAACGCTGTCTCGGAGAGGTTCATCTCCTTGGCGATCGACTGCATGAGGGGGGCGCCGAGGTCGGAGTCGACCAAACAAACAGCGGCAGGGTTTCCGGCAAACGCGGTACTGGTGAAGGCGTCTACCTGGGCGATCTGAATGCTCTCACGGTTAGCTGACATAGACGAATCTAGTGGCGTGTCATCGGACCTCGAAGTGAATGGGTTCGTCCGGGCAGGGATTCTCGACCGCGTCCAGCGCACCGCTCACGAGGTACCGCTCCACGGCGACCCGAGCACACGTAAAGCCGGCTCCGTGACCGACGCTCCGAACTACGAAATGCCTGCTGTTCGGGAAGCTCTTCCGGGCGTGCTCAGCGGCGGCGGCTGGTGTGGACGGGTCGTAGTAGCCCGACAGGAACAGCACCGGCACGCTGGACTCGAAGGACCGGTACCAGCTCGACGGGGCGGGATCCACCGGCCAGCTTCCGCAGGCCGCCCTGTACTGATCGATCAGATATCTCCCCAACAACGTCCCCTCGGTCTCCTTCAGGTGCTTCTCCGAGATGGCGGGTACATCCTCCGAGCAGTACACAGAGAGATGCAGACCCGTCGAGAGGCCTCCCCCCAAGAGCGCGGCCGATCGGTTGTAGAGCGACTGAGCGAATGGGGAGAAGTCACCCGACTCAGCTACAGCGTGTATGTGCTTGGGGAGAGCCGCCGTTTCCTGCGCGCTGTAGAGTGCGCCTCGCAGCGCATAGAGGAAATCGCCGCGTGTCAAGCCGACAGTATGGCTGGTCCCGGTCCGGCCCAGAATGTCGGTGGCGACCGGTCCCTCGCCAAGGCGGTCGAGCGCGCGCTCCAGGTCGGCGGCAAGGTCTGGGAACGCCTGCCCGCAATCCTGCTGACGTTCGCAGTCCTCCACGACTCGCTCCCACGACTCTTGCACGAAACGCGAGAACGGAGCCGGCATCGCGTAGTCGATGGGAGCCATCCCGTCCAACACGGCTCCGACCACGCGCTCGGAGTGAGCCCGGATCAACGCCACCGCAGTGCGCGTACCACCCGATCCGCCCCACAGTATCACGCGGTCGTACCCCAGAACGTCTAGGACGTGATTGATATCTGCAACGTAGGTCGCCGTCGTGTAGTGGCTGGGATCGGCGTGACTGAGCACGTCGTCATAGCACTCCGCGATTCGCTCCGTGTCCCAAAGTCCCCCGAACGCGCGTGACGGCTGGCTGCGCACGTCGATGATGCACTCCAGCGCGTTAGACCGACCGGCTCCTCGTTGGCCTATGAAGACGACGTCCCGCCTTTCCAGCACGGCCGGATACACCTGTCGCGCGAGCGGGATCAAGTCGCTGGTGGGTTGACCAGGGCCACCCGGGAACAGAAGCAGTGGTTCCGCCGATATGTTGGCGGGCGCCTTCAACACCACGACGTGAATGTCGATAGTACGGCCGTTGCCGGAGAGTCGGTCTTCCGGGACGGGGATATTCGTACAGAGCGCGCGCTCGCCGAATTCGGCGTCACAAGGGACGAGGTCGGCTTGGGCCGCTACGCCCATAGGAGACGAGCCCGCGAGAGCAAGAACGGGCAACAGCGGACGTATCAGAGAGCTCATGACCGTGGGGAAGGAGAATGATTGAGGGTGCCGCGAAACCTACGTGCTCACCGCGCAGCGGGTTTCTCGCTAGATTGTCGTCGATTCCAGGGGCCGCCTGAGCCCTCAGCCCGACTCCTGAGGGAAGCTCCTTCTTGATGACCCGACTAAGCCGCTCCGTCGTTCTCGCATTTGCCGCGCTCGCGGTACCGGCGACGGCTCTAATGGCCCAAAACCCGACCGGCTCCCTCGCGTCCAACGCGTATGCCAACGGTCCGTCCCCGGTGCCGTTGGAGCTGGAACGGATTCAGGGCGAGATCGTGCTCGACGGCGTCGTCGACGAACCTGCATGGGACACCCTTCAGCCCCTCCCGCTCGCCATGTTCTCTCCTGTCTATCAAGGGGAGCTGACCGAGCCCACCGAGGTCCGCATCGGTCACGACGACCGCTACCTGTACGTCTCGGGCCGCATGTGGGACTCCGATCCCAGTGGCATCCGAACCAACACGCTCTACAGGGACCAGTACAGCGGCGACGACCTGCTGGCCATCGTAATCGATAGCTACAACGACTACGAAACCGCCGTCTGGTTCGTCGCCAATCCCGCCGGGGCACGGAACGACCGTACTGTGTCGAACGATGCCGATTTCGGCGCGGGGATGCCGATGAACTCGGATTGGAACTCACATTGGGACGTGGCCACCACGCAGGACGACCGCGGATGGTTCGTCGAGTTTCGTATCCCCTTCTCGACATTGGGATTCCAGGCCCCCGACGGCGACGTGACGATGGGTCTCATCACCTACCGCTACATCGGCCGCAAGAACGAGCGGCAGCTGTTCCCCGCCATTGATCCGAAGTGGGGAGGCTTGGCGTTCGCCAAGCCATCTCAGGCCCAGCGCATAGTCCTGCGCGATGTGGAGCCGTCAAAGCCCGTATACGTCACGCCTTACAGCTTGGCTGGCTACTCCTCGGTCCCCACCCTGCTGGAGCCTCCCGCGGTACCCTCGGCGCGCTATGAAACTCAGAGCGAAGTAGCCAGAGAGGTGGGGCTGGACATCAAGTTCTCACCCACGTCGAACCTCGCCCTAGATGTGACTCTCAACACCGACTTCGCGCAGGTCGAGGCGGACGACCAGCAGATCAATCTCACCCGCTTCGCGCTGTTCTTTCCCGAGAAGCGTCAGTTCTTCCAGGAGCGTGCGTCGACGTTCGACTTCAACACCGGCGGCTTCGTCAATCGCCTGTTCCACAGCAGACAGATCGGTCTAGGGGGCGGCGACCTTGTGCGCATCTACGGGGGTGGGCGCGCGGTGGGTCGCATCGGCGGCATGGACTTCGGTGTCCTGAATATGCAGACGGCAGCCCACGACGAGCGTTCCGGCGAAAACATGGGCGTGATCCGGCTGAATCAGCAGGTCCTGAATCCCTACTCGTCCGTGGGCGGTATGCTCACCACCCGTCTGGGATCAAGCGGGCGTGACAACGTAGCCTACGGACTGGACACGTCTCTAAGACTGACGGGCGATGAGTACTTCACCGTGAAGTGGGCTCAGACGTTCGATCAGCGCCTCGCGGAGGAGAGCGCGTTCGAGTCCGGGCTACTGCTGGCTCAGTGGCAACGTCGTACCGACGCTGGCCTCTCGTACTCGCTCGACTTCACCAGGGTCGGCGCCGACTATCGACCCGGCCTGGGCTTCCAAGCTCGCCGCGATTTCAGCTTCTACGGTGGAGGGGTCCAGTACAAGAGCTTTCGGGATGCCGAGTCACCTCTGCGAGCAATCTCGATCGAGACCCGCACCGACCACTTCTACCGTAACGCTGATGGCAGCGCCGAATCGAGGGCTGTGGCACCGGGAGTGCGAATAGAGTTCAAGGGTGGGACCAACCTGAACTTCGGGATGGTGTCGAGCTTCGAAAGTGTCGAAGCGCCGTTCCAGATATCCGAGGCGTCGGTGGAGGCGGGGGACTTCTGGTTCCATGCCGCCGAGTGGAACCTGATGCTACCTCGTACCCTCCTGGTGCGCGGCGACGTTGGCGGGAGCGTCGGGAGCTTCTACGACGGTCGCCGCTACAACTTCAAGTTCAACCCTGCCTGGAATCCCTCCAAGCACCTCGAGTTGGGCGGGGGCTATGAGGTGAACCACATCGATTTCGCGGGCCGGAACAGCAAGGTCACAACACACCTCGCGCGCCTCAAGGTGCAGGTAGCGTTGGATACGCGCGTTTCGATGAGCACCTTCGCGCAGTACAATACTGTCAGCGATCTCCTGGGCTTCAATGCGCGTTTCAGGTACAACTTCCGCGAGGGCACCGACCTCTGGTTGGTGTACAACGAGGGAGTGAACACGGTGCTCGATAACGGGCTGGATCCACGGAAGTTCCGGTCCGCCGGTCGCACGTTCATGATCAAGTACTCCCATGCCCTGATCATGTAGGTCGTCGAAGTCAGTTGCCCCCACGCAGTTGAAAAGCCGCCTCCGCACGGACCTCTTCCGTCGATACGGCGGAAAGTCGGTGCAGTGCCGACCGGGCACCGAGGGTCCGGAACCGCCCCAGTCCCTCTACCGCTTTGGTCCTCAGACCCGCCGGCATCGAGTCGTCGCTCGCAACCTCGAAGAGGTCGTTCACGCCCTGGCTACGGAGGGCGACCAGGGACTGATCGAGGCCTTCGTTGTCTTCCAGCATGCAATCGGTGTGCAGCCAACGACGGACCAGCGGATGGGCGGCTGCCAGGCTCGCGGCCATCCGTGGGGGCGCAGCGAATACGCCATCGGCCCAAATCCGTACCTCGATCGACGGACACTCTGGTGTGCCGGCAAGTCCAGGACATGGCCGTACCGGGCGTTGCCCCGGAGGCTGCCCGATGTTCAACGCGGAGCCGTTGTCGAAGTGCGTTCGAAACACCTGAGCCTCGGTGAGGAACGCACGCCGGCTACTCGCCGAGTGCATCACGTTGCTCTGGTCGAAGCTCTCGGTGAGACCATCCACATGGATCAGGCCGAAGACGTGGCCCAACTCATGGGCCAGGAGTTCATCTCCCGAGCGTTCCGCCATGACGACGAACGTGCCCCCGACCGGGCACGTCCTGCCGCGGTCCCGGCCCCCGTCTACCCGCTCCACGTAGTAGATGTTGATGCGTCCCGCTCGTGCGCCGATCCGATTCTGCGCGTTCCCTCTCTCGCTGCAGCCGCTGAAGTCGAAGAACTGGGAGGCGTCGCTGTCCTGAGTGGCGTCGATCACTTCTACGCTGTCGATCTCTATGCCATAGCGTTCGGCAGCCCAGATGAGCCGAGTACGCTCGAGCGCCTCCCCAGCCCAGGCAGCCTGCTCCGCAAAGGGCCCCTTCACGATCCATACGGCCAGGTCCACCTTCACCGGTTCGGGAAGCTCGACCTCGATGGAGTCGGGGCCGTCCGACCATGTCACCGGATGGATCAGAGGCGCTCGCTCGGGCGCGAACGCGACAACCTCGCCGGGCAGGATGCCGCGAAAGGCACCGACCTCAGCGATGGAGTCGACCGGCGCGAACGGGAGGTCGTTTTGGAAGGCTCCACCGGCCACACCGTCCAGGAGGAAGCCGACCGGGAGTGGCGTGTCCCCCACGGCGGTGATCCGATCGAACGCGGACACCAGGTCGAAGGTCGGCGACAGGAGGGTCCGATTGTCGAAGGTGGCGATGAGACGCTGGTCGAACCCGAGTCCGTCAAAGGCCAGATCGGCGAACACTGCCTCACCCGACCGAACCTGCGTTTCGGGATTGCCGTCCAAGGTGAATCCACCGTTCTCGGCCACGAGTCGAAGCGTCCCTTCCGCCCACTCTACCAGCCGGCCCAGTGGATCCAGGAGACGCACCACGACGGTTCGTGGGACCCCTTGCAAGAGCGCTGGAGGCAGGTCCTCGAACTCGGCGCGCTCCAGTGTCTGCGCTACTTCCACCAGCACTTCCGCGCGTACGCCACCCGAGCTCGCAGTGATCGTGGCGCTGCCGTTCCCGACGCTCTCCACAGTCCCGTCGGCATCGACCCGAGCCACACCGTTGGAGGAGCTCGTCCAGCCGATGGGTACGCTGAGGGTCTCCCCAGCGGGGTTCAACACCCGAACCGATAGGTCTGCGGTCGCGCCCAACGCGTTGAACGTGAGCGCGGCCGGCTCTATCTCGATCCGTTGCACCGTCGGGTCGGGCGCGGAGGGCTCCCCCCCACATCCGGCAACGAGCATCGCCACCGCTGTGAGGACGCCAAATGCGCTCCGTTGAGGCCCCGCCCGGCCTTCTAAGGCTCGATCATCCAAAAGTGCGCCTGGTAGTGGAACACTGTAAACGCGATGCGTTCGCCCCTCGGGTCATACGCCGGCTGCGTCTTGTGGGTGGCATCGAACGTGAGCTGTTGGGGGGCTCCACCCTGCGAGGGAATCCTGAAGATCTGATAGAACCCATCGGCATCGGGCGCCACGAACGCCACCCAAGCGCCATCGGGCGAGGCGGAGATGCCCGAATGCAGTTGATCGGTTGCGAAGGTATGAATCCTTTGGGGAGTGCCACCGGCGCTGCTTACGCGATAGAGCGCCTTTTCGCCGAAGCGCTCCGCAGCCTCGAACACCAGTTCCTTGCCGTCGTCCAGCCATTCCGCCTGCAGGGCATCGCCCGAGAAGCCGCTTAGCGAGACGCGTCGGCTTTGCTCCACCACTGCTCCGCTCACCTCATCTACCCCAACTACGTAGAGCGCGCTCCGGCGCGCGCCGCTCGGTTCACGGTGATACGAGGGGAAGACGATGGATGTCCCGTCGCGAGACCATCGAGGCCATCCGGTCTCGCTACCGTCCAACGAGACCGGTATGGGTTCGCCCGAACCGTCAGCCGCCTGCACGAAGACATCGTCCGTGCCGTCCGCGTGGGTGTGAAACGCTACCCAACGGCCATTGGGGGACCAGTGAAGCCCTTGGTCCTCGGAGTTTGAACTCCGAAACACCCGAGAGGGCTCCGACAGCGGCCCTTGGCCGTCCCCGACATCGAGGATCCCCAGGTTCTGGGCGATGTCGGGATAGTGCGCATCGTCCACGGCCCTCCGCCAACTCCCATACGTCACCGCGATCTGTGAACCGTCCGGGCTCCATGTGGGGGTCTCGGACTGGAAGGTGGTGAGGGGAACACTCTCGCCTCCTTCGGCGGGTGCCCAAGCGATGAACGTACGGTAGTCCTGGGTCTTGAAGACCACCCGTCCGTACTGGTCCACCGAGGGCGAATAGGCGTCCCGAGCGAAGGAGGCCAGAAGCCGGGGTGTGCCCCCCCGGGGCGCCCGCGCCCATAGCTCCAGGACCCCCCGGTCGTTCGGGCGTGAAAAATAGACCGCCTCCCCGTCCGGCGCCCACACGAAGCGTCCGTAAACGTCCTCTACATCCTGGAAGCCGTCCCGGCCTCGGCCAAAGCAGTCAAGGCGCAACACGCGCGTACTGTCCTCGCCGGCGACCAGGCAGGACACCCCTCCCTGAGATGAACGCCCCAGCCCCAACACCGGGCCCCCCAGATCGCCCCTGTCTGCGCCGTTGTAGACGGAGTCCTGACGCCAGAACCAGACCCGATTGGGCATGTCACGCTCGACTGCGAGACCCTGTGTGGGCGTGGGCCCCGGGGAATGCCTGGTCAGGTTGAGCGGGTCCAGAAACCGAGCCAAGGTGTCGTCGGGGAGCGGTTGGGCCTGCACCTGCAGACCTTCCAGGTAGGGGGTCGAGGCCCCGGTCCGAAGGTCGTAACGCATCCAAACCGAGCTGGATCGGTCGTAGGTCCGTTCCTCGACGATGAAGCCGTCGCTCTCGGGCAACCAAGCCAAAGCTCGTGGCTGCCTCTCGCCCGACCCGTAGGTGCGCAAAGCCCCACCTTCGACGGGCTGCACACGCACCCGCCGATGCTCCGTGTAGGCGAGCCACTGCCCATTGGGCGAGACCGCCCCCAACGGGTCGCGAAAGGCCACCGGACCGTCCTGCGTGGCCGAGGCCAGGAGTCGCGGCGGAGGCGGGGCGTCCAGGACATCCCCTCCACCCCCGCAGCCGCAAAACAACAGCGCCAGCACCGCCAAGCATCTTTTGGGGCGGCTCCCGAGAAGGACGGCGTCGCGCATCGCTGCCTCTAGTCCGGCGAACCGCAGCGGGCGCGCATGATCAAGGCGGGATCCTGCCGGGTAGCCTCACCGGTGAGCACCATCTCATCGGCGTCCAGGAAGTCGATGGCTTCCCCGCTTGGGTTGCGGTCCCAGAAGTGGCAGCCACCCACCTGCCGCCAACGCCCTTCATGCCGCTCGAACATGAGAACCTCCAAGTACGTGCGTACTGCCAGTGTGCCCGCGGGAGAAAAGGCTGCCCCGGTCACGAGCCGTCGAGCGCGGCGGTCTGGGCGAATCGGGAGCTGTTGCGGGTGTGCGAGCACCACGCGCTGGTCAGATCGCAACGCCGTCTCCAGTTCGGCTCGGGGCAACTCGTACAACTGCACGCTGCCGCTGCGCCCCTTCGTCACCACCACCATGTTGCCGGACCCATCCACCGCGAGCGCCTCCGCATCATCCGGCCCTCCCTCGTACGTGAAGTCGAACTGCCCCCCAACCTCCACGTCCGGGTCGCCGGGACCCGGCTCCGGGATCACATATAGCGTGACGTCCCTTCGGCGTGAGGCGTTGTCCCCGATATCTCCGATATACAGGCAGGACTGCGGTTCCCAGGATTGGGGGCACGGACCACTCGAGATCGCCTCCCAGTCGACGAAACCCGCGCCCTCCACATCTACTCGCCCGAGGTTCTCGCCCGCCACGTTGATCGCGAACAGTCGAGCTCTGCCTCCGGAGTCGTTATGACTCCACAGGACCCCGGGGTGGGTGGGACTGACGGCAATGCCGGAGGTCTCACGGAGCCGGTCTGTGAGGAAACCCGACAACACCAAGACCAGCGCCGGGGGTAGTGGCTCCTGTCCCTCCCACCCGGCCCCAACGTCGGTCGCCTGAGCATCCAGCCGACCCGGTGGTCCGTGGATGCCTCGTACGCTCCATGAGCCGATGGCGACGACGGCCAGGCCGGCTCCGACGAACGCAACAGCGCGACGACCACCACTCAACGTCCGAGATCCTCGGGAGGGGGTCCCGGCTGAGCGTCCAGAGCAGCCTGACGCCGCTGGAGTTCATCGTACGCCTCCTGCGTACGGCGGTGGGCTTCCGTGCTCAGCGACTCACAGCTCCGGGCTCGAAGTTCACTCAACGCGTCGTAGAGTTCGCTGGCCGCACTCAGCACCTCGTCTCGATGCAGGTACTCGTGAGCCCGTAGCTCGTCGATGAAGCGCGTCCAAGCCGTCCGGGAGTCGGCATCCGCGTCCCTCCACCCCTCCCACTCCGGAAGCAGAACCCGGACTCGAGCGACGATCGAGGTGGATCCCATGTCGCAGCGGCCTCTGCGCTCGATCAGCTGCCAGGACGGCCGTAGCTCGTACGTTGTCATCCCGTGCTTCCTGTGGCCGCGCGAGTCCAGGGGGCCTTGCTCTTCGATGTCCTCGAAGACCTCCAAGAACGTGGCCCCTTCAACCCGGTAGACGTCCTCCTCGACGAACTCCCGCACCCCTGATTGGGCGCAAAGACCGTTGGGCCCAGAGAAGAGGAGTGCCGTCATCAAGCCAGTCACCACGTCGACTCTGAGGCGCATGCGTGTAGACCGGCTAGCCCGCGCTCGACGACGCGGGCTTGAGGCGGTGAAGGAACCGTTGCCGAAACTTCGCGACCTTGGGCGCGACAACCGCTCGGCAATACCCCTGTCCGGGATTCTTCCGAAAGTACCCCTCGTGATACTTCTCGGCCGGATAGAACTGGTCTAGCTGGGTAAGCTGCGTAACCAACGGACCGTCCCAGATCTTCTGGGACTCCAGGTCCGCCATGAGAATCCGGCTCTTGCGGTCCTGCTCGTCCGAATGTGTGAAGATTACGGATCGATACTGCGTTCCGACGTCCGCGCCCTGGCGATCGGGTGTGGTGGGATCGTGGATCGCGAAGAAGATCTCCAGGAGATCCTCGAAGGGTAGCACCGCAGGGTCGAAGTCGACCTGCACCACCTCGGCGTGCCCGGTGGTACCCGTGCAGACCTGCTCGTAAGTCGGATTGGGGCGGTGACCACCTGCGTAGCCGGAACGAACCGCCAGGACGCCCTCGACCTGTTCGAAGACCGCTTCGAGACACCAGAAGCAACCGCCGCCGAGTGTGGCGACCTCGTTCGTTGAGTTGGACAAGTCACCCTCCGTGCTCTTGGAACCAACCGGAAGCCGGTCGGGGTTGTCCAATACGTCCAGCCCAGGGGAGGGTTCCGTCTACTCCGCGCGTGACGGCTGTGAGGGTCGGAAGCGCCAGATGCGGTACGGAGCCGTGGCGGATCGGTGCTCGGCGTCGCGCAGCAGTACATCCTGAAGCCCCGCATCCGAGATGTAGACCCACCCGTCGCGAGCACTATGTAGACCGCTTACCCAACGGAGTCGGTCGTCGCGGAGCAGCATCTGCAACGCACCGTTCTCCCTGATGCGGATAACGCCTCCATGCTCCACGTCGCTGACGAGTACGTAGCCGAAGCGGTCTACACCTACGCCGTCCGACATCGTCTTTCGACTGACCCGCTCCAGGGCCTCGACGGCATCCTCATGCTCAAGGTTGCGACTTCGCAGAGCCCGGATCGGGAGTCGGTAGAGCGCGTCGTTGCTTGTAGCGCTGAGGTAGAGCCACTCTTCGTCCCAGGTCTTGGCGAGTCCAGTCAGCCCCGCCTTCAGCGCAACCAATCCGCGGTAGTAGGTCAGCTTCTCCTCGCCGACTCGTAGAACCCAGTCCTGGTTGGACAGTGCTGGGTGCTTCTCCAACACGCGCCTGCTTCTACGCTCGTGGACGTTGTGGACAACGAGTGCGGGCTTCTTGCGGAGGACACTGGCGTCGGCGATGAAGACGTAGTTCCCATCGTGGGTCACTTGCATGTCGGCATAGTACGATCCCATCGGGGCCACATCGGGCACGAAGGCATGCTCGTAGACGAGCTCGTTCGCAGCCAGGTTGAACGCATAGATCCGGTGTGGATCGAACCCCATCGAGCCCCCGTCGAGGACCCACAGTCGGCCATCCCCATCCAACGCCAGGGCCGATGGGGAAAGCAGCTGGGTTTGGAAGACCTCGTCCGGGTACGCAACGGAGCGCCCGTCGACGATCTCGAAGAGCTTGGGTCCCTCGGTCCCCATTGCGGGGTGCGCGATGAAGAACAGCCGTCCGGTCGCTGAGACGATGGTCTTGGCGGGTGGAAGGGCCAGTTCCGCAACGGGTTCCAGCGTGCCGTTGTCGATGCCCTCGGCAACAGTCTGCTCCGGGAACGGGTTTCCGCCCCCGTAGATGAGCCGAAGCGAGAGACCCAACAGGAGCACCAGGCCCAGCAGGGCGAGGAGAATACGTCCGACGGACTTCATGGCGTTTCGACAGCCCGTGAGGGTTGCGACCTACTCTGCTTCATGCGCTGCTTGCCTAGCTAAGAGCGACTTAACACGTTGTAACGTGAGGGGTTAGGGCACGATCCGTCGTACCGGTCCCACGCCAACACCAACGCCATGGTGCATCGGTCGTGCCGCTCTACTTCAACAGGTCTCAGGGGCGAGTCCCAGAACGGCGGGGGATGAAGCGGGGCACCGTTTCAGCGTATCGGTCCCAGGCAGGTCCGAAGCGGTCATGGAGCTCGCGCTCCTCGATCCACACCACGCCCAGCAAGAGCAGACTGCTGATCGCGACCACGAGGTACGCGCCGGAGAAGTTCGCGAACAGCGTCCAACCCCAGGTGCCGAGGAAGACGGCGACGTACCGGGGATGCCTGATCCGGCCGTAGATGCCCCCGGTAAGTAGGGCTCCCGGACCGTCGGCCGCGACCTCGGGGACCCCCACCAGCGTACGCAGCTTCAGGTGTCGACGGCACTTCACCTCGATTCCCATCGACACGAGCCAAAGGAGCGTCCCCACGGTCGCCAGGGGCGGAGACAGCCCCAAGTCGGCACCCAGCAACCTGTCTCGCCACAGGAACCCGATGTAACAGGCCACCAGCAGCGTGCCGATCAGCACGGTGAGTGAGCGTCCCACCCCCAGGCGCCGCCACCGTTTGGCGAAGGGGTGGAGGAGATACCAATAGAGGACGCCCGGTGGGTAGGTGACCACCAGGAGCACCGCGAGGACGGTGCGAAAGCCGGTCATCGGACGCCGCTCAGGTTGGGTGTTTTCGCGCCTTGGGCGTCGCGAACATCAACTCGACCGCGAAGGTCGCCAGCGCGACCACGACCCCCAGGGCGATCCATTGAATGACGGTCGAGTCGGCCGTAGCGGCACCAGCCCGCCCGAGCCTTAGCGACAGCCAGAGCACCATGGCGAACGGGACTCCCAGCACCGCCAACAGCACACTGAGCACCGATCGACGGAAGTTGACCATGGCCATAGCCATGCTCCCAGTCGCCATCAGAGCACTCCCCCCAAAGGCCTGGCCCACCTCGGGTGGCGAGGTGGCGACGCCCAAGAACGCCACCACGACTCCGGCGAAGCAGGCGACGGCTCCCACCAAGGTTCGAGTGAGGGGAGAGACCCACCCAGCCGCGACGATGAGCGCCAGCCCGCCAAGGATCCAGGGCACTGCGTTCATCTTCCCTCCTTCGGGGATCATGGGCCGGTAGCGCTGCCTACCCCTGGACTCCTCGGGCGTTTCTGCTCTCTTCGCCCCCGGAAACGCGCTTAGTAGGTAGAGGGGGTTGGTTGATGGAATCGGTAGACGCACACGCACCCAACCACGATACTCGATGCTCGCAGCCCGGAGTCGTCGGCTTGTCGCCCACCGAAAGGAAGCTGAACTGGAGCATGTTCGACGATGCGGCGGCATGCTACGATCGAGTGCGGCCGGGCTATCCGGATGCCGCGATCGAGGAAGCGGTGCGGCTCGCGAACCTGACCGGGGGCTCGCGCCTGCTCGAGATCGGCTGTGGGACGGGGCAGGCGACGCTGCCTTTCGCCCGCCTCGGCCTCTCCATTCAAGCCGTGGAACGGGGACTGGCAATGGCCCGCTTGGCGCAGGTGCGGCTGACGGGATTCCCCAACGTCGAGGTGGTCCTGGGCGACTTCGCCGGGCTCTCGCCCGGTGACCCTCCCTTCGACGCGCTGCTCGCCGCGTCGTCCTTCGATTGGCTGGAATCGGAGACACGGGTCGACAAGTGCGCGTCTCTCCTGGGGGACGGTGCAATGCTGCTGCTCATGACCAACGTTCAGCGTGCGACCTACGAGGGGTTCTTCGCGAGGGCGCGCGCCCTTCGGGAAGAGCTGATCCCTGAATGGTCAGCTGGGGACAGGTCCCCGACCTGGGAGCGGATCCCGAATCAGATTGACGAGGTCGACGGTCGAGGCCTCTTCTCGACGATCGCTGTCTCGAGCCATGATTGGCGGGTAGTGTATCCCAGGGATCACTTCTTGGAGTTTCTCCGCACCGACCCCGCTCACCGCGAGTTGGGTGAGCGGAAACTATCGGAGTTGTTCAAGGGCCTCGAAACCCTGATCGACACCGAGTTCGAGGGGCGGGTCGTGACACCGTTTCGCACTATTCTCCACGTGGCCCAACGCACAGGCCTACCAGTTGGGGCGAGCGGTACCTGATTCGACCACCCAGAACTCCAGATCCTTCGCTCCGCGGAGTTTCGCGATGTAGATGATCTGACCCGTGTGCTGCGCGGCATGCTCGACGACATGGTAGAGGGCTTCCAGCACGGTAACGCGAAGCCCTTGGATGGTGCGGGGCTCGCTGAGCAGCTGGGGGTCGACCCCCGCGAGGGCCTCCAGGTCCCGAAGCCCCTGGTCGAGCACCGACATGTTGCGAGTGAGCGTTTCCTCCAGCTCTTCCGCCGTCAGATCATCGTTGGCGGCAAACTCCTGGTCCCGGTCGCGAACGTCTTCTCCACCCAGGATCCCGCTCACAATCCACTGGCGTGCGTTTCCGCAGGTGTGCAGAACCAGGTTCGCCACCGAGTTGCTGGCGGAGTTGGGCCGCCACCAGATCCCATCGTCACCCAACTCCCGGATGCAGCGCTTCATCTTGGGCCCGTACTCACCGATGAGATGTCGGCGTGATGTGGCCACGAACGCAGCGGAGTTCACCGCCATGGCTAGCCTCCGGGTCGTCGCGGCACGGGCACGGTCTCGCCGGGATCGGGTCGCAGACTGGCTTCGTCGAGCTGGCGGTTGAGTGCCGGCATCCGAGAGGAGACAATCTCGTTGATGCGCTCGATAACGCCGGGGGCGTCCTGCCATGCCTGCTCGAGCTGCCACACCTGGTCGGCAGTGGGCGCGCTGTAGACCGCCCCTGCGGACTGGCCCGCGCGCGCGTTCCCCCGCACATCCCCTAGCTCGTCGCTAAGCTCCTCGAGTTCTTCGAGCATCTCCTCTACTTCAGTCTCGATGGCCTGGGGGGCGTCGTCGTTCGCCGCCAGCAGGCTTTTCACGTCATTGAGCTGGCCCTGCACCCTGGTTATGGCCCGCCCGGCTTTGTAGAGCGGCTCAGCCAACCGGTGGGAGCTCATGAGAGCCTCCTGCCGAGCCATGAGATCTGCTCGGGAGATGTCCACTCGATGATCCAGGCGCACGTTGACCGGGGTCTCGGACGTGTGTCCGTTCACGGCCAACCGGGCGGTGTAGGTTCCGGGCAGGACCATGGGACCTGAAGGCGCTCCTCCGAAGCCCCCGCCGCCACCTCTCTCCGGGACGTAGGGGGGATCCATGCGGAGGTCCCACTGAACCGACTGGACACCCCAATCGGCGGGACCTTTCAGCGTACGGACTGGGGCCCCTGACGCGTCTTGAATGACGACTTCAACCGAATCGGAGGGCGCTACCTCGGCTCCTCCGTCGCCATTCTCGGCCCCGTCGACGATGGGGCGCCCCGCGCCCTCACCGACCCAGTAGCGGATCCCCGCCCCGAACTCCGGATTGTCTGCGGCGTAGATCCCCGGAGTCCACCCCTGCGGCCGATACATCGTATAGGCAACGGCATCCTTGACTGGGAACGCGTGTAACGCTGACGCGATCACGGGAGCTGTGAGGTTCTGAAGGGGCGAGAGGTCCGACATGATCCAGATGCCCCTGCCATGAGTGCCGATCACGAGATCGTTGTCACGGGGGTGAATCTCGATGTCATCGACCGGCACCGTCGGAAGGCCGTTTGCCAAGCGGTTCCATGCCTGCCCTCCGTCGACCGAGAAGTACACGCCCAGCTCGTTGCCCAGGAACCAGAGATCGCTCGTCGCCGGGTGCTGAGCCAGGGCGTTGACGGACGTTTGCGGGAGTCCGTCCACGATCGACGTCCAAGACGACCCGAAGTCGTCGCTCCGATAGACATAGGGACGGAAGTCGTCGTTGCGGTGCCCATCAAGGGCGGCGTACACGGTTCCTTCGGACGCGTGCGACGCCACCAGGCGGGTCACGTAGGTGTTGGCCGGCAGTCCCGGAAGGTTGGCAGTGATGTCGGTCCAGTCGTCTCCCCCGTTTCGGGTGACCTGCACTCGCCCGTCGTCGCTACCGGTGTAGAGGACGTCGGCATTCAGCGGCGATTCGGCGATGCTGGTGAGGTTGCCGTAGGTGGATTGCCCGTCGTTCAACGACATCTGCGGTTCGGACCCGAGCACACCCATGATCTCAAGTTCTTCCCGATCGATCGCGTAGGTGAGGTCGGGGCTGACGGCCTCCCAACTCTGGCCGAGATCGGTGGAGCGGAACAGTAGGTTGCCACCCATATAGACCGTGTTCTCGTCGTGCGTGGACAGCACGATGGGCGAGTTCCAGTTCCATCTCAGGTCCGGCTCCTCACCGTTCGCGTCCGGCCGCCCAACCGGCCGCAACCTCGAACGCTCGTTGGTTTCGAGGTTGACTCGCGAGATGTTGCCACCCTGCGATTCGGCGAACATGAGCGTGCCGCTCGGATGGAACACGGTGAAGAATCCGTCGCCGCCCCCGATGTTGTACCAGTCACGGGTGCGGATACCCTGGTTGGACCACGTGTCCGACGGAGCGCACCAGGAGCCGTTGTCCTGCAGACCGCCACACACGTGATAGGGCTCGCGCATGTCGATGCCGATCTCGTAGAACTGGGACACCGGAAGGTTTCGGAACTGGTACCAACTGTCAGAGCGGTCCCACGAAACCGACACGCCCCCGTCGCTGCCTAACAGCAGGTGGTCGGAGTTGGCCGGATCGATCCAGAGAGCGTGGTGGTCGAGGTGTACCCCCCTTGCCGCGTCAGGCGTGAACGTGCGCCCTCCATCCGAACTGCGGAAGAGACTGGAGCCGCCCGTGTAGAGCCGCTGCGGATCGTTGGGGTCGATGCGGATCTGACTGTAATACATGGGGCGATTGTTGTTGTTGCTCATACGCTCCCAGGTCTCGCCCCGATCCTCCGAACGGTACACACCGTTCTCGCGGGCTCCGCCCCCGAACCCCGTACCCGGGGCTCGAGCGTCCGCCTCCACGATGGCATAGACCAGGTTGCCGTCCCGACGGTAGACGTCGAGTCCGATGCGGCCCTTATCGCCCTCGGGTAGTCCCTCCGTCAGCTCCATCCATGAGTCACCCCCGTCCAGGGTGCGGTAGATCCCGCTGCCTGGGCCGCCACCGTTGAAGCCCCACGCCTTGCGCTGACGTTGGTACATGGCGGCGAAGAGTGTCTTGGGATCGTTGGGGTCCATTACGAGGTCGATGGCGCCGGTGTGCTCGTCCACATAGAGCACCTTGTCCCAGGTCTCACCCCCGTCCACAGTGCGATAGACGCCGCGCTCCGGGTTGGATCCCCACAGGTGGCCTACCGCAGCCACATACGCCACGTCCGGGTCGCGGGGGTGCACCTGAATACGGGAGATGTGATGCGTCTCTTCGAGCCCGAGGTGCTCCCAATTGCTGCCTCCGTCCGAAGAGCGGTAAACGCCATTGCCCCAGGGCGAGCTCTGTCGGTTTTGTGGCTCGCCCGTGCCCACCCACACCACGTTGGGGTTGGAGGGCGCCACGGTCACGTCACCGATGGATGCCGTCTCGTCGGGCGCGAACACCATGTCGAACGATGTACCGGCATTGCGGGTCTTCCAGACGCCTCCGGTTGCGGTGCCCACGAAGAACACCGCCGGGTTGGACTCCACGACCGCCAGGTCCGAGATACGGCCACTCATGATGGTGGGCCCGATCTCACGCCACTCCAGGCTGGCGACAGCGGCCGACAAGTCGGGGGTGCCTTGGCCGTCCTGGGCGTGGAGGGGGGTGGGGAGAAGAGCGACTACACAGACGAGGCTGAAGCGCAAAGCGACCGCGGTGGCGTGACGCATGGGTGTTTCCCGGATGTGAGTGAGCAAACACATCCGTTGAATGTGAAGGTCGGGTGACTGGCGGGGCAATCACATGAGCCCGCGAGCGGTCTCCCAAGGGCCGTACACCGACTTTCACGGGTATGCAACCGATCGGTTGCATACCTCGAAAAGGCAGTATGTACCTGAGCAGATCCGCCGACCTATCGGTCCGAGGGGGCCCGCGCCCCTACATTCGGCGGTACGCCGGCCCGCTTCCCCCCTCGCGTGGCTCCCACCGCGGTCCGATCACGTCGGTGGCCTTACAGTCCACGCAGTTGGGGGCGTTCACCACCAGCTTGCCGTCCTTCTGCTCGTACACTCCGGCTGGACACAGATGTTCGTACATCTCCGCCATCTCGGCCGAGACGTCCTCTCCGACAGTCAGGTGGGGCGGGATGTCGTCGCGGGTTTGGTTTCCGGACTTGTAGACCGCGTCCACCTTTGAGAAGGTGAGCTTCCCGTCGGGCGCGGGCGCGGTTGCGGGAGTGGCCGCCAAGACCTTGGGCTCCGCAGCGTCCTCCTCGACGGAGATCCTACTGCCCGGGAACGCACCACCGGTCAATGTCATCAGACCCGCCTTCAAGCCACCCGAGTAGAACCCGCTCTTGAAGGCCAGCCGCATGTTGCGGGTCTTCTTCAGGTCGCGGGCGATCATCGAGGCGTCCACGGCGCTCGTGTAGGGGGCCAGACCCGCGGCCGAGGTGTCGTCCTGTTCCAGGGCCGCAAAGATGGCTCGAGCGGCCAGAATGCCGGAATGCACCGCGTAGTGAATGCCCTTGAGCGAGGGTACGTCCACGTAGCCGGCGGCGTCGCCCACCACCACCAGGCCATCTCCATGACGGCGGGTGGCGAGCGAGTAGTACCCGCCCTCCGGGATGGTCTTGGCCCCCCATTCCACCATCTCCCCCCCTTCCAGGTAGGTGCGGAAGAGCGAGTGGAGCTTCAAGCGCTGCAACAGGTGATGCACATCGAGCCGTGCGTCCTGGTAGTCCAGCCCCACCACCAAGCCAAGGGCGACCAGGTGGTCCTCCAGCGGGTACATGAAGCTGCCACCAAAGGCGTCCCCCGGTAGCGGCCACCCCATGGTGTGGACGATCCGATCGAGTGGCTTCTTGGTTTCCCACAGCTCCTTGACACCCAGTGCGTAGATCTGCGGATTGTGGGAGGTGACGTCTTGCCACTGTTGCCACGCCTGGGTGAGGGTGCCCCGGGTGCCCTCGGCGAGCACCACCACCCGGCCAAGGATGTCGCCAGCCGGTTCGTGTCCCGAGCCGGGGGTTCCGTCGCGGCCCAACCCACTGGGGGTGGTGCGGACACCCCGCACCGTCTCGCCATCGACCAGGAGCGCGTCTACGGGGAACCCGGGGAACACGTTCACCCCGAGCGCCTCGGCCCGCTCACCCATCCACCGCGCCACTTCGCTGATCGAGGCGATCCAGTTGCCGTGGTTCTTCATGGTGGGCGGGGTGGGCAGCTTGGTCGATCCGTTCTCCCGCAGCAGATAGACCGCCTCGCTCTTCACGGGCTGTCTGAACGGGAGGTCCTCGACGGGGACGTCTGGGAACAGTTCCCGGAACGGACCGGGGTTGATGACCGCCCCCGAAAGGCTGTGCTCACCCAGGCCACCCGCCTTCTCGAGCACGCCGATCTCGAGCGCCTTCCCCGCCGCCTTGCTGAGCTTGGCCAACTCGATTGCGGTGGCGAGCCCAGCCGGGCCGCCTCCCACGATCGTGACGTCCAGTGGGACCGCCTCCTCGTCGGGTTCGTCCAAGACGATCAGCCGATCGAGGGGGAGGGGGGGCTGGGCGTGGAGTGGGACGATCCGGCGAAGGGATGACTCGGCCATGCATCTCGCAGACTAGGTACGACGGGGGCTGGAAATCCCTCCCTGGACCCTGTCGCACGCGTGGGGAAAACCGGGTGCGCGAACGGCTCACCACAATAGCATCGTCCATTGGGGTTCGGTACACTTGTCGCATGACAACGACTCGACCTCAGACGCTCGGGGCGCTCCGCGCGTCGGGCTACCAGACCCGCTCCGTGAAGCAGGAGATGCGCGACAATCTCGTGCGGAAACTCAGGGACGGGGTGGACCTGTTTCCGGGCATCCAAGGCTATCAGGACACGGTGGTGCCTCAGATCGTAAACGCGATCCTCGCGCGCCACGACTTCATCCTCCTGGGTCTTCGTGGGCAGGCCAAGAGCCGAATCCTCCGTCAGCTCACGGATCTTCTCGACGCAGAGATCCCGGCCCTCGAGGGCTCGGAGGTCAACGACGATCCCTTTCGACCCATCTCGAAGTACGGGCGCCAGTTGGTCGAGGAGCGGGGCGACGACGCGCCTGTGGTTTGGCTGGATAGGGACGCGCGTTATGTGGAGAAGTTGGCCACGCCGGACGTGACTATCGCCGACATGATTGGTGACCTCGACCCCATCAAGGCTGCCCGGGGTGGACACCTGCTCGGCGACGAGTTGAGCATCCACTACGGACTGCTTCCGCGCGCCAATCGAGGGATCTTCGCCATCAACGAGCTGCCCGATCTGTCTGGGAAGATCCAGGTGGGGCTGTTCAACGTCCTGCAGGAGGGTGACGTCCAGATCAAGGGCTACCCCATCCGGCTCTCGCTCGACGTCATGATGGTCTTCACCGCCAACCCTGAAGACTACACGGCGCGCGGAAAGATCATCACGCCCCTGAAGGATCGGATTGGCGTGGAGATTCGCACCCACTATCCAGAGGAGGTCGGTACGGGTGTCGGCATCACACGGCAGGAAGCGTGGCTCGACAGGGAGGGAGTTCCCGTGGAAATCCCCGACTTCGTTTCCGAGCTCGTGGAGTTGGTGGCGTTTCGTGCACGGGCCGACAAGCGCATCGATCAGCGTTCCGGCGTGAGCCAGCGTATGCCCATCTCGGCGTTGGAGAACGTGGTGTCGAACGCCGAGCGCCGGGCGCTGCGACTGGGGGAATCCATCGCCTGCGCGCGAGTGTCAGACATCTACGCAGCGTTACCTGCGATCACCGGGAAGATGGAGCTGGAGTATGAAGGGGAGCTCCAGGGTGCCGCCAAAATCAGCAAGGAACTGATCCGGTCCGCCGCGCACCAACTCTTTCAAGACCGGGCGGGTGGTGTGGATGTCGATGGCGTGGTGGAGCACTTCGAGAAGGGCTCAGCACTTCAGATTTCAGACGATGCATCGGACGAGGCATGCGTAAAGGGCTTCTCCGAGGTTGCGGGTTTGTTGGAGATGGTGTCGCTTGTGGGCTTGGCACCGACCGCGGCTTCCCCTGGATTCCAGGCCGCTGCCTGTGAGTTGGTGTTGGAGGCCCTGGTACATGAACGGCGGATCTCGCGCTCGGAGACCGGCATGTATCGACGACCCAAGCAAGAGCGTTCGGAACTCCCCTTTGAGGGGTTCGACCCGCTGGGGAACTGACGACTCGTAAGTCTGGAGGCACGCATGCGCGGCACAGAGGCGGTTGTACTCTTGACGGTGGTTGCCGCGGTGGCGTGCGAACCGGCACCTCTGGAACGCCCCGATCCCGCCACGGTTGCCAGGCAGGCCGACGAGTGGGCGGATACCCGCATCTCCCAGCTCACTACCCCGGATGGCTGGCTCAGCTTGGTGGGGCTCCATTGGCTTGCGGAGGGCGAGAACACGTTGGGCCGGGCGCCCGACAACGACTTCGTCTATGATGCGCCTCACGCACCGGACCACATCGGAACGTTCACGCTGACCCGCGACGGAGGAACGGCCTCCGTGCGATTCGACGCCGCCGAGGGGGTTGACGTCATCTCGGAGGACAGCGAGCCAGTGACCTTCGCCGTGATGACGCCCTCGGCCGAGGAGGGGCCGGTCCTGCTGGAAGTAGGGAGTATCCAGTGGCACATTATCCGGCGGGGTGAGCGCCTCGCCATTCGGCTCAAGGACTCCCAGAGCCCGGTGCGAGTTGAGTTCGCGGGTATCGAGCGTTTCCCCGTGGAGGACGAGTGGTGGATTCCGGCGCGTTTCGAGTGGCACGAGCCGCCCGATACCATCGAAGTCCCCAACATTCTTGGCACCATCGGACAGACGCCTTCGCCGGGGTCGGTGGTGTTCGAGCTCGATGGCGATACCCATAGGATCGCCATGTGGAAGGACTCCGCCGACCCCGAGAACTTCTTCACTGCCTTCGCCGACGGCACGAACGGCGGGGGGACCTACGGTGGGGGCCGGTTCATTTGGGTCGACGCACCGGACGAGGATGGCCGCACGTTCATCGACTTCAACCGTGCCTACAACCCGCCCTGCGTGTTCACGGATTTCGCGACCTGCCCGTTGCCTCCTGCGCAGAACCGGCTTGCTTTCGCGGTTCCGGCTGGGGAGATGAACTGGAAGTAGTAGACCGATCTCTGAGGGGGATCCGGACAGCGAAGCGGCCGCCTCCACCCATCCGGTTCTCGGCATGGATCTCTCCGCCGAGGGCCTGAACGATCGACCGGCTGATGGAAAGGCCCAACCCCACCCCGGCCTCGCGGTCCCGCGTCCGAGCCGCATCAGCGCGAAAGAAGCGGTGAAAGAGCCGCTCGGGATCATCTCCAAGACCTGGACCAGTGTCCTGCACAGTGAGGTTGAGTGAACCCGCCGCTAGGAACGCCTCCACCTCGATCTCCCCACCCTCGGGTGAGTACTTCACCGCGTTGTCCAGGAGGTTAACGAGGATCTGGTCAATCAACGCTACGGGGAGCGCTCGAGCGGGCTCGTCGCGCACTTGCACCGTGAGGACCTGGTTCTTACGCTCGGCCGCTTCGTGGAACTGGGCAGTGATCTGAGATACGAGGGATGCCAGCCCGATCTCCTCCAGACGGTCATCGAAGCCGCCCGTCTCGCCTCTTGCCAGTAGTAGGAGGTTGTCCGTGATCTCTGAGAGGCGAAGAATCTCCTCCAGGTTGCTGGTAAGTACGGCGCGATACTCGGCTCCAGTGCGCGCCTGCCTCAGCGCCACTTCGATCTCACCGCGCAGCGCGGTAAGCGGCGAACGCAATTCATGGCTGGCGTCTGCAGCGAACCGAGATTGAGCCACGAAGGCAGTCTCGAGCCGAGAGAGCATCGTGTTCAGCACCTCCACCAGGCGCCGGTATTCCTGGGTGTCGCCGTAGGCTCGAATGCGGGTCCCCAGCGATCCCGCTTCGATGTCTTCGGCCTGATCGATGATCTCGTCGACGGGCCGGACAGCGCGTCCAGCCAGCCACCACCCTCCCCATGCGGACCCCGCCGCGACAACCAGGGTCAGGCCGAGAAAGAAGAGCATCATCCTCTGAACCAGGTCGTCGCGGGTGGCCAACGGAGCGGCAATCTGGAGCACGTGTTGCGAGTGAGCTTCACCTAAACGCTCCAGGGGGTAGTAGAGGGATCGAACGGCGTCTCCATTGAACGTCGTTTCGGTCCACACGAGTTCACCGGCAAGGCTTCGCCGCAACGCGTCTTGGTCTACGGGCAGACTTGACGTCATGTAGCGGCTGCGCAGTAGCGTGGACCCGTCGAAGTCCCGCACTTCCGCGTAGCGAATCAAGGCCTCCACCGACTCAGCCTCATCGGGTGTGAGGTCCCACTCGTGGAAGTGCATCGCGCCATCCGTTCCGTCGGCAAGCGAGGCAGCCTGGATCGATGCCACGTTCAGTATGCTCGAGTCGAGCTCACGATCGAGCACGGCCCGCAGGGTAAGCGCGCTGCCCACGGCAACCAGGAGGACGGAGAGGGTCAGCGCCAACGCCAGGCGGATGGCGAGAACGGCTCGAAAGGACCTCATGGTGGAGAGGACGCCACGTCCAGGCGATAACCTACGCCCCGGATCGTATGAATCCGAGGTCCCTCACCCCTCACCCTCAGCTTCCGGCGCAGGTGGGCGACGTGCACGTCGACCACGTTGCTCATGGGGTCGAAGCTGAGATCCCAGACTTTCTCCAGAAGCTCCGTCCGCCGCACCACCCGTTCGGGATTCAGCATGAAGAACTCCAACAGTTGGAACTCCTTGGGAGTGAGGTCCAGTCGGTGGCCCTGCCGCGTGGCCCTGTGCGACAGCCGGTCGAGCGTCAGGTCGTCATAGACCAAGCGATCCGGCCGACCCGCGCCTCCCCGACGGAGCAGAGCACGAACTCGGGCCAGCAAGACATCGAACCCGAACGGCTTGGTCAGATAGTCGTCGGCGCCCACGTCGAGCCCCCGGACGATGTCATCCGCAGAATCGAGGGCGGTGAGCAGGAGGACCGGCACCGCGCTCTCCCGAGTTCTCAGGTCCCTGACCACCTCGAGACCTGTCTTTCCCGGCATCATGACATCGACAATCAGAAGGTCGTAGTCGTGAACAGCTGCCTTTAGCGTCGCGTCTTCCCCGTCCGAGGCCGTGTCGACGGAGTACCCTTCCTCACGTAGGCCGCGCGACAGGAAGCTGGCGACCTTCCGGTCGTCCTCGGCGATCAGGATTCGCAATTGGTTCGCCTCAATCTGACTGCTGCTGCCGCAATCGCAGGGGGAAGCCAAAGGTCGCCTCCGGGGTCGATCAGACGAAGGTCCATGAAGGATTCTTAATGATCGCTTCACGTGCCTTTCATGCCTTCTGCGCAAGCTTAGGCGGTCGAAATGTCCGATTGCAACGACCACTGGGGCCATGTCACCCGATAGACCACATTCGCTCGTCTCCCGACGGGGCTTTCTCGAGGCCACCGGCAGGGTAGGGGTGGCCGCGGGTTTCGCGCACCTTTACCCGGGAAACCTGTCCGCCGCCGCTCTGCCTCACGCTGAGGTGCTCGATGGCCGAGATGCCGAAGTAGAGATCACCATCAGCGAGCGCCCTTGGGTCGTAGATGGTCGCTCGCGCACAGCGGTCACGATAAACGACACTGTGCCCGGCCCCCTGCTTCGGCTCCGTGAGGGTGGAGACGCGGTAATCCACGTCCGGAACGACCTGGCCGAGGACACGTCGGTGCATTGGCACGGCATCCTGCTCCCCAATCAGATGGACGGGGTCCCGGGTGTGAACTTCCCAGGAATCGCACCGGGCGAGACGTTCACCTACCGCTTCCCGGTACGGCAGGCGGGTACCTATTGGTATCACAGCCACTCTGGTTTTCAGGAGCAGATCGGCCATTTCGCGGGCATGGTCATCGACCCCGCCGGCCAGGATCCGGACCCGGCGGACCGCGAGTACGTGGTGGTCCTCTCGGACTGGACGTTCGAGAACCCGTCGCGGATCGTTGCCCGCCTGAAGAAGCACCCGGACTACTACAACCATCAGCGGCGTTCACTGCTGGATTTCTTCGCTGACGCCTCCGAGCAGGGCCTCGGTGCCACGTTGAAGGATCGTCTCGATTGGGGCCGCATGCGAATGATGGCCTCGGACATCTCCGACATCACGGGGACGACGTACACCTACTTGGTGAACGGAAGGGGACCCGCCGACAACTGGACCGGGCCTTTCGAGCCTGGCGAGCGAGTGAAGCTCAGGCTCATCAACGCGGCCGCGGCCACCTACTTCGACGTCCGGGTTCCCGGCCTTCCGCTGCGCGTCGTTCAGGCGAGCGGACAGGCCATCACACCTGTGGAAGTGGACGAGCTCCGGGTCGCGATCGGGGAGACCTACGATGTCATCGTCGAGCCCTTGGAGTCCGTGGCCTACACGCTGTTTGCCGAGGCGATGGATCGAAGCGGGTTCGCAAGGGGGACACTAGCCCCGTCGCCCGGGATGACGGCACCGCTCCCGCAGCGGCGGGAGCGCCCTCTCCTCACCATGGCCGACATGGGACATGCCATGGATCACGGTGGCGGGATGGACATGGCGGCGGAGCGAGACACAGAGCACAACGACCACGCTGGGCACAACGTCGTAGGCGGAGGAGGTGCGGTCCCTCAGATGCCTGGCATGCTTCCGAAGCCCCAGGAACACGGGCCCGACCGGCACGGAGTTGGGAACGCCGGAGTGGCAGCGGTCGCATTAAGTCGATTGGCCGACCCCGGGATAGGACTCGGTAGGGACGGGTGGCGTGTCCTTAGGTACACCGACCTGCGCGCTCGCAGGCCGTGGGACGGTTTTCGTGCGCCTAATCGTGAGATCGAGCTGCACCTGACCGGCAACATGGAACGGTACATGTGGTCGATCGATGGGGTGGGCTTCCGTGACGCCGCACCGATCCAGGTTCGGCTAGGTGAGCGAATCAGGCTCACCATGATCAACGACACCATGATGAATCACCCCATGCACTTGCATGGAATGTGGATGGAACTGGAGAACGGCCACGGCCCGATGATCCCCAGGGTCCACACTGTCAACGTGAAACCGGCGGAGCGGATCTCCCTTCTGTTCAACGCTGATGCCCTAGGTCCCTGGGCGTTTCACTGCCATGTGGTCTATCACATGGACCAGGGCATGTTCAGAATCGTGCAGGTTAGCGAGGGCACCGGGCCGGTCGACGAGCGGCCGAAGTCCGAGAGCGGAGAGTGAGTCGAACCGCGGGTGCACGGCGGTCGGGCACCCTTGGGTTTCTGATGGCTGCCGCGCTGCCTTCCTTGGTCTTCGCGCAGGCGCCTGGCATGGAGATGATGAGGGCGCCCATCTACACCTATGTCGCTTTCGACGAACTGGAGTACCTCGCCACCGGTGCAGAGACCGGGTACGAGGTCGACGGCGAGCTTTGGATGGGCGGAGACTTCCACCGGGCCTGGGTGAAGCTCGATGGAGCCAGAGCAACCGCGGGCGACCTGGAGCGTGAGTTGGAGGTCCAAACGCTCTACTCGTATGCGACCTCCCCTTTCTGGAACGTCCAGGCCGGGATACGGGGCGACTACGTTGGGGACGAGCATGGGTCTGAGGCTCGTGGTCACGTCGCGCTTGGAGTCCAGGGTCTCGCCCCCTATTGGTTCGAGATCGAGGGCTTCCTTTTCGTCAGCTTTCAAGGTGACGTTTCCGCGCGCTTCGAGGCCACCTACGAGACCTTGCTCACGCAGCGGCTCATCGTTGAATCGGAACTCGAGGTGAACGCAGCGTTCCAGGAAGTGCCCGCCTTTACCTTGGGCTCAGGTCTGAACGATGTCGGCCTCGGTGCTCGGATGCGATATGAGATCATGCGGGAGTTCGCGCCTTACGTCGGGTACCGTTGGATGCGAAGTCTCGGCGACACGGCCGCCCTCCAAAGAGGCACAGACGGCGGGGGGTCCCGAGGTGCCTTTGTCGTGGGACTTCACCTCTGGTATTGAGACGATACTGCTACACGTTCCCGAAGCGCCCGCATGATCTTCTGTTGAGCCACCGGGAGTGTCGTGGACGCAAGATCGCTTCCGTCGGTCAGGTGCATCGCGGAGGTCGTGAAGTCGGTGGCTTGGGTGATCCCCTTCTGCAGCGCCAACTCGAGCACGGCCGCGAGGGCGTCGACTTCCGTCTCGGGCTCGACCGGAGTGCGTAGCAGCAGCGGGTAGTACGTAGCGCGAATGTGCGTGAACGCATGGGGCACAGGTGGGAGGCAGTCGCTGGACTGCGCTGGCTCGCGATCCACCTCGACCGTAGGGAACTCCCAGAGACGGGCTAGGAGCCCGCGGTCCGGCCGCCGAGCAAGCAGGGTTCTTCCCGCCGGTGTCCACAGTACCAACGATACGAAGCGCGCCTCCCGTGGAGCCCGCCGCTTCTTCGGAGCCGGACGCTGATCGACGGTGCCCTGTTGCAACGCGAGACAGTCCGTGCTCACGGGGCAGTCCTCGCAACTTGGCTCCCGGGGCGTACACACCATGGCGCCCAACTCCATGAGCGCCTGGTTGTGGTCGCCCGGCCGTTCCGGGTCCAACAACCTGTCCGCCCATTCCCAGAGTTGTTCCTCGCTGGGCTGACCCTCATCGAAGAGCCGGCTGAACACCCTGCGCACGTTGCCGTCCACAACCGGTGTGACGGTCCCGAACGCGATGCTCGCTACCGCACCAGCAGTATAGGCGCCGACACCTGGCAGCGCTCGGAGGTCGGTGAGGGTGTTCGGTACCACGCCATCGTGCTGGTCCCGCACCAACTGAGCTGCCCGGTGTAGGTTACGAACCCGTGAGTAGTACCCGAGGCCTTCCCAAAGGGGCAGCACCTCATCGAGGTCGGTGTCGGCGAAGGTTCTGACCGTCGGAAAGCGTGACACCCAGCGCTCGTAGTACGGCACCACGGTGTCCACGCGGGTCTGCTGCAGCATCACCTCAGACACCCAGATGTGAAAAGGGTCGGCGGTGCGACGCCACGGCAGGTCACGCGCGGATTCGTCGAAGAAGTCGAGGAGTCGTTGACGGAACGCAGACAGGTCCATGGCCGGATCCTGCCGGATGCCACGGCGTGGCGCAACGAGCGCTCAGCGGGGTACTGTGAGCCACTCAGCTCGGGGGAGTCCATGCGCTTTACCAGGTACACGAAGTACACAGGCGGTTGGGACGACGCGTTCAACATCGAGGCGCTCCTGGAGCACCTTTCGGACTTCCTGTTGAACGCAGGGTTCGCCGGTGGTCCCCATTTCCACCCGTACTGGGGCTGGTCCGGGACGGAGGACACCGATTCCACGGACGCCCTCAAGCAGGCCCTTCTGGAAGCGCTCATCAAGAGCGGACAGCTCACGCCCGAGATGCTGCAGGAGCTGCGTGGTGAGGGCCAGGGCGATGAGGAGGTCCGGCAGAAGATCGCCGAGATGCTGGACGACCTGGTCCGCCGCCTCGTCGAGGAAGGGTTCATCACCATCGGCGAGAGCGGGCCCCAGGTACCTGGCGCGACCTACGATGTGACGGGGCGCGAGAACATCGATGACGCCAAGGAGGCGGCGCTATCGGTAAACTTCGACCTTACGTCCAAGGGGATGGACTTCCTGGGCTACCGGTCGCTCCGCGGGCTGCTAGGCGCCATGGGTACCGCGGACAGTGGGCAGCACGAGACCCTAGACCTATCCACCGGAGTCGAGGCCGACGCGGCCAGCCGACCCTACGAGTTCGGTGACACCATGAACCTGGACATTCCCGCCACGCTCAAGAACGCCATTGAGCGCGAGGGACTGGGCCTCCCCCTCAACCTGGACTACTCGGACCTGCGAGTCATGCAAACCGAGCGCCGGTCGTCGTGCGCAACGGTGCTCATGCTCGACATCTCCCACTCCATGATCCTCTACGGAGAGGATCGATTCACACCGGCCAAGAAGGTGGCCCTGGCCCTTTCGCATCTGATCCGCACACAGTTCCCCGGAGACTCCCTGCGTGTGCTGACCTTTGGTGACAAGGCGCAGGAGATTCCGCTTTCGCAGCTTTCCCGCGCGCAGGTGGGGCCGTTCCACACGAACACGGCCGAGGGCTTCGAGCTGGCCCGTCGCATTCTGATGAGTCAGAAGAAGGACATGCGACAGATCATCATGATCACCGACGGCAAGCCGAGTGCGCTGACGCTGCCCGACGGTCGGATCTACACCAACTCGGGTGGCCTCGACCCACACATCCTGAGACGCACGTTCAGAGAGGTCGCGGCCTGCCGGAAGTCTGGGATCCTCATCAACACCTTCATGTTGGCCCGAGACCCCTCCCTGGTGCAGTTCGTTCACAAAGTGTCCCAGATTGCGCGTGGCAAAGCGTACTTCACCACCACCATGACGCTGGGTCAGTACCTGATGATGGATTTCCTGAAGGGGAGGGGCCGGCGGGTGCGTTAGACGAGGCGTTTGGAGACGCCTAGGCGGTAGGTGGGCCGAACAGTTCGAGGAGCGGTGCGTAGTCACCACCGTCGGCGGCCCTCAGTGAGGCGATGTAGGCACTACGATGAGCACCCGCGTTTCCGAGGCTACCTGGCGCCAGGCGGGTATTCAAACATCGTCCCAAAGGGCTGCTTGATCCTCGAGCAACCTCTTTGTGTGGTGCTCAATAAGCTCTCGGAGGCGATCCTCCGACGTGCCTTGGTCCTCTAGAGCCATGGAGTCGGCGACTTCCTTCACCAGTTGTCTTGCCAGGAACCCGGCTCGGTCCTTCACAGCCGCCTCGAGTCCCCGCCGCGGGACGACGAAGTAGTGGACGTCGGCCTCCATCGCAGAGGCAAGCTTTCGAATCGAGTTGAGTGTGATGTTGCCCTCGGCTTCTCGCCGCTCCATCTGAGCCACGGACGCTTTGGTCATGTCGGTTCGCTCGCCCAGCTGCCGAAGGGACATGCCGAGTGCCTCCCGGATCGTACGGAGCCACCCTTGGTCAGGCCTGATTGGGAGGTGCCGGTCGCGCAGTGCCGACAGCTTGGCGTCTAGCTGCCTGCGTCTGAGGGTTGAGAAGTCCATTACGAGTTCCTGGGGCATCCTGCGTGAGCATGCATCGTATACTTATAGACACACTATACTAGATAGATCGTATGCTTACAAGTATACATACCTCACGTAGCCGTATGCCTGCGCACATACCGTCCGTCTTTGGCCACGTCGACTGGGTTTGCTCCGGACACCTCGGTCTTGGTGATCACGACCCTGGACGGTACCGAGATTGCGAGGATAGGACCCTACCCCACGAATCCGATGCACCACCAAGTCTCGACCGAGAGCTACCGTAGCTCGTGGGTGCCTTTCGCACCCGACCTCAGCTATGCGGCCGGTGGGGTGTGGGTAGGACATTCGGGGTCGCCCGTCTTCGTTAGCCGCCCTCTGCCCCTCGAGCAGGCAACGCGTCCAACAACCCCGCGTTCGAGAACACCTCTGCGAACTCGTCCGGCGTCAGGTCCAACGCCGACCGCACCAGGCGCACGTTGGCCGCGATGCCCTCGGTGACATCGGCCACGGGAGGCCAGCTCGGCCAGTCCGTGGCATAGACCACGCGCTCGGGACCGATCTCACGGATGCGTGCAGTCAACTGCTCGTTGGCTTTCCGTACGGCCTCAGCGGCAGCCGTATCTGCTCCAGCGGCTGCAGACTCGAACACCACGGCTCCCAAGCCGAATGTGACCCGGCCGGGGTTGAGGCGTCCGTCGCGGAGGGCCCGGATGAACTCGCCCAAGGCCGCGTCGGTGGCGTCGTCGTACCCACCCCACCCGGTCATGTGAGCCAGTTGAATAGGGACCCCGGGGACACGCACGAGCACGTCGTCGATGAAGAGACGTGCGTCCCTGGCGCCGTAGTCCTCTGCACGCGTCCGCATGTGCACGATGGCGCCGGCCTTCGATTCAGTCAGCTTGGAGAAGACCTCGCGCAGCTTACGGCGATGATCTCCGTTCCGGAGGTCCAGGTCCGAATTGGCGAAGTGGAGCTTGAGTACTGGCAGCGCGAGTTCTTCCAGGCAGTACTCGAGTTCATCCATCGCATAGTCGGCCAGCGGGTTCACCGAACACGCCCCCACCAGTCGGTCGGGATGGAGCGCCACCTCTTCCGCGAGGAACGTGTTCTCGGCGCGTACCTCGGGCGCCGCGTCCTCGCGACCCACCTCCGGCATTCCGTACATGTAGGCGTTGGACAGGACGAGCGCGCGCTCGATACCGGCCCGGTCGAGGGCCGTCAGTGCGTCGTCAGCGGTTCGGGCCACCGCCGGTGGGCCCTCCGGTTCGACGTCGGCCGAGTCGAGCATGCGGGTCATCTCGTTGAGTAGCTCCGCAGCAGCGGGACTGCTCAGGTGCACGTGGAGATCCGCGACCGGAACGGTGTCGGCTGCGGCGACCCTAGGAACGGTGCCCTCTCCCTCGCCGATCCAGGTCGCAGCAAGAAGCAGGGGAAGCGCGCCAAGCGCACTTGCCAGTAGTCGGTTCGACTTCATTTAAGACTCCCTATCCAGCGTGCTCCAACCTCGGCCTTTCGATCTGCTAACCGCCGAGTCTCGTCGAGGTCCGGTAGCCTCAGGGAATGGGCCCATCGAACCCGGTACCTACGGAGGGCCATTTGCCCCCATGGCTTTCAGAGACCACTCTGGGGGACCGGTTCACCGGTTGCCACCCCAAGAAGGAGCGGGAAAATGGAAGGATTGATTCTACAGCTCATCAGTGGAGCTGTGGGCGGAAACCTCGCGGGCTTCCTGATGAAGGCGAAAAGCCTCGGGACTCTTTGGAATACCGTGGTTGGCGTGCTTGGAGGAGGGATCGGAGGACAGGCGCTCTCTGCCATGGGATTGCTGCAAGGCGCCGGGATGGTCGGCGATATCGGCGGCTCCCTGGTCGGCGGCGGCCTCTTGATGTTCATCATCAGCCTGTTCAAGAAGGCTACCTAAGCCAGTGTCGGTGCGGGCGGTCCCCGCCCGCCCGTACCGACCGGGGGTTCGCAAATCCCTACTGCGGCAACGCTCGCTCCAGTGCAGCCCGCATGCGAACGGCCCGACCTACCACGTCGGTGGCCTTCCACTCCTCGAGCGTTTCGTGGGCCACAACCTCGAATAGCGCGATCCAACGGTCGAAGTGCGCCCTGGTAATGCCCGGTACCTGCGCGTGCGCCCGCAGCGGGTCTCCCAGGTAGCGTCCCGTCGCCAGCAGCACGCTCGACCAAAAGTCGCACATCTTCTCCAGATGGGCGTCCCATCGAGCTTCCAGTCGCTCTGAAAAGACCGGGCCCAAAACTTCGTCCTCCTGAACGCGTCCGTAGAACGTGAACACGAGACGGCGGATATCCTCTTCGGTCACGCGTTGTGGCGGAGTCGACGTCGTCATCCTCAACAGTCGGTCATGGCACCGAGTTGGCTAGAACTTCGGGCTCGCTCAGGCCGTAGAGCGGTGGGGTGGGCACATCGAGGAGGCTCAGGAGCACGTAGAGCTGCCCCCGGTGATGCACCTCGTGTTCGATCATTGCGCGTAACCACTTCCATACGCTGATCTGAATACCGGCGGGTGTCGAGCATTTCAGCTGGAGGTCGTCTGGTGTGAGCTCCTTGAACAGCTCCAACGACTCCGCATGAAGGCGCTCCAGGTAGGCCAGCACATCGGGTAGGCCCTGGGCCAACTCGACGCCGTGGCCCGGGTAGCGTGACGGGCGCTGGCTTACGTTCTCCGCGAACATGTAGCGTTCGGTGGCGGCGACATGCCGCACGAGGTCGCCGCAGGAGAAGCGTCCGGGGGATGGGCGCCACTCGAGCTGTTCAGCTGGTATGCAGTCCACCACACGACGAGTTCGTGCCCGCACCCCTTCGAAGTACTTCAGGAACGGCTCAATCGAGGTGACTACCAACTGGGGACGGCCTCCAGCCCGTTACGGGGTTCCCGGAGGAGATCCTCGTCGAGGCCTCCTCAACGACTCACGGACCGCGGCCTGAATCCGTTGGAACCTCGGATCGCGTCGGATGGGGTCCCAGACAGGGTCGGATCGAAGACTGACCAAGGCTCGGTCGCGGTTCGCCAGGCTCTCTTCCAGGGAGCCGATGGCTTCGTCCAGTTCGCCCAAGGCGACGCAGGCGGCCGCGTACTCCACCTGAGATGCATACTCGCCTCGCTCCTGGCGGGCCTGATGGTCGTCACGCAGCCACTCCCAGTACCCTCGAGTGCCCTGTCGGTCGATGGCCGCCTCGAGCGCCTCGGCGTCCCGCTCGGCACGGGCCTCGTCGTCGGTCAAGGCCAACACCCGGGCCCGACGGGTTTCCACCGCATCGTCGAACTCCTCATCCGCCACGTATGCGCGCTCCAGCGCATCCCAGGCCGCTACTGCCCGGGGCTCCTCTTCGACGATGTCCTCGAGGACCTCGGCTGCTGCCCTGGTGTTGCCGTCCGCCAAGAGCTGCTGGGCCGCCCCGAGGCTCCAGATGGTGGGCAGCTCCGCAGGAGCGCCTTCACGTACGGTGAGTACGTCGCGCGTTCGGCGCCCGAAGTCCGTGAAGCGCATCAAGTAGTCACGGCCCAGGGAATCGAGTGGTTCTCCGCGGGCAACCCGTACCTCGACTTCCTCCCCCAGTTCGGCCAGTCGCTCCTCCGCTGCGATCAGGACGGCCCGAGCCTCTTCGGACTGGTTGTCCAGCAGGAGCGCCATCTCGGCCGCCCGAACCGCCTCGAGGAGTTCATCAGGAGGGGCGGAATCGCCCTGCTGCATCCCGATCATGAAGTGAGTGCCCGCCAGACCCACGAGGGCGGGTGCGAAGGAGGAATCGATGGCCAACACATCGCTGAAGTGGTCGACAGCGGAGGCGAGGGCCTCCGGAGTGCCCTGCTCCTGCTCGAAGTGGGCCTTCATGTAGATGTCCATGGCTTCAGGGTCGATCGGCGCGCTGGCGAGCTGAACGGGCTCCGCGGTCGCCTCGACTTCCCCTTGGATCGCCTCTGCGATCTCCTTTGCCACCTCTGCCTGGAGCGCGAGGATATCCTTCATTTCACGCTCGTAACTGTTAGCCCAGAGGTGCGTGTCGGTGGGTGCATGGATCAACTGCACCGTGATTCGGACCCGACCGTCGGCCCGGGTAACGGATCCCTCCACGATGCCCTGGACCCCCAACTCTGTGCCGACCTGTGGCGTGAGCTTCTCGGTACCCTCGTATTGCATGACCGACGTACGGGAAACGACCCGGAGTGACGTGGTTCGGCTCAGCTCCGCAACGATCTGTTCGTGGAGGCTGGCGGCGAAATAGGCCTGATCCTCGTCGGACGCGAAGTCATCCAGCGGAAGGACCGCAATGGAGGTGATCCGCGTATCATCGCCCGCACCCGTGAGCACGGCCGCGGGACCCTCTGGCGTGATCTGGGCCGCATCGACGGGTGGCTGCTTCACGAACCACAGTCCCGCCCCGCCGAGGACGATGAGGGTGGTGACCGCCAACCCCACCTGAGGGAGCACGCTGGGCTCCGCCCCCTCCACACCGGCCTGCTCGTCGAGAATCGCGGTCCGCTTTAGGCCCTGCGGGGTCAGCGCATAGACCCAGGCCACCACCAGTACCACTGGGAACCCCAGGGCAGCCAGGACCACCAATGACTGGAGGATCCAGGCGGGCGCTTCGAAGGCGGGGAGAATGATCTCGCCTGCTTGCAGGATGACGAACGCAACCACCGCGTAGCCGGCCACGGCCCGAAATACCTGCCGCCGCTTGAGTTCTCCGATGAACGAAGCGAATCGCGTCTTCACGAGTGCGTGGGTTGAGTGTGCAGGTGGGTTGTCATTGTAGCAGGGGCCCGACTGGGAGTTCCCTCAGCCTGGGCGCACCCCCCGTACCCCATAGGACCGACAAGCACTCCGGATCGTTGGTTCGCGCGGTGCCCCGGGGCCGGAACTCGCTGGGTGGAGCGCGACAGCGCTGGGTCCCCTACTTTTCCGGGCGTCGACACTTCCAGCGGAGCTGCACACCAATGGCCGAGTTCACCTTCAACGTCAACGGGACCGATCGGACTGTGGACGTTGCCCCCGACACCCCCGTGCTCTGGGTACTTCGAGACGTCCTGGGCCTTACCGGCACCAAGTTCGGTTGTGGCATCTCACAGTGTGGAGCGTGTACGGTCCACATCGATGGGGAGCCCGTACGCTCCTGTCGGTTCCAGGTGTCGCGTGCGGACGGCCGCACCATTACCACCATCGAGGCCCTCTCCGACGACCGGAGTCACGCCCTTCAGAGAGCCTGGATCGAGGAGCAGGTCCCGCAGTGCGGGTATTGTCAGTCAGGCCAGCTGATGGCCGCCGCGGCGCTGCTATCGGAAAACCCCAGTCCCACGGACGAAGACATCGACGCCGCCATGCAGCGCAACATCTGTCGGTGTGGTACCTACAACCGCATTCGCCGGGCGATCCACCGCGCCGCCCAGGAGGGTTGACCATGATCCGCCATGAACAGGAAAGTCCCGTGCGGGGCGAGGGTGCGTTCAAGATGTCTCGGCGTGCGTTCATGACCGTCACCGGGGTGGCCGGTACCGGACTGCTGTTGGGGATGAAGCTCCCCACCCGGGCGCGTCCGTGGGAGATTGTCGACGCGGCTTTCCAGCCGAGTGCCTATTTGGGCATCGAGCCCGATGGGCGGGTGATCGTCCACGTCGGGTTCTCCGAGATGGGGCAAGGAGTGCTCACGTCGCTCCCAATGTTGATCGTTGAAGAGCTGGACGCGGATTGGTCGCGAGTGGAGTCCGTACACGCAGATGCCAACCCGAAGTACGGACGGCAGTCCACGGGAGGCAGCTCGGCGGTCCGGACCTCGATGGAAGCGTTGCGGAAGGTGGGCGCCTCGGCGCGTGCCATGTTGGTGGAGGCTGCAGCCGCCCAGTGGGGCGTGGACACCTCCACGCTCACTACCGGGATGAGCCAAGTCCACCACGAGGCGTCCGGGCGTACCATCGGCTACGGCGAGCTGGCAACCGCAGCCGCGGCGTTGAGTGTCCCTGAGGATCCCCCACTCAAGACCCAGGCTGAGTTCACGCTGTTGCGGACGTCGGCCCGGCGCTTGGATATCCCACCCAAGGTGGACGGGAGCGGCGTGTTCGGGGTGGACGTGCGGGTGGAGGGTATGCTGTTCGGAACCGTTGTGCACTGTCCCTACTTCGGCGGTTCCCTGGGGAGTTTTGACGACACAGCCGCCCGCGCAGTCGAGGGCGTGGTGGATGTCTTCGAGGTGTCCCAGGGCGTGGCCGTGGTGGGTGAGTCCACCTGGGCGGCGTTCGCGGGTGCACGTGCACTCGAGGTCGAGTGGGACCGTGATTTCGCTAGTAGTAGTGAGGAGATTCGGGCGGCCATGGAGGCGATGGCCGAGGAGCCCGATGCGCCGATCGCGAGAACGGAGGGGGACGTGCAGGCCGGGTTGGACGGAGCCGCGATGCGCGTGGAAGCGGACTATGCCGTCCCCTACTTGGCGCACGCGTGTATGGAGCCCATGAACGCCACGGCGGATGTGCGGAGCGACTCCTGCGAGATCTGGGCTCCCACTCAGTCGCCGCAGGCCGCCCAGCGGGTGGCGGCTGGGATCACCGGCTTACCCGCTGAGGAGATCGTCGCGCACGTCACCATGTTGGGCGGTGGCTTCGGTCGGCGCTCCGAGAGCGACTTCGTCGTGGACGCCGTTGAGTGCTCGAAGCATGTGGGTCGTCCGGTGCAGGTCACGTGGACGCGTGAGGAGACGACCCGTATCGACTTCTACCGGCCCGCTACCTATAACACCTTCGAAGCAGGCCTGGACGCGGCGGGGATGCCGGTCGCCTGGAAGCACAGGATCGTTGCTCCGTCCATCATTTCCAGGTTTCGAGGACGCCCGCCGGACGACGGAATCGACTTCAGCTCCGTAGAAGGTGCGGCTAACCTCCCCTATCACATTCCCAACATCGAGGTGTCACTGCGCCAGGCCGATGTGGGTGTGCCGGTGGGGTGGTGGCGGTCCGTGGGTAGCTCCCAGAACGCGTTCATCACCGAGTCGTTCATCGACGAGCTGGCGCATGCGGCCGGGGAGGATCCCTACGACTATCGGCGCAAGCTCTTGGCCGATCACCCCAGGCATCTGGGCGTGCTGGACAAGGTGGCACAGGAGTCGGGTTGGGGGACCCCCCTTCCCGAAGGACGGGCGCGGGGAATTGCCGTGGCCGAGTCCTTCGGGACCTTCGTGGCGCAGGTGGTCGAGGTGGGGATCGAGGATGGCCAAGTTCGGGTCTTCAACGGCACTACCGCCATCGATTGCGGGCAGTACGTAAACCCAGACACCATCGAGGCGCAGGTGGAAAGTGCCATCGTGTATGGGCTGTCGGCCGCGCTGTACGGCGAGATTACACTGGAAGACGGTAGGGTTGTGCAGGGGAATTTCAACGACTACCCCGTGCTACGAATGCCCGAAATGCCGGCGATCACGGTGCATCTCCTGGATACAGGTGAGGCGCCCGGTGGGATCGGAGAACCCGGGACGCCGCCCATCGCACCGGCGGTGACCAACGCGCTGTTTGCGCTCACGGGCGTGAGGGTGCGAGAGCTGCCGATTCGGATGGCCTCGCTGAGCATCATGGACGGGGCAGGGAGCTAGGAGCCAGGTACATCGACGTTCGTTCAGGCGCTCCAACCCACCGTGTACTACCTGGACGGCGAGGCGCTCAACCGGGCGGACGCGCTACTTCCGAGCGGCATCCAGCCGGTGAAGAGGTGGTCTACGGTGTACGGAACTGGGATGCCTGGCTCACCTTCGTATCCGATGCTCCGGTCGGCTCCGGCCGGTGCCCCCGATCCGACTGAGACGTACGAGTGGAAGTTCGCGCCACGGAACCTGACCTACGAGCGGAATCGAATCGTCAGCTAGGTCACGCAGCAGCAAGCGGGGACCGGTCCCGGAGATTTCCCCTCCGGCTTAGGACTCAACCTCCCGACAGCCCCAACACCCTACAGGTAGAGAGGCTAGACAAGGGATACACGTCATGTGTCCCTTTCACTGACTTACAGGGGTGTATTGTGAATGCTCACAGCTTGAAGAACCTGCTCGCCGCGGCATTGGTCGCGGCGTTTTCGTTCGGATCGGCAGCGACTCTACATGCTCAGGACTACTCGTTGTTCAGCGTACGATTGCGAGGAATCGGCGTCGTGCCTGACATCAGCAGCACCATCACGACAATCGGAGGAGAGGTCGACGCCTCGGAGACCGTGGTCCCGGAACTGGATCTCAGCTTGTTCTTCTCGCCGAACCTATCGCTGGAGTTGATTCTTGCGACGACCAAACATGACATCGACGCGCTCTCGACGTCCCTTAATGACGTCGATCTCGGGCATATTTGGCTGCTCCCACCCACGCTGACACTGCAGTGGCACTTCCTGCCGGATGGTGAGCTCAATCCCTACGTGGGTGCCGGTGTCAACTACACGATCTTCTACAACGGCGATCCGGGCGCGGTCACGTCCGTGGAATATGAAAACGCGGTCGGCTTGGCCGGGCAGGTGGGCGCCGACTACTTCCTCAACGACAACTGGGGCGTGAACTTTGACTTGAAGAAACTGTTGCTGAACACCGAAGCCACCGTGGACGCAGGCGGCACGGTGGTAGTGGCAGATGTCGACCTCGATCCCTGGGTATTCGGCGCTGGGATTGTCTACCGGATGTCACGGTAGGACGCCGCCTCCGGACAGAGCAGCTCGTCGGACTGAGCTCTGTCTGAGCAACAATGCAGATGCTCGGGAGGGCGTCCTCTCATGGGGGACGCCCCTTCTAGCCGCCCCGCCCTACACCCACAACCGGGGTCTCCCCACAGACTGCGGTGTCGGATCGTGCGAAGATCTTCTTTGGGAGTCGGTCATTGAATGGAAGGAGATTCCGGTGTCGATTTCGACTCAGAAGCCCTGGAGATGGGGCACTTTCGCCCTAGGCGGCGTGTTGATCTTGGCTGGGTGCAGTGGAGACGCAGTTCCTGAGGGGGAGGCAGAGGCCGCGGCTCCCGTCGCCGAGGAGACAACGGTCGAGCCCACGGTAGAGACCATCGCGGCGCAGCTTGCATCGCAACCGCCTCAGGCGACCTCGGGCGCCGAGTTGGTGGCGTCGGTGTGCTCCACCTGTCACCCCAACGAACCGCCTCCTACGTTGGCGCCGCCCCTGAACATGGTTGTTGGACACTACGTGCAGGAGCACGGGGACGCGTCCGCTGTTCAGGCTGCCGTCGTCGCTTGGTTGGCCGAACCCGATCCGTCACGATCCTCGATGCCCGATCACGCTATCGAACGGTTCGGCTTGATGCCTCCGATTCCGCTCACCGAGGCGCAGCGTGAGGCTGTGGCGACGTACCTGGTCGACGAGTTCGGCGATACTGCCATGGGCGACCACGAAGGTGAGATGGGCGAACACGGGGGAATGGACGGTCGAATGGGTAGCGGGAACCACTAGTTCACCTCTACCGTCGTAGTGGTCGAACCGGAGTACCCCCCTTGGTGCCGTTGCTTTGTTCGTCGCCTAGCGAGTTAGGCGCCCTCCTAGAGACTGCGATACCTTTGGTGTGAGTCGGTCGTCCTTCGAACCGGGAGACGCCATGACTGGCCGTTGGAGTGTGCGCCGTGCAATGACGGCGTGTGCCCTACCGCTTCTCTCGCTGCTTCTGCCCTCCGCAGTCGCCTCCCAGCAGACCGCTACCCTGGCTGGGCGTGCCGTTGATGGCAGCGACGGCTCGGCGCTTGGTTTGGCCACTGTGGTGGTAGAAGCCGCCACATCGCGCGATACCCTCTCGGGTACGTTGGCGGACGAGAGCGGCCGCTTTCTGATCCGTGGGTTGGCACCTGGCGGATACGTGATCCATGTCTCGTTCCCGGGGTTCTTCCCCGAGGAAGCGAACGTCCTGATCTCGGAGCTCAACTCGGCCTACGATCTGGGCGATGTCCCGCTCACTCCGTTGGGAGAGATCGAGGAGCTTACGGTGACGGTCGACGCGATTCGCCGGGCCGGGCTCAACACCGACGTGTACCGACTCGACGAGGGGGCGACCCAGTCCACCGGATCCCTGCTCGATGCGCTCAAGAACGTGCCCGGGGTGGCCGTCGATCAGGACGGCAATGTTTCACTACGCGGAAGCGATCGGGTCGCCATCCTCATCGACGGTCGCCAGTCGAGCCTGACAGGGTTCGGTAGTCAGAGGGGGCTCGACAACGTGGCGGCCGCGAACATCGAAGCCATCGAGATCATCAACAATCCTTCTGCGCGTTTCGATGCGGCGGGCATGGCCGGCATCATCAACATCATCTACAAGCAGGAGCGACAAAGGGGTCTCTCCGGGGACGTCGGGCTGTCGCTCGGTATGGGCCAGTTCACCAAGCAGCGTCCAGACCTCCCCACCGACCTCGGGAGTTTCTCGAAGAACGAGAAGATCATCCCCAGCCTGAGCCTCAACTACAACACGGAGTCGGTCCGGGCGTTTGCACAGGGCGAGATCCTCACGCAGGACGATCTGCCGAACAACGAGTTCACCACCCGGTTCTACGACGACGGACGGGTCATCGAGTCGCAGGTGCCAGAGAACCGGGAGCAGACCCACTACATCATTAGAGCGGGGTCTGACGTGGTACTCGATGAGGCCAACACGCTCACGATTTCGGGGATCTACGACCTCGAGACCCATACCGACCGGGCGCAGGTGCCGTTTATCCTGCAGGCCACCGGTGTTCGCGAGCGGTTCTGGTTCTGGCGTGAAGAGGAGAGCACGGGCTTCGCCAACGTGAACCTCAATCTGAAGCACGAGTTCGCGACACCAGGCCACGAGCTCGATGCCAATTTGCAGTATACCCGTGGATGGGAAGACGAAGCCTACTTCTTGAACGAGGTTTCCAGTGTCCGTGAGGGAACGGACATGACCCACCTGGAGGCCGTCGAGAACACGCTTCCACTGAGCATTGATTACACGCGGCCCTTGGCGAGTGGTCGCTTGGAGCTGGGCACCAAGCTGCAGCGACGCTGGCTTCCCATCACTTACACCGTGGATCGTGGCGTGCAGAGCGTCATCTACCAGGGTCTCGGGGACTTCTCCGATTGGGACGAGGACATCGTGGCACTGTACGCCAACCTGGTTCGTATCCAGGACCGCTACACGCTGGAAGGCGGCTTACGTGTCGAGCAGACCGGAGTGTCCTACACGATCCCTGAGCACAACGTGTACTACGAGGACAGTGACTCCTACGACTACCTGGAGCTATTTCCCAACGTGAAGTTCACCTACGCCGTGGGTGACCGCACCGGGCTGGTCGCAGCCTACAACCGCCGCATCGACCGACCGGGTGAGCCCGAGCTGAGGATCTTTCCCAAGTACGACGACCCCGAGCTGCTCAAGGTCGGTAACCCGTTCCTGAGACCGCAGTTGACCAACGTCTACGAGCTGGGGTTGGCACGCTCCTGGGAAGGGGGCTCGCTCAGCGCGGCCACCTACCTGCGGGATATCTCCGACTCATTCCTGCGCATCCTTGCCATCGATGACTCGAATCCGAACTACGACATCGTCAACCGGATCTACGAGAACGCCGGGAACTCCACCCAGACCGGAGTTGAGTTGATTATGGAGCATCGGGTCGCGGAGTCCTGGCGCATGACCGGGAGCATCAACTGGTTCAACAACGACATCGAGGCCCTGCAAACCACACTACTCTTCCCGACGCCTCGCCCGTTTTCACTTCCAGCCTCCAACGACGACACCTGGGACCTCACCATAAACAACCAAATCAGGCTTCCGCGGGATGGAGAACTCCTTCTGAGCTACATCTACCACGCACGCAGAAACGTGCCCCAGGGCTGGGAGCGGGCACGCTCGTCGTTCGATGTCGCCACCAGCATGCCGGTCATGGCCGACCGGGCTGAGTTGGTGCTCACCTTCACCGATATCTTCAACGATTTCGGGGTACGGAGAGACATCGAGGGAGACGGCTTTTCGGCGCTCTACGAGAACCTGCTGGAGACGCAGGTGGCCACCATGGGCATTCGCTGGCGGTTCTGATCGGCTCCGCCGCTTGCCCCCATCCCCCACCCCCAGCATGATAGTGCCGACCTTTCTGGGCGGTGCCTCCCGAGGCGCCCTCCGAGGGGTCTTTCTGCGACCCCTCGGAGGCACTTGAATGCAGCCCACCGACGTCCTCAAGAGTCCGGCCTACTACCACAAGGTGGTCGACTGCCAGTGGGCCTGTCCGGCTCACACCAACGTCCCTGAATACATCCGACTGATTGCGCAGGGGCGCTACACGGACTCGTACTGGCTCAACCGGAAGTCCAACGTGTTTCCGGGCATCTTGGGCCGTACCTGCGACCGGCCCTGCGAACCGGCCTGTAGGCGCACACGGGTGGACGAGAAGCCGGTCGCCATTTGCCGCCTCAAGCGGGTGGCGGCCGATCTGCGCGACCCGGACGTGGACCGTCGTCCTCCGGTTCCCGCCGTCAAGAATGGCAAGCGCATCGCACTCGTGGGTGCGGGGCCGGCCTCGCTCACCGTGTGCAACGATCTGATGCCGCTCGGCTACGAGTGCACGATTTTCGAAAAGCTCGATCGGGCGGGCGGTCTGATGCGCGTGAACATCCCGTCGTTCAGACTGCCCGCGGAGGTTCTCGACAGCGAGATTGCCATGGTTGTCGACATGGGGGTCGACGTTCGCTACAACACCCCTATCGAGAGCATGAAGTCACTCCTGGAGGAGGACTTCGACGCCTTCTTTGTCGGGTCAGGTGCGCCCAAGGGCAAGGAGCTCAACCTCCCCGGCCGCCAGGAAGGCGACGCCAACATCCACATCGGCATCGAGTGGCTGTCGAATGTGCACTTCGAGCACATCACGTCGATCGGTGAGAAGGTTCTGGTCATCGGTGTCGGCAACACGGCCATGGACTGTTGCCGTACGGCCAAGCGTTTGGGAGGGACCAACGTGCGCGTCATGGCGCGGCGAGGCCGCGAGAAGTTCAAGGCGTCTCCCTGGGAGTTGGAGGACGCAGAGGAAGAGCAGGTCGAGATCATCGAGAACCACTCGCCCAAGCGTTTCGTGGTAGAGAATGGAAAGCTGGTGGGCATGGAGTTCGAGATCGTCGAGTGGGTCCCCGATCCCGAAGGTGGGCGGGCCAAGATGAAGGTGCTCGATACCGTGATCCTGGAGGCCGATGACGTCATTCTGGCCATCGGACAGGACGCCGCCTTCCCCTGGATCGAACGTGACATCGGGATCGAGTTCAACGATTGGGACATGCCCGAGGTCGACCGCACGACCTTCCAGTGCACCCGCGACGGTGTGTTCTTCGGAGGTGACGCCGGCTGGGGTCCGGAGAACATCATCTGGGCCGTGGAGCACGGACACCAAGCCGCCATCTCCATCGACCTGTACTGCCAAGGGCAGTCGCTCACCGACCGTCCCCCACAGGGGATGAACCTGGTGAGTACCAAGATGGGCATGCACGAGTGGAGCTACTCGAACGACTTCGATCCGGCGGCCCGCGCCAAGATGGTGCACACCGACCTGGAGGCTCGCTTCAAGGAGCTATCGCTCGAGGTCGAGCTGGGCTTCTCGCCCGAACAGACCGCAGTCGAGGTGCAGCGCTGTCTGAACTGCGACATCCAGACGCACTTCACAGCGAGCCTGTGCATCGAGTGTGACGCCTGTATCGACATCTGCCCCACCAATTGTCTTACCATCACACACAATGGTGAGGAGGAGGACCTCCGCGGCCGGCTCTCTGCCCCGGCCCAGAACCTCGCTCAGGACATCTACGTGTCCGAGGACCTGCCGCAGACCGTGCGGGTCATGGTGAAGGATGAAGACGTCTGCCTTCACTGTGGGCTTTGCGCGGAGCGCTGCCCCACGGCCGCGTGGGACATGATGAAGTTCGACCTCTTCCACCCACACGCGTACAGCGCTTCTGAACAGGTAGCCGCAACTCCATGAGTGGATCCACGGAGGACACCGGACCAGGCGACGTCCGGACCAACGATTTCGCGTTCAAGATCGGCACCGTAAACGGTACGGGTTCAGCCTCTGCGAACGGATTGCTCATGCAGACGATCTTCCGCATGGGCATTCCCATTTCCGGGAAGAACGTCTTTCCGTCCAACATTCAGGGGCTGCCCACTTGGTACGAGATACGAGTCAATGCCGACGGGTTCACGGCGCGTACGCCGGTGTTCGACCTGCTGGTCGCCATGAACCCAGCTACCTACGCGCAAGACGTGGAAGAAGTACGGTCGGACGGGTGGCTGCTTCACGACTCGTCCTGGCCCATGGACGCGAGTCTCAAGCGGCCGGATGTCACGTACCTGGGCATCCCCATCGGCACCATGTGCGTGGAGAACTTCAAGGGTGCGCGAGAACGCATCCTCATGAAGAACATCGTGTATGCCGGTGCGCTCGCTGCGCTGTTCCAGATGGACCTGGACGTCATCAAGCACATGCTCACTGAGACGTTTTCGAGGAAACCTGCGCTGTTGGACTCCAACTTCAAGGCCATCGCGCTCGGGTACGACTACGCGCAGGAGCATTGGGACTGCCCGCTACCGATTCGCCTCGAAGCCATGGATGCCACGGGTGATCACATCATCATCGATGGCAACACGGCCGCGGGCCTGGGGTGCGTCTATGCCGGTGCGACCGTGGGGGCCTGGTATCCCATCACACCGTCGACGTCCTTGATGGACGGGTTCGCCCGCTTCTGCAAACAGTTCCGTACCGACCCCGAAACAGGCGTGAAGCGCTACGCGATCGTGCAAGCGGAAGACGAGTTGTCCGCTGCAGGTGTGGTGATCGGCGCCAACTGGTCCGGTGCGCGGGCGTTTACGCCGACCAGCGGCCCGGGCATCTCGCTCATGAGCGAATTCATCGGACTCGCGTACTACGCCGAGATTCCATCGGTCTTCTTCGACGTGCAGCGCACCGGCCCCTCCACGGGCATGCCGACACGCACGCAGCAGGGCGACCTCATGCTTTGCGCCTACGCTTCGCACGGAGACACCAAACACATCTGCCTGTATCCCGGCAACCCCACCGAGTCCTTCGAGATGGCGGTGGCGGCTTTCGACCTGACGGAACGCTTTCAGACGCCGGTGTTCGTGGTTCAGGATCTCGACATTGGCATGAACGACTGGGTGATTCCACGGCTAGAGTGGGATGACAACTACCGCCCCGACCGCGGGAAGATGTTGAACGCCGAAGAGCTGGAGGCCGCAGAGAGCTTTTACCGCTACCTGGACGTGGATGGAGACGGGATTCCGTACCGCACAGTTCCTGGCGAACACCCCAAGGGGGCGTATTTCACTCGCGGTTCTGGACACGACAAGTACGGGCGGTACACCGAGGACTCGGAGGCCTACCGAGAGGTGGTGGATCGCCTCCGGCGCAAGGTGGAAAGCGCCAGCAGTTCCGTGCCGGCGCCGGTCACGGACCTGACGGAGAACGCCCAGTATGGCTTGCTCACTGTGGGCGGATGCGACGCAGCGACTCGGGAAGCTCTGGTACAGCTACGAACTGCAGGTATGGCGGTCGACTTCATGAGAGTGCGTGGTTTTCCCTTCCCAGAGTCTGTGACGGAGTTCCTGATGGCCCACGACACGAACCTCATCGTCGAACAAAACCGCGATGGACAGCTACGCTCGCTACTGATCCTCGAGACCGAAGTCCCCAGAGAGCGATTGACTTCGGTGCTGCAATACGGTGGGATGCCTCTGAGTGCCCAGCACGTGATCGACGGTATCCGGCCTCATCTATCCGCTGAGCTTGCCGCAGCCCTGGCTCCCCCACTCGCCCTGTCCGCACAGGGCGTTGCCTAACCATGACCTACATTGCCAAACCGAAGGTCCACCACCCCAGTCTCGAGAAGAACGACTTGGGACTCACGGTACGGGACTACGAGGGATCGATTTCAACGCTGTGCGCCGGCTGTGGGCACGACTCTATCACGGCCGCCATCGTTCAGTCGTTCCATCAACTGAGCATCGCGCCGCATCGGATCGCCAAGCTCTCGGGGATCGGTTGTTCTGCGAAGACCCCGACCTACTTTGTGGGTGAGGCGCACGGCTTCAACAGTGTCCACGGCCGGATGCCCTCCGTAGCAACCGGCGCCATCGCAGCCAACCGGGACCTGGTCTACATCGGCATCTCGGGGGACGGCGATTCGCTGTCGATCGGCTTGGGTCAGTTTTGCCACGCCGTCCGACGCAACGTCAACATGCTGTACGTCCTCGAGAACAACGGCGTCTATGGGCTCACCAAGGGCCAGTTCTCTGCTTCGGCCGACGTGGGTTCCCGCGCCAAACGCGGGGAGGTCAACACGCAGGCGCCGATCGATCCGGTTGTGCTCGCCATCAATCTGGGGGCAACGTTCGTTGCGCGAAGTTTCTCCGGCGACAAGGATCAATTGGTGCCGTTGCTGAAGGCCGGGCTCACACACAACGGGTTCGCGTTCATCGACATCATCTCGCCCTGCGTGACGTTCAACGACCACAACGGCTCCACCAAGAGCTATCGATATACGCGTGACCACGTACACGAACTCACGCCCGTGGACTTCGTGCCGTTCCGCTCAGCCATCGAGGCGAAACAGCAGGAGGACGGTGTCACCACGGTGGCCATGCACGACGGAAGCCTGATGCGGTTTAGGACCGTGGGAGGGGACTACGACCCCACCAACCGTCAGGAGGCCCTGGCGCAGTACGCGAGGCTATCCGCCACGGGGGACGTACTGACCGGCCTGCTCTTCTACGACGGAGCGGGCGACGACTTCCACACGCAGAACCAGACCGTCGAGGGCCCGCTCAAGGACGTGCCCTTTGCGGAGCTTTGTCCCGGGAGCTCCGCGCTGGACTCGCTGATGGCGTCGCTGCGTTAAGGGGCTAGCTATCGTCCCAAAACACCATTGTCCCCGGGGGGGGGCGCTTATTATGTGAGCGCACATTAGTCTGCAAGACTTTCCACACTCCCCTCTCTTCTCTGCAATGACCATCACGCCTCCGCCGGTCCGGCGGCACCGCGGCGTCGCTCGGATCATGGTTCGGCTCCTTGTCATCGCAACGGTGGCTGGAATGGTCCGGTGCACTGCTGACTCGTCACCTGTAGCGCCACCCAACCCAAGCGACCTCGCCCATCTGCAGCTCGCGCCAAGTCACATTCCCGATCCCCCCACCATTTCCGGTAGTCCCGCTGCGCTTCCCCTTCAAGGCGACGCGTTCGAGCGAATCGACTGGACGCCGACAGGCCTTACGGTGCCGTCGGACGGACTCTTCTTGATCGTTCGGGTCGAAGGGGGAATATCGGTAGGCGAGAACCCCGAGTACACGGCCTACTACTGTGGCCTGAATTGCAACCTTCCGCTGGCCGGTACAACGGTCGGACCGCAAGGGGCCCCGGAAACTGGGGGGGAGTTCGGAGTAGGTATCCGAATCGGGGGGCAGACCCTGGGGTTTCAGTCCGACACCTCATCACTGGCCATGGAATTCACCGGCGTGGTTTTCCAGGCTGGAGAGGTCTTCTACAGTCGTCGAAACGGGGGCCCTGCAGGCGGATGCACCTCGGACCCGATCGCGCTGGGATGTCCGCCCGGTGTCGGTGGGCTCGCGGACCACGGCGCTTCCGGGTACCTAATCGACGGGGAGCAGACCCTCTCCATTCGAGCAATCAACCCGCTCGAGGTCCATGGCTCGCCGTCCACCGTCTTGATTGATCCGGCCACCGGCCAAGCCGACCGCACTGTGGGATTCACGGCGGAGTCGGAGCTGAGCATGACTGACACGCGCTGGTACTATCGTGCGGGCGACACGCTGTCGACCCCGGCTGGCCGCGGAGGGGCTGGTGAGATTGGGTTACCATGCGCCCTGAGTCCGAGTTGCTCCTACCGTCCCCCGGCGAGCGGCAGGATGTACGCGCGGGCCCAGGTGGCGGGGAACACGGTGGAGTCTCACAGCGAGGTTGTCTGGGTCAGGGCGGATACGTTGGAGCTGATTGTATCGGGCGCACCCGACTCTGTCACTCAAGGCGACACCGTCACCTTCTCCTCGGTGGACAACTTCTCAGGCCAGAACCAGCGGTGGACGTGGGTGTTGGAAGACACAACGGCGCAACCCGGGCTCGCTGGCGAAGTAGGCCACTGTGGCGGTGAATCGAGTTGCGCCTATGCTCCCGCTGCAACCGGGCGGATGCACCTCGCTGCGTTCAATGCGGCAGGGGACTCCGCGTCGGCAGTGAGCAACCTCATCACCGTCGCACCGGACGTCTGTGCTGCTGCGCAATCCGCAAATGGCAAGCTTGTTGCGGCATCGGAGGGTACATGTGAGGAGGAGCTGGAGCTACGGTTGACGATGTCGAGAAGTCAACTTGAGCCCCGGCGACGCGAGTACGGGAGCAGATCGTACGGGTGGTACGGTTTGGACGAGAGAGTGAGGATCGTGCAGCCCCTGTTGCCTGAGGGTCGTACCGACGCACATGTGACAGTCTTACGTAACGACGAGCCCGTGGAGGGTGTTCAGGTGACCCTGGATGGAACCTTTCTCGCCGACCCTGTTTCTCACCGACATATCGACGAGGATGTGTCGTTTGCTGAGGCTCCCATCGCAAACCGCGATCAATCAGGGCCGGTGTCCGGCTACTTTGAGACGTCCGGAGGAAGGCTTCCCGCCGCGACGATCACGACCGATCAGGGCGGAGGCGCCGAGACCGTGTTTGCCGCCGGACATATATCCGGAGTGGTCCGGATTGCTGCGAGTGCCGAGGTAGACGGCGAGCCACTGACAGATGAAGTAGAGATAGACATCGGCGTGCCCCTTACCTACCTCCCTGCCGTCCTCGACGCACACGGAACGCCGCTGCGGGATCGCGCCTATTGGGTCGGGCGGGACCATCCTTACCCGCTGCCGACCCTCAACGGTGTCGGTCAAAACTGGTTCGCCCACCCGCAAGCCGCTGGTCTTTTCCTAGGGCTACTGGACGCTATTACACCAGAACCCGCTATGTGGGTATTACAGGTGAACGACGCCAGCATTGCGGGAGGTGGTGCCTTCCGTGTCAAGGAGCGGGCTTCAGACGACTTCTGGGGAGAGTTGGACGATCCTTGGAGGGCTCACAGGAGTCACAAGAGCGGCGTGGATGTGGATTTGGGATGGTGCATGGTGAGGGCGCGGGGCATCGACATAGAAGAGAGAGCTCGAGTAAGTCCGTCGCGGCCCTACCCGAAGGTCATGTGCGAGGACTCTCAGGTCCTTGACTTCCGGGAACTGCGGGCGGCGGCTGGGGATGTGTTCGGCGTTGTGCTGCTCGAAGGGGATCACCCGCATGTCACGTTCTTGGTCCCGGGAATCTCCAGGGCTACCCGATAGGGAGCTAGGATCGGTGAAGAGAATGATAAGAGGTGTTGATTTCGCCGTCTGGGTTGGGGGGATGGTGTTGACGCTGAGCGCTTTTCCCCCTCCACTAACGTCGCAGGACCTGTTAGCCGGAACCGAGTTTCGGCTGGTTAGCGCAGAGGTCCGAGGCGACACCATCGAGTACCGGTACGTCCTCAACGTACCGGTCGCTGTGGAGGCGTCGGTAGCAGAGATCGCCCTTGCCGCGACCGATGTCCACGATGCGCGAATGTACAAGCCTCCGCTTCGGCACACTGGCGAGTTTAAGGAGCGACGAAACGATTACGATACGAACCCTCCGCCGAATCCACCCTTGCCGGTGGTGCCGGCAGGCGTGGACGTCCCCGCGGACTGGCGGGGGCTAGTGAGCCACGACGGATGGATGTCGTGGTATGACCTTTTCGCGCTCGGCCCTTATGACGGGGGGTCGGGAGTCCCACCCGGGGATACGCTCTCGGTTGCTTTCCGCTCGACCTACCTGCCCGGGGTACGCAGGTGGCGTGCGGCTCCGGACTTCGACTCGTGCTGCAGCGAGCCGGTTCTTGACGAGTATGGCGAGATCGAGGGATACAACCTACCGCCGCTCAACGCCGCGACGGGCTACACCGTTGGCCCAACGACAGCTCCTGGGGCCGTTGAACTCTCCGCGCTCGAGACTCAACTGATTTCGTCCTGTGTCACCCTCGGCTGGATCACCAACGCCGGCATCTGCAACAGCCTTCAGGTCAAGCTCGCCGCCGCCGCAGCAAACCTGGCAGCAGGCAACCGAACCGCAGCCAGTAACGAACTCCAGGCGTTTGCGAACGAGCTCGACGCGCTGAACGTCAAGTTCATCAGCCCGGAGGCGTACTGGATGCTGAAGATCAACGCGGGGGCGCTGGCGGCGGACCCGCGCTAGGCCCGTGGGTTTCGAGCGGTGAAGTGAACTCGAGACGGATTGGGAGGAAGTGCAGAACGGGTAGACCTGAGGTTGTGGTCGAAAGCGAAGAGCAACTCTGCCTAGCCTCACCCGCGCTGCGCTGGGGAGTTAGCCGGTGAACAAGAGCATACGTGTGGCCGCGGTCGCGATGGCGATGTACGGCCTTCTGGTTGTGCTTCAAGCCGCAGAGGCCCGGAGTTCGAGCCAGGCCTTGGAGGGAGCGAGGTTTCGGCTTCGGTCGGTTGACGACTCGACAGCCTACTTTGCTTATCGATACGTACTGCTCAACCCGGCATCAAGCGCGTTTCCTGCGGCCACGGCAGGACTGGACCTCGCCGACTCGAACGCGACTGCGCAGCCGGCCCGATTGCCCAGCTCGGGGACCTACGACAGGCTGGACGCCCGAATCCGCGAATTGGGGACGAGTGAGGTGGTTGAGACCGTTCCGGTCGGCTCAACGGCACCATCAGGCTGGCTTACGTTCGAGATGGGGGACGGAGCGTTCAGTTGGTGGAACGAAATGGCGGCTCGCGCTGGTCCCGGAGGAGTAGCTCCGGGGGACTCGCTCGGCGGGTTCGTTCTTCGCAGTACCCACCTCCCAGCCCTCAGAGACGCTTGGATCGAACCGAATTGGGCTGCTTGTTGTGGAGAACCGTGGGGCACACCGGAAGAGAACCCTGACGGGATCCATGAAGACCCCTGGGAGTATGGTGAGCGCTTTCCAGTCGTGGGACCAACACACGCTCCCGGAAGCTTGAGCTTGGTGGTCTTGGGGACGCAGCTGGCCTCGTCATGCACGACCGTCAACTGGATCACCAACCCCGGCATCTGCAACAGCCTTCAGGTCAAACTCAACGCGGCCCAAGCCAACCTGGCTTCCGGAAACCAGACCGCCGCCGGAAATGAAGTCCAGGCGTTTGCGAACGAGCTCGACGCGCTGAACGTCAAGTTCATCAGCCCGGAGGCGTACTGGATGCTGAAGATCAACGCGGAGGCGCTGGCGGCGGACCCGCGCTAGGCTGCTAGCTTCGGTAGCTAGCTGGCGGGTCTTCCCCGGGCTAGTTGATCGCGCAGGTAGGGCCCTGACGCGGACTAGCTGATGGGTCTTCCCTTCGCTAGCTGATCGCGCAGGTAGGGCCCTGACGCGGACTAGCTGACGGGTCGTCCCCGGGCTAGCTGGTCGCGCAGGTAGGCCACCTTCAGAGCCAACGTCTCCGCCTGCTGTTCAGGCGTCACGCCCGATCCGTGGCCGCCCTCCACGTTCTCGAAGTAGTAGAGGTCGTGTCCCTGCGATTCCATCAGGGCGGCTAGCTTGCGAGCATGCCCCGGATGGACGCGGTCGTCCTTGGTCGTAGTGAAGATGAACGGCTTGGGGTAGTCCACGTCCTCACGAACGTTCTGGTAGGGTGAGTACTTCTGGATGAACGCCCAATCCGAGGGATCATCGGGGTTCCCGTACTCGGCCATCCAACTCGCTCCCGCCAGCAGCTTGTGGTAGCGCTTCATGTCCACCAGCGGGACATCGATCACCACGGCGTTGTAGAGATCGGGCCTTTGGGTCATGACCGTGCTCACCAGGAGACCACCGTTGCTGCCACCCTGCACGCCCAGGTGTTCAGGGGACGTGATGCCCCGCTGGATCAGGTCTTCGCTGACCGCGATGAAGTCGTCGTACGCGCGTTGCCGGTTCTCCAGTAGTGCGGCTTTCCACCACGACGGTCCGAACTCACCGCCGCCCCGGATGTTTGCCAACACGTAGACTCCACCGTTTTCCACCCAGGTCTTGCCAGTGGCGCCCAGGTAGCTGGGCGCAAGCGAGATCTGGAAGCCCCCATAGCCGTACTGGAGCGTGGGGTTGCTGCCGTCCATGGGGGCGTCGTCCTGACGGACCACGAAGTAGGGTACCTGTGTGCCATCGGCCGATGTGGCGTTGTGCTGCTCGACGATGAGGCCGTCCGTGTTGAACTGATCGGGCAAGCTCTTCACTTCGGTCACCGACCCGTCCTCGTCGGCCATATAGAGCGTGGTCGGCTGCGTGAACGAGCTGAACGTGAAGAAGAAGCGGTTGTTGTGCACCGAGGTATTGCCGATGCCCACGGCCCCCATCGAAGGCACGTCCACCTCTTCACTTCGCCACGTACCGCCCTCCCGCCAGTAGCGGTGCAGTTCGCCCTGGACGTTGGTGAGCTTCCCGACCAGCAGGTAGTCCTTGGTGGCGGCAAAGCCATTTACGGTGGAGCGCTCGCCCGGTGTCACAACCGCTTCGACGGTACCGCGGCCGGCCAGGTAGTCTTGGAAGTTGGTGCTGACCACGGAGCCTTCGGCGAAGGTCCGCCCGTCCACTTCCCAATCCGACACTAGTTGTAGCACGAGCTGATCACCCACCATCCCCATCTGAGCGTCCGCGGGCACGTCGAGGCGTACCAGCTCTCCGTCGCGAAGGATCAGGTAGTTGCGCTCGAAGATGGTGGTCATGTGCATCACCGTGACCAGTGGGCCCTCGGCCGTCTCCTGGGTGCCGGCGAAGAGGGCCATTTCGTTCCTGTCGTCCACCTCGGCGATGATGGGGGCATCTTCGACCGGGGTGCCCCGCTCCCAAAGGCGCATCGCAGCCGCATATCCCGACGTAGTCACGTAGTCCGGATTGAGGTTGTGACCCACCAGGACGGTGTTCTCGTCCACCCAAGCCACGGAGTTCTTGGAGACCGGCAGCCGGAAACCGTCCTCCACGAAGCTCTTGGTCGCCATGTCGAACTCGCGGACCTCATTGGCGTCGGATCCGCCGGGCGACAGGTTCACCAAACAACGGATCTGTTCGGGCAATAGGCAGCTAATTCCCCTGAACGCCCAGGGCGTCCCCTCCCCTTGTGCCAGCGCGTCGATGTCCAGGACGGTCTCCCAGGTGGGGTCCCCACCCAGGTACTCCTCCCACGAAGTGGTGCGGTAGATGCCACGCGGGTGCTCGGCGTCCGTCCAGAAGTTCGCCACACCGTCGCCCAGTGCGAACGGGTAGGCGATGCGGTCATTGGACGTCAGGATGTCGAGCGTGTTGTCGTAGAGCGTCTGGTAGGTGGGGAGCGCTTTGATGGCGTCACGGGTGGCGGCGTTGTGGGCCAACACCCACTCCATGGCGCGCTCGCCCTCGACGTCCTCCAGCCAGAGGAATGGGTCTTCCTGGGCTTGGAGTGGCGCGCTCAGCAGGGGGGCGGCGGCGACCGCGACCAGGATAGCGCAACGACCTATAGAGCGTACGAGCATCATTCCTCCGTGGGCATCCAAGAGACGGGGCCATCTTAACGCCCCCACCCATCGGCGGCGACAACGACGCCTACCCGGCCGGCGCTTCCACCCAGGCCACGGTGGCCACGTCCAGCTCGTCGCGCTGCACTCCCCAGATGCGTTCGCTGCCAAAGCGGAACGCGTCGAAGCGTTCCGGAAGGCGCACTTCCCGAATCGCCCCATCGGGAGCGATCCTCAGCCAACCCTGGCCCCCTTTCAGACCCCCTAACGCGGGGTCCAACGGTTGGATCCAAACCGTTCCGCCGTCGGAGCACCTCATGTCGACGTATCTAGGGAGGTAGCCAGCAAGTTGGCTGGGTGTGCCAGCGGCTTCCTGTTCCATCTGATCCAGGATGCGCGCGCTGTCCGCTGCGCCCACCCGCAGCCCGACTCCTCCTGACACCTCCGCTGCTCTGAGATCGAACACGGCCAGGGCGAACTCGCGAGGAGTTACCTCTGTGAACGGAGCGGGCGGGAGCGGAGTGCCCTCGAGCTCGGTCCCGTCTCGGCCAAATGCTCTGACGGCATTCCTGGCACGGTCGTAGACCCTGATCTGGTCGCCACACACCGCCCACAGTCGGTACCAGAGCGGAAAGCCACCGTCGAGTCGTTCGAGCCCGGTGGTGGGGTCGTCCAGAACGCTCCCGAGCGCGAGTACCGGAGCGGCTGAACCGGCTTGCGGGTCGAGTGCCATGAGGTCGGACCCAAGGATGGCCATCCTGAACTCGAACAGTCCTCCCTCCTGGGGCGGTGTGGTACGGGGAAGCAGGACCTGACCACCCAGCGTTGCGGTGCGGACCGTGCTGGTCACCATGCTCAGCCCGGCCACCAGGCTCCCCGGCGGCAACCCCGGCACCCGCAAAGACAGCTCCTCTGGCTCCCCCTCCCCGGAGACCCGGACGAGCGCGTGCCGACGGGCATCCAACACCCATGGTTCCCCTTCGATGCCGCCGGTCACGAAAGCCGCAGGCACGAGGAACTCCCCGGGCCCTCCTCCGGCAGCCCCGTGCTCCCGAATCACCTCGCCGTTCGGGTCGAAGCCCACGAAGAAGGGTTCCACCGAGTTCAGGATCCAGACGGATCCGTCGGCCATGACTTCCAGGTCGCGCACCTGAGCGATCGATTCCGAGGTGCCCAGCACGTGGACCGCGTCGGCGTCCAGCACCACCGGCCCGTCCGACACCGCCCCCGTACCGCCCGGCCCTTCCGTGCATGCGGCACTCCATGCCGCGAGTGTGGCGAGCAGTGGGAGCACATGGCGGGCTCTCGGCCAATGGTCGGGCATACAGGGGTCCTGGGTGGGAGGGTGAGCAGGTGGCAACGTCACCTGCCGACGCGAGGCTTGGCAACACGGCCCAGCCTCTGTCTCTTGCAAGCCATGATTCCAGCACGTGCCGCACTCGCCCGTCTCAAGGACGGGAACCGCCGATTCGTGTCCGCCGAGCAGCGGGCCCGTTCGTCCATGGCAACGCCACCCGGCGAGCTGGCCCAGGGTCAACAGCCGTTCGCCACTGTCCTGGGCTGCTCGGATTCCCGGGTGCCTACCGAGATCGTCTTCGACCAGGCGGCCGGCGACCTGTTCGTGGTACGGGTGGCCGGGAACGTGATTTCGCCCGCCGTCGTGGACAGCGTCGAGTTTGGGACCGGGGTGCTGGGCACCCGCCTCGTAGTAGTGATGGGCCACACCCGGTGTGGAGCCGTCGCAGCGACCCTCGAACACCTGCAGAGAGGCGGCGCAGACACTGACCCAACCGAGACTCCCATCGTCGATTGGGTGCGGAGGTCGGTCGAGCCGCTACTATCCACGGGTCCAGACATGGCAGCCGATGAGGTCATCAGCCGCGGGGTGCGCGCCAACGTGCGTGCGTCCGTCGACTACCTGCGGAACGAGTCGCCGGCGCTGACCGAGCTGAGACGTACACAGGGGCTCAGGATCGTCGGCGCCGAGTACTGCCTGGAGGCCGGTACGGTCGACTTCTTCGACGTTACGTCAGCCGGGCCGGACGGGTAGGCGGAGCAGCGGGGCTTCATCGGCCAAGTCCGACGCCCACCCTCAGAGAGGGATAATGCATGCCGTTCGCGCCCGGGAAGAGGGTGTGGACGTACTCGAGTCGGAGCGACCCTCCACTGCGGCGGGTGCTGACACCCGCTCGAAGGTTCCAGCCGATTGCATTCCCGGCGATCCCCGCCCAAATGCTGGGGCCGGCCCCCAGGTACGGCGATGCCGCGTCGACAGCTTCGGAGGAGCTGGTCCGCCAGAGGCCATACAGTTCCACAGCGAGAGCGCCGCTTCCCCCACCAAAGAGGAGCCCCAAGTTGCCGCCGCCACCGGCCCGGCCGCTCAACCCCTCCTTCCCGTAAAGCACACCCCCCAACGTCCCGCTTACGGCGGAGTTCGAGTAGTGCCCGATCAGGAGCGTTGCGTGCGTGCTCGCAGTGCGGGTCTGAGCCTCGACACCAGGCGGGACCAGCAGTAGCCCTGCTACGACCAAGAGTACCGTGAGCCAGCCAGGGCTCCCCTTCGAAGTTCGTGAATCGTTTGTCCGGTACATGGGTCCTCCACCGCTGCGGGGTGCGGTCCTCTCGCGTACCGAACGCTACCAAGGAACGATGGCTGGGAATGGATGGGAAACGGCGTAGAGCGATCGGCAGGACCGCGTAGGGCCGCCTTGGGACCCACGTAGACTACTCCCCGACGTGCTTCACCATGATGGTCGAGGCGCCGAACCCGAACCTCGAGCGGAGCCATGGAAGCTTCACCGTCTTGACCGGCTCGAACCCGTGCCGCTCGTAGAGACGGCGGGCTCCTGGGTTCGTGTCCACCACGTCAAGCCGAACCTTGTCCAATCCAAGCTTCGCCGCGGTTGCCAGCACTCGGCGCAGGAGCTCCGTGCCCACCCCCTGACCGCGTGCTGCGGGGGCCACGACGATCCCATCCATCAGAAGCTCACCGGGTGCCGCCGTGCGGTCGAAGAGCGCTAGGGCGAGATAGCGGCTGCCGCCTCCCCAGCGACCGTAGTTTCGTCGCATGGCTTCCCAGTGTATCCCTACCAGCGCTCGACCGCCGTGCTCGTAGCCGGCGAGCCCCACGATCTCCGATCCCCGGCGGGCCACGAGCGCACGATCCAGGTGAAAGGTCTGGGCGAGGAGTGTCGGGCCACGATCTCCCAGGATCGGCCCGAGCTTCTGCCGAAACGCCTCATAGTAGAGGGCCGCCGCAGGCTCACGCTCTCCTTCCTCGAGCGTCGCTCCGAACTCGACGGATTCCATGGGCGCCTCCGTCAGCCTCCGACTTCGTCCGGCACCTCGATGCCCACGCCGGTGCTCGTCCTCACCAGGCGGGGCAGAATGCACGGTACCTTCCGGTTCCTGCCCGCACTCAGCGCCTGTTCCACAGAAGCGAAATCGGTTAGAAGCTCCAGGGTGTGAATCGTAGGGAAGACCATCGGGAGCAAGCCCTGGCGATTCTGCTCAAGCGCTTCCTGGGGTCGGAGCCACCGCGCGTCGATCATCTCCCGCCGGTCTACGATGGCCTCCGAGCCAGCGGGGGTTCCGGTCAGGAAGAAGCGGGCGTCGTAGCGCCGCGGCTCCTGGAGCGGAGTGATCCAGTGGGCCAGGTACGCGATCTCGTCACCCCGAATCCTGGTGTCGAGTTGTTCAAGGACTCCCTCGAACGACACCTCGTCGTTCATGACCGCGCGTCGTAGCGTATCGATCTCGGGACGGCTTGCTGCGCTAGACGGGCGCGATCCATCCCCGTGCCGCTGCGCTACCAGAAGTCCGGTCTCTTCAAAGGCCTCGCGCAGAGCGGCGATGTAGTACGCCAAGGGAAGGGCCAGCGAGGCGTCGTCCGCTGCACTCAACCCCAGGCGATCCGCCGCGCTCTCCGGGGTCAGTGCATCGATTCGGCTCAGGAGTCCGTCAGTCACCTCGGTTGGATCGACCCGGCCGCCTGGAAACACGTAGGCTCCAGGCACGAAGCCCGATGAGCGACTCCGGCGCATGAGCAGCACCTGCGGCCCATCGTCATGTTCCCTGAGAATCACGATCGTGGCAGCGGGCCGCGGAGTCGCCGGCACCCGAGGGATGTCGTCGATGCTCTCGGCGAAGCCCTCGGGGAGGTTCTCCTCCGGAATACTGTAGTCGGGAACGTCAGACATCGAGGCCGGATTCTCCTGGGCGGTGGCGGCGCTACCCCGATGACACTAGAAGCGGCCGCCGATTTCACAAAGGTTTCGCGGCCCGGGCGGTCAGGGGTCATATTGGCAGTTCCCTGCTTATCAGGCCGACTTTCCCGCCACATTGAGTTGGCAGGGATCGTGCACTCACCGCACCACCGCACTTTCCCTGAATCGGGGACCGAATCACACTTCGGCAACGGACGCATGGAAGACAATCCGCTCGAATCGTTGGACGCACTGGAAGCCGATTTGGACGACTCCAGCTCGGACCTGAGGGACCTGATGACCGACAAGAGTCGCCTACCCGTCCTGCCGCTCCGCGACACTGTGGTGTATCCGGGTGTGGCCGTACCGATTTCGGCGGGGCGCCCAGGTACCATAGAGGCCGTGCAGGACGCGCTGGATGGAGATCGCCGACTCTTCGCGGTTGCCCAGCGTGAGAATGTCGACGAGCCCACGCCCGATATTCTGTACAACGTGGGCACCATCGTCCGCATCATTCAGACCCATCGCGTGCGAGGGGGCGTTCAGCTCCTGGTACAGGGTGAGTCACGGGCGCAGGCCCTCCAGTACGAGCGGGACGGAGAGTCCATGCTCATGGCCCGGACCCTGGAGATGGAGCGCCAGCTTCCGCGGAATCCTACCGACCCAGCCTTCCAGGCTCTGGACCGTGAGCTTAGGGACCGAGCGGCCGAGCTCGGAACCCGGAGGGGCGTACCGGCCGAGGCCCTGAATCAACTCATCCAGGGTGTCGAGGAGCCCGGTGCGTTCTCGGACCTCGTGGCCTTCTATCTGGAGCTTCCCTCCGAGGACAAGCAACGCCTGCTGGAGACCCTCGACGACGAGGTCCGGATGCGGAGCGCATTGGTGCTGGTCGAGCGAGAGCTGGCCCGCCTCGACGCGCAGGAAGAGATCCAGGCCAGGGTCCAGGAAGAGTTGGGCGAGCGCCAGCGCGAGATGCTGCTGCGCGAGCAGATGAAGCAGATCCAGAAGGAGCTGGGCGATGAGGACGAGCGCCAAGAAGTCGAGGAACTGAGACAGCGCATCGAAGAGCTCAGCCTCAGCGAGGACGCGCGCAACGAGGTGGAGCGCGAGCTGAAGCGCCTGGAGCGCACCAGTCCGCAGTCCGCCGAGTACCAGGTCATCCGAACGTTTCTGGAATGGATCACCGAGCTACCGTGGAACGCCCGTACCGAAGACAAGATCGACATCCCGAAGTCCGCAGAGATCCTCGATGAGGATCACTACGGACTAGAGGACGTCAAGGATCGGGTCCTCGAGTTCCTGTCCGTGCGGAAGCTGCAGATGGAGCGTGCCGAAGCGGCGGCAGCGGCCGAGGAAGCCGAGGCCGCAGAGAGTGAGTCGCTCTCGCCGGCGGTCGGGAACGGTCAGGGGAACGGAAACGGCAACGGCCATACGCTTGAACTGGGCGAGGAGGCCTCCGAGGACGCTGAGCCTGTCGATCCGGCCAACGAGCGGAGTCGGGGGGTGGGCCGAGGTCCGATCCTGCTCTTCGTGGGACCTCCGGGTGTCGGGAAGACGAGTATTGCCCAGTCCATCGCTCGCTCTCTAGGCAGGAAGTACGTCCGCATTTCGCTGGGCGGAGCCCGGGATGAGGCAGACATCCGGGGCCACCGTCGTACCTACGTCGGCGCCATGCCCGGACGTATCGTACAGGGCATGAAGCAGGTAAAGAGCAAGAATCCGGTGTTCTTGTTGGACGAAGTGGACAAGTTGGGCGTGTCCTTCCAGGGCGACCCCAGTTCTGCGCTTCTGGAAGTGCTTGACCCCGCCCAGAACTCGTCGTTCACGGATCACTACCTGGGCATTCCGTTCGACCTGTCTGAGGTGCTGTTCATCGCCACCGCCAACTACGTGGACCGTATCCCGGCGCCGCTATTGGACCGAATGGAACGGGTAGAGTTCGCAGGATACACGGAGCAGGAGAAGTTGGAGATCGCCCAGCGGTATCTACTGCCCCGGCAGCGCGCCGAGTCCGGCCTCGAGGAAGAGGAGTTCCAGGTTGCCGAGGAGGCCGTGACCACGGTCATCCAGAAGTATACCCGCGAAGCGGGCGTCCGGCAGTTGGAGCAACAACTAGGAAAGCTCGCTCGCAAGGTGGCGCGTAAGATCGCCGCTGCCGAGACCGAGGAGGTCGTGGTGGGCGTGGACGAGGTGACCGACCTGTTGGGTCGGCCCCGGGTTCATCCCGAACGAATGGCCGACAAGGAGGTCGTGGGTGTCGCCACGGGCATGTTCTACACGCCGATGGGCGGCGACATCATGTTTGTGGAGGCGTCGGTCATGGCGGGGGAAGGTGGCTTGGTGCTCACCGGCCAACTGGGCGATGTAATGAAGGAGTCCGGCCGGGCCGCCCTCACGTTTGCCAAGAGCCACGCCGCCGAGCTGGACATTCCCGACGAGGTCCTGCGGGGCCGTGAAGTGCACATCCATGTCCCGGCCGGAGCCCTCCCCAAGGAAGGGCCCTCCGCCGGGATCACCATGGCCACTGCGCTCGTGTCGGCACTCTCAGGGCGCAAGGTCAGAAACGATGTCGCCATGACCGGCGAGCTGACGCTGACGGGACGGGTGCTCCCCATTGGCGGCGTGAAGGAGAAGGTCCTGGGTGCCGTGCGGGCGGGCATCTCCACCATTATCCTGCCGGCCGACAACGAGGGCGACCTGGAAGACATCCCCGAAGAGGTGCGGAAGACCCTGACGGTGCATCCCGTCGAGGAGCTGGCGCAGGTGCTGGATGCCGCGCTTCTGCCCAAACGAGGGGCGGTGCGCGCCAAACCGGAGGGTGCGGGGGTGGCCTGATAGGCAGCCTTCCAGGAACCCCATTCGGGGCGTCGGCCAAGCACGCCGACGCCCCGATTTCTTTTCCCACCGTGTCGGCTCACTTCGGCATTCCGTGCCCTTGCACCCTCCTCTGTGCCACTGTATCAGTACACTCATACAATGGCATGGGGCTTGCTTCGGTAGGCGCCCCAGCAGGCCGCCATTGAGGGCGGTCTGGACGGCCTGAATGAAGGGGAAGCTTTGTTCGATCAGTTGGATTCCAGAAGTCCGACTCCGCTCTACGCGCAGATCTCGGAGCGCGTGCGGGCCGCGGTGGCGGCCGGTGAGCTGGAGCCCGGCCAGGCGCTCCCCTCCGTCCGGTCGCTCGCGGCCGAGCTCCGGGTCAACCCGGCGACGGTGGTGCAGGCCTACAAGGATCTGGAAGCCGAGGGCTTCGTGGTCACCCGACGGGGAGCAGGTAGCTTCGTGCGCGCCATGACCCGCAGCCGAAAGAAGGAGGAGCGGGCCCACCAGGCGAAAACACTGGTCCGTGAACTCCTGGCAGAAGCCGCGCGCCGGGGCGTAGGGCCTGACGAACTGAGCGAGGCGTTCGCAGCGCAGGTGGGTGGGACCGATACGGGCGGAGTCCGCAAACAGCGGAAGGAGGCATAAGGCGATGGCCAACGCCATCCAAACCACCGACCTGCGGGTCCGGCTCGGGAAGAACTTCGACCTGAAGGGGCTCAACCTCAACGTGCCCGAAGGGTCGGTCTACGGCTTCCTGGGTCCCAACGGGTCGGGCAAGAGCACCACCATCAAGATGTTGATGGGCATGCTCAAGCCGCACTCCGGCGAGATCCGAGTTCTGGGCGCCGAGATCCCCGAGAGTATTGAAAAGGTCTTGGCCCGCACGGGCTACGTCCCGGAGCGTCCGCACCTCTACCCCAGCCTCACGGTCGGTGAGGCGCTGGCCTACCATTCGGCGTTCTTCAGCGCCTGGGATGAACGTTGGGCGACCGAGATGTTGGGACGACTCAACCTGGACCGTGCACGGAAGATTGGTCGGCTGTCCAAGGGAGAGACCGGGAAGCTCATGATCATGTTGGCGCTTTACCAGCGACCCGATCTGCTAATCCTGGACGAACCCACCGACGGCCTCGATCCCGTGGTGCGTCGCGACGTCATGAGCGCCGCCATGGACTATGTCGCCGAGGCGGGTGCCACTGTGTTCATCTCGAGCCATCTCGTGCACGAGTTGGAGCGGATATGCGATTGGGTGGGCGTGATCGATGGGGGTCGTCTGGTCGCGGAGATGCCGATGGAAGATTTCCGGAGCGACATAAAACGGCTGCATGTGGTGGACCCGCCGTCCGCCCCGCTTGACCTGCCGTTCGACGTCCTTTCCCGCACGCACCTGAACGGTGCCGGACCTGGGGAGAGCTGGGTAGTCCGTGGTTGGCGTGACCCCATGCGCGCAGCCCTGGAAGCGAAGGGTGTCTGCCTGCGCGATGTGCAGCATCTCGACTTGGAAGATGGTTTCGTGGAGCTATTGAGGTCCGGCCGTACCGCCGGGGAGGAAGCGTAGCGTGTTCAAACAGATCTTCATGGTTCAGTGGCGAGCGGTACTACCCGTGTTCGCATTGCTGGTGGTGGGCGCGTTCGCTCTGCCGTTGCTATCCATCCAGGGCGTGGACCCGACCGGCGATCCTGCCGGATACGCGTATCGCATCCTGGCGTTGGAACGGATGTGGCTCCCGGCCTTCCCGCTGCTTTCGATGACCACGGGTGCGCTGCTCGGCATCTTCGTGTGGTCGTGGGACCACCGCTTCAACCACGTCTATGCGCTTTCGCTGCCGCTGACGCGCGCCCGGTACGCGCTCATGAAGATGGGGGCCGGAGCGCTTTTGCTGATCGGGCCGGCGGTGGCGCTGGGCGCGGGCGGTCTACTCGCCACCCAGGCCATCGATGTGCCGGCACCGCTTCAGTCCTATCCAGGGAGCCTGGCCCTGCGGTTCGGGTTGGCCAGCGTGCTGTCGTACGCGCTGTTCTTCGCCCTGGCTTCCTCGTCCATCCGGCTCGTGGTGAAGGGGGCGATTGCCTTGGTGCTCGTCCTGGCTCTATCCGGCCCGTTGCTCAACGCGTTGGCCGCAACGGTTTCGCCCGAATTGGCCACGGTCAGTGTGCCTGGCGCCCTCATTGAGCTGCTCACCGCGTGGCCGGGCCCGTTCTCGATTCTCGACGGCAACTGGATGTTGATCGATGTCTAGCGCGGCCCGTTGGTGTGTGTGCTTCATGGTAGGTGTGGGTCTGCTGCCGACCGCCGCGTTCGGCCAAGAGGCGGAAGTCACGCCAACCCTGTTCGGTTCTGAAGGCGTGGATGCCCGTCAGGCCCGGCGCGCGGAGTTGGAGGGGATGTTGGCGACCATGCGTCCCGCCATCGAACGAGCCAAAGCAGAAGCCGACGCGGCCGATGAGCGCCGACGCTTGGACGCCAACGAGCGGGTTTCTGCCCTCGATACGCTCAGGCTGGGCCCGGTGACCGTTGTAGCTCGCGAGAATCGTAGCGCAGAGGCGGAGCGCGTCCTCCGACGGGTACTGGAATGGTACCAGCAGCCGCTGGCTGGGCATGCAGCCTTTGCCGCGTACATGGCCTATGAGGTCGGTCCGTATGCGGGACGCTTGGGTGTCGACGAGCCGCACATGGTGTGGCGCAAGGAGGATGCGCCGGTGCGGGAGATGGAGCGGGCCGCAGCCGGTGCGCTGGCGAATCTCCTACGGGATCAGATGCCGTCTCGGTTGCGGGAGTGGCTCGGCACCGGCGCCCCGGTCGATCCCGCCGCGGGTGATCAACGCAAGCTGATCTATCGGGAGATGGTCACGGCCAGGTCCCAGTCGGTGAAGGCCTGTCTGGCCGACGACATCGCCCGTTGCTGGCAGGCGATCGGTGTGGTGCCCGGCACTGCCGATCCAGGCCGAATCTGGTACTCCGATGCCGAACGGCAGCAGTTCGCTATCGACTGGAGTTTCGGAAGGGCCATCGGGCGGATCGAGAATCTCGCTGAATGTGAGGGCGGCGACATGGACGCCTGCGATCGCGTGCTCGAGCGCGTGTCGCCCTGGCCGGTCGAACCGCTGCGCGCCCAGGGCCGCGTGAACCTGATGTCATTCGCTCTCGAGCGGGGTGGAGCGGGCTCGTTCCTCCGCATGGTTTCCACCGAGGGCACTGTGGCAGACAAACTTGCAGCCGCTGCCAACCTGTCACCGGAGACGCTCATGACAGAGTGGCTTCAGTTCCTGCGGCAGGATTTCTCGCCAAGAGGCGCCAGCGTAGCGGGTACACTGGCGACCATGTTGCTGTGGGTTGGCCTTCTGACGTTCGTTGGGACCGCCAGCACGCGCTGGAGGTTCTCATGAAGTACTGGTTGACGGGTATGCTTCTGTGCATGGGGGCACTGGCGGCACTGACCGTTCCGCCGAGGGCGTCACTGCAAGCCATCTTCACGCCGTCGACTCCTCGGGTCGTGCGCGCTTCGCGCTCGGCGGATCAGCAGGTTTGGCGTCAGTTGGACAGGCAGCGCCGGGCGGTGGAGTCCGAGCTTGACTACCTGGCCGAGCTGGATCAGCTCGCAGAGGCGGCCTCTTTGGACACGGATCGCGTCACGGGCGCATGGGTGGGATTGAACCCTGAGCTGTCCGAGGGTGAGGCGGACGAAATGGTGGGCGAGGAGGCGGCTGCGTTCCGGATTGTAGATCCCCGGGTGCACATCGGAGCGGTCTTCTTCAGCGCTGGCCGGGCAGGCGACGGTCTCCGCAGCGCAAGTGTCGGCACCAACCACATCTTGAGGGCAGGTGGACCCGAGCCGTTCTGTTTCGTCTCGGTTGTACGCTTTCCGCGCAAGGAGTTGCGAAGCCTCCCCTTCACGGGCTTCGATCAACCCAATGCCCTCGGGCCGTGTGCGTTCTTCGGCCTCATGGGTTCGCCTGGCGAGGGCATCGTCCAGTGGCTAGAGGGGGGCGGGTACGACTTGGGTTGGCTATACGCCGGGTGGCCCGAGGGACAGCCTTTCCGCACCCGCAGAGGCTTCACAGAAGAGGGGATTGGTGCGGAGGCGATGGATCGGGGGGCCTACAACCGCGATGCATGCGCGTCCGGGGCTCTCGAAGTATGCGCCGAGCTCTTCCTCTCACCGCTCGACCACGAGGTCCTACCGAGCCCGCATGAAGGGCTCTACAGGTCTCCCCGCTACGTCCAGATGTCCAAGGGCGTGGGGGCGCGGGGGCTGGCCATCCTGGCTGATCTCCGGGCCGATTTCGGAGACGACGCCTTCGCGGACTTCTGGAGTTCGGACGCCCTGGTCGAGTCGGCGTTTGAGGACGCCTTCGGCATATCGGTCGCCGACTGGATGCACGCCTGGGTCCTCCAGCACTACGGACCACTGGAGCCGGGACCGGCACCCCAGAGCGGTACGGCATTGCTGGCCGCCCTGTGGTTGGGGCTGTTCGGGGTCACGACCACCGGCATCGTGCGGCGGCGAGGGCGAACTACCTAGAAGTACCTAAGCGGGGGACCCGGGAGGCTGCCGGAGCCACTTCTCCGACTCGCCCTTGGGAATGGACAGGGTTTGCCAGTCCGCACCGCGGTAGTGCTTCGCCAACATGAGGATCTGACCCACGTGTTGAGCGTAGTGGGTCAGTTGCCGCACGATGGCATGGTGCACCGAATGGGGTTCGGAGCGGATGGTGACGGCCCGGGCCAGGTCGGCGTCGGAGAGCGGGGCCAGGGCGTCGAACATGAGCTGCCAGCCCGCGTGCCACCGCTCCATCAGCGCAGCCCGGGAATCCTCCTGGGCCAACTCGAACTCCGTGTCCCGGTTCCGATCGGGCTTCTCGCCGTCGCTGGTCATGAAGTCGCTCCACCTCGAGCGGGCGTTCCCAGCGATGTGCTTGACCAGCGTGCCGACATCGTTGCTCTCGGGGTCCAGACGACGAAAGAACTGCTCGTCATCCAGCTGATCCATGGCCCTTTCGGCACAAGACTTCAGCTTCCGCGCTTCGCGCTCGAGTGTTTCGATATGTAGGCGATTCAAGGCCATCCTCCGGTCCCTGAAAGGTACCGTTTTTCCACTTTCGGTCCACGCGCGCCGGCGTCGGGTTTGGCCGCTGCACGCGTGCCACGCTCCCGCGAAGACCCTGGAGCTGGGCCGGGTCTGCGGGTCGTGTTGCAGGGGCGGGACAGGGTCGTCGCAGCGGGTCCGGACCTTGCTTATCCTGCGGGAGTCGCGTTCGGGGTCGGAAGCAAGAGGCTCGAGACCCCATCGTCAAAGCGGAGGAACAATGCGCGCGAGGATCTCGACCTTTCTTGCCCTCACTGCAGTGATGGCCGCTCCCCTCTCGGCGCAGGAGTATCAGTGGCGGTGGGATCGAGCGGACTCGTATGCCCCCATAGGTGTTGGCGGGGACCGCGTGCTTTCCGTCGGTGAGCTGCTGGTGTCCTACCGGTTCGAGGCCTTCGAGCAGGATGGCCTCCGTAGCGAGACTGCAGAGCGCGATCTCGGCGATGTGCTGAACATCTTCCAGTCCGCGCCGTTCAACCTCACCCAACAGCGACACCTGGTTTCGGTGCAGTTTGCGCCCATGGAATACGTGACGCTGATCGGTCGGGTCCCGTTCATCCGGAACAACATGGATCAGGTCAACCGTAACTTCGACATCTTCTCCAGCTCGAGCACGGGCCTGGGTGACGTCGAGGTCGGGGCCCTGCTGAACGTCTACGAGGAGGGTCCCTACAAGGCCCACCTATCCGCCATGGCCAGTGTGCCCACAGGCTCGGTCACGGCGGACGGCACGAGCGCGATTGGTACGGGTCGGCTTCCCTACTCCATGCAGCTTGGTTCCGGGACAGTCGACGTCATGCCGTCGGTCACCTTCCAAGCCATGAATCAGTACGGTTCGGTCGGCTTCAAGGGGAGTGGCGTGCTCCGCGTCAGCGACAACAGTCAGGGCTACACGCTCGGTAACCGGGTGACGGTGACGAGCTGGTTCTCGTTCCCCGTCTCCGACCAGTTGAGCTTCTCGGCGCGTATGCTCTGGGAGAAGTGGGATCCGATCTCAGGGTCCGATCCAGCACACGCCAACGCTGTGTCGATCGTGCAGGACCCGTCCGTGTTCGGCGAGCTCATCGGGGGCAGCCGCTTGGACCTCCCGCTGGGCGTCAACCTGAACATCCAGAACGGGCTCCTCGCCGGCCATCGTTTGGGTCTGGAGGCCGTGTTCCCCGTCAACGAGAACCTGGACGGACTCGACCTCCAGCGGAGCTGGTCCGTCGCGTTGGGCTGGCAGAAGCCCATCCGCTAGAAGAGAGTTCCCCCGACTTCGAGCCGCTGGACGACCGGCTCGTGACTGTGGGGCGGTAACCTCGATATTCCTCCGGGGTGCCTCGAGTCCCGTACGACTTCGGTCGTACGGGGCTCATCTTATTCCATGACCCGTATGCGACCGGGCGCGTCGGCGGTGATGCGACCAATGACCACCGCGTCGGGGACCGCGCTCAGGAAGTTTGCGACCGCGTCCTCCTGCAGCGCCAATAGCAAACCGCCCGACGTTTGGGCGTCATTCACAAGAATACGTGTGGATCGTGTCACCGCGGGGGCGTAGTCCACCACCGACTCCATGTCTTGGAGGTTTCGAGCGGTGCCCCCCGGGACGTGTCCCGCTTCTACCAATGCCCGCGCGCCTCCCATCACTGGAATCGCTGCAGCCGACAGTTCCGCTCCCATGCCTGACCCTGCGACCAGGTTCCTTAGGTGCCCCAATAGGCCATACCCGGTGACATCCGTGCCGGCGCTGACCTGAGCCGCGGATAGCGCCTCGGCCGCAGCGCGATTGAGCTTCGCCATCCAAGCGATGGCGGCTAGCGTCGCGGCCGGGTCCGCCGCTCCCGCCTTGATGGCCGTAGCGATCACCCCGCTCCCCAACGGTTTCGTGAGGACCAGCACATCGCCGTCGGTCGCACCCTGATTTGTAATCATGCGGTCGGGGTGCACTTCCCCCACGGCGACCATACCGAACTTCGGCTCCGGGTCGTCGATACTGTGGCCACCCAGGACGGGGATGCCGGCCTCGGCGGCCACCTCGGCCCCCCCGCGAAGAATCTCCTCCAGGATGCCGTCACCCAACATTGCGCGCGGGAACCCGACCAGGTTCAGCCCGAAGAGCGGTCGCGCCCCCATCGCGTAGATATCAGACAGCGCATTGGCTGCGCCGATCCTTCCGAAGTCGTAAGGGTCATCGACGACGGGCGTGAAGAAGTCGACCGTCACGGCGATCGCTCGATCGTCGGACAGCTTATACACGGCCGCATCGTCGCGGGTGGACGAATCCACCAACGCGTTGGGGTCGGTAACCGGCAGCAGGTGACGCAACACGTGCGTAAGCTCGGTCATCCCGAGTTTACACGCTCACCCAGCGCCGTGAGAGAGCTGCGACAAGCGAATCTTCGGTCGCTGGTCGCGGGGCTCTTCACTCATCGCGTCTCCCTTGAGTCAAGAGGGTTCCAAAGCCGACGATATCTCAAAGGCTCCGGCCGGAATGGTCTCTGAGACTTCGACGTTTTCGAAGTGCAGGCGAGCTCCGTTGGCCAACGGGTGGTCCATCGCCAAGCGCACGCCACCGTGCGCGGTCCATTCGGTCCATTCGGCGGGGCTGGGCTCGGCATCGGCGGTGCGGAAGTGATGCCAACGCTCCATCAGTCCGGTCTCGGGCGACACGAACGCGTGGTAGCGATTCTGGGGCGTCAAACCCACTTCCTCGAAGCTCAGTTCCACCACCTCCCACTCGCGACCGTCCCCGTCGGTGTGCGGCCCCAGGTAGCGGGTGTGGACACCGGGGTCGGCCCACTTGTACGGCATGATGAGCCAGTAGGAGTCGTTGATGTGCATGCCGTGGGCCCGGGCCAGCAGCGCCTGCGCACTGTCGCCGGTCACTGGAGCACCGTTCATCCACACGCGCCCATCATCGAGACGGTTGGTGTTGAACAGCGCCAGGAAGAACTGCCCGTTCAAGGAAGTCTCCACCCGGACGTCGCCCTCCCAGCGGTCCCAGCGGTGCGTACGTACCACCGGGTCGCCGTCGGGTCGCGCGTAGATCCAGTCGAACGCGAGGTAACGCGAGCGCTCCCACTGGCCCTTCGGATCCATAGCGGCCCGCATACGGGTGTGAAGGCGAGCCACGTCGGGATCGGTGAAGGACACGACCGTCGGCTCCGTCGCCACGCCGGACGGGGCTTCCGCCGCAGGCTCGGCGCAGGCGCCGGCAATCAGGGAAACAAGCACAGCGATGAGTGTACGCATAGGCCCTCCATGAACAGGCCCGGAATGTAGTAGGCCGGAACCGACCCCGGCATGGGTGAGACACGCGACGACCGAGAGATGAGCGCTCCAGCCCACACCGCCAGGCATCAGTTGCGAGCGGAGCTCGCCAAGCCGGACGACGAGATCGATCTGGCCCGGGCCGCGCTGTTGGTCGCCATGGAGGAATACCCGCAACTGCCGGTAGAGCGCTACCTGGGCAGACTGGACCTGCTGGCGCTGGAGGTAAAGGACCGGTTGGATGGGGAGACGGCTCCGCCACTGGTACTGGAGTCTCTCGTGGATCACCTGGGTAGGGTGCGTGGATTTGCCGGCAATCGCGAGGCGTACTACGACCCGCGAAACTCGTTTCTGAACGATGTGCTGGACCGGAAGCTGGGCATTCCGCTGACCTTGGGCATCGTGACGCTGGAGGTAGGCTGGCGCCTAGGGCTCCCGCTCGTAGGCGTGAACTTCCCGGGCCACTTCCTGGTCCGGTACCAAGGGGAAGCGGTCCCCATGCTTCTCGATCCCTTCTACGGGAGCGTCAGCTTTCAGGAAGACGCGCAGGGGCTCCTCGACCGGGTGTACGGGGGCGCAGTGCCGATGCAGCCCCGCTTTCTACGCGAAGCGTCGAGGCGAGACATGCTGGTGCGGCTGCTCACCAACCTCAAAGCGATCTACTTGAAGGTGAACCAGCTCCCGCGCGCGTTGGCTGCCATTGAGCGGATTCTCATGCTGCGCCCGACGCTCAAGGGCGCGGTGCGTGACCGCGGAATGGTGCTGGCCAAGATGGGCCGACACGAAGACGCGCTCGAACACCTCGAGGCCTATCTGGCCACCAGCCCAGAGGCGGATGACGTGGGACACATCGGCGAGCTGGTGCAACGCCTCCGCCGACGTCTCTACGGGCCGCCGCCACGGTTCCCCGATCGGGGACCGAAGTGACCCGACCGCCGCGCAATTTCGGCGATCCCCAGTCGGAGTACCTGGCCGCCACCACCCGCGCGGCCTTCTTCGATCGTACGGGGCGCCCGTTCTTCCACGTAGGGGGCAGGGCCCCAGGTCAAATGCTGAAGGGCATCGTGACCGGTCGCATCCCCGAGGCGCTTACCGAGGTGGGGAGCGCACTGCGGGGTGAGGCGGCCTACTCGGCGCTCCTGACGCCCAAAGGGAAGATGGTCACAGACCTGACGGTCATCAGGGCCCCGGGGGGTGAGGAGGCGTTCTGGCTCGACGTGCCCCAGGAGGGCGAAAAGGCGTTCCGTACCTATCTGGCTCGGGTGCTGCCTCCTCGTTTGGCAAAGCTGAGTCCCATGGATGGGGTGCGCCGGATGACTGTTGTGGGGCCTGAGGCGGATACGATGTTGGCATCCGCCTTGGCGCTGCCACCGGACACCCTCGCAGGGCACGCCGAGCAGGTCGCTTTTGTCCTGCCCATGTCCGACCCACCGATCGTGTTGTTTCGGCCTCCCGAACTCGGTGCCCGAGCCTGGGAGATCGTAGGCGCACCCGATGGGGTCGCGAGGCTGGAGGCGGCGTTGTCGGAGAGCGGCGCCGCACACGCGGGCACGAGCGTTTGGGAGACTCTGCGGGTGGAGGGCGGACGTCCTCGCTTCGGAGTCGACATGAACGATGCCACCCTGCCCATCGAGGCAGGCATCGGCGAGCGAGCGATCGACATGGACAAGGGATGCTATACCGGACAGGAGGTCATCGTCCGCATCGCCCACCGAGGCCATGTGAATCGCCACTTACGGCACCTCCACCTGGGGGAGGCCCCCACGCCCGCGGCCGGCACCGAACTCTTCCTCCCGGACCAGGAGAAGTCGGTCGGGTGGATCACCAGCGCGGTGTCCTCGCCTCGGTTCGACGAGACGCTGGCGCTGGGCTACGTACGTCGAGAGGTGGAGCCGGGCGGCGTGGTGCGCGTCGGCTCTCCGGATGGGGCTTCGGCGCGGGTTGCGGAGCTGCGCTAGGCGGCTAAGTCCCCTCGACCCTGGGGATGGGTCGCAGGCGCCCGGTGCAGGCGTTCCCTGCTCAACCTCTCCCGCGGATCGCGCCAACAATCCGGTCCCCGTGCTCGCGCCCGTTTTCGATGAAGATCTTGTTGGCGTTGTGCCCCGCCGCAATCACGCCCGCGATGAACACACCCGGCCGGTTCGTCTCCATGGTCTCGGGCGAGTGGGTGGGGATGCCCGTTTCCTCGTCGATGGTGACGCCCAGGGACCTGAGGAGCACCGGGTTGGGACGCCAACCGGTCATGGCCACGACCCAGTCGTTGGGGATGTCTGTCTCGGAGCCATCCGCCTCGCTGCGGACCCGAACCGATCGCGGCTCGATCTTCACGATCCTGTGTTCGAGTAGCGAGGTGATCTCGCCCCGCTCGAGCCGATTGGTGATGTCGGGGACGACCCAGGGCTTGACGCCTCGATCGATCTTGTCGGCGAAGTGGACGAGCGTGACGCGAGCCCCGTTGCGGTACATCTCCAGAGCGGACTCCACTGCTGAGTTTCCGGCGCCGACCACGACCACGTCCTGATCGAAGTATGGGTAGGGCTCGTGGTAGTAGTGCTTGACCTTCGGAAGGTCCTCACCCGGCACATTCAGGTAGTTGGGCTCGAAGAACCCGCCGGTCGCAATCACGACATCGCGGGCTCGATAGGACCGATCGGCACCGGCGACATCACGCGTACGCACCAGGAAGTCGGCGTCGGAGCGCTCGACCGTGCGCACTTCCTCGTACTGACGGACGTCCAGTTCGCAGAACGTCACGACCCGCCGATAGTAGGCCAACGCCTCGCGCCGGGTGGGCTTGGCTTCGGGGATGGTAAAGGGCACTTCCCCCACTTCCAGCATGACCGCCGTGGAGAAGAACGTCATGTAATAGGGGTAGTTCAGGAGCGAGCCGGCGATGGCGCCCTTGTCCACCAGCACGCAGGACATGCCGGCCTTCTTGGCCGCCGCTCCTGCGGCGATGCCGCAAGGGCCGGCGCCGACGATCAGGAGGTCGAGCGGTTCAGCTTGAGTATTCACGGCCATTGACCTAAACGAAATCGCCCCCAGGGGGCAACCCGCGGGCCACCCCCCCCGGTCCGGCCCTCGCATGGCCGAAAACCGTTCATTTGGGTAGTCTTGGACTCCCTTTGATTTCCGCCCGTGTGGGGAGCCCCACACCAGGAGTGCGGGTGAGCACAAGTGCTGAAAAAGAGGCGCGGCGGGCGTTGACCCGCCTGCGACGCGCCATCGACAAGGCCGAGCGTGAACTCGATGCCGTGGGAGGCGCTTTGCGGCACGCCGAAGCGGACGACTTCCCCCTGGACCGCTACGAGGAGGCCCGGAGTCGTCTGCGCATGGTCAACGACTTCGCCGACGAGGAATCGACTCGCCTGCAGCTCAAGGTGCTCCAAACCGGTGGCATCGAACCCGGCCGGGTTCGGCGGACAGGGGGCTTCTAATGGATCGCCGCGAGTTCATGAGGTCCTCCGCCGTGGCGGGAGCGGGGCTTTGGGCGGGAGCCGACACCGCGCCGTTCATCCGCAGGCGCCCTTCCACCGACCTCGTACTCCGCAATGCAGTGATCTACGACGGCACGGGGCGACCCGGCGTGGAGGGCGACGTATCCGTGCTGGGCGACCGCATTGAAGCCGTGGGGCGCATCACCGCTAGCGGCGCGGAAGAGATCGACTTGAACGGGATGGCCCTCGCGCCCGGCTTCATCGACATCCACTCGCACGCCGACCTCTCGCTCTTCACCAACCCCAAGGCGGAGAGCCGGATTCGTCAGGGCATCACGCTGGAGGTCGTCGGCCAGGACGGGGGTTCCATGGGCCCCTGGTCCCGGGACGAGGCCGCCCGTCTTCGCGAGCGCTACGGCGGACTGGTCAACTTCTCGGACGTGGGTGGGTTCCTGAACGCCATCGACCACCTGCGCCCCGCGGTCAACGTGGCCAGCATGGTCGGTCAGGGGACGATTCGAGGGCACGTTGTGGGGTTCCGGGATCGGCCGGCCAACGAGGGCGAGCTTCAGCTCATGCGGCAGTTGGTGCGGGAAGCCCTCGCCGGCGGTGCGGTGGGGATGTCGACCGGGCTGGAGTACACGCCCGGGAGCTTCGCCCCCACGCTCGAGATCGCGGAGATGGCCAAGGAGTTGGCCGGTCAGGGCTACCCCTACGCCAGCCACATGCGAAACGAGGACGATCGTGTGTTGGCTGCGATCGAAGAGGCTATCCAGATCGGACGTACCGCGGGCGTTCCCGTCCAGATCTCTCACCTGAAAGCGATGGGCGAGCGCAATTGGTGGAAGGCCGACGCCGCGATCGACCTGATTCGCCAGGCCGGTGCATCGGGGCTCGAGATCCACTACGACCGCTACCCGTATGTGGCCTACCAGACCGGGCTGCAGAACCTCTTCCCCTCCGCACTCCGTTCCGGGGGCTCCCGCGCCTTCCTGGCTCGGTTGGTCTCCCCAGAGGACAAGGACCGCATGGAACGAGCGGCCCTCGACAAGGTGGCGATGCTAGGGTCGTGGGACGCGGTGCAGATCGTGTCGGCCCGATCCACCAAGTACGGGAGCCTGCGGGGGCGTCGGTTGGGCCAGGTCGCCGAAGAACACAGCGTCGATCCCTATCAACTCACGGTCGAGCTGCTGCGCGAGGCGGGCGGTAGTGTCAGCATGATCGGCTTCGGCATGTCCGAGGAGAACACCGAGCGGCTGTTGGCCCACCCGCTGGGGATCGTCTGCTCGGACGGCGGGAGCTACGCGCCCTACGGAGTGCTCTCGCGCTCGTCCCCGCATCCTCGCACCTATGGGAGCTTTCCCCGGGTACTGGGGCACTACGTGAGGGAGCGGAAGGCACTGTCGCTGGAGAGCGCAGTTCGGAAGATGACCCTCATGCCGGCCAAGAAGCTTCGCCTGTCGGAACGGGGCCGCATCGAACCCGGCTATGTGGCAGACCTGGTCGCGTTCGACCCCGATACCGTCATCGACCAAGCGACGTTCGAGGAGCCGCACCAGTATCCGATCGGGATTCCGCTGGTCATTGTGAACGGGACGGTCACGATCCGTGATGGAGAGCATACCGGGCAGATGGCCGGCCAAGCCGTGCGAGGTGGTACAGCCGGGAGGCGGTAGCACGTGAGCCTCACCCAACGAGTCGCGGACGTGATCGCGCGAGGTGCTGCGTACCCACTCGAGGATCGAGCGTTCAACGATCTGGCACTCGAGGTCTTCCGGCATCAGTTCGAGGCCAACCTACCCTATCGCTCTTATGCTGTCCTTGAAGGGGTCACTCCGGATTCGGTTCGGCACTGGGCCGACATTCCGCTGGTGCCGACCCGGGCGTTCAAGGCACTGCGCCTGTACTGCGGAGATGCCGACACTGCTCAGGCCGTCTTCAGGACCAGTGGCACGAGTGCGGGCGCAGGCAACAGGGGCGCCCACTACGTGCGTGACCTGTCGCTGTACGACGCTTCGCTGCTGACAGCATTCAAGCACTGGGTACTCCCCGACGGTGTGCGTCCGAGAATGCTGCGGCTCGTGCCCGCGGGCGCCACTACCCCTGACTCGTCGCTCGGGTACATGGCCGACGTGGTGTCGCAGACCTTATGCGCCGAGTCCGGGCCCCCCGTACTGACCGAGGGGGTGGGTGTAGATGTCGCCTTGGTCACGGAGACCTTGGCCGCCTGGTGTCGCGACACGGCGCCCGTGCTGCTCTTCACCACGGCACTCGCCTTGGCGGCGTTACTGGAAGGGATGGAGGCTCGCGGCCTCACCTGCGCTCTGCCTCCGGGTTCGCGGGTCATGGAGACCGGAGGCTTCAAGGGCCGACGCACGGCGGTGTCGCGCACCCATCTGCGCGCCAGGGTGCGGGAGCGGCTGGGCATCGAGGGAAGCTTCGTGGTAAGTGAGTACGGAATGACGGAGATGCTCTCGCAGTTCTACGAGGCTCCGTTGACGACCCCAGGGGCTTCCGCCGCGCTGTTCAGGGGCCCTCCCTGGGTTCGTACTCGCGTGCTCGACCCAGCGTCTCTCGAGCCGATGCCCCACGGTACGATCGGTGTACTGACTCACATGGATCTGGCCAATCTCCATTCCGTGTCGGCGTTACTCACCGAGGATCTCGGCGTGCAGCGGGACGGCGGCTTCGAGCTGTTGGGCCGAGCGGAGGGTTCGGAGTTGAGAGGCTGTTCGCTGGCGTTCGAAGAGTTGCAAAGGGCCCAGCGGGGGACCCGTGTCTGATCGGCGGGATGGGCCCGGAGACCTGTTCGATGCCTGGTCAGTGCCTTCGGGCGCAGAGTTGTTCAGCCCCTCTACGCTTCCGGAGCAACACCTCCGCATCGTCCCCTACAGCGTGGAGTGGGGGCGGGCACTGATCGAACGCCTCGAAGAGGCTCGGCAGGACATCCTGGACCGCCCCGCTACCGAGATCGCAGAGACACTGGGACGGGTGGCGAGCCGCTTCGGTGACCCCTCGGATCTGCTGCGTGCCAGAGCGTTACGGCTGCTCCCGCGGTCCGCCGGATTGTCTCCACAGATGGCTGAGGCGGTCCTGGACGGCATGGCGCGCGACTGGGACATGACGCATTTGCTCATGACCGTCGAGGCCGAGTTCGGTGACCCCCGCGTGCTCGACGAGTTTGTCCCCGATGGCCCCCGCGACGTGCGTGCCTACGCGCGCTCTCCGGCCCTGCACATCGGTGCGGGTACCGTGCCCGGGGTCACGGTCACATCCCTCATCCGGGGACTCCTGGTGAAGAGCGCGCTTCTGGTGAAGCCCGGCCTGGGCGACATCGTCTTGCCGGTCCTCTTCAGAGAGGCCTTGGCCGAACACGATCCCGAACTGGCCGCCGTCTGTGCGGTGGTCTACTGGCCGGGACACGACATCGAGCAACTGCCCGAGCACGTACGCTGCGTGGTGGTCTACGGTGACGACAGTACTGTCGCAGCGGTTGGGAACGTCACTCCGGTCGGCACACGAGTGGTAGCGTATCCGCATCGACTCAGCTTCGGGCTGATCGGGAATGGTGTTCTGGAGCGGGGGGACCTGGCGTCCACCATCGCTCGCTCCGTGGCACTCTTCGAGCGTCGGGGATGCGTATCCCCCCATCGCTTCTACGTTGAGCAGCTAGCGCCGGGAGAGGTCGTCGCTCTGGGGCGACGTGTCGCTCGGGCACTGGATGCCATCGATCGGGAGCTACCGGGTCCACCACAGGGGGTCCAAGACGCCGCAGTGCTTCGGCAGTGGATCCACACGCTACGCATGACGCAAGCCTCCCAGAACGACGTTCATGTCTTCGAGACGGGGACCCAGAGCGTCTGTGTGGTTGGCCGCCCACCGATGGACGTGGCGCCACCCGGCCGCGTGGTGTCCCTTCAGCCCGTCGATCATCTGGGGACGGCCGTTCGCGAGCTCGAGCACTACCGGCCCCATGTCCAGAGTGTGGCGCTGGAAGTGGACGGGTCGCGCCGAGCCGAACTGCAGGAGGCGTTGGTGCGAGCCGGCGCCCTACGGATCACCACCCTCGAACAGCTTCCTTGGCCTCCCGCTTGGTGGCACCACGACGGGCGGGGCGGGCTGCGTCCGCTAGTGGATCTGATCGACCGGGAGCGCTAGGGCACGCCCAAGATTCCGTTCACCGCCTTGGTCACAGCGTCTCGGCTCAAGGCCGGGTACTTCGCGTAGGCGGAGTCAGGAATCTGATCCACGCACTGCCTGAACTGCCCCGGCTCCACCATACCACTGCTCAAGAACTGTTCGGCGTCCAGTAGGTCCTTTCGAAACCCCCGGACGATCTTCGAGAGCAGCTGCGAATAGGGATCGTAGTGAAAGAAGTCCACGTTGCCGATCTTGTCGATGAAGACGTGGCGATCATCAGCACCCGTAAGGGCGGGAACGAAGTGTTCTGGGCGAACGAACTCGATGCTGATCTGTAGGCGTTCCTTGATCTCCTGGACCGTGCGAAAGACTTCGTCTTGCTCGGAGAAGAGGTCCGCGTCAATGGTCGCCTCACGCCATCCCAGAAGCACCGCTGTACCTCCTCCTAGGACATACACGCGGAATCGGCTGCTATCAGGCGCGGCGCGGGCCAGTGCCGCCATGAGTCGTCTCAGTCCGTCGCTCGTCAGCTCACCGCGCACTACGGCGGTCCTCATCGATTCGGGCCAGGCGACAGGCGTCTGCGAAGGAAACCAGTCGCCGGAGGATGGCGTTGTAGCGGGCGTGTGCCAGGCCGCCTTCCGTGGCGGCGAGGGATCGGTACAGCCGTCGCTCAGGCTCTTCGAGTTCAGGGCTCACAGGGACTCCTTCACGCCGAAGACGCGGAGCGGCGATGGAGATGGCGAGACTCTCATTGGTGACGCGCTCAGCGGCGAGGTCAGCGAGCCCTGGATCCACGATCTCCCAGCCTGGGAGGCCCAACTCCTCGAACGACGCTGCGCCGAATCGTCGGCGGAGCCAACGGACTGCTGCTGCCTGCCGGGCGATCGTCGTTCTCCGGTCGGGTGGAAGGAGGGCGGCTCTCCGCTGGCCTCCAGAGCGGCCAGCCTCCCGGAACCGCTCGAGCACATCTTCTGGTAGGTCCATCATCAAAGATAGTACTTAGGGGGTAAGCATCAAACTCGTGCCTCACGGTCGGACTCACGGGGCACGCCCGTTGCCATATAGGTGGCACGCTGCGGTCACCTACTTACAGGCCCGCCGCTCCCACCCAAGCGCCCGATGCGACCAATGAGACTCCTGCCCCTCTTCGTGCTCCTGGTGACCGCCGCGTGCGTGGAACCAACCGAGCCCGAACTCGAACCTCCTAGCGACACCACCTCGGTCGTGGCACGAGGTGCGCGCCTGCTCGGCATCTCGATCAGCGATCGAGCGGACGGTGACTTCAACACGGCATACGCGGAGGCGGTCGCCGTGGGCATGCAGACGACCGGTCTGTCGCTCTCGTGGGACGACCTCGAGGGCGCGCCCGGCGTGTACGCGCCCAATCCCGACTTCCTGACGATTGCGGTCGACTACTACGACTCGCGGGGCACGCAGGTGCTGCTGGAGCTCAACCCCATCGACACGAACAATGAACGCGTGCCGTCCTACCTGGACGGGCGCGCGTGGGATGACCCGGAGTTGATCGTAGCGTTCAAGGACCTGCTCGATTGGGCGATCCCCAGGACCGTTGGGATGGACATACCCGCGCTCGCGATCGGAAACGAGATCGATGCCTGGTTGACCTCCGACGCGGAATGGGCCGCCTACACACGGTTCTTTGAGGAGGTGTCTGCCCACGCCCGGTCGCTGCGGCCCGGTCTACGCGTCGGGTCCAAGGTCACCTACGGGGGCATGTCCGGCTCCAACGCTCAGAAAACGCTGGCGCTGAACGAGCACACGGACGTCGTGCTCACGACCTACTACCCGCTCGGGAACGGATTTCAGATCCTTCCGCCGACCACTGTCGGGGGCGTATTCGACGACCTGGCGTCACGGTATTCCGGCAGGCCGCTCATGTTCGCAGAGATCGGCGCGCCCTCCACCGAACGGTGCGGGAGCTCCCACTCCCAACAGGCGGCGTTCATCACCGAGGCGTTCGCGGCCTGGGATCGGCATGCCGAGCAGGTCGAGCTACTGGAGTTCGTGTGGATGCACGACATCTCGGAGTCCGCCCTCGATACCTACGAGTCGTACTATGGCCTTTCGGACCCCTGCTTCTTGGAGTATCTGGCCACACTCGGACTCAAGAGCCACGACGGGACCGAGAAGCCCGCATGGAGAGCGCTGATGGACGAGGCTACGGCGCGAGGCTGGTGACGCCTCTTCGGGCTAGTCTTCCTCGGTGGGCTGTTCTGCCCGCCAGAGTACCATCTGACGGATCCCCTTCGGGTTCTCCTCGATGCGAACCGTCAACGAGTCGCTTTCGCCGAGGCGAAGGTCGTCTCGCATGTCCTGCGGGATCGTGATGCGTCCTCCTACGCCAACCGTGACTTTGCCGTAGTAGAGCGTCCGATAGATGGCCATCCAGCCTCCTCAAAGTTCCTCAGAATCCGCGAATTATAAGGGCTTTTAGGGGTCAGCGGCAAGGTGGAAGGCGCTCCCGGCTTGCCGTGGTCGGCGGAGTTCGACGACACTACCGTCGCCTCTGACTTGAAGAACGACGTGCCAGGCACCGTACTGCGGGAAACACCTCAACACAGCGAGTGAGCATGGATCAGGCGGTCCGTATGACCGGCGTCTGGAAGCGCTTCGGCAAACACACGGCGGTTGCCGATTTGGACCTGGCGGTTCCTCCGGGCACGGTATACGGGCTCCTGGGGCCCAACGGGTCGGGGAAGACAACATCCATCCGCATGATCATGGGCATCTTGCTGCCCGACGAAGGTCAGGTGGAGTTGTTCGGGGGGGATCCGGACGAGGCCCGTCGGAAGCGGGTCGGCTATCTCCCTGAGGAACGCGGGCTCTATCGGAAGATGCGGGTCGAGGACGTCATCGTGTTCTTGGGCGAGCTCCGCGGCCTCTCTCCCCGGGAAGCCCGCCGGCGGGCCAAGAGTTGGATCGAACGCCTGGACCTGGGCGCCTGGAGCATGAAGCGGGTCGAGGACCTGTCCAAGGGCATGCAACAGAAGGTGCAGTTCATCGGCACCGTCTTGCACGAGCCCGATCTGCTGATTCTGGATGAGCCCTTCAGTGGATTAGATCCCATCAACCAGGACGTCTTGGAAGACATCGTCCTCGAGTTCAAGCAAAAGGGAACCACCATCCTCTTTTCGACGCACCTCATGGAGCAGGCCGAACGCATGTGCGACGCGGTGTGCCTCATCTCCGCGTCGAGGAAAGTGTTGGACGGTGACCTCAAGGACATCAAGCGGGCGGAGGCTCAGGGCGTGGTGGCCGTGGAGTTCGAAGGACCCGACGATTGGATCAGGCGCGGCTCGGAGGTCATGTCCGTGGAGACCACGCACGACGACGGCATCCATCTGGTGTTGCACGAGGGGGCCGACCCGCAAGCGCTCCTTCAGCGAGCAGTGGGGGATGGCATCGTGATGCACCGATTCGAAGAAGTGGAGCCCAAGCTCCACGAGATCTTCGTGAAGCACGCTTCGCATGTGACGCCAACGGAGGTCGCGCAATGAACGCCGTGTGGACCGTGCTCAAGCGCGAGTACCTGGAGCGCGTGCGCAAGCGGTCCTTCCTCCTCGCGACCATCGGCGGTCCGTTGGTCCTGATTGGCTTGGTGTTTGGAAGTGGCATGATGGCGGCGCGCGGGGCGGCAGGACGTTCGGAGATCGCGATCCTCGACCTCACCGACGTGCTCATGGATGAAGTTGCGGCTTCACTACAGGAAGCCGATTACACCATCGTGCCCGCTGAGGCGGGCGGGTCTGACGAAGAGGTGTTACGCTCGATGGTGCGCGAGGGCGAGATCGGGTCCTATCTCATTCTGGACGAGCTGACGCTGACCCGCGGCGAAGCCACGCTCGTGTCGGATCAGCGGCCGAGCACCATCCGGCGCATGGTGATGCAGTCGGCGGTGACGCGGGCCGTCATCCTCGAGCGATTCGATGAGGATGCCAGCGCCGAGGATCTGTCTTCCTTGGTGGAAGGCGGCGAGTTGGGGTTCGAGCCCATCGATGCCGACGAGGATGCGGACCAGAAGGAGATCCGGACCGGTCTGGCTTTCGGGGGCGCCATGCTCCTCTACTTCGCGCTGTTGTTCTACGGCGTCTACGTGATGCAGGCGGTGCTCGAGGAGAAGACCAGCCGCATGGCCGAGATCGTGGTGTCATCGGTGCGCCCCTGGCAGTTGATGCTGGGTAAGATCCTTGGGGTGGGCTTGGTGGGGCTGACTCAGATCGCGGTCTGGGTCGGGTTGTTGATCGTCGCCACGGTGTTGGGGGGGTCCACACTGGCAGCGGCACGTCCCGAGCTGGCCGAGTTGCTGAGTGCGGCGAACCTGGTACCGGCCGTCCTCACGGTGGTGTATTTCGTGATCTTCTTCATCCTGGGATACCTGCTCTACTCGGCGCTCTATGCTGCGGTGGGTGCGATGTGCTCCACCGAGGAGGAGACCCGTCAGCTCCAGATGCCGGTCACCATGATGCTGGTGGTGCCGTTCGTGATGATGATGAGTGCCATCGACTCGGGGGCCGATACACCGCTCCTGGCGGGTATGTCGTTGTTTCCGCTGTTCACTCCCCTGCTGATGTTCGCACGGGCAGCCTCCGGCGTGGCGCCGCTCTGGCAGATCGGCCTGTCGGTCGTCCTCACCATCCTGGCCATCATGGGGGTGGCCTGGGTTGCGGGGCGGATCTACCGGGTAGGGATCCTGATGCAGGGGAAACGGCCCACGCTGCCCGAGTTGTGGCGGTGGGTGCGGGAGGCCTGAGGGGCTGACGCAAACGGGAGGCACTTATGAGCAGGTGGTGGCGACGGGTTAGAGCTGCGTTGAGCATGGGCGCTGCGTGGGCGATGGGATGGGGAGCGGCAGGCACCCTCTACGGCATGTGGATCGTGTCGCGATTCCCTGGTAGTAGCCTGGGATTCGGAGAAGCGCTGCGCGTTGGCGGTGCAACCGGGGCGACGGTGGGACTCACGAAGGAAGAGCGCCAGGCGCGGCGATCGAACTCTGTCGTGCAATCGCGCTAGCGCGCACACCTCGACTGGGACGGATCGTCGCGCCAATCCTCTTCGATGACTTCGGCCAGGACCGATTCCAGGTCGTTGAAGCGCACGATCTCCGAAGCCCGAGGCATCATGGGAAAATCGAGCTCGGTGACGGGCCCCTGGACGGAAACGCGGATGCGCGCCCACCCGTCTTCGCCGAAACCGATGTAGACGGGTGTAATGGCCTGGAAGTCATCGGAGACCCGGTCAGTCACCACACGACCCCGCATCCGGTAGCCCTCCGCTGTCTGCTCGCCTGTGTAGGAGAAGCAATACGTGGGTACGTCGGAGCCGTAAACCCACTGCCGGAAGAACCAGCCCATATCCGCACCGATGTGTTCCTGGACGATCGCACTGAACTCCTGCGTCGACAGCGTCTTGCCCTGCCCGCGCTGATAGGCGTCACGCATCATGTTCTTGAAGGCATCCTCGTTCATGGTGTCGAGGTCCATCATGAGGTTCCTGAGCATGTGGAAGACCCATGCGCCCTTTTCATAGATGATCGTTTGATAGTCGCGACGCGTCTCGCGCTCCGTGGAGGTCACGACGCGGCGCCCCAACCAAACCGGGGCGGCATTATCCCGGCGCTCTAAGATGTTCTTCTTATAGTCGTTGAGCCGGGCGAAGTAGAGCGGCGGGTTCATCTGAACCACGCCCATGTACCAGAGACCCGAGAACTCGGACAGGCCTTCGCTCAGCCAAACGTCGTGGTAGGAGTCCGGCTCTACGCTCAGGCCCCACCATTGGTGTGCCACCTCGTGCGCGCGGAAGATCTGGTCGTACCCCTTCTCACCCGTCCATTGAAAGGTGCTCCACGAGAGGTGGATCATCCCCGGGAAGGCTTGTCCGTGGCCCGCGGGAATCTCGGTCGCATAGAAGGACTCCGCTGGCAGCGGTCCGTAGACTTCCTGAAAGAATCGGTAGCTGTTGCCGATGTCGAAGCCCACGGCCTGGCCCATGTCCTCCTGTTCCAAGAGGTGGTAGCCACGCTCGGCGAGGTCTGAGGACAGGCGGGCATGGGCGCGCTCCGCGTACTGCAGTGTAAGCGCCGGGATGCCATCGTGCTCGATCAGGTGCTCGGTGAACTCGCCTACATTGAAAGACGCGTGGAGAGCCGGCTGATCGACGCGCCAACGCGTAAGAACCCAATCGCCTTCCTCCGTCCTCGATTCACGAACGCCGCTCCCTGCGAACTTCCAGTGTTTGTGCGTCTGAAAGCTCAGATCGAACGTGGCCGGCTCGGACCCGTAGCGCGGATACCAGCCGGCCGACGAGGCGAGGCTCACCCATCCCGACTCCTGGCGGAGCAAGTCACCTTCGTAATCCACAACGAGGTGGAGTGGCGTTCCCGCGCTCGACTCATCGGGAAGCCGCACCCACAACCGGCCCGACTCATCTGTCCGATAGTAGACAGCGGCACTCGTGGGGCCGTCCTCTCCCACTCGCCAACCCACACTGTCGACGTCGAGTTCGGAATAGAGACGGAGGGGTAGCCACAGCCCTCCGTCGGCCGTCGGCACCACGCGGACCTGCGCCCGCGCCGAGAATCCAAGCCTGCGCTCGATCTTGGACTCGATCCGGTAGTGTTCGAGGGAAGCCAACTGTGGCTCCCGCTCCGTAAGCATACGACCTGTGGTGTAGTCGTCGGGCCGGTGGTGTTGTACCAGGGTTTCGTAGTAATCCCCTCGTCCACGGGCCTCGGCGCCGAAGGACACCTCTTCCCGCTCACTTCCGTCGACCCGGAAGAACAGGGGTCTCCCGTCGCGGGCGCGGAGGTGCATGTGCACGAAATCGCCTGCACCGTTGAGCAACAGGTTCATCAAACCAGCGTCCGCGTCCCGCGCGTCCTTGTCCAGCAGGAACTTGAGTCCTTCCTCGACGTTCTTACGCGCGTCCCTGACGGGTGTTGTCGAGCCGAACGTCAAGGCACTCGTGAGCTCGTCGAGCGTCTCCCCACTAAAGAGGAGCAGCGCCCCCTCGAGCTCGACGGTTGCGGTGCCACTCATCACGCGTTCCGAGTCCAACACGCGGACCAGATGGTCCCGTTCGATCTGGAGAGGTGGCGCCATGCGAAACAGGGCATCCCCCGAGAAGACGGCCCCCACCACGTTCCCGCCCACCGGCGTGAGGAGCGAGAGTTGGCCACTCTGTAGGATCAGCTCCGCGGTCTCCCTGCGAAGCACGAACGCCTCGACGTTGGCCGTGCGCGCTGGGTCCGCTTCTATGGCGGCGAGTTCGGCATAGATGGTCTGGTGTTGGGCGGGCGTGGGCACCTCACCCTGTTGCGCCACTGCTGCGATAAACGCCACCAAGGGAAGCACGTTTCCTCCTCAATCTCGGCCAAATCGTGTGAATACGCGGAGGGGGTCCGCTTAGGTACTAGGGCATCGAGAGACGGATCAAATTCTGAGCCAGGCTCGGGTACAGAGATCCGCGCCTGCGGACCGCACACCAGCACGCGTTCCTACGTCAACGCCTGCAGCCAGCTCTCCAGTTCGACAGCTAGCCGCGCTCCGTCGAACCGCTCCTGTGCGCGGCGACGCGCTTGGAGCGCCATCTCGCTACGAGTGGGCTCATGCTCGAGCAGGTCTCTCACTCGACGCCCCAGGGAGGCGGGGTCTCGAGGACACAGGGCACCCACATCTGGCGTCACGATCGAGTCGACCCCGCCACCCTCTTAGGCAACGCTCGGAGTGCCGCGGGCCGGCGCTTCTCCGTAGATGATGCCGAAGTGCTCCTTCTTCTCGGTCGCGCGGGGTCGGCGTACTCTTCAGGGCAGTTGGTCACGGAGATCGCCCACCAAGCTGCGCAGGCCGACAACGCATGTGCAAGCGGTGCCTTGTTCGGACCACCGTCCCGTCCACGGGACCCATGCTCTGGCCCGGGAAGTAGTAGCCTTCCTGAGCCAGGGTCTCGTGAACGAGCGTCCCCGGAGATCTTGATGCCCGACCAGGTCCGCACGACTTCATTCGACCAGTTCGAGTTCGACCTCGTAACACTCGAGTTGTCGCGTGACGGGTGTCCAGTGCCACTGCAGCCGCTCCCTGCCCGTGTTTTGGCGCTGCTGGTTCGCAACGCCGGGCGATTGGTGCCGAGGCAGGTGTTTCACGAGGAGCTGTGGCCCCACTCGGTAGTGGATCACGACAAAGGGCTCAACACCGCGATCCGGCAGGTGCGAGATGCATTGGGCGATCGCGCGGTCGATCCCCGGTTCATCGAGACGCTGCCGCGAAGGGGCTACCGCTTCGTCCACCCCGTGCGGGTGACCGACGGCCTGCCGGCCGCCCCGCTGCTGAAGCGGACGGCCTCAACGGCTACCCCCCCGCGCCAAGTGTGGCAGTGGGCCGCCGCTGCGGCCGTCGTCATCCTGGTCGCCGGCGCAGCGTCTGTCGGTTGGGGAGTGGTACGTTCGGGGCAGGGATCACAGGTTGGCGAGGTGGGAGAAGGCGTCACCGAGGCGTCGCTCGCCTACGCCAAGGCCCGCCACGCCCTTGAGGCCCGCGACGGTGAAGGTCCCGCACGGGCCGTCGCCTACTTCCAGCAAGCCCTCTCGTCCGAGTCGGAGCGGGCCGAGACCTGGTCGGGGCTGGCCGAGGCACACCTCCGGCTCGACGATGTCGATCAAGCTCGGGCAGCCGCTCAACGGGCCGTTTCGCTGGATCCGACGCTGCCCGAAGCCAACCGGGTGTTAGGGGCCGTCACCGCCATCGCCGACGGGGACATGGACCGGGGCCGACAGTACTTCCAGATGGCTGTAGCTGGCGAGCCCGCTCCCATGGATCACTTGGCCTATGCGCTTTTCCTGTTCCTGGATGAGCGTCAGGATGAGGCGCTCGAGCAAGTCGAGGCCGGGTATAGGCTCGACCCGCTGTCAGCGGCGTTGAACGGCGAAGCTGGGCTGTACTATCTGTGGGCGGAACGACCCCAGGAAGCTCGCGAACGGTGTGCACTGGCGGCGGAGGTGGAGCCGACGAACCCGTGGGGGTTGGCCTGTCTGGCACAGGCGTTGGAGGACCTGGGCCGGTTTGAGGAGGCGACCGAGCAACTGCGACAACTCATGGTGTTGAACGGCGCCGACGCTCAGGAGGTTGCGGCGTTTAGGGCGGTCTCCCCGCAAGAGGCTCCCGGCTGGTACCGGAACTGGCGCATCCGGGCTCTCGAGGCGGGATCACAGTCGAGCGCCACCGCCTTGGCGTTGGCGCGGTTGCACGCTGCGGAGGGGGCCTTCGCGGACGCGATCCGAGCTCTCGAACGGGCCGCGGCTGATCCCCCCTTGGCGTTTGCGTCCGTCCGCGTGGATCCGGTGTTCCGACCCCTCCTGGATCGGCCGGAGTTCAAGCGACTCACGACGGGTTGAGTCCTTTCCTGGGACTCATGTCGAGCTGATCTGGCGTCGGTTGAACACCGACGGCCGTCACGGCAGGCTATGGACCGTGACTCGTTCCGCTCGGCCCGGAGGTCCACTTGAATCGGCTGTTGAAGTCATCGGGGATTGCGCTGATCTCCGTTCTGCTCGGGAACACCTCAGATGGCATTGCTCAGACCCCGGCGGGGCTGGAGGTGCTGGATTTCTACGTGGGTACACTGGTGCCCGAGGGTGACCGGGATGGGATGCCCAACAGCCAGGTGGATGTGCGGTGGACGGTCGGTCGCCAGGCTCTCTCCTTTGTGGGCTCCTGGGACCAACCCGACCAGCCCCGGACTTTCGTGGAGGGTCTGATGGCCTGGGACCCGGTGGCTGAGGAGATCAACATCTCAGGCGTCTTCTACCACGGCGCCCTCTTCAGAGGGATCGTCAGAGTATTGGATCCCGCGGAGAGAGTCGTTCGGCGTGAGTGGACGGGTCACTACCCGGACGGCCGGGTGGTGGAGTATCGGGAGACGATGACGCCGGTATCGGAAGACACGTTCGAGTGGCACATCGAGTACCTGGAGGATGGCGCGTGGAAGTCGGATCGCCGGCCGGGAGCCGACGGGCCAGCTGTACACAGGGTGCTCAGGGGTGACGCCAATGAGTTCACCACCCGAGCGGCAAAGCTGCCATTCGATCCACCTGCCGCTCACCCGTTGCTCCAGCGCCTAGGCGCGCTGGACGGTCAGCTCTCGTCATGCTCCGTTCGCTACGACGAGAGCGGCGCAGAAGGGGAGTCGCGAAGGTTCGAGGTGCTCGTGCGGCGCCGCGTCTACGACCAGGTGGTTACACTGGACTTCGCCCGTTCGGATCAAGATGTGCGGTGGAGTGCACAGAGCTCATTCTTGATGTACGACGGTCACCTGGAGCGCTTCGAGGATCGCACGGTGAGTGCTTTCGGGACCGTTGAGCGTTGGTCCCAGACCGAGCTGTGGGATGGCGAGGAGCTCGCGTTCCGACTGGACCGGCAAGCTCGACTCCAGGACGGCGATGAGCCCACGACGCCGATGGACTTCCGGAAGGCTTTTCGCAACATCTCGCCCACAGGGTACGAGCTTATCTACTCGATCAGCGACGACGATGGTGAGACATGGCGTACCCTCTTCCACGAAACCGCGCACCGAGATGCCTCGGAGGTTTCATGCGACGCTTCGTGACGGGCGGGCTCGGGCTGCGTTTCTCAGGACCCAAGCCAGGCGGTCAGGCGCCCGTCTCATCGTACTCTGCCCGCGCATCGCGCACCGCATCGAACCGGTCCTCCGCCCATACTGCCAAAGGGCGGTAGAGGGCTACGAGTTCATCTCCCATCGGCGTCAGTCCGTACCGTACCTTGACGGGGGGTCCGGGGTCGACCTGCCGAGTGAGGTGTCCATCCCGCTCCAGCCGGCGGAGGCTCTGAGTCAGCACCCGGGACGTCACGTCGCCGATGTTGCGCTTGATCCAGGAAAACCGCTGCGGACCGTCTTCGAGTGCCAGCATGATGAGCGAAGTCCACTTCCCCATCGCGGGGGCGAGAACGTTGCGCACCGGGCATAGCCCGCTCTCTTGGTCGGTCGTGACGGTAATGCGAAGCATACTAGGTTCTCCCAAAGTGCGTGGACAGTACCAGGTATATTGTAGATACTAACATCTCATCGCCAAAACACGCACAACCTGGAGGTTCGTTTGACTGCGAAGGAAGTCGTAGATGCGGGCGTGGCAGCAATCTTCTCAGACTTCGACGTCGATCGGGCCGCGGAGTTGCTCGCGGAGGACTACATCCAGCACAACACCGCGGTGCCCACTGGTGCAGCTCCGATTCTGGGGTTCATCCCGGCGTTGAGGGACTCCGGGATTCGCCTCACCACTCATCGAGTGATCGCCGACGACACGATGGTCGTGGTTCACGGGACCTACGAGAACGCGCAGGCATTCGGTGCGGACACGCTGGTGGCGTTCGATGTCTTTCGCGTCGAAGACGGGAAGCTCGCCGAGCATTGGGACAACCTGCAGGTGCCCCAAGGTCCCAACCCATCGGGCCATTCGATGACCGACGGCGCGACGTCCGTTGTCGACTTGGACCGGACCGAGGCGAACAAGGCTCTGGTCGAAGGGTTCGTACGCGACGTCCTAGGGGGTGGTGCGCCAGAGAAGATCACCGACTACGTCTCGACCGAGTCGTACACGCAGCACAACCCTGCGATTGCCGACGGGCTCGACGGACTTGGAGCGGCGCTCGCCGCGATGGCCGAAGCCGGCCAGACCATGGTCTACTCTGAAACGCCAATCGTGGTGGCTGAAGGCAACTTCGTGTTCACTGCGTCACGGGGGACGCTGGGAGGAAACCCGACCGCGTTCTTCGACCTATTCCGTGTCGCGGACGGGAAGATCGTGGAGCACTGGGACACCGTCTCGGAGATCCCACCCGAGGCGGACATGGCCCACGACAATGGCAAGTTCTAGGGGGCACCTGTGCCTCCGGTCATGTGTGGACCCACATCACGAACATGGCTGAAAGGACGTTCCTCCGGCTACAGGGGCCACTGACACGGATCGCATAGACATGGACGGTGAGTCGGGACCAGCGGCAAAGAAGGGTGGACCAGCGGATCCTGGGTTACGGGTCGGACACGTACACCTCAAGGTGTCGGACCTGGATCGCTCGATCGGCTTCTATCGAGATGTGATCGGACTCGAGGTGACGCAGAGGATCCAGGACTCCGCCGCGTTCCTCTCGGCGGGAGGCTACCACCATCACGTGGGGTTGAACACGTGGGATTCACTGGGTGGCGCTCGTCCGTCGAGGGGAACCACAGGACTGTACCACGTGGCCTTCCTTTACCCCTCCCGCTCCGCGCTCGCCGTAGCCTATCGACGCCTGCTGGCTTGCGGGGTTCGGCTCGACGGTGCCTCTGACCACGGGGTAAGCGAGGCACTCTATCTTTCAGATCCCGACGGGAACGGTCTGGAGTTGTATTGGGACCGACCAGAGAACCAGTGGCCACGCGATGCCACGGGCGCACTCGCAATGCATAACCAACCGCTCGACCTCGGCGCGCTAGCCGTCCTTGAATAGCACTGTCTGCTGGTACGCTATGTCGTCTTAAACAGGTACCAGTCGCCAACTACATGTTCAACAAGAATCCAGGTACTCGGGTTCATGCTAGGTACCGAGCAGGTAGGACCCGCATGTAGGTATCCCACCGTGTTGTCGAGAACGCCACCAATCGTGATTGTGGCGCATCCTGGGCCCCCTCCGTTCCGCTCCACCCGCGTGGCCCGCATACGACCGCAGCTCTTCGACGGCTAGGTTATGCGACGTGAAGGGTCTCATAGAGTGGTAGCTGACGCTCCGGGGGACCGACTCCTCGTCGAGCAGCCTCAGCATCATTTGTAGGAGTGACAGATCGGATCGCAGCTGGTCCTGCAGCTGGCTGTCGCTGGCAAGCGTCAACGCGATGTTGTCTCGGAACCAACTGAGGGAATCGGGGACGGTCTGACCGTCGAATCCGTCGAGAACTGCGGCCAACACGGCAGTCTGTGCTAGGGTTCGGAGAGCGGTGACCTTCCAAACCCCCGCTTGTTGCTCCAGGAACGCGTACCAATGGAGACAGCAAAAAGGCGAGTACCGCGGGAAGAGGTCGCATAGCCTCGGATCCGGGGCAAGTCGAATGCCAGCCGGCGCTTCCGCCTTCGACCACCTGGTCCGGGCAGCGCTCCTTCGGTTCAGCTACGCAAACGCGTTCCGCACCCAGTTGGCGTGCTTGTCGAAGTCCGAGCCCAGCTCGATTGCTTCGGAGAGCCACATCACGGATAGGAAGCGCGCCAGTAGACGGAGCCGGTCGAGGAACTCGTCGTCCGTGGGGGCCGCATACGACCGCAGCACATCGTGCGTGAAGTCCCAGCCCCAGCAGGCCACGAAGATGACGAAGTCACGGACCGGATCACCGAGAATCGCATCTGTCCAGTCGATGATACCGACCAGAGCTCCCGAGTCCGGGCCAACGATGAGATGCTCGGGCGAGAGGTCATGATGGATGAGGCGTAACGGGCCACGGTAGGGCTCGATCGGGAAGGCGAGATCGCGTACCCAAGCCACGGCCGCTTGCAGGTGAGGGGGCTTGAGATCGGCTTCGGCTAGGATCGACAGCCGCCACTCGAGCCAGGTGCGTACGTCGTCTGCATCCCTGTCGAATTCCGTGATGCCGCCCGCGCGAGCACTAGTTGCTGGTATGCTATGCACGAGGGACAGAGCGGTACCGATACTCGTGGCGAGTGCCGGCAGAAGCTCGTCGTGAAGTGTGTCGGCGGAAATGCCCGGAATGTACCGGTGTGCCCCGAAGGCGTACGGAAACTCGGGTCCCGGATCGCCGCGAAGCTCGACCCTGGGGACCTGCGCAACGCCAGTGAGCGCTGCAGATACCAGGCGGTGGACCTGCACTTCGGAGTCAAAGAGCGATGCGTACTCCGCTCGGCGCGGGAAACGGACAACCCAGTTGTCGCGAGTCAGGTACGCGTCGAACTCCCAGCCGGAGCCCAAGAGAACCAACTCGCTCGCGTCGACCTGGGGGAAGGCGCGGCGGATCGCGGCACTGGCTGAGGAGAGCGACAGTTCGCGGTCCGCTTCCCATGGTGGAGAACTCATCGCAACAGACTACTGAGGGAGAGTGAAACGACGCCACGGGCCGAGCCGGACCGCAGAGGTCAGCTAGCGTCGTGTTGCGCGCTTCTGAGCTGATCGCATTCTGGCGATTCGCTCAAGCATGCGTTCCGCGTCGAGCGGATTCGGCTCATCGAGGTCGGGCCGCCGCGTCTTGCCTGTGACGAGCAAAGTCCAGCCGAAAAGGCCGACTGCGCATCCAACGGGGATCACCATGAGCGACGCGAGGTGAGCGAAGCTTCCAAGCTTGGCCAGATAGATCCCCAAGCCTGTCGGGCCCACTCCGCCGACCAGCGCAACGGACCCGGATACGGTCTGAACGATCCGAGCGCCTTGGGCAGCTTGTGACCGATCGCCGTATCGGAGGCCAAAAGGGGAAGCCGATGTTGCTGGACGCGAATCGTACCGGCGGCTTGATCTGCAACCGCTCTCGAACAGCGACGCCCCGCGGGACCGTACTCTACCAAATAGGGGACTATTAGTAGGTCCTTGCTACGGCTAGTGATGAACTACTAAATTCTCTTGTCTTAGTAGACTCTGACAAGTGTGTTTGTGATGCGTATCCCACTCCGCCCTCGCGCGACTGAGGAGTTGATCGCCTCAGTCTCAAAGGAGAAGCTCCCGGCGATCCTGAGGTCGCCACCGGTCCTGAAGGGTCAGTACGTGCATTGGGACAAGCTCCGTCACCTGGAGCCACCCACCGGTCTGACTCACGACGAATGGTGGTTGGGGATCAAGCTGGCTCGAAGCCAGCTGTTGAAGCCGGTTCCGCTCAGGGACAAGCTCGGCAACCACTTCCACTACGGGACGCCCGATCCGGTCCTCAGGCACCTCCACGAAATCGACCAACTCGCAGGCGGGCAGATTCAGATATCCGAGGCAGTCACGAACCCTGCGACCCGTGACCGTTACATAGTCAACTCCCTCATCGATGAGGCGATCAACTCAAGTCAACTCGAGGGAGCTTCCACCACCGTCGATGTCGCCAAGCAGATGCTGCGTACTGGGCGCCAACCGACAGACCGCAGTGAGCAGATGATCGTGAACAACTACGCGGCGATGAGGCATATCCGGCAGTATGTAGGACAGCCTATGAGCCAGAAGTTGGTCTTTGCGATTCACCGCATCCTCACCAAGGATACTCTGGATGATCCAACAAAGGCAGGGTGCTTTCGCTCCGAGGAGGACGCGAGCCAGGTCGAGGACGGATCTGGTACGGTTCTGCACATCCCTCCCAGTGCCGTGGAGCTGCCGGCCAGGATGGAGGTCATGTGTGCCTTCGCCAACGAAGAACCCGATGAGACCTTCCTTCACCCTGTTGTGCGTGCTCTGATCCTACATTTCTGGCTCGGGTTCGATCACCCGTTTGTTGATGGAAACGGACGAACCGCCCGCGCGCTGTTCTACTGGTCAATGCTGTCCCAGGGCTACTGGTTAGCCGAGTACTTATCGATTTCCCGGATCCTCAAGAAGGCGCCATCCAAGTACGCTCGCTCGTTCCTCTACACCGAGACCGATGAGAACGATCTGACGTACTTCCTTGCCTACCACCTCGGAGTCGTCCGTCGTTCGATCGACGATCTACGTGCCTACTTGGAACGGAAAACGCTCGAGGTTCATCGGGTTGAACTGTTGTTGAAGAAGGAGGCCCACCTGAATCACCGGCAGTTGGCGCTGCTCGGGCACGCACTCCGACACCCTGGGGCGAGATACACGATCGAATCACACCGCTCCAGCCACAACGTTGCCTACCAGACCGCTCGGACGGACCTGTTGGAGCTCGCTAGCGAGGGATTGCTCTTGCAGTGGAAGCGGGGCAGGAGCTTCCACTTCTCGGTTCCCACGGACCTGAAGGCGCGGCTTCAGTAGTCGGAGCTGCGTCCTCAGCTGTCACCGCCCAACCGCCGGGGACGGAGCTACCGCGATCTTGACCGTGCAAGTCGAAGGTGGACGATCAGTGCTACTAGCAGACAACCGATCGCTTCCAATCTGGAGTTGACCCGGTTTAGTGGACACATCCACCCTACGGGGGAGGAGGTGTCAGATGCTAAGAACGAGACCGGCGTACAGCGTGGAGTTGCGCAGGCGAATGGTGGAGCTGGTGCGATCGGGCCGATCGCCCCAGGAGTTGTCGCGAGAGTTCGAGCCTTCCGCGGGATCGATCCGGAACTGGGTCAAACAGGCGGATCTCGATGGGGGTGACCGCAGCGACGGCCTGACCACCGATGAAAAGCATGAGCTCCGACGTCTGAGGCGCGAGAACAAGCGACTGAGGATGGAGCAAGAGATCCTAAAAAAAGCCGCAGCCTGGTTCGCGCGGGAGACCGACGCGGTGCCCGAACGGCCTTCGAGTTCGTGAGCGCGAATCAGGCGACCTATCCAGTAACGATGCTTTGCCGAGTGTTGGGTGTCTCGCCGAGTGGCTACTACGCGTGGCGCGAGCGTCCTCCGTCGGATCGAAGTGAACGCGACGCGGTTCTCACACGCAAGATCCTCGACTTCCATGAAGCTTCCCATGGTGTCTATGGCCGTCCGCGGATTCATGCGGATCTCGAGGAGGATGGGGAGCGGGTCGGAGCGAAGCGTGTGTATCGGCTGATGCGGGCGGCCGGAATCCAAGGCGTCACGCGCCGAAGGAAGATCCGCACCACGAAGCGCGGCAAAGCGCCGCGGGCGATCCCTGATCTCGTCGATCGCGACTTCACGGCTCGCGAGCCCAACCGGCTCTGGGTCGCCGACATCACCTATGTCCCCACATCCGGCCGCTTCCTCTACCTCGCCATCGTGCTCGACGCCTGGAGCCGCCGCGTCGTGGGCTGGGCGATGGCCACACACCTTCGCACCGACCTGGTCCTTCAAGCCCTGGACATGGCCATCGAGCAGCGGCGACCCACCGATGTCATCCACCACAGCGACCAGGGGTGCCAATACACGTCCATCGCGTTCGGTCGTCGCTGCAGAGAAGTCGGCATCCGACCCTCCACCGGATCGGTCGGTGACGCCTACGACAACGCGCTCGCCGAGAGCTTCTTTGCTTCGCTCGAGTGCGAGCTCATCGACCGGCGTCGGTTCACATCGCAGGTCGAGGCTCGTCTCGCCGTCTTCAGCTACATCGAAGGCTTCTACAATCCCCGACGACGCCACTCCGCCCTCGGACAGATCTCTCCCATCGACTTCGAACGGAGGTACGCACTACAATCCAAAGCAGTCGCTTGATCCTCAGTACCTAACCGTCCACCAAAGCGGGACAGCTCCAATCTAAGCGACCCGCGTAGCTCGTAAACCCGTTGCCCCCTGAGCTCGTTCAATCGGCGTTGAGCTTGACCTCGTTGTGCTCCTCAGCGAGTGACTCGCCTCTTGCCCACACGTGGCGGCTGACCCACCCTGCGGCTTCGCATTCTCACCGTTCCTGTAGGAGCCCTGCCATGTGTCGCCGTAGCCCAGGGGCCTTAACGGCCGTTGCCGCCGCCTTCGCCCTCACGTCGCTCCCCCCTCAGTTGAAGGCCCAGGCCTCCTACGACGAAGTGGTGCCCGAGTCTGCCGAGTCCCACCCGGGATTGTTCGACGTTCATCAGGTTGACGAGCGGCTGCTCTTTGAGATCCCGGACAGTCTCCTGGGGCGAGAGATGATCATCATGAGCCGGTTCCACCGGGTCCAAGAGGGGCAGACCAACGTGGGCGCCAACATGGCTCCCAACCTCGTGGTGCGTTGGGAGGAGCGCGGCGAGCGCGTGTACCTGAGGGCGGTGACCCACTCCACCGCGGCTGACCCGGAAGACAACGTCAGCATTGCGGTGGAGAACCAGAGCTTTGCGCCGATCCTGGCCTCCTTCGAGGTCCAGACCCGGGGCAACGGCACGGTGGTGATCGACGTCACTGATCTGTATATGGGCGATACTCCCGCGTTCTCACTCCCCAACAGCCAACGGCAGCGCATGGGGGTGCGTCGGTATGACCGTGACCGGAGTTGGCTGGAGTGGTCCCGGAGCTTCCCGATCAACGTCGAGGTGCGCGTCGTGAGATCGTATGACGCGAGCCAGGCACCTTCGGCAGCGCGGGCGGGCGCGCTGTCGTTCGAGGTGAACCACTCCATGATCCTCCTTCCCGAAGTGCCCATGACACCGCGCCTCTATGACGAGCGGGTGGGGTTCATCTCGGTTCAGCGCACGAACTACTCCCGCGACTTCGACGGCGTGCGGCCGGAGCGTTACGCCCGTCGGTACCGGCTGGAGCCGGCAGACACCGCAGCCTTCCGCCGAGGGGAGTTGGTAGAACCCGTGAAACCGTGGGTCTGGTACATCGATCCGGCGACCCCCGAGGAGTGGATTCCGTACATCGAGGCCGGAATCCTGGAGTGGAACGAGGGCTTCGAGGAGGCGGGGTTCCGCGACGTCATGCGGGTCGTCCGCGCACCAACCGAGGAGGAAGACCCGGACTTCAGTTTGCTCGATGCACGGCACTCGGTGCTCCGCTTCGTCGCGTCGCCCACGCGGTCGGCCAACTCCGGGGGCGACGTTGTGGACCCACGGTCGGGCGAGGTGATTCGGGCGCACACCAATCTGTATCAGGGCGTGGCTGAGCGGATGCGGTGGCAGCTCCTCTCCCAGGTTGCGACGGCGGCCGATGACGTTCGTTACCGTGACGACGACCTACCCGAAGACCTCATGGGCGAAGCGATCCGTTATGTGATCTCCCACGAAACTGCCCATTCCGTGGGGCTCCCCCATAACCAGCGAGCGAACTTCGTATTCCCCGTCGACTCCATTCGGAACCCCGACTTCGTCCGTCGCATGGGACATTCGGCCTCGTCCGTGGGTCGAACGCGCTTCAACTATGCCGCTCAGCCGGGAGACCACGTACCGCCGGAACGCCGTATGGGCGTCTGGGACGCGTGGGCAATCCAATGGGGCTACAGGCCTATCCTCGACGCAGAGACCCCCGAGGACGAGTTCGATACACTGAATCAGTGGATCGTGGAGCGCTCTGACAAGCCGTGGTTCCGCTTCGCTTCGGCGCTGTTCGGGATGGACGTTGAGTGGGATCCCTATCGGATGACGGAAGGCATCAGCGACGATCCCGTCGAGGCGGCAGAGCTCGGGATGAGTAATCTCCGCACGATGATGGACAACCTGATGGAGTGGGTGCTCGACGAGGGCGAGGACTACTACGAGTTGGAAACCCACTACCTCCAGGCCCTCACCCAATGGAACCGGTACGCAGAGCATGCGGCAAGCGCCGTGGGTGGTTCGTGGACACATCACAAGCGCTACGGAGAAGAGGGCTGGGTATACACGCCTATCGAGGCAGACTACCAGCGAAAGGCCATGCAGTTCTTGGACGAACATGTGCTCGCGACGCCTACCTGGGCCCTCAACCCCGAGGTGCTACGCCGCATCGAACACGCGGGCGCGGTGGAGAGGATTCGTGCGTATCAGGAGTTGGCAGTGCAGCGTTTCCTCAACCACGCACGTATCGCCCGGCACATCGAGCACGAGACGTTCCTGGGCGACGAAACTTATACGCCCACCCAGATGCTCGACGATGTACGAGAGATCGTCTGGCGCGAAGTGCGGTCAGGTGGGGCCGCCGATACGTACCGGAGGAACCAGCAGCGAGCATACCTCGAACAGGCGGCCTATCTACTGCACGAGGCGGAGTCCGATCATTGGAGTCCTCCGGCCTCGGGCAATCTGCGTGTTGGCCGCAACGACGATCCGCCGCTGAACGCGGACCTGCATATCGGGCAGTCGGACATCCGCCCGTTGATCCGGGACCAGTTGACGCTGCTCCAGGACGAGATTCGCAGCGCACTTGCTGACGGCGTGGACGATCGCATGACGCGCATCCACTATCAGGACGCGCTGGTGCGCATTTCCTCGGCCTTGGGAGGGTGAGACGGATAAGCCGCGCGAGCGGCATGACGGACCTGCAATTGAGCCAGAGCGAGTGACCAGCGCCGGCCGCCGGTGCGAGCAATGCTTAAGCTCCCCTATCGGTGCGTGAGCCAGCCCCCTTGTCCGTCCCAGCGGGGGCCCGTCATCGGGCGGTGAAGGTCTCCAGAAACTTGAGAGCGAGCGGGCTCTTCTCCAGCTCTGCGACATGCAGCCGGTTGCCCCAGTACAGGCCGTCGGTGTTCCCGAGCGCGACCAGGGTGAGCCCCTCTTCTGGCACCTTCAGCAAGAACCCGGCATAGGCGTCCGGCCACCAGCCGCCGTGCCAGACTAGCTTGAGCCCGCGCCACTCTTGTACCCACCAGCCGTACGCGTAGGACGCGGGCGTGCCGTCGGCCTCCCTCGGCGGAGTCCACATGGCCTCTCGTAGCTCGGGGTCCAGGATCTTGCCCTCATCCAGTGCGATCGAGTAGTTCGCGAGCGCCACGGCACTGGCGATGATGCCGCTGCTCGCGTTCATCTCCGGGTTCGGAAGGGGCGAAGGCGCGAGCCCGCTGTCCCGTTCGGGAGCGTGGCGGAATGGCGGGGCCAGCAGCCGAAGTGCGTCGCCGCCATGAGGATCGCGCCAGCCCGCGGCGATGTTCTCGAGGCCTGCCTTGTCGATGACGTAACGTCGGACCCATTGGTCGAAGGGCGTGCCCGTCTTCTCCTCGACCCAGTTGGCAAGCCGTCCAAACACGATGGGATTGTAGAGGAAATTGGTGCCCGGCTTCCCCAGCACTCGCATTCTCAGCACGTCACGCAGCGAGAAGGGTGTATCACAGCGGATGCGCGGCGGCACATAGCCATCGTCAAGCTGCCTGCCACCACCGAAAATGTTGCCGCTGGTCGAGAGCCACTCGCAGCGCTTATCCCAGTCGCTCAGCGTCGTGAAATCATCATCGAGATCGATGATTCCGTCCGCATCCATCGCCAGCAGAGTGGCACCCGTGAAGGTCTTTGTGATCGAGGCGACCAGATAGCTGGTGTTTGGTGTTGTCGGCTCCTCCGCGTCGTGGTCCTGCCAACCGATCCCCTCGGCGGCGACGATCCTGCCGTCCTGCACGATCGCGTATGAAAAGCTCAGAATGTTGTTGTTGCGGCGATACTCCCCGGCGAAGCTCTTGAACGCGGCCAATTCCGCTCCTTGCTCCTGAGCAGCAGCATGATTCGACTCCGTACTCCACAGCACCGATAGAATAGCGAAAGCAATCAGCCCCTTCGTCCGAGCCTTCATGTGTCCCTCCGAGGTCCGAAGTGAGTCTAGCTCAAGAGCCGATTCTTCCAGTCTTGAACACAAGCCAAGCAGCGCGAGTGGGCGGACGATGTCGCCAATAGGTGTCAGGTGGTGGACAAGAGCGCGAAGTAGGCTTCGGCGATGCGACGCGCGAGTGGATCAACCGGAGCCATACCATCGTCGCGTGCTTTGCTATTGGCGAGGACTGCAATCGTCACTCCATCGTCTGGGAAGTGATAGAGGTTCGCCGAGTACCCCGTGATGCCCCCGCCGTGGGTAACGAGCCGTCTGCCATCCAGTTCAGTGATAAACCAGCCAAAACCGTAGCTGTCGGTGTCGGTGTTGATGCGCACTGCAACGGGACTCCCGTCGCGGAGGGTGGCCGGAGTCCAAGCCTCGTCGAGCTGGCTCTCCGTGAGGAAGTCGAGGCGCTGGAGGGCAACCGCGAACGCAGTGAAATCGTCAGCGGACAAGGACAGCCCACCGGAGCCGAAGCCACCGGATACATAGAGCTCGCGCACGACCGCGTCGTCCGTGATCACATACGGACGCGCACGCCTCGGATCGTCGTCAAGGCCGGCGCGATACCTCGCCTGGTCCATGCCAAGTGGATCGAAGAAGCGAGTTCGAAACACGGCCTCAAGGGGCCGCCCTTCCACGTTCTCTATAAGCCAACCGAGGACGGTGTACCCGGTATTGCTGTACTCGAAGCGGCTACCGGGAGGGAAGCTGGGTTGAGAGTTGAACAGCCGATCTCGGTACTCGCCCGTCGTCGGATCGTCGTCGTTGTCGGTGCGTAGATCCCTAGCAATGCCGGATGTGTGTGTGAGGAGCTCACGAACCCTGAGTGTCCGGTAGACGGCTGGCAGATCCAGGTAGTCAGCCGCCGGTTGATCAAGGGCTACGGCACCTTCCGCAGCCAGCTCCAGGATAACCGCCGCGGTGAGCGGCTTGGTGATCGACGCGATGTTGAAAGGGGTAGAACCGCTGACAGTGGTTCCTGCGGCGAGGTTCGCCGCTCCATAGCCACGGCTAACCAGGACCTCTCCGTCGGCAACCACTGACACGGCAACACCGGGCACGGATCGATCCAGCGCCTCCGCGACAACGAGCGAGTCGACGATACTGCCGATTGCAGCGACGCTGGGGACTTCCGCGGCCTGTTCAGCCTGGCTCGCCCTGGGGCCGCAACTCGCTACCAAGGTCATAATCGGCGCGAACGTTACAAACCAAACGCCGCCTCTCATCGCTACTCCCTTCACCGTGACGAGACCGATCACCTCATCTGTTGCGCGGCTTTAGGGGCTGATGTCTTCCCCGAGTTGTTCGGTCCGACGATGAGTGTCCGATGACGGTCCGATGTGAGACGGACGTTGAAATAGCCCCGGAGACTCTCGATCTCCACGGCGATGAGGTTGAGTCTTACCAAGGGACACCGACGTAAGATTGGAAGCGCCTATCCGCGTAGGGCTCAAGCTGGGGGAGCGACCCAATCCGGTGCAAGCGGACGCTTGCACTCCGCTGACCGCGCTGGGTTGGGGCGGCCGTCCACCACTGGCCCGTCGAGTGTCTTTCTCAGGCGAGCACGCGCTCTGGAATTCCACTCGCTGTTATCGGGCGATCGTATCGCGGCCATTGACACAGAATCGTTGTTTGTGTCATTCTGTATGATACAACCAAGGAGGGGTGGGCATGGGTGGCATGCGTATGAACGATGAAGTACAAGAAGCCCTAGACGGCGCGCTGCAAGCGGCGATCGATCTTGGACACGACTACATTGGCACCGAGCATCTCCTGCTCGGGTTGCTGGCCAACGATCCTGCCCTTGTCGGAGGCCAGCGAGGAGTCCGGAAGGCACGAGAGCACGTCGAGCGACTGGTGGGGCGCGGAACGGTGTCGCGTCGGAGGCGAACCAAGGCGCGGCCCTACACGGACAAGGCGAAGAAGGGGTTGGAAGTCGCGATGGCCGAGGCTCGAGATCGCGGCGTCGACACAGTGGAGCCGGAAGATCTGCTGGTTGGTATCACGAGAGGTGGCAAGGGCCTAGCGGCTGCCGTCCTTCGGGAGATGCGAGTGGAGGCTCCTGGTCAGGCACCCGTCGAGTCTCGGAGCGCAGGTGTTGACGCTCTGGAGCTCTTCGTTCTCGACGACGCAAGCGAGTTCCCGTACTACGAGCAGCTGGCGAAGCTTGTGAGGAGTTTGATTGCGGAAGGCTCACTCGGGCCGGGGGATCGGCTACCGTCGGTTCGGGCCCTAGCGGACTACTTGGACGTCGCCCCCGGGACAGTGGCTCGGGCGTACGGGGCGCTTGAGCAAGAGGGAGTGCTGGAGACGGCGGGACGTCGGGGGACCCGAGTCGCCTTTCCCAGTCCCGGGAATCGGCGAGACTCGCGGGAGCGCCGACGCGAACTGACGGGCCTGCTTCGGCCCGTCGTAGTGGCCGCGTTTCACCTCGGGGCAACCAGTGAGGACCTCTTTGAGGCGCTCCGAGCGGCGGTGCAGGGCGTCTTCGACGGGCCTGCTTCCGGCGACCTGAGTGCCACATAACCGCGAAGGCGTTATACTGCGCTCCGCACCAAACCCGCGCAGGCGAAGCTTGCGTCCGCTGAAATGCGGGGCGTCAGCATCAACGCTTGGTTAGACTGTTCGTCCTAGAAGCCTAGCCGTCGATCTCTGAGGACAACGCGGGTCCACCCCGACGTGCTCGGGACGATCATCACCACCGTGGTTCGCGAGGTCCACCAGGCCGACCCGCTGTCGCCCCTATGGTTGGCGGGACCCCAGGATGCTTCAACACGTCTGAGCAGGTCTTCCCAGGAGAACTCAGGAGCGTATTTGAGTTGGATTGTGCCGACGACCTCGCGGCCTGGAGCAGTGACTACGACAACCGAATCCGTACCAGCGAAGAAGCCGACAGTTGCTGCCACGATCCTCTTGGCCTGCCGGCTTCGACGAGCGATGCGATCGAGCCCTGCGGGCACAGGAGCTCCCAAGGTCAAGGGGCGGGCCTCATCCAGCTCGACCGATTGTGGGAGGGCTCGTAGAAGCGAGACCGGCACGGGTGGCGGTGAATCGCATTGCGTTGGGACGAGGCGCAGAGTCCGCGTGTACCGAGGTCCGCCAGCGGTATCGGTGAAGGTCTTCTGCTGTCCCACCCAGCCTTGGGATGTCGGCAGCAAGACGGCCGTCGTTCCGACGTAGCCCGTGGAAAAGGTGACGGCCAGTGAGTCCCCCAGCTCCCGCCACGTCGTCATCGAATGCGGGACCGGGAGGACATCCTCGGGAGTCTCCAGTACGTAGCCAAGCGATTGGTGGAGCGGATGTGGGTCGTTCGTGAAACGAACCCGTGAGGGGATGGAGTACTCCACGGAGTCCGCGGTCTCGCTCGGAGATAGCCCGCGGAGCTCAGGCGAGACGAAGCCCGTATCGGCGAGTGACCAGGCGCCTAACTGAGTGTCATAGCATTCGCCGTTACTTGGACGATCCTGACCCAGGCATGGGTTGGCGCTCGCGAAGAACGTGAGGGGCGCTAGTACGAGAGTCCATACGTGCGAACGCTTCACTTCGGTACTCGTGTCTGAATCTGTGTAACGGATTTGCATTTCTGCTGCTCGGAGCACCAACATAGGCGCCGGCGCGAGCCGGCGCTCCTTTGAAAACTCCGTGTCAGCAGCAAATGCCGGTTAGCTAGCAGCTCTACCCGACCGCGCCAGGTCTACGGATCCGCAGCCGCGTGACCGTCTGGACATCGAGATCGTCCTTTGCCACCCCGTAGATGAAGTCCCCCTTGATACGGCGGAGGTCGAAGCGGTTCGGCAAGGTTAGGGACCCAAGGAGGCGTCCGGCCTGCGAGAAGACATCCCAGGTCGCGGAACCCGCCCCGGCCGAGGCGCTGCGACCATTCAAGATGTCGACGGTCATCGAGTCGACCGGTAGAACTCGTCGGACCCAGATCGTCTCATCGGGACCACCGACGAGTGCCGAGAAGACCGGGAGGCGATCAGGAGTCCCCCATTGCACTGCAGCAATCATCGCCCTCGTGTTTGGATCCAGCTCGCCAAGCGGAGCCAGCCGTTCCTCGAACAGCGATCTGCCGCGCTCGATGAGTGCAGTTCGTTCGGCATCGGAGAGCGACGAGGACTCAGAAGGCTTGGAGAACGCCGTTTCCAGGGTGCCGGCCGGGCTCCGAACTTCTACGCGATACTGGTCCGGGATGCCCGTGACGACCTTGCCCTCGGAGCTAGTCGCGTAGACAGGACCCACGAGCAGTAGCGGTTGCCACGAGACGGCGCCGCTGGGTCTAGTTGCCCATCGAAACGGAAAGGTGAGCAGCGTATCCACGGTCTCTCCATCCTCCGAGACGTGGATCAACCGGCCCAAGAAGGGTCGTCGCCTCTGGGGCTATGTATGAAGCCCCCGGCAGCATGGTTAAACCACCGCTGTCCCGTAGCCCAGAACGAAAGCGGAACGGTCGAGATCCAAGACCCATCGGCGCCGAACCGGTGCGCGCGGCGCGATTCGATATCGGGCACCCAAAGCTCACCGCCAGGCCGCACCAGAAGCTGCGTGGGCATTCCACCCGGAGTGAACTCGCCCGGACCGTCGCCCATGACTCCGAAAGCGAACCGGAAGGTACCATCCCCGTTGAACGCTCGAATGGTCTCGAACAGGTAGTCGACAACGTAGATGGTACCGTCTTCGCCAACATCGACGTCGGTGACTTGGCCAAACTGGTACGCAGTAGGTCCGTCGAGGAGCCCGATCGAGAGGTCCTCCTCCACCGTCCAGCGGGATTCTTCGGTCCAAATGCCGGACTCAGGGTTCTGGACGACCCGTACGCCTGCGCTATCCCTAACGACACCGTCCCACGACCCCTCTTTCCGGAATCCACCACTGTCTCCCTGACAGGCAGTCAGAGAGACAAGAACGTAGGAGCTTAGGAGAGCCAGTGATCGCACGAGTTAACCATGACGGGAGGGACTGCTCTTGTGACGCGCGATCCGTCGAGATGGTTGGCGGGTCCGGTGCTCTCGTTGCCTCCCGCCCGGCCCCGCTCGGATCGGCCACGTCTAGCTAACCGCGTAGGGCTTAACCTGCGGGAGCAACCCAACCAGATGCTATGTGGGTGAGGACGCGGTGGGGGCAAGCCGCGCGTATCCTCCAAGGAGAGATCATTCCAACAGGAGGCCACCATGCCTAGTGAGCGCGGTGTCATGCACACGCCACTTCCCAACCCACCGGTCCTATACCTGGCATTCGAGTTGTCGAGCCGCAACTGGAAACTGGCCTTCTCTACGGGCTTTGGCCAGCAGCCGCGGATCCGCACGATGCCAGCCCGCGACGTAGGTACGCTGGCTGCTGAGATCGACGCGGCGCGGGCGAGGTTCGATCTACCGAAGGACGCGCCGGTGGTCTCGTGCTATGAGGCGGGACGCGATGGCTTCTGGCTACATCGGTACCTATCGGCACGTTCGGACTGTGTGAACCTAGTGGTCGACTCTAGTGCGATCGAAGTCAAGCGCCAACGTCGACGGGTGAAGACCGACCGGATCGATGCGCTGAAGTTGGTCTCGATGCTGATCCGCTATCACAACGGCGACCGACAGGTATGGTCGGTGGTTCATGCACCCTCACCGGAAGCTGAAGACGCGCGCAACCTTCACCGCGAGATGGGGACGCTCAAGACTGAACGCACGCGGGTCACGAATCGAATCAAGGGACTACTGACGGCGCAAGGCCTCTCTCTACCCGTAGGCCGCGACTTCCTCGCAGACCTTGATGGCGCTCGACTATGGGATGGATCGCCCCTGCACCCGTTCCTGCGGGAGCGTTTAGAACGCGAGTGGTTGCATCGTCAGCTACTCAACGAACGGATCAAGATCCTCAAGCGGCGGCAGCTCACGCTGCTCGAGGCGGGGGAGGACCCGGCCCTCGCGCTCGTTCGTCAACTCATGACGCTTCGAGGGATCGGTCTGCAGTCGGCGTGGATGTTCACGTTCGAGTTGTTTGCCTGGCGTCAGATCAAGAACCGACGACAGCTTGCTGGGATCTGTGGGTTCAGCCCCACGCCGTTTAGCTCCGGCGATCTGCTGCGTGAACAAGGCATCTCAAAGGCCGGCAATAGCGCCGTACGCGCCATGGCGGTACAGATCGCCTGGAGTTGGTTGCGCTTCCAGCCCACCTCGGAGCTCTCCGTCTGGTTCGCAAAACGCTTCGCGCACAATGGGCGCAAAGCACGAGCCATCGGCATCGTGGCGGTCGCCCGCAAACTGCTCATCGAACTCTGGTCGTTCCTCGAGACTGGGGCACTGCCTGAAGGCGCCGTTACTGTCGCGTGACCACGCGCCGCCTACATCCGCGCTGGTGGGTCGACCCGTGCTTGCACCGGGGTCGCTCACGCTGACCCGTAACATCAGATGGGGTCGGCCCGCCCTCGGCTTCCAAACTCGTTCCTATGAACGCATAAACCTCAGGGTGTTCGACGTACTCTCTGTCGTCACGCATAGAAGGCGGTCCACGGAACTCACCGGACCCGATCATCGAAGCCGCCAGCGCTCCAGTACTTCACTTCGCGACCCCACCTCGGTCGTCTAGCTCCCGCTCGTCCCTTACCCCAAGCCCTTGACTTCCTTCACCCCATAGAAGGTGCAAGCCTGGGTTAGGTGGGCTTGCCCGTGAGTCGTAGGAGAGTTCAGGCGCAGCAGAGGGTGCGGCGTGGATTCGGCAATATGTACTTGACGGCATATGTCATGCAGTACATATTGCCATATGGAGGTTGAGGTTGAGTTCACGGACGAGTTTGGTGAGTGGTGGGATACTCTGGAAGCTGACGAGCAGGATTCAGTCGACGTCGTAGTCGGCCTGCTCCAGGCCCGAGGGCCTACCTTGCCGTTCCCGTACAGCTCCGGTGTAAGTGGGTCGCGGTTCAGCCACATGCGCGAGCTGCGGGTGCAGCACAGGGGACGGCCAATCCGTGTTCTCTACGCGTTTGATCCGCGGAGGGTGGCAATTCTGCTCTTGGGTGGAGATAAGACGGGCGATGACCGTTGGTATGAGAGTTTTGTGCCTCAGGCGGACACGCTCTACGAACAGCACCTCCAAGAACTAGAGGAGGAAGAGAATGGCTAAGAAGTACGAGAGACTCCGAGAAGGAATGGACGAATCGAGGCGCGAGCGAAACGCGGAGCGTACTGCTGCGCTGCTTGCAGCTATGGAGCTTGCGGAGCTAAGAGGCGTGTTGGGAGTGACGCAGGAGGAGTTGGCGGACCGCCTTTCGGTGACCCAATCAAGTGTCTCTAGGTTGGAACGGCGCCCTGACATGCTCATCAGTACGCTCCGTTCGGTGGTCGCGGCTCTAGGCGGCGATCTTCATGTGTCAGCTGTCTTCTCGGACGGGGCGGTGGAACTAACCCAGTTCCACCAAGCAGCCGCATGAGTGATTTGGGGTGGTCGCCCGCCGCTCTCCTCAACTCGGCCCACATAGAGCGCTGGCTGCGATCCATCTGGCCAAGTTGGCGGGTGAGCGACGTAAGATGGGAGTGGGACCCGGACGGCCGATGGCTTTGGATCGTGCCTGACTATGCGACAGGACGTAGTCGGGTCTTGGGGATTGCCCGCCGTGATCTTGAGCGAATGACACTGAGTCGGCTGAGAGATTTGCTAGAGAAAGCCGAATGGATGGAGCGGATCAAACGCGAGGCTTTGTTCATCGATTGCCATGATGATGGTTCCTGTGAGGTTACCTCCTTTGAACCCGAAATCGACGAGGCTTGGTTCGAAGATCCCGCGGGAGGGTACTTCGTCGCCTTGAGAGGGGCCCCCGCCCACGTAAGTGCCTCCAAAATGCCGCCAACCGGCGTCGAATTCCTCGCCCTCCAAGGGAAGCGATGGTCGTGCGTAGGTCCCAAAGGAACGAAAGACCCGAAGAGCTACTCGCAGCGAGAATTGCTCAAGTACCTGCCCCACTCAGCATCATCTGAGTCCATCTAACGGATCTTCGTTTCTACTGCACTGAGAACCAACATAGGCGCCGGCGCTAGCCGGCGCTTCCGCTCCTCAACTCAGTGGCTGTAGCAAACGACTGTTATGTTGCGCCCGAGACATCCAGCGGTCCCGAGTGAGCTTCGATCCACTCTTGAAACTCCGCGCGGCTGCGGCGACCGGCAGCGATAGCCAAGACCTCGGCTTCGGCCTCGTCGACCGTTGCAGTGAGCTCGACGCCGTTTAACATCAGCAGCGCTTCAGCTGCCGCATGCCCGATCCGCTTGTTCCCGTCGATAAACGGGTGATTCATGATCAGTGAGTAGCCTAGCGCCGCAGCCTTCGCGGGAACGGAATCGTAGAGATCGTCGCCATCAAACGTCTGGCGAGGCTGGCCAAGCGCTGACTCCAGAAGGCCCAGGTCACGGAGGCCTAGCGAGCCGCCCGTGCGCTCGATGATGAGATCGTGAAGCTTGAGCACCTCAGCGAGGCTGAGATGGCGCGTCACCCGAGGCGCTCGTAGAGCTCCTGGTTCTTGACCAGCAACCGGGCGGCCACCGAGACAAACTCGGCTTCCGATTTGGAGATCAGTTCCCGGATCGCTGCCTCAGCCAATGCCTCGATCGGTACGTTTAACCGACCGGCAATCAGCGTGAGCCGCTCCCTCTGAGCCTCGGACAATTCAATTGCGAGCTTCATAATCTCTTCTTCACCGCTGACTCTCACGGGGTTCCAACCGACGTCGTCAGCCACCGCTACATAACCGCGCAGGTGTTATGCTGCGCTTCGCACTAAAGCCGCGCAAGCGAAGCTTGCGACCGCTGAAATGCGGAGTGTCAGTATCAACACTTGGTTAGAGTGCAGCTAGAAGTCTTGCCGAATTCGCTCGACGGACAGAACCCGTCTAGATAGAGCTCGCTCGTCCATGTCCGTCAGGCTGGAAGTAGCGAGCAGGTCGTTGATCGTCGGATCCACTTCGTCTTCCCTTCGCACCAAGATGTGCCTCACGTCCTGCAATCCAAAGCGGGGCCCCGAAGAAATCAGACCCTGTTCGAGCTCCGTTCGAAGTCCGACGTCATCTAGCTCGGGGCGAGAGAGTATCTGTACTCGACTGCCTGGATTGCGAGGCACGAATCTCCACTCCCGCTCGTCGTAGAACCGTACTGTCCCTCGCTGGGCACCGTCGCGCCACAGTGGGCCTGAGTATGGCTTCAGGAAGGCAAAGAGTGCGAGCAGTTCATCCCGGGCCGCCGCTACGGCCTCCGAATTTCCGCCGCTCTCGGCTTCGTCTCCAATGAAGCCGCCTGCCCGATCAATCGCACGCACGGTTTCGGACGAACTGTCGGCATAGATGACCGGTGAGATGCCCCATTCCCGCGCCCAAGACGGGTCCATCCCGACACCGTATGATCCGTAGGTCTCAACGTGGTACCCGGTTTGTGCGAGTGGGATGTCACAAAAACACACCATTGGAATCGCCAGTTCGAACTCGGAAATGGAGCCGAACCGCGGCAGAAGTGGACCGAACTGCTCGAGACAGAATCGCGGAAAAAATCGGCCGCGCAGAATCGAAAGCAGGGCCTCACGACTTCGAGTGAAATGGAAGAGAGAATGGGAGCTGCGGCCCGTCATTCCTTCGGCTCCGGGGCCGGCACTATGAAAGGGATCTCTCCGAGCCGAAACGCAGCTTTCTCCCCGTGAATCAGCTTCAAATCGCGGAGTCGCTGCTTCACGAGATCGCCAGGCACCTGATACTGGCGCTCCAGGAAAGACACCGCCGTCCTGAAGTCTCCCGTCGCACGATGGCTCTTATCGATCCAGATCGTGTCTGGGTTTCGGAGCCCCTTCGACGCCTGGAACGCCGTTAGCGCGCGAGGGAACGTGTCGCGGGGTAGCAGGAAGACGCGGGCGAAGGTCTCAACCTGCCATTCCATGCGTTCATGGGGACTCCAGCCTTCCGGCGGACCCTTCTTCTTTCGGACCTCCGGGAACCGCCTCCGGATCTTCTCAACGTCTTCCGGTCGCATCTCGCGATGAAGCACGAAGTGCCCGATTTCGTGGGCGAGTGTGAGGTTGAACTCAGGGCTATCCTTTGGAATGTGTCCCCCCACTCGAATCGTCTTCGAGTTGAAGTCATAATCGCCATTCACGGTGTGCCCCGCATCGGCTGGGAGGTCCGCCGAGAGATCGAAGACAACGCCCTTGGCGCTTAAGCGATCGCACACACGCTTCAGCGGTGTAGGCATTGGTTGAGCAAGAGCCTCCGGTGCAAGCTTGTGCAATAGGAAACGGGCCCCCCGCTCGATGGCCGAAAGTGTGAAGCGCGGGACACCATCTGAGTCGAAGCGAGGCAGCTGCGGTCGCCTGATAGGTTCCTCCGGTGGTCACTCTAACGGATCTTCGTTTCTACTGCACTGAGAACCAACATAGGCGCCGGCGAACGCCGGCGCTTCCGCTCAACAACTCAGTGGCTGTAGCAAACGACTGTTAGACATCAGCGCCGTGGGAGCCTGCAGCTAAGGCGGTGATGGACGCGAGATGGTGATCGTCATGCTCCGCCACGAAGAAGCAGAGATCCACCGGTGTCATCGGCTGCTCGAGACGGGGATGGATAGCGGTGGTAAGCAGTGCCTCGACGTCCAACGACTCGACCCGTGAGATCAGCTGGGAACGGCGCGTGCGGAACTCCAGCAGTATGTCGGCGGCGCTTCTGGCGTTGTGATCAGCTTCCCAGGTCGCCCGGTTCTCGAGGTCCGCGGCGCGAAGCCGCTCGAGTCCGTTAGATAGGTCGTCGATCCGACCGAGCCACAGCAGCTCCAGATCAGATAGGTGCCCGGCGTGCTCTAGGGCAGACCATTTCTCAGAATGGCGGCGGGCGGCGATGTCGGGACTAATCTGTCCCATTCGCTCCGCCAGGCGCAGCGAGGTTCCCCGCAGGCGTTCAAGTATGTCAGGAAATGCATCAACTGGCAGGCCCAGTTGGAAAGTGCGGCCAAACCACTCTCGCTGCGGGACTTGAGGCATCTTCGCGGCTCGTAGCTGCTGTCTAACCGCCTTTCGCCAGCCATCCCCACCCCACCTAGGTGACTTATTCGAGGATCGGAAAGGCGACACGTACAGTGCCGATCCCCGCGCGGGGGCGCCAGGCCGCCCCGCCCGTGGGCTCCCAACTCCCCTGGACTCCCGCCCTTAGGCTGACCAACGACCACCACACCTGCGGAAGCCCCCAGCAACGATACACGACCCAGGTGTCGGTAATCACGTCCCGCGAATGGCCCGCGAATCCGACCGATCAGCGGTCCGTGTCTCGCCCCATCCTAATCCGGCTTCGCCGACCTCAACAGCGACGCCAACTGGTGCTCCGAGAAGCTCTTGGCCCGCTTCACGGCATCGTCGTAGCTGTTCTCGATAATCAGTACGGTGGTCCGTACGGGATCGGCTTTGGGGTCGTCGGCTTGGGTGAACGAGAGGAAGGCTCGGTAGGAGTCCATCCGGCGGGGGTCGTCATCGAACTCCAGGTAGGTCTCCCAGAACCGACCGCCAAAACTCACGGTGGCCAGGTGTTGTCTTCCGCTGGATTCCTGTTCACCCACCGTCATGCTGCCTCCACCGATTCGTGCACCGCATCCCTGGGGGGCGTTTCCGCCCTCGTTGCCCTCGCCAACCTCCGCTGCTACCCGGCACTCGAACCTGTGAGCCCGGCGCCGCGCATTCGGCGCAGCTGTCGGAGGAGCTGTTTGGCTTCCGTCTGCAGTCGGCCGCTTTCACCGCCGGCTCGGCGGCCGGAGAACCGCTCGGTGAGGTAGAGGCGGATCAGGGACTCGGCGTCGGACGCCAGAGGCAGCTTCTTTCGGTGCAGAGTCTGGATCAGCTCCAGCGGTCCCTCTCGTTCGAGGTCGCTCCCCGACACCTTGGAGTAGGCCCGGCGCACCTTTCGGTAGATGCGGGACTCGGGTCGGGACTCCTTGAACCGCCCCCTCCACACCCGTCCGAACATCAGGGCCAGCGCCAGTGCGATGACCAACGCAACCAAGGCGCTCCAGGGTGGGGTGGTCGCTGCGGGAGGTTGGCCCGGTTCCAACACCTGACTCCGTCCCCTCAGCCGATCGAACAGCATGGACTGCTGCACCGGGTTGTAGTCGAGTACCCACTTGTTCCAGCGGTGTCTGAGCCCATCCAAGTACAGCAGGGCAGGCCACCTGAACGATGCGGCCGCGGCTTCCCCCGCGAGCGTGGAGGGCGTTGGATCGAACGTGACCCAGCCGTATCCCGGGAACCACACTTCCACCCACGAGTGTGCCTGGTTCTGGGTTACTGCCAGGTAGCGGCCGAAGGTGTTCCACTCTCCGCCCAGGAAGCCGTTCACCTCGCGGGCCTCAATCCCCACCGATCGGAGCAGCACCACCATGGCCGTGGAGAAGTACTCGCAGTGGCCCGAGCGGCGCTCGAACAGGAAATGCTCGACGGTGGCTTCGCCCGTTGTGGCTGGAAGCTGCCGGGTATAGGTGAACTCGGACTGGAACCAGTCACGGATGCGGACGGCCCTGTCGTAGCGGGACTCGACGCCGTCGACCAGCGAGTCAGCCAACACGGCCACCGCTTCGTCGAGGTTCGGGAGGCGGAGGAACGCACCCCGGCCGGGCAGGAAGTTGCCGCTGGCCGTGCGCAGGACCTCCGGAGGGGGCGGCGTCGCCTTGGACATGGCGTTGTAGACGGGGTCACCGCTCCCCCAGTAGACGAAGTCCCCGTTGCTGTCCACGATGGGTCGCACGTTGGACGTGGACTGAATCCGTGTGACCGGGTGCAGCGCCGGCAAAATGCGCGCGTTGAGACGCGCCGAGTAGAGGGTCTGCTCCACCTCCATCCCCGGCCATCTAGACCCATACCACTCGATGGGCGCTCCCGTCGGGCCCAGCCCTCGAGACCGTGTCCACCGCACACCGTCGAAGGCATCGTAGGAGCGCCCCCGCCAGTAGAGCGTGGCGGGATCGGGCGGGTTACCGGACGGGAACTCGACACGGAGCACGACCTCGGGGTTGTTCCCGATCGTCGAGCCGTGGGCACCGAGGGTGACGGCATCAGAGAAGCCCGCGACCGAAGTGGTGGACCCGGGGTCGCGCCCGACGGTGTCGCGGGTTACCCGCGGGAACGTCACGAATACGAAGATGGCAAACACGACCGTGAACACCGAGGCCGCTATCGCCGGGCTCTTGAGTTCACGAATCGCCGTGGGCGGGCGACCTCCCGACGCCTCCGTCTCGCGCATGAGGTGCCCGACCACCAATGCCGGCACCAGCGTCAGGCTGCACCCTAAGAACGCGAACGCGAACAGCAACCCCGGTCTGTACGCGGTCGAGGCCAACAACAACGCAAACACCAGCGCGTAGAGCCGCGCGTGGTTGGGTGTCTCGACCGGACGCATCGCCTCTGCACAGAGTAGAAGCAACAGCAAGTCCACGACCGGTAGGACCAGGTCCTGTTGAAAGACGAACGCGGCCAGCAGCGCCCTGATCACAAGCAGAAGCGCTACGGGCAGCCAGAGCTGTTCGATCCGGTCACCCATCTCGGCAGGCGGAGCCCAGAAGAACGCCACCGCCAGCACCACTGTTGCGATCCACCCACTCGGCCACGCGAAGCCCACACCGCCAGCATACCCGAGTAGCGCAAACAGGGAGGCGGCAATCGCCAACTTCCGGTGCAGGATGCCCAGACTCATGCGGACCTCCCGGAGAACAGGATCGCTCCTTCGGGTACGTGGGGGCCGTTCGCGCCGTCGCGTCCGCCTCCGAACTGTAAACGAGCCATGGCGTCGTAGACTGCCCGCAGGTGTCGTCGACCCCGCCCGGGCGTTACCCGCACATGTCCGGCCACGAACCCAAACGCTGTCCCCAACTCGTTGAATTCCTGGGCCACCCGGGCCGCCTTCTCCAGCATGGCCTCGGCCCGGTCGTCCGGTCGAGTGCGCGTGTCCACTACCAACCAGCGGGGCTGCGCGTCCCTACCCTCGAACTCGCGTACCACCAGCTCTCCGCGCTTGGCGGTGGAGGCCCAATGCACGTCGCGGGCATCGTCACCGCTTCGATAGTCCCGCAGCGACGCGTACTCGGTGCGTCCCGTCCTGGCCAGCGCCCCCACCTCCTGACGGCGTGCCGCCTGGTTGGAAGCCATGACCTCGTAGTCGGCGGCGGATACGCTGGCCGCGACCCGGGGCCACACGAGCACCTCGCCCGCGAGCTGCACGTCCCGCTCTTTGTGAAACAGCCCAAACGGAAACGACGTCGAGAGGGTTACGACCCCTAGCGGATAGGCCCCCCTTCGCGGAAACGCCAAGCGCGTTTCGGCGGTGGTGGACTCCCCCGCCTTCAGGTAGGGCACGAACGCGCTGGCCTTGCGCCCGACCTCCCGGATCTGAAGAGCCACAAGCGGCAAACGAGGACGCCCGTTCTCCACGTAGTACCGCACGGGGATGCCCTGACCGGCCGGCGCGGAGCTCACAGCGATCCTCCGCACCACCAGCTTCCGCAAGCAGCGCTCGGAGAGCACGCCGTTGATCGCGATCAACCCCAGCATACCCCCCACCAGCAGGAACAGGAGGTTGTTTCCGGAGTGGATCGCCGCGCCACCGGTGGCCACCGTCCCCATCGTGAACAGTAAACCGGCACGGCTGAAACGGAGCCGCCGTGGCAGGCGGCGCCAGCGCGGTACGGACGAGCCACTCATGCGCTTCGCCTACCCTTCTAGAGGGGCGACGCTACAGAACCGACGATCTCCTCGAGTACCTTGGCACTCTCCCCCCCGGCGGGGGTGGACTCCGACGGCTGCACGCGATGCTCCAGACAGGGCAGCACCATGGCCCGAACGTCCTCGGGTACAACGAACTCTCGACCGTCCGTGAACGCCCAGGCCTTGGCAGCTGCCAGCAGACCTACGGCAGCGCGGGGACTTGCACCGACGGTGAGGCCCGCGTGCCCCCGCGTGCGACGCACGATCTCCAGGAGGTAATCAGCCACGCTTTCCTCGACGTGGACTTCGGTGACCTTGTTGCGCAATTCGTTGAGGTCGTCGACGGTCAGGATCGGTTCCAGCGCAGCGAGGTGTTCTTCAGCACGGGCGCCCTGCATCAGGATCCGACGCTCCGCCTCTGGGCCTGGATATCCGATGGTGATCCGCATCAGAAAGCGGTCCAACTGACTCTCGGGGAGCGGGTAGGCCCCGTGCGATTCGAACGGGTTCTGGGTGGCCAACACCATGAACGGATCGGGGAGCGGACGGGTGGTCCCATCAATCGTGGCCCGGCCCTCCTGCATGGCCTGCAACAGCCCGCTCTGGGTACGGGGCGGAGCCCGGTTGATCTCGTCGGCCAGCAGCACGTTCGTGAACAGCGGGCCCGGACGGGTTTCGAACTCGTTGGTGCGCGGGTCGAAAATCGCCACCCCGATCACATCGGACGGAAGCAGGTCCGCAGTGAACTGCACGCGGTTGAACTCGAGGCCCAACGACCGAGCCAGCGCCCTCGCCAGTGTGGTCTTGCCCACCCCCGGTACGTCCTCGACGAGGAGGTGTCCGCGGGCGAGCAGCGTCACCAGCGAGAGTCGCACGGCGTCGTGGTGCCCGAGGAACACCCGCTCGACTTGGTCGATGAGAGATTCGACCTTCTGAAGCCACGGGCTAACGGTGGCGGCGGTCTGGCTGGAAGGCATCAATTTGACACACCTCTGAGCGGCAAAATGTTTCTGGAAAGGGGGGTTAGCGAGCGTTGACACCCCTTGGGGCCAGGTCTAACTTCCGGCCGACTTTTGCTAGCAAAATGCATGCTTTGCAGCCGCCTACCGCAGGCGATTGGAGCGTATGAACAAAGGATGGAAGGTCCTCGCCCTAGGCGGGGCGCTGATTCTGGGAGCGACGGCCTTCGTCCAATCCGGGGATCAGCAACCGGAGGCAACCGCCCCGGTTGAAGCGGTATCGAGCCAACCCATCGCCTTCCCCCACAACGTCCACGCCGGCCAGGGCGAAGGGCAGTACCAGATCGACTGCCAGTACTGTCACTTCTCGGCCGAACGTTCTGTGGACGCCGGCATTCCGCCCGTCAAGACCTGCATCGGCTGCCACACGCTGATCAACGGTCAGACGCCTGCGGCCCAGGCCGAAATCCAGAAGGTCAAGGACTATGACGCCCGGGGCGAGGCGATTCCCTGGAATCGGATTTACAAGGTCTCCGATCACGCGCACTTCCCCCACGTCCGCCATATCAACGCTGGCTTGGCGTGCCAGGAGTGTCATGGCGAAGTGCAGGAGATGGGGGTGCTCGAGGAAGTGAATCAGCCGCTCTATATGGGGTGGTGTGTGAGCTGCCACCGTGAACGAGATGTGTCCACCGACTGCACCGTTTGTCACTACTGACGGCGCCTACAGATGACGGCTCCGCGCCTTTGGGCCTGGGGTTCAGACATCGAGTGATTTGATGAGCGAAGGCTTAGAAAGAAGGGATTTCCTGAAGGTTGTGGGGGTCGGTGGGGCCGGGGCCGCCGTGACGGGTTGCTCCACGCAGACCGCCGAGAAGCTCATTCCCTACGTGGTGCCGCCGGAGGAGATCACCCCCGGGGTGGCGACCTGGTACGCCACGGTGGACAGCGATTCTCCGCACGGATACGGGCTCTGGGTCAGGACCCGCGAGGGGCGGGCGGTCCATATTGAAGGCAACCCCAACCACCCGGTAAACGCCGGTGCCCTGGCTTCCCAGGATCACGCGGCCCTCCAGCAGCTCTATAACCCGGATCGTTTCGCGGGGCCGATGCAGCGGGTCAATGGCGAGCTCCAGGCCATCACCTGGGATCAAGCCATCCAGACGCTCACCTCCCGTGTCCGCGACGCGGGCGGCAACTTTGTCTTCGTGCACGGACCTACGGGTCCCTCGTTGGGCAGCTTGATCGCCCAGGTGGCCGGTGCGGTGGGCGGGACCCACCTGCGGCACGATCCCATGGAAGACGCTCCGCTGCGCACGGCCGCACGCATCGCCTTCGGGGTGGATGCCGAACCGCGCTACGACATCGGGGCTGCCCGCTTCCTGATCTCGTTCGGCGCGGACTTTCTGCAGTCCTGGGGCTCGACGGTCGAGAACACCCGGGGCTTCACCGCCATGCATCACGTGGATGAACACGGAAGCAAAGGGCACTTCGTGTTCATCGGTCCGCGCCTCAACACGAGCGGTCAAAACGCCGACGAGTGGTTCCCCATCCAGCCAGGCACCGAGGCCATCGTGGCCCTGTCCATGGCGAACGTCATTGCACGGAGTGGGGGCGATGCCGGGCCGTACGCTTCGCTATTGAGTGGGTACGACCCTCAGGCGGCCAGCGCCGCGTCCGGCGTCCCCGCTGAAGACATCGAGGACCTCGCGCGCCGCTTCATGGCCGACGGGCCCGGATTGGCGCTGGGTCCCGGCATCCAGGGCCATCATGCGGGTGCCACCGCGGCCAACCTGGCCGTCCTGGTTCTGAACTCCGTGGCGGGGGCGGTGGGACGTACCCTCCACTTCGACGATGGACGCCCCGCTGGAGCCTCCCACGCCGATGTGGTCAGCGCCATGCGTGGGGCTGCCGGCGGTGTCGTGGCCATCCGGGGCGTTAATCCGGCCTACGAACAGCCGCTCAGTAGTGGGTTCACCGAAGCGTTCGCGCGGGCCGGCTTCAGGGTCTCGTTTGCGAACTGTCCCGATGAGACCACCAGCATCTGCGACCTCATCCTTCCGGACGCCCATTTCCTGGAGAGCTGGGGTGACGCGAATCCGCGGCCATCGCTCTACGCGGTGCAGCAGCCCGTCATGCAGCGCCTGCCGCTCTATGACTCCCGCTCCACCGGTGACGTCCTGGTGTCGGTCCTGAGCGGGCTGGGCCAAGACACCGGAGCCACCGACTTCAGGTCCTACATCGAAGGCCGCTGGGCAGCCCTGCACGCCACTTCGGGGTCCGGCGATTTCGGGGAGGCGTGGCGTGAAGCGCTCCGGGTCGGGTTCGTGGAATGGGGTGACGCGACCCCACAGGCGCCCGCTCTCCAGGCGGCCACGGCTACACTCACGTTCGATGCGCCGGCGCTCGACGGAGATGCGGCTGGGTTCGCGCTGTCCGTGTATCCGTCGCCCAAGTTTCTGGACGGCCGTTGGTCCAATAGCCCCTGGCTGCAGGAGTTGCCCGACCCCGTTTCCAAGCTGATGTGGCAGTCCTGGTTGGAGGTGAACCCACACACGGCCGAAGACCTGGGCGTGCGCGATGGGGATGTCGTGCGGGTGGAATCACCTCATGGCAACCTGGACGTGCCGGTCTGGATCTACCCCGGTATCCGGCGCGACACCGTGGCGCTGGCCATGGGCGGTGGACACACCCACTACGGCCGCTTTGCCACGAACCAAGGTGTGCGAGCGGTGGAGCTGTTGAGTGGTGCCACCGAGCTGCAGTCCGGGGCCATGTTGAGGCTGAGCACGCGCGTTCAGGTCACACCCACGGGCGAGTGGGTGCGTCCGGTGACCATCGCCGGTTCGGACACCGATCATGGCCGACCGATCGCTCCCGCGGTTGCGCTCGCCAACCTCGGGCACGAGGAGGAGGACGCTGGCCATGGCGGTGGTCACGCGCTCCGCGAGATGCAGGAGATGGGTGGGTTCCGGCCAGTCGACACCGATGGCGAACCCGAGGCCTTCCCGCTTCCGGGTGCCGACTACGGACCGTACTCCGATCCGGACACGCCGCGTTGGGCGATGACCATCGACCTGGACAAGTGCACGGGGTGTAGTGCATGCGTCACCGCCTGCCAGTCCGAGAACAACATCGCGTGGGTAGGCGAGGGCCAGGCGCAGATGGGCAGGGAACTGCACTGGATGCGCATCGAGCGCTACTACTCGCACGTCGACGCAGATCATGCGGGGCACGTGGATATCCGCAGGGTGCCGATGCTCTGTCAGCACTGTGGAAACGCTCCCTGCGAACCGGTGTGTCCGGTCTTCGCAGCGTACCACACGCCCGACGGGCTCAATGCCCAGGTCTACAACCGCTGTGTGGGCACCCGCTACTGCGCCAACAACTGCCCCTACAAGGTCCGTGTGTACAACTGGTACCGCTACGCACAGCAGATCCCGGAGCCCATGAACTGGCAGTTCAATCCGGATGTCACCGTGCGAGCGAATGGCATCATGGAGAAGTGCACGTTCTGCGTGCAGCGGATCCGGGATGTGGAGAACCGGGCCGCGGTCGAGGATCGCGCGCTCCAGGACGACGAGGTGATTCCGGCGTGTCAGAGTACCTGTCCCGCAGGCGCCATCATCTTTGGAAATATCCGCGACCATGACTCGCGCGTGGCGCGGAGCACCGCGGATGAGCGCACCTATCGAGTGCTAGACGCCCTGATCAACACACAGCCCGCTGTCAGCTACCTGAAGAAAGTGACCCATCATGAGGTCGTTGAGGCGGAGCACTAGAGAATGTCGACTGCAACTGATCAAGCGACCCGCCGCGGAGGCCTGACCCACCCGGACGTACAGAAGTACGACCAGGTCAACCGCGACATTCTGAAGATCCTCCAGAAACCTGGTCCCGGTTGGTGGGCGCTGCTTGCGGTGGCCATTGCCGGGGTGGGGCTGTTCTTCCTGTCCTGGGGCATCCAAATGGTGGTGGGCATCGGCGTGACGGGGCTGAACAGTCCGGTCGGCTGGGGTGTCTACATCACCACGTTCGTGTTCTGGGTGGGTATCGCCCACTCTGGCACGCTCATCTCCGCGATTCTGTTCCTCTTCCGCGCGCCCTGGCGACAGTCGATCTACCGGGCGGCCGAGGCCATGACCGTGTTCGCGGTGATGACCGCAGGCCTCTTCCCGCTGATTCACGTGGGGCGTGTGTGGCTGGCCTATTGGCTGATTCCGTATCCAAACGCGCGTTTCCTGTGGCCGAACTTTCGTTCACCGCTGGTTTGGGATGTGTTCGCGGTGACGACCTACTTCACCGTCTCCGCCACGTTCTTCTACCTGGGGACGATCCCCGACCTCGCGTCGGCACGTGACCACGCCACTGGGTTGCGCAAGAAGTTCTACCAGCTCGTCTCGCTCGGATGGCGGGGATCGGACCGCGAGTGGCACCACTTCTCGAAGGCGTACATCTACCTGGCGGCGCTGGCCACCCCGCTGGTGCTGTCGGTGCACTCGGTGGTGTCGTGGGACTTCGCCATGGCCATCGTGCCGGGTTGGCATGCCACCATCTTCGCACCCTACTTCGTGGCCGGGGCCATCTTCTCGGGGGTGGCCATGGTCATCACCATCGTGGTGCCGCTCCGAAAGATCTTCGGGCTCGAGGCCTACCTGACGGTCAAGCACTTCGATGCCATGGCCAAGCTGTGCTTGCTGACCAGCTTGATCGTGTTCTACGCGTACCTCACCGAGTTCTTCATGGCGTGGTATTCGGGCGAAGAGGTGGAAAGGACGGCCTTTTGGAATCGCCTGTTCGGTAACTATTGGTGGGCCACCTGGACCATGCTGGTATGCAACGGCATGATTCCGGTGTTGCTGTGGTTCAAGCGCATTCGGCACTCGATCTCGGCGCTGTTCGTCATCTCGCTGTTCGTCAACATCGGCATGTGGTTCGAGCGTTACGTCATCATCGTCACGTCGCTCTCTCACGAGTATGAGCCGTTCGCCTGGGGTGTCTACCGGCCGTCCTTGGTGGAGATGGGCATTCTGGTCGGGAGCTTCTGTTGGTTCGGGTTCTGGATGCTGCTGTTCACTCGGCTGCTGCCGCCCGTTGCCATCGCCGAGCTGAAGGAAGTGCTACCCGCGCCCATGCGGAATAAGGAGGCGCACTGATGAGTGCCCAGCCGAGCGTCCTCGCAGCCTTCGACGAGGTTGATGCCACCGTAGGCGCCATCGAGCGGCTCAAAGCTGCTGGCTTCAAGAAGCTCACCGCCTACGCGCCCTTCCCGGAGCATCATATCGAGGAGGCCATGGGCTACAAGGAGAGCCCCGTGCGCGTATTCACCTTGGTGGGCGGGCTCACTGGGGCGGCGACCGGGTTTGCGTTCACCATGTTCTCCCAGATGGACTGGCCCATGGTGACCGGTGGGAAGCCAATCTTCTCGATTCCCGCATACGTGGTCATCGCTTTCGAGCTGACCATCCTGTTCGGGGCACTCGCCACGCTCATTGGGATCTTCGTTTTGTCGCGGCTCCCCAGATTCAAGGCACCGGTTGTCTACGACGACACGTTCTCGAGCGGACGGTTCGGCGTCGTCGTGGAGGCCGCGGCCGATCGTATCGATGAGGCGCGTAGGATTTTGGAAGATGCTCACCCCGCTGAGCTGGAGGCGTCCCGATGAGCCAGTTCTTGCGTCGGGTGATGCGTGCGGTGCGGATGCCGGCGATCGCGTTGACCTTGGGGGTCAGCGTGGCGGCGTGTCACCCGATGGACAACCTGCTCTTTGCGATCTTCGGGCGCAGCATGCGTAGCCAGGAGTCCTTCGATCCTTACGAGAACACGCTGCCGCCGCCCGAGGGTGCAGTGCCGTTTGCCGCCGGCAACTTCCCGGCATCTCGGGGCGAGCTTGCGCTGGGCCAGCCCGAGGGGATGGCCATCCCGGCGCCGGTCACTCAGGGTGACCTGCTGACACGCCCCGAAGTGGTGAACGACATCGTGAATCCCGTGCCGGCCGACGCGGAATCGTTGGCCCGCGGCGAGGAGATGTACCTGCGCGCCTGTGCACCCTGTCACGGTACGGCAGGTGCGGGCGACGGACCGGTGGTCGCGGCCGGGATGCTGCCCATGGGCCTCACAACGGATCAGGCCCGAGCGCATTCCGACGGATATCTCTACTCGATCATCCGTGTGGGACGGGGTCTGATGCCGGCCTACGGCCACCAGCTCACCCACTTCGATCGGTGGAACGTCGTCAACTACGTCCGGCAGCTCCAAGGCCAGTAGAGACCCAGAACCTATGTCGCATATCCACGTTCCGTCAGAGATCCCCACCCGCTTCCTGCCGCGCCGCGCGCCGGTGGTACCGGGCATTCTGTTCGCGATAGGACTGGTCGCGTTCTTCCTCACTCTCAGTCGCGATGCGGACCAGGCGTGGCGTGCGTACGTGGTCAGTTGGTTGTTCTTCACCAGCATCGCCATGGGGGCGGTGATGGTCGCGGTGGTGACGTGGCTTACCAAGGCCAAGTGGAACTGGTCCATCCGGAGGGTGAGCCTGGCCTTCGTGGCATTTCTGCCCATCTCCTTCCTGCTATTCCTGCCCATGCTGACGCTCGGAGGGGACTACTTCCCCTGGGTCGAAGCCATGGCGGACGATCCCATTCTCCAGGCGAAGTCGGCCTACCTGAACCTTCCGTTCCTGGCCGCTCGAGGAGTCATCGGCTTGCTCCTGCTGTTTGGGATGGCGCTCTACTTCGCGGTCCAGGCGCTGCGGCCGGACATGGGCCTCGTGAAGGCGAGCGGGACGTCGGACAGCCGCTGGGTGGACCGACTCACGCAGAAGTGGCGTGGGCAGGAGATCGAGGAGACGGTCTCCTACCAGCGCATGACCAAGCTCGCCCCGGCTTTGATCATGGCCTACGCGGTCGTGATGAGCTTCGTGTCGTTCGATTGGATCATGTCGCTCGATCCGCATTGGCTGTCGACGCTATTCGGCGGCTGGTTCTTCATGGGTGCGTTCTGGGGTGGTTTGGCTGTTACGGCGCTGACTATGGTGCTCTTGAAGCGCCGGGATGAAGTCTTCGACAAGGCGGCCAGTACCCAGCAGCTCTGGGATCTGGGCAAGCTGTGCTTCGCGTTCACCGTGTTCTGGACATACCTGTTCTGGTCCCAGTACATCGTGATCTGGTACGGCAAGCTCCCCTGGGAGCAGACGTTCATGGTGGAGCGCTCGCTCCCGCGGTGGAGCGGCATGTCCACGCTCATGATCGTGCTGTGCTTCGTCATCCCGTTCGCGACCCTCATTGGGAAGCGTCCCAAGATGATTCCCGGGTGGTTGGCCGGCGTGGCCTGCGTCATCCTGGTGGGACAGTGGGTGTGGCAGTACGTGATGGTCGTGCCGTCCATCCATCACGAGGGCGCCATCATCACCATCTGGGAGCCGCTCATCGCGCTGATGTTCCTGGGGCTGTTCGTGGGCGCCGTGCGATGGTTCTTCTCCGCCTTCCCGATCATTCAGATCTGGCAGCCCATGGTGGATCCAGAGTCCATCGAGGCCGAGATCGGCGACGAGGCCTCTGCCTGGAAGCGGCACGGCATGCCGATCGAAGGGGTGTAGGGGAGGGTCAGCTACGGGGCCTAGCCCGCCAGTTCCCCCGTCTTCAACGTCTCCAGCACCCGCCCGTGCAGGTGCCCGTTCGTGGAGATGCCCGAGCCGCCGTGGATGGTGGCCTCGCCGTCCAAAGTGGTGAACTGCCCTCCCGCTTCGGTCACGATGGTGAGCAGCGGACCCGCGTCCCAGGGCGAGAGTACCGGATCCACCATGGCGTCCGCCCGGCCGGTGGCCACGAGGATGTGACCCCAGCAGTCGCCCCAACTGCGCGAGAACTTCGCGTTCTGTTGTAGAAGCCTCCAGCCGGGCCCCATGGGGCGGCTCAGGATGCGTTCCACGTCGGTCGTCACGATCAAGGCGTCCCCGACCGCGTCTGTGCCCGACACCCGGGCGTCGTGCCCGTTCCAGAAGCACCCCCCGCCCTTTGCGGCACAGACGGTCTCATCAAGGGCCGGGAAGTGGGCAACGCCCACTACGGGCTCGCCGTCCCGCTCGATACCGACCAGCACCCCATACATGGGCACGCCGTGCATGAACGACCGTGTGCCGTCGATTGGGTCCAGGATCCACCGAAAGCGCGCCCCCGGACGGGACTCCCCGAACTCCTCACCCAGGATGCCGTGATCCGGGTAGCGCTGTTCGATGTTCTCGCGCAGTGCCAGCTCGGCGTTGCGGTCGGCCTCGGTGACGGGGGTGCCGTCGCCCTTCGAGTCGGCGGCCACCATGCCCCCGAAGTAGCGCAGCGTAATCTCTCCTGCATGCCGGGAGAATGCCTCCGCGGCTTCCATCAAATCCATCAGCTCGGCATCAGGCACCCGGTGCGTTCTCCTCTGCGCCCCCGTGCCGCCGTCTCTTGAACGCATACAGGTTCTGGTCGGCCGCACGAATAATGTCGTCGATGCTTCTCATGTTGCGCTCAAACTGACTGATTCCGTAGCTGACCGACATCCCATTGCGCGACAGGTAGGGATCGCGTCCCACTGCATCGGCGATTCGCTTCGCGTGCTGCAGTCCCTCCATGGCCCCTGAGCCTGCCAGCACGGAGACGAACTCGTCGCCACCGTAACGAGCCACCACGTTCATGGCCCTGGCCTCGCGGATGAGCACCCTACCCAGTTGGCGAAGAGCTTCATCGCCTGCCACGTGACCGCGCGAGTCGTTGAACAGCTTGAACTTATCGAGGTCGAAAATCACCAGCGTGAGAGGACGCCCCCTGCGGGCCGCCGCCAGTTCCCGTTGCAGGTGAAGCTGCAGATGCCTCCGGTTGGGCAGGCCGGTCAGCGGATCCGTCAGCGAGAGCGCTTCCAGTCGCTGGTGAAGCTGCGCGTTCTGCAGGGCTACCGAAGCCTGACTGGCGAGGCGTCGCATGAGGTGTAGCTCATCGTTGGCGAACACGCGCCGCTCCTTGGTGCCTGCCGTAAGGATCCCGGCGACCTGATCCCCGGTGCGGAGCGGCACGATCACGGCCGTACTGACACCCAACCGACTGCGAAGTTCTGGGAACAGGTCCTCGCTCTCCTCCTCGGTGTTCAAGATCAGGGGGAGTCCCCTTTCGGCCAGACGGGCCCGAGACGAGAGCGGGACCGTCCACTCCGTTCCCTCGGCCAACGCCACCTCACCGCCGGAGGCCGACAAACGGGCTTTGCCTTGGTCGTTGATGAGCCACACCGCCGCCGCGTCCGCGCGCAGCAGCTCCAGGGACGCATCGACCACCTTTGGAAGCACCTCGTCGGCGTCCAGGGTGCCGGTCAGTACCAGGCCGATCTCCTCCATGCGCTCCGCTTCGAGTCGGCGCTGTTCCAGCTCGGCGACATGCAGCGCGTTCTCGAGTGCCACCGCGGCCAGGTCGCCGATGCCCTGTAGCAGCTCCAAGTCCCCCTCGGAATAGGCGGCGGTCTGGTAGCTCTGACAGCTCACCGCTCCAATGACCGTGCCCTTGGTGCGAAGCGGAGCCGAGATGGCGGAGCGCGTGATATCTGTGCCCTCCTCGCCGAGCACCAAGAGAGAATGCGCGTGGGTGCGGTCGTTGATCAGTGTGGGGCGGGCCGCTCGAATGACGTCGGAGTCCGAACCGCGATAGCTGATCTCGACCCGCCGCTCCTCACCCCGGTCCGCGTAGAACACCACCGTGGCCAAGTCGTCCCGCGCGTCGTACAGGGCAATGTAGAAGCCAGCCGCTTCGAGTACCCGAGCGGTCTCACGATAGATGACCCGGTACAACTCTTCGGCGCTGAGCGTACGGGTCAGCCGCCGGCCGATGTCGAGGAGCACCCGATAGCGCTCAGAAAGTTCGGCCTGCTCGGCGTTGGGCTGTCGGCGCGTCATCTCTTCTCGCTACCAGCTTCGGAAGGGGCGGCTCGCTGCCTTAGAAGGTGCAAGTCAGGTGCCTCCGGAGCCACCTGGGGCAGAAAATGCCGCGTCCTACCGTATCCGGCTACGCCACTGGGGCCTCGTCCGACCCCACTTCCGGTTCCCCGCCGGAATCCGGCGAAGCGCTCTGACGATCGAACTGATGGCGCATCTCGTAGCCGATGGCCGCCAGCAGCTTGGCCTCGCGCCGATCCAGACGAGCCTGGGAGAGCACAGTCCGCAGCGTTCGCATCACCGCCTCTGGCTTGCGGGCCTTGAAGAAGTTGATGCTCGCCAACCCGGCGTGCAGTGCCTGATACATCTCCTCGAGATTTTCGTGGGTGGCAGGTCCCAACGCGCGTTTCGACGTCTTGAAAGGCTCGAATTCGTCCGTATCCGAGTTCATCAGCTCGTACGCTACGATCAGGAACGCCTGCGCCAGGTTGAGGCTCCGGTAGTCGGTTGTGGGGATAACCGCTACGCTCTGACAGAGGTCCAGCTCGTGGTTCTCGAGTCCTCGATCCTCCCTGCCCAGCACCACGGCTACCCGACCTTCTGCGGTATGGCCCAACAGCTCCGCCGCAAAGTCGCGAGGACGAACGTAGTTCCGGGCTGCGGTTCGTCCGCGCGCCGAGGTACCCATGGCATACACGCAATCGGCCAGCGCCTCTTCCAAGGACTCGAAGAATTGCACTCGTTCCAGGAGGGGAGTGCTACGATGGGCGATGCCTTCGATGCGATGGGCGTCGAACTCCAACGGACGCACGAGGCGTAGGTCACTGAGTCCCATGTTCATCATCGCCCGAATCACACCTGCGATGTTCACGACATCCTGGGTCTCGACCAGCACCACACTCACCTGATCCCGCCGGTTCACGCCCCGGCCTCCACTTCGACGGGCTGGGTGAGGCGTAGAGCCAAGATGACAGCGAACCCGGCCACCACTGCGCCGATGAAGTAGGGGGCTGACACCCCGAGCTGGTCGAAAGCGATCCCTGCGGCCAACGGTCCCGCCATGCGCGCCAACGAGCCGGCGCTCAGCCCCAGCCCCAAGGTGCCACCCTGGTGCTGAGGGCTCGCCCTACGGCTCAGGATGCCCAACGCGCTGGGAACGGCGATCCCATAGCCGACGGCCAGCAGCCCCAGCCCGGCCAGCAGCATCCCCACGTGGGTCGAAATCCCGATGGTGAACAGGCCGGCCACCGCGGGAATCCCCGCGAGTTGCACCAGTCGGGCTTCTCCGTAGATCGGGACCAGCCGCCGTACCAGTCCACCCTGAACGACCGCCGAGACCAGGCCCAGGAACGCGAACAGGTACCCCACCTGGCGCTCGGCATAGCCGAACTGATGCGCCCCGAAGAGCGACAGTGTCGGTTGCAGGACCGCCCAGGCCACACTGAACAGGAAATAGACCGTGAGTACCTGCAGAACTCGCGGGTCTCGCGCAATCTTGAGCATCCCGGGCAGCCCGTGCCGACGCTCGACGGTGCCCCGCTTTTCGGCAGGGAGGGACTCGTCGAGGAAAACCAGGGCGAGGAGCGCATTCCCTGCGCACAGACCCGCGGCCAACAACCCCGGCAACCTCAGATCTGTGCTGGCCAGGATGCCCCCCAGAGCCGGTCCGATGGTGAATCCCAGGCCGAAAGCCGCGCCGATCAATCCCAGACCTCCAGCCCTCTGTTCCGGGCGAGTGCGGTCCGCGATGAACGCTTCGGCCACGGGCACGGTGGCGCCACCGACTCCGGCCAAGATGCGCGATACGAATAGGAGCAGCAGGGATCCAGCGGCGGCGAACACGACATACGAGATGGCCGATCCTACCAGTCCCAGGATCAGTACGGGTCGGCGCCCCACGCGGTCGGACAGACGTCCCCAGAAGGGTGCCATGAACAACTGGATGAGCGAGTAGACCAAGACCAGCAAGCCGACCTCGGTTCCCGTGGCGCCGAACCGCTCGGCGTAGAGCGGGAGAAGCGGAAGAACGATTCCGAAACCGATCAGGTCTACGAGAACCGTGAGAAAGAGGAAGGACAGCCCCCCTCGTGACCGCTCAGTCACCGACGATAATCAATCCCGGTCGGACCGATTCTCACCAGGGAGCGTCCGGTCTTCCTCGTCCGCCCCACCCTTGACCGACCCCTTGAAGTTCCGGATGCCCTCACCCAGACCCTTCCCGATCTCGGGAATTCGCCGGGCGCCGAACACAAGGATCAGCAGCCCGAAGATGAGGACGATCTCCCAAATCCCTAAACCGAACACGGTGCCTCCTGGCGAGCCGCGGAGAACTTAGCGTAGCAGCTGCTTCGCGATGGTCTGCAACTGCATGTTGGTGGTACCCTCGTAAATGGTCCCGATTTTCGCGTCGCGGTAGTACTTCTCGACCGGGTACTCACGGGTGAAGCCGTATCCACCATAGAGGTCGATACAGGTCGACGCCACACTCTGCGCCACCAGGGAAGCCTTGAGTTTGGCCATGGCGGCGAACGTCAGGAAGTCCTCCCCGGCGTCCTTGAGACGGGCCGCATTGTAGACGAGCATGCGGGCGGCCTCGATCTCGGTGGCCATCTCGGCAAGCTGAAACTGCACGCCTTGAAAATCCGCGATCGGCTTTCCGAACTGCTCTCGCTCCTGCACGTACTTCAGCGTGTGGTCCAACGCGCCTTGGGCCAAGCCCACCATCTGGGCCCCGATCCCGATACGGCCTTCGTTGAGTGTTTCGATGGCGACCTTGTAGCCCACGCCCACCTCGCCCAGCACGGCGCTGGAGGGGACCCGCACGCCGTCGAAGATCAGTTCGGTTGTGGAGGAGGCTCGGATGCCGAGCTTGTCCTCCTTCTTACCAACGGTGAACCCGTCGGCTTCGCGCTCGACCAGGAACGCCGTGATGCCCCGATACCCTGCGTCCGCATCCACAGTGGCAAACACCACGAAGAGTCCCGCCTCGGCCCCGTTGGTAATCCAGAGCTTCTGACCCCCGAGAATGAAGTCGTCGCCCTCTTGTCGGGCCTTGCAGCGCAACGCGAACGCGTCCGAGCCGCTGCCCGCTTCGGAGAGGGCATAGGCGCCCACTACATCGGCGGCCAGCCGTGGGAGGTACTCGTCCTTCTGCGTGTCGGAAGCCCAGCGCAGCAAGGCATTGATGACCAGCGTGTTCTGCACGTCGACCAGAACTCCGACGGCCGGATCGATCCGTGACAGCTCTTCGACGACCAGGACCGACGTGAAGAACGTCGAGCCCGTCCCACCGTGCGCCTCCGGGATCTCGATCCCCATGAGACCCATCTCGAACAGCTGTGGCAGTAGGTCGGCGTCGAGCTGCGCGCGCTCATCCATCCCGATGGCCCGGTGGGCCAGCTCGGTCTCGGCGAAATCCCGCACCGCCTCGCGGAACATGTTCTCGTCCTCGGAAAGCTGGGACAGGGGTGGACGAGCGTTGAGAGCGACTGAAGACATGGATCGTGGCGGTTTTCGAGGAACAATAGTGGACCCTGACCCGCTGGGGTGCAGCCGGCGGATCCTGAGCGGAAGCTACCCGAGGGGCAGGAGCCGGTAAAGCGATTGAAGGCTGGGCGGCACTACTTCCTCGACAGCGCCCCGCGATCCCCTTGACGCTTGCGGTCGAAACGAGGTATTTGTCCGGCCCCTTTCCAGTTGGGGCCCGCGGAATCCTCGATGTAAGTGATACACGGAGGCAGGTGATGTCCGACATACCGTCCGATCTCAAGTACACCGCTGAACACGAGTACCTGAAGGCGACCGACGCCCCGGACGTCTTCGCGGTTGGGATCACGGCCTTTGCGCAGGGCGAGCTGGGCGATGTGGTGTTCGTGGAGCTTCCCTCGGTAGGCGACCGCTTCGACAAGATGGCCACGTTCGGCACCATTGAGGCGGTGAAGGCGGTCAGCGACCTCTATTGCCCGCTGTCTGGGGAAGTGGTGGAGGTGAACGCCGAGCTGGATAGCGAACCTTCCACCGTGAACTCAGACCCCTATGGGGCCGGGTGGATGATCAAACTCAAGGTCGACGATCCGGCAGAGGTCGCAGGTTTGATGACCGCCGAGGCGTACGAGGCGCACCTTTCCCAGTAGCCCCTTTACAGAGCTAAGTTGATGGCTGACATACGTTTGCCAGCCGCGTTCGGAGATCGCCATGTAGGGCCTCGGAGGGCCGATCTACAGGCGATGCTCGACGAACTCGGTGTCGATTCCGTTGAAGCGTTGATCTCTGAGACCGTGCCCGCCTCGATCCGGCTGGGCCGCGACCTGGACCTCGATGACCCGGTCCCCGAGTACGAGCTGATCGGTCTACTGCGTGAGATCGCCTCCGAGAACAAGGTGTTCAAGTCCTACCTGGGGATGGGCTACTCGGACACCATCACGCCCGGGGTCATCCAGCGGAATATCCTGGAGAATCCGGGCTGGTACACCCAGTACACGCCCTATCAGGCGGAGATTGCGCAGGGACGCCTCGAAGCGCTTCTGAACTTCCAAACCGCGGTGATAGACCTCACAGGGCTCGAGATTGCCAACGCGTCGCTGCTCGACGAGGGCACCGCGGCGGCCGAGGCCATGTCCATGTTGTTCGGGCGCGCTCGCGGGCGAACCCGCTTCCTCGTGTCGGAGCTCTGTCACCCGCAGACGATTGCCATCGTTGAAGCCCGCGCCGAGCCCATCGGGGTGGAGGTGGTGGTGGTAGCACACACAGACTTCGTCATGGACGACAGTGTGTTCGGGGTGTTGCTTCAGTACCCGGCGACCGACGGGTCCATTTCCGACTATCGGACCTGTATCAAGGCCGTCCACGAGGCGGGTGGTCACGCGGTCATGGCCGCCGACTTGATGGCGCTGGCCCTACTGGTGCCGCCGGGTGAGTTGGGTGCCGATGTTGCCGTCGGGAACACGCAGCGCTTTGGGGTGCCGATGGGGTATGGCGGTCCGCATGCTGCTTACCTGGCCTGTCATGAGGAGTTTAAGCGACAGGTGCCGGGGCGCATCATTGGAGTGTCCAAGGACCGGGACGGGAACCCGGCGTTACGCATGGCGCTTCAGACCCGTGAGCAGCATATCCGACGGGAGAAGGCCACGTCCAACATCTGCACCGCGCAGGTACTCCTGGCGGTCATGGCTGGGATGTATGCCGTCTACCACGGACCGGAAGGCATACGGCGGATCGCAACGCGGATCCACAATGTTGCGTGTACACTGGCCGAGGGCTTGAAGAGCGCGGGGCATGCCGTGGTACACTCCGCCTACTTCGACACGCTGCGTGTGCGGCCCAAGAACGGGGCGGATGCCGCGCTCGCTGCCGCGACCGCTGCGCGCATCAACCTGCGACGTTTCGACGACGGCACGCTTGGGATCGCGGTGGATGAAGCCACCATGCCCGAGGACGTCGACGCCCTGCTCGAGGTCATGGGCGGGTCGGCCAATGCGCTCGAGCTGGCCGCTGACCTTTCGGACGACGCGATCCCCGACGGGCTTCGCAGGACGTCCGCCTACCTGACGCACCCGGTCTTCAACTCGCATCACTCCGAAACAGAGATGCTTCGGTACATCCATAAGCTGGAGACCCGGGATCTGTCGCTGAATACCAGCATGATCGCCTTGGGCTCATGCACGATGAAGCTGAACGGGACCACCGAGATGGTTCCAGTGACGTTCCCCGAGTTCGGGGCCCTGCACCCGTTCGCCCCTGCGGATCAGACCCGGGGTTACCAGCGCATCATCACCGACCTCGAGAAGTGGCTGGCAGAGATTTCCGGGTTTGCAGCCACCTCCTTGCAGCCCAACTCGGGCGCTCAGGGCGAGTTCTCGGGTCTGTTGGTCATACGGGCCTACCATCGACATCGGGGCGATCTGCACAGGGACGTGTGTCTGATCCCCTCTTCGGCGCATGGCACCAATCCCGCCAGCGCTGTCCTGGCCGGCATGAAGGTGGTGGTGGTCGCAACCGACGAGGACGGCAGTATCGATGTCGCGGATCTGAAGGCAAAGGCCGCCCAACACGCCGACGCACTGGCCGCCCTGATGGTGACCTATCCGTCCACCCATGGCGTTTTCGAAGAACAGATCGGGGAGGTCTGCGACATCATCCACGCCCACGGCGGGCAGGTCTACCTGGATGGAGCCAACCTGAACGCACAGGTAGGCTTGTGCCGCCCAGGTGACTACGGCGCCGATGTCTGCCACATCAACCTTCACAAGACGTTCGCCATCCCTCACGGCGGGGGTGGGCCGGGCATGGGGCCCATCTGTTGTGCCGAGCACCTGGCGCCGTTCCTGATGGGCCATCCCGTCGTTCCGGTGGGGGGCGAGCATGCGATCGGTCCGGTCTCGGCGGCTCCCTGGGGCAGCGCGTCGATTCTGCTCATCTCGTGGGCCTACATTGCGCTGCTTGGAAAGCAGGGCGTCAAGCGAGCCACCGAGATCGCCATCCTCAACGCCAACTACATGGCGTCTCGTCTCTCGAAGCACTTCGATGTCCTGTATCGAGGGACGCACGGGCGCGTCGCCCACGAGTTCATTCTCGACTTGCGTCCGTTCCGGAAGACGACCGGAGTCACCGACGAGGATGTCGCGAAGCGCCTGATCGACTACGGGTTCCACGCGCCCACCATGTCCTTCCCGGTGGCGGGCACCATCATGGTGGAGCCGACCGAGAGTGAGTCGAAGGCCGAACTGGACCGCCTTTGCGATGCCCTGATTTCCATCAAGGCCGAGATGGAACAGATCGAGATGGGCGTTGCCGACCCCGACGACAATCCGCTCAAGAACGCGCCCCATACAGCGGGTATGCTGCTGCGCGATTGGGATCACGCCTATTCCAGGGAGCAGGCCGCCTACCCAGCTGCATGGGTCCGGGAGGCGAAGTTCTGGCCACACGTCCGTCGAATCGACAACGCCTATGGGGACCGCAACCTGGTCTGCGCGTGTCCCCCTGTGGAGGCTTACACATGAACCTGCACTTCCACGGACACGCCACGTTCTCGCTGGTGTTACACGACGGGACTCGGTTGGTCATCGATCCGTTCTTCACCGGGAATCCGGTTGCGGATAAGGCCGCGGACGAAGTGGAGGCGGACTACATCCTCTGCACACATGGCCACGCTGACCATTTTGCCGACGCGCTGCCGCTGGCGAAGCGGACAGGGGCCATGCTGATCTCGACATACGAGATCGTCCAGTTCGCCAACCAGGAAGGTGTAAGCAACACGCACGGACTCCACATCGGGGGTGGCTACGACTTTCCGTTCGGCCGGGTTCAGATGACACCGGCCCTGCACGGCGGACAGGTCCACGGCGACGACGGCCGCTGGACGACGGTGCCCGGTGGGTTCCTGATCACCGTGGACGAGACCCGTTTCTACTTTGCGGGGGACACCGCACTGATTACCGACATGCAGCTGCTCGAAGGCCGTGTGGATGTGGCGGTGCTCCCGATCGGGGACAACTTCACCATGGGGCCGGTCGATGCCGTGCGAGCGGTGGAGATGATTCGGCCCCATGTGGTCATCCCGTTCCACTACAACACGTTTCCGCCCATTGAGCAGGACCCGCGGGCTTTCGCCGCCCGGGTGGGCGACCTGGCGGAGGTGGTGGTGCTGGAGCCTGGAGAGGACTACGCGCTCTGATTTCCGCGCTCGACCGCCTGGCCTGGTTCGTATTGGACGACGGCGCCCGGCCAGGGGCTGAAAACATGGCAGTCGACCATGCCCTTGCAGAGCAACTCACCCCGGGTAGCGCAGTCCTACGCCTCTACGAGTGGACCGAACCTACGGTCTCGTTCGGGCGCAACGAGGTGGCCCGTGACCAGTACGCCCGGACCGACCAGGTGGCGTTCGTTCGGCGCCCCACGGGGGGCCGGGCCGTCCTGCACCGCGAGGAGCTCACCTACTCGGTGGTCTTTCCCGCGGCCAAGGGGCTGCGGCAGGCCTACGCTGAGATCCACGCGGCCCTTAAGGCCGGGCTCGAGGCGCTGGGGGTGCGGGGACGCCTCGCGCCGCAGGGAGACGCGGTGTCGCCCCTGGAGCCCGGCACCTGCTTCGAGCATCCGGTCGGTGGGGAGATCTTGGTGGACGCCGGCAAGCTGGTGGGGAGCGCCCAGGCTCGGATGGGGAGTGCCGTCCTTCAGCATGGTTCGCTCCTCAGGGTGGAGGACCAAACCGGCTTCGATCGGATCCGTTGGCGCCCCAACCGCCCCTCCTCGCCCGCTCCCACCCTCGCAAGCGTCCTGGGCAGTGCGCCACCCGTGTCCGAGATGAGAACCAGGGTCGTTGAGGCCTTCCGCGACCGGTTCGGCCCGCTCCAATCGTTTCAGGGCATGGGCGCGCTGGAACAACGTGCAGCCCTGCTCGGCCAGCACTACGCTTCCCGGGCCTGGACCTGGCGCCGCTGAGCGGCCTCGACTGGCCTGGACCTTGTATGGCTCCCACGTGGGCTTCCCCCGTGACTCTCGCCCCTGAACCGAGATGAAAAGACCGCTCGCCGCTGCCCTCGCTGCCTCGCTCTCGCTGGCCGCATGTGGGGGGGACGCTCCGGACGATCAGGCCGCCGCACCCGCAGACGACTTCTGTAGCGCAGTGACGGCATCCGTCGAGCGCTTCCTGGGGCCGCCGCCGACCGGCACGGACGACAACACCATCGTGGGTGGAGGCATCGCAGACCTGCAGGGCGGGATGAACCCGTTCGCCAGTTCGCTAGAGGCCTCCGGACAGCATCAGCTTCACGTCAATCTGATGAGCCTGGTACGGCAGGACGGCGACCTGGAGCCCGAGCCCTATCTGGCCACCCGCTGGGAGCTTGCCGAAGACGGCACCCGACTCACGTTCGTACTGCGCGACGACGTCTTCTGGCACGACGGCACGCCCACCACGGCACACGACGTGGCGTTCACCTTCGAGCGGGCCCGCGACCCCGAGACCGGTTTCGCCAACGCAGCCTACTTCCGCTTCTACGAGGATGTGGAGGTGCTGGACGCACATACGGTCCGCTTCCAGCTCAGGCCGCATGCTCAAACGATCGACACCTGGGCGGTGGTTCCCATCGTTCCGGCGCACCTCCTGGAGGATGTGCCTTCCGCCGAGCTGGCGGCGCATCCGTTCGGGACCCGCTGTCCGGTCGGCAACGGGCCCTTCCGTTTCGTCGAACATCGCGAGGCGGACCGCTGGGTGTTCGCGGCCAATCCGCAGTTTCCTGCCGACTTAGGAGGGCCGCCAGAAGCTGCTCGCTACGTGTTTCGGGTGATCCCGGACCAAACGACGCTTGCCACCGAGCTGATGGCGGGTAACGTGCACGTCTTCTTCGACATCGCACCCGATCAGGCGAGAACGCTACAGGGTGCGCCCGGCGTACGGGTCCTGCGCAACCCATCGCGGACGTTCGACTTCCTGGCCTGGAACGGCCGCCGCCCCGCGCTCGCTGACGCGCGTGTCCGACGTGCCTTGACCAAGGCGGTGGATCGCAATGCCATCGTCGACAACCTGCTCAACGGGTTCGGTACCGTGGCCAACTCGAGTGTGCCCCCGTTCCACTGGGGCTATGCGGAGACCGCGGGTGAGCGGGTCGGGCATGACCCGCGGGAGGCGGAGCGGCTGCTGGACGAGGCAGGCGTCCAGGACCGCGACGGCGATGGCGTCCGCGAGGGCCCCGACGGTGAGCCGTTGGTCCTGCAGCTCCTCTACAACGAGGCCAATGGGCTCAGGGGTGCCGCCGGTCAGGTGGTGCAGGCGTCGCTGGCCGAGGTTGGGGTCACCGTCAATCTCAACGTCATGGAGATGGGTGCCCTGGTGGGGCGAGTAAATCCCGACCAACGGGACTTCGATGGACTGTTGCTCGGCTATACCACCGACTTCAGGATCGACGACGCCGATCTCTATCACTCGAGCCGTCACAACGAAATGATGGCGTTCTCTGGGACGAGCGAGCCCACGCTCGACGCCCTTCTGGACTCCCTGCCCGTGGTCCGCGACCGCGAAGTCGCGCAGGAAATGTGGGCGCGCTACCAAAGGACCCTCGTGGAAGTCCAGCCGTTCACCTATCTCTTCTTCCCAGACGTGCTCACAGGGGTGAGCGCCCGCCTGGGCAACGTGGAGATCGATGAAAGAGGGGCCTGGCGCACCATCGCGGACTGGAAGCTCGCTGAAGCGTCGTCAGCCGGGGGAGCCTAGACCCTACGTGCGCGGCCGCCGGCGCGCCTTCATGCGCCTGCTGGGGGCGGTCCCGCTTCTGTTGGGTGCGGTCACGCTGATCTTCGTCGCTGTCGAGGCGATGCCTGGGGACGCAGTCGATCTTTGGCTACACCCAGGCATGACCGAAAGCGTCCGTGCCCAGGTCCGCGAAAACCTGGGGTTGGACCGCTCGGCGCCGGTGCGCTACGGGGTGTGGCTCAAGAACCTGGTAAGCGGGGACCTCGGGTACTCGGTGTCCAGGTCCAGACCCGTCGCTGAGGTCCTGCGCGAGCTACTCCCCAATACCCTGCTCCTCTCCAGTGTGGCCCTGGTGTTGGGGTTCCTGCTGGGGATCGCGGTGGGGGTCTGGCAGAGTGTGCGTGTAGGCTCGTGGGTCGACACGACCTTGTCGGCCATCTCCCTGTTCTTCTACTCGATGCCGACGTTTTGGTTGGCGGTGATGGCCTTCCTGGTCTTCGCGTACTGGGCCGGCCTGTGGGGATGGCCCATCGTGCTTCCGGCCAGTGGTGTGGTGGACGTCAATCACGACAGCCTGGGCGTCGGTGCGCGTATCCTGGACCGGGTGAGACATCTCGTGCTTCCGGCCGCTTCGTTGTCTCTGGTCCTGGCGGGCGGCGTGGCCCGCTACACTCGGGCCAGCATGCTGGAGGCGCTTGGCCGGGAGCACGTCCGGGCCGCCCGCGCCCGCGGGTTGCCGGAGCGCTCAGTGGTCCTACGTCAGGGCCTCCGCAACGCCCTGCCCCCACTGATCACGCTGTTCGGACTCTCCCTCCCTCTGCTCCTGAGCGGAGCAATCTTTGTCGAGGAAGTCTTCGCCTGGCCAGGGATGGGGCAACTGATGTTCTCTGCCATCTCCTCGAGGGACACGCACGTCATCATGGCGTGCGCGGTGCTCTTCTCGGTCATGGTGGTGATTGGGAACCTATTTGCGGATATACTACATGAACTTGTAGATCCCCGGGTGAGCAGTGAGTAGCTTCGTCATGGCTGGGCCCGTGCGCACACCACGGGGACGCTGGGAGCTGGGCGCGCTGTTGTTGGGCGCGCTGGCCGCCATCGCCCTGCTCGCTCCCTGGCTGGCACCTTATGACCCAGTTCAGGTCCCGCAGCTTTCCGAGCGTCTGTTGGCTCCGTCGTCGGCGCACTGGCTGGGGACCGACGGACAGGGGCGGGACGTGCTGTCGCGCCTCATCTATGGCACACGCGTGTCCCTCCTCTTGGGTCTACTCACGATGGCGGTCGCAGTCACCTTGGGAACGGTGCTGGGCGCGGTGGCCGGGTACTACGGGGGATGGTGGGATGCCGTGATCTCGCGTTCGGTGGACGTGCTGCTGTCGATTCCCCGACTCGTGCTGCTCATCGTGGTCACGGCCGCACTTCGCGAGCCATCGCTCCTGGCAGTGGTGCTCGTCCTTGCTTTTACGCAGTGGCCGCAGGTCAGTCGCCTGGTGCGGGCCGAGGTGATGAGCCTCCGGTCGGCGGCCTTCGTGGAGGGAGCGCGAGCGGTGGGGCTTCCCGATCGCCGGGTGCTCTGGGGGCACATCATGCCCAACGCGCTGGGACCGGTGTTGGTGGCCGCTGCCCTCGGCGTCGGGGACACGATCGCCCTGGAGGCGGGGCTTTCCTTCCTGGGCCTCGGTGTACAGCCGCCCACCCCGTCTTGGGGAGCCATGGTGGCCGAGGGACACGCGCACATCTTCACGGCTTGGTGGATCTCTGCATTCGCGGGGCTGGCCATCGTGGCCACAGTGCTGGTGTTCAACCTCGCCGGTGAGGGACTCAGGCGGCGCTTCGACCCGAAGGTGGAGTCATGAGCGAAGCCGCGCCGCTGCTCGACGTGCGAGGGCTGGCCATCGTCGGTCGTAGGGACGGCCGGGACCGTCCCCTCGTGACGGACTGGTCGCTCAAGCTCGCGCCCGGCGAAGCCGTAGGCGTGGTAGGCGAGTCCGGTGGGGGGAAGTCACTCGCCTGCCTGGCGCTCGCGGACCTCCTCCCTGCAGGCACGCGTAGCATGCCTTCCAGCTCCATCGTGTTCGAGGGCCAGCAGATGGTGGGCGCGCCTCCCGAGCGATGGCGTGCACTGCGGGGAAGGGGCATCGCTTTCGTGTTTCAGGATGCCCAGGCTGCGCTCAACCCATTGGCATCCGTGGGCGCGCAGCTGACCCATACGTTGAAAGTACGAATGGGATTGGATCGACGAGCGGCCAGGCTACGGGCCGTCGAGTTGCTGGCTGAAGTCGAGCTTCCCGATCCCGATCGCGTGCTCAGGGCGCTCCCCGACGAGTTGTCGGGCGGGATGGCGCAGCGTGTAGCGATCGCCCTGGCCATATCCATGAATCCGAAGGTGCTGGTCGCCGATGAACCCACCAGCGCCCTGGACGGTCCGGTGCGGGTGCAGGTGCTCGATCTTCTCAGTCAGCTGCGCCGCCTGAGGAACATGGGGCTGTTGCTGGTCAGCCACGATCTGGGAGTGGTGGCTCGGACCTGCGACCGGATCGCGGTTCAGTATGGGGGCCGGATTGTCGAAGAGGGTCCCACGGGTGAGGTGTTCGGTGAGCCGCAGCACCCCTATACCCGGGGACTACTCGCCGCCCAGCCGTCCGTCCGAGGAGGCGATCTTCCAGAGGGAATCCCGGGGGCCGTCCAAGAGCTAGGGCTGGGACCGGCGGGATGCGTCTTCCGGGGACGCTGCCCTCAGGAGCGCGAGCGCTGCTTGGAAGCGCCTCCGCTTGAGTCCAGGGACGGTCGACGGGTGGCGTGTTGGCTGTCATCGATCGTCGAGTCCCATGTCTGAACCCGTGCTCAGCGTGCGCGGTCTCCGGGTCGCCTACGATGGCCGCGGGGGAGCGCTCCCCCACATCCCCGTTCGTGACGTGAGCTTCGATCTCCAAGCGGGGGAGATCGTGGGGCTGGTGGGCGAGTCGGGCTCCGGGAAGTCGTCGATCGGTAGGGCACTGGTGGGACTGATCGAGCCGGCCGGCGGGAGCGTGGAGTCCGGAGGCGATCCCCGTTCGGTCCGACGCAGGGTGCAGTACATCCCCCAAGGACCGCTGGCGGCCCTCAACCCCCGTCTCCGCTGCGGACGAATGATCCAGGAGGCCCTTCAGGTCGGGGGTGGCGTCGCCGGTTCGGGCGCCCGCGTGAAGGAGCTCCTGGACCAGGTGGGGCTGGACCCTGGCACCGCAGGGGCGTTCCCACATCAGCTTTCAGGGGGTCAACGGAAGCGAATCGCGCTTGCCCGAGCCCTGGCCGTAGGACCCACCGCATTGATCTGCGACGAGATGACCGACGCGCTCGATCTCTCGGCTCAGGCGAGAATCCTGAGACTGCTCCGGCGTTTGAGTCGGGAACAGGGACTAGGCACGCTCTTCATCTCCCACGATCTACCCGTCGTGGGCTCCCTTTGCGATCGGCTCCTGGTCCTCGCCGAGGGGAGCATCGTCGAGCAGGGTCCCACGACCCAGATACTTGGGGATCCGCGCCACCCTCGCACCCAGCTCATGGTGGATTCCGTGCTCGACGTGGAGCGGATCTGATCGCTTAGGGCGGATCAGCCCGGAAGGGTCGTTCCAGCGGCACAGACCCAGCGTTTGCTCGCACGTCTTCAGGGCCTTAGCGTGGTGCTTGACAGCCTAGGTGGGTGGTCTCATGTTCACCCCCCTTCAACATTTCTACGCCCCCTACATGGCGTCGAAACTACGATTACCTGAACCCATTTGGTCAGGGAGGTTCTTTTGGGCGGGATGATTCGAATTCATGGACTGCTGGCGCAGATCCCCGGTGTAGATACCCCTGAATTGACGCTGGGCGAGTGGGCGGCGCAGACCTGGGACAACCTGGGAATCATGCAGTTCCCGCTGCTCATCTGCATCATTCTGGGCTTCCTCATCATCGTGTGGAAGTTCTTCAGCCTGATGGGTAAGGCTTCAGCCACGCGTAAGGTCCTGAGCGAGGTCGACGAGCTGCTCAGCCAGCACCGCGTCAAGGAGGCCCTCGAGGTATGTCGCAACTCCGATTCGCCTGCCGGCAAGATCCTCTTTGCGGGTCTCGAGCGGCATGAGGACGGTAGTGAGCGCGTTATGAAGGCGATCGAGAACCAGGGTCTCATCGAGCTGTCCAAGCTCGAGAGCGGATTGGTCTGGCTCGCAACGCTCACCAACGTTGCTCCGCTGCTCGGGTTCCTGGGGACCGTGATCGGGATGATCGTGGCCTTCCAGTCCATCGAGGCCGCGGGTGAGGTAGAGGCGACATTGGTGGCCGGCGGGATCAAGATCGCGCTGACCACCACGGCCGCGGGTCTGGTGATCGCGATCCCGGTGTCGATTGCCCACAACTACTTCGTGGCTCGCATCGACAGCCTGGTCATCGACATGGAAGAGTCGGCGCAGAAGATGGTGGACGCGCTCGCGGCCATGGAGGCCTGACCTGGCCGTTTTCCAAAACGCCTAGTAAGAGGGGGCCATCCTGGGTGGATGGCCCCCTTTTTGTAATTGGAGGGCTGGGGGCATGAACGGAACCGTCCGCTGTCCCCTCGGGTTGACGCTATATGGAGCGGAGACGCCCCACCAACACTGGCTTTCTGGACTGTCATGAGACCCTCCTCCCCCGCCGTCCTAACGTTCGCCGCACTTGCGGTCTCAGTCGTACCTGCGCCTGAGCTGAGCGCAACGACGCCGGAGCCTCCTATCGTCGCCGACACACTCGGCTGGGACGCCGAGGTCGAGGCCGGCCGCTTCTGGCATGCGGTGGCCGCCTTCAAGAGGGCTGGTGGCGGCGGAGCCATGGCGCCGGGCGACCAACTGGCGCTGGCACGCGCCGAAGCGGGTTGGGCCAACTGGGGCGGGGTGGTGGCTCGGCTGCAGGCCGAACCTTGGCTCGATCGCTTCGAGAGCGGAGAGGGTCGCTTCCTACTCGCGCGGGCCTACGAAGAGCTGGACCGCTCTCAGGAGGCTGCCGATGCCTATGAGTCCTTCCTGCAGGCGGCCGGGCTCGGTGATGATCGGGCGTTGGTGGCCCGCATTCGCCTCACCAGACTCCTCGCTGCCCGGTCGGGTATCGACGAACGGACACTCGCCGTGCTCGATGCCCTCCCCCGCTCTGCGGCCGACCTCCGGTCCTGGACGGCTCTGGAGCTGGCGCGCGAACAGGTCGATGAGGCGGACCCGGTGGGGGTTCGAGCACTGCTCGAGCGCATCACGGACCGGCCGGCCGTCAACCAGGCTTGGGACCTTCTTGCCCGAGCCTTCATTCGGAACGGCGATTCCGTGGGCGCGCTCGCTCAGTATGAACAGGCCCTGGCCGATCTCGACCGGACCGATGCGCGGGCCTCCACGTGGTCGCGTATCGGTGACCTACGCGCCGCGCTCGGCGACACGGCCGGAGCCCGCGACGCCTTCCTGAATACGCTGGAACTCACTGCCGAGGGTTCGGCCGCGGTGCGGGCCGGTTCGGGCTTGGTCGAGCTGGGGGTCACGACGGACGCGTTTGCGCTCCAGGTCGCCCGCACGCTGTACGGGGCCAACCGCTACGAAGACGCGCTCGACGCCTACGACCACTATGCCGAGTTGGTCCCTTCGACTGGGATGGGGCCGCGCGAGCGCTTCGAGCGCGGACGGGTGCTTTCCCGTCTACGCGAAGACGCCGATGCGGTAGAGAGTCTGCTGCCGCTGGTGGACGATCCGACCATCGGGGGCGAAGCGACCGCCGAGCTGATCCGTGTCCGCAAACGGCAAAGGCGAAACGCCGACGTTCAGAGTCTTCAGGACAGGTTGGTGGAGCGCTACCCGTCCCACCCCGATGCGGTGGAGATCGTGTTCTTGCGGGCCGATGCCGCCCACGATGACGGAAACCTGACCGAGGCCATTCGCCTCTACCGGCGGACCGTCGAGATGGACCCTGGGGCCGAACGCGCCGAGCTGTCCCGGATGCGCATCGGTCAGATCTACGTGACGCGCGGAGACCTGGCCTCCGCCGCCGAGGTCTTCGAGGCGCACATGGCCGAGGTCCCCGACGGTCGAAGCGTTGACGAAGCTGCGTATTGGGCCGCTCGCACCCGACTGCAGAACGGTGAACGTGACGTTGCCGCCATGCATGTGGAGCGGGTGTTCGACCTGGACCCGATCTCGTACTACGCGGTCCAGACGGCCAAGCTGTTGGACATGCCGTACCGCATCCCCGTCGAGGAGCGCGCCCCGTCGATGGCACCCGCCTGGATTGCTTCCGGTCTGGACCGCCTGGACGTGCTCAAGGCGTCAGGGCTGAGAGCCACCGAGCGAGCCTACGTGGAACTGCTCGTCGAACGGGCCGGCAACACCGCCGACTATCTCCTGCACCTCGCCAAGGGCTTCCATCAGAGGGATTGGAACTGGCGCGCGTTGGATCTGGGCTGGCGGGTACGCCGCGCAGGTCGTGGGTGGGACAGGCTTCTGCTCGAGGTGCTTTATCCCTTCCCCCATGAGGCCATCATTCGAAGCGAGGCCGAGGAGTGGGGCGTGGATCCGTTCTTGGTGGCGGGTTTGATTCGCCAGGAATCCGCCTTCTGGGCGGGGGCGCGCTCGAGTGCCAACGCGCGGGGGCTCATGCAGGTGCTCCCGGAAACGGGGGGCACGTTGGCCAGGCGCATTGGGCCCACACCGTTCAAGTCGGCCGTGCTCTATCAGCCTGACGTCAACCTGCATTTGGGCACGGCCTACCTCAGGGACATGCTCAAGCGGTACGACAACGAGCTTCCGTTGGTCCTGTCCGCCTACAATGCTGGGCCCACCCGGGCCAACCGCTGGCGACGGCGTTTTCCGGAGGTCGCCGACCCCGTTCGCTTCACCGAAAGGATCCCGTTTCGGGAGACGCGGGGATACGTGAAGAATGTCACAAGGAACCGGGCGATCTACGCGTTTCTGTACGGCGAGCGAGCCGAATAGTTCGAGGTTGCCCACCCCGCATTTCGCCCCTACCTTGGCCCGGCGTTCTCAGGTTTACTTCGCGGGAGGAAACACCATGCCCAGAGGGACGGTGAAGTGGTTCAACGACGCCAAAGGCTACGGATTCATCCGTCAGCCGACCGGCGAAGAAATTTTTGTCCACTTTACCGCGATCATCGGCGAGGGATTCCGCACCCTGGCAGAGGGTGAGGAAGTAGAGTACGAACTCAAGGAGACGGACCGAGGCCTACAGGCCGCGAACGTAGTGAAAGCCTGACCGTTCGGACGGCCGCGCTCCTCGCCGAGCGCACATGACACGTTGCGCCCCGCCTCTCGGCGGGGCGCTCGTTTTTCTGCCCCCCATGGAGTCCAACAGTGCCCGAGAAGACCGCGCCCCGAATCTTTCTCATCGATGGATACGCGCTGATCTATCGGTCCTACTTCGCGTTCATCAACCGCCCCCTGACCAACGCTCGCGGTGAGAACACCTCGGCTGCCTGGGGGGTCGCGAACTTCCTGCTGAAGATCCGCGAAGAGCTACAGCCCGAGTACCTGGCCGTGGTGTTCGATGCGGGGCGTAGCGAGCGGGAAATCGAGTACCCGGAGTACAAGGCCACGCGCGAGAAGATGCCCGACGACCTGTCGGCCTCGATCGCGGGCATCCGAGAACTGGTGGAGGCGTTCGGTTGTCCGGTGCTGGAGGTGGATGGCTTCGAGGCGGACGACGTCATCGGTACACTCGTGCGGGTGGGGCGCGAGCGCGGGATGGAAGCCGTCATCATCTCGGGCGACAAGGACTTCTATCAACTGGTAGGACCTGGGATTCGGCTGCTCAACCCTGGACGGGGCGGGCCCAACGGCGTGGCGGCCGAGTGGGTGGACGAGGACAACGCGCACGAGAAGTTCGGCATTCGGCCGGATCAGGTCACGGACTATCTAGCGCTCGTAGGGGACAGCTCCGACAACGTGCCCGGCGCTCCGGGCGTGGGGCCCAAGACCGCCAAGGCACTGCTCGACACCTGGGAGACGCTGGACGCCATGTTCGACCACGCTGACGAGGTGGCGCCCAAACGGGCCCGCACGGCACTGCTCGAGCACGGCGACGATGTACGGCTGTCCAAGCGACTCGTCACGATTCGGACGGACGTGCCGATCGAGGTGGACTTCGACACGCTCAAGGAAGCCGAGCCGAATCACGCCCATCTCCGCGACCTGCTGATCGACTACGAGTTTCGAACGCTGATCGATCGCATCCCCGATGCGGCCGGCGAAGCGACCTCGAACGAACTACGGGAAGTCGCCTGCACGATCGTCTCGAGCGCGGACTACGAGAGCTGTATGGAGGAGCTGGGGCGAGCCGAAGGCTGTGCGCTCCTACTGTGGGCCTCCGCCACCAAGCCCGCACAGGCTCGCGTGGTGGCATTGGCCGCGCTCCCGTGGGAAGGCGAACGGGCATACTACTTCCCCTTGGACCACACTCCCGAGGGCGGCCTTTCGCTCGGTCTAGACGACGTGGAGACGCCCGCCAATCTTCCGTCGCTGACGGAGCTCGATGCGTTGTCGGGTATGCTGGCCGATCCTGACGTCACCAAGGTGGGACACGGCCTCAAGGACTCCCGCACGGTCTTGGCCATCGCGGGTCACGAACTGCTCGGAGCGGACTTCGACGTGCAGGTGGCGTCCTACGTCACCGACCCCGGTCGTCGCAGTCACGACCTCGAAGTGTTGGCCCTGGATGTGTTGGGCGTCTCCCTACCCGATCTCAAGACGCTGGTAGGCAGCGGAAAGTCAGAGATCCCATTGAGTCAGGTGACACCTGAAGCCCTGGCCGAGTTTTCGGCACAGCGGTTGGTGATCATCGAAGCCTTGGCCGACCACTTCGAGGAGGAGCTCGAAGCAGAGGCGCTCCGGGAGCTGTTCGTGGATCTGGAGATGCCGCTTGTGGCGGTGCTCTCTGACATGGAACGCCGGGGTATAGGTGTCGACGACGACTTCTTCCGGGAGATGAGCGGCCGATTGGCCCGCGACCTCAAGGCGCTCCAAGAGGAGCTGCACAAGATCGCCGGCACCGAGTTCAACCTGAACTCTACACCTCAGTTGCGAGAGGTCCTGTTCGAGCGGCTCGAGTTGCCGGTCATCAAGCGCACCAAGACCGGCCCCTCCACCGACTCCGATGTGCTTGAAGAGCTGGCCGCGGACGGACACGCCTTCCCCATCCACCTGCTGGAGTACCGGCAGTTGGAGAAGCTCAGGAACACCTACGTCGACGCTTTGCCGAAACTGGTGAACCCGCGTACGGGGCGCATCCACACGCGCTTCAATCAGGCCGTGGCCGCCACCGGTCGCCTGTCCTCCAGCGAACCCAATCTCCAGAACATCCCCATCCGCACCGATCTGGGCCGCGAGATTCGCAAAGGGTTCGTCGCTGACTCCGGCTATCAGCTCCTGGCTGTCGACTACTCGCAGGTCGAGCTTCGGGTGCTCGCTCACTTCTCTGGTGATGCGGCTTTCGTGGAGGCCTTCCGCAACCGGGTCGATGTGCATCGACAGACCGCCGCGGTGATCTTCGGCGTCGACCTGGACGACGTGACGGCCGACATGCGTGCCCGCGCGAAGACCATCAACTTCGCCACCCTCTACGGACAGGGCGACTTCTCGCTCGCCCGCCAACTCGGGATCTCGCGGGCCGAAGCCAAGGACTTCATCGAGGCCTACTTCGAGCGTTTCGCCGGCGTGCGCCAGTACCTCGACGAGCAGATCGAGCACGCCAAGACCCGTGGCTACGTGGAGACCCTGTGGGGTCGCCGCCGCTACGTGCCGGAACTGCGGTCCCGGAACTGGAACGTGCGGAGCTTCGGTGAGCGCGTCGCGCAAAACACGCCCATCCAGGGCACCGCCGCCGATCTCATGAAGCAAGCGATGCTGGACGTGGATCGGGAGCTACGAGATGCGGACCTGGGCGCGCGCCTCCTGCTCCAAGTGCATGACGAGCTGCTGCTGGAGGTACCGGAAGAGGCCCTGGACGAGACTCGGGAGCTGGTCGTTGCGGCTATGGAAGCCGCAATGGAGTTGGAGGTGCCTTTGGTGGCGGAGGCGGGGGCGGGGCGAAGTTGGTTTGATTGTAAGGGGTAGCGGGGCTCACGCCCCCCTCACCCTCACCCCGCTCTCCATGAGGAACGGATTGGGCGCCCTGCAGACGATGGTGGTCCCAACCACATGCTCGAACGATCTGGCTCCGGCTAGGAGCTTGGTAGCATCCGACGGGGCGGGTAGCTCGGTCCACTTGGCTTCGATCAGTTCCACGCCGTCGCTGGTTTCCCGCACAAAGTCAATCTCGCGCGTCTGATCGCGCCAGAAGAACAGGTTGCGCGTACGGCTGGCGTTCCGCTCCTCACTCCGGAGTTGGGCCAACACAAAGGTCTCCCAGATGGCGCCGACGAGCGGAGAACGTATGAGGTCGTCGCGGGATCGAATATTCAAGAGGGCGCAGAGCAGCCCCGTGTCGGCGAAGTAGATCTTGGGGCTCTTCACGAGCGACTTGGTGCGGTTGCTAAAGAACGGCTCGAGCAGAGTGATCTGGCCGGACGCCTCCAGCACAGACAACCATTGGTTGGCAGTCGAGGGCGCAATCCCCACGTCGCGAGCGAGGGCCGCGCGGTTCACCAGGTTGCCTGAGCGCAGCGCACAGGCCCGCATGAAGCGCTCGAAGTCCCGCAGGCTTCCCACACCGGCCTGTGACCGGATGTCGCGCTCCAGGTACGTGGCCAGGTAGGAGTTGTAGAACGCTGTCCGGTCGATCGCGGGATTGGCGTGTAGTTCGGGGAAGCCACCGGCCAAGGCTGCGTCTTCCGGGTCCAGGTTCACCGAGGCCAGACGTAGCTCGTCGTACGAAAGCGTGGAGAGCTCGAAGATCTCCGCTCGCCCGGCAAGTGAGTCCGATACGCCCTCCATGAGCGTGAACTTCTGGGAACCCGTCAGCAGGAAACGACCGTTCTCCGCGCGGGCCTCGTCGATCGCCACCTTGATATGGCGAAACAGCGCAGGGGCGTATTGCACCTCATCGAGGATGACGGGCGTCGGGTGCCGGGCCAGGAAGGCGGCGGGCTCATGCTCGGCCTGCTCCGCCTCTGACGGCAGGTCGAGCGACACCCAGTGGTGGTCGGGGAAGAGCCGGCGCAGCGTGGATGTCTTCCCGGTCTGCCGGGCACCCGTGAGCACCAGCGCAGGGCGGGTGCGGGCGGCCTGAAGCAGGCGAGGCTCGATATCTCTGGGAATCCACATAATGATAATATACGATGGGATCGTATTATTTCGTAAGGCTGGTCGTAGGACGGTGAGTTCCGCCCGTGGTTACGCACAGCCAACCGGTTCGAACTTTGCTTCCCCTACCGGGCATGTCGCAGACCCGAGACATCCCGGACCTTCTCCCAGCGAGAATGGTCAACGAGTTCGCGTATTGCCCACGCCTCTTCTACCTGGAGTGGGTACAGAGTCAGTGGTGCGAGAATCTGGACACCGTGCAGGGTCAGGATGTCCATCGCAGGGTCGACCGGGAAGCGGGGACCCTCTCGCCGAAGGGCGATGCCAGACCCCGAGTCGCCCGTTCGGTGTCGCTGGCCTCAGAGAAGATGGGGCTATCTGCACGAGTGGACCTGATTGAATCGAACGATGGCGAGGTTGTTCCGGTTGATTACAAGAAGGGATGCGTCCCCAGCGTTCCGGAGCGTGCCTATGAGCCCGAGCGAGTTCAACTTTGCGTCCAGGGGCTCCTCCTTCGGGAGGCCGGCTTCACCTGCGAACGAGGAATCCTCTATTTCGCGGGCTCGCGTGAGCGAGTGGTGGTCGACTTCGACGACGAGCTCTGTACACGCACCCTTGAGCTGGCGGCGGCGGCTCGAGAGGTCGCGACGCATGACGTGCCGCCTCACCCTCTGGTGGACAGCCCAAAATGCCCGCGCTGCTCCCTCGTAGGTATCTGCCTACCCGATGAGGTGAATCAACAAAGCGGCCGAATCACTTCACCTCCTCGACGCCTCATCCCCTCCGATCCCTCCGCCGCGCCGCTCTACGTCACTGAACAGGGAGCGTACATCGGTGTGCGGGCGGGTCGCGTGGAGGTTCGCAAGAAGAAGGAGCTCCTGCTCTCCCGTCGGGTCATCGACGTTTCACAGGTGTGCGTGATTGGGAATGCGCAGGTGAGCACTCAGGCTCTGCGGAGCTTCTTCAGTCGTCAGGTACCCGTCCTCTACTTCAGTTACGGCGGCTGGTTCTCAGGGATCGCCCAGGGGCATCCGTCGAAGCACGTTGGCTTGCGAATGAAACAGCTAGCGGAAGCGCTTCGACAGGACGTTCGGTTTGCGAAAGCATTCGTAAGGGGAAAGATCGCCAACGCTCGGACATTACTCAGGCGCAACGGGCGAGGTCCGCTCGACCAGGCTCTTGCAGATCTGAAGCGAGCTCAAGCGAGAGTCGATTCAGTCGATACTCAGCAGGAACTGCTCGGCGTTGAGGGCCTCGGTGCAAGGGTGTACTTCCGAGCCTTCACTACGATGCTCCGTGGAAACGAAGGGCTTGCCGAGCAGTTCGGCACCAACGGCCGCGGCCGGCGGCCACCCCCCGATCCGGTGAACTGCCTGCTCTCGTTTTGCTATGGCCTCTTGACCAAGGACCTCACCGCCGTGGTACTAGGAGTCGGATTCGATCCTTACGTTGGACTCTACCACCGCCCCCGGTTCGGCCGACCTGCGTTGGCACTCGACTTGGCGGAGGAGTTTCGCCCTCTGGTGGCAGAGTCCGTGGTCATCAACCTGATCAACAACGGCGAGATTGGACCCGGAGACTTCGTCTCTCGCGCAGGGGGTGTCCAGTTGACCGCGGACGGGCGCAAGAGCGTCATCGCGGCATATGAGCGACGCCTGGCCGTCGAGCTTACACACCCGATCTTTAAGTACAAAGTCACGATGCGACGCGCACTCGAGCTACAGGCCCGCCTGCTAGGAGCCTGCCTTCTCGGTGAAGTGGCTGAGTACGAGCCGCTGCTCACCCGATGACCCGAACGCGGCGTCGCTATCTCGTCGCCTACGACGTGCGAGATCCGAAGCGACTACGGAACGTCCACAAGGAACTCAAGGGATTCGGCGATCCGCTTCAATACTCCGTCTTCGTGTGCGATTTGGATCCCAAGGAGCACGTGCGGATGCGCGCCATGATTCGACGCACTATACTGTTGACCGAGGACTCCGTGGTCATCATCGATCTGGGTATGGCCCAAGAAAGAGGTACCGATTGTTTTCAGTTCATTGGGAAGAGAGTGCACGACCTGCCCAAGGCGGGCCCCGCTATCGTATGAACGACATTTTCGAGCGGTGAGGTGGTTCATTGAGGTTCCGTGAGCGCTCGAAGGCTGCTTGAAAACAGCGGTTCTTGGGTATGAAGGGGAGCTTACGCCGACCTGGTGTTAGAACCAGAACGCCGGGGCGCTCGAAAACGACCCCGCAAGTTGTACCAGCTCTGAGGGTTAGCGCCAGAGCTGTTTCCGCGGAGGTTACTCCGCGGCTCTATTGAGGCGGCCGCCAACACCGCCCTGTCTCGCCGTGGGTGGGATGTTTCCGCGGAGGTTACTCCGCGGCTCTATTGAGGCGTGTGCCCGGAGATCGGGACTAACCCGTCAGCGTGGGGTTTCCGCGGAGGTTACTCCGCGGCTCTATTGAGGCACCACGAAAACTGGTACTGGATCATAAAAACTGACTGTTTCCGCGGAGGTTACTCCGCGGCTCTATTGAGGCTATCCCTCGGACTTCCTGGCGGACGGGGACCTTGAGGTGTTTCCGCGGAGGTTACTCCGCGGCTCTATTGAGGCGTAAATGGCGTGTAGCGTGTTGGGCCGTAGACATGGTTTCCGCGGAGGTTACTCCGCGGCTCTATTGAGGCGAGACCGACGTGCAGGACTGGTTCGACTTGCAGGAGGAGTTTCCGCGGAGGTTACTCCGCGGCTCTATTGAGGCAATCATGCGTAGCGACTCGTGTACTGCCTCTCTCTGCGTTTCCGCGGAGGTTACTCCGCGGCTCTATTGAGGCAGAAAGAAGCGGCCGAGCAGATGGACAGGCTCGGCGGCTTCCGCGGAGGTTACTCCGCGGCTCTATTGAGGCGGCGCGACCGACACGGTTTCCGCGGAGGTTACTCCGCGGCTCTATTGAGGCGGCGCGACCGACACCCGAACCTCGCACCTCGCGGTTTCCGCGGAGGTTACTCCGCGGCTCTATTGAGGCCTGTGTCGCGCAATCAGGCGGTGGTCAGCGTCTCGGTTTCCGCGGAGGTTACTCCGCGGCTCTATTGAGGCATGTAATCGCTCGCCACACCTGCCGCCTCTAGCGCGTTTCCGCGGAGGTTACTCCGCGGCTCTATTGAGGCGTCGTGGCGTAGCACCGGCGAGATGGCGGTGCAGCCCGGTTTCCGCGGAGGTTACTCCGCGGCTCTATTGAGGCACGAAGAGGCTCCCCATGAGTGACAGAGAGCGGGAGTTTCCGCGGAGGTTACTCCGCGGCTCTATTGAGGCACGGCGGACCAGGAGGACCAACGGGAGGCCAACCGGTTTCCGCGGAGGTTACTCCGCGGCTCTATTGAGGCCGATATACGGTGTAAGCGGAGGGGGACGACATGAAAGTTTCCGCGGAGGTTACTCCGCGGCTCTATTGAGGCCTCACGCTGTACACTCCCGCTGCCAGCCCCCAAATTGTTTCCGCGGAGGTTACTCCGCGGCTCTATTGAGGCCTCCTCGCCTGGGCGATATCGCCCGACGCTGCCTCGGGTTTCCGCGGAGGTTACTCCGCGGCTCTATTGAGGCGATCTGTTCGCGTTCGCCGGTGAGCGCGGCCGCAATGTTTCCGCGGAGGTTACTCCGCGGCTCTATTGAGGCCTTAAACGCAGATCGGAGTGGCCAGAGCAGGGAGGCGGGTTTCCGCGGAGGTTACTCCGCGGCTCTATTGAGGCTTCAACTGCCGCAACCTGCCCGACCCACTGCCAGACGTTTCCGCGGAGGTTACTCCGCGGCTCTATTGAGGCCCGGTACCGTCAATCGTGACCGCACCGCCGCCAGCTGTTTCCGCGGAGGTTACTCCGCGGCTCTATTGAGGCACCCATTCAGCCTTTCGGCGTAGCGTCTCCTGGCTCCGTTTCCGCGGAGGTTACTCCGCGGCTCTATTGAGGCCAGGTCAGCACGCAACCGTCCGGTCGCGTCCGCCATTGTTTCCGCGGAGGTTACTCCGCGGCTCTATTGAGGCGGTGTTAGCCGCCGGCCCCTGAGCGAAGCAACTCCCGTTTCCGCGGAGGTTACTCCGCGGCTCTATTGAGGCCCGTCGTGGATCAATGTGAACGGCGCCGACGCACCCGTTTCCGCGGAGGTTACTCCGCGGCTCTATTGAGGCCTTGTCATTCTTGCTTTCCACGCTGCAGGGCCACCACGTTTCCGCGGAGGTTACTCCGCGGCTCTATTGAGGCCACTATCACCACCACAATGTCCGCCCTCTCCACCCTGTTTCCGCGGAGGTTACTCCGCGGCTCTATTGAGGCACCGCGAACAACCTTACGACGGCGTCCCGCTACGAGTTTCCGCGGAGGTTACTCCGCGGCTCTATTGAGGCACATCGGGGAAGTGGGGAGCGCAGGTCTTCAACACGTTTCCGCGGAGGTTACTCCGCGGCTCTATTGAGGCTGTACATCCGCGCTAGACTACATCTTCCGCAATCAAGTTTCCGCGGAGGTTACTCCGCGGCTCTATTGAGGCAGGGGCACGCGCGAGCTGTAGGTCGAGGTCTCCGCGTTTCCGCGGAGGTTACTCCGCGGCTCTATTGAGGCATCCACTCCCCCTAGTCGAGAGTCAGTAGTTTTGGGGCGTTTCCGCGGAGGTTACTCCGCGGCTCTATTGAGGCTCGGCGCGGCTCAAGCAGCTCGCCGCGGTGCGTCCGCGTTTCCGCGGAGGTTACTCCGCGGCTCTATTGAGGCGTGACCACTTCGACTCGCCTGGCACCCACCCGGTACGTTTCCGCGGAGGTTACTCCGCGGCTCTATTGAGGCGTTCAATCGGCGGGCACCGGCAACTTCGTTGGAGGTGTTTCCGCGGAGGTTACTCCGCGGCTCTATTGAGGCAGCACCAGAAGAACCGAGCCCTGGGTCAGGCAGCGCGTTTCCGCGGAGGTTACTCCGCGGCTCTATTGAGGCGTTCAATCGGCGGGCACCGGCAACTTCGTTGGAGGTGTTTCCGCGGAGGTTACTCCGCGGCTCTATTGAGGCAGCACCAGAAGAACCGAGCCCTGGGTCAGGCAGCGCGTTTCCGCGGAGGTTACTCCGCGGCTCTATTGAGGCACCCTCGAAGACCCTACGCGCAAACGCAAGATGCCGGTTTCCGCGGAGGTTACTCCGCGGCTCTATCGAACGTGCGGCCATCCGGTACAGATGGAGGAGGCTGTTTCCGCGGAGGTGTCAACGCTCATCGAAAACTGCACATGGCTGGGCGTCGAAAGCTACAGACATTTGGACGGCTACTTTGCGAATACCCCTAGCCCAAAGTGGGCCAGTGAGCCTAGTACCATCAACTCAGGCCCGCCGCCGCTGTCCGGCTCAACAGCTTCGTTGAACTCGAGACGCGCAAAGCACCCTTGGTGTTGGTTCTGTATCCCCAGGCGCCGTGATCGATACCAAGACCGGGCCGGGCGGGCGCTACCCTCGGGCCTATCCAGAACCTCAACTGTGACCTCGGAGGGGGTGTGTGGTAGTCCCCTGTGTCGGAGGTGGCGCCGAATGGCATCCTCGAAAAACTCACGTCGAGTTTCTCGCTTCTTCTGATGCCGTCGGGTCGTAAACGGCGTGAGTGACGTCCATACCTTGCCGGACCCGGTAAGCGTCGAATCGATCAAGCACACGTCCCCAGCAGACTCCATGGCTACCCTGATCCGAGTCCCCAGCCGCTTCTTCAGGTGGTCAGGGACATTGAAGTGCGTCACTCTACCCATGGCCGCCACAGCATCCGCGGAAAAGCCTTCGGCAGCATATACGACCAAGGTATCCGCACGCCCAGAATTCCCTGGGCTCAAGACCAGATAGTGCGCGTGTAAATGGTCGTCTTCACGCTTCTTGCCCTCCAAATCATGACCGTGAAGCGACGCTCGATCTGGTGCTTGGCTGGTAAAGACCCTTCTAGCGGTGGCAGCGAGCAACGCTGCGTTGATCATTTCGGGACGGGCGTTCCCCGTGATCGCGAACTGCACGACCGTGGTCCGTGAAGGCTCCGGCGCCGTGCTGAGCCCGGTTGGGCGATCTCGCGGTGCAGGGTAGGTGTGCCAGGACGTTGCGGGCGGCTGGGTCCTGCCACGCTTCTGGAGGGCCGCTGACGTCACGCATACTGCTTCCAGATCGAGTGGAGCATCGGGCACCAGCAGTCGCACGGTCTCCTCGTCGGAGATCGAATCCCCATCTAGGGCGGAGGTGAGGCACTCAGGTGGAGGCCAGGTATCCACTTCTTCGACTTCTACGATGGCTCGACTCTCGGCGCGACCCACATAGGAAAGAGTGGACGCCAGCCGCCTCAGTACCTCTACCTGGGAGGGCTTGGCTCCGCTGTTGATGAACAGTGTGACGGCGTCACCGCGGTTGGTGGTTACGAAGCTGTTGAGCACCAAGGCGGTGTTCTTCCCCCGGTCGTGGGACTGATGCTTGCTACTCGGCATGTAATGGCGTGTCACTCCTCGGCTGGACTTAGGGAGCCGGTACGCTGGTGGCTCGCAAAGGAGAGACAGCGCCTCAGCGACCTCCTCCTCCTTAAGGGAAGGGTGGTGAGCATGCCAGGACGCCACCATTGCGCGTGCCAGACGCCAAGGCGAAGGCGGCCACTCGACGCTGCCCTCGTTGACGTGCTGACCCCAAGGGGTGGCGGAATACCTACCGAAGGGCAGGGTGATTCTGATGGCAACCGGCATGACCTATCCGCCCTTGGTCCATGTGACCGTGAGTCCTTTTGCCAGGTCCAACGCGGAAACGGATTCCGAGATCCGGCTGCTCAGTTCCTCTTCGGATGGGAGAGGGGCGCCCGAGTGGTCCCGCACTTCGTCCTCATCATCGAGCACCAGGTTGCACGCGGTCCGCAGGCGGAGTCCTCCGTTCACCAGCTTTCGCAACTGCAGTCGCGCAAGGTTCTTGAGCAGGTCCGTCTCACGCTCACCCAGGCCGTAGCTTTCAAGCTGCGCTAGATCAATATCTACACACAGCAGAATCTTGCGCGCCGTCCATTCCAACCGGTCGAACGGAATCATTCCGTAGCCCTGTTTTGCGTCGCGCCCAGCTTTCGAATCGCTACTAATGTGGACCGAGTCCTTCTTGACTCCGCCGCTGTGGGCTTCTCTAACGTCGGCCGCTTCAATAAACGCGGTAATCGCGCGACTCACCTTAGGGTTGCCGTTGAACTCCTTCTGGGAAAGGAAGACTCCATGGATGAGGGTCAACGGGTCCAATTCGAACAACCCCTGAGCAAACTCCCTGGGTGCACGGGCGCGGTCATCTGTGGTGCCTAGAGCGTTGTTGATAATGTCGGGCCCTTCCCGTCCTTGGTCGTCTTCGGAGTCTCTGATATAGGATGCAGCTAGCCGGTGAGCCTCGAGCCGACTGGACGTGAGCCACTCTCCCCCCTTTCCAAGGACCTGGATGTGAGGGAGCTCGGCGATCAAAGCGATGGGGGCCTGAGCCTCGGAATCCCACAGGGTGGCTTCGAGCCGGTTAGCCATCGACTGCTCGGACTCCACGCGTAGCCAGCGTTCCCACCCGTCCGCGGTTGGCACGTCGAACGTTGCCGCTCCCAAATTGGGGAATCCGGTGGGCTGAAATCGGTGGCCGATGGCGGGCTTCAGACGAATCGTGAACAGTTCGCGGTTCTTCACGTCCTACCTACTCCTCACCCGGACTGCCGGGATCGTTGGGGTTCTAGTCGTCTTCGGAAGTTTCAATTGCCGTCGCTCGGTTTGCCTCATCCCGCGGGCAGCACCATTCGCGCAGGTCCCGCACTGAGAGGGGCTCGAGTTGGAAGAGCAGTGCGGCTGCCACCGCGGGTCCGTCGATTCGGCGGCTTGCTCGCCGGGGATCTTGGCTCGGAGGCTTGCGATCAGGAAACCGGTGAAGCTGGCGGAGCGCCTGAGCCTGCACCGTCTCGACGGATCCTCGCCTCAGGGCCGAAACCCACCCAGCATCGGGACGTGGACCGGTACCCTTGGGCTCACCGTCTTCCGGCGTCTCAAGCGATTGCCAGGCGTGAGTCGTCGTAGCCAGTAAACGCCAAGCCGGGTTGGGTGGAGAAGCGACCCGCTCGTGGCGCGAGGGGCGATCTGAGTTGCCCCGCGGCGTGAGTAGGCTCGTGGCCATAAGGTGCTCGGCAAACAACGCGGGCCGGAACTGTTCCCCGAGCATCGCCTCTACGTCCTCGTGACTAACAGTGTCCATAGACTCAAACCAGGGCCAGCTTTCGGACATGGCATGTGCTTTATCGTTGTCTGCGTACTCGGGGCGGAGTCGGGTAGCGTGCGTCGCGTGGACACTTGCCAACGTCCCGATCGGGTCGTGGCGAAGGTTCACGGAAAGTCGGGGTCCCGCATGCCACCGGGGATGGGGGCGACTCAGGTCGATTGGACGTAGGTACTCGATGATCAGTGGGCGCCACCGACCCGGCGCTGCAGCGCGCTCCCTGAAGGGCTTTCGGTCGTCCGCCGACGTGAGGGCCGTAGCCAGCCGGAACTCCGGGGTCCCGTCGTCAAGGTGGTGTAGCCAATCGTCACGCTTCAGGAGCCGCAGCGGGTTCAACTCACCTCGCAGCTTACCGCTCTTCCATACGAGCGCTTCTGTCTCGAATAGTGCCGACAAGAGCTTTCTCACTTCGCTCGATGCTGTGGGCGTGACATCGGCCGAGACCCGGAGGAGCAGACCATCGATGGCGCGAAGCCGGGTACCGACTGCGGCAGGTGCGTTACCCTGGCGTCGGACTCGGGTAAGCCAAGGATCGAGTTGTGCCGTTAGTGCTGCGGTCGCCGAACTCTCCACCCGAAAACGGCCTGCCGGTATGGCCAGTGGGCTCTGGCCCAATCGCTCAACGATTGCAACGCGCGAGAAGGCGCGTACACCCCTCTGTGTGCCTAGGGTAGCCACCGAGCGAGCGGCATCAATCCCACGCGTGGCGACCCTTCCCCGCCAGCGGAGTCGCCCCTCGCCAAAAAGGAGCCGGATCTGCGCATACTGCGTGGGTTGTTCCCAGAGCGGAAGCCACAACTCCCCCTTGGCTTTCTCGCTAGGGCTGAGGTGGGCAGCGCCTGCGGCGTCGGGCCGAACCGTAAAGGGCATTGCCGCCACGTTGTTTCCCGCACCGCCTAGGCGTCGCGCGATGCCACTGGCGAACACCAGGGTGCCCTCAAGGGCTAGCACGAAGCCCCAAGGATTCGTCAAAGCGACCCCATCCCCGGTGCTGGACTGATTTGCGCCACCCACCACTCCGGGCTCGTACTGTCCTGCCGAGGCACGCACCCACTTCGCTCCGGTTGCGAACAGCGCATCTTCCAGCCACGCCCGGCTCCGCGTACGATCGCAAGGCTGATCAAACCCAATGATCTTCTCAAGGTGCTCAAGGGCATTTGCCGTCAGGTCCAATCGACCCAAATTGCCACCGGTGCCCAAGATGTGCGGATACACTGGTCCATCTTCCGTCAGGGTAACCGCAGCGTCGATCCAATCAAGCGCGGCGTCCGGCATCCTAGACCGGGCCTCCTGAACGATCAGGTCTTTCGCCTTGGTGTACTCCCCGTCGTCCGGGTAGGCGGCGTTCAGCATGACGGCCACGGCCATCGCTTCACGAGTGGGTCCGAAGCGGGAGGAGGTTGTGGACCGCACGCGGTTCACAAGGTCCTCAGCAGTCTTCGATTTTCCGTTGCCGCGAAAGCCCGCTCCCTTATTCCATGGCGACACCATGGGGGTGGGGGTATAGTCGTCGAGGAAGAAGTCAAGCAGCGCCTCACGGTCAAGACCGGACTCCAACACCAACCCCCGTTCGCTCCAGAACGCTTGCGTGTCGGGATGTCCCTGTTGGGCCAAGAGGCGGAGCACCGCGAGCCCAATCAGGTAAGAGGCGAGCGGCTCAGGTGGGGCTCCCGTAAGTACGTGCCTGGTCACGTCTGACCTCCTTGGGATAACACCAGGGACTCGGATGGCTTCCCAGAAGCCGACCAGTCCGCCAGCCGTACGACCGCCTCCAGCCATGCAAGGCGGAACGGACCCAGGTCGGTTCGTTCAATCAGCGGCTCCACCACGGTGGTCCAATTGGATGGTCCGAGCAGTACTCGATCTTCCAGATTGAGTTGCACCGCGGGAAAGGTTGCGCCATCCGGAAGCTGTACTGGGAGCGTTTCATCGCCATCGACGACCCCAAGCGCCATGAGGCGACCGTCCACGGACCCATCACCCTCCAGGGGTCGTATTGCGGTGCGGACTCGACCGTGGTGGGCGGCAACCAAATAGCAAACCAGTGCAGGCTCCCCGTCTAGAACCTGTTCCCCGGCTGGCGAGAGAAGCTGTAACAGGCTGACCAGCTCATGACGGTGGTGCCGTCGGTCAGGCGGGTACCTCGTCCGTCTAGCCTGCGAAGATTTCGCCCAAAGCTCTTCTTCGGGTAAGATCTCGTTGTCGGCCGCTGAGCCGCGCAATAGCTCCTGGAAGACCGGGTTGGCCTTACCAATGTCGTGGAGCGCCGCTGCGTGCACAGCTGCTATGCTGAGGTTCGCGGGTATGGAAGCACCGAGTTGATCGATCAGCGCTTGGGCTGCCCTCTCTGTGTCGGCCAAATGGGTAGTGAGCCTTACCCACGCCCTGCCCCTCGAGAGGTCCTCGGCGCCCACGGGAGCGTCGGTTACGTTCCCGAATGACTGAGGAGTTGTCGGAACGGGATCGACCGGATCCGTGGACTTCGGCTCCCAGCCAAGCTCCGCGGTATACCCTCCCGCCTCGACATCGGCTACGAGCGTTTGACCGGGTCGGATATCACGACTGGAAACGGAACGCCATTCGCCGGTCTCCGGGTCAAAGCGCCAAAGGGCAAGTCCACGCCCACCGATCTTCTGCACCCACTTCCTTGCCGCACCGATGGCTACTCGACAGAGCTCGTCATCGGTGCCCTGCAAGGAGCTGTCCGGCTTCTCGGCCTCCAGCTCCCGCCATAACAAAAAGACATCGCGATCGTCCCCGTCCCGGATGTAGGGCGCAATGTCAATGTCTTCCCCACTGAGGGTTGGGGTAGTGTCGAAGAGGTCCAGCAAGTCCCGTCGGCGAAGTACGGGGTGTCGTTCGGAGGGAGTTGATCGAGCATCGGCGAGTTCGGTTCCTGTGACCGGGCGCCCTTCCAAGGATCGCAGGGTTTCGGCGACGCCCCCCACATCGGCGTCATCGTAAGGGGCGGCCTTTACAGTCTCGTACCACCACAGCTCGGCGTCTGCGGCCCTCCCGTCACGGTTACAACGCCCCGCTCGCTGGACGATCGACGTCCACGGAGCAATCTCGGTGATTAGCGTAGTGGAGCTGATATCGACACCCGCTTCAAGCGCCTGGGTGGAAACCACAATCCGGCCCGCGGGAGGAAGCTCTTTGGCCAATGTGCGTTCTGTCGCGTTCGCCCGATCCAGAGGTCGGAATCTGGAGTGCACGAGGACGATGTCGGCCTCGTGCTTGGCCTTCCCGAGTGCCTTGTAGAGGTCACGGGCTCGTGCCACCGTGTTGACCACCACAATCGAGCGAGTGCCTGATCGGTGCTTCTCGAGGACTGCGGCAGCTAGCGATTTGCTGACCGAAGCTGACTCCGCTGGAAGCTCCCGAATCGTACGCGTGGCTTCCAACCGTTGGGAGAGGTGGGGATGATGTCGGTCTGCGTCGGTCAACTCGACCGTGTTATCCACTGCCCCCGAATCGATGGTCTCAAGCCATGACGGCTCGACCGTAGCGGACATCCACATCGAGGCTGAGGGCCCCACGGTACCCCAGCTATCCCGGAATGCCTGTAGTTGTCGCGAGGTGGGCAGAGCAGGGCCCAGTAGCTGCACCTCGTCGAATACCCACTGGACGTTGTTGTTGTAGACCCCGAAGTCGATTGGCCAATGGAACCGATTTGAGGCGTATCCTCGGTTCATCGCCCTCGAGAGCAACATGTCTATCGACCCGATCACGACTGCGTCACGGCCAGGGTTCTCCGACCAGTCTTTCTGTTCTCCACGCCCGCCCATCAGAACATGCAGGCCGACCTGATCGGAAAGGCCGACGTTCTCGAGCCAAACTCGCACCTCCGACTCAGCCTGTTCGACCAATGTCCGGAAAGGCTGAGCAAGCACCAGCCATCGCGGGGTCGCTTGCCTTACCGCGGCGTCGGGGTGCGCGGTACGACGCCATAGCCAGGGGAGGACCGCTGCTACCGTCTTCCCCGAACCCGTCGGAGCGCGAAGGAGTTTGGGGAGCCCCGACTCGGAGATGCCGGTCTGGAACGGGTACGGCTCGAAGCCAGTGGCTTGGCGAACAAACGCTTCAAATGTCACCGGCTTCTGCATGACAGCCTCCAGTCGGCCCAATTGGGCCCGGCAGCGATCGACGCCACCGGGCCCCGGTCTCACAACCGCCTACCCCTGCTTCTGGATCGGGGCACTGCTGGCGCCTCTAACGAGTTTGATGCCGTGGCGGCAGTCAACCTCGCGCGAGTAACCCTCACCGCTTGTCGCGATGATTGCGCCGTTGCCAGCACGTAGTCGCCAGCGCCACTCATTGGCGCGGTCGATGTAGATGATGAATACCATCCAATCCTCCTTTACGAGTGAGTCATCTTGCTGGTGAGTCACTTGATACCGGCGCCGTGGCACGACATACTCACTCCTCGACAGGGGCCATGCTCCGGCAGGTCCCGGCCGACCGCTGGACGGACTCACGTTTATCCGACGGTCGTAGCGTCCGGCACCAGGTATGACTGGTGTCGGACGTTTCTTGTTGATGGCGGGAAGGGGTTTCGCGACCAACGTTACCCCCTAGAAGGCCAACTACCCTCAATAGAGCCCGCCATCGTTCGCGGCAAGCCGGAGTCCCGACCCGTCCATTTAGGCCTCCCCACCATCCTCCCGTCCCACCCGCGGTCTGACGTTCTTTGCACGCCGCCCGAGTACGGCGTTCAAGGACATCGAAGCGCGTCGGGGACTCGGTCGCGACGCCACGGAGGGAGATCATGGGTCGCTCGGTCAACAAGATCATTTTGGTCGGTAACGTAGGAAGGGATCCCGATATCCAGGTTACCAAGAACGGGACGAAAGTGGCGCACCTGTCGCTCGCCACGAACCGCAGGGTGTCGGGTGAGGATGAGGAGCGGACGGAGTGGCATCGCCTGACCATGTGGAACCGGTTGGCCGAGATCACCCATGAGATGGTCCACCGCGGCGACCGGATCTACGTGGAAGGAACCCTGGAGTACGACTCCTATGAGCGCGACGGAGTTCGGATTCCGACCGTCGATGTGATGGTCCGGGACCTGGTGTTGCTGTCCCGCCGCGAGGAACGCGCCAAGGAAGAGGCTGCGGCCTAGACCGGTCCTACAGCCAAGGGTGAAAGCGTCGGGTGATGGCGAGTTGGAACTCCCAGAAGCCCCCGTTGAGCCCTCGGCTCAAGTCCAACCGTACCACGTCCCAGAGCAGCTCGGTAAACACGCCAGCCGATCCCAGTGTCACCGAGTTGTGCGTGCCCTCCCACCCGGGGGGAGGAGTGCGGTCGCCGAGATGGGTGCGGCCCAACGCGAACATGCCGCCCAGGCGGATCCAGGGTACGCGGAGGGCGGAGGACGCCTCCATGCGGGCCAGCCAGAAGCGATGACCTACGAAGTTGCGAAACCGGTACCCGGGAAGGGTGCCCCGGCCGCCCAGCAGAAACAGGTGCTGGGCAGGCGCATCCGAGGACACCCATCCCGCCCAGCCGCGCCCGTCCAGTCGAAGCCCGCGCTCGATCCACTCCCTGCGGGAGAGAGCTTCGGCCTCGATGCGCGTGAAGGTGCGGTCGTCCAGGCGCCCAATCTTCAGGCTCGGCACAAGCGACAGTGTAGACGCAATCTCCACGTTTGCGCCGAGCGCGGCTGTGAACGCGTCGCCCTCTTCCGCAGGCCGCACCAAACGCGCGGTGCTCACGTCGGACACGACGGCCTCCGCACCCTGTACCACGTTCCTCGCGCTTCGATGTCGCTCCCAGCCCACCTCCAGCCACGGGCTCAGACGCCCCTGGCTCTGGCCGGCGTACCGCAACAGCGTCCCAGACGTGAAGAAGGGGTCGGTGTAGTCGTGGTCGAGCAGTAAACCAGCCAAGGTGTTGGTTGCGCCGGCGGCACCGGGTAACGGACCCACATCGTTCAGGCGGTTCCAGAATGCTTCGACAGACAGGCCGCTGCTCCTCTCGCCGAGCTGCACGCGGGCCGACGGGCGCTCACGCCCGAACGCCCAGCCACCCCCAAGCCGCAGGGCGAGGTCGTCACGTATTCTGAACGAGTAGCCCGCGCCCAACGCAATGCCTTCAGCCCGATTGTAACGCAGTGCCGAAGAGGCCGATGGGAGCCACAGCCGACTCCTGGACAGGCCGCTCAATGCCTCCTTACCCATCAGGCGCACCGCCGTCGAGTGCACCTCAGCCAAATCGGGAAGCGTACCCAGACCCTCTTCATCAACCTGGGCGTGGAGCGGCTCCTCGAACGCGAACGCCTCCCGCTGCGCCTCAGGCAGTGCCGTGACGCGCGGCCCCACAAACACCAACGGGCCGAGGTCGGGATCGAATTCGTAGTTGCGGATCTCGTAGCGCCCGCGAATGACGCTTCCCGCGGGGAAGTCCAAGTAGGGCACCTCCCTACGTAGCTCGACGCGTTGCTCGTACGGCAGCCAGTACTCACCGTCCCACACGGAGTTGTCCAGCGAGATGCGGATGTAGTCCAGGTAGTCGTCAACGTACGACGCGGGTGTGAACGTGAAGTTCATCCGAACGATGGCTGCGGTCTCGCGGGATACGAAGACGCTCCCGAGGAACCCTGGCGCATCGAGGTCGCGAGGGCGCACCTCCAGTTCGTAAACGCGGATCTCTTGGCCCGCGCCATAGCTCAGCGTGACCGAGTCGGCGAGTGCGTAGTCATAGACGACCTCGGCGCCCGTTGCCACCGGATGCACCACCGCGGACACCTCATCCCCATCACCCAAGCGAATCACATCGGCGAACTCGTCCTGTACCACGGTGAGGTGATCCAGGTGGTACCTGATGTTCGTGGGAAGCTCGGTCCGGTCCCGGAGACCCACGATCCGCTGGCGGGTGCGGTTGGGTGCTTGCCAGAACACCTCGAGTGCCACCTGGTCCGTCTTTACGAGAACGCGCTCGTCGGTCTCCTCGTGGTCCAGGAAGAAGTACACGTACCCACGGGCGTCGGCCTTGTACGCGTCGAACGTGCGGTCTCGTTCGACGGTCTGGCGCAGTGCGCGCGCTTGCTCCACCAACGCCAGCGCGCGAGGGCTATTCCACTCCTGGGCGGCGCCTGGAGCGGCGGAAACCGCGAGCAGCGCAATTAGAGCTAGAAGCCAGTGCTTGGGCATACCACACGGTTATGGAGAGGTGCGAACCAACCCTCAGCGGTAAACCGGGCCTTGGGCCGGGTTCCCAGGTGTGCGCCGCAATGAACGGGCGAGGTGTGTTCACGTTAAGAACGGAGGGGCTACCCTATGTCAGTCACTGTCGAGCGCGCCCCATGCGTCGCCCTCGATCGCCCAGGGGATGTCGATGTCGCGTCGGTAGCGGGGAGTGACGTCCCGGGTGAGCGGACGTGACTGCGGCAACATTCGGTCCCGTCTCAGCGTCGGGGCCGCATCCGCGATCGCCCTCCCGTCGGGCGTCAGGAACACGACCTGCTGGTTTCGGCCCATGCACACGCGCATCCCGCCTTCATGAACGGCGCGATGATGTCGACGGCAGAGGAGGACAAGGTTTCGCAGCGAGGTCTCGCCGCCGTCGGCCCAGTGTTTGATGTGGTGGGCGTCGGTGAAGCGCAGGCCGCAGCCGGGGTAGCGGCAGCCGCGGTCTCGGACCTCGAGCGCTCGACGGAGCGCTGGCGGCACGGTGCGTGTGCGGCGGCCGGCGTCGAGAACGTTGGTTCGCAAGCTTTCGGCTCGGTCAGTAGCTCCGACGTGACCGCGGTAACGTCGTCCCGATCCGCGGTAACCTCCTGGCGATCCGCGGTCATCGACCGACACCTCCACCACGCCGGTATCGCAGGCCATGCGTCTGGCTGTTGCTGCAGACACGCGTGTCCCGTCTTCCAGCTCGGATACTCCCGGCTCACCCGACTCACTCAACGTGTCTGCGTCCACATGCAGCATGACCTGCGTACGCTCCGCCCTCGACCCACTGATCGGAGCGTCGTCCTTGAACCCCGCGGCCAACGCACGCTCCGCCATCAGTCCGAGTGCGTCCGCCCGACGCTGCTGAGCTTCGCGCTCGTCGGCTTCGTCCTCCCTGCGGTAGAGCGCGTCCGAGGCCGTTTCAATTGCTCGCATCAGTACCGCGCCGGCTTCCGGGTCGAGCCGTCCCTTCACCACCACCATGCCGTCGTCCGCCACAAACGTGCTGAATGTCCGGCTGCGGAACCTGATCTGTTCCGCCGTCACTTCTGAGCGACGGTCGAGCTGCTTCCATCCCTTCACGAGGCGCTGGAGGTTCGCCGCCGACCCGGCCCGCGCGAACGTTAGGAGCTGTTCTTCGTTTTCTGGCTTGGCCACGCGGGTGAGGGTTCGGACCTTGGTGAACGACAACGCGCCATCCCGCATCGCGGCGGCCGTCTTGGGAAGGTGCTGCAACGCTCGCGCGGTCCGCACTCGTTCGCGAGCCGCGTTGGCCTCGATCTGGGTCCGCCAGGTCAGCCAATCTGCGGTGGTGGTGAACCCCGATTCCTCGTAGCCCTTCCGGGCATCGAACTCCGCGAGCAGCACGAGGCCTTCATACTTCAAAACGTCCGCTTGTCTAAAGGCCTCCGCGCAGCGTTCGCCGAGCGAGAAGACATCGTCGTCGGTGACGTCGGGTTCGGTTGAGACGGCAGCGTCGGGGGTTGGAAAGTCTGGCATAGGAGGCCTCGAGGATAGAGGGGATATACATCATCTATCCTTAAATATATGAGGCACTTACGGGGATCCGTGGACGCTCGTGTAAGGCCCAAAGTCCCTCCGTCAGGTCAAATGACGCGGCCCACTTCGCCCAGGGGCTTCAGGGAAGCTGTCACTACCGTCGAACGACCTCGGACCACCGGTTTCCGAACCACACCCATCGCGAACTGCGAAATCCGTCCATCGCTGTGTGGGACGACATCATGCGAACCCACGTCGGGTCGTGGAGGCCGTTGCCAGGTCGGTTGGTTTGCGTTCCTGCCGTCTGCTCAGCACCTCCGATGTTACCGCGGTAACATCTCCGAGATCGGCGGTAACGTCGTTGAAGTGCATTGCTGATTGGGACGAATAGCTGCAACCCTGGCGTCAGGTCGCTAGAGCCCAACGCTGTGAACAAACTGGCTAGTTCGCGGTCCAGAAGTTGGAGAGCGATTCGCCGTCGGGGCTCTCCCGCAACTTCTCGAAGGCCCGGTTCCGGATCTGACGGATCCGCTCTCGGGTCACGCCCAACAGCGATCCGATCTCCTCGAGCGTGCGCTCTTCGCCGTCGTCGAGACCGTAGTAGAGATAGAGAATCTTGCGTTCGCGCTCGGTGAGATAGCGCTCGAACATGGTCTCCATGTAGTCCCGACGGGCGATGGCCTCGACGTCCATCTCGATGTCGTCGGCGTCGGCACCCGCGAAGCGCTCGCCGAAGCTGGCGCTGTCCCGATCGCCGCGATCGATCGGCGCGTCCAACGAAAGCTCGCTGGCCGCCACCCGACGCAGTGCGCGGATGGTATCGATGGGCTCGCCCATCTCCTCGGCAATCTCCTGATCAGTGGGGCTTCGACCCAGAGACTGCGTCAGCGCCGTGTCCGTCCGGGAGAGCTTGGCGAGGTTGGAGTTCTGATTCAGCGGGATGCGGACCGAGCGGGTCTGCTCGGCCAACGCCTGCAGAACCGTTTGCCGAATCCACCAGACCGCATAGCTGATGAACTTCACGCCCTTCTCGGGATCGAACTTCTTCACCGCCTTGAGCAGGCCCTCGTTGCCGATACAGACCAGTTCGGCGAGTCCCAGGCCACGCCCCTGATACTTCTTCACGTAGGAGATCACGAACCGAAGGTTGGCCGTCACCAGTCGCTCGGCGGCCTCTTTGTCCCCCGATCGGGCGCGGCGCGCCAGGGCACGCTCCTCCGATGGATCCTGGATCAGCGGGTATTTCTCGACATCCTGCAGGTACTGGTCGAACGAGTCGAGTCCTCGGGACGAGGAGAAGATTCTGGTTCGCACTACACTCGGGTGTTGAGCGAGATGTGAGAGCGGGGGTCCCGCTCAGGGGGTGGCTCGATTGCGGTCCGGCATCCTGGATGCTGCAAGCTCACCAATCTAAACTCCGTCAGGCGGTGTGGGAGAGGGGGACCCCAAGCGAATCCTTGCCTGCCCCGGCGGCTGTCCATTCTCCACCAGGCCCGCTGAAAAACCGGAAGCGCCTCTACACTCCCGTTGAGGACGGGTTCCCACGGTAGATGCGCCAGTCGGAAAGCTCGGCGTCGAGGGCGTCCCCTGATGGGCCGGAGCGGGGGAAGATCAGCGCCTCGAAGGGCCGGTTCTTGATTCTCAGTCGTAGGAAGAGCGGTTCGGCCTCCAGGACGAGCGTGCTCTCTTCCGGGAGGGCATCCAGAACGGGACTGCCCCGACCCCGCCAGCGCAACGTGTAGGGCCGATTCCCACCGAGCACGATCCAACCTGGCCGAAGCGCTCGCCTACGTTCGCTGGCGAGAAGCGCGCAGCGCGCCACCTTCAGCGACTTCCCGAAGGGTCGCTCCACAGAGGACAGGATGGACTGCACCCGGGACGACAACTCACGCTCGTCGGTCCACTCGAAATGGGCCAGGGAGCCCCAACTGCGTTTCCACGCGAGGAAGCGCCCCAGCCGGGAGGCCGGAAGTAGGTCGGGGGCGAGGGTCGCGAACAGCAGTACGGCAACTCCGACCACCAGAGCCGACCAGGCCGGCGCGTCCAAAGCCAACGCAATCAACCCGACCACCACGACGTCCTCGGCAATCGACATGAGCAGCCGGGAGGGCGCCTGCACGGCGTAGAGCCATCCCAACATGGCGGCTCCGGTCTTGAACCCGTGGGCCACGGCGGCGAGCAGCGCGCACACCCCCGCCCACAACCATGGTCCCCCGACGACGGTTGTCCCTTCCAGCACGAGCAGCGCCAAGAGACCGGCCGCCACCGGCCGGACCAGCACCTGGGGGATGTGCCAGAACACGCCTACGGTCTTCGAGCGCTCCGAAACGAATTCGAGCACATAGAAACAGAAGGCCATGATGAGTGGAGTGGTCGCGCCCAAGCTCGTGAGCAAGCCTTCGGGTAGCCCTTCGCCGAATCCCAGGTGGGGTGCAACGGCCACCAGCACCAGCGTGAGGTAGAGGTCGACCCCTGCGGCGGCGGCCAAAGGAAGTGCCGCCAAAAGGGCGGGCGGAATCCCATCCAGAAAGCTCACGCTTCGGGCGCGGGCCTACGCAGGACCAGGCTAGCGTTGATGCCGCCAAACCCGAACGAATTGGTCAACACCGCTCTGGGCGCTTCGCGGCGTCCGTTCCCGACCACGTAGTCCAGGTCGCACCCCTCACCCGGCTCCTCGAGGTTCAAGGTCGGGGGAAGCCACGCTTCGTCCATCGCCAAACAGCACACACCGACTTCGATGGCTCCCGAAGCGCCCAGGGCGTGGCCGTAGAACGGTTTGGTTCCCGACACGGGCACCCGGTCGGCTTGGTCGCCGAGCACCGCGCGAATGGCCGCACTCTCGGTGCCGTCGTTCAAGGGTGTCGAGGACCCGTGCGCATTCACGTAGTCGATGTCCGACGGACTCAACCCGGCTCGATCGAGCGCCAACCGCATGGCCCTGGTGGCCTGGGATCCATCAGGTCGAGGCGCGGTCATGTGATGCGCGTCGTTCGAGTTGCCGTAACCCAGTACCTCGGCCAACACGGTGGCGCCGCGCGCCTTGGCATGCTCGAGCGACTCCATCACCACTGTGCAGGCGCCCTCGCCCATCACGAACCCGTCCCGGTCCGCGTCGAAGGGACGGCACGCTGTGGTAGGGTCGTCGTTCCGCTGGCTCATGGCACGGATGATGGCGAACGCGCCGTAGGAGAGCGGAGACAGCGGGGCCTCGACTCCTCCGGCCAGCGCTACATCGGCGCTGCCCTCACCGATCAGTCGCCAGGCTTCCCCAATCGCCATCGTACCCGAAGCGCAGCTCATGGCGTTGGTGCTGTTGGGCCCGGAGAACCCAAACTCGATGGCCACGTTGCAGCTTGCCGCTCCGGCGAACACGGTCAGGGCCAGCCGAGGGTCCACTCCCCGCACCCCCCGCTTCAGAAACCCCTGCAGCTCCTGCTCGGCATGGCTGATGCCGCCCAGCGCGGAGCCCATCTGCACGGCGACCCGTTCACCATCGACATCGCTCTCGGACAACCGGGCGTCGTCGAGGGCCAAGCGGGCGGACGCGATCGCGAACTGGCCGAACCGATCCAGCCGCCTGGCCCGCTTCACTTCCATGTAACGCGTGGGCTCGAAGCCCATCACCTCTGCGGCCAGGTGTGATCGGAACACGGACGGGTCGAAGCGCGAGACCCGCCCGATGGGGGAGCGCCCTCCCTGGAGTCCCTGAAGGAACTCGGTCCGTCCAACCCCTGAGGCCGTGATTGGACCGATGCCGGTGATGACGACGCGAGATCCCATGCCTCGGGCGGCCTCTAGGAGGACGCCTTCGAAGCCAACGCATCCGCTTCTCGGGCAATCCCCGCGAGCGTCAACGAGGCGATGACGTGGATGAAGTGGGGACCGATCACTGCATCAGCAGCAAAGGCGCCAATCACGGGCCATTCGGGACCCTCCCACTCATGCACGATCCGCAAGAGCGTGCCACCCTCATCGGCTTCGCGTACCTGCCAACGGACGTCCATCCCGCGCGTGATGCCTCCGATGTGCCGGTAGTAGACCGTGTGCTGATCCGGGTCACACGTCATCTCCGAGAGCCACCACGTAGGGTACTTGAGAGGTCCGAACGGCCTCCAGGCCGCCATCTCCACGATTCCCTGACCAAAGGCGGCCTTGGACCTGAACGTGACCCACCGGTAATGGGGGAGGATGTCGGGCCAGCGTTCTACGTCGGCGGCCACCCGAAACGCCATATCGACGGGCGCCTCGCACAACTGCTCGTCGATCGTCTTCATGAATGCACTCGGGGTATGAGGAGTGGGGCCCAGGCGCTCGGTCGCAGGAGCGTTCGGCTGCGGGCCCAGTCGCCCGTCACCCTGACCAGGGCCGTCGCCGAACCCGGAGCCTGTGCCAGCCTGGACAGAAGCGCGCCACCGAGGTTTGGGCCTTCTACGACCGAAGCTACCATGCGCTGTACTCGCCTGACCGGGGTGAGTTCTCTCCGGAGCTGCCGCGCATAGGCACTGAGGTCCCCTCCCGGCCCTCCACCGGCGAGGGCAACCTCGATGTGGTTCGCTGCCAGCTCGGCGCTTCGAACCGCCTGGTGGACACCCTGGCCTGTGAGCGGGTCGAAATACCCGGCCGCATCACCGACCAGGGCCCACCGGGAGCCGGCCACCCTTCGTTGGCGCAACTCGAACGGACCGGAGGCCCACGGCCCCTCGACCCAGGAAGGCGGCGCCTCCCACGGCGGAGATGCCTCGCGCATGGTTTCGAGGAGAAACGCCCTTGGGTCCGCCTTGATGTCCTCCCCGCACGTCCGGGGGTCGGTCACGACCGTCACGTTCCAGAGTCCGCGCTCGGCTTCGATCGCAGCGATCCCAACCGTACGCGAACCCCCGATCCGAAGCCACCCCCGCGTGGGATCGGGCCCGGTCCCGCGGACATGGGCCGAGAGCGACACGCGCCGCCGCCGGCCTGGTGAGGTCGCGTCGGTGAGAAGACGTGCGGTACGGGACCGCAGTCCGTCGGCGCCTACCACGAACCGCGCGGTATCCACCCGCTCGTCGGCGCCGTGGCCACTCATCACCCTGACCATGTGCGGGTTCACGGATACCGAGGTCACGGTGCGCCCCTCGTGTAGGGCTGCTCCACGGGCCCGTGCACCGTAGGCCAACGCGGCGTCCAACCGTGCGCGGGAGAGTCCCCATCCATAGATGTCGGATCCCGCCTGATCCGCGAAGTCGGCCCGAATCGTGACACCGCTCCAACTGTGGATGCGCCATCCCTCGATGCGCGGAGGATGTAGGGCCTCGACGTCAGGGCCGAAGCCGGTCCTTCGGAGTGCCGCCACCGCACCCGGGTTGATGAACTCGCCACAGGGCTTGGGCCGCGGGTGGTGCCACCGCTCTAGGAGCAGCACCGCGCGTCCGCGTTCAGCCAACAGGCCCGCGAGCACGCTGCCACTGGGGCCTGCCCCAACCACGATGACATCCCAACTAGGCACGCTGGATACCCGCAGGTACGCGACGCCGATCCTCGGAGAGCAGGAGCCGGAAGGGAAAGTGGTGCTCCACGGCTGCCCGTTCACATCCCGCCGCCTCCGCCATGTGTCGCACCTCACTCGCTGTGTAGGAGCGCCTCACTGAGAGCGGCGCGTCGTTGCGTGTAAGCCGGTTCCCTCTCCAGATGGTATGGGCGAAAAGCCGTGCACCCCAAAGTCCGGACCGGCAGCGGCGGAGGTCCGAGGTCACGATGCCCAACGCTGCCACCCGTCGCATCTCGCGCAGCACCCGGACAGCCGCGTCGGGCCCGAAGTGATGGAGCGTGAGCACGGAAACCACGACATCGAAGGCACCGTCAGCGAACGGAAGCGCCAGTGCATCCGCCGCCACGGACCAGAACCGCTCGCCCCCCCGACCCGGCAGGAGGCCCGGAGCCACATCCAACAGCGTCCACTCGAGCGCGATGCCCCGCCTCGCTAGTTGCTCCGTGAGTCGGTGAGCCACCTCGCCGTTGCCGGCTCCAACGTCCAACCCGCGAAGCCGCCGCTTCGACCCCGCCAGACGATGAATGGCCTTGCTCAGCGGAGCAACTCCTCCCAGCCCGATGGTGGCCCAGGCCACGTGCGCCAAACTCTCTCTGGCTTCCTGACCTCCCAGGCCGGGTGCGTCCAGCATCTCGGGCGTCTCAATCCGCGCGACCGGCACTATCGTACCAGTTCCAACGGGGAGAGTCCCCCCCAGCGGCTGCGCGCGAGCTGGCCGTCCGTCACGCCTCGCATGATGCCCACCCAGTCCCGCATGCTGACCCGGAACACGACATCGCGAAACGTTCTTCCACCCGAGACCGGGAAGGCCAAGTCCAACCGGACAGCCCTCCTGGTGCCCGATGGGAAGCCGATCCGCAGACCGGCCCCCACCGAGGCTTGCAGCCCCGAGTCCAACCCGAACGGAGCGTCGCCGGGCCAGATGCGGCCCAGGTCGGCAAACACCGTGGTTCCCAGGTCGAAGGCGTCCGGCTTGGGCCACCGAAAGTAGGCCCGCTCCTCCACAGTGAGCACAATGCGACGCCCGCCGGGGAACGCGTCGGTCTCGAAGCCTCGCACCGCATCCCTTCCTCCCAGCGTCAGCTGGTAGGGACGGTCCATGCTCCAACCGCCCGAGGCGGCCACGCGCGCCATGAGCGTGTGATTGGGGATGAGTTGGGGTTGCCAATACATATGGGCATCCACCTCGGCCATGAGGTCACGCCACTCACCGCTTCGGGGCCCCGATAACTCCCGCCGGCCTTCCAGCCGGGTGCTGGTGTTGAATACCAACTGGGGGGTGCTGCTGCCCCGGAAGAACGTCAGCAGGCCGAACAGGTCTCGGGTGCCACCGGGACCGCCCACGCCCAGCATTCCCGGTGTGGCTCCCACCGTCAGCGTGAACTCCGTCCCGGTCTGGACGTCCTGCACGCCCTGGAGGGCGTCGAGCTGACGCCTGGGGTCGAACGCCACACCTCGCCAGCCCACCATGAGGTTGAGCCTCGTACGCCAGAGATCCAGTACCTGGCCACCCAGCGCGGTTAGGCGCGCCGAGTCCACCGGTTCGCCTTCGGCGAAGCGTCCTTCGGTGATGAGTTGCGCTTCAGTTGCGAGGTTACGCGAGAACGCCGTCTCCCTCGTCACACCCGCCCCCAGGAGCGTGAGGTTGCCCGGTTCTCCTCTCCGGATGGCACCTGCGGCTACCATGCGTTCATGGGTGAACGGCAGCAGCAGATTGGAGTAGGGGTCTCCGGACTGGAGCGAGTACGAAAAGGAGTCGTCTCGACCGGTCCAGGTGAAGATGGCCGCGCGTTTCCCGGACTCGCCCAGAAAGGGATACGCCAATTCCATGGTGTAGAAGTCGCCTACCCGCGTATTCCCTGCGGAAACCAGGGCATCCCATCGCGACTGGAAGAGTCGAGTGGTGCGAAAGGTGAACCCCAGGTCCCGCACTTCCCGACGCGTCTGGTACTGAACTCCCAGCTCCATGCCGCGACCCAGGAAGTTCTCCTCGGTGACGTCGATCCCTTCGAAGCGGAAGCCTTCGTCCAGGCTGGCGCTGACGTCGACCTTGGTGGTCCAATCGTCCTGCGTGTCGACCACGACATGTTGACTGCCGTCGGGTTGCTCGACCGCGTAGACATCGACCCGGGACAGAAAGCCGTAAGCTCTGAGTAGCCGACCAGACTCTGCCACCAAGAAAGGGTCGAAACAGTCGCCTCTGCGAAACAGCAGCTCCCGGCGCAGGAAGCTCTCCCGGGTGGTGACGTGGAGACGATTGGCCAGTCGCAACGTCCAGGCGACGGCGCCGCCCTCCCTGAACGGATCCACATCGAAGACGGAGTGGCGGTCGAAGAAGATGGTGGTGATCTGACCGTTGGAGCACTGGGCGCCCGCGGCCGGGTCGACCTGCTGAGAAGCGAGCGCATTGGGGATTCCGCCCAGAGCCAGCGCCCACCCACAGAACCAGCCAACCGCTCCTCCCCAGCCGCATCGGGTCCACAACGGACCGCGGCGTAGTGTGGGCGAGTCGACTTGGGGCAAGGGTACTCCTCGGCGGACTGGATTCTGGCGACACCCGAACCTTCCCCGCCGGCGGCGAGGGAGCAAGCAATCCCCCGCTTCGTACCCCCGGAGGGCGCTTAACTGTCCCGCAGAGACGCCAGCAGTGACTCCGCGTGCGCCCGCAGCTCGTCCGGGGAGGCATGGGGCAGTGCATCGAGGTAGGGCTTGGGGTCCCAGTCGGCCAAGAGTTCCGCGGGTGAGAGGCCGGAGTCCCCCGAGTCGGCCACCCCTTTCAGCTCGGAGAGCAGAAGTCGCTGGGCATCGAACAAGCGGGTGCCGGTGGGCACCGGGCCATGGCCGGGGAGATGGATCGACGCACCGAGCTGGGCCAGGTCATTCAGTACACGCTCCGTGGCGGAGACCGAGCCGTGCCCGAAGTAGGGTGCTCCATATTCAATCAGGTCGCCCATCACAAGAATGCCCTGGTCCGGGAGGTGTGCGACCAGGTCGCCGGACGTGTGCGCCAGCCCCACGGAGAGCAGCTCGATCGGGATTGACGAGACCAAGGCATGCCGATCGTCGACGACCGTGGTGGGCACGAACAGGCGCGTTTCCTCCAGTGCCGCAATGGTCGTCGAATCGCGCGCGAGGACACTGGCAATCTCTTCGTGGTTCGCGGCGGTCAGGGCCTCGCCGTCGTCGGTCTCGCCGCGGACCATCCAACGGTTCAGTCGCTCCTGACGCTCGTTCAGGCGGATAACCTCGTCGCCGAGTTGCGACTGGGTGTCGGTGGGGACTCGTTCGGCGGTGGCCCCCGACGCGATCACCTCCACATCCGGGAAGCTGTCCGCGAACAACCGGCTCCCACCCACGTGGTCCCAGTGCCAGTGCGTGTTCACAACGTGCCGGACGGGTCGGTCCGTCACCCTACGGATGGCGGCCAGCAGCCCCAGGCCCTCCCGTCGCGTCGCTCCTGGATCGATCACCGTGACCCCTGCGTCCCCGACAACAAACACGGCGTTGGCGAAGAACGGGTAGATGGTGGAGTCGGCGACCACCGCAGCGAACACACCGGGGGCGAGCCGCTGAACTGATCGGGGGCCGTACCCGGGGAGTGTCGTGTCGTCGATTGGTCCCGGGTCAGCGGATGTGCAGGCAGCCGGGACGAGGCACGCGCTGAGCGCGAGGAGCGATCTCAGCCTGGGCACCTGGCCGCGTGCCATCGACAGCACTACCCTACTCCCGGCTCGTCCAACGTCACTGATGCTCCGGAAGTATCCATGCGCTTTTCCACCCTGATCGGTTCCGTTCTGATTCTCTGTGCGCCTGCCCTCGCGGCGGCGCAGGCGCCCGCGCCCGTTCCCGACGAGGCACCGGCTCGCTACCACCCGCTTCCGCACCTCAGGCAGCAAGCCGACGAGCGCCTGGCCTGGACCAAGGCGCGTCTGGACCGTGTGCTCCCTGAGCTCATGCGAGAGTACGACGTCCACATGTGGGTGCTTTCCATGCGCGAGTACGCGGAGGACCCGGTGTTCTGGTCCGTCACGGCTCCGACAACGTTCGCAGCCAGGCGACGCTCGATCTACGTGTTCTTCGACCGCGGCCCCGATCAGGGTGTCGAGCGGATCGCCCTGGGCGGTGGCACTCAGGGTGGGCTCTACGAGGCGTATCGTTCCACCAGGCCAGCGCCTACCGGACAGGAGACCGCAGAACTCTGGGGTGACGAACAGTGGAGGCTCTTCCACGAAATCGTGGACGATCGTGACCCCAGAAACATCGTGCTCAACATCGATGAGAACTGGGCGTTCAGCGACGGACTGCACGCCGGTGAGCGTGAGGCCATGGAGCGCGCGCTCGGCGACTACAACTCCAGAGTGAAGCGCGAGTCGCGCTTGGCGATGAACTACATCGCGCTTCGTATCCCGGAGATGATGCCCAGGTATCGGCAGATTCAGGAGACGGTACACGCCATCATCTCCGAAGCGTTCTCCAATTCCGTGATCACACCGGGCAAGACCACCACGCAGGACGTGCTCTGGTGGATGCGGCAGAAGGTGCAGGACCTGGGAATGACCACGTGGTTTCAGACTTCAGTCAACTTCCAGCGGGCAGGGTCCGACTGGCAGACTGGAGGACAATCAGGGGTCATCCAGCGTGGTGACGTGCTCTGGACCGATTTCGGGGTGGTAGGGATGGGGCTGAAGACCGACACTCAGCACCTGGCCTACGTACTCCGGGACGGCGAGACCGAAGTGCCGGCCGGCATCCAACAGTGCCTGAGCAACTCGAATCGCCTGCAGGACATCCTGCTCTCCCATATGGAACCGGGAATGACCGGAAACGACATTCTGGCCAACGCACTCGAGCAGATGCGGTCCGAAGGCATCAACGGCACCATCTATACGCATCCCATCGGCGACCATGGCCACGGTGCGGGCCCGCTGATCGGTCGCTGGGACGCCCAGGAGGGCGTGCCGGTACGTGGGGATGCCGCGCTATTGGCGTCGACCTGGCACTCCATCGAGCTGCAGGCCACCACACCGGTGCCGGAATGGAACGACAAACCTTTGAGCTGCCGCCAGGAAGAAGAGGCCTACCTGGACGAAGCGGGCGAACGCCATTGGGCGTTCCGCCGTCAGAGCCGTTTCCACCTCGTCTGGTAGGAGAGTCCCATGGCGAAACGATACTGGTTGATGAAGTCGGAGCCGGACGTGTACTCCATCGGGGACCTGGAGCGGGACGGCACCACCTGTTGGGACAGCATCCGGAATCCCGTGGCGCGGAAGAACATGGAGTCGATGGAGATCGGCGACAAGGTGCTCTTCTACCATTCCAACGCCAAGCCACCCGGGGTGGTGGGGATCGCGAAGGTGGTCAAGGAGGCGTACCCCGACCACACCCAGTTCGAGAAGGGTCAGCGCTACTTCGACCCAAGGGCGACCAAGGAGAAGCCGCGCTGGTACATGGTAGACGTCGAGTTCGTAGAGGCGTTCAACGACATCGTCGGGCTACCGGAGATCAAGGCCACGGACGACCTGGCGGATATGGTGCTCGTGCGCAACTCGCGCCTGAGCGTTCAGCCGGTTCGGAAGGACGAGTGGGACCTCATGCTCAAGATGGGACGGGCGAAGTAGTGAAGGCTGCCAGGCGGCTCTAAGGCTGGTCTTCGCGGGGCGCCGAAGCAGGATGGAGCTGGTCCCGGAAGTTTCAGTCCCAGTCAAACATCCTGGCGAGGTGTTGTACCCTTTCACCGAGCCGCGAGGGGAGCGACTCTATGTTGCGGCGCGAAGTCTGCCGAAAGGGTAAGATGAAGGCGATACTTGGAACCTATGACCTTCCGCGGCGTCGCCCCCCTACCGACTCTGAATGGCCAAGATTCGACACTTAGAAAGGGCCCCGATCCGGGAAGCGGTTCTCGAACTCCGATTCCCTCGTAGTAACGCTGAGTATCTTCCGGGGCTCCGCCAAGCACTCCTTGCGCGGGATGGGTTTGCCGATGTCAGCGAGGTACGATCCGGATCCGCAACGTTCCAGCCTTCGTTCGATGGCCCTCCTGAAGGGCATGTGGAACCTGAGGAGACCATCGGATTCAGGGGAGCCTCTGGGGATGGCCTTTGGGTCGCCCAACTCCGCCTTGATGGTTTGACGCTGAGTCGTCTGGCTCCCTACTCTAGCTGGCCAGAGCTGTCGCAACGAGGTCGGTGTTTCGCCGAGGAACTCCTGCGCCTGACCCAACCCAGCCGTGTGGACCGGGTCGCGCTGCGATACATCAACCACTTCCGCCTCCCTCACCCAGGCCAGCTCGACGACTACTTCCACGGTTTGCCACGCTTTCCACGCACCGTCCCTCAGTTCGTTAGCAGCCTGCTTCTTAGGACCACACTTCACGATCCTGTCCGTGACTTCACTGCCCACGTTACACACAGCATGGTGGACGATATGGACGCAGAGCGGATGGGCTTCATTCTTGATGTGGATGCGTTCCGGACCACGGATTTCGGTACTGACGTGGATGAGCTTTGGGAAACCATCGATGACCTGCGGGTTTTCAAGAATGAGATCTTTTTCGGTCTGATCACCGAGCGAAACGCAGAGCTATACGAATAGTGCAAAGTCTAAGAAGGCCCGAGACCTCGCAGGGACGACGCGGCTATTGGGAGTCAGGGACCAGCGACCCTGACAATACTGCGGATAAAGAAGTCGATGCCGCATCGCGGCGGATCCGAGGCGAACGCTACTACTCTGTCCTGATCCAGCTCTTGCGGCTCTATGGGGAAGCCAGAGCCGATGCGGATGGCGTTGCCATTGATACCAGGGCGTTCGCGAGAGCTCGGGACCTGCTTGACATGCTCCCGCACGGCTTCGCCGTTCCGGAAGTTGGGTGTGATCCGGACGGGGAGGTTGCGCTTGACTGGATTCGGGCCGATCGCACCATGCTCTCCTTGAGCATCGGTCCTACCGGTGGCTTAAACTATGCGGCCAAGCTCCGGGATCGAACGGCCCACGGGTCGATAGAGTTGGGAGAAGGCTTCCCCGTCGCACTTACCGAGCTACTGCGCAATCTCTACCATCCCACGTAGTCGCCTTGAGTGAGCTAGCCAGGTACCTGTTCCAGAGGAGCGACTTTTCCAGACTGAACGGCGTAGTCCGCCCTGGCGCGTTCTTGCCGAAAAGTGGCGCAACCTCAGTGTTTGATGTTGTGGGGCTCGACGATTCGGCCAGTCGAGCGATCGGGGACGCCGTCGGGGAAGTCCGCGGGAAGCCGCCAAAGGGACGGGGCGAATTCGAGTACCGCCATGTCGCCGAGGTGGGCCTCAGCGTTTCCCGTGACGATGATCCTCCACGGCATTGCAACCTTGTTGGTTGGCCCTCGGAAGGACCAGAGCGCAAGGCGCGGCGCAAGGCGATAGCCGTAGGACTTTCATCACGAGCCACGCTGGTGCTCCGATAGCTATCGCCGGCGCCGCCCACTCCCCACATAGAGAGTCCGAAGCGGCGTCTCCGACAGCTTGCGCTTCCGGGTACGTCGTCGCCTGGGTTTCGGATCCAGCCACTGTTTCCACTTGATCGTCCGGCCCCGCTCCGCGGGGTTCAGACGGAACCAGCGCGCCACCAGCAAGATCTCCGCAGCGACGAGGGGCTCCAACGCGGTGAGTGGAAGCTTCGGTGCAGTGAACACCGCTTGCACTCGCTCACTGACGGCAGTGCGATCGGCGGCGGTGGTGGGTACGGGTAGGTCACCCAACACCCGTCCCTGTCGAACTAGGTAGAGGCGATCTTCTCCGTCTTTCCCAGGTACCTTGTAAACGAATGACAGATTCTCCACGAATCCGCGGAATGCGATCAACTGCTCACGAAACTCGGCGAGTGCTTCGCAGCGATCGCGGAGAGTCGCAGCGTACTCGAATTCGTTGCGGGCCGCAGCGGCGCGCATGCGTTCCTGCAGCGCTTCGAGCGGGGTGAGGTCCGTGCCCTCCAGAAATCGACGCGCAGTAGCGACGCGTTCTTGATACTCGACACTCGTAGTGCGACTCGCACATGGGCCCAGACAGGTCCCCAGATCTGCGCGTAAGCACTGAGGCGTTCGCCCAATGGCGAATAGCTCCGTCTGGTCTTCGAAGTGAATGGGCGTGGCACCGGCGCAGTCTCGAAGTCCGAGCATCTGTGAGAGACCCCGCGCAGCATCCCGTAGGCGCGTGATCGCGGGGAAGGGACCGTAGTAACGAGCACCGTCCCCGTTCACCTCTCGAACGGGAATGAGCCGCGGAGCGGGTTCACGCGTCAGTTTCACGAAAGCGTAGGGGCGCTTCTTCTTGTGCTGCACGTTGAAGGGGGGGCGCCAGCGCTGGATGAGGCGCATCTCCCGCACGAGAGACCCGAACTCGTTGGGGATGTAGTCGAAGTCGATCCTGCGGGTCTCGCGGATCAGGTCGAATGCCTTCTCGCCCTTCTTTGCGCGGAAGTAGGACAGCAGTCGGGTCCTGACCCGAATCGACTTCCCCACATACAGGACCTGGTCGCCCTCGCCGTGCATCCGGTAGACGCCCGGTCGGTTCTCCGCCCGCTCGCGCACGGACTCGCGGAGGTTCTGGACTTTGGTGGCCAGGCTGGTCACGGGCTCTCGAGCGCAGGGGACGGAAGGTGAGGGCTCCGATGGTAGCTTCGGGTTGTGTTCGGTGCAAGATCCGAATCGGAGATTTGGGAGTTGACCGCCGCGCCCCCGCCACATGTGAAGTGCCTATCCGACACGCTGAAGGCCATTCGCTGGCCCGTAATCCGCGGCGCGCTTGGCCCGATACCGAGGCCTAGCCCTTGCTGCCCATCGGTACGCCTGCGTTTGATATCCGCGGGTGTGCCCTACTTCGCCCGAGACACACGAGTCATGTCATACCGACTTGCCGCAGTACTTCTGGTTGTTCCCGCCCTTCTGGGAACCGACCTCCACGCTCAATCCACTGCCTTCTCCGAGGCTGACGCCGCGCTGTACGCGTCGGCCGTAGAGGCAGCCGACCATCGAGGACATGACTACGTATCTCTCCTGGAGGAGGGACATCTACGGCTCGAAGAGGACGGAACCGAGGTCTACACGGGTCGCCAGGTCTCCCAGGTGCTCACTCGGGAGGGCGTCGACTACTGGGGAGAACTCTCTTTCGGGTATGCGCCCGATCGACAGACCTTCAAGTTGAACTGGCTGCGCGTCGTGGGTCCCGATGGAACGGTGATGAGCGAAGGGCCCGAGCACCAGCAGGAGTCGACGCCGGGGGCGGACTCGGGTGCCCCGATCTACACGGACAACCGACTTCTCCAAATGACCATTGCCGGGATGGCCCCCGGGGTGATTCTCGACTACAGCTACACCATTGCGACCCACGCGCCGCGGCTTCCGGGCGACGTGTGGCGGCGGTGGGGGTTCAACGGTCTGAGTCCGGTGCTGCAGTCCCGGTTCACACTGGATACTCCCGCTGAGATGTCCCCGCTGACTCGGCTCGAGAACGTCGAGGCGACCGCGAGAGATCGGGTCCTGGATGGGCGTAGGGTACGCGTCTGGGAGGAAGCGGACGTACCGGCCATCGAGCTCCAGAGCTACCTGGGCTTCCCCAACGACATCGTGAAGGCCGTCACTGTTTCGGGTGCGCTGACGTGGGACGATGTCGGTGCCTGGTACGCCACGCTCGCGGACGGGAAGTACGATTTGACCCCCGCGATCGAAGCCGCGCACGCTGATCAGCTGCGCGACGCTCGTTCGTGGCAGGATTCGTTGGCCGCCACCCACCGATGGGTCGCGCAGGATTTCCGCTACGTGTCGCTCGCCCTCGGGGACGGGGCCTACGAGCCGCGCCTGCCCGTCGAGGTGTTCGACACGGGTTTCGGCGACTGTAAAGACAAAGCGTCCCTCTTCGTTGGTCTTGTCAGGCGCATGGGGCTCGATGCGAGACCGGTCCTCGTCAACTCCGAAGGAGGCGTAGAACGAGACGCGCCCAGTCTCAAGCAGTTCGACCACATGATTGGGGAAGTGAGACGCGGCGGAGAGTCACTCTACTTCGACCTCACCCACGACCTGGCGCCCTACGGAGAACTCCCACCCAGCCTTCAGGGCGAAATCGGGGTGGTAGTGAGCGATGACGGGCACGCCGAGGTCGTAGAGCTCCCCTCCGCGAACGCTGAGCGCAACCGCTGGGAGCGGCTGATCCGCGGGACTTTGAGTAGGGAGAACCGCTTTGTGGGTTCGGTCACGTTCACTGCCAGTGGCACAGAACAGTACGGCCTGCGCCAGCACTTCTCGGGCTTCGGCCTCCTCGACGAGGACGAACAGGCCACACTCCTCGCCGACCTCGTCCGGGATAACGCCTGGTTGAGCGCGACCGTGGATAGCAGCAACGTGTTCGAAGGAAGGGACCTCAAGGCAGACGTGAAGGTCGAGGTGTGGTTCACCTCCGCCGGTGTGCTGGGGAGTGTGGGGGATCAGTACACCTTGAATCTCCCGCTACCGAGGTTCCTCGACGAGAGCCTGGTGTCCGAGGTCGAAGCCGAGGGCGAGCGGGTATTCCCGATTGACGTCGAGGAGCTCTACGGCCCCTCCGCGTACCGGTACGCACTCGAGATCGAGCTTCCCGATGGATGGCGGGCGCAGTTGCCTGAGGATGTAGCAGAGGAGGGGGCGTTCGGAAGCTATCTCGCAGACTATCGTCAGGTGGGCACCCAGCTTTCCTTGTCGCGCGAGCTGTCTGGGACCCGCGGCTTGCAACCGCCCGACTCCATCGAGGCGCTCACGACCTGGATGTCCGCAATTGCAGCCGATGACGTCCAGTCACTGACCTTGAGTCGCGGGTCCTCACCCGGCCTGATCGCTGCAGAAGGAGAAGTCGCCCCCGGCCGGTTGCCGGAGATGTTGCTGACAGAGTCAGACCTTCCAGACGGAGCCTCGCTCGCGTCGGAGGGCCCCGCCGAGGACGGCGTAGCGGCCTTCATGGCCGGGGACCCGCTGGAGTCCTTCAGCCGAACCTTCGCAGCCGACGAGGTGGTGTTCACTGTCGGTGAGTCTCAGATCGTCTACATGACCGTCGATGGGGGAGTGTACGGGTCCACGTCCGAGGCGTTGAGGGACATTCAGTATCTCGACTACATGGACCTGCCGCAGTTCTTTTCTGCCGGGCTCGACGACACCGTCATGCCGGGAGCCTCGATCGGAGACACGCGAGAGTTGCAACTGAGCGGGCTGGGTGATGCCGCTCGTGGATGGGTGATACAGGTGGTCACCCCGGTCACGACGCTCGATCTGGGCATTGTGCTCGTAGCGAGGGGCCGGGTGGGAGTGACCGCCATGGTGGTGTCCGCGCAGGGACTGCGGGATGAGGATGTGGTCGACCTTCTTTCGGTGGTGGACGAGCGCATCGCCGCCGACGCCGAGTACACCAAGGACCTGGACGCCGACGCCTTGAGCGAGACAACCAAGGCGCCCTTGGCAGTAGTGGACAGCGTGGGCATCGCCCTCGAAGAGATCGTCGTGTCTCCTGACGCGTACGAAGGTGCCGTGCTCGGTGAGACGACCTTCGAGCGTGACGGCGAGGTGGCCATGTACAGGTCGACGATCCAGGGGAAGGCACTGGCGTTCAAGGCGTTGTCGTCGGACGCGCTCTCGATTCAGACCATCGTGCGGGTCTTCCCTGATCCGAACGAGGCGTTCAAGGCGTTCGCAGAGGCAGAGCATGCCGACCTTGCTGGTATGCTCCGAGATTCCTGGGGGGACGATGCGGACATGGTGGACGCACTCATCGAAGGCTCGGATTCAGAGCTGGTCCAGCACGACAAGCCGAGTCTCGATCACACCGGCCTATCTCGTACTGCCGCGTTGCGAGGTGGAATGAAGTTCGACATCGACGAGGTTCAGTTCGTCCACCAACAGTACGTGGTCTCGGTCCTCCTCTCGACCGCTCCGGGTGGGTCCGCACCCGACGACGCAGCAGAGATCGCGACAGACGTCGAGCAGCGGCTCGCGACGCTCTCTCCCCAGGAGTCGGGCAGCGCCGAACTCGACCGCCGTATGACGCAGGCAATCCGTCGGGTCGTTGCTGCCGAAGCGGTGGTGGACAGCCTGGTGGATGCCCGCGCGATCGAAGAAGCGTTCGCGGCCGTCGAGCAGGCTGACCTCGACAGTGCCCCCGTGAGCTTCGCGCCGCAGACCTGGAACGGCCTCTGTTGGTGGGCCAGTCTGCACGGTTTCGCCGCGGAGGCCCTGCCTGCGTGCGATGCGGCCTTGGAGCCGGATCCTACAAATCTCGCCATCCGAGACAGCCGCGCCTTGGCCCGTGCCCTGGCCGGAGACCTCGCCGGGGCGACCGCAGATCTCGAGTACATCGTCGACCGGTCGCCGACTGGTGACTTCCTCGACACGCGGGCGGGATGGCTGAACGCGCTTCTCGCCGGAGAGAATCCGTTCACTGAGGAAGAGCTGAAGAGATTGCGCGGAGAAGGCTGAGGGATTTCCGTTCCCGCGGGAATGCCCGCGTCACCCTAGCCCCACCGGCTATTGCTCCGTCCCGCGCGCCCGTCTAACCTCCCGCGCATGGTGGCCCCGAAGCAGTTCCGCGTCGTGCGTGATCCCATTTGGAACACCATTCGGATCGACGCTGTGGCGATGCGAATCATCGACACGCCGCCCTTCCAACGCCTTCGCTACATCCGGCAGCTGGGTCACGCGCACCTGGTCTATCCGGGAGCCACACACACCCGCTTCGACCACGCGTTGGGCGTCTACCATCTCGCGAAGCGCGCGCTGAGACTCATGGAGGAGCGGGGCGCCATCCCTGCTGAGGCGCGGGCAGGCGTCGACCTGATTCCCTACGCGGCGCTCCTGCATGATATCGGACACTACGCCTTTTCCCACGCCATCGAGGAGCTGGAGTCGACGAGCCGACCGGGCAATCACGAAGCGGTAAGCGCTCGCTTCTTCGCCTCCGAGGAGTTGGCAGCCGCCCTGGCCTCCCTGGGACCCGACGCTCCGGCCCGCATCTACGCGCTCATTCAGGGTCGAAGCGGGCATCCGCTGGGTGGGCTCGTGAGCGGGAGCCTCGATCTCGACAAGATGGAGTATCTGCGCCGAGACGCGCGCTTCTGCGGGGTGCCGTACGGGGAGGTCGACGTGGACCGCCTCATCCAGGGGCTGGCGGTTCTGGAAGGACCGGAAGGCCGGGGGCTCGAGGTGGGCGTCGAGGAGAAGGCGGTTTCTGCGCTGGAATCCCTCCTGTTCGCCAAGTATCAGATGTTCCGGAACGTCTACTGGCACCACGGCGTTCGGGCTGCCACGGCCCTCTACAAGCGAGTGGTCGAGACCGCGGTCGCGGGTGGCCTTTTGGACCTCGAAGAGTTGGTGGGCCCTGCCGACGAGGAGCTGCTGTTCAGGATTCGCGAGCGGGCCCGAGCGGGTGAGAGGGGTGAGGCGTCGGAACGGGAAGCGCTCCTGCGCTGGCTGGACGCGCTGCAGGAACGGCGACTCCCCAAGCGGGCTGTGGAGGTCTCGGCGGCCGACATGGGAGGGGAGACCCTCGCGGCCTGGGTTACGGGTGACCTTTCCCGGGTGCGCGGTGTCGAAGATGCGTGGGCTCAGCAACTTGGGCTCCAATCGGGAGATGTCTTCATCGATTTCCCCGAAAAGGCTGCCATGTTTCAGTCGGCGGCCCTGGTGAGAAGGGCCGGAGGCGAGGTGGTGAGAATCGGATCCCAGGGGATCCCGGGTCTGATTGACCTTCCGGTGGTGGCCCAGGAACTGGCCCGTTCGGCCAGAGTACTACGGGTCTTTTGCATGGAACGGCGCCAGCTGGACAGCGATTGGGTGCTGGAGCGCTTGCGTGAGGACTGAAACTTGGCTTCGAAGCCCGCCGTCGGGGGGCGTGGGGGTATCTGTCGGGGGGCGCGGGGGTATCAAGTGTAGGGTTCTTGGGGTTGTAGGGGGGCTTCCCAGGCGGGGAACCTCCTAACAGAACCGGTGTTCTAGGCGTCAACCCTGGACACGGTCGGGATTGGGGGATATCTTCCACGGCTTTGGATCTTCCGAGGCACTCCCCTTGCAGTAAGATTTCCAACCAAAACGCTCTGGCATTCGCGAGGTGCCTGAGCAAATGGAGCAACAAATACATGGCCACGGCCACTACGAAGCGCCGGAAGCGGGGGAATGTCCTCACCGGATTCGACGCTAGCATCGAGGAACAATCTTCCCTCGATCAGTACCTTCGTGACGTCAGCCGGCACGAATTGATCACGCCCGATCGTGAGAAGGAGCTCGGCTACCGAGCCCAGAAAGGCGATCAGGACGCGATCCAGGAGCTGGCACGAGCCAACCTGAGGTTCGTCATCAGCGTCGCGAAGAAGTACCAGAACCGCGGAGTCGCCCTCACGGACCTGATCCAGGAAGGCAACGTCGGGTTGGTGACGGCTGCCCGTAAGTTCGATCCCGACCAGGGCGTGAAGTTCATCAGTTACGCGGTTTGGTGGATCCGACAGGCCATTCTGGCTTCTTTGGCGAACCAGGGCCGCGCGGTGCGTGTCCCCCTGAATCGGGCTTCCGACCTGGCGCGCATCTTCCGCGAGAAGGAGCGCCTCAAGCAGGAGCTGGGACGTGACCCGACGCCGGAAGAGCTGTCCAAGGCCACGGACCTGACGCCTGAGTTGATCGAGTCGTTGCAGACGCTGAACGCGGCCGAGATCCGTCTCGACGCGCCCATCGGTGACAGCGAGGACTCGCAGCTCGTGGAGCGCTTCATCCTCGAAGAGGCCGCTGAGCCGGAGCACGAGGTCGAGGACCGTCTACTGACCGAAGTGGTCGAAGGCGCGCTCGAGACTCTTGAGGCGCGGGACGCGAAGGTGCTGCGGCTATACTTCGGTTTGGAAGGCGAGCGCGAGCACACCCTCGAAGAGATCGGGAATCTCCTGGGTGTGACGCGCGAGCGTATCCGCCAGTTGCGTGACCGGGCGCTCCGGCGTCTGCGCGAAGGCACCAAGGGCTCTGCCCTGGCGTCGTTCGCGGCATAGCCGCGCGACCTGAAGTGAACCAAGCCCTCCGAGCACCGCTGGGTGCCGGGGGGCTTGGTGCATCCAGTGCGGTGTGCCCCTGACCTCGTCTTCGCGAGGCTGGGTGGTCGCCTCTTTGGGGGGCCGCTATCAAGTGGTGCTCGAGGATGGGCGCTCGGTTGAGGTTCCCGTGCGGGGCCGACTCAAGCGGACCGACGACAAGACCGACCGGGTCGTACCCGGCGACGTCGTGACGTTGGGTGGCAGCGGAAGCGCACATGCCATCGAGGCCGTGGAGCCCCGCACCACCGAGTTGGTCCGCGCGGGCTTTCGAGCGCGGTCGGGCAAGGTCATCGCCGCCAACCTTGATCGGTTGTTGATCATGGTGTCGACGCGCGACCCCGAGCCCTCCGCCGAGTTTATCGATCGCGTTCTCGTCATCGGCGAGGCAGCGGGGATCCCTCCAGTGTTGCTGGTCAACAAGGTGGACCTGCCCAACGGCCATGAGTGCGCCCTCGAGCTGGGCCTCGCGTACAACGCGCTCGGGTATCCGGTGCATGCACTCTCGGTCGAAACCGGCGAAGGTCTGACCGACCTCGACGGTCGGCTCGCGACCGGCCTATCCGCCTTGGTCGGTCCTTCGGGCGTCGGGAAGAGCTCGCTGCTGAACCGACTCTGTCCCGACCTCGATGCCCGCGTCGGGGCCGTGGGTGAGGGGGGTAAGGGGCGCCACACCACGGTCTCTTCACGTGTCGTGGTACTGCCCTCCGGGGGGCGGGTGGTGGATACACCGGGATTTGCCGACGCCGAGCCGTGGGACCTGGAGCACGTAGAGCTCGACCGCTGCTTTCCGGAATTCTCTGACCTCAGGGACGGGTGTCACTTCAGGGAGTGCTCGCACCTGCACGAACCGGGTTGCGCTGTACGCGCTGCTTTGGGAGAGCCGATCCGGCCCGAGCGCTACCAGAGCTACCGGCGGCTCTTCGAGTTGCTAAAGGCGCGGTCCGAGAGGGACTGGTAGGGTGCGGGCTACGCGCAGAACACCGGCTTGGCCGCCGGAACGAAGATGGGCTCTCTAAGGGGTCGGCGCGTCGCCACCAGGTTTTCCACGAACCGTCGGGTGTAGACCCTCAGCATCGCGCCCCCGAACAGGAACTCGATCCGCTCGATCCCGCGAGCTAGTGTCGAATAGAGTACGTCGGTGTCAATCATCGGCGGGATGACCCGTTCGTCGATGAGCACGCACTGGATGCGGTCTAGGCGCGCTCGGTACTTGACGTCCAAGAGCTCTCCGAGCGTCGCGTTGTCCCAGCGCACCAGTTCTTCGCGGTCGAGCGTCTTCATGAAGAAGGAACGCCGGCCCTTTGATCTCTCCTCGATGCGTTCGATCTGCTCGGCGATCATGCGTTGCACGAGAGGATCGGGCGTGACGCTGAACACATAACGCTCGTCGGGGTCGGGGACCAGAATCGAGTCGAGCGGGAGGTAGCCGAAGGCCCGAACCTCGACACGGATTGGGATGTGCTCCGTGACTGGCAGCGTGAACCGGCCCCTCCGGTCCGTCCAGGTAGAGGTACCCTGGTGGGTCAGCACATCGGCATTGGGAAGCGGCACGTCATGGGACGCATCGCGAACGGCACCCTTGAAGTCGACTGCGTGGGCCTCGACGAGTAGGGAGTCGAGCTGAAAAGGGACCACCTCCAGGTGGATGGTCAGGCTAACATCGCGCTCAACCTCGAGCGTGCGGGTGACCGAACCGTGTCCGAAGGCGTCCACCCGTAACGTGTAGCGACCGGCCCTCACGGGGTCGAAGCGGAACGCTCCGTCGGGCCCGGTGGTCACCACGTCGAATCCCTCCAGCTCCACTCGGGCGTTGGCGATGAGGGTCTCAGCGTCAGCGGTGACAACGGCACCCTGCACAACAAATGAGGCCTGGGCGGTGCCAGGGTTAGGTGTGAGGGCGGCGCACGCCAACATCAGCACGAAGGCAATCCCTATGCGCCGGCGCCTTGACCATGTCTGTTTGAGTACGTCCATCCGCAGACCTCGAGCGCTCGCTCATCGCTCACTCGCATCGCAGTGCCTCCATCGCCTCCACGCGCAGCGCCGCCCGCGCGGGGAACAGGGCGGCTAGAAGCACCACCGCACCAAACAGCACCGTGACGCCCAGGATCGCAACCGGATCCGTCGGGCTCACACCGACCAATAGGCTCCCCAAGAGCGGAACCAGGAGCAGAATCAATAGGGCTCCCAGTGCGAGCCCGGGTACGCTGAGCCACAACGCCCAACCCAGTACCACTATTCCGATGCTCCGGTTGCTGGCCCCCAGGGCCTTTCGGACACCAATCTCTCGGGTCCGCTGGAGGACGGAGAGTGCGATGATGCCGTAGATGCCGAGTCCAGAGAGCAAAAGGGCCACCAGAGCGAGGCTCGCCGCAACCCGGGCCGCGAGGCGCTGGGGCAGGGTGCCGACGCCGGTATACTCGGTCAGGCTCACTACGCGGGTGATGGCTACGAGTGGGTCTGCCCGACGGACGGCTTCAGCGATCATCGTCTTGGCCGCTACCGGGGTTCCAGACAGTCCCACCGTTAGTAACGCACGGTCGCCTCCCCTTTGAGCGAACGGCGTATAGACGAGGGGGGATGGCTCATCGGTAATCATCGCATTCTTCACGTCGTCGGCGACCCCAACCACGGTCAGGGGTCGGTCGTCTCCAGATAGCAGCACCACGGTCCGGCCGAGCGGGTCCGTGCCTGGCCACACCCGCTCGGAAAACGCTCGACTTACCATCGCGACTCCGGCAGTCCCCAAACGATCCGTTTCGTCGAAGGCTCGCCCCGCGAGCAGTCGGATGTCGAGCACTCGGAAGTAGTCGGGAGAGACGGAATTCAGATGGACATCGGTTCGGTTGGACGGGTTGGAGGGGTCGAGCCCGTCGACCACCGCTGAGGTCCCGGAGGTGGCGAGGTCCAGCGGAAGATCGGAGGACAGGGCTGCTCCCGTGGCACCCGGAAGTGCGGAAACCTCCTCCAACAGCAGTCCGTGGAAGGTCTCCCGCTGGGCGGGCGTGACATACCCTTCCCGGGAAAGGTCGAGCGTAGTCAGGTGCACACCTGCCGGATCAAACCCCACAGCGGTCCGTTCGACTTCGGTCAGTGAGCGATGGAACAGGGCTGCCGCACAGACGAGCACCAGCGAAAGCGCAATCTGACCGCTCACGAAAGCGCGCCGCAGAAGTACGCCTCGTCCTCCCTTGATGTTGTCCGTCGCCTTGAGAGCGGGTGTGAGCTGCGGGCGCGCCATGCGCATGGCTGGCATCACGCCAAACAGCAGGCCCGCGACGGCGCTCAGCAACAGGGACAGAGCCATCACCGCGGCATTAGGTGTGAGATCGATCCTCACGGGCGTCGGTAACGGCAACGACGTCAGGTCGATCCTGGAGAGGCCGACGTGTGCGAAGACCACACCAGCGATCGCGCCCAGCGCAAAGAGCAGTAGAGCTTCCGTACCGAGGTATCGGACCAGGCGTGCTCGACTCGCGCCCAGCGCTGCGCGCACCGCGACCTCCCTACTCCGCGCGACACCGCGAGACAACATCATACCGGCCACGTTGGCACACGTCACGAGCATCACCAGCGACACGAGACCGATGAGCGCGCCGAGAAAACCCTGGACCGCAGCCCTTCCCCCGCCGGGCACTGGACCCAGCGCCAACACGCGGGCTCCCCGATGCCCGTGCGTGTCGGGACGCACCTCCTCGATCCGGCGAAAGTGCTCGCGCACCGAGGCGTCCGCCTGCGCGGTGGAGGTCCCGTCGGAAAGACGTGCCAAGGCAAACGCCCAGTTCGAGCCCCAGTTGTCAGCAGCTCCGAACTCGCGGGACTGGGTGATCGGCACCCAGACGTCTGCCTCGAGACCAATCACATGGGAGCGGAAGTCCTCGGAGGTCACACCAACCACGGTATAGGGCTGGCGGTCGAGTCGGAGCGTTCGGCCCACCGCGCTGGGGTCGGCGCCCAGAACTCTGCGCCAGAACCCATGACTGACAACCACGACCGGGTGAGCCCCCGCACCGCTGTGCTCGGAGGGAGTAAAGAGGCGACCCTGCACGGCGCGTACACCCAAGACCGAGAAGTACTCAGCCGAGACCCAGAAGGCCGACAAAGGGGCGCCCCCGCGAGCATCCTCACGCGCGTGGCTCATCTCACCCTGCGTCCAGGCGGCGACCTGGTCGAATGCCTCGAGCGTCGCGAGGCTTCGCACCTCGGGATAGGAGAAGGTGTCGAAGCCGTTGCCCTCGAACGTGGACCCGATCTCGACGACATGCTCCGGCTGCTCGACGCCATCCAAGGGACGGAGGAGGAGCCGCTCCGCGACGGAATAGATCGCCGTCGTCGAGCCGATGCCAATGGCTAGCGAGCCCGCGCCGAGCAGAGTGAACAGTGGTCGACGTGCTAGGTTGCGGACACCGAGACCGAGATCCTGAGTGATTCCGTGCAGCATACCGGCGCGGGGGCGAAGACGCTGCATCCACCCCCCGAACACGAACGACACTGCGGTGATCCAATACCACGCCGCCGCACGCCACTGCGACTCACGAGTACGTTGGTGCCACTCCTCGTGCAGGTCGCCCAGGATGTACTGCCCTGACCGGCTACCTCCGATCGTCCGGCTCAGGAGCCAGCGTGGGAGCCGCGGAGGACCGCCCCCGGTCCCACTCGAACCCGAGCTCATGATTGAGGGGCCTCGAAGATGGTATCCAGCCCGGTCCACAGCGTTTCGAGCATCGACCGGCACGCGCGGAGCGCGTTGATTCCTGCCGGCGTGACCGCGAATCGCCGACGGGGCAACCCTCCGCGCTCGGAGCCCGCTGCCTCTGTTTCCCAGGAGAGGTACCCCTTGCCTTCGAGCCGGTCCAAGGTCCGATAGAGCGCTCCCCGTGTGCCCCGTCGCCCTGACACCGCCGCGATCTCCTCGCGGATCCTAGAGGCGAAGGCGTCCCTGCCCAGGCGCGCCACGGAAAGGAGTACGAGGTGCTCATACTCGCCCAACACGAAGCTCTTTGGCATGCCGTACTCTCGACGTCATCGGTGTATACAAAGGCGACACCAATCCTACGAGATGGACAAGCGGGGGTTTCAACGACCCTCGGGCGGTCGCGTCGGAAGGGAGCCCGGTCTACCGACCTGGTTCATGGACATACGGCCCGAAACATGCCATAGTGTGTAGATATGGCCATAGCTACATAACACCTTAAGAAGCACAAGAAGGCTATCATGAAGACCAAGTGGCACATTTCCGTACCCGTCGACGTCGATCGCTCGGTGCGTACCTACTTAGCCGGCCGCGGGATGAAGAAGGGCGATCTCTCCCGCTTTGTCAGTGAGGCGGTCAGCCGTGAAGTGCTGCGCGCGACCCTACGGGACGTCCAGGAGCGCAACAAGGACCTGAACGAGGACGAAGCCATGGCGCTCGCGCGTGAAGCCGTAGCGTGGAGCCGTGCGACTCCTTCTTGATACGAACGTCCTGACTTCAGCGGCGCTCACCCCTCAGGGGGCGCCGGCGCAGCTGATCGAAGCGTGGTTGGACGGGAAGCTCGTACTGGTCAGCTCCGAGTTTCAGCTTACCGAGTTGGCCCGGGTGCTTACCTACGAACGTATCCGCAGTCGTCTCGCACCCCAGGAAGCCAATGTCATCGTGGGCCGCATTCGCGCCCTGGCCGACCTCGTTGAACCAACCGAGTCCGTTACTGACTCCCCCGATCCCGATGACAACCGAATTCTGGCGGCTGCCCTGGCCGGCGCGGTCGATGCGATCGTGTCCGGTGACAAGCCCGGCATGCTGGCACTGGAGAGCGTAGGCGGTATTCCGGTGCTCATGCCGGCTGAGGCTCTGCGCCGCCTCTAGGGGGCTTGATCGCAATAGTCCGGGGGTAGGGCCCCTGGACGTTCAGCTAGCTGGGCTGCCCACACGCGTCCTGATACGCCACCTGCCAGGTCCCCGCATCGGTGTCTTTGTCCAACGCGGCCAGCCATCGGGAGTTGGTTCCAAACACCTCGAGCAACAACTCCTCGTGTCCATCGCCGTCCCAATCGCCCCGCGTCAGGAGCCGGGGCGCACCCTTTCCGCCATCCTCGACCTTCCGGTAGAGATGGAACGTTGGGCGGTACCCACTTCCGGGGTTCTCTCCGATGATGAAGAGCGAGTAGGCAGGCCCCGGTGCAGGTCCGACTCGTATCCCGTCCCGGTACATGTAGGTGCTCAGGATGACCGCAGGTCCATCGCCCGAGTTGGGCACCGCGGCCAGCGCCGCGCGTGCGTCGGCAATGTCGGGTGGCCAACGATAGCGACGCTGATTCAGCACCTCCTCGACCATGCGCCACGAAGCGATGCTCTGTCCGCGGTCGGGCTGGAGCGAGCGGAGCGGCTCTCGCGTCAAGAACCCGGCCTCGTCGGAGGGCAGCGCCAGGAACAGGTCACGGTTCGCGGCGTCGGGAAGCACCTCCACGATCCCTGACACGCTGGGGCGCGCCAGGCAGTGCGTAGAGTCAGGTCGCGTCTCCGATGCTGCGATGAAGCGGCCCAACCGGGTCTTCCCTTCGAAAAGCGTGAACTCGCGGCCCTCGACCAGACGCTCCTCGACATAGCGCGCGGTGAATCCGGGGAGCTCGTCGTCGGTGGAGAGCGGACTCAACGCATTCGCACCGATCTCCCCAATCGGCGTCACGAACCACGAGTCGTTCGCGGCTCGGTGGGCCAGGAACAACACGGGGCTCTCAGGAAGGGGCGGGAGTGCCTCCTCCACGACCTCCGTGGCCTCGGGCTCTTCGACTTCTTTGGGAGGTGGTGGACGCCACTCGAAGCTGGAGCCGCCCCATTCCACGTTGTCGCAACCGGTAAGCGCGCCTATCATCAGCGCCCCTACGACCGCGCGTCGCATTCCGACTCTGGTCATTTCGATGCTCATTGAACCCGAAGGTAGGGCGGGTTCTTCACCCGGCAAGACTGTGCCCCGAGCCGACGACCGCGTTCAACAACTCGAGTCGATCCGCTTCCGGATCTCCAAACTCGCCGATACGCCTCATCAGCTACGTACCCTCGAGGCCGAGCTAATGCGGCTCCGTGCCGACTCAGCTGAAGTCACGGGGGACCTGGAATATCGAACCATGGAGTGGTTACGGGAACGGCAAGACGCCGAAACCACGCTCCAGGCCTATCGGGACCGCGCTCGGGAGCTCAGGCAGAAGATGGAGGCGCTCAGCAAGATTGGGGAGCATGCGCCCTGCCCCACCTGTGGACGGCTCCTCCGCGACCACTTCGGGAGCGTGATGGGCGACCTACGGGACGAGTGGGACAGCTTGGTTCAGGACGGACGCTGGTGGCGCCGCCGCCGGGATCAACTGGATCCCAAACCCGAGGGGTTGCAGAAGCTGGAGGCTCGGTCGTTGAGGCTACACGTCGACATCGAGCACCTCGCCGAAGGCGTCGAACACGCCAGGAACGAGCTTCGTGAACTGGAGGACCTGCGCGAACACGCGGCGGCACTGGAGCGGCAGCTCCAGTAGGCTAGAACGGCCTGACGAGTCCGATAGCGAATTCACGCGAACGGTTGCGGATGGTGAGGAAGTCCCCCGCGTAGGCGTTGTTCAGCCCCTCGGTGAGCCGCCCCCACAGCTCGAGGCGCACGTCGTCGTTCACCCGAAACGACAGCCCCGCAGCCGCAACGCCGTTGAACACGATCTTGGCCTCATCTCTCAGTAGCGCCCGAATCGGGGCGTCTGCCTGGGTGTGGATCAGGTACTCGAGCGAGAAGCCGCCTTCGATGAACGGTTGCACCCGGCTCCAGGGGGGCGCGAAGCGGACCAGGACCGGCGCGGTCACGGAGTGGGAGCGGATCGCCGCGCCGAGTCCATTCTCGTCTACGACCTCGGAGCCCCGCTGCGTGTAGGCCCCCTCGGCGTGGATGGAGACCCATGCGGCCGGTGTGGGACCGATGGCGTAGACCCCGATCGTCAGGCCCCCTCTGCAGGAGGTGGCTGCCTCAGGCTGCCATATCTGTCTGGCGCAAAGGCCACCCACCACGGGTCCGCGCCTCCGTTCCTGGGCGGATAGCGCGGGAGTTACCCACTGGACCAGAGTGCCGACGATCATCATCAGGGCGCATGTTCGTGAGATCATGGGCCGCCACTCCCTGGGAGTGCTCCCAGCCGGCCCCACGCTTCGGCCCGTTCCTGGAAGTGGTCGAGCCCTTCATTGTCTCCCCTCAGCGCGGATGCCTGGGCCATGGCGTAGTAGGACCAGGAGTAGTAGTTGGGGATCCCGATGCTCGGTATGTCCGGCCAGTGCTCCCACTCATCGGGGATGCCACTGCGGTGAACGAAGCCATCCTCGAGGAGCCGCTCCGTCCGCTCCAGGTCCAGCCACCTCCCGATGAGCCCGGCCAGCTCCGTATTGCCGAGCGACATCACGCCTGGCGGCAACGAGTCCTCGGAGGGCGTCTCCAGCATCAGTTTGTACGCGAGTCCTTGCCGCAGTAGCCGCCCCTCCAGCCCCAAAGACGTGGGTGCGTCGCCACTGGATGCGAAGTAGATGGGTCGCTCGTCGAACGATTCGCCGATGATGGCCAATGCAAACTGATGCCACGGCTGCAGCAGGGCTCCGGCGGGCAGCACTGCAGAGATGGGCCCGACCTGATAGCGCACCGGCTCCCGGAGAGGTACCACCGTGTAGGCGACCCGTGCGATCGTGGAATCCGGCATCGTCGTGAGCGGACCCGTCGGCGCGGTGAGCGCGCGGTCCAGGCGGAGGACCAGCTCGTCGGTCTCCGCCGCCCCCCAGTTCGAGCCGACGTAGACGGGTGCGCCCGGAGCGGCCTCATAAGGACGCTGGCAAATGATACGGGTCGGGTCAGCGGCCCAGGCATCCGGGGCGGGGCAGGGGGCCGTAAGACCCTTGAGCTGGCGCATGTACCAGTCGGTGTTCAGATACGAGGTGACGATCACCGTCACGTCGCGCCGGATTCCCTCCACCTCCTGGAGATACCAGAGCGGAAAGGTGTCGTTGTCCCCATTGGTGAACAGTACCCCGTAGGGCTCGACGCTGTGGAGAAGGTTGTAGGCCCAGTCGCGGGCCGAGTAATCCTTGGCGCGGTTTGCCCATGAGAAGTTCAAGACTAACGGAACCGCACCGAGCAACAGCATAGGCGCCGCACGGCCCCAGCCTCCTACGCGTTCACTCAGTTGGGTCCACAGCGTCGTGAGGCCCATCCCCACCCAAAGCCCCCAAACCGAGAAGCTGACGATGAAGAAGTAGTCGCGTTCCCGAACCTCGTGCAGCGTTGGGTCGCTCTTCGGCGAGGCCAGCGAGTACCCGTACTTGAAGTTCATGTAGAGCACCAAGCCTGCGGACAGGGTGCCGAACAGTGTGAGCAGATAGAGTCCACTCCGCTTCTCGCGCCTCAGGTGTTCGGCCGCGCCCACGACTCCCAACCCGGTGAAGAGCAAGGTGACCGGCAGCCGGGTGTTTCCGAACAGCACATCGGTTCCGCTGAGCGAGCGCGACCACTGCCAGTCGAAGTACTGCAGGTAGTTGGCGATCTGTGAGGTGATGGGAGCCAGCCGAGGGAAGATCCAGGGCTTGTCGTACTGCTGCCGGCTCAGCGCGGACGACAGTTCTTCGCACCCCGCCTGCCCCCAGCTCATCACACTCACCAGCGCCGAACCGAGGGACTCGCAGGTGGGAGAGGCCTCGTTGATGATGGGGGCCAGCGCGGCCCGAAGAGGCAGGACCAGGTGCACGGAGAGCCCGAGCAGAAGCGCTACAACTCCTGCTGCGTAGAGCTTCCAGTTCCAGAGGCTCCGTGGGTGTACCACGCCCACGAAGACCAACAACGCCGGAGCTGCCAGGAACGCCATGAGGTGGTTGGCGACCGAGAGTCCCAGAATGAAGATGATCAACACCAGCAGGTTGTCGTCCTTCCCCTCGCCCAAGTGCTCACGCCACTGGAAGCCCAACCAGGTCAGCAGAGCGATGGTGAACAACGAGACCGTGTAGACCTTTTCGTTCACGTTCGACTGGTTCCACACGGTGAACGCGGTGGCACTCACCAACACGGCCACGGCCGCCCCAACCAGCCGCACTCTGTGGTCTTCCGAGAATGACCGCAGGATGCGATGCACCACCAGGAACCACAGCGCGTGGGCCGACGCGCCCATGGCCGCCGAGAACAGGTTGATCCGGACGGCGGGGGACAGTCCGAGCGGCGTGAGCAGGATGTCCCACGTCCGTGCCAGAATCACGAACAACGGGTTCCCTGGCGGATGAGGGATCCCGACGATATGCGCCGTGGCAATGTACTCGGAGGCATCCCAGTACTGTGTGGTTCGGGCGAGCGTAAACGCATACAGGAGGAACACTCCCGCTCCTGCGAGCGCGGCCGCGCCATAGGGCGGCTGCGCAGCTGATGCGCTCCTGAACCGACGAAGGCCCGCCAGCAGCGACCCGGCCTCTTTGTCGTTCAGCTCTGCGTCACTCAACTCCGAGCTCCTCGGTCGACTTCTCCAGGTGGAGACATGCGAACTCATCCATGCGGGCTCGCCACCCGAGCGGCACCCAAACCGTCCCACTGTACTCCGTAATGACCGCCGGCCCTTGCACCTGGTGCCCCGCGCGCAGCGCACTCCTCGCCACTCGACGCCCCTCCACCCACCCGGGCCCCGCAATCCACACACCATGGGTGCGCTCGGGGGCGGGTTCGGTTGCCGGCTCCAGGGTTGGGAGCGGGGCGAAGGGCCCGGCCGCCTCGGCCTCGGTTCTAACCGTCACCACTTCAACCACGGCGTCCCGGCGTTCGTAACCGTAGCGTGCCAGGTGGGCAGCGTGGAAGCCACCCAACCACCCCCTCGCCGGCACTCGAAGCTCGAAACTCTGGCCGCGGTAGCGCGCCTCGACCCACTGGGAAACCGAGAGTGCCTCGGTAGCGTCCATCTCTTCCTGCAGCAAGCGCCGCGCCTCGACCTCGGTCTCCGCAAGAGCGGTCTCGATCTGCTGCTCCAGAGCAGGGTTCTCCGTGGAGCTGAGAAGCGTGCGCACGATGGTGCGTGTCACCGGCGCGACCAGCATGCCGAAAGCCGAGAGCAACCCCGGATCGGGTGGGACCATGACGTGGTGCGCACCCAGCGCCTCCGCTAGGGGGGCCGCATGGAGGCCTCCCGCCCCGCCGAACGCCACCAAGGTGAAGTCCACCGGGTCGAACCCCCGTTCCACGGAGATGACCCGGAGCGCCCGGACCATCGCGGTTTCGGCGACGGCCAGGACTCCGGCCGCCGCCTCCTCGGCGCCGGTACCCAACGCTTGGGCCAGGCCGGCGAGGGGGCCGGTGATCCCTTCACGGTCCAGTGTCTCGTCGCCCAGGAAGGCATCGTCGGGGAGCCGACCTAGGAACACATCGGCGTCTGTGACGGTGACGTCCTTGCCACCCCGTCCATAGCAGATCGGGCCCGGCGCCGCCCCCGCACTCTCGGGGCCTACCTTCAGGGCGCCCCCGGCGTCCAACCGAGCAATCGAGCCACCCCCGGCGCCTACTGTGTGGATGTCGATGACCGGCACGGCTACGGGCTGTCCACCGATCTGCAACTCCCGTGTGTGAAGCAGCCGTCCCGGACAGAGAGACACATCGGTCGAGGTGCCCCCCATGTCGAACGTGATCAGGTTGGTTCGACCCAGATGCGTCCCCCAAGCCAGTGCCCCGACCACTCCACCCGCCGGACCCGAGAGCACCGTATGAACCGGCTCGGCCCGCGCCCGAGCCACACCCAGGGTTCCTCCGTTGGAGCCCATGATGCGGAAACGCGTGGCGTCTGCCTCTTCGTGCAGTCTGCCCAGATAGGTGCGCATGCGGGGCCCCACATAGGCGTTCACCACCGTCGTGGAGGTGCGCTCGAACTCACGGTACTCCGGTAGGATGCGGGAGGAGACAGAGAGTGGCGCCCTCAGCCCGCTCAGGGTCTCGGCCAAGGTCTCCTCGTGGACGGAATTCGCATAGGAATGCAGCAGACAGATGGCCACCGACTCCGCATCGCGCAGACGCTCGAGGAGCTCCGAGCACTCCGTGGAATCGAGCGGCTCCAGCTCACGCCCCTGCGCGTCCAGCCGACCCGAGACGCCGATGCGCGCATCGCGATCGACGGTGGGCGGAGGACGATGCCCCACGAGCGCGTACAGTTGGGGACGGTTTTGTCGGCCGATCTCGATGACATCCTCGAACCCCCGGTTCGTCACCAGGTGCACCCTTGCGCCCTTTCGTTCGAGGAGCGCATTGGTTGCGACCGTGGACCCGTGGACCAGTGCGAAGCGGACGCCCGGATCCACCAACGATGCGATTCCGTCGAGCACTGCCTCGGCCGGATCCGAGGGCGTGGAGGGGACCTTGAGACGGGCGAAGCCTTGGGGTCCCAGGCGCACGAGGTCCGTGAACGTGCCACCGGTGTCCACAGCGATGATGGTGTTCGAGTTGGCCAACGGGCACTCCCCTAGAGGGCCAGCTCGTCGAACAGGTGCGAGAGTGCCCGAATTCCCTTCTCGAAGTTCTCGACCGTGAACCACTCGTCCGGTGCGTGCATGTTGCACCCCGGTAGGGCGAAGCCAATGAGGAGTGCCGGCGCATCGAGCACCTCCTCGAACTCAACGACGATGGGAATCGAACCCCCCTCACCGGTAAGCACCGGCGTGGCCCCGAACGCGCGCTGCAAAGCCCGCGAGGCCGCTTCGAAGAAGGCACCCTCGACCTGACCCCGCCAGGGACGTCCGCCGTGGAGTTCTTCGACATGGTAACGCACACCGGCAGGGATGTGCTCGGCTACGTGGGCCCTGAAGAGCTCGGCCACCCGGTGCGGGTTCTGATTGGGGACCAGCCGAAAGCTCACCTTGCACATGGCACGGGCTGGGAGCACCGTCTTGGCACCCTCGCCAGTGTAGCCACTCAGCATTCCGTTGACGTCGCAGGTGGGCCGGACCCAGAGGCGTTCCAGGACGCCGTAACCGGCTTCCCCCGAAAGGCCGTCCGCCCCCACCGAGTCACGGAAATCGCCCTCGTCGAAGGGGAGTCCCGCGATCCCAGCCCGCGTGTCCTCGTCCCACTCCACCACGTCATCGTAGAAGCCGTCGATGGCGATCCGACCCTGCTCGTCGTGCAGCGAGGAAATGAGGGCGGCGAGTGCGTTGGCCGGGTTGGGAACGGCGCCCCCATAGGCGCCCGAATGGAGGTCTGAAGTGGGACCCTCCACAGTGACCTCGAAATAGGCGAGACCACGGAGCGAGAACAGCAGCGAAGGTAGGCCGGGCGCAAACATCGCGGAGTCCGAGATCACGACCACGTCGCAGGCCAGCGCCGCCGCGTGCTCCTGCACGAACGGGAGCAGGTTGGGGGAACCCACCTCCTCTTCGCCCTCCGCGAGCACAATCACGTTCACAGGTAAGACGCCGTTGGTCTGCAGATGCGCCTCGATGGCCTTCACGTGCATGAACAACTGGCCCTTGTCGTCGGCCGAGCCCCGCGCGTAGATACGCCCATCTCGGATCTCTGGCTCGAACGCGGGCGATTTCCACAGCTCGTCCGGCACCGACGGCTGTACGTCGTAATGCCCGTAGATCAGTACGGTAGGCGCCTCGGGGCCGGCGTCGCCCCAGCGTCCCAAGACGACCGGATGACCCGCGGTCTCCATGATCTCGGCGTCGAGCCCGGCCTCCGCCATGCGCGCACGCAGCCAGGTGGCTGCTGACCGGGTATCGGCATCGTGAGCAGAATCTGCGCTTACGGATTTGATCCGTAGAAAATCAAAGAGCTCGTCCCGAAAACGGGCGAGCTCCTGATCGATGAAGTCGAGCGGGCTCGAACTCAAGTGAGCCCCCGGACTCCCCACCTGTAGATGAAGGTGAACAGGACGGCGAGAGACGCGCCGCCGGCCATGCCGCCCATTGACAAGGCCCTGGGATCGAAGAAGTGGAAGATGCCTACGCCGAGCATCCCACCCACGACCGCCGCGAAGGCTCCGAGTACGGCGATGACGGTGGAGTGTCCCGGGGTCTCGTCGTCCAACCTGACCACCGTCTTCATCATGAGTCCGATGACCGCCCCCATGAGGATCCAGATACCGATTCCAATCCAGTTTTCCATGCTATTCCGTCAGGCCCGCTGAGTTGTTGACCTAGTTGAGTCGGGTCGGGAAGATACACCTGGAATGTAGAGTCGGGCGGCGGCCGAGGCCACCTCGTAGACCTACTTGCCCATGCGGCGTTTGAGCAGCTCGAGCCGCTCTTCCACACTCGGCATCTCGCGACCGCTCTCGAGGTTCTCGAACTCGGCCTCCAGCTCAGGGTCACGCCGATCGCGCAGGGCGTCGGCGATCTCGTCGGCTGCCGCAGCGTCGCGATCGGTACCGGAGATCTTCGCCTCCATCCGGTCCAGCTCAGCAAACAGATCGTCCGCCTCTCCAAGGGCTCCCCTGGCCTGACTGCGGCCGGCGGTGGCCGTGAGGCTCTCCCGTTGGGTGCGGGCCTCCTTGAACTTGACCGCCATCTCTTCAAGTTCGGTGGTGCGGAGCGTCCGCTCCTCCCTGAAGGCTTCGAGCTTCTGGGTCAATACGGCCACCTCGCCCTGGTGCTTTTCCGCAAAATTCAGGGCGATGCGGGCGGTCTCCTCGTCGGGGATCTTGGCGGCCATCTCGTGGCGTCTCAGGGCGGTCGCCGCCTCCGCCTTGTGACGCTTCAGGCGCTTCTCCGTCGCCTCGATATCGGTGTCGAGCTTGAGGAGGTAGGCCTTGGAGTCCGTCATCTCCTGCACCATGGACCGAAGCAGTTGGTCCATGACCTCAGGCACGTCCTCGCGACCCAACTCGTCTTTGAAGTTGGATACGGCTTCGCGAAACGCGCGGCGGAGGTCTTCGAACATCTGGACTCTAGTTGAGGAAAGGCTCGATGCGCTGCGCGAAGGAGTTCCGAGCTCTGTGCAGGCGGCTCTTCACGGTGCCCAGATTCACGCCTGTGATTTCGGCGATCTCTTCGTAGCTCTTGCCTTCCAACTCGCGCAGGCGGAACACCAAACGGTGATGCTCCGGCAGCGTCTCCACGGTGTCTTCAACCAGCCGTCGCAAGTAGCGCTTCCGATACAGGTCGTCCGGCCTGAGGCTCAGGTCCTGGAACTGAAGCGGGCGATGGTCCTCGTCCCAGTTGCTGGTCAGCTTCTGAAACAGGATGAGCGGCGAGCGAGAGCGGTTGCGTAGCTCGTTCTTGGCCAGGTTACTGGCGATTGTGTACACCCACGTCGAGAACTTCTTGGACGTGTCGAATCGATGCAGGTGACGGGTGACCCGAATGAACGCTTCCTGGACCAGGTCCTGGGCCCGATCGGAGTCCCCGGTCTTGCGGGTGATGAAATGAATCAAACGGTCACGGTAGCGGTCATAGAGCTGTTGGAACGCTCCAGTCCTACCATCTAGATGACTCTCGACCAGGCTCTCGTCACTCAATTCCTGCAAAGGAATCAGGTCCTGAGCCTGGTCGTCGGTAACGTCCGGCTGAGCCGCGAGGAGCGGCAGGTCCATCAAAGCACTTGGCATAGGCGACATCCGGTTTGGGTGGGTCCGGATCCCCGCCAGCGGCGAGGCCTCCAGGGCGCCATCTGTCCCACACCGCTTCCGGGGGGAGAGCGGATTGGTCGGGCAGGCCAACCGGTCCGGAGCCCTCCCCGGTCAGCGTCGACCAATATGGCGGAACAAACGGACTACTTCAAGGGATAACCCATAGTTTCCCTCGCTATTCGGGGGTTTCTACGGGATCCGGGGCCCGGTCGGTCGGGCCCGCAGGTGCGCCAGAACCCCGCCCTCACCGAAGCCCTCGTAGATGGCTCCGGTTCCCTCGGGCACTCTGCCTTTTGAGGCCAGGGCCTCCTCGGCTGCAGCCTCTACTTCGACGGTTGCTGCATGCTCGACTTCTGCTAGCTGTTCCTCGGGAATCCCCAGTCGCACCAGGCAGGCTTCGAACATCCCTAGCGGATCCCGCTTCCCCCAGGCATCGAACAGCTCGGCTGGGAAGGTCGCCCTGGCCTCGCGCTCATCATGGGTTGCGTGACCGCCCATACGGAACGTCTCGGCCACGATGGCCCGGGGGCCATCGCCCGCCCGGCAGGCCGCCACGGCCTCGCGGGTCGCGACAAAGAGCTCCAGTACGTTGTTGCCGTCGCATACGGTCTTGGGAATCCCGTACATGTCCGGCCAGGCCTCGAGCGAGCCCACGGTGTGCTGATCGGCTCGGGTCCCCAGGGCCACCTGATTGTTCTGGAGCACATAGATGACGGGGAGATTCAGGACCGCTGCCAGGTTGGCGCCCTCATGGGCCTCCCCGCTGCGTGAGGCGCCGTCCCCCACCCAGGTGAGAGCCACTCGGGGCTCCCCTCGGTTCCGGAAACTCAGTGCGATTCCGGCCATGACTGGGACGTTGGTGCCCATGTGGGAAATCGGCTGATAGACGCCGCGCTCGGGGTCTCCAACATGAAGGTCACGGCCCGCGCTGGGCGAATCGGCCGTGGCGAGGTAGACCCTGAAGAGGTCGGCGATCGGGATCCCCATCATCAGGCAAGCGCCTGCGTTCCGGATCATCGGCATCACGATGTCCTGGGTCCGATCCAGTGCTGACACCGGCCCAACCGTCGTCGCCTCTTCGCCAGTGCCCAACCAGGCTTTGCTGATCACCCCCTGCCGAACCCAGCGCTTGAGCCCTATGTCGTGCAGTCTGGTTCGCAACAGGTCGCGGTAGAGACCCAGCAGTCGGTCGGACTCGAGGCGCCCCAGTACGCTGCGACGTTCGGCCGTACTGCCGGCCCGTCGAATGAAGTCGTCGACCAGGGCCGGGTCGGCCTCCCATTCCAGGTATTCTGGGGGGTCGAAGGCGGAGTAGCGTCGCATGGGCGGAAGCTATGGCTTAGGGCCCGTCGTTCCCAGGCCCCGGGGTGGCCTTCCAGCCCCGACGTTGCTTTCACCGGGTCGCGAGCCGACATTCTCGACCCCGTTCTAACCCCGGAGGAACTCGGTCGTGGCCCCTACCTCACGGAAAGTGTCAGCTGTGGTTGGCCTTTCCATGCTGGAGTCGATCAGGGACCTGGATCGTCCTCAGGAATACCTGACCGAGGAGAACCCGTCGGTCACGATGCCCCGGCGCTTCGGGCTCAGTTCCGTGATCACGTCGCAGATCCGGTACTACGAGCAGGAGGTCAGGCGGAAGGGCCGCGTCGACGAATCCGAGCTGTCCGACCTGATTTCCCTGGTGGTGCGGCGCCCGGACTCCGATCAGGTATTCAAGTGGACCGGTCGGGTGCTCGTTGATCGGTTGGGGGGCGCCAAGCGCTACCGGAAGATCCTCAAGAAGGGACTCTCCGGCCGCCTGGCCCGGCGTCGACTGAAGCGGGATCTGGCCAAGATGTTCGGTGGCTCGATTGGTGGTTTCGAGCCCGGCTCTCTGAGCTTCGTGAGCCGCGACCCGCTGTTCCTGGACCACGATCCTGGCGGCGATACCTGCAACCTGGTAACGGGACTGTTGGAGGCGATCTTGTCTCGCGAATCGGGTGAGCCCGTCAAGGTCGGCCACCTCCGCGAGAAGGGCGTGGACGGCTCTCAGTACCGTTGGTCGATTCGTGACGCTTCGGACGCCGAGTCGGCACCCGGCTCGACCGAGGAAGGCGATGAGGTGGGCGAACCCGTCACCGTATGACCTGGCTCCTGGAGCCCACGGACGCCTCGTTGAGTGCCCGGTGACACTTGTAGTAGCAGAGGTCCTGGACGACCTGTAGGCCCAGACTGCGCGCCTCACCGGCTTCCGCGTCGGCTCGGATGCCCTCCTGCAGCCAGATGACGGGCTGCTCAGGCCGCTGCATCGCGGCCGTCACGATGGCGCCCGCGTCCTCCGAGGGCCGGAAGACCTGCACCATGTCCAATGAGTCGTCGACATCCTCCAGACGATCGTAGGCCACCTTCCCCAGGATGCGCTCTGCGAACGGATTCACGGGAATGATCTCGTGTCCCTTGGCGGCCATGTAGGACGGGACACGCCGTGCCGGTTTCGTGGCATCCCGACTCATGCCCACGACCGCAACCAACAGGACGCGATCGACGATCTCCTCCACGGCCGCGGCGCTCGGATTGTCCGGGTCACTCGAGGCGGCAAGGAGTGGAAGGAGGCGGTCCGTCCGGGTCATGCAGGAGCTTCGCTGTTGGAGGTGTGACACTGCCGAACGGGACGTTACGGCGCGCGCAGGGATGGAAGCAAGGCGGTTGGGGAGGTACAATTCCGCATGACGGCAAACTTGGGAGTATGGATCGTGCTCGCCCTACTTGCGGCAGTAGTAGGGTGGGCCATGGGGCGAACGGCGGGTCGGAAGAGCGTAACCGCCGCCCTCGTCGACTACGCAAAGGGCCTTTCGGCTGCGAAAGTAGCAACGGTACCCCCTGAGCTATCGGAGGTGGATCGTCAGCTCCGGGCGCATTGGGTCCCAAAAGGCAGCGAGGTGGACGAGGCGACCGGCCGCGCCCTCGAACGCGTCACTGCCTACCTACAGCACAACGTAGAAGCACCTCTACGCAAGGCCGCGCAGAGCCCGCCTATGCTCCTTGCTGATGGGGTAGAGGAAGCCCTCGGGGCGCTCGCAGATCTCGAGTTCTTCGCCGTGCTGCCGGACGTCGCCCTCAGCGCCGTCGATCTCCGCAAGGTCGTCAAGGAAGTCACAGCGGAGTATAGCGAAGACGCAGGTGCGAGGGTGCGAGTGCAGAAGGGGGCCGCCCTACGGGTACAAGGCAATGCAGAGCGCATCAAAGACGCACTGTTTCTGATCCTTCACAATGCCGGCCAGTTCGGTGGCGGCGCTGACATCGACATCGGCTTTCAGTCGAAGGATGGCATGGGACGTGTGGTCATCGCCGATAAGGGTCCCGGGTTCACTGCGGAAGCTCTTTCGAAGGCCTACGATCCGTTCTACTCCACTTCGCCGTCGGGTCTGGGACTGGGTCTCACGCATGCCCGCCGCTTGATCGAAGCCATGCACGGGGGCACCCATCTGCGAAATCGGCAAGGTGGGGGAGCGGAAGTGGAGATCGGTCTCCCGCTCGCCTAGCGAGGGCTCAGGCGTATCCGTACACGTGATAGAGCATCACGTAGACCGTGAGACCGGTGATCGAAACGTAGAGCCACATGGGGTAGGTCCATCGGGCTAGCCTGCGGTGCTCATCGAACCTTTGGCGCTTCGCGAGAAACAGTAGCCGGAGGATCAGCGGCACGATGACTACGGCCAACACCATGTGGGAAAGCAGGATCAGCAGATAGGCGGTCCTTGCGAGTCCCTCACCAGCGAACCGATGGGTTCCGGAGACACCGACCCTCGTGAGGTAGAACACCAGGAAGAGGGCGGAGGCCCCCACGGCCCCGATCATCGACTTCCGGTGGCGATCCACGTCCCCGTTCAGGACAAAGTAGAGGCCTGCAACCAGAAAGCATGCACTGGTGAAGTTCAACGCCGCATTGCAGTGCGCGAGCACGTCACCGAGCCCAGAATCTGTCATCTGACGCTAGGCCTCGACGTCATCTGACGCTAGGCCTCGACAGGTACCGAAGGGTGTTCCGCGCCGGCGTACACCGCCGGCTCCCGGGACAGCATTTCGGCGGCGGTGAGGACGGCGAGTAGCAAAGCGGCAATCAGGGTGTGTAGCGATACGGGCAAAACCCCTAAGAACGTGTACACCGAGAGCAGGCCCAGGCCGACCTGCAGAAGCACGAGCACGACAGCGGTGTGCAGCAACCACTGGGCGCCGCGCGCAGCCCCGCCCCAGCGGGCTCCCAACCTCAGGGCACCGACGATGATGAAAACCGCGGTAACGACGGCAAGTACCCGATGCGAGTAGTGCAACGCGATGGGCCATTGATCGAGGGGTGGCACCCACTCGCCGAGGCATAGGGGCACGTCGGGACAGGCCAGCCCGGACTCGGTGTGGCGCACGGCGGCACCCAGCACCGACTGAAGGAACACCAGTCCGGCCCCTGCAGAAGCGAATCGTCGGATTGGATCCCGAGCCTCGCCTTCGACACTCCAACGGTCGGTACTGCGGGTGCGCACGCTTACCTGTGTGGCCAACGCCAGGAAGACGAAGGCAAGCGCCAGGTGGGTCGTCGATATCGCGTCAGGCAACTGGTACAGCACGGTGACCCCACCGAACACCGACTGGATGAGCAACAGGATCAATCCCCCCACAGCCGCGGTCTTGACGGCTCCGGGCACACCCGGTTCTCGAAAACTGAACCACGTTCCGGCGCCCCAGAGAAGAAGGAGCCCCCCGGCCACCAACCGATGCAGGTGCTCCCAGAAGATACCTCCCTCCATGACAGGCACCATGGTTCCGTAACAGGTCGGCCAGTCCGGACATGCCAGGCTGGACTCGGTAGCGTGCACCACGCTGCCCAAAAAAAGGAGGCCCAGCGTCCAGGCGACGCTCAACACGAAGGCGCGCCGATGAAGTCGTTGTGGCATGGTGGCCCAGGGTACTGCTCCCGTAGTTTCCGAGTCAATGAGCCGACGTAACGAGTTGGACGGGGCCCCCGAGTCGAAGACCAAGATCTCCCCGAGGGAGACGTGGGGCTTTCTGCGTAAGATTGCTCCGCGCATTCGTGTCTATCGCAAGGCGTTCGTCGCGATCCTCGTACTCCTCCCGCTGTCGACCGCGATCGGACTGGCGTTTCCGCTTCTGATCGGCTGGCTGCTGGACGCCGCGTTCGTGGAGGGCGACGCCCAGCTACTCAACCGAATCGCGGTTGGACTTCTGGGCCTGTTCATGTTCCAGGCGCTCCTCAACTTCGCGCAGAGCTACCTGTCGGCCTCGGTCTCGGAACGGGTGGTCGCTGATCTCCGCCGAGACGTCTTCAACCACCTCGTTCTACAGTCACCTGGCTTCTACGCGGACCGCCGCGTTGGGGAGCTCACCTCGAGGCTCTCCGCTGACGCGGGGCTCGTCCAGGGCGTGGTTCGCTTTGGCGTACCCGAGCTGGCCCGGCAGGGGATCTTCCTGGTGGGGGCGCTGATCCTGCTGACCCTCACCCACCCCCGCCTCACAATGGTGACGCTGTTGGCCGTGCCGTTTGCGGTCATCGTGGCCTGGCTGTTCGGCCGCCCGGTGCGGCGGCTCAGTACGAACATCCAGGACCGTCTGGCAGAGGCGGTGTCACAGGCCGACCAGGTCTTCACGCAAATCACGACGGTGCAGAGCTATACCCGAGAACCCTGGGAGATGCAGCGCTTCGGTGCCCATGTCGACGCCACCCGCGACCAGGGTCTCAAACGTGCCGTGGCCCGAGCGGGGCTCACCGGGGCCATGACCTTCGCGGCGTCTGCCGCCATCGTGGCCATCGTCTGGGAGGGCGGTCGACTGGTGCTGGCGGGAGCGCTCACCTCCGGCACCCTGGTCACCTTCCTTCTTTACGTGGTCGCGATTGCGGGGGCCGTCACTGCGCTGGCGGGGTTCTGGGCCAACCTGCAGGAGGCGGCGGGGGCGGTGAAACGCATCTTCGAGATCCTCGACTACGAGCCGACACTCAAGGAGCCGGCACGTCCTATGGTGCCGTCTGCCCCACCCGCAGGTGCTGTCCGCTACCGTGACGTACGCTTCCGCTACGGGCCCGACCTAGCGTTCGTGCTCGACGGCATCGACATCGATGTGCGGCCCGGGGAGCACGTTGCTCTGGTAGGCTCGTCAGGGGCGGGCAAAACCACGCTCCTCTCGCTGCTGCCCCGCTTCTACGACGTCGTCGAAGGATGCGTCGAGCTGGACGGCACGGACGTCCGGGAGTATCGCCTCGCCGATCTCCGTGGCGCCATTGGCGTGGTGCCCCAGGAACCGATGCTGTTTGCTGGCTCGGTTGCGGAAAATCTGCGCTACGGCAACCTGGACGCGACGGATGCCGAGCTGGAGGCCGCGGCCAAGGCTGCACACGCGCACGAGTTCATCTGTGGCTTCCCGGATGGGTACCAGCAGGAGATCGGTGAGCGTGGCGTGACGGTCAGCGCCGGGCAGCGGCAGCGTCTGGCCATCGCGCGTGTAGTGCTCAAACGTCCCACGGTGCTGATCCTCGACGAGGCCTCGGCGTCCCTCGACTCAGAGAGCGAAGCACTCGTGCAGGACGCGTTGGATCGACTCCAGGAGGGGCGCACCACCCTCGTAATTGCGCATAGGTTGAGTACCGTGTTGGCCTCGGATCGCATCCTGGTGTTGGAGGACGGCCGGATCACAGGGGAGGGGTCTCACCAGGACTTGTTGGACCGCTCCGAAACGTATGCTCGACTCTATCGGAGACAGTTCGAGCAGGTACGACGGGCTTAGGCCGCGGTCTTCACCCATGCCGAAACGGTGGGCCACAGCGTGAATGAGCCTCCGGTGTCCGTCAAGTGCTGGGCGAGTCTCTCGGCCAGGGTGTCCACGGGCCCGAAGGGGACCCCGATGCCCGCATTCTCTGCCTGAGGCAACATGCTACGGACGCTGTCCGCCATGTACTGGATGGCGTCCCAGTGCTCAGCGCCCGCGATCAGTGCCTCCAGGCGGAGGTGCGGCGTGGGGAGCCCGGACCGGTGGAAGACCTCGAGGAGGCGAGAGCCCGCGGCCACGTCGGCGCCGGCGCTGCCCACCACTGCGTGTTTCCAGCGTACGATCGAGTCGTAGAGCTCCGAGTGCGGGAACGAGTGAGGCGTGCCTATCAGCCATTCCATGCTGGACTCCACGAACGCAATCGCACCGCCTGGCCGGAGAAGCGCCGACATGTCGGAGAGGAAACGAGCAGGATCCGCTTGGTGCATGAGGATGAACCGGCCCACCAAAGCGTCGAAGTCGCCCGTGGTCCCAGGATCTGTGGTAAAGTGAACGTTGCCGATGCCAGCAGCACGGGCCCGTTCGGTGGCGGCCGCAACAGCGGCGGGCTCCCGGTCGAATCCCACCACTGCGCCCTCCGTCCCCACAACCTCGGAGGCCAGCGTCGACACGTCGCCCGACCCCGACCCCACATCGAGCACTCGCAGGCCCGGCTTCAGTCCCGCAGCCAACAGGCAGCGGTGCGTGGTATCACGGTAGAGTCGACCCTGGAGGTCCAGGCGCCTGAGCTCGGCTCCGGAATGGCCCAGGAGGTAGACCGGCTCAGATCCTGCGCGATCTCCGGTCACGAGGTTACTCCTTCCACCAATTCCCTGGCTTGGACCTTCGTGACCTTCCCCATCGCGTTGCGAGGTAGCTCGTCAGCGGCCACAAAAGTACGCGGCACCTTGTAGGGTGCGCATCGCTCCTTGCACCATGCACGAAGGGCGTCGATCTCGAGTTCAGCGTCGGGCGCCAACACCAGTACCGCCGCAACCCGCTCCCCCCATTCAGGATCGGGAACCCCCACGACGGCGACTTCACGGATGGTGGGATGCTCCAGTAGTTGGGCCTCGATCTCCAGCGCCGACACCTTGTACCCTCCGGTCTTGATGATGTCGATACTCTCTCGTCCCAGGATGCGGAAGTACCCATCTTCGACCACAGCCTGGTCCCCCGTGGCGAACCACCCGTCCCGGAATGCCGCCGCCGTGGCCTCGGGGCGCTCCCAGTACTCGCGGAACAGCTGTGGTCCGCGGACCTGAATCTGTCCCGGTCGACCCTCGCCTACCGGCTCGCCCCGCTCGTCCGCCAGGCGAATGACCACGCCGGGGAGGGGGTGGCCCACGGTTCCAGGACGGCGCTCGCCCTCCAACGGGTTCGAGAGCCCCATTCCGATCTCGGTCATTCCGTACCGTTCCAGGAGCGTGTGGCCCGTCAACTCTCGCCAGCGCTCGAGCACCGGTACGGGAAGGGCCGCCGATCCGGAGACCATCAAGCGGAGCGTGCGGGCGCCCGTACTCCATCGGACACGCGTCGCGGGATCGGCCTCTTCCCACTCGTGCGCCAATCGACGGTAGATGGTTGGAACCGCCATGAACACGGTCAGCTCCCCGCTTGCGAGTCGCTCCCACACGTGGCGTGCGTTGAACGGATGCGCAAACTCGCACACCGCACCACTCGCCAGCGCGCAGGACAACACGTTGTTGATCCCGTGCACGTGATGTAGCGGAAGCACGTGTAGGATACGGTCGTCCGGGCGCCACCCCCATGCGGCGGTGAGCGCGCGCACTTGGGCCGCGATGGTGCCGTGGGTCGAGACGACGCCCTTGGGACGGCTGGTGGTCCCCGACGTATACAGGATCATCGCGGCGCGGTCGTCGGGGACTGTGGGCTCCGTGGTGGGCCCAGGACCCGACGGGTCGAGACGTCGGGCAGCGTAGACGTGGATCGGGAACTCCGTACCTCGTAAGGCGTTCCGCACTCGATGCTCGTGGACGCGATCGGAGACGACTACGCTCGGGTGTGTGTCTTCCAGCACGTAGCGCAGCTCGGGGACAGGGTGGGATACGGCCAGCGGCACAGCCACTGCCCCCGCGATCCAGATGGCCCACTGGGTCGCCGCCCACTCGGGGCCGGGCGCACATAGAAAGCAAACACGTGGCTCGACCTGGTCGGCGGTGTAGGGCCGCAGCTGCTCGGCGAGCCGCCACGCTTGGTCAGCCAGATCACCGTAGGTCCACGTTTGTTCGCCGGCTACCAGGGCGGTGCGTTCAGCGTGAAGGCGGGCCGGCCCCAGCAGCACGTGCGTCAATCGGCGTCGCTCGCCGGCAGCGCCCTGGGATCCTCGGCTTCGGGGGGTAGCCGGCGCGTGCTCTCTTCGACCACCGCCGCAATTTGGTTGACGAGGTCTGTCAGCTTCTTCCTGCGCTTTCGGACGACGCTTCGGAAGATGGTCCTCGCCAGAGCGTAGCAACCACCGACGACGAGGAGGGGGATCCCTAACCCGAGGGCGATCGATCCCGTGGATCCTCCGATTCCAGCGCCAGCCGCAATTCCCACTCCACCACCGCCTCCGCCCAGAATCCCCCCGAACAGGCCCCCCGCCAGCTGTCCGTAGCGTTCTTCGAGGCGCACCTGGGTCTTCCCCGCGCGGCTGGAGACCAGAATCTGCACCGAGCGACTGGACTGCTGACCTCCGCCATTGAAGTTCAGCGTCTTCCCGACCAGCGCGACGTTTCCGGTGGTGTCGGCGGCAGAATTGATCATGGGGACGAGGCCTTCAAGGTCGCTCACTGCCAACTCGCCATCAAAGGACCGTTCGATGACCAGGTTGATCGTGTCACCCGCCAACAGGGGTCCCAGTCCCTTCCGCTCGGGTTCCCGATCGAGTTCAGTGGCGGCGCGTTGGAGGAGTCGCGGATCGATACCCGCCTCGCGGGCGATCGACTCCAGCTCTACCAGGGTCATCCCCTCTGCTTCGCGGGGCCTCGGCTCATGGGCGAGCTCGGTCGCACGCTGCAGAAGCCTTGCGATCTCGTCGTCGGAGTAACGACGCGCAGGGAGTTTCTTGTCGCTCATGAAGGTCCGTAGCCTGGGGCTCGGACCCGTTCAGCGCAATCGCAGGAACCGTTTCCGGTTGCGGGTCCGCGTGAACCGGCGGGCTTCAGCGGCGAACGCCTTCACGCCCTTGCGCGCGTGAAGGGTGAGGCTACGGGACAGCTCACCGGTGGCCACCAGTCCGAGGGGTTGCCGAGCGGCCACCGGATCGCGAGCTAGCCGCAACAGCAGATCACGATGCACCGCGTAGTCGTTGAGCTCTCCCAGCCCGTCCTGCATGAGTTTGAGTCGCTCTATGCGGCGCCCAATAGGAGTGGCCGGAAACAGACTGCCAAAAAACTCGAACAAGTAGCGAAGCTTCTTGGCTTCGATGCGTAGGCGGTGGAGTTGCTTGGGTGAGCTCTTGCGGCGCACCTTACCCGCGAGCCGAAACACCCGACGCACCTGCAGAGTGACAACCCGAAGGGCCGTCTCTCGGACGTTGGTTCCGCCATCCTTGGTCAGCGGTGTATAGGGTAGCTGAGCCGCGAGGAAGCCCTGCCAGTCGCGCATGAGTTGGCGGCAACGCGGGTTGTCCAACGTGCGCACCACACCGTCATGGGAGCTGTCGCGCAAGCACGAGATCTGCGCTTCCAGCGCCTCGACACCCCCAGCCAACTCCGGCGACACCCACGGTTGGTAGTCGGGGAGGCGTTCGAGGAGCACGTCCAGATCCCGAGTCGCCGATGTGCCGTCGGCCAGCCACTTGAGCTCCTCACGAAAGTGCTGGTACGTGTCGGGTACGACCACACTCCGCATCTGACCCAACAGGGTTCGAGTGCGACGCAGCGCGACGCGGAAATCGTGTAGGTGTTCCGGGTGAAGGTCGTGCACCACCCCGCTCTGCGCGCCCATGAGCTTCGCCATCTGGTAACGCCCCAAGACCTGGAGCGCTTCGTCCGAGCGCATCGCCTGATCCAGCCGCGGTGGGACACGGGGGTCCAGCGGCTCGTACAGAAGGCGCGCGCGACGAGATCTCAACCGTGGCTCCGGGGCCGCAGGCGAGGATACCGGCGAAGGCGGGGACACCGAGGGCGCGGACTCCGGAGGGGGGGGGTCAGAAGGCGTCGCTGAAGCGGGGGGATCGAGTGTGGACAAGGCTCTCTGGTTTACGGGCACTTTTGGGGGCGCCGATAGTAACCTGGGTCGCTGGGCCGTGATAGGTCTTGGACCGTGCTGTTACATGATGTCGCGAGAGTTGTTACGTCAGGCGAGGCTGGTGTCCTTAACGGCGTCCTCGAGCGTCACCAGACGCCGGAGCGGGTCGCTTCGGATCCGCTGTAGGGTCTCCGGATCAGGGTCTTCCCGGGCCATCACGATGCGGAGGCGTGCCTCTCGCCCGTATCCGTACCGTGTGAAACGGAGGCCTGACTCGATCCTCGCGAAGGCCGTCTCGACCTCCGAACCCGACCACGCCAAGTCTGCGTAGCCGACCGCGCCGTTGGTCAGGGTCGCCGCCGTGGGGATGTCGTACCCCTCGCCCCAGAGCCCGCCCACCTCCCGCGGAGGCCAGCCCAAGGCACCGGCACTGTAGTGCGCCACCCAGGCCTCCAGGATCCGATTGGCCTGATGCATCATGAACGGTTCCAGTTGGGAGCGGAGCGCCGCCCACGCCACGTCCTGAGACATCGATCCGTCCAGGAGCTCGTTGCGCAGTGGCGCGATCCTGTTCCACCAGAACACGAAAAGAGGGTCGGTCAGGCGGTATCTGCTCTTCCTACTTCGGACCGCCGCGTCGAGTGAACGTCGATCGGTCACCATGCCCAGGTCCCGCAGACGTGTTACGTAGGGCGTCAACGCGTTCGCCGGCAGTTCTCCGTCCAGGGCCCGAACGATGTCCGGCCACTTCTCTCCGCCATGGGCCAACGCGCGCACAACGGCACCGTAGCGCGCAGGGCTCTGAAACCGGCGACGCAGGTAGTCCAAAGGTGCGTCGAAGAGTGGGGCGCCCGGGGTAAGTAGAAGGCGTTTGACGTTCGTCGACACACGTACGCCGGGATCCAAGCACGCGAGCGCCCGATCCGACGCGCCGAAAAGCCCGAACCCGAGCGCCACCTGTGTGGCGTCCCAATCGGGGCAGGCCTTGGCCAGGGCACCGTAGTCGCCTGGGGCGAGCGAGTGCCAGACGCCGGGGGCAGGGCTCCGATCGGGCGGGAGTCCCATCCCGGATGGGCGAAAGCCTCCTTCCACACCACGGAGCTTCTCCAGCGCGCGTGCGTCCCGATCGATCAGGACCACCGTGAGAGAGACACCAGCTTCTCGAAGGGTGCGCCAGCCGCGCCCAACTTCGAGTCCCCATCCCTTTCGGGCGTCGACCAGCTCCGACACCCCGTCGAACACGAGCATCAGGGGGCGGTCTCTCGGGAGGCCCTTCAGCAGGTCGCTCCAATCTCCCAATGGGTCCAACGCGACGCCTAGCCGCCGATGAAGTGTGTCCCTGAACGCCTCTCGGGCCACCCCGTCCGGGAGCGACGGGGGGGCGAAATAGACGGTAGGGACTCGGTTCTCGACCTCGAGGAGTCGGTGGCGCGCAACCATGCCCGGCGCCTCGTGGACCCAGAGAAGGCCCGCACCTTCCGGCTTGATCGCTTCCGCCAGTGTTCTCCTGAGGGCATCCATCGACGTTGCAGTCCCGCGCCAAAATCCTACAAAATCGCCACGAGTACAATTATCTAATCTATTTTAGCAAAAGTAAAGTTATCTCACTGACCGGTGGAGCAGACCCATTCCTGGTATAGATTCTGCGCATGACCTGAGCCATCTCCCTCGATTCACACACCTGCCCATGAGGCCCGCTCCATGAAGACCCCTTCGCGATTCGACACTCTGGCTGCCGCCCGTGCTTGGACGGACGCTCCCGGCCGCAACGGCGACAGCGTCGCAGACCCCGTAGACATCTTCGGGGCGGACACGTTCGGGCTCCAGGAAATGAAGGCGCGCCTGAGTGCTCAGGTCTATAGCCAGTTGATGACCACGATCGAGCAGGGGGCGACGCTCGATGAGAGCCTGGCCGACGCGGTGGCCGCCGCCATGAAGGACTGGGCGGTCTCGCGAGGCGCGTCGCACTACACGCACTGGTTTCAGCCTCTAACGGGTTCGACGGCCGAGAAGCACGATTCCTTCCTGACCCTGAAGGATGGTCGGGCCCTGAGCGACTTCAGGGGTAGCGAGCTGATACAGGGGGAGCCGGACGCATCGTCGTTCCCATCCGGTGGACTGCGCGCAACCTTCGAGGCCCGAGGGTACACGGCCTGGGATCCCACCTCTCCCGCGTTCCTCATCGACGGGCCTGGTGGCGCCACACTCTGTATCCCCACCGCGTTCGGTTCGTTTACCGGTGACAGTCTCGACAAGAAGATTCCGCTCCTGAAATCGATCTCTGCTTTGGATCGGGCCACGCGTCGTGCGCTTACGCTATTTGGTGAAGACGCGACGCGCGTCATGGCCAACCTCGGACCGGAGCAGGAGTTCTTCCTGGTGGACCAGGAGTTCTACTACCGACGGCCCGACCTGGTCACCTGTGGACGTACCGTGTTGGGCGCAGCGCCACCCAGAGGGCAGGAGCTGGACGATCACTACTTCGGGTCGATCGATCAGCGTGTGCTCGGGTTCATGCAGTCTGTCGAGGAGGACCTGTACCGGCTCGGCGTGCCCATGAAGACCCGTCACAACGAGGTGGCGCCGGGGCAGTTCGAGATGGCGCCCATCTACCAGGCCGCCAACCTGGCCGCGGATCAGCAGCAGATGGTCATGATGGTGCTGCGCAGGAACGCGCGCCGGTACGGCTTGGAGTGCCTGATGCACGAGAAGCCCTTTGCCGGCATCAACGGGAGCGGCAAGCACCTCAACTGGTCGTTCGGCACGGAGCGTCACAACCTCCTGGATCCCGGCGACACGCCTCACGACAACCGGCTGTTCCTGTTCTTCTGCACAGCGGTGCTGCGTGCGGTCTACCTGCACCAGGATCTCCTGCGAGCGGCGATCGCGTACGCCGGTAACGATCATCGGCTGGGTGCCAACGAGGCCCCCCCCTCGATCATTTCCGTGTTCCTGGGCGACCAGCTCGAGGACATCTTCGAGCAGATCGAGAAGTCGGGTGCGGCGGAGTCGAGCAAGGGCGCTGGTCTCCTCGGTTTGGGCGTCGACGTGCTCCCGGACATCCCGCAGCATTCCGGCGATCGCAACCGGACCTCACCGTTCGCATTCACGGGGAACAAGTTCGAGTTCCGTGCCCTGGGTTCTTCGCAGAGCATCTCCTGGCCAGCGACCGTGTTGAACACCATCGTCGCCGAGTCCATCGAGGACATGACGACGCAGCTCGAGGAGGCGCTGGCGGGGGGCGCCGAGATTGGGGATGCGGAACGGGCGCTGCTCGCCAAGGAGATCCGCGACGCCAAGGCCATCATTTTCAACGGCGACGGCTACTCCCAGGATTGGGAGGACGAGGCGGCCCGACGGGGACTACTGAACCTACGCTCCACTATGGACGCCCTGCCGGCGATGACCGCGAAGAAGAACGAGAAGCTCTTCCAGCGGTTCGACGTGCTCTCGGCCCGAGAGCTGGCGTCGCGCCTCGAGGTGAAGACCGAGCAGTACTTCATCAAGATCAACATCGAGGGTGAAACGACCGCCCTCATGGCCCGCACCATGGTGCTACCGGCAGCGGTACGCCACCTGAAGGAGTTGACCAAGACCGCGTCCAGCTCCAAGGAACTCGGCCTCAAGTCCGAGGCGCTGGAACGGGAAGCTGGGCGGCTGGCCGAATTGGTGGACGCCCTCATCGTCCGTTTGGCGGTACTGGACGAGCAGAACGCGGAGCTCGGCGGGGACGAGGTGCACTCCAAGGCACTCCACATGCGGGACAACATCATCCCCGCGATGGCGCGGGTTCGCGAGGTCGCGGATCAGCTCGAGAAGCTGGTGCCGGATGACCTCTGGCCGTTGCCCACCTATCGGGACATGCTCTGGATTAAGTGATGGGTTGACTCCGCGGACCATCGTGGAGCGAACGCGGGCCTCCGTCAACGATGTCGGGGGCCCGCTCTGCGTGGGACTGGCGCCGCAACCCGGCCAGCGCAACTGTAGGGCGCGCGTCGTATTCTCGCGTCCGCTCGCAGATGGATTCCGCCATGACCCACGCTCGACTCTTCGCAACGCTGGTGTTCGTTTTCCTGCCGTTTCCGGTGCACGGGCAGGGACCCGACCGGGGTCCCGAGGCGGTCCTCAGTGCGTCCGACTATGCGCGAGCAGAGCAGTTCCTGGGATGGAACGCGGAGAAGTTGGTGTCGGGCAACCAGGTCAGCGCTGTTTGGCTGGACGGCAATCGGTTCTGGTATCGCAACCGCGTGCGCGACGGCCACGAGTTCGTGGTAGCGGACCCACGCCAACGGTCCCGCCGGGCGGCGTTCGACCATGATCGGCTTGCGGCGGCCCTCTCGGTCGCCAAAGACACCACGTACGAAGGGGCCAAGCTCCCCTTCCAGCGATTCGTCTTCGCGGACTCCGAGCGCGCCATCCGCTTTCACACGGCGGACTCGGCGCGCTGGGAATGCTCCCTTGAGGACTACGTGTGCTCGGGGCCCGACTCCATTCCGGAGGACCCCGTCCGGGTGGAGCGCCCCTCGCCGGACGGTGCGTGGGTCGCGTTTACGCGAGACGAGAACCTTTGGATCCGCTCGACGGAGGACGGTGCCGAACGGCAGCTCACGACCGATGGCGAGCCTGATTTCGGATATGCTGTGTCGCCTGAGGGATGCTGTTCGGCAGTGACGCTCGCACGTCGTGGGACCACTCCGGCCACGGTGCTCATCTGGTCTGACGACTCCCGCAAGGTCGCCACCCACCAGTTCGACGAACGGGGCGTCAAAGACCTGCACCTGCTTGAGACGCACACGGGACGGCCGCTCCTTCACAGCTACAAGACCGCACTGCCGGGTGACTCCGTGATCCCCACCTACACACTGCACGTGTTCGACGTGGAATCGGGCGCCCACACCCCTCTCGACGTCGGCGTGTTGGACGCGATGAACACGGTGTGTTGTAACGTCTCGAACGACACCATCTGGAAAGACGTGCGCTGGGGAGCGGGCTCGGGCGAGGTGTTCTTCACCAAAGCGGTACGGTCCTATGACACGTTGACCCTCTACGCGGCCGACACCGAGACGGGGACGGTCCGCACGATCCTCGAGGAGCGCTCAAAGACGTTTGTCGAGACCAACCCACAAGCCGGGGGCCTGCCCAACTGGCGTGTCCTGAACGACAACCGCGAGGTGGTCTGGTGGTCCGAGCGCGACGGGTGGGGTCACCTGTACCTCTATGACGCGACGGACGGAAGGCTCAAGCATCGGATCACCGAGGGGCCGTGGCTGGTGCGGGATGTGTTGAGGATCGACGAGGTGGGTCGCTGGGTCTACTTCGTCGCGGTCGGGCGCGAGGAGGGACGTGACCCCTACTACCGGCACCTCTACCGGGCTCCGCTGGACGGGGGACCCATTGAGCTGCTCACCCCCGAAGATGCCGATCATGCCATTCAGCCCGCGCCCGACGGTGACTGGTTCCTCGACACGTACTCGACCCGCACCTCCATCCCACGGACCGTCGTCCGAGATCCGAGTGGCACCGTGGTGCAAACCTTGGAGGAGGCCGACTTCTCGGCGCTGCAGGGGATCGGCTGGCCTTGGCCCGAACCATTCACCGTGAAGGCGCGTGATGGGGTCACGGATCTCTATGGCTTGCTGCACTTACCGTCTGACTTCGACTCGACCGCCAGCTACCCAGTCGTCGACTACATCTACCCTGGCCCGCAGTCGGGGCCCATCGGGGCCAGGCAAGCCGCACTGCGCCAGGGTGGCAACGCCCAGGCGCTGGCCGAACTGGGCTTCGTGGTGTTCGTGATCGACGCGCTGGGGACGCCCGGCCGCAGCAAGGCGTTTCATGACAGCTACTATGGCGACATGCGAGACAATGGCATCCCCGACCACGTCTCCGCCCTCAAGAGCCTGGCGGGCTCACGGCCGTGGATGGATCTCGACCGGGTGGGGATCTTCGGTCATTCTGGGGGTGGCTTCAGCTCGACCGACGCAATCCTGTCCTACCCCGACTTCTTCAAGGTGGCGGTCTCGAGCGCCGGAAATCACGACAACCGCAGTTACGACTTCACCTGGGGCGAGAAGTACCAAGGACTACTGGAGCGTAACCCCGACGGCACCGACTCCTTCGATAGCCAGGCCAATCAGAACATCGCAGGCAACCTCGAGGGTAAGCTGCTCCTGATGTACGGTACGCTGGACGACAACGTGCACCCTAACGCGACGCTCCTGCTCATCGACGAGCTTACCCGCCTCAACTTGGACTACGATCTCATGGTCGTGCCCAATCGGAACCACGGGTACTCGAGCGAACCCTACGTGGTACGGCGCACCTGGGACTACTTCGTCGAACACCTCATGGGCGCAACTCCGCCGCGGCAATACGAGATCGCGCCGCCGCCCGGGTGAGGCGACGGCGCGTCACTCAGCTACTCGAGCGTCTCTTCCCGCTGATGGTGCCGGCGCCCATGTCCCCATCCATCTCACCGGTGAATTCATCGCCATCGAACTCGAGTTGCACCGAGACCCCCGCTTCCGGCACGTAGAACGAGGGCCGTTGCCCGTCGATGGTGATGTCCGACATCGAGGCGCCACCCATATCGGTATCGACGCGTCCCGTGTAGCCATCGGCCGCGGAGCCGCTGATGGTCATCACGCCTCCCATCGCCATCCCCCCCTCGTTGATCGACACGTCGAACGTGCCAGTCGGGTCGAGCGGCGGCGGCGCCGGGGGCATGGCTGGCTCCGATACACCCGCGCAAGCAGACAGGAACAGCGGCACCACAGCTGCGAGGATCAGACGTTTCAGCATTGAGTCACTCCTCCAAGGGGTTCGGCTACGTTTCGCATGCGGGTTCTACGTCAGGAAGGCGGGTCGAGGATCCGATCGATGCGAACGAGCGCGTCGTCCAGGTGGTAGCGGGTCGCGGTGTCGAGCCCCCTTCGAAGCGCGCTTTGGACCTGGCCTCTCAGCGCGTTGAGTTCTCCACGCACGAAGGGCCGGATGTCCGACTGACTGACGTCCACCACTCGGGGTTGGGGAGGCCCAAACCCACCTTGGGGCTGGGTCGGCTCCTCCGTCATGAGGTATTCCATTCGTTCGAGGTAGCCCCGCTGTAGGTTACGTCGATACGGGTCAATCGAGCGGGCGGAGCCTAGCTCGGACCAGACGCCGCCCCTCAGGTCGGTCATCATCTCCTCGAGACTGTACGCGCCCGAGCCGTAGCGAGCTTCAGATTCGATCAGGCGGCCCATCCGATCGGCATTTAAGAGGTTGTTTACCACGCCCACCTGCCGCTGCCGTACGCGCTCGACGGCACCGGCATGTTCGATGTGCGAGAGGATGTCGTTGTCGATCATCCAGGTCGGGGTCGCGAACGCCTGTTCGGCGAAGAACTGCATCGCCGCCTCCTGCTTCTCGCGAGGCACGAGCTCATAGAAGCCGCCGTCCTGACCTTGGACGCGCGGGGTCCGGTAGACACCCCCGACGTTGGCGGCAACGTGTCCCATGTAGCGGTTCCACTGGCCCAGCACTTGGTTGTAGAGCTCCTGGAGCTGGGAATAGTCCTTTCCGTCCTCACGTGTCCAATCCATGAGGTTGGCAGTGATCACCTTGAGGTTCTCGATCCCGAACTCGCTGGCGCGGATCGGGTCGTCGGAAAGTGCCTCGGACGGAGAGGTGGGGTCGTAGGAACGCGACGATCCGTACCAGTACATCGGCTCGTCGTGCTCGGCGATCCACTGGTTGAGTGTCGCCTTCTCAGCGTCCGGTGAGTTGGCACTCGGGATCGGTCGATAGCCCCACTCGATGGCCCAACGGTCGTAGGGACCGATCTTCGGCATGAAGCAGGCGTCGTCGCCCGGTTGGGCCACGTAGTTGAAGCGTGCGTAGTCCATGATGGACGACGACGTCCCCATCCGGCACGAGAACGATGTTCTAAGCGAGTCGACGGGATATGCTGCGCTCGACTTCATGGCGTGTTGGAGTCCCAACGTGTGCCCAACTTCGTGGGCCGACACGAAGCGGATGAGTTCGCCCATGGTTTCGTCGCTCATCTTAACACGCCGGGCGTCGGGGTTCGCCGCCGCGGTGTGGACGAAGTACCAGTTGCGCACGAGGTTCATCACGTTGTGATACCAGTTGATATCGCTCTCCAGAATCTCCCCGGTACGCGGATCATGAACGTGCGGACCCGACGCGTTCTGGATGTTCGAAGGGAAGTAGCGAATCACCGAGTAGCGGATGTCTTCCGGACTGAACTCCGGGTCCTCCTCGGCCGTAGGTGGATCCATGGCGATGATGGCGTTGCTGAATCCCGCAGTCTCGAACGCCTCCTGCCAATCCTCCACTCCCTGCTTCAGCGGGCCCCGCCACTTCTCGGGGGTGTTCGGGTCGATGTAGTAGACGATGGGATCCACTGGGTCGACCAGCTCGCCCTGCGCCCACGCCGCCGGGTCACTGGGCTCCAGGCGGTAGCGGGTGATGTAGCGGCGCTCGACCGCGCGGTGCGCATCGAGCCCATAGTCGGTGTTGGTGAACGAGAAGAACCCAACCCGGTCGTCCCACATGCGAGGCTGCATCGGGTCGGCGGGGAGCAGGATCATCGACTGGTTCATCTCGATCGAGACGGTCCCGGTCGAGGCGTTGGTCGGCGGCTCGGTGGCGTTGTAGGTGAGGACGTGCCGCACCTCGACGTTCTCGGGATAGCTCTTGGCCGAACGAATGAACGAGCGGTCCGGGTCGAGATTCCTCACGCGGTAGGCCTCGCGTCGCCCTGCCTGGAGTCCCAGCACCGGGACGTCTGTCGAGTAGAGCGGGGTGACATCGATCACGACGGCCGACGAGTCCGGACTGAACGCCTCGATGTCGAACGATCGGATGATGGTCTCGAAGTTCGCCTGTTCGACGGCCCCCCGAATGGGGAGCGAGTCCGCCGCCACGTTCACATAGGACACAATTCGGAGCAGTACTTGCTTGCCCTGGCGCTGCCAACGGACGCCTTGCGTGTTGGCCTTCTGCCCTCCGTAGCCCACGCCGGTCGCTGTCTGCGCGATCCTGGAGACGAGGAGCATCTCCCGATCCAGCATGACGAAGGGAATCTCGTAGAAGAGCTCGTCGTCCACCCAATGCACGTCGAACAGCCCCGCGTCGGTGACCGCGTCGGCCGTGATGACGTCGGCGTACTCGCGAATCCCGTCTTCGCTGGGGCGGGACCGCTCTCCACCCGGTGGCGTCTGCTCAGTCTGAGCGGCGGCCGATGCACAGCCCACCTGCCCGCCCCCAAGGGCCAGAACCAGGGCGGCGACTCCAAGTCGTGACATGCCTAAACTCCTGTCAGATCTCGTTCTCTCAGCATCAAGGTCCGCACAGGATAACCCGATGGGGCGATACGGCGCGATTCTGGTGAGTGCTGCACCCCTACGGAGGCGGCTGGGCGGGGGGGACCAACGGCTGCGATGGGTTCGCAGCAACTCTATGGGGCGTACCACGACCGTCTCGACCCCCAACGCGTCCTGCTCCACCCCGACAACGAACTCCCCGTTAAAGGCAGTCACGCGAAGGCTTATGTAGGAGACGCCACTAGAGTAGGAGTTGGGAGACACCCAGAATTACGCACCTGCTGACTTGACGGTCCTGCGCGTAGCGGGGCCCCCTACGGGACGAACCGCGACCCGGAGGGCGGATGAAGTTGAGCGAGGATCAGGTGATGGTCGCGAAGGGGATGGTAGGACGGGGGGTGTCGGTACGGGGCCTGGCGGAGCAGCTGGGTGTGACGGAGGGCGCGCTGCGCTACAGACTGAAGCGGTTGGCGGCACCGGAACGGGCGGACGGTCGAAGCCAGCAGCCGACGGCGTTGGACGGCCTGGAGGCGCACGTGGAGGCGATCCAGGAACGGCTGGATGACGGGCGTCTGAAGGGGAAGGGTCGCCCGTGTCAGGTCCGCGAGATCTACGAGATCCTGGTCCGAAATCATGCGTACATAGGCAGCTACCAGGCGGTGGGGCGTCACCTACGGGTTCGAGACAAAGGCGCCGGTTGGGCCGCGGAGGGAGAAGCTGCACGTCCTGGTCGGCGCACTGTCGCACAGCCGTGCGCGGTTCAGCTGGCTGAGCCGCGACCAGGGGCAGTTGTCGTGGCAGGCAGGACACCTGGCGCTGTTCGAGCGCTACGGCGGAGTGCCGGGGTGGGTGCGGATCGACAACCTGAAGACGGGCGTGGCCCGTGGCGCGGGCCCGACGGCGGTGCTGAACCCGACGTACCGTGTGTTCGCGCGGACGTGCGGGTTCCAGATCGATCCGTGCCGGGTGCGCAAGGGCAGTGACAAGGGGAAGGCAGAGCGGAGTGTGCGGACGTTCCGGGTCGCGTATGGCGAGGTACTCAAGCGCGGCGCGGGCTCGTTGGAGGAGCTGCAGCGTCTGGTCGATGCGCGAAGCGAGACGCTGCTCGACCGGCTGAACTGCCCTGTGACGGGCACGAGCGTACGGGATGCGCTCGCGTCGGAGCGGACGTGGCTACAGCCGCTGCCTGGGCTGGCCGAGCCGTTCGACGTGGTCGTGAGCCGGCGGGTCAGCCGCGACTGTCTGGTCTCGTTCGAAGGGCGGCGCTACAGCGTGCCGTTCGCGTGGGTCGAACGCTCGGTCGAGGTTTTGGGCACGCATGCCCATGTCGTGATCCGGGCCGAGGGCAGTGAGATCGCGCGTCACGCGCGTGGCACGCAGGCCCGCCTGCAGATGCCGGCCTGTCCGACAGCGCCAGGGCCGCGTTGCTCAGCACGCCAGCCCCCGAGGCCGTGGCCCGGCCGCTCGAGGCCTACGCCCGGCTCGTGGAGGCGCTGCGATGAGCCGGCGTCGTAAGGTCGATCTCGATCGTCTCAGCGAGCAGTGCACGTCGCTCAAGCTCGTCCACACCGCCGAATGCGTGGCCGACCTCGTCGAAGAGGCCAGCCGCGACGATCTCACACCCGTGCGCTTCCTCGAGCTCGTCTTGGACCGCGAGGTCGAACGAAGAACGAGCGTTGGATCCAGACCTCGCTGCGGCTCAGCGGGCTACCGCCCGGTAAGACGCTCGAGGGCTTCGACTTCGCGTTCCAGCCCCGCGTCGACCGCGGCAAGATCGATGCGCTCGCGACCTGCGCCTATGTCCGCTCGGCCGAGAACGTGCTGTTCCTCGGACCGCCCGGGGTCGGCAAGAGCCATCTCGCCATCGCGCTTGGTGTCAAAGCCATCAAGAACGGCTTCAGCGTCCAGCACTACGTACTCGACGACCTCATGCACATGCTCAAGGGCGATGCGGCCATCCCGCCCAGGCGCCTCAAGGCGAAGCGCTACCTCAACAGCGCCCTGCTCGTCATCGACGAGGTCGGGTTCAGGCCGCTCGACCGCGCCGAGGCCAACCTGTTCTTCCGGCTCGTCAGCGCCCGCTATGAGAAGGGCTCGATCATCCTGACCTCGAACAAGCATGTCCGAGACTGGCCCGAGATCTTCGCAGGCGACGAGATCCTCACCACCGGCATCCTCGATCGCCTGCTCCATCACGTCCACATCCTGCACATCGATGGCAACAGCTACCGGCTGCGTGAGCTCGACGGCCTCCTACGGAGCCCGCCGAGCTCACCCCCCCAAGGAGGTGACGCTACCCCAAAAACCTAGCATCAGCGGTGCGTAAATCTGGATGTCTCCCAAATGCGTAAATCTGGGTGTCTCTGGACAGCTTACGGGCAAGTCGACGCGGCGCGACTGGCACTCCCCGCGAAGACAGCCCCAGCCAACGGACGCGGGGGCCGTTGGCCTCCACAGATGGCCGCGGGCCACGCTCGAGCAAGATTTCGCCGCTAGACGCGCCGATCATCCGAACGGCTGGGGAACGCTGTCGGGTAGCTCTGTCCCTCAGCCAGTCGACGGTAGACGGGTCGATCGAATGGGGTGGACTCGCCGAACAAGCCTGGAACTAGATCACGTCGATCCAAATCCGTCCCAGCCGGATCTCGGCGGTACCGACGGGCCTGGAACCTCCGCAACAAAGAGAAGGTGGCCGTGGGCCCCGTGACACGACCCCCCGTCCGACCTCGTCGAACCTCGGGAGTTCGAGCACCTCGCCATCAGCCGAAAACAGGGTCTAGCCGCGGCAGTTCAGGATCGAACACCGTTACTGGGTCGCCACGAACTGTGCGAGTCGGCCATCGTCGAGAACAGCAGCATCAGCCACGGCCGACCAAACCATCCGGATCTGATAGATCGGCCCCAGCCTCGAGAAGAGTTTCGCCCAGGATGGCTTAGGGGGATCGTGTCCAGTGCACGGCCTCTGAGACTCACAACGGCAACACCGGCGCTGTCCCGCTCAGACGAGCTTGCGGTCCCGGGTCGCGTTGGAGGGGCGGTCAAACAGCTCCAAGCGGTCGCGATTCCCACGGACGTTTCAGAGGCTTCCGAACCTATCGCCAGCTCCTCTCTACTCTCGTCACTCATCGCTCCGATGACAACCAGCAACGCCGCCTTCTCGCACCCGAGCCCTGCCTTCACACAGACGAATCCGTCCGATCCCTGTCCTGCGACATCCTTGGCCGCGAGGCGACGTTCCTTTCCCCGGGCGCCAGCCCGGACTCGTTGATGGTTACTCAACGGAAGGTAGGTCGCCTCTCCTTTTTCACACTTCTTGATCCTACTTCACACCTTAGCCGCTGGACCTATTGACTCGATTGGGTGTAAGCTGTTACGGTGTGAGGCAGGCTAGATAAGTTGATAGCTTCTTAGCCACAAGTAGAGCTGGAAGATTGCTCCGGCAATTGGCAGCGTGAGCAGTCGCTTCCTTTCTGAGCGGCGGCCTCGCCGGTACGCCCCCCCCTGCCTGTGCGCACCACCCGTGGTCCGAGTGTTAGCGCCGTTACAGCCGTAATCCCCTCGACCGGAGCCGACCTACATATCAAGGAGGGGGAGCATGCGAAGGACAGTACCTGTCAACCCAGCTCCGATCGCCCCTGGTCCGGTGCGGGTGGCGTACCCGCCAGCCTATGTCGTGGGGTCGGCGCCTAGCAGGCTGGAAGGGATTCCTGAGGGGGCGGTGATCGTAGCTGACTGGAATACACTCCAGCCGGTTCTTAGTGATCTGAATCGGTGTTTTGGTTTCCTTCAGAGCTCAGCGCCATCCAGTAGTCTTGTAGCGGCGGTGCCGGCGGAGCGCTATTCGCTCATGACGCAGGTGCTGGCGTCCGTCGCACGTTGGAGAGGAACGCCGGTGCTGCTAGATGCCTCGGAGCAACTCAGTGTCACCGCCCTTCGGAGAGCCCTGTCCGATAGCGAGCTCTTGGTAGACCAGCTGATCCAGTGGTTCGCGGTCCTGCACCCACGGTCGGTGCAGTGCCAGGTGGTGTTGAATGCGCTGTTTTCGGCTCCGATCACCGCCTCATTGAGCGAGTCGCTTGCCGGTACGGGGTTCAACAGGAGGAGTGCCGGCCGACAACTGCGGCGAGCTGGGCTTCCCTCCGCCACCCAGCTTCGGAGGATAGCAAAAGGGGTTCGATTGGCTGCCGCCCTACAGGAGCCCCGGCAAGTCGCTGTCGAGCGAGTTGCGCATCGATTCGGGTTGACCGGCGGAAGTCAGATTTCGCACTTCTTGGCGACTCATTGGGGGATTGGCGGAAGCGACGTGCGTGACACGCTGGGATGGAGATGGCTAGCCTTCCGCTTGAATCGGGCGAGTTCCAGGGGCCATCGTGTCGATTTGGCCAAAAAACGACCGCGGGCGACATCGCGATACAAATAACCATAAGCTCAATTATCGTCCTACGGTGTCTCGGCAGGCTACCAGCACATGGTGAGATCGGTAGTCGCCGCCGGACAAAACGAAATCGCTGTGGAGGTCTCATGGGTTGGTGGGGCCATCTTCGGGGAGCGCCGAGAGTGGTTCCAATACGCCTCTTTCTCCTAACGTTGTGCGGTGCGCTGCTGTCATTCGCGTGTGAGCGAACGCCCGATCCGGGGTGGCCCGAACCGGTCTGTTCACCTGAGTCCAAGTGGACACTCACAACAGGCGCTTTCCAGGACCACTACGTCCCGGTTGGCTCAGATACTCTGGAACAGGAGGGCCCCGCCGGGATCCTCTGGGTCCGCGTCCTAGATCACGCTCCTAGTGGTGCCGTTCTCATGGCGGATTCCCGGCGCTTCCGCATGATCGTTCGATCCCCGAAAGGGAAACTGCGGGTGCTGGGGCAGCGGGGTCCCGGGCCGGGTGAGTTTGCTTCCCTGGTTGACGCACGCTTCCTACCGAATGGTAGCCTCGTGGGGTTGGACCCGAAGAACACCAGAGCGACTCGCTACTCAGCTGATGGAGAGTACGAGTTGGAGTTTGACCACCTGGGCCAGGATGCCCGCATGCTTGTTCCGGTGGGCGATTCCATGGTCGCAATCGCGGGGCTGGTGGACCCTGGAACCGAACCCCGGACGATGGCGCTCTACGACTGGTCTGGAGAGCGCCTCGGCACGTATGGCGGCTCGCCGGGGATACTCGATGCCACCTGGAGAGTCGTGGATGACTCTTGGATCGTCCACTTGGAGGACGGCGTGTTCTACGTGGGTCTTGCGATCTTGCCCAGCTTCCTCAGAGTCGACACGCGAAACAACAGCAGCTGCGTGATCAGGCCTCCTACACGGAATTGGCGCCGGATCGCGCTCCTCGACCAACGTCCGCCGACGCTCGGTGAGCTTCAAAGATGGATCGACCCGAGCACCATCGCGACGTGGGCCGCACTCGACGAGAGCCGTCGGCTATACCGCTATGCGTCAAGTCAAGATGAAGACGTCTCCACGCTCTACAGCTATGACCTGCAGCAGCATACGGCTGTGGAGCTCGAAGGAGTGCCCGGTCGAGTCCTAGCTTTGAGACCCGGAGGAGAGCTCACAACGATTGCGCTCGATGGTGAAGGATCGGTGGTCCTAACGCGTTTTCTTCCAGTTTCTTAGGGTGACCCATGGCGAACTCTCTTGCGCGGTGGAAGTTGCTCCTGGTGGTTGGCGTCGTCTTGCTGCTCAGCGTACTGGCGGGCCGCATAAGCGGTGCTTGGTCCGCGCTTAGGGGACAGGTCAGCGCCTACGAAGCGAAAGTCCTCGCCCACAATGGTGTGCCGGCGGTCTACGGGCGTTCGTTGAGAGCGGTGGAAGGGATTCCAGGCGAAATACGATCTTTGGCAAGAAGCTCTGAGCCTGCGCTCGGGTTGATATGGGTGGTGTCCTACGATGACTGCCTCACGTGCATGGCTGAGGTGGAAGAGTGGATCGCTTTCGTTGAGCGACAGGAGGTCGCCGCGTGGGCGGTCGGGGTTGGCACCGGACCTTTCCCGACATCGTTCCGCGCTGCTTTGGATCGCCCAAATCTAAACTTCCCACTAGTTGAAGATCCGAACTCTTCCCTCCTCAAGAGTCTGCAGCTGGAAGTAGATACCCCGGTGCGTATCCTCGTGAAGGATGGGCAAGTCTTGTTCGTGGACAGCGGAAAATCCTTCAACCTGTCGTTTCTAGAACGAATAGAGCTGCTTGTTGGCGCAGGGTAGACGAAATGTGCGGGTGCGCCGCCCGCTGGACCCGAGAGCGGCCAACTATTACCTCAACCTAAAGGAGGCATCGAATATGGGAATGTCAGCCGCGACGAGCTCATGCTCGGATATTAAGACCGGGCCCCGGGGCCGACGAAGCGCCGGGGCGTCCGTGGAAATTCAACCGTCAATTTCAGTGGGAGGTAAGAAATGAAGATCTTTGCACGCACGCTGCTCCTGGGTGCTGCCATCGCGATCGCTGGTGGCTACTTCGGACCGACGTTCGCCTTGACGAGCCCGGAAGCACTGGCCGCCTGGGACCATCATCTCGTTTGGGATAGTAGGGATCAAGGGTACTGGTGCGTCGGTTCGCCAATCGACTGCTCATAGCAGTTTGAGATGCAGTACTCCCCCTCTACCAGCTCATCGGCTGATGGACAACTCAGGGCAACATGATCTCAGGCGGTGAGTGCAGGGGCGGCGCACCCACGACGGGGTCTCGCGCGTATGGGACATGCCGGCGGGATGACGCGAGGGCACGATCAAGAGGGAGGGGTTAAAGATGTGTCGGAGATATGCGGTTCTGTTCCTTGCTGCCAGCATCGCGTGTGCGGAGAGTCAATCTGCGAATCGATCAGCGAACGGTGGGGAGCGAGCATCACCCGCTGATACACTGCGAGTTAGCACTCGGCCCCTCCAGCGGATCGACACTGTCGTTTCTTCCTCGTCAAACCAGCTAGGCTTCGTAAATGACCTAGCACTAAGCCCAGACGGTAGGGTGTGCGCGCTGGATCTCGATTCAGTCCGCTGTTTCGACCGGCAGAATCAAGAGATCCTGCACTTTGGGCAGTATGGCCATGGACCCGGAGAGTTCGATCGCCCCAGTGCGATCGCCGTGTCACCTGACTTCATCCGTGTTCTGGATATCGGGAACGGTCGGCAGCAAGTGTTCTCTTGGGATGGTGAGATGACGCACACGGTTCGCATGCCAACTCTGGTCGGGACCGGGGCAGCAGGCATGGCGTCGGTGGCGGTAGATGGACGGATTCTCGCATCGACAGGGGGGATGTCGACCGCAAAGGCGAACGTATACGACAGTGATGGGGAATTGCTCCGTTCCCTGGGAGAGATTGAAGCGCCGGTTGGAGGATGGGTAATCGCAGACATGAAGGCGGAGATTACTGGAGGTCAGGTGCCGGCAGCATTCTTGAGTCAGTATTCGGTACGGGAGGCACCGGATGGTGGCTATTGGTTGCTTGGCGACGGAGCTGGGACAGTAGAGCGATACGGTTCCGACGGCGTGAAGCGGTTCTCGCTCGAACTTGACGAATCCGAAATGCGCGCGATCCGGGATGCGTTCTTCGCACGAAACGAGGCTCGGGCCAGTGCTCCCATGCTCGTGCCGTTGCGGTACTTTGCTGATGCAGTCGCGGTCGGGGAAGAGTTGTGGGTTCTACTGCAAACGCCTTCCGGGGAGCGTGGGAAAGTGTTGGTGGTGTCCGGTACTGGGGCGGTAGCACGCAGGATAGCGCTCCCACTAGCGGCTGCGCCGAGGCAGCTGGTCATCGATCAGGCGCGGTCTAGGGCCTATCTCTTCACGTCCGACGATGCACAACTTCTAACGCTTAGGCTGGCAGGAAGCTGATACGTCGACGCTCATCGAGACTCGCAACTGAACGGGCGTCGAGAATTGCACACCCCGACCACGGACGTTGGCGATGGTCGACAGAGCGGGTTGGACGAGCGCCTACCGCGCGATTCTGGTGGGAGCGTGGCCTCTACGGAGCTGGCCGGGATGGGACCGAGTGGCCCTGGAAGCCGATGACCAGTTTCTGCGAGAACGGCTCTGCGAACGCGGCTGCCAGGACGAAGCCCGAAGGGGCTCCCGATTCACTGGCGCGCACCACGTCGTTTGGTCCGAGCATAGCAAAGGCCGCAGGACCCGCTCCAAGGGAATCCAAGAGTTGAGCGCTGGTAGGGACGAGACGCCAGACTTTCAAGTAGGCATCCTGGCTGACACGCCCCTCGGGAGTCCCCATAGGCGGTACCGACGGGCCTCGCGTCTCCGCAGAAAAGAGGGGTGGCCGCATGCCCCGTGACACGATGCCGCGTCCTACCTCGTCGAACCTCGTTAACTCGAGCACCTCACCATCAGCCGAAAACAGGGTTAGACGCTGCAGTTCAGGATCGAACACCGATACGGAGTCGCCACGAACCGTGACCCGTGAGACCCTTCGGACTTCTCCGGGGCCGGTCCCCTCCGCCGACAAGACCCGCTCCACAGTCCCGTCGGTCGAGTACAGTATGACCCGACTCGACAAGCCGTCCGCAACGACTAGCCGGCCATCGTCGAGAACAGCGGCGTCAGCCACGGCGCCGATTAGACCACTCGGATCTGATACATCGGCTCCAACCTCGAGGACTGATTCGCCCAGGCCGGTGATGGGGATCGTGTCCAATGCTCGGACACTGAAACTCACGACGGCTATGCCGGCGCTGTCCCGCTCGGCCGACTCAACTGCCCCGGGTCGCGATGGCTGGTCGGTTGAACAACCCCAAGCGGTCACTGCTCCCAGAAGCGCTAGACTGCCGCCAACAAGTTAGACTGCCGCCAACAAGTGCGGAAGGAGTTCTCACCGGCGCCTTAGCTGAAAGCGAAGCAGGGCGACTCGGAATACGCCGTCCCCTGGGTCGGCCATGATCACTACCCGGCCGTCCGTAAGGTATTGGTAGATGACTTCTTCCAACACTTGGCGCAAAGCTGGTGGATTCAAATCGAGCAGCATCGCAGAGCCGGCGCCCAGCCATATCCAGAACGCCTGCCTCTGAGTGCCCGTTCCGCGGGCACGCCTTGGGTGGCATCGACCCCGATCAGTATCTTCCATGCTCCATCCTCAGGAGGCTAGTTTGCTCGCGTTAGCGATTTCTGTTGGGGCGGTGCTCGTCGTTTCAGCGTTCTGTTCGTTGAGCGAGGCGTCGATCTACGCCGTACGCCGACCCTATGTGCGGGGGCTGGCGGCCGCGGGGCAGCGATCGGGTCGAATTCTCGACGAATTCAAAGACAACATGGATCAGCCGATCGCCGCTATTCTGGTGGTCAACACGCTTGCCAACACGGCGGGCGCAGCTGTGGCCGGCGCGCAGGCTGCGGCGCTGTTCGGTGGAGACGCGGTCGTGTGGTTTTCCGCAATCTTCACCTTGCTGGTACTCTGCTTTTCTGAAATCATCCCGAAGGTGCTGGGAGTCGTATACAATCGCACCATCGCACGCGTGGTGGCGCTGCCTTGGAGCTTGCTGATCGTACTGCTCGCGCCCATCACCTACTTGGTGGGACGAGTCTCCGAATGGTTGAAACCCAATGAGCCGGTGCTGGCCGCCCCCGAAGACGAGGTGCGCGCGCTGGCACAGTTGAGCGCCGAGGAGGGGAGCATACTGGAGCTGGAGGCGTCGCTCGTCGCGAACGTCCTGAAGCTGAACGACATCGCCGCGCGCGACATCATGACCCCGCGCAGGGTCGTGTTCCGACTGAGCGAGGACACCAGGATCGACCAGTTGAGGGATCACGTCGGCGATTGGCAGTTCTCCCGGATTCCGGTCCACCACCCAGAGGACTCCGAGAAATGGACCGGTGTGGTTCGGGCTGCCGACGTCCTGGTCGCGCTGGCGCAGGGGCGAGGGGACACCCTGCTCAAGGACCTGAGCGCGCCTTTGAACTTCGTGCCCGAAGGCATTCCCGCCCACGAGCTCCTTCAACGATTCCTTAAGGAGCGCACCCACCTGTTCGGAGTGGTGGACGAGTTCGGAGGTGTCGGAGGCGTCGCGAGCCTGGAGGACGTGATGGAGGAGTTGCTCGGGCAGGAGATCGTGGACGAGGTCGATCGGGCAGCGGACCTGAGAGAGTTGGCTCGCAGGAAGTACGGGCGCCGCGGTCAATCGGACATCGAGGATGGGAGCGGTTGAGGCCCCCCTACCTCCAGGTCACCTCCATGGCCACGAAGTGGTCGAACGTCTCACGGTTCGGGTGATTGTCTTCGTTGGTCTCCGGGCTGCGTACATAGAAGTCCACCTGCATCGCCGCTGGGTTCACGGCGCCGGCTCCTGACGCCGCCGGTCCATGCTGCACGGTCAGCGTTTCGCGGTCACGCATGCCCTGCGTCACCATGAAATGGATCTGGTGCTCGGTGCGCAGTGGGGCGCCGTTCAGGGTGGCGTCGCCCCAGCCCCAACCCGCGACGTAGAGGACGCTCTTGGGCCAGTTGGCGTCGCCACAACCGGAGTCTCCGTGCTCGAACAGCCAAGCAGCGATGCCGCCGTCCTGACAGGGAGAGAACTCCTCGAAGCGGTCGATCTCGGCTTCGTAGCGGCCCTCCGGTAGCTCCAAGGCCGCACGAAACGTCCCCGTGTTGGATCGCTCGTCGACATCGATCTCGATGCTGCCCTCTACCAGGTGCAGGTTGGTCCCGTCGTCACCCATGTGGTCGAACGGGGCGTCATCCAGTAGCCCGCCCACCTGGTAGACGCGCGTTCCCGAGATGCGAAACCGCCCGTCGTAGAGCTCGTGCTGCTCCGGGCTGAAGACGCCCATCTCTGTGCCCGGCTGCGCACGAGGACCTCGTTCCGCCTCGGCCATCGGTGCTTCCCGGGTCGCAGGCGCTGGCTGGCATCCCGCGAGCAGCAAGAGGCCAATCAGGCATTCCCTGACCATTGCCTACCTACCTCTCCGTAGCTTGGAGCGCTTCATGTGCCGGCCGGCCTTCGGCGGCGACCGTTTTGGCGATTCGCTTCGCGAAGTAATAGATGCGCTTCAGGCTTTCGACCAGGGCAGACTCGAGACGAAACGCCTCGAGCCGGCCCGGCGTGTCAGCTGCCAGACGATTCGAGAGTCGGAGCTCAACGCGGGAGACCAATTCACTAATGGTCTCTTTGGCCTGCACGACGTCGTTGGCGGCAACCGGGTCCTCCGCGAACACCGCTTGGGCGACCCGCTCCACGGACCATGCGACCTTGAGGTAGAGATCGCGGAAACGCGCTTGTGTCTCATCGCTCATCTGGACCTCCTGCTCAACCGCTTCACTCCCGACGGCAAGCACGTTGGTCTCTACGATGTCGGCCATGGCCTCGAGGTTGTTCGCGATCGACAGGTAGCCGTGTAGGCGAGCGACCTCCTCGGCCTTCATGTCACTCTGCGACAGGCGGGCCATGTAGGACACCACGGCGTCGTAAAGCGCATCCACCTCTCCGTCCATTCGCGCAATCGATCGCAGCTCTTCCAACGAGTTCCCGAGCACTGCCGGAGGCGCACGCTGTACCATCTCCACGACGCGAGCGGAGATGCGGCCGATCTCCATGCGGACCCGATCGAGTGCGACGGCCGGGGCATCCAGCAGCAGGTCGTCCAGGAAGCGCGGTGGCGTCCCGGGGAGTTCAGGTCGATCCGGGGCCAGCCGTCGCACGATCCACGCGATCAACGGTGTGAACCAGATGAAGATCAGCGTGTTGGCCACATTGAACACGGTGTGCGCGTTCGCGATCTGACGCGGCATATCAGCGGCGGCTCGGGCCGTTTGGGCGAGTTGCTCGGAAGCTGGCGACAGGATCGTTACCCATTCGGCAAGTAGTCCGATGAGCGGATACCACAGGACCACGCCCGCGACGTTGAAGAGGACATGGACCAAAGCCGTCTGGACGGCTTCCCGTGACTTTCCGATTGCGGCGAGCAGGGCGGTCACACACGTCCCGATGTTGGCCCCCAACACCAGTGCCACTCCGGCCTCCAGCGTCAGGAAGCCCTGCCCGGCCAACACGATGATCACACCGGTGGTCGCTGACGAGCTTTGGACCAAAGCGGTGAAGGCCGCACTCATCAGAATCGCCACCACGGGAGAGTCGAGGGAGCGCATCGCGGCGATGAAGGGCTCGTGAGTTCGAAGCGGGTATGTCGCATCGCTCATCAGGTTCATGCCCCAGAAGACGAGACCAAACCCCAGTATCATGAGCCCGTACTGCTTGAGCGCTTCCCCCCGGGCGAGCAGTTGGGTCATGAAGCCGACGATCACCGCGACCATGGCAAGGTTGGTCACCTTGAAGGCAATGATCTGAGCCGTGATGGTCGTACCGATCGAGGCGCCCATGATCACCCCGATGGACTGTTCCAACGACATCAGGCCTGCCGAAACGAACCCCACCAGTAGGACGGTCGTCACCGACGACGATTGGACGAGCCCGGTTACCGCGGTGCCCGCGATCACACCCTTGAACCGGTTGGTGGTGAGGCGGGCAAGCAGTGCCTTCAACCGTCCGCCTGCGACGACCTTCAAGGCGCTGGTCATCAGATCCAGGCCGAACAGGAAGATCGACAGCCCGGCCAGAAGGCCGACGATGATCGTGAAGACGTTCAGACTAGCAGATTCCATGTTTCTCGCGGAGGGTCGCCGGGCACCCAGCTCGGCGCCTGGCCTTACAACGGCCGGATGTCACGATGACACGACGATATCGTCACAAACTCGTGACGATGATACGCGCCTTGGGACTTGCGTGCGAGACCACCAACCTCTTACCTCCGGCCATGCTAAAACCAATCAAGATTGCAACCTGGACGTTACTCCAGGACCGAACACCCGTCCACGCATTCGCAGGTGGCACCGACCTCGTGGTGACCCGCCTCGGCGAGGACGTTTCCGTCCTCTACGGTCGTTGCCTCCACCGTGGTGCCCTGATGGCCGACGGCTACGTGGAGGGCGACAACCTCATTTGCGGACTCCACGGCTGGGACTATCGCGTCGACACCGGCGTGAGCGAGTACAGCAACGACGAGGTGTTGCAGAGGTTCTCGGCGAGGATCGACCGGGAAGCCGATGCGGTGTTCGTCGATGAAGCCGAACTCGAGGCGTGGGTGGCAGATCATCCCCAGCCGTACGACCGGAACGAGTACCTCGGCATCTACCAGGATGCGCATGGCACGTCCGAGGAGCCCGCCAACGCCTACATTCAGCGCTTGGCCCGCGAGGGGTTGAGCAAGCTCGGGCATCACGGCGCCGTTTCCGCCATGGGGGTTCCGCTCACCGAGCTGCCCCGCTGGGACGACATTCAGCTCCTGACCGGTCAGCTAAAGCGACGGCCGCTGGACGACCACGCCGAAGTGGGCACCGAACTGGTGGTTGGCCCGAACGCAAGGAAGCCGCTCCGCTTGGACATCCCGATCTTCGTGAGCGACATGAGCTTCGGGGCGCTTTCCGAGGAGGCCAAGATCGCCCTGGCCAAGGGTGCCGAGGCGGCAGGCACCGGAATCTGCTCCGGCGAGGGCGGGATGCTCCCGGAAGAGCAGGCGGCCAATTCTCGGTACTTCTATGAACTCGCTTCGGCCAAGTTCGGTTGGAGCCTCGACAACGTAGCAAAGGCGCAGGCGTTCCACTTCAAGGGAGGTCAGGGCGCCAAGACCGGTACCGGCGGACACCTCCCGGGTGCCAAGGTCAGCCCGCGGATCGCCGAAGTTCGAGGCATCCCCGCGGGAAGCGACGCCATCAGCCCGGGACGCTTTCCCGATCTAGCGACCCCTGCCGACTTTAGGGAGGTGGCGCAGGAGGTTCGTGACCACACCGGTGGCATCCCCATCGGCTTCAAGCTCTCGGCACAGCATATCGAGGACGACCTCGACTTCGCGTTCGAGGTGGGCGTCGACTACATCATTCTGGATGGACGGGGCGGAGCGACCGGTGCGGCTCCTAACATCTTCAGGGACAACATTTCCGTGCCGACGATTCCCGCACTCGCTCGCGCCCGCCGGCATCTCGACCAGTCGGGGCAGTCGCAGGTGACGCTCATCATCACAGGGGGCCTCCGTACCGAGTCCGACTTCGTGAAGGCCCTCGCCTTGGGGGCAGACGGGATCGCGGTCGCCAACTCAGCGCTACAGGCGATTGGCTGTTTGGCTATGCGGGCCTGCAACACCAACAACTGCCCCGTAGGGATCGCCACACAGAAGAAGGACCTCCGCGCGCGCCTCATCGTCGAGGCGTCGGCCGAGCGCCTCCAGAACTGGTTCTCAGCAACCACCGAGCTGATGCAGGTGCTCGCGCGCGCCTGCGGGCACGACCATCTGTCCCGGTTCGAACTGTCCGACCTGACCACCTGGCAGCGCGAGATGGCGGACCTGGCGGGCGTGGCCTACGCGGGCGTGGGACGACCGGGTTGAAGCTTGGGCGGACGCTAGTTTTCGCTTGCGTACTCGCCGCCTCCTCCTGCGGCGTTCGACCCTCCGACGCCACTCCACAGCCCGACACGCTCCGGGTCCTTGCATATAACATCCATCACGGCGAGGGCATGGACGAAGTGCTCGATCTCGACCGGATCGCCGCACTCATTCGTTCGACGGACGCGGATCTCGTGGCCCTCCAAGAGATCGACAGCGTCACAGCTCGCACCGGGCAGGTCGATCAAGCAGCCCAGCTGGGCCGGCTCACAGGCATGCAGCCTCATTTTGGGCGGTTCATGGCGTACGACGGAGGTGCCTACGGGATGGCACTCCTTTCCGCGTGGGAGGTCACGGACGTCACCAACCACCGGCTGCCCGAGGGGACCGAACCCCGTTCGGCCTTAGCAGCCACCGTCGTCACTCCGAACGGGCGCGCGTTGCGCTTCGTAGGGATCCACTTCTACGAGACGCCCGAAGAGCGTCTCGCCCAGGCGACGACCCTGGAGGCGCTCCTGGATGGGCAGGCCTTTCTGCCCACCGTTCTGGCCGGTGACTTCAACTCCACACCTGAGTCGCCCGTCATGACGCACCTGGCCGAGCGTTGGCACATTGTCGAAAAGGGCGATGACCGGCTGACGTTCTCGTCATTCGACCCGGTGCGGGAGATCGACTTCGTGCTGGTTCAACCCCGAGAGCGATTTGAAGTCATCGGGGAACAACTATTGGACGAGCCGGTGGCGTCGGACCACCGACCCGTCCTGGTGGACTTGCTTATCCGCTAGTTGTTGCCTCCGTCGTCCACGACCACCGGTCGTTCGACGACGTCGAGGTTGTCATGGTGCAGGAGGGTGTTGAACAGCAGCGCGTAGGAGCCGTGGGTATGGTTCCTCCAGAACGGATTGAAGCTGAACAGCACCACGTGTCCGTCGTCGAGTTTCACGTCGACCAGCGCGGGGGCTCCCGCCAACGGCTGTCCATTCCTCAGGCCGCCTGAGATCAGTAGCTCCTCCACGTTGGACTCGAACGACATCACGGTCCTGACGTCGTTCGACGTCGTGTTGGGCCGGGCGGACTCGTTCTCCTCCTCGTGTTCGCTGCGGAACGCCTCCACGCCGGCTTCGCCGATGCTGCGGGAGCGACCCTGTACGATGTCGGTCTCGTCCGTGCCGCCCCGACCGCTCCGCCGTGCCGTGGTGCTCCCCGGACCGCCCCGATCGCCACCTCTGTTCGCGAAACCACGGAAGTTGAACCCACCCCCGCCGCGGGCGAAGACGGGTGCGTTCCGGAACGCCACCCCCAGCGATTCGCCGTAGCCGTACGTGATGGGGCTGTCTTCCTCGGCCACATTGGCCTTGTAGACGCCGCCCGGCGCCCACATGTCCGGGGTCGCCCTCACGGAGAGCCCGCTGGCGAGACCGAAGTGGATGGGGAACGCCGAGGTGCCCGCCATCGTGACCAGCACGCCGCCAGCGCGCACGAACCGATCGAGGTTGAGGATGCCCGAGAGCTCGAGTCCGCCCCGTATGTCGGAGGTCCGATCCTGCTTTCCGATGTTGGGGGTCAGCTCCGACGGCTCCCAGGGGATGGGATCTTCGCCCTGCACTCCCCGCAGGATGCTCATGGCGCCACCGCGCGTGGCACCGAACACAATGACGTCGTAGCGCTCGGCCAGATCGGTACCGTCGCGCACGTCGTGCACGGAGAGATAGTCGAACGGGACGGCGTACTCATCGAGTCCCATGCGTAGCCATCCCTCGTTCTGCGTGTCCGTCCACGTGTGGACCACCGCGACCCGGGGCGCACCGACCTGTGTGGTCTGCACGTCAGGCATGCGGTCGATCGCACGCGCGGTGAAGCCGTACTCCGCACCCGCCTCGTCGAGCACGGTGTTCAGGTCCACGCCGGGGTTATCTGAGGCCGAAACCAGGAAGCTGCCCGCTCCGAAGGCGTCGTCGTCGTCCACGAACGCATCTCGCGCGGCCCAGATGTTGAGGTCGTCGTGCGCGTACCTGAACGTCGTGAGGCGGTTGTTGGCCTGATAGTCGATGGCATACACTTCGCCCCGACCCTCCACGCCGCCCATGGCCCGAATGGGCTCGGTCACCAGGGTCATCCGCGCGTCCAATACCTCCGGGTCCTCGATCCGCACGGTCTCGACATCGAACAGCGGACCCACCGTCCATCCCGTGTCGTCGTAGGGAGATGGGTCGTTCGGATTGTAGTACTGCTTATCCAACAGCATGTCCGCACCTCGGGAGTAGGGTTGGTCCATACGTACGATGTAGGAGCCTTCAGCAAACTCCTGTTCTGCCACCTCGAAGTCGCGATCCGCCTGGTGGATCTCGAACGCGTGTCCCTGTAAGAGCTGCAGCAGCCGCGCCTGCTGTCCGGGCCGTGCAGCGTCCGCGGGAAGCACGTAGGCCGCCGGGCCCTCCTGGCGCGCCTTCGCGACGCTCCGAGATGCCTTGAGATAGAAGTTGTGCAGGAACTCCTCGCGGTTGTTCGCCACCTCGTTCATGGCGATCAGCACCGCGCTCTGTTGAAGGTTGACGTTGTTGCGAATGGACCAGACCACCTGGGGCACCGGCGGGCTCGGCCGATGCCACTGTCGCTCCGCCCGGGTGTTGATGATGCGCGTCGAGGCATCCCCAGCGCCTTGGGTCTCGTAGAAGCGCCCGATGGCGTTGCGCATATGGGCCACCCACATCATGTAGTTGGCACCCCAGCCATCGTAGAAGTCGTGCGTGTAGACCCCGGGCACGCCGAAAGCCGTCATGTCCTGGACTTCCTTGTAGGCCAGACGATTCCACTCGTTGATGACGATTGGATCCAGCCAGGCGTTATACGGACCCCGGCCCGTCGACGTGTACAGATGCGAGGCTGACTCGTGGTGGTCGTGGAACACCGTAGGACTCCACTCCAGAAACGTCTGGGTGACCTGTCGCGACAGCGCCAGTCCCTGCCCGATGTTGTCGCGGTTGTTGTCGTGGGCAACGTACTTGCCCCAGTACACGATCCGAGATGGCCCGTTGTAGTCCTCGTCCTTGTGCTTGGCCATGTGCACGTCCACCTGCTTCGCACGGCCGTCCACATCGACGACGGGGGTGTTGAGGAACACGAGGTTGTCGCGGATCTCGCGGATGAACGGGTCTTCGCTGACCGCCAGGCGGTAGATCAGCTCCATGAACATCTCAGGAGAGCCCGTCTCGGGAGAGTGGATGGCTCCGGTGGACCAATAGATGGGCTTGGTGGTCTGGATCAGGCGGCGGGCCTCGTCCTCCGGAGTCCGCCGCGGGTCGGCCAACGCCCTGAGCGCTGCCTTGTTGGCTTCGATCTCGGCGATCGACTCCTCGCTGCCCACCGCGACCAGGATCATCTCTCGACCCTCTTCCGACATCCCCATCGGGTAGACCTCGACCCGGGGCGACGCGGCGGCGACCGCCCGCATGTAGTCGGCCACCTCCTCCGGGTAGTGCAGAAGCTTGGGCGCACCCGCTATGGCGCCGAAGAAGTCCAGGGGTGAGGGCACCGTAGCCGATGCGGGGAGATGATCCACCAGCGGCGTCACGAAAAACGGCTCGGTGGTGAATTCGAGAATCTGGTCCGTGTACTCTTCGTCGATGGCCTGCTGTGCCGCCGCCGGAGAGTCCGGTTGCACAAGAAGCATCGCGCACACCGGTAGCAGGAGACGAGCCAACGGGAGGAGACGGGATCGAACGGACGTGTTCATGACGCTCACCTGGCTGGATGGAGTGGTGCTTCTGCATGGTGCGGGACACCTGGCGGGCAGGGCAAGAGCCGACGTACGATGCTCCCATAACTCCGCCGTAGTTCTAACCGACGCCCATCGCGTGCTCAGGAGACCCCGTATATGCGTGTCCACACCCGTGTTGCCCCGCCGATCCTGGTCGCGATCGCCCTGGTCCTCGCGGCCACTCCACTTCGCGCCCAGGACGACGACGCCCAAACGGAGCAGATCAGGTCGCTGGTGAGCCGTCTGACCCTCGAGAACTACAAGACGACACTCAAGGGCCTTACCCAGTTCGGGGATCGCCGTCAGGGTACTCAGCGCAACCGAGACGCGGTGGACTGGATCGAGCAGCAACTCCAGGAGTTCGGGTGCACCAACACCGAGCGCATCACCTATATGTATCCGGAGCAGCCACGCCCCGACTTCGTGCCCCGCGCTCCCACGCGGCGACGCCCGCAACAAGCGGAACCCGAGGATCTGACCACGCCCACCGGGGGCAAGGTGGGGCGTCGTGGTCCTGGGCCGGGTGGCAGTATCATCTTCGGCCACAGGGCTCGCACTGGCGTAAACCGAGACCTGATGGCCCAACCCGACGAGCGCCTCCGCGCGCTCAACGCCGAAGAACCCGTCGACGGCGAGCGCCAGCAGGTCTACTGCACGAAGGTCGGGACCACGCGTCCCGACGAGATGTACATCGTCGGTGCCCACATGGATGGGCACGGAGTCAATGAGGCGGTGAACGATGATGGCTCCGGCACGGCTCTGGTGATGGAGTTAGCGCGCATCTTCAGCGCACCCGATGTACAGACCGAGCGCTCCATCCGTTTCGCGCTGTGGAACAACGAAGAGACGGGACTCAACGGAGCGCGCGCATATGTTGCGCAGCGTGAGGCGCTCCAAGGCATCGAAGAGCCTGCGGGGTCAGGGCAGTACCCGGAGCCCACCTGGCTGGGGATGATTCAGCACGACATGATGCTGTGGGATCACGGAGCGCCCCGCGCGGACGGTACCGTGAGTCGGGATCAGCGGCCGGAAGCCGATGTGAATATCGAGTTTCAGTCGAACTCCGACCTGGCGGACGAGTCCATGAAGCTCGCGTTCCTGTTCAAGGCCGCCAGCGACGACTTCGCCACCGACTACCCGGCGACAGTAGGTCCGCACATGACCAACACGGACTCGACTCCCTTCATGAACATCGTACCCGCCATCAGTCTGCGTGAGAATGAACGGGGCGCACACGTGGGCGCTGGCTGGGACCCCAACTGGCACCAGCCTACGGATGTGTGGATTACGTACACCGACGATGATTTCCGATTGGGGTTGAACGCCGGACAGACCACACTGGCGGCGATCGCTCGACTCACCGGCACATGGGTGGTGCGGTAACGATGTCGACCCGCCTCGCACTGCTCATTGGAGTCCTGGCCGCGACTCCGCTCCCCGCTCAGGAGTCCGATGCCTGGGACGTCACCCAAGCTCGGGGAGCCACGCGCGACGTAGACTTCACCACCGATGAGGGCACCTGGACCAGCGTGGACATCGCGCCGGGGGGTGGATGGGTGGTGTTCGACCTCTTGGGGCACGTGTACCGAATGCCGGTGGAGGGCGGGGAAGCCACCGTCCTGACGCAGAACACCGGTGTGGCGCTCAACTTCCACCCCCGTGTGTCGCCCGATGGTCAGAGCATCGCGTTCATCTCCGACCGGGAGGGCCAGAGCAACCTCTGGATCATGGATGCGGACGGGGCCAACGCGCGGGCCGTGTTCACGGACGCCAACGTCCGGGCGTCGATGCCAGCGTGGTCACCCGACGGCCAGTACATCGTGGTGCGGCGCGACTACGTGGGGACCGGGGAGGAGGAAGTGGGGCCGGCGGACGAGCTGGACCGGGCCGGTGAGGCGACACCCCAGGGGCGCTCCGGTCTCTGGATGTATCACCGGGATGGGGGGCGTGGTACCCCTCTGGTCGGTACCGAAATCGCGGGCGCCCGCTGGCCGTCGTTCTCGCCCGATGGGAGCTACGTGTACTTCCACGCCACGGTGGGAGGCCGCGAAGCGCTGACCGGGCACTATCAGTTGCGGCGTCTGGACCTCCGGTCAGGGCGTCTCCTAAATCTGTCTCCGGGGACCGCCGATGGCGCGGCTGCCGGACGGGTGTCCGCGGGCGGGGCGTTCGCTCCCGAGGCCTCCCCCGACGGCCGCTGGCTTGCGTTCGCGCGCCAGGTGCCGGATGGCACGGTGACGTTCAAGGGGCACGAGTTCGGGCCCCGTACGGCGCTTTGGCTGCGTGACTTGCAAACCGGTGCCGAGCGCAAGTTGATGGATCCCATCTCGGTGGCGATCGAGAGCGGCTCCAAAGCGCTCAGGATCCTGCCGGGGTACGGGTGGGCGGACGACAGCGGCTCGCTGGTGATCGCCGAAGGCGGGAAGATCCGCCGCGTCGACGTGGGCAGTGGTGACGTCACCACGATTCCCTACCAGGCCCGGGTGCAACGCACGTTGTCCGAGATGGCCTACACGCAGTTTCGCATCGAGGACGGCACCTTCGAGTCGAAGTTCCTGCGTTGGGTGACGGGCTCGTCCACGGGCGACGCCCTGGCCTACCAGACCGTGGGGCGTGTGTGGGTTCGAGAAGGCGCCGCCGCCCCTCGACGGGTCACCCAGGGGGACGGCCCGCTCGAATACGGACCCGCCTGGTCGCCCGACGGGCGGTGGCTGGCCTACACCACCTTCTCGGATAACGAGGGGGGCCACCTCTGGCGCGTGTCCGCAGCCGGAGGGACTCCCGAGCGGCTGACCACCCAACCCGGTGAGTACGTCCATCCCGCCTGGAGTCCCGACGGGACCCGCATCGTGGTCGCCAAGGGGGCGGGGGCCACCTCCCGCGGAAGGACGCTCACGCACAACGCCTGGTGGGACATCGTCACCGTCGCCGCGACGGGTGGGGACGTCCTCATGGTGGATCAGGTGGCCCTGCCGGCAGCGCTGTCACCGTCGAGTGTGGCACGGCGCTCGATCGTTGCGCCCAGCTATGGACCCGACGGTCGCATCTACTTTCCGGAGCTACGCCAGGACGGGGGGCTCGTCACTGACCTGGTGTCGGTACGCCCTGACGGCGTGGACCGGCGCGTGCACGTGAGTCTCCCGCATGCAGACGAGGTGGTGCCGGCGCCGAACGGGGGATGGGTGGCGTTTCAAGAAGGCGACAACGTCTTCTTGTCCCCGTTGCCGTCTGTGGGCACCGGCGATGCCACCGTCACCCTCAACAAGCGGAACGGTCAGTTCCCCGTCCGCACACTGAGTACCGAAGGGGGACTGTTCCCCCGGTGGCGGACCGCTGACCAGCTCGAGTTCAGCAGCGGCAACCGCTACTTCGTGCATCACGTATCCACGAACACCACCGACACCTTGACCGTGTCGCACTCGGTTGCGCGCGCCATCCCAGATGGACGCATCGCGTTCACCGGGGCGCGCATCGTGACGCTGAACGGAGATGAGGTGATCGAGAACGGCACGGTCGTGGCCGATGTAGGGCGGATTACCTGCGTAGGTGAGTGCAGCACGGACGGCGCCGCGCGTGTCGTGGATGCGTCGGGCAAGACCATTGTCCCCGGTTTCGTGGACATGCACTCGCACCACTACCGCGAGCATCGTGGGTACAGGCCCCACCGCGACTACGAGCTGGCGATCTACCTGGCCTATGGCGTGACCACCTCCCTGGACAATTCCATGTGGTCGCAGAACATCTTCCCCACCGCCGAGATGGTGGACGCGGGCGTGATGGTAGGGCCACGGACGTTCAGTACCGGCGACCCCCTCTATCGAGGCGACGCGCCACGCCAGAACGACTTGTCCGACTACCAGGCCACACGGGCCAATGTGCGGCGGTTGGCCTCCTGGGGAGCCGTCTCGCTCAAGCAGTACCTACAGCCCCGACGGGACCAGCGGCAGTGGGTGTCCCACGCCGCTCGGGAGGCCGGCCTGATGGTGACGGCGGAGGGTGGTGATCTGGCGTACAACCTGGGCATGGTCATGGACGGCCAGACCGGCTGGGAGCACCCGCTCTCGTACGCCCCGGTCTACGAGGACGCCGTCCGCTTCTTCGGCCGGGCCGGCGCCTATTATGTGCCCACGTTCGTTGTGGCCGGCCCCGGGCCCTGGAACATCGAATACTTCTTCGGTGAGTCCGACGTGTGGCGGGACGGCAAGCAGCGTCGCTGGATGCCATGGCGGATGCTGGCCGGTCACCTGCGACGCCGCACCCTGCGTCCCACCACGGACTACTCGTTCCCGTTCATCGCGCAGGGGTTGGCGGACATCGTCGCCGAGGGTGGATACGGCGCCATCGGCTCCCACGGCGAGCAGCATGGGTTGGCACCGCACTGGGAGATCTGGATGGCGGCTTCGGCCATGGGCCCGTTGGAGGCGTTGCGCCTGGCGAGCTTGTACGGAGCCAAGATGCTGGGAGCCGACCGCGACTTGGGTTCGATCGAAGTGGGCAAGCTGGCCGATCTGCTCATAATGGCGGATAACCCACTGGACGACATCCGCAACACCCTGAGTTTGGAGCATGTGGTGAAGGGTGGGGTTCTCTACGATGCGGAGACGCTCGATGAGCTGTGGCCCACCGCGCGTCCGTTCGGCCCCTACTACTGGGTAGATGACGACCAGCTCCTCGATGACACGCGGCCCATCGGCCCCTCGCGCTGACAGGCGCGTGAAACGGTATCGCCGCTGGGAGCATCGCTGGTTGGCATTGGCCATCTGTGCCACCGCAGGTTGCGCGGGCCCCTCCGAGGCGCAGGATCACCGGTACGACGGTGAGTATCCTCACATGGATTACCTGCGCGCCCGGGGCGACAACCCCGTCACGCGACTCCTGGCGTCCGGCGGTGTTCCCGAGTCGAAGGACGTCTTCGACGGTACGCGCACGGACGTGCGTCCGCTTCTGAGCGCGTTGGGAATCTCGGAGGCGTCACAGGTCCTGGTGTTTTCAAAGACGAGTCTGCAGGCCGAGTTCATCGAGCCCGAACGGCCGCGCGCCATCTACTTCAATGACGACACCTACGTGGCGGTCGCCATGGAGAGCGGGAGTGTCGAGGTCTCCACGTTCGACCCGGCGTTGGGACCGATGTTCTACCTGTTGCGGCCGTCCGAAGACCGCCTGACCGTGACCCGTCAGAACGACATGTGCCTCTCCTGCCACGACTCCTATTCGCTCACCGGGGGAGGGGTCCCTCGGTTCCTGGCCGGGTCGGGGCCCACGCTGGCCTCGGGGGAGCTCGCATCCCACGGGAGCTGGCTACTCACCACCGACGAGACACCGCTCTCGCGTCGTTGGGGGGGCTGGTACGTCACGGGTGTGACTGGCCCTACGCGTCATCTCGGCAACCACCTGACCGTCCCTGGGTCGGAGCCACCCGCTGAGGTCAGTCTGTTGCATTCGGTGTCCGACCGCATCGATGCAAGCCCCTACCCCACGCCATACAGCGACATCGCGGCGCTTATGGTGTTGGAGCATCAACTGCATGTGCAGAATCAACTGAGCCGTCTGATGTGGGAAGCGGAGCGGCGGCCGGCCGATGAACCCGCGGAGCGTCAGGTCGCCCGCATCGATCGGGCCGTCACCGCAGTGGTGGCGGCGTTGACCCAGCGCGGTGCTCCCACCTTCGACGCTCCCGTCGAGGGCAGCTCCGGGTTTCGCGAGCACTTCGAGTCGCTGGGCCTACGAGATGGGGACGGGCGCTCCTTTCGCGAGCTGGACCTCGGCACACGCCTGTTTCGGTACCCAGTCAGCCCAGTCATCTACCATGCGGCCATCGACCAGCTTCCCAGAGAGTTACGAGGCCGTGTCTTCGCCGGCCTGACAGAAGCCCTCAAGAACCTCGATCCCGAGGCCTGGCCCGCGGGTGCAGGGGCCGCCGCGCTCGACATCCTGGCGGACACCCATACCGCCTTCGCTGACTGGCGTGGTGAGGCCAACTAGATTGTCGTCATGAAAGCACTCGTCCCCACGGTCGGAATCATCGCCTGGGCCCTCCTGGGAGGGTTGGCCGTCAGCGGCACAGGACCCTCTCGGGTCGAAGCGCGCGTTCAGGAGGGCGTTGAGTCCGCGCTGGCCGACGCAGGAATGGGGGCCATCGAGACCCGGGTCGACGGTCGCACCGTCACGCTGGTCGGGACGACACCGAGTGAAGCAGAGCGCGAATCGCTTCTCGGGCTGGCCGCCTCGGTGCCGGGTGTGAGGGGTCCGGTGATCGATCGTGTCGTGCTGGTCGAACCCGAACCGGACCCTGAGCCCGAGCCACCGGCGGTGCTGGCCGGTCGAGCCTGCCAAGAGCGGTTCGACGCCGCACTGACGGCTTCCCGAATCGAGTTCATGAGTGGCAGTGCACTGGTGCGGCAACGAAGCTACCCGCTGCTGGCCGAGCTCGCGGAGATTGCCACCTCGTGCCCGGAAGCACAGCTCGCCATCGAGGGACACACGGACTGGGCGGGTCCGGACGACGTGAACCAGAGGATGAGCGAGGCCCGCGCCCAGGCCGTTGCGGATTACCTGATCGGCGCAGGCGTGTCCGAACTCCGGATCGTCGTGATCGGTCATGGCGAGTCGCAGCCCGTTCAGAGCAACCGCACCGAAGCGGGGCGGGCGGCGAACCGACGCATCGAGGTCAACGTACGGGACCTGGAGCCAAGCGCGCCCTAGTCGCCCCTCCCTATCCGCAAGGGCGTTACCTGGGGAGCCCCTGCGTCCGGGCCTGGACCCGGATGGGGAGTGACCGCGAGTGGCCAACGGTACACTTGGCTCAGGACCTCATCCGTGAGCACGGCGCTCGGGGGCCCATGGGCCACCACCGCCCCCTGGTCCAGCATCAGCAACTCATCCGCATAGCGGGACGCGAGGTTGAGGTTGTGGGTCACCATGACCACGGTGACCCCGTCGCCGTGACTGATGCCGTGCAGCAGCTCGAAAATCGACATCTCATGGCGTACGTCGAGCGCCGCCGTGGGCTCGTCCAGCACCAACGTCTGGGGTTCCTGAGCGAGGGCGCGGGCGATGCGGGCCCGTTGCCGTTCTCCCCCGGACAGCGTGTTCACGGGACGGTTGCCGAACTCGGTCAGGTCGCAGCGCTCCAATGCCGTGGTGGTGGCTTGGCGATCCACCTCGCGCTCGGGTTGCCAGAGTCCCAGGTGGGGATAGCGTCCCATCGCAACCAGCTCCCGTACCGTTACCGGGAACGTCACGGACTCGATCTGCGGGACCACCCCGATTCGGCGCGCCAGCTCCTTCCTGGGCCACTGCGCCAAGCCGCGGCCCTCATACCGGACGCTGCCGACACCCGGCCGTAGGCCCCCCAACATCAACTTCAGCAGCGTGGACTTCCCTGCGCCGTTGGGCCCCACCAGCGCGAAGATCTCCCCCTTGGTCACGACCGCGGAGACGGCCTCCACGGCGGGGCGGGTCCCTCCCTCGTAGGTGAACGAAACGCGGTCCAACTCGAAGGGCGCGGTCATGTTCCCCGCCGAATCAGCAGAACCAAGAAGACCGGCACTCCAATCAGGGCCGTGATGACGCCGGTGGGCAGTTCGGCCGGGGAGATCATGGAGCGGGCAACGGTGTCGGTGGCGATGAGGAATGCAGCTCCACCCAGGGCCGAGGCGGGGAGCAGGAGCCGGTGGTCCGCTCCCCACAGGATACGAAACGCGTGGGGTACCACCAGGCCCACGAAACCGATGATGCCGCTGACCGCGACGGCCGCTCCCACCAACAACGATGTGACCACCAACGCGATCGTGCGCGTCCGCTCGACCGCGACTCCCAAGTAGAGCGCGGGCTCCTCGCCCAGAGCCAACAGGTTGAGGGGACGGGCCAACCCCAGCAGCACCACGGTGGCGGGGACTCCGTAGAGCGCCAGCAGCCGCACGTCTGTCCAACTCGCAGCACCCAGGCTCCCCATCATCCAGAACAGCGCGTCGCGGATCTCCTCGGCGGTGGAGAGGGCCAGGATCAGCATGATCACCGCGTTGAAGAGGGCGCTCATGACCACCCCCGCCAGGATGAGCACGCGGGGACTCAGTGCCGGCCCGACCGCCGATGCGATCTTCAGGACGCCGAAGATCGCGCAGACCGCTCCTACCGTTGCGGCGAGAGGCACCATCCCGGCCCCGGCGGTCCCTCCAAATGCGATGGCCAGCACCGCCCCGAGCGCCGCCCCACCCGACACGCCCAGCACGAAGGGCTCGGCCAGCGGGTTCCGCAGTAGCGCCTGGAAGACCGCACCGCTCAGCCCCAGGGCCGCTCCAATCAAGCCTGCCAACAGAATCCGCGGAGCACGGATCAGGACAAGAATATCGCGGTCGGGTCCCTCGAGGCGGCCCCGCAGGGCGTCCCACACGTCCGTGATGCCCAGCTCTGTGGCGCCGATTCCCACACCCAGCACCATCACTGCTACCAGGCCGAGCGCCAGCGACCCCAGCTTGAGGGTCAAGGACTCAGATCTGGATACAGCATCCGGAAGAGCGACTCGGTCGCCTCGATGATTTGTGGGCCGGGTCGGGAAAAGAGATCTGGATCCAGGCTCTCTCGGCGGCCGGAAACCGCCGACCAGCCACCACCGCGGGTAGGCCTGTCCGCACCACTCACCAACACCACTTCCGGCCGCCTGCGGGCCACCGCCTCCAAGCTCACTTGGGGCCACGGCTGTCCCGCATCCCCGAACACGTTGTCGCCCCCGGCCATTGCGATCACGCTGTCAACGAAGGTCTCGGACCCGGCGACGATCGCGGGCGCCGTCGACGCCACGAATACCACCCTCGGACGGGTCCGGCTACCCACGGCCTCCTGTAGGCGTTCAGCCGTGTCCTCAAGCTGTTGGACCCAACGGTTGGCCGCAGCACGGGCTCCGACCAACATCCCGATCTGGCGTCCATGCCGCTTGGCATCTTCCAACGTTTCAATCCGGGCTTGGTACACCGGGATCCCAAGCTCCTTGAGGCGGGAGACCACAGACCGGTCCCCTTCGTCGGGCCATGCGATCACCAGGTCGGGCTGAAGCCCCACGATGCGCTCGACGCTGGGATCCAATCCTCCACCCACATCGGGCAACAGGGCGAAGTCGGGAGCCTTGTCATACCGGGTGCGCGCGATCAAACGCTCGCCTCGCTCGAAGCCCACGATGAAGTCGGTGGCGGCGGGAATCAGCGAGATGACCCGGTCGGCGCCCCTTGGCAGGGCCCGCATTTCGACTCCGGCGTCGTCTGTGACGATGCGGCGCAGGTCAGCCGGATCGAGTCTCTGTGGGGGCTCATCATCTCCGCAGCCCCCCATGACCAGCAGGCAGAGCGCTACCCCAACTCTTCGCAATAGCATGTGCGCTACGCTCAAGCCACGCCCGCTGGAGATGTCGTCCGTGTCGAATCGGCGACGGAGGGAGCCCCTTCCGCTCTCAGCGACTCATCCATGGTCACGATGCCCTCTTCCAGCCATGCGTATCGGCCCTCCATGGCCTTCTGAGCCACAGCGTACGTGGAGACATCCGCATTCCTGAACAGGTGTCGGAACCGGTCTTCAACGCGCATACGCCCAAGTCGGCAGAACGCCGATGCGAGTTCGGCGGGTGACTCATCCCCGGGGTTGGCCTTCATGAGACGCATCGCATTCACACATGACGCGCTCATGGCGAACAGCTCGGCGCCGATCTCCACGACTCGGCCAAGCACCGCCTGCCGCTTCTCGAGCCCGCCTCCAAACCGCATCATGCAATAGAAGAGCGCCCGGGCGATTCTCCGCGACGCACGATTCACATAGCGAAGATGCGGGGCCATGGGCCCGAACTCGCCGTACCGGGGGAAGCGTCCCCAGCCAAGCCAGCGCGTCGGATACCACCACGCGTAGTAGAGGCCTGCCCGCACCGCGGCGGAAAGCCTGCGCCCCATGGGAGCGCGCGGGTCAACCATGTCTCCCGCGACCTTCAGGTGGTGATCCACGGCTTCTCGTGCAATGAAGAGGCGCATGATCTCGCTGGAGCCTTCGAAGATCAGATTGATGCGCAGGTCTCGCAGCCAGCGTTCCACCGGGATGGCGAGATCTCCGCGATGTCCCAGGGACTCAGCAGTTTCGTAGCCCCGCCCGCCACGCACCTGAACCGCCTCATTGACGATTTCCCAGGCGCGTTCAGAGTTCCACATCTTCGCGATGGCGGCTTCCAAGCGGATATCGAACTTCTTGGCGTCCGCCATGCCGGATGTAAGCGAGACGATCGAGTTCATCGCAAACGTCTCGGCCGCCATGCGCCCCACCTTTTGCGCGATGGCATCGTGCCGCCCGATCGGCTGACCCCACTGGACACGTTCGGCCGCCCAGTTCCGCGAGATCTCGGTGCACCCCTTGGCGGAGGCTGCACAGAATGCGGGGAGCGATAGTCGACCGGTGTTGAGCGTAATCAACGCCAGTTTGAGACCCTTGCCCTCTCCCCAAAGAATGTTCTCGGCGGGCACGCGCACGTTGGTAAAGCGCATCACTCCGTTGGACAGTCCCTTGAGTCCCATGAAGTGACACGTGTGTTCGACCTCCACGCCGGGCCAATCCGCTTCGACGATGAACGCGGTGATGGGCTTGCGCTTCTTACCAGCCGCGGCCGGGGTCCGCGCCATGACCACCATGATTTCCGCGCGGGGCCCATTGGTGGTCCAGAGCTTCTCTCCGTTCAGGACCCAACTCTTCCCGTCCTCCGACGGGACAGCCTCGGTGGACAGGTTGGCTGGGTCGGAACCCACGTCCGGTTCGGTGAGTGCGAACGCCGAGAGGGCGCCGCCGGCCAGACGTGGAAGGAGTCGCTGCTTCTGTTCGTCGGTTCCGAACATCATCAGCGGCTGGGGCACACCAATCGACTGATGGGCTGACAGGAAGGCTCCGGTCGCCCCACATCGACTCGCCACCAACTCGAGCGCCCGATTGTACGTGGTCTGAGAGAACCCGAGGCCACCGTACTCCTGCGGGATCTTGATCCCGAAGCACCCCAGGTCCCTGAGTCCGTCGAGCACCTCGTCGGGGACATGCCCCTCGCGGTCGATCCGATCTCCGTCGATGTGCTTCAGGCAGAACTGATGGAGGCGGTCCAAGAACTCCTGCGCTCGCGCCTCGTCGGCGGGATCGGGGCCGGGGGCAGGATGAATCAGGTCCAGCTCCACCCGTCCATCGAAGAGGCCGCGGGCAAAGCTGGCGTGTTGCCAGTCCTTTTCGCGGGCGTCTTCGGCGACTTCGCGCGCTTCCAGCTCGGTGGCGAGTTTCTTGGGTTCGGTCATGATTCCTCCTGGCCCACGGTGGGCTGTGCGGCGGTGTGGGTGCAGCCCCTCTGGAGACCCCTCTGGAGCAAGACCGGTTCCGGGCTGCCGTCGCTGGCTAGCCCTCCATGAAGCGATCGATTTCGTCGGCCCGCGCCTCAGCGTCCCGCTCGCCGATCTCGATCAGGGTCTTGAGGTAGTCCGGCTGGAACATCAGCAGACTGAGAGAATCAGGGCTGCCCGTCTTCCGCGTTCCCAGGTTGCGGGTCAGGAATCGGAACGCCTTGGGCAATTGAGCCTCGAAGTCCTTGGAGAGGCGACCGAGGTCCACCGAGGGCCGTACCATGAGCAGTTTCACCGGCTTCAGCCCGTCTCGCTCCTCAGGCGGGAGCTTCTCCAGGAGCTGATTCAGCCGCTCCAGCCGGAAGGCGTCGAGGTCCAGGAGATCCAGGAAGACGGAGTTCATGAGCACGCCCAACACCTGAGCCGGCGGTGGATATCCGTCGATCTGGGCCATTCCGGCCTCACTGCGGTTCCGCGCATACCGGGTGGACACCGCGATGATGCGCGACGCGCCCAGGTGTAGGGCCGGCGAGAGCGGCGCCACCAGGCGCATCCCGCCGTCACCGTACCACGACTCCCCCACCCGGACGGCGGGGAAGAAGATGGGGATGGCCGCGGAAGCCATGACGTGTTCGACGGTCAGGGTTGTGTTGACCGAAATCCGACTGGGCCGCTCCCAGGCCCGGATGTCCTCGCCCTGGACGAACGTGACGGATTGGCCCGTGGTGTAGGATGCAGCGCTAAGGGCCACCGCTTTCAGCCTTCCCTGGGCGAGGTTGTAGCCGATGCCGGTCAGCTCCCCATCTACAGCATGGAGGGCCTCTGTCAGAAAATGACGGAGTGGATCGGTATCAAGCAGTGCCATTTCCGACTGCCGGCGCTCCCGCCCACCACCCAGTGCCAAGCGGTAGCCCCAGCGGGCCAGGCTCTTGGTCAGCGACCCCGGATCCACCCGAAAGACGTGCTCCGCGCTGAGCCGGGACCAGAGGCCGACCAGCTCCTCGGCGGCCTGCCGAAACGTGCCGTGGTGTGAGGCGACGTGGGCGGCGTTGATGGCCCCCGCCGAGACGCCCGTCACATAAGGGAAGGAGATCTCCGGATGCCGCTTGGCCAAGCTGCTCAGAAAGCCAACTTGGTACGCCGCCCGGGCTCCTCCACCCCCCATCATGATCCCCAGGCCGTCGGTGGAATGCCCGGAGTGGTCTGGCTCGGGGGCTGTCGCGTGGGGCTCGGGTTCGGTCATGCGGGGAGTCTATCTGAGTGCGGTGAAGGGGGGAAGCTTCCCGCTTCGCTGGCGCAAGGTTCGCACCCGGGAAGGAACGCGGCTCCGGTTCGGCGAGGAAACCGTGCGAGGGCTAGGAGGTATCGAAGGGTCACACCCCACCTTTCTAGGCCCAAGCGAATGCCCCTACTTGGTACCCCGCGCCCACGGCAGCCGACCTCCTTGCGATCCGCGGTCATCCTGTTGCTGTCCCTAGTGTCCGCCGGGTGCTACACCTTCCGCCCAGCGGCGATGGACGAGATCGGACCCGGCCAGGACGTGCGCATGCGGGTCACCGGGGCGTTCGCTGACTCCTTGGGGCCACTGGTCATGAGGCCGGATGCCAGGGTCTTCGAGGGAACGGTGGTTGCCGATGCCCCCGGGTCACTGATGCTGGACATCCCGGTGCCCCCCCAGGTTGGGGTAGGCCGAGAGGTGGTCAGCCAGCGGGTGGAGGTCCCGGAAGACGCCTTCGTGGACCTCGAGCTCAAGGAGCTTTCGCGGGCACGGAGTGTGGGGGTGGCTGCCCTCATCGGAGCGGCTGGCGCCGTGATCGTGATCGCCCAGTTCAGTGGGGACAGCGGCGGGGCGGACCGGCCAGGGACAGGACAGCCGGTCGAGTCGATCATCTCGATACCGCTAGTGGATGTGCCCATGCGCATCGCGAGGGCGCTTCTGGGTCGTTAGCATCCCGAAACGCCCTCAATCTTGCATACGGAGATGCTCTATGCGCAAAAATTGGTCAGCACGTTGGACTTCGGCCATCTTCGTCGGCGTCGTCGTCGCGGCTTGCGGGACGAGCGAGATCACGCTGGGCGGCCCGCTCGATCTGCAGATCTCGTCGAATTCGCCGGTTTCCGCGGGGACGCCACTTCGGTTCGAGTACGAGGTCGTAGGCCGGCGGCTCCTGGGCTTGGAGGTCAAGTGGGGCGACAGTGAGCCCGACACGTTGGTGTTGATGAGCGGGGCTCAGACCGCGAGCGGGCGGCTTGAGCACGTATACGCTGGGTCGGGTACGTTCACCCTCATGGCCGAGGTCGGGGATCAACTCGAAGGAACCGCCACCAAGGAGCTGACGGTAACCGTCAATCCATAGACCCCTACATATAGATTACGCGGACCACGCGGTGCTTGCCGAAAGTCCCGAACCATGGGATTTTAGCGGGATCGCGGTTCCGCCCCTGAAATCGCCTCCGCCATTTTCAGCTGCCTAGTCTAGACCCCAGCGGGCCTGGACCACGGTAGGTATTCACCCCCTCTAACGAGAGGATCACGTATGAACAGGTTCTTTACAGACCTAGGCAAGGTGGCCGCCGTGGTGGCCGCCCTAGCCTTCGTGGCGCAACCGGTCGCCGCCCAGGAGACCGGAACGATCACGGGCACGGTGACGGACGCCGGTACCACTGGTGGCCTTCAGGCCGTCCAGGTGTACCTGGTCGGATCGGGCCTCGGAGCCCTGACCAACGCCAGCGGCCGGTATCTCATCCTCAACGTTCCCGCCGGCAGCTACACGCTGAGGGCCGAACGTCTTGGGTTTGCCACCCAGGAGGTGCAAGTAAGCGTCACAGCAGGAGGAGCTACCACCCAGGATTTCGCGTTCCAAGCCGAAGCGCTCGGTCTCGATGAGATCGTGGTTACCGGCACGGCTGGCGCCTCCCGGCGCCGCGAGATCGGAAACACGATTGCGCAGCTCGACCTTACCGACGTCGTGGAGCCTCCTCAGAGCGTAGACGCACTCCTACAAGGGCGCGTGTCCGGCATGACCGTGATGAACGCGTCTGGGAACGCGGGCTCCGGCGCGCGCATCCGGCTACGCGGCAACGTGTCGATTGCGCAGAGCAACCAACCGCTCATCTACGTGGACGGTGTTCGTCTGCGGTCGGACGCGTTCGACAAGAACGTACCGCCTACAGGATATCCGGGGCGGTCCGGGAACGACGTGTCGAGTCCGCTGAACAACATCAACCCGGCGGACATTGAACGCATCGAGGTCATCAAGGGTGCGGCGGCCACGACGCTCTACGGCACCGAAGCTTCCGCCGGGGTGATCCAGGTGTTCACGAAGCGCGGTCACAGGGGCGCGCCGCAGTGGACGGCTTCGGTTGAGCAGGGCATGGCCAGAATGAGCCCGTTTGGAATCGAGTCGGAACGGAGACCTTCCTTCGAGGCCGCCGAGAGCGCCGCGGGTGGCACGTCCGACTTCATGTTCATCGACCCCTGGCTGCGTGATGCGCATCAGCAGCGCTATTCGCTTTCGGTCGGTGGAGGCGGTGAAGACCTACAGTACTTCGTTTCGGGCGCCTTCGAAGACGATGATGGCGTACTGCCGAACGACAACCAGCAGAAGGTGAACTTCCGCGGGAACTTCACGTTCTCGCCGGCCGATAACCTGCAGCTTCAGTGGAACACCTCGTTTACCAAAGACGAGTTCAGCAATACCGCGGCAGGCAACAACGCCCATGGACTCACCCTGAACGTGTTCCGCCGCGAGGCGAACTACTTCGGCAACGAGATCAAGGAGAACCTGGATCTGCTGCTGAACCAGGAGATTACCACCGCGATCGATCAGTTCGTGACGGGTGGAACGGCTACTTGGACGCCGGTTGCGAACTTCACCAACCGCCTGAGTGTCGGGTACGATCTGGCGCAACAGGACAACCGCAACCTGCGTCCGTTCGGGTTCGTGCGGGCGCCGAACGGGATTCTGTCCAACGGTCGATCGAGGTTCGAAACGCTGACCTTCGACTACGTGGGTACGCTGAGCTTCGACCTCACGTCCAGCATCGGATCCGCGTTGTCGTTCGGTGGTCAAAGCGTGACGTCGGACATTAAGCGGACGACCGCGTACGGGCAGGACTTCCCGGGACCTGGTGACCCGACGGTGACCACTGCGGGGACCAAGCTCGGGTTCGAGCAGCGCGAACGCGTGGTCAACGCAGGGTTCTTCTTCCAGGACGTGTTGGACGTCAACGACAAGTACTTCCTCACCCTCGGTGGTCGTGTAGACGGGAACTCCGCCTTCGGGTCCGACTTCGGACTGCAGTTCTATCCGAAGGCGAGTGCCTCGTGGGTGGTCTCCGACGAGGATTTCTGGGGTGACCGCAGCGGGCAGATCAAGCTGCGCGGAGCCTGGGGGCAGTCGGGTCGCGCGCCGGGCGCGTTCGACGCCGTGCGGACCTACGACGGTGTGGGTTGGGGTGGCGTGCCCGCCTTCTACCCGCGCGTGCTCGGGAACGCAGAGCTCGGACCGGAGCGCACTGCTGAGTGGGAGGTCGGGTTCGACGCGAGCTTCCTTAATGACCGACTGGCGGTGGATTTCACGTACTACGACCAGCACACGACCGATGCGCTCTTCTCGGTGCGCCAGACGCCTTCCAGCGGGTTCACTGACGTGAACGGTGGGAACTCCCAGCTCGAGAACGTGGGCGAGATCTTCAACAAAGGGATCGAGCTTAGCGTGAACGCTTTGGTGTTGCAGCGTGACGCTTTTTCCTGGGACCTCGGTGCCTCCCTGTCGACGAACGCCAGTGAGGTGGGTTTGCCAGAGAACGTTACCGAGTTCGCGATTGGCGGGGCATGGATCGTCGATGGCGAGCCAGCCCCAGTGCTCCGGGGCGAAAAGGTCATGAACCCCGACGAGCTCGCAGAGCCCATCATCGAGGATGACCAGATCTACGGTCCCAATCAGCCCACCAGGATCGTTGGGTTGACCTCGACCTTCACGTTGCCGGGCAACATTCGTTTCACGGCCCGCGGTGAGTATCAGGGCGGACATTACGTGACGGCCGGCGTCGCGCAGAACGCCGTTCGGCGTTCCGTGATCTGGGCCGGATGTTACGACGAGTATTCAATCGCGGGTGAGGCACCGGTCACCACGAGTGCTCCGGGGCGCAGTCAGCTCACGGCTCTTCAACGGGCACGCTGTGATGCACGCCTTACGGACGGCAATTTCTGGTCTGAGAAGGCCGACTTCTTCAAGATCCGCGAGCTCTCGCTCAATGCTCCCCTCCCCGAGGGGTTGGTTCCTGGCGCCTCCAGCGCGTCTCTGACGTTGGCGGGTAGGAACGTCTTCCGATGGACGAACGATGAGTGGACGCACTTCGACCCGGAGATGGGCGGAAACAACGACAACAACCCCATTAGCCGCGACGGAGCCCAGGCGGGTGACTTCCTGGTCACGGGCATCTCCGAACACATTCCGGCGCCGGCCATCTGGACGGTCGCGCTGCGCGTCGTCTTTTAGGAGCAACAAACCCATGAATCGATTGAAGAAAATGCTTTCTAGGAGGGGCGTTGCCGGGATAGGCGCCGTTGCCGTTGTTGTGGCAGCCACCTCCTGCGACACCGATGTGGTCAATCCCGGACCAATCGACGCAACCTTCCTGGATGAGGCTGCTTCTCAGGACGCCATCATGAACGGTGCAGGGCGTGCCTTCAGCGCTGCGCTCAATTGGATCGGGTATACAAGTGCGGCCATCGCCCGCGAGGTGCACCCGTCGGGATCGACCGGGAGCTTCGGCATCACACCTGAGCAGCAGGGGGGTGAACTCCTCGACGACCAGGTGGGAACCGCTTGGGAGAACGCCCACAGGGCGCGTTTCCTTGCGGCCGACGGCATTCGGCGCATTGAGGCCCTCGACGCGGCCGACCGTAAGCAGGATGTGCTTGCGGAGCTCTACCTGTGGGCGGGCTACACCAGCCGCCTGCTCGGTGAGCAGATGTGCAGTTCCGTGTACGACGGGGGTCCAGCCGGTAGCAGCGATCTGCACCTTGCAGATGCGGTCGGGTATTTCACGCAGGCAGCCAGTCTGGGGTCGGCGGAAATCGCAACCGCTGCGACCGCGGGCCGCGCCGCAGCCCACCTGATGGCTGGGGACTATTCGAGTGCCGTGGCCGATGCAAATGCTGCACTGTCGATGTCGGGTGGAAACTTCAGCCATATCGTGCCCTACTTCGATATCGGAGATGACGATCAGTCGAACCGCATCTACGTGGCGGGAAAAGCTGAGCCGTATAAGGCGCATTCTCAGATCTTCACCTGGATCGCCGAATACAACCCGGAGACGGGCGGCGTTGCTGATGGCGACCCGCGTGTAAGCTGGCGGGTGAGTGGGGAGAATGGAGATGCCGCGTCGTCTTGCTGCGGACTGATTGAGTGGAACCCGCAGACGAAGTACACGACTGACGATGCCAGCATCGAGCTGAGCTCGGACGAGGAGATGAAGTTGATCCTCGCGGAGGTGGAGCTGCGGACCAACGGAGCCGCTGGGATGGCTGCTGCCGTGGCTCTCGTCGACGAGCTGCGCACCGCGGCCGGGCAGGCCACGGAAGCGCCGGCGACGCTCGATGAGGCTTGGACGTACTTCAAGCGCGAGCACGCCATTGAGATGTGGCTCGAGGGACGCCGGCTACCGGCGCTCCGTCGGTGGAATGACGCCGGCGATCCCGAGACGCACCTTCAGCTCTTGGAGCAGGTGGGGGATGGGAACACCGCCACCACCTCGCACCTCTTGACGCGTGACTTCTGCTTCCCCGTTTCTGAAGGCGAGAAGCAGACCAACCCGAACATCGACATCAGCTTTACTGGCTGACGTCGCGGGTTGAGGCAGGACTGGCCGGGGTCGGCGCGTTGCGCCGGCCCCGGCTTTTTCGTGGGTCAGCGTCTGATGCGCCGGTAGTCGTCGAGACGTGCGTTGATGGAGTCCGCCAGCGCCGCCTGTTCAGGAAGCTTGAGGAGCGCGAGCGCCTCCTCGGCGGTGGCCAACGCTCGCGCGTCCTGCGCGCCCGCATAGGCTTCGGCCAAGACGGCGAGTTGAGCTGCACCGGCTCGCTCGGTCACCTGCACCGCACGTTCACCCACGATCACCGCAGAGGTGTAGTCGCCCTTTTGGAGGAGAGCGCGCACGAGACCGGTGAGCGCGTCCGGGTGGTCGATCCGGTACTGCATGGCTTCGCGGAAGTGCACGATGGCCTGATCGGGGTCCTGGGCCGCCAGTCGCTCGCGGCCCTTTGAGAGCTCCTGCGCCGCCAGGTAGGCCATGTCATCGATCTCGTAGTGCCAGGCCACATGCTCCTCGAGCGTTGTGCGCTCGGCGGGGTTGTGAGGAAGCACCTGGAGGATGAGGTCGGCCATCTCGTCGGTGGACTTGGATCCGTAGACCACCCGCTCGGGCGGTTCGTTGGGGTTGTGTGGGTTGGCGGCCGAATTGTCGAACAAGAAGTCCAACGTCAGACGCGTTCCCGCAGGAAGGCGAACCGGCTCTCGGTAGCGGTATTCGTCCTGCCAGTTGAAGTCCCAGCTGGGGATGCGTAGAAGCTGCTTCGTGGATCCATTGGGGAACGTGGCGTGTGCCTGCAAGTCCTTGCCTAGGTAATGCGCATGCGGGTAGATGCTCAGTAGGTCGACCCCCACCGGTAGCTCGTACGAGTTCGTGACCCGATACGCCGGATCGCCGGCAGGGATGTCGATCATGATGGAACTGAGCACCACGAGCACGGGCTTCCTGGTAGGGGGCTGGTCGGCGAAGTAGAACCCCACCTCGCTCTCCACCTGTTCCGGTTGTCCGGTGGTAGGCATGTGAAGCTGAACCACGAAGTCCGTGCCCGGAGCCAGCTCCCAAGCCATCCCTTCGAGCGGGGGAAGCGCCCCCTTCCCGGGAGTCCAGCCCAGGAAGTGCCCGTCGGGACTCACCGCGTCGCTTCTGAGCTCCATGCCGTCGAAGCCCGGTTCGGCGTCTTCTTGGTCGAGCGTCCGAGACGAGTCGGTGGTGTCCACCATCATACGCGCGTGGTGCACCAAGCGCGGGTCCTTGGGCCGGAGCTCGACCGCCGTGACGTAGCGGGTCTGCTCGTTGGGCAGGGGGACCACCAAGTTGCGGTAGACATCCCCGCCTTCGGCCGGGAGCGCGAAGGTCGGCACCGGCACGACCAGGTCGGGCTGTCCGAGCTGCCAGCCGGTCCCAGGGGGAGGCGGCTCAGGAGCGGTGGCGAGGTCGCCTGCGGGCGCTCCCGACTCCACCCACCTTCGGAGTAGCTCGATTTCCACCTCCGTAAGGTGGCGTTCGCCCGCGAAGGTCCCGGGCGGGGCCTCGGGAAGCCACGGGGGCATGGTGCGCGTCTCGGTGGCGCGCACCATCCGGGCCCCCACCTCGCGGACCTCCTCATAGCTCCGCAGGCTGAACGGCGCGGACCCTGCCGGTCGGTGGCAGCCCGTGCAGTTGGCGTACAGGACGGGCGCGACGTCCGCGGCGAACGTTATGGTATCGGGAAACTGTTCCGCCGGCAGCCAGGTCGTGGTGCCCATAGAGCCGAGGGCCAGGCAGACCAGACCAGCGCATACCCCCGCAGCGCGCTTCACGCTCAAGGAGTCCCGGAGGTCGTTGGTTCACTCACCCCCAGAGATACGTGTGGGGCGCTCAGCGCGTTCCCGGAACGCTCACACCGTGCTTTGGAAGACTCCCCGTCCAATGCTCATGATGCCCCCTACGATGAACGCCAGCGCCAGGGCCGTGCAGATCACATGCGGAGTGAAGCTGCGCTCCTGCGCGGGCCGACGTCGCATCACCGAGGGTGCCAGTTGGGCCAACGCGGCGGCCAGCAGCATCATCAGGAAGTGCCCCCAGACGGCTGGACTGAACCTTCCGCTGAACATCACAGCGAACCCGAGAAGAAGCTGGAGGTGCAAGGTGCCGGCGAACGCGGAGCCCAGAATGCGCATACCCTTGTCGTAGGGGCGCCGCGTGAACAGTCCGAACAGCGCGTACACCAGGGCGGCCGCCCCCAGGGCGATCGCCAAGTACCGAATGCCAGAATGCGCCGCTAGGAACATCGGGCCTCCATAAAGATGTCGAGAGAGACCCCAAGGTAGCGCCCCGGCCGGTGGTCGCCCACCGGTGGAGCCGTGCCGTCCCCACGCGCGTTTAGGGGTGGAAGAAGAACGCGATGCCCAGAATCACGTAAACCGCCAGCAACTGTAGTCCCTCCATCCAGTGTGACTCTCCGTCCTGGGCGATGTTGGTGATCACCAGAACCGACAGGGCCACGGCCACCACCTCGAAGGTGCTGAACAACAGGTCCATGGGTTGAGGGCCGATGAAGTAGCTCAGGAACACCAACAGGGGAGCTACGAACAGCGCGATCTGGATCGATGATCCCACCGCGATGTTGATGGACAGGTCCATCTTGTTCTTGCGAGCGACGAGCACCGCGGTCGAGTGCTCCGCCGCGTTGCCCACCAGGGCGACGAGGATCACCCCCACGAACAGTTCGCTCATCCCAAAGGTGTGGGCGGCTTCCTCGGTGGCAGCCACCAACAGCTCGCTCATCACGCCGACCAACGCCGCGGAAGCCAGCAGCACCACGAAGGCAACCCCCGCGGGCCACGGCTTGTGGTGGGGTTCCTCGTGGTCCACCTGGCTGGGGTCGGGCGCGGGTGCGTCCGTGCCCTCCGGGTGCGCACCCACGCCCAGGTAGAGGTGTGAGTGTGACTTCAGCGTGAACCAGAGGCTGGCCAAGTAGGTGAGCATCAGCACTACGGCGATGTCGAAGCTCAAGCCCAGCTCCGTCACCGCGGAGGTCTCGCCCGCCACCATATGGAAGAGGGCAGGGATGACGAGGCCGATCGCACTCAGCAGAAGCAAGGTGGACCCGTTGGACGCGGCGGTCTGATTGAACCGCTGACGGGGGAACTTGAGTCCCCCAAGAAAGGCCGAGAGCCCGAACACCAGTAGGATGTTTCCGATGATGGAGCCGGTGATCGACGCCTTCACCAGGTCGTAGAGTCCCGCCCTGAGCGCGATGATGGCGATGATGAGCTCGGCGGCGTTGCCGAAGGTGGCGTTCAGGAGTGCACCCAGCCCCGTGCCCAGGCGTTCGGCCAGGTGCTCGGTGGCTTTTCCCATCCATCCAGCCAGCGGAATGATGGCGAGCGCCGAGGCCAGGAAGATCCATGCGGCCCCCGCATGCATGACGTGTTCGAGCACCAGGGCTACCGGGATGAACACCAGTAGCAGCGAAAGCCAATACTCAGCCAACCACTTCCGCACGCCCAACCTCCGCCTCGCTTGAAATAGCGTCCTAAAAAGAGGACGGCGTCCCTGGGAACCGACCGAAATCTAGGACGCTCGTACTTGACACACCCCTTGAGTTGCCCCTAATCTGGCGCGATCTGCCGAATCGTGTTCAACAGCACCTGGACCCTAGTGAGCGGGAGAGTCATGAGCCATGTCGCAGGTGCTGTCGAATGCGTCGCACACTTGATGTACCGCTAACATCAGGAGGTTTCAATGTCGCATTCCTTGTCCGGTTCTGGACTCCAACGCGCTGCCAAAGGCGCGCTGGCGTTCGGACTATCACTCTTCCTGGTGCTGAGTAGCGCACCTGGGGTCAGCGCACAGGGGACCGGTACGGTCACCGGCGTGGTGACCAACGGCGCGACCGGCCAGCCCATTGCGGGCGCGCAGGTCAGCGTAGAAGGAACAGGACTCGGCCAGCTCACGAACAATGTGGGTCGGTACATCATTCTCAACGTACCGGCGGGTCAGGCCACCATCCGTGCCCAGTTCATTGGGTACGGGGCGGAAACCAACACGGTGACGGTGGCGTCAGGTGGAAGCGCCGTAGCGGACTTCGTGCTCCGCAGCGAGGCGATCTCGCTGGAGGGCGTGGTGGTGACCGGGACCGCCGGCCAGGCCCGGCGCAAAGAGGTCGGAAACTCCATTGCCCAGATCAACTCCGATGTGGTGGAGACCGCGCCTATTCAAGATGTCGGTGACCTGATCCAGGGACGGGCAGCGGGAGCCACGGTTCTCGACAATTCCGGTCAGGTGGGAGCGGGCGGCACGATTCGCCTACGCGGCAACAACTCCGTGTCGCAGGGCAACTCCCCGCTGATCTATGTCGATGGCGTACGCATGAGGGAGACGCCCTACGGGTCTTACTCGGACGAAGCCAACCAGGTGTCCCACCCGCTTCAGGACATCAACCCCGAAGACATCGAGCGGGTAGAGGTCATTAAGGGTGCGGCGGCGACGACGCTGTATGGTACCGAGGCCGCAGGTGGCGTGATTCAGATCTTCACCAAGCGTGGAGCCGCGGGAGCGCCCGCGTGGTCGTTCTCGATGGACCAGGGTGTGAACACCATGCGTGGCGTCACGATCGGTCCCGGTGAGGATCTGCAAGAGATCGGTGGTTTCGGCAACGTGTCCGATCCGACCCAGCTCGGCTTTAGGGACTGTACCGGCATCGACGCGATGTATCCGGTGGATGAGACCTGTCCGGCGGGCGGAGACTGGCTCCGCAACGGGCTGCTTTCCAAGTACAACCTTTCGGTTCGTGGTGGTGGGCAGGGGATGAACTACTTCGTCTCGGCCAACTACGGCGACGAGCGTGGTGTCATCGACACGGGCACCGATGTACAGCAGGGCTCGGAATCCTGGGGATTGCGCGGAAACTTCGGGTTCAAACCCACTGACGCGCTCGACCTGAACTTCAACACGTTCTACAGCCACAAGAACATCGACTGGGTCCCTGACGGTAACAACGCGGAAGGCTTCGCATTGAACATCATGCGGGGCACCAACGACTACACGGGCGACCGCGACGGCGACATCGTCGACATGCGGATGAGCAGCCTGAACGATCACTTCATGATGGGGGCGAACATCCTCTTCAACCCCAGCGTCACCAACCATCGCTTGAACGTTGGGATCGACTGGGCCCGCTCCACGTACCGTGAGGAGAAGCCTTGGGGCTTCTTCTACGTGCCCTTGGGCGCGCGTGAAGTGGACGACTACGTGTCACGCAAGCTCACGCTGGACTATTCCGGGACGTTCGAGACCGACCTGTCGAACATTTCTTCGTCGACTTCCTGGGGTGGTCAGCTCTACAATGACTTCTTCAGCGGTGTGAACGGATTCGGTGACGATTTTGCCGGTCCGGGCGACAAAGTGCTGGAGTCGGGGGCGCGTACTGAAGCCTTCGAGTACAACACCCAGATCACCAACGGTGGGTTCTTCCTGCAGCAGATGTTCGGCATCAGCGATCAGTTGTTCATCACGGCTGGTATGCGAGTGGACGGGCACTCGGCCTTCGGGACCGACTTCGGCTGGGGCACCTACCCGAAGATCTCCGCGGCCTGGAGTGTCTCGGATAACGACTTCTACCCCGAAGCGTTGGGCACCTTGAAGCTGCGTGCAGCGATGGGTGAGTCCGGCAAGGCTCCGGGCACCTTCGACGCCGTGAAGACGTGGGACGCGGTTTCGGGCGATGATGCCCAGCCGGCCGTGACCCCGAGCAACCTGGGTGAGCCGGATCTCGGCCCCGAGCGCACCCGCGAGATCGAGTTCGGGTTCGAGGGCGCGGCGATGGATGGCCGCGTGCAGTTCGAGTACACGTACTACGATCAGACGACCACAGACGCGTTGATCGAGGTAGTGCAAACGCCCTCAGCAGGCTTCGTCGGCGATCAGTTGCAGAATGTGGGCGAGATCGAAAACAACGGTCACGAGGTGTTCGTAAACACCACAGTGTTGGCAATGGACAACCTGGCGTGGGACTTCGGTGTCCGGTACGCCACCAACAACTCCAAGGTCATCGACCTAGGAGGCCTGGAGAGCATCAACCTCGGGTGGCGCAACTACGTGCGGCCAGGACTAGCCCTTCCGACGTTCTGTCACGACCGGGTCCAGAATCCGGATGAGGTGGGGGCGGCGCCGGTCTACGAAGAGGAGTGTCTGGGCTCAACGACGCCAACCAAGACGCTGGGGCTGAACACCTCGTTCACCTTGGCGAACTCCGTGACCTTCTCGGTGCTCGGCGAAGGCCAGTTCGGACATTGGCTGTCCAGCGGCGTGGCTTACCAGAACACGCGCCGTCGGGTTTGGCCGATGTGCCGCACCATCTTGGGTATGATCGCGGACGGGCGGACGTCCGAGCTGACCGCGGGTGATCGGGCGTACTGCGACCCGGGCCAGACCCGGTACGGGATGTGGACCAACGAGGCGGACTTCTTCAAGATCCGTTCTGCGTCGGTGGCCTGGCGCGTCCCCGAGTCGATCCTGCCTGGTATGTTCAGGTCGGCCACCCTGCGATTCCAGGGTCGCAATCTCTTCAAGTGGACGAACTTCTACGGCATCGATCCTGAGGCGTTCGAAGATGGAAGTGATGACAGGCTCTTCCGGCAGGAGTACTACAACCTGCCTCCGTTCCGGACCTTCATCGTTAGCCTGAAAGTCGACTTCTAGAGGAGCCTAGACATGCTGCGGATTAGCAATAGGGTCGGCTGGGTGCTTGCCGCGCTCGTAATGTTTTCGGGCTGCGACGATGACCTGTTCGACGTACAGAACCCGGGTCGCATCTTGGACTCGGACCTGAACACCCAGCGCGGTGTTCAGGCGCTGGTAACCGGAATGTCTTCGGACTTTTCGGAGGGCTTTGATGGAGAAGCTTTCTTGGTTGCGCGCCTCGCTGACGAGATCGTGGGGTCGGGGAGCTACTTCTCGACCGGCCGGTACCGCCGAGGCCTCATGGACTCCGAGGACGCCAACGGCTTCTGGGGCGATGTGCAGCGGGCTAGGTGGGTAGCGGAAGCTGGATTGGAGCGCATGCGGGAGATCGAAGGGTTCCAGTTCGACGGCAACGCCCTTACGGCGCGTGCTTATCTACTCGCCGGCATGGCTAACCGACGGTTCGGCGAGAACTTCTGTGAGGTGATCTTTTCGGCGCCTTACGAATCGGACACCGGTGAGCCTCAGCCCAAGTCTGCTGCGTTCAACCGAGGGATCGGGCATCTTCAGAATGCCCTGACGCATGGGGCCCAGGCTGGTGACGACGATATCGTCACGGCGGCGCATGGCGGGCTCGCGAGCCTCTACGCCTGGACTGGAGACTGGGCCTCGGCGATGAGCGAGTCGGCCCAGGTACCCACCGACTTCGTGTACAATGCGGTGTACTCTCAGAACTCGGGTCGCGAGACCAATGAGATCTGGAACGAGAGTCACGGACGTTACGAGGTTTCGGCGTTCATGACGCGCGCAGATCTCTACGGTGGAGGTGTCGACCCCCGCGCGCCGTACACAGACTGCTCGGACCCTTCGGCCGGGTGTACGAGTGGGAACGGAGCGGATGGGAGCACGACGCACTACCGGCAGGAGAAGTATCCGAGTCAGGGTTCGGACATCGCCATGACCAAGGGTACCGAGATGCGCCTTCTCGAGGCTGAGTACTACGCAAACGAGGGGGACGAGGCGATGGCCATGATGAAGATCAACGAGGCCCGCGCTCACTACGGGCTGGCTCCGCTGACCTCGGATGGCACCATTGGTACCATCACGGGAGATCTCACATCGATGAGCGTGTGGGATATCCTGGACCGGGAGCGCTGGATGGATCTCTGGCTCGAAGGCCGACGGCTCTGGGATCTTCACCGCTGGGACCACCCCTTCCTACAGGGTGGTGGTATTGTCTACCAGGCCACGGTGCCGGTTCGCGCTTCGTGCATCCCCATCTCGGACGACGAGTGTCAGGTGAACTCGAGTGCGACGAGCAAGTGCTTCAGTAGCTAAACTGGGGGCACCTTCTTAGAGCAGTGGCCGGGCGGCCTTCGCACTCCTTCGAGTGTGGAGGCCGCTTCGGTTCGAGAGGCGGGTATCATGCGGACGTTGGCGAAAGAACTCCACACTACACTTTGGCTGGGAGCCCTCGTGCTCCTGTCGTGTTTGTCCGCGTGTGGTGATGGGGACCCACCGGTGGGGCCGCCTGTCGTGGAGGCGCGCACCCTCGTGTTGGACCTCAGCGGCTTCGCGTCGCTCGACCCAGTCTCCGAGGGGTCGTACCAGGCTTGGGTCGCGGGATCGGATGGGCAGCCCCGGGATGCGGGTCGCTTCACCGCCGCTGGAAGCGGGAGCGACCGGGTCGCGTTGACCAGCCCCATCCGCAACCCTACGGAAGTGTTCATCACGCTCGAGCCGGCAGGGGCCGACGACGGGGCACCGGCACCTCAGAAGATTCTGAGAGGCGATTTCGGGGCCGAGGTCGCTGAGCTCACCTATATCAGCGCGCTGACGGCCGGCTTGCCCTTTGTCGAAGAACCAGGGACCCACTTTCTCTTCACACCCAGCGACAACCCGGCGGTGGGTTATCCGTCGAATGAGGACGCGGGCCTTTGGCTGTTTCAGGCCACGGCGGGTGACTCGGGCTCAGCTGCCTTCTGGCTGGACTTCATGCCTTTACGTCCGGAGTGGACGTATGAGGGGTGGGCCGTGCTGGACTATGGTGCGGCAGACGCCGCTTGGTTCTCCTACGGTAAGTTCTCGATCGACGTGGACAAGCAGGCGAAGTTCGAGGACGATTCAGGGTTCGGTCCCTTCTCGGGGCGCCTGGACTATCTGACCGATCCGTTCGACGAGATCGCCATGCCTGGAGACGACTGGGTCGGAAACCCCCTGGGGGTACCCTTGCCCGGTGGGCTGCCAGAAACCGTACTACCGCTCGACCTGAACGGGTGCACGGGTACCGGCTGCCGTCCCTTTTGGAGGGGTCCCAGTCGGTTCACACACGTTATTACGGTGGAGCCGCTCACCGACATGGGCGAGGAACCGTGGCTAGCCGAACCCTTCTTCCTGGCCCCCTACCGGAATCCGATTGGGGAGGGACCGCCCGACGAACCGCGTAAGATCAACTACGTACCGAGCGAGCTCCCGTCGGGGCGTGCAACACTCGGTGCCTAACCCCCCTAAGGGGGCGCTGGGGTTCGCGCTCATGCTGGGGCTCGGCGTGCTTGTCGGTGGATGTGACGGTGCGGGCGATCCTACGACCCCCGGCGCCACAGTCAGCCTTCGCCTCATGGATTTACCCGCGTACGACACGGCCGCGGTGGGGCCGTTCGCCGCCTGGTCGATCGATAGTGCCTCGCAGGTGACCCTGCTGGGCCGGTTCGCCGGTGCCGCCCAATCCCTCGAGTTGACCTACGACCTCGAGGACGAGGATCCGCGGGCACTCATGATCACCCTGGAGGAACCGAACAGCACGTCCACAGGCCCGTCGGATCTGAGGATCATGGGAGGCCCGTTCGTGTCGGACGTGGCGGGTCTATCGGTGGTAGGGTACCTGACGCCTAACCTTACGCTCGAAACCGATCCCGGCGCCCACCGCCTGGGAGGGTTCGAAGACCTTGGGGGCGTGGGTGTTTTGACTGCCCAGGACGTGGGGCTGTGGCTGATCGACCCCGCGGGTGACACCGTCGACGGCAGCGCCTACCTGGACTTCACGCCGCTCACGGCCGGGTGGACGTATGAAGGTTGGGTGGTGCGCGATTGGCAAACCCCGGACGAGGTGTGGCTCTCCTACGGAAAGTTCTTACCCGACGAGTTCCGGCAAGCGCGCTTCCGGGACGACACCGGTTTGGGCCCCTATTCCGGTCGTGTGGATTACGTGCGAGCGCTCCCTGAAGACGTGTTCGTCCCCGGGGACGATTGGGTGGCCAATCCCCTCACCGTACCGGTCCCCGGGGGGCTTTCGCTCCCTCTGGACCTCAACGGGTGTGTGGCCTGCGGGCAAGCGAGTCGGTGGACCCACGTCATTTCGATCGAGCCGTTCACCGATCGGGACGAGGACCCCTGGGCCGCCGTTCCCTTCTTCTTGCGGCCCTATTGGAACCCGATCGGCGAAGCCGATCCCGAGGTCCCGCGCAAAGTGCTGATCCGCTCGCAATCTCTTCCATTTGGCGACGCGCAGATCGTGCGCTGATCAGCGAGGCGGTTCCAGACCGCTGGGGACGCGGGCGGGGGCATCGACCGCCGGCAGGTCGGTCAGCGCCTCCAGGAAAGCCTCTAAGTCGTCGAGATCCCGGGGAGATAGTCCAAGCGGCACCAGTTCGTTGGCGCTTTCAGGCAGGAACAGATGATCACCTCCGCCCCGGTTCTTGAACTCCAGCACCTCCTGAAGCGTGGCATATCCGCCCGAGTGCATGTAGGGCGCAGTATGGGCGACGTTGCGCAGCGAGGGCGTTCGGAAGCGGTAGCGGTCCTTCTCGAGCCGCGTCACGAACCAGCGTCCGAAGTCGTCGTGCGGAGTGCTCTGGAACCCGGGTCCCAACTGCTTGGCGCCGATCGCGTGAAAGTTGAAGTCGCTGAACAGCGGACCCGAATGGCAGGCCGCACAGCCGGCCTTGTCGTAGAAGAGCTCGAGTCCGCGACGCTGGCGCTCACTGAGCGCGTCGGTCTCGCCCGCCACGAAGCGGTCATACGGAGAGTTGGTGCTCTGCACGGAGCGCACGAACTGAGCGATCGACTTGGCTAGCGCCACGGAATCGATGGCGGAGACCGCAAGCCCCTGATCGACCAACGCTGCGTTCTCCGGAAACGCGTCGTGGAACAGGTCTTCGTACTCGGGGATGGCCCGAAGCCGGGCGAGCAGTGTGTCGACCGTGACCTCGATGGGATAGGCGCTGCCACGCATCTCGCTGAACTCCCGCTGCGGAAGCAGGACCAGGTTCTCGAGTCTCCGCTTCCGGCCGTCCCAGAACATGAATCCGTCAGCAGTGTTCTGACGCACGAATCGGTTGAAACCGACGTTGATGATCGTTGGGGAGTGTCGACCCTCAGCGACCATATTCGGGTCGGTGAGTTCCCGGTCGGGTCCGAGCCCCCGCCCGGAAGGCCCCAGTGGTAGGTCGCGCCCATCGGCGAAGGCGAACCGCGGCAGGTGGCAGGTGCCACACGCCACCAGGGTATCGGCACTTTGAATGCGATCGAAGAACAGCAACCGGCCGAGCTCGATCCGGTCGGCATTGGGCGGGTTGTCCACCGGGTGGACCATGGCGGGCAACGGCTCGAGGCCATAGCGCGCAATGAAGTCGACGGATTCTTGGGCGTCGTTCGAACAGCCCATCAGGATAGCCGCTCCCATGCACGCCAAGGGGGCCCGACGAAGGCGGGTGGTGGTCGCGGTAGGCATCTGGCGCTTAAGACCTATCATCACAAGAACATACATCTACAAGTCCGAGGGCGGCGCGGAAAACCCTGACACCGTGATTCTGAGGATCTCGGTGAGGGGCGGCAAGACGGTCCTGGGTCGCTTGACAGGTTGGAATGCGCGAGCCGTATGTTCGAGCATGCCACACTTTCGCGGGGTACGCCGCCTTCTTGGACGGGCAGTCGCTCTCGGCCTGCCGCTCCTGTGCATCGCAAACCCCACGCTGGCGCAAGACGTCCGCACGGTGACGGGCCGCGTCACGGACCAATCCACCGGACGGGCGGTCGAGGGGGCCGGGGTTCGCCTCATGGGCACCGACTTCGGTGCGCTTACCGACGAAACCGGTCTCTTTCAGTTCGGGGACGTCGCGCCAGGCACCTTCGTACTCCGCATCACCCACCTGGCGTACGGGGAGCACGATACCGAAGTCGTGATATCTGACTCCGATCTCGCGTTGCGCGTGGAGCTGTCGCCCGAGGCGATTGAGCTCGAACGCATCATCGTGACTGGAGAGACAGAGGAGCAGCGGGTCCAGCGCACCGGCGGCACGTCTTCGCATGTGATCTCGCGCGACCAAATCGTGGCACTCATGCCTACCTCACGCCACATCGGTGACGTGTTGAGTCAGGGGGTGCCTGGCATCCGAACCCGGGAGGCCGGACAGGCCGGCGCGAACACGTGTATCGAGTTCCGAACCGTCGGAACACCGCGGTTCGCCACGCGGTGCTTGACGCCGGTGCTCATCGTCGACGGAGTGCGGGTATACGATCCCCCGTCGTTCTACAACGCGTTGCAGCTCGAACAACTTCAACGCATTGAGGTGGTGCCCCCCTCCGCAGCCGGCATGCGGTACGGAATGGAGGCGGCGTTCGGCGTCATTGTCGTGAACACGCAGATGTGGGCGGACGCGGCCGGTATCAATGAACTCCCGCCCATCCCTCCCGAGCTCCAAACACCGCGCACCTACGATTGGAGCTTGGAGGCCGGGGAGCATTCCACCGCCAAGGTGTTCGCCCTGGCATTCGTGGGGAATGCTCTGGGGCTGGCCGCCGGACTGGCCATCGCAGAGAACTGCATCGACTTCTCGGAGGTGGCCTACGACTTCTTTTCAACGAGTTGCGGGACGTGGGGGACCGCTGGTTCGCGACTGGCCGCCTTGACACTTCCGATCCTGGGTGCTGCCACTGCTACCCGATACGGAGGAGGGACCCCGGTCTCGCACGGAAAGTTTGGGCAAACCCTCGTTGCCGGCCTCGTGATGCTGGTCCCTGGCTATGCTCTTTCGAGCTCTGGCGAGATCGAGCAGTTCGGGGCGACCCGTTGGGCGGGACGAGTGTTCGTGGGGCTGGGGGTGCCGCTCGCGGCTGCGGTTGCGGACCGACTTCTGCGCACGGTGCGGAGCGGCGGTTAGTTGCCCGTCACGAGTCCCGAGCCCGGGTGGAAGGCCGCCCAAGCGCCCCAGTAGGCGATGTAGGCTTCCTCGAGGGGTTCCAGACTCAGCCCCTTCCTGGGGCCGATCCGAGCCACGCCATCGACGTTCCAGAGGCTCCCCGATTCCTCGTCCTCGAACACGCGTCCAACGGCTCGTAGCGTCACGGGTTCCCCCCCGGCCACCGGCCGGTAGGCAGCAGCCGAACGAGCATCGGCGTCCCAGAGGACCACGGCCGGCTCCCCATCCACCGTGACCTCGATCACTGCGCGGCTCCCCAACTGAGCGAGCGGGCCGAATGGGAACGCCATCGCCGTGCTCGACGCGGTGGCGGGGATGCCCAACACACGTTCCTTCTGCGGCCGTCGGCGGTCCAGCGCGGGCATGGCGAACCAGAACGTCTCGCTGGCCTCGTAGGTGGAGTAGGGGTTTCCCGAGGCCAGGTAGTTGCGGTCGAAGCCAGTTTCTTCGCTCAAGACGCTGGTCTGTGGATAGAGGGCGGTCCACGTGCTCCAGGTCACCTCGACGGCGGGTATGCGTTCCAGCACCGCGCCCAGACGGGGACCGCAACGCGCCTCCCCAAACATCTGTGGCCAAAAGGACTCGCTATTGGTGGTGCGGTCGTAGATGATCAGGTTCGACTGGTACAGCAGTCCCGATACCCCGAGCTCAGCACCACTCACGGACGCACGATCGAACACGAGCGCCGAGCCAGTCAGTGGACAGTACGTGACCGCGACCTGCGTCTGAGGCCCGTTCAGGTTCACGATCTCATGGTGGACCAGGATGTTGTGCGGAACCGCAATCGGTTCGCCGTCCAGGAGCAGACCGACCACGAGCGCGTCACTTTCGAGGTAGGCAGTGGCTGCGGGATCCTCGACAGTCACAATGGGTGGATCGGTCAGAGCGGGAATCCCATCTCTCGCGACCCCGGTCGCTTCGAGGAACGCGTTGTCGAGAGAGCATTGAAGGCTCTCGGTGGGATCCACCCTCTGCCCCGGGCCCGCAGGGGGCTCGCCGCAGGCGGCCACTGCCACGGAGAGCGCGCCTAAGGTGGCTAAGAGCACGCGATTCACGCGGTGTGCGCCGGTGCGCCGCGACTTTTGACGACGTTTTGAACTAAGGCTAGTTTCTGCACTCTGCTCGCCCCGCGCTGGTTTCGAGGGATTCATTTGAGAGTACCACGACGGCAGTCCTGCCTGGCCACGTTCCTGTTGGCCTTATCCACCGTGGCCTGCGGCTTCCTGGCTGAGGGTGACCCGGAAAACGCACGGCTGATTCTGAGGGCCACGACCCCCGGACAGCAAGTCGTGCTGGTCGTGTCCAGCGACTTTGATGTCGATCAGGTGACCGGGCAGGGTGCCAGCCAAATCTTCCTCCGCGTTGCTGATACGCTCGTGGTGACTCCACCGTTTGAACAGCGGTTTCCCCTGGGGCGGCGACTCAGATTCTTTGCCAGTGCCAGCCCGCCCGACACGTTGGATCAGGTGATCGATCTGCAGGTCTTCATCGACGGCGACCAGCGCTTTGCCCAGTCTCGCACTGTGGGCCTATCGATGCCCATGGAGTTCCTCTATCTCTTCGCTGATCCCACGATCTAGCTTTACCCACGTGCCACGTAGGAGGGTCGCGAGCCCCCTGACCCGCCCTAGCTTCCCGTCCAGAGTGCCGAGTTCGGGTTGAACGCAGCCCAGGCGCCCCAGAACGCTACATACCCTCCCTCGACCGGCTCCAGCGTCAGGCCCTCTCGGGGCCCGAAGCGGGAAACGCCATCCACGTACCAGAGACTCCCGGTCGCTTCATCCTTGAAGGCGCCGCCGGAAGCGCTGAGGGTAATGGGTTCACCGCCAGCCAGGGGTCGGTAGGCCGCGGCTGCGCTGGCCTCCTCATCCCAGAGCACGACGGCAGGCCCGCCACCAATCATGACCTCGATGACGGCTAGGCTGCCCAACTGGGCCAGCGATCCGAACGGGAAGGCGATGGCCGGACTCGACCCCACGGGCGGGATTCCCAGCACGCGCTCCTTCTGGGGCCGTCGGGAGTCCGCCGGCGGCATGGCGAACCAGAACTCCTCATTGGCCACGTAGGCTCCATAGGGATTCCCTGATGCGTGGTAGTTGCGCTCGAACCCGGTCTCCTCACTGACGACCTGGGTGTTGGGGTAGAGGGCACTCCACGTACCCCAGGTCATCTCGATCGCCGGGGCGCGCTCCAAACTGGCTCCCGAACGCGGTCCACAGCGCGCCTCACCGAACATCTGCGGCCAGAACGACTCGCCGCTCGTCGTGCGGTCGTAGATGATCAGGTTGGACTGGTAGAGGAGGCCTGACACGGCCAGCTCAGCTCCGTCGACCGAGCCCCGATCGAACACCAGTGCAGAGCCCGTAAGGGGGCAGTAGGTGACCGCCACCTGCGTCGCGGGTCCGTTCAGGTTCACGATCTCGTGATGAACCAGGACACTGTGCGGGATGGCGAGGGGTGCGTCGTCGAGGAGCAGTCCCACCACGAGGGCATCCCGCTCGATGTAGGCGGTTGCCGCTGCATCGTGGACGGTCACCATCGGCGGGTCCGTCAGTGTCGGAATCCCACCCCTCCCGACCCCCGACACCTCCAGGAAGGTGGTGTTGAGGTTGCACTGCAGGTTGGCCGTGGGGTCGACCCTGGGGAGGGGCGCAGTGGCGGGATCGCCGCACGCGGCCACCACAGCCAAGAGTCCCGCCAAGGTGCCCAAGAGTGCGCGATTCACGTGACCCATCTATGAGGACTCGAGTTCAACAGCTTCCTAGACGTTCAACTCACGCGTCGGGCGTAGAGTTCCTCAAACGCGACTACCGCAGCGCATTCTCCAACGCCACCGCCGCATCCGTATCGGCGTCCCGGTACTTCACGATGACCGGAACGTAGAGCTGCACGCCTGCCTCCGCCGCGAAGTCACCCCGCGCGGGTCGGCTTCCCGGCACCACCACGGCGTCGTCTGGGATCCGGAGCGGCCCATCGTCACCGGCGCTGATGATACGGTCGTGTACGAGGTCGTAGACCCGCGTGGCCCGCGTCAGGATGGTGCCAGGCGCCAGCACCGCGCGACGTCCCACCACGGCGCCTTCATAGACGCCACAATTGCCGCCCACCAACACGTCGTCTTCGATGATGACGGGGAGGGCCCCCACCGGCTCCAACACTCCCCCGATCTGGGCGGCGGCGGAAAGGTGAACGCGCTTGCCGATCTGGGCGCAGGAGCCCACCAGCGCGTGTGAGTCCACCATGGTGCCCTCGTCCACGTAGGCGCCCACGTTGATGAACATCGGAGGCATGCAGACCACCCCCGGAGCCACGTAGGCGCCAGTGCGCACCGATGACCCTCCGGGCACGATGCGGACGCCTTCGCCCCCTGTAAGTGGCCGCAACGGATAGGTGTGCTTGTCGAAGAACGGAAAGCCCGTGGCCGAGTAGTCGTGCATCCTTCCGATGCGGAACCCCAGCAGAATGCCCTTCTTTACCCAGGTGTTGGCGGTCCAGCCGTAGGGTCCCGGCGAGGCGGACCGCACCTGTCCGCGCGTCAGGCGATCCCGGAGCTCGACGAACACTGCTTCCGCACTGTCAGGCAGCTCCGGCGTTGACACATTGGCCAACTTCCCGATGCGCTCAGCGAGCTGAACGTCGGTCCACGCGGCGGGTGCTCCCTCCATCACGACCCCCCTCGGGGAAGGAGGGCCAGTCGCTCGAGTTCGGTCTCCAAGGCCTCGTGATAGGTGTCGTCGAGGGGCACCAGGGGGAGCCGGTAGTGCGCCGACGCTCCGGTTAGCCTGGCCACCACGTGCTTCACTGGTATGGGGTTCGACTCCATGAAGCACATGGACATCAATCGCGAGAGCTCGTGGTGGATCCGCCGCGCCTCTTCGAAGTCCCCATTGAGGGCGGTGGCGACCAGGGTGCTCATCCGGGCTGGATCGGCGTTGGCGACCACCGATACGACCCCGACGCCACCCAGCGCCATCATAGGTAGTGTAAGCGCATCGTCTCCCGAGAGCACAGCGAATCCGGTGGGCGCGTCTCGCACAATGTGGCCCACCTGCTCGAGGTCGCCCGAGGCCTCCTTTACGCCACCCACGTTGGGGTGCTCGGCCAGGGCCAGCGTAACGGATGCCGGCATGTTGCGCGCAGTGCGACCCGGTACGTTGTAGAGCATCACGGGCGCCGTCGCCGCGTCGGCGACGGCACGAAAGTGCTGTCGCATACCTTGGTGGGTGGGCTTGTTGTAGTAGGGCACCACCACCAACACCGCATCGACGGGGAGTCCTTCCAGCCTGCGGCAGAAGTTGATGACGTCCTGGGTACCGTTTCCGCCGGCTCCCGCCGTCACCGCCACCCGCCCGTCGACCTCGTGCAAGACGGTCTCGATGACGCGGAGCTGTTCGTCACGTGTCATGGTGGCGGCTTCGCCAGTCGTCCCGCAGGCCACGATCCCGGTAACCCCCGCTTCGACCTGGCGGCGCACCAGCGCCCGGAGCCGTGGCTCGTCGATGGCTCCAGCCGCATCGAAGGGCGTGACCAAAGCAGTGTGGGTCCCTCTGAACGCGTCAGGCATGCTCCGAGTCCTCCTCCGTGTCACCCAGCGATCCGAACAGCGCCTCGGAGAACGAATACACGCCCGTTCGCCCCAGAATCCACTCCGCCGCCCACAAGGCACCCTCAGCGAAGCCGGTGCGGCCCCGTGCCTCGTGCCGCAGCGTGACGAGGTCGTTGTCCCCATCGAAGCCGACCTCATGGTTTCCGAATGCCGACCCCGCGCGCACGCTGCTGACCTGTAGGGCCTCGTTGGCGATGGCGCCACTCGCGTTGCCGGCCTCTATCCGGGCCTTGCGAGTCACGGTGCGCAGGAGGGTCTCTGCAAGCAGGGCCGCGGTACCACTGGGCGCGTCCACCTTGTGCCGATGGTGATGCTCGATGATGAACGGGTCGTAGTCCGGGAACGCATCGAACAGGGTACCCGCCGTTTCTACCAGCTTCTGGAACAGGTTGGCGCCAATCGAGAAGTTGGAGCCGTACACCAGTGCTCCGTCGAGCGAACGAATCACCTGCTCTGCCTGTTCGAGGTGGGGTAGCCAACCCGTGGTGCCCACAACCATCGGGATTCCTGAGGAAGCGGCGGCCCTGATGTTGGGCAGGACCGCCCCCGCGGTCGTGAACTCAATCAGCACCTCGGGTGCCCCCGCGCGCAGTTGCGCCTCCAACGCCTGCTGGTCATCTCCCGCATCCAACGTGAGCACGACCTCATGCCCGCGCTGGAGGGCGAGCTCCTGCACGGCGCTCCCCATCCTCCCCATGCCCACGATGCCCAGTTTCATTCGGCCTCCGGCAAAGATGCCTGTCCGCTGCCAATGAATACGTCGTGGAGCGCGCGAACCGCGCGCACCGCGTCCACTTCGTCCACCATCACGGAGAGACTTAGGGGAGAAGCGCCCTGTGTGATGAGTCTGACGGGAATGCCCTCTAGACCGGCCAGCGCACGGGGGGCGACGTTGTCGGCGTCCTCCAGGTCTCGGCCCGCAACGGACACGAGCGCCAGGCCGTCCAGAGTTTCGACTGTCGCGTCCGCTGCCAGTTCCAACAGGATGTCCCCCTGCAACCCATCCGGGCGTACGCCGAGCACCACGCTCCGATCAGTGGCGCACATAACGTCGACGGGCACCGCCTGTCGAGCGAGCACATCCAGCACCCAGCGGCCGAACCCTTCCCGCTGCGACACGCCGTCCAGTGGGCGTAGCCGGATGCGACCCAGAGGCCTTAGCAGCGCCACCGAGCGTACGCCCAGTTGGGTGGGGTCGCCCTCCGCGCTGAGCAGGGTATCGCCGAGTTCCCCGTCGCGTGAGCTGAGGATCCGGATGGGAATCCCCTTCCGAGCGGCGGGTCGCACGGCGTCGGGGTGCATCACGCTGGCCCCGAGGTTCGCCAGCTCCTCGGCCTCCGCGAAGCTCAGGCGGGGCAGGGTGACCGCTTCGGGCACCACGCGGTTGTCGGCGCTTAACATGCCCGGCACGTCGGTCCAGATCTGGATCTCTTCAGCCTGCAGAGCGGCGCCCAGAAGTGAGGCCGTGAAGTCGGAGGCTTCAAAGCCCATGGTGGTCGGTGTACCGTCAGATGTGGCTCCGATGTATCCCTGGATGATCGGGAGCCGGCCCTCAGCGAGCAGCGGGGCCACTCGCTGCTGCACTCGCTTCTGAAGCTCTACCAGGTCGGGGCGGGCTCGTCCGAACTGCGCGTCGGTGATGACGATCTCGAACGCATCGAGGAGCACTGCGTCCAACCCCCGCGCCTTGGCTGCTTCGGTCAGCATCATGGACGACATCCGCTCCCCAAACGTCGCTAGATGATCGCGGGTCTTGGGGGTGCATTCGCGTAGCACGTCGATTCCTACCAGCAGCCGCAGCAGCTCGGCTTCGAACATCGAAATGTGCTCGTTCACAACGTCGGCCGCACTGTCTAGGCGCAGTTCATGCGCGAGCGCACGGTGGCGGCCCAGCACGTCGCTCAGGGCCTCCTGCGCGTCGGCCAGCCTGCCCTCGGCAGCGTCCGCGCCCAACCTCGTCAGAACGGCGGTGGTCTTTGCGAGCGCCGATACGACCACCAGCGGGCGCCGCTCACGGGCTCGGTCGATGATCGCGAGGGCGCGCTCGAAGGCCTCGGCGTCCTCGACCGAAGTACCGCCGAACTTCATGACGATCACGGTCCGTCTCCCAACATCCCCTGAGCGTGCATGAGCTCCGCGTTCAGGACCGAGCCTCCGCCCGCTCCCCGCACCGTGTTGTGACCCAGCGCTACGAACTTGTAGTCCAGTACGTTGCAGGGCCGTAGCCGTCCGATCACCGTAGCCATCGCGCGTTCGACCTCCAGGTCCAGCAGCGGTTGCGGCCGGTCGGGTTCGTCCCGGAGTACCAGCGGAGCGCTGGGCGCAGAGGGCAGCCCCAAGTCCTGCGGCGGACCCCGGAACGCGCGTAGCGCGTCGCCAACGGCCTCAATGCCCGGGTTGCGTGCGAGCGCGACGGAGATCGCTTCCGTGTGACCGTCCATGACGGGCACCCTGTGCACCTGCGCGGAGATGCGGATGGGCGCCGGACGGATGGCCCCTTCCTCCAGTGTACCCAGGATCTTCTGCGTCTCGCTCTCCAGCTTCTCTTCTTCCCCTCCGATATGGGGGATCACGTTGCCGAGAATCTGCATCGACGACACGCCGCGGTAGCCAGCTCCCGAGACGGCCTGCAGGGTGGACACCATGACACGCTCCACTCCGAACGCGCGATGTAGAGGCGCCAGCGCCGAGGTCAGGAACGTGGCCGAGCAGTTCGCATTGGTCACGATGCCGGCGCCGGGCGGAAAATCGCGCCTAACCTGCTGAGCCCCAAGGAGCTTAAGGTGGTTGGGGTTGACCTCGGGGATGACGAGCGGCACGTCCGCAGCCATGCGGTAGCTGCGTGCGTTGGAAAACACCATGGCTCCCGCCGCCGCCCAAGCGGGCTCCACCGACTCCGCTACCGAGGCGTTCAAGGCGGAGAACGCAAGGTCGATCCCGTCGACAGGATCGGCGGTCTCCACGCGCAGGCCCGCGAGCCGGTCGGGAAGTCGGGCGGCCAACCGCCAATCACATGCGTCACGGTACGGTCTGCCCGCCGAGCGCTCAGACGCGCAGAGCCGCACCACGTCGAACCAGGGGTGCTCGTCGAGGTGTTCGATGAGCCGTTGGCCCACGTTCCCGGTGGCCCCGAGGATGGCCACTCTGCGCTTCGCGCTCATGCTGCCGGCCGCCTAACTACACCGGTCAAGGATCGGGTAGGGGAGCGGGGCCACGACACGTTCAAGGAGCTTCGAGAATTGGGACTTCGCTTCGTGCGGATCGATGACCTCCATAACACAGTTGTGGACCAAGTCATCGCCTTGGTCAAGTCTGGCCAAGCGGGTGGGCCCAGAACCGACCAGGATCCACAGGGTATGGTACAACGGTTCTCGCGTGACGTAGCAGAGGAGCGGCATGGACGAAATCATCGAACTCTACAAGCAGAACGTGGATCGAGCGTCACTCCGGGAGAACTTACGTCGGTCCGTCGAAGAGCGGGTCCGGAACCTCATGAAGCTCCAGGAGTTTGCGGAAGAGCTTCGCCGGGCCGGTAGAGAACTGGACTCGCCGCGTGACTGACTTCGCGGGTCTGCTTCGCAGCCTTTGCGCTGCGGAGGTGAGGTGTATCCTCATCGGCGGCGTGGCGGCCACGGTTCACGGCTCAACCAGGCTGACCCAGGACCTGGACATCCTCTACGCTCGGGACGAAGACAACCTGGAGCGTGTGGTGGCGGCCTTGGCGGGCCAATCCCCGTATCTAAGAGGCGCGCCTCCGGGACTTCCGTTCGAATGGTCCACCCGCACGTTGGCTTCTGGATTGAACTTCACGTTAACCACGTCCATGGGAGACCTCGACCTGATGGGCGAGATCCCCGGCGGTGGCGGCTTCTACGACCTTCGCGAGGGAGCTGTCCGGATCGACCTCTTCGGGGTGCGCTGCATGTGCCTGAGCGTTGACCAGTTGCTGGCCGCTAAGCGTGCCGCGGGACGCCCAAAAGACCTCGAGGTCGTGGCGGAACTCGAAGCCATTCGGGAAGAGACTCGGTAACCGCCCCGAGAAGGGCTACGCGTTCGAAGCTACGTGCGAGAACCAGCGTCGCCCTGATCCCAGAAGCTCGTCACGCGCACGAAGCGCCCGTCGGGACGGACGCGGGCATGAAGGGTTCCGCGGAAATTCACGGTCCCGTCTTCCGCCTCTCCGCGCCAAGGAATCAAGGCCTCCCCCCGGCACACCCGAAAGGGCCCGTCCGCGGCCAGCTTCGCGTGCGCCACGTATCGCAGCGAGTTTGCGATGTGGACCGAAAGTGTGTCGCGATCCTCGAGTGTGGCATAGTCGTCTGCGTACTGGAAGTCGCTGACGCAGCACCGCTCCAGGTGCCCCTGTCGAACCGCATCATCCGACTCAGACCACGCCCGACACCACGCATCCCACACATCGGGTAGGATGTCCTCCAACTGACCCCGATTCGCTTTGAGCTGCAGACGGCTGAGGTGAAAGCGCCACCCGGCTTCGTGGTTGGTCGCCTCCTCGGGAGTGACGAAATCGGAATGGGTGAGCGTCACGCTGGTGCCGTCCCCCTGGGGCTCGAGCTCGATGCGCACCGTGCTCGACCCGGCGGGTAGGGTCTCGACCTGAGGCCCCTCCGAGGCCCCCCACGTAACGGCAAAGCAACGCGCGGGGACGACCTCAACCACTGTGCCGCTGATCACCGTCGCAAACTGGGGGAAGCGGATCTGGAAGGGGCTCCCGGGCCTGGGCTCGAAGTCGGCTTCGCCGTCCATCCAGGCCGAGAACCCGACGGGCGTGGAGATCACACCAAAAACCGTCTCGGGAGACGCCTCGATAAACCGAGTCACGCGCACCGTGTCTTGCTGACTCATCGGTCCTTCTCCTTTGCTTCCGACAGCGCCTTGAGTCGATCCAGTTTCTCTGACCACATGTGCTCCAGGTAGACGGCCAGACTCCCCAGGTCCCGCTTTCGGGCCCGGTAGTACCGGTGCCGGCCATCGCGCCGCACAGTCACCAGGTCTGCGTCCAGCAGCTTCTTGAGGTGCTGAGACACCGCGGGGAAACTCACGGGCATCTGCTCCGCGATCTGCCCAGCGGAAAGCTCTCGATTCCAGATCAAGCGGAGGATCGAGCGGCGCCGTGGCTCGGAAACGATGCGGAGTTGGGTCTCGGGGGGCTTCACCATGACGATATTTAAGTTAGCACTTAAATATCGTCAAGAGATCACAACGAAGCGTCAGTCTTGACGGAACTCCGCGCCTTCATCTAGATCGTGCTAATCGAAAGTACTACTTTCAGGTAGCGTGTATCCAGAGACCAAGCGAGCGCTTGATGGTAGATCGGACCATCGCCCCAACCCTGCAGAAGCTTTTCCGAACGCACCCAGTCGTGACCGTGACAGGCCCTCGACAGGCTGGGAAGACAACGCTTTGCCAAATGGCACTCCCGGAGCTCCCCTACGTCAACCTGGAGAACCCCGACGCGCGGGCCTACGCTCGGGAAGATCCGCGTGGGTTCCTCCGAGACTATCCTGACGGAGTGATCCTGGATGAGGTGCAGCGTGCGCCCGAGTTGCCCTCCTACATTCAGCCGCTCGTGGATGAGCGCAGGCGGAACGGCCTCTTCATCCTAACCGGCAGCCAACACTTCGGGATGACTCAGGCCATCAGCCAATCGTTGGCCGGCCGCACCGCGGTTTTGCGACTCCTGCCGTTCTCCATTGGTGAACTGGAGCGACTCCGGCCGGTCGGACATGCCGAAGACGTGATCTACACAGGGTTCTATCCCCGAATCCATGACGAGGGCCTGGAGCCGACCCAAGCGTTGGGCGACTACGTCGAGACCTACCTGGAGCGGGATGTGCGCCAGGTAACAGAGATCAGGAATCTACCGGAGTTTCAGCGCTTTCTGGCGCTGTGCGCCGGGCGCACCGGTCAGCTTCTCAATTTGACGAGCTTGGGCAACGACGCGGGGGTCTCGCACACAACAGCGAAGTCCTGGATCGGGGTCTTGGAAGCTTCCTACATCCTGTTCCGCCTGACCCCCTATTTCACCAACGTCTCGAAACGTCTCATCAAGGCACCGAAGCTCTACTTCTATGACGTCGGCCTCGCTGCCTCCTTACTCGGGATCGAGAACGCTGCACAGGTCCGCACCCACCCGCTGAAAGGCGCTCTCTTCGAGAACATGGTCGTGGCGGAAGCTCTCAAGTACCGGTACCACCGGGGGCGGCGCGCCAACCTTCACTTCTATCGTGAACGGTCCGGCCGGGAAGTCGATCTCATTTATACCCTAGCCGACCGCTTCGCAGCGATCGAAGCCAAAGCGGGCGAGACCATCACGAGCGGCTATTTCCGCGGGCTCAAGGGGTTGGGTGAACTTCTGGGCGACAGGATGCTCGCCTCGCTCGTCGTCTACGCGGGCTCTGAGTCGGGCACACGCAGTGGAGTCCGCTTCCTCCCCGCCGCTGGACTGGAGGCCGCGCTGGCCGAAATCGATGGGCTGGGCGGCGCAGCTCCCTGATCGGCGCTCTCGAGTCACCAGCCCCTTGTGCGAAACTTAGGCATGCCTAATATTTAGGTATTCCTAAAATATCCGCCAAGTCGCCGCCGAGTTTTCAGCCTATGATGCGCTCCTTGTCCGATCTTTCCCTGCCACGCGTCCCACTCCGATCGGTCGGTGTGGCTGTTGTCCTCCTCCTGTCTGCCGCGTCGGGTGTTCTCGCGCCCGGCTCGGCCGCGGCTCAGCAATCCGGTCAGCCCACGGCACTCAACGGCCGAGTGATGACCGAGGGGGCGGGTATCCCCCAAGCTCCGGTACGCGTGGAAGGCCTAACCCTGCAGACACTGACCAACGCAGAGGGACGCTTCCTCCTCAGGCTGCCGGCCGGCGACTGGGAGCTCCGTGTCGAGGCCCTCGGCTTCGCGCCCGTCACACAACGGGTACAAGTGGGCCCCGAGGGTGCGACCTCGGTCGTCATAGAGCTGGTTCCGAAGGCGCTAGAACTCGATCCCATCGTCATCACCGGCACCATGCGCGAGACACGCGTGAGCGACTCGCCGGTGAAGGTCGATGTCGTGACCCAGGCGTTCCTGCAGCGCAACGTAAGCGACAACCTGACGCAGTCGATCTCGCATGTGAACGGACTCTACAACCAGGTCGATTGCGGCGTCTGCTACACGAACTCCATCCGCATCAACGGCATGGAGGGACCCTACACGGCGGTACTGATCGATGGGATGCCCCTGATGAGCTCGTTGTCCTCCGTCTACGGTCTGAACGGCATTCATCCGGCCATCATCGAACAGCTCGAGATCCTCAAAGGGCCTTCGTCCACGCTGTACGGTACCGAGGCCATGGGCGGTGTGATCAACATCATCACCAAGTCGCCGCGGTTCGCTCCCCGATACAGCGTGGACGTCGCGACGACCGATCTCGGTGAGCGCTCGGCAACGTTCGCTCTGGCGCCGGGTACAGGCGCGCTCAAGGGCCTCGTGTCTGGCAGTCTGCGCTCGATGGATCGGTGGCTGGACCGCAACGGCGACGGGTTCTCCGACCTTCCCTTGGACGACCGTATCTCGCTGTTCGGAAAGCTGGAGTGGCGCCCGGACGGGCGGGACAAGCTGGAACTCATGACCCGGATCTACCGCGAGGACCGCTTCGGTGGGGTCCGCGCTTGGAGACCGAGTCTGAGAGGCTCCTCCGACGTGTACGGCGAATCCATCCTGACCGAGCGGCACGAACTGGTGGGTCGCTACGACGACCTGGGTGGCGTATCCGGCCTCAGGCTGCACGCCTCATCCACCGGACACCGACAGGACAGCTACTACGGCGATATCGGCTACCAGGCGGAACAGCAGGTACACGTGGGCAACCTGACCTGGGAGGGCGACACGCCGTTGGGCGACCTGCTGGTGGGCAGCACGCTACGCTGGGAGTACTACGACGACAACACGCCCGCAACGACTGAGGCGAGTCGACGCGGCATTCCCGGCGTGTTCGCGCAGCTCGAGAACCGATGGCCGGGCGACGTCCACACCGTTACGGGCGCGCGCCTGGACCGGCATGGCGAGCACGGGTCTATCCTGTCGCCACGCTTTTCGGCCAAGTGGATGCCGTTTCATGAGACCACAGTGCGGGTAAACTCTGGGACCGGCTTCCGCGTGGTCAACCTGTTCACAGAAGATCATGCGGCTTACACCGGGGCGCGCGATGTCATCATCCGAGAGAAGCTTCGGCCGGAGCGTTCCGTAAGCGTCACGGGCAACCTGAATCAGATCCTGCGCTTTGGCTCGAACCCCATGATGATCGATGTGGACGGGTTCTACACCCGGTTCTCCAATCGCATCGTGCCGGACTACGACGTGCATCCGGACCAGATCGTCTACGACAACCTGAACGGCACTTCGGTGACGCGCGGCGTGTCGGTCTCGCTGAACCAGAACTTCTCAAGCTTCCCGCTGCTGTACACCGTCGGCATGACGTTTCAGGACGTATACACCGAGGAGGCCGGCGTACGACGCCCGCTCGAGTATTCGGCACGGTACAAAGGGGTAGCCGAAGTCAGTTACACGTTCCCCGGTCCGCTGGGCGGCGGCCTCAGGCTCGACTACACGGGCAGTTGGGTCGGCCCCATGGAGCTGCCGGAGTACCCTGAGCCGTTCTCACGGCCCACGCGGTCCGAACCTTACTCGGTGCACAACTTACAGGCCACGATGGACCTGGGCAGCGGCGAGCGGCAGCTCTACGTCGCCGCCCGTAACCTGTCCGATTTCGCCCAGGGCAGCCCCTTGATCGATCCGGCCAATCCCTTCGGGGAGGCCTTCGACACCGGCTACGTGTGGGGTCCCATCGTGGGAAGGCAGTTCCTGATCGGTTTGCGGATCGCGGGGTCGCGATGACCCGGCTACTGGCAAGAGCGCTGACCGTGGCCGCCCTGGTGCCGGCTTTGGCCGTCGCACAGGAGGTCCGTCCCGCCGTGCCGCCCAGTAGCCAGCTAGAGGTGTTGGGCCATGCCGACTTCCAGTGGGAGATCGAGGACCTCGACGGGACCGAGACGAACCTTGGGGCCTTCGAGGGGAGGGTCATCTTCCTCAACTTCTGGGCGAGCTGGTGCAAGCCCTGTGTTGCGGAGATGGCTTCGATCCAACAGCTCGCGGCCAGGCTGCACGACAGCGACGTGGCGTTCCTGCTCATCTCGCCCGAGGGGGAGAGGTCCGTCCGGAGGTTCGTGCGCAAACAGGGGCTGAGCGTCCCGGTCTACCTTGAACGGCAAGACGCCCCGCCCGAGTTCGGCGTGGTGGGCCTTCCCACCACCCTGATCATCGACCGCGAAGGACGTATCGTCCTCCGGCATTACGGCGCAGCGGATTGGGACAAAGGCGATGTCGCGGCCTTCCTGAGGGCGCTCTGATAGCTCGCCTGAGCCGTTTCGGATCGACTTCTTGCTTGAAGGAACATGAGGATCGCCCGAGATCCTCGCTCGAATCTTCTTTAAGGAGGGATCCGGTGATCAGGACGTTCCGACCAGCTTGGACTCGATGGGCTGCAGGACTATGTACGCTCGCCTTCGTGGCCTGCGAACAGCCTACCGAAAACACGGCAATAGGCGGGGTACCCGACGGGAGGCTCACCTACTCCGCTGCCCCCGGAGGGAAGCACCGTTCCGCCACGACTGCCGACCTCCTCACCTGGCCTACGTTCAACCAGGTGTGGGGCGCCTCGACGCTGACCCGCTCCGACCACGGACTACGCGTCGAGATCGAGACCACCGGGCTCACGAAGGGCAACGCCTACACGATCTGGATGCTCATATTCAACAATCCCGCCGGGTGCATGGCGGGAGGCCCGGGCGTGTGCGATGGTCCCGACCTGTTCAACGACCTGGCAGAACCCGACATGATGTGGGTTGCGGGCAAGATTGCGGGGAATCAGGACGTGGTGAGGTTCTCTGGCCACAAACGGGTGGGCAGCACCTACGGGACGGTTCAATCTCCGCTGGGAGCACCCAGCCATGGGGTCACGAACCCACAGGGCGCGGCGGTCTGGTTCGTCGTTCACGACCACGGTAAAAAGCTACCGGATTTCATGCCCGACATGATCCGATCGATTGACGGGGGCTGTTACGACGCGGGGACGCCGTTTCCCAACGTAGCCTCGCCGTGGAACACCGGGCCAACGACCGGACCCCAGCTTCCCGGTTACGGAAGGCGCGGCCCCAACGAATGCGCGGGGAGGCAGATCTCCTTCCACAATCCCTAGACGGTTGTCGAGCCGGCCCCGCATCTGTGGGGCCGGCTCATCTATCCTGGGTTGCCGCCGCCTCTACCCGTCTGGAGTTGTCGGTCTTTTGCCGGTCGATCAGCTTGTGGTAGGGGTCGACACCGGCTCGAATCGGTACGTTGTCTGATTCGGCTGCGCGCACTCTCACTGTTACCGTCGATTCTCCATCCGCCAAGTGGTGCTTCTCGAGGTAGAGTGGCTTGCGCATATCGTCGTCGGCGAACACCCCGACGTCGATCCAGTCGTTCATGCTGATCGGCGTCTCCACACCGACCGAATCGGAGCGCAGCTTTTGCGCGCTCACATTGAGCGTAACGTCGAACACGCCACTTTCCACCTCGACGTACTCCGCCGACGTGGTTCGTAAATCGTAGAGGGTGATGTTTTCGAACGTGTCTTCCAGGAAGTAGTGGAGGGAGTCCGGGGTCGCGGCTCGGATGTAGTCCATGAACTGGTATGTGCTCGGGTAGGGAGGCCCCCGGTACGCCCAGTCCTCCACGTACGCACGCAGGGCAGCATTGAGCGCCTCCTCGCCGATGTAGTCGCTCAGTGCGTAGAAGGCCAGTGAGCCCTTCTGGTACCGGATGTAGCCTTGTCCCTCCACGAACATGAGAGGCTCTTCCTTGCGGGTTTCGTTGGCGCGGCCCGCGAGGTAACCGTCCAGTTCGTCCTCCAGAAAGCGCCGCATCTCCTCAGGTCCGTGCTCGTGCTCGAGCACCTTGAGCGCGCTGTACTCGGCCAGGCTCTCGGTCAGCATCGTGTTCCCCTGAACGTCACCTCCCCGCGCGAGGTGTCCCCACCACTGGTGGGCCACCTCGTGCGCCGTCACGAAGAACGGGTAGTCGATGGAGGTCGGATCGTCGTCGTCCACATCGGCGATGAATCCGATGCCCTCCGAGTAAGGCATGGTCCCGGGAAACGCCTGCGCGAAAGAGGCGTACCGCGGGAACTCGATGATGCGGGCCTGTTCGAAAGGATAGGGCGCGAACTGCTCCGAGAAGTAGGCCAGCGACTTCCGCAGTCCGTTCATGAACCGGTTCACATTGAAGTCGTGTTTCGGGTGGTAGTAGACCTCCAGATCTACGCCATTCCACTCGTCACGCGCGACCTCGTACGATGCGGAGATGATCGAGTAGAACGGTGTCATCCGCTGGTCGCCGGTCGAGTAGTGGAAGTACCGGCGGCCGCCCTCCTCCCACTCGCGCAACAGTGTGCCGGGCGCGATCGCTGTCTGGTCGGGTGCGGTGCTCAGGACAGCATCGAAGGTGGCCCAGCCGCCCACTACACTCGAACGCATGAGGCCCTCCGGATCGTCGGCGGGCAGCGCTCGCGCACGCGGAGGCAGCCCCAGGCGCCGCCGAGCGTTCTCATCTGAGAGCTCCGCTGCAGTCGAGTAACCCAGTGTCGGAAACAGTTGAGCGCCATTGATGAAGGTCCCGTTGTGGACCAGCTCCGTGCCTCCCGTCTGGTTCTCAAAACCCTTCGTTTCGTAGGCGAGATCGACTGTCCAGAGAATCGAATCTCCGGGCGCGATTGCCCTGGCGAACTCGTAGATGCGGAATCCCTGCTCTCCGTCCAGAACCAGCTCCGCCGGCGGGTCGAATTCGAGCGTGCGTAGCTCCACGACGTCCTGGCGGTAGTCGACGGGCAAGGAGTCGATCGGACGACCCGTGTTATTGACCAGCAGGAACTCGCCGTGTGCGTAGATGGCCCGCTCGGAGGGGTGGACGTCCACCTCGATGTCGATGTCCACAGTACCGGGCGGGTCCAGGTGTTCGTACTGCTTGTAGGCCCGCTCATACGCGGCGGCCCGCTCGTCGGACTCGTTAGAGGTGACGTACTCGTGCAGGATGTTCGTGTTGTAGAAGATGAATCCGCCCAGCGACAAGAAAAGCGTAGCAGCCACGCCGAGCGAAAGTATGGCCTTGGCCGTGAGTCTCTGCCTGGCCAGTGCTCGTCTCACCTTCCACTTGGTGTCTTGCCCTCTCACCCAGAGGAGGCTCGATAGAGCGGCCAGGCCCAGGCAGATGCTCGCCCAGTAGAGCTTGAACCAGGTGAAGGGCAGCAGGAAATGCCCGTATCGGTTCATATCCGAGTACGGGATTCCGGAATCGCCGCTGAAGATGTAGAGGTTGTGCTCTAACCCCAGCTCACCAGAGAAGTCCACGATGAGTAGGTAGCCGACCAGGAGCACGTAGCCGACGTATTTGTGATTGACCAGGACCTGGATGAAGAACGCGAAGACGGTGAGAAGCACCAGGTCGGCGAATTGAACACCAAACAGCTCCCTGACGTACACACCGATCTCGTACCGGAAGTAGCCACGGAGCGTCTGCACGACGATCCCGTAAATCATGATGACCGTTAGCAGGACCAGGTGCACGAGGATCAGCGCTGACACCTTCGAAGCCAGCGAAAGCCAATTGGGTGTGGGCAGTGAGTCAGTGATCTGCTGGAGTCCCAGATCCCGTTCGCGCCAAACCATCTCACCTGCGTAGTAGGTTATGATGATGAGGAAGAAGAGGGAGAAGCTGCCGCCCAACACCGACACCACCCGCTGCGTCACCGGGTACACGGTGGTGCCGAAGTTGAGGTCGAGGAAAAGGGCACTCCCGATCAGAAAGACCAGTCCGGCGCACACGATGGCGATGAAGTAGATGTTCCGGACCGTGGCCACGAAGTGCGTCCAGGTCTCCGAGAGGTACTGTCGCCAACGCGCAGAGGCCGAATAGGAGGGGGTCGCCGCCGGCAAGCTCAGGGTGTGGATAGCGGCCAAGGGGCCGGGGCGCTTCTGGGTCCCGACCGACGCTTGGTCGCTCTTGCGGGATCGCCTCTTGGCCCACCAGGACAGGGCCTCACCCCCATGTTCAAAACGGAAGCGAACGAACATGAGTCCGAACACGACCGCGGCCACCCCCATCCACAACAGGCGGTTTAAAAGCAGATACCCGCTTAGGGGCACCGTCAGAGTGTTCTGTTCTGTGATGCTCCAGTACTGGGTGAGTTGGTAGAAGGCTTCGCCTCCGAACGGGTCAGCCAAAGCGGCCATCATACCCTTGTCGAGGTCCTGCGAGATCGCAGTCGCCAACAGGTACCCGACCAACAGGGCGATCCCGGCCACGTAGTTGGGTAAGATCTTACGGGTGAGCGCGGGGAGGGCGAAGAAGATGGCGGCCGTGAAGAGCAGCGTGGGTAGGATGAAGACCACGTAGGGTTGAACGAACGTGCCAAGTTCGAACGCTCCAATGCGTGCCGGATCGATGTTCGGCATGTTGAGGGCGAGAACCAGACCGACCGCCCACCCCGTCAGGATGAAGGCGTTTCCGGTCAGTGCCCCCAAGAATCGGCCACCCAGGTAGGCCCCTTTGCTGACTGGGGTGGTGAAGACGAGTGGGAATATTCCGGTGCGGAAGTCGCGAAATACCGCCTGACCCATGTAGCCCGCGGTGATCAGCACTCCGAACATGCTGAAGGTCAGGGCGCCCTCAGCAACGTGATAGGGTCCGTTGAGGACTCTCCTTCCGAATCCTGCCGCTCCGAACGCCCCCGCCTGCCCCATGATGGCAATAAAGGCCCCGAAGGTGATGATCGCCCAGTAGATGTACGTCTGCGGACGCGTGAACCGCAGCCGGAGCTCCATGAGGTAGATTCTCCACATCATCGACCCGACCTCACGAGGCCGCTGGCGTGACGCCTTCGTGTACCCGCCGCAACGCCCCGAAGTAGACGTCCTCCAGGGTGGGCTCAACGGGCTCGAACTGAGGGTCGGGAACGGTCTCCGAGAGGACCCGCACTTGGGTTCGCCCCGCGACGAGCCGCGAGGAGAGCACGTCGAAACGCGACTTGTACGAGGGCAGCTCCACTTTGGGGATCTGCTTCCGCCACAGCCGGCCGGCCAGCTCTGCCTGGGCGGCCAGCGGTTCCGTCTCCAGCAGAATCCGACCCTGGTTGATGATCGCCATTCGGGAGCACAGCTCGCTCACGTCCTCGACGATGTGGGTCGAGAGGATAACGACGCTCTTTTCCCCTAGCTCGGCCAGCAGGTTGAGAAAGCGGACTCGTTCGGTGGGGTCCAAACCCGCGGTGGGCTCATCCACGATGATGAGTCGTGGGTCGGCCAAGAGTGCGACAGCGATTCCGAACCGCTGTTTCATCCCGCCGCTGAACCCGCCCAACTGTCGGTTGCGGGCGTCGGCAAGGTTGGTCTGCTCTAGGAGGGCATCGACTCGCGCGTTTCGCTCCTTCGAATCCGTCAGACCCTTCAGGATCGCGAAGTGGTCGAGGAGCGCCCTGGCCTTGAGCTTGGGATAGAGCCCGAACTCCTGGGGGAGGTAACCGAGCAGCCGACGCACCGAGTCTTTTTGGGCGAGAACATCGATCTCGCCGAGGGTCACCGTCCCTTCGTCCGGTTCCTGGAGTGTCGCCAGGATCCGCATCAGAGTGGACTTGCCCGCTCCGTTGGGGCCCAAGAGTCCGAACATTCCTGACGGAACGGTGAGGCTCACATCACTAAGCGCCTGCACACCATTGGGATAGCGCTTGGAAAGGTGGGAGATGCGGAGTTCCATCGCAGCGTCGTCCATGCCGATAACATGCGCTCATGTGTGCTCCCCGGCAAACGAACGATGACGTGGACAGTGCCGCCCCTAGCAGCCCCTTGAGTAGTACCATACCTGTGGCGCTCCATCGGGCGCCCACGCGGGAATCCAGCCGGAGGCGATGGCGTTGGGTTCGGGCACCTCGCACGGACTCTCAGAGAACACTTCGACCCTCAGCCAAGGGAACCCGCCGATGTCCATGCGCTCGAGCACTTCGATGGCGACTTCACGCCGACTGGGATCATCGGGTGTCCGAACGGGGAGGCCGGCCCCAGCCACTGGCCAAACGAAGCCATGCCACGGCTTGGGGATGTAGTTCAGACGCCGGAGGGCGATGTCTGGATAGGGGAAGTACGTGCCGGCCAAGTCGGGGGGGAGCCAACCCTCACGACCATCCGAGAGCCGGAGTCGATACCATCCGTTCGCGCGTGCCTGAACCACCGCGGCCTTCTCCTCGTAGCCCGACTCTCTGGTTTCGAGCGCCTCGTAGGAGGCGATCTCCGTCAAGAGTGGTGAAGCAGTGTCCGGCTGGACATGGAGACGGGCGAACCCCGCGTGCGTGAAGCCCGCCACATCGAGCAGGCCGAGAAGCGCGCGGGTCGGGTCGGCGGTAGGCGCAACGGCGTCGGCGGTCGGCGCGTTGGCAATGACCTCAGCGAGGACATCGTTCCCTGCGAGGCCGTTCAGCTGTTGTATGACGAACCGTGCCGGAACGTCGAGGAAACCACCAGCTTGGTCGATGCCCGGCGCGCTGAGCACACGAGTGCCCGAACAGGAGTCGATGCGCAGGGCCGGCTCACCCTCCACGCGATGAGCGAAGAGCACATAGAGGCTGCCCTCCACGCCCTGGACACCGCACGCCGCCGTCGAGGTCGGGCTCCGGTAGGCGATGGTTCGATCTCGCCGCGAAACAGAGGGTCCCGCGACCTTGTGCGGTCCCGCGGTCAGCTCGAAGCGAAGTTCCCGCGTTCCCGCCGCGGACGCGCTCGGGGTCGCCGCGCCGTAGCCCACGAAGCGGCCGACCACCACCTCATCCGCCTCAGTCCAATAGTCCGCGAGCGCTCGTTCCTGACACCGGCAGCCCACCGCTGACCCGCACGCCGGAGCCAACGTTAGGGCAATCAGCCCCGCGGTAACCGGAATCGTGACCCTCATCATCCGAGCACCCCCACCACCAGCCGCACATAGTCATCGACCGCCCTGAGGAGCGCCCGCTTCTCGATGCGCTCGTCGTCACGATGCGCAAAGTGGATCGACCCCGGGCCCATGAGGAGCGGGCGGCCCCACCGGGTCAGGTGGAACAGATCGGTCCCGAACGCGACGGGTACGCTCGGGAAGCCGTCGACCGACTCGCAACGCACCGCAGAACTCTCGGTGATCATGCGCACGGAGACCCGCTCGTCGCGAGTAAGTCCGGCCAGGGCGGCCCTAGCGGCGGCCACCGAACCCACCAGCCGAATCGACACCGTGGCGGTCGCGGTGGGAGCGACGACGTTCATAGCCACACCACCCTCGATAGATCCCACGTTGACGGATGCGGCTCCAAGCACCGCGTCCTCTCCCCAATCGTGACCGCGCACGCGGCTCAGGATGTCCAGAAGTCGATGGACCGCGGAGTCACCCAGGTGCGGATATGCCGAGTGGGCGGCTTCACCCTGTACCGCTAGCTCGAACGCCAACATGCCCTTGTGGCCGCTCGCCAGCAGTCCTTCGGTGGGCTCCCCCACCACCAGAAAGTCCGTACCGGGACTGAGCTTGTTAGCGGTCTTGGCGCCGACACTATCGGTTTCCTCTCCCACCACGAAGAGCATGCCCACGGGGTATTCCCGCTCCCGCAGCCGAACCGCAGCAGCCACCATAGCTGCCAGAATGCCCTTTGCGTCACAGGCGCCCCGGCCCCATAGGTGGGTGTCGTCCTCGGAGCTGGGAATGAAGGGCGCAACCGTGTCCATGTGCGTGCAGAGCACGGCCCGGGCCCCCTCGGGAAGTACAAGCACGTTGCTCCGTGTCGGCGTGACCTCCTGGGCCTCCACCCCAAATCCCAGGGCAGTGAGTTCGCCCGAGAGGAAGTCGCCTACCTCCCGTTCCTCGCCGGTCACAGACGGAATGTCCACCAGTCGGCGAGTAAGCCGTACGACCTGCTCGTCAGTCATGCGGACCCGGGGGTGACGGGTCCGGTGGCAACCTTTCGGACAGGGCCTCGGACACCACTGCAAGTACCTCCGAATCCATGTCTTCAGCGCCCAACATCCATTGGAGGTAGTCGGATTCGGTCGCGGCGATGTCGGCCAACGACTTACCGCGGTGCTTTCCGCGACGGAACACCAGACCCTTCTCGCCACGGTCGAACCAGCGGTCCAGTTCCGTCCTGTAGGGAGCGAGGGCGTCGCAATAGCTGTGCAGGCCCTCAGACGTGCGGGGTAGGTGCGAGTATCGCTGAAGCTGGGCGGCCAACACCCGTGCCGACGTGCGGATGTCGGCGAGCGCGTTATGCGCATCGATGGGCGTTTCGTCGAGATAGAACTGTGCGGCCGCAGTCAGGTCGCGAGGTTCCTCTTTGTGAAAAACCAGTTGGGCGTCCAGGAGGCGCCGGGTCCGCGGATCGAACTCGACCGCCGCGCGTTTGAACTCGGCCACCAACATCGGCAGGTCGAACCGGCGGATGTTAAAGCCGGCGATGTCACACGGCTCGAGTAGGTCGGCCAGCGCCCGCGCGCGTCGACGAAAAGGCGCCTCGTTTTGCACGTCCGCGTCTGTGATCCCGTGGACAGCACTGGCCTCGGCCGGGATGGGGATCTCTGGATTGAACCTGCGCTCCCGTTCCTCCACCCTTCCATCGGGAAAGAGGATCAGGAGGGCCAGCTCGACGATGCGATCCTGGCGCAGGGAGAGTCCCGTGGTCTCCAGGTCGAGGAAGGCCAGCGGGCGATCCAATCCGGCACCGAGCGCCTCGTGAAGCGGATGGGTCATGGGGTAGCCGGGCGAGGCCGAATGAGGGGCGGGATCGAGACCAGCACCCAGATGGCTTCCAGCAGGATGAAGCCCCAGCGGTTATCCACCACAGCCACCCGTCCCAGCGCCAGCGCGCCCACCAGGTTGATGAGCGCGTAGGACCGATGTTCGGGACCCATCCAACCGCGCTGGTTGGCGACATAGGCGGAGAGGATGAGAAAGGCCCCCACCAGAGAGAGAATCTGTATGCCCATTCGGCTTGCCTGCCCCGTCCCGTGGCTGGTAGTGTTTTGTGCGAACGTGCGTCCGGCGGACGTGCTTCGAACTCCCCGCGGGGGCCGGCTCCCCAACTCCTCACAAGGTACAAGATGTCGCAGTTGATTACCGAGTTTTGGGTGTACTACGTGGCCGCGTTGCTGATCGGTGTTGGTGTTGCCTGGTACACTGTCCGGCAGGGTTGGTCGCGCCGTCTGCAGGACAACGAAGACGGGTGGCGCCGGCGCCTCGAGGCCGCCGAAGAGAAGTGGAGGGCTACGGCGGAACGGGGCAATGTGGACCTCGAGGCCGAGCTGGCCCAGCGCGACGCACGCGTGATGGCGCTCACCACCGATCTGGAGGTCGAGCGAGGCAAGGTCACCGCAGTGCAGGACCAGTTGGAGGCGGGGCGGCGCTCGTTGGCCCAACAACAGGAAGAGGCGGGGTTGCTGCAGGCGAAGTTGGCTACCTGGGACGAACGTCTCGCCGAAGCCCTGGAGATGGCGGACCGCTACGAGCTCGAGCTGAAGAACGCGCAGAGCGAGCTGAGCAAGGCCGTTGAGGAGCGTCTGAAGCTCGAGCGCGACATGCTGGGTCGGTCTGACGCCTACCGGAACGAATCCGGGCGACTCGCTGAGGAGGTGCGGCAACTGAGGGCCCGAGCGTTGGCGATCCCACAGCTCGAACAGAAGATGCGCGAGCTGGCCGCCGAGAACGAGCGCCTGAGCTACCGTGAAGGACAGCTTCGAGCACGCGTGCACGAGCTGGAGAGCCGTCCGCCTCCGGCACCGGACGACCTGAAGCGCATCAAAGGCGTCGGTCCCTCGCTGGAGCAGTTGCTCCACTCGTTGGGGATCACGTCGTACCGTCAGATCGCAACTTGGGGGGGCGGAGACCTCGAGGAGATCGACATGCACCTGGGTGAGTTCCGGGGCCGGGTCGAGCGGGACGACTGGATCAGCCAGGCCCGTCACCTATACCGCGCCAAGTACGGCCAGGAACTGCAATGAGGAAGGGGTTCAGTGGGATTGTCATGGGCCTTTGCGTACTCCTGCCCCAGGTGGCGGGCGCCCAGGAAACGCCGCCCGCGAGAGACGCGCGCCTCTACGATATCCTGGAGGCGTCGTCTGCGGACAGGATCGAGGCCGACATTCGGAAACTGGTGAGTTTCGGGACCCGCAACACGTTGTCGGATACGGTCTCGGACCAGCGCGGGATCGGCGCGGCTCGTCGCTGGATCAAGTCGGAGTTCGATCGCATCTCCTCGGCATGCGGCGGCTGCCTGGAAGTGAGCTACGAAACCTCCATCGTGCCGGCGGGCGGGCGAATCCCGGTCGAGACGGCTGTGGTGAACGTCGTGGCCGTGCAGCGCGGCACTGAGCATCCCAATCGCTACATCCTCATGTCGGGTGACATCGATTCCCGCGCGTCCAGCTCGACGGACGGGGAGACGGATGCGCCTGGCGCCAACGACAACGCTTCGGGCATGGCCGGTGCGTTGGAGGCCGCACGCCTCCTGACCCAGTATTCCTTCCCCACCTCGGTGGTCTACATGGGGTTGTCGGGTGAAGAGCAGGGGCTGTGGGGCGGCCAGCACATGGCTGAGGTCGCAGAGGAGCAGGGTTGGGACATCGTGGGTGTGCTCAACAACGACATGATCGGAAACATCACCGGCATCGATGGTGTGGTCGACAACACGACATTCCGCGTCTTCTCCGAACCCACACCCGTCACGGACGACGAACGTGCGCGTGGGCGCTACCGGATCTTCGGCGGAGAGGTCGATGGCGTGTCGCGCCAGATTGCCCGATACGTCGACCGGGTGACCGACCAGTATTTCACCAACCTCGACGCCATCATGATCTACCGGCTCGATCGTTTCGGTCGGGGTGGCCACCATCGGCCCTTCAATGATCGGGGCTTTCCGGGCGTGCGGATTATGGAGACGCACGAGAACTACGTGATGCAGCACCAGGACATGCGAGTCGAGAACGGAATCTCCTACGGAGACGTGATCGAGGGTGTGGACTTCGACTATGCTTCGAAACTCACCGCGGTGAATGCCGTAACCATGGCGGCCATTGCTTGGGCCCCGCCTCAGCCGGTGAACGTGGCGATTGGTGGAGCCGTGCAGCCCTCGACCCGACTCGCGTGGGAAACGGTGCCTTCCAGCAACCTCGCCGGATACAAGATCTACTGGCGGGACACCACGGCGCCTCAGTGGCAGCATAGCCGCTATGTGGGGATGGTCAACGAGTTCACGCTGGAGAACATGGTGATCGACAACTACCTGTTCGGCGTGGCGGCCGTGGGCAGGGATGGCAACGAGAGCCCCGTGGTATTCCCCTCAGAACAGATCAGGCGCGAGTAGGAACGCGGATGAGGTCCGCTCCCTCCTGCTGATCCTCTGCTAGAGGCGGACTGCGTCGTGCACCAGGCGGGCCTGCTCAGTGTGGTGATCGCCAGCCTTGCCCTCGGCGGGGGAGGCTCGCTCCGGACGGGACACATGCCGCAACGGAATCGTCCTCGGAATACCAATCCGTAGCCGAGGCCCCACGAACGACAACGCGCCCATGTTACGCGGCTCCTCCTGGGCCCAGACCACCTCCGCCACATTGGGGTAGCGCGCCACCAACTGTGAGATGGCGTCGGTGGGGAAGGGGTAGAGCTGTTCCAGCCGCGCAATGGCGACCTGCTTGGAAGCCGCCCGCTCCGCATTCCCCGAGAGGTCATAGAAGAACTTGCCGCTACAGAGGACCAGGCGTCGCACCCGGTCGCGGAACTCGGCTGCGACCGGATCGTCGAGTAATGGCTGGAAGGTGGCTTCGGCAAGCTCGTTCGCTGTGGAGGCTGCGGCGGGCAAGCGCAGAAGGCTCTTGGGTGTCATCACGACCAGCGGGCGTTCGGGCAGCGCGTGCGCTTGCTTCCGCAGAAGGTGGAAGTGCTGGGAGGGCGTGGTGGGATACGCCACCCGGATGTTGTCCTCCGCACAGAGCTGGAGAAACCGCTCCAACCGTGCACTGCTGTGTTCCGGTCCCTGACCCTCGTGTCCGTGGGGAAGCAGCAGGATCAACCGCGAGTGTTGGCCCCACTTGGCAGCGCCCGAGGAGATGAACTGGTCCAGGATGACCTGAGCCACGTTCACGAAATCGCCAAACTGCGCCTCCCAAAGCACCAGGTCCTGGTCGGCGGCAACGCTGTAGCCGTACTCGAACCCCAGCACCGCCGTCTCTGTGAGCGGCGAGTTGTACACCTCGAATCGTGCATGACCGACGTTCTGGAGGGGCACGTACTCCGCTCCGGTTTCCCCGTCGTGTAGGACCAGGTGGCGCTGGCTGAACGTGCCACGCTCGCAGTCCTGTCCGCTCAGGCGTACCGGGATCCCCTCGTCCAAGAGCGACGCGAACGCCAGGGTCTCGGCGTGGGCCCAATCGATCTTGGTGTCTCTCTCGAAGGTGTCCCGGCGCTTGAGCTGACGCGCCAGTTTGGGGTGCACGTTGAAGTCCTCGGGCCACCCGAAGGCCTGGGCGTTGAGCCGCTCCAGGCGATCGAACCCTACCGCCGGAGTGATCACCACCATCTCCTCCGGCTCCTGGGACCCGTCGGGCTCAGATGCCTCCCGCTCCTCTCCATTCTTGAGGCGAGCCTGAACTGCGCGTAAGCGCTCGATGAAGTCGTCCCGCAGCTTGTCCGACTCCGCTTCCGACGTCACGCCCTCCTGGATCAGGCGCTGCGCCCAGAGTGTGCGCACGGTCGGATGCTCACGGACCTTTTGATACACGGTGGGCTGCGTGTAAGCGGGTTCGTCACCCTCGTTGTGTCCGTGGCGCCGGTATCCTATCAGGTCGATCACCACGTCGTCGTGGAAGTGTGCCCTATAGGCCATCCCCAACCGCACCGCTCCGAGGCAGGCCTCGGGATCGTCGGCGTTCACGTGAATGACCGGCACGTCGTACCCCTTGGCCACATCCGAGGAGTACCTCGTGGACCGACCTTCGTGCGGCTCGGTTGTGAAACCGATCTGGTTGTTGGCGATGATATGGACGGTCCCGCCCGTGGAGTAGCCCGCGAGTCGCGCCAAGTTCAGCGTCTCGGCCACTACGCCCTCCGCGGCAAAGGCTGCGTCTCCGTGGATCAGGATAGGGATGACGCTGCTCGGCTGCGGTACGGCCGCTGCGTCATCGCCCGGGCTTTGGAGCGCCCGTGTCATTCCTTCCACCACCGGGTTCACGAACTCGAGGTGGCTGGGGTTGGGCGCCAGTCGCACCCTCACGTCGTCTCCGGACTCCAGCAGATAGGTGCCACGGGCGCCGTGGTGGTACTTCACGTCTCCCGTGCCCGCCATCGGCGCCAGCTCCGTGTCGGGCAGCCCCTCGAACGAGGCCAACATGCCCTCGTACGCCACCCCGACGATGTGCGTCAACACGTTGAGACGGCCTCGGTGCGCCATCCCGATCACCACTTCCGCCGCACCATCCTTGGCGCCCTCGCGGATGGCCTCATCCACGAGGGGGATGAGCATGTCGGTTCCTTCGAGCGAAAACCGCTTCTGACCCAGGTAGGTCTTGTGCAGGAACTGCTCGAACCCCTCGACCTCGGTCAGGCGTTCCAGTAGACCCCGCTTCTCGCCGTCGTCGAGCGGCTTGGTGTACTCTCTGGATTCGACCGCGTCCCATAGCCACTGTGCGCGGACAGGGTCCTCCAGATGCTCGAACTGAAAGCCCATGGATCCGCAGTAGACCTCGCGAAGCAGTCGCAGCCTGTCCGCGAGCGACCCCTCCGCCTCATCACCGAACACCACCGTAGCGGGGATGCGCCCCAACTCCTCCATCGTTGTGCCGAAGAAGTGGGGTTCCAGCTGAGGGTGGCCGGGCGGCGGCGAACCCAACGGATCGAGCTCTGCCAGTTGGTGCCCGTGGTCCCGGAACGCTTGCACGAACGAAGTGCCCCGCGCGACCACCCGGAGCAGCGACTCGGCCACCCGCGTGGGAATGGCCGGCGCCTCCGCAACAGGGGGGGCGACCGCCGCGGGTGGCGGCGCAGCCGGGCTGGTCTCGGCAGGGGCGGCCTGTGCCCCGTTACTGGACGCGGTCTCGGGGCCGACGAACAGGTCGGCGACGTCGCTCGGGGTGGGAGTGGCAACATCGTACAGCGTGCCCGCTCGCTCGAAGATGGCCCGCCACGCCTCCGGCACCGATTCCGGGTTCTTGGCGTACAGTTCGTATAGTTCCTGGACGTACGCGGCATTCGAGGCGTCGAAGAGTGGCTCGTTCATCAGCAGGGGCGGGTGCGTTGGCAGGGGACCTAAACCTACCGTTTTCGGCGGACCACACCATCCTCAGGAGGCTGTGCCTTCCATGAGCTTCGTCCCCCATTGGCCTTTGGCGTCTTGGCAGGATCGCTGGCCCGGACTGCTGGCGGGGATCACCCATTCCGGAGGGCCTGAGCAGAACTTCGACCTGAGGGTGATAGGGGCCACTTCCCCCGGAGGTGCGGAGCGGTGGTTGGCCTTCCGGGACTGGTCTGGGTTTCCCAGTGTGGTACACGCACCGCAAGTCCATGGCACCAAGGTGCTTAGGCACACTTCTGCATTGCCCGGTTGGGTCCTGACGCCCCAGGCAGACGGGCACGTGACCGGTACGGGAGGGGTGCTTCTGACTGTCAGCGTGGCCGACTGCGTGCCCGTCTACCTGTACGATCCGTCGGCCAACCTGGTGGGGCTCCTGCACGCCGGTCGCAAAGGCGTCGCGCACCAAATCCTCCAGGCCGGCCTCCAGGGTCTGGAAGACCTGGGCGGGCGCCGGGAGAAGGTGGTGGTCCACGTGGGGCCCTCGATATGCGGGGATTGCTACGAGGTGGGCCCAGAGGTTCATGTAGAGCTAGGACTGCCTGAGCCTGAGGGTTCCGAGCCCGTGGACCTCCGGGCCATGCTCCGGGAGCAAGCGTCCGGTCTGGGCATCTCGGGCGAGCGCTTCTCGGCGTCCAACCGCTGTACCCGCTGCCCTCCTCAAGCGGGTCTGTTCTCCCATCGGCGCGGGCACAGTGGCCGCCAGGTCGCCTACATCGGGTTGGGTGCCGGGAGTCCAGGGGCTACGTTGGCGCCATGACATCGAGCGTGGGTCTGTGCGCTCGTTGCCGGCACTCCAGAGTGATCGAGAACCGGCGCGGTTCGAAGTTCAGACTCTGCGAGCTGTCACGGAAGGAGTCGCGGTTTCCGCGCTACCCTCCGCTTCCTGTCCTCTCGTGTGAGGGATTTGAGGACGGAGTGAACCAACCACACCCTTCGAGGATTCTCGAATAGGGTCTACACAGGAGAACATCCGTGAACTCACCGTACACCAGCCGCTGCACCGTGGAGAAGGTCGAGGGCGTCCATCGTCGTGCCCGCATCGCGACGGGAGCCACGTTCGACATGGGAGTGCACGGTGACATCAAAGCCATGTACAGGATCGAGAGTGAGGACCGACCGCTTCCAGTCGACTTCATTGTCGCCTCGGCCGGTGGCTGACTACTCGGGACACTCAACGGCGCACTGGAGGTGCGCGAGGTCGTTTTGCCGCCCGACGCCATCGTCGCTGAAGTCTCTGGTTTCCACGCTGTCGTGGATCGGATTCCGGTCCTGACGCGCATTCACGTTCAGTACCGTTTGCGTATTCCACCGGGAACCCGTGCAAAGGTGGACCGCGCTCTGGAGCGGCACGTGCACAGGTGCCCCACGGCCCAGTCGTTCGAAGGCGCCATCGAGGTTACGTGGGAGGCCCAGATCGACGAAGTGGAGACGCCCGGGCCGTGACACTGTTGGCGGTGGGGTTGGTCGTGGGTGTCTTGGTGGTCTTCGGATCTCTCGTCCCCTTCGCTCTACATCGGAGCGTCCTACTCTGGCGTGCCCGTAAGGTCCCGACCGTTCCGCCTGGTGCGCTCGCCCCCACCCCGAGGGTGACCGTCCAACTGCCGATCTACAACGAAGCCAACGTGGTGGGTCGACTGATCGACGCCGCCGCGGCCCTCGAGTATCCGACTCATCTGCTCGAGATCCAGCTACTCGACGATTCGAGCGATGAAACGGTGGCGTTGGCGGCTGAACGGGTCGCGTACTGGCGCGCCCGCGGCCTCGACGTGCAGCACATACGCAGGACCTCACGTACCGGATTTAAGGCTGGGGCGCTGGCCCACGGCCTTTCGCTTGCCCGCGGGGAGTTCATTCTGATCCTGGATGCCGACTTCGTGGCCCCCCCCGAACTTCTGACCAGACTTCTGCCGCCCTTTAACGACTCCGGAGTGGGTATGGTGCAGGCGCGGTGGTCGCACCTCAACGCGGACGATTCCCTGCTGACCCGTGGGCAGGCTGCGTTGCTGGACGCCCACTTCGCGCTGGAGCACACCGCTCGCCACGCGAGTCGGCACTTCTTCAATTTCAATGGCACGGCGGGAATATGGCGTGCTCGGGCTCTTCGAGATGCGGGCGGTTGGCAGCACGACACCCTGACCGAGGACCTCGACATCAGCTACCGAGCTCAACTCGCCGGGTGGCGCTTCGCCTATCTGGATGGCAGCGCGGTTCCCGCTGAGCTGCCGGGCACCTTGTCCGCCTTGCGCATTCAGCAAACCCGATGGGCCCAAGGCGGAGTCCAGACCGCGCGTAAACTCCTGCCTAGCATTTGGCGTAGTGCGCAGCCGGGCACCATCAAGCGCGAGGCGACGTTTCACCTTCTCGCCCACCTCACCCACCCGCTGACCCTGCTTCTGGCCGTCCTGTTGCTGCCTGCCCTCTGGGCTCGTCGGGTGTTGGGACTGCCGCACTCCACGTGGACCGACCTGCTGGCGTTCGGCGTTGCGACCCTGCCGTTTCTCGCCTTCTACGCGGTGGCGGCAAGACGGCGGGGACGTCCACTGATACGCTCGGCGTTTGCGGCGCTCCTGACCGGCATCGGCCTTTCCGGTCCGCTGTCTGGTGCAGCCCTCAAGGGCCTCTTCTCCACCCACGGCGAGTTTAGGCGCACACCCAAGCGTGGATCCATGGCACACACCCGTTACCGAGGTCCAGGGCGGTGGGGAGGTGTCTGGGCCCAGACCGGGGTCTTCGCGTGGCTCGCGGTTTCAATGGGAGTAGCCGTGGTCTGGGCCGAGTGGTCCAGTCTACCGTTCCTGGCACTATTCGCGGCGGGCCACGGGTGGTTCACTTGGCTCGGCCTCCGTGAAGCCTGGGCGCATCAGGTCGAGGATCAACAAGCACAGGAACGGCACCCAGATGAGCAGGCGCACGACGAGCGGGAAGGTCCAGTCGCCGTTCCCTTGAAAGTCGTCGAGGCCCCAGTACGCAAGGAAGACGAAGCCGCTTAGCCAGAGCCAGGCTCGGCTGTTCCGTAGGGCTACGAACGGGAGCAACCAGAGCACATACCAGGGGTGAACGGTTGGGGAGAGCGCCACGGCGACCCCGAATATCCAGAAAAGGGCCCGCTCGGCGGTGAAGCGTCGCACCGTGGCCAGGGTCACCACGCCCACCACCGTCGCGGCCGTCACCACCCGAGGGGCCAGTGGGCCTGAAAACACACGTTCTATCAGAGCGAAGGGTCCCTCGTTGAATCGCCAGTGCTCGGCGTAGGTCAGCAGCCCCTCCCACAGGGCGCCACCGGCCGAGGCGAACGGCAGGTACCCGAGTGCCATCACGCCCATGGCCCCCAGCAGGACACCCCGTCCGTAGCGCCGCATCAAGGGCGGCAGCGCGGCAAGGGGCCCCAGTTTGATGAGCGCAGCCGCCCCCAACGCCACACCGGCGTGGAGTGGCGTGTGTACCCGCGCGAACCAAAGGACCAACGCCAGCCCCAGGAGGCCCAACGACTCCAGATGGCCACTCCAGGCGGACTCCACCACGAGCAGCGGGGCGGCCAGGAACGCCACCCACACCGGCACCGGGTTACGACCGGAGCGCACAGCCACCTTTCCGAGCACCCACGCCGTGCCGAGGTCGCACGCCAGCCACACCAGCTTAAGTGCTACGACCGTCGCTGAGATCCACCCCGTGACGCGAAACACGATCTGCGCGATCGGCGGGTATATAGTGGGGACGGTGGGGTTGTTGATGAGGGCATGCCAAGGTGTGCGCAGCCCTTGCAGCGCCTCGTCGGCGGGTGCGTACAGGAACGGGTTGATGCCGGCACGCTGCACGTGTCCGTCCCAGAGGTAGCGCCATACATCGTCGGAGAGCCGGGGCTCCAGCGGGAGCAACACCAACCGAAGGAGGACACCGAGTCCCCAAATGGCGAGGACCGTCCGTCGCGTCGGCTCGAACACCGAGCGGCTCCACGCAATCAGCCCCACGTAGCAAGCGAACGCAGCCAGGAACGCCAGTACGCCGGGAACCGGGAATGCCAGCCGTCCCCACCCGAGTGTACCGAGCAGTAGCAGCTCCCCGCCCCCCAGGAGCACCAGGAACCCGATGCCCCGCGCGCGGGTTCTCACCGATGCCATGGACGCTCCTTCCAAGTCCGAGTCCTCAGGGGTTGCCGGGGCGCCGCAGGCCCTCGTGACCGTGCTGATCCCTGCTCTCGACGAGGAGCAGGCGCTTCCACACGTGTTGGCTGCCCTGCCGGCGTCGGTTCACCGCTGTGTCGTGGTGGACAACGGGTCCCGTGACCAAACCGCACAGGTGGCGCGAGCGGGCGGCGCCGACGTGGTGTCGGAGCCCCGGCGCGGGTATGGCTCCGCGTGTCTGGCTGGGCTGACTCACATTGCGGGAGAGATGCGGGACGACGACGTGGTGGTCTTCCTGGACGCCGACCATAGCGACGATCCCTCATTGGTGCCACGCGTCGCTGCGCCGGTCCTGAGCGGCCATTCCGACTTGGTGCTCGGGTGTCGGCGAGAGGGAGTGCCGCTACACGCCCGGGCCGGAAACGCTCTGGTGTTAAGCGTGGTGCGCGTCCTGTACGGGCGGCGCTTTGCCGACGTACCCCCGTTTCGGGCCGTCCGCTGGTCCGCCCTTCGGGCTTTGGACATGGACGACCGGGACTTCGGGTGGACGTTGCAGATGCAGCTCCGAGCACTGAAAAAGGGCCTACGCATTCATGAGCAGTCCGTCCCTTACCGCCCGAGGGTGGCAGGGGAGTCCAAGGTGAGTGGGTCCCTGCGGGGCAGCGTGGGTGCAGGCCGCAAGATGCTGTCTACAGTGTGGATGGAGCGGTTCCGCAGTTAGGACGCGCGCCCCTTCCCGATCACCCGGCTAGACAGGTTCCAGAAAGCTGCGTAGGGCGGAGATCCCCGCTTGGGGTTGTTCCTCGGGGAGCAGGTGGCCACACCGCTCCAACACGTCCAGACGGGCGTTCGGCAGCGTCTCGTGCAGCCGATGCGCCACTTCGAGCGGGATCACCCCATCGTTGCGGCCCCAGAGGAGGAGCACGGGAAGGTCGATGTCCGGGTAGCGCGCGACCAGGGTGTCGAGATCCGGCGGCACGAGTTGTCGAGCGGCCTGGAGAAGACCGTAGCGGCCGCCCTTGGCACTGATCGGAGCTGCGTAGTTGTCGATCTGCAGGTCGGTGATGGAACGCGGATCAAACACGATCGAACGGAGCGCTGCGGCAATGATGCGGCGAGGGGGGACCAGACGAAGGGCGACGGACCCCAGTAGGGGCAGTCTGGCCAGGGAAACGAAGGGTGGCAGCGCTTGCGGATAGGCTGGTCCCGAGATGATGGCCAGGCGCGTCACCCGGGACACCCCGACGTCCATCTGGCGGAGAGCGACGAGCAGCGCCACGCCTCCGCCCAACGAGTGCCCAACCAGCGTGACGTCCCGCAGGTCCCGTTCGTCGAGGAACTCCCACACGAGCTGGGCGTGGTCTCCGGGTGAGTACTTGCGGTCTCGCGGCTTGGAGGCGTTTCCGAATCCCTTGAGGTCGACAGTCAGCAGGTGGTAGTCCCGGCTCAGGTCGTCGACCCACAGCCGCCAGGTGCTCTGGTTCCCTGCAAAGCCGTGCAGGAAAACCAGCGTGGCCGCCTCAGCAGCGCCGTACTCGGTACTCGCAAGCGGGGAGGCGCTCGGCATCACCAGAGCTCGACTTGCTCTCCGTCTCCCAGCCGCAGCACCCGGGCCCCCAACGCCTGCAGCCGGTCCGACGTGTCCTGATGGCACGTGAAGACGAAGATTTGACGATGCTGCGCAAGCGACCGCAACAGACGTAGGCCCTGGTTGCGGCGCTCCGCGTCCCAGTTCACGAAGCTCTCGTCGAGAAACAGGGGGAGGCGTTCCCGATCGTGATCCAGGTGGTCGATCACCGCCAGGCGGAGAGCCAGGTAGATCTGCTCCTTGGTCCCGGTGGACAGGGGACCTGAGACGTCCCGCGGGGGCCCTTCCCTTTGCTGCACATAGAGCATGGCGTCGTCACCGCCGTCACCGGTCTTGAGGGCACGGTAGCGTCCACCCGTGATGTGGGCGATGTACTCGGCGCCCCGCCGAATCACGTCGGGCTGATGCCGTTCCCGGAAGCGTCGATCGGACTCCTCCAGGACCCGGGCCAGCAGCACCTTCCGATCGCGCTCTCGCTCCTGCTGGTGGCGCTGTTCCTTGAGGCTTTCGATCTCCGCGTCGATCTCCGACACCGAGGCGCCGGCACTCAGGTGAGCGATGTCCTTCTCCAGGGCGGTGATCTCACTTCGGACGTCCTCGATCTCTTCGGAAAGCTCCTGGACCCGGGCTCGCCGATCCGAAAGGGCTTCGGCATGGATTCCTCCCAACTCCACCTCGAAGCGCGCTACCTCGTCGGCCAACTGATCGGGGCTCCCGTGGCGCTCTTGGATGCTCTCCTTGAGTCGGAGCACTTCGGCGCTCTGCGTGTGGAAGCGGGCCATCGCAGCGATGCCCTGTTCGACGCTCCCCGCCCCCAGGTCCGACAGTCGGGCTTCCAGGGACCGGAGCTCCGATTCGAGGGTCACAACGGCCGCTTGGGCACTCGCCCGGTCGGCGTCCACGCGGGTCTGTGCTTCGCGGCTGCTACGGGCCTCGAGCGACCACCGTCCTAACCCGCGAGCGAGTCCATCCAGGGTGTCCACGAGGGCCTCTGCCCCGCCCGTCGCGTCGAGGTCCCGAGAGTGGAGGAAGACCTCTATGGGACGCGTGGTTTCGTCCAACTCGGATCGCTGCTCCGTCAGGCGCCGCTCCACATCGGCCCGTCGCCCGCGTCGCTCGCGGTCGGCAGCCTCTTTGGCCACGCGCTCGAGCTCCTCGGCCTGCGCACGGCGGGATGCCCTCACCCCGAGGAACCCGGCGGATCCGCCGACGACCCAGAGGGCCACGCCGAGGAGTGCCCACGGGAGTCTCCCGGCCCCCGCCCAAATCAGGAGGCTGACCGCGCCGAAGAGCACCCCCGCCACCACTGCGGCTGGGAGTGCCCACGCACGAGAGGGGGTGAGGGGTTGTGGCGCAGGTGGGTGGCTGGGGATGGGGAGGGCCTGAAGTTCGCCTTCCAGGTCCCGAACCGCGCGCTCGCTGAGCACCGCATCCACCGCCCGCCGTCTGAGGGCCTGCAGCTCCTCTCCGTCGGCTCCATATCGATGCCGTTCCTGGTCGAGCTCGGCCTGTCTACGGCCCAAAGCGCTCGCCTGGGACTCGAGGTGTTCGGCGCGGCGGGTCGCTCCCTCCAGCTCGCGCCTCAGGCGCTCCAACTCACGCGAGGGATCCAGGGGTAAGTCCGGTGTCAACTCGATGACGGGTTCCTCGAGGGTGCGCAGCCGCTCGAGTCGTTGGGCGTCGGGAAGCAGTCGCTCGAGTTGCTCCGTCGTGGACATGAGCGCCGCACGCTCTGTTCTGAACTCCCGGAGGCGCATCCGGGCCTCCCCGAGGCGCTCATCGAGCTCCCGGACCCGCTGGTCTCGCTCGCCGGCCTCTCGCCGACGGTTCTGGTGCTGACGAATCTGCTCGTTGAGGGCTCTGGCGGTTTGTTGACCCCGACGGTTGGGCCGCCACAGTGAACCCGCCTCGCTCTTGAGTTCCTCCACCACCGTAGCTGCGGACCTCACGTCGTCCGCGATCAGCGACGCGATCATCCGTTCCTGAATGGTAGCCCAAGTAGCGCCCTCTAGCCGCCCCAGCTCGGATAGCGTAAGCGCATAGACCTGCATGAAGACCGCACGGGGGATGTGGGCCAGAAACGGGAGGGCCCGGTTGCGAAGGTCCGTCTCCACGCCGTCCGCCTTGAGGCGGCCCCAGGGGGACGCCACCAGTTTGCGGGTCAACGTGGCCGAGGTGCCATCATCGAGTCGTAGCTTCGCCTGCCCTTCGATGGCCGATCCGTTCCAGGGTGCGTACGGGTGGCGGTCGTAGGACGCCGGTTGGAATCCGTAGAGCAGAGAGGTCAGCAACGAGAAGAACGTGGATTTTCCGGATTCGTTGGGGCCGGTCACGACGTTCAGCCTTCCCAGCGGTTCGTCCCCGGAGTCCAGCCCCTCGAACCTCCCGAAGCTCTTGACTGAGATGCGCTCGATCCTCATGCCGCCCTCACTCAGGCATCCTCATGCGTGCGATCGCATCCACGGAGAGTCCCTGGAAGAGCGTTCTCAAGTACGCTTCCCGTTCGGTGCTCGACGTTCCGCTGTATCCCGCCAGTTCTCCCGGGTCGATGGTTTCCAGGGGTTCGTGACCGTTTTCCACCCGGAGAAGCAGCCGCAACGCCTCACCCAGCACGTCGTCCCGCCCCCTGTAGTCACCGACCTCGATGACCGGGTGGACGGCGCTGGTCCACACCGTGACGTCCAGGGCGCCGAGCACGGCGGCAAGTTCATCCTCCAACACGGCCACGTCTTCCCGGTTGGAAAGTTCCGATGCCAGGGGACAGGGGCCCGAGAGTTCTACACGCACGATCCAGTCGGCCCCGGCACCGTCGTCTGAGGTGCGGGCGGAGGACCACGCCTCCTGGACAGCTCCCACGAGTAGATCGAGTGAGGTGCAGTCGCTGAGCTCGGAGGCGACGAGCACTTCGAAGCGGAGGCTGCATGTTGCCCGGAAGCGGACCCGAGGTGCCAGGGGTGCGGACAGGTCCAGGACATAGACTCCCCGCACTCCGGTCTCGTTGAAGGTCCGACCCTGCGGGTTCCCGGGGTACAACACCAACGGTGCATCGTTCAGGACCTGGCCCTTGTGCACATGCCCGAGGGCCCAGCAGTGGTAGCCCTTCGCCAGCAGTCCATCGAGGGTGGAGGGGGCGTAGGCATGATGCCGGTCGGACCATTCGGCCCGGCGGACCTGCGTATGCAGGAGCGCCACCTCCGGCAGCTCGCTTGGTTCAGGTTCCGGGAAGCGAGCGGACAGATCACGCGTCTCGCGCGAGGTGGGGTGGCCGGCGGCGGTGACGAACCCGACCGCGTCTCCTCCCCCATCCAGAATGGGAATCCTGACGGGGTCAGGCGTGGCTACCACAACGACGTTGTCGGGCCAGGGGAGCTGGAGTGCGCGGGAGCCACTGTCCGGGGCGTCGTGGTTACCGGTCGCGTAGATCACCGGGATCCCGGCGTCACCGAGTCGCTGCAGCTCGCGCAGCAGGTACCGTTCCGAGTCGAACGACAACCGCTGTCCGTCCAGCAGGTCGCCTGCCACCAGTACCGCATCGACTTCCTCGGCGAGCGCCACGTCTACCGCGGTCCGAAGGGCATCCCTCACCGCGGCCCGCAGCCGTTTTCGGACCCGTTCGGTCCGGCCCGGCGCTGGTGTGTCCAGATGTAGGTCGGCAAGGTGTAGGAGGCGCATCCGTAAAGGTACGGGCGAGGCTGGGCGCCCTGAAGTCCAGGTTGGGAACTACGGCCCGAAGATTTATGGCGGGCCATTTGCACAAAGGAGACGCCGGCATAGCTTTGTGCCTCCTCGGGTCAGCGTGCCCGTGGATCACTCGCTGGCGTCATGGGTGCCAGCGCATACGAATCCGGACAAGTGCCTTCTAAACGATGAGTCAGGCCAACGAGGCCGCCGTCGAGGCGATCCGCGCCAGCTCCGAAGAAGCTGGGGCGGTATGCGACCTCATCATGCAAAAGGTCGCAAGCGACGAAGTGGGCTTGGCAGTTCGCCTGGCCGAACGCCTCTTCACCCGCGCCCGTCCCGAGTTCGTTCGGGAACGCTCCCCTGAAGACCTCGCCAACCTCGTTATTGGCGTACTTCGATTCCTGCAGTCCAGCCAGCCCGACGAGGTCAACGTCCAGGTCGTGAACCCGGACAGGGATAACGAGGAGGGCTGGTACGCTCCCGTCACGGTGATCCGTACCAACGTGAGCGAACGACCCTTCCTGGTCGATACGCTGCGCGAGTTCCTCCATTCCCAGGGGATGGAGATCGAGAACTACATTTATCCGCTCCTCCACGTGTCACGCACACCGGAGGGGCGCGTGTACGACGTACAGGCCGCGGCCGACCGCGACCTCGAGTCGGTCATCCACTGCGAGATCGCTCGCGTGATGGATGCGGATACGCTCGCGTTCCTGGAGAAGGAGATCCGTCGCCGCCTGAAGGACGTGGTGGCCGCCACCAACGACTTCGAACGTCTGGTGGAGGCGCTCAACCAAACGGTGGAACGCCTCGGAGAAGCCGGCCGAGCCGTGCCTGCGCTACGGGGTGAGGTTGCGGAGATTCAGGATTTCCTGCGGTGGCTCCGCGATGGGGGCTTCGTGTTCCTCGGCTATCGCGCCTATCACATCGGCCCCAGTTCGCGCGGTGAGGGCAAGGTTGTCTCGATCGAGAGTGGGTCGGGTCTCGGCATCCTGAGAGACGAGTCCTCCTCGCGGTTCGTACGGCCGGTGCCGGTGGGGGACCTGCCCGCTGGCGTGCGCCCGTTTGTCGACAGTGGGCCCACGCTCATCATCAGCAAGACCAACGCAGAGTCCACGGTCCATCGCCGGGCGCGCATGGACTATATCGGTGTGAAGCGGCTGGATGGGGACGGGGAGATCATTGGTGAAGATCGGTTCCTGGGTCTCTTCACTTCCCGTGCCTTTGGGGAGGATGCCGCCCGTATCCCCATTCTACGGAGCAAGCTGCAGGAGATTCTGAGCGCCTCGGGTGTCAGCGCGGGATCCCACGATTACAAAGAGATCATCACGATCTTCAACTCGATGCCCAAGGAGGATCTGTTCCTCACGCCGGCTTCCGAGGTGGGCGCCGAGATCCAGACCATCCTCAAGGCGTATCACACGCACGAGGTACGGGTGGCGGTCAGGGAAGACCGATTGGGCCGTGGCGGAGTGATTACAGTGATTCTGCCCCGAGAACGGTTTTCTGCCGAGGTGAGGAAGGAGGTGGAGTCTGTGCTCGTCGAGCGCTTCGACGCCACGGTGTTGAACTACCACCTGGCCCTCGGATCGGGCGATCAGGCTCGGCTTCACTTCTCGCTGGCCGCCCCTCAGGATCGCTTTCAGGACGTGGACCGGGGCGGGCTCGAACGGTCCATTCTCAGCCTCATCGTTCGCTGGTCCGACCGGGTTGCGGGTGGACTCGGACAGGTGCGTTCACCCGACGAAGCGCGGCGGCTGGCCGACTGGTACGGAGATGCGTTCAGTCCGGAGTACCAGGCAGCCACCAACGACGAGATCGCAGTCCGAGAGATTCTCGAGATCGAGGCGATGCGTGCGGATGGGCGCGAGGAGTCGATCGTCCTGTGGCCCCAGCGGGCCGAAGGCCCCGAGGGTGAGGCGTGGACGTCGCTCAGGCTGTATCTACGCGGCAGCAGGCTGGTGCTGTCGGACTTCATGCCCATCCTGGACCACGCGGACTTACGGGTGTTGGGCGTGACGCCCTACGACGTGACCGACTCCGGTGGTACCAAAACGGTCATCAACGCCTTCCAGGTGCAGGGAGCCGACGGCGCACCCATCGATGTGAAAGAGGTGGGAACGTTGCTCGCCGATGCGCTACTGGCCGTACGCGCGGGGCGCGCTTCCAACGACGCCCTGAACGCGTTGGTGGGATCAGCTCGGCTTTCGTGGCGGGAGGTGGAGGTGCTACGCGCCTACACCACCTATGCCTTCCAGTTGGGAGCTGTGCCCAGCCGTCAGATCCTCCCCCTCACGCTGGTTCGCTACCCACGGGTGGCGTCCCTGCTGTTTCGAATCTTCGACACGGCGTTCAATCCCGATGGTCCGAGTGAGCTGTCGGAGCGCGAACGGGAATTGGACCGGCTCGAGGGGGAGTTCCGTCGGCTCCTCGACTCGGTCGACTCCATCTCCGAGGACCGAGCGCTCAAGAATGCGCATATGCTCGTGCGCGCCACGGTCCGCACCAACTACTACTGTCATGGGGCCAGCGCGGCAACGGGCCTTTCCGGGGGCGTACCGTACATCTCGCTGAAGTTCGAGTGTGCCCGCATGGCCGAGTTGGTGACGCACCGGCTGCGCTATGAGGTGTGGGTCAAGTCACCGCGGATGGAGGGCATCCACCTCCGCGGTGCCAAGGTGGCCCGAGGTGGCATTCGTTGGAGCGATCGCCCGGACGACTTCCGTACTGAGGTATTGGGTCTTGTGAAGACCCAGATGGTGAAGAACGCGGTCATCGTGCCGGCGGGCTCGAAGGGCGGCTTCGTCACGCTCCGACGCTTCGAGGACAGAGAGGCACAGGCTGAAGAGGCGCGAGAGCAGTATCGGACCTTGATCCGCGGGCTCCTCGATATCACCGACAACCTCGTGGATGGCGAGCCGGTCACCCCGACTGGCGTCGTACGCCACGACGAGCTCGACCCCTATCTGGTCGTTGCCGCTGACAAGGGAACGGCCACGTTCTCCGACATGGCCAACGCCATCTCCGCAGACTACGGTTTCTGGCTGGGCGACGCGTTCGCTTCCGGTGGCTCGAACGGGTACGACCACAAGGCGGTGGGCATCACCGCTCGGGGCGCCTGGGAGTGTGTGAAACGCACGTTCCGTGAGAAGGGGAAGGACATTCAGGCCGAGCCGTTCACGGTGGTGGGCATCGGCGACATGAGTGGGGACGTCTTTGGAAACGGGATGCTCCTGTCACGACAGATTCGCCTGCTCGCAGCATTCGATCACCGCCACGTGTTCATCGACCCCGACCCCGACCCCGAGACGTCCTTCCGCGAGCGGGAGAGGGTGTTCGCGCTGGGACGGTCGAGTTGGGAGGACTACGACTCTGCGCTGATCAGCGAAGGGGGCATGCTCGTTTCTCGCGGGGCCAAGGAGGTCGGGCTGACGCCGCAGGCGCGGGAGGCGTTGGGGCTCGCCGAGGACGCCGAGGTCCGCGACGGTGAAGAACTGGTGCGAGCGGTGCTTCGGGCTCCCGCGGAGCTGCTGTGGAACGGCGGGATCGGCACCTATGTGAAAGCGTCGACGGAGAGCCACATCGATGCGGGCGATCCTCCCAACGATGCCGTCCGGATCGACGCTACCGACCTGCGGGTCCAGGTGATTGGTGAGGGGGGCAACCTCGGGCTCACCCAGCGTGCCCGCATCGAGTACGCGCTGAACGGTGGACGCCTGTATACCGACGCCTTGGACAACTCCGGCGGCGTGGACCTTTCGGATCACGAGGTGAACCTCAAGATCCTGTTGAACGCGGTGGTGGCGTCAGGAGAGCTCACCGTCCCGGAACGCAACACGCTGCTGGAGGAGCTGACTGACGAGGTCGCGGAGGCAGTCCTAGAGAACAATGCCAGTCAGAGTCTTGCGGTGTCGCTCGACGAGCTGCGTGCCAAAGAGAAGTTGGAGGATTTCCGGCTGCTGATCTCGGGGTTGGAGCGGGAGGGCTTGCTGGACCGGGCCGCTGAGATGTTGCCGACCTGGGAGGAGCTCGCGGAACGAGAGGAACGGGGTCGGACGCTCACCCGCCCGGAGTTGGCGGTCCTGTTGTCGTACGCGAAGATGCACGCTACCCAAGCCACGTTGGCCGGTCCGATTGCGGCCGATCCCGCGGCCGAGTCGTACCTGGTCCGCTATTTCCCGATGCGTGCGGTGGCCGAAGCCGGCCTGGAGCTACTCCAGGGACACCGGTTGCACAGGGAGATTGTGGCCGGTCAACTGACCAACTCCCTCGTGGACCTCATGGGGTCCACATTCGTCTATCGGCTGTCGTCGGAGACGGGAGAGCCTCCCGAGGCGGTGGTACGGGCATGGCTGATCACGGCGCGCCTCGCGAATCATCAAAAGGTCTTGGATGCGCTCGATGGCGGGATCGAGCTGGATTCGGCCGCGGACTATGAATGGCGCCTCAGGTTGTCGCGCGTATTCGAAAGGACGACTCGGTGGCTGTTGGAGAATTCAGACTCCTCGGACACGGTCTCAACGCTCGTCGAGCGCAACCTGGCCGCCTTGAATACTCTGCGTGGCGCCTTTCCCGAGATCGTTCGGGGACGTGATAAGCGTGTCTACGAGTCGCGGGTGGCGCAGGCCGTCAGGCAGGGTGCCGATCGATCGTTCGCCCGGGACGTCATCACCCTGCGCTATCTGGATCATCTGCTGGAGATTCTGGTGATCGCCCGCGAGACGGATGCCGACGTTGTCGATGCCGGCAAGGTGTTCTATGTGGCATCGGATCTGATCCGCATGCCGTCCCTCCGCAGTAGGATCTTCAAGGAGGCTGGGCCTGATCGCTGGGACCAACGAGCCGCACTGGCTCTCAGCCAGGACCTTGGGCGTGCCCACCGGGGCATCGTCGCGCGACTGATGTCCCGCGCCAGCAAGGAAAGCGTCGAGACGGTTGTGAAGGAGTTCAAACGCGGAGAGAGTCGCGGCCTGAGGAAGATCGCCAGGTTGGTAGACGAAGTGGACAGCGAAAACGCCAAGGGACTCTCACCGCTTTCGGTGGTGGTGCGGGAGGTCGGTGCCCTGTCTTCACGCGTCGACGTGGGGTAGCGATCGACCGTCCTGCGGGGTCAGACGGTCGCCAGGTGCTTCACCTTGACCTTCAGTCCGTAGGCGGCTTCGAACACGTTCTTCTTCTTTTGTAGGGCCCACCGCTCCAGTAGTAAATCGCCTTCACCGGTGAGTTCGAGTTTCAGCTCCATCCCGGAAACGCGGGCGCGCACCGAATCGACCAATCCCGAGTGCGAGCGGTCCAAGGCATCCGCAAGTCGTAGGATCCCCGCCAAGTGCGTGACCCTGACGCGATCTGCTTCGGGCAGCGCCATGTACTGGACGTGGTGGGGAGCAGGAGCGGACTTGCGATGATAGCGGGCCACGTTGGCCACGATATTCATCTCCTCCGGCGTGAACCCAGCGAGGTCAGAACCGGACAGGATGTAGAGCGAGTGCTGGTGATGCCGCTTATAGGAGATGAAGAGCCCGATATCGTGCAGCAGAGCCGCAGCCCGTAGGATGAGTCGATCCTGTTCTCCCAGGCCGTGAAGCTCCGCAAGCTGCATGAACAGCGTGTCGGCATGCTGGGCCACCGTAAGTCCGTGTTGTTCGTCAAAGAGAAAGCGTCGGCCCAAAGCCATGGCCGCATCGGTCACTTGCTTGAGGCGTCGGTCGTCGTGCCGTCGTTGGGACACCAACTCGTCGAGCAGGTCCAGAACGATCCCCTCTTTGACACCCACGAAGGGGACCAGGATGGCGTCGACCCCCGCCAGCTCCGCGACGCGTTGATACACGATGGCGGCGGGCAGGATGACGTCCGCTCGATCCTCGCGCATGTCCAACTGCTGGACCTTGTCCTTGAACGACAACTGAGCCAGCAAGTCAATGGTGGACTGAAGGTCCGAAAGCGGCAGTGTCGCCACGCCACTCTCGTCTGCCTCGGCCGATACGAAGTCCGCCAGAGCCTCGATATTGCCGCCGGTGGCAATCAGCCCCGCGGGATCCCAGTAGCCGGCTTGAGAAGGTAGGCGCAGCAGGGATACATACTCGCCGATCAGCCTGCGGAACCGTCCCGGATCGTGGCCGGCGCTGGAGAGCTCTTCCAGTAGACGTACTGAGCCCATCGTGTGCGATTGCGCCCACAGCATCCCTACGTCGTCGGCCAGGGATACCTCGACACTTCCACCCCCTACATCGACCAGGATCCACTTGCGGCCCTGAAGTTCGATGCGGCTGCTCACGGCCAGGTGGACGAGGCGCGCCTCCTCGGAACCTGAAATGGTTTCCAGGTGAACCCCGGCTTCTTCTTGAAGGCGCGCTACGAGATCGTCTCCGTTCTTCGCTTCCCGAACCGCACTCGTGGCAACGGCCCGGAACCGTGCGACTTCGATGGTTTGCAGGTGCGCCTTGAATCGAGCGAAGGCCTCGACGCACGCGTCCATCGTATGAGCAGCCAGGTGCCCGTTGAGGAAGACCTGGTGCCCCAGCCGGATGGGGACTCGCTCGTAGTGGACGGTGTGCCATCGCGTTTCGCTGAAAAACTCGACCACCAGGAATCGGATCGCGTTCGACCCCGTGTCCACGCAGGCGATCTGGAGGGGAAACGCCAACTCCTCAACGTCTTGGATAGGCTTCGCAGCTACTTGTTTCGCCGTCATCGTCGCTCTAGGGAAACGGTCAGCATGAGCGTGGGTCCGCGGAGATCCGCGGCATCGAGTCCCGGGAGGTCCTCGACACCCCACACTTGTCGATACCTGATCGCGAGGCCGGCGCTGATCGCTCCGTCACCGAACACGCGGCCCAAACGGAAGGAGGGCTCGAGCGCGAGGAAGTTGTCCGCACCCAGTTCTCGGCGTACGACAGGTTCCTCGAGTTGAGCGCGACCGGCTCCGGCCAGGACGCCCACGAACGCCTCGAACCTGGCGGACTGCCATGCGCGCGCGGCGACCTCGAGGCCCGCGTAGCCGAAGCCCAACCGAGAGCCCTCATTGCCGGCCAGGTCCAGCGCCAGCATGCCAGGCACGGCCGCGCCGTGGCCGCCTAGGTAGAGCGGTCCCAACCACACACCCGCGCCGACGCCCCAAAGGCCGCCGAACCGACCTGCTAGCCTGGTCGCTCCTACACCGCCACTGACGACGCCAGCGACCCGTTCCTCTTCGACGTCGTCCACACCCTGAGCCGCCGCTTCGAGTGTCGATCCCCAACACCCGAGAGCCACGACCCACAACGCCACAGAGAAGCGAAAAGACGGTGACTTTTTGGGGTCCTTTGGCACTCAATCCGACGATACGAGGGTAACGATTCCGCGCCGTGGTGGCCGAAAGCGCTGCATCGCCCTCAGATTGAATGAGGCCCCCACGATGACTCCACAAGATATCGTGTCCTTCCCTGAGGGACACCCTTTCGAGGCATGATGTCTCACACGATCGACAGTCGGCGCGCCTTCCTTCGCAAGATGAGAGACTTCGGTGCGCTGCTGGCGATTGGTTCCCTACCGGCATGCCGTGGAGACCGCCTCCCGCGATTGCGACAGGACCCCTTCGGCCTGGGCGTGGCCTCCGGCGACCCAACGCCCGAGGGCGTCGTCCTATGGACGCGCCTGCTCCCCGATCCGTTTCGTGGCGACCGGGTGTTCGACGCCCCTCTGGCGGTGGGCTGGGAGGTGGCCGCAGACCCGGGCTTCCAGAGAATTCTGCAGTCCGGGCGGGAGACGGCGCTGCCGGAGCTGGGACACTCAGTCCACCTGGAGCTGAACGGTCTCGAGCCAGGCCGCGAGTACTGGTATCGCTTCATGACGGATGACGTGGTGAGTCCGGTGGGACGAACGGTGACCGCTCCGGCCGCCGGCACCGCCCTCGGCGAGTTCCGCTTTGCCTTCGTTTCCTGTCAGCACTTCGAGCAGGGGCTCTACACGGCCTATCAGCATCTGGCGAGGGAGGACGTCGATCTCATCGTTCATCTGGGAGACTACATCTACGAATACGGACCCAACCGACGGGTGCGGAGCCACAATGGACGAGAGGTCGAGGACCTCGGGGACTACCGGCGCCGGCTGTCGCTGTACAAGTCCGACGCGCTCCTTCAGGGGGCACACCAACACGCGCCGTTCGTCGTGACGACCGATGACCATGAAGTCGACAACAACTACGCCGCTGCGATCTCACAGGACAACGACCCGCGCGATCGGTTCCTCCTGCGCCGAGCCGCCGCCTATCAGGCGTATTACGAACACATGCCCCTTCGTCGTTCGGCCATGCCTGTGGGGCCGGATATGCTGTTGTATCGGCGGTTGCAGTTCGGTGATCTCATGGAGATGAGCGTGTTGGATACGCGTCAGTATCGCACCGACCAGCCCTGCGGAGACGGCCGCAAGCCTCAGTGTGCCGAGGCGTTCCTGGAGGAAGCCACCATGATGGGTGCCGAGCAGGAACGTTGGCTCCTGGAGGGCATGGCCAGCTCGGAGGCCCGTTGGAACGTGCTGGCCAACCAGATCATGCTGACCGAGGTGCGGTCCATGGTGAACGGTGTGGAGTCCGTACCGGTTGACCAATGGGCCGGTTACGTGGCACCCCGTCAGCGACTCACCGGCTTCCTGGGAGAGACCCGTCCCTCGAACCCCGTGATCCTGACGGGTGACATTCACAGCAACTGGGTGGGGGACGTCAAGGTGGACTACGAGGACGGAACGTCGCCCGTGGTGGCCACCGAGTTCGTGGGAACGTCGATCAGTTCAGGCGGGGACGGGGCAGACACGTTCCAGTCTGCCGACGAGACGTTGTCCATGAACCCACACATCCACCTACTCAACGCGCAGCGCGGATACGTAAAGTGCCGAGTGACGCCTGCGCTGTGGGAGACTGAGTTCAGGGTCGTCGACTACGTCACCCGGCCCGGAGCGCCCATCCGTACCCGGGCTCGGTTCGTGGTTGAGGACGGTCGACCGGGGGCGCAAGAGGTGTAGGTCGTAGTACGACATCCTTCGGTACCTCGCTATTGACCCCGACAACGAACCAGGTTGAGTGCCGATCCGGCCGCCAGCATTGGTGATTTGACCCATGCCGGGCAACCGATATGGACCGCTTTCGACTACGCGCTCGACCGTCCCATCATGAGGGTTTGCACCAGCGACCCAACATAGAAGGCGAGCAGGTAGTACCCGATGCCGGCGCCCAACCACGCACCGATTCCGATGGGGAGAAGCGTGGAGAGCCCCAGGAGGAAGCGCCCCCCCTGACCCGAGAGCCAAGTGCCTACCCCCGAAACAGCACCAGCCGCCAGGCCCAGCAGCAGTCCACCCTCCGCGAGCGGGGTGCCCCTGGCGACCTCGAATACGGCCTGAAAGAGCGCGATCAGAATGGGGAGTTGGATGAGAGCCCCCATCAGGCCGGCTTTGTCCACCATCCCAATGCCGGCTTCTTGATGGAGTGCTTTCAGTTCCTGGTTGAGTCGGTTGGGGTCCTTCTTGAGCTGCTGGTTGAGTTCCTTGATGCGAGGGCGGAGTGGCTTCTGAATGGCCTGGTAGGCCCGCGTCTTCTTGGCCAGCGGGAGCATGATGGGAATCAGTAGTAGCCGTACACCGAGCACCGTAAGGAAGACCCCCAAAGCAAGCGACCCGCCCGTGGCGTCCGCCACAGAATGGATGAGTCGCTCGATGGCAGAGACGAAGGCACCCCACATGAAGCCGCTCCCGGTGTTGATGGCCGAGGATGGATGGCTGTTGCGGGCCCGATGCGCAAGCGTGGGTAGGGAGTTGCCGGTCTTGGTTACCGAGCGCAGGTTATGGACCCAACCCCAGCCCTCGGCGACATCTGCCCGTGAAGAGCTATAGTCCTCTCAAGAAGTTCAAGCGCCAGGAGCTCCGTGACGAGCTCGACGTGCTGATCGCTGAGCAGATGAATGGCTTTTCCCGGGGGGCCATCACCAGCGATCAGGCCCGGGAGGCGTTTCTCCTGGCCATCGAGGGACGCTTTCGGCGCAGAAAGACGATACTGACGCACAGGAAGGCCTTCCAGCGCAGCCTGCTGCTCACCCTCCTGGGAGGCGTCCCCGAGCCCAGCGAGGACGATCTCGACTTCGTGCTGGTTTATCTCAGAAACCGGGTCCTGAAGGGCTCACTCAGCCTCCCCGAGGCCAAAGAGCGCATGGCCCGGGCGGTCCGGCTCCTGGAGCCTGAGGCAAGAAACCACTGGCTTGGCGTCCTAGAGGTCGATCTCCTCGGCAGACCTGAGAAGAGGCCTCGGCGTAGCCGCTTGGCCCTCAAAGCCGAGCAGGTCCTGTAGGGCCGACCCCCGAAAAAGGCACGCACCGTGCGGGGTCTGACCGGATGTCCCCGCCCTGTCATATGGATCGAGGCGGGGGGTCACCTATGCACGAACACGGGGCGATGCGAACTCCGCCAGGTGCCGGTACATGACTCCGACCGAGCTAGAGGCCCAGCTCCGGTGGCTCCATGAAGAGAGCTACGGATGGGCACTCCACTGCTGCGGTTGGAACGAACCGGAAGCGGAGGATGTGCTTCAGACCGCCTATTTGAAGGTGGTTTCCGGGCGCGCATCGTTCGAGGGTCGTTCCGCGTTCAAGACTTGGTTGTTCGGTGTGATTCGCCGGACCGCCCAGGAGTTTCACCGCCAAGCGAAGCGGATCGAACAGCGCGCTGAGCGCTTCGCTCTGGAGGGGCAGACAGCCGACGCGCCGGAGGACCCGGAGCAGGAGCTGTTGCAGGCCGAGAGGAGCCGCGAGCTCATCCAAGCCCTGAAGCGCCTGTCGGGCCGGCAGCGCGAGGTGCTACACCTGGTGTTCTACCAGGACCTCACCATCGCGGAGGCCGCCGAGGTAATGGAAGTGGGACTGGGCTCGGCCCGGACCCACTACGAGCGAGGGAAGGCGCGCATGCGCGCCCTACTGAAGGAGGAGCAGCGTGAGCGACCTGCAGCGGGATGACGACTTGAAGGCGCGGTTCCAAGAACTGCGTGCCGAGCGTCGTGGTGCCGCTCCCGACTTCGCGGCCATGATGGCGCGGGTCCGGGCGGACGTCGAGGTGGGCGTCCCGGTCGAACCGTTGACGCGGTCCAGCCGACGGAGGTTGCGTTGGGCGTGGGCGGGCGGGTCGTTGGCTGCGGCCGCGGCTGCGGTGGGTTTGCTCTTCTTCAATCCTGGAGCTCGTGCGGACCGAGAGTTCGAACGCGTAGTGCGTTCGTACACGGCTTCCGCCGGGAGTTGGCGGTCACCGACCGACGGGCTGCTGCAGCTGCCTGGGTCGGAGATCATGCGGTCGATCCCGAGGATTGGGATCCCGAACGGACCGAGTGGAGCGACGGCTCCGCGCAGCAATAGATCATGAGGTTGTGAGATGAAATGCATCGCGATGTGTTTGATGGTGTTGGCTCCTATGCTCTTGCCCGCACCCGGAGCGGCGCAGGACGTGTTCGATGAGGGCGATCCCATCTCATCGGTGTTGTTCGAACCCGAGCTCATCATGCAGCACCGACGAGCCATCGATTTGACCGATGAGCAGCGCGATGCGATCAGCCAGATGATTCAGGAGTTGGGAGGCAAGGTCGTGAGCCTTCAGTGGGATCTGTTGGATGAGATGGAGTCGCTCAAAGAGGTCCTGGAGCGGCCGCAAGTAGATATGGATCGGGCCATGGATCGCATGGACCGTGTGTTGGAATCCGAGAAAGAGATCAAACAGACCCATCTGGAGATGTTGATCCGAATAAAGAACGTGCTCCGGGCGGACCAGCAACAAGAGCTGGTTCGACTGCGGGGCCCAGGCGCGGGCGACGGAGCGTAAGCTCGGCTCGCGCCCCTAACGAGGACACATGATGAACAGGACGAATAGACTCTTGAGCTTGGCGCTGATCGCGGGCGCACTCACCGCCTGTGACACGGGCACCCAACTGGAACTCGACAGCTTCGACGCAGAAGCGGCGTTGGAAGATTATCGAGCGATGGACGCCATCATGGATTCGGAGGGCTGGCGTGGCTTCCTGGCCATGGGCAACTCCGTCTCACTGCAGTCTGTCAGCCCGGCGATCGAGGTGGCGCTCATGGGCGCGTCTAGCGTAACCGAGCTCCGGCATGCGGACGGTGCTCAGGCGTACGGTGCCCGGCTGCTCGAGCTGAGCAGAAACAAGCTGCACGCGGCCGGTGCCCCCATCATCTCGACGCCGAACCGGGGCAAGACCCTGATTTACGATCCGGCCGTCGGTGACTACCGCCTTGATCCGACGCGCTCAGGTGCGCCGGCGAATGGGGTGCGCATCATCATCTACAAGCAAGGGTCCGACGGGAAACCTGATACCAGCCAAGAGATCGGGTACGCCGACCTCTTCGACAATGGGGACAACAGCGCCGAGGACATCTCGCTCAGGCTGGTGGCGGTCGAGGGGAGCCTGACCGTCCTGGACTACGCCTTCACGCTCGACGAGAACGGTGGCAAGGGCGCGGCCTCGGTGGAGGGCTTCTTACAGGACGATACCAACAAACTCGACTTCCGCATCGATCTGACCGGGTCCGAGGGACCCGACGCAGAGATGTTCGACGCAGACTTCCGCATGGCAGTGGCCGCACGCGGGTTCGAGATCGTCGGTTCGGTGGAAAACACGGTGGTGGGCAATAGCGAGACCGCACTGATCGATCTGCGGATTACACATGGAGCCGAGTCGCTCGACGTCGACATCACGGGCACCGAGAGCAACATCGATGGCACCATTCGCCTGAATGGGGATCTGTTCATGACCCTGAGCGGTGACCCGGATGACCCGACGCTCACCAAACCCAACGGGGAGCTGACGCAAGCCGACATCTTGGTACTGGCGCACGTGGTGGACATCGTCGAGGACGTGTTTGACTTTTTGGAGAACCTGCTGGATCCGATCGACGAGATCGTGTTGATCGCGGTGATCCTGTAGCGGGAAGCGGTACACGCGGTAACGCGGCGGGCTCCGAGGCACGGGGCCCGCCGCTCCGCGCGCAGAAGTGTGACACTCAACTTAAGAGGGAACCCATGTTGCGTAGAATGACTAGCGCCGCGTTGGCGGCTTTCGCCTTTCCTGTGTTCTTGGTCGGCGAGGCGGCTGCACAGGAGTCAACCACGCGTGGCTTCAACATGGGCTTCTACGCCCAGGGCGCGCAGCTCGCCGTAGAGGGGGGCGACCCCGCGGGAGGTGGTGGTGCGGGGCTGCGGTTCGGCTACGGTGTAAATCGCATCATCACCCTGCACGCCAATCTGGACGGGGCAAGCTTCGCGGTGGAGGACCCCAACGCACCGAACGGGGACTGGCGGATGGCGCATGTGGACCTCGGGGCACGCTTCCACTTCGCCAACTCGCTACGGAGGTGGGTGCCCTACGGCGAGGCGAGCTTCACCGCACGGGCTGTGAGCCTCAACGATGCCGAGGTGAACGGCCAGAATGCAGGGGACCTCACCTTCAACGGTGGCGCCTTCACGATCGGCGCAGGGATCTCCTACTACATGAAGCAAAATCTGGCGCTCGACCTCACGCTACTTGGAGCGGGCGGAAACTTCTCGTCGATCACTGTGCCGGCCGGGACGCTGAACATTCCGGCTATCGAGGCGACGTCGGGTCGGTTCAAGATCGGGCTGTTGTGGTGGAAGAACTAGCGCCCTGCAGCGGATGAGCCGTTAGTAGTGAGCGAGCTCGAAGCCGCGGTCCTCGGCTGCGCGACGTAGGCGCCTATCATACGTGGCGACGATGACGTCCACGCCTTGATCGCGAAGGAAGGCTGCGCTGGCGAGATGAAGGGCATCGAGCGTCCGTACCGAGGTTTCCCGAACGCCGGTGGCATCCTCTAGTACCGGTCCGACCAGCTCGATCATTGCCACACGGGCCACGAGCGCTCGCGCTGCTGACCGTGCATCGGCTCCCGCGTTCAAAGCATTGAGGCGCGTCGCCAGCTCGTACTCCAAGAGCCGGCTCGATACCAGCTCTTCACCCCAGAGCGACTCGGGAGGTTGGCGGTCCTCGGCGAGCAGATGTGCAAGAGCCACCGAGGTGTCGAGGTAGATCACCGCTCTCCGCGATCCTTCTCCAGATCCCGCATCAAGATGTCGAAGCTCGTGACTGGCGTCCGGGGAGGAACCGTGCCCGGGCCGGACGTGGGCGGGGAAACGGATCCCATGCGAACTGCCTCGGCGAGCCGAGCATCGGTGAGGCTCCGGGCGCGACCAGGAGTGGGCGGGCCCAACTCGGCGACCACCCGATCTCGGTCGGTGACCAGGACGACCTCGCCGGAGGCGGCGATCTTCACGTATTCGCTGAGTTTGTTCTTCAGCTGTTTGATACCGATAGCTCGCACAAAGCAAAGGTAGCTACCGGTAGCCACTACGCCAATTCACGGCCGCTCAGGGAGGAGTCCTGCAGCCCGAGACGACTTACCGAGCCGGCTCCTCCACCACTAGCCCCAGTTCCTGCGCTAGAAAGGTCAGCTCTCGAGCCGTATCCTCGACCCTCGCGCTGACCGGTCGCCCGCGGTTGGCCGCGTGGCCGCCCCGTTCGTCGTACGTCAGGATGACCGGATGGTTCGACGCCGTGGCCGCCTGGAGACGGGCAGCCATCTTCCGCGCTTGGAGCGGAGGGACCCGCGTATCCAGATCGCCCGTGGCGAGCATGACCGCCGGGTAGCGGATCCCATTCCGAACGGCTTGATACGGCGAGTACTGTCGGATCGCCTCGAAGTGCTCGGGAACGCGCGCGTCCCCGTACTCCAGGAGCGCGGGCATGTTGTTGGTTTCGGTGAATTCGAAGAAGCGCACCATGTCCAGGTCCGGATAGGTGCAGAGCACCGCACGGAAGAGCTCGGGGCGCTGCGTCATCGCGCTTGCCACCAACAGACCACCGTTGCTCCCGCCGTTGATGGCCAGGCGATCCGAGTTCGTGAACCCAGCGTCGATGAGACGCTCGGCGGCCGCGATGAAGTCGTCGAACACCTGCTGTTTGTTCTCGAGCATTCCGGCGCGGTGCCACGCCTCGCCGTACTCGGCTCCTCCCCGGAGCGTTGCGACCGCGTAGACGCCCCCCGCGTCCAGCCAGGCCAGCCGTGAGGTCGAGAAACCCGGTCGAATACTCGCGTTGAAGCCACCGTACCCGTTCAGGATGGTGGGATGGGTGCCGTCGAGTTCGATCCCCGCGCGGTGCATCACGTGCATCGGAGCGCGAGCTCCATCGGTCGACGTGAACCACAGCTTGGTCAGCTCGTAGCGCGAAAGATCCAGCTCGATCTCGGGAGGCGCTACCACGACTCGATCCCCCGTCGCCAAATCGAGCTCGTACTCGGTGCTGGGCGTCAGGTAACCAGTCACGGTCAGCGTCGCTTTCCCTTCCTCGGCTCCCCGGACCTGTACGGAGCTGTTCTCGGGCACCGACACCTCTTCCACCGGTGTGCCGTCCATACCGAACACATGAACGCGCTGGGCGACGTCCTGCAGGTAGGTCGCGTAGATCCTGTCACCGACGAACGTGTAGTTGTCCAAGGCGTCGCTAGCCTCCGGGATCACCTCGGTCCAGTCGTCGGGCGTGGGGCGATCCAGGCCGGTGCGCATCAGCCGATAGTTGGAGGCCATCCAGTCGGTCAGGATGTACAGCTGCCCCTCGTGCACACGGTGCCTGAAGTGGGCGGGGACGTCCTCGACAATGGGGCGGATCGGGCCGTCCCCTTCCTGGATGAACAGGTCGTCTCGCGCCCATCCGTGCTGGGCTCGGAAGATGCGGTAGCCTCCGTCCACACTGTCCATGCTGATGAACGTCGTGGGTCCGTACCGCGAGCCCCAGATCTCGCGATCGGTCGCGGGATCCGCGCCCAGCGTGTGGTGACGGATACGGGGTCCTCCGGTTCGCGAACGGTGTGTGTAGTAGAATCCGGCACCGCCCGCATCGAAATGCACACTGCCGTACAGCGCGTTGGGAAGACGATCGGCGAGATCCTCACCGGTCTCCAGGTCGCGCACGCGGATCTCGATTTCGTCCGCACCCCCCTGCCGCACCGAGTACAGCATCAACGTTCCATCGGGACTGAAGTCCACGATGGCGAGGGGGGTTCGGTACCGCGGGTCGAACGAGGCGGGATCCAGGACGATCTCGTATTCCCCGTCGAGCGAAGGCTCCCCTTCTCCTTCCACGAAGGGCCGTCGGTAAACGATCGGCATCGGCTCGCCGGCGCGACGCATGGTGAAGTACTCGAAGTCTCCCGCGCGCCGGGGGGAGCCGACATCGGCTCGATCGACGAGCTCGGTAAGACGGGTACGGAAGTAGTCGAGGGTTGTGCCCTCGCCGATCACGCTGTCGGCATACGCGTTCTGCGCGGCGATCCACGCCCGGACCTCCGGGTTGTCCTGCTGCTCCAGCCAACGATAGTCATCCGCGAACTCGACTCCGTGGTAGACATCGACGACGGTCTCGACACGGGTATCGGGTGGGGGCAGTCTCGGCGCCCCCGTGCAGGCGAACGAGGCGGTGACCAGAAGGAGCGCACCGGAGCTGACGCACGTGCGACTAGGGCTCACGGCTGCGTACACCCTGCATCGCTCCCTGAATCAGGTTCAAGGCCGCCTGACGACTGACTCCACGTGGGTCGCTGGATCCGGCCGGGGTGGAGGCGATCCCCAGGGCCACGGCCTTGGGGTCCTTGAACATCTCACGCAACGCCGCGCCCAGCTCCTTGCTAGTGGGGCCGTTGGGGACGGCGAGCCCGTGTCCCGGCACCTCCCAGGGCTCTAGGACGTCCATATCGATGTGGATGTAGATGACGTCCACCCGTTCGGACAGTGCCTGCATCTGGGCGCGAAGGTCATCGGTGCGGTTCACCAGATCAGCGACCGATACCTGTTGGACGCGATACACCTCGAAGCGATCCGCCTCCAGCGGGTCCAGGTCACGCACGCCACCCCACACGATGTGCTCTATGGGCAGCGGGGTGGCGATGCCCGACTCGAGGCGGAAGCGCTCCAGACCGTGACCGGCTGCGACCGCCACGGGCATCCCGCCCAACATGCCCGAGAGCGTCGTTTCGGGTGTGTTGAAGTCACCGTGGGCATCGATAAAGACCAGGCCGACCGAACGGGTGGATCCGTCGGGCGCCTGTGCGAGACCCCCCACCATCCCGAGCAGCGAGCTACAGTTGGCCTCGAGACCGATCATCAGCAGGTCGTCCGTCATGGACCTCGCGACCTCTTCCGCAAACAGCCCGTTGGCGAGACCCAATCGGTGCCATGATCCGTACTCGCTTTCCTGATCTTCACGGAGGCGGATGGCGCGGATGGGGCGCACCAACTCCCCGCCCCACTCTTCGATCAAGCCTTCGAGGCCAGCCGCGTGGATGTAGTCCGGGTTGTTGGACAACTCGGGCACGTTGCGTTCGCCCACATAGGGCTGCTTGATGACGTCCACCTTGATGGTGGACTGGGCGTGGACGACCGGGGCGGTTGCGGCGGAGGCGACGACAAGAGCGAAGAGAGTCGATCGAATACGCATGGGACCTTGGGATTGGTGATGATCGTGGTGGCTGAGAATACACGCGGGGGTAGCCCTGCACCACGCGCCGTGAGATGTTCGCCGTCCCTACAACCGGAGCCACGAGCGTGGGACGCACTAGACGCAGACCAGTCGGGGGTCGCTGGATCGGAGGGTTGCTGTCCGCGATGTGGGCCTGCGCGCCCGCATCGGATGTGGCTCCCGACCCGGACTGGGAGCCCTCCCCGCCTCCCCTCCACCACACCCATCTGAACACTGTGGACGCCGAGGCCGCCATTGCCTGGTACCAGACGGTGTGGCCGTCGGGCACCTCGGGCAGCGTGGCAGGCTTCCCCGCGTTCATGACCGATCTGCCGGTGCTCTTCACCGAGGTGGCAGAGCCCCCACCCGGAGCGTGGGATCACGCCCAACAACGGGCTGCGCCCCAGAGCCCGTTCTGGCACATCGGCGGGTTCGTCAACACCACCGACGTCTTCGAGTCGTTGGAGGCTCAAGGCGTGAAGGTGCTCCGACTCGAAATCGGACCCGGCGGTGCACCCGGCGTCGTGCGCTCGGGGCTGACCCCGTACGGGGGGATCACCACCGATCCGGCCGGCGCAGAAGCGGCCGACCCCCGAGAGGGTGGCTTCGGGTACGTGGTCGGACCCGACGGCGCCCTGGTGGAGCTGACGGGGAGTCCGCGCACCAACCCCTCCTTCAGTCACGTCCACCTATTCCATGAGCGGCCGCTCTGCGCCGCCAATTGGTACGTGGACAACCTGGGCATGTCGCTGCCGCCCCGACGTGATCCGTCCACGGGTGATACGATTCCGCAGGTGCGTCACGAGAACTGTGCAGACGCCGAGGTGGGTCCGCCCGGCTGGCCGTCCCTGGAACGCGGGGGAGCCGTTCGCGCACCCCGCGCCGCGGTACGCCACGGAAGTGGTTCGCTCAGCTTCTATCCGAGCGCGCCGCTGGTTCCTTCACGCGGTCAGGTGCTCGACCACATCGCGTTCGAGGTCGACGATCTGGACCGGTGGCTCGAGCATCTCCGCGGCAACGGCGTGTCGGGCATCGAAGGCCCCTACGACTTCGAGGCCACCCGGGCCGCCATGATCAGCGGACCGGATGGCCTCGGAATCGAGCTGGTCGAGGCTACGGCTCGTTAACAGCTCACACAGTTGTGGTTGTTCACCGCGCCTAGGCTCTCTAGGAGTGCCACGGTCTCCGGGAACGGCGACACCCGCTGCACGGGGCCGTTGGCCATGTCGGCCGTGGTCTGCCCCCGTCGGCTGACAACCGAAATGTCGGCGCCTTGTTCCATGAGGTACATGATCAGCTCGTTGTCTCCGCGGGAAGCCGCATTGTGCAGCGCGGTGTAGCCCGCGTGGTCGCGCGCGTTGACATCGGCACCCAGCTCCTCGATCAGGTACTTGGCCGCGGCCATCCAGCCGTCCTGCACTGTTCGGTGCGCGTTGCCTGCAAACCCTTCGCCGTAGCCCACGCCAGTCGCCGCGTGAAGGGGGAACACGCCGGGTCCGCCTGGTTCCACCGGATCCAACCCCGAAGGATCGGGTTCGGCCGCCCGAATGGAGTCGCTGAGCTCGGCGGCGGCCAGCAGCAACACCTTCGCTGAGTCTGGGTCCTCGGCGAGCATCTCGTCGGAGAACCTCTCTTCGATGTCCGCGAACTCGACGTAGGCCGTGTCCTGTACATCGGTGCGTACCGTGATGAGCGCTTCGACCTTGGCCGAATCCGACAGCTCCTCCCAAGCCTCCGTCAGTTGGTTCCGGTTCAGGCGACGCAGGAACTCGTCGGGAGAAAGCCGGTTGCGCTGGGGCGGCGCTACGGTGGGGACGTTCGGGTCTGCGCCGTACTCCACCAGTAGCTTCATGGCTGGCACGTCCGTGGCGTACGCCGCGCGCCAGAACGGGGTCGCACCCTCGGTGTCCACGAGGCCACAGTTCCGGTTCCCGCATCCACTGTACACCATGTACCAGGGATGCCGCGTGAGTGGCACGTTGGGGTCGGCTCCGGCCTCTAGTAAAGCTGTCATCAGCTCCAAGTAGCTGGTGGCCTGCAGCGTTCGCTCTTGAGGCTGCGGATACCGTGTTCGGGGTTGCCACTCCGTGTTCACAACCGCCCAAAGCGGCGTCGCACCATTGAGGGACGATGCCACCGAGAAATCGGCTCCCCGATCCAGTAGCGCCATCGCCATGTCAAAGTGCCCGTTGATAATCGCCATCAACATGGCGCTGGTGCCGTCGCCGGCACTCACCTGGTCGATGTCAGCGCCTCCGTCGAGCAGGGCCATGGCGGCTTCGAGGTTGCCCTGACGAGCGGCGTGCAGGAGAGCCGTGAGTCCACCCATGTTTTCAATGCTGGGCGGGGGTGGCGGTTCGTCCCTCTCCTTCTCCTCTTCTTCCTCCTTCTCTCTGGCCTCGGTAGGGAGGGAGTCCATCGCCTGAACCTCGCGGGCGGCCCGAATGGCCGTTTGGCGTTCGGATTCCGTCGGGGCTCGGGCACCATCGTTGGTGAACGCAGAGATGATGTCGTCGTAACGTTCCCGCGCGAGCCGATCCAGTTTCCCTCGCAGGACCAGGTCCTCCACCTTCGTCGTGGCCGCGGGGTCGGCGCCGGCGGCCAGCAGCACCTCAATGGCGGCCGGCCGGTTCGCCGACGCTGCGAAGATCAGGGGTGTCTGACCCCAGTGATCCTCCACTGCATCCGGGTCGGCACCCGCGCCCAGGAGGTGAGTCATAGCCCCGGTGGCACCGGCCGCAGCGGCCAAGTGGAGCGGTGTGGATCCACTGGGATAGGCCCGATGGTCGGCGTGGGCGCCCGCCGCGAGTAGCAGCTTCACGACGTCCCCGCGTCCCTGTCGTGCACCGATATGCAGCGGCGTGTACTGCCCAACCCGGGTGACCGGATCCACGTTGGCCCCCGCAGAGACCAGTACCTGCGCAAGGTCCGTGTTGCCATGATGCGCGGCCCAATGCAGGGCGGTCATGCCATCCCCCTGTGCGGTGTTCGCGTCCGCGCCCCGCTGCAGCAGCGCGCGCACTTCATCGACGTCGCCCCGCATGGCAGCGTCTGCTACTGGGGATTCGGCAGGGCCCGCGCCGGCCAGCAGAAAGACCGCAGCGAGCAGGATGCCGCGCGACCTAGCCCTCATGCGTTTCCGCTGTTGAAACGGACGAGCTACGAAGCGACAATTCGCCGGTGCTGTCGCCAAACTGCTCGAGGTCGTCCAGGCCCATGCCCTGCGCGAGGGCCAGCATGGCGTTGGCCATCGGGGTGCCGTCTTCGGCCTTGATGTGCAGGTTGCCCTCGAGTTCTCCGTTGGCTCCACCCAGGAACAGCAGTGGGCAGCGCCGGTGGTTGTGGATGTTGGCGTCAGCCATGGGCGATCCCCAGATCACCGCGGTCTGGTCCAACAAACTGGTCTCGCCGTCCATGGTGTCCCTCAGCTTCTCCAAGAAGTAGGGGAGCTGCCCCACCCGGTACTGGCAGATTTTGTTGAACTCCGTGATGGCGTCTTCTCTGCCACCGTGGTGTGACGCAGGGTGGAAGGGTTTGTCGGAGCCACTGTCGGGAAACACTCGGTTGTCCGAGTCACGCCCTGTCTTGAACGAGATCACGCGGGTCATGTCGGTCTGCAGGGCCAGCACCTGCAAATCGAACATCACCTTCATGTGCTCTGTGAAGGAGTCCGGCACCCCGGCCGGAGCCTCGGGCATGGCGCGTGCCTCTCCGCTGCTGTTATGTGCCTCGATCATCTGAATCCTACGTTCGATCTCGCGCACGTTGGTGAGGTAGCGATCCATGCGGATACGGTCTTCGGTACCGAGTTCACGTTGGATGTCCACCACCTGTCCCGCGATCCAGTCCAGGATACTCTTGCGGCTGGCTCGCCGGGCGGCCCGATCCTCCGCAGAACTTCCGGCCCCGAACAGCAGGTCGAAGGCGACCCGTGGGTCGCGAATCATGGGAAGCGGCTCGGTCGGAGAGGACCAACTGATCGAGTCCGTATAGGCACACGAGTAGTTGTAGGTGCAACCCCCGGCCTGGTCCAAGTCCTCGATGCAGAGCTGCATGGAGGGGAGGGGCGTGTCTTGCCCGAAGCGCTGGGCATAGAGCTGGTCCAGCGACGTACCCGCACGAATATCGGACCCCTGCGTCTGCTTGGGGTGCGCGTGGGTCAGGAAGACCGCACTCGATCGAAAGTGATCGCCCCCGATCTCCGGAGCTGAAAACGCTTCGGCCATCCGCACATCGGTGTTGCTGATGATCGTGAGGTAGTCCTGGAACGGTTTCAGCGAGCTGAGCGCGCTCTCCTCGATGATCTCGAAGTCCTTGCCCACAGTGGATGGCGCGTAGAAGCCCTGGGTTGCACCCCACTCGTTGCAGCCAGCCAGGCCGTGAACCTCTTCGATGGCGACCATCCGGGTGGCGGCCGTGTTCCGTTTGCGAACTATCGCGCCCAGTCGCCCCGCGGGGGTCATGGCATCCAACAGGGGGAGTGCAACTGTCGCACCCATTCCTCTCAGGAACGTGCGCCGTTGCATGTACCTGCCCGTGATGAAACGCATGTCCTTACCTCACGCTAGTTGTTTGTGCTACTGGAAGCGGCGTCCGTCGCCGTGACTCCTGCTCTCTTCATTCGAAACGCATCGCTGCCCACCACACCCAGAATGAGCGAGCGTACCGGGTACTGCTCAGCTTCCGCGTCGCGTACGATCGTTCGGATCGTGGGTTGGTCGTAGTATTCCACCCGTCGACCCAGGGCGTAGGCCATTAGGTTTTCTGTGAACGACCGTACCAGTGGTAGCGGTCGCTTCAACAGCGCTTGCGCCAGTTCGCGGGGTGTCGAGACCGGCGTGCCGTCGTAGAAATCTCCGCGGGTGTCGAGTGGCATTCCGTTTTCTCGCACGCGCCACTTGCCCGTCACGTCGTAGTTGTCGAGCGCGAGCCCGATCGGGTCCATGAACCGATGGCAGGCGTTACAGGTGGGATTGGAACGGTGTAGCTCCATACGCTCGCGCGTCGTGAGCACCCGTCCCTCCTGTACACCTTCGGTCTCTTCCAGGTCTGGCACGCCCGGCGGTGGGGGAGGGGGCGGCGTGCCGAGCAGCACCTCCATGATCCACTTCCCGCGCAGCACGGGCGAGGTGCGGTTGGCTAGTGACGTCAGGACCAGGATGCTTCCGTGCCCGAGGACGCCACTCCGAACATCGTCAGTGTAGGCCACGCGTTGGAAATGATCTCCCGACACACCCGGGATGCCGTAGTGCCGAGCCAGTCGCTCGTTGAGGAACGAGTAATCCGCCGAGAACAGCTCTAACATACTGGCGTTCTCGCGGACCAGGTTGTTGAAGAAGACCCGGGTCTCCTGCCGCATCAACTCGGCGATGTTATCGTCGAAGTTGGGATAGAAGTTGGGGTCGGGGTGAACGGCGGACAGGTCCTGCAGCCGTAACCACTGCCCTGCGAACCTGGTGCCCATCGCCTCGGCCCGGGGGTCCGCCAACATGCGCTCGGCCTGCGCCCGGAGCATGTCCGCATCCCTCAGCTCGCCCTCCATGGCAGCGTCGCGGAGCTCCTCGTCTGGCGCGGTGCCCCATAGGAAGAAGGAGAGGCGCGAAGCCAGCGCCCAGTCGTCCAGGACGTAGTTCTCGTCCGGACTCGCACTGGGTGGCTCGCGTTCCAGGCGCAGCACGAAGAACGGACTCGCCAGAATGGCTTCGAGCGCGAAGCGCACGCCGGTCTCGAAGCCTGCCTTGCCGCTACCCTCGTCATAGAACGCCAGCAGCTCTTCCACCTCGGCGTCGTCCAACGGACGACGGAACGCGTCGGTAGCGAGGTCCTCGAGGATGTCGCGGGCGCAAGGCCGCTCTTCGCTCGGAGAGACCGGTCGACATTTGAAGATGCGCTGGCGCGTAGGGGAGTCCGATACTCCGGTGACCCGTACCGGCCCGGTAACCACCAGGTTCTTCACGTGGGGAAGGGTGGTGACACCAGGTCCGCCGGATCCGCCGCCGGCGTACGACCAATCGTGAGGGCGGATCAGGTCTTCATACGGGCCATCACCCTTGCGCACGAAGGCAGCCGCCACGCGGTGTTGCCCGGTCCGCACGAACACCGGTTCCGTGCGCATGGGCGCCCCCCCGCGACCGTCCGCCGCCCCCCGCGACTGCGTGTGGTGAATCAGGGCGACCCGCTCTCCGTCGATCGAGACATCGATGTCCTCGAATCGGGTGTTGTCGCCCGACATGAACGCGATCTCGAACACGTACTCGCCGTCGGCCGGGAAAGCATGGTCGACCACCAGGCCTCCTCGGGTGCCGTACGGAGCTCCTTCCACGTAGTCCCACGAGTGCTGCGATGCATACTCTGAGGACTTGTAGGTCACGCTGATGGAACCGGCCTCCCGGTCTCCCACCGCCATCCGACTGATGGCTGAAGCCGCATTCAGGTACGATTCCAGAAGTGTGGGCGAGAGCTGCTGAGCATCCGCGATGTTGTCGAAGTTCGAGCTCATCTGGTCGAGCGGCAGCCAGTCTCCGGCATCCACCGTAAGACCCAGCAGATCCTGAATGGCGCGTTCGTACTCGGGACGGTTCAGCCTCTGGAACGAGCGACGACCCGGGTTCGGGTTACGCAGCGCTGCCGCGTCGACCGTGCTCTCCAACGCCTCGACCAGCGCCAGTAGGGTGTCCGCTCCCGGACTGCGCGTTCCCGGAGGCGGCATCATGCCCGCACGGAGTTTCCGGATCATGCGCTCGGCCACGTCGGCTTGCTCGACGGCGTTGTCCGCGTCGAATGCCTCGAGCGAAAGGTTGCCCTGCAGCCGGCGCTCGTTGTGGCAGCGTACGCAGGTACCCTGAATGACCGCGTTTGCATCCACGTCGGCACTGGGAGTGGGCACTCGGTCGACAGGATGCAAAGCGCTGGGGCGCAGCGGAGTGCTCCCACCGTGGAGCAGGGACGGGTGGCTTTGTGCTTGGGCGGGCGCCGCACTTCCCCACGCCAAGGCGCAGGCGAGCCCCACCACCGTGAGTCGGATCGGAGCCGGGTACAGACCACTAGGCATGAACGCTACCTCTGTATGGAGCGGCACAGTCGGTCAGAATACGCGGAAAACCCAGCGTTTCGCAAGCAATTCAGGACTTCGCTGATGCACCCTTCTTGGCCTTACCACCTGACTTGGCCTTGCTACCGGATTTCGCCTTGGCGTTAGTCGCCGCTGCTGCGGTCGCGGCTGCCTCGGCGGCCTCCTCCGCTTCCTCCTCCGGGTGTGGACTGTGCTCCTGCCAGAGCCGTTCCACCACTGCGCGGATGCCGCGAAGCTCCTTCGAGGCCTCGGCATGCTCCCGCAGGTGGTACTGCGAGGCCGCCAACGCGCGGAATGCCCGCCAGAGGGCCTTGCTGGCCGGGGTTCTCCAGCGGCTGGTGCGCTTGTCTCCCTGGACACGGGCGATTACCCACTCCTGCAGCTCACCGTCGAGTCGCATGAACTGCCCCTCGTCGGCCTCCTTCTCGACCAGCGCCCTCACCTTCTTCTCGAAACCCTTATTCGAACCTGCGATCACATACACGTTGAGGTCGTCGCGGTCGATCCAATCGGAAGCCATTTCGTTCTGCCGTCCTTGAGTTGAATAAGAAGGAGCCCTGCCGGGGGGCAGCGACTCGTAAGTCGTTTACACTTCGATATTTTCAGGGATCCCGTGCCATGTTGCATCCGTGCAACATATTGGCATTCGGGACGCGCAGTTCAGAGACGGAGGGTGTAGTTCAGCTTGATACTCGCTCCCCGCGAGAGAATGACGAACTCGCGGTCGCGGTCGAAGAGCCCCTGACCGAGGTTCTGCCAGTTGTGCGTCAGTACGACGAAGAGCTCGTTCCCGGGCTGGAGAATCCAACGGGTTCTGGCGAATAGGCCGACGACCTCAGAGACGTCGTCGTACTGGATGTTTCCGGTTACGGAGGCCCAAGGGCTGATGTCCCAGTCCCCGCTCAGCCGCATGAGGTTGGCGGTGAAGGCGCCCTGGGGAAGGGTGACCTCGTTATGCTCGAGCTCGCCGCCGATTTGGATCCCGGGGCGGGGCCGGAAGTCCAAGCCCAACTCCGCGACCTGTCGGTCTCCGTTCCAGAACCCGCCGCGGCTGTACTCCACGTCGGCTGAGATCCGGCGTCGACTTGCTGTGCGCCCGTTTACCCCCCACTCCCAGTTGGTGTATTGACCGGGCTGGATGAAGACGCTGTCGCTGATCTCGAACGATTCATCGAGGAACTCGTACTGACGGTTCACGTTGAAGTCGATTCGATCCTGGCTCTCGAAATTGATCCCCAGCACCTGGAACTCCCACTGCCTCTCTTCGAGTACTCCGGTCTTGAGGTTCTCCAGATTGCGGAACTGGACCGAGAAATCGAGCTGGCGGATCAGGTCCCAGTCGGGTCGAGGGGCGAATCCGATCCGGGGTTCGACTCGCCGGAAGTTGTTGCGCGTAACGAAGCCTGCGGCGGGACTGTAGTGGTCTCCTAGCTCGCGGTAGGACACGTGTCCGGACCAAAGGTCGTTGGGGTAATTCAGTCGGATGCCTCGAGCGCTGAGCTCGCTCCGGTCTAGCGCCTCCGTACGGCTCGGGTTCGAGTTCCAAACGAAGAAGCCCTCCATCTGGAAGTTCTTGTCTCCAAATAGTGTGGAGGTAAAGAGATTGAGGTCGATGCCCGCAGTGTGTCGATCCAACGGAGCGAGGCCGGTCGGATCGGTCGGATCGAGGTCGGTGGTCCGCCGCGTGTAGACGGCCCCGATCGAAGACTGCTCGAAGATCGAGCGCTTCACGCGGGCCACCGAGAACTGTTCGCTCGGGAACGCACCGGTCGTGGCCTGGGGCGACTCCAGTCCGGCCGTCTGGACGTGCAGGAAGCCCAGCTCGTACCGGCCGGCCTGTCCGCTCAGCCGACTGGCGAAGTCGATCGGGATCTGTTGCCCGGAAAGGAGCCCGATCTTCCGACTGAAGAAGGGCTCGACCCCGTTGCGGGGCGCGAACGAGAATACGCCGGACCCCTCAATGAAGAAGTCGCGCCGTTCCGGGAAGCGCTGCGGGAAGCGGGTGAGGTTGAGCCTGCGATCGTCCACCTCCGCCTCGGCGAAGTCGGTGTTCACACTGACCGCCGCCTTGAGGCTGGGGGTCAGGTTGTAGTTGACATCGAGCCCGATGTCGCTCGGATAGGTGGTGGGCTCCGTCTCGGTGGGGACGTTGCGCCAGTTGGTCACCACGTACGGGGTGGCTTCCAGCCCCAGACCCTGCGTGAGCCCCTCGAGCCCGGTCAGCTTTCCGGCGTGCACGGGGCGGCGGAGCTCCTGGTTACGGCGGAAGCCCCGCCATACGATTTCCTCGTTCTTGCGACGAATGGTGCGCTGGAAGTTGATGCCCCACTCGGTGGCGTTGGGGTCGAAATTCAACGTCCGGAACGGAATCTCGATCTCCAGCGACCACCCATCGGGTCGGATGAACGTCTTCACGTTCCAAATGCCGTCCCAAGCGCGACCGCCTCCTCCGCCTCGTCCGCCCCCGCTGCTCCCGGAAATCAACTGATCGCCCAGCAGACCCGCCGCGTTGGTCTCGAAGAAGTAGCCGGTGCGCCCATCCCCGAACGTGTCGAGGATCCACATGAAGCGGTCGTCGGTGCTCAGGAACTTGTCGCGCCCCTTCTGGAACGCCAGGATGCCGGCCGGATCGTCGTAGAGGACGGCCCCGATGTAGAGGGCGTCCGCACTGATCGCTGCCCAGATCTCAGTCCGCTCCGAAGGCTCTCCGCCCTCCACCGGCTCCTTTTGGGTGAAGTCGGTGATGGGAATGGCGTTCTCCCAGGCCGTCTCGAGAATTCGGCCGTCCAGCTCGATTTCCTCGCCCGCACCCAACCGGTAGGCTTCCAGATCCTGGGCGTGGGCTGGCTCAAGCGTGGCCAGAAAGAACCCCAAGAGCGGGATCGCCAAGCAAATGGGGGTCGCCAGGATTCGAGGTAGAACGCGGGTCATGGCAGGTGGTTGAAGGCTTGGGAGCCGAAATCAGGTCCCAAGCTACCACAGCCGGATGACACGACTATGACACGATCACCAGGGTGTGCTATAGATGCCGGTCGATGTCCATTACCTCATGCAGGACCCGTCGGATTCGTACCTCGGTTTCGGAGAAGGTGTAGAAGATCACGTGCCGAAAAGCACGCCTGGAGAAGTAGCCTTCACGAAGGCCGTGTCGGCTCCTTCCTCTCTCCGGATGCAGAGCGAGTGCACCGATCGCCTCATTCAGTGTGTCGAGGTAGCGATCAGCTTGCTCGGCGCTCCAGTTCTCGAAAGTGTAGACCCAGATCTCGATGAGATCTGATTCCGCTGCTCGATCGAGCAGAACCGCTCTAGCCAACGGCTGGCGGCTCTTCCGTTGTTGCCCGCGCGGTCCTCTTTATCCTGTCCATATCGAGCGGGCCCGCACTACCACTCGCAGCGCCGTATTCCAGGGCTCGGCGAAGGACCTGGGTCTTCTGCTCCTGCTCCTCGAGCAAGCGAAGGGAAGCGCGGATTACCTCGCTGGCGGTCGCGTACCGACCGGCTTTGATCTGTCGACTGATAAACCCTTCGAAGTGCTCCGTTAGTGTGATGCTGGTGTTCTTTGACATGGCATCCCTGATGCTCACTATAAAACGCTATTTCTTGGTACTTACCGTCGCCGGAGAGGTTCCTAAGGAGCGCGGTTGCCTCACTGACCCCCCTGACCCGACCAGGCAAACGAAAACACGTTGGCGCCCGCCTCGTGTCGATGGTGGAGCCGACCCCCATGAGCGGTGGCGATCCAGTTGATGATGGAAAGGCCCAGGCCCTCCGATCGGTCAGTGGGCACCGTGCCCGACCAGGGGGCACCCCCGCTCGCCACCTCCAGGCGAGCTTCCGCCCCCTCTGTGAAGGCTGACACCGCAATGGGTCGGTCAGGCTGCCCGTGCCGAACCGCGTTCTCAATGAGCTCCAGCAACACCTCACGAATCAGTGGCCCGTTCCCTCGTACCGCGATGGGCTCGATCCTGGCCAACTCCAGGCGATGTCCTTGAGCGCTGGCGCGACCCCGCATCATCTCGGCACAGTCGAGCGCCAACCCGTCCAGTTCGATTTCGTCCGTGAGCTGAGGCTGCTCCCCGGCTTCGGCTCGTGCCAGGAGGAGTAGGTCATCGACCCTGTGCGCCATCTGTGAGGACGCCTTATCGATCCGCTCCAAGGCCTGAAGTGCCCCGCCAGCATCGGCGCCTCGTTTCAGCGCTAGACTGCTCTCGCCGCGTACCACCGTCAGCGGAGTCTTGAGTTGGTGGGCTACGTCCGCAAGAAACCCGCGGTTGCGCTTGCGAGCTTCGCTCAGACGATCGAGCAGTCCGTTGAACCGCAGCGCCAGCGCGTCGATCTCGTCGGCGGGTTCGCGAACGGATAGCCTCTTCTGCAGCTTACGGACATCGATCTCATCGATTTCGCTGGCGAGACGCTCGAAGGGGCGGAAGGCGCGACCAGCCAGGGCGAATCCGACGAGTATCGAGAAGAGTCCAGCCATGGGGACGCTTACTAGCAGCCAAAGCGCAATCGCGCGGGACTCCTGGGCGAGGGCCGCTTTCGAGCGTGCTGCCACCACGGCCATGCGGGGTTGCGGAACCCACACGATCGCGTAGCGGGTAGCCTCGCTGCCTTCTGCCAGGTAGTCGCCAGCGTCTTCCCAGCGATTCATGTCATGGCCGAACCCCGCCAGGAGCCCGGCCTGACCGTGGACTCCGATGGCGACGCCCAGGGAGTCGTAGACCGCCCTCACTTCATTCTCCCCCACCAGCGACTGCGACAGCTCGGTCAGCACGAGTGCAGTGGGGTCTCTCCGCCGGGCGGGCTCGCGAGCCTCGATCTGGGTGGCGAGCTGGGTGGCCGCGGCAGTGACGGTGTTGGTGAGACGGCGATCGGCCTGCTGTCGAAGAGAGAAGAACAGCGACATGGCCAGCGCCCCCAGGCCTGCGAAGATCGCGAGACCGAACAGGCCGGTGAGTCGTGTGCGTAGTTGGCTACGCCGCATCGGGCGGATCTGCCGAGAGGACGTACCCCACCGAACGGACGGTGTGAATCAAAGGACGGGCGCCGGAAGGGTCCACTTTGCGTCGGACCCGACCAATCAGGACATCCACGACGTTTCCGACGGGATCGAAGTTGTCGTCCCACACGTTGTCGAGAATCCGAGCCCGAGAGATCACCTGGCCTTCGTTCCTCATAAGGTACTCGAGCAGCGCGAACTCACGAGCGGTCAGGGCCACCCGATCTCCATCCCTGGTCACCAGTCGGGTGGAGGTGTCCAGCTCCAGGTCACCCACGGTGAGTGTAACGGACAGTGGGGTGCGGGGCCGCCGCGCCAGGGCCCGCAGCCGTGCCATCAGCTCGTCGATTTCGAAGGGCTTGGCCAGGTAGTCATCAGCTCCGGCGTCGAGGCCCGTCACCCGGTCGGCCAGAGCGGTGCGTGCCGTCAGTAGCAGGATGGGTGTCTTACCGTCCCGTGCCCGCCATGTCTTGCAGAGATCGATGCCGCTCATATCGGGCAGACCCAGGTCCAGCACGGCCAGGTCGTAGTCGGCCACGCCCAGGGCCTTGAGGCCCTCGGTTCCGGTACCTGCAACGTCGACGGCCCAGGTGGCCTCCTGCATGGTTCGTTTGAGCAGGTCGGCCACGCCCGGGTCGTCCTCAATGATCAGGACTCGCACGGTTCAATTCTCCACTGGCGGCATGACACGCGCATGACACCTGCGGGCAAGCTGAACGGGGCCGGCGCCGGGGGCAAATCCAGAAACCCTTCTGTGCCAATCGGGTAGGTCGTTTCATGAGCACTGCGTCACGGACCCGCGAGGCCTGGATCCTAGGCCTGACGTTGGCGGTGGGGATCGCGCTCGCCGGTTGGGCGGTGGGACGTTCTCTGGCCACGATGCGTACCGCAGATCGGCATGTCACGGTACGCGGCCTGGCTGAGCGCGACGTCGCGGCCGACCTGGCCCTGTGGCCGATCGTGTTCAACGCCACCGGCGAGGAGCTGCCCGCGTTGTACAATCGCCTCGAGAGAGACGAAGGTCGGGTCCGGAGCTTTCTCGCTGAGCAGGGGTTCTCCGAGGACGACATCAGTGTCTCGATTCCTCGGGTCTCCGATCACCGGGCGTACGGCGGCCGACCGGAGGGGTCACGGTACTCGGCCGAGGTCACGGTGACGCTGCGCTCCTCGGACGTGGAACGGGTCAGGGGAGCCATGCAGGCTTCGAGCGGGTTGGTACGCGACGGTGTAGCGCTGCTTCGCAGTTACGAGTACAACCCGCAGTTCGTGTTTACCCAACTGGAGTCCATCAAGCCCGAGATGATCGCGGAGGCCACGGTGGACGCGCGACGGGCTGCGGAGCAGTTTGCCCGTGACTCTGGGAGCCGCGTCGGCGCCATTCGCTCCGCGCAACAGGGCTACTTCTCTGTGACCGACCGCGACGCCTTCTCGCCCGAGTTCAAGAAGGTTCGCGTTGTCACGACGATCGAGTATTTCCTCGAGGGTGGGACCTGACCATGAACTTACCCGTGCGCTACACAGAGCAGGACCTGGAAAAGGCCAAGAAGTCGGGTCGCTTCGTGGGGTGGATCCAAGGGGGTGCGGCGGTGCTGGTAGGGGGGATGGTGCTGAACATCCTCGGCTGGATCCCCACCGTGCTCGTGGTCGGGGGTGTGGCGTACCTGGGCTATAAGGTGGTTACGAGCGGCTCGGACGACGAGTAGGCGGATTCATTTCGCTGATCCTCCCGATGTGACGAGGACCGGCGGTGCCGCGTCTTTCAGGGAGACCCAGATTCGATCAGGCTTTCGATTAGCTCGAAAGTCGGCTGAATGACCCTACCGTTGACCCACAGCGTGGGAGTACCAGAAACGCCGGAGCGGCTGGCTAGGTCGCGACCATAGGCGATGCGTGGAAACGAGTCTGCGGGGAGAGCGACGCAGTCAGCGAAGGCGGAGCGATCAACTACACCCGCTTGCACGGCGAAGGACTCCCAAGACGCAGAGGCGAGTGAGGACTGTTGTGACAGGAGTGCTCGGTACATCGGCCAAAACCGGCCCTGACGATCTGCGCACTCCGCAGCAATCGCCGCCGGAACAGCCAGTTCGTGTATGCTAAGCGGGAGGTGGTGGACAACCAGGGCTACGTCGTCAGGGAAGGCGACAAGCATGCTGTCGATAGTCGGGGCGAGGCGGGCGCAGTAGGGGCATTCTAGGTCCACGAACTCAGTAATCACAACTGTTGGCTCCGCCGCCCCAGTGCGTACGCCCCTCGCGTTTTCGTCACGCCAGTCGGGGATGACCCTCGCCGATTCGAAGTCGTTTGTTTCGCCGCCGCTACCGTCGACACCGCGTAGGTATGCTTGAGCCATGATGACGGCAACCGCAGCTACAATGAGCGTGGATCCAACTTCGAGGACGTCCTTGACTCTCATTTGTGAGTTGCTCCTTGACCCGGGCTGAACGGGCCATCGTACTCCGGTTAGCCCTCAGCACCCCTTTGCAGTCGATAACGGTGCACGGATTCGACGCCGAACTCGTCGCGCGAAACCCCGAGCACGAAGTCATATCCGATGCTCTGAACTTCGATCCCTGGTGGAGTCTCGAGGACTCCCTGGGCTTGTCCGCTCGGATCGAAGATCATCCAGCTCAAGGGCTTGGTCGTATCCCACGTATACAGTTCAGCCCACACCCACCCCTCTTGGTCCACCCGGATGGAGCGGAACGCGGGGAGGGAGTCCGGAATCGGCATGTTAGAGTACTCCCTCGCCCAATCAGAAGTGGATCCTGACACGAGGTCCTTGGGTGGCGCGACTCCCAGCGCTGTTCTCATCTCTCGGGTCACGGGCTGGCGCGGTTCGTTGACGCGGAAGATCCGGCGGAGCCGACCCCGCACATCGTGCTCTCGGAGTTCAGGTCTCTCCCCATCTGTCCACAGCACCCCAGTCCCAGTGACTGCGGCGGCAGGCGTCGAGGCGAAAGGGATTTGCGATTGCCAGGTGCTGCTCTTGTAGAACCAGTCGAGAACAAAGGAGGCTAGGAGTTGGTTCTCGCCCGTGCTTGGATAGACCCAGCGGTACTCTTTCGTGAGCTGCTGAAACCCCCCTTCCCGGAGCGCCAGTTCACCCCCGACAATGCGCGTTCGCTCGACCAATACGATCGAATCCACGACCCCGAGGGGCGGGCGTCTACTCCAGTACTCCGAGTGCCTGAGTACACTGGCATTCGCGAGCCTGCCATCTAGCGTGAAGACTTGAAAGCGCCTCAGCGGCGGATCGAAGAGGAGCAGCGAGTCTCGCGCTGGCCAAGGGATGAGCACCGGATCCCTGAACTCACCTGGCCCTTCCCCCATTCCCCCGGATCGCTGTTGCAGTTGCCCCTGCGAATCGAAACCCAAGAGCTCTCCACTTCCCGCGTTTACGACCAGCACGCCACCTTCGCCGAAGTTTGCCAACCCTTGGACCCTGTAGAGCGGGTTGGAGGAGGCGGTTCCCTGTCCGATCACGAGATCAGGAACTTCAGCAACGCTCCACCCGATCGGCTCGCGGGCCGCCGATCCGGGAGTGATTGACACCAGGACCCCAGCGCTGTCTCTCTCCACAAAGCTTGCGAGTTGTGCTGGCCCAGCTTCCCCGGGCCGGCACCCAATCATGCCCCCGAGAAGGAGGATCGCGGACAACCGCCATCCCACCGTCACGTGGCGGGAAGGAAAAGGGCGCCGGAGCCCAAGCGTCGGCAACGCTGAGAATCAGGTTTCCGTGAACTGACAAATCATGGCAACCTCCCCAACCGGGCACCCCCCCCAATAGCCACACGCAACCCAACCTTCTTCGGCGCATTGAGGGCCCGCCTGGGCACCGCAATCGTTTTCTGCCAATTCTTCACACGTCGCTGCTTGAACGCAGGGTTCCATCGTGTAGTCTTCGCAAGTCTCTTCCGCGGTAACCGCTAGAGGCGGACTTCCGGCGAGTGCCACCGAAAACACAATGAAAAGTCCAAACAATCGGATCAACCCCATCGACCATCGCATTCCTGTACCCTCCCTGTGTGCGTCTACGTGAGTGTTGCGACGACTCCGATCCATCCGCGGTTGGTTCGACCACGACCCCCCAGGAAGAAGCTCGACAACAGCCAACGATGGGCGCGTCCGGGGCCTCACCTAGCTGAGACTCGCTGCCGTTGAGTCGCCTCCCATCCAGGGGCGTAACGGCCCCCACTCGCCCCAGTCGTCGCTACAAGAGTGTTAGCCCTCACGCGAACGCCTCTCAAGTCACGAATCGTGGTGTCACGGGCGTTCGTGACCGCAGCTTAATCTATCGGGCCGAGCTTCCTGGCGACTTCAACGGATGACGCGACGGCACTGACCAAGTGTCCAACCACTGCCGTTCGTGAGTTGACTCCAAGCTTCGCGAAGATCCGCCGGGTGTACGTGTCTACCGTGTGCTTCGAGCACTTCATTCTCATCGCGGTGGCATTCCGACTAAGTCCATCCACCAGGGACAGTGCCACTTCGAACTCCCTGGGCGACAAACCCAGAGCGCCCCTCACCTCTGCTCGAACATCGGCGGACAAGCCGTCCGACGGCACACATCGTCCGCCACTAGAAACGCTCCGCTGTTGCTGCAGATGGTGACCTGAATCCCGCGCCATCTGGTGACCCCTTGGGGGGGCGCGACCATTGATTAGCCCTAATCGACAATATACGAGCCATTCCGGGGGGGGGGGCAACGGTGCTGGTTGCGTCAGCGCGACGCTCCCCCTGAGTCGCCGGAGGGACGCCCCCCCCGAGCTCGCTCTCCATCGGCATGCACCCGCAGCACGAAATCGGTCAGCTCTAGCGCCTGGCGTACCCGCTCGGCCCCACTCATCCGGGCCAAGATCGCCCATCGAAACCGCTGCGCTTCAGGGGTCGCGTCGTGGATATACAGCATTCTACCCGTCGGGCACTCACCGCGCTCCCTTTTTTCAGCGGCTTGCTACCCCTACCATCGGACTCGTTCGACCAATGGGTTGGTCCGTGTCCTACTGGAGGGGTCCCGTGTTCCGGATTTCGTTACGTACCGTCGTGCTCGTGCTGGTGGCCTTGGCGCTGCCTGCGGCTCTGCTCTCCGCTCAGGCTCGGGCCGGCGCCGGGGAGCCGCCCCCTTCCATTGCGGACAAGACCGAGGGCATGACCCGGATCGACGGCTTCATGCCGCTCTACTGGGACGAGGCCGCCGGCAAGTTGTGGATGGAGGTGGCCCGTTGGGACACCGATGTGCTCCACGTGACGGGTTTCGGGGCCGGCCTGGGATCGAACGATCTGGGGCTGGACCGCGGAGCGCTCGCCGGCTCGCGAGCGGTGCGCTTTCAGCGGATCGGACCCAAAGTCCTCATGATCCAGCCCAACTACCGCTTCCGCGCATCGAGCACCAACCCCGCCGAGGTGCAGGCGGTCACCGACGCCTTCGCTCCCTCCACGCTGTGGTCCTTCGCGGTGGCGGCCGAGACGGGTGATCGGGTGCTGGTGGACGTCACGGACTTCCTGGTCCGCGACTACGGCAACCTGTCCCGACGCATGCGCCCAGGCACCTACCGGCTGGATGCCGGTCGCAGTGCCATCTACATGCCCATGACGATGGGTTTCCCTGAGAACACCGAGATGGAGGTGTCCCTTACGTACGTGGCGCAGCCTGGTGGTGGCGGTGGGGGCGGCTTCGGCGGTGGAGATGCCGACGGCTTCCAGGGTGTGGGCGATGTGGCGTCCACTGGTGAAGCGGCTACGGTGCGCATGCACCACTCCTTCGTTCAGCTCCCCGCACTGGATGAGTTTACACCGCGGGCCTACGACTCGAGGGCCGGCTTCGGCAGCCATACGTATCAGGATTACTCCGCCCCGCTCAGCGAGTCGATGACCCAGCGTTGGATTCGCCGCCATCGACTGGAAAAACGCAATCCCAACGCGGCCATGAGCGAGCCGGTGGAGCCGATCGTCTACTACCTCGATCCCGGTGCGCCCGAGCCGATTCGTACGGCGCTGCTGGAGGGGGCGCGTTGGTGGAACCAGGCGTTCGAGGCCGCCGGCTTCATCGACGCCTTCCGCGTGGAGATGCGCCCGACTGACGTTAGCAGCTTCGACATCCGCTACAACGTGATCAACTGGGTGCATCGGTCCACCCGTGGATGGAGTACGGGCGGGTCGGTCACGGATCCCCGTACCGGTGAGATCCTGAAGGGCGTTGTAACGCTGGGCTCATTGCGGTGGCGTCAGGACTACCTGATCGCCGAAGGGTTGTTGGCCCCGTACGCCACGGGAGACGAAGTGCCGCCCGAACTGGCGGAATGGGCCCTGGCCCGCATCCGCCAGCTCTCCGCCCACGAGGTGGGGCACACGTTGGGGCTGGGACACAACTACTACAACAGCACCGCGGGCCGCATCTCCGTGATGGATTACCCGCACCCCTGGGTCACGTTGGAGAACGGCCAGCTCGATATCAGCGATGTGTACGATGTGGACATCGGCGAATGGGACAAGGCCACCATCACCTATGGCTACTCGGTGTTCCCCGAGGGGGCAGACGAACCCGCCGAACTCGATCGCATTCTGAACGAGGCGTGGGATGAGGATGTGCGCTATCTGAGCAACCAGGATGTCTCCACCAATGCCCGCTCAGACCAGTGGGCCAACGGTACCGACATGGCTGCCGAGCTTACACGCATGATGGACGTGCGTCGCTTCGCACTCGACCGGTTCGGTCTGGAGGCCATTCGAAACGGTGCGCCGATCGCCACCTTGGAAGAGGTGCTGGTACCGCTCTACATGTCGCATCGCTACCAGGCCCAGTCGACGGCTTCGACAGTGGGAGGGCTCGATTATATCTATGCGTTCCGAGGTGACGGTCGCACGCCCGTCGAGCCGGTGTCCGCCTCGGAGCAGCGGGAGGCCATCCGTGCCCTGATCCGCACGCTTCAGCCCTCCGAGCTCACGGTGCCCGAAGCCGCCTTGAGCATGATTCCTCCGCGACCGCCAGGATGGGGTCGAACCCGCGAGCTGTTCCCAAGGCACACCGGGTCGGCGTTCGACGCCATTGCACCCGCCACGGTCGCGGCGGACCACACAGTGGCGCAGATCCTCCAGCCCGCGCGTGCCGCGCGTCTGGTCCAGCAGCACGCCATCGACCCCAATCTGCCCGGTCTGGGTGACGTCATCTCGCAACTGCTGACCGTGGGGGAGAGCCAGTCCGGCGACTCGCCCTACGAGGCGGAGGTGAGGCGCGCGGTGCGCCGCGTCGTGGTGGATCGGCTGATGCAGTTGGGTGCCGGAGCGCCTATGCCGCAGGTACGCGCAGTCGCGACCGCCCACCTGGCCGCCGCGCAGGTTCGGGCCGCTGCCATGGCACCGAAGGATGCCGGCACCGCGGCGGACCCTGACGCGGCGAGTTGGCAGCTCTTGGCCATGGACATCGAGCGCTTCATGAACCGGCCAGCCGAGCCCTACTCAACGCCCTCCACCGCCAACGCACCCCCTGGAGCCCCCATCGGGCAGGACGGCCCCGACTACTTAAGCATCACCGACTGGTGGAACCAGGCCGGACCCAGTGGGATGGCGAACGGCGCGGCGTGGCTGGACCAGGTGGCCCCGTTCTGCAGCGTCGACGGAGCCACCTGGTAGGCCGCACCTACATACGCGGGCTGTTGCGACTGTCGCGCACGGCAGCGCTGCATTGTGGCCACTGGCTCTGCTCGCCTGTGCGTGCGTTTACGGGCATTTCCCGCTTGGTGGTGTCCAGGCGCTCGTTGTCCTCAGAAGCGAGGTAGACGAGCGAGGCCACCAACACTGCGTTGTTCTTGAGGTCGTCGAACACCAGCTTGTCGTACGTGTCCCGGTGGGTGTGCCAGGTGTGCGACCCATAGTCCCAACTGAGTGCGCCCAGGCTGAACCCGGGTGCGCCGGCACACACGAACGACGCATGGTCGCTCCCGCCGCCGGCGGGCATGCCGGGGAAGCTCTCGTCGATATGGCGCGTCACCTCGGCGGGCACCTGAGCCAGCCAGCGTGCCAGAGAGCCGCCGGCATTGAGGAAGCCAGACGCACTTAGACGCACGATGCGCCCGGTGCCGTTGTCCTGATTGAACAGTGCCTGTAGTCCACTGGCCACCTCTGGGTGATCCTCCACGAACGCGTGCGAGCCATTGAGGCCCTGCTCTTCGCCACTCCAAAGTCCGACCAGGATGGTGCGCTTGGGGTTGGGATAGACTTCGGCCAGGATACGCGCAGCCTCCATCATGAGCACCGACCCGGTGCCGTTATCTGTGGCCCCGGAACCGCCCTCCCACGAGTCGTAGTGGGCCGACATCATGACATACTCGTTGGGCAGCTCCGTGCCGGGCAGCTCGCCGATCACGTTGAACACGGGGACCTGCCCGCGGTTCTCGGACTCGGCGGTCAGTCGCAGCACTGGCCCCTGCTCGTTTTCCGCGAGGCGGTAGACCAGCCCGTAGTCCTCGCATCCTAGCTCAAACGTGGGGATGCTCCGCGTATAGGCGTTGAATACCCGCGTCGTGCCAAATGAGCCAGGCCATTGCGATGTGATTATGCCCGCGGCACCCGCTTCCTCGAGCTGTCTGTGAAGGTCGCGACGGCGCCCGTCGGTGGATCCGGTGGCGGCCAGGTTGCCATTCCATGCCTGCTGCGCCTCGGCGCGGGCACTCCGCATGGCCTCGAACGAGCCCGGCATCGCGAACTCGCGCCACTGCTCGTCCGCTCGGCAGGTCGGTTGGGGGGCCGACAGCATGACGTACTTGCCCTGGACCGTCTCCAGGAAGCCATGCCATCCCTCAGGGCCGCGAATGGTGGGTGGGTAGGTCACCTCACCCTCGACCGGCTGGCCATCGGTCCCCGGGCTCCAGGCCAGTATGCGCCCCTCCAGGGACCGAACTCGAGGCTCGATCAACGCAATGGTACTGGGTCCTCGGTCCCAACCTTCCCAGGTGCCGTACTCCTCCTTCCTGGCCTCGAGTCCGAAGCTCTGTAGACGCTCCACCGCCCAATCCTGCGCGCGCTCCATGCCGGGCGACGCCGTGAGCCTGGGACCGATCGAGTCCAGTAGCGCCTGAGCAAGCGGTTCCAACTGGGAACGGTCCATGGCGTGCTCCCAAATCTGCTGGAGGACGGGATCTCCCGAAGGGATGGTTTGCGCTGATGCGGTGGCGGGAAGCGTCGCGGTATAAACAAGGAGCCAGGCGGTCAGGGATGGATACAGGCGCATGTCTCGTCCTTGGGAACTGAGGGAACGGATTCTGAACCTGTCGAGGCCGGGCGACCGTCACAAGATCTCCGATCGGTACCCGCGAGGGGCCGGGTGCAACGCGTCGGTCGCACACCGTGTGGCCGCGGACCGGCCGAACGTCGCTTCATACAGTGTGACCGTCTGAGGGCGGTCGCAGCTCGCGCGCCCGGGTTGCCCGGAACGCACGGCAATCACTCTTTCAGGAGACAAGATGAGAAGCCTCTGGACTACTTTCGGTGCCGCCATCCCAATGGCCGTGCTGATACTCTCGGCGTGCAGCGAAGCCGCGCCGACCGACACGGATTCCCCAGTCATGACTGAAGCTCGGTTCGCCGAGCTGCAGGCTCAGGCGGTCCGCATCGCCGAGCGGGTTGAACTCGCCGGCAGAGTCACGGCCGAGGATCGGAGCCAGATCGACGCGATCCGACGCGAACTGGACACGTGTGTGGACGTGACCGTCGAGCGCCGACGGGGGCCGGTACCTACCGAAACGGCCTCCGCCGCCATTGTCCCAGGCGTAGGAGGCGGCTGCACCCCCTGCCCCTTCATCGTCAGGTCGGGCAACTGCATCGGGATTCTCCGCAGCTCGGGCCCCTGCCGGCCCGGAGCGGGGCTGGAACGCTGCTTCTACAACTGGTACTGCTACGGCTCGATTGCGTAGGATCTGCGTGTCCGGGATGAGACTTTCGCTGGGGAGGGTCGCCGGGGCAGGTGCCCCCGGCGGCCGCTTAACTCCCCGTCACGAAGTTCACCCCTTCGCGGACGAGGTTGAAGATCACCCCCACCTCTGCGGCCGACCGTGGCGTGAAGATGAGCACGTACGCGTCGAAGCCCGGCTGGCGTCCCGCCCAGGGGTGACGTTCGATCCAGCCTGCCGCCGCGGCATCGGGGATGCGACCGAACGGAAGCGCGACATGAGTGCTCCCATCGATGTGAATGTGGCCTACCTCTCGACCTGCCACGATGCATTCGAGCCGGTCCACAGTGACTTCGGGTCGTATCCAGATTGCGGTTGCGCCCGGCACCAGAAGGCTCTCCCGCTCCTCGACCTCGACCAACGCGAACACCCGTTCGTGGAGATCTGTGATCGCCGCCGGAAAAAGGACTGGATCGACCTGTTGGTGCGGCACCGACCCAGTTGTGACCGCTGCGGGCGGCGCTCGCTCGGGAACCGGGAGGAAAGAGATTGTGTCACCGGGTCCTGGTGCACAGGGCAGGACTTCTGGAACCCCCAGGCCTCCAACGCCATCTTCGCAAGCCAACGTTGTCGACGATAGGAAAACCCAAAGCGCGGCTCGAGCCGCCCGCGCGACGGCGGGGGCAGGAGGCATGGCGGAACGGTGACCCACGAGAATCTCCAGGGCTGCAGGTCGAGGGAGGCGGTATCCGTATTCAGCGACCGCCGGGTCGGGGATAGAGCACCTCGAACCCTCCGGTTTCTCGATCGATCCGGAGGAGGCGGCCTTCGCGGGCCTCTGTGACCAACAGACGGCCCTGCGAGTCCGCGGCCATTCCGGCCAGCCCACCGAACTCGGTCCCGTGGGGCGCGACCACATGCAACCGGCCGCTACCCCGACTCAAGCGGAGTATTCGCCCGTTTCCCCACTCGGTAAACAGCAGGTCGCCGTTGGGTTCTTCGATAAACTCTCCGAAGAATGACATGGGTACTTCCATCGCCAACGCGCCTTCTTCCGCCGCTCCCTGCGCGCCGTTGCCAGCGATCGTTCGAACCCTGCCGGTGGCGTCCACCACACGGATGCGCTGGTTGAAGCTATCGCCGATGACGAGCTCACCAGCGGAGGTTCGCATGACGACATGTGGGCGCGTGAATGCGGCTTGCAAGGCCGGGCCGCCATCTCCCGCGAACCCTTCGACCCCCGACCCAGCAAGTGTGGTGATGGTGCCCTCGGATAGATTGAGTCGCCGAATCATGTGGGCGTCGGTGTCGGTAAACAAGATCGACTCATCTGACTCTACGTTCAGATAGAAGGGGCCCGTTAGGGCAACGGTATGGGCGGGTCCGTCCGGTGCGGGGCCACGCTCGCCACTCCCGGCCACGGTCGTGATCACTCCGCTCACTGCATCGACCCGTCGGATTCGCTCGTTGCACCGGTCGGCGATGAACAGGTTGCCCGCGCGGTCCAGATCCACCCAATCCGGACAGTTCAAGCGCGCCTGCGTGGCGTCGCGTCCGTCGCCGGAAAAGCCTGCCTGACCGGTACCCGCCACGATGTCGAGGATCGAGGTGGCAGGGTCGAATCGAACGACGCGGTGCCCACGGCGTTCCGCGACATAGAGGCGGTCCCGCGCGTCAACAGCCAAGCCGAGAGGAAACTGCAGCTCTGTGGCCCCTGCGTCCATGTTCCCCGAGGTTCCGAGCTCAGGTGCCGCTGCCGTGGCCAGCGTGGATCGCGATCGTGAAGACTCTGACGCCTGAGCAGTACACCCCCCAACGCCCAAGGCCAGCGTGAGCACGGTCAGGCCGGCCAGCAGACTGGCTGCCTGCACCGACGCCGAGTTGGCGTTTCGGGCCACTTGGAATGCCATCGCGCCTCCTACGCTGGGGATGCTTGAGTCAGCGAGAACTGTACGGCCACCGGGGAACAGGCATTGCACGGACAGCCTTGCCACCCGCGGCCCGCGCTTCCCGCCCGGAGCTCCTGGCTCCGGAGCCCCCCAAACCCGTTGCGGGTCTGGCACGAAAACGCCTCTGCGTCCGTCGGATAGGAATGCAACTGGTCCTGGGAGTCGACACATGGAGAAGACTCAAGCGATCGTAGCAATGTCCGTGGGAGCGTTGGCACTGCTGCTCGGTTGCTCGGGCGAGACGCCCACCCCTCCCGGTCTCGATGGCCCACCGCCGGTTGAGCCGCACATCGACGTCGGCCGTATCCTCGCGCACACACTCAACGACACCGCGATCGTGTTCCCGATTACCTACGGAGAGACCGCAAGCTACAGGGTGGTCATGGGGGACCGAGGCAGTTTCGAGTACTACAGCCATAAATCCGACCCGACGATCGCCTCCGCGCCGAATCAGCCCTACCTCGAACTGCCTGGGGATACTTTCGTGACGACGGGGTGGAAGCGGTTCGATCTCGGTGACTTCTCGGTGCCGAGTGCCTTGCTCATCCTAGAGGACGGTGACACGACAACGCGGATGGAGCAGTCACCGAACTCGACCGCTTCTTTGCCTCGTACGATGCTCGGGCTGGCGCGGTCGCGGTTCTGATTGATGGAGCCGGAGGCGCTCGGCCTCCCAGTTCGACGCTCGGAGTCGTAGTCCGTCCCGCCTGGCTCGGGGCTCACGGCGTGTGCCGCCTCTACTCATCGGTCCCTGGTGTGGATACCGTTCCACCATGAAACCCGACGCGAAGAGCCCCAGTCTGGAACAGCTCAGAGAGGCGCTGGTGACCCTCGAGTCGCTGGCGGCGGATCGCAAGCCTTTGGCGTCGCTGCCTAAGGCAGAGTTGCATCGGTTCATTCAGGCCGCGGGGCACGTGTTCTGCCCCGACACCCGCCAGCGTCGTCGACTCGCCAAAGAACTTGGGCGCCGTCGTAAGAACGAAAGGGTCGCCCGTGAAGAGGCGTTGCTCCAAGCCACCGGGATCCGAACGCTCAGGCGGCAGCGGACGTTTACGACGCCGAACGTGTTCGCGCCCAAGGCGTTCGAGCCTGAGGATCGGCGTGGGGAGTCCGATGCCCCGGAGGTGGAGCGCAGCCACTGCTACGTCTGCAAGCGCGACTACACCGAGATTCACCACTTCTACGACCAGTTGTGCCCGGAGTGCGCGGAGTTCAACTACGCAAAGCGCACGGAACTGGCCGACCTGAGCGGCAGAGTGGCGCTGCTGACCGGTGGACGGGTGAAGATCGGATATCAAGCAGGTATCAAGCTGCTGCGCTCCGGAGCCCAGCTCATCGTGACAACTCGCTTCCCGCGTGATGCTGCCGCGCGTTACTCGCGCGAGGAGGACTTCAACGCATGGGGTGACCGCCTGCAGATCTTCGGACTCGACCTCCGGCATACTCCGAGTGTGGAGGCCTTCTGCAGGACGCTGGTGGAGTCCCTACCGCGTCTCGACTTCATTGTGAACAACGCCTGCCAGACGGTGCGGCGCCCGCCGGCGTTCTACGAGCACATGATGGAGGCTGAGGCTGCCGCGCTCGACGGCCTGGCCCCCGAGGTGCGGAGGTTGGTCGGGGACTACGAGGGGCTCAGGGGCTACCGCATGCTGCCCGAGGGGACAGGCGCACCTGCCGCGCCGCCGGCCGCGATGCCAGGCGTGACCGAATCCGCCGCGTTGAGTCAGGTGCCACTGCTGGCGGACGAGGTCGAGGCGCAGCGCGCGTTGTTTCCGGTGGGGCGCTTGGATCAGGACCTTCAGCAGATCGACCTCAGAACCATGAACTCCTGGCGCATGCTGATGTCCGACGTGCCCACCGTGGAACTCCTCGAAGTTCACCTTGTGAATGCGGTGGCGCCTTTTCTGCTGAACGCTCGACTCAAGCCCCTCATGACCCGTACTCCCGAGCGAGACAAACACATCGTCAACGTGTCCGCGGTGGAGGGCCAGTTCTACAGAACGTCCAAGACGACGCGCCATCCGCACACCAACATGGCCAAGGCCTCGCTCAACATGATGACCCGGACGTCGGCGACCGACTGTCACAACGACGGCATACACATGAACAGCGTGGACACCGGTTGGGTGACGGACGAGGATCCTCACGAGATTGCGGAGCGCAAGGCCGCACTACATCGCTTTCAGCCGCCTCTCGACATCGTGGATGGCGCCGCCCGGATCGTGGATCCCATCATCCACGGGTTCAACACTGGCGAGCACGTTTGGGGGCATTTCCTGAAGGACTTCAAGCCTACGGACTGGTAGGAAGCTACCTCATCTCAGCGATACTGATGTTGCCCTCGAAGGCGCGCAGCGTCAGTTGAGGTTTGCCGGTGCCGATCTCGAACTCGATCCGAAAGCTATCGTGTTGCCGACGCAGGCTGGACGGAAACTCCGTGTCGATGTAGCCGTCGTTGGCGAGACCGACGACATGTAGATCCGGCGTGTCACGAAGCACCACAGTTACGTTGCCGTCGTGCGTGGTCAGAGACGACTCCCCTTCACCGGTGAGCGAACCCTCGAAGCGTAGGCTGCCGTCCACGGTGGAGACCTCGAGACGCTCAGCATCGACATCGACGAGCGCTATGTGGCCGTCGATGCTGTTGAGTTCGAACGAACCGCGTGCACCGGTGATCTCGATGTCGTCGTCGGCGCTCTCCACCGAGACACGACCTTCGACCTCGGAGAGCTCGACACGTCCGTCGATCGCCTGGATGCGAATCTGGCCACGAAGGTCCCGGCCCGTCACCGGCCCGTCGCCCACCAGGGCGTGGATCTCGTTTCGCAGGCCTTCTACGTGGAGGCCGCCGTCGTCGATCTCGAGGCTGACCTCCATCCAGCGGGGGACTTCCAGGACGATGTCACGCCCCGAACTCCCGTCGGGAATCGCGAGGCTGGCGCGTCGGTCGCGTCGGCGGATCCGTAGGTCCTCATCGTCCTCGCGCTCGAAGTCGACTCTGACCCGGTCGCCGTCCACTCCTTGGATCCGGACTCTCCCATCGACCCTCAGGACGCGCAGTACCTGACCCCGCTCGACGACGAAGGTCGTGTCGGAGAGCGCTGGCGCCGGCGCGGCGCCCATGAGCGCCATTAGTGCCAACAGCATTACGGTCCCGTGACGGTGGGAGAGTTGGCCGCAACAACGGTGCGCATCAACGCCGCCTTGCGTTCCGCGATGCCCTGAAGGTGCTCGCGTAAGTCCGGGTCGGTGGGCGCATCGGCCAGCGCAGCGCGGCTTTCCTGCAAGGCCCGATCGATCAGGTCCAGGTTCTTTCGCAGGACAGCCGCGGTCTCCGGCGACAGGCTGCCTTGCAGAGTGGCGAGCGTGCGCTCGAGAGAGTCAAGTTCCTCGGCCAAGCCGGTGGGCAGATCGGCATGGGATGCGGCGGTGACCATGGCTGGAGGGCTAGGGGCAGTGGGGCTGACGTTGGGTGTGCCTCGCCAATGCATCGCACCAGCACCCAACAGCGTACAGGCGATGCCCGCAGCCAACGCCTGACTCCACGAGAGTCGAAGGCCGGAGTGCTGGTGTCGAGAAGCCCGTGGCAGTGAGGCCGACACCTTGGGCCAGAGGTCGCGCTCGGGGCGAATCTCGGGCAGGGCGCGAGCCTCGAGCGAGATAGTGCGGATATCCTCTGCGATGGCTCTGCACTCGCCGCACGAAAGCAGGTGCTCATCTACGCGTGCGTGCGACGCCGGAGGTAGGGTGCCGTCCAGCCATTCAGAGAGGAGGCCGTCAACGTGGTCCGTCATTGGGTCCCTCCCAACACCGTACGAAGCATCATCCGAGCCCGATGAAGTTGTGACTTGGAGGTCCCCACACTGATGCTCATGGCCCCTGCAATCTCCTGATGACTGTACCCCTCGACATCGTACAACACGAAGACCTGACGGGCTCCTTCGGGGAGCGTCCCGATGGCCCGCTCCAGGTCCATGGCGAGCCCTGGTGGCGCTTGGTGGCCAGCTAGGAAGTCGCTGTCAGGCAGCACGCCGTCGAACCGGCTCCGCCGGGCCATCTGGGTCCTGCGCCCCAGGATGTGGTTCACCGCCAGCCTGTGAATCCAGGTCCCGAACCGAGCCCGGCCCTGGAACGTCGCGAGCTTCTCCCAGGCCCGAATAAACACCTCCTGAGTCAGATCCTCCGCCACATCTTCTCCCGCCATGCGGCGAGCTAGGCCGAAGACCCGGGCAACCGTGCCTCGATACAGGCGCTCGAAGGCCTCGGTGTCCCCGCCTTGGGCCAGCTCGACGTCGCGTTGCTCGTTGGTTGGCCCGCTTCCCGCCACGCTGGGACGATCCCCTTAACTTGAGTACCGAACGGTTGGATACCCCTACCACCTGGGAGGTTGGAACCCGTTCCAGGCTCCCCACTCCGGTCTTTCGACAGCGTACTAAGGGCGGTACGACCCCCACGCAGTGGTGGTTTCCAAAGCCGGGTCTCTTCCCAAGCCAAGGGCCCGACCCCTACCATTCCCGGTGCCCGAGCCCCAAGACCTACTTGCTGCCGCAGGCGGTCGAAAGATGCCGATGGACGTGCCCACCCCCGACAACGACGTGACGATCCTGCTGCGTCGCGCGTCTCGCGGCGAGCCTGCTGCCTGGGATCGAGCGTTCAGGATCCTCTACGATGAGCTCCGCCGCATCGCTGCCCGTGAGTTGGGGCGAGAGCGCCCCGGGCACACGCTGCAAGCCACGGCATTGGTCAACGAAGCCTATCTGAAGCTGGTCAAGAACCCTCCGGAAGGCCCGGCGGGGAGGGCTCACTTCGTCTCCGTAGCTGCGCGAGCCATGCGACAGGTGCTGGTCGACCATGCGCGGGCCCGTAGCGCCGCCAAGCGGGGCGGTGGAGTGGTCCCACAAACCCTCACACCAGACTTCTCCGATGTCTCTGTCGATCCGCTCGAGGTGTTGGCATTGGACGAGGCACTCGACGAGCTCGACGGTATCGATTCGCAGCTCCGGCAGGTGGTGGAGCTTCGATACTTCGGTGGGCTGAACGACAGCGAGATTGCTGCACTGTTGGGCGTCACTCGCCGAACCGCGCAGCGCTACTGGTCCCGCGCCCGCGCCTGGCTTCATCGAGCGCTGACGAACGAAGGTGGCCATGGCGAGCGCTGACGAGCCTACCCGCAGGGCTCGCGTCTTCGACATTTTCGATGGCGCGGTAAGCCTGCCCGAGTCCGAGCGAGCCGCCTGGATCGAGCAACAAGCAATGGGCGATGCCGAGCTTGCTGGGGAGGTGGCGGCTTTGCTGGCTGCGCACGAGGCTCCCGGCCTCTTGGATCGCCCTTTGCGCGTGCGCGGCGTTAGTGGCGAGACCGCGGAAACCGTAGCGAAACGCTGTACCGCAGCGTTGTTTGATCGGTACGACGACTTCGAGTTGGTGGGCGAAGGCGGCATGTCGTTCGTCTATCGCGCAACGGAGAAGAAGCACGACCGGCCGGTCGTGCTGAAGGTTCTGCGGCCCGAGGTGGCAGCCGCCTACGGAGAGGCGCGCTTCCTGAGGGAGGTACAGCTCGCCTCAAAGCTGTCGCACCCACATATCTTGCCGCTGATTGATTCGGGCCGCGCGGATGGTCTCCTCTACTACGTCATGCCGCACACGGATGGAGAGACACTGCATGCCCGGCTCAGTAGGATAGGCGCTTTGGCCCCGCCTCGCGCATGCCCCCTGCTCCGGGACCTCGCCGATGCGATGGCGTATGCCCACGGACGAGGCGTGGTCCATCGAGATTTGAAGCCGGCCAACGTGCTATGCGTGGACGACCACGCGTACCTGATGGATTTCGGGGTCGCCAAGCTGCTCAGCGGAAAGGTGCCGGACGGGCTCACCCGACCCGGTCACTCACCGGGAACGCCTCAGTACATGGCACCCGAGCAGCTCGACGAGGGACAGGACGTCGGGGCGGCCGCAGACGTGTTCGCCTGGGGCCAACTGGCCCATCAGACCCTGACGGGCACACTGGTTCCTTCAGTGGCGGGGGCGAGCGTCGCGGTGGGGACCCGGCTGGGCGGGGTGGAGGGGCTGGGAGAGGACTGGGTGCGCGCCATTGCGCAGGCGCTGTCGGCTGACTCCGAGGCCCGCCCGGACTCAAGCGAACTGTTCCACCGACTGCAGGCGTCGTCCGGGCCAGCGCGGCAGCGGCGTTCACGGCGGCGTCGTGGGTGGGTGGCGGCCACCCTCCTGGGGGTTCTGGGTGTGACGTGGTGGAACGTGCGCTCGAGCCGCGTAGCGCCACTCACCGAGGGCCTTGCGACACCCATCGCGGTGGCTCCCTTCCGCAACGAAACGGGAGATGCCTCGCTGGACTTCGTCGGACGTTTGGCCGGGGACTGGATCACGCAGGGGGTGCGAACACTCGGGAGTGTGGTGGTTCCCTGGAGTGTCAGCCGTGACGTGGTGGAGCGGGTGGGCGGGGACACGGCCACGGACCAGGTGCTGCTCCTGGGCAGCGAGTTGGGGGCGGGGACCGTGATTACCGGTCGGTTCTATCGCGTCGGAGAGCAGCTCAGCTTCACCGCCGACGTGACGACCGCAGACGGCCTCACGCAGTTGGTCGCCACGGACCCCGTGACCGCGCCCATCGATCGAGTCGAAGACGCGCTGAGCGAACTCAGGGACCGCATCATGGGCGGTGTCAGCGTCCTGACCGGCGAGCGCACTGCCGACATCGAGGTGCTCGCGAACAGGGCACCCACGCTCGAGGCCTATCGCGCGTTCGACCGTGGGCTCGCTCACTACCTGGCGCAGGAGTACAACCAGGCGACCCCGGCGTTCCTGCAGGCGTTCGACCGGGACACGACCTTCCTCACCACGCTGCTTTATGCGGCCGCGACCGCACAGAACCAGGGCGACGGCAGTACAGCGGATTCACTGCTCTCCCTTCTGGAGCCCAGGAGGGACCGGCTTTCGCGCTACGATGACCTGCGCTGGCAGGCACACACCGCTCTCCTACGGGGGGAGATGCGACCGGCGCTCCGCGCCCTTCGGCAAGCCACGTCACTCGCGCCGTTTTCGAGAGCTGCGTACAACCTCGCGCTCGTGGCCACCCAGTTGAATCGGCCACAGGAGGCTTTAGAAGCGCTGAACACGCTCGATCCGGACGGGGGCGAGATCAGGGGTTGGGCCCAGTACTGGACACAGAAGACCCACGCGCTCCACCTGTTGGGACGCCACGGGGAGGAAGCTGATGCCGCGGCCGAAATGGTGCGACGCTACCCTGAGCGCACAGTGGCCCCGGTGTTGTTGGTGCGGGGCGCCGCAGCCGCGGGCGACGTCGAGCGGTTGGAGGAGGTGCTGTCGTCATCGGCACTTAGAGCTGCGCGCACGTATTGGTCGCACGGCGGGGCGCTCACGGTGGCGGGTGAGGAGTTGCTATCGCACGGTTCGGCGGAGGCGGCTGCTCCTTATCTGCGGCGGGCGGAGCAGTGGCTCGATGCGGAGATTGCACGCGATCCCGACTACACGGCCCATCGCTACTGGAAGGCATCGGTCCTCTACGATCAGCAACGATGGCCCGAAGCTGCCGCCGCCGCCGCGCGGCTCGTGGAGGTCGCCCCCGACAACGGTACCTACGTGGGCATGCTCGCCGTGTCGGCGGCGCGGCTCGGTGATTCAGAGAGGGCGGAGCGGCTCGTCGACGCGGACTGGTGGCCGGGCGACGAGGGAGGCCGCCTGATCTACTCCGCTCGGATCCAAATCATCCTGGGGAATCACGAGCGGGCCCTCCGTGACCTATCGGACGCGCTCGAGCATGGCGTGAGCGGGTTGGCGTGGACGCATGCCACCAGCCACCACGAGTTTGCTGAGCTGCGGTCCGACGAACGGTTCAGGCGCCTGTTCACGGAGCGGCCTGCCGCCTAGAGCGTGAGGAGTCGGCGCGCCGGTACCTGGCGCCCCGACTCCCGCACTCTCCTAGAACCGCGAACTCGTTAACTGAATGTCCGCATCACGAAACGCGGACCGGTAGCGCTCCCAGACGGTCCGTGCTTCGCCGGTTTTTCCCTGAGCTTCCAATGCGGTTGCCAAACCCCAGAGCGACCACCCGTTGTCCGGGTACTTGCGAAGCTCCTCCCGGAACGTCGTCTCGGCGTCCGCGAAGCGCCCTGCATCCAACAGCACCCCGCCCAGCACCTGCCGCACCGGGTGGTGCCAGGCCTCCGGTTCCTGATAGAGAATGTCGTCCTCAAGGGCGATGGCCTCACGCAGCACCGCCACGGCTCGGTCGGAGTCGCCGAACTGCGCGTGAATCTCACCCTCGGCAACCTTGGCGGCCATGCGGAGAATGCTTGCGCCCGAGTTCACCCCCCAGACCAGGAACTCAGCCATGCGGGGGTCGGCGGCGAGCTGCGTTACAAGGGCCGCCTCCGCGCGTGCCTCATCCAATCGCCCGGTGCGGGCGAACGCCACCGCCCGCGCGTACGCCCGCATCCCCCGCGGGTAGATCAGCGCCTCATCCATCTCGGGCCAGGCCAGGACCTCATCCCACCTCCCGAATCGCACGCGGGCCAACAGGGGAGTCACCCAGTAGTCCTGCAGGATGGCGTCCGGGCCGGGTACCAGGAGCAGGGACTCATCGATCTGGTTGCCCAAGCGATCGGCGGCGTCCAGGGCCGTATGCGAACGGCCGGCCAGCGTGGCAGCCGCCCACAGGAAGTGCACGTTGTGCGGCACGTAGCCCATTCTGTACAGGCCGGGGGTGCCGCTCTGCGCCAGATACGCCTGATCGGCCACGATGGCCCGCTGGTTGGCAATGACAGCATCTGCGTAGCGTCCCACCCGGATGTAGATGTGCGCCGGCATGTGCACCAGATGCCCGGCGGCCGGTGCCAAGCCTTCCAACCGTTCTGCGGCCGGCACGGCCTTGTGGGGCTCGAACTTCTCCCACAGATGAATCCACAGGTGGTTGGCGAGTGGATGACGCACGTCGGCTTCCAGGGCTGCCTCCAGCGCCTCGATGACCCTTTCGGTGGCGGGTTTGGGCGACCGGTCGGATCGCCAGTAGTCCCACGGCATGGTGGTCATGAGCGCGTCGGCATAGAGCGCCTGAACGTCGGCGTGGTCCGGATAGCGATCCGCCACCCATCGCATGGCCTCTGCATAGCGGAGGTCCAGCGCCGAGCGGTTCGCAGGGGGTTCCGCCTCGTACCGGGTGAGCAACGCGTTGACAAGATCCCGCTCCAGCTCCGGAGTGTCTGACCGCAGCCGCGCCGACGCGATGCGCGACGCCTCGAACGCGCGCCGGTGGACAGCCGGTTCCATGAGCGCGTTGATGTTGGGCCCCAGGACCATCGCTTCACCCCACGCGCAGAGGGCGCAGCCATCATCCAGCTCCGCAGCGTACGCGAATGACACCGCGGCTTCAGGGTGATTGAACGCGTACGCCAACATCAGGCTCTGATCAAAGTAGGCCTGCGCCGTGGCGTTGTCGGAGACGCGGGTGAGGGAGTGGTCGCCCATGCCGCTCAGGAGCACCGGGGCGTCGTCTGCGCCCAACGGGACCGAGGTCACTGCCGGTCCGTGCTCGTGCCCGAGCGCCTTGGGGTGGCCATGGTTGTGGGCGGCGGAGACCCGGACCGAGTCCGGCTTAGCGGTCGACTGCCCGGCAGCAGCCCCGACCGCGATGAGCAGCGCGATGACAGCGCAGCTCAGCTGTACGATGAGGAGCCCGCTCAAGGGCGAACCCCGGCTCAGGCCACCGTGATGTCTTCCCAACATATCTATCCTCCAAAGGTCGATTTCACGTGTAGGGGCCTATGGGGCCCTCTACTCAGATCTGCGGAGGATTCGCTTGAAGTGAGACAGCCTTCCTAGGAGGTGCCCGTCGAGGGCCCGAGGAGTTCTGCGATTTCCCGCTCGAGGACCGGCTTGGAGACCAGGCCTACCATCTCGAACAGCGGCTCACCGTCCCGGAAGAACACCAGCGTGGGGATCGACCCAATGCTGAACCGCTGCGCGGTCTCCTGGGCGCGGTCTACATCGACCTTCATGACCCGCACACCGTTTTCGGCTTGCTCGATGGCAAGCTCGTCCAGGATGGGGGCCATCATGCGGCAGGGCCCGCACCAGGACGCCCAGAAGTCCACCACAGTGATGCCCGGGGCCTGCAGCAGCTCGTCGAAGTCGGTGTCGTCCGCGTGAACGATGGGGGCCACCGGCTTGGGACGTCGTTTGAAGAACATGCGCGTTCGTCCGCCTTCCTACGAGGATGTCCGGGTTTCGGGCATGCGCCAGGCGACCTCCAGGCCCGAGAACAGGGTCAGTACTGCCACTGCGCCAATCGCCATCGCCATCCCGAACATGTCGGAGAGTAGACCCGCCATTAGGGCACCGGCAGCGTATCCGCCGTCCCTCCAGAGGCGGTACACGCCTATGGCCGAGCCCCTCCACGAGGGGTGGGCCACGTCCCCGACGCTGGCCAGGAGCGTGGGGTATACCATGGCCGTGCCCACACCGAGCAGGGCGGCAGCGGCCGCCCAGATCCAGAACCCCTGAGCCAGCCCAATCGTGCCCAGCGCCAGGGCCTGGACGAGCATACCGCCCGCGATGAGATACTTGCGGCCCCAACGATCCGACAGCGCCCCGGTGAGGAGCTGCCCCACGCCCCAAACCGCTGGATAGATGAAGCTCAGCACGCCGATCTGAAACACATCCAAGCCGGCCGCAGCGAACAGCAGTGGGAACAGCCCCCAGGCGAGTCCGTCGTTCAGATTGTTGACCATTCCCGCATGGCTGGCGGTGGCGAGCGCGGGATCGCGCCAGCTTCCGAGGGCGAAGATCTCCCTGGACGTGAGAGCCGTGGAGGGCGCGGTGGTGGGCTGAGCCGAGTCCACGTGGGCGGCCTCCAACTGCGCGTGGGGAAGTGTCTCGCGGACCCAAAGCAGCGTCAGACCCAGCCCGATGGCCACGAAGGCAAGCCCTAGGTAGAACGGTTCGGGCCTGAGCCCGTAGGCTTCCGCGATCCATCCGGTACCGAGTGCCGCCAAGGCCAACGCCAGGTACCCCGCGAACTCGTTCAACCCCATGGCTAGCCCGCGCTGTTTGGGCCCTACCAGGTCGACCTTCATGATGACTGTGGTGGACCACGCCAGCCCCTGGTTGACGCCAAGCAGCACGTTGGCGAACACGATCCAGGACCACGACGGTGCCCATATGACGAGCAGTGGGACCGGAATCGCAAACAGCCAACCGGCAACGAGGATGGGTCGCCGTCCGTAAGTGTCGCCCAGCCGTCCTGCGAAGTAGTTGGTGGCGGCTTTGGTCACGCCGAACGTGGCGATGAACGAGAGCGCGGCTCCTTTCGAAGCCAGCCCAAAGTCGGTCTCGGCCAGCAGGGGAAGCACGGTCCGCTCGAGACCGACCATCGCTCCCACGAACGCATTGATCCACACCAGCAGCCAGAACTGATGGCGATTGGCCTGGAGGCCCAGTTGGGGTGGCGTGTGGGGAGGGGGCATCGGTACCCGACTTAGGCCGTTGGCGTCGCCCGCGCCACCACGGACCCTTGGTGTCGCATCGACCGTAGACAACGCATGAACTCTCGCGCGCGGTACTCTTACGGACGACGCCTGCAGGCAGCGGTCGGTGGTCTCCTGCTAGGCCTCTGGCTAGGTGCTTGTAGCTCCAGTTCGCCAGTCTTGGTCGGGCCTGAAGAGCCCGTACTGTTCCTGGCCCAGAAGTCGCAGCCGAACGCTGTCATGGAGGCGCTTTTTCAGGGGCCGGTGAACCTGGATCAGGCCGGCTGCTTTCGAATGGGGGACGCCGCCGGGCCTACCGTGATCTGGCCGTTCGGGTCGAGGTTGGTCCGCGAGAAGACGGGGCTCGTCGTGGTGGACCGTACCGGTGACGAGCTGGTGCGGATCGGGAGCAACGCGAGAATCGGCGGCGGCAACATCCCCGACCTTGGCGCCCTGGACGTTCTGACAGAGCCCTTCTTGGAGGCCGCGCTCAGGCGCTGTCCCGGGTCCTACTGGATCGTTGGCGACGTCCTGGAACCTGAGCCTCGCGGCGGCTAGCGGACCGTTGTTGTCATCTCCGAAATGTGGTACTGCACCACCTTCCACACCCCGGCGTCGGGCACCCTCGTTTCAGTGAGGCGCCAGGTGCCGTTCCGAACCATGCCGCCCGGAAGGGTGAGAGATCCGTCCAGGTACCCGACGGTCAGGGCAACGTCGCCCGACATCTTCACATCGAGGTCTCGCAGCTCGAGGTCGGCACGCAATCCCGCTTCGTAGCCCATCTGGAGAGCGGCGGTGTCGATCCGGTCCAGCAGGAGGCCACCGTCCAGGAAGAAGCCTCGGGCGTCGGGATGATAGTAGCCGGCAAATGCCTCGAAATCGCCCGTCGCCAACGACGCCAGGGTTTCGTCGACCGCTCGGCGAACGTCCGCCTCCTGGGCGGCTGCGCCTCCGGTCGTGAACCCGTATGCTAGCGTGAGCGCCAACATCCCCAGTCTCTTCCGCACCTGCTTCCTCCATTGAAACCCATGAACCGACACCTGCTCTACGTTCTTCCCGGGCGCCGGGGTTCGGGTTCCCGTCGGGTATGAGCGAGGCCTGGAAGGGTGGGGTTTCGAGCGGCCGACGGTGGGCGGCGTTGCCGGTGGGAGTTGTGGCAGTAGTGGCAGCGCTGTTCTGGGTGGACCTCTCTCCCCGCGTGGAGAGTGACTTCTTCTTCTCTCCGGATGACCCTCAGATGCAGGCCACCGAAGAGATCGGTGAGGCCTTTCCATCCACAGGGCAGATCATCGTACGGGCGGCGGGAGCGGACATCGGGTCGGAGACCTACCGCGTTCAGATCGGGCAGTTGACCCGCAGGCTCGCGGACGTCCCAGGCGTCACGGCTGTGAACAGCGTGGCCACGGAGCGTGCCGAGCGGAGCCCGCTCTGGAACCGGCTTCTGCTCCCTCCGGGAGGGGAGGCGACCAACCTGATCCTCAGCGTGACCGACGCGGATGCGCGTGAGCTGGTGGCGTCACTCGAAGGGGTGCTGGCAGCGAGCGAACATCCCGAGTTCGAGGTTGAGATGTCCGGCGTGCCCGTCATTGTCGAGCTGATCCGTCGGAGTCTCTTCCGTGACCTGCGGCTATTCAGCGGGCTGGCTCTGTTGGTGTTCGGGCTGTTGATCGCTGCCGTGTACCGCAGCGCCTGGGTGGTGGTGGGTACGCTGGTTTCGGCAGGGTTGGCGTGCGGTGTCACGCTGATGGTCAACCAGGCGGTGGGCCTGTCGATCGGTCTGTTGACAGCGAACATCGTCACCATCGTCTTCGTGCTTACGTTATCGCACATCGTGTTTCTGACGGCCAACGCCCGTCGGGTCGGTGCGAACTCAGCAGTGCGGGTAACCCTTCCGGCCTCGTTCTGGGCCGGGGTCACCACCCTACTGGGATTCCTGTCCCTGACCATTGCCAGTGCGCGCCCGCTCAGGGAGTTGGGCTTCGCCGGTGCCGTCGGCACCGTGGTGGCGTTCTTGTCGGCGTACCTGGTGTATCCGGTCTTTCTGGAGGGGGGCGGTGCCGGGGAGGAGGGCGTTGTCAGCCCCGCCGGCCCTGTTCGTTCCGGCCGGCTTCCCGTGGGGCTGTTTCTGGGTGGGGTGGCGGTGTTGGGCCTGGGGGTCCTGAACCTGGACACCGACCCTGGTCTGCTCACCTACTTCCGACCGGGTAGCGAGGTGCGCGAGGGCCTGGAGGTGATCGACCGGGATGGTGGTAGCAGCACGCTCGAGGTCGTCGTGCGGGACCCTGAGGGCGCACGTTTGGACAACGATGCTGCCAACGAAAGGCTGTGGGCGTTTCAGGACACGCTCGAAGCTCTTCCGGACGTGGGTGTGGTCCTCTCGCCGCCGGTGTTGTTCGGACACGCGCGCCTGCAACCTCTGGCTGGGTTCCTCACGTTGAGCGGGCTGGCCGATATTCTGCAGAGCGTTGCTGCGGACAACGTGGGGCGATCGTTCCTGTCGGAGGACCGCACACAGGGTCGCTTCTATGCGCGCATGCATGAGGCTGAGCGAACCAGAGCGCGGAGCGAGGTGGTGGAACAGGTGCGGGAGGCGGCTCTTGTCAGCGGACTGGAGCCCGCGTTGGTAGGAGGGGTCTACGAGCTGCAGGGTCAGTTGGGGAGCCTTATTGCGTCTAGTCTGCGTATCGGATTGGGAGGGCTACTGCTGCTGTTCTTGGTCATCGGTGGTGTGGTGTCACGGTCGGTCCGCACCACCGCGGAGATGTTCGTTTGTCTCGCCGGGATTCCCCTGGTCGTGCTGGGGGCGTTCGGCCACCTACGGGTACCTATCGATATGATCACGTCGCCTGCTGCCAACGTCGCGCTTGCGTTGGGCGTGGACGCCATGATCCACCTGGTGCTTCGCGCGAGAGCATTGGGAGACTGGAATGAGGCACGTCGACAGATGCGGCAGCCGATCTTGGCAGGGGCCCTCATCATTTGTGTGGGGTTCGGGATCTTCGTCTTCTCCTCGTTTCCGCCCACCGCTCGCTTCGGGGCTGCCGTGATCCTGGGGACGATCACGGCGGCGACGATGGCGTTGTGGGTGCTGCCTGCGCTTGCAGGGCGGATGCGTGCTGAAGCTCCAGTGGCCGCGGGGTCTTCCGGGGGCTAGTCGCTGTCGAGCGCGTCCCAGGCACCGCCTTCGATGGACCAGGGGATGTCGATGTCCCTTTTGTAGCGAGGTGTGACGTCTTGGGTGAGCGGACGTGACTGCAGTAACGTGGGCGGGGTCCGGATCGTCCTAGCGGTATCCGCAATTGCCCTCCCGTTGGGCGTAGCAAACACCACCTTCTGGTTGCGGTCCATGCACACGCGCATCCCGCCTTCATGAACCGCCCGGTGGTGCCGCCGGCACAGCAGGACCAGGTTCCGTAGCGAGGTCTCGCCGCCGTCGGCCCAGTGCTGGATGTGATGCGCATCCGTGAAGCGGAGGCCGCAGCCGGGGTAGCGGCAGCCTCGGTCTCTGACCTCAAGGGCTCGACGCAGTGCGGGTGGCACGGTTCGCTTCCGGCGGCCGGCGCCCAAGACGTGACCGCGGTCATCGACCGTGACCTGTACGACGCCGGTGTCGCACCCGATACGCCTGGCTGTTGCTGCAGACACGCGCGTCCCATCTTCCAGCTCGGACATCCCCGGCTCTCCGGTCTCGCTCAGCGTGTCGGCATCCACGTGGAGCATGACCTGTGAGCGTTCCGCCCTCGAGCCACTGATCGGAGCGCCTTCACCGAACCCAGCGGCCAACGCTCGCTCCGCCATCAGCCCGAGTGCATCCGCCCGACGCTGCTGGGCCTCGCGCTCGTCGGTCTCGACTTCCTTGCGGTAGAGCGCGTCCGAGGCCGCTTCGATGGCCCGCATCAGCACCGCGCCGGCTTCCGGGTCGAGCCGTCCTTTCAGCACCACCATGCCGTCGTCTGCCACGAACGCGCTGAATGTCCTGCTGTTAAACCTGAGCTGTTCCGCGGTCACCTCTGAACGCCGGTCGAGCTGCTTCCATCCCTTCACGAGGCGTTGGAGGTTCGCCGCCGACCCCGCCCTCGCAAACGTCAGGAGTTGCTCTTCGTTCTCCGGCTTGGCAACACGGGTGAGGGTTCGAACCTTGGTAAACGACAACGCGCCATCGCGCATGGCGGCCGCGGTCTTGGGAAGGTGTTGCAACGCTCGCGCGGTCCGCACTCGTTCGCGGGCCGCGTTGGCCTCGATGCCCGTCCTCCAGGTCAGCCAGTCTGCGGTGGTGCTGAACCCCGCTTCCTCGTAGCCCTTCCGGGCATCGAACTCGGCGAGCAGTACCAGGCCCTCATACTTCAATACGTCCGCCTGTCGAAACGCCTCGGCGCAGCGTTCGCCGAGTGAGAACACGTCCTCGTCGGGGACGTCGGATTCGGTAGATACGGTAGCGTCGGGGGACGGAACGTTCGGCATGGGGGCCTCCCGGATAGAGGGGGTATGAATCATCTATCCTTAAATATATGAGGCACTTACGGGGATCCGCGTGCGTCCGTGTGAAGCCCGACGGGGCCGCGTTAGGTCAAACGACTCGGCTCGCTTCGCCCCGGCGCCGCAGGGAGGCCGCCACGGCCACCGAACGGCACAGGAGCTGCGCCTCTCGGACCACAGCGGCCCCCGGAATCCGTCCATTGCTGGTTGGGACGATTACGTGGGAGTTTGTCACCAGGGCCCGGTCGTGGAGCCGTCTACACCAGCGTCGCGAGCAGCACCTCCGCCGGCGCCACGCGTATACCCTCGGGTGTCTCGAAGTCCCGGTCTCCGGTAGCGGATACCTGCCAGGCCTCGCAGTCGAATCGGCGCTTCAGGTATCGCAACGCCGGATCGACGCGCGAAGCGGCCAACTTCGCTTCGATCAAGTGGATGGGTCGACCCTCCTCTGTCATCACGAAATCGACCTCGCGACCATCGATGTCGCGGAAGTAGCGGAGCTCCAAGTCTCTTCCAAAGGCGTCCTGTTGGAAGTGAACCCACTTGAGGAGGTGACACGCCACCAGGTTTTCGAATCGCGCGCCCGGGTCCTTCACGTACCCCCAGTCGAGCATGTAGAGCTTCCGGGCCTTCTTGACGGCGCGGATCGTAGGAGCACCGAACGGCGGGAGTCGAAAGACCAGGTAGAGGCGCTCGAGCATGGTGAGCCACTTGGCCGCGGTCTTGTGTGCCACCTGCAGGTCTTCGCGCAGGGCGTTCACGGACAGGGGTGAACCCACTAGTGCCGGTAGGCGAAGAGACAGGAGCTCGATGTTCCCGAGGTCCGACACGGACTCCAGGGTGGCGAGGTCTTCCCGAACCAGCCTCGAGCGATACTCGCGCCGCCACCGTTGAGCCGCGGTCGCGGAGCCGGAAAGAAGGGGTTCGGGGAAGCCGCCCAACTCGAGAAGGTCGCTGAGGGCGCCTCGCCCCGCGTCGTTGATCTCCGCGTAGGAAAGGGGGTGCAGTCGCAGGTAGTGGTATCGCCCCTGGAGGGAGTCCCCCCCGCGACGGTAGTAATCCAGTCGAGCGCTTCCCGTGACCAGCAGCCGGCGCGATGGATCTGCGTCGTAGAGGCCCTTCATGTACCCCCGCCAGGAGCGGTACTTGTGAATCTCGTCGAAGACCAGCAAGGGGGCAGCTGGTAGCTGGCGTTCGAGGATGCGAGTTCTGTGATCCGGGACGTCCCAGTTGAGGTAGCCGGCTCCGTCCGGACCCAGCAACTGCCGGGCAAGGGTCGTCTTGCCGACCTGCCGCGCTCCCCCAACGAACACCATCTTCTGCTCGAGGTCTTTGGCGACCTGGGCGTTGAGGTACCGCCGGATCAGAGAAGCGGACATGGCGAGCTGACGCGAGGATTTTTGACAGCGATCCAATAAGATCGCGAGTATTTTGGACAACTGTCAAGAATACCAGCGTTCTCCGAGAGCCGTGGCTCCCCGATTTCGCCATCCTCCTGCGCCGTAGCCGGCCAAGCGGTCTCCGTTACCGCACCTGCTCACCCCCGATCGTGACGGAGTGGATCCGGCGCGTGCTCGTGATGTCGTCCAGCGGGTTCCCGTTCAGCGCAACGAAGTCGGCGCTCTTCCCCACCTCGATGGTTCCCACCTCACTGACGCCCATCAGCTCGGCAGCGCCGCGCGTTGCGGCCACCATCACCTCCGCCGGTGACATCCCGGCACGGACCATGTCCTCCAGTTCCAGGTGCACCGCCCAGGGCGAGCTGCCATCCGTACCGAACGCGATCTTGACTCCCGCCTCGTTCAGCCTCACCAGGTTACGCGCCTGAATGCCGTAGGCCTCCTGGGCCCGCGGGTTCTCGCGAGTCGCCTGCGTGCGAGCCGCTTCCATCTCGTCTGCCGGCAACTCACCTTCGAGCCACTCCACACCGAAGGGAATTCCCGGGCCGGGCAGGTTGGGCACCAGCACCACATCGGGACGGTCCTGCCAAAGTGCCACTAGTTCGTCGTCGACGTCCTGGTCGCGTATGCCGTGCGCGAAGGCATCCACTCCGGCGCGGAGGAGGCCTTTGGCATCCTCCAAGCGGAAGATGTGCGCCGTGACCTGGAGTCCGTGCTGGTGCGCCTCGTCGATCACCGCCCCGTAGAGCTCGGGTGACATCCGTTCATACTGCCCGCCACGGTCATCCACCCAGATCTTGATGATGTCCACCTGTTGGGTGGCCAGCTCCTGCACCGCGGCGCGAGCCTCCTCTGGGGTGGTCACCCAGTGGGGCACTTCCGATCGGCCCGGTTCGGGCGTGGTGATGCCGCGTCCAGCGCTGAGAGCGCGCGCTCCACCCGAGACGACCTGATCCCGCATCGCCAACCCGAGGTCTCCCTCGTCCAGACCGAGGCTCACCACCAGGCCTTGGCCGAAGTGGGCATATCGCTTGAGTTGTTCCGAGCGCTCGACCGGGTCCGAGGACAGGTGCACATGTGCGTTCACGAAGGCCGGAATCACCGTCTTTCCGGTCAAGTCGACCCGGTTGGCGCCCGTCGGTATGTCCACGGTCGCCCGGGTGCCCACCGCCGTGAACACGCCGTCCTCGATGGCGAAAACCGCATCCTCGATGGGAGGTCCCCCATTCCCATCGATCAGGCGGGCTCCCTCGAATACTGTTCCATGGAACTCAGCCCCCGTAGCGTCCTGGCCGGACTCGGCGTTCCCGCACGCCACAAGCAGAAGTGATAGGGTCCACAACGAGATGGCCGCGGACACGGAAGGCTGGCGGTCGGAAAGTTCGTGCATACCCAGTGCTCCATCAGGTGAAGTCGCAGATGAGTCCCAAATGAACCCGCAGGCGCTATCTGGGCCAGAGGATGCAGTCCCACGAAGTAGACGCGCAGATCCCTCACGCGTTAGCCTCCCCCTCCCGTCCACTCTCCGAGGACCATGCTGACGACCGACAACCCGCTTCTCTCAACCGCCACCAGGATCCCGTTCGATCTCATCCGGGCCGAACATGTCGAGCCGGGGATCCGGCAGGCTTTGACCGAAGCCCAAGCCGAGGTGGATGCGCTTGCATCGGCCGATACCATCCCCACATGGGAAAACACCATCGAGCGCCTGGAGCGCACGGGTGAGCGCCTGACCCGGAGGACCTCTCCGGCCTCCCACCTTATCTCGGTAGCTCAGACGCCCGAGCTGAGAACGGCCTATAACAATGTCCTCCCCGAGATCTCGGCGTTCTGGTCCAGCCTGATTCTGAATCAAGCCTTGTGGTCCAGGATCAAGGCTTTCGCCTCGACTGAGGAGGCGCAGGGACTCACGGGTCTACGGCGGCGACATCTCGACAAGACCCTCCGCGAGTTCCGCAGAGCGGGGGCCGATCTGTCCGATGCCGATCGGGCCAGGGTGAAGGAAATCCATGTCGAGCTGGCGAGCCTGTCACAACGCTTTTCGGAGAACGTGCTCGACGAGACAGGTGCGTTCGAATTGCTCATCACCGACGCGGACCGGCTCGCCGGGATTCCCGAGGCGCCTCTGCGTAGGTTTTCCAACCGAGCGGAGGAAGAAGGAAAGGAGGGGTGGCTGCTGACGCTGGACTACCCCTCGCTGGAGCCGGTCCTCAAGTACTGCCAGGATCGAGAATTGCGCAAAGAGATGTACACCGCGCATGCCCTCCGTTGCCGGGAAGGGGAACACGACAATCGAGTCCTAATTGCTCGTATTCTGTGCCTAAAGGATGAGATAGCCCACATCCTGGGTTACGCCACGTTCTCCGACTATCAACTCGAAGAACGCATGGCCCGTAGCGGCCAGAAGGCACGTACCTTCGAGAGCGACCTCACCGAACGGACGCGGCCGTACTGGGCACGGGACGTAGAGACGTTGCAGGCCGAGGCGCGCGAACAGGGAATGGGTGACCTCCAGCCCTGGGATGTGGCCTTCCTGACCGAGCGCGCCCGGAAGGCCCGCTACGATGTCGATGACGAAGTGCTACGGCCCTACTTCCCCATGGACCGTGTCATGGAGGGCCTGTTCGCGATCGTCGAGCGATGCTTCGGCTTCTCGGTGATCGAGGTGGACAACCCGCAGGTGTGGCATGCGGACGTCCGCTTTTACGAACTCCGTAGCGAGAACGGCGAGACGGTGGGCACGTTCTACACCGACTGGTTTCCCCGGAAGGAGAAGCGCCCGGGGGCTTGGATGGGAACGTTCGCCACGGGCGGCCCGCGTGCCGACGGCTTCGTCCCCCACGTCGGGGTGATCTGCGGCAATTTCACACCTCCGGACGACGGCGGGGCCGCCCTGCTCACCCACAGGGAGGTCCAAACCATCTTTCACGAATTCGGGCACCTCCTTCATCACTGCACGTCGCGCGTCGAGGTGGCCTCCCGCGCGGGCATCCACGTCGCGTGGGATTGGGTGGAGCTTCCCAGTCAGTTCATGGAGAATTGGACCTGGGAGAAGAGTGCTCTGGACTTCTTCGCTCATCACCATGAGACCGGGGAGCCGATTCCGGAAGCGCTGCTCCAGCGCATGTTGGACGCCCGAAGGTTCATGGGGGGGTGGGCCCAGATGCGTCAGCTCTCGTTCGGTACCGTGGACTTGATGTTGCACTCGGAAATGGCGCCTATACTGCGCACACAGTACGGATCCGAGGATGTCGACGAGGGAGCCGCCGACGCTGTCATGGCTCGCGCACGCGAGTGCTTCAGGGACTTCGTGCCCTCAGACGCCTTCGCGGACCATCATAGCCTGGCCGCCTTCAGCCACCTGTTCGCGGGCGGGTATGCCGCTGGTTACTACAGCTACCTGTGGGCCGAGGTGTTGGATGCGGATGTCTTCACACGGTTCAAGGAGGCGGGCGTCTTGGATCCGACCACCGGTCGAGCCTATGTGAAGGCCATTCTGTCGAGGGGTGACTCCGCCGACCCCGAGGAGTTGTTCCGGGAGTTCATGGGAAGGGATCCGGATCCGGAGGCCCTTCTAGAGCGGAACCTGGGGCCGCTGCCTGTGGCCTGAGACCCCCGCAGGGCCCACATTGCCGGCTTCCAGGACGAGGGATTCGCCGCTCAGGATGAGGTGTTCGATGATTGGGAAGGGTCTAAGGTTCGGTTCATGCGGGGCTCTGATGCTCCTCGCCGCGGGCGTCGTACCCGCTCACGCTCACGCCCAACGCGGGGCCACCGGCCCGGCGGAGCACGCCAACGTCACGCCGATCAATTCGCTTCCCAACCCCTACGAGACGGTCCGTAATTGGGGAACCCTCCCCGATGGCCGCACATGGGGATCCGTGAGTGCCGTCAACGTGGACATCGACGGCCGGCACATCTGGGCGGGGGACCGCTGTGGTGTGAACTCCTGCGCACTCTCCGACGTGGATCCCATCGTGAAGCTGGATCCCGACGGCAATGTGGTAACGAGCTTCGGCGGCGGGTTGATCCTTTGGCCCCACGGGATGGACGTCGATGCCCAAGGCAACGTGTGGATAGCGGACGCCCGGTCGGCCAACGACCGTGAGTTGGACGAGAATCCGGCCGCGGCGGGGCGTGGACACTCCGTCATCAAGTTCAGTCCGGAGGGCGAGGTGCTGTTGGTGATCGGCACTCCCGGCGAAGCGGGCGATCCGCCGACGCACCTGAACGCTCCCAACGACGTGCTCGTCGCTCCCGACGGTAGCATCTTCGTGGGCGAAAACCACACCGCGCAGTACATGGACGAGCCCGGACCCGACGCCATCGGTCGGATCTCGAAGTACGCGCCCGACGGAACCTTCATCAAGAGTTTCGGCAGTTGGGGATACGAGGACGGACAGTTTCGGTCACCCCACGCGCTGGCCATGGATTCGCAGGGCCGCCTGTTCGTCGCCGACCGCGGGAACCGCCGTATTCAGATCTTCGATCAAGAGGGCACTCACTTGGATACGTGGTACCAGTTCAGCCGTATCAGTGGGCTGGCCATCGACGACAACGATGTCCTTTATGCCATCGATTCCGAATCGGACGCGAACTACAACCCCGGTTGGCGAAAAGGACTGCGGGTAGGCAGCGCCCGAACCGGTGAGGTGTGGTACTTCGTGCCCGAACACGTGTCCGAGCGTCCGTCGGGCATGGGCGGGTACGGAGCCATGGGAGAGGGCGTCACCGTCGACTCGCAGGGAAACGTCTACGCGGGCGAAGTGGGGCCGGTCCAGGGACTGACGCTGTTCATCCCGCGTCTGACGAGACGGTGAAACGACGACTCCCCCGAGGCCTTGAGTGCCCCGGGGCAGTCCGTCGAGCTCAGGAGCGACGGGGAGCGGCTTCCTCAGCGTCGACTCGGTGGGACCTACGTGGGTGGGGCGTCAGCGGTTCCGGGAGCTGGGTAGCCCTTCCAGCATATCCTGCATGCGCTTCACCTCGGTGGTCTGATCCACTTGGATATCTGAGGCGAGCTTGAAGATCAGTTCGTCCTGGGCGGCTCCATCCGAAGCGAACAGCTCGTGCACCATCGTCACCGCGCCCTCGTGGTGCTGGATCATGTAGGTCAGAAAGAGCCGATCGAACTCGCCGCCCTTGGCACGGCTCAGCTCGTCCATCTGCTCGGCACTGAGCATCCCAGGCATGTGCATGTGCTCCCCGTGACCCGTGAGATGGCCCTCAGGACTGACCTCGGGCACCGGTTTCCCCCGGTCGCGCAGCCAGGTCTGCATGACCGCGATCTCATCGGTCTGTGCGTTGATGATCCGCGACGTGAGCGTCCGGATCTGTGGACTGGCGCCCGCCTCCGGCGCCCACGCCGACATGACCAGTGCCTGGGCGTGATGCCCGATCATCCCGATCATGAAGTCTACATCTGCGTCCGAGACTTCGAGGAGGGTGCTGTCATGGCGGGCGCGGTACAGCGCCTCCAACTCCGCGGTCGACAGGCCCTCGGCAGAGGTGGGACGAACCGGCTCGGGAGTTCCGGTGCTGGCGCAGGCCGGGAGGAGAGCGAGGCTGGCCAGGAAGAGCCCGGTGGAGCTGAGTCGATGGATGGTCATGGCTTCGACGGTTCTGGAGAGCGAGTTTCTCGGGGGTCTTCTAATGTATACCTATCGATCGGTGTCGAGGCTCCGCCCGTAACCGCGCCCCTGGCCTTCCGTAGTCTGGAGTGCCCCGATCCTCGCTTGGACACGTGACCCTGATGCGATTCGTGCCAACCCCGATCCACCGATCTCGCCACGCCGCTCTGGGCCTTTTGTGGTTGGGATTGGGAGCCTGCTCGGGCACCCCCGCCGACGCTCAGGGAGATCCCTTCGCGAACGACCCGGCCTGTGCCCTGCCGCCCGACCTGGGGGCGGATGCGGTGATCCGTGACGTTACCGTGGTACACCCCGATCGGGGCGTCTCCACGCCCGGGCAGGCGGTGTTGATCCAGAATGGTCGGATCGTCACGGTCGGAAGCGATGCGGAGGTAACGGCTCCGGCGGAGGCCGTAACCGTTCCAGGCTGCGGGCGGTTCCTGGCGCCCGGTTTGGCGGATATGCACGTGCACCTGAACCGGGCGGATCTTCCGGTCTACCTGAGCGCCGGCGTGACGACCGTTCGCAATCTCTGGGGGTTCACCGATCTACTGAGCATGCAGGCGGAGGTCGAGGCGGGCACGTTGGAAGGCCCCACGATCTACGTCATGAGCTCTGGGATCGATGGGCGGCCAGTGAAGTGGCCGTTCACGCAGCTCGCCGAGACTCCCGCGGATGCCGAGCCGCTGGTCGAAGGGCAGGCCGCTCTGGGCTACCGAACCCTCAAGCTCTACCAGGACCTGGATCGCCCCACATTCGATGCCGTGATAATCGCAGCGAAGCAGCGTGGCCTGGACTTCGGCGGCCACGTGCCGCACCGGGTCGGCCTGGACCATGCGTTGGCGTCGGGCTACCGCTTCATCGAGCACCTGAGTGGCTACGAGCTGGCGCTGGACGGAGGTCAACTGGGGGCCTTCGGATGGCGGTCGATCGATGAAAGTAGAATCAACCACCTGGTCCAAAGGACCGTTGCTGCCGGGACCTGGAACAGTCCCACCCTGCAGATCTTCGATCAGATTTCTGGCGGAGACGACGACGTGGTACGCAACCGCCAGCGGTTCGTGAAGGCGCTCTTCGACGCGGGGGCGCCGCTACTCGTCGGCACAGACTCGGGGATCGAGGTGACCCAGCCGGGCGTGTCTCTCCACCAAGAGCTAGTCCAGTTCCGAACGGCTGGCCTCACCGATGCGGAGGTCGTGAAGATCGCCACAGTCGAGGCCGCCCGTTTCCTCGGCGCCGTCGGTGACTTTGGCCGAGTAGCGCCAGGCCTCCGAGCCGACCTGCTGCTTCTGGCGGGAAACCCGCTCGACGACCTGGGCGAGCTGGCCAACCCGGTGGCCGTGATTGCGCGCGGGGTCAGGGTGCGCTAGCGACGCGGAACCGCCGCCGAGACAGGATCAGCAACGCTAGCGGCGTTCCGGTCGGGCCAGTCTCATCCGGAACGAATCCCTACCGCAGGGGGAAGCGTAGAATGGAGAAGGCGGTGGCGTCGGTCGACACGCAACAGGAGCGCATGTGATCCGCAGAGTAATACGGTGGGGGTTAGGGGCCGCGGCATTCGTGCTTGCCGCCACGCTCGCCGTGCTGATCGCGTTTGGCGTTCCCAAGCCGCCCAGCCTGACTCAGGACAACGTGGGTCGCGTAGCCTGGGCGCCACTCCTGAGGCAACTCGCCCCGTTCGAGCGTGCCCGATCGAGGGAGTTCGTGGCCTGGTTGCCGAACGACGCTGGGGTCCTGGTACGGGCACAGCGCTGGGTCCTCGACTCGCGGGTGCACGAGCTGCCGGGACCCGAAGCCGACCTGATCTTTCTGGAAGAACTGCCGGCCAACGCTCAGGCCTTCCATACCAAGCCGGCAATGCCCTACGCCATCACGTCATGGGACGTGGGTGGGGATGAGCGCTACCAGCTCTTCCGGTGGGATCTCGGGGTTGGTCGGGTCGTGCCGCTGACCGCCCGAGGCGAGAAGGCGGGCTTCGGCGCGTTCGAACCAACGGGTCCGCGCATCGCCTATACCAGCAATCGCCGCAACGGGACCGACTTCGATGTCTACGTGATGAATCCGTCCGACCCCGCGGGCGACAGGCGGGTGGTCGAGCTGCAGGGCTGGTGGACGGTCGTCGACTGGTCGCCCTCGGCTGCGGAGCTGCTGCTTGCGAAGCAGGTGTCCAACACGGAGAACAGCCTGCACGTTCTCGACTTGAACACGGGAGCAGTAAAGGCGCTCCTGGGCGCTGAGGGACACGACATGTACGTCGGGGCGCAGTGGAGCCGGGATGGGCGCCATCTCTACTACGGCAGCAACCGTGGAACCGAGTTCCTGCATCTCCGTCGGCTCGAGCTGGCCACGGGTCAGGAGTCGCTGCTCTCGGGCAGTATCCCTTGGGACATACAGTCGATCCAGCAATCGGCTGACGGCAGCTTCCTACTGGTCGGATTCAACGAGGATGGCGTAGATCGCCACTACCTGGTGAATACCGAGAGGCGTGAGCTCCAGCCCTTCCAACCGATTAGGGGGGGTGTCTTCTCGGCGACCCTCCACCCCGAACGTCCGGTGGCGTTCGTCGGACACACGGACCGTCGAGGCGTGAGCCGCACGTACACGTATTCCTTCGAGTCCGAGGCGCTGGAGTTGTGGACCGGGCCAGCACCCGCTCAGGCCGACGTACCCCATGCCCGGTTGGTGCGCTACCCCACGTTCGACCGAGTCGGAGGTGAGGCGCGGCAAGTCCCTGCGTTCGTGTATCCTGCGACGGGAGTCGGCCCCCATCCGGTGGTCATTTCGATTCACGGCGGGCCCGAGGCCCAGGCACGCTTGACCACCCGTTGGCGCCACCTGCAGAAGCAGGGCGTCACCGTGATTGCTCCCAATGTCCGGGGTTCGACCGGGTACGGCCGCACCTACGAGCAATTGGACGACGGCATGCGCCGAGAGGATGCGGTGCGAGACATCGGTGCGCTGCTGGACTGGATCGAAACCCGGCGGGAGCTGGACGAGGGGCGGGTCGCTGTGGTCGGCGGATCGTACGGCGGCTATATGGTGCTCGCGTCTCTGGTGCACTACAGCAACCGCATCCGCTGTGGGGTCGACCGCGTGGGCGTGAGCAACTTCGTCACGTTCCTCGAGAATACGGCCGACTACCGCAGGGATCTCAGACGTGCTGAGTACGGAGATGAACGCGATCCCCAGATGCGCGAATTTCTCAACGCGATTTCCCCGCTCACCAACGCGGAGCGGATTCGGTCCAGGCTGATGGTGGTACAGGGTGCAAACGACCCACGTGTGCCGGTAAGCGAGTCCCGCCAGTTGGTGGAACGCGTGAAGGCGAATGGACAGACAGTCGCGTATGTCGAGGCGGCCGACGAGGGACACGGCTTCCGCAAACCGTGGAACGTCCTCTACACCTCGGCTGCTGAGCAGGGGATGCTCAGGGAGTGCTTGGGAGGGTAAACGCGATCGGGAAGGGGCCGCGGAGCCACTATCTCCGGAAGAGGTAGCTCACCTTCACGAAGAAGCCATCGGCGCTCCGCTGCACATCCCTGAAGCGAAACGCATCCGCCTCGGACATTGCACTCCCGTACCCTGCGAACACGACGGTGCCCGGCGAGGGCTGGTAGGAGAAGAGGACGTCTCCCTGAATGCGGTTGCGGCGGACTTCGCTGGAGCGGACATAGGGGCCTTGCGGATCTTGGCGGATCAGGATGGGGTCGCCCGTGCGCGTGTCATCGCGGAGCGCATCCCGCCACACCGCGTCGTACTGCCCCACCAGCCTCACGAATACCGAGCGGCTGACCTGATACTCCACCTTGAGACGGGGGATGTCCCGCACGCGGACCGTTCCGCCCCCGCCCGGTCGAATGTACTGTTGTCGGGCGTAGGTGGGCGCCACCCTGACCTGGTCCGTGGGGCGCCAGTCCAAGCCGCCGCTCACGATGAAGATGTTGGCCGGCGCCCATTCGTCGAAGTTCTCGTCCCGCCCCACGATCAACTGCAGATTCGCTCCGAACGACTCCCATGTTGGGGTGTTCACGGACATCACCAGGTCGTAGTTGTCCAATGACGGCGTGCCCGTGAAGGGGATGGTGTCGGTGACGCCCGGTGCCACCTGCTGCTCGATGGCGTAGTTCGTATACAGGTACGGCAGATACCAGAAGCGTTCGATCAGGAACGACGCGCCCAGTTGCCAACCCCCTCTCAGCGTCCACGAGTTGTTGATGTGGAACTTGAGGTCCTCTGGGTTCTCACCGTCGAAGAACGCATCATGTAGCCAGCTTCCGGAGAAGTTCAGCGCCAGGCTGTAGCTCTCCAACCTTGCTCCCGCCTCACCTACGCGCGTCACACGGGGGTTGCCCTGCAGCAGCACCGTGCCCACCCGGCTGAGAAAGCCGTTCCCTGCCACGAAGTCCGGACTGGTGCCTCGGAAACGGGTCGTGAAGCCGAACGTTCGACCGGACCTGGATAAGCCCGCATCCCATAGATGGCCGGTGGCGTCGAGGACTTCATCTTGGTTGGCCGCCAGCGCGCCCTGAAGGCTGAGCGTGTAGGCACCGCGCACCAACCGGGCGTCCAAGCTCCCCAAACGGTTGTAGGTGTCTCCCTCGGTACGGTCGGTGTAGGTCAGTCCCATCGTGGAGGACTCGCCCACGTCGCGCGTGAGTCGGACGATGCCCAAGACCGGTCTCTCCCCGGTGCGGGACACCGTTGGATCATCGACCGCAAACAAAGCACCGATGTCCGCGCTCGAGACCTTGCCCGAGAGCTTGACCGCAACGTCGGGCCGTACCACCCGTCGTGTGTAGATGAGCCCATTGGGTACGCGGAAGCGTTCGCTGCCCTCTAGGAAGAACGGCCGCGCCTCTGGAAACGCGATGGCGTTTCGCGGATCGTAGTTGAGCTGTTCGGCGTCGGCCTCGACCTGACTGAAATCCGGATTCACCGTTCCGTTGAGCGTCAGGTTTTCAGTGACGCCCCAACGAACCGATCCGCCGAACTCCGGTCCGGTGCGCTCGTAACCCCACTCGCCGCTGGCCGCCGAAGCCCCGTCCATGCGGGCGGTCACGACTGGGTTGATGTCGAGCACTACGCCCCGGTCCAGTCCGGTGAGACCACTCAAACGCCCGCTCTGCGCCAGGAAGGACGTGCGTCCTTGACGGGCGGGTGTCCAGGTGTGGGTGTGCCCACTGCTCTGCACGATCCGGATGACGTTGATGCCCCAAGTCTGAAGGTCGTCCGGTCGGTAGCGCAGACTCTTGAACGGGATGCGCACTTCCACCTCGTACCCGAAGTCAGTGAGCGTCCCGACGGATTCGTACACAAAGTCAGGGTTCCGGTCGAGAGGGTGAATCTCCTCCTCGGCTGCGAATCCCCGCCGGCCAGCCGTGCCTTCGATACGGGTCCCGTCGAGTTGGATCCCGAAAGGATTCACACCGAATACCAGTGCCCGACGCGCGTCATCGAACGTGTCGAGCAGCACCTGGATCTGGTCGTCGTTGTCGATTCGATCCCGGTCCGCCAGCGTGGCGCGGACCGAGCCGGAGGGAGCGTACGCGCGCGCTCCTACGTGAAGTGCTGTCGGCGAGTACCAGATGCGCACGGCGGTGGAGTCGGCCGCGGCGACGCCATCCTGCGGGCTATACTGCGAGAACCCCGTGAGCAGCGCTGCATCCGCCCAAACAGGTTCGTCGAGCGTGCCGTCCACCACCACCTCGGCTTCGATGCGAGGGATGGCTACCTCGGTCTCGCCTTGAAGCGCGTTGTACGTGGCTCCGGACGCCGGGACTTGGAGCGCCGCGAGTAGGAGCGTGAAGTGCATGTTCGGTCAGCGCTCACGTAGGAGGTTTGCGGGGGGGCGTTGGAACCGGTCCACCACCCCCCGCGCGTGCTCGACTTCCGGTCAGCTCATGCTCAGTCCGCTGAGTACCCTTGCCAGCGTGCGCACCTTATCCGGGTCACCCGATGCCGCGGCTTCGGCATTGAGGTCGTTGGCCAATTCGTTGAGCGCGACCGCGCGAGCGGCGCCCGACTGGCCCTCCGCCGCGCTGAGCCCAGCGCGTGTGGCCTCGATGCGCTCGGCGTCGTATCCACCCCAACGCTCCAACTGATCCAGATACGCGCGCGCCAGCGCGAACGTGTTGGGCCATTCGAATATGGGCTGTCCCTGTGAGTTCAGTTGGGACAGGATCACCGATTTCGCGGCGTCGATCTCGTTCTGGGTAATGGCCTCACTGGGCAGCAGCTCGAAGATGTCCAAACCGCGAGCGATCTCGGAGCTCACGATGACACCGTTGTACCAATACACCGACCAGCTTCCCGCCGAACGCATGCGGGTGGCGTCCACGGGACCCCGGTCGTGATACGCGATCTCGACGGGGTTGTGGGTGTCCGTGAAGTCGAATAGCGAGATCCCGCCCTGGTACCAACCCTGAATCATGATGTCGCGTCCCGGGATGGGGACCAGGGACCCGTTGTGGGCCACGCAGTTCTCCAAAGGTGTCTGGGGCGCCGGCATCTTGTAGTAGGTGGTGAACTCGAGGTCGTGGCCGTCGATGTCGAAGATGGCGTTGGCGCCCCATTCCATCGGGTCGGTGGCGCGGCACTTAGGTGCGCCCCCCCCACCCCACTCGTCTGTGAATACCACCGAAGAGCCATCATTGCTGAAGGTTGCAGAGTGCCAATAGGCGAAGTTCGAATCCGCTACCGCCGCCACCCGGACCGGGTGGGCGGCGTCGCTGATGTCGAGCAGCAGTCCATATCCGCCACACGCGCCTCCCGCCAATCCGATTGCAGGGTAGACTGTGATGTCGTGGCACTGGGTGGGTCCTGGGCCCGGCCCTGCTGCCCTACGGGCCGCAGCGAGTTCCGCTGCGTAGGTGGGTAGGTAGGTCCGCAGCGCGGCGCTGTCGGCAGCGGTGGGTGCTCCGGAGCCGCCTCGCGCCGCCACGATGCTGTCCAACAGGGGCCGCACCTGTCGAGCCCGCAGCACCCGTCGACCCCGACCCAGGTCGGCCACGAAGGCCCCCTGCGCCTCAGCCTCTTCCAACGCCTTGATATCATCAGGCGCCAACCCATGCACCTCGGGCGCTACCAGGTCCTCAAAGATCCTGGGTGAACTCACGATGCCCGACTGTTGGGGATTGGCCAACGGCACCCGGATCACCTCGATCCGGAAGAGCGCCGAGTTGGGATCCTCGTCTGGCATCGCGGCCGAACACCCCGGCAACTCCTCTTCGGGCCGGACCGACGAAGAGCCGGATACGTAGATGTAGATGTTCTCGTCGTCGTCGGGGTCCTCGACGACCGTATGCGTGTGGGACCCACGACACGTCTGCACGTTGGCGACGTTTACTGGGTTGCGGATATCCGATATGTCGAAGATGCGGATGCCGCGGAGACGGTGGTGGCTGACGGCTTCCGGCACCCCCTGAGTGCCACAGTCGAGTCGACCGGTCATCCCCTCACCCGACACGAACAGCAGGTTGTCGTAGACCGAGACATCGCTTTGCGACGCCGGACAGACGTAGGTGATCACGCTGCTCGGGCGCCGGGGGTTGGTGATGTCCCATACCTGAACGCCGTCGTAATTCCCCTGGATCGCGTAGTTGCCGGTGAACGCCAGGTCCGAGTTGGTCTTGCCGACGAACTCAGGTTGAGGCGGCGTCGACGAGAGCAGCCTCAGGTTCCAGGCGGTCTCCCCTGCATCGAAGAGCCCCGGCTCGAGGCCTACCCGAGGGTCGGGAGTGGGCGGCGTGACCTGGAGACCCATGGGGCCTGTGGAGCGTGCCATCGAGGCTCCGGCCATGGCGGAGGGCGCGGATTGGCCGGCGCAGCCGACCAGGGTCAAGAGCCCCACCACCGGGGCGAGCCGAGACGCTCGTCCCCCGAGCGAGATGCGGTGCAAGAAGTCCATGGGAGCTGCCCTCAAAGAGTTGTCGGCCCGCCGTGGACGACAGGCGCTTGGGTAAAGGGACAATGTATGGTCCGCGGCGCGAATCGCGAGGATGAGGTGGCCGGAGGAGTCCCTGTGAGGCGCGGTTCTTGCCCCTCCACGCCTGCTGGGTCGAGGCGACCCGTCGAACCCATGACTTCGAATCCATGAGCAAGTGGGAAACCCGGGTCGGACGCGTCCTAAAATGGGTGCGGCTCGATTCCATCAAGAAGAAGATCGTCACACTGGCGGTCATGGCTACCCTGTTGCCCACGTTGGCCACAGCGCTCGTCTCGTATACGCAAAACAAGCGGGCTCAGACTGCCAGAGCCGATGAAGAGCTTCAGGGGGTTGCCACCCAAGCGGCGCGGGAGGTGGACCTCTGGATCCGGGATCGGTTCTATGACATCGGCGTGTTCGGGGTGTCCTTCGAGGTCTCTGAAAACCTAGTTCGCCTGAACACTGGGTCGCAGGCCGTGCAGGCGGATGCCGAAGCCCGACTCGGGGACTATGTGTCCGCAGTTCTCGAGCGCTTCCCTGACTATGTCAGCCTCGTCGTGTTGGATGCCGAGGGTCGACAGGTCGCTCAGGGGGGCATGGCACCCGAGGGCACCGAGGCAACGTCCGAGTTCGACCGGGCTCACCGGGTGGAGGAGACCCAACTTGGGAAGCCCCGTTGGGACTCCAAGCAGAACTCGGTCGTCGCCCCACTGGTCGAGCCGGTACTCACCACCGATGGACTGTTCCGTCTGGGCACCCTCGTGGCTCAGCTCGATTTTGGCGCCTTATCGACGATGCTTGAGAGGTCCGCGCCGGGGGAATCCGGACTTGCGCACCTGGTCACGCAGAGCGGGGATGTCATCACTGCTTCGGAAGCGCCGGCGGAATCTGTGGGGGAGGCCTTTGGAGGAGACGCCATGGCGGCGCTCGCCGCCAACCCCCGCGAGATCATCGACTACGAAGGGCTCAACGGCACCGTCATGCTGGGTACGATTCAGCCGGTGCAGGGCAGCGACTGGGCCGTCGTCACCGAAATCACGCAGGCGGAGGCCTATGGACCGGTCGCTCGCCTCCGGAATCTCACCATGGCGATCGTGGTCGGTCTCATGGTGGTGATGGGTGCATTGGCCTACCTCGTCTCACAGATCGTGATTCGTCCGCTGGAAAGGCTAACGCATGGTGCGGCGGTGGTGGCCGACGGGGACCTGTCCGTCGACCTACCCGTGACGGGGAGTGGTGAAGTCGCGTATCTCACCAAGGTGTTCAACGACATGGTGGGGCGACTGCGCACAAGCCGTCAGGCCCTCGACGAGGCCCATGGCCAGCTTGTTCAACGGAACGGCGAGTTAGCGAAACTGTCTGTGACGGATGAGTTGACCGGACTCTTCAACCGGCGTCATGGGATGGAATCCTTCACCGAGGAGTTGGCTCGAGCCCAACGGACCGACGAGCCCATGTCGGTACTCATGCTCGATGTGGATCACTTCAAACAGTTCAACGACACGTACGGTCATCAGGAGGGCGATACGGTGCTGCGAGGCGTTGCCCGTGCCATCCAGCAGGGCACAAGAGGTGTCGATGTTACGAGTCGTTACGGCGGCGAAGAGTTCATGGTGATGCTCCCAGAATGCGGAGCGACCGGCGCCATGGAGGCGGGCCGTCGCATTCTGGAGCGGCTAAGCCGCGAGGATTTTACGGGAGGTCCAATCACGATGAGCATAGGTGCCGCCGTCTATCCCGAGCACGGTGTCACTCCAGAGGCGTTGATTGGCGTTGCTGACGCCGCCCTCTACCAGGCCAAGGGGAACGGACGCAACCGCGTCATTCTTGGTGAGGGCGTCGACGTTCCCGCCGAGTCGGGATACTCACGCGAGATGACCCCTCGTCAAAATCCGACAGACGAGCATCCGAGTGAGGACGAGCTGGCGAGGGTCAGCTGACCCATGGTGAGCGGACCCAACGGGGGTCGCCGTTCTCCGTCTAGCGGGCCTGCACCAGCGTATGGTGTATCCAGCCTTCCTGACCCCGCACATCCCGCACGAAGAGCCAGTCGCTCGTGTAGGACAGGCCTGTCAAAGAAGAGCCTTCGGCTGCGACGAACAGTACCGGGTTGCTCGTCCCTGGCCCCTCACGGACGTTGCTCGTTCCGCGTGCCTTGAGAGGCACTGGGATCGAGAACGTGGACTCGCCGGCCAGCTCGGCGCGTCCTCGGGTCGCGCTGAGGAGGGACTTCGCCATGTTGGCTTTGGTGCGTGCCTGTGTGGCCAAGTAGACCGCACCCCCGTAGTTGCCGCGGTTAAACTCAATGGCACTCTCTGCTAGCAACTGGGTCGCCGACGCCTTCTCGGTCCCGGCGCTCGAAGAGCCAGAGAGTGCTTGCACGGCGAGTTGGGCCTCCGCCATCTCCGAGGCGGCTTCTGCTCGCGTAGCCTGACCCTGCAACTTGGCCATGTTCCGTACCACTTCCTGACGTTCGTCACCGAGCTGGGTTTGGACCTGTCGGATCTGCGCGTCCCGCTCGAAAAGCCGGATCCTCAACCGATTGACCTGTTGGCGGAGCTCCGCGGTCTCTTCCGCACCCACCTCCACTTCGACCGTGTCCACCAGAACGATGGTGTCGGCCACGACAACTTGTGCTGGGACTGGGGGCGGAGGCGGCTGCTTCGAACAGGCACCGAGAAGCAGGAGGGCAGAGCAGGAGAGGCTTCGCATCAACACTTCGTACGGTATCCGGCGTTAAGAGGGCGAAATCGTCGCCCACCGCATGCAAGTGGGGGGCCATTCCTCGCCTGTATCTACGTCGGGCCCAACCCCTCGCTGGCACGTCCTCTGCACGTCCCGGGGGCATGCACACTACAAAGAAGTCGGCGGAACCGGAGTCTGCGCAGGAGGCCCTCCTCTATTTTGCGGTGGCTGTCGACCAACTCGACGAGGTGAACGACGCGCACGCCCCCAGCGTGGGCAACGCCGTGCTGAGAGCCTTCATCAAGACGCTAGAGTCCACCTTCCCGGGGGCAAAGGTCGAAGGCGGATTCGGTGCCCACGTGATCCTGGTCGTGAAGGGCGCCGATGTCGACGAGGTGACGGAGCGGCTCCGACGTCTCAACCGCCGCCTGTCCACCGACGGGATCGGGAAGGTCGACCAGGAACCGGTACGCATGACGTTCTCCGCCGGCATCGCAGATGTCACACGAGAACGGGCCTCCGCACTACGGGCAGCCGCGCGGGCCCTGAAGGTGGCTCGACTGGCTGGCGGTGTGCGCGTTGTGCGTGACAGCGAAGTACGTCGTTCCCGTGGGACCGTGCTCGTTGCCGAAGATGATGAGATCTCCTCGATCCTGATCAGCCACCTACTGAAGAAGGAGGGGTTCCACGTCGACGCGATCGCCGACGGACGCGAGGTCGTGACCCGCGCCTCGTCGTCGTTCCCATGCCTCATCGTGCTGGACGTCAATCTTCCCCATCTAGGGGGGTTCGAGATCGCGAAGCGGCTGCGTGACATGCCGCATCTGAAGCACACCCCGATCGTATTCGTCACTTCGATGGACCGGGAAGCCGACGTTGTGCGCGGTTTCGGGCTGGGAGCCTCGGACTACATCGCCAAGCCCTTCTCGCCCGACGAACTGCGCGTGCGGCTCGCACGGTGGGTTCCCCAAGTCACCAGGCTCGTGGAGGATGAAGTCGAACTCACGATCGACGCGTCCGCCGAGCCAGACGCCGCGGGACAGGTACCATGATTCCCCAGGTCTCCACGACGGGGGAGTTCGTGCTGCTCGCACTCATCCTGTCTGTGGCAGCCTTGTTGGGTATGACTGTGCTGTTTGCGGTCAATACGGTCGTGCTCCGCTACCGAAACGCCAGTCGCGCGCGCCGACTGGCCGCGCTGGAGCAGCGATGGGAGCCCCTGATTGTGGAGTTCTCGTCCGGTTCCCTCCCGGCGTCGGAGGTGTGGAAGACCGTCGCCCGTGATGAGCGGACCCATTTCGTGAGAGTGGTCATGCGTTATGCGGGGCGAGTCCGCGGATCGGCCCGTGACCGGCTCGACGCCTTGGTCCAACCGTTCCTGGAGGACTTCGCCAAGCTCCTCGGTAAGTCCGGGATGGAGGACCAAGCGCTCGTCATTCGCGTGATCGGCTACTCGGGGCTGGACCGCTTCGAAGGGGAAGTGGTGGGGGCGCTGGACAACCCGTCCCCTCTCGTCTCGATGGTCGCCGCGCAAACGCTCGCCCAGTCTGGAGGAGCGCGTTACGCCTCTGACATCCTGGGCCGCCTCGACCGCTACCGGTCGTGGAGCCCCAGCTTCCTCGCTGCGCTGTTGGCGTCGATGGGGGCGGATGCCGCGTCCCGGCTGCGGCTCTTGTACGCGGATAGGTCGGAACCCGCCTGGAAGCGGGCAGTGGTTGCCGACGCACTCAGGTGGCTCCACGACCCCGAAGCCAAAACCGTGGCTGCGAGGGTGTTGGAGGAGGAAGTCGATCGCAACCTCACGTCGCAGTCCTTGCGGCTCCTGGCCAACCTTGGGGGGCCGGGAGACGGTGCGGCGGTGATTCCGCTACTGGACTCCGACGATTTTGCGGTGCGGGCCTCGGCAGTACGCACCGTGGGTCAGCTCGGCGTCAAGCAGACCGCACCCCGGCTGGAACAGGCGCTCCGCGACGACGAATCGCGGTGGGTCGCCCTGCACGCCGCGCGCGCGTTGGGTGAACTGGGCGAACTGGACGTTCTCAAATCGCTCGCCGACTCCCGTCACCTCAAGGCGCGTCTGGCTCGCCAGGTGCTGGCCGAGCAGGGGGTTCAGCGATGGATCGCCTGATCACGTTCCTGCTGTGGTTCGACATCGTCGTACTCGTCTACTTCCTGCTCCTGAACTCGAACTACCTCATCACTACGATCGCCGCGTTCGTCGAGCTGCGACGACACGCGCGCCGAATGAAGACGTTCAGTGTGCACGAGGCGATTCTGGGGGGCGGCGCACCACCGGTCACGCTGATCGTGCCCGCGTACAATGAGCAGGAGACCTGTGTCCCGGCCATTCGTGCACTGCTCTCACTCAACTACCCGCAGTTCGAGGTCATCGTGGTCAACGATGGCTCGTCCGATGAAACCCTGCTGGAGTTGGAGAGAGCGTTCCATCTGGAGTCGACCGAGCGCTACGCCACTGCGGAACTGGCCACCCAGCCGCTTCGCGGCATCTACCGTAGTCGCGAACATCGCAACCTGGTGGTGATCGACAAGGAGAACGGCGGCAAGGCGGACGCACTCAACGCCGGGATCCGCTACGCCCGCACCCCCATCTTCTGCTCACTCGATGCGGATACGTTGCTCGAGCGCGATGCGCTGATCCGGGTCGTGCGCCCATTCCTGGAAGACGACACCGTGGTGGCAGCGGGCGGCATCATCCGCATCGCCAACGGGTGCGTGGTGGATAACGGGCAGGTCGAGGAGGTGCGGTTGCCCAAGCGCCTCCTGCCCGCCCTGCAGGTGGTGGAGTACATGCGCGCCTTCCTAGCGGGACGGATGGCATGGGATTGGTTCGGTGGCAACCTGATCATCTCCGGGGCATTCGGCATCTTTCGCCGAGGCATGGTGGTGGAGCTGGGTGGCTATTCGACAGATGTGGTCGGGGAGGACATGGAGTTGGTCGTGCGGCTTCACCGACACTGTCGTAGGGAGCGTATCCCGTACCGCGTGGCCTTCGTACCCGATCCCGTCGCCTGGACCGAATGCCCAGAGACCCTTCGGGGCTTGGGAAAGCAACGCAATCGCTGGCAACGCGGCCTCATCCAATCTCTCATGCGCGACCGAGGGATGCTCTTCAATCCCCGCTATGGCGCTATTGGTATGATCTCCTTCCCGTTCTTCTTCCTGTTGGAAATGCTCGGCCCGGTGGTCGAGATGCTCGGATACATCGCCTTCGCCATTACCCTCTACTTCGGGCTGTATACACCGATCTTCGTGGTGGCCTTCCTGGCCGTGGCGCTGGTGTTGGGGATCGTGCTTTCGGTGGCTGCGGTTGGACTCGAGGAACTGACATTCCGCCGCTACCCCAAACCTTCAGATCTGGCTTACCTGTTCGTCTTGGCCATCGTGGAGAACTTCGGGTACCGGCAGCTCAACACCTGGTGGAGGTTCAAGGGCACCGTGTCCGCTCTGTTCAGGCGCCGAACGTGGGGGCATGCGGAACGAGTGGGGTGGGACGAACACGACAAGGGTCCCCGAGGAGGAGAACCCGTTCGGCTGGATCCCGAGCCCCAGCTCGCAGGTCCCTCGTCGGGTGATTGGCGCCGACGAGTCGGGATCTGGCTGCTCCTTACGCTGCCCTTCGCGCCTGCTGCCCTAAACGGCCAGGAACTCGTCGAGGACGGGACTTCGGTTGGGATCAGTTATCGCAGCTCCAGTTTTACGGGGTCCGGCGCGCCCGATCCATGGCACCACCTGGCAGTCCAGCTTTCGAACCGACGGGATTGGGGGACCGCCATCGCTCGAGGAAACGTAGCCAGAAGGTTCGGCAACGACGGGTTCCAACTCGAGCTGGATGCGTACCCTCACCTGGGCTCCGGTCGGTACGCGTTCGTGAATGTCGGGTTCGCAGACGACAGGGTGTTTCCGTCGTTCCGTGCATCGGCGGAAGTCTGGCAATCGCTTCCCCGGTCGAGCGAGGTGTCGTTCGGGGTCCGGTACCTGGAGTTCTCGGAGGGGATCCTGCTCTGGACTGGTTCGATCGGTCACTACGTCGGAAACTACTGGCTCTCCGGGCGCCCTTGGGTCCGTACGCGTGACGGGCAGGTCTCGGCTTCGTTCAACGCAACCCTCCGCAAGTACGGACGAAATCGTTTCGACTGGGTCGGTATCGTGGTAGGCGCGGGCTCGGGGATTGGGGACTTCGACACCATCGATGAACTCGATCGACTCGCATCTTACAAGCTAGAGATTCTGGGGCGGCAACCGCTTTCAAGAGACACGGGGATGAAGTTCGGGGCGGGCGTCGAATGGGAAGAGCTCAGCGCCACACGCACCCGGACCCGATTCAAGCTCTCGGTCGGCTTTCAGCGGCACCTCTTCTAGAGGACGTCTCAATGACCGATAGGGGAACCGCAAAGCGCTCGAGGAGCACGGCGCACGAGGCCACCGGGAGGGAGGTGGCCCTCATGGTCGCGCTCCTGTTCCCCCCTTTGGGGTTCACGCTCGGCACCCTCACGCTCATTGGACCCGTTCGCTGGGTGACGAACGCGGCGCGCGCCTCCGGCTTCACGGACCGCACCGAGTCGGCCATGGTGATGACGATCATCGGGGCACTGGTTGCGACGACCCTTCTGGGGGCCCTTCTGCTCGCCTACTACGGTCTACGAGGCAAGGGTTGGCGCCGCCGCATCGGTGTAACCAGTAGCGTGGTGCTCTCAGCACTCCTGGCGCTCGGAGCGTGGATGACACCGAGCCTGATGGCCCGTAGCTCAGAAATCACCGAGATCGAGGGCAGCCGCTTCACGTTTGGGCCCTATCCGACCGCGGAGGACCTGCGGCGTCTCGAGCGAGAAGGCTTCACGCACATCGTCGCACTACTGCATCCCGCAGTCGCGCCGTTCGAGCCCAAGCTTCTGGCCGACGAACGACGACACATCCAGACACTGGATCTGGAGCTGGTCCATGCTCCGATGCTTCCTTGGATCGGTGAGAACGAAGCGAGCCTGTCGACGATCCGGACCCTCGCGGAGTCAGGCGATGGGAAGTACTACGTACACTGCTACCTGGGCCGGGACCGCGTGGGTGTGGTCAAGCGTCTGGTGCAGTCCGTCACCGGAATAGCACCGGACTCGGGGAACGAGAGCGCCCCTGCTCGGCATCCATTGTTCGTGAAAGACCATCTGGAGCGGGGGCCTGTCTACCAGCTTCCCGGCGGTGTCTTCGTAACGCCGTATCCCACTCCCGAAGAGATGCTCACCGTGTTTCAGAGCGTCGCGACAGATCAAGTGGTCTCATTGCTGGACCCCTCGGAGCCATCTCAGCTCCGGCGCCTGGAGACCGAGCGAGCAGCGCTCTCGGCCGTTGGCATCGACTTGCTGGAGATCCCGCTGCGCAGTGACGCGACACAGGAGGAGTTTGATGCGGCTCTAGCGATGATTCGGGGGCTGGAGGGAGTCACTCTAGTCCATGCGTTTCGCAGCGACGTCGGCGTGGCCGCTCGCGTGGTGGATTTGCTGTCTGGCCGCTCCGAACCGGGCTCCGTCCCATGAGCCACCTTACCGACGTCGCGCTCCAGATGATCCCCAGCCGGGAGGTAGCGCTTGTGGGAGCGTTGCCCATGTTGGCGTTTGCCATCGTTTGGTCGCGCGTGGCGGGATACCTGCGGAATCGCAAGCAGATGCGGGTAGCCTACACGCGAAAGATCTTCCACTTCGGCATCTTCAGTGGCGCCACCCTGATTCAGGTATGGGGGGGATTGCCTGCCGTCGTCCTCTATGGATGTATCGTCTCCTTGGTCGTGCTGTATGCGGTATGGAGAGGCGAGGGGTACGGCTTCTTCGAGGCGATGGCGCGACCCAGCGATAGGCCGCGCCAGCGGCTCTTCATCGTGGTCCCGATGGTGACGACGGCTGTGGGCGGCGTGTTGGGGAACTTACTCTTTGGCGGCTTTGCTGCCGTAGGGTACTTGGCCTGTGGGTGGGGCGATGCGATAGGGGAGCCAGTGGGATCCCGGTGGGGGCGGCACCGCTATTCGGTTCCGTCGCTGGGCGGGGTTCCGGCGCAGCGCAGCCTCGAAGGGTCGAGTGCGGTTCTTCTGGTGGGCTCGATGGCCTGCGCCGTCGCCCTGCTTTCGCTGGGCTTCCCCCCTTCGACGGCGCTCAAGATCGGGCTCGCCGGGGGACTCGCCGGAGCGCTCGTGGAAGCGGTGAGCAATCACGGCTTGGACAATCTCACCATGCAGGTGGCGGCCAGCGCAACCGCGTGGTTCTTCTTGAACGGAGCCCCATAGCCAGTCCGCATCCCCGGGGCGAGCGGCTCTAGTTCAACTTTGAAGCGTCGTGCGATACGCTGTATAACGTATAGGCCGACCCGCATTCGCTGGTGCAGCGTATCGACTGTCGTCCCTCCGCACCATCCCAATTCGTAGCACGTCCTTTGCGCTAAACACCCCATCGGATAGGTACATACCCCACTCCACCGAGGGGCCCGCAGAAGCCGTGACTCAGCCAGAAGCCAGACGGAAGCTCTGGGCGATCCCTCGGGAAGCGGCGACCAAGATCGTCCGTGACTCCCTGGTTCCGATGGGGACGGGCCTCGCGGTGCTCTTCTTCGTGTTCGCGATCGCGAACGCGGTGTTCCTGGCCCCCCCGGCGCAGCGGCCCATGGCGTTCCTCGCGTTCGCGAGTGCGCTGGTCTTCGTAGGACTGGTACGCTGGCTTCGCTCGGGACCGATCCGTAACGATCCCCATGCCGTGGCCACGCTCGGCGTGGGGATCGCGGTGCTGAACAGCGTCGTGCGGTTGTGGCTGACCCAAGATCTCGCGTACACAGAGCACTTCGCGTTGATCATCATGGGCGTGGGCCTGATCTACCTGGATGCACGATGGGCTGCCGCCACTGTGGCTGCTACGCTGCTCTGGTGGATCGCGTTGGTAACCGGTGGGCCGGTGGGGGGAGACGCTAGCAGGCACGCGTTTACGCTCATCGGAGCAGTCGTGCTTGCAGGAGCCATTCTGATGATCCGTGTGAGAGTGTACGGACATCTGGAGAAACTCCGAGAGGAAATGGAAGAAAAGTCGTTGGCCCTCACGGAGAGCGAGACCCGCTATCGGGCCGCACTGTCGGGGTCCAACGACGGGCTCTACGACGTGGATATGCGCACCGGCGCAGTAGAGCTGTCAGATCGCCTTGGCGATCTGATCGGGTGGGATGCCGATCATAAGTCGCAGAGCACGTTGAGCGAGTTCGCCGGCCTGATCCACGATGACGACCTGGAGCGGGTAAGACAGCAGTTGGTCAGGCACCTCAAAGCTGACGATGAGGTCTTCGAGGATGAGTTCCGGATTCGAGACGCCACTCACGAATACCTATGGGTGCTGGTCCGGGGCGCCTCCGTGCGCGACGAAAACGGGCGTGCCCTCCGCCTGGCCGGGTCCATCACGGACATGTCCCGACGCGGCGTCTTCGACCCCCTGACTGGGCTCCCCAACAGACGTCTGTTTATCGACCGACTCCGACGGGTCACCGAACGGCGCCCCATCGAGGCTGAGCCCGACGAGGGATACGCGGTACTCTTCATCGACCTGGACGGGTTCAAGGTGATCAACGACACCTTGGGTCACCAGGCGGGCGACGACGTCCTGAAGATGGTCGCGAGTCGGCTCCAAACGTGCGTGCGGGCGAGCGACACCGTGGCTCGGCTCGGAGGCGACGAGTTCGTGGTTCTACTCGACAAGGTCAGGGGACTACTGGGCGTCAAGGTGACGCTAGATCGTATCATCGCCAAGCTCGAGAAGCCCTACGCGCTGGAGGACCGTTCGCTTCAGGTGAAGCCGAGCATCGGTGTGGTGCTCGAGACCGAGAGCTATCAGGATCCCGACCACCTGCTGCGGGACGCGGATTTGGCCATGTACCGCGCCAAGGAGTCGGACGACACAGTCGTGTTCTTCGACACGGACATGCGGGAGCGCATGGCAGCCCGTAAGGAGTTCGAAGCAGAGCTGCGCCAAGCGCTCGATGAGGGGCAGTTCCGACTCTTCTTCCAGAGCATCGTCTCGCTCGAGGACCAGACCGTCGAAGGGTACGAAGCGCTCGCCAGGTGGCAGCACCCCACCCGAGGTCTTCTGGCACCCAGCGAGTTCATCGAGGTCATGGAGGAGACAGGGCTCATCGTGCCCCTGGGGCGCTGGGTCATCGAGGCCGCCTGCAGGGAAATGGCGAAGCGGTTCGTCGGGACCCCGACCACCGAGATTCCCTATGTGACGGTGAATCTCTCAGGGAAGCACCTGGCCCAATCGGACCTGGTCCCCGACGTGGAAAGGGCCCTCCAAAAGTCGGGGTTGCCTGCGACGAGCCTGCGCTTGGAGCTGACCGAGAGCACCATCATCGCCAATCCGCGCAGAGCCGCCAGCCTTCTCAGCGAGCTCAGACTCATGGGCGTTCAGATCCTCATGGACGACTTTGGGACCGGCCACTCATCGTTGAGCTACCTACGCGAATTGCCGATCGACACGCTCAAGATCGACCGGTCCTTCATAAACCGCATGACGATGGACGGTGAGGGCGCCGAGCTCGTGCGCACCATCATCAAGATGGCACAGAACCTCGGTCTCAAGATCGTGGCCGAGGGCATCGAGACGGCCGAGCAAGCGTCGCTGCTCAAAGGGATGGAGTGCCCGTCGGGCCAGGGGTTCCTCTACGCCAGACCGGGACCCCTGGTAGTACCCACCGAGGCGGTCGAGGACGCGGAGCGGCCCACAGCTGCCCAGGGAGGGGCGCGGCGAGCCACGGTAGGGCCGAGGGCGTCGACGCCCGACGGGTAGTTCGCGCCCGCGTCCCCGCAGTTCGCTCGAATGGGTGGCATCGTGCCCGCCACACAGGGGTTCCCCGAGGGGCCAAGTGTCGCGCCGATCCTGTATCGGTTTATTGCAGGTCCGGGGGCTTTGACGTCCGGATGGCCGAGGGGATGCCCGGATAGCCCAGCACCTGCGTTGAGCCGGGGTTCAGAGAGCGACGCGGGACCGCAACACCCGAAGGCTGAGCCGCTGTGTAGCCCGCGTCTTGCAATAGGGGCGGCTGACGCGAGCACCGGGGTCGGATCGCCGCTCGCGCGGTTTCAACGAGGAGCAACCCGGAATGCATTGGCAACAACAACGCTGGACCCCGGCCAACGGCGTCTACGGCGTGAAGACATCTGAACACTTCTCTCCCCAGGACGCGCAGTTGGTCCTGATCTTCGCGGATCAGGACCGCGACACGGTCGCTGATTGCCTCCGAGATGTGGTCCGACCCCTCTATCCGAACGCGCACGTCGTCGGGTGCACCACCGCGGGATGTATCGGGACGGACGGACTTACGAACGGCGCGGTGTTCATCACCGCCATCCAGTTCGAAGCGACCCGCGTCGTCACCACCAAGATCGACATCGACCCCAAGTCGGGAGACTTCGATACCGGCGCAGCCCTCGGCCGGGCGTTGGCAGGCTCAAACCTGAGACACGCCATGGTCTTTGGGTGCGGACTGACCATCAACGGCAGTCAGCTGGTCAGCGGTCTTGAAAGCGCGCTGCCCGACGCGGTGACGGTGACCGGTGGCCTGGCGGGAGACGGTACCCGGTTCCGTGAGACCTTTTTGGTCTACCAGGACGAAGTTGTGCCCGACTGCGTGGTCGGGGTGGGTTTCGAGGGCGACGCCATCGAGGTGGGTCACGGTTCGCTTGGCGGCTGGACCCCCTTCGGTCCTACGAGGCGTATCACCGAAGCGGACGCCAACGTCCTCTATGGGCTGGATGGTGGTCCGGCCTTAGAGCTGTATCAGAACTACCTGGGCGACTTCGCCAAGAAGCTTCCTGCTTCGGCCCTGCTGTTCCCGCTGGAAGTAACGGCCCCCAACGGGGGCGAGACCGTGGTCCGCACAGTCCTGTCGATCGACCTCATCACCGGCGGAATGACGTTCGCGGGCGATATTCCCGTTGGAGGTACGGCGAGGTTGATGCGCTCCAACTCCGATCAGCTCATCGACGGTGCCGCGGAGGCCGGGGAGCAAGCTCGGGCACTTGCTCCCGAGGGCGACCCCGACCTGACGCTCATGATCAGTTGTGTGGGCCGCAAGATGATTCTCGGACCGAGGACCGACGAAGAGATCGAGGCGGTGATGGAAGCAGTAGGGGAGCAGGGCTTGGTGTGTGGTTTTTACTCCTACGGAGAGCTGGCCCCAAGCGCTCCCGGCTGGCCGTGTGAGCTGCACAATCAAACCATGACGGTCACTACCTTCCGCGAGCGAGTGCCGGCGGGCGTTTAGACCTAGAGTCCATGGCAACCGAGATCCACAGGCTCCTCCAGCGTCAGATCCGCCGAGCGGGCGGACGCGAAGCGCTCCGTGAGGGTGAACCCCTCGAGCGGTTCCTTGAGACCGTATCCGCCACCTACACCTCACATGATCTAGAGCTCGAGATCACCGAGAGGGCGGCATCTCTGAGTGACGAGGAACTGTTCGCAGCAAACGAGCGACTCAAAGCTCTGTTCAGAACCTTGCCCGATCGAATCCTACGGGTCAACGAAGACGGCGTTGTGATCAACGTAGAGGCACCCGGGGGGCCCAACTTCTTGCCGGTACCCTGCGCACATGTGGGGAAGCGCATGCAGGAGTGGGATCAGCTCGTCAACGAGGAGGGTGAGCTGGTCCTGGAGGGTGCTTCCGGCGCGAAGCGCTACTTCGAGCGTCGCGATGTCGCCTTGGCCGAACACGAGAAGCTCGTGATTCTCCGAGACGTGACAGAGCGACGCCGCGCGGAGGACGCACTGAGGCGCCGGGTCGAAGAACTTCGACACGCTCGGCGCCTGGAGTCTTTGGGCAGGCTGGCGGGCGGCGTGGCCCATGACTTCAACAATCTGCTGCAGGCTATCTCAGGGAACGCCGAGGAACTCCGGGCCGCGTCGGGCAACAGCGCGAATATGGAGGCGTCGTTGGACGAGATCTCTTCGCTTGTGGATCGGGGTGCGAGCCTTACCCGTCAGCTCCTGTACTTCTCGCGCCGTGACGAGGTGAAGCCGGGCGTTTGCAAGGTGCAGGACATTGTCAGCTCCACCGCGAGCCTTCTGCGTCGGCTCCTGGGAGCCCGGGTGGATCTCCGTCTACACGTCTCGGAGCGAGAGCTGTTCGTGCAGGCAGACACCGATGAGCTCGGACAGGTACTGATCAACCTCGCGGTCAACGCGCGGGACGCCATGCTGGACGGTGGCACGCTCGATATCGCGTTGGACGCGGTCAGGGGAGGCGACGGCCGGGACCTCGTGGAGCTCCGTGTCCAGGACAGCGGCATCGGCATGTCTGCCGACGTCCTAGAGCGCGTCTTCGAACCGTTCTTCACCACCAAGGGCCCCAACAACGGAACCGGACTAGGGCTGTCCACCGTGTACGGTATCGTGCAGTCCTGCGGCGGACAGATTGAAGTGGAGTCGGTCCCTCAGCAGGGGACCACTTTTCGGATTCGGCTACCAGCTGTGTCGGCGCCGCCGGTCGAGCCCCAGCGAGCTCGAACGCAGCGTACCAGGCCCTCCGGCGTCCACATCCTTCTGGTCGAGGACGAACCCATGGTGCGCCGCTCCCTGGCCAACATGCTCCGATCGCTCGGCTACAAGGTCGACGAGGCCGACTGCGGGGAGATGGCGCTCCAGCGGGCAGGTCACCTCAAGGGCCTGGACCTGGTCCTTACCGACGTCGTGATGCCCAGGATGGGAGGGGCGGAATTGGCGTCGACGCTGGCCCAACGTCATCCCCATCTCGAGGTCTTCTTCATGTCCGGGTACCCGGCGCACGAACACGGTCCCCACGTCATCGATGAGGACCGCCTACTGTACAAGCCCTTTAGCCGTCAGGAGGTGGCCGACTTCCTCGGTCGGCATGCCAAGACCTCCCCCAAAACTCGTGAGAGGATTCCAGTATGAGCACCGCCCCCGTTGCTCCCGGCGCAACCATCCCACCGCCTTCGGCGGACTCGTCGCGATCCGTGCGGGTCATCGTCGTGGACGACAACGATGCCATCCGCCGCAACATCGCAACCCTGCTGCAGCGGAAGGGATGTGCGGTGGTTACCGCCACGAGTGCGTCCGAGGCGCTGCAGATCGTGAGGGAGCACACCCCGGATGTCGTGGTGAGCGACCTGAACCTCGGCGAGGGCGGGAGTGGGCTCGACTTGCTACGCGGTGCCCACCAGGCGTCGCCGGGACTCCCGGTCATCCTCATTTCTGGGCAACCGACGGTGGATTCCGCCATTCAGGCGGTCGAGCTAAGAGCGTACGCCTACCTGAAGAAGCCGTTCAGCGGTGAGGCTCTGTTGGCGGCGGTCTCCAAGGCCGGTCGCTACCATAAAATCACGCAGGCCGGCCGCGAGGCCGCACGGACCGCTGCCACACGGGAGGCACGGTCTTCGGAGGGGTTCGATCGGGCGTTGGCGTCTCTGTGGATGGCGTTTCAGCCGTTGATCGACTCATCCTGGCGGATCGTCGGATACGAAGCGCTGGCTCGAAACGAAGAGCCTACCCTGCGCAACCCACCCGTGCTATTTGACACGGCCTTTAAGTCCGGGCGTTGGGATGAGCTGACGGAGCGCCTCTTCGAACTATCGGTAGACCCCTACCTTAATACCCCCGACGCGCTCCTGTTCCTGAACGTCGATCCCCGGCAGCTCGCTCGGGAGCCCCTGATCCCGCACGACCATCCGCTGATGTCGATGGCATCGCGGGTGGTGCTAGAGGTTACGGAACGCGCTTCAGCCACCGACCTGGCCAACCTCAAGAAGATCTCCGAGCTGCGTGAAATGGGGTTCCGGGTGGCGGTCGACGACCTCGGCGCTGGGTACTCCGGACTGACTGCGTTCGCCGAGATCGAACCGGACTACGTGAAGATCGATGGGTCGCTCATCCGTCAGGTCGACCAGCACGACCACCGCCAGAAACTCATCAAGAGTGTCACCGATCTCTCAAATGACCTCGGAATTCAGGTCGTTGCCGAAGGCATCGAGAGAATCGAGGAGTTTGAAGCCGTTCGCGACCTCGGCGCCCACCTGTTCCAGGGGTTCTTCGTGGGTAGACCGGAGCCCTGGAAGACCTGACCGTAGCTCGGGGAGAGGCACCTACGGCACCTACCTCTTCTCGATCTCCGACTTGAGGCGCTCCAGGGCCGCCTCGGTGGTCACGAGTTCTGCTTTGGCTTCCGAGATCTGTTCCTGCTTGGTCTGGACGAATCGTCGGTAGGGTCCGATAGCGCTGTTGATCTGCTCCTTGGACGCGTCGATCTCTCGATGCACCTGACGGGTCAACGCCGTGCGAAGCTCGGAACGCAACGCGGACACGCGGTCGCTGAAGTCCGCCTTGGCCTGACGCCGCTTGCGGGGCAGCAGGTAGAATCCACCCACCGCAAGTACGCCCGCCAGCAGGATACCCGTGACGTCTGCAGCCGCCCCTGTGATGATGGTGGCTACGAGCGTTCCCAGACCAATGGCCCCGACCTCCATCGCCGCGGTTGTAGCGAAGGCGCCTTGGACATCGTTGGCGATGGCGCGCGCCTCCGCCTCGCGGTCGTACGTACCGACGGTCTCCCGCGCGACGCGCCCGACAGAACCCAACAGGGCCTGTCGGTTGTAGTCGAAGCTCGTACCGATCTGGCCGATGATCTCGTCTCGGTGACGGTCGATCTGCCGTCGATCAATGTAGGATTGCACGTCCTGCCAGGTGCGCAGGTTGCGCTCGACGATCCAGTCGATGATCTGACCGACCTCCTCTTCGATCTGTTGGGGCGTCTCACGCACGACCTCCTGCTCGAAACCGCGACGGATCCCGTCCGAGTCCATGAGGCTGCGGATGCGACCGATCCGTATGGTCTCGTCGAAAAAGGCGTGGCCCCGCGCCTCCATCTCGGCCAGCATGCTGTCGAGCCTCGCCAGCCGAGGCTCGAAATCGCGAAGCATCTCCTCGTGGTACAGGCCGAGCTGATTGTCGATGTTGGTGATCGTCTCGATGTCGCCAGACAGCAACTTGAGTCGCTCGTAAGCCACGTCCTTGTACCGAGAGGCAAGGCGCAGCCCAATACCGAGGGGGTTGAGGAGCTTCAAACGGACGCGCTCCTCCTCGTCCAGCGTATCGACCAGGTACTCTTCGATGGCGTCGAAGCCGCTCTCGTCCCACAGGTCCTCGCTGTCGGCACTGCGCGCCTCTAGTGCCTGCCGGGAGGAGAGCGGAAACATCTCCGGGGTGTGCCCCAGGAGTTCAGATGCGTTGGTGCGCACGAACTCCTTGACCTCGGTGCGGTCCTTGGGGTCAGTGAGGATGTCGATCTTGTTGATCACGAACAGGATCTTCTTGCCCCACTCCCGAATCTGCTGCAGGAAGTCTCGTTCGCTCTCGGTAAAGGGCCGATCCGCCGAGGTCACGAACAGCACGAGATCCGATTGGGGAACGAAGTCGCGGGTCAGCTCCTCGTGTTCTCGGATGACCGCGTTGGTGCCCGGGGTGTCGACGATGTCGATCTCCCGCAGCAACTCCGACGGGAACGTCCTTTCCAGCAGGTGTTCCTCGAGTAGTGTCTCGGTTTCCTGTTCGCCATACCGCACGATGTTGATGCGGTCCGTGGTAGGGGTGACGCCCTGAGGCAGCAGCTCGTCCCCCAAAAGGGCGTTGATGAAGGACGACTTCCCGGAGTTGAACTCGCCGGCGACCACCAGTAGGAACAGCCCCGAGAGCCTCGCGCGCGTCTTGTCGAGGAGGGCGATCTCGTCTTCCGCATCAGGCTCGAACCGCTCGATGGCCGTCTGCAGGTTGTCGAGCAGCTCCAGCTCTCGGGCGCGGAGCGCCTGTTCCCGCTTGGAGAGGATCCCTCGGCGCTTCAGCAGTCGTCCAATCACGTTCAGTCCATCCTCTTCAACAGCCTTTTGGGCCAAGGGGACACTCGACCGGGCAAGATCAAGGAGTCCGGGGGTCCTCGCAACGGCGTTCCTGTACGCTGATCCTTCGACACCCCGGGGTGCCCCGCGGTCACCATCGAGTCGCGCCTAGATGGTGGAAATAAACATTGTGGCCACCAACAGCGTATGGGTATCAGGAGGTGGACTATGCAATGCAAGGGTAAGACGAAGAAGGGAGCACGTTGTAGACGGGAGGCCGGAGACGCCGAATACTGCGTTTCACACCAGTCTCAGCGGTCGTCCTTCGATGCAGAGGCCAAGGAGGCGCCTCAGAGCGACTCCAAGAAGGCCTCCGAACCCGGTACGACAGGTAGCGATTGGCGGGGCCAGGACTGGGCAGACCTACTCCTCGATGCCGCAGGTGTGGCCGCGGTGGTCGCTCTGGCGCTCTTTATCGGTGGGTTAGGGCGCCGCTAATAGGCCCTCGCGCTGGCGGTCGGTAGCGAGGAACGCCACGACATCCTTCCTCGCCATCGCCGAGACGAACCACCCGCGCGCACGAACGCCGAACTCAGCCTGGAGGTCTCCTTGGACGTCACTGTCCATACGCTGACTCCGAAGCTTGCCACAAGCATCGACTTCTACGAACGCCGAACTCAGCCTGGAGGTCTCCTTGGACGTCACTGTCCATACGCCGACTCCGAAGCTTGCCACAAGCATCGACTTCTACGAACGCCTCGGGTTCCACGGGCTCGATAGCTCAACGGCACAGCAGGCTTCCGTTCGCATGCGGGCAGGCGGCCTGGTGGTGGAAATCAACCCGGATCGTTTCGCTCGCGCAGGGCTGCGCCTAACCAAGCCGACCTGGGCTCTCGAGATCGAGGCGCTCCGGACACTCACTACGGTGATCGAGCTGGATGCGGGGCACGGCGTTGTCGACCCGAGCGGTGTTTGGATCTACCTCACCGAGGGGCACGGGGGGGAGACTCCGGTGGTGGAAGGCCAGAGCCTGCTCGGCAACTTCTCCGGCGTGAGTCTCGAGACTGCCGATCTTGCGGCATCGATCGAACTGTGGCGCGTCCTTGGATTCCCAGCCGAAGAAGCGCCAAACGGGGGCGAACCGGCAGCAGATCGAAGCTGGGTGACAGGGACGAGCGCCTCCGGCTTCCCGGTTACCTGGATGCGACCACGCATGTGTCCGCATCTGTTCTTCAATCCTTCTCTGACCTTCTTCAACTCGGGCAACAACTTGGCGGTAATCGAAGCCCTTCGGGCAGCGGGCGTCGAGCCGACTGAGGAGATCACTCTCTTCAACGACGCCGGCATCGTCGACAACGTCATTGTGAGAGATCCGGGTGGGTACGGGTTCTTCGTCTTCAACGACTAGTACGTCCGAGGGGCGCGTTCCAAACCCTTCTAGACCGAACAATGAAACACGGTGTGGAACGCGACCCACCTCTGAGGTGTCCCTGATTTCCTTGGAAAACGCTGGCATCTATCGGGAGCACGCAGCTTGCGAACAGCTGAAACGGTTGGCCCGGTCGTCCACCTCGCGGACCCAGCCACGTCTCTCTTAAAGGATGCTTCAATGAAAGTTGGACGCTATGCCCTCGGGCTCATGCTTCTCCTGCCGATCGCTGCGTGCGACGACGGAGACGACATGATGACGCCCGCGCCGCCTGAAACCCTGGCCCTGTCCTTTTCAGGACTCGACCCGTTGGCGAACGGGTTCCACTACGAAGGTTGGGCGATTGTGAACGGCGCAGCCATCACGACCGGGAAGTTCAACGTGGATGCCAGTGGCGCCCTCGTGGACCTCAACGGCGCGGCGATCGCGAACGGTGAGTTTGCCACCGGGACAGATCTCACTGCGACCAGCGCGATCGTGATTACCATCGAGCCCTCCGGGGACAGCGATGCCGTCCCAGCGGCCACGCACGTGGTGGCGGGATCCGTCTCCAACGCGAGTGCGGCGCTTTCCGTGGGTGCACCGGAGGCGTTGGGTGACGACTTCGCGAATGCGACCGGGACGTACATCCTGGCGACGCCGACGGATGGCGCCAACACAAACGAGAACAGCGGCATCTGGTTCTTGAGACTGGCCAGCGGTTCGCCGGGCGTGGGTCTGGACCTTCCGACGTTGCCCTCAGGTTGGGCCTACGAGGGTTGGTCGGTCATTGATGGGACTCCGGTCACGACCGGGCGGTTCACCGCGGTCGATGCTGTGGACGACGCCGCACCGTTCAGTGGAACCGAACCAGGTCCCCCATTCCCTGGCGAGGATTTCCTGACCAACGCTCCGTCGGGGCTCACTTTCCCGACCGATCTTTCGGGCACGACCGCGGTCATCTCCATTGAGCCCGAGCCTGACGATTCTCCGAACCCGTTCACGCTCAAGCCGCTCGTGGGGATGGTGCCGGCCGGTGCCATGGACCATGTGACCTTCGATCTGGGGAACAACGCTGCAGGCTTCCCAACAGGGTCCGCCACGATCCGCTAGTTGAGCGCAGGACCGATTACCGAGGCCTGCTAGCCTCGGCGAATGGAGCTCCGGGGTGCACAGTATGGTGCCCCGGAGCTCCTAGTGTTTGGGGTGTTGCAAGCACGCGCTAGTTGTGGTGAGCGCACTGCGTTGCGGACACGGGCCACCCGCGCTTTTCAAGGGGAACGCTCCTTGCCCTACAAGGCGGACACCAACCCGTGTTTCGATTCATCTGACCCCCATTTCCGACCATGGCCCAACCCGCTGCGAGTCCGAAGTCTCAGCCCTCCATAGTTGGTGGTAGGAGGCTCGGCAAGGACGTAGCGGACTTCTTGATCGAGTTTTCGATCTCCGTCCACAGGTACTCCATCTACCCGACTGGACACCCGACCCTAGGTCCCGCGGCCGGGAACCTGATGCAACGGCTAGCGCGCCTGCTGGAGAATCAGCAGGAACTCTCGCTCGGCGTAGCCCACAAACAGCTCGTGCTGAACGGAGCCACCACCGACCGTCAGCACCCCGTCTTGTCGGACCTGGCGAACCGCCTGCACGACAACCACATCGGAGCCATCACTTTCACTCTGGACGTGGACCGCGAGTCCCTCGGCAGCTTGTTGAAGGAGTTGGCCAGCGCCGATGAAGGCGATGTGGAACCCATCGGGTTGAGGCCCCCGGACGACATCCCATCCTGGCCGGGCATCACCATCTATCCGGTAGGCTACCGCGATCTGCAGCTCGACGAGGAAGGAGAGCTCAAGGCCGACGACCAGGTCCTCCAGCTTTGGTTGGGACTGGCCCGGGCCGCCATGGCAGGAACACCCGCGGGAGATCGCTGGACGGACGACGAGAGTCCGCCGGATCCGGCTACGGTCGCGGCGCACCTGCGAGGCAGTAAGGAGCGGGCCTACGACGAGGTCATCGTCGGTTATCTCTTGCAGATCTCCGATCAACTCGCAGAAGGCGACGAGGACTTTGGGCCGATTCGCGACCGGATCACCGAGCTGGTGACCGAGCTCGATCGCCCCACGCTCGAGAGGATCCTGAAGACCGGAGGAGACGCGCAGCGGCGTCGCCAGATCGTGCGACAGGCGTTCCGAGGCCTGGGGGGGGCCGCCGCCCTGAAGCTGCTGGAGGCGGCGGCTGCCACGTCCGGGCAGGAAATCTCGGTTCTGATGCTGAGAATGCTGACCAAGCTCTCATTCCATGCGGATGAAGGTGCCGTCAGCTTGAGGCCCCGTGTCGCGCACGCGGTGCGCGAGAGCGTGGATGACCTCCTCGAGGACTGGAAGCTCGAGGACCCGAATCCCGAAGGCTACGTCCGGATCCTGGACGAGCTCTCTCGGGCAAGCCCGTACCTGAAGCCCTCAGGCGCCGGGTTTGCGTTCAAGCGCTCAGCGCTCCCCCTGATCCAGATGTCGATCGAGGTCGATGCGTACGGGGAGATGGTGGAGCAGGCGCTGGATGAGATGCTGATCAAAGGAGGGTTGGATCTGGTCGCACCGTTGGTCGAGGGTGAACTCGACTCGAAGGCCGCCCAGAGGATCCGCGATCGTGTGGGCAGCCCTCACCAGATCGAAGCCTTGGAGGAGTTCGAACAGGTCTCCGACGAGTCGTTGGAACTGCTCGTCGAAATGGTCGGGCCTGAGAAGGCCACCGCGCCTTTGCTGCGTCTGCTTGCCGAGTCACAGTCGCGGTCCCTGCGGCGCACCGTGTTCGATCGACTGGTTCAGATGGGGGACCACGTCGGGGCCTCCGTCACTCCCTTCTTGGAAGACCCGCGCTGGTACGTGGTTCGCAACATGCTCGAACTGGTCGCGGCCTTGCCGGAGCCCCCGGCCGGATTCAGTGCGCTTCGGTACGCGTCGCATCCGGACATGCGAGTGCGGCGAGCCGCGTTGCCGCTGGCGCTGCAAGAGTCGGAGGGCCGGGGCAAGGCACTCGTACTCGCCCTCCGCGAAGAGGACGAACGCATGGTGAGGACAGGCCTGCTGGAGCTGCGCAAGGGCCTTCCCCAAGCCGTGGCACCCATCGTGGTCGAGCGCTGTGTCAAGAACACATCCCACTCTGTATCGCTGAGAACGCTTGCGGTCCGGGTACTGGAGCCGTCGCGAGACGTGGCCGTGCGCGACGCCATCCTCGACATCGCCACGAGTGGACGCAGTCTCTTTGGAAAACCCCGGCTCGCGAACACCAACGGCGCCAACGGGGAGCTTGCCCGCGCCGCCCTAGAAGTCCTGGTCCAATCATGGTCCGATGATCCTTTCGTGGTCCCGCTGCTCAAGGCCGCGGCCAAGAAGCGCGATCCGGTCGTCTCCAAGATCCTCGAGGGCGCTCGCAAGGCACCCGAAGCCGTCGCCGAGACACCACCGGTCGTGCTCATCGCCGGAGAAGTAGAATGACAGCCGCCGAAGGGCACGTAGCCCACTTCCTGACCTCGCTGGCACAGGCCATCTCTGCGAGGACGCTGTACTCTCGGGAGCACCCCGCCGTGGAACGCGCGGTCTGGGCCGCATTCGAGAACATGGCCGAGCTTCAGAAGCTGGAGCCCAGGCCCGTGCTCACCTTCCTTGGGGAAGAGGTCGTCTTCAGGAGCAGGCCAATCAAAGGACTGCGGGCCTGGGAATGGGGACCGAAGCTCGCCGAGATCGGCGTACAGCGTTTCGAGTGCCATGGACCGGTCCCGCTGTCGGATCTGGACACGTTCATCGAGTCGCTCTACTTGAGGCTCACGGACGCATCCGGAGCTCCTGCGCTTTCCGACGAAAGGGGTTCGATTCGATTCGGCTTGGTAGGGTTGCGGGACGGACAGAGGAATCTTTCGGAGATGGGCGCAGATGTGCTCCGCTACACGCTCTCCGAAGAGATCGCTGCCATGAAATGGGTGGACGACGAGTGTCGCGCAGCCGGCAAACTGCACATGGTGGAAGCCGACACCATCGTGCGGTCGTTGGCGGTGGCAATGCACGCCGACGCCGAGATGATGATCCCGCTCGTACATCTCAAGGGATACGATCAGTACACTACCACGCACTCCCTAAACATCTCTGTACTGAGTATGGCTCTGGGAGAATTCCTGGGGCTGGAGAGCACGGACGTGAGACGGCTGGGGGTTGCGGGTCTCCTCCATGATATCGGTAAGACGCGCGTGCCGACCCACCTTCTCAACAAGAGCGGGAAGCTGGAAGATCACGAATTCGAAGCGATCCAGCAGCACCCGGTAGAAGGCGCGCGCATCCTCATTGCGCGTGAGGCCAATCTGGACATGGCGGCCATCGTCGCCTACGAGCATCACATCCGCTACGACGGTGGCGGATATCCTACCAGACGGTACAAGCGAGCCTGTCACCCTGCATCCGATCTGGTTCACTTGTGCGACGTGTACGACGCACTTAGGACGCATCGTCCCTACCGTAAGGCCTGGGGTCAGGATCGGGTGCTCGGATACATCGAGGAGTCCCTCGGCTCCGAGTTCGAGCCCAACCTCGGCAAGGCGTTCCTGGAGATGATGCGTCGGTGGGGGTCTCGTTTGCACCGGATCACAGCACGCGAGGACGCTGTCGGAGCCGGCCAGTCGGATCGACCGGATGCGCCGGCTGTGGAGGTGACCTCGAGTGAGCCAAAGCCCGCGCCAACCCCGAAGAAGGCGCCGGCGAAGCCCGCCGCGAAGAAGCCCGAGGCCAAGAAGCCCGCGGCCAAGGAGCCCGAGGCCAAGAAGCCCGAGGCCAAGAAGCCCGAGGCCAAGAAGCCCGAGGCCAAGAAGCCCGAGGCCAAGGAGCCCGAGGCCAAGAAGCCCGAGGCCAAGAAGCCCGAGGCCAAGGAGCCCGAGGCCAAGAAGCCCGAGGCCAAGAAGCCCGAGGCCAAGGAGCCCGAGGCCAAGAAGCCCGAGGCCAAGGAGCCCGAGGCCAAGAAGCCCGAGGCCAAGAAGCCCGAGGCCAAGAAGCCTGAGGCCCAGGTCGCCAAGGCCCCGGAGCCCGTGGTCGAACCGAAGCACGTAGAACCTCCCGAGTCCAAGCCTGTCGCCTCGGCAAAGGAATCGGAGCTTTCCGAAGCCGCGCCGAAGGCCGAACCGAAGGCGGCGAAAGACCGCACCAAGCTGTCTCGAAAGGCGAAGAAGCGACGTAGAAGGCGCTCGCGTCGGAAGCGGAGATCCAGAGCCCAAGCCAATGCGTCTTCCAGAGCACCTACCAAAGCGGAAGAGGCCACGCCCCGAGCGGACAAACCGGGCGCAGGCCAACAGCCCGCGCCCGCGCCCGCCAAAGGGGCGCCCGACGAGCCGGTCGTCTCTGTGGAGATGCACGACGCCGAGACGTGGACCGCTCCGCCAGCCGATGCACCGACACCCAAGACGCCTGAGGACCGAGCAGGTGCGGCCCTCGCACAGGTCATCGCCGCGGCCAAGAAGGCCAGCAGCGAGAAGGCGTCAGCCGATCCGGTGTTGGTACCCGACCGGGAGGATCCCGAAGGGTAGCGTCCCCTCTTCGCCTTTCCCCCCGGTCTGCCTCAGATTGACCGGGCTGCAGTACCTCGCATGATTGGGAGAGGAGGGGACGATGCGGGTCCACGGACCCCTGTGCGCCAGTGGGCTGTTGTTGACCCTTTCAGCCTGTGGACCCGACGGGGGTATCACGCTCGACGACGCCGTTGCCAGGGTTAGCGCTGAGCAGCTGGCGGAGCACGTCAGCGTCCTGGCGCACGATTCCATGCGGGGACGTGACACGGACGATGTTGGGTACGAACAGGCCAGAGACTACGTCGTCCAGGAGTTTCGGCGCATCGGACTGGAGCCGATCGACGGCGACTCCTACCTCCAACCGTTCGGCCTTCTGGAGGTCGTGGGGGATAGCGGAAGCCGACTAACGGTCGGCGGCACTGTTTTGGACTTCCCCGACGTAGTTGCCACACCGGACTGGCTAGGGCAGATGCCTGTGCGGGCGGCAGAGGGACTGTTTCTCGGCCGCGACCTACTCGGATCCGAGGGCGCCGCAGGTGAGGTCGACGCTGAGGGTAAGATCGTGTTCGTGCTCGCGGGAGCGCCACCGGGACTGGCCGACGACCCAGACGTAGCGATGCGCGAGCGCGCCCATGTGGAGCTGGCGTATCGAGCGGGGGCCGCGGCCGTTGTGGTGCTCAACCCGGACGGGAACGACGCAGTGTGGAAGGCGAGGGCGTCGGGGGGAAGCCCGAACCGGGCGGTGGCCGATGGCAGCACCCCCGCGCCTCGACCCGCGGCTCGCGTGGGGCCGGCAGCGTCGCGGCGCCTGCTTGATCGCTGGCAGGCGGGGAGCGTGGGTGCAGTCCGTATCGAGCCTCGGCACGAGATCCGGTCCCTTCAGAGCTGGAACGTGGGAGGCTTCTGGTCGGGGTCCGATCCCGAGCGCGGCGGCGAGACGATCGTGTTCACCGCCCACCTGGACCACGTCGGCATCGGGCGTCCCGACTTGAACGGTGACTCCATCTACAACGGCACTCACGACAACGCCCTCGGGATCGCCAAAGTGCTGGCCGTCGCCGAAGCATTGGCGGGTGCCGACCTGCCCCGATCCGTCCTGTTTCTGGCGATGGGAGCCGAGGAGTCAGGGCTGTTGGGCTCCTGGCACTACGTGAACCACCCCATCGTGCCCTTGGAACGCACCGTGGCCTCCATCAACCACGACGGTGGGTTAGTGGATGGAGCGCGAACCGACGACGTGTTTGCCTGGGGGCCCGAATTTTCGACGGTGGAGGGCGACCTCGCGTGGGCGGCTCGGGAGACGGGGATGCAGGTGAGTCACGAGAAGCGCGCACCTTTCGCGCCGTCGGCGGGCCTTCTCTACCGGTCCGATCACTATCCCTTCCTCATCTCGGGGGTCCCGGTGGTGTACCTCATGCCCGGCTTCACCATCGATGGGGATCCGGAGCTGGGCCGGAAGGCCTGGGAGGACTACCTCGGTACCGTGCATCACCGGCAGGCAGACAACCTTATGGCTGGAGCCAGTTACGCATCGCCGGTGGCCATGACTGCGTTGTCGATCCGGCTGGCCTGGCGTTTGGCGCAGGCGGAGGGGATGCCGCAGACCCATGACGACGCGCCGATCGCCAGGCGGCGGGGTCCTCCCACCGGGCTCTTCTTCGAGGGCAGCCGCTAGGGCCTGTTCACGCTACGGAGACGCAATCCGCACGGACCGGGTCATTTCACCGTCTGGCGGCGTTGTCTCTCGCTCCCGTAACGCTGCTACGCGTCGCTCGTTCCGCCTTGCCAGCCGAAGAAATGGCCTCGGCAGTGGGCATCTCCGTAGCGTGAACAGGCCCTAGTCCACCGCGCCCACTCCGCGCAGGAGCGGCTTGTCCGTTTCCATGCGCTCGGTGGCGTAGCGGCCCTCTTCCGAGACCCCATCCCGCATCAACGTCACGAACACACCCGCAAGGCAGAGCATGGCCACGAGATTGGGAATGGCGGAGGCCGCCACCGTGATGTTGGCCATGACCCATAGACCGTCCACGTCGGCCACCCCGGCCACCAGGATCCCGGGCAGGAAGTAGATCCACTTCAGAATGCCGAACCAGCGCTCACCCAACAGGTGCACCAGCGCCGTCTTGAAGTAGACGAAGAACCCGATCTGGGTCGAAAGGCAGAACGTCGCAATCGAGACGGACACGATGATCGAAGCGACCGAGGCGGGAAACACGCGAGCAAAGGCGTCCAGCAGCAGTTCGATTCCCGACTCCCCGCCCGACATAGCGCCTGTCGAAAGGATGGCCAACGCTGTAATCGAACAGATTACGATGGTGTCGAAGAACACCTCGAACGCGCCCCAGACGCCCTGCTGAAAGGGGTGCTCGGTCACGGCGGTTGCATGCACCATGGGCGCGCTTCCCATCCCGGCCTCGTTCGACAGCATGCCACGAGCCATCCCCTGCTTGATGGCCTCGGCCACCGCCACGCCCGCTACGCCACCCGCCCCTGCGGTCGCCGAGAACGCGTTGGAAAAGATCGCGCCGAACACACTCGGCAGTGCCGGGGCGTTCACGAGCAACACGATGACACCGCCTACCAGATAGATGGCCGTCATCAGCGGCACCAGGCGCTCTGAGAACTTCCCGATCCGCTGGATGCCGCCGAGCACCACAAGAGCGGTCACCACCGCCATAGCCCCGGTCACCAGATAGGGGTTAAGCCCGTAACTTGCGAGTAACGCACGCCCCACAGTGTGCGATTGCAGCATAGACGCTGCGAACACCGCATTGATGAGCATCCCGGCGCTGAAGAGCAGCGCCAGCGGTCTCCATCCGAGTCCACGGTTGATCGTATACTGCGGCCCGCCTCGGAACGACCCGTCGGGAGCCCGCTCTCGGTAGTACACGCCGAGGGTGATCTCCGCCGTCTTGGCCATCATACCGAAGAATGCGAGCACCCACATCCAGAAGATGGCGCCGGCCCCTCCCACGGAGAGGGCCGTGGCAACGCCCGCCATGTTGCCCATCCCCACGGTGCCCGCCAACGACGTGGCGGCGGCCTGAAAAGGAGACATCGCGCCTTCGTGCTGGCCACCACCTCTGGAAAGCCGGCCCACCGTGTGTCGGACGATGTAGCGGAGCCCACGGACCTGGAAGAATCCGCTCCGAACGGTGAAGAAGACGGCCACACCGGCCAGAAAGGCCATCGTCCAGGGGCCCCACAGGTAGACATCGATGGTTGCCAACAGGCTCAATAGCGCGTCGGACAACGGTACCCCCTTTCGTGAAAAGCTGTTGGACGGGCTCACGTGATGGACGACGCACGATAGGCGGAGGGTCGGTCCACCGCGAACGCCCAGCGGGACGGGCGAGTCTTGCGCTCACCCCTCAAGTGGAGAGACTGGAGCGATGCGGAGCGATGCAGCGGACCGAGCGACGGTGGGGCTTTATACCATTGGACAGACGCCCAGGCCCGACCTGGTGGAGCCATTCGAGCGCCGATTCCCTGAAGTCGAGTTCACGGTGACGGGCGCACTCGACGACATCCCTGCCGGCGACCTGACGGGTGTCGTCACTCCGCGGTACCCGCTCGAGACCACGCTCGCAAGCGGTGCACGGGTCGTGGTCGACGTTGAGTTCGTGGAACCGCATCTACAACGGGCCATCGACCGGCACGGGCGCTCGCTCACCGCCCATTTTCTCCTGTGTGCGGGGCCCTTTTCCAAGCTGCATGCCCCGGAGCCATTGATCTGCCCCGACCGGGTGGGCACGGCCGAGCTCGCCCGGCTGGGCTTCACCTCCCTGGAGCTGGTGGTGCCGTTCGGGGCGCAAACGGCACCGGCGCTCGACAAGTGGATGGCCGCTGGGTTCACAGGCCGAGCGCACGATCTCGAGGCGTTGCCCCGAGGCGTCTCGTTGGCACGGTGGCTCGCGCACCGGCTGGAGCACTCCGATGCCGACGCTGTGGTCTTCGATTACGTTGGGTTTCCGGCCAAGCTGCTCGACGCGGTGGCGGTGCACGTCGAGCTCCCCGTTTTCGATCTCGGACACATCGCGATGGACGCTCTCGAGAAGGTGTTGGACTCCCGTTGAGGGTGCCTCATTGACCGATCACGTGGCGTACGACCTGGCGGTGCACGGAGATCTCGTGCTCCCCAATGGCGACGTGCTCAGGTCGGGATGGCTCGGCGTGACCGAGGGTCGGATTGCCCGCATCGCCTCCGATCCTCTGAACGGGGCCAAGACGCTCGAAGCCGAGGGCCGGCTGGTCCTTCCCGGGTTCGTCGACGCCCACGTGCATACCCGCTCATGCCTGGACGAGGGAATCACAGCAACCACCCGTGCAGCTGCGGCCGGTGGTACTACGACGATCGTCGACATGCCGTTCGACAAGCCAGCCCGACCCGTAAACACCCGTCAGCGGTTGGAAGCGAAGATCGCGGACGTTGAACGCGAGGCCGTGGTAGACGTGGCGCTCTACGCCACGTTCCCACCCACCGGGGATCTCACCTGCGTAGCCGAGCTGGCGGACGCGGGCGCGGTGGGGTTCAAGGTCTCCACCATCGAAGTCGATCCGGTTCGGTTTCCGCGCATTCCCGACGGGCGCCTGTATGAGGCGTTCCAGGAGATCGAGCGCACCGGACTGCCGGTGACCGCACACCAGGAGAATCAGGAGATCATCGCCGATCAGGCCGCACGCTTTCAGGCGAGCCAGAACACTGACCCAATCGACCATGCACTGAGCCGGCCGCCCGTGGCTGAAACCGAAGCGGCTGGGCGACTGCTGGACCTGGCCCACTGGACGGGGGCCCGCCTTCACATGGTGCATGGTACGCTGCCCCGCACGTTCGAGTTGATTCGATGGAATCGCGCGCAGGGAGTGCGAGCCACGGGGGAGACCTGCCTCCAGTACCTGCTCCTTACGATGGACGCGCTCCGCGACATGGGTGGACGGGCCAAGTGCAACCCGCCGCTTCGCGACCGAGCGTCGGTAGATGGCCTCTGGAAGCAGCTACAGGATGGCGTCATCGACATCGTCACCTCGGACCACTCGCCCTACCCGCTTCATCGCAAGGAGACCGACAGCATCTTCGACGCCTACGCCGGCATGCCTGGGGTCGAGACCTTGGGAGTACTGCTCTACAGCGAGGGCGTCGCAACCGGTCGCATCGACCTGGCGAGGTGGGTGGAGCTGTTGGCATCCGGACCGGCGGACCTGTTCGGCCTGGGTCGGAAGGGCAGGTTGCAGGAAGGTGCCGACGCCGACTTCGTGGTGTTCGATCCCGATGCCGAATGGACGCTCGACGAGGCGGAGATGCACTACGCCGTGGGGTGGAGTCCCTACCATGGGCGCACCGTGCGCGGCAGAGTGGTGTCGACCTGGCTTCGCGGCCGCTGCGTTGCGGACCAAAGCCGTATTATTGCCCACCCCGGCACCGGTCGGTTCGTGCGTCCCATCAGTTAACACCAACCCTCACGTCAAAAGAGCGAATAACCCATGGGTCCAACGTTGCGGGGCGTACTGCCCATTCTGCCCACACCCTTCACCGACGAGGGCGACGTCGACGAGCGGAGTTTGCGACGCCTGATCGATTTCGAGCTTCAGGTGGGGGTTCAGGGCGTCAGCATGCTGGGCTTCATGGGCGAGGCGCATAGGCTCTCCGGTACTGAGCGAGAGCAGGTCGTGCAAGTCACCGTCGATCAGGCAGGGGGCGCCTTTCCTGTCTGGGTCGGTGTCCTTGCCTTCGGCGCTGCGGGGGCAATAGAACAGGCCCGTGAGGCACAGGAGCTGGGGGCGTCTGGCGTGTTTGTGGCGCCGATCGGCGTCCAAAATGACCAGGTCATCTTCGACTATTATGCCTCGGTCGCCGACGCCGTCGATATCCCGGTGGCGATTCACGACTTCCCCGAGTCTTTTCGCACGCTCCTGTCGCCAGATTTGATTACGCGGATGGCGCGCGAGATCGAAGGGGTGCGCTACATCAAGCTGGAAGACTATCCGGTGTTGGCGAAGATGACCCGCATCCAGGCGCTGGCCGGCGACGCCATCGGCATCTTCGGCGGGCTCGGAGGGGTGTTCTTCCTGGAGGAGCTACAGCGCGGCTCTCGCGGCATCATGACGGGGTTCTCGTTCCCAGAAGTGCTGGCGGGCGTGTACGATGCGTTCAGCACAGGAGACGCCGCCGGGGCCGCCGCGATCTTCGACCGCTACGTGCCCCTCATCCGCTACGAGTTCCAGCCCAAGATCGGGCTGGCGTACCGAAAGTTCGTGTACCGGAAGCGTGGCATCCTCGAATCGTCCTTCATTCGCGCGCCCGGGATGCAGATCGACGCCTACACGGAGCGAGAGTTGACCGCCGTGATCGAGCGCGTGGGGCTCAGCCTGGACGCTGAAGGGGTTCAGCTGGTTGGAGCGTAGGGCCGCCTAGAACACCCACCAACATTTCCGCTCCGCGTTCGGGACCCTTGGAAGTGCCTAGTGTCGGCAACCGCCATGCCGCGCCGGCACGATCCTCGCTCGTCACTGCTTGTTCAAGTGGGGCGCGGGGTTGCCGCGACCTTTCCCCTAAACCACGAGCCTTGGTGCGCACTCTTCTCGGAGTCCTCATGCTGCCGCTGCTTGTGGGATGCGTAGAGGCGAGGTACGGGGATGGTCCCAGCGGGTCGCCTCCGCCGGGCGGGGACATTCGGGTGCTCGAGGCTCAGTCTGGAGACGGCTCGCTCGCCCAGCCAGGGGACCGAATCGTCGTGGATCTGGTAGGTCGCTACGGGAGCGGGGAGGTGTGGGGTGAGGGTCCACTCACGATCATCGCGGGCGCACTGACTTACCCTGGACTCAACCGGATGCCACGTGAGGGCGACATCATCCGGATGGAGTACTGGACCAGTCCCCACGAAAAGCTGTCGAGGCTCGTGCAGTTCGCGGGCGGGGACCCCGACGAGGTCTACCAAGTCCGCCACGATCGGGGTCCCATCCTTGTCGAGCACACGGTGAGGAAGGTCTGTCGTCCCCGGAAGCTCTTTCTTGTGAATACCGGATACGGACCCATCGAGTTCGGTCTCGGTTGCTGGCCCAGGTTCCGACGGGGGGGTGGTAGTTACGATGACCTGAGTCGTGAGGATGCGGCCGCCGCTGCTTGGCGGTTCGAGCCCCCGTCGGATGTGCGACCAGCTCCCGATAGTACGCGCTTCCTCGGTCCCGACGCACTGCATCTCGCGGTTCGAGAAGCCCGCCCCGGCTTGGTGGCGGACCTACTTGGCACCGGTTACAACGTGGGAGCCGCGGACTCGCTGGGGTTCTTGCCCATCCACTACGTGGGCTGGGCGCAACGTCCACCGGAGCGTTTCGTGCGCGCCCTCGAGGAGGAGTACCTGGCGGTGCTCGACACACTCCTCGCCTACGGGGCAGAAGTCGATGCGACGGTCCGGGAGGGTCGCCAGCAGGGACAGACAGCCCTGAGCTTCGTCGTGGACGGGTGCGCGGACCCGTTCGTCGCCCGTCTGTTGGATGCGGGAGCTGATCCGAACGTCGAGGATGGCACCAGTAGCGTGCTCATCGCGCGGGCGGCCCGGACGGGATGTCCGGAGACACTCCGGTTGCTACTGGCGGCCGGCGCTGAGGTGGACGCGGATCCGCTCGGCAGCGGGACCCCGCTAGAGCATCTGGGGGCTGTCAGCGCCTTTCATCAGGGGCACTTGGCCGTTGCCGAGTTGCTGGTCGGTGCGGGTGCGCGAAGGGACGAAGCCGTATCTCGACTGGAACGGCGCCTCGAGGACCGGGGTCCGGGTCCCTTTGGGTTTTACGGACGCCCCATGGCGCGTCGGGTTCTGGACGTGCTCCGGGTGGGAGCCTAGCCTCTAAGGTCTGACCGCCCCGCTCCCCCCTCCCGATTCACTGATGTCGACGAGCCCCACTCAGCCCCGGAGTGGACTGACCCATCTCCGCAGCAAAGTCAGAGCAGCACGCAGAATAAGCGCCAATATAGCCGCTGGGTCGCGCCTCCTTCTGGAGCTACCCCCTCATCTGCGGCGTCCCTGGTCAGCGGCGGAGGCACACAGGGTCGTACAGCAACGCCTACTCGCTCGCGCGGAGAACTTCCTGCGTATGATGCGGGTGGCCATCTATGAGAACCCCGGGAGTCCCTATCTACCGCTGCTGAAGGGCGCCGGCTGTGAGCTGGGCGACCTCCGCGCCACGGTGAGCACCGACGGGGTAGACGCCACACTCCGACAGCTCTTGCGGGAGGGGGTTCACCTCACCGTGGGTGAGTTCAAGGGTCGCACCCCCGTGCAGCGAGGGAGGCTGGAGTTTCTGATCCCCCCGGGAGGGTTGCACAACCCTCGCTCCAGCCCCCATGCACTTGCTCGCAGCGGGGGGAGTCGAAGCGCCGGGACTGTGACCGGTTTCGACCTGGCGTTCGTGCGCGGTTGCGCCGCCAACCTCTGTGTGATGCTGGACGCCATGCGTGGCCTCGACTGGTCGAAGGCCGATTGGGAGGGTCACGGAGGAGGCGCGGCCCTCAGGGTACTCAAGTATGCAAACCTACCCGGCGGCATAGCGCGCTGGTTCCTGCGGGTCCGCCCCGAAGGGCAGTGGATTCGCGACCCCTACCGCACCAACGCGCAATGGATGCACTGGGCAGCGCGAATGGCGGGGCCAGGGATACCCGAGCCCGAGTTCGTCTCGCATGAGGAACCGCAGCCGATTGCACGCTGGATGGAGGGGGAGCTCCGGGCAGGGCGTACTCCCCACCTCTTCGGATTCGTCAGCTCCGCGGTGCGCCTGTGCCAAGCTGCAGAAGCCGAGGGGATCGATGTCGAGGGCGCACACTTCACCGTTGCGGGTGAGCCCTTCACTCCGCACCGAGCTGAGGCGTTCAAGCGGGTCGGTACCCGAGTATCCCCCCGGTACGGAAGCGTGGAGACCGGGCCTATCGGTTACGCGTGCCTGCGGCCAGAGGTCGCCGATGACCTCCATCTCCTCGAGGATCTCCATGCGATGATTCAGGGCGGAGACGAGGCTCCCGCAGGAACGCCCCGGACCTCGCTATTCATCACCAACCTCCACCCCCAGGCCCCGTTCGTCATGCTCAACGTTTCCATGGGCGACGAAGCGGAGTTGGACGAGGCCCGCTGCGGGTGCACACTGGAAAGAATGGGCTGGTCTCGCCGGATTCGGCATGTGAGCAGCTTCGAGAAACTCACGGCTGGCGGCGTGACACTGCTCGCCTCCGATGCCATTCGGGTGCTGGAGAAGGAGTTGCCGGCGCGATTTGGTGGCGCGGCCACTTGGTACCAACTCGTCGAGGACGAGGGGCCTGACGGAAGCCCAAAACTGTCCTTGCGCGTACACCCTCAGCTCGGCGAGCTCGATGAGGATGCCGTTCGCGATGCGTTTCTGGAGGGCATTGGCGGGAGCGCCATGTGGGCCACGCCCGGCTTCCTCACCGTCGAGCGCCTCTCCCCCGAAGTGACGTCGGTTGGGAAGCTGTTGCACATGCATGTGGGCCGGACGCGAAGCAAATAGGAGGGCTGTCCCGTTTGGCTGCTGCCCTGCGCGGAGTAGTGTGCGGCGTCGAACGAGGCCGTCACCCTCACCGCCCACGGAATCCAGGAGCCCTCATGCGCTTGCCACCGATCGCGCTCACGCTAGTCGCCATCACGTCAGCCGCCTGTGGCGTCGAGGGACCGCCAACGACTCCGGAGTTGCCCGAAGAAGTGCTCACCGCCGCACACTACGCGCATCCGGGGCCTATTACCGTGGTGGAGAACCTCGGGTTGCCGGCGGGTGCAGTGCGAGGCTGGGCCACGGACCTGAACGCGTCGCGCGTGATTGTCGGAACGATGCACGATCCCGCCGCGTTGCGTCATGCCTTCCAGTGGACAGCGGCCACCGGCATGCAACGGCTCGCCGAGCCCGGGCTCAACTTGGGATCGCGTGTGGGGGGCATCAACAATGCCGGGGTGGTGGTCGGAGACCTCAGAACAATCTTCGGGGATTTTCGCGGTGTGCGATGGTTGCCAGGGGGCACCCTTGACCACCTAGGGCTCATCGGCCCCCGTAACCGAAGCAGTGCCCACGGAATCAACAACTCGGGAGTGATCGTGGGAGAGAGTGGCTCCGAGGTCGGGGACACCGTGCCAACGATCGCGGGGTCCACGGGTGGGTTCAGCCTCTCGGCGGATTTCCCCGTGCAGGCGACGGCAAGCGCCATCAACGACAACGGTTGGGTCGCTGGATTGTTGTACGAAGCGAGTGGTCGCGGATGGTTGTTCAAGCCAGGCGGCGGTGTGGTCGATCTCGCGCCTCCCGAGTATGGCCAAGACGTCGGTGCAGTGAAGTGGATCAGCGCCGTGAACCAACAGGGAACTGTGGTCGGTTCGGGAATCCCCCCCGGAGCGAACCCCGCTGGCCCCGGCCGCGGAATGGTATGGGATGGATCCACGGTAGGGTCGTCCGTGGCGCCTTCGGTACTTGGCACACTCGGAGGCGACATGAGTAGCGCGCAGGACATCAACGACAACGGCCTTATCGTGGGCGTCAGCCATCTTGGCAACGGCAGTCCCCGGGGGTTCAAACAGCTTGGAAGCGGTCCTATGACTCGGCTACCGATGCTACCGGGCGCAGTCGAATCGACCGCGGGGGGTGTCAACAACGCAGGTCACATCGTGGGATCGATGACGCACTCAAACGGGGTCACGTACCCCACAGCCTGGTGGTACTACGCAAGCTCCGACGTCAAGGATTGCACCTGTCCCCCTCCCCTCATCAAGGAAGAGTGGCTGGTCGTCACCATGGCGGGGAGCAGAGACCTCAAGGTGCTCGACATCGCGATGAACACCGTGACGATCGGTGCACCGCGGGGCCCGTCGCCCCGAGCTAGTATCGCAGAGAAGGGAGGCGAGCCCATGGTGAAGTACACAGATACCAATCGGGATGGCCTGGAGGATGCGTTGCTCTACTTCAGCATGGACGAGCTTACAGAACTGGGCCTCGAACACTTGGTGGCCAAGGGGTCGCTACTCACCGGTGCTTCGGCCGACAGAAGCTATGGGGTAGGGGGACTGCTGCCGGCCGCGGAGGCGGAGAAGCCGCGGCGGTAGGGGAAACTCTCCGCTCGACTCAGTGGGTACGGTCCCACGGCGCCCCCATCTCGCACAGCTGCTTGAGCGATGGGCCGGGGGGTGTGCCAATCGCTCCACCCACTGCTCGCGCGCACCCGACCAGGCGGTCGTTGACCGGTGCTTGAGCGCTCTGGCGCTTGATCACCGCCTCGAGGAGCGTTCGGGCGTCTGCCGGCTGTCCCTGTGCAGCGAGCGCTCTCGCGAGGTCGAGCCGAGCGGCCTCCGGGAGCAGGTCGGCCTCTCCGAACCGCTTCGAGAACACGGGGATCGCCTCCAACAGATGCACTTCGGCCTCGGCAGGCACGCGGACCTCGAGCAGGTATTGAGCGAAACTCTGTCTGATCTGGGCAGTGATGAGGAAGTCGGGCGGGAACCGTTCCAGCATCACGTCGAGGCTTCCGCGGAACACGCCTTCCGCGTCGTCCATTCGGCCGGCCTGATGGAGAGCCCGCGCGTAATGGGCCTGACTCACGGGTAGGGAGGCGAGGTCTGGAAGTTCAGCGGCCAGCGCCGGAAGCACCTCATCGTACTGCTCTACAGCGTCAACGGGGCGTCCCGCATAGACGAGCATCTGTGCGTAGATCTCGCGCGTGATGAGGGTGCGTGAGTGGCTTGCCCCGAAGCGTTCGCCGTAGATGCGAATACACTCTTGGTAGGCCCTATCTGCCTGTTCAAAAAGGCCGACGCGTTGATACCCACGTGCGGCTTGGAAGAGCGCGGTGCCGTAGGAGACACTCCCCGGATCGAGCTCCGAGTACGCCTCGAGAAGCTCTGCGTTGAGCGTATCGACAGCCATCGAATCCTGGATGCGTACACTGGTCTCCACAAGGTCGCCCAGAGCAACAAGCGTAGCGCGCGACCTGGGACCGTGCTCACTCCGGAGGCGAGGCATTCGACGGCGCTGAATCACCGCCACCTCTTTCCAGCTCCCGGCGGAGCGTAGAACGTCGAGCCACGCACCTAACTCCTCATCTGAATAGCTCCGCGTGGAGTCGAACTGCGTGGCCACGGGGCCTACACGCTCCGTGCCCGTGCGGGGATCACCCCGGGCATGCGAGCTACGGGCATAAAGAGCCACGGCGCGAAGGTGTCCAGCACTGAGTGAGTTCCCGCTCTCCCGATAGAGTGAGATGGCCTCTTCCAGCGCTCGGTCCGCTTCCTGGAACCTTCGCACATGCTGCTGGGTGGATCCCCAACGGACCAGGCTCTCGACCAAACGCTCCGGATCGCTCCCCAACGTTCGGTGAATCTCCAAGGCCCTCCCCGCGGCCTCATCGGCCGGTTCGTACAACAAGAGGTTCTCGTAGGCCTCGCTCAGCGACACCAACACCCGCGCCTGGGCGTCGGGATCGCCCACCAACTCCTCATCCACGCGGGTCCTGGTGGCATCCAACAGCTGCCGCGCAGTCACGGAGTCCCCCCGCTCGGCGGCCTCTTCAGACAAGCTGAACATATCGACCAGAAACGATCCGACCTGGCGAGCGGCGGAGGCTTCCCTTTGGGCGCGGTCCCGCTCTGCGGCGATCTCGTCGGCCTGCGACTGGATGCGTACGTTCTGCATCGAGACGGCGGCGACGCCCCCGAATAGCAGCGCCAAGAACGCCGTCGCAGTGGCCATCCCCATACGGTGTCGTCTGGCGAAGCGCGCAAGCCGATAACGGCGGTCGCCCTGCCTGGCCTTGATGGGCAGATGCGCACGATATCGGCGAACGTCCTCGCGTAGTGCCTCTGCCGACGCGTACCGCATCTCTGGTTCGGGGCGCAACGCCTTACGCACGATGACGTTGAGGTCGCCCTTGAACTCGCGGAGCAGACGGGCCTCCGTTGTGGAGCGTCTGTGCGCAGACTCTGAGCGCAGTCGAGCGGTGTCTTCATCGGCGGTGGCGGTGTCCCTACGAAACGCCGAGTCGAGCGAGGGGGTTGGTGTACTTGCGGATCCTCCACGGAGTCGCCCCTCCAGACTCGAGTCCGCGGAGAAGGCCCGACACCCGACCAGCAATTCGAACAACACCGCCCCCAGACCGAACACATCGGTCGAGGTCGTCGCCGCACCTCCCTGGAGCTGCTCGGGCGCGGCATACTCCGGCGTGGCGACGAGACCTCCAGCAACGGTCTGAGGCGCAACGTCAGTTCCTCCCTCACCCGACATGATCTTGCCGACGCCAAAATCCAGCAGCTTCGGATGTCCACTGGTGTTGACCAGGATGTTCGACGGCTTGATGTCGCGGTGGATCACGAGGTTGCGGTGCGCGTGTTCGACGGCCCGGCACACGTCCTCGAACAGGGCCAGGCGCGCGTCGATCGACAGACGGTGGTCATCGCAGTGGTCGGTGATGCGTTGCCCTTCGACGTACTCCATCACGAAGTAGGGGCGTCCGTCGTCGGTGACACCCCCGTCCATGAGCTGCGCGATGTTGGGGTGCTGCAGCCGTGCCAGGATCTGCCGCTCGCGCAGGAACCGCTCCAGAATCGCGTCGGTGTCCATGCCGCGCTTCACGAGCTTGATGGCGACCTGCTGCTCGAACTGGCCGTCCGCGCGCTCGGCCAGGTAGACGCGGCCCATGCCTCCCCGGCCGATCTCCCTTAGCAGCACGTAGGGCCCGACGGGATCGCCTTCGGCCGCGACGTCTTCGATCATCTCGGCCCAGGAGGTGGGGTCGGGGCGGTCGAGCATGGAGGTGTCCGAGTCGTCAGCGACGAGAAGCGCTTCGACACGCTCCCGGAGCTGCGCGTTCCCCGCGCACCGACGTTCCAGAAACGCGGTCCGCTCCTCTGGTGAGAGGTCAGCAGCCTCCGCGAACACCTCGGCCGCTTCGGCCCAGGCGCGGTCGCCCCCTTGGCCTGGGGCTGAGCGGTCCTCAGTCATGACGCACGTCCTCTCTTACTTCCACGTCAGTTGTGAACACGCACCCCAGGAGCCTCCACTTGGCACAAGCGCTGGAGAGAGGGGACCGGGGGCGTGTTAAGCAGTTGCCCCACTCTTCGTGCGCAAGCGATCAGGGTTTCATCGAAGGCTTCTTGCTCAGCTTGACGCTTGAGTACGGCGCGAACGAGCGAGTCAGCATCGCCGCGACGTCCCTGCTCGGCGAGTGCGCGGGTCAGGTCGAGGCGAAGCAGCTCCGTGCGCCGACCGGCTTCCCCGAACTGGTTGGTGTATACCGGGATCGCCTCTAACAAATGCGATGCGGCCTCGACAGGCATGTCGACGTCGAGCAGGTAGCGGGCGAAGTACTCTCGGGCCGTCGCGGTCAAGAGGTAGTCGGATGGAAACCGTTCCAACATCAGCTCTAGGCCAAGACGAAACGCGCCTTCGGCCTCGTCTAGGCGTCCGGCTTGGTGAAGGCTGTGGGCGTATCGCGTCTGACTGACGGGTAGGGTGATGGGGGGTGGCCGCTGAGCGGAGATCAGCGGAAGGACATCCTCGTACTCTTGCGCTGCTTCTGCGGCGCGTCCTGCGATGAAGAGCATTCCCGCGTAGTTCTCTCGAACGACCAGGGTTTCAGGACTTTCGGGGCCGAAGCTTTGTCCAAAGATCCGAATAGCCTCACGATAGGCTTCACCTGCCTCCCGAAACCGGCCCACTCGCTCGTACCCTGCCGCCACCTGCCGCAGCGCGCGGGCATAGGAGAGACCGCCCGGCTCGAGTTCCGAGTACCCCTCGAGTAGCTCTCTGGAGAGCGTATCGACGGCCATCGAGTCCTGCAGTCGCAGGCTGGTCTCGACTAGGGCGCTCAGGGCGTCGAGGGTAGCACGCGACGTGGGGCCGAACTCGTCTCGGACCCCAGGCAGTCGCCGGTGCTGAATCGCCGCGACCTCCTCCCACCTTCCGGCGGTTCGAAGGACCCCGATCCACGCGACCAACTGCTCGTCGGAGTAGTTCTGCGTGGAGTCGAACTGGAGAGCAATGGAGCTCACGCGTTCTCTGGCAGTGCGCGGGTCGCCCTGTGCATGCGAGACAAACGCATGGTTAACCACGGCGCCAATGTGTGCGGCACTGAGTCCTTCGCCGCTCCTCTCATAGATGGCGATGGCTTCTTCGATCGCCTGGTCGGCCTCCTCGTACCGGCGTACGCGATGCAAGGTCGTGCCCCAGAGCACGAGGCTCTCGGCCAGAAGTAGAGGATCGCTCCCCAAGTTCCTGCGAATCTCCACAGCGCGCTCGGCTGTCGCACGCGCCTGCTCGAGGGAGTAGAGGTTCTCGTAGGCTTCGCTCAGCGACACCAACACCCGCGCCTGGGCGTCGGGATCGCCCACCAACTCCTCATCCACGCGGGTCCTGGTGGCATCCAACAACTGCCGCGCAGTCACGGAGTCTCCCCGCTCGGCGGCCTCTTCAGACAAGCTGAACATATCGACCAGAAACGATCCGACCTGGCGAGCGGCGGAGGCTTCCCTTTGGGCGCGGTCCCGCTCTGCGGCGATCTCGTCGGCCTGCGACTGGATGCGTACGTTCTGCATCGAGACGGCGGCGACGCCCCCGAATAGCAGCGCCAAGAACGCCGTCGCAGTGGCCATCCCCATACGGTGTCGTCTGGCGAAGCGCGCAAGCCGATAACGGCGGTCGCCCTGCCTAGCCTTGATGGGCAGATGCGCACGATATCGGCGAACGTCCTCGCGTAGTGCCTCTACCGACGCGTACCGCATCTCTGGTTCGGGGCGCAACGCCTTACGCACGATGACGTTGAGGTCGCCCTTGAACTCGCGGAGCAGACGGGCCTCCGTTGTGGAGCGTCTGTGCGCAGACTCTGAGCGCAGTCGAGCGGTGTCTTCATCGGCGGTGGCGGTGTCCCTGCGAAACGCCGAGTCGAGCGAGGGGGTTGGTGTACTTGCGGATCCTCCACGGAGTCGCCCCACCAGACTCGAGTCCGCGGAGAAGGCCCGACACCCGACCAGCAATTCGAACAACACCGCCCCCAGACCGAACACATCGGTCGAGGTCGTCGCCGCACCTCCCTGGAGCTGCTCGGGCGCGGCGTACTCCGGCGTGGCGACGAGACCTCCAGCAACGGTCTGAGGCGCAACGTCAGTTCCTCCCTCACCCGACATGATCTTGCCGACGCCAAAATCCAGCAGCTTCGGATGTCCACTGGTGTTGACCAGGATGTTCGACGGCTTGATGTCGCGGTGGATCACGAGGTTGCGGTGCGCGTGTTCGACGGCCCGGCACACGTCCTCGAACAGGGCCAGGCGCGCGTCGATCGACAGACGGTGGTCATCGCAGTGGTCGGTGATGCGTTGCCCTTCGACGTACTCCATCACGAAGTAGGGGCGTCCGTCGTCGGTGACACCCCCGTCCGTGAGCTGCGCGATGTTGGGGTGCTGCAGCCGTGCCAGGATCTGCCGCTCGCGCAGGAACCGCTCCAGAATCGCGTCGGTGTCCATGCCGCGCTTCACGAGCTTGATGGCAACCTGCTGCTCGAACTGGCCGTCCGCGCGCTCGGCCAGGTAGACGCGGCCCATGCCTCCCCGGCCGATCTCCCTTAGCAGCACGTAGGGCCCGACGGGATCGCCTTCGGCCGCCACGTCTTCGATCATCTCGGCCCAGGAGGTGGGGTCGGGGCGGTCGAGCATGGAGGTGTCCGAGTCGTCAGCGGCGAGAAGCGCTTCGACACGCTCCCGGAGCTGCGCGTTCCCCGCGCACCGACGTTCCAGAAACTCCGCTCGCTCCTCCGGTGAGAGGTCAGCCGCCTCGGCGAACACCTCGGCCGCTTCGGCCCAGGCGCGGTCGCCCCCTTGGCCTGGGGCTGAGCGGTCCTCAGTCATGACGCACGTCCTCCGCCTCGACCGACGCATCACCGTCGCTCAGAGAGCCGAACGCCGACTCGATGACCCTGTCCTCAGGTGGATAGCTCATGGGGGTGCTCCCAGGGGGGTGAGGGAACCTAGGCGCCGACCCCCGCGAGGCTCAAATCGAGTGAGGACTGCACCCCTGTGTCCCCTTCTCTTGCGCGGATGCGCGGAGAGGGAGAACAGGGTCGCGGACGGCTCGCGGAGCCCTGTGTCCCTCCAGATAGAAGGGGTTCAACCCATGCGCTCCACCGATCGTTCTACACGCTCATTTCGACGACTCCTCCCTGGAGGCCCGGTCTGGCCGGCTCTCCTCGCCGGGGTCATCGCCCTCGGGGGATGTCAGGAAACAGAGTCACCCACGACAGTCGAGCCGCAGCTCGTTGCCGCTGAGGCGCTCGCCGCCGTGCCTCCCCTCGTAACCGTGATCGAGAACCTGGGCCTGCTGCCAGGTACGTCGGGGGGTGAAGCCTACGCGCTGAACGCCAAGCGACAAGTCGTAGGGAGAGCCTACGGGGGCTCGAACCGGGTGGCGTTCATTTGGGAGCCGCAGGCTGGAATCCAGTCGCTGGAGCCGTTCGTGGGTGGCCCAACCAGTGACGCGTACGACATCAACGACGGTGGTGTCGTGGTGGGTTCGGTGGAAGCGGTCGCGGGCTCGCCCCGCGCTTGGCGTTGGTCGACCGGGTTTCAGGTCCTCGATCTCGGGATGCCCACGGGTCTTGAGAGCGTGAGCGCGTACGGGATCAACAACGACGGAGTGATCGTTGGGGAGGGCAAGACCGGAAACGGCGAGACCCGCTGGGTCAGGGCCCAGCCCTTGAACGGTTTCCAGCAGCTCGGCTCGTTTCCTGGCTCCGCTCGGGGAGTGAACGCGGCTGGGTCAATCGCCGGAAGCTACCGAGCTGGGATTCAGTCGGCCGGAAGAGTCCATCTCCCCGAACCCGACCCAGGCCTGTGGTTGGAGTTGCCGCGGCCGGTCACGAGCTCAGGAGCCGGGACTGTGACGAGAGTCAACGCCATCAACCAGGGTGAAGTCGCAGTCGGGTACGGGCCGGTCCCGATCTCCGCAACGCAGACCCAAGACCGGGGTTTGGTGTGGGAGTTGGCGCAGACCTGGGACTACGCAGAGCCGGTCGTCCTTGGCACGCTCGGTGGTGCGACCAGCTTCGCCAACGACATCAACGACGGCGGCCTGATCGTTGGCACCTCGCGGCTGTCGAACGGTGACTACCGCGGGTTCAAGCAGTCCGGTGTCAACGGGAGCATGACGCCGCTCTACACTTTGGGCGGCTCCCGTTCGGGCGCCCACGGCGTCAACAACGACGACCACATCGTCGGCTGGTCCACGGACGTCAACGGGACCACCTATCCCACCGCGTGGTGGCGCTTCAGGAAGCAACGGATCAGCCACTGCATCTGTCCGCCTCCTGTCCTCAACCTCCCCTTGGTACGGGTCACCATGATGGGGAGCAAGAGCCTGAAGGTGCGCGACATCGAGATGCGAACCGTAACCATCGCAGCTGTTCGCGAGTCGTCTCCCCGCGTTTCGATCGAGGGGTCGGGAAGGGAGCTTCAGGTGGAGTACTACGACACCAACCGCGACGGGTTCGAGGACGCCGTGATGGTCTTCAATTGGGACCAGGTCGTGGAGTTGGGGCTGGACCGTGAGTTCTCAAAAGGCATCCTGCTGACAGGGGCCTCGCTGGACCGCAGCTACGCAGTGGCGGCGGTGCTTGAGCCGCCGACAAAGGGCCGATGACCCGGCCTATGTCCCGTTTCCACGCGTGCCTCCGCGGAGAGGGTGGAGCGGGGGCAGGGGCCTCCCTCCTTCCTCCGCACCCGCCCCCATCAAGGAGTTTGATTCATGCGATCCCGTTCGAGACTGTCAATTCCAATGCTGCTCGGCTGCGTGGTGTGGACCGCGGCGTGCGAGGATACGGTTACGCCGGTAGCTCCTGAGCCGGTCGAGCCAGTGGCGGCGATGCAGATCTTGCCGGGGGACCCGGTGACGGTGATTGAGCAGCTGCCGACCCTGCCGGACTGGCCAGTTGGCAGCGCCCACGCAATAAATACGCACCGCCAGGTGGTGGGATGGCTCGGTGATGGGGGTGCCAACGCCTCCCGGGCGTTTATCTGGAGCCCAGGCGGGGGGATGCAGCTGATTCCGAGCTGGGGTGGCATGTGGAACGAGGCCCTGGACATCAACGACCAGGGTGTGGCCGTTGGGTTTGCTCGGTACGGCAATGACACGCACGGCTTCCGGTGGAGCCCCTCGATCGGAATTCAGTCGCTGGGAATCCCACACGGCTACCTTAGTGCCGCGTTCGCGATCAACGAAAGCGATTACGTGGTCGGCACGGGTTCAGACAACGGCGATGGCTACGCAGCTGAGGCGCCGCCAGGCGGTTTGTTCGCAGCTTCCGCCTTGGGACCGGATCTCGAGATCACAGACATCAACGAGCAGGGATGGAGGGTTGGCCGACGAGATTTGCCCTTCGTGCATGAAGCTTGGGTGTCGTATGACGGCTTAGTCGCCCACCCGCTCCCGGGTGTAACGAACAGCTTCGGAACGGGCGCGATTTCAGGCAAAATCAAGATAAACAACTACGGCATGGCAGTCGGAACGGGACAAGTACCAACCGCCCAACACTCTGGGGACCACCGAGGTTTGGTGTGGCCCGCGTTCGATTCGAATCCCGTCCCAGTGGTGATCCCTACCCTTGGGGGCATTTGGAGTAGGGCCCTCGATGTCAACGACGCCGGGGTCGTGGTGGGGTTGGCCGCGGACGCGAGCAAAGCAGCACGTCCCTTCCGGTGGTCCTCCTCGACAGGGATACGCGACCTCGGAACTCCCGAACCCAGAGGGGCCGCGGTCGGCATCAACACTCGTGGAGACATCGTCGGTTGGACGGGGATCGGGAGCGGGGCGCCGATTCCCACTCTTTGGTGGCGATACCAGAAGCCCACGAGCTGCCTCTGTGAACCGCCCATGATCCAGGCACAAGCAGTGATCGTGAGCATGATGTCGAGCAAGAGTTTCCGCGTCCGCGATGTTGCGATGCACACGGTCACGCTCGGTGTTCCAGAGAAGCCATCCACCCGCATAAACGTAGCGGGCTCGCCCGAGCGTCCGATGGTCGAGTACCAAGACCTCAACCGAGATGGTGTGGACGACGCCGTCCTGTACTTCGACCTCGCAGAGCTCAAGGAGATGGGCGTCGATCAGGTCCTGGAGAAGGGAGTCTTCATCAGCGGAGCGTCCGTAGAGCGGACGTGGGGGTTCGGGCAGGTGCTCAAGCCAGCGAGGTACTCGAAGCGGAAGTAGTCGAGACAGTTTGGCGACTTGGACGGTTGGCGCCGCAGACTCGGGGGTTCTGATACATTCGGCCCTCGGCCAGGACGGGCAACTGGTAGTGATAGACATGCCTCGGGGTACAGCGCGCACGCCAACATGCGGTTGACATCAAGACATCAATAGCATGATGTTGTGATGTATGAGAACGACTCTGACTCTGGATCCAGACGTTGCGCACGGCCTTGCGCGCATGCGCGAACGGGATGGATCGACGCTCAAGGCGGCTGTGAACCATCTGCTGCGTCTAGGTCTCGCCAAACATGCCCGAGCGTCCGAACCCTCGCCCCGCATCTCGACTGAGCCGGTTTCGCTGGGAGGGTGCCTTGTCGGTTCCCTCGATGACCTCGCTGACGTTCTGGCTTTGGCCGAGGGGGAAGGGTTCCGATGATCCTCGTCGACGCAAATCTCCTAGTCTATGCCAAGGTCACTGACTTCGAGCAGCATGAATCCGCTCGGACCTGGTTGGACACCAAGCTGAACGGCCCCGCGGGGGTCGCCGTGCCGTGGAGCAGCCTGTTGGCGTTTGCGCGGGTCGTGTCGAACCCGAGAGTCTTCGCGAAACCGATGTCGATGGCGGAGGCGTGGCGCCAGGTGGAAGCCTGGCGCGGCAGTCGGTTCGTCTACCAGCCAGAACCCACCCATCGACACGAACACATCCTGGCGGCGCTCGTCGCCCAGACCGTTACTAGGTCCAACCTGCTGCCGGACGCGCACCTGGCGGCACTGGCCATCGAGTACGGGCTGACTCTCTGCTCCACCGATGGCGACTTCGCCCGCTTCCCAGGATTGAGCTGGGAGAACCCACTCGCGGCGCAGTAAGGCTCGTTACCGACCCGGCGCAGGTGTAACCGGTTCGACGGCCGGAAGGGGTGCAAACCGGATGAGCTGCTCGGTCGGTATCCCAAGCCGCACTCCAATCTCAGGGTGAACCCTGTCCACGGGCCCCGGCTCAACAGCGGAGATAGGCGGCACAGGGTACTCGAACCAGCAGTTGGTCCGGCCTTGGTCGGCGGAAGTGAGTAGGAGCGTCACCCCGACACCTGCGATCAGCACGTGAAGGATGGTCAGAAAACGAAACAGCGCAACCAAGAGAACCTCCGGCCAAAGGGATGATGTGTTCAACCCGTAGGACGACCGAGCGCAGAGACCTTGCACACCGGGGTGCCGAGGCCCTCCCTTTCCGGTGTGAAGAGTGAATTGAGCAGCCTTGGTCCAGCGTTCGACAACACCTACGCTTCGGAGCTCGAAGGCTTCTACGTGGCGTGGCAGGGGGACCTGGCGCCGTCGCCCCGAATCGTGCAGTTGAACAGCGCGCTCGCGCAAGAGTTGGGGATCGATGTGGCCGGTCTATCGGCCGAGCGGGCTGCGGCGTGGCTGTCCGGCAGCGAGGCCCCACCGGGCGCTGCACCCCTCGCCCAGGCCTACGCCGGGCACCAGTTCGGCGGCTTCGTGCCGCAACTCGGTGACGGGCGGGCACTGTTGCTAGGGGAGATCATCGATCGCCAGGGTCGACGGTGGGATCTACAGCTCAAGGGCTCGGGCCCCACACCGTTCGCGCGGGGAGGCGACGGCAAAGCGGTGTTGGGTCCCGTGCTTCGCGAGTACCTCATCGGCGAAGCCATGCATGCCCTGGGGGTCCCCACCACGCGTGCACTCGCGGCCGTCACCACGGGGGAGCGGGTCATGCGCACGGGCGCGAAACCCGGGGCGGTCCTTGCGCGCGTCGCAGCCAGTCATTTGCGGGTAGGCACGTTTCAGTACTTTGCGTCACGACAGCAGGCGGACCGGGTCCGACAGTTGGCCGACTACGCCATCGCGAGGCACTTCCCCGAGCTGGCCGACAGGGATGATCGCTATCTGGGCCTACTGCGCGCCGTGATGGACCGGCACGCCGGCCTGGTCGCGAAGTGGATGGGGGTCGGCTTCGTTCACGGTGTCATGAACACGGACAACACGTCCATCTCCGGGGAGACGCTCGACTACGGACCCTGCGCGTTCATCGACAGCTATTCCGCAGGAGCTGTGTTCAGCTCCATCGACCATCACGGACGCTATGCCTATGGGCGGCAGCCGCTGATCGCACAGTGGAACCTGGCGCGCTTCGCTGAGACGCTGCTGCAACTGATCGATCCCACTGACGTGGGCGGAGCTATCGAGCAGGCGACCGCCGAGGTGGATCGGTTTCCAGGGCTCTATCGAGCGGCGTGGCTGGAAGTCATGCGTGGTAAGCTGGGTCTGCAGCATGCTGAGGACTCCGACGCAGCGTTGATCGATGATCTACTTGCCGGGATGGAAGCGGAGGAGGCGGATTTCACGCAGCGATTCCGAGTACTTGCTGATATACTCCGCGGAAGCGTGATGCCGGCTACCAACGCATGGACCGAACGATGGCTCGCACGGGTTGATCGCGAGTGCGGGGATCGATCCGGCGTGGCTGATCGCATGGACGGAACCAACCCCGTGTACATCCCGCGTAACCATAAAGTGGAGGAGGCGCTCGAGGCCGCTGAGCGTAACGCTGATTATGCGCCGTTCCAGCGGCTACTGGCGGTGCTCGAACAGCCGTTTGAGCGACGAGCCGGGCTGGAGGAATACGAGGGCCCGGCGGCCGACGACTTCGGGCGCTACGTGACGTACTGTGGGACCTGAGGCGTCGCGGAGGTTACCGGCCAGCGGCTAGCGTGCCCCTTCTAAAGCCCGTGCCGCTCATCCAGAAAACGCTGCAGGGCCCCCTCTCGGTACTCGACCTCGTGCGGGGAAATTCCACCAGTCGGTTGACGCAGAAGGACTCCTTCTGCGGCGAGGCGGTTCAGTCTCGCAGCGAGATCCTCCTCTCTCTTGCCGACCGGACGGCTTTCAAATGAGTGGTTCACATCGCCTCCTCCACGGTGACGTCGACGGCCATGCCGCGCATCAAGTGATTGTCCTCCGGCCCGCTCCCCAGGAAGCAGACGAGCGCGAGGGGCTCGCCCGACAGGTCGAGGGTCAGATAGCCCTTCCGATTGGGAGACATGGCAGGGAGCTCACCCGCAATGCCCGCCATCGGTGGAGGGCCCTCCCTCGTGGCGAGCCAGGCCACAATATCGGATGAAGAAGAGCCTTCTGACATGACCAGCGCTGTGACCTCGTGAATGAGCGAGCCCCGATTCTCGACGCGCACGAGCTGTGCGCCCTGGCGGAGTCTGCCCTCGATCTCGACCGAATAGTCGCTCAGGACAATCGTGACATCTGATACCGGCTCGGCCGCGCCCGCGTCTCCAACGACATCGAACGTGCGCTCCTCTCCATTTCCGAAGTGGGCAGTGCCATCTGGCGAGAGACCACCGCAAACGACGGCATACCTCCCTGGGGAGAGGTGGACGACCGCCTTGCCTCCTCCTACGTAGACCGCTCCATCCAGAGGCGCATCCACGGCCCGCCCACCGGCACGCGCTTGCTGCACGAATGCGCCTGCATCCGCGATGTCGTCCAGGCGCACAAGGATCATTTGGTGTCCGTTGGTCTGCGGATCCGCACCGAGCGTGGAAATCCGAGTCCAGCCGCCCGTAATCTGTTCTGGCACACTGAACCCCGAGTCCGATGCGACGATCTCGAGCAGGGGGAGCGACGCGGGAGTCCCAGCCACTGTCGACGCAGCATCCGCGTCTGGCTCAGAGTTCTGAGAAGCTTCCCCGCAGGAAATCAGTCCTGGCATGAGAGCGCAGACGACCATGGGACCGAGGCGTCCTCCCCACATCGCGTCACGCAGCTTCATCTGGCGCACGCCTCCTGCTCTCTCAGCCACTCCATTGCTGCCCGTAGCGGGGCGTCTGTGTCCGGATCTCTCGTTTGCTCGCCCTCCACGACCTCGTCCGGTTCAATCACGCCTCCGTACACACGACCCGTGGCGTCCGCCATGGCCCCCTCTGTGAGTGCCAGGACTGCGCCGTTGCTCAGATTGTGCGGTGCGTTCCCGGTGGAGAAGCCGGCGGTGGCCGTACCGAACGTACGTGTACCGGGCCGGCCCCGGAATGCGATTGCGACAGCCTCGCTCGAACTTCCTGTAATTCCATCGGTCAGCACGGCGACTGGCGGGTCCGCCGAGACAAGTGTGTACGGATCTTCGAGCGCGATCCTGTACGCTTCAGCCACCGGCCGTCCGTCGAAGTAGAGGGCGCCGTCGCGGTATGAGGCGACGTCGAAGATGGAGTCCTGCCAGGCGAACCCGACTGTGCCCTCCTCGCCCAGGATTGGCCCAACTCCCTGGAGCATGGGGAACATATTGCCGCCGGTACCCCCCCGTACATCCACGACCCATCCGCACACCCCCATCTGGTCCACGGCCTCGATGCGCTCATGATAGAGCCGCGTCTTGCGCGCCATCTCGTCTTGGGAGTCGAATAAGTTTCCAGGGATCCACACGTAGCCGACTGACTCGCCCAGGTGTCGAACGATGGGATCTGGATTGGTGCCGGCTCCGGACTGACCCGCCTCGGGCATCTGCGGAAAGAAGAGTGAGTGGTTGTCCCCGAGTTGCCGTGCCGCGTACCAGATCGCGCCATAGGTGTCCTCGGGCGTCCGCGCGCCCCGTGCGAGGTCACCGGCCTGATCTCGGAACGCGTCCCAGTCGATCTTGTGGCGGTTTATCGAGTTTGCCTCCATGATCTCCAACGCCTCCTCCAGGTAGGCGCGGGCAGGCTCCGACATCGCGGCGTCATCACGGAGATCGAGCACTTTCTCGCCCCCAATCTGCTCCGAAGGTCCGGCCGCGGCTTCGGTATGGCCTCGGACCTCTCCCGATTCCTCGATAACGAAGGTCAGGAACGGCGTGCCGGTCGGGAGCACGAGCTGCAACCGAGTCCCCTCCAGGATCGCGTCGAACTCCATGCCGCCACCCCGTCGTCCGTTGGCTGCAAAAGCCCGATACGCCCCGGGCTCCCCCTCCACATGGAGCCACCCGGTGAATGACTCACTGCCATCAGGTGGGAATAGCCGATATCCACCGACCGGATCTACCTGAGGTTGCGAAGCAGTGCCCTCGGTGGTGGCGCCGGAACTCGCGCACCCCAAGGGGATCAGGGCCGTGGCCACGGTAGGCAGAAGCGCTCGGGTGAGCGCCCGAAAGCATGGACGAGATCGACGCAGAAAGCCCGTTGACTCGATCATTCGATGCCTCCGCAGAGTGGGAATCGAGTCCCGCCAACAGCATCCTACGCAGCCTATCCAATAAACACCATGGCGCAACCCCGCTACCCCGACTGGCGCGTTCGCGGTAGGGAGGATGTCCGGTGGCTCGAACAATCCGCGCCTTACTCTTAGGAGAGGAGTATCCAAGTGCCAAGGATGCCAAAGGAGCCATGCGCCTGCCGAGCCACGCGTTGCTACCAAGGATGGCCGCCAACCGGAGTCTCGGCGGCCGGCGCACCATGATCGCGTTTGCGGTGTCTGTCGCGTGCCCGGGCGCGTTGGCGGCTCAGCACAACTTCGGGTGGGGTCCGCATTTCGGCAGCCTCATCGCGCCCGATACCGCTCTTGAGCGCACGTACTACTCCATCGACGTGGCGCTGTTCTCGGAGCTGGCCAAGGAGATCAACAGCGACGGTTCCTTTCAGCGCTACAATGGCGTTGAGTCCACGTTTGGCGTGACCCAGTTCGCGGTCTCCAGGACGAGTAGCGTTCAGCGCTCGCCGCGACAAACCAGGCAGCGCACCCAATTCGCGGGTGTCTTCGTGATCGATGACGCGCCGAGCAGCTTCCTCCAGAACGACCTCATGCATGCGTTGCAGGATCGGCCGTACGTACCGCGGGGAGAGACCGCTACGGGAACTGGTGTGGTTGCCGGGTTGGAGGAAACGCTACGCATCGCACTCAACAGAAGCATCGACGTGTTCGTCGGGGCGGGGGGCAACGTCGCTTGGGGCCTCCTCGGCGAAGGCTACCTGCATGGCGGCGTGGTAGCACGGTGGATCAGGATTGCCAAAGGCACCCGCACCATGATGCTCGAAGGCAGTTGCACGGGGAGGACCGGCGGGGTTCTCGGGGAAGACTGGTTGCTCCATGACGCACTCGAGGGACACATCGCGCCTGGCTACGGGATGCTGCAGTGCCGACTCGGTGTCGACGCTTCGGCGTTCTGGCGGCGTCCCGGGGGTGCGATCATCGACGCCGCGTTGACGCGCACATCAGGCCTCTTCCTTCGCGAGCGGGGAGGGAAGAGTCATTGGGAGACGCTCGTGGGCATTCGGGTCACTTTGCCGACGTACAACATCGCTTTCGAGACGTGGAACGATGTGATCGCGGGCAAGGACAAAGGACCTACGTTTGGCATCGGCCTCAACTACTACCGGTAACCGATCATGCGTCGAACACGCTCAACGGCGACCACGCCAAGGCTCTGGATGTGCGGCGGGCTCCTTTTGCTTTGCGTAGGCTGTGGTTTGCCTGACCCCTGGGTGCTCAGGGGCTACCAACGGGCCGCCGATGCCGAGGTGGAAACCGTTCTGTACGAACAAGAGGATGTCAGGATGCGGGTGGCGGTGCACCCCACTCTCATGGAAGTGGAAGGTGAGGGGGACACGCTCTACGTCGAAGGGGTGGGAGAGTTCTTCGCCGAGCGGGGGGGTGGCGACGCTTGGGAGCCCTCCTCCGAGGCGAGTCCCCTGGGTGCTTGCATCGTGGGCTCCAAGGACACGGTTGCTGCCCGCACCTACTCGCACCCCCCTAAAGAACCGGTTCAGCAGGGGCGGTTCGTGAGCAAACAGCTGTTTCGCTTTCGGATCCCCGCAAGCACCGTTGAGCCGGGCGACACTGCGATTCTGAGGTTCGCCGCCGTGGAGGTACCCGACAGTGTGGAGGGGTGCCCGGGGTTCGATCTCGATTCGTCGCGGCATCAGCGCTATGTCGTCTCTCGGCTCCCGCTGGAACGCGGCCGTGGAGCCGGAGCGGGACTCTTCTCGGTTGGCCTTCTCATGGCTCTCTTCGGATTGCTTGGAGCATGAGGCACGCACTTCAGCGCCTGCTGGTTACTGCGGCAACCCTGTGCGCGCTGCTTCCCAATCCCGCGCAGGCCCAGACCTCCGTGAGGTTGGGTGCCGGCGGCATCGAGTTCGGAAGCCGGAAGGGGTTCGTGCTGGCCGAGGCCATGTTCGTCGGGGCTTCGGGCAAAGTGATACACTCCGTATCGGAGTGAGAGCGGATGGCGCCTGGGGGCGCCGCTCCTGGGGCCCCAAGAGGGGCTTCGAGTATCGCGACGGTCGGACCCGGGTGTTCGAGCAGGGGACCCGGCAGGTTCAGCCGGACGAGGGATTCGAACAGTGGGGAAACGTCCTCTCGGTCGGTCTATTTGTCGTAGCGAACGAGCGATTCGGACCGGGCATCCTCTGGGAAATAGCGGGTGAGCCCCGCGATGGGCGCAAGGATGAGGACAACGAGCATGTGGGGCTCCTCACCCCAGCGGTGTCCTTCGTTCAGCCGTTCGCGGGCGGCCTCGAGCTCTCGTTGCTCTGGAACGGCACACCGGACGGGAGCGGGCGGATACGCGCAACGGTGGTTTGGAAGATTCCCGAGGGTTCGAGCTGAGCGGGTCCTAGCGTCAGACCGTCAGCCAATGACCGGCGGGGTCGCCCCCGCCGGCCATTCAGGCTCAAGCGTTCACCTGGTTACGGAAACAGGTCAGAGGTTGCCTCGATTTCCTCGAGAAGGTCGCTGCCTGCCGTGGCGTCCAGTGCACCGTCGTCAATCAAGACGCGGACTTGCCGGTCCAACCGGTCCAAGCAGAGTTGGGCCGCCTCATGCTCGCCCTCACTCGTCGCGGTCATCGCGTGCTCCATGAGACCTCGGAGCACTCCCCAGCGATCGTCACCGATCAACCCCTCGGCGTGAAGGGCTGACAGACTCGAGTACAGGGAGATCAGCAGCGCGTCGGCCGCAACCGTGTCCTCACCTTCCTGATCCTCATACTGGCCCTGCTGGTCTTGGCCCTCCTGCACCTCCTGGTCGTCCCGCTGGCGGTCCGGCTGATATTCCTCGACCTGACGGTCGTCGCCCTGCTGATCGGGCCTGAGGTCGTCGCCGCCTTCCTCCTCGACCTGGCGGTCGTCGCCTTGCTGATCGGGCTTGATGTCGTCACCGGCATCCTGTTCGACCTGGCGGTCGTCGCCCTGCTGATCGGGCTTGATGTCGTCACCGGCATCCTGTTCGACCTGACGGTCGTCGCCCTGCTGATTGGGCTTGAAGTCGTCGCCGGCATCCTGTTCGACCTGGCGGTCGTCGCCTTGCTGATCGGGCTTGATGTCGTCACCGGCATCCTTCTCGACCTGGCGGTCGTCGCCTTGCTGATCGGGCTTGAAGTCGTCGCCGCCCTCGCCCTCGACCTGACTATCGTCTCCTTGCTGGTCGGGTCTGAAGTCGTCGCCGCCCTCGCCCTCGAGGTCGGTCTGCTCGAGGTCAGCGTCGCTCTCGGCGTCACCCTGGTCCTCGCTCACGTCCTCCGCCTCTTCGTACTGCTCGTCGTTCCCCAAATCGTCTTCCACAGGAAGGACGTCCGTATCCCCTCCGTCGTTGTCCTCATCCACGATGAACGCGTCCGTGACGTCCGCACCCACCGGTTGATCGAACTCGACCTGCATGGGATCCGACAGCTCGTTCGAGCAGGCCGCCAGCAGAGTCAGGAGTCCAACGAGGGCTAGATTCGTGCGCTTCATGATATGCTCCCGGGACGAAGTCCCCAATTGCGATTGAACTTGTGATTGTGAAATCTTGCGTGATGCGCGTATGCTACCTTGCGAGTTGACTAGCATCGGCCTACCTGCTCGATCGCCAGTCGGTCGGTGGCGCCGTTCCCGGTCCCACCCGCTACGCGACACGGGTGAATCGTGTCGGTGAGTTTCGGTTGGATTGCCTCCGCCGTTTCCGGCGTATGGACCCCAACCGGGTCGCTACAGGCCAGGAAGCTGGTTGATGCCAGTGCAAGCACGGCAGCCTTCCAGAGCTTCCCCACCGCACGCGCCTTCTCCAGCACGAGTCGGCGTCCCGGTACGGCCAACAGCACCAGCGCGGTCGCGAAGTCACCGCGGCCGGCCTTGACTACGGGCACCATCAGGAAGACCACTGTCAGAACGAACAGGGTCCCCGCGGCGCTGGCGCCTAGGGCGGGCCACACCCACTCCCGCCATCTGGACCAATCTGGTCCCTTACCATTCGTGTTCATCATTACCTCTGAGTCGTATGTGAAGTGATGGAGTGTCGTCCGCCTGGTTAGGCTCATCACTGCTCCTCCCGGTACAGAGCCCAGGGATCCCGCCCGTCGACTTCGACTTGGATCGCCGAACGCTCTGTCTGGGCCCGATGGCTCACCGAGCTGGCGACGGAGCCGCTCGTGATGGGTTCCTCCACTCCCATCGGGTTGCTACAGGCGCTGACGCCGAGCGCCAGTGCGCCAATCGACAGAAGCCCGAGGTGTCCCCTCGACAGGAGGAAGCGCTTCCCTCGGCCGTGCTGCCCCTTCTTCCTCATGCTTGTCTCCTCGACCCCGTTGAGGGTCAGTGCGCGGGGCCGATCCAGCGCCGACCCGCGATGTGAGGAGGACGATGACGGGACGGGTTCAAGCCCCGATCAAAGGACCGTCAAGCGGGAAGAGTCGGAGGCGTTTCGGGGTGAGGCAGAGGACCTATATCTCTATGGGGGACATAGAGTTGAGAGTGGAAACCGAGCGAGGCCCGCCCGGTGCCAAACAAAGGGGCCGGGCATGGTGCCCGACCCCCGAGTCGTGAGCCATCTAGGTGACCAGCAATACTAGAGATCTGCTCAGCGCTGCCGTGTCGATCGGCCCAACGGTGGCTAGGGTCACGCCGTACATCAGGTGGTAGATCGTGAAGCCGTAGAGAGCGCCGGCGAGGCTGGCTCCCAGTGTCGGAGCCAGCCAACCTCGGTGCCACGGCCTTCCCGTCCTTTCGCGTTCCTCGCTCATGGTATTCCTCCGGCCAGTGGATCGGCGCGCCCCAGTGGGCGCGTATTTCGAAAGGACGTTGGCGCGGCGCTCTCAAGACATCGTCAAGGAGTGGTCAAAGGGCGCGCGCTGCTGGTGAGGTACCGACGCACGGCATAGCTTACCGGCCCGCTCCTACCCCCGCGGCTCCGAGTGACGATGCCCATTCATCTCACGACGTTTGGCGGTCCCACCGTCAGGGTCGGCGATTCTGAGCGAGTCGATCTGCAGACGCGCAACTACGCGGTGCTCGCCTACCTCGGGGTGGAGCGGACCGCAACTCGGGAGGCGGTCGCCGACCTGCTCTGGCCACACAGCCCGCCGGACAAGGCGCGCGGTTCGTTGTCCACCGCGCTGAGTGCGTTGCGGAAAGCGTTGGGGGACGACTGGATCGAGGCCGAGGGACGCGAGGGGCTTCGTGCCACCGACGCGTTCGAGTGCGACGCCCAAGACTTCGCTGAGGCCATCGAGCACGCCCGCTTTCGAGAGGCGCTCACACTCTTTGCGGGCCCGTTCCTGGGTGGATTGGGCCAGCTCCCCAAACCCTTCGAAGCCTGGTCCGACCGACTCCGGGCGCGCATGGATCGGCTGCGGAACAAGGCATTCAAGGGCGTCGTGGATCAACATGTTGGGAGCGGTAGATTAGCCGCAGCCCTGGAGGCGGCGCACAAGTGGGTGGAGGTCGATCCGACCGACGACGCAGCGAACTATGCGCTGGTCGAGCTTCTCGAGGCGACCGGCAGCCGTGCCCAGGCCCTCGTGCACTCCGAGGCGTTCACGGAGCTGTTGCACCGGGAGTTAGGCGTGAAGCCGGTGGACGAGTTCGAGGAGCTCACCCGGCGGATTCGTTCGACGGGTGAGGCGCCTCTCCCCGTTGCCGCCACCAGCCCGGTGGATGTGCAACGGAGTCGCGAGCTCGGCTCACTGCAGGAACGCTTCAACGATGAGTTCGAGTTGTTGAGACCGGTGGGTGAGGGTTCGATGTCAACGGTGTACCGCGCTCGCCAGGTAACGCCGAGCCGCACAGTGGCACTCAAGGTCATCGGTGCCGACCTGGCCAAGGATCCGGCTGCACTGACCCGTTTTGAACGCGAGATTCAGGTCTTGGCCGACGTCGACCATGATCACATCCCGGAGATCTTTAGGGTCGGCCTTCTTTCCGAACGCCTCCCCTACATGGTCATGCCCTACATCGATGGCGTGACCCTACGTGAGCGCTTCGACAACATCGGGCCGCCCCCAGTGCCTGAAACCCGGCGCCTGCTGAAGTCGCTCGCGTCCGCGTTGGCCGCTACACATGCACGAAGTGTCGTGCACCGCGATGTCCGACCCGGTAACGTCTTGTACGAAGAAGGAACCGCGAAGTACTGGCTCTTGGATTTTGGGATCGCCGCCCTCCTGGAATCCAGCGATCAAGCCGAGCGGCTTACCCGCACCAACGAGCTCTTGAGTCAGCCTGGGTACGTGAGCCCGGAGCAGGTACGGGGCGACCCTGTAGAAGGCCGCACCGATGTGTATAGCCTTGCCGTCATGGGGATCACCCTGCTGAGTGGAATCGAACCGACGGATGGAGGAGAGGTATCTACAAGCGCACTCGAGGCTGCCGCGCAGCGAGACCCACAGTTGACCGACATCCTCCGACCCTGTTTGGCGAATCACCCCAGACACCGTCCCCATGCCGCCCAGCTCGAGCAGCAGGTCGCAGGCCTCATCGATGGCAGTCCGGTCGAGGAGCGGAGCGTGTTTGCGGGCCTGGACGAGCGGCGGATGCCCATTATCGTGGGATCGGTCTTCGGCGGGAGCATCATCGCGCTCGGGTTGCTCGATCAGTTGGTGCAGAACGAGGTGCTACCTCCGGTCGGCTACCCGCTCGGGTTGATCACGGCGCTGGCCGGGTTGGCATTCGCGTTGGTCGCGTCCTGGTTTCACGGGAAGCCGGGGAAGCAACCCACCAACGTGCTCGAGGTGGCAATGTTGTTGGGGATTGCCGCCGGGTGGGTGGTGGCGGTGGGGTGGGTGGTGTGGGGGTGAGGGTGGGAGGACGGCTCGCGATCGGCCTTTTTGCGCTAGCTGCATGCACATCCCCCGACGTCCAGGAGACACGCTCCGTGGTGAGGGTCATTCAGTCGTCCGTCAGCATCGGAGATCCACACATCGTCAGTGACGCGTCCGACCGCTTGAGCTTGATCCTCAACATCTACGAGGCGCTGGTGAAGTTGGATGGAGAGGGGAACTACCTCCCTGGCCTGGCGGAGTCGTGGGAGGTGGGCGAGGACGGACGGACCTGGACGTTCCAGCTCAGAGACGGGGTGGAGTTCCACAACGGCGAGACGATGACCGCTAACGATGTGGCGGCCACGCTCGGCCGGGTGCTCGATCCGTCGATCGGGGGCGCGTTTGGTACGCAGGGTGTCTACCTCAGCTACCTGGCCGACGCGGAGATCTCTTCGCCGGACCCGAGGACCGTACAGATCGTGACCGGTGGCCCGATGGCCGACCTGTTGGATTTGCTGGTGGACATGCCCATCAGTCCGGCGAGCGAGCTCGGTGCGCTCCCCGATCGGTATATCGGCAGTGGCCCGTACAGGATATCCGAACGGACCGACTCCGAGTTGACCATGGTCGCGCACGACGCCTACTGGGGCGGAACACCCGAACATACCGAGATCCGTTGGAGGGCGGAGCCGGATCCGGCGCTTCGCGTTACCGCGGTAACGGAAGGTGACGCCGACATCGCTTCAGGAATCGGGATCGCCGATGCCCGACGCCTCACTGAAGATGGTCGCGCCACCGCTCACGAGATCGAAAGCAGCCTCGCCATCATCTTCATGATCAATGCGATGGAGGGACCGGGCCTGGACCAACGCGTTCGGCAGGCATTGAACTACGCGATCGACATGGATGAGATCATCGCCCAGATGAAGGACGGCGCGGCGCGCCCACTGAACGGCTACCTGACTCGCCATCACTTCGGCTACGACCCCGAGACCCCCATCTACGCGCACGATCCGGAGGAGGCCCGGCGGCTCCTGGCAGACGCCGGGTACTCAAACGGCCTCGATCTCGTGTTCGACATCCCGGACCGAATGCCGAACGAGATGCCGGAGCTCGCCCGCCTCATGGCGGAGCAGTACGCGCGGGTCGGCATCTCTGTCGATCTCGTCGAACACACCGACCGTGCGGCCTACTCGGAGATGGTACGTGAGAAGCGTATCAACGACGCGGCCGGGTTCGACTCGAGTCCCAGAAGCACCTACCGCGTCTTGCGGGAGAAGCTGCATTCCGGGCTCCGCGGCCCGTGGTGGGAAGGATACACGAACCCCGAAGTCGACGCCCTGATCGAACAGGCCGAGGCGACGTTCTCGACGTCCGAGCGTCAGGCCGTCTATCGCCGGATCTACAAGATCGTGCGGGATGATGCCCCGTGGATCTTCCTCTACAACCCGCTCAAGTATTGGGGGGTTGGGCCGGCGCTAGCGGACTGGACGCCTAGGGTGGATGGGCTGTTGGTGTTCGACTAGGAGGCCTACGGCCAGAGCCGTTCCTCCCTCAAAGCGTTCGAGAGCTGCTGGATAGGCCAGACCTCGATGCCATCGGGCATCGTCAGCGTGCGTCTCCCTCCGTAGACCAGGACCCGACGTACCAGTCCCGAGTGTTCGGCGATCGCTCGAAGGCCCCGTAGGTGGGACGTCGAGAAGCGGTCGGATGCCTTCGCCTCGATCGCAATCCATTCCTTCCCGCGCCGGAGGAGAAAGTCCACTTCCACCTTGGACTGGTGTGGCGACCAGTAGGTCAGCTCCTCGAACAGCCGGGTTGCCTCGTTGTGTGCGCGTAGCATCGTGAGTACGTAGCCCTCGAACAACGGGCCAGCTTCCTCGCGGGCCAAGGCACCCAACTGCCGCTTCGCGGCCCGCACGATGCCTGGGTCGATCCAGTACAGCTTGGGAAGCCGGCGTTCGCGGACGCGGAGCCGCGACTCGTGTCCGGGTACTCGATGGACGAGCAGCGTGTCCTCGAGGATCTCAAGGTATCCATTGACGGTTGAGCGCGCTGTGCCTGAGTCCCGTGCGAGCGCGGAAACGTTGATGGTCTGTCCGTGGAAGAGTGACGCTACTCTCAGGAAGCGTGCGAAGCCTGGCAGGTTACGCACCAGTGCCTCGGCGCGGATCTCCTCCTTAAGGTAGAGCTGGACGTACGCTTCGAGCGTTGCCACCGGGTCCGGCGCCCTCCACACCAGCGGTATCGATCCGGTGCTCAGTACCCGCTCCAGATCGAAGTCAGCACCAAGCTCGTCGGGGAGCAGGGGGAAGAGCGTCTTCCACAGCGCACGTCCCGCGAGCAGGTTCGTCCCTCCGACCCTCAGCTTACGCGCGCTCGACCCCAAGAGGGCGAATCGGAGATTTCGCTCCTCGATCAGCCGGTGGACCTCATTTAACAGGTGGGGAAGCCGCTGGACCTCGTCGACGACCACCCACGCGTCGCTCGGCAGCCCCTCCAGAAGCCCCGCGAAGATGGCAGGCTCCAGGAGCAGATCTTGGTAAAGGCCTTGGTCGAGTAGGTCGATCCGAAGGGCCTCCGGCAAGACCTGACGGACCCAGGTCGACTTCCCGACACCGCGCACACCGAGCAAGAAGAAGCTCGATGGAGGAGGACTCAGGAGCCTAGAATACAGAGAGTTGTCTACTGTCATGTCATAATTCTACGAAAAATGACGACGTACAGCCACCTTGTCGCCGACCCGTGGGTCTTCCTCTACTGTTCCCGTCGATTCGGCAGTCATCCCGCCTCAAACAGCAGAACCATGAAATGCTAGAACTCATCTGCACCCGGACCTGAAGCACCTGTCGCAAGGCGGTCGCCTTGTTGGATGAGCACGGTGCGGAGTACAAGTACCGCGAGTACCGAAAAGAGCCCCTGAGCGTCGCGGAGCTGAAGGCCCTCTTTGGGAAGCTGGGCGTGGGTCCCAAAGACGTGCTCAGACGTCGCGACAAGGCCGTCCGAGAGGCCGGCATCCAGGGCGACGAACCGGACGAGGTGCTCATCGCCGCCATGGCGGAGTACCCTACGCTACTGCAGCGGCCGATCGGAGTGCGTGGCAACCGTGCCGCCGTAGGTCGACCGCCCGAAGCACTGCTCGCCCTCCTAGAGTAGCCTACCTCACCACGTACCACTCCGTCTGGTACGGTCGGAAGTACACATACCCTTCGCTGGTAAGATACGCGTCGTCCTCCATGGGGATGCGTACCTCACCTCCGTCGTACTCCGGGATCGCGGTCGTCGCACTGAACTCGATGGAGCGGTACGCGCCGTTGCGCAGATAGGAGTCGCGACTCGGCGGATTCGAGAGATTCATGTCGCGGGCGTTGATCGACGGTCCCAGGGCATGCCCGTGAAACCCGATCGGGTGCGAATAGAGGCTGGGTAGGAAGTCCACCCCCTCCAAGCGCTCGGCGATGGCGAGTGTGGCCTCCCATCCGGTCATGCCCGGCCGAGGGGCAGCAGCGAACGCCTCGTGCACCTGGTTAGCGTTGGCGAGGGCTCGCACAAGTCCTTCGGGCACACCGGTCTCACCATCGCGCAGGATATAAGCCACCTTCTGCCAGTCACTCGCGAAGCCCAGGTAGTCGAACCCACAATCCAGATGGATGATGTCGCCCTGCTGGAACACGAGGTCGTCAGGCGCAGGGTGCACATAGGGAATCATCGTGCGGGTCTCGGGATCGAACCGCTGGACGGCCACGTGGATCTCGAACCAGGGCACACCTCCCACACCCAGCTCGGCCACGGTCTCCTCGAAGTACCACTTGATGTCGGCGGCCCGCGTCTCTCCAGGCGTGATGACCACGTTGGAAAGGGCGCGCTGCGCGATGACATCCGTGGCCAGCACCAGCTCGCGGTAGTACTCCAGCTCGTCCGGCAGCCGGGTGTCGAACACGTCCTCGATCAACCCGGCCGCGGACACGAACCGGCGTTCCGCCTCCGTACCCAGTGCGTCGACCAGGAAGTCATAGGAGTCGTGCGTCAGGCCGCTGTCATGCCCGCGCGTGCCACCCATGTTGAGCCCAACCGTCTGGGGCTGGTACTGCTCCCAAAGCGCACGAAGTCCGGCCTGGGTTTCCTGAATGCCCCGCTCGTTTCGGGCTGCCGGAAGCGGTTCGATGAAGCGCGCGTAGTCCGCGTTCGGTCGCCAGTAGTCCGAGTAGGCTTTGATGTCATCCGAGCCATCGTCGACGAAGACGAGGACGTCACGGCGCCGCGTGTAGTGGAGTGGTGGCGCCACGTACTGGAACACGGGGTCGGCGTGGAACTCCTCACCGATCACGATCCACATCTCGATCCCGTGCTCCCGCATCATTTCGGGGAGCAGCGCGTAGCGCTGTTCCAGCCATTCGAGACGCTTCTCATACTGTGCGCGCATGCCCAGCAGTTCAGGCATGGCGGGAATGACACGCCCGTCGAACAGCTCGATGGGGCCGTCCGTGGGGTCGATGAGTGGCGCTTGCGCGGGCGGCGTACAGCCCGGAGATGCGACGCAGGTGATCGACAGAATCAAGCCCCAACGGGCTGTGAGCGGTTGGCACTGCATGGGCGAGCCTCTTCGGAGACAGGAGAGTCGGACGACAATGATTGGGGCACCGAGCGGTCCCAGCCAGTCCAGTGTGACTCCACGCCCGTGCTAGCACGCTTCCTGCCGACCAGTTCACTATGCGAACCCGTACCAAGCTCCCCGCCCCGAATCAGGAGCTCCAGGCCGAGGGCCGGCCGGAGCGACTCGATCCCCACAGCGACGGCCGGTGGCCCCGGGGCAGAGCCCGTCCTCGTGTGCCCGACATGCTGGTCGGTGGCACCATCGGCATCGTGGTCGTGGGTCTGTTCGGCGGGTTCCTGTTCGATGAAGCCGTGGCGGGAATACTGTCCCGCGATTGGCGGTGGCTCGTCGGATCGGCCTTCTGGGGGTTGCTGGCAGTCACCGTCCCTCCCGGCTGGGTGCGCGCCCTCCCGGGGGGCTCTCTAGAGCCATCCGACTACCGAGTGCGTCTATCCTGCATCGCCGTCGACACGGCGGAAGACAGCACGAGCCGAAGGGTCGTATGGGCGGAGGAGGGTCACCCTCGTGTTCAACGAGGGCGCCAGTCGAGACCCATCCTGAGCTTCACGTTCGAAGTGCCCGACACCTTACCAGAGTCACGCCCGAAGAGCAGGGACGGGCACGAGTGGGAGTTTGGGGTCTTTGGAACGGGGCGCGGGCCGGATCTGGAGGCCATCTTTCCCGTGCCACTCGTTGGAGCAGGGGAGTCAACGCGAGCCGCCGTCGTTACGCCAGTTGCGCCGCTGAACACCGCAGCTACGCGGTCGGCTGGTGTCCGGATCGAACGGGAAAAGGGCCAAGTCCGCATCGATCTACTCCGGGGGCGGATGGCAGGCGTCGGAGCGATCCTCGGCGCCTTCGGATCAATGTGCGCTGCGACCGGTGTGTTCATAGGGCACCTGGCCTTCCAGGCGCTGAGTGGTGGTGGGCTCGGTTGGCTCTTTGGAGGGGTCGCCGGGTCCATGGCGCTCGTGTTCACGACAGTGGGAGTGCTCATCGGGCTCGCGGGCCTGATGGGCCTCTTGGACCGCACAACGATCACGCTCGCGTCAGATACGATCGCGGTTGAACGCTCGCTACAGCGGAACCGAAACCTGATCGTCGATCAGATCGACCGCGTCGAGGCCACCATCGATTCCCAGATGAGCGGAGGCGGATCCGCCAAGCTGGGCTACCGGCTGACCGCCTTCCCAACGATCGGGAAACCGGTGGTGTTCGCCTCGGGACTACCGGGATCGTCTTCGGTAAGACGTGTGCTCCAGGAGATCCACGATGCCACCGGCCTACCGGTGTCCGTAACAGGAACGACCGAGAGCGAGTGACACCGTACCGGTATCACCCGCCCTCGGGTCCTCCGAGCGTGGAGCCTTCTAGTTCAGTCCCAGCGACCCAGCCACGTTGATGCGGGAGGCACCAAATCCTGCCGGAACGACAGGATCACCCCCGCCCACAATCGCAGCCTTGATTGCCGCCGGATTGTTGCCCAGTTGCTCGACCAGCATCACAGCCAAGCCGCTTACGTGCGGAGCCGACATGGACGTCCCGTCGATTCCCAGCACGAAGGTCCCGGTCTGACAGACGGGAACCTGCAAACTCGTTCCCGAGCAGCCGGCCCACACGGAGCCCCCCGCATCTCCACCCGGCGCGGACACCGTGACGTTGGAGCCGTAGTTGGAGTACGAAGCCGGGTTGTCCGGGTTGAGCCAGGGCCCCGTAGTACCGCCGGAAGTAGGTCCCGTCGCGGCTACACAGATCACATTGGGAGCGTCGCAGTATGTGAAGTAGATGGTGGGGAACAGGTCCATGTTGACGGCCGCGTTCCCTGCCGATACCACGGCGACCACACCGTTGGTGTGCACATAGTCGAACACCTGATCGATCAGGGCTGCCGTCTGTGGGAACATGGTCTCATCAAATCCACCGCCCAAGCTCATGTTGATCACATCGGCACCGTTGTCGACCGCGTGAAGGACGCCTTGGATGACGCTCGACAGCAGGCAGCTACCCGTCACGTCGCACACCTTAACCGCCATCAATTGAGGCCGTGACGTGACGCCCGCAGCCACAAATCCCTGACTGACGGCCGTCGAGGCCACGTGGGTCCCGTGGAAGTGGAGGTCGGTGATCGGTCGGCGATCGGGGAAGAACTGAGACACCAACAGGTCATCCGAAGGCACGAACGAGACGGAGCGCTGCATGTCCACCCGTCGGTTCAGGTCCGTATACAGGTAGTCGATCCCGGTGTCGAGAATGGCGATGGTGCGCGTGGGGGACCCAAGTCGCCCAGCCGCCCAAGCCTCGTCCGCTTCAATGACGCGCATGTGCCACTGGCGCGGGTAGAATGCGGCTTGGGTGGGGTCCGTGACGCTACTCGGGAGCAGGCCAGCCCCCTCGGTTCGCATGCCTGACACGGGTTCGAGCTGGAACTCGAAGTCCTCCTGGACAGACGTAATACTCGAGAGGCCCTCGAGACGCACGGCATCGCGGGGATCCAAGTCGCTCACGATTGCGATACCGACATGATGCTGAAACTCGACGTTGGCGCCTCTGGCCTCAACGTACCACGCGAACCAGGACGGAATCCCGTCGCGGAACAAGAACACGTGGCGATCAGTGGGAGCCGCAGCGTCTTGAACCGCCCGCAAGTCCGGCGGTGCGTCGGGTCCCCCGGCAGGGACGGGGCCCAAGCTGTCTGAACAGGCAGCTAAGAGCACCAGGAGCGCAGCGGCAAGCAGCGCTTGACCTCTACCCACGAGGCTTCTCGTCATGGTGACCCTCCTTCGGGTCCAAGGACGACTCCAAGCGGCCTTCGCTCAGAGGCAAAGCAGGGGGAATGGGATTCTAGAACGGACGAGAGGGGTGTGCCACCGTCGGCCAAACGGAGGCCCTGAGCCACGTTACGCGATCAACTCGAACCCGCTCTCGTCCTTCGCAGCCAACTCGGGCACGCCACGATCGAAGGTGGCCAACACTCCACCGCTACGCCGCGCAAGCGTAAGCAGGTGCGCATCGGTGATCTGCCGGTATCCTGCGGTTCGCTCGAACGCCCCCGCGTCGGCGTCGAGCGGGGACACGTCGTCGGACCAAAAGGTGTGTCCCGGGACGGCTCGGATCTTCCCCAACAGCTCCATCGCTTGCTGAGGAGAACGTGCCTCGGGAATGACGCGCACGTTGCTGGAAACACGGACGAACCCGGCCTCTGTGAGCGAACAGGTGGCCCATCCGTCTCCACGAACCGCGCTGAACCACGCGATCGCACGCGCGTGGTGCACATGGTTCGGCCAAGCGAGGGCCACCAGGACGTTGACATCGAGTAGCCGAATCAACCGTCTTCGAAGGCGGCGTCGACCATCTCAGGCGTGATGGGAGGGGCTCCTTCACGGACTTGGAAAACGGGAAAGCCCCTGTCGTACTCCGTGTGCGGCGGGGGGCGAAGGGCCTTCCTCACCAGATCGGAGACGACCGATCCCAAGCTCTCTCCGCGCTCAGCGGCAATGGATCGCAGGGCCCGGAGAACATCGTCGTCCAAGTTCAGCGTGGTTCTCATGGCAGCATCATAACATCGCGACATCACGATGTCACTTGGATCGCATGTATGTTCTGCATGCAATACATTCATCTATGTCGAAGGACCCGAAAGCTGTCCGAGAACCCGTACAGGTCTACCTGAGTCGAGACGACAAGGCGTTGCTCGACCGCCTCTCAGAGGAGACCGGGCTGGCGCGCGCAGAGATCCTGCGGCGGGGACTGCGCGAGTTCAGTCTTCTCCATAGCGGTACGAGCCCCATGCTGAGTCTGCTCAGGATGCAACGAGCAGCGGATTGGTCCGAGTCGGGAGCAGCGGTCGAGCATGATGCTCACCTTGCCGCCGGGTACACGCCGTCCAAGGACGAATGACAGGAGGGTCAGGAGCGATCCTGCTCGATACGTCGGCGTGGCTCGCAGCGCTGAACCCTCGAGAGGAGCACCACCGCGAGGCCCGCTCGGCGTATGAGGTGTTGCTCGTCGACCGAGTTCCCCAGCTGACGACCAACCTCATTGTGGCCGAGATGCACATCCTTGTGTCACGCGGTCAGGGGCCCGAGGCCGGGCTCGATTTCCTGGACGCCCTCCATGCGGACCCCACCCACGAGGTGTGCTACGTCGACCGCGACCTGGAGCTCGATGCCATTGATCGCTGGGTTCGGCCCTACCGGGGCGTCCCACTAAGCCTCGCCGACGCCACAGCCTTCGAGCTGGCGCGGCGGCGTGGGGTCGAACGTGCGTTCACGCTGGACGCGCACTTCGGACTCGCGGGTCTGGAGCGGGTGCCGATGTTGTAGGGCTTCAAACGCGGGACCACTGCCCCAACGAGCGTTCCGATTGCGCCACCCTGTCGGCTTGCCGATTGTTCGCACTCCTCCCCTCACCCGTCATCCTGCTGAGAGCCGCACTTGGCATTCTACGCCCCCATCGTCAACGCGCTCGCCTCGCTCGCTATCGTGGCACTCGCGCTCGCGTTCGTCCTGACGGGCGCGCTCATGTCGGCGGGGGGGCGCGCCCGGCTGGCTGGGCTCCAGGGACTGGAACGGCACCCGATCGGGTGGGCCGGGGGCGTCGCCGGCATCGCCATGGTCGGAAGCCTGTTCCTGTCCGAGGTGGCGCACCTGACGCCGTGCTCGCTGTGCTGGTATCAGCGGATCGCGATGTACCCTCTGGTGCTCATTCTGGGCATCGCCGCAATCCGGAAGGACTGCTCAGTGTGGCGTTACGCCCTGCCGCTTGCCCTCGTGGGCCTTGCGATTGCGATCTACCATGTCACCATCCAATGGCTTCCGAACCTGGACATTGGCGCGTGCACAACCGGCGCGCCCTGCACGGGCCGGTATGTCACGGTGTTCGGGTTCGTGTCGATTCCGACGATGGCCGGTGCCGCTTTCCTGCTGATTGCTGCTATTCTGTTAGTGGTCAGGTTCTTGGAGAGGTGCGTCGAGGGGGAGGCGTAGGGGAAAGTAGTGAGGGCGGGGATGTAGAGGGGCTACAACACCATCCACCATGGCGCCGCCAACACGCGCTCCGCGAGCCAATACGCTTCGGCCCCTCCATGAAGGAGCAGTCCAGCAGAAGCGACGTCCGAGTACTCGTCCAAGAAGGTTCTGAGGTGGCGCGCGTCGGCGACGCGCGGCCGTCCTGAACTCTTGAGTTCGATCGGCAGGACGCGGTCGGGGGTTTCAACCACGAAATCCACTTCGGCCCCCTTCGTGGTCCGCCAATGTAGAACGGAGGTGCGACGCACCTGAGCTCCAGCCCAGGCGCGAAGATCGCAGAGAACCAAGTTCTCAAAGTGGGCCCCCCTGGGTTCCGTCTCTCCTGCGAGGTGAAGTCCTAGGCCGGCATCGCTCCAATACAACTTCGGCGACTTCACCAGGCGTTTGGTGCGGTTCACAGCAAAGGCAGGGACCCGGACCAGTTGGTACGATACTTCAAGGACGTCCAGGTATCGTTGCACCGTCGTCGGGGGCAATGCCGCGTCGCGTGCGATGTCGGCCTGGTTCTGAATCCCGCCGATGCGAAGACATACGATCTGCATCAGTCGACGGAATTCGACGAGTCGGTCGATGGCCGTCAGATCCCGAAGATCTCGTTCCAAGTAGGTTGTCGCGTACCCCTCGAACCAGAGGCTGCGGGAATCACGATCCCCAAGTTCCAGGGCGGGAGTCGGGTAGCCACCTCTAGCCGCGAAGTCGCGCCAAGACTCCTTGGGCGATTCTTGATCCAGGAGTAGTTCGCGCCATTGAGCCGTCTCGGTTTCAAGTAGCTCGGACCACAACCCGGCCCGTCCGAGCCCGCGCTGCTCCCTGCGGGTCATGGGCCAGAGTTCCAGGTACGTCGCCCTCCCTGCGAGCGTCTCCGAGACCGCCTCGAGCAGTAGGAGGTTCGCCGACCCGGTCAGCAGGAAGCGCCCAGCTGAGCGTTGCTCATCGACGGCTGCTTTGACCGAGATCAATAGATCGGGTACGCGTTGCACCTCATCCAAGGCCAGCTGCGGGGCCTCTCGAACGAGGGCGGGCGCCGCGTTTTGAGCCCGGTCCCGAACCGTCAGGTCGTCGAGCGAGAGGTAGGGGCGGTCGCCTAGAGAAGAGGTCTGTTGAACCAGGGTACTCTTCCCTGTCTGGCGGGCGCCGGTGAGGACGACCACGGGCATCACGCCGAGGGCGCGCGCCATCGACGCTTCTGCGAAACGGGGCAGGTATTGGACCATACACCCATTATATGGGTGATTTTCACCCATATCAAGGGGGATTGTCGAGGGTGGAGGAGAGGACCACGGCCCTCTCCCTATCGCACCGTCCCCAGTCCCACCCAGTACGACGCGCCCTGGTGGACGCCTTCGACCAGCACCGTCAAGTATGGGATCCTTCCGGCCTCGTGGGCGGCGGGTGCGATCCAACTGTGGGCCGTCGACATCCAACGGGCTCCGGCAGAGCGTTCCTGGGGCATGTCCACCGAACTCACCATGCCATACGCAGGGTTGAGCACCACGTCCAGGTACTCGTAGTTGATGCCATCGCCGGGCACCTCGGCCGCATCGACGACGATCTTCCATGTTCCAGCGGCGGGGTCCTTCACGGTGACGGACTCGGCACCTACGGGATCGCCGTCTGCAGCTGCGGCCTCGCATTTCTCGCCTGTACAGTCGAACACATAGACGTCTAGGTCGGCGCCGTCCTCGGCCGCCACTCGCACGAACAACGCATCCGACCCGGGCAGCACTTCGGTCTCGAACACCTGCTGCTCGCGCGGGGCGATCGAACGTTGCTCGCTCCGGGCACTTCCGACCGGCGTACTGACCGCGCCACCCTCGAACTCCGCCATCCGGTTCGAGATCCACACCTGGTGGGTGCCGGTCGCGGGGGTGTGACCGTTGTCGGAGACGCTGCTGCCGTTCGCCGCCACGGCTCCGTTCTCCACGACCGAGACCTCCGCAGAGAGCGCGGCCACCTTCAGCGTCACCTTCGTCGGTGGCACCGGCTCGTCTTCCTTCGCCTGCTCCCAATCGAAGGTCCGGGTGTCAGCGATGTCGGTGAGTCGAACCTCCCAGGTGCCGGGCATGGGGTCGTTCACCACCTGCGTGACTCCCGATCCACCCGAACGAATCTGCTCTCCCCGCTGCGCCCGTGTGTCGGGGCGGATCACCGACATCGTGGCAGCACGCTCGTCCCAGGAGAGGTCGAAGTTGAGGGCCGTCACACCTTCGGGAACGTCGAAGAAGAGACTCGTCATGCCGGGACGAGGAATCTCGACCTCGTTGGTGGCGACGAAGTCGTTCGACGCGTTGAGCGGTTCCGCGGCCACGATCGCGAGCAGCACACGATGCGCGTAGCCCACCACGTCGTCGTGCTCGAGCGTCAAGTGAGCCGTATGGACCCCGTGTTCCCTAGGCGCAACCGTCACCGGAACATCGACCGGCACGTTGAGCGGCAGCGTGACCGTGAGCGGCGCCGAATAGGTGCCATGTCCATTGCCGGCCCAGATGACATCGAACGTCACGTTCCCGGACGGGCCCGACGTGCGGGTCAGCGTGAGCGTGCGCTCCCCTCGGTCCCCCTTGCTCCAACCCGTGCGCTCGTACAGCCCAACACCTTCGTGCGGAGTGGTGAGCAGGTGGCTGTAGGCGGTCTTCACCGAGGCCCGCACTTCGATGTCGACAGTCAGTCCGCCGGCATCGAGCGCACGGAGGACCTCCCAGGCCGCCTCCACGTTGACGACCCCGTTGCCCTGTTTGTACGCGTCGATGTGGGGGACCCAACGCGCTCCGCGAGTGACCGCGTACTTGAGGCTGAGCGGATCCACCTGCATCCCCGACTGTCGTGCCGCGCTGATCAGCAGACCCACCGCGCCGGCAGCGGTCGGCGTGGCGGTCGATGTGCCCCCGGCGATCGTGTATCCCGGCGGAAGCTGGAAGAGCCCCGGGATAGCCCGGCCCTCCTCGAATCCCCGGGCAGTGCTCACATAGTTCGACGGAGAGATCACATCGGGCTTGAGCGCTCCGTTCCCCATCGGGCCGTAGCCACCGGTGATCAGGAGATTGTCGTCGTGCTCGACCCGGACACCGTGGTTGGTGAAGAAGTTGTCCTTGCTCTCATGTCCACCGATCCCGATCACGCCTCGGCCCATCACGATGTCGTCGATGGCTCCCAGGACAGGGAAGTTGTGTGTCGGTGACAGGATCGAGGGCCCGTAGCGCTCGACGATGCGGTCGTAGATGACCGAGGGTACCAGCCGTCCGTCCCGGAGCAGGTATGTGCGCGTGATGTTGGAACTCTGTTCGAAGTAGATCACGTTGGCCGCAGCTTCCCGGGCGGCAATGATCACGGCCTCCGTTTGACCGTACGCGGACCCTCCTTCTGCTACGCTGGCCAGTTGTGCGCCCGGCGCCACGCCGTCGAAACGGCCGTGCTCTCCCCGGCTACCCACCGCCGCACCCACAACCAACGAGGCGTGCGAAGCGATCCCTAGGTTAAGCGCAATCCGACGGCGCTCAGCGTCGATTTGCACCCCAAACCCGATGGACTCCCGCACGGGTGTCTCGGGGTCGTCGGTCCCAAAGACACCGAACTCGGGGCGCTCGGAGTAGTCGGCCAGCATGCGCTCGTCCCCGAAGCTCCTGTCCTGGTTCGTGTCGACCCAGACATCGCCGCTGTCCTCGTCCCAGAGCACGGCGAAGTGCCGACTGGAGCCCTCGGGGTTTTCGTCCCGATTCACGTCATGATCTAGACCCTGATCACCATACACACCCGCCGTGTCCGCTACCGATTCGTCGAACAGTGCGATCCGGAAGACACCGTCTCGAGGGGCCTGGTAGGTGCTGTCCCGGTAGGTCAGTTGCCCACCCGATGCCTCCACCATGTCGTCCATCCGGAGCCAACGCCCGTCGTCCTCCTCGTCGGCGTCCAACGCGGCTCGGTAGGTCGCGATCTTGGGGATCGGCTGGCCGTCCAGGCTTATCGCGGTCTGGAGCTCGGGGAGCAGCATATCCGGCGACATGTCGATCATCGCGATGGTGACGCCCCTCCCGTCGAACGTCGGGTTCTGTTTCAAGAAGTCGAGGGCACGCAGGTCCGCGAGTGGGCTGTAGCGGTTTTGAAGGGGATAGTCGCTCAGGACGGGTGGCCAGATGGTGTCACCGGGTGGGACCCGAACACCGGCTGTGGAAACCGGAGCCGGCCCCTCGGCCTCGGGCAAGGCCGGCCCCTCGGACCCAGGCTCGCTCGCCATACCAAACGTGCGCCTTCTCCCCGTGATGGAGATGTCCGCGCTGTGCACATCGGTACTCGCAACCAGGGCTTCCACCTCATCGATCGGAACCCTGGCGCGGATGTAGTCCAGCTCGTCCGCGCGGTACTGGACGGTCCCGCCCGCCGAGCTGATGGCCGACGCGACGGAAGCGTTGCGACCAGGCATGGCGGCGATCACGAGCAGCACGGCGGCTTCGCCGCGAGCCCTGGCTTGTGCCAACTCACCCCGGGAGTCCTTGAACAGGAAGGGACGACGAGGCGCTTGTGCGGAAAGCTCGGCTGCGGTGAACAGCGCGAAGACGGAGAAGAGGACGACGGGTCGCATGGTGGACTCCGAAGCGATGGCGGACTTCAGCGGAGTGTCCAGGATGTGCCGGGCCGGAGGGGGGGCGCAACTGAGGTCCGGCTGGATGTTGGATGTGTTCGATGTCCATCTGGAGGCGGTACTGACGCCGGGAACCATGAGAGGTCGCCACTGGGCTGCCTCCAGGGCTCCAACCGGACAACGAAATGCGCCGCCCCGTCATACCTGCCCTTCTACTGATCCCGTTCGTCCACACTTGCCGTGACCTGCCGACGGAACCTGCCGTGAGTGGGATCGAGAGTGCGGCGCCTGCCCTCGCCAGGGCTCTCACTCCCGCGATCTCATGCACACGCTCTTGGGCTAGCGGTGTCGATGGTGATTGGCACTTCGCCACGAACTGGTCCCCCTCGGGGATACCGAAACAGGGCGACAACGTCTGCATCGCCGCCGCCGGTAGCTACACCGTCACGGTCAACAGCGACGTGCACGTCAACCTGCTTCAGGTGGGAGGGACGGGTGCCTTGCCGGAGCTCCTGCTCCGCGACGATCTGGTAGTGGAAGAGGGACTCCTCATCGAGAGCGCGGGGCGAATGACCATCGCGGGCAGCCAAGTGTTGCACGTTGGTAGCGACGATGCCTCCCTATGGCAGCCTAGGGACGTGTGGTTCGAGAACCATGGCATCGTGGACGTGGAGGAAGCCTGTGTGTGTTCCCCGGTCAGCAGTTGGCTCTTCAGCGATTGGAAGAACTATGGTTGGATGTTTCTCGAAGGCTCGTCGGCGCTCGAGGTGGTCTTGGGCGGTGACTTCGTGAATGAGGGCTTCATCCAAACAACTGGGTCTGGAGTCACTACGATCGCTGGCCCCGATAGGCAGTTCCGGGCTGGCGAACTGATTCAGAGAAGCGGATCCATCTCAGGCTCGGCTGCCGTAGTCGTCACCAACATGTCGAGTTTCACATGGGAGGGGGGACCCCTTCCGGCCAGATCGTCCGACCCCTCAGAGTCAGTGGTGGTCATCGAGGAAGTCGAGTTCGTCGTGTTCGACGACCCCGATCCTTACGGTGTGTTGACCGTGCGGCCCTTCACCGGGCCCCAACTGAAGGGGTCCGTTGGGCCCAACCTTCGCTTGATCGTCGAGGCTGCACTCGGCTCCGCCATGTACGTGGCCGACGCCGAACGATTCGTGAACGAGGGGAACATCGATGTCCTCCTTGATGGGAGCTTTTCCCTTTGGTTGAACGCATCCAGTGCTGGACGCCTGGAGCAACGGGGAACGCTACACGTCACCGGAGCAGGAACGCTCTCCCTCAAGAGCCTGACTGAAGACGTGTCAGTGGCGAACACGGGAACGATTCGAGCCTCGGGCGGAAGCAGGATCGCGGTGCAGAGGTACAGCCCGGGACGGGTCACGAACCTGGACAACCGCGGTGATATCGTGGTGGAGGTGGGATCGACGCTAGATCTGGAAGGGAGTGTGTTTGTCTCGGGCGCGGGGAGCTCGCAGAGTGGGGCGTTGCTGCTTGGGAACTCCACGCTCCAAGGGACCGGGGCCGTGGGCGACGTCGAGACCGACCGTGCTACCCTCTCACCCGGACCGTCGGCGCCGACGCCGGGAGGCAATACCGCCATGGGGACGCTGACCCTGAACTCCCTCGATCTGGACGCAGCGACTGAAGTGGTGATGGACGTAGCGGGGACCACGCAGGGAAGCCACGACGTCCTTCGGGTTACGGGCGCGGTCGATCTCGGAGGCACGCTGGTAGTCCAGAACCACCCGTCCTTCGCGGGCGGTGTGTGTGGTCTGGTTGTGCCCCTGATTACCGATGGCACTCCGAACCCGACCGACCGAGGCTCCTTCGATGGGCTGCAGGGAGTGAGCGTCGGTACGGGCCGCGCATGGCGCCTGCACATGCCACCCGGCATGCTCGCGTTGTCCGGCTATCGGCCGGGGCCGGAGCCCGCCTATGGTTCGCCCAGCTCATTCGCGCTGCGAGAGGGGGGCCCTCCCGAGGTGTACCAGGTGTGCTTGGGTGGCGGCTCACCTCCGACGAACGACGTGACCCTAAGCGTGGTCTCCGCGGCAACCCAGGTAACCGCCACACCGATGACGTTCGCAGGTGACGATTGGACGCTACCTCGGACAGTTGCCGTGCGCGCGATCGATGACGCAGTGGTGGAGGGACCGCACACCGACGTGCTCACCCACGAAGTGACCAGCACCGACCCCGCGTGGAACAGAGTCGGTGTGAGGACCAGCGACGTGACGATTCGAGACAACGATGGTTCGGCCGACCTGACCCCAATCCTGGTCAGCCAAGAGGACGGGCAGTTCTTGGGGGACACCATGAACACCAGGTTCCAGATCACCAACCTGGGGCCAACCGAGTCGACCGGATCGACGTTCGTCTCGACTTCCCTTGTGGGGCTCGAGTTCGTTAACGGCACGGGCGCGAACTGCAGTGTAGACGCGGCTGGTGTGGTGACCTGCGAGGTGGGGCCCATCCAGTCGGGTGGTCAGGTAGAGATCACTGTCAGCTTCGAAGGGGTCGTCGTAGGGCTTCATGCGAGCACGTGGACGGTGGCGGGGGTGCAGCCGGATCCGGATGGGGGGAACGATGCGGTGGGGTATACGCAGCGGGTGAATTGAGGGGGGAACACGCACGCTTCAACGCTGGGCTCAGCGCTCTAGCCGACGTCCGATGTCCATTGCAGGCGGTACTGACGTCGGGATCCATGAGAGGTCGCCAGCGGGCTGCCATCAGGGCTCCAATCGGGCACCGACATGCGCCGCCCCGTCATGCTTCCGGTTGCCCCGGCGTGCCTGTTCGGTCTGGCTGCGGTCACTCCTGGGACTTGCTGCTGCCGCGCTCCCCCTGTTACCGGTCAGGCCGCCCGTCATTCGAGACTGATCGCGCTTGAGCGGGGCGTCCCCGGAGTCTGCGATCCCATGGAGGTGTCGAGCGTGCCCACTCCACCCGCTTCGATCCCAGCAGCCGTCTGCGCGTCGTCTCTGGTACTCTTCCTTACCCTGTCGCTAACGCCCGAGCGGGCTTCGGGGCAGTCCTCGCCAGGGTACGCCGAACTGGTCACGCTTTTCGACGATTTTCGCGAGGCTCGTACACCCGAGGTCTGGTCAGCCGCCTTCGATGATCCGGAGGCGCCCTATGGCGTAGTGGATTACCGGGCGTCCGCCGTGGCCACGCGTGTCGCCGCGGTCAATAGGCTGGAAGAAGCGCTCAAGGCCATCGACCCCACGGCTTGGGCCGTGCCGGAGAAGGCGGATTACCTGGCCGTGAAGGCGCAGATCGCGCAACAGAAGTTCTACTTCGAGGTCAGCCGCCCCTGGGCCCGGGACCCGGGTACCTACGTAGATCCGCTCCTGCGCCTCGCCTTCTCGGATACGGAGGCCCGTGGGGAACGATTGGCGCGGGTTCGGGCACGCCTGGAGGCCGTCCCGGAAATCATCGAGGCCGCAAAGGGGAATCTGACCGAGGGGGCTGCTGATTTCCTGATGCTGGCCCGATTCAACATGCGGAACTCGGATGGCGTGGGTCACGGACACCCCTACCGGGCCTCTCCACCCGAGGGGGTCATCGGCTGGTACGAGGATCTGCTGGACCGGGCGCGCCGCACCGGTCCCGAGTTGGTCCCTGCCGTAGCAGAAGCACTCGCGGCGGTTCGGGAGTTCGCGGATTGGCTGGACGCGGCTGTGCCTCAAATGACGGCCGACGCCGGGGTCGGCGAGGCCCGGTTCGACTGGTTCATGCGCAACGCCAAACTCCTCCCCTGGACGGCCGACGAGATGGCGCTCCTGGCCCAACGCGAATGGGAGCGCCTCATGGGATTCCTGGCGCTGGAGGAGGCGCGCAATCGCGAGCTACCCCCGCTTGCCCCGGCGCCCACCGCAGAGGAGTACGAGACGCGTCTTCGACGCACGGACAAAAACGTTCGGCGGTGGCTGGTGGAGTCGGACATCCTGACCCTGCCGGACGACACGCCGGACTTCGACGCGTTCGGATACAACGCGCCCTTCATCGAACGTCCCGGGGGGCTCAACTTCTGGGAGAAAGTCCAGTTCCGCGACCCGCATCCGGATCACCTTCACGCAGTCATCCCCGGTCATCGCTACGACGGCTGGTTCGCGCGACGGAGCGATCATCCTATTCGCTCACACATCGCCGACGCCGTCCGGGTCGAGGGCTGGGGGGTGTACCTCGAGGAGCCCATGGTGCGCGCCGGCGTGATCGACCACCTGCCGCGCGTCCATGAGCTCATGTACCTGTTCGGGATCTTCCGTGCGACCCGCGTGACCGCCGACATTGGCATGCAGCTTGGAGCGATGAACATAGCCCAGGCCGCCGAGCACATGCGGGAGGGGTCGCCTTGGCTCGACGAGGACGTGGCTCGGGTCGACGCCGAGATCTACCTACGCCGGCCCCCTGGTTATGGGCTGGGTTATACGATCGGTAACCTGCAGATCCAGCAACTGCTCGGAGAGATGCGGCAGCGCGACGGAGAGTCGTTCGAACTGAAGGCCTTCCACGACGAATTCCTGGCCCGGGGCCGGTTACCCATCAGCCTCATCCGCTATGAGATGATGGGCGCGGACGACCAGGTGTCGCGCTTTTGGGAGTTCGAGGCGATTCCGCCGGGATGATGTGGTGGGGCGACGGCCCACCGGCTCAACGACCCCGCAGACGCTCTGTGCGATACTCGATGGCGCGCCCCAGCTTCCGCAGCAATCCGGAATCGAACGGAAGCCGGTCCAGATCCTGGATCCAGGTATTCACATTCGCGCAGAGTTCGTCGAGCGCACGCGAGACGGCACGGGGCGGGACCCCGACGACGTCACCCAACGCAACGAAGTCCGCTCGTCCGATGTCCTCTCTAAGCTTGCCGTTGATCGTCAGCGCCATGGTGTTGTCCCCGTAGACGTAGGATGTGGGCGCGTCGTAGGCGGGTGCCACCCGCCACTCCTCTCCGCGCCGGACGATGGAGAGGTTCTTGGCATGTGCGTCTCCGTTGCAGGTCAGGTAGGCAAATGCGAACTGCCTGAGCAGCGTGAGCGCCGCGACCGGCTGAGCGCGACACATTCCGGCGAGCGCTTCGATGACTGCCTCCGTCGTGACGCGGTACTTATCGGCCGGATAGCGCCCCAGGACCTGGCAGCCGTCCTCCTGCGCCAGCATTCGAAAGCCCCCATCCGGGTCGGCGACCCGGTCGAACCGGCGGACTAGCAACCCTACCTTGCCTTCGGCATCGAACACAACCTCAGCCTGCGCAGCCTCGAGGCCTGATCGCTGCGCGGCTTCCAGGAAGAACGCCTCATTGGCGACGAGATGCGGAAACTCGGGTGGTTCGAGCTTGAGCAGGTAGCGCTCGTTCGCCCGCGCAACCGGTACGTTGATCATGCGAGCGGACACCTTATCCTGAACTCCGGGGATCCCCACGCGATCGATCGAGGACGCATCTCCGACTGAAGTGCTGAGGAGATCGGCGAAATTGACATCTCGCCAATCCTCCACAGTCGCCCGCGGCTCGACTGCGCTGAGCTCGACACCCTCCGGGATCACCTGCACGTCGCCGATGGCATCGCCCCCCACTGCGAGCAGAAGCGTGAGTTCGTCGTCGGCCGAGGTCTTCGCGGCTGAACGCAGAGCGGTGAGCCGGCGGCCCTCCGGGAGCAATCCCGAGAAGAAGGGGGGAAGGGCCCCCGGCGCATGCGTGACTATGGCGTCCGAGCTGAGTGAAAGAGTCGTTGCGACGGGGGCTCCACCTTCCGACAGGTATCGCTCGTCATATGCGAACACGATGGCATCGGGTCGCCGTTCGAGGCGGGCGGCTCGTTTCCCCTGCTTGAGCACCATGGCCTGCTCCACCCACCGGAGTTCGTCGACCGGTTTCATGTCTGGTCAGCATGATCGGGTGAAGCCTTGAGGGGCCCTCGGATGCCGCCCTGCCCGGGAACCACCATGAGCCCGAGGCCGAGGACCCTCAGTACGTCCAGGAGCTTGTCGAGACGGAGACTCGGCTTCCCCTGCTCCACGGTATGGACGAAGCGCGGCGAGCATCCCGCCAGGTCCGCGACCTCTGCCTGGCGAAGGCCCAGTTCCAAGCGACGGGTACGTACTTCATGGGCAAGGGCTTTCAGCGGGGACGTTGATCTTTGATGAGATGATCGATCGTGCATGATGAGAAGTATGGTTGCCTCGTGGGGGTCCTCACAAGGGTTTGAGTGCACGATCGTGCAACGGACCGGGGGACCGAGGGAGCTATTGCTGCCTGCCCGTGCGGAGCGCATCCATGAGCAGCCATCGTCTGTGGAGCGAGACGTTGGTCTTCTTGATCCTGACGCCATGTTGACCCACCGGACCCAGAAATCACGCCACTCTCAGTGAAACGCCGCACCCCGACAGCGCAGGAGCCACCATGCCCCCGACCTACCGCGAAGATCCCTACGGCAACTACAACTTCCTGATCGAGGTGTCAGGGATCAGCGACGGCGCCACGGCCAGGGGCTCCTTCTCTGAGATCAGCGGGCTTGGGGTCGAGATTGACGTGATCGAGTATCGCACAGGCACCGAGGACATCACGGTGCGCAAGCTTCCGGGTCCCAAGAAGTACCCGAACCTGATCTGCAAGCGGGGGGTGACCGGAGACGCGACGTTCTGGAACTGGCTACTGACGGCGCTCCAGGGCAACGTCCAGCGAGCCGACGTGCGTATCTCATTGTTGGACGAGAGCCGCCAAGAGGTGGTGCGGTGGAACGTGCACCGGGCTTGGCCCTGCAAATGGGTAGGGCCCGACCTCAACGCCGGAGGAGCAGACGTGGCCATCGAAACCCTCGAGCTCTGCCACGAGGGCATCGAGATGGACGACTGACCTGTGACCACTCCCAAGTCACGGAGCGATCCACGGTCACCGTATGTAGTGTTGGACGTCGACGTGCAAGACGACCTGGTCGAGTTGGTGCTGCTGAACCTGGGAGAGACCCCTGCCCACGAAGTCCGAGTCACGCTCGAGCCGCCGCTGAACGCGCTGGGCGGAGAGATGGCACTCGACCAGTTACCACTGTTCCGCTGCCTCGGCGTGCTACGACCGCACCGACAGATCCGGATCTTCGTCGATCGTCTAGGCTCCTTACTCAGGCGAGAACCGCACCGCTTTCGGGCCACCGTGAGTTGGCGCGACGATGAGGGCCGAGCCCACGAGCGCGCGTTCGCGCACGACCTGAGGGCGTTCGATGGCTTACCCGCAGTGCATAGGTCGCGCTGACGGACTTCATCGCTTCCGGTGGTGAAGCTTGAGCTTCTTTTCAGCCGCGGCGGCGGCCCTTTCTTGGCCGCGTTCCCACCAGTTCTGGTACAGATCGACCGAGAACATCAACAGGAGCATGAAGATCACGATCCACTGGGGAATGTGCGGGAAGTCGCCGCCGTTCACGGTGACGTGTGCTTCATGACCGCCCTCGAGTACGAGCACGAACCCAATCAGCAACAATACGAACAGTCCCAGGATCTCGAACTCAGGATTGTCGACCAGGAAGTTCGAGATCGCATCAGCGAAGGCCAGCATCATGGCGACGGATATCACCACCGACCCGATCATGACCAGCAGGATGTCCGTCATCCCCACCACGGTCAGAATCGAATCAACGCTGAAGAGCAGGTTCATCCCCACGATCAGCGCCACGACGTCACGAAACTTCGCCGCCTCCTTGACGTCCGTCTCGTGCACTCCCTTCAGCTTGATGCGCAGCTCCTTCACGCCCTTCCAAATCAGGAGGAGTCCGCCGATCCCCAGCACCAGAGCCTTCCCATTGATCGCCCAGGCGAGGTCGAGTCCCAGGATCCTACCCGCGTAGGACCAAAGCTCAGCCGTCGCGTAGGCGAGCACCAAGCTTACCCCTGCGAGCAGGATGATCCGGAACGCCATTGCCAGGATCAGCCCAAGCTTGATCGCCTTGCCCCGTTCCGACGCCTCTAGCTTGTTGGCGATGATCGTGATGATGATCAGGTTGTCCGCCCCGAGAGCGATCTGAATCAGAGTGACACCGACGAGGGATGCCCAGAATTGGGGTGTGGCGATGACGTCGAACAGCGGGTTGACTCCTGGACAGGGGAGAGAGGGCGACTGGTAAAGAAGATGGTGGAAACGCGGGCGGGCAAGGTGGGTGGACCATCTAGGAGCGTCGAAGAGATCTGCAGCCGATCATTGCGCCGCCGCTGGTGGTCCGGTGGTTGGAGGGCCCAAGACGAAAGCGAGTTGGAACTGGGCTAGGGCTGCACGAACTGCGCTTGATCTAATTGTCATTACGGACGTATTGACACAGGGCCCGAGCCGCGGTCTATTTCATCCATGTCCCCGAAATCCCAACACCTCCAGATCCGGGTTACGGTGGATCAGAAGGCGCGCCTCAAGGAGCTCGCAGAGGCGTCGGGCCAGGGGATGTCCGAATACGTCCTCAGCCGGGTACTCGCTGACGGTGCGGAGCGTTTCCGGGCCCTGGTGGAGCGCGTGGCTGATTCTCGATCCAGGCGGGACGCCTTGGCCGCACTGAACGACCTGCTCACCACCTTGGCTCCTATGGAGCTAAATGCAGCCGTAGGAGCGGCCGATCTGCGGGAACTCCCGCCGTTGGACCGAAACTACATCGCTGCCATGGTGGAAATGGCTGTTTGGCGGGCCGACGTGAATCCGCCTCACTGGGTGCGTGACGTGGAGCCCCTTTCCGAGCCCTTCTTCGCCACTCCCTTAGCTGCGCTCCGACCGCACCTGCTGAAGAACTCTCCCGTTCCGTTCAAGCGTCGCAACCTCTTCGTCGACGCCAGCATCGGCGACAGAGTGTGAGGGCGGGCCTCTGACGAGCCCACCGATACGTCTCACGCGGTCAGACATCGAGCGCCTGCTCGAGTTGCTGAGCCAGGAGTTGGCGGAGGTGGGGGTCGAGGGCGAGCTCTATCTGGTGGGTGGGGCCGTGATGTGCCTGGCGTTCAACGCCCGAGCATCGACCCACGACGTCGATGGCTTTTTCCACCCCACCCAGGCAGTTAGGGAGGCGGCCGCTAGAGTCGCGGCGCGCACGGGGGCGCCCGATCGTTGGCTCAACGATGCCGTAAAGGGCTACCTGAGTCCGCGAGGTTCCTTCGACCTCTTCCTCAGTTGGTCACACCTTCGCGTCTTTGTTGCGCAGCCAACCTATTTGCTCGCCATGAAGTGCGCCGCCATGAGGTTGGGCGAGGAATTCCGCGACATGGACGACGTGCGCTTCCTGGTGCGATATCTGAATCTCGACGACCCGAAGGATGCGATGGAGATCGTGACCCAGTATTTCGACGAAGCGCAGCTTCAGCCGAAAGCCTGGTTGGCGCTACAGGAGTTGTTGGGAGGGGAGTAGGGCCCTACCGCACCACTTCGAACGCCTTCCTACGCCTTGGGCCCCAGCGGTACACCGCGAAGTCATCATCGAACGATGCGGCCCTCGCGAGCCCCAGACGTTCCATGATGGCGAAGGAGGTTCGGTCTGCCAATGAGAAGTCCTGGTCTGGGAACGCTTCGCCGATGCTCCACGCAGCCTCCAAGTCGGCCGGGCCCACGCACTCGAGAGAGGCCACGCCACTTCGTAGCCCGCGCCAGAAGGCCTCCGCCGCCGCTCGATGGATTCGCCACCGCAGCAGCGTGAAGGTTTCTAGCAAGACGTGGTCGGAAGTGATGAGGGCCTCGCCCCTGAGAAGGATCTCGTGCGCGCGGGCGTTGCTTACGTCCCCGGCATCGGCGGCGGCATACCACACGGATGTGTCCACGAACAGGCTCACGGATCCTGTTTGGAAAAGGCCCCGCCGAGCATCGCGTCCTTTTCCTTGGCTATGTCAGAACCTTCGGACGAGCCCAGATCGAAGACCGCGCGGGGATCCGTCGTCGAGCTGGGCTGCCCAAGGTCCTCCGCCACGAGTCGTCGGACGTATTCGGCCAGGGAAATGCCCAGTTGCCGAGCCCGGTTTCGGGCGCGGTGGAGCATCTCTCGATCGAAGGAAAGCTGTGTGCGCGTCATCATAATACCTACATGATGATATCAGTAGTGATACTCGGCAAGGTAGGACCCCTGGACATGTGACCAGCATGTGGCCATCATTATCACATGTCTACGATGATCCAGATACGAAACGTACCGGACGACGTCCATCGCTCAGCGAAGGCGCGCGCCGCCTTGGAGGGGCTGACCCTGTCCGACTTTGCGCTTCGAGCGCTCAAGCGAGAAGTGGCGCTGCCGACGGTCGCCGAGCTGTCCGCACGCATCCGCCTGCTGCCTGCACTGAAAGACGTTCCCTCCGGAGCGGCCCTCGTGCGTGAGGAGCGCGAGGCTCGTTGATCGTCCTCGACGCATCCGGAACAGTTGAGTTCCTCCTGGGCTCGGAACTGGGCGAGCGCGTCGGCTCGGCGATGGAACAGGCAGGAGCGGTCCACACCCCGGCACTGCTTGACGTGGAAGTGGCCCAGGTGATTCGGCGCCTCGAAAGAGCGGGGACCCTTGAGTCCACCCACGGTGGGGCGCTGATCGAGATCCTCCAAGAGGCGCCTGTCACGCGTCACCCGATCCAACCGCTGCTCCCGCGCATCTGGCAGTGGCGTGCCAACTTGACCGCCTACGACGCGTGTTACGTGGCGCTCGCCGAAGCGCTGTCCTGCTCGATTCTGACGACGGACCGGCGGCTGATTGCGGCGGTGGCGGGGGCGGTGGGACTGGTCGAGGTGTGAGGCGGGCCCAGGGGCAAGTACGTCAGGATCGAGTGCGAAGCACTAGTAACGATATCTTGACCAATCGCGTCGTTGGTGTCAAAATCGTTACTAGTGATGCGAGGTAGCCACGCTCTCGAACCTAGGATCTCTCGACCTTGAGAAAGACCGGCACCTACCGACGTACCCGAGTGGGCGGCGAGGAAGTGGCCGCGTTCGTTCCGAGTCCGCTGCCTCCCAGGAGTCCTCCCCTCTTCATGGACCCGCTTGCCGCCCCCCTGCGGGACGCTGAGCAGGCCCTGGCACGTTTGGACCTCGCGGGCGCGATGGTTCCTTCGATGGACTGGTTCATCTATGGCTTCGTGCGTAAAGAGGCCGTCCTGTCTTCACAGATCGAGGGCACCCAGGCCACTCTAGTGGACCTCCTCGCCTTCGAGGCCCAGCCGGCCGAGGCTGTTCCCGACGGAGCCGTTGAAGAGATCTGCAACTATCTGGACGCGCTCAAGTTCGCGCGGGCCCAGTTGAGCGATCCGCGTGGCCTCCCGCTCTCTATGCGCCTTCTCAACGAGGCACACGGGCGCCTGATGCAGGGTGTTCGCGGAGCGGATAAGCAGCCCGGCGAGATCAGGAGAAGCCAGAACTGGATCGGTGGGGTTCGCCCCGGGAAGGCAGTGTTCGTACCGGCACCTCCGGACGAACTCCCAGAAGCGCTCTCTGAACTCGAGCGATACCTCCACGCGGAGGACGGTGTTCATGGACTCATCCGCGCAGGGTTGGTGCACGTTCAGTTCGAGACGATTCATCCCTACTTGGACGGCAACGGTCGCATGGGTCGACTTCTGGTGACGCTACTCCTGGAGCATTGGGGGATGCTGCACGCGCCACTCCTGTACTTGAGCTTGTTCCTGAAACGACACCGTTCCGACTACTACGCCCGCCTGAACGCCGTTCGGACCGAAGGGGACTGGGAGGGGTGGTTGATGTTCTTCTTGGAAGGCGTACGCAGTGTCGCCGACGAAGGCGTGATGGCAGCCCGAGATCTCTTTGCGCTGGTGGAACGGGATCGAGCGCAGGTCTTGGCGGGCAGCGGCTCGTCGATCATGGCAGCTCGCCTGTTCGAGAGGCTTCCACACCGGCCCATCATTACTTCTCCTCTGGTGTGCGAGCTGCTCGAGACCAGCAAGCCGACCGCGGGGCGGGCGATTGAAGCGTTGGTTGCGGCCGGGGTGCTTGAGGAGATAACGGGAAGGAAGAGAGACCGCGCCTGGGCGTATCGGGAGTACTTGGCGCGGCTGGGGGAGGGGACGGAGTTGTGAGGTGGTAACGCTGTTCGCCTCTCGGGCTCCTGGGCTGTGGCCAGGCGAGCCACCGCACATACACGTAGACCGGGAGCGGTTCACCGCCAAGTTCTGGCTAGATCCAGTCCAGCTGGCGACCGCGACGGGCTTTCCTCGACATGAGCTCCGTCGGCTGAGAGACTTGGTGGAGGCGAATCTGGAGGTCTTGCTCAAAGCTTGGGAGCGACATCATGGATCGTGAGTTTCGAGTGAGCGCTACCAACGTCACCGTGACGAAGACGACCCTGGAGGTGACGTTGGCGGACGGTCGGGCCGTGAGAGTACCTCTGTGGTGGTACCCCCGCCTTCAAGCCGCGACCTCGAAACAGAAGGCAAACTGGGAGCTGCTGCCCGGTGGCTTCGGAATCCACTGGCCCGAAATCGATGAGGATATAGGGGTTTGGGCTCTGCTCGAAGGGGGGCCTGCTCCCGGGGCAGTGCCACCTGTGCCGGAAGCCGTCACGGGCTAAGACGGGAGGGGGGCAAAGCCCGATGGGCGGGCTGGGACTCGACGCGGTGGTGGCCCGATCCCCAAGAACCGTGGTTGCTTGGAATCGATTCAGTGCACTCAGTTTTTGAGCCCGTCGCGCGACTTCACTCAGGTGCGCCACTCGTCCCCTGGCATCCACGCGCAGCATGAACGCAGGGTATGACGCGATCGAACCGCACCCGGAAGAAGCTCTCGTCGAGCGCTGCGGTGGCGCTGCTCGACGCGGCGTCGACAATCCGCTCGAGCGCTACACGCACCCGGGGTGAAGTGATGTCGGTGCGAAACCACTGCGCCCCGTCGTGGAGATCACGATATCAACGTCGTAAGTGGGGCGCGTCCGGTCCGCTGCCGGATCGGTGAGGAGGAGACTCACAACCTGCCCGCCGCAGAACGCAACCTCGTCGGTGAGCGCGCCGAGCCGCCGGGCTACCGCGACTAGCAACTCGTTTCCGTGGGCTTCACTTGGCAGAGGCCAACACCTCGGAGCGGAGGATGTCTTGAGCGAGTTCTCTCTCTCGGGCTTGCCCGATCCGTAGGGCGTCGACAAGGGTGAGAAGGTGATAGAGTTCCACGTTCGATTCGGCGAACTGAGGGGCGGCAGAGCACAGCGGAGCCAGCGAAGATCCCCGCTTCTTTCCATTGTGATGCGGCCATACCACCGGCTCGCCTTGAACAAGATGCTCAGCGAGTGGGGGACCCGAATGGGCTGTTGGGACACCCCGAGTCACGGATCCAAGCTCGCCAGGAAACGCGTAACGGACACCATGACACAAGAATTCGAGCAGAGCGGGACGAACGACCTGCAGCGCGTGGTCATGAACAAGCCTGGAGCTGCGCAACCGTTTCGTGGCATTGTGTCCCTCGCCGAGACTGAGCGACACAGAATGGGCGAGGCTCCGGAATCCCACGTCCGGCGTCAGACAGATCTGCAGCGCGACGCAGATGTCGTGCGGTCGGAGGGATATCGCCGTTTCTCTCATGGGCCATGGAGTAGTTCAGTGGTCATGAACGCTGAACATACCTGATTTCCTCCACCACCAATCAATAGAGTTCACCGTTCATGAACGGTGGACCTAGGCTCCGAAGGGCTCGGACCGCGGACCGAACGGGAGAAAAGAAGGGGTCATATGCCCACGTTGTGGGTGATAATCACCCATGTAAGAGTGGTTGGACGCCGGCGACGGAACTGGAGGCCTCTTGCGTAAGGACAAGGTCCTTACCATGGTAAGGACATGGGCAAGGTAACGAGCAAGCGGCAGGTCACGATTCCCAAGGAACTGGCCGATCGGTATGGGATCCAGCCCGGAGACCGGATCCGCTGGATTCCCGCGGGGGACGAGATTCGCGTCGTGACGGCGCGCACCTTCGGAGCCGAGGCGTTGACGACCGCCCACCGACTGTCGCTGTTCGATCGCGCTACCGAGCGACGCGACCGGCTCCACGCTGAAAGGGGTCACTCCGCGAGCCTATGGCGTGATCGAGGTTGGACCCGAGACGAGCTTCACGACCGTGGCCGCGCTCGCTGACACCAACGTCCTGGTCTACCGCTTCGACCATCGCTTCCCAGACAAGCGGCGGGTCGCGGATGACCTTCTTCGAGAAGGGATCGGCAACGGAAGCATCCACATCGCCCATCAAGCGATCGTAGAATTCGTGGCAGCAACCACACGTCTACAACGCGACGGCTCCTGTATCCTCGAGTCCGAAGCCGCACGGCTGGAGGCGGAAGACCTCCTGAGGCAGTTCAGAGTCCTCTATCCGGACGATCGCGTTGTACGTACAGCGCTACAGGGGATGGCTGCGTACGGACTCTCGCTCTGGGATGCGCACATGTGGGCGTATGCCGAGGTCCATGAGCTCGGCGTCCTCTATTCTGAGGATTTCCAACACGAGCGGTGGTATGGGGGAGTGCTGGTGCTCGATCCGTTTCGGGATGGCGAAGTTACTGAAGTCTAGCGTAGTGGTGTAAAGTCAGATATTGCCTCGGACCCCTCGATCCCGGCGCTTGGAACCGGGCACGCACAATCCGACCTCACCGACGGGCGAATGATCATGAGCACGGGCCGCAACACACCCTGTCCTTGCGGGAGCGGTAGGAAGTACAAGCATTGCCACGGAAAGCCGAATCAGGAGGTAGCCTCCGGCCCGGAAGCGACATGGCGGAACCTCCGTGCGGCGCTTGACGGATTCCCTACCAAGCTGCTGGGGTTCGCACGGCAGACCTACGGCCCGGAGGTGCTGGACGAGGCCTGGGACGAGTTCACGTTGTGGCAGGACGACGAGCTAGGCTTCGATCCCTCGACGATGCAGATGCCTCTGTTCATGCCCTGGTTCTTCCACCGGTGGGCGCCCGACCCCGAGGAGACCCAGGTACTCGACGAGTCGCTCCACGGTCGCAGCCCAACGAGAGCTTTCCTCGAACGAAAGGGAAGGTGGCTCGACGCTCTGTTGCGCAGCTACCTGGAGGCGTGCGTCGAATCCCCCTTTTCGTTCCACGAGATTCTCCACGCCGATCCTGGCCGGGGTTTCCGCGCCCGGGACGTACTGACGGGGGCAGAACTGGATGTGTTGGAGCGTTCAGCGTCCCGCACCGCGTCGCCTGGCGACCTGCTTTTCGGACAACTCGTCACCGTGGACGGGATCACCCTAGTGGAGGCGTGCTCCCCGCACGTATTCGGGCCCATGCACAAGCTCGAGCTCATCGATTTCCGGGATCGGGTGACCGGCGACGGTGACGCCGATCCTCATACCGTGCGGGACTGGGACATCGAGATTCGGGAGATGTACCTCGACTGGATCGAGGAACTTCTGAATCCATCGCCCCCCGAGCTTCGAAACACCGACGGAGAGCCACTCGTCTTCCACAGGGTCTCCTTCTTCGCGCCTTCGGCACACCACGCGTTCGAGGCGCTCAAGCATCTGGACTCGACCGCTACCGAGGAGGAGTTGTTGGACTCCGCAGAACTCGATGACGAGGGGCGTGTGCAACGGGCGTCCATCACATGGACGGCGACCGGCAACGAGACGCCGGGCCAATGGGGAAACATGGTCCTCGGGCACCTCGAGTTCGAAGGCACAACGCTCGTCGCTGAGGTCAATTCTGCCGAACGGGCCGAACGCATCAAAGCCACCGTGATCGCAGCCTACCCTGGAGCCCAGCATACGAGCACGGAGATCGAGACGCTCGAGGACGCGAGGCACAGGCGGGACGAAGCGCCCGCCGTATCTCTCGACGATTCCCTAGCGTCGGATCCCGAGGTCCGCGCGCAGGTTTCGAAGATCTTGGAGAAGCACTACGAAGACTGGCTGCGCTCTCCGATCCCGGCCCTCGGAGGCCGTACACCGCTCGATGCAGTCGGGGACGCCAGTGGCCGTGAGAAGGTTCGAGCTCTTCTTGCTCAGCTTGAGCGGACGGGTAGCAACATGGTCCCGCCCATGGATGAGCGCCTTCTCCAGAGGCTGCGGGAGGAACTGGGGTTAGAGGATTCGATCGCCTGAGCGTTGCCGCGGAAGGAAAGAAGCGACCCAGCAGAGCGCGGGCGAGAGGGGGGTGGTAGGGGACCCATTTTGGCATGGAGCGTGTATGCATCAAGGTGCATATTGCCTAGATGGCATACGAAGTCGAGGTTACAGACGAGTGGTTGGCGTGGTTTCGAGACCTGACTGAAGAGGATCGATGGTACGAGACCCACGTTCCGAAGGCCGACGATCTATATGACGAGCACCTCAAGATTCTGCGCCGTGAAGGATTGATCTAATGGCTACCAAGTTCAATACAATCCGAGAGGGCCTCTCGCCCGCGAGGCAGGAGCGCATTCGAAGGCGTACGGAAGAACTCCTGGAAGAGCTACCTCTCCAAGAGCTCCGCCAAGCCCGGGCGTGGTCGCAGGAGGAGTTGGCCGAGGTGCTTGGCTTGAATCAAGCGACGATCTCAAAGCTGGAACGGCGGACCGATATGTATTTGAGCTCCCTACGGCGCTTTATCGAGGCGATGGGTGGAGAGCTCGAGATCACGGCGAGTTTTCCAGAAGGTCGCGTCCGCATTCAGCTCTTCGAGGATCTCGGCGAGGCAAAGCCAGCGAAGGTATAGCGCGCCGGTAACCACTCGTTCGAACCGAAGGTCCCTAGCTCGCGCTCGTCAGGGTCTCCAAGTGGGGCGCTCGCGCGTATCCTGATAGAAGGGCTTGCCGTGAGCATCCCGCTCGTCGGAGAAATAGTGCACCGAGCGGGGCAGATACCGCTCGTGGCCTCCGAACAGCCGGCCGAACTCCTCGCGGCAGGGCCTCCGAAAGTCCTCGATCGATAGCCGCGGATCCCGTTCGATCAGCGCGCCGGCCAGGTAGCTGAAGAAGTGCCCCCCTACGAAGCGGTCGTAGGCGATGCTGGCGAACGCGCCGTCCTCGAAGCGGTTGTACTCGTTGAGTGAGCCGTCAGGGAGTCCCAGGTCCCGTCGGCGCCGCATGTCGATCCCGAGGCTCAGGTCGCGGTGAACGAGGCGCTGCACGTCCCCTCGTGCGTCGATTTCGAGCAGAACGTTCTGTCCGTGCGGCTCGAGGATGAAACCCAGCTCCGTGTAGCATCGGACCCAGTGGCGTAGAACCGGGAGCATGACGTGCTGGAGGGTCCACCCGAGCGGATCGCTGGGATCGGCCAGGTCGATGATGAGGGGCTGGACCTCAGGGTCGAAGCGGTCCCGGCCGTACAGTGCGAAGCCCGGGATGAGACGCCGCTCCGCGCCGACATGAGGAAAGGGACGAAGGTCACGGACCAGGTAGCCCCAGTTCTCTCCGCGGGTCCCGTCGGACTCCGTCCTGGGGTGGGTCACACCGATGACTTCCCGAAGGAATGCAAAGGAGGGATCGCCGCCGCCGCCCCATGCCTGCACCTCGCCCGAGAGGGTGACGGCCTGCGCCACCACCTCATCGCGCATCCGCCGCCCATACCGCGAGACTCGGTAGGGGAAGTGGACCTTCAGCGCGTGTGGATGGGCATCGTCCACCACGAACAGCGTGCGCGTCGATGAGCTGGGTGAGACACGCAGCGGAGGAAGCGCACGGCCCAGGGTCTCCGTACGAGCGAGCCACGGGTCTGCCGCATCGTCGGTGACCAGCTGAGGGTGAACGACGAACAGGGCCCGATCCCCGGGCAGGTAACGCGCAGCGAGCACCGCGGGAGGATCGGCCCGATACACGCGCAGTGCGTTCTGCGGCAGCTCCCAGGCAGGGAGGTCGAACTGCGGTGTGCCGATCGTCGGCTGGTATTCGGGTCGGCACTCCGTGTATGCCGCATGTGCGCTGTAGGTACGCGTGCCCTCATTCCTGTACCGCTCGAGGTACGTGAGTGGCGGCACGACTATGCTCCGGGTGCGGACCGTCTCTAGGGAAGGAATGTCGGTGGCGAGCGTGGAAGTGAGCGCGTGTGCCTGCCCACGAGGCGGGCACTGGAGACCAGGTCCGGCGGCGAGGTGGTGCGACGTCTCAGTGGAGCCGAGGCGACCCCCCCTATAGAATACAGCCATTCGGTGATGCCACAGGCAGTCAGGTGGTTTTGGCGAGGCCAGGTGGCACCGACCAAGGCGTCACGGGTGGATGTAGTTGAGCGAGAGGTCCTCGCCCTGCACCGCGGCTGCTTTGTTTGATTCAGTGCACTCGGTTTCGCGCCTATCGTGCGACTCACTCAGCCGCGCCACTCACTGCCTGGCATTACGCGCAGCATGAACGCATCGAAGAGCGGTACCGTGAATGCGGTGTCTCCGTGCGCCGGGCTCCACACCATCCCCTTGCCGATCAGATTGCTACGAGTAGGAGCCAACGAACTGACCGACCTCCCCAGCATGTCGGCGATGTCGCCGGATCTGTGAGGGCCAGGGCCGAGCTCGGCCATCGCCCGGAGGTACTTTCGTTCGAGTGGTGTGACGCGATCGAACCGAACCCGGAAGAAGCTCTCGTCGAGCGCGGCGGTGGCGCTGCTCGACGCGGCGTTAACATCGGTAAGGGAAATCGGAGACTGAGAAGCCGCATCCCAGGTGTGCTTGCCCCACTCCTGTAGGAAGTAGGCGTACCCCTCGGTGGCTTCCACAATGCGGGTCACGGCCTCCGCTTCAATCCTCTCCCCTTCGTCGCGTATTGGTTTCTCGATCGCGAGCTGGGCGTCCTCGGGAAGGAGCGCTCCAATGACCGGGAATTCGAAGAGCCGCTCAGCATAGGACTTGGCGCTGCCCATGCGACCCGGGAGCTGTGGGAGGCCTGCGCCGACCAGAACCACGGGGAGCTGGCGCTGAGCCGCACGGTGGAGCGCAGTGATTAGCGCTGCGAGCTGGGATTCTTCGACATACTGGAGCTCATCGACGAACATCGCGAGGGCCGTCTCGCCCTCCTTGGCGGCTTCGCCCACAACCTCGAGCAAAGCCTGGAGGTCATGCTCCAGGTCCCCGTTGTCTGCGAGGCCAGGCTCGGGCTCGAAATCGAACCCGACTTCGATGTCGTCGTACTTCACCTTGAGGCTGCTCGCGAAACCTGCCAGACCTCGAAGCGCCCTCTCAGCGAAGCTCTTGGCGCGAGCGTTCCTAGAGAGCCGGAGCAGGGCCTGCCGGAGCTGAGGAGCCAAGATGCCCGGTAGCGAACGGTCCTCAGGAGCTTCCACGCGGAGCGTGTGAATCCCAACTCCTTCCGCGTCGATGCGCATGCGGTCAAGAAGGACGGTCTTTCCAACGCCCCGCAGCCCGACCATGAGGACGCTCTTGGCTGGCTTGCCCCGTCGAATCCGTTCGAGCGCTACCCGCACCGCCTCGCGCAGTTCGTCGCGACCGGCAAGTTCTGGGGGCGGCGTGCCGGCACCCGGGGCGAAAGGGTTTCGGATGGGGTCCATGGTAGAATTATAGCGAAGTTACTGCGGTTTACTGAAATGACATAAAGTGAGATAAGCTTACCATAGATAGTAGGGATTTCTCCGAACCCGGTCACGTCGCCAGCAGTCGTCGATCGTCACACCGCCGCCGGATGGAGCTGCGGTCGCCCTTCGGGCGTTCCTCGCTTGTCTCGCGGAGACCGGCTCTCGCCTTCGGGATGCCTATCAAGTGCATCAGCTCGACCCTGCGGCGGCTGGCTCGCTCACCGCTCGCCGGTTCTCATGCGGCGCCCACCCGAGGCCGCACGCTGGCGGGAGTCGGTGAGAGTACTATCGCGCGAAGATGCTCTTCGGTATGAACCCGGCCACGACCTGCGTTAGGTCGACGACCTCACTGACGCGGAAGTCGACGGCGATGCTCGCGAGCGAGAGCGCCTCCGCGGGCGAGAGCCCCTTCTCCGTCTGAAGGAACTGCACGACCTCCCATGTGGCATCGCGGACCGCCCTGTCCAGATCGAGATCGATCCCCATGATCATGTAGTGCGTATCGTTCTCAGCCCGAGGCACCGAGATAGGCACGTCCTTGTGGAGCACGAAACGAAAGGTGCCGGTGAGCGACTGTTCGATGGCCGTCCCGCTCACCTCGCCGTCGCCCTGCGCGCCGTGCGGGTCGCCTACGTAGAACCGTGCGCCCGAGTGGAAGACAGGCAGGTAGAGGGTCGCTCCCGCCGCCAAATCCTTCACGTCCAGGTTGCCACCGAAGGCCCCGGGTGCCCGAGAGCCCTGAACGCCCTCGACCGTCACGCTAGGCTGGCCGAGCTGAGGATCGGGCGCAACCGCCATGATTCCCATGAACGGCGCGAGCGGCACCTGGACGTCCTCGGAGACGAACGCGACCTCCCGATCGCCAGCCATACCGGTGCGGATCACGTGGCGCATCGGCTCCATGTCCAACGCGGGGTCCCCTTCGCGATAGCCGGGATAGCTCGTAGAGAACACGCCGCCGCGAGCACTGGTGTTGTTGGCACCCCACGGGACCCGGGTCTCGATGTCGAGTATCTGGACTTCGAGCATGTCGCCCGGCTCCGCGCCGTCCACGTAGATCGGACCCGTGATGGTGTGACCGCTCCTGCCCTCACGTTCCCGCCCGTCCCGCGACGCCCAGAAGTCGAGCACGTCCTGTAGGATCTCGTCGCGTGGGACGCCAAGCCCGGTCAGGTACTCCACCGGCTCCTGGTTCTGTGTCGCACCCACATGGGTAATCGTGTTGATCCGAACCGTCTCGCCTGACTGGACGGTCAGGACCGGTTCTTTGTCGATGGGGAACCAGCCCCAATTGAGGTTTTGGGCTGTCGCGGGCACGAAGTGGTCGGCTTCCGCGACTTCCTGGAGGTCAGCGGCGTCCCCGGGCGCTGCGCACGCCGAGGCCGCGAGCAGGAACAGCACGGTGCCGCCAGCTCCGAAGGGCAACAGGGATGTGCTCCGGATCCTCATGTCGATACTCCTTGCGTCGCGGGGTGCGGGTAAGGCTGGGATGTGGGGTTTGGGCTGGCAAGCAGCAGGTGGCGCGACGGCCATCGCCACGCGCGATGTGGCCGATTTTCGCGACTTCCCGATTCCGGCGAAGACGCCTACGGAGATCCTGGCAGACCTGACCTAGGTTGCCGAGACAGCTGAGGTCACCAAGCCGAGAAGGTTGGCTGATTAGCTCCTGAGCCAGTCAGCGACGTTGCGCTGCAGAAATTCTTCCACCGGGATGCCGTCGCCTCCAACAAGCAGCGCCTTGGCGTCCGGGTGTGCCGCGACGAACGCTTCAAGCCCCCGCCTTGCTCGGGAGTGCCCGGCACTTTTGACTTCGACGGCTACTACAGTTTTCCCGTCCGAGAACACAAAGTCGACCTCGCGGCTCCGATGTCGCCAGTAGGTGACTCCGAGGCGGCCGCCCACAGCCTCTGACCTCGCCAAATACGCACCCACGGCCGACTCAGTGAGCCGGCCCCAGTGGACCGGATCGCCCCGCGCTTCCACGAAAGAGAAGGGGTGGGCGACGGTCATGAGGGCGTTGTTGAGCACCTGCAGCTTCGGGCTCGATCCCCGGCTGCGGACCTCCGAACCCGAGAACTTTTGCAGTCCCCGCACCATTCCCGCGGCCTCGAGCAGGTCCAAGTAGTGGGCTAAGGTGGTCGTATTGCCGGCGTCTTGGAGTTGGCCGAGCATCTTGTTGTACGAGAGGATCTGAGCGGAGTAACGGCTTCCCAGGTCGAAGAGCTGCCGAAGAAGCGCGGGCTTGTCGACCCGGGTCATCAGCAGCACGTCGCGTGCGATGGTGGTCTCAACCAACGCGTCCCGGATGTAGCGAGTCCATCGCTCCGAGTCGTCTTGTAGTGGAGCGGCGCCAGGGTAGCCGCCGAAGTAGATGAATTCGTCGACCGTGACACCGAAAACACTCCGCATTTCAGCAAAGGGCCAGTGGCCGAGTCGGATGACCTCGAATCGTCCCGCCAGGCTTTCCGTGAGTCCCCGATTGAGTAGAAGCGGTGCGGAGCCGGAGAGGATAACCCTCAAGGGCACGTCTGAGCGGGTGTCTTCGTCCCAGAGACGCTTCACTGTTTCGGACCATTGAGGCGTCTTGTGGATCTCGTCGAGGGCCAAGATGGCCCCGCCGTTGGACTCTCGGGCGACGGCTCGTGCCGCCTCCCATTGTGCGGCGATCCACGCACGATCGCGCATGCCCGGTTCATCTGCCGACGCGTACCGCGCTCGCTCGCCCCAGGGCTCTACGGCCTGCCGCACCAGGGTGGTTTTTCCAACCTGTCTGGGGCCAGCCACAACCTGAATGAACCGACGGGGTTCGTTGAGACGCTCTGTCAGCGTTTTGTGTTGTGCTCGTTTGTATTTGGGAAGCGACATTGGCCGGCGGGACTGCGGTGCACTCGGTACGTTGAGTAAAAATACTCAATATTTTGAGTAAACGGTAGGGGATGGTACTCGGCCGTGCTACCGCGGATTGTCATCGGGACGGCCGATGGGCTGCGCGCGGGCTAACGCCCGTGCTCGTCGCGTCGTCGCCGACGCTCCTCGGCTCGAACCGGCAACCCCCTGAACCATGTGCAGGGGGGGTGCGTAGGACGGCGGGAGGATGGCACCCTTGGACTCGTGATGCTCTCGCACAGCCCTGAGGCGCGTGGCTACTCTACATCTCACGGAGTAGGCAGACGTCCCCTTGAATCGACTACGTGGGACTCTCCGATAAGATGGCTGCCACCTTCCTGGAGGCGATACGAGGGGACCGGCTCGAGGCCCTTTGGGAGCTCCTGCTGGTGACAGGGCTCAGGCGGGGGGACGCGCTCGGACTCAAGTGGAGCGACGTCGACTGGGGGACGAGCATCCTAAGGTGGTTGCCGAGCGGCTGGGGCACTCAAGTACGGTCTGACGATGGACGTGTACTCGCATGTGCTACCCAGTATGCAGGAGGCCGCGGCGGACAAGCTCGAGCGAATCTTGTTTAGGTGACGCTCGCCCGCCCACTCCTCGGCGAACAGTAAGATCTCACGCTGTGTCGGCGCGAGGGTATCACCCGGAGTTCAGACCAATTCGTGTACCCAAACGCGGGAAGTCTCGAGCTCGGAGAGCAGGGGGTACGGTTCCGGGGTCTGCCTACTCGTCTCCCTGGGTCACGAGCCAGCGCAGGCGCGAACGCCAGTTCGCAATCTTGCGGTTCGACCACCCTAGGCCCTGTTCGAGTATCAGCTCGTCGGCCAGATCGATAGCGTCGTCCCACGAGTCATCGCGAACAAGCGAGTCGATCTCGTCACAGCCTTCCCTCGTGACGACTGCATGCGGAATCGGGAGTGAACCTGCGTCCCGCACTTGGAGCTTTCGAAGGCCACCGCCAAGGCGGCGCGCCGCCAACAACGCAGATAGCTGAAAGACCGAAGTCATGGAGGCTGCCGAAAGGGATTCGGCGGATCTCTCAGCAGCTGTGATCACGAACAGCGAGTTGGGTGCGTAGACTCTCGCCCGGTTCTCAACGATGCGCGGCCGACCTCCAAGGTACACGAGGAATGCGTCAGGGACGCCGCCGAGCGGCACGCGCCACCACGGATCCCTCGCCTGACATTTGGTGCGATCCGCTACTCCGTCCTCGACGCCTCGGGCAAGCAGAGGCTCTACTGACTCAGCGGGCGATTTCCGAGGGTGGATCAACCAACAGGGTTTGTCAGTGTCCCTAATCGCATTCCAGTCCCTACGGCGAAGCACCGAGCCGTCGAGGTAGCTGCCACGACAGATAGCGCGCTTCAAGTCCTTCGTCCGAAGCGAAGCGGCAAGCCGCTCCTCTTCCGTGCAGTGAAAGAACCGAGTATCCCCCGAGACGTAGCCGATTCCGACCGTCGCGACATCGCGAAGTTCGCGAATTGGGCCGTGAGCCGTAGCGCCTTCGACGAGCCGGAGGTCCGCGGAACGTGCCCCGGTGAACAGCGTTGGCGTCGCCCGTTGGGGATTAGCGATGCGTGCCATCCGCTCGAGGGCGGGGAGCGCTGGCTCGTTGTCTGCGAAGTCCAAGGAACATCCGTAGACAGCTCCGTCCGAATCGGCATCGGTTCGGTAGGAGTCGCCGAGGATGACGATCGGTGCCAACTGAAGGTCCCCAAAGGGCTCCCCTTCACATCGGACCAGCACGATACGAGCGAACCGGGCGCTCAAATAGCCGAGGAGCTTCCGACCATAATCAGCGCTAACAAGCTCACCCGGCACGATGGCGGCGATTCGGCCGCCGTCTCGGAGCAACTGCGTCGAGCGAACGATGAAGTACGCCCAAGACGAAGCCTTTCCGTCGATTGACTCTCCCATCGGCATGAGCGCTCTACGCATCTTGTCAACGGCTCGCGCAGGCATCTCGTGATGACGCACGTACGGCGGGTTCGTGAGGACGACATCGAACGCCCCTAGATCCGACGCCACTCGGAAGAAGTCGCCCTTCGTCAGATGGTCGGAAGGGATTCCGAACTCCTCACAGTTCCGGGTGAGGCGCTCGAAGCTCCTTCGATGAAGTTCGACGCCCCAGATGTCCGGAGCACTCGCCGCGCCGAGCTGAGTTGCTCTTCGGGCGGCCGCTCCGACGAGGCTTCCCAGTCCCGCGGACGGGTCGAGGACCGCGTCAGCGCTCGATCGTATCGCCCAGCGCGCGACGAAGTCCGCGAGGTGCTCCGGCGTGTAGTAGGCGCCGCGCTCACGACGGTTACCGTTGGCCCTCACCGTCTGCGGTAGGGGCTGGCAGCATCAAAGAGTGAGTCAGCCACCGTTGCCAAGGTCCTCGCGCGTGACCCGTGTATGAGGACCCCGAGCTCCCACCTGGACGCCAAGCCAGCCGTGTTGAAGTTGGCCGACCCAAGGTAGGCGATCTCGCTGTCAGCGACCGCAAGCTTGAAGTGGAACGTCGCCGTCCCGAAGCGGTCTACTTCAGAGGGCTCCTCGAGCAAGCGCACGTATGAGGCCTCATGACCTGACATGGCTTCGGCCATGACGGACAGGGCCTTGGACGTCGCAGATCCGCGTCGGGCTGGGCGTGCAAGGACGCGAACGTTGACGCCTGCCTCGAGTCGCCTTCCAATCAAGGCAGCGAGGTCCGTCGCCACCTCCAAGTCCCAGTACGGAGCCGCGAGGATTAGGTCGTCCTGCGCCTTCGCAATCAGGGACCTGATTGCGGTCCTCAAGTCAAGGAAACCCCGTTCGAACGGGATCGGTGCCTGTCGCTTTGCCTCAGCGGGAGCCGAGACCAGCAGGTCGTCAGGTGGCTCTGAGTGGTCAGTCACCCACCGAATGGTCTCCCGGACACGGGCCCTCTCGTCGCGCCCAGAATCGAACTCGCTCGGGAACACGACGAATTGCGCCCGGCCGTCGGCTCTCACGGCGCCAACAGCAACCATGGCAGTGATCCCCATCTGCACTTGATCTCGAGTAAATCCCGGAAGGTGGTTCGTGAGCTCCTGCAGCGTGAATTGCGTCGAACCCGTTTGACTGATCGCGTGTTCAAGCGCGGCCATTAGGGCCGGCGACCTCGCCACAGCGTCGCAATAGTGATCCCATCCGGGGCGCAGGTCCGAGTGCGCTGGTTCAGCCATCATCGGTCTGCTGCCAGTATCCCACGACCGTCGACGGATCCCCCGCGGGCGTCCAAGGGGCGTGGCCCCCCACCAAGAGCGCTCGCGATAGGCCGTGGTTGAACACTCGGCATCCGATCTCAGGTACGTGAAGACAACCGTGACAAGCGCCGACGCGTTGGAGGCAATCCGGGTCGTAGAGACAGCGAGTCGCTCTCTCTTGCAGCGTGTCGAGAAACTCGAGCAGTCGTTGGCTCGCAGTAGTTTGCACCCCGCCAAGATTGGTGTTGGAGGTCGAGTAGACGACCGTGCACAACAAAGGCGTGAACACGTATTCCGACACACTGGTGTCCTCCAGCCCGGCGGTCCGGCCGAGCGCCTTCATCGCACAGTGTGATACACTGTGCAGGAGCCCGTAGACCAGCCGCCGGACAGGACACTCCCAGATGTCGTCGTAGAATCGCTCAACCGGCTCTAATCGCGAAAGCAGGTCACTGCGCTGATCCTCGATGCCGGCTCCATCGAGTTGAATACCGTTCGTGCCCAACCACCGCACGACTGCGGAGGGGTCGAGATACAGCGCAAGGCCCTCGTGTACTCCCTCCCGCGCAAGGATCGGGGTCGTCCCAGCGGCCTGCGGTCTCCCGAGGATCCGCGCGGCGTCATCGTCGAGCGTGGGAAAGGGGCGGAGGGTGGTGGGAAAGGGCTCTGCCGCACCCTCCTCCTCGTACTCCGGGTTCGCCGATCTACGTGAGTAACCGAACACTGCGGAGATCACCGGAAGGTCCTCAACGAGCTCAAGGCGGCTCAGACCCATCGACCTGAGGACGCCCTCGTACTGCGACGTGTTTCCCAGTGGTGGTTCGCGGCCGTTTCTCTGCAGACGTGTGACGTCCTGCCGCGTTACCGAAGACAGCAGCGCAACACTCTCCCGTACGGACTGGATCACGTCCAGCTCGAGCGCCGGAGGGACGCCTCCTTCGCGTTCCCCGGGATCCAGCGGGGGTTGACCTTGGGCAGCGGCCCCTATCGCCTCTCGGATCTGTGCCGCTTGCGCGGCGCTACCTGCGGCTTCAGCCGCCGCGAGTCGATTGACCAGGTCCCCTAGCACATCCGCTACACCCGTAGCCTCCTGCCGATCTGTCGCCGGCAAGAGCCGTTGGAGCCGAGTGACTTCATCAGACGCTTGAACCGTGCGTGGGCGGTCGAGTCGTAGGACGTTTATTGAGTGCGCATAATATGCGTTGTTTGCCGAGTGGCGAGTGATCCGCATCGCCGTACGGAACGCCAGCTGACCGGGTTGGTCGGCGTCCGCAAACAGGCGCGGGAGACAGTACGGGCAACGCGCTAGCGGACGCCCGATCACCTGCCCGCCACAGTTCTCACACGTGATACGGAGGGCGCTTAGTCGTTCAGAGCGAGCGTCTAACCGCAAGACGCTGCGGTCCCCACACTGTTGGCATCTGATAGGCGCCCGGAAGATCGTGCCCGGTTGTTGCCGACTCTCGAACGGAATCCAATCCCGTATCGGCACCAGCTCGCCGCAGCCGTGCACGAAGACGTAGCTAATCTGCCGCAGTGTCGGACGGCGGCAGTCCGGACATCGGATGTTATCAGCGCCACGCCGGACCCGCGGCAGAAAGCGGAAGCAGCGGCGACAGTAGTATGCAGTGGGAAGCAGAGTGGCACTGATGCCACGAGGAGTGCCGACCGAGAAGCGCTCGGTCTGGGTCGTGGCGGGGAACCTTCGATCGACCTCCCCTCGCACTCTCCATCTCTCTAGGTACTGGCCGACTTCACTCAGTACGAACGCCGCGTCGCTGAGAGCCCAAAGGCTCTCGATTCGGGGAGTCCCCAAACGGACGATACCGCCACCGTCCTCCCAGCTGACCGTGCGATTCGGTAGGTACGCGAAGAGCAGCTGGGAGACACTCCTCGTCATTTCCACCAGCTGGCCCGACACCCTAGAGACTCAACGCGGCGATCATCTCCGCGTCCTCCCGTGATCTCAGCCGTATCCATGCAGGGTCATCAACGTCACGAAGGCTGCGCATCGACCCGAGGTGTATGTTGATGTTCTCGTTGTCGTTCTCGGGGGCGGCGCCGGTGACTTGCCCGTAGTACCGAGACGTAAGCCGCCTCACAACCTCCGCGAAGCCCGAGGGTGCATGTGCAGAATTTGCCCCGACTGCCCTTACCACCCAGTCCACGACGCGGTCTTCGTTCAGCGCTTCCGCACCCCGCGTGGCAAAGCGGTCCTTGACGTGACGTACGAGATAGATCTCTTCTCCGAGTTCTCTCGGCACGACACCCATTAGATAGGACGCCAGTATCCCACGGAGCGTGAGTTCGAGCGCAGGCTCGGACCATCGGTTGACGGGGACGGGTTCGACAAGGCGGTCGACGTATTGGTGGAACTTGTCGAACCGGTCAAACACGCTGCGATCACGATCTCCTTGGGGAGTTGCCACCAGAAGGGAGATGCCGGGAACATGCCGACCAACCCGGGCCGACGCCTGGATATACTCGGCGTATTGCCGAGGCAGGCCAGCAAATACCATCACGTTGAATCGATCTACGTCGACGCCGTGGCTGATGATGTTGGTCGCAACCACCCCTCGGATGCGCTCGGTGAGGGGCGTGTCCGCTGTGCCCGACTCGATCTCCTCCATGGTCGAGATCATCCTCGGCATATCGACACTGCTGTTGAATGTCTCTACCCGGAGCGCGGCATCTCCATCGGGCCCCTCAATCTCAGGCCGCACCCGTGTGTCGATCGCTTCGCCTACTTGGTCTCCACCCTTCCGAGTGAGCACATAGGTCAGCACGATCTCGTAGAGGAAGGCCAGCTGCTCGATCTGCTCCAGCGATGCCTCGGGCAGGTTTAGGTACTCCCGTGCTGCCTCCAGGTCACGGGTTGCTCCTCTCCGAATCCCGTCCACGATCCGATACAAGAGTGCGATCGCCCGTGCGACACTGGGTGTGTGTGTGCGCCCTACGCCTAGGACTCCCACGTAGAGCCGGCCGAGAAGCGCCTTATCTGTCTCGTAGTAGAAGCTGGCGTACGCTTCCGGTCCGGGCGCCGGGAAGCGCACCCCGTCCCGCAGGTATAGGTGACTGGCCTGTGCCCGGTAACCTTCGATCGTGGCGGTCGCCCCGATTAGGCACCAGCCGGTGCTCCCAGCTGCGATCGACCGCTGCAGCTCCAGCGCGGTTGTTTCGTAGTGAGAGTCGAACGTAGCGAGCCCCTCCCGCATGAGGTGCATTTCGTCCTGTACGTGCAGGCTAGGCGCAGCACGGTCGAACGGCCCCCATAGGACGGTTCCACCTCCACACTCCTCCGTTCGCCTTCCGGCGGCGGCCTGGGCCGAGGCAGGGCACATGTGCCCGTTGCTTCCCCGGAACGCGGCGCCGTGTACCGGGCAGTATAGCTCAAAGCGTCCGAACAGCTGTGAGAAGCGGCGGTTCTGCCCGACCTGAGCAAGCTTGTCGACTGTCGAGACGATGACGGTCGGCAGGTACCGGTACAGGTCGTCGTCGACGATGTAGACCGGCAGCCGGCCTCCTCCGGTCCGGCAAGCTGCCGATTGGCAGTAGTGCTCAACCAATCGTAGGTCGTAGTTGTAGCGAAGACCCACAGAGCGAGAGGCGCACGAGGGGCAGCGAAAGACCCGCTGCCAATTCGCGGGAACGCCGTCTTGCCTAAGCCGGCGATGGTCCCTGTCGTTGATTCGATTCGGAGTGGTCGACTGCCCAACGTAATAGCCAAGGCTGAAGGGCCGTCCGGGGACTTCATTTGAGAGCCGGACCTCTTCGGCCTGTCCGAGGACCCACGACACCCGCTGGAGTTGCTGGTAGGTCAACAGCCGAAGCGGATACCTGAGGAAAGCTGACACTCCGATGTGCTTTCCGGTTAGGCGGTCAAAGAAGAGACTCCACGTGATCAGCCCTAAGAAGGCCTCGGTCTTCCCTCCACCAGCCGGGAACCAGAGGATACTCAAGGGTGCCTCCGCTGCCTCTCGGTAACGCGAGTCGCCCGCGAGCTCCGGAAGGCGCGAGACGATGAACACCAACTGGAATAGGTGCCAGTCGGTAATCGGGCGGGCCCGGTGCTGCCCGGCTCGCTGCATCGCAAGGTTCATCAGCCGGAAAGCGTTGGCTTCCGGGCACTCAGGGTCGCCGCTGAGGAGTTGGACCCCGCGTTCGAACGACTCGATCTCACCCCGGAACGCAGTTCGCGCGGTCTCTGCGTCGCGTCGCTCCTCCGGATCTCGAAGGCCCTCGACCTTGGAAGCCCAATCATCCCGATAGTACTCCCTCATCTCCTGCAGCATTGAGTTCAAGAGGCGAGGTCCCTCGACCGGGTCGGACAATGTTGTGAACTCGAGCGCACCACTCTCCAGCTGCCGTGGCATGAGGCGCGGCGCCTCGGTCACCGGTACGGTCTCAGTACGGAGGTGTAGGAAGTCTCCGTTGCTCGTTAGGCGTGGTTGGCAGTTGATACCGATCGCCGCGACAGATCGGTCGTACCGGTAGCTACTCGGAAGGACCCTGAACTCACTATATGTGTGGGCGTGGGCCGGGATCGTGGCCCGCAGCGTGACGGCGTAGAGGCGGGGGTCGACGAAAGCGGAGAGACGACGATCTGTGGGGTCGGAGAGGTTGATCAGCCTGAGGAGGAGGCGGAATGCACCCTCCTCGGTGGGAGAGGGAAGCGCTCTTAGGTCTATTCCAGCTCTCCAGTGAGCGGCGGGCCGATCGTTGCCGAAGGCCGTGGCTACCCATTGTTCGTATACCTCCGCGTCCGCGATGTCCGGCTGGCGCAACCGTGGCTCTCTGCGGGCATCGAAGGGCCGATGCCCGTCGAGAGGCAGGTCGTTCCACGCGTCAGACAGCTGATCCGTTAGCTCGATCCTCGATGCGCCCTCAGCAATTACCTCGTCTAGCCGAAACTCGGCGGCGATCGGTTGGCCATCGGTTCTGGCCAGGGCGTACCGTCGCCATACTTCGACGGGACGCGCCTCACCCCCACGGTCGAACCGTGAGTTGTCTCGGGCCTGCTCGAACGTGGGTATCAGTCGCACGAAAACGTGCGTGCCGATCTCAACGCGAATCGTGGCCTGTCGCTCTGACGCATCTCGGGGCACAGACCACTCGAATCCGATGTGCGTCTGTTCGTACTTGTCGTCGAATGGCAAGTCCGGGGGGCCTGCGTCTTCTGGAGCCTCCGCTTCTTCTTGCTGAGCGAGCGGTGTAAGAAAGCCAGAAAGGACGCGCTCGTGCGGTCGCCGTCCGATGTGCTGGCGAGATGGCCGGTCGAGTCCTCGTGCAGCCTCCGAGAACCTATGCGCCACGGCTCTGGCGAATCCGTTCAGGAGTTCATTGGTGAGGGCGGTCAACTTGCGGCCTCCGAAGCAACCGAAAGGCCTTCAACCTCGACCACCCGACTACCCTCAACCAAATCCCGAACGGTGAGCCCCCAACGCTCCTCAATTCGTGCTAGATCCGATGCCGGCAGGCGGCCGAACCATGCGGCCCTGCAAAGCTTGATTACTTCGCGACCGCGCACTCGGTGAGCTACGCGCCAGCGCTTGATCTTGTTGAACATCGACCGGATAGCCTCTGCAGGCAGGTCGACCCCCAAGACAGTGGCGAATGCGTGGAATGACCGCCAATCGCGGGGAGTTGCGCTGGCTGCACCCGTCGCTAGCCATGATCTCACGGTTTCTGGAGTGGCCTTCCCCCCGAGCTCACAGACCTGCTCGGCGACCTGAACAGAGGTCAGCGGTGAGCGGGCAGCAAAGGCGCGACAAAGGACAGCCCACGCTCGGCGCGCCTCGGCCTCGTTCTTCAGCTCGCTGGAGTCCATGTCTTCGAGGAGTAGCTCCGACAGCGTGCGTTGGTATTCGCCACGCACTACTAGCAGTTGGTCTCCCGGCTGGAGCTCGTCAGCCGCGATCGTCCGCGGAGTACCGTCGCCAAGCCTGACCACGTCGAATCGCCTTGCGCGATCCACCTGAAGAACCGAGCCATCAGCAAGGGACAGGGCCGCGGTCGGCGCGGGATCGAGCACTTCCTCTCTGAGCTCGAGATCGCGGAAGCTCATCGCTTCCCCACCGCCGGTCTTGGGCGGGTGCCACTCTCGTGTCGTGGACAGAAGGGTCCTGTCCGAGCCGGTTGGTTTGGCGACTTCGGTGACGCCGGTCGACAACGCCTCGCGATACCCGTTGATCAACGCACTAGCCTCCTCGAGGCTCAATCGGGAAAGAGTCCACGCTTGGCTCTCCGCGTCCCTCACCGCCAGCGCCGCCTCTACTGGATCCAGCACCCACGTAACTCGATCCGGCCGCAGTCGAATGACCGCGTCCAGGGTCCTCGGGCCGGCGTAGCCGACGACAACACACGCCCCAGTCTTAAGCGCGGTGTCGGCAACATGCCGGCCCACAGCCACACGATAAGGCCGTGCGCCGGGGGTCGCGGTCAGTGTCGCAGACATGGCCGACTGATCCACGGCGCTTGTTACGAGCACCGTTGTTGTGCCGGGTGACGCGCTACTGGTGTCGCTCACGGCTGCGACTGCGAGCTCAAGGCGCTCGCTCGCGGCCGAGCGCATGGTCGCTTCTAGATCTCTGAGCAGTTGGTCGACCAAGGAGAAACGATCGGCCGAAGAGGGTTCGCGGCGCCTGACGTCGGCAAGTGCCTCCCGAAACCGAATCAGGGGGTCAGCGGCCTGATCGCAGCTGAGTCGACGCCACAACGCCCGCCAAGTCCCTACGGCGATCCGCCAAAGAGCTTCTTCGTCTTTGGTGAGGCCCTCATGTGGCAGTGCCCACCGGAATTGCTGCTCGTGCTGAAGCCGCTCCCGAATCACTATGTCCAGCTCTTGGGCAGGCAACGGCGGGCACGAGCGCGTTGAGAGCGTCATGGCCACCTTCCGGATGCCTGCGGTGTCGATGAAAGGACCTATCTCAGACGCATTCTCCGCCAAGATGATGGCTGGACGGTCGCCGAGCAATTCCGTGAGCTCGATAGCCGTCCTCTGCGTCTTCGGGCCTCGACATTGGTGGAGGCTGACCAAGACGGCGTCCGTGCCAGCAAGGCAAGCAACGGCCTCCTCCGACGCATTGCGAGTGTGGAGGCCAAGGAGTCGAGGTAGGCGCGGTTCGCCACGACGGACTCGCCCGCCGAGAACCGGTCGAGCACCATTGAGCACCGATCCGTCACTCTGAACACTGTCCACCGCGACATAGGAACTGAGCGCCAGAGGTCGTGACTTTCGCTTTTCGGCTAGCTTGCGAGCAGCGTATTCCCAGTCGCACAGGGCCAGATCACCCTCCCGCGTCTCCCCAGCCGCGTGTCGACGAGCCCGCGCACGGCCCCTGGCACGTTCTATCTGTTCGACCGACCTGCGCTCGACCGCGAAGGTAGCTGAGTCGGTACCCGTGTATGGAAAGAAGCCCACCGCCGGGTTGAGCGGTGGTTCCGTAAGTCGCGGAGGCATCGATAGGACTATCCACGCGATGCCGCTGGGTAGGGGGCCAGCCGGATGCCAGTGGGTGAAGACGAATATGGGTGCGGTTCTCTTGAAGGCCTCTTGCAGGGCTCTCGTCAGAGCGAACGGCTCGCCCAGGCCGTGACCTTTCTCCACTTCAGCCTCAGGTGTGAAGTCCCAACGAGGTTCAAGAGTGGGCTCGGTACCCAGACCCCGAAAGTCCTCGGCGGCGGAGACCACTTACCAGTTCGACCGGCCTCGCACGCGCGCTGGCCACTTCAGTGTTAGACAACACTGCCCCTCAAACCGACCCTACAGCTTCTCGAGGTGGCGCAGTAGCAGTTTGGTCTTGTTGCGCCCGGTACCGAGCACCTCGCCAAGGACTTCCTCGCAGGTCAGCTTGTAGGAGGCTTCCTTGACGACGACACCGCTGAGGAGATCGTCCGCCTCCTCGTGGAGACTACCATGGCTCTCCTTTCCGCCGCGGTTCTCCAGAGTCCACGAACCAGTCTTCGTGTTGACCTTCGTGAAGACGCCCTCCAATTCGCGCCACTCAGATCCCAGTTCCTTCTCGCGACGAAGCACCTCGAGCACGATTGACGCCTGGTCGGGCGTTACAGCGCGATGAGTCACTTCCCCTCCCGGCGTCGTCCAACTGTATCGAACTAGCTCGTCGGCTTCCTTGACAAACTCGAGAAACGTTGAGTAGGCGGAAGCGAGATGCCCTCGGTTCTCGCGTACTGCGTCCAGTGAGGCCTCGGGTGAGGCTAGGGCCGCAGTCATAGCGTCGACTAACCGGAAGCCGCGCTCGAGCGGAGCGCCGCCGAATAGGTCGGGAAGGGACTTGGCCTGTAAATGGACTTGAAACGATCCCGGTGAGAACCCATAGACCTCCAGCTCATAGTGCTCCGGGTCAGCGAAGTGCTCTTTCAACTCTTGAGGAAGATTGCGGGTCGACCTTCTAAAGGCCTGTTTCATCAGGTGCTGGAATGCGTGTAGGGCACCTGACAGGGCTTCGGCACCTATGCGAGGGGGACCGACGTGAGTTCGTGGGCCGAGTGCCAGGTGGATGACTGCCCGATTCCGCTCGGCCGCCTCGGCTCGGAGCGTAGCGTCCTCCTCTGCAACGTCGGGAAGGAATTCGCTTACCAAGAACCCTTCGTCGGGATACCAGTCCTGTGGGACTGAATCCGCCGCTTCAAGTTCAAGCCACTCTTCGGAGGGCTCCGCGCGGGTTCTTAGGCAGTACAGGGCATCCTCCGGTTGTGCGAAGATCGGCCTAAGGTCGGTCCGTCCGGAGAGCAGGTCCGCTAGGCGCTTTGGCGAGATGGCCGACACCAGATAGGTGTCTTCTCGTGGGTCGCGCTCCACTAAGAGGGCGATGTAGACAGCGCCGAAGACGTCTTCGCCTAGGACGATCTCCGGACCGTCGTAGGCGACGAGCGTGGTCGAGAACCGCAAGGTTCGTGTCACTACGTGTCGACCTCAGTTGCCTTCCCTCGAGCGTCGAACCCGGCGAGCCGCCACCAAGAGTGATGCGCTGGATTCTGCCCAGTGTTCTTCCCGGGCCTGCGTCCCCCGTCAAGTTCCAGCCAACTACGAGCTTGCCCTTGTGTCGAGGCACCTTCAGGAGCCTGCGCGAAGCATCCAGCTCATCATGGACCGACAGGGCGAGCGATTGGCAGGCGAGCTGTCCGAAGTCGCGGTTCGGCTGCTCACGGCCGATGGGTACCAGGTCGTCCTCGGACGGTGGAAAGACCGAGACGAGCCGGAAGAACGTGACGTCACCGGTCGGCTCCCGCGCGTCATCTGGTGGGCAGTCGTCCGGGAGGTCTTCGTACCACATGCGTGCGGACCCTCGGGCAATGGGTGTTCTCCAACAACTGGTAGGCTGCTACGGAACAGCCTAGGGACCGTGGCGCGGGGTCTGCAACACTGTGCGACGCGCCACCTCACTCGCCAGTAACTTGTGTGGCGGGGGTCTCGCCGTAGCGACGCCGTCCCTGGGTCGCCGCGACGGAGTCGCTCTTGTTCAACTGTCATCAACTCACAGCGTGAGGCACAACCTACCGCCGCCCAGACGGGCACACTATAGGCACACAACGCCAACGGGAGAGCCCGCAAGCGGACCCTCCCGTCTCCGTAACCACTGGTCTACCATCGCCTTACCAAAATCGGGACGGCCGGATTGTTGTGTGTAGTTGTGTCGCCCAACGACTAAGGTCATCACACCGCGGCCGGATGGAGCTGCGGTCGCCCTTCGGGCGATCCTCGCTCGTCTCGCGTAAACCATTGTGGGCCTAGTCTGCAGCCCTAACCGGCGCATCGGCTCGAACTCCGTTCGAACCCGACCGTCCCGATTAGCGGAAGAACAAGGCGGCCCTCCGGAAACTGCGGAGGACCGCAATCGGGACGGCCGGATTCGAACCGGCGACCCCCTGAACCCCATTCAGGTGCGCTACCGGACTGCGCCACGTCCCGAGACTACTCAATACTCCGGTACCGTTCGGTCGGCAGGGTCGCCGGCCGGGGTGGTGAACCCCATGGAGCTGCGGTCGGCTACGCCGATCCTCGCTCATCTCGCGGGCCGTGGTAGTCGGAGCCGGTCCCCGAGCGTAGTGTCCGCTCGGTTCAGGTGCGCTACCGGACTGCGCCACGTCCCGTCCTTCAGCCGTCGAAACGGCTGGAGGCCCATAACATAGGCTATGCGGCCTCCCCTCGGGAGGTCCCTGTTTCCAGTCGTAAGGTGCCTTATGGGAAGACGAACGCAAAATACGATTTAGGCTCTATTCTTATGAGAGATCCGTCCAGTCTTACTCTTCCTTCTTTCCGTCGGGAGCGGTGTGGGGCAACTAAGCCTCTGAACGAGCCGGGGTCCTCCAAGCGCAGCCGTCGCGGTTCGACCGCTCGAGCGGGCCACCCTCTCCCTTGGCCGGCTCGTTGGCTCGGCCGAAATCCCTCCCAACCCGGCCCTATTCGCTACATGTTCGTCCGTCGAGAAGCCGTGCTCTCCAGCCAGATTGAAGGCACCGAGGCGTCGCTGATCGACCTGCTGGAGTACGAGGCTCAGGCCGAGCAGAGCGTCGCGTCAATGTCCGAGAGATCGCGAACTACATCGACGCGCTGCGTTTCGGATTGGAGAGGGTGGAGGAGCTCCCTCTCGTTTCGGCTGATTCGGGAGATCTGATCGCCACTGATCAGACCCCGGCCCTGCGGCCTGAGCTCCCCTTCCGCACCGCCCTTACGCGGGTTAACATATAATTACATGTTCATCGACTGAGTGATTGAATGCTGTGATCGATTTGGGGGATATCCGCTCGCTAACGCACTTCATCCGAAACGCCAAAGCCCATGTTGAGCGGCTCCGCGAGACTGGAAAGCCCGCGGTGCTGACGGTGAACGGGGAGGCGGCCATCGTGGTGCAAGATGCCCGCGCCTATCAAAGGACCCTCGACGCGATAGAAGCTGCACCCGAATTCCCGGGCCGGCGGACGCGGGATCAACTGGCGGCAATCGCCCGGCCGATTCTACTGCGGCACGGGGTGAGGAAGGCCGCCTTCTATGGATCCCGAGCGCGCGGCGACCACGGGCCGAACAGCGACGTAGACCTTCTGATTGAACGCCCCGCGGGCAGAAAGTTCTCGCTCTTTGATCTGGTCCAACTGCAGAACGAACTCGAGGATGCATTCGGTCTGGCAGTGGACATCGCGGAGTACGGTGCTCTCAAGCGGAGGGTCAGGGCCGCGGCGCTCAAAGACGAGGTGGAGATCGAGTTGTGAGTGGTCCCGCAGATCAAGAACTCGTTGAGGATATGCACGACGCGGCCCGACGGGTGGAGCAGTACGGGGCAGGGCACACGGAGGAGAGCTTCGTGGCTGACCCAGTGTTGCAGGACGCGGCTTCTTTCAGGTTGCTGGCTTTGGGTGAGGCTGCCGCCCACGTATCCGAGGGTTTCAAAGCAGCACATCCAGACCTTCCTTGGAAGGAGATGATCGGCGTCCGAAACTTCCTCGGCCACGGCTACAAGGGGGTTTCTGCGGGCGCTCTATGGGAGATGATTGCGAGCGACGTACCCAAGCTCATCGACCAACTCTCGGGGCTAGTCGGGAGGGCTCGAGAGTAGGACCCAAGACTTGGTACTCGGTGCCCATCGGTCGCGTCCACTCTTCGTACTAGCCCGGGGCTACGCATCATTTCACGTCATGAAAGAAGATCCTTCACGATGAGAAACAACGCGTTCCACTCCGGACCGCTCGCGACATGATCCGCGTGCGGGAAGCCCAGAAAGCGTTCCGCCGCTTCTACACACTGTGCTTCTGGTCCTATCGGCAGGATCTGCAGATCGGACTCGAGGACGTTCCCTGGGTCGCGGAACAACTGATGAAGCATGGGAACCGAGAGGCTTGGGGGGTAGCGCAGCGCTTGAGCCGTTGACTAAGCCGCGAACAGCTCCGCCGGCTCAGTCGAGAGAAACGTCTCGATCGCCAACCCATCTCCGCCCACGATGAGCGGTCGCGCCGCGGGGTAGGCCTTCTGGAACGCGGCGAGTCCACGCCGGGCCCGCGTTCGCGTCCCACTCTTTACCTCGATGCAAAACAGCTCGTTGCCTGCGGTGACAACGAAGTCGACTTCGTGATCTCCCTTCCTCCAGTAGTGGAGCTCGATGGCTCCTGCGTCTGCAGCGTTCGCCAAGTGGGTACCCACGGCAGACTCGGTCAGCCTTCCCCAGTATTCCCGATCGGAGCGCGCTCCCTCGTACGGGTACCCCTGGGATGCGGTCGTCAGCGCGTTGTTCAGGACCTGGAGCTTAGGGCTCGACGCGCGTCGGCGGACCACGGAACCCGAGTACTTCGGTAGCCCGCGCACCAGGCCGGCGCCGTGCAGCAACTCCAGGTAATGAGCCAGCGTCGTGGTGTTGCCGGCGTCCTGAAGCTGGCCGACCAACTTGGAATACGAGAGGATCTGCCCGGAATAGCGACAGGCCAGGTCGAAGAGCTGCCGCAAGAGCGCCGGCTTGTCGACCCGCGTGAGCAGGAGCACGTCGCGTGAGACGGTCGTCTCGATCAAGGCGTCCCGGATGTAGCGAGTCCAACGCTCGACATCCGAGGTGAGTGGGGCCGCTCCCGGATAGCCGCCGAAGTAGATGTACTCGTCGAGGCGAACACCGAAGACGTCGCGCATCTCGGCGTAGGACCAGTGTCCCATCCGAATGAGTTCGAAGCGTCCCGCCAGGCTCTCGGTGAGACCATTGTGCAGCAGAAGAGGCGCTGACCCGGAGAGCACGATCCGCAGGCCACGCCCCGCCGCGGTGTCTTCGTCCCAAAGGCGTTTCACGGTCTCCGACCAACCCGGGATCTTGTGGACCTCGTCGAATGCGAGCGCCGCCGGGGCGGCGGGGGCGACTCTGCTCGATGCCCGGGCGGCCTCCCACTGAGCTGCGATCCACGCCGAACCGCGGAGCGCGGGCTCGTCGGCCGAGGCGTAGCGTACAGGCCCGGTCCAGTCCGAGAGGACCTGCCGAACCAGCGTGGTCTTCCCGACCTGGCGGGGGCCAGCCACGACCTGAATGAACCGACGGGGCTCAGTGAGCCGGGCGCGGAGCACGCGTCCTTGAGCCCGTTCGAAGGCAGGCATCGATTGGTTACTCAACATACTGAGTAAATTAAATCAATGCCTTGAGTAAACAACTGTAGGGCAATGGAGGTGTATCCCCGGGCCGCCATCAGGAGGAGCTGCGGATGGACCAGATGTATCGTAGAGGGTGGACCAAATGTATCGTAGATCGTGGACCAGATGTAGCGTAGATCGTGGACCAAATGTACAATAGAGCGTGAACTATCAACGCCGGGTCCTTGACGACGAGCTCGATGAGTTGCTTCAGGGGCTGCCCGCGATTGTCATTGAGGGCCCAAAGGCAGTGGGGAAGACCGCGACGGCCCTACGACGGGCCAAGACGGTCCACCGCCTCGACGACCCCGCAGTCGCGGCGTTGGCATCAGCCGATCCAGCGCGGTTGACCGATGGCAGTCCTCCGATTCTCATCGACGAGTGGCAGCACGTTCCCGAGGTTTGGAATGCGGTGCGCCGGGCCGTCGATGAAGCTGCTCTTCCGGGTCGGTTCTTAATCACGGGGTCCGCGACCCCGATCTCGCCACCCACGCATTCGGGTGCCGGGCGAATTGTCCGAACGCGTCTCCGCCCGCTCAGTCTGGCGGAGCGGGAACCGGCGGCAGCCACCGTGTCGTTGAACGGGCTCTTATCCGGACCTGGGTTCCCTGTCGAGGGGGACACCGATGTGGATCTTGTCCGATACGTGGAGGAGATCGTGGCTTCGGGATTCCCAGGGATTCGGGGCCTTCCGGCACGAGCTCGCCGGGCCCAGCTCGAGGGCTACCTAGCATCCGTCGTGGATCGCGATTTCGAAGAACTCGGTCACAGAGTTCGGAAACCTGAGCTTCTCAAGCGCTGGATGGCGGCCTACGGAGCGGGAACGGCCACGACTGCCACACTCGAGACCATCCGGCGTGCGGCCTCTGGGCCGAGTGAAGTGCCGGGTCGCAGAACCGCTGACATCTATCGCGAAACACTTGAGAGGCTGTGGCTTCTGGATCCCGTTCCAGCCTGGCTACCGACAAGAAGCTACTTCTCGCGACTCACGCATCCGGACAGGCACCACCTGGCTGATCCAGCGCTCGCTGTCGCCCTTCTCGGCCTCGACGAGGGGGCGCTGCTCCAAGGGGAGTCTGGGAGTCTTCGGGTGCCACGGGATGGAACGCTGCTGGGCCACCTCTTCGAATCGCTCGTCACCCTGAGCATGCGCGTCTACGCACAGCGGGCGGAGGCGTCGGTGAAGCACCTCCGTACGAAAGGTGGGCGTCACGAGGTGGACCTAATCGTGGAACGAAGGGACGGACGCGTGCTCGCGATCGAGGTCAAGTTGGGGGCTAGCGTCGCCGATCGAGACGTGCAGCATCTGCACTGGCTGAAGCGTAGGCTCGGGGACGATCTGATCGACGCCATCGTGCTCCACACGGGTCCCACTGCCTACCGGCGGCCCGATGGCATCGCCGTCGTCCCAGCAGTCCTGCTTGGCCCTTGAGTAGAGGCGGCCGCCCGCGAGCTTCGCAATGTGACCACTTTTGCGGGCATTTTAAGTGCGAAGGAGCGCACAATGGTGATTCGGCGGTCTCGGAACGAGGCGGCTCAGCGCCCATGAATCGAAGTCAGTTCGAACATGCCATCCGGGCTTCAGGCGCGGTCCTAGACCTCACTCCCCCAGCACCGCCTTCAACATCCCTTCTGGATCGGGCCGCTGGTACACGGTCTTGAGCGTGTAGGCATCCTTCCACCCACCAGCCGCCGCCACATCCACATCCGAAAGCCCCTTCCGTGCCGTGGCCCAGCCCCGCCGGTACGCGTGCCACAGGCTTCCGGGTTGAGGCTCTACGCCGGCCAGACGCTCCGCTCTCCGCAGCCAGTCGTCCGCCAGGTGGCGAGACACGGGCTTATCCGCGCGAGTCGGGGAGGGAAACAACGGTTGTCGCCCACAACCAACCCGCTCCTTGAGCACGCGCTCAATGGACCGACGGGCTTCGGGGGACAGAGGAACCACGAGTTCGCGCCCCGCCTTGTCCGTCGAAGCCGGCCAACGGATCGACCCGTGGGGGCCGGTGGTCAGCGCCAAGTCTTCGTAGGTGAGCTGGCAAATGGCAGACAACCGGCGTCCTGTGTGGTGGGCCAGGTCCAAGATCTCTGACAAGTGCGAGCGCCGGACCTCTCGACGCCCCCGCCAGCGGATCTCCATGGCCACCTGATCGGTGAACGCCCGGACCCGTCGGTAGCGCTTCGCATCTGCGACCGGCCGTCTCGGGTTCATCTCCCTTGGCGCACGAAGCCCAGCCAACGGATTCTCAGTGAGCAACCGTTGCCCTTCCACTTCGCGCCAAGCCAGCGCCCATCGAAACACCGAGGTAAGCCAAAGGAGGTCTGCTTGCACGGTTCGCGATCGGACAGGGCGTCGCTGGTGCGGAGGAACGGGATGACCGCGCGCGTTGATCGCGCCCGAGGCACGACCCTCGATGAACCCGTCCCAGTCGCGGCGTGAGACAGAGAGAGGGTCTCGGTCTGGTCCCAAGACCCGCGCCCACAGGTCGGCGCGACGTCGGTCGGCGTTCTGGGACTGCGCGGCCTTCCTGAGCGAGGCGTGTTGGAGGTATTCCGCGAAGACTCGGGAGAGGGGCGTCATGATCGAATCGATCGCGGCGAGATGAAGCCGATTCCATGATGGCACGGGCCGGATGCCGCTACTCTTCTGTCCCCTCGAACCCAGCCCCATCGCGTCGTACTTTGAAGACATGAAAGGACGGTGAACCATGAACAGATCGAGACGTCAGCAAGGAAGATTCGCCACCCGAGGCACCGGGTGCGCGTTCTCGGCCCTCGTCGCACTGCTCTCCATGGGAGTGCTCGCGTCGCCCGCAGAAGTGGCGGCACAGGGAGCCGAGACGCCGAACGCCCGCCACCCCGGATCCGCGGTCGTCACCTTCGGGCAGGACGAGTTCCTGATTCGGATCGAGTGCCGGGTACCGTCGAAGCCCGAACTCGGACTGACCACCGAACCCAACCGCATCACCCGCGAGGAAGTCGGCCGCTCGAACGGAACCGCGCTTCGGTTGAGACCTTGGGAGGACACGGGGGACATCCTCGTGAACGCGGGGGGCAAGATGGCCTGGGTGCCGGCCCCCACCTCCACGGGCGGTGTGCTCTCAATGCAGGTGGAGCTCTACCCCACCACGATCACCCGAAACGGCGCGCCGGTGCTGGTGACCTACGACATGTGGAAGGCCGGCGAGCACTCGGGAGAGGCGACCGTCGCCCAATTCGAGGCGAACTGTACAACGCGCGATCCGGAGGCGCCGGCGTACCGGAAGTTGACCGGGTCCAATACTGCAAATATGTGGGCTCGGTTTAGTCTTGGTGGGTGAAGACCACCATTGATGTCCCGGACGACCTGTACCGACGCGTCAAGGCCCGCGCAGCCCTGCTTGGGTTGCCGGTGCGGGAGGTTACCATCGACCTCTATAAGCGTTGGCTCGGCGACGAGCGTGCATCCCCCGATCCCGCCGCGTCAGAGCGGTGGGTCGATGCCTGGCGCGAGGCCGGCCTTGCGGCGCTCGGCGACGATGCAACCCACGGCGACCGGTCCACCATGGCCGACATCGTGAAGGGCGATCGCGCACGTCTGGATCGAAGCTGAGTGCTAACGGTCGATGCGAGTGTGTGGGTAGGAGCGTTCGACCCAGCCGATCGTTTTCACGACGGCAGCTATCGCTTCCTCCGCGCGACCGCCTCCCTGGGAACTCGGTTGTACGCGCCAGATTTCGCGGTCCTCGAGGTTGGCTGTGCAATTGCGCGTTGGATCGGCGACGCCGCAGCAGGGTTGCACGCGGCAAAGCGTCTCTCCGAGCATCCCGCTCTCACGCTCCAAGCCATGGACTATCGCCTCACGAGCACGGCCTTGGAGGTCGGTGTGGCGGGCCGCCTGCGTGCCGCCGACGCACTCTATGCGGGGACGGCCCTGTTGACTGGGTCCACCCTGATCGCCTGGGGCGCTGAGCTGGTCTCCCGAGCCACGGGCCTAACACCATCACAGTGGCTGGAGAGCGCCTGATCCCGCCGTCCACTGAGCCGCTGGCATACCCGATGCAGAATAGCGCCAGACCCCCCTGAAGCTCCCGTTTTTGGGGGCCAAAGGGCATTCCTCTGCCGTTGTGACCTGCCGGGAGGTACAGAAGTGCCGCCACCTCGTGGCAAACTCGCTGAGATTCTGAGGAAGCACCTGGGCCCCAAGCCGCGGCTCCCCAAGGAAGTCGTGGCGGCCATCCAGGAGATCCGCGCTGCCTGGCCCGAGGACGGGGGCGGGGCGGATTCCGGGTGCAGTGAGTCCGCCACCATCGCCACGCTGCGCCAGGTTCTCCTGGAGTCGACCGAGGACGGGATCATCCTGGTGGGAGCCGATGGGCGGGTGCTGGCCCACAACCAACGCTTCGCCGACCTCTGGCACATCCCCGAAGAGGTCATGGCCAAGAGGGACTTCGAGGCCATCCTCCCCAACGTCCTGTTCAACATGCGCCACCCCGAGAGAATCGAGGCGTATCTGGAGGAGGCCGGGAAGGGAGATGCGGGGGAGCTCCGCGAGATCGTCGAGTTCATCGACGGTCGCTACTTCGAGCTGTCTACGTCCCCTCAACAGCTCCCCGACGGAACGATGGCCCGATCCTGGGCGTTCCGGAACGTCAGCCAAATCAAACGCGCGGAGGAGGCGTTTCGACACGACGCCTTCCACGACGCGCTGACCGGACTACCCAACCGAGCACTGTTCTCGGATCGCCTCGAGCAAGCACTTGCGCGGTCTAAGCGCAGCCAACAGCGACTCGCGGTGATGTTCATGGATCTGGATAAGTTCAAGTCCATCAACGACACGCTGGGGCACGGCGCAGGCGACGAACTTCTCAAGGTAGTCGCAACCCGGTTGCGCAGTCGTATTCGTCAGCAGGACACCGTGTCGAGGCTTGCTGGGGACGAGTTCATGCTGCTCATCAACGCACTCCCGGGGGTGGATACCGCGCTGCATGTCGCGGACGCGACTCTGGATTGCATGCGCATGCCCTTCCGTTTCGAAGAGCATACGATGCATGTCGGTGCTTCTTTGGGAATCGCGCTCTACCCTGAGCACGGCCAGGACGCCGAGTCTCTCATGAAGGCGGCTGACGTGGCGCTTTATCAGGCCAAAGAGCAGGGGCGCAACCGCTACATGCTCTTCAAGCCAGGTATGACGAACCCGTCCACCGAAAAGATGGTGTTCGAGAACGACCTTCGGTCGGCGGTCTCCGATGAACGGCTGGTGGTGCACTATCAACCGATCGTCGATCTAGGAACGGGCGCCATCGCGGCCGCCGAGTGTCTGACACGCTGGCAGCGTCGGGATGGGCAGCTCATTCCTCCGTCGCTCTTCATCCCCGTTGCCGAATCCACGGGGCTCATCCGTCCGATCACCGAGTTCGTCATGCGGACCTCCGTGGCGGCAGCGCGCGAGTGGCACGACAGAGACCCTGGCGGGGTGGCCATCAGCGTAAACTTCTCTGCGCAACAGTTCTGGGACCCACAGCTCGCCGACCAGATCAAGGCGCATCTCGATGCCGCCGAACTCCCTGCGTCCCGGCTGATTATCGAGATTACCGAGAGCACGTTCATGCAGGATCCCGTGGGAGGGATGGAGGCGCTGCGCGAACTACGGGCGCTCGGCGTTGACGTAGCCATCGACGATTTCGGCACAGGACACTCCTCGCTCAGCGTGCTTCGGCACATGCCCATCACCGCGCTCAAGATCGACAAGAGCTTCGTGGCCAACTGCGAGAAGGACTCCCGCGACGGGGCTATCGCGGCCACGATCATCCGCATGGCGAAGAGCCTCGGCCTGCGCGTGATCGCCGAGGGCGTGGAGTCCAAATCGCAGGCGGTCTTTCTGAAGCGCCACGGTTGCGACGCCATCCAAGGATATTGGTTCGCTCGGCCGATGCCCGAAGCACGCTTTGAGACCCTCTTGGCAAGTCGCGCGGAGCGCGACCAGGTTAAGGAGTCCGCTCGGACCCTTGGGACTACGGCGGAGGCGGTGGGTCGGTCTCCCTGACCTTCTCACTCACGATCGCAACGAAGTCATCGAGAGGGCCCAGGCGGTTTAGCGCCTGCACAACCAGCTCGAAGTCGAGACCTACGTACTCGTGAATCACGACGTTGCGGAACCCCGGAAGGCGGGCCAGCTCATCGACAAGTGCGGCGTCGAAGCCCTCCACCTGCGCAAGGTTCCGGACCGCGGTTGTGTAGTCTTCAAAACGGTGGCCCTCTCGGGCAGACAGTTCGCTCGCGATGTCGATGACGAGTTGCGCGACGGTCAGGAGCGAGAACAGCACATCGTTGTGCAGGGACAGATCGGTTTCCAGCGCGGTGGAGTCGGGTACGCTGGGTCGAAGCGCCCGGAGGTGATCCAGGTGCCGACGCAACTGGGCGAGGCGTTCAACGAGGTAGGTCATCTCTCAATGGCCTCGAGCTTGATCGCAGCCATGCGACGCAGAAAAGGCGCAAGGTCGGCCCAGCGCAACTGTGTATCGCGCACGAACGCGTGATCCAGTTCGGGATCGTTGCATACGAGACGCTGCCCGTCCACGACGATCCTACGCGCAAGGCCAGGTGGAACGTCGTTCAGAATCGACACGTCGACGTCGTTGCTATGGAGGGCGGCAACCAGCTCCGATCCCAGAACCACACGCAACTCACTGCGGTCCCGCCGGGAAGGGTAGGTCGACCAGTCTAGCAGCACCCCGATGTCGACGTCGCTCTCCCGGTGCGGATTCCCCATGGCATGACTTCCGAAGAGGTACACGGAAACGACGCCCGGTATCAGCGGCTCGGCGAAGAGGGGCTGAATCCGTCCCTTGATGTCGCTGATGCCCATGGGTGGGCGCCGTGTATCCGAGAGCGCCGAGCCTGTCGGCCGGAGCGATACGTCCAGCCCCGTCCCGGCGGCTTCGAGGAGCCGATTGAGCGTGCCAACGCTCGGGCTGGAGGAACCGAGCTCAATGCGTGCGACCACGGATTGGGACGTTCCGGCTCTCCGTGCGAGGGCGCGCTGTGAGAGGCCTGACCGTGTCCTTGCCTCTCGGAGGAGATGGGCTGCATTGAGATCGGAACTCATGACGTATGATAGCGAAAAAGCTATCAGACAACCAGTGCTTGACGCGACGGGTCGATTGACGATCATCATCCAACCCGATGAAGCGCCTGCTCCTCCCCTACGCCGTCTTGGCGGCCGCCGCTCTGGCGGCCTGGCAGTGGTTCAGGACCTCGCTCATGCCGGCGCTCCTCACCCGCGCCTACTCTGGCGACGGCCCGGCCATCCTCGAACGCTTCATGGGGGGCCGCGACGTCACCCCGCTCGAGCGCTATCTGGACGCATGGACCGGCCTGGCGAACCAGCTCACGCCGCTACTCGTGGTGGCCGCCCTAGCGTTGGGTGTGGTGATCTGGCAGTACGAACGTGTGTCCAAGGCGGTCAGGAGCGCGATCTATGGCGAACCCAAGACGGACTGGCGGGGGGTCGCGGTCCTGGGGATGTGCATGGGCCTCCTGTGCGGGGCGGGAGAGCAAGGTCCGGTGGCAATCCGGAGGGCCATCGCCTTCACGGCGGAGGTGCCCAATCCGGCCCTGCTCTGGGTGGCGCCGCTCACGGGAGCGGTCGCTCTGCCCGTGGCGCTGTTGCTGGTCCTGGTCCTCCTGAGGTTGGGTGGGGCGGTCTCGGGCACTGTCCCTGCGTTTCTGGCAGTGCTGGCGGCCGGGTTTTCGTTCCTGCGCTACGCGGAGCTGGGGTTGCACCCTGCTGCGGTGCTGATCCTCGCGGCGGGGATTGCCAGTAGGGTCGCGAGGCCACTGGCGCGCCATATGGCCCGGGGTGGGCGACGGCTGAAGGTGGCCACCGCCCTGGGGATTGCCCTTTGCGTGGGATGGGCCGCCTTCAATGGCGCGCGCACCCACATCGCAGAAACACGCGCACTCGCTGCGTTGCCCGACGCCACAGAGGGCGCGCCCAACATTCTCTTGTTGATCCTGGATACGGTCCGCGCCAAGAGCCTGGGGTTCCATGGGAACCCACGCCCGGTCACCGAACGGCTGGATCGGCTCTCCCAGGAAGGCGTGGTGTTCGAGAACGCCATCGCCACTGCCCCTTGGACGCTACCGTCGCACGCGAGCGTCTTCACTGGACTCTGGGCACATGAACTCGAAGCTGACTGGGTCACCCGCTTCGAGACTTCTCCACCCACCCTCTCTGAGGTCCTATCGGGCGAGGGCTAGGCCGCGGTCGGCTTCGTGGCCAATTGGGCCTACGCGGGACGGCCGTCCGGGTTGGCTCGGGGATTCGCGCACTACGACGATCGGAGGATGGGCGCGACAGCCATCCTTGCCAGCACCTGGTTGACCCGCCGCCCTTGGGACTTCATCCGGGCCCGTTTCGGGGATCAGTCGCAGGGCCACCGCAAACGCGCGGAGCACGTCAATGCCGAGTTCCTCAAGTGGCTCCGAGGCCACGATGGCCGCCCCTTCTTTGCATTCCTGAACTACTTCGACGCACATGGGCCGTACGAGCTGCACGAGCCCTACGTCTCCTTCAGAGACCCCCCACCGCGCTATAAGCTCTTTGAACTCGACGGGGGGCCACGTACGTCCGATGCCCCCGAGCTGCTCGACGCGTACGAGAGCGCCATTTCCCACCTCGATCACGAGGTCGGTGTGCTGCTCGACGCGCTGGACGCCGACGGGCACCTCGACAACACCATCATTGTGGTTACGTCGGACCATGGGGAGCTGTTCGGGGAACACGACGTCATGCGACACGGGAACAGCGTGTACCGCCCGGTGTTGCACGTGCCGCTTCTGGTGATCTATCCGGGACGAGTACCCGCTGGGATGCGTGTGCAAACGGCGACATCGATTCGCGACATTCCCACCACGGTGCTGGAGCTCGCAGGCTACCAGCCCAACGCGCTGCCCGGTCGCTCGCTCAGTCGTTTCTGGTCTGGTGACCCCGTAGCGGGAGATCTCGCCTTCTCCCACCTGAGCTTCACGCCGTGGTACCGAGCGACCGATCCAGTCAGCAAGGGTCGCATGATCTCTATCTTCTCCGACTCGCTCCACTACATCCTCAGGGGCGACGGCGTCGAGAAGCTGTACAACTTCGTGCGCGACCCGGACGAGCTGATCGACCTGGCTGCGGTGCCCACACCGCCCAACCCGGCCGTCCTCCCGTTCCGGGCGCAAGCCCTTGCTCAGCCCGACAAGGCGCCCGACTGGGAGATCGCGCCGGAGCCCGTGACGCCGGGGGGCGGCGGGTAGCGCTCGACAGCACCCCCTCCCACCCCCGATCCTAGTGGAATGCGACGGGTCTGGGGTCACGACGGATGAGGATGCATGACAGGAACTGAGGTGGAGGACACCGAGCTGGTCGAGCGCGAAGCCGAACGGTTACTGGGGGCGGTCGAGGCCCTTCGGGGCCAGGTGGCGCGGCGCATCGTGGGGCAGACCGCGGCGCTGGAGGAGATCCTGTTGGCCATCATGGCCGGAGGGCACGTCCTGCTCGAGGGGGTGCCGGGCCTCGCCAAGACTCTACTGGTCCGCACGGTCGCCGAAGCCATGGAGCTCAAGTTCAGGCGGGTGCAGTTCACACCCGATCTCATGCCGGGCGACATCACGGGTACCGAGGTCATCGAGGAGAACCGCGCCAGTGGACGCCGGGATGCGCGTTTCCTACACGGACCCGTGTTCACACAGGTCCTCTTGGCGGACGAAATCAACCGCGCACCCCCCAAGACCCAGTCGGCCCTGCTGGAAGCGATGCAGGAGGGCACGGTGACGGTGGCGGGGAACGATCTGTCCCTCCCGGTGCCGTTCTTCGTGCTTGCCACGCAGAACCCGATCGAACAGGAGGGCACCTACCCGCTGCCCGAGGCCCAGCTCGACCGCTTCATGCTCAAGATTCAGGTCGACTACCCAAGTCGAGACCAGGAGGCGGATATCCTACGCTCGACGACGGGTGTCGATGAGGTGGAGGTGTCTCCGGCGCTCGATGGGGATGGGGTGTTGGGCCTGCAGCACCTGGTGCGCTCCGTCCCGGTGTCGGACGCGGTGATCGAGTTCGCCACCGACCTGGTACGCGCCACCCGGCCCAGCAATGGGAACCGCGCGCCACAGGTGGTCGAGACCCTCCGTTGGGGTGCTGGGCCACGCGCGGGGCAAGCGCTGATTCTGGGTGCCAAGGCGCACGCCCTGCTGCAGGGGCGCTTGCATGTTGCCCCGTCCGATGTGGTGCGCGTGGCCGCACCGGTCCTCCGACACCGCATCCTGCTCAACTTCCACGCCGAGGCCGAGGGGCTTTCAACGGACACGGTGGTCGAACGCCTGCTACAGGCCGTGCCACCGCCTTCGAGCGGAGCTCGCTAGAGCTGTGAGCGGGACGTCCTTGGGACGGGCGCAGTCGGCCGATCTCCTATCCCCTGATATGCTCGAGGGTCTGGGGGGGCTCGAGATCATCGCCCGGCACATCGTCACCGGGTTCATCTCTGGGCTCCACCGTTCCCCGTTCATCGGGTCGGGTGACGACTTTAGCCGCCACAGAGCGTATCAGGTGGGCGACGAGGTGCGCCGCATCGACTGGCGGCTCTTCGCGCGGAGCGAACGCCTCTTCGTGAAGGAGTTCCGCGAAGCGTCCAACCTGCAGGCCTTCCTGTTGGTCGACACCTCGGGTTCGATGGGGTACGGCGAATCACTCACGAAGCTTCGGTACGCGTGCTACCTGGCGGCCGCGCTGGCGCATTTGATGTTGAGGGCGGGCGACGCCGTCGGGTTGGCGATCACGCAGGACGCCGGAGCGCACGTGCTACTCCCGCCGCGGAACCGGCGCGGGCATCTGCATCAGCTCCTGCTCGAACTGGAGACCCTGCGCCCCGCGGCCGCGCCCGCTCAACTGAGTACCGCCGTGGACGGCCTGGGAGAGGCCCTGCGCCGCCGGGGGCGCGTGGTGGTGATCTCGGATTTCTTGGATGCGGACGGTCTGCTGGATGCCGTGGGCCGCCTGCGGGCGCGCGGGGATGAGGTCCTGTGTTTTCGGGTGTCGACCCGGGAGGAGCTGGGCGAGGCCGCACTGGGCCCGGCCCGCTATTACGACCCGGATTCACCGGGAGGGGAGATTGCCGCAGTGCCCGACGCCGACCCTGACTTCCGGGTGCGGGTGGCCGCCTGGTACGAGTCGTTGGGGATGGAGCTGAGGGAGCGGGGCGCGGAGTTGGCGCTGCTCACCACTGCCGACCCCATCGCGAAGGCGCTGCGCGCATGGGTGGAGTCGCGATGATTTCGTTGGGATTCCCCGGGGCGTTTGTGGCGGGCGTGGCCCTGGCCGGACTGATTACCGCACTGCATTTCCTCGCCCCCCACCCCCCCGACCGCGCCCCCCTCCCCACCGCCCGCTTCCTACGCGAGGACGCCCGTACCACGCTTCGCTTCCGACGTCGGCCCACCGATGTGCCGGTGTGGGCATCCCGAGCGCTCTTGGCACTCCTGATAGGGCTGCTGTTCGCCCAGCCCACCTGGCGACCCGACCGCGAGGACGGCGCCACCAAGGTGGTCTTGCTCGACCGCGGCGCCGGAATGGCCGACGTGTGGAGCCAGGCGCTCGAAGCGGTCGGGCGCGAGGCCGCGGGTGGCAACACTCGCATCGTGCCCTTCGCAGACGGCTCGGACGGAGCGCCTGCGGCCGTCGAGGTGGGGGCACTCGCGGCACTGCGACCCGCGGAGGCCGAGTCGTCCTACCTGGCCGGACTGGCGGCGCTACGCGTGGAGGCGGGAGACCTCGCCACGCGAAGCGCCGAGGCCGTGCTGATCACTCGACCGCGTTGGAGTGCCTGGGACGCCCAGTTCGCGGGTCTACGAGATGCGGCCTGGCCGGGTGAGCTACGGGTGGTGGCGGTCGGTGGGGCGCCTGTGGCGGAGGCCGACGTCACCCCCGAGCCGACGCGCACGGCCTACTTGGACGCTCCTACGGTTCCGCTGACGGCGGCCCTGAACGCCCTCGGGTACACGTTGGCGGATACCCTGCCCAACACGGACACCCCGCCGGCCTTGCGCTTTTTGGCTGCGGGGGATGAATCACCCAGCGCCCTTGAGCGCGTAGACGCCGGAGACACGCTGGTGCTTTACGGGGAGAGCGCCGGAGCGGAGCCCGGATCCGCTCGTTTCCTGCGCGTGGGCGAACGAACCCTGAAGCTTGCGGGAGGCGCGACCGGTCTCGCGGCGCCACCCTCCGAGGCGGGAGCCGAGGGCACCACCTACCTGCCTATCGTGCTCGAAGACGGCGCGCCCATCGCAGTGGCTCGCCCCTCGGGTGCGGGATGCCTGGTCCGTTTGCATGGCTCCGTGACGGTGGCACACCGAGACCTGGGGTACCCTCATCTGATTCGTGCGCTGGCCGACGGGTGCCGCGGGACAGGGCAACCGGCAGGGGCGACCTCCTTCGGGTTGGACTCCGCGGCGCACGCAATCCTCGAAGGCGAAGGGGCCGGCCTGGTGGACGTGGCCCAGTTGGGTCTGCTGGGTGGCCAACCGTTGAGTCGATGGCTGTTCTTACTGGTCATCCTCGTGGCGGGGAGCGAAGCCCTGCTTATACGCAGAGCGTCGAGGGCTCGGCCGTGAGTACCGACCCGACCCCGGGACCCGTGCGTGCGTTGGCCGCCGCCGTGCGCCGGCGCTGGCGCATGCGCGCAACTGCCCGCGGTGTGCTCCGAGCCCTGACCTGGCTGGGGGTGGGCGTCGCCGCGCTCCTGCTTCTGGACCTGGCGCTGGGACTGCCCGTGCCGGCGCGCGCGGTGCTGCGGTGGGTGCCCGGGTTGCTGGTGCTGGGGGCCCTGGCCGCGGCGACTCACACCGCGCGCCGGCTGAACGCCGACCGGACCACCACGCTTTGGCTGGAAGAGCAGGGAGCCGATCCGGATCATCTGTTGACCACGGCGCTCGAGGCGGACTTGTCCACGTTCCTGGGTCGGGCGGTACGGGCCAGAGCTGAACGGCGCGCCGGCCAGATTGCGCCCGCCCGAGTCCTGCCGTGGGATATGGGTCGGCCAGGCGGGTGGGCCCTGTTGGCGGTGCTGATCGCCGCAGTGGTGCTCACGGTCTTTCCAGGGGGTCCACCGGGCGCGGGGTCCCGTTGGTTGGCGCTGTCCGGTTCCGAGCTTCCCGGTTCGGCGCCGGAGGTCGAGGCGGCCGACGCGACGGGTGCGTCCGAAGCGCCCCCTCGGATTGCCGGCGTCGACCTGACCCTGACGCCACCCGCCTACACGGGCCTGCCGGCTCGCTCGGTCTCGTCGTCCGAGGTGGTGCGGACGTTGGCCGGGACCCGGGTGGCGCTCCGCGTCGATGCGACGGCTGGGGAGGTTGCGGCCGAGCGCATCGGGGTGGGCGCGCTCAGGCTCCGTCGGGACGTGTCCACGTGGAGTGGTTCTTGGCGTGTGACGCCCAGCGACCGCGGGTTGGACCTGTCGCTGAGCGCTGGGGACGCTCAAACGGGGGACGCGCCGTCCGAGGTTGTGGACCGACGGGTCGTTCCACTTGCGGTCGTGGAGGACCGGCCACCTGAGGTGCACCTGGCGCGCCCTGAGACCGACCTCGTCGTGGCGACCGCCAGCGGCCAGGTCGAGGTGCGTGCCCGGGTAGTGGACGACTACGGGACCGGTGACTGGGCGCTGCACTGGGTGCGTTCCAGCGGGAGCGGCGAGTCGTTCTCGTTCGAGGAAGGGGAGTGGGCCTGGGACAGCGTGGTTCAACGGGGGGATACGCTGGTGGGCACGCTGCGCCTCGATCTGGCGAGCACCGGAATGGGACCAGGGGACGTGCTGCACGTGCGCGCCGAGGCGCTGGACCAAAACGACGTGACGGGTCCGGGACTGGGTGTCTCGGCGACCCGTCAGATCCGGGTCGTGACCGATGACGCCATGGATGAGGTCACCACCCTCATCGGGTTTCCCATCGAGCGGGACAGGGAGCCGCTGCTCTCGCAGCGCATGATCATCCTCATGACTGAACGGCTCTTGGCCAGTGCGGATACGCTATCAGAGGGACAGTACGCGGTCGAGGCGAACGCCATCGCCGACGAGCAGGATCGGCTGCGGGAGCGCATCGAGGAAGCGATTTTCGTGCGCGAGGATGCCCCTCCCGATGATCATGATCACGATCACGACATTCCAGGCATCCCGGAACCGGCCGAGGCCGGCCCGGTGCAGGTCTTGGAGCTGCCCGGCCACTCGCACGACGGAAGTCCCATCCTCGACGTCAATCCGGACCTGCTGGTGGCGTTCAACGCCATGTGGGATGCCGGTCGGCTGCTTCGCCAGACGGAAGTACCAGCCTCGCTCCCACCGCAGCACGTCGCGCTCGACCACCTTCAGAAACTCCGGGAGGCTGACCGGGTGTACGCACGCGGCCGGGTCGAACGTCCGCCTGTGGACCTGGACGCGGCGCGCGGGACGGGGGAGCTGGACGGGGCCCGCCCCGCCCCTCGTTCTTCGAGTCCCGCTGGGCCCGATCCAGCCCATTGGCGGGGTGAAATCGAGCGTGCCGCGGCGGCGCTCGGCGTCACGGAGTCAGCAGAGATGGTCCTGCGCCTGCGGGAGCTGACCGCGGCGCTGCTCGAAGCGGCCGAGGGGACGACGCAGGCGGCGGGGCGGTTGGCTGCCGCAGCCGAGCGCCTGGAGGACGGCGTGCCCTCGGACGCGCGACGACTCCTCGCCGAAGCCGCGCACGCGCTAACACCGGCTGCAGATGCCGGACGGGCTCCGCCACCCTCCACCCCTGCAGATGCCACGGCCGCACGCTATCAGGAGCAGCTCACCCAGGCCCAGGCGCCCGATGTCGCGAGCACCTTGACGCGCTTGGCGGGTCAGGTGCGCCCGTTCGTGTTCGCCACGGCACGCTACCGTTCGGGCGACTGGGATTCGGCGCCGCTTGTGCCCTCGAACCTCATCCACTCGCTTGCCCAGTACACGTCTCTTCCGGTGCAGGAGGAGGGGGTCATCGTGGACCTCTCCAGCCCGGAGCTGTTCCGCTACCCGTTTGTGTTTCTCACCGGTCACCTGCCGCTGCGTCTGGACGATGGCGAGTCCGCCGGTCTCCGGCGCTACGTGCAACGGGGCGGTTTCCTGTTCATCGACGACCACAACCACGACATCGACGGCGCGTTTCATCGGTCGGTCCTGTCGGAACTGGCCCGCATCTTCGGGCCCGATGCGCTTAAGCCATTGCCGAATGACCATGAACTCTACCGTTCGTTCTTCGCCTTTGAGGATGGGCCTCCCATCACGGGTCACGAACTGAGCGGCTGGGGGGACGGTCTCATCCACGAGGAACTGTTCGCCATCGAAGTGGACGGCCGGATTGGGGTGCTCTACTCCAACAAGGACTACGCGTCGGAGTGGAGCTACCATGCCGAGAACAAGCGTTTCCTGGCTCTCGACAACACACGCTTCGGCGTAAACGTCCTGCTCTATGCGTTGACGCGATGACGCTGCCGGGGCTCCTGCGAGCGCTGCTCTGGGTGGGACTGGCGGGGCTGGGCGTTCTGCTCGTGCGGGGGGCGCCACCGGGCGCGCGTGGCGAGCTCGTGCTGGAGCAAGCCGAACCCTCCACCCTGGTGGATGCACTCCTGAGCCCCACACCCCCCAGCCGCATCCGGTGGGCGGGCCCCGCTCTTCCCGACGGGCGAGCGCTTTGGCTTCTTTCCCCGAGTGCACCCACGCCAGCCCTCACACTACCACTCGGCACGTCCGATAAGCTAAGCGTCACTCCGCCCGTGCGACCCAGCGTCGGGCGCAACGCCGCGCTGGGCGTGTCCGTGCAGGCCACGCCCGGGGCGAGCGTGTGGGTACGCTGGTCGGACGCGCTCGGAGCCACGGACTCCCTGGTGGTAGGAGCCAGTGACGCCGGCGTGGCCGAGGCGGGGCTGAGGGTACGGCCGGTGCGTGCGGGTTGGCAGCGCTGGCAGGTGTGGTCGGACACGGATACAGCGGCGGTCGGCGCCTGGGCGCGCGAAGTGGCTCCACCGGGCGTCCTGGTGCTCGGAGGGACGCCCGGCTGGGAGTCACGTTTTGTGCTGCGAGCGCTCGAGGAGGCCGGTCTCGGCGTCGAGGGTCGGTTCGACCTGGGGCGGACCGCCATCGGGGGAGGCCTCCCCCCCGATCTCGACGACTTCGCGGTGGTGCTGCTCACGGGTGAGGTGTCCCTGAGCCGGAGCGCACAGGAACGGTTGGATACCTTCGTGCGGGAGGGCGGGGGCGTGCTATTGGCGCCTGCGCTGTCCACGATTCGCCGTGCCACCGACACCTCGCTCGGGGTGCTGCTGGAACGCTGGGGAATGCCCGATTCGGTGGTGTCGGGAGTGCTTCTCGCTGGGGAAGCGCCGGTGTGGGCCCTGCCCGCCGAGCTGACCCCGCTTCCTCCCCCACCGGCGCGCGTCCGCACGGTGGGGTTGTCGGGTGTGGCGGCGCCCGGAGTGTCGCTTCCCGTGCTGGACGGCCAGGGCCGAGCCCTGGCGGCCCTGGCCGCCGTGGGAAGAGGTCGGGTTGCCTACGTGGGTCTGTCCGAGACGTGGCGATGGCGCATGGAGGGCGGGCACCGCGACGCGCACGGGGCCTGGTGGCGGGACTGGGTCGCGTGGGCCGCGGGCGGCCTGAAGCAGCCGTTTATCGTGTCTGTACCGGACCGACCGGTCGAACCCGGCAGCGCGGTGCGCGTCGTGGTCGAGGCACTCGAGGTGGGGGCCGAGCCGTCCCGACTTACCCTGGAGCGCCCCGACGGGAGCGTCACCGACATCCCTGTGCGTGCCGGCGCCGCCTACTTTCTGGCCGATCTGCCCGGGCCCTACCGGGTCCACTGGCCGGGCGGCGAGACGGGGGTGTGGGCGGAAGCGGGAGCAAACCCGCCCGGTCCGGCCGACCGGAGCCTCGTGGCGATTGCCTCGGGCGGCGGCCCAGCGATGGCTGAACCGGCCTCTGCGCTTCGGTGGTCACCCACCAACGCCACGCCACTTCCGGTCTGGTTGGGCGTCCTGCTGGGCCTGCTCCTCGCCGCCGAATGGCTGTTTCGGCGCGTGCGGGGCGGCCCCTGACCACACTAGGCAAGACTCCGACGTACCCCCTACTTTCGGGGCCCGACTCCCTGGGCGCTGCGGGGGGCTCGGCGTAGGCCACCAACACGGAGATAGCATGAAGCGAAGAGACTTCGTACGAACCGGCACTGCCGCCGCCCTCGGGATCGGCGTTCTGGGGGATCCGCGGATCCTGCAGGGCAGCCTGACCCCGATGGGCGTGCGTGAGCTCTATCAGGAGGCCGATCGGAGACGCTTGGCCATGCTGGCGCTGGACGCGGCTCAGTCGGCGGGCGCTGGGTATGCCGACGTTCGCATCAACGCCAACCGCACCCAGGGGATCTTCACCCGGGAAGACCGTGTGCAGGGGCTTGTCGACAACGAGACCTACGGGTTCGGTGTGCGCGTGTTGGTCGAAGGCACTTGGGGCTTCGCGGCCAGCATGAACGTCTCCGAGTCGGAGATGGCCCGGGTAGCGCAGGAGGCGGTCGCTCAGGCGAAGGCAAATCGCGTCGCGCAGCGCCGGCCCGTGGAGCTGGCGCACACCGAGGTTTATCCGGACGCCAAGTGGCAGAGCCCCATCGAAATCGATCCCTTCGATATCTCGATCGAAGAGAAGGCGGAGCTGCTGCTCGCAGCCAACGCGGCGGCGCTAGGCGTGAGTGGCGCGCGCTTCTGCAACTCGTCGCTGTTCTTCCTGCGCGAGGACAAGTTCTTCGCCTCCAGCCTGGGCACCGTGAGCGATCAGCGCATCTATCGCGCAGGTCCCAGCCTAACCGTGACGGCGGTGGCCTCCGACCAGTCGGACTTCCAGTCCCGCCAGGCCAACGAAATGGCGCCCATCGCATTGGGTTGGGAGTACGTGCTGCAACAGGACATGGTGGGCAACGCGCCCATGTGGGCCGAAGAGGCGGTGGAGAAACTCTCCGCCAAGCCGGTACAGCCGGGCCGCTATGACCTGATCCTCATGCCGGATCACCTCTGGCTCACGATCCATGAGTCGATTGCCCATCCGACCGAGCTCGACCGCATCATGGGCTTCGAGGCGAACTACGCCGGCACCTCGTTCATCAGCTCGCCGGAAGAGTACCTGGGCAAGTTCCGCTATGGCCCGGAGTTCATGAACGTCCAGGGAGAACGGTCCACACCGGGTGGCCTCTCCACGGTGGGATACGACGATGAAGGCGTGAAGCCTGACGACTACCTGATCGTGAAGGACGGTGTGCTGAACGACCTGCAGACCACGCGCGAACAGGCGCCTATGCTGTCGGATTGGTATCGGTCGCAGGGGCTGCCGATCCGCTCGCACGGGAACTCCTACGCGCAGAGTTGGGCCGACGTGCAGTTCCAGCGCATGCCCAACATCAACCTGCTCCCACACCCGGACCGCGACGTCTCGCTGGATGAGTTGGTATCCGATGTTGAGGACGGCATCATCATCTCGGGTGACGGGTCGTTCTCGATCGACCAGCAGCGCTTCAACGCGCAGTTTGGCGGCCAGACGTTCCGAGAGATCAAGAACGGGAGAGTGGGCGGCATGCTGAAAGACGTGGCCTACCAGATCCGCACACCTGAGTTCTGGAGCGCCATGGACCTGCTCGGCGGAGAGAGCACGTACTTCATGGGCGGCGCCTTCGGGGATGGAAAAGGGCAGCCAGCGCAGTCCAACTCGGTTTCTCACGGTTGTCCGGTGACCCGGCATCGTCAGATCAACGTCATCAACACCGGCCGGAGGGCTTGATCGATGCCAGAGAACGGAATCCTCACTCGGGCTGAAGCACAGGAGATCTGCGAACGAGCGCTGTCGTTCTCGCGAGCGGATCAAGCCATCGTCAACCTGAATCACGGCATCGAAGGCAACACGCGCTTCGCGGTGAACCAGATGAGCACCTCCGGAGACACGCTGAACGGTACGCTTTCGGTGACGAGTGCATTCGGACAGAAGACTGCGTCGGCCACCACCAACCGGTACGACGACGAGGCGCTCCAGCGGGTCGTTGAGAGCAGTGAACGCCTGGCGCGTTTGGTGCCAGACAACCCCGAGTACATGGGGGAGCTGGGGGCGCAGGAGTACCCGGATGCGGGTGGCTTCTACGATTCGACCGCCGACTTGGCGCCCGAGGCGCGGGCGCGCGCGATTGCTGCCGTCACTGATCCCGCGGCGAGAGCCAATCTGGTGTCAACGGGCTTCCTGATTCATTCCACCAATTGCACTGCCGTCGGCACGTCGAAGGGCCTCTTTGCCTACCATCGACGGACGCGAGTGAACTTCACCACCACGGTGCGGACGCCCGACGGTACCGGATCCGGCTGGGCGGGCACCGGTGTGGACGACTGGAACGACCTGGACACCGCGTCCCTCGGTGCGCGTGCAATTGAGAAGGCGCAGATGTCCCGTCAGCCGCGGGCCGTCGAGCCCGGGCGCTGGACCGTCGTGCTCGAGCCCACCGCGGTAGGCAACCTCGTCGGTCTGATGATGCGCTCCATGAACGCACGCTCCGCAGATGAGGGGCGCTCATTCTTCTCCAAGCCCGGTGGGGGCACCAAGATCGGGGAGCAGTTCATCGATGCACGGGTCAGTATCCATTCAGACCCCGCCGACCCCCGTATCAACGCCAATCCCTTCGACGGTTCGGGCCTTCCCAACAGGCAGATGCAGTGGGTCGAGAACGGTGTGCTTCGCAACCTCACCTACGACCGCTACTGGGCTGACAGGCAGGGCGTGGAGCCGACCGGTTTCGCGAACGGCTACTACATGACCGGTGGCAACTCAGACCTGGATGAGATGATCGCCTCCACCGAAAGGGGTCTGCTGGTAACCCGCTTCTGGTACATTCGCGGTGTTGACCCGCGTACGATTCTATTCACGGGCCTTACCCGCGACGGTACCTTCCTCATCGAGAACGGCAGGATCTCCCACCCGGTCAAGAACCTCCGGTACAACGAGTCGCCCATCTTCATGCTGAACAACGTGGAGGCGATGGGCGAGCCGGTGCGGGTGTCGAGCAGCGAATCGGCAGGGTTGGCTCCCGCGGTCTGGGTGCCGCCCATCAAGGCGCGGGACTTCACGTTCACATCGCTCTCGGACGCAGTGTAGACATGCCCGCAGGTGCGGTGAGGTGACCTACCTGGGGATCTCGCTCGCGCTGCTCGTAGCCGCAGTGCTCACGCAGGTGGCCCGGCGTCTCCATCGGCGTCGGGCCGCTGCCGTACCTGAGCTCGACGATGACGACGTTCGGCGCATCATCGAGGATGGCGTGATCGGTTACGACACCCCCGATCCACTCGATCAGGCAGAGATCGACGAGGCCGAGCGCCAGTTCTGGATCGAGGAACGCTGGGACGAAGGGGAGGAGTGGTAGGAGGTTGGAAGGGGTCGGGGCAACCGCCCTGGCTCTAAAAGTGTCAAAGTGATAGTGTCGTAATGACATCATCAACTCTGGAGCCCCCATGCCCCACCCACTCGCGTCCGCTCGCGTCCGCTCCGACCGCCCGCTGCATCCGCTCGAGCTCAGTATTCTCATGGTGCTCCTTGACGGTCCTAACTACGGATCGCGGATCGTGGAGGAGGTAGAGGAGCGCGCGGTAGGAGGGGCGAAGCTCTATCCCGCCAACCTCTTCCGGCGTGTCCGTGACCTGTTGGCCCGTGGGCTGCTTGCGGAGTGCGCCGGACCCGAGGGGGCGGATCCCCGCCGCACCTACGTCGAGCTGACGCCTGAGGGCAGAGCGGCAGCTAGGCGGTCTGCGGAGCAGCTGCGCGCATTGGTGCGTGAGGCAGTGGGCCGGCGACTCCTGCCGGACTTTTAACAGATGGGTTCGCAGTCGCGGTCCCGACGGCTGTACCGCACACTCCTCACGCTCTTGCCGGCCGACTTCAGGGCACAGTTCGGCCAAGAGATGGAGGACATCTTCCATCGTCGGCTGAGCGCCAGTGGCGGGTCGATCGAATCGACCTGGATCTGGTTGCGTGGCGTGGTCGACGTCGGGCAGGCCGCCATCCTGTCCCGACTGCCTGGCCGGGTACGTTCGCTCAACCAGGCCACGGTGTTCTCGCTCGGGCGCGACCTTCGCTACGCCGTGCGGTCCCTGTTCAAAGCGCCCCTGTTCGCGGTCGTGGCGATCGGCACGCTCGCGCTTGGGATCGGGGCCACCGTGGCCACCTTCTCGATCGTGCATGAGTCGCTGTTGAAGCCTCTGCCGTACTCAGAGCCCGACCGGCTGGTCGTGGTGTGGCCGGACATGAACTTCAACAACGCGATGGTCAGGGGCGTCAGGGACGCAGTACCCGCACTTCAGAACGTGAGCGGCATTGGGCGGTGGCGCCTCACACTGACCGGCGAAGGAACACCACGAGCGGTCGAGGCCGATCGTGTAACGCCGGGGTTTTTGTCGACTCTTGGTGTGCGCCCTCACATCGGCCGCCTATTGACGCAAACCGATGCTCACCCGGACGCAGAAGACGTGGCCGTACTGTCTTACCCGTTTTGGGTCGACGCGTTTGGCGCCGATCTCGAGGTCGTGGGTCGGCGGGTTCTCATGGACGGAGCGGAGGCGCAAGCGCGCACGATCGTTGGGGTGCTGCCTCGCGAATTTCGCTCCCTGGCCGACGACCCCGATGTGTGGATTCCTTTTACCGACGACGTCTCGTTGGGCATCGGAGACGATCCCACCTGGTACGTCAACGATCGCATCGCCCGCCTGGCGCCCGGCGCCACGCTGGAGCAGGCAGACAGCCAGCTCCGCGCGTTCGCGACCCGCGCCCGCGAGCAAGCGCCCACCATCATCGAGGAGGCGGACGTTCTGCTCTCGACCGTGGCCTCCCTGCAGCCCCACCTTACCCGCTCCGTGCGGACCGTGCTGTGGGTCACGCTGGGAGTAGCCGCACTGGTGCTGCTGATCGCTTGCGCCAACGTCGCCAATCTGCTGCTCGCCCGCGGTCAGAAACGGAAGCACGATCTCGCCGTCCGGGTGGCACTCGGTGCGGGGCGGGGTGGCATCGTCCGGCTGCTCCTCGCCGAGGCGGCCGTAATCGGTGGCGTCGGGGGCCTGTTGGGCATCGTCGTCTCGTTCGGATTGCTGGGCGGGATTCTTGCCGCCGCCCCCGTCGACTTTCCCAGATTGTACGAGGTTCAGATTGACCCGGTGGTGCTGGCGTTCGCAGTGACGCTCACCCTATTGGCCACCGGTCTCGCCGGCCTATGGCCCGCGCTCCACACCGGAAGGGTGGACCAAGCGATTGGGGTCGGAGGCACAACCCGGAGCAGGATGTCCGACCGTCGTTCCCGCGTGAGCCACGGGCTCGTCGCTGCGGAGATGGCGTTGGCGGTGATCGTGGCAGTGGGGTCCGGCCTCATGCTTCGGTCCCTGGGACAGATGTTGGCAGAGGACCCTGGCCTGCGGGGCGAACGGGTGGTGGTGTTCAGCGCGGCCCCTCCCGCAGGGCGTTACCCGGAACAGCCCGCCTATCTCTCCTACTACGAACAGGGGCTCGAGCGCCTCAACGCGCTTCCCGGTGTAGAGTCGGTCGGGGCCATCAATCTCCTTCCGGGCACGACGGAGAACTGGAGCTTCCCCCTCTACCCGGAGGGCCTCGACTACGAGGACGGCCAGGCGCCTCCGATCGTGAACTTCCGCGTGGTGATGCCCGGCTACTTCGAGTCGGTACGTGTCCCGCTGGAGCGTGGCCGACTCCTGGAGCCAGCTGACCGTGCCGATGCCGAGCCCGTCGTGCTCGTGAACCGCGCGTTCGTCGAAGAGTTCTGGGCTGGGCTCGACCCGCTGGGACTACAGGTCCGCTGGTTCTCGCAGGAGGCAACCGGCTACCGGGTCGCTGGCGTAGTGGGCGATGTTCGTCAACATGGGATCAGTAGGGAGGCCCGACCCGAGATCTATGTGCCCTACGCGCAGCTCGACTGGATCGTTCCACTCTGGATCACCGCCAAGATCGGTGGAACCTCGCCGCCGACGAACGCTGCCAATATACTGCGCGAGAACTGGTGGTCCGTAGATCCTGACGTGCCGATCACCGGCGTGCAGACGCTGGACGCCGTGTTCGGAGCTTCCGCCGCCACCACTCGCTTCCTCACGCTCATCATCTCGTCATTTGGGACGTTGGCGCTAATGCTATGCGCGAGCGGGGTCTTCGGTGTTACCGCGTTCGCTACAGGGCGACGCACTGCCGAGTTCGGAGTTCGCGTTGCGCTCGGGTCCACGCGGGCCGGGGTGCTGGAGGTAGCGCTCAGGAGCATGCTGTCGCCGATCGTCATCGGCGTCGCGGTGGGCGCCGTACTCGCGTTTCTCTTCAGCGGTGCACTGGCGTCGTCCCTGTATGAGGTGAGCCCCGCCGACCCTGTAACGTTCGCATCGGCAACGCTGGCCCTGGTCATCGTCGGGCTTGCAGCGGCGTTGCTGCCCGCTTGGCGTGCCAGTCGTGTGGATCCCGTGCGAGCGCTCGCGAACGATTAGGCACCGCCGTCGGTTCGCGCCCCTCACGTATTGCCCGTAGGTTCGGTTCGGATTCCCCCTCGAACCCGGGCCCGCATGACCCGCACCACACCTCTGTTCTTGGTTGCGCTGCTGGTCGGCTGCGTCAGCGAGGGCACGATGCCGGAGGTGCCCTCGCAAAGCGCGGGGCCGGCCCCACCGATGTTCGCCGAGGCGGTGGACAGCGCCCGAGCGCTCGCGTACCGACATGTCGAGACGCAGTACCTTCCCAGCGTTTCCATGGCGGTGGGGCAGGGCGGGCGGGTCGTCTGGGCGGAGTCGTTCGGTTGGGCGGATCTGTCCCACGAGACGCCCGCCACTCCGGAAACGCAGTATCCGATCGGGAGCATCTCGAAGACCGTCACCGCCGTGGCCGCGGGCCTCCTTTACGAGCGTGGGCTACTCGACTTCGATGTCCCGGTGCAGCAGTACGTTCCGGAATACCCTGAGAAGCGTTGGCCAATCACGACACGCCAGGTGCTTGGGCACATCGCTGGGATTCACAACTACGGCGTGGCCCAGGCGCTGCGACAGGATCACTGCGATGTGGCTCGAGATGGCATCAGGGACATGGCCGACGACACGTTGTTGTTCGAGCCCGGAGAGAAGTATCGCTATTCCAACTATGGCTTCCGTCTAGCGGGCGGGATCGTTGAATCGGCAGCCGGCGAGCCGTACATCGACTTCGTGAAGCGAGAGGTCTTCGCCAAGCTTGGGCTCCAGCACACCGTTCCCAACATGGTGGGCGAGACCCGGCCGGCTCTGGCTACAGAGTATGAGCGTCGAGCATTCCGCACGCTCCGTCGAGCCCAAGCGGTGGACATGAGCTGTTCGATGTCGGCGGGTGGTTTCCTTTCCACGCCCTCCGAACTCGTGCGCTACGGGTTCGGTGTCCTGCACGGCGAGGTCCTACGGCAGGAAACCCTGGACCTGTTGTGGACCGATCAGGAACTCAACTCAGGTGAGCCCACCGGTTACGGGATGGGTTGGTCGGTGGCAGGGACTCGGCTTGGGGACGATGCCCGACCCACACCTTCGGTGGGCCACGGTGGCGCTGTGATGGGAGGGGTGGCCTCGCTGCTGATCCTGCCCGACCAGGACATGGTCGTGGTGGCGATGACGAACAGCCGGGCGAACATCTCCCAGATTGCGAGGGAGTTGGCTGGGTTCTTTAGGATTCGCGCTAGTGAGCGCCCCTCAAACCGAGTCAGTTCGCGCGAGTAGAACGGTACAGACAGCGGTCGCGACCACCGCGGTGATCCCCGTTGCGACCAACCCGTTCACCGCCGAAGGCGGCAGCTCGCCGATCGCGCCCAAGAGCGCCCGCGCCGGGTACCCTTGGGGCATGACATCGATGGTCGAGGCCAACCCGATCCGCCAGATTGATACCGGGGCGAGCCGGGGAAGCTCAGCTGCCAACATGGTCTCGATGAACACGATGTACAGGAGTCCCACCAGCGTCGGCCTCGACGTCACGTTGCCGAGCAGCGCGAACACCGAGCAGTAAAGGACACAGGTGACCGCTGCACCCAGAAAGATCGACGGGAACACGTCCAAGGTGCCCCCGACCGCAGCGTAGGTCAGGACCAGAGCAAGAGATCCCAGCAGAGCAAACGCGATCGCTACGAGGGACGCGGCGACGACCTTGCCGGCGGCGATCTCGAGTCGCCGTAGTGGTCGAAGCACCAGGAACGAGAGTGTCTTGTCCCGCCGCTCATCTCCGAGCGCTGCGCCGGCAAGAATCAGCGAGATGAGCGGAAGCACCACCGCGAAGAATGGTGTGACTACGAGGCCCCCCAGATCGGTGTCCAGTCCCTCCACGTTCCTGGCGCGAGAGGCCGCAAAGAGCAAACCGGCAGGCGCGAGACACAGTGCAGCGAAGCCGAGTGCCCGAGTCCTCCCAGTGACCTGGCGGATCGTCACGCGCACGATCGCGAGGAACGCCCTCATGTCCGGTGCCTCAACAGATGCCGGAACACGCTCTCCAACGACGCGTCGATGGGTTCGAATCGGGTGACGCGGGTCGCACAGTCGCGGACCGTCCTGGGGAGCAGTCTTCCGAGCGCCGCGAGGTCCTCGGTGTCTACCTCAAGACCGGCGTCGGTGACCCGCACCCCCACGACCGACCGCGCTTCCAGGAGTGCTTGGCCCAGACGTCGGGGCCCATCGACCTCGATTCGGACGCGGTGAGGAATGTGCGACATCGCGGAACGAATTGCGGCGATCCCGCCAGCGGCCGCGAGCTTGCCGTCGAGCACCGCGATCACCCGGTCGGTCATCCGCTCCACCTCCGCCAGCACATGGGAGGAGACGATCAGGGTGCGACCCGCTTTCGCCAACTCATGAAACAGCGCGATAAGGACCGCGCGTTGAGTGGGGTCGGCCCCGTTCAACGGTTCGTCCAGAATCAGCAAGTGGGGGTCGTTCACCAGGGCAGCGGCCACCTTGGCTCGCTGCCGCATGCCCTTCGAGTATTCCGAGATGGGCCGATCGGCGGCGTCCAGTAGGTTGACCTTGGAGAGGGCGTCGTCTACGAGCTCCGGGGACGCGTCGGTGCCACTCAGCTCGGCCGCGTAGCGCACGAACGCTCGGGCCGACAGGAACCCGTACACCGCGTCGTCTTCAGGTACAAACCCCACGCGTGCGTACACCGAGGTATCGGCTCTGGGATCGGCTCCGAACACCGCGACGGTTCCCTCCGAAGGACGCATCAAACCCGTGATCATCCTGAGCAGTGTGGTCTTCCCGGCCCCGTTCGGACCCAGCAACCCGGTGATCCCTGGCCCGAACGAACAGGTGACATCCGAGACGGCGACCTTGGTGCCGAACCACTTGGAGACGCCGTGAACCTCGACGGTGGGTTCGGCGACGTGGGCCGGGTCGAACGGAGCCTCGTTCATAGCTGCTTCCGGTAGCGCCGGTATGCTACGACAGCCGTCACGATTGCGATGCCCAGGATCGACAGGGCAGCCACCCACTGGGGGAGGCCCACACGGTCGAGCGGGTTGCTGGCGTTCTCAACCTCGAACAGCCAGTCGCGGACGGTGAGTGGGTTGAAGGCAACGGCGAGCGGTGCCAACACCTTGAAGATGAACAGCTCCGACACCCGCGGAATCGCTTCGGCCAGTCCGGCTGTCATGAACACGGCAATCACGAAGACGCCCGATGCCACCGGCACCCGGTCGATGAACAGCGAGACGAGGATGGCTGGCGCCCCATACCCGAGTACGTAGGCGGCGGTGGTGCCCAGAATCTCAGGGATCTGGGCTCCGTTCTCTACCAGTCCGGCCCATATCCCGTTCACGTTGAGTGACGAGATACCCACGTAGAGCACGGTGTGGGGAATGAGGATGAAGAGCGTGGTCAGCGCGAGGATGGTGAGCACGCGCGCAAGCAAGTAGTCGGCAGCGCGCACCGGTCTCGATGCGTAGATCGACAGCACCCCGTACTTGCGGTCCGGAATTAGCAAGACTGGCGTGATGAGCGCTACGAAAAATAGCGACAGCATTCCGATGTTATCGAAGAACTCAGCCGGGTCTCCGAACTCGCCCATCTCTTCCACGGTGAAGCCCGAGACGAGGAACGTCAGTGCGACAGCGAATCCGGCCGGCACGATCGCGGCGGCGGCCAGCCCCCAGGGAAGGACCTTGGTCCAGGGCTTCCTGCGCAGACCCAGTGCACGCCGCACGCCGTCGACCAACATGGCTCGGAACGCGCCCTGGCGCCCCAGGCGCTCCCCTTCGTGCGGCGTGTAGCCGAGGTCGTAGACCGTTCCCTGGGCTTCCATCAACCGTGGTGATCCGCGCGCAGGTAGGCGTCCTCGAGGGTGGTCACCCCCGGTGTGAGCATCCTGAGCCCGGCATCGGTTTCGGCCAAGACGGCCGTGATGAGCTGATAGGCATCCGCATCGGGCACGCTGACCTGTAGGCGAAGGCCATCCCGGCGCACCGTGGCGCCTCGGTCGGTGAGTCGATTCACCACCTCGTCGGCGTGATCGAACAGCTCGACAAGCACGGTCTCGTCCGTCGTGAGATCGTCAAGCGCGCTGTTCCGGATCATGCGTCCGCCCTCGAGCATCACAATCCAGTCACAGGTGCTCTCGATGTCGGAGAGCACGTGGCTCGACACCAGCGTGTTGATGCCGAAGCCCTTCAGGCGGCCAATGAGCCTGAGCATCTCGTCTCGGCCCTCGGGATCGAGTCCCGCCAACGGCTCGTCGAGGAACACCACCTCGGGGTCGTGCACGATCGCCTGTGCCAGCAGCGCGCGTTGCCACATGCCGGTGGAGAAGTCACCCAGGTGCCTGAAGCGTTCCTCGTGAAGGCCCACGAGCGTCAGCACGTCGGAGGCGCGCTGCTTGGCGGCCTTGTGCGGAATACCCGCAATCTGTGCCGCGTAGATCATGAAGTCCGCGGCGGTCTGGTCCGGAGGGAGCCCGCCCCGTTCGGGCATATAGCCCACGCGCGCCCTCATATCGATCGTCTCCTCGGTTACGGAGAGACCGAGCACGGAGGCACTGCCGCTCGAGGGCGGGAGGATGCCGAGGAGCACTTTGATGAGCGTACTCTTCCCGGCTCCGTTGGCGCCCACCAAACCCACGCTGCCTCCCGGGATGGAGCCGGTGAGGTCCCTGAGCGCGACGAAGTTCCCGTACCGCTGGCTCAGGCCCGTGAGTTGGACGATAGGAGGGGGCATGAGGCAGGCTATCAGCTTGCCCCTGAGATCACCAGCAGTTCGGTGAAAGGGCTATAACGCGTCTACCGCGCTTTTCAGACGCGCGACGGCGCCGTCCACATCGCCCAGCTTGTCCAGGCCAAAGAGCCCGATGCGAAACGTCTTGAACGTCTCGGGTTCATCACACCGAAGGGGGACGCCGGCCGCGATCTGCACGCCTTGCGCTTTGAACTTCGCGCCTGAGCGCACCCCGTCGTCGTCGGTGTAGCTCACGACCACGCCGGGGGCCTGGAATCCAGGGGCCGCAACGCTCGGGAAACCACTCGCTTCCAGGACGGCCCGTACCCGCGTGCCCAGCTCCTGCTGTTGAGCTCGTACTGTCTCGAGCCCACGGCTTTCGGTCTCCTGCATCACCGCGTGGAACGCGCGGAGCCCGTCGGTGGGCATCGTGGCATGGTAGGCATGCCCCCCGTCTTCATATGCCTTCATGATCTGATGCCACTTACCGAGATCGCACGCGAAGCTGGTGCTGGTGGTGGCCGCCATGGCTTGGGTGGCCTCTGCACTCAGCATCACCAGACCGCAGCAGGGGGAGCCGCTCCATCCCTTCTGGGGGGCGCTGATCAACACGTCGACGCCAAGCTCGGCCATGTCCACCCAGATGGTCCCGGACGCGATGCAGTCCAGCACCATAAGGCCGCCGATCTGGTGCGTGGCGGCGGCCACCCGCTGCACGTAGTCGTCAGGGAGAATCATGCCCGACGACGTTTCTACGTGTGGAGCAAACACGACCTCGGGGCGTTCCCGCTCAATCGTAGCCACCACGTCGTCGATCGGTGCGGGTGCAAACGGGGACTGGGGACCCTCACCCACCTGGTAGGCCTTCAGCACCGTCGTCTCCGAGGCAATACTCCCCGTCTCGAGAATCTGAGTCCAGCGATAGCTGAACCACCCATTGCGCAGGACCAGGCAGCGCTTGTCGTTGGCGAACTGTCGGGCCACCGCCTCCATGGCGAACGTGCCGCTTCCCGGCACCACCACGACGGCCTGCGCAGCGTAGACCCGTTTGAGCGTAGCGGAGATTTCGCGCATCACCGTCTGGAATGAAGCAGACATGTGGTTGAGCGCTCGATCCGTGTAGACCACGGAGTATTCCAGCAGGCCGTCGGGGTCGACGTTGGGGACGAGTCCGGGCACTTCAAGCCTCGTATGTTCTGGGGTGTTGGACGCGGGGTCACACGCATAGCGGCTGAACGGCGCCCCAGCAAGACGATGCGGTGCCCGTGATCTCCGGACGCGGAGAAGGGGAAATCTCCCTTCTTGCCTGGAGTGGGCGGAAACAGCTAAGGATGCAGCACCATTTCGTCGATCTCCGCCGAGGCACTCCCATGATTCGCTTGTCCCACCTCTTCATGGTGGGGGCTCTGCCCCTGCTCACCCTTTCGTTCGCTCCAGTAGACACCCAGGCCCAAACCTACCCACAGGAACTGTTCGAGAACCTGGAATGGGAGAACGTGGGTCCGGCCCGCGGGGGGCGTTCCACCGCGGTGGCTGGCTCGGACTCCCGTCCGACCGAGTACTACTTCGGTGCGTCCGGCGGAGGTCTGTGGAAGACGACCGATGCGGGCAACACGTGGAATCCGGTCACGGACGGACAGGTGAACAGCGCGTCGGTCGGGGCCGTGCAGGTCTGTGAGGCCAACCCCGACGTGGTGTACATCGGGATGGGGGAGTCGCAGATCCGGGGCAACATCCAGCAGGGTGATGGCGTCTACCGATCCGACGATGCCGGCGAGACCTGGCGGCATCTGGGCTTGGAGGAGAGCCAGGCCATCTCTCGGATCCGTATCCACCCCAATAATTGCGATGTCGCCTGGGCAGCCGCATGGGGCCTTCACTCGGCGCCCAGCGAGGAGCGGGGGATCTACAAGACCACAGACGGTGGGGACACGTGGAGGAAGGTCCTCTATCGCGACGAGAACACCGGGGGGCAGGACCTCTCGTTGGATCCCAACAACCCCGACGTGCTCTACGCCGGGCTCTGGGAGGCGTGGCGAAGGTCGTGGGGCATGAGTTCTGGGGGACCGGGCTCGGGGCTCTTCAAGTCCGTCGATGGCGGCGAGACCTGGCAGGAGCTGACCCGTAACCCCGGGCTGCCTGCCGGAACCATCGGGAAGATCGGTGTGGTGGTGAGTCCCGCTGATCCCAACCGCGTCTGGGCTCAGATCGAGGCCGCCGAGGGAGGGCTGTTCCGCTCCGATGACGCGGGCGAGACCTGGGAGCTGATCAACGACAGCCGGGATCTCAGGCAACGGGCCTTCTACTACACACGCGTCTATGCCGACCCGCAGGACCGCGATGTCATGTACGCGCTCAATGTCGGCATCTACCGATCGCGCGACGGCGGGAAGACCATGGAGGCGATGCGGGTCCCCCACGGGGACAATCACGACCTCTGGATCGCTCCCAGCGACCCCAACCGGATGGTCCAGGCCAACGATGGCGGTGGCAACGTGAGCTGGAACGGGGGTGAGACCTGGACCGACCAGGACTTCCCGACCGCGCAGTTCTACCGCATCACCACGACCAACCACTTCCCGTACCACATCTGTGGGGCCCAGCAGGACAACTCGACCGCCTGTGTCCCCAGTCGTGGTTGGGATCACCTCTATCGAGGGGACAAGCCCGAGACCTTCCTCTACGACGCGGGGGGAGGTGAGTCAGGCTACATCGCCGCGAATCCGGACAAACCGTGGATCCTCTACGCAGGCTCCCACTCCGGAACCATGACGCGGAAGAACCAACAGAACGGGAAATCGCGGGCGATCAACGTGTGGCCTGAAAACCCCATGGGTCAGTCGTCTCGGTCCTTGGTCGAGCGGGTGCAGTGGACGTTCCCGATCGTGTTCAGCAACCACGATTCCAACGTGCTCTACACCACCTCTCAGCACGTCTGGAAGACCACCAACGAAGGCCAGAGCTTCCAACGGATCAGTCCCGACCTCACGCTGGCGGTGGACTCGACGATGATCGAATCGGGCGGACCCATCACGAAGGACCAGACCGGGGTCGAGGTCTTTGCCACCATCTTCGCGTTGGCGCCGTCCTACCATGACCCCGATGTGATCTGGGCCGGGTCGGACGACGGGCTGGTACACGTCACCCGGAACGGCTCCGCCGCCGAGCCAGACTGGACCAACGTCACGCCGCCTGATGCTCCGTATCTCGTCCGCATCAACACCATAGAGGCCTCGCCCACCACGCCGGGGAAAGCCTACGTGGCGGGAATCCGCTATCTCGTGGAGAACGATCGCAGTCCGTACATCTGGAAGACCGACGACTACGGCGCGAGCTGGACCAAGATCGTCAACGGGATTCCGGATGACGACTTCGTTCGGGCGGTGCGCGAGGATCCCACGCGGCCCGGGCTCTTGTTCGCAGCCTCAGAGCAGACCGTGTACGTGTCCTGGGACGACGGTGCGAACTGGCAGTCGCTGGGGATGAACCTCCCCACCGTCCAGGTTGCCGATATCCAGGTGAAGGAGAACGACCTGGTGATCGGGACGCACGGACGCTCCGCGCTGGTGATGCGAGACATCACCCCCCTTCGTGCCATGAATGCCACGGTGGCCGCGGCCGACGTCCACCTCTTCGATCCGGTTCCGACCTACCGGGGCGTCGACCGGGGTGTGCAAGTGCGCTACTACCTGGCCGAAGACTCGGATGTGCGCTTGGACTTCCTGGACGAGGAAGGCGCGCTGATCGAGACGTTCGAGGGTGACGCCACGGTCGAACAGGCCAGGCCCGGCCAGGGGCGTCGGCGTTTCGGGGGTGGTGCTCGGACGCAGCCTTCCGGAAAGGCGGGGGCCCGCACCTTCCTTTGGGACCTCCGCTATCCAGGCTACGTCGATTTCGAGGGGATGATCTTCTGGAGCGGTGCCAACCAGGGTCCGGTCGTGCTACCAGGCATGTACACCGTCCGGCTGACGGCTGGCGGTGAGGTGCGCGAAACCCAGTTCGAAGTGCGATTGGATCCGAGGAACGAGCCCGTCACGGTTGCCCAGCTACAGGCGCAGCTCGACCTGGCGCTCGAAGTGCGGAACAAGGTCACCGAAGCCAACGAAGCGGTCATCAGGATTCGCGACATCGAGGATCAGGTGGACGATCGCACCGGTCGCACCGACAATCGCGAGGTCCATGCCCAAGCCGATACCGTGCGGGGCAAGCTGGACGGCGTGGAGTCCGAGATCTATCAGGTCAAGAACGAGAGCCGGCAGGATCCCCTGAACTTCCCCATCAAGATCAACAACAAGCTGGCAGCGCTGATGAACGGCGTGTCCCGGGGCGATTTCCCGCCCACCGCCCAGGCGGAACAGGTGTTCGGCCGACTGGACGGCCTGCTCCAGGAGGAGATGGTCCGCCTGCAACTCATCATCGACCAGGACCTGGCGCGCCTGAACGAACTGTTGGTCCGGGAGGGCCTGGATCCGATCGTGATTCGAAGACTGGTTAGCTAGAAGGGCACAAAGACAGGAAAGCGATCAGAACGTGGCGTTGATCATGACATAACCCACGTTCGCGTTCCCATCGACGCGGCCCAGCTCGATCAGGGGGTCGTCGGCGAACACGATCGAGTGGCCGGCGCTGAAGCCAAGGTTGCCGGTGTAGCGGTAGGTGAGGGTGAGGTCGAGTTCCTGTCCCAGCGAGGAGCCGCTGAGTTGGCCCTGGTGCGCGGTCATGAAGTGATGAATGTCTGCGCTGAGCCGAACGTCGTCGTTGATCTGGTAGCCCCATTTGAGGGCGAGGTCACGCAGCCCGAGGCCACGGGTATGGACTGGTATGTTCAGGAAGAGGTCGGCCAGTCCGTAGAACTTGTGGTTCGTGGCAAACAGCGTGTCGAACACACGCGCCTCACCGTCCGTCCCATCGTCGTCTCCGGAGAGGTGGTCATACCAGATCGCCAACGCTCCGCGCCCTTCATGAATCGCCGTGCCCACCCTGACACCCAGCATATACGCGGAGACATCCTCGTCGCCACGCTCTCCTCGTTGGATAGAGAGCTCCGCACGGTAGGTGAGCCGGTCCCGCGAGCCGTGGAAGCGGGTTCCGAACGTCGTCTGACCGGTGCCCGCTAGCTCGGAGCTGTTGTAGAGCGCATAGACGTCGACTTTGTCCTGGCCCGCGGCATCGATGGTGGCGTACACACCGAGGAGGTCGGCGTCGTCACCGCCGAGATCCCCCTCGCGGAGCTTGTAGGCCAACAGATCCAACGAGCCCCACTTGGCTGCGTTGCTGAGTCGGATGCCGTCGAAGCTCCTACCCTGCGGAGTCCAGCCCACGGCCCCCACCAGTCGCTGCCCACCGAGATTGGTCTCCTGCCGTCCCACCTTGGCTGTGAACCGCTGGTCTTCGCCCAAACCGAACGACAGGTACCCCTGATGAAGGTCGAGGTGATCGGCCGAGAAGTCCCCGAGCGTACTCTGTTCCTCACCCCAGATCCGTACGTCCTGCATCTGCACGAAGACCTGTACGCCCCTGTCCAGCGCCGCCGCGAGGTCTGCCCGTACCCGCATTGAGGTAAACGACACGGCATCGGCATCCCCACCGGTGTCCCGCAGCTCGATACGGGGACGTACCTGCCCCTTGAAGGTCACATTCTCCTGAGCTACGAGCGCGGCGGGAGCGACGAGGGTCAGCGTCAGAGCCAGGGTAGAGCATCGCGTTCCGACTCGACGCGGGCACGGATGTACTACAGCCATTGATCTCACCTCTCACCGCCCCCTCCACCGAGCTCCACGGCCCGGCGGAGGGGAGGTGTGGTTAGCTGCCGGTGATGGGTCGTGCTTCGAAGGTGTTCGTCATCAGCTCGTCGTCCCAGCCGCCGGTCACATGAATGAAGGCCTTGGCGTCAAAGAGGAACGCCTTGATGAGGTTGTGGTTCAGGTAGGCGTAGACGCCCTCCTGTTTGAACGTGTAGACCGCTGCGGCGGTGCCTCCCGCCACGACGTCCCACGACTCCAGACCCTCGTCCGGCCGGTTGTTGAACTTTCCATAGGGCCAGACCCAGTCCCCGTGTCCACCGATGAGATGGGGGAAGGAAGGGTTGTTGGCTTGCGAGTGGAGCATGAGTACCGTCTCGCCTACCTCGGCCTCGAGCCGAATGTCCGCAGTAAGTGCACCATAGACGCCATTGAAGGCGATGTGCGTGGGTGTCAGTGTGCGCATCGTCTCGAGCATGTCGGGCATTTGCTGCGCGTAGTTCTCGTATCGCTTAGACGTCCCGTCGTCGTTCATCGGAACGTAGAAATCCTGCTCGCCGAAGTAGTAGGCGCGGTCGTAACGAACGGGATTCCCATATCCGTCCCGCAGGCCTTCGCGCGGCAGCACCAGGATTCCGCCGTTGCCGCCGGTCGTGACGTGGTAGGGCACCATCTCCCCACCGGGCGCGCAGTGATACACGAAGAAGCCAGCCTTTTCTGCTCGCCAACGGAGGCCGACTTCCTGGCCGACACCGACTGAGGTCAGTCCACCCCCACCCAATGCGCCGGTGGACGCATGGAAGTCGATGTTGTGTCCTTGAGTGTTATTGGAAACGCCGAAGCGGAGCGTGTCGGTGGTACCGTTCACCAGTGTCAGGTTCACCCAGTCATACTGGAAGACCACTGGGACCGGGCCGGGCACGTGGTTGTTGAACGCCATCTGCCAAACGAAGACGCCGGGTGCGATTTCGACCTCCCGCTCGACGATCTCCATACGGATGTTGACGACACGCGGTGGCCCGGACGCAACCTGCTCATGCTCCGGGAGGAAGGGTGGATCCACGAGTTCCTGATCGACGGAAATCGCGTCGGCCACCGAGAACGCCACCACGTCCGGGTCGGGCGTAAGGTTCCAACTCTCAGCCTCCTCGGTACAGGAAACGGCGAAAAGGCTCAGTAACAGTGCAGGGAGAATGCGCATGTCACCAATGGGTTAGAGGGTGGCGACGAACGCCTTGGTGAGTCGTCGCCATCTAAATATCACCCATACATGATAAATAGGATTCGGGCAACTCCCTCTACCGTGTGTGGTGAAAAGCCTGACTCGTCCCGGAGAGCAGTGGTGCGGCTACCGACGGCACTGCCCCCACCCCCCCGGGGATCGCTGCTCGAAGGCCAACCGTTCATCCGCTACAGGCCACCTCAGTCGCTGACTACGGACCCTGTGCAGGTGAGGCGCCGCGAGAGGCTCCGGCACCACAGGGCATGGATCTTGAGTACCACACGGCTCCGCGGGACGCCTAGCAAGGAACGCTGTGGCGGATCGGCAACAGCTGGAGCGCAATTCCAGTCGCTAGGTAGCGTTGGTTCTGAAACCTGTCGCGCATACGACCTTGCAGCGCAGATGCGCTTCTTATCCGAAATACAGGCGGAAGGTCTTGCTATGCGAAGGGCGGCAGCACTAGCGCTTATACTCTTGTCCACGGCGTGTTGGGATGGAGACAGCCCTACTGCACCGGTGTTCGAGCCCGTGTTGGGCGCGGCACGCTCCACCAATCCGCTCCCAGGCAGCTACGCCACTCGCGTAGTTCGATCTCGGACAGGCTTGGGCCAAGCCACTTCGAGTCCGCTGTCGCAGTGGGGTGTCGGGAACACATGGGACGTCTTGATGCTGGTCGAGGGTGAGACGTTTCGAAACGTGGTGGCTGGCGGTGCCGGAACGCGGGCGACGCTTCTCGACGCCGGTGACGGAGTGAGCACCAAGGTCGCCATCCAAATCGCTCTCGATGCGTCGGGGGCGCTGGTACTGGAGATGCCCTACCGGAACCTCTCGGGTGGGTACACCACCGTCGGGACGAGTGCCGTCGCTGCGACCGGTTTCGTGGCGGGAGACTGGTACGTGCTGGACGCCGGGGTCAACGCGTCCACCGCATGGCTGGACGTGACGCACTTCCACTCAGCGAGCGTCGTGGTAAGTGCGCGGGAGGTACGCTCCGGGTCGGATGCGGAGAACGGGTCAGCCGCGACGGTGCTGCGCGTGTCGGGAGCGGCTGGCTCATATGCCGGTATCCCCGCGTCGACTGTTTCGGCCAATGCGAGAGTCCAGACCGTCGCCTTGGGCGACGGCGCGAGAGGCCCCTTCTCGTCCGGGTCGGCGGCGGTCGCCGGCCTCGATCCGAACGACCAAGGCGTTGATCACTACTGGCCCTATGCCGAGGCGGCGGGGGCGACTGTAAAGGATGTCGTGTCCCAGGCGAACCTCACCTACGGTGGAGCGCACGGCACCGACTGGTACTGGATCGGTGGCAGAAATCCAAGTTGGGATTTCGAGAGCGGCTTCCCGCAGGGCCCGACTCCGGTTGGAGACGTCATCGTGGACGGCGGTGTCCTCAAGCTGCACCGCTACGGCAGCAGTGGTATCGGGACGCGGCGGCTTTCTGAGACCAATCGAATCATGGGTCTCTGGTGGGATGAAGTGCATGTCATCGTGGGTACCGATACCGACGAGGACGATCTCTACCTCAATCCGGCCCATCCGTACGCGGGCTTCGCCGCCGCACTCCGCACAGATCTGGGCGCCAACCAACCCCCAACGCGGGACCTCATCGCGTTTTCGATTCTCCACGAGGGTGGGGGCCCCAAATTCCAAGCTCAGGTAGACAACGGTTCCACGGGCGTCGTCGGGTCGCGGGTCCCGCTGGTCGATCCGGTCGCTAACGGGCCCTTCCACGTCCGAATCGTGGGCTTGGGCACCACCGTGAGAGTGGACTACCTGCGACTCCGCTCCTCTGGCACTCCGCTCGATCAGGACTGGCAGGGGGGCTTCATCTTCCCGGGCTGGACGCGTGCGCAACTAGAAGGCCCACGCCTGGGCATGAATCTCTCGCACAAGAACCCAAACCCGGCCACTCAGTATTCGCCCGGCAAGTACGGGTACTACGACGACTTCAACGCCCGATATGTAGGCCTCTGGTCAACCACCGTAACCACCGCGAACGTGGCGCCCGTGGCGGCGTTCGCCGAGAGCTGTGTGAACCTGGACTGCACGTTCACGGATGCCAGCACGGACAGCGACGGTGCGGTGGTGTCGTGGCAATGGGACTTCGGTGACGGCGCCACCTCGACCGATCAGCACCCGACGCATGCGTACGGCTCAGCCGGAACGTACATGGTGACACTGACGGTCACCGACGACGACGGCGCGGTGGCCAACGTGAGCCAGTCGGTCACGGTGAATGCAGCGAACGTGGCGCCCGTGGCGGCGTTCGCCGAGAGCTGCGTAGACCTGGACTGCACGTTCACGGATGCCAGCACGGACAGCGACGGTGCGGTGGTGTCGTGGCAATGGGACTTCGGTGACGGCGCCACCTCGACCGATCAGCACCCGACGCACGCGTACGGCTCAGCCGGAACGTACACGGTAGCGCTGACGGTCACCGACGACGATGGCGCGGTCGCCAACGTGAGCCAGTCGGTCACGGTGAGTGCGGCCAACGTGGCGCCCGTGGCGGCGTTCGGCGAGAGCTGTGTGGACCTGGACTGCACGTTCACGGATGCCAGCACGGACAGCGACGGTGCGGTGGTGTCGTGGCAATGGGACTTCGGTGACGGCGCCACCTCGACCGATCAGCACCCGACGCACGTGTATGGTTCAGCCGGTACGTACACGGTGACACTGACGGTCACCGACGACGACGGCGCATCTGCTAACGTGAGCCAGTCGGTCACGGTGAGTGCGGCCAACGTGGCGCCCGTGGCGGCGTTCGGCGAGAGCTGTGTGGACCTGGACTGCACGTTCACGGATGCCAGCACGGACAGCGACGGTGCGGTGGTGTCGTGGCAATGGGACTTCGGTGACGGCGCCACCTCGACCGATCAGCACCCGACGCATGCGTACGGCTCGGCCGGAACGTACACGGTGACGCTGACGGTCACCGACGACGATGGCGCGGTCGCCAACGTGAGCCAGTCGGTCACGGTGAGTGCGGCCAACGTGGCGCCCGTGGCGGCGTTCGGCGAGAGCTGTGTGGACCTGGACTGCACGTTCACGGATGCCAGCACGGACAGCGACGGTGCGGTGGTGTCGTGGCAATGGGACTTCGGTGACGGCGCCACCTCGACCGATCAGCACCCGACGCATGCGTACGGCTCGGCCGGAACGTACACGGTCACCCTGACGGTCACCGACGACGATGGTGCGGCCTCGAACGTGAGCCAGTCGGTCACGGTGAGTGCAGCGAACGTGGCGCCCGTGGCGGCGTTCACGGTGAGGTGTTCACCCCAACGATGCCGGTTTATCGACAACAGCGTCGATCAGGATGGGACGGTGGTGTCGTGGCGGTGGGACTTTGGCGACGGCAGCACCTCGACCTCGAGTCAGCCTCAGCACACGTTTACGCAGCCGTCCACCTACAACGTTGTGTTGTCCGTCCAAGACGACGACGGGGCAGTCGACTCGGAGACCCAGCAGGTCACATGCTCTCTCACCAAGGGCAAGCTCCGATGTCGGTAGACCCGACGACGTTGGGCGAGCTACCGACAGCCCGCCCGTCCGGTGGATCCAAGTTGGAAGCCTGGTTTCTGGGGGCCTTTCCGTGGCGTGGGGGCGTCCCCCCTAGGGCACTCGAACCCAATGACGACCGAGGGTTTCGGGCGGTTGACACCCACCTGGCCCCTGGGTAGACTTGGCGTCTATTGCGGGGTGGAGCAGTCTGGTAGCTCGTCGGGCTCATAACCCGAAGGTCGCGGGTTCAAATCCCGCCCCCGCTACTCGATCCGGCGCCGCCTGAGGGCGGCGCTTCGGGTCTGTGGGTGGCTCGATCTCCAGGGGAGATCACTACACGGGAAAGGTACGAAGTGGCTCAGATCTCAGCGTCATCGACGAGCGCGCAGCGGCGCGACGCGGAATGGGCTGAAGTCTCCTGGGGCACCACGTCGAACCCGTGGTGGGATCGACCCGGGGGGGCGGGGTAGGCCAGAGGCTAGCGAAACATGGCCGAGAGCCGGAAGCCCGCCCCAGTCCGAGGACGACTGGGCGGGTTTTTTTGTTGGCCAGGTAGCTCAGTTGGTAGAGCACGTGACTGAAAATCACGGTGTCGGCGGTTCGATTCCGCCCCTGGCCATTGCGATAGGTCCGTAGCTCAACTGGTAGAGCACCGGTCTCCAAAACCGGGGGTTGGGGGTTCAAGTCCCTCCGGGCCTGTTTGGGAGGAGAACGCCCCCATCGTCTATCGGTTAGGACACCACTCTTTCAAGGTGGAGAGCGGGGTTCGATTCCCCGTGGGGGCATGACGTAGTTGTAGATCGAAGTAGGGGCTGTAGCTCAGTCGGTTAGAGTGCCGGTCTGTCACACCGGAGGTCGCGGGTTCGAGTCCCGTCAGCCCCGTGACGCGTTGATTGAAAACTTGGGTTGTGTTCCTTGGGGCCGTAGCTCAGTTGGGAGAGCGCCTGAATGGCATTCAGGAGGTCAGGGGTTCGACTCCCCTCGGCTCCATGCGCGAACTTTGCGCTCGGGTGGCGGAATTGGTAGACGCGCAGGGTTCAGGACCCTGTGGGGGTTAACCCCGTGAGGGTTCGAGTCCCTCCTCGAGCACTGTTGTTCTAGGCGCGAAGTTGCCCACGTGCTGGAATTGGTAGACAGGCTGGTTTGAGGGACCAGTGCCGGAAACGGCGTACAGGTTCGAGTCCTGTCGTGGGCATTTTTTCGGGGCGCTTCGGGCGCATTGCGGCGTTGGGCTGCGGACTCGGCTCGTTGCGGCGTATCGCGATACGCCTCACTCGCTCGCCTTGCCCGCCTTGCACTGCATCCCGAATCACTCCCGAAAAATAGGTACGGCACATCCCGTTTTTGGCTGGTGGGTACGGCACTGCGCTTGGGTGGCGCAGCGGCTGCGCCGGCTGCCGTCGGAGGCGGTGGTAAGGCACTTCGCTGTTGTGGCTTGGTACGCAGCGGCTTCGCCGGCTGCTTGGCCGCGGGGTGGGTACGGCACATCCCGACTATTGGCATGCTGGTTTTGCGCCCGTAGCTCAATTGGATAGAGCGTCTGACTACGGATCAGGAGGTTGGAGGTTCGAGTCCTCCCGGGCGCACTTGGGCGCATAGCTCAGTTGGTTAGAGCGCTACGTTGACATCGTAGAGGTCAGAGGTTCGAATCCTCTTGCGCCCATGAGGGAGGTTGTGGGGCCTGGATATTGCTTCGCGGGGGACAGCCTCAAGTTGATGAAAGCGGGGCCGTAGCTCAGTTGGGAGAGCGCTTGAATCGCACTCAAGAGGTCAGGGGTTCGACTCCCCTCGGCTCCACTGTACGCCACCATAGCTCAGCTGGTAGAGCACGTCACTCGTAATGACGGGGTCGTCGGTTCGAGTCCGACTGGTGGCTCTACGAGCGTCGTGCGAAAACGTGTTTGCAGCCCCGTGGTGTAACTGGCAACACGTCTGATTCTGGATCAGAAGAGTCCTGGTTCGAGCCCAGGCGGGGCTATTTGGAGGGGTGGCCGAGTGGCTTATGGCGACGCCCTGCTAAGGCGTTGGTGCTTGCACCGCGTGGGTTCGAATCCCACCCCCTCCGTAGAGCTTCTTCGGTATCGAGAGCTAAGTGTTGGGAATGGTTAGGGTTCGAGCCGAGCGAACGAACGGAGTGAGAGAGCGACGCAGCGAGGACCGCCGGAGGCGGCCGCAGCTAAATCCCACCCCCTCCGTAGAGCTTCTTCGGTATCGAGAGCTAAGTGTTGGGAATGGTTAGGGTGTTTCGCCTTCGGCTCGTTGTCGCGTAGGTCGGGAGGGCTGAAGAGTCCGGGCCGGCGCATCGGATCGAGCCGAGCGAACGAACGGAGTGAGAGAGCGACGCAGCGAGGACCGCCGGAGGCGGCCGCAGCTAAATCCCACCCCCTCCGTAGAGCTTCTTCGGTATCGAGAGCTAAGTGTTGGGAATGGTTAGGGTGTTTCGCCTTCGGCTCATTGTTGCGTAGGTCGGGAGGGCTGAAGAGTCCGGGCCGGCGCATCGGATCGAGAGAGCGACGCAGCGAGGACCGCCGGAGGCGGCCGCAGCTAAATCCCACCCCCTCCGTAGGAGAACTGGACCGTCGAGAACAACAGGGCTCGAGTCACAAGTCCTGAAGAGTCGTTAAGGAAACAAGGGACGGGTGGCCGAGTGGCTTAAGGCGCACGATTGGAAATCGTGTGGGCTCACGCCCGCGTGGGTTCGAATCCCACCCCGTCCGTAAGACTGCGTGGGTTCGAGCCGAGCGCCTGAGCCCGCGAGGGCGAGGAAGCGACGCAGCGAGGACCGCCGCAAGGCGACCGCAGCTAAATCCCACCCCGTCCGTAAGACTGCGTGGGTTCGAGCCGAGCGCCTGAGCCCGCGAGGGCGAGGAAGCGACGCAGCGAGGACCGCCGCAAGGCGACCGCAGCTAAATCCCACCCCGTCCGTAAGACACATCGCAGACCGAATTCGGGGCGTGGCTCAGTCCGGTAGAGCGCTGCGTTCGGGTCGCAGAGGTCCCCGGTTCGAATCCGGGCGCCCCGATTCAGAGAATCGGTTCGACCGAAGTCGAACCGGAGGTTCGAGTTGAAGCGCCTGAGCCCGAAAGGGCGAGGAAGCGGAAACCACGAGGATCGCCGGAGCCGACCGCAGTGAAATCCGGGCGCCCCGATTCAGAGAATCGGTTCGACCGAAGTCGAACCGCAGGTTCGAGCCGAGCTACGGGACGGAGCGACCCGCAGCTTCCGCGTCCCCGCTCAGGGCGTGAGATTTGAGGCAGAGCCTGGGAACGCGTTTCCGCGGAAACGCGCATCTGGATAGGTCGGTGGGACGCCGGCCGACTGGGAGGCGTAGTCTAACTGGTAAGGCACCGCACTCGAAATGCGGCGGGCGCAAGCCTTTGGGGGTTCGAGTCCCTCCGCCTCCGTAGCAATAGGAACACAGCTAAGAGTCAGACCAGGCCCGTCGGAAATACCCGGCGGGCCTTCGTCGTCTATCGGAGTCGGAGGGATGAGAACCCGCGGGTTCGAACCGATGCGCCGGTCAGCATGCGGGGACCCTGACGTCAAGCCCGTCGGGAAATACCCAGGGGGCCTTCGTTGGCTTTCGAAGGTGAGGAACGAGGACCTCGGAGTTCGACCTCGGAGCCCCCTAGGGCACCAAGGCGCCTGAGTCCACGATCAACCCCCAGTCGGCGCTCAACCCACCGGTTGGATCGGCCTGTACGAGCGTGAGCATTCGGTTGCCGTCGGACCTGAAGAAGACGAACCGGGCGTGAGAGGCGACCGGCCCAGTAGGGGTCTCGAAGGATGTCAACGGCAACGTGCCAGTGGGCTCGAGGAAGTCGTCGTCGTAGAAACGCAACTCACCTGCTTCATTTTCCTGAATGCACACGATGCGTCCTAGGGCCGTCGAACTGACGGCCCACGCGACCCGGCTCATGCCCGGCAATGCACCGGCGTAGCGTATGTCTTCGGCAGGCGAGGGCGAGGACCGAAACGTATTCGCGCTCCTGGCGATCAGTCGGGTGCCGTCCTCGGTAATCCATACATCTCCCGAAAAGGCGAAATCCCCATGATAGGGTGAGTCATACATGACCTTCGCACCACCGTCTCGGATGTCATACTTCTCGAAATCCGATGGACTAAGGCCTCGATTGGCACCGTAGATGTAGTCGAGGGATGGGTGTAGCCGTACGCCCGTGCCGGCGCGGATCGTACCTGAGTCGCGATGTTCTTCGCCGGTCGCTAGGTCGATGCTCCGGATCGACTCCCACTGGTCCCGACGTGGAATCGCGTAGACCCACCCGTTGCCAGGCAATACGAGATCCGATACGTCGGCGGTCACTGGATAGCTCTCAATCACCTTGTCGCCGACCAGATCCACGATGGTAATCCAGGCATCGTGTCCCACCGCCGCCAAAGACCCGCCCGGTGCGACTGCGACCACCGTCGGCGTCTTAGGAAGCGCTATGGAACGCCATCCCCCGCCGTACGCATCTAGGTGGTGAAGGGTAGCCGGTTGCGAAGACACCGTTACAAGACGGTCGCCTACCACGTCGTATTCGGCGTCGAGTACGCGGTGATCGAGGACATTAACAACACCGGGTGCGGGTGGTGGGCCAACAGGCTCGCCTTCTGGTCCGGTACTGTCGGAGCAAGCAGCGATGCTGAGGAATGTCAGTGTCGTCGTGCAGCGAATTAGAGATCGCATGCTTTCTTGGGCCGGGTGTAGTGACGCGATCGGTTGAGCGCAACGCAATGAACAGGCCAGCCTAAGCGGGTTGGCCCATATATTATCTGCCCCAGTCGGACTGTCGGTCAACCACATGTGTGTGGCATAACCGCATCATGGCCCCGCGCCGGTCCCGAGGGTCTCGTGAGGAACGGCGCGCCCACCTCCGTCCCATCGACCCGCCATCGACAGGACACGGACCGGCTGACGAACGGGTTGCCGGCATCGATGAACAGCGCAGGCGCGATCTCGTTGGGTGCTCCCGGTACCGACCACAAGCCGTGGAATCTCCGAACAACCCGTCCCCAAGGGTCTGGGGTGTGTTCCCGTCGCGCCTGACGAGGCTAGGTCCCACGGGAATCGCCTCTGGCAACCCCGCATAAAGTGCTGCACACTGGAACTGGCTGAGCGGGACTCCGGGAGGGGCACTGGGAGAGACCCGGCTCACTCGTAAGGCTTGACCGATACCCCCACGACCCGAAACGAGCTGCTTCCGTAGATGCTGGAGACGTCCTCGATGTGGAGGACGCCCTCGAGCCAGACGGGTTCCCACCCATCCATCTTGGCCCGCTTGCCCCCGTCCATCTCAACGTAGACGAGCTGGTTGGGCGGCGGTGGTGGCGTGTGCACGCACGCCCCGACGTACGGTACCAGGAGAAACTCGGTGGCGGACGAGGCGAAGTCCTCCAGCGGGACGGTGAAGCCGGGGATCCGCACGGTCTTCCCCACGGCGTCCTGGAGTTGCTCTGACACGTCACCGGTCCGGTAGTCCAAACCAGCGAGCGCGCGCCACGTCAGTTCGATGGGATCGTCGGGTGTCCCGATCGCGGGGCTGTCCACTGGGTCCCCGTTGGCGGTCGGGGTCTGCTGCACGGCACCCAATACCAGGGGCACACAGAGAAGTGCGAACAGCCGTCCCTGCATTGCACGGAGCGCGAGCGGTCGTCCCGACCTCCTCATCACGAAGAACCTCCTTGCGGCTCGGCTGCGTCACCCACCGGGTGGGGGGGTGTCCTCTTCCGAAGTCGAAGTTGGGGGGGTAAGCGTAGGATAGATGATACCCAACTGCTCCAGATAGGTGTCGAACTTGGTCTCGTCGTAGTAGTACTGCTCGAGCAGAGGCCGATAGGTGTCCATGATGTCCTTATTCAGGTCGATCGGCGGCGGATCGTCCGGGCCAATGAACGGCACGTACTCCGTGTCGACGGACTGCTCGTCACGAAAATAGGTCCACGCCTGTTCCACGAGCTCAGGCTCTTTGAAGAGCTGCAGCGCTGTACGTGCCATGACTCTGGCTCCCGCCACGGCCCCCTTGTGCGCAATCGGCGTCGCCATGGCCATGGCGCTCGACCAATGGTGGCCTGGGAGGCCCGGCACATTGGACGGGAATCGCAGCGTCACGGTGGGCATGGTCCACGCGATATCTCCGATGTCGTCCGACCCTCCACTCCGGCGCGGGCCCGGCTCCTGAAGCGGCGACAGTGCCGTGGGCATGCCCGAAGGAATGCTACCTACGGCCTTCTGTACCCCCTCGGCGAACGCGTGGTCGTCGTCCGTCCATTCGGGCAGCCCCACAGCCTGGATGTGCGCATCCATGGTCTCCGCCACGACCCGGTTGAAGTGTCGCGGCCAGGCTGCGCCCCGGACCCGGTACGACATCTCGGTATCCGTCATCAACGCCGCGCCCTCGGCCATCCGGACGGCCATGTCGTAGTTGCGTTTAATGTCCTCGTAGTCCATCTCGCGGATGTAGTACCAAACCGACGCGAACTGGGGCACCACGTTGGGCTGGTCGCCGCCGTCGGAGATCACGTAGTGCGAACGCTGGTCAGGGCGCATGTGCTCGCGTCGGAAGTTCCAGGCCACGTTCAGAAGTTCCACCGCGTCCAGGGCGCTGCGGCCTCGCCAAGGTGCCCCCGCTCCATGAGCCGCTTCGCCGACGAAGCTGAACTCGACCGAGACCAGGCCCGTTCCTCCCGCCTGCCCCCAGGAGGTACTGAGGTTGGAGCTGACGTGCGTGAACAGCGTCACGTCCACGTCGTCCAGCACGCCGTCGCGCACGTACCAGGCCTTGCTCGCAAGCTGTTCTTCCGCTACGCCTGGCCAAAGCACCAGCGTGCCCTGAATTCCCTCGGCCTCCATCACGTCCTTCAGTGCGAGCGCCGCCACGACGTTCACAGCTTGTCCGGAGTTGTGCCCCTCACCGTGACCGGGCGCTCCGGTGATCAGTGGGTCGTGGTAGGCGACCCCCGGCTTCTGATTGGCCTTGGGGATGCCGTCGATGTCGGAACCGAACGAGATCACCGGGCTCCCCGACCCCCACCGGGCCACCCAAGCCGTTGGGATGCCGGCGACGCCGCGGTCGATGGTGAAGCCGTTCTCCTCCAGAATCCCAGTGACGTAGCTGGAGGTTTCGATCTCCTGCTGTCCGAGCTCAGAAAACGAGAAGATCTTGTCCACCATGACCTGGGCCAGCTTTGCGCGTTCCAGGACACCGGCGTCCACCCGTTCGGTCAGATCCTCCAGGGACTGGGCCGCGGAGGGACCGGGGAGCACAAGGAAAAGGGCAAGCGAATAGAGTACGGTCGATCGACGCATAGACACTCTCGACAAGATCGAGTTTTGAAAGGCGGATCCAGCGACCCTAGCCACTCTGGCGGGGCCCGGCAATCCAGACCTGGTTGCTGGCGATGGGTTCCCACGGTAGCGTGCCGGTTCGTCCGTTCCCCAAACTCCGCGCCGACCGTGTTGCCAACTCGCTCGTTGTCCCGCTCGTTTGCACGAATTTCGGCCTTCCCGGCCGGTGCCGCTGTCCTTCTTTCCGGGGCTGGGCTTTCCGGGGCTTGGCCCCAGCCCGTCGCGGGTCAGGACCCGGCGGATCCGTACGTGGGGTTCACCTTGGCCCGCGCTTCGGAGCAGGCCCGCTGTGAGGCCCGCTTCCTGGAGTTGCCCTCCAGTGAGGCCTTTCGAGAGCATCTCCGGCTGATCACCTCCGCCCCGCATCCTGCGGGCTCAGCAGCCCAGGTGGAGGTCGGGAACTATCTGACCCGCGTCATGAAGGCCGCGGGGCTCGACGTCCACCGCCACACGTACGACGTGTACCTACCGCAGCTCACGGACGACGTGGAAGCGTGGATCGCCACGCCTGAGCGGATGCGACTCTCCAACCGCGAGCCTGCGCTGGCGGAGGACCGCTTCTCCCATCACCCCGGTCTCCTGAACGGCTGGAACGCCTTCTCGGGTACCGGTGATGTCACCGGCGAAGTGGTCTACGCCAACTTCGGACGGCGCGCAGACTACGAGGCGCTCGATTCCCTGGGGATCGACCTGACCGACCGCATCGTGATTGCGCGGTACGGCGGAAACTTCCGGGGCTACAAGGTCAAGTTCGCCGAAGAGCGTGGCGCGGCGGGGGTCATCATGTTCAACGACCCCGGGTTTTCCAGGGACAATGCCTATCCCGAGGGGCCCATGATGAACGGAGAGACCATCCAGCGTGGGTCGGTGCTGACCCTCCCCTGGACCGGGGATCCCCTCACTCCGTTCGAGCCGGCACTCCCGGTGAGCGGCGAGCGTGGACACGTGGAACGCCTGGATCCGGCGACCGTCCCCATGCCCACGATCCCCGTGCTGCCCCTCGGCTACCTCGCAGCGGAGGAGATCCTCTCCCGGATGAAGGGAGCCGAGGCGCCCGCTGGATGGCAGGGCGGGGTGGACGTTCAGTACCGCCTCACGGGCGGTCCGGACTTGACGGTGCGGGTGCGCGTGAACCAACCCCGCGCCCTTACTCGGGCGGTCAACGTCGTGGGCACTGTGGTGGGTGCCGAACTTCCCAACGAATGGGTGATCCTTGGGGCGCACTACGACCCCTGGGGCTTCGGAGCCATCGATCCCAACGGTGGCACCGCGATGCTGTTGACGCTCGCCGAGGCGTTGGGACAACTGGCCGACGAGGGCTGCGCGCCCCGGCGCTCGATCCTGATCGCGCATTGGGACGCGGAGGAGGCAGGAATCATTGGCTCGACGGAGTGGGTCGAGGAGTTCATCGATCCGTTGACCGTGGAGGCCGTTGCCTACATCAACGCGGATGGCGCCGTCTCGGGACCGAACTTCGGCGGCTCGTCGTCGCCTTCGCTCAAGGGGACGATCCTGGATGTACTCGATGACGTGGGCTATCCGGGAACGGACCTGACGGTGGAGGAGTGGTGGCGGACCGAGGGTGGTGGCACCGAACTGGGCAACCTAGGCGGGGGCTCCGACCACGTGGCGTTTTACACACATGCGGGCGTTCCTTCCGCCGGGCTTTCCACCGGCGCTCCGAGCGGCGTCTACCACTCCAACTACGACAACTTCGCGTGGTTCGAGCGCTTCGGTGACACCGAGTTCGTGTTCGGCCCCATGTTGACCCGTGTGGACGGACTGGTCGCACTTCGGCTGGCCAATGCCGACGTGATCCCCTACGACGTGACCCGGTACGCCACCGATACTCGGACCCACGTGGAGACCCTGCTCAGGGTGGCGGAGGACCGTCGCGTCGATGTCGACCTCAGCCGACTGGTTGAAGCCACCACTGCGTTGGATGAAGCAGCGGCACGCTTCGTGTCGGCGCGTGAGCAGAGCCTACAAGGGGATGCGGACGCGCTGCCGCTCTCGGTCGCGCAGCGCACGAATCGTGTCTTGCGACAGCTCGAGAAAGCCTGGCTCGACGACGAGGGACTGCAGGACCGTCCCTGGAGTCGAAACCTGTACGTGTCGCCCGATCCGTTCAGTGGCTATGCGTCGTGGATGCTGCCAGGCGTGCGCTATGAGATCGAGACGGATGACCCGAGCGAGGTGCCCGAGTGGGAAGAGAAGTACCTGCGGGCCATCGATCGCCTGGTGTCGCGGCTGAACGAGGCGAGCGCGCTACTGAGCCCTTGATCGGGTAAGCTGGAGATCGCGCCACCTCGAAGGAGGTGCATGCCAGTAATGAGAATGTGATATCAGAAGCGGAAGGAGGCCTGAGCGTTCACGCGTCCGGCCGCCTGGCCCTCCGACGTGATGACCGTAAGGTCGACGAGCTGGGCATCGGGAAAGAGTTGGCCGAGTTTCAGGCTGGCGGTGTTACGCTCGGGCGACTCCGTGCAGTTCCACACCACACGCATGCGGACCTCGGAATGGCCGACCTCATCATGGGCCTCGTGGTCCTCCGAGGCCTCGTGCTGGTCGGCATCATGATCGCCGGCCTCGTCGTGGTCCTCGTGACCGTGGTCCCCTTCGCCTTCGTCGTGGTGCTCAACCGGATCGGCGTCTGGATTTGGGGCCTCCAGAATCTCGACGCCGTCGACATTGCAAAGAACGTCTCCGGCAAGCGCGAGCAACGAGCCAGCGTTCGCTTGCAGTCGTTCCAGCGCGCTCCTAACCTTGGCTCGTTCCTCATCTGACCCCGGCGCGTGCTCGAAGCCGAAGACAGCGTCTCCAGGCGCTTCGAGATCCAGGGTCAGGCGGGCCCCATCCACCGCGAAACCCAACCGAAGCACGCCGTGCTCGTGAGCCCCTTCAACCGCGATGGGCTCGCCCGAGACCTGGGGACCGGGAGCGCTCTGTTCTGCTGAAGAACAGGCCGTGATGAGTATGGCAAGAAGCCCACCGAGGTATCTTGTTGGGCGCGAAACCCCGCAGCCGGCCAAGGATGGTCGGAACATGGCTGGATCCTCACGGTAAGACGGCGTATTACTGACTGAGAATGTATTCGCAAGTAGGCCTTCAGGTTCCCACAGCCCCACCGAACATGAAGACGAAGATGCTGTTGCGTGGCGCTCGCAGCGCCGTGAGTTGGACTCTGATCGCTTGGGCCAGTTTGGTGATCCTGACGACCGGGCCACGCTCCGTGCTGGGGCACACGGGGCCGTCGAGCGACGTGGCCGTCGACCGCGCCGGTGCGCCCGACGAGGCAGTCACCGATGCAGTCGCCGACGATTCAGTCACTGACGACATTCCCGAAGTGTTGTGGGACGTGCTTGCAGGGCTCGACTTCAATACCGGCGAGGTATCGGCCGAGCTTCAGCCGTTCGTGGACAAGGAAGTGAAGATCCCCGGGTACATGGTGCCACTCGAGGACTTCAGCTCGGAGGTGTCGGAGTTCCTGCTGGTGCCCTACGTGGGTGCGTGTGTGCATACGCCGCCGCCGCCGCCCAACCAGCTCGTCTATGTCAAGATGAAGGGCGACGAGAAGGTGACGGTGTCGTTCTGGGATCCAATCTGGATCGTCGGTACGCTCGAAATCGAGGAGACCACGAACGTCTACGGGTCGGTGAGCTTCAGGATGGCCGCCACCGCGCTAGAACCCTACGAGTGGTGACGGAAAGCGAACCTTGCATCCATGCTCGGGAACTGACCTTCGCCTATCCTGGCGGCCCGCCCATCCTCCAAATCCCCGAGATGATCATCGACCGGGGGGAGCGTGTGTTCCTGCACGGACCCTCCGGAAGCGGAAAGACCACGCTGCTGGGGTTGGTAGCGGGCGTGCTGAAGCCTCCGCCGGGCACACTCTACGTCTTGGGGAAGGACGTGGGGGCGTTGTCGTCTCCGGCGCGGGACCGACTTCGCGCGGCCCATATCGGATATGTATTCCAGATGTTCAACCTCATCCCCTACCTCAACGTCCGCGACAACATCGCGCTGCCGGTCCGCATTACGGCAGAGCGTAGACATCGACTGCAGGGATCGTTGGACGATGCCGTGCGGGACTCGGCGGCGCACTTGGGCATCGAGGGGCTGCTGGACGAACGCGTGACGCGCCTCAGCGTGGGGCAACAGCAACGGGTGGCGGCCGCCCGGGCGCTACTGGGCGCACCCGAGCTGATCGTCGCCGACGAGCCCACCTCGGCCCTTGATACGGACCGAAGGCACGCCTTTCTCGAATTGCTGTTTCGGAGCGTAGCGGAAGCGGGGTCAACCCTCCTATTCGTGAGCCACGACCTCAGCTTGGCCGATGAGTTCGATCGGGGTCTGTCCCTGAGTGAACTCAATCAGGTGAGTGCCTGAACATGCTGCTGCATCTCGCACGCCGTTCGCTCACCAACCGCCTACTCACCACGTCGCTCACTGCGCTCTCAATCGCGTTTAGCGTGGCGCTGCTGGTCGGCGTGGAAAACGTTCGGACAGGGATGCGGGAAAGCTTCTCGAACACCGTGAGCGGGACCGATCTCATCGTAGGCTCCCGAGGCGGCACCATCCAACTCATGCTCTACGCGGTGTTCGGAATGGGATCCCCCGTCGCCAACATCTCGCATGAGACCTGGAAGTCTTTCGACGAACATCCGGCCGTCGCCTGGACCATTCCTTATGCGCTTGGGGACAGCCATCGCGGGTTCCGAGTGATCGGAACGAACGAGACGTTCTACGAGCGCTACCAGTACCGCGGGGGCCAACCCATCGCGCTTACCGAGGGCCGGCCAGCCGAGGGTGTGTTCGATGTGGTCCTCGGTGCGGAGGTCGCCTCGCGTCTGGGTTACGCTCTCGGCGAGCGCGTAGCGGTCACCCACGGGATGAGCGCGGTGGGTTTCATGAACCACGACGAAATGCCGTTCGAGGTCGTGGGCATCTTGGACCGCACGTTTACGCCTGTGGACCGAGCTATCTACGTGACGCTCGAGGGCATCTCCGCGATTCATATGGGCTGGGAGTCCGGAGCGCCGCCCATGCCGGGTGAGGAGGTGCGAGCCGCCGACGTCCTGGCCATGGAGGAGGTCCCGGTCTCGCAGATCACGTCGTTCTTCCTCGGCGCGGAATCCCGGGCACTGACGCTGCAACTGCAGCGTGAGATCTCGACCAACGAGGACGAGCCACTCACCGCGGTCATCCCTGGCGTGGCGCTCGCTGAGATGTGGCGCGGCATCGGCTACGCGGAAGACGGACTCCGGGTGATCTCGGGGTTCGTGGTCCTGGTGGGTCTCCTGGGTATGCTCGTGTCGATCTACACCTCGCTCGAGGCCAGGCGTCGCGAGATGGCGATTCTTCGCGCCCTCGGTGCCGGTCCCCGCAAGATCGTGTCTCTGTTGGTCCTGGAGGCCGGCCTGTTGTCCGCTGCGGGAGCACTCCTCGGTGTCGGGTTGGTGTACGCGGGGCTCTTTGCTGTGCGGCCATGGCTGGAGGGGCGCTTCGGGCTCCTGATCCCGATTGAGGCGTTGGACGGAGTCCAGCTCGCCTACGTCGGCGCCGTGGTGGTGCTCGGCTTCCTGGCCGGACTGGTCCCCGCCGTGAAGGCATATCGGACCGCGCTCCACGACGGGCTATCCCTGCGCGTCTAGTGGCAGACCCGCGCAGGGCGTACACCTTCGGAGTGTGGCTCCTGGCCGTTTCCCTAGTCGTCGGGGGAAGGCCGCACGCACTCGCTGGTCAAGCGGACGCGTCTGATCCGCTGAGTCGGGCCGAACCGATGGGCTGGAGCACGGGCGCGCGTGACGCCCAGATTACAGTGATCGAGTTCACCGATGTGTCGTGCCCCTACTGCGCCAGTTTTCACGGGGGCACCCGAGCGGAACTCGCGAAGGAGTTCGTTGCCGGCGGACAGGTGCGTTGGGTCACCCTGACCTACGTGTCCGGGCTCTACTCGAACTCAGGGGCCGTGTCCGTAGCGGCCGAATGCGCAGGCCGGCAGGGCAAGTATGACGCTTTTCTTGCGGCGGCCTATGAGGAACGAGACGCCTGGGGCGACGCTGGCCCCGACGGCGTCGAACGGGCCGTCGAGGAACTCGTTCGTCAGCTCGGGTTGGACGATTCGAGTTTCGAATCGTGCCGACTCGACCCCTCGGTGCAGGCGCGGTTGGAGGCGGTACAGGCACTGGCCGTTGAGGCGGGGGTGCGAGGCACACCCACCTGGTTCGTCGACGGCTTCCTGGTGATGGGGGACCTCCCCCTCGGATACGCTCGGCAGTTCATCGTGAGGCGACTTCCGGGCGGATAGTGACATTTAAATGAAAATGGGTTATCAATATCGCTCAAGACTTCCGCCACGTTGCAGGTCCAGGTATGAAAAGCTCCGGTGCAATACGCCCCTCGGTTGCCATGTTCGACACCGGTTCACGGATCGCGGCGGCCGCCGCCGTTTTGTGCGCCGCTCACTGCGCGCTCACACCACTCCTGGTTCTCGTGATGCCCGCCTTGGGTCTCTCGGAGGGTGTGGAGCAGACCATGTTGCTCGGCACAGCGTCTCTTGGGGCGCTGATCCTGCTGGTCGGCCCCGCGCGCGAACATCTGGGCGTCCTCTTGGTCTTCGCTCTGGGAACCGGTGTTTGGGCGGCTTCGCTGGCAGGCTGGTTCGAGCCCGTCCCAGAGCCAGCCACTTCGGTGGCAGGGAGCCTTCTACTTGCGGGGGCCTTGTTGCAGAGCGCCCGGATCTGTCGCTCTGGGAGCTGCTCGGTATGCGACAACTCGGAGGATTCGAAGACGGGCCCTTAACCCGAGGCACCAGCGGGCTGGGCATCCGGGATTGGGTGGGTCGGCCTTCGCCACCTTATCTTTGGAAAGAAGCGCCTTTCTGCCTATAGCTCGCCCATGCAACGAGACACCCGCCAGCGCCGGGCCATCCGCCGCGTGTTCATCACAGTCGGACGCCCACTCACGCCAGAAGAGGTCATGGCCCACGGTCAGCAGATCGTCCCCTCCCTCGGACTCGCGACCATCTACAGGAACGTAAAGACCCTGACCGAAGAGGGCTGGCTCACCGAGGTGAACCTTCCCGGTGGGGGGGTGCGGTATGAACTGGCGGAACGCCCCCACCATCACCACTTCCTCTGCCGGTCCTGCGATCAGGCCTTCGATGTACACCGATGTCCGGGAGAGATCGAGGAGATGGCCCCGGAGGGCTTCGAGGTGGACGGGCACGAGCTCGTCCTGTACGGGCGGTGCGCCGCCTGCGTCTAGCGCGCGTCGAAGACTCGGGCCAGTTCGGCTAGCGCCGCCTACTCGATGCGCTTCATGCGCGAGAACGGGAAGCCTCCACACCCCGTTCTCGGCGTCTCGCGGTCGGCCAAGTCGCTACGGCGGGCTTCTGCACGGGTGGGGGCGTCCCACACGGAGAGGCAGAACGCCCACTCCCACTCCTTCGAAGGCTTTAGCTCGAGCCAGTCGATCCGCGTCCATAGCCCCGCGTCGGCCACGTTCTCCCTAGAGTTTCTCGCAACGACGTGGTGTTGCGATCCGTACCACCAGTCCACGTCGTAGCGAACGCCGGGCTCCTGCGTCCAGGCGTCCGGGGCAATGGTGTACCGGTTGCCGTAATCGTCCTCGAACCTGCCGATGACGTAAGTGGGCGGATCGTCCGGGCGCGGGCCGACCCAGATGGGGGCCGAGATGATCCACGGTAGCCACCTCGAACGCACCAGGCGTACGCGAAGGTCGACCTCCACGCGATACATCCCCGACTCGGTCGTGGGCACGCGGACTGTGTGCGCCTCCTCTTCCGCGACGACGTGGCCGTCTCTGTACACCCGAACCCGGGCCCGGGCCACGTCGGAAGGGATCGAAACCACGATCCGGTCGTCGTCCTGTTCGATCTGGAGCGCGCCGTCGTCAGCGACACCTCCGACTGCGCAGTAGCCGCCCCCTCGTCGGATGGCTTCCACGAGCCGTGGGCCGTCGACGGTGGCTTCGCCCGTCAGAGGCGCGGTCAGCGGAAGGTGTTGATGGAGAAGGCCAAGTGTTTGGGAATAGCTGGGGAAGCGGATCAGGCGACTTCGGGTAACGTCGATGCGGGCGTGCGCGTCCACCGCGCACGTTGTCGAGAGCGTTCGTCCGACGGCCGCGGAGTCGAGGAGCGCGAGATTGCTGGTCGGGCGATCGACCAGAGCCAGCATCGCCAACGATGGGCGCAGTGGCAGGAGCGTCAACGCCTCGATCCAGTCTAGGACCCCATCGTTGCGCCATTCCGAGTCGGCGTTCCAGATCTCCAGGCCGTCCACGTTGGATGCGGAGCGGTCCCGCCACAGGCGCCGCCCGTTGGGATGGGCCGCGATGCGGACGCCCGCGTCGTCGGGTCCTCGGTGGTAGGGGAGTCCGTGAACTTGGTCCAGGCTGTCGGCCTCCGATACGCGCACGGTGTCCATGTCCAACATCACGATGTGCCCGTACACGGAGCTGAACTCCTCGCCATGCACGATGAGCACGCCCCGGCGGTACTCGTAGGTCGTCGGCTGTCGGGTGTTGTGATCCGTAACGACGATGAAGTCGAGTTGGTTGGTCAGCGCGGCGTCGACCAGATCGTCCACGGTCCCACTTCCGTCCGAGGCGAGCGTGTGCATGTGCACGGCTCCGACCACCATGCCGTCGGCGGCAGACTCACGGACGGGGCCGACTGGCACGTTGGGTACGAAAACGGCGACGGCGCTCGATAGGACCACCCAAGTGGCTACCGCCGCCGCGGCTCGAAGTGACCACTTCCGGATTCGGGAGGGACGCTCTTGGGTCAAAACGCAGGTGGCTCTTTCGGGGTTGCCTCGTCGGAGTTTCTGAAATCCTAGGACGCTAAGCTAAGCGATTGCAAAAGCCCGCGAATCCAACTTCAACGGCCTGCGCCTCGTCTCCGCAGCCTGCGAGCCTCAGCACGATCATGCCGAGGACGAGTTAGGGGGCGGGACGACTTTAGGGCCGTTCGCTCATTCTAAAGTTCACTCGCCAGTTCAGCGTTCTGGGGAGCCGAGGGGCGCGGCCCGGGCGCTGGAAGAGTCCGGACCTATTGACCCTCCGCCTGGATCTCCGCGGCGATCCGTTGGACGTCGTCCAACACGCGCAACAGGTTTCCGCTCCACAGCATGCCGATCTGCTCCTCGGTGTACCCGCGACGCACCAGTTCCAGGGTCACGTTGAACGTTTCGGACGCGTTGTCCCAACCCGTGACGCCACCTCCGCCGTCGAAGTCCGAGCTGATGCCCACGTGCTCCAGTCCGATCAGATCGACCATGTAGTCGATGTGGTCCACCAGGTCTCCCACGTCCACCGGTGGCGTGACCGGATCCACCTCCGCCTCAATTCGAGAGGCTGCCGCCTCCCGCACCTCCCCCAACCCCTCCATGTACGCGACGCGGTCGGGTACGCTCATGGCGCGCACCTCGGCGAATGAGCTCGCCATCTCAAAACCCATCGACTCGGCCACCTCGCGCAACACGGCCTGACTCGCCTCCTGCCAGGCCTCGTGCTTGGCCCGATTGAGGTAGCTGCGGAAGGCCACGGTCTGAACGACTCCGCCGTTCTCCTTGAGGGCCAGGAGTTGCTCGTCGTCGAGGTTGCGGCTGTGATCATTGAGTGCCCGCGCCGAGGAGTGTGAAGCGATCACCGGGGCTCGCGTCAACGCCAGGGTTTGCAGATTGGCGTCCTTCGAAGGGTGGGAGATGTCTACCATGATCCCCCATTTGTTCATCTCGGCGATGGCTTGCCGGCCCAGGTCGCTCAGCCCGTTGTGTAGCCACTCCTCGAACGGTTCTCCCGTATTGGAATCGGCGAACTGGCTGTGCCCGTTGTGTGCCAGGGACATGTACCGCCCGCCGCGCTCCTCGAAGTCCCGGATGTTGTCTAGGTCCATTCCAACTTGGTACGCGTTTTCGATCCCGATCATTGCGACGCTCTTTCCCGCGGCGTCGATGCGGCGCACATCGTCGGACGTCAACGCCAATTCGATCCGCTCGGGCGCGATCTCCGTCGTCAGCCGGTGGATGGCGTCGAACTTGGCAATCGCTTGGGCGTTCGCGTCGGCGAACCCCTCCTCTGTGAGTTCGCCTTGGCCCACGTACACGATCAACCAGGCCACGTCCAACCCACCTTCTTCCATCGAAGGCAGATCCACCTGGGTCGGAAGGTCCATCGTGTAGTTGGTCTCGGCCGTGAAGTTGTTCGGGCTGATATCCACGTGCGTGTCCAGAGTGATGACCCGCTCGTGGATGCCTCGGGCGCGTTCGACCAATTCGGCGTCGGACTCGGCGCTTTCCTCGGCGCCCTCCGAACCCCCGTTGGTTCCGGAGCACGCGTTCAGCGCCAGCGTGAGGGCGAGCAGGAGTGCCAAGGGTCGGGCCAGCCGAACTGCGGCCGAGTATGACGAGTCTTTGGTCGCGACGTTCATCGAACACTCCGAGAAGCGTGTGGCAGCATGCGGATCGCACGCAGTCTAGATCGTTGACTGAGCTCGCATGTTACCGGTCGGACGTGCCCCGTGGCTACCCGGGGCCTCCGCCGCGGCTGCCCACGCGTGTCCGGAAGCCGCCCCGGCCCGCCTCGACAGCACCGCCCAAAGGACCGCGGGAGCGCCGACGAGGCATCTCATGGATGACCTCCTGGTCCACGAGTACCCGACCGGACAGTGGTGCCTGCATCCTCGACCGATCAGTCCTGTGGCGCCAAAAAAAAACAACTCACTAGGACTTCCATGCGTTGATGGAGAGGCGTGGAGCGCCTCCTCGTGGAGCTGGCCGGCGGATTGGGGGAGACGAGAGACTCCGATCTACACTGACTCGACGACCACCTTCGCATCGGCGTTGCGCAAGCCGGAGAAATGGGGCCAATAGGCAGCCACCAGTAGGGCCCATAGCACAAAGACCGCCGCTCCCATGACCAGTCCGCCCGGGGCCAGAAAGAGATGAAACCCCAGAATCGACACTACTGGAACGGCGAGCATCGCCAGAGCAAGCGGCACCCATTTACCCGCCAGCAGCATGGCCCCTGCTACGACCTCGACGACCTTGAGTAGCGGCCAAAGGAAACCGGTTGCCATCATGGCGCCCACGAACGCTCCGGCCGCCGGCGGCATTTCGGGGGTAGGCATGAAGTTGAAGAGGCCGTTCAACCCGAACACCACGAAAACCAGACCCAGCAGGATACGGGCCCCCAACGCCAGCTTCGCCATGGAGCAGCTCCTTCAGCATACGATTCAAACTTGAAGTATGCCAACCTTGGCGGATGAGGACGGCGTTTGCAAGCCTCGACACGGATCGAACCGGCGCGTTGCCGGTTCAACGGATCAGCTCAGCAACTTCCGCATGGTTCCGGACCCCGTCGAAGGCCGGATCGATCCGCACCCAGTCCTTCGTGAGCGGGGAGGGACCCTCGAGCATAGCGCTCAGGACAGGGAGAAGGCGGGCCGTGTCGCCGGCCAGGGCCACCAGTCTCACGTAGGCCACGGCGTTTGCAGCGCCCGGGTAGAAGTCCCAATACGAGCGATTGGAGGCGTAGGCGGTATCGGCGTTCGCCAGCGCCCCTATCGTATCCCCCAGGATAATCTGTGCGAAGGCGAGGACCCTGCGGGGCCGTGCGTCGTTGGGGCGTCGCGCGACCGTAGCTTCAAGCTCGGTACGCGCCGCTTCCGCGAGGGCTTCAGCCTGCACGCGATTTCCTCGCCGACTCTCGTCGAGGGCGCAGGCGACCCGATACTCGGACAAGGACGATTGCGTGGGCTCGCGGGGAGGCTCGTCTCGACATAGAGCTTCGAAGAGGGCATCGTCGAGCACCCACCCGAACGAGCCCCATGTCAGCACAAACTCAGCCGTCCTGAGACGGAGCTCCACCGGCTCGACTCGACTGAGCCGAGCCCGTGCGGCGTCCAGGTCCCCGGCAGCAAGCTCGATCAAGGGTCCGTCGGCGATTGCGAAGTCCATTCCGCGGGAGAGCGCGAAGGGGAGGGCTTCTTCGTGTCGCGTTCTGGCCTCGTTGAGGCTTCCCTTCCACAGGAGGATACGCGCCACGCGCGACATGGCTGACGGACTCAACCGGTCGAGGCCTGCGCCCCGCTCCGCTTCGACCAGCGCGCTGTCCACCTGTCCACGCAGCCAAAGCACCGAGGCCAGGAAGTGAGAAACGGTCACGTTTCCCGGGGCCAAGTCACGGGCGCGGTTGAGGTAGTAGATCGCCGAATCGGCATCCAAGGTCACGGTACGATGGAAGAGCCCCATCCACAGGTATCCGCCGTGGTACTCCGGTCCGTGTCGGAGGGCTGCGCTCGCGTGTCGATGGAACATCGCGCTGTCGGCCGCGGTGGGGTTTCGAAACCATCGAAGCATCGGGGGGTTGGCGAGGTCAGCATGAGCTAGGGCAAGTGTCGAGTCCAAGGCGATGGCTTCGCGCAACCGGGCAATGCGAGCAGGCCCCCTGACACTAGCCGCCCTCAGATAAGCCTCGTATGCCCTCGGAACTTGGCTCGGCGGTGTGAGTCTGGCCCGCGCAGCGGCGCCTAAGGTGCGGTCGAGGGCCCGGGCCACCTCCTCGGCGATCGTCGCTTCGATGCTCGCCAAGTCGCTCAGCGAGACGACGATGGGCCCCGCCGCGATGCGAGCTCCGTTCCGTCCGTACAGTTCTGGCCGGACGCTTACCCGATCCCTTTCACCGTCGTGTTCGACGCTTGCCCTTAGCACGTAGTCGGCCCCGACCTCGGCTGCGATCTCCGGGGCGGACAGACCCTCCAGCGCGTCCGCCCCGCTGGTAGCTGCTCCGATGACATTGAAGCCGCGCAGAGCGGACAGGCGATCTTGCGTCGTAAGTGTGATCCCGGGCGCAAGGTCCTCCGCTCCGGTCCCGAGCGCACGAAATGGCAGTACGGCGAGCGCGACACTGTCAGGCGCGTTTGCCCCCGCTCCGGTAGCCCACTTGCCGACTCCCCAGGCGATCCCGGCCACCGCAAGCAGAAGCGCGATAGCCAACTTGGCGCGAGACGGAGGGCGCGCTTCTACAGCTGGGGGTAACGCCTCGGTGCGCACCACGCTGGTCCCTCGCACGATATCGAGCGCCTTCTCGAGCTCCGCGGACATGTGGGCTGCCGTAGCAAAGCGGTCGGCAGGGATCCGTTCCAGGGCTGTCTCGACAATGGCCTCTACCGGTCCGACCTTGGGCCGTATGTGAGACAAGGGCTCGGGTCGCTTCGTGAGCGCCTGACTGAGTACTGCCACCGGCGTGCTTCCGGTGTAGGGAGGCTCGCCAGCCAGCATCTCGTACAGCACCGTGCCCAATGCATAGATGTCTGTCCGATGGTCGATCTCCGACTCGCCCGTAGCCTGCTCTGGGCTCATGTACGTGGGGGTGCCCACGGTATGACCAGTCTGCGTCAGTCGTCGCTGGCGTTCGTTCGTGAGGAGCTGAGCGATGCCGAAGTCGGCGACGAGCGGATGCCCGTCATGGAGCAGAATATTGCCTGGCTTGATGTCGCGGTGAACGATCCCTTGTCTGTGTGCGTAATCCAGCGCCTGGGCGACGGAAGCCGCGATGCCAAGGGCTTCGTCGACCGGCAGCTGTCGTTCCCTCTCGATCCGATCCGAGAGTGTGGGGCCGTCCACGAAAGGCATGACATAGAAGAGCAGACCGTCCGCCTCGCCAGAGTCGAACAGCGGCAAGATGTTGGGGTGCTGGAGTCGCGCGGTCGTCAGGATCTCGGCAATAAACCGATCGATGCCAACGGCGGCTGCGAGCTCGGGGCGTAGCACCTTAAACGCCACACGACGCGCATGTCGGAGGTCATCGGCGAGGTACACCTTCGCCATCCCCCCCTCCCCGAGCTCTCGCTCGATGAGGTAACGGCCCTCGAGGGCGGAGTTTAGCCGCGTGATCGGGTCAGGGGTTGTCATGGGAGAAAGATGCGCTTCCCAGGTTCACTGCGCGAGGGCTGCGAACGCCCGGTTGCCTCCTTTTCGAGTGGACCGGCCCGTTCTACGTTGGAAACTCGCTGGATACCCCTCTAAGACCCAGGGCTTCGACCTCGGGGACAGTCAGGATCGAGACCATAGGCTTTGGAAGAGGGGCTACTCTTCGTACTAGATGGCCAGGCCCGGGTCGAACGCACGCTCGACCCGGGCCTCGACTTGGGGGGCAGCTTCTCTAAAGTCGGAGCTGCTGGGTAGCTAATCTGCAACGGTGCTTAGGGCAGCCGGAACACCTTCGCCTGTCCGGGACTCAATGCGTTTCGTGTGGCCCAGATGCTCCCACGCTTCCCGACCGTGACGGCCGTAACCATCGGAACGGAGCTGGCGACTTCAGTGCAGGTCGACGTGGCGAGGTCACAGGAGTTGACCGTGCCGCCAACACCACCACCGAGTACCTCCACGGCGAACCAGCTCTGTTCGTCCAGCTCGACAACGAGCAGATTACCGTCCGCGTCGAAGGCGAGGTCGATGATCGATGTAAAGCCACCGTCGAACACCTTGACGCAATCAGGGCTCGAGCCACAGTGCACTCCCGACGCCCCGGGCGCGACCTTCCAGACGTTGGATTCATTGGTTGGCGCAGGGAAACCCTTAAGCTCGCCCACGTAGTAGTAGCCGTCGGGACCCACAGCCACACTCGTTGGAGTCGGTTGCGCGGGGATCATCGGGGGCAGTGAGCACAGGGGACTCGGGTTGGGGCAGCCCACGAGCATCTGGACGTTTGCCGTAGACACCAGCTCGTCGGGAAAGACGGCGACCACGTCGACCCCGCCCCTGTTGTCCACGCGGAGGAGATCGTTCCCCCCGGCGTCGGCAACCAGGGCGGCCTGCCCGCCCAGCGACGCGACGTCGAACGGATTGGAATCAGGCACACCGCCGTTGTCCGGATCGTTCGCTTCTTCGAAGGCGAACAGGTCAGCAATCAGCCGGACCCCACCCTTTGACACGCGATACAGGCCCTGGCCGGTGTTCATGGTCGGGTCGGCGCCCGCGCCTGTGCTGGCCCACATCGTTCCACGGCCCAGGGGCGCGATATCGGTGACCCCGGGGAGGGCGACCTCGAGCACGCTTCCGGAACCCTGGACCACGGCGATCCCCGCCCCCGCGTCCGCCACGAGGATGTCACCGTTCGGGCCCGTTGCCAGACCGAACAGGGGGCTTGCAAAACCTCCGGCGCTCGCGGAGTTCGGTGAGCGGTCCATCGCCTGCTCCAGGGCGGGCGAATCGTTGAGCGGGTCGGTCGGAGCCACTTCGGCACAGCCGACTGTAAGTAGAGTTAGGGAAGTGACAGCAATGGGGGAGAGTTTTTTCATGTGGGGCCTCGCGCGGGGAGGGAGGAAAATCGGAGGAGACGGAGCGACTCCATCCGAACAAGATTCAAACTTGAATCATGTCCACTCTGGCGGAGCGGGACAGCGTTCGCAAGGCGCCCAACTGCACCGAAGTGGGGCGCGGCTCACTCAACGGATCAGCTCAGCGACTTCCCGGATGGGCGCGGATCCCGTCAAACGCCGGATCGATGACGCGCTCCGCGAAGCGCTTGCGCACGAAGGAAGCTTGGGGAAGACAACCCACCGCCCCTGCTTACCTCGTCGGTAGGTCGTGGAACCAAACCTCGACCTGACGCGTCTCGGTTACTGTCTGTAGCCAAACACGCAGGATCCCGGACATCCGACCGTCGTGGTTCCGGTCGACCCGCAGCTCACCCGACACCTCTGCGCCGCGCGGGAGGTCTCCTCCCTCCACGTGAGCGCGCACCTGTGAGGGGTCCGATGTACCTGCGCTCGCGATGCCGACGATGTTCTGAGACTGGGTCTCGGGCCCCAGGTTGTCGATTCTGATGGTCGGACCCTCGAACAGGGGCTCGACAATATGGGTGGGGTGGCCCAGGGCATCGGAACGGGTCCAAACCACCATGTCGGAGCTGAGCGATCTGCGTTCATCGATCCTCACCTCCAAGTAGGCATTCGACCGGCCTACGCCTGACAGCACCTCCGAAACGACCCGGACTTCCTCCTCGACCAGCTTCCACTGTTTCCCTTCCTGCACGAGACGCACACGAATGCCCGCGGGCGCATCGTCCATCTCGCCAGTCGCCCAAAAAGCTACGGATTCCGGCTGGGACGGACGGACCGAAACGAGCGCTAGGGCGACCGGGCGCCACGTGACCAAGTCCTCGTGTCCGCCCTGAAGGATGCCCTCCGCCCGGTCCGCCGTCAGACAGTCACGAATCGCGGGTTCGCCCTCGCCGTTCCGAAGTCGCTCGTTGCAATCCAAGAACCGCGTCCACGCCTCCAGAGCACTCGGGATACCGTCAGCGAACCGGGCTGAGCCGGCCACCGCCCGTTCACCCCCATCGAGAGAAGCCTCTACGTGCTTAGCCGAAAAGGCGGCGATCACCGGAGGCGTAGCCTCGTCGTGCGCGTGGACCCCTCCTTGGGGCGCATCTGGCGCCCGGTCCTTATAGGGTCCAACGAAATCGAGGCTACCCTCGAGCTTGCCCGGTTCGACTGTGTGGACGCGTAGCGTTCCCGCACCCGACGCCATGGCGAACTCACCGGCGTTCACTGCGACTCTGAGAACCGCCGCGCCCCCGTCTACGTACCGGATACCATCTTCCGCGCCCGGAACGCGAAGGGGGATTCGGTCACCTGCCGAAACGTCAGACGGCATCACGGCCGTGAGGCACCCCGGCGCCGGTTCGAGCGACCCGATGTCGAACTCGGCGTGGAGTGTGAGGACAATCGAGCCTTGGCCCAGTGCACGAAAGGTGCTCGATCCTTCGGCGCGCACGCCGTCACCTACCCACACCCATGAGTCGTGCTCGGAGCCTGAGCCTTCAGGACTAGTTGCGGGGGTGAGCCCTTCGATCGAACACGGGCCAGTCTCCGCGAACGTCAACATCCGCTCCAGCGTTGCAGCGGGGTCAGGGGTCGCTCCGTGGCTGTCCTGCGCCAGGATCGTCAGGGGGGATCCCCATGCGAGGCCAACCGCTGAGGCGAAGGCCAGCAGCCCGTTGGGGAAGCGATGCATCAGCTCACCCCTTAGGTAGCTGGAGCGCGAACGTCCCCGTCATCGAGCCGCCGTCCTCGAGCGAGACGGAGAACTCGCCCTCGATCAGCCGAACGTCGCCAGGTGCTTCTTCCCAACGCGTCACTGTGACGGTGGGACGCCCATTGCCCTGGTTCGTGTAGGTGTCGAGCTGCTTGCCGGTCAGCTCGTTGTTCCAGATGCGGACTTGAGGAAGCATGCGACCCGTCGAGACGTCATAGGCGGCGTAGATTCCGACACCTTGGTCGCTCAACCGCCAGTGTCCACCCGCGTCGACCCTGAACTCGAGCCAGTTCGGGTCGTCAGCGTTCTGCCACTGTTGCCACTGCCCTGTGGCCTCGAACGTTCGGGTGACGCCGTTTAGCTGTACACTCACCGTCCCGTGTTCGACCGCGACCCGAGGCGCCCCGTCCAGGTTCGGGAGGGTCTCCCCCGGCTCGTAGGGAGTTTCCGGTGACGATGGCTCTCTGGGCTGAACCGTCGCAGACATCGCCGCGCCTGTCGTCAACAGCGCGAGCGCGAGGGTGAGAACTGCTTTGGCGAAAGGGCTCGTTGCCGGGCTTGGGGACCTGGTGGCGACTCTCATGGCGACCTCCGGTGCGGAGCTGGGGGAATCGTGCGGGCCACCTCTGCCCGCCTTCCTCGGAGTACGCGTATCGCACGTGCCTTCCCCGCCACCGGCGTCCGTCGGGCGGATGGCGTGGCACCCTCCACCGGTTTGACCCGCGACCCCCCTCCCCGCCATCATCATGGCCCCCCCGACAACGCGGGGGGGAACCCCGGCCCCAACGGGGATGAAAGGCAGAACTACGCGGTTTCCACACCCATAGGAGCACCTTGTGAGAGCACTCCTCTCGATCCTCGGCCTGAGCCTCCTGCTCACCACGGCTGCCGAGGCTCAACAGGCGACCAGCACCGAGCCCGTCACTGGCATTCGCGACAACGGCACCGGCTTCCACGCACTCGTGAACGCGCGGGTGGTCACGGCGCCGGGACAGGTCCTGAACAACGCCACCGTCGTGGTCCGCGACGGCCTCATCCAGGCAGTGGGGAGCAACGTACAGGCACCCGCGGGCGCCAGGGTGTGGGATCTCGAAGGCCATACCATCTATCCCGGCTTCATCGATGCCCATGCCGACCTGGGGATGGACGATGTGCCCGAGGGGGGTGACGTCGGCCCCACCCATTGGAATCCGCAGGTGCGCGCGTGGTTCAGCACCACCCAGAACCTTCAGGACGACGAGGACCGTCGGGCCGCCCTGCGATCGCAGGGCTTCGGCACGGCTTTGGTGGTGCCGAAGCAGGGCATCTTCCGCGGCACGGCGTCGGTGGTAAACCTGGGCGACGCTGGAGTGCGCGACCGGGTGCTCCGGCCGGACCTGGTGCAGTCGGTGGGCTTCCAGCGGTCATTTCAGTTGGGAGGTTCGTATCCCAACTCGACGATGGGCACGATCGCGCTTCTGAAGCAGACGTTCATGGATGCCGAATGGTATATCCGCGCCTGGCAGGCCTACGAGCAGAGCGGTCGTTCGTTCCTGCCACCCGAGACCAGCCAGGCGCTTGCCGCCCTCGAGGACGCGTCGCAGGGCAACCAACCGGTTCTGTTCGAGACGGGAAGCGAAGAGGAGTACCTTCGAGCGCAGAAGCTGGCCGGCGAGTTCGACCTCGACCCTTGGTATCGAGGCAACGGTCAGGAGTACCGCATCCTGGATGTCCTGCAGGGGCGGACCGATCCGCTGATCGTGCCGCTCGACTTCCCGGACGCGCCCGACGTCGACGACCCGGAAGCTGCACTCAACGCCAGCCTAGCCGCGCTGCGTCACTGGTACTTGGCGCCCACCAATCCGGCTCAACTCGCGGGCGCCGGGATCGACTTCGCGATTACCACGGACGGGCTGTCCTCGCTGAACGAGTTCCTGCCCAACCTGCGGATCGCGGTCTCCCGAGGGCTCTCCTCCGAGGATGCCTTGGCCGCGCTGACCACCGCTCCCGCGAACTGGTTGGGCATCTCCGGTACGCATGGCTCGATCGAAGAGGGCAAAGTTGCCAATCTGGTGGTGACCGAGGGTGACCTGTTCACCGAAGAGGCGACGGTCCGTGACGTGTGGGTGCAGGGCACGGTCTACGGCATCACCCGTCCGGCCCAAATCGATCCACGCGGCACGTGGCGCATTGCCTCCGACGACGAGTGGGGGTTCGAGGCGGTGTTGACGCTCGAGGGTCCGCTCAACCGCTTGCGCGGGAACATCGATGTGACGGGCCCGCTTGGTCCGAGCATCGACCTCGCCTCCGCGAGCGTGGTGGCGGAAACCGGTCGCCTCGAAGCACGGTTCCCCGGTGAGGAACTGGGTTACCAGGGCATGGCGCTGTTGGCCGGGTCGGTGCGGGGCGATGACTTCTACGGCTGGACGTCGCTGCCCAACGGTGCCGATCCGTCTTTCCAGGGCACCCGCACCGAGGCCTACGAAGGTGAGGCCCGCGGCACGGTGGCCATGGACGTCCCCGAGATCGACCTGCCGTGGATTCGTCCGATGATGGAATACGGGCGTAGCTCGATCCCGGAGCAGCCGGCGGCCGTCGTTGTGCGCAACGCCACTGTGTGGACCCAGGGTCCGCAGGGACGCATGGAGAACGCGGACCTGCTGGTACGCGCCGGTCGGATTGCCGCGGTCGGGACCGACCTGGACGCGCCTCGAGGCGCGATCGAAATCGATGCCTCAGGGAAGCATGTCACGCCGGGGTTGATCGATCCTCATATCCATTCCGGCGTGAGCTCCGTGAACGAGAGCGGTTTCGCTATCGTGCCCGAGGTGCGAATGGGCGACGTAGTGACACACAACAACATCTGGATGTACCGGCAGCTCGCGGGTGGGCTGACGACGGCCATGATCAAGCACGGTTCCGCCAACCCTATCGGGGGCGAGAACGTGTTCGTGAAGATGCGGTGGGGAGCCTTGCCCGAGGACCTCAAGCTCGAGACCGAAGCAAGGACGGTGAAGTTCGCCCTGGGGGAGAATCCGAAGCGGCGTCAGGGACGCTACCCCGACACGCGGATGGGTACGCAAGAGATCATTCGCGACCACTTCCTGGCGGCCCGCGACTACGAGCGGGCGTGGCAGGAGTATGAAGCGAACGGCGAAGGGATCCCACCCCGTCGCGACCTCCGCATGGAGGCCATCCTCGACATCCTGAACCAGGAGTTGCTGATCTCATCGCACGGGTATCGGGCCGATGAGTTCCTGGCCTTGGTGCGGTTGGCCGAAGAGTTCGGGTTCCGTGTCCAGACGCTGCAACACGGAGTGGAGGCGTACAAGATCGCCCCCGAGCTCGCAGCCTCGGGTGTCGCGGCCGTGGTGTGGAGCGATTGGGGCGCGTTCAAGATGGAGGCGTACGATGCCACCAACTACAACGCGCGCCTGTTGATGGAGGCGGGGGTCGTCACGTCGCTCCACTCCGACAACGCAGAGATCGCCAGTCGGATGAACTGGGAAGCCGGTAAGCTGCTCCGCACGGGAGTAACTGAGGAGCAGGCACTTTCGACGGTGACCAACCAGTCTGCCCAGGCGGTCGCTATCGACGACCGGGTAGGATCGCTGGTCGAAGGCAAGGACGCCGACTTCGTGATCTGGAGTGGCAACCCGCTGTCACAGTTCACCCGGGCCGAGCAGACCTGGGTAGACGGCCGCCGCTACTTCTCGCTGGAGGAAGATGCTGCCATGCGCGACCAGATCGACCGCGAGCGTACGCAACTCATTCAAGCCGTGCTTTCAGCCGGAGGTGGTGGCGAGCGCGCGAGCAATGGCGGACGCCGGGGGAGCAACTGACCATGACCACGACGAATCGAGGAACCATGACGAACATCTTCCGAGCCGCGAGCTGCGCGGTGCTGGCCCTGGCCGCGATCGTGGTGCCAGCGACGGTCGACGCGCAGGTACGCATGACCGTGCCCCCTCAGTCCGAGCCGATTGCGCTCCAGGGCGCCACGATCCATACGGTGACGAACGGTGTCATCGAGAACGGTACCATCCTGTTCGAGAACGGCCTGATCAGCGCGGTGGGAGCCAACGTGGATCTGCCTGCGGGAACGCGCGTGATCGACTACAGCGGGAAGCACATCTACCCGGGACTGATCGACGCCTACACGACGGTGGGGATCAGCGAGATTGGAGCGGTTGGCGTGTCAAATGACGTCAATGAGCTCGGCGACTTCAATCCCAACGTGCGTGCCGACGTGGCCGTGAACGCCGAGAGCCGGCACATCGGCACGACCCGGTCGGCGGGCGTCCTCACCGCGTTCACCACGCCAGGCGGGGGTTTGGTGTCGGGCATGTCCTCGGCGATGAGCCTGGAGGGTTGGAGCTGGGAGGAGATGTCCATGGAGTCGGCCGCCGCCCTGAACGTGAACTGGCCGAACCCGAATCCACGTCAGCGCCGCTTCTTCCCCGGGTTCAACCAGCCCGAAGGGGACCCGCCCACCTACGAGGAGCAGGTTCAGCAGCTGAAGAGCTTCTTCGCGGAGGCGCGGGCCTACCGGGATGCCGACGCGGCGGACCAGGTGGCGCGCACCGACTCACGCTATGCGGCGATGATCCCCGCGCTGAATGGGGACATCCCTGTCGTGGTGGCGGCCGACGGTGCCGCCCAGATCAACGACGCCATCACCTGGGCGGAGGAAGAGGGCCTGCGACTCGTGATCCGTGGCGGGCGTGACGCCATCCACGTTGCGGAGCGACTGGTGCTGAACGAGATCCCGGTCATCCTTACGTCCACAATGGCGGCGCCCGGACGGCAGTACGAGGGATACGACGGTGCCTACAGCATGCCGGCCCGCCTGCATGACGCCGGAGTGAAGTTTGCGATCTCAGGGGGGGCGGGGGCGCTCTACAGTAACCGACTGCCCTGGGAGGCAGGAGTAGCAGTAGCCTTTGGCCTTCCGGAAGAGGAAGCCCTGAAGGCAGTCACCATCAACGCGGCCGAGTTCATGGGAATCGACGATCGTGTCGGTTCCTTGGAGCCCGGAAAGATGGCGACGCTGCTGGTCACCACCGGGACCCCACTGGATATGACGTCGAACATCGAGCAGTCCTTCATTCAGGGCCGTGAGATCGACATGATGGACATCCAGAAGTGGTTCTTCGAGAAGTACCTGACCAAGATCATGCAGATGCGACGGTTGACCAGCTAGACCGCACCGTCACGATGGACATGCGCTTTCTCGGACGTACCGGCGTCAAGGTATCTCCGCTCTGCTTTGGCACCATGTCGTTCGGAGGCGACGCGGACGAGGACATGTCCGCGAAGATGTTTGCCGCCTGTCGCGATGCCGGTGTCAACTTCTTCGACTGCGCCAACGTGTACAACGGGGGCACGTCGGAAGAGATCCTGGGCCGCCTGGTGGCGGAGTGCCGCGACGAGGTCGTGCTCACCACGAAAGCGTACTTCCCGATGGGCGAAGGCGCGAATGCTGCGGGGACGAACGCGTACCACATGGTGCGTGCCGTCGAGGCTAGCCTACGACGGCTGAACACAGATCGCATCGACGTCTACTTTCTACATCGGTTCGACGACTCGCTCCCGTTGGAGGAGACCCTACGCGCCATGGAGCTGTTGGTGCAGCAGGGGAAGGTGCTCTATCCGGCCGCGAGCAACTTTGCCGCATGGCAGGCCGCCAAGGCGTTGGGCATCGCCGAGCGACAGGGGTGGGCCCGGGTGGCATGTCTCCAACCCATGTACAACCTGGCCAAGCGCCAGGCCGAGGTGGAGCTCCTACCGCTGGCAGGGGCAGAGGGGTTGGGCGTCACCCCCTACAGTCCGCTGGGTGGGGGCCTCCTGACGGGGAAGTACTCGACCCAGGAGCGCCCCGAGTCGGGTCGCCTACTCGACAGTCGGATGTATCGCCGGCGCTACGGCGACGCCCTGAATTACGAGATCGCGGAACGCTTCGTCGAGTACGCTCGCACCCACGGGCATACGCCCGCCTCGTTGGCTGTGGCCTGGGTAGCGTCGCATCCGGCAGTCACCGCTCCCATCATCGGGGCCCGCAACCTCGATCAGCTCGCCGACAGTTTGGCCAGCGTCGACATCCGGCTCTCCGAGGAGGAGCGCCTGGAGATTTCCCAACTCTCGCCCACACCCCCACCGGCCACCGATCGGAACGAAGAGGGTATCGAGGGCGGCTACGGGGTGCGGGGGTAATGTGGCGCTCCAGGGCGGCCACGCACGTCGTCCTGGTCCATCCCGAGATCCACTGGAACACGGGGAACGCGGGGCGGACCTGTCTGGCTGTGGGCGCGTCGCTCCACCTCATCGAGCCTCTGGGGTTCTCGTTGGGCGAACGAGAACTGAAGCGCGCGGGTCTCGACTATTGGAAACATGTCGACCTGCACGTGTGGCCCGACTGGGACACGTTCGAGCGTGAGCTGCCGGCACTCGGGGAGCCCTATTTCTTCTCCACCAAAGCCGAGCGGCCCTATTGGGACGCGCCGCTGGGCGCCACCGACGATGTGGTGCTGGTGTTCGGGCGCGAGACTGGCGGGCTCCCCCCCGACCTCCACGAGCGCTTCGGGGACCGGTTCGTGAGGATGCCGGTCCTCTCTCCGCACGTGCGATCGCTCAACCTCTCGACCACCGTTGCGCTCGGCCTGTACGAGGTGCTCCGGCAGCGAGCGACTCCCGGCTGAAGTAGCGCGTCAGTCCGCACATAGACCGGCCTTCTGCCGCACCATTCGCGCTTGGCTGTGCACCAGCGTGCGCGCCTGCCAGCGGGAGAGGTTCCAGGACCGCCAGTCCGGCGCTGCACGGTCCAGCCATCGGTTCTCCAAGCGCTGACTCACCACACACGCGTGCTCGTCCGAGAGATCGGGCAGGATGCCGAGCAGAGTGGGGACCGCATCTGCGCCCAGGTAGGACGCATGCAGGGCGTCAAAGGGACGCGCCTCCGCGGTGGCCACACTGTCGGTGTGGTTGGCGCGCACGATGATGGCCGCAGGGTTCATGACGTTCAGGGTCATCAGCAGGGCAAGTCCCACGAACAGCGGCGGGCCCAAGAAGCGATCTCGCCTCCCATACAGGTGGGTGGCCGCGAACCACATCAGGACGAACCCCAGCCAGAGCATAAAGGCCTGCGTGTAGAAGCGGTCCTCGGTGAGACCGTATTGGCTCTGGTAAAGGCGCATCCGCGCGAACGCGGATACCAGGAGAACCCCTGCCGAGGCCAGCACGAGCATGGCCAGGCGCCGGAACCGATCACGCTGCTCAGGCGCGGTACTCTCCACAGACCAGCCAGCGGCCATGAGGGTGGGCAGGATCAGAGCAGCGACCGCGACGAGTTGGAAGAACCCCGCCCGCGCGTATTCTGCGTAGGTGAGTCCGGTGGTCTCGAGCACGTAGTCTTGCCCGCCCACCACCGCGCGGAGCTGCACGCCCAGGAAGACCATGAGTAGCGTAGCCAACAGGCGCAGGGCTACCAGGGTGACGGCCCCGTCCGGTGCGGACACCCTGGACACCAGTGACGGCCCCCGCCGCTCGCCGGCTCGCAGGGTTCCGAACAACCAACCGGCCACCAGCCAGGTGAAGAAGCCGGTCAGGATAACATGGGACATCAGGGTGCCCCAACCCGACCCCAGTACCCGAGACGCGTAGTGGTTGAACAGCGGGTCGGCGGAGGTGAGCAGACTCCCGAACAGCAGAAGGAACGGAGTGGCCAGGAGCACACCCAGCGCCCCGGTGCGAACCGCGGGGTTGGCCCGGGTCGACGCGCGGAGATCGCGCCAAAGCGCAGGCACCAGGGGAGCGATTCCCTGAGCGAGGGAGCGCGCCAGCGCGACGGCCTGGTCGAGCAGTGCGCCCATCATGGCGCGAAGGGCCGCGCCCGTGCCCGCCTGGACGGCCAGAAGTAGACCACCGAGCGCAATCACCGCGAGATCCGCCAGCAGGAGCAGTGGGGAGTCCCGAAGTGCGACTCCAACGCCCCCCACGACCATCAAGAGGAGGGGCCACGTCTCGGCGCGGGTGCGGAACACGCCGCTCCTGAGCCCGAATACGGCCGCGCTCCAAGCCAGAGCGAGCAGCCAAAGCGATAGGTTGACCCCCCACGGCTCCACCCGGAGCAGCAGATTGCCGAGGATCCCCAACCCGATTGCGGCCCGGAAGAGAAGCCAGCGGATGGCATGGGGCGGAGTGGCGGAAGGAGGCGCGGTGGGGCCGGAGTCAGGCGGTTCCAGGTCGTCGGACGGTCTCATAGGGGCGATCTGCCGTACAATACTTTGTATTGTAAAGTACTATACGGAATTAGAAGACACCTGTCTACCCCCCTGGGGGACCGGCCCGGTTAGCCAGGCGGCCCAGCCGGATGGAGCGGGCACTCCGGGGGCTGAAGTCGCGTCCAGTTCAGGGCCACGATGCGCCAGCGGTCGGGGTCGCGTCTGAGCGTGACGGCGTCGGCGCCGCAGTGGCTGAAGTCGGTCCCCACGTAGAAGTCATAGGGCGTCCAAATGGTGGCGAGGTCGCCGCTGATACGCACTTCCGGGTCGAACATCCGCTCGATGAGGGGAGGCCCTTCAGCCTCGACCCGGGCCACGAGCTGGTCCAGAGTTGAGCGACCGTTGCTTGCGATCCCATCTGCGTCCCGCTCCACGGAGTGCATCACCACTCCGTCGTCGACGACGGCTCGGAGAGCGTCACCGTCGCCGCTGGCCAGCGCGTCGAAGAGCTCCTGGAGGGTGCTGAGGATGGCCTCACGCTCAGTCCCCGTCGCAGCGTAGGGCGACACGTCCGCCAACGCGGGCTCTTCGGTCATCTCCGCTGGGGGCGGCGCTCCCTCACTGGCGCATCCGCCAAGTGCCAACACGAACACGATGGGTTTCCGGAGCTGCCTCATGTCGTCGCCTCCAGGGTGGTGTTTGCAGATCCTTGCACCACCCGCGACGGCTTGGCAACCTCCGGGGTCCCCAGGAACCGGAGGAACCCTTGGCCGAAACCATCTTCTCGAAGATCATCGCGAGCGAAGTGCCCGCCGACATCGTCTACCAGGACGAGCTGGTCACCGCGTTTCGTGACATTGCCCCGCAGGCGCCCACGCATATCCTGATTGTGCCAAACCGGGCCATTCCCACCACGGACGACGTTCTGGAATCCGACGAGCCGGCCCTAGGCCGCATGCTCACGGTCGCGGCTGAGGTTGCCCGGAAGGAAGGCGTGGCCGAGAAGGGCTACCGCCTGATCATCAACTGTCGGGCACACGGAGGCCAGGAGGTCTACCACGTCCACATGCACCTCCTGGGCGGCAAGCCTTTGGGGCCCATGCTGACCGCCAGGTAGGGCGAACTACCACCGGTGCAAGAAGCGGTGTTTGAAATGGAGCCAGCGGGAGGGCCGCGCCCTTAGGCGCGGCGCTGCCTTGCGCTGGTGTTCGCTGCCTGGGCCGCTAGTTGCCTAGCCGCGGCATTCCATTGGGCGTGCGTTCTGCGTCCAAAAAGCCGGACGCCGCGAGCCTCGCACCATCGGAGTCGAGAATCCGCCGAATCGCTTCGAGCTTCGCCTCGACATCTCCTGGCGTGTCATCCATCGAGCCTCGACCGGTCAGTAGCCAATGCCCGTTGATCCCGAGCGCGTCGGGAAGTCGGACCAATTGGTCTGCTTTTGGCTCGGAAGGCGCGGTTCGGCTGAGCCACTGACTCACAGTGGCTTGGCGTACGCCAATCCGCTTCCCGAGCTCGGTTTGGGTGACCCGACGAACGCTCATGGCGCTGCGCAGGCGTTCCCTGAAACCGGCGAGGAGATGACCATCTGGGGGAGTAGTCAATTCCGGGTCGTCCTTCTGTAAAGCTGTCAAGAAAACCGGGGGGGGACCCCAGCAGGGGGGGCGGACCCCCCCTTAGGTAAGCCGAAAGTATGTTTCAAGGCCTGATGGTGCCAGGCCAAGGCGTATAACCGGCGCCAGTCGGCGGAAATACGCGCACGAAAAGAGGGGCGCGGGCCCGTTAGGACCCACGCCCCTCTGTCCTGTCACGATCGGACGGTCAGTCTCCTGACCGCGACCGGTCCTTCACTACGGTGCCGTCGTAATGCAGGTCGACGGGTCGAAGTTCGGGTTGTTGGCCTCCTCGAACTCCACCGGGAACACGAGATCGGTGCCGTAGCTACCGCTCTTGTGGTATGCGCCCGTCGGGAAGACGGACTCCGTGCTCCGGTTGTACTGCAGGATCAGCCGGCGCATGTCACCCAGCCGGTGTCCGGTGCCCCACATCCAGAACGCACGCTCCGAGAAGAGCGTATCCACTCGGGCGTCGTCGGTCCCCGGGTCCGTGAGCGGTGCCAGCATAGGATCGATGCCCGCCGCTGCCACGTTCGCGGCCCAGTTGTCGACGCGGGCTCCCATCAACGAACCCACATCGGCTCGCAGGTCGTTGAGGATGGTCAACCACGCGGAACCGCCGGAAGCGAGATCCGCCTCCGCCTCAATGAGCCGGGCCTCGATGCCATCGGCCAGCACCACATCGGAACCAAAGTCCGGGTACTTGTATGCGATGAAGAGCGGGATGGCTGCATCAAAGCCGCCTGCGGGGTCCTGGTACCACGCCAAACGTGGGTCCATGGCCGTCCGGAACGGCAGGCCGTTTACGCCTTCGGAGTCCGAGAGCGAGTACCGGCCGTTGCCCTGTAGCGAAAAGAACGGGTTGTTTTGACGCCCGGAGTTGGATGAGTGCTCGACGAAATACACGAAGTCAGTCGGGACACCCGACACCGCGGCAGCGGCCTGGGCGTACTGCCCCGCGTTCATCAGCGCCCGCGCCTTCCCGACCGCAGCCAGGTTACCCCCGCCGGCACCTGCCGAAGCGTCGAAGCGAGTCACGGCCTCGGTCAGAATCGCCGAACGACCAATGGGCGCGTTGAGCACGAAGCTTCCGTCCTCAGCCAGATCACTGAACGGAATGCTCCCACAGAAGCCCTCTGCGAAGGTGTTGTAGACAAAGCCCTCCAGGGCCTTGAGCTCACCGATGCGCGGATCCGTGGCGCTTTCGAACTCAGTGACCGCGTCCGTGGCCCGCAGGAGTGACCTGCGTGCCTGGTGCAGCCGACGATACGAGCCATCGGAGGTGTTGCCGTCGCTGACCGGCAGGAACAAGCGCTGGTCGAGCGCGGTGCGCGTGGTAAACGTGCCGGACGAGTAGAACTCGTCCGTCACCAGGGCCGAGCTGGAGAGGTATGCATCCCCGCCCGAACCACTGTACGCGATATGGAAATCACCGATAGCACCAGCCACCAGAATTCCCAGTGCTTCCGGGTCGTTCAGTGTGCCCGGATTAACCGTGTCGGGGTCATTTACCTCCAGGACCTCGTCGAGGTCACAGGCTCCCGCGGCCAGGCCCAACACTCCGAAGAGTGTAGCAGCCCGAAGCCAGCGGAGGCTGAGGAGGCCCCCAGTTCTCATGTGTCTCATGTGTATGGTCTCCGTGCGCATCAAAACGCGTAGTTGAGTCGGAACATCAGGTAGCGGATGGGTGGTTGGGTGTTGAACTCACCCTGGGTGAAGTTGGAGCTTCCCCCGGTCTCGTTCACTTCAGGATCGATCCCTGTGTAGTCCGTCCACACGCCCAGGTTACGACCGGCCATGGTGAAGCTCACGCCACTCAGGCTCGGCACGTTCTCAGCGAGCGCTGCGGGCGCCTTGAGAGTAACCGACAGTTCCCGCCACTTGATGAAGTCCGCCTTCTCCATGTAGCCGGCCCGACTGGCGCCGAGCACGCGGTTGGCGATGTAAGCAGCCTGCTCATCGAGCGTGGCAGCGCTGTTGCCAATAGCGGAGCAGCCCTGCTGGCTGTTGAACTGGCAGCGGAAACGCTCCGTGTCATTCAACTGCAGGTTCCCACCGCGCGCCTCGAACAGCGAGGTTACGGTAAGCCAGTCGCTAATCCGCATGTCACCACTCAGCGAGACAGAGTAGGTCGGGAGCGACTCGCCTTGGAACACTGCTTCGCCGTCAGCGGTGACCTCGTCAGCAGTGAGCTTTCCGTCGCCGTCGGCGTCATTGTACGTGATGTCTGGCGCGAAGAACGCACCAGCTGGGAATCCTTCCTGATGTCGCTGCTGCCCGCGGTTGAAGATGATGGGCTCCACGCCCTCACCCAGCTCCACGACCTCGTTGTCGAGTTTGGAGCCGGAGAGGTTGATCGACAGCCCGAAGGGATCGGTGTTGACCAGGTCCGCGAAGACCGCGGCCTCGAAGCCTGAGTTTCGGATCTGTCCGAGGTTGTCCACAACCGTGGTGGTCAGCCCGAGGGATGGAGCCAGGTTGCGGTCGATCAACGCATCGCTTGACTCCTTGTTGAAGTAGGTCAGCTCCACACCGACCTTTTCCTCCAAGAGTCCGAAGTCCACCCCGAACTCGTACTCGTTGACGATTTCGGGTTTCAGCAACTCGTTCCCAGTGCTGCTGAGCGTCACAGCCGCCTCGTTGGACCCGTTGACGGTGACTGCGACGGGGTCAAAGAGCGTGAGCGCCTGGCGGAAATCAGGCCGGAGGCCAGAGCGGCCATACGAAGCCCGGAGCCTGGCACTCGAGAGGAAGTCGCTCTCGGGGAACCAGCTTTCCTCTCCCACCACCCAAGACGCGCTGACGGCGGGGTACCACACGAGGTCCGCGTTCTCGCCGAAGGCCGAGTCGTCGTCGCCACGGAGTGCGGCGGACACGAAGAAGCGGTCGGCGATTCCGAACTGCTGCTGCACGAACCCGCCGATGGTGATCAGCTCGCTGAAGTCCTCGTCCACGGCAAAGTTGCTGGACGTGGTACCGCAGGACGCGGTTCCTCGAACGATGCCCACGCCGAAGCACTCGGTGCGCTCGAAGAGCTGCCGCTGGTAGTTGGCGCCGACTGTGGTGGTGGAGCTGAGGTTGTCCATCGGGCTCCACGACGCGGTGGTCGAAGCCGTCCCGTTGTAGAAGTAGGTCGAGCTCCGATGCGAGGTCCGCTGCCCGGGCGTGAATGTAGCTGCGATCGGCAGCTCATCCGGCTGCAACGTACGGAAGTCGTGCCGTGTGGTCAGGTCCAGGCCTACGTTGAAGTTGGCCGAGAGCCATGTAAGCGGCGTGTAAGTCGTGGTACCGCCCAACGTCAGACGGTCTACGTCCTGTTCAAAGATGTAGTTCTCAAGGTCCGTTTGGTTGAAGCCGAAGCCCAGGTTCCTGCGGTTCACCTGGTTAGGCTCGCTCGGATCGGGAGCCACATAGTAGGGGCTTCCCACCAGACCGTTGATGATGGGGCTGAAGATGGAGTTATCATTCGAGCTCAGGTCCAGCGCACTCTGCGAATACCCCGAGGACACCGTGACATGCACGTCATCCCGGACAGACGCGTCCAGGTTGGCGCGAAGCGTGAAGCGATCAACCGTGTTGTAGTCGATCACACCCTGTTCGTCGTCCCACTGTCCGGACAGGTAGTACGTGACCCGCTCGTTTCCGGAAGACACGTTCACGCCGTATGTCTGCTTGTCCCCAGTGGAGAACGGCGTCGTCCGCGAATCCAGTAGCGGGTTGAACGAAACCGTCAGGTCCTGCGTACAGGCGCCGGCGGCGGCGTTCAGGTTGTTGCAGCGCTGGAAGTCAGTGGTGTTTCGGCTCCCGTCAGGGTTGGAGATCGGCGCGTTGGCGTCCCCAATCACCTGCAGAGAGAGCCAGTTCGGATTGAAGTCCGTGGTCTCCTCGAGCTGACCCCGTTCTACGTACGCGTTCCACTGAGCGGTACCGGAACGCCCTCGCTTGGTGGTGATGAGCAGGACACCGTTGGCTGCAGCGGTGCCATAGAGCGCAGACGCCGCCGGTCCCTTGAGAACCTCGATGTTCTCGATGTCCTGGGGGTTGATGTCGTTTAGGCGTGACGGCTCCTGACCGCCCACGCCCAGGCCGCCTTGTGACTGGCTGATACGCACGCCGTCAATGAACACCAGCGGCTCGTTGTCCAGCGAGAGGCTGTTGGCACCCCGGATGCGGATCTTCTGCGATGTCCCAGTGGTGCCGCCTACATCCTGCAGTGTGACACCTGCCGACCGGCCAGAGAGCACGTCGGCAAGCGAGGTGACCGCGGCGGGTTCGATTTCGCCCACCGCGATGTTGGCCACGTTGGTACCGAGCTCGCGTTCGCGCTGCGCCTGGCCCGTCACCGCGTTGACCACGATGGCGTCGATCTCAATCGCCGTCGCGCTCATTTCGAAGTCAGCGACCGTGCTTCCACCAGCCGTCACGTTGACGGTCTGGGAGTTCTGCGCGTAGCCGAGGTACACAACGCGAATCTCCCGCTGGCCAGCGGGAGCGTTCGGAATCAGGTAACGGCCCGATGTATTGGTCAGCGCGCCGATGTTGGTTCCTACCAACACCACCTGCGCGCTGGGAATCGGTTGCTGAGTGGCTGCGTCCGTGACCAAGCCGGTCACGGTGCCGGTCTCCTGCGCCTGCAGGAGCACGGGGGAGGCAACCATCGCAGCCACCGCGATGATCAAACGAGTAAGACGTGACATTGCTACACCTTCTCCTGGGCCTAAGGCCCTGTGCAAAAGGTCGTAAAGGGCCGCGCGTCGTGCGCGGTCACCTAGGGGTCGTGCGGGTGCATTAGAACACGCGCGTCGCACGACTCAGCGGGTTCCGGCGAGGGCCGGAGGAAGCGTCATCGGGCCCGATGGGTCTGGGCCGGTGACGGGGTACTACTCGGACAGGGGAGCGATCAGATGTTCCTCCTCGTTCAGGTGGAGTAGTTCAAGTCTGAAGTGCCTGAACGGGAAACGACCACGACCAAATGGTTCGGACGGATTCGCTTCGGACGAGGCCCTGAGGCCTCCTCAAGTCCAGGCGGTTGGACCTTTCGACCCTAAACCTAGAGTCTCTCCAGTGGGAGGGGAATCCCCTGGGCCCCGGCAAGGGTTCAGGGCTGGGTGTGAGAGGTAGGTGTAAGTCGTTGAAAAGCAATCAGTTACCGTTGAAAACTCACGTCGAGCGGACTGGCCCTTGGGGTGCTCTTGTAGGATGTAACCCCGTTCGACTACCTTACAAGGCTCTGAAACCTGGACCTGAGAGTCGATACTAGATGGCGAAGAAAGGCAAAATCGAAAAGAACCTGAAGCGGCGGGAGCTGGTTGCCCGCTACGCTGACCGCCGTCGCGCGCTGGTCGCGGTTCTGAAGGACGCCGAGGCCACCCCCCTCGAGAAGCGGGAGGCTCAGGCGAAGCTCCGCAAGATGCCAAGGGACTCCGCGGCCGTGCGGGTTCGCAATCGCTGTCAGTTCTCCGGGCGTCCACGGGGCTACCTTCGGCGTTTCGGGCTTTCCCGCATCGCGTTTCGGGACAACTCCTTGGAGGGGCTGGTGCCGGGGGTGAGGAAGTCGAGCTGGTAAGAACTCCCTCGACCTGCTGAACACGGAAGGCCGCCGACCAGGGAGTCGGCGGCCTTTCGCTTGACTAGAAGTTCGCCACGACCGCGATGGTGAACACCGAGTCGGTCTTGCCCAATGGGGTGAACACCTCCGTCCCCGTCGTGGGCAGCGGCACGCCTACCAGGGACGGCTGGTTGTCGAACAACAACTGGAGGCTTGCCTTGAGCGCCAGGTTGTCCGACATCGCCACCGCCACCGCATTGGTCCAGTCCGCCCTGAGATCGGAGGTCTCGTTCAGGTTCTCGTCCACCCGAAGTAGGCTCGTGAACTGTGTCGTTTCCGTGATCTGGCGGAACGCGTCGTAGGATGCCTGAAGACCGAAGAACCCGTCATCGGTGGCGGGGTCGTCGACCACGTCATCCTGAATGGTGTACGTCAGCCCGAGGTCCGTCTTGAAGCGGGATCCCTCGGTGTCCGTCCAGATGCGGCCGCCACCGGACACGAAGTCGTAGCGGTTCTGAATCCCGGCGAAAGTGTTGCGTGTCCACCCGCTCCCGCCGAACAGGTAGGCGGTTTCACTCAGGGACCGATCGTAGCGAGAACGCAGGAAGTAGTTCTCCGCGGTCGTCTCCGTCTCGGTGGTTTCCTGCACTTGAAAGCTGGCCGGCGTGCCCGTGGCGGTGCGCGTGGTCGTTCCCGCCGAGGTGCGCACGCCGCCAGCCTGCAGGCTGAACTGCGCGTTGGGCCAGTAGTAGTCGAGCGCGTTCTTCAGCCCGAACGTCGTGGCCGAAGAGTTCCCGTTCGCCATGACGAACGTGAGCTCCGCCTGATCGAGCCAACCGCTGGGTCGTTCATCTTGGGCTGCGGCAGGCGTGTCCAGAGAGCCCAGGGCCACGACCGCGACCACAGGCATGAAACGAGAAGCAACGCGCATGTCCCTGCTCCTTTGGAGTTTTCGTGATCCGGTTCATCCCACCGACATTTCGGTCGGGGGAAAGGTCACACGAAAACCAGGGGCCGTGAATCCCCGGGGCGTGGGGTGGGGCCCGCTACTCAGTCCTGCTTGACCACCTCTTCGAGAAACGTCGAGTTGGCGACGGCCACGGTCCGCCCATCCTGGTCGAGGATGGTCTGGGTGGGTGTGATGGCCGTGAGTACGCCGCGCTCCCCTTTGATCTCCATCTCCTCACCGATCCGAAACGTCTTCCTGGCGTAGAAGCCCGCAATCATGTTGCGGGTCACCTCACGGGATCCGAGACCGAAGGAGAGTCCGAAACCAACCACCATCGCGGCCAGGATGGAAGTCACCACGATGCGGACGATGTCGGTTTCCACCTGAAGCTGACCAATCGCCATGATCCCGACGATGGCGAGGACAACGCCGCTGACCATCCCACCTAGGGAGCCCGCGAACTCGATCCCCGAGTTGGTCGCCGCCTGGGTCACGGCTCGGCCCGCGATCTGCGCGGCAGTGCTCCCCAAGATGAGGATCACCGCGGCCGCAAAGACGTTCGGCAGGTACCCCATGAAGGTGCCGATCGCGTTCGAGATCGAGGACAGTCCCAGCCCGTCTGCGGCGGCCCGAGCGAAGAGCACCAGCAGGAGGTAGTACGCCACGCGGGGCAGGACTTCGCTGAGCGGCGAGCTGACCCCCAGGCGAGCCATGCTCTGGTCCAACCCGGCGCGAGCCGCCAACGCGTCCAGTCCGACTCGCCGGAACGTGCCCCGGAGCATGCGCGCGATGATCGCCGCGACGAAGACCGCAAGAATGAGAACGATCAGGGCTACGATGGCTTTGGGAACACCCGCTGCAATGCTGTAGCCGAGCTCGCGAAACGCTACGATCAACTGGTCGCGCATCTCGTTCATTCGTTCTCCTCCGAGTCAGAATCCGAGGTCGATTGGGGGCCGAACGCGCTGAAGAACGCTGCAATGTACTCCATAAACACCAACGCCGGGGTCCAGATGCTGAAGCGGGTCATGTCTGCCGCCAGCTCCCGTCGCCGAATCGTGTTCTGAACCCTGCTGAAGAACCCCTCTGGTACGGGCGTCACCAAGGTCTGTAGCTCCGAAACGGGCTCGCCCAGGTCTTCGAGGTCGGACTCGTCTACCTGCTCTTCCGGTTCTGCTTCCTTCTCATCGGGCTTTTCCGACATACTACCTCTCAGCTCGCTACGGTGGGGTGCCCCGTATAGGCGGCGTAGCGATCTCGAAACTCTGCTCTTCCCCGCTTGATCCGCATCTTCACGGCCGAAAGGCCGATTCCCAGCTCATCCGCGATGTCCTGATAGGGCATCTCGTCCATGTCGCACATGATCAACGGAAGCCGGAGCGTCTCGTTCATTTCCTCTAAGACCAGCTGAATGACCTCCTGGTCACGTAGATTCTGCAGATCTCGTTCGGCGGTAGGCTCCACCTGGAGCTGAGGTGCGGCGGCCACCGGAACGTCGTCGAGGCTCTCGAAGGTCCGGTTACGACCGCGCTTCATGAAGTTGAAGCAGTGGTTCACCTTGATCCGCTGCACCCAGGTCTTGAACAGGGAGCGGCCCTCGAACCTGGAAAGGCCGAAGTAGGCCTTGACGAAGACCTCTTGGGTCAGGTCCAAAGCATCGTCGGGTGAGCCCGTGATGTACCGACAGTTGGCCGCGAGGCGATCCTGATGCCGCCGGACCAGTTCGTCGAAGGCCCGCAGGTCCCCTTGGCCGCCAGCCTTGACCAGTTCGACGAGCTGCTCATCGGCGAAGGCATCGAGTTTGGGTGCGGAGCGGGCCATGTCCCTTCGGAGGGGGGTCACCACCTGGAGACGTCTGCCGGGCGGAGCCAGGTTGCTGCTCCATCCGGCGGAGCCCCAAACAACGCGTTGCGCCGGACAGACGCAAGGGAAGTGCTCAAAACCCCTGTTTGAGCGAACCTTTTCCCGGTCTGACGGATTCTCCAGGCGCACCGGACCTTACGAAGCACCGGGAGACGTATGGACTGCGCCACCTGCCGCCGCATCCTCTGGCCGCCCGACCGGCCGAGGCTGCTCACGCCCGAAACAACCGCCGCACTGGCTCACCGAGCGTCGTGCGAGGCCTGTTCGGACTATCTGGCGCAGGCGCCTTGGATGCTGGATGTGCTCCAGGACCTGAGCGCGCCTGAGGCCCCCGCTACCCTCCGTCGCAGGCTGGGACAGCGGCTCCGGGAGCCGGGCGCCACCCACGCAGAGAGGCACCTGAGCGGCTCCGGCCGTTTCCGTCCGATGGTTGTGGGCCTGGCTCTGGCCGCGACGCTGGCGCTGGCCTGGTTGGGGTTGGGGCGGGGGAGCGACGCGGAGACATTTGCGGCCGACTACGTACGGTGGACCACGGCAGAGCAGAAGATTCGCAGTGCGGACCAGGCCGACGTCGCAGCCTTCATTCAGGCCGAGTTGGGGCAGACCATTCGGCCTGTGCTGAGGGATGGCTACCGCCTGCTCGGAGCCGAGATCTGCTTACTGGCAGGGCGGCGTGGCGTGATGCTCGACTACGAAGCCGTCGACGGAGCGCTGGCGCATTACATCATCCCGACGTACGGCGCCGGGCCCAGCACCCGCCCCAGGCTCGTGTCCCGCGAGAGCGGGACCGGCATGCCCCACGTGGTGCGTTGGGCGGACAGACTGGGTGAGCATGCTCTGGTGGGACATGGAGATCCCTTGGAGCTACTGGACTTCGCTCGGCAAGCGAGCGGCGACTAGCGGACCCATTCGCTTGCCGGCCGCCTCCGCGCGCGGCATCCTGGGGTCGACGATCCCTGGGATGCCGGAGACGCAATGCCCACCACGAGACGGGACTTCCTGAAGAGCTCAGCACTGGCGGGGGGCGCTCTGAGTTTGGGGATGACGGGGAGGCCGCGGCCGAGCCGCCACCCCCTGGACATCCTGATTCTCGGGGGGACCACGTTCTTGGGACCCCACCAGATCAAGTATGCCCTGGACCGCGGACACTCCGTTTCCACCTTCACGCGCGGTCAGACCCAGCCTACGATCTACCGGCGCATGTTCCGGGACGTCGAACAGCTCGTGGGGGATCGGGAGAACGACCACCGCGCTCTCGAGGGTCGCAGGTGGGACGTGGTGATCGACAACTCGGGCCGGCAGGTGGAGTGGACCCGAACCTCCGCGGAACTCCTGCGGGAGTCGGCGGACATCTACGTCTACACGTCGTCGACGGGCGTGTACTACCCGTACATCGGAACCGATCTCCCCGAGGATGCAAACGTGCCGCTGGTGGACACGGCCGATGTGCCCGAGGATCAGCGCCCCTCCTACGGCGTCATGAAGGCCCTGTCCGAGAACGTGGTGCGAGAGACGTTCGGCGAGGATCGGGCGATCATCGTTCGGCCCACCTACATCGTGGGCCCCGCCGACCCACAGGTGACGCGCTTCCCGTACTGGCCAGTGAGGTTGCGCCAGGGAGGTGAGGTGTTGGTACCTGGTAACGCCCATGACCCGGTACAGTACATCGACGTGCGAGACCTGACGGAGTGGATGATTCGACTCGCGGAGCAAGGCACGGGTGGCACCTTCAACGTGGCGGCACCTCCGAAGGGAATGGGAATCCACGAGTTCGTGCATGGCGTCAAGGCCACCACGGCTTCGGTAGTGGAGTGGGTCTATGTGTCAGACTACGATTTTCTGCGTGAGCACAACGTGCAGTTCATGCTCCCCTGGCTGATGCCGGTAGGCGAGTATGAGGGATCGGCGCGCATCAACGTCAGCCGCGCGATGGCCAACGGACTGACCCTGCGACCCCTGGCCGAAACCACGCAGGACGTCTTGGCGTGGTGGGATTCGAACGCAGTCAGCGACGAACAGAGGGCCCGACTGGGCGAAGGTGAGCGCAGCATGATGCAGCGCGAACCCGAGATCATAGCCGCATGGAAAGCGAGGCGAGGCTGATGACTCCCACAAGAAGAGAGTTCATTCGTACGGCCAGTGCAGTAGGTGCCGGCATTGCGTTGGGTGGCACCACCGCCTGCGGGTCAGAACCGGAGGCGCGGGACACCGCCGGGACCGCCTCTCCTACCCCACTGCGGATCCTGGTGTTGGGTGGCACGGGGTTCATCGGTCCCCACATGGTGCGCTACGCGGTCGAGCGCGGGCACACCGTGAGCATCTTCACCAGAGGCCGCTCCCAGGCTGAGCTCCCCGACTCGGTGGAGCGCCTGGTGGGAGACCGCGCAGACAACCTGACTGCGCTCGAAGGCCGAGAGTGGGATGTGGTCCTCGACAACAACACCCAGGACTATCGATGGGCGCAGAAGAGCACCGAGCTGTTGAAGGACGCGGCCGGCCAGTATGTGTTCGTGTCTTCCATCTCGGCCTATCAGCTCGAGGGATTCGGTTGGGACAACAAGGACCGCGTGCTCACTGAACCCATCGTGGGCGAGGACTACCAACGCATCGAGCCACCCGAGGGATGGAACGATGGCGATGACGCGCCCTATGGCCTCATGAAGGCCCTGAGCGAGGACATCGTGCACGTGGCGTTTCCGGGGAAGGGCACGGTGGTACGGCCCGGGCTGATCGTGGGACCGGGCGACCGCACCGATCGGTTCACCTACTGGCCGGTGCGCATCGATGAAGGCGGGGAGGTCTTGGCGCCCGGGAACCCCGAGCATTCCAACCAGATCATCGACCAACGGGATCTGGGTGAGTGGATCGTGCACCTGGCCGAGAGCGGCACCACGGGGAACTTCAACGGCGTGGGTCCGGACTACCGCCTCACGATGGGTGAAATGTTGGAGCAGATCGGCACCATCGCATCCAATCCGCATGAGTTGACCTGGGTGCCGGAGGACTTCCTACAGGCACAGGAGGTTGCGCCCTGGAGTGACCTGCCCGCGTGGATCCCCGGCGACCCGCTCATGTTCGTAAGCTATCAACCGTCCGTGGATGCCGGACTCACGTTTCGACCGCTGGCTGTGACCGCGCGCGACACGCTCGAGTGGGACAAGAGCCGCCCCGCCGAGGAGCGCGAGAACCGACGATTCGGCATGAGCCGAGAGCGGGAGCGCGAGGTGCTGGACGCCTGGCACGCAGCCCAGGCCTAACGGGTCGTGCTCGCCTCCCTGATCGGCCGATTCGTCGACTTCAAAGACGAAGAAGAATTAAGGGGCATGCTCTGGGCAGCGGCCTATGGCTTCTGCATCATGTTCTCGTACTACATCCTGCGTGCCGTCCGCGACGAGATCTCGGCTGAGGACCGGGGCAACCTCCAGATTCTCTGGACGGTCGTGTTCCTGGTCATGGTGTGCGTTGCGGTTCCCGCCTACTCCTGGATCGCGTCGAGATGGTCGCGGGGCAAGTTCGTCCCGTTCGCGAACCGATTCTTCATCGCGTGCCTGATCGGCTTCTGGGCCAGCCTGGTGTTCTTACCAGTAGAGGCCCGCCCCTGGATCGATCGGGTGTTCTACGTCTGGACCAGCATCTTCGCGCTCTTTGTCGTGACCGTGTTCTGGGGGCTGGTCGCAGACTGCTTCGACAACGACCAGGGTAGGCGGCTCTTCGCCTTCATTGCGGTCGGATCGTCGGTGGGAGGCATCGTGGGGTCGGGCGTTACGATCTGGTTGGCCGAGCAGGTCCCCGTGTTTTCGTTGCTACTGATCTCCTGCGTGCCGCTCGAGGCCGCATCGTGGTTCGCCCGCGCGCTGCACCGAAACTTCGACACCGGGGCAGTGGTGACAGAGGGGGAGGCACAGCGGCCCCTGCCGGGCAACGCCGTCTCCGGGATGAAGGCCGTCTTTGCGTCGCCCTACCTGGCGGGCATCGCGGCGTTCATTGCCCTCATGACCTTCGCGTCCACCGTGCTGTACTTCGCGCAGTCGGACCTGGTGTACGCCGCGATGACCGATCGGGGGGAGCGAACGGCCTTCCTGGCGCGGATCGACCTCGTGGTCAACGTGCTCACCATCCTGTTCGAGGTGTATCTGACTGCGCGGGTCGTTCGGTGGTTTGGGGTCGGGGTGACCCTCGCGGCGATCCCGGTGGCGCTGACGGTGGGTTTTGTAGCGCTGGGACTCTACCCCACCTTGGCCACGCTGGTCATCGTGCAGGTCATCTATCGCGCTGGACGTTATGGGATGACCAAACCGGCTCGCGAGGTTCTGTTCACCGTTGTCTCGCGGGAAGAGAAGTACAAATCCAAGGCCTTCATCGACGCGGCCGTGTACCGCGGCGGCGACTTGGTGAGTGGGTGGATCTATGCCGGGTTGGCCTGGATCGGCTTCTCGCTGGGCGCCATCGCCTTGATCGCGGCTCCGGCGGCCGCGGTGTGGGCCATCCTGGGGCTACGGGTGGCCAGCCGAGGGGACGCGCTCGCGGCAGAGGTCGAGGCGCCGTCTGAGGTGGGGGTGCCGGCCGGGTAGGCCAGCATCGTGACGGACATGGGCCCCCTAGGTGCCCCCGCTCGTTTGGTGTTGCCTACTCTGGATGCTCTTCAGGCCACCGGGCGGCGCGCCACCGATACCCGGTCGTCTCTCGGACTTGCTCCCTCCCGCCCCTTTCCGTACGGTATAATAGTATCCGCCTTAGCGATTGCAGAACTGACTCCACATGCGACCTAGTACGGCTGCGGTTATAACGAGTATGGGTCTGCTAAGGTACTATGAGCTGGAAGAAGCGGAGAGGAGCTGACCATGGGGGCGGTTCTTTACGTCGTCGTTCACCTTCTGATCGTCCTAGCCCTATTCCGGGACGCCCGGCGGCGGAGGTACTCAACATGGTTGGCGCTCTCACTCCTCGTGCTCGTTCCTAGCCCCCTAAACCTGCTCGTCTACCTGGTAGGCATCGGCTGGGTTGATCAACGTACTCGGCTTCTTATCGAGGAGCCGAAACATGCCGGCCTGCTGGAGAGGGAGAACAACCCGCGGGGTTGAGAGGGAGCCTCTGCCGGCCTATTCCTCCGCGAGCTCCTTCTCCGCCTCTGACACCGCCATGCGTACCCGAATGAGCGTATCGGGCGTCACCGACATCGACGTGATGCCCGCCCTGACCAGGAAGGGCGGAATCTCCGTCGGGTAGTCCGACGGCGCCTGCCCACAAATCCCGATCTCCAAGTCCCTCCCTGAGAACGCCAGCACGGAGCTCTGGATCATGGCCTTCACGGCCGGAGAGCGGGCATCCACGGCGTGTCGGTAGTGTTCCAGGTCGTCGCGTGACACCGCGTAGACGGTTTGAACCAGGTCGTTGGACCCGATTGAGCCGCCCGCCAATTGCATCTCATCGATGAAGCGATCGGCCTCGATGACGTTGGACGGGAGCTCGATCATCAGGAACAGTGGCACTCCACCTCGATGCGACAGGCCTCGCTGATCCAGGAGCTGGACGACCGCACGTCCCTCCTCCGGGGAGCGACAGAACGGCACCATCAGTTGCAGGTTGTCCAACCCGATCTGCTGACGCACGAAGCGGAGCGCATCGCACTCCATGTCGAACGCAGGTGTGAAGGAGTCGTCGAGGTATCGCGACGCGCCGCGCCATGCGATCATCGGGTTCTCCTCCTCCGGCTCGAAGAGGCGCCCGCCCAAAAGATCCCGGTACTCATTGGACTTGAGGTCGGACAGCCGCACCAGGACCGGCCGCGGATAGAATGCGGCACAGATCAGCGCGACACCGTACTTGACCTGGTCCACGAAGAACTCGCGCCGATCGGCGTAACCGGCGGTACGCCGCTCGATGGCGCCTACCAGTGCCCGCAGCTCCTTGCGTCCCTCACGCTCCAGGCGTTCGCGGTAGCGGTGCAGTTCGGGAGCCAGTTTGCTTCCGCCCGCGTAGTCCCGGAGCTCCTCGAAGTACAGGAGTGCCAGTGGGTGAATGCCCACCTGAGCGGTGAGAATGAACTCCAAACGAGCCAGCCCGACACCGTCGGATGGGAGCATCGCATCACTCAGGGCCTTGTCCGGGAACCCCACGTTCAGCTTCACTTTGGTCTTCAGCTCGCCCAGATCGCCGATATCGACCTCTTCGACCCGGAACGGGTGTTCGCCATCGTAGACGAACCCGGTTTCGCCCTCGGCGCACGAGCCTGTGACCTGACTGAGGGGCTTGAGCAGCTTGGTGGCGTCATCGCAGCCCACAATGGCGGGGATGCCGAACTCCCGCGCTACGATCGCGGCGTGCGACGTGCGACCGCCCTTCTCCGTAACGATGAGGGAGGCCTCACGCATGAGGGGCTCCCAGTCGGGCGTCGTCATCTCGGTTACGAGGACATCGCCGGGATCGAACACGTGTTGTTCCGGAGGAATGCTGTCGAGCGCGCGTCCTTCCTTGATCTGAGTGCGAAGCGCCCGCTTGCGGACGATGACTTCCTCGTAGGTCTTGTAGACCCGCACCCTACCGGAGGCGATCCGCGTCCCCACCGCGCTCCCAGTGGCGAGCACCTTTCCAGACTTCTTGAGGCTGGAGGTGAGCTCCGGATCCATGCAGTAGGTGCGCAGCATGCTCCCGCTGTTTTCACCATGCACGGTTTCAGGTCGAGCCTGCACGATGAACAGCTCTCCCGAGTAGCCGTCCTTGGCCCACTCGATGTCCATGGGGCGGCCATAGTGCTCTTCGATTCTAAGCGCCATTTGGCCCAACTCCACCACCTCTTCGCGGCGTAGCGACCACTGACGACGGCGACTTGCCTCGGTGTCCACACTCTCGGTGGCAGTGCCGCCCTGCATCGAATAGACCATCTTGCGGTCCTTGGCCCCAAGCACCCGATGCACAATGGGGAACCGCCCTTTGCGAAGCGCATCCTTCCAGAGCAAAACCGAATCCGGAGAGACGCTGCCCTGTACCACCAGCTCACCCAGGCCATAGGCGGCGCTGATGTGGATGATGTTCTGGTTCCCTGAGTCGGGATCGATGGTGAACATCACGCCAGAAGCGGCCAGGTCGGAGCGCACCATCTTCATCACCACCACCGCGAGCGACCCAACGAGCGGGTCCATGCCCTTGGATAGCTGATATCCCACGGCCCGCTCCGTGAATGCGCTGGCCGCGCAGCCCTTCCACGCGTCCAACACTGCCGGAAGTCCCGTGATGTTAAGGAACGACTCGTACTGCCCCGCGAAGGACGCCATCGTGGAGTCCTCGCGGGTGGCCGATGAGCGGACGGCCACGTCCACGTCTGGTCCGTACTCCTTACAGAGGTCCTGATAGCCCTTCTCGATGGCGGACCGAACGAGGTCGGGTACCGGAGAGGCACTCACGAAGGCGCGCGCCAACGCAGTGCGGGCATGCATCTCCAGGTGGTCATCGGTGGCTGCGTTCTCCAAGAGCGCTGCCAGTGCGGCTCGAAGGGTCGATGCCTTCTTGGCATCCCTCAGGGGGCCGGCCACGAGGTCCTCACCTTCCAAGTCGTCCCAGGTGCCCGCAGTGACCGGCGCGTCGAGGAACTGTTCGTAGGCGGCTACGGTCGTCGCGAACCCGTTGGGTACCCGAATGCCTTGCCCGACCAGCGCCTGGTACATCTCACCCAACGACGCTGCCTTTCCGCCTACGGTGGCGGTGTCCCCCATCCCGACCTGATCGAACCAGCGCGTCATGGGGGCCGCGGACCCATCGGTCTCGCTCGTCGGAGGTGCCTGCTTGTCGCTCTTGGGCTTCTTGGCGGTTCCGTTTCGTGGCGGCGAAGCGACGGTGGCTGCGGCGGACGCGTCCGATTCGTTGCGTTTACTCATCGAAATGACAGGGATTCGGGAAAGTGGTGTCGGCTACTGCGTGAAGCGATTCCAAAGAAAACAGGCGCAATTCAGGGCGAAAACCGGCCCAGCCCGCCCCTTCTATCTAGCACGAAACGTTCCGCGCTGCCCCCCTCTCCTCAGCGCGGAAGCGCGCCCAGCCTCCTAACCGCCTCCACGACCCGCTCCGACGTCACCCCGAACTTCTCATAGAGCACCTCCGCCGGAGCCGAGGCACCAAAATGGTCGATGCCCACAGCCACTCCGTCCGTCCCGACCCAACGGGACCACCCGAACGTGGAGCCCGCCTCCACCGCCACCCGACGGGCGACATCGGCCGGGAGTACCTGCTCCTGGTATTCGGCGGGCTGGCTCGCGAACAACGCCCAACTCGGAAGGGACACCACCCGGGTTCCGACCCCTTCCTTCTCCAAGCGCTCTCTCGCAGTCAGTGCCACCGCGACTTCGGAGCCGCTGGCGATCAGGATGGCCTCGAGCGAACCCGTGGCCTCGGCCAGCACATAGCCGCCCCGTCGAAGGCCCGCCGCGCCGGCGACGGCCTCGCGGTCGAGCCGCGGCACCGACTGCCGGGTGAGCGCCAGGAAGCTCGGTCCCTTTGCCTCCAACGCCACCTTCCAGGCCTCGGCGGTTTCCGGTCCGTCGCAGGGGCGCAGGTCGATGAGCCCCGGGATGGTGCGCAGCGACATGAGTTGTTCGATGGGCTGATGCGTGGGGCCATCCTCTCCCAAACCAATCGAGTCGTGCGAAAAGACGTACACCACCCTGAGACCCATGAGTGCGGCCAACCGGATGGCCGGCCGCATGTAGTCGGAGAAGATCAGGAAGGTCCCACCGAAGGGTTGGATGCCCCCGTGAAGGACCATGCCATTCATGATGGCCCCCATGGCGTGTTCACGAACACCGTAGAAGACGTTGTTGCCGCTGGGGCTCGCTGCGGAGAGTGAGGCGGCCGCCGCAATGGTGGTCTTGTTCGAGCCCGCTAGGTCTGCCGAGCCGCCCACCAGGTTGGGAATGCGATCCGCCAACGTCTGGATGACCCTCCCCGAGTGGGCTCGGGTCGCCGCGGCTTGACCCGCTGAGGCGTCCTCAAGCAGGCCTTCGTCCCAGCCCGCTGGAAGCTCGCCTCGAGCGCTAGCCTGCAGCTGCTCCGCCAACCTCGGGTGCAGGGCCCGGTATGCCTCGAAGCGAGCGGTCCACTCGGCCTCCAGCTCCTCGCCGCGCTCACGAGTCTTGCGCCACTCCTCCAGAGCGTTGGGATCCACGTGGAAGGGGTCGGGGCTCGGATAGCCCAAACTCTCCTTGGTGGCCTTCACTTCGTCTTCGCCCAGCGGTGCGCCGTGCGCCTTCGATGTGCCAGCCAAGGTGGGGCTGCCGTAGCCGATGATGGTGTTGAGCCCGATCAGCGACGGCCTAGGGTCCTCCACAGCCCGATCGAAGGCCGCGTCGATGGCTTCAAGGTTGTTGCCGTCATCGACCTGTTGGACGTGCCAGCCGTAAGATTCGAAGCGTGCCAGTTGATCGGTTACGGTCGACAGCTCCGTGTTTCCGTCGATGGTGATGTGGTTGTCGTCGAACACCCAGGTCAGCTTGCTCAAACCCTGGTGGCCTGCGATCGCCGCAGCCTCGTGGGAAATCCCCTCCATCAGGTCGCCGTCCGAACAGAACACCCAGGTGCGGTGGTCGATGATGGGGTGCTCGGGACGGTTGAACCGGTCTGCCAACCAACGCTCGGCCATGGCCATCCCCACCGAATTGGCGACACCCTGACCCAAGGGACCGGTTGTGGTTTCCACACCAGGCGCGTGACCGAATTCAGGATGTCCGGCCGTCGGCGATCCCCATTGTCGAAAGTTGACGATGTCGTCGAGCGAGACGTCGTACCCCGAGAGGTAGAGCAAGGAGTAAAGCAGCATCGACGCGTGACCACAGGACAACACGAAGCGGTCGCGGTCCAACCAATCGGGGTTCGAGGGGTTGTGCTTGAGGTGCCTCGTCCAGGTGGTGTAGCCCACCGGAGCGAGCGCCATGGGAGTCCCGGGATGCCCTGAGTTGGCCTTCTGCACCGCGTCCATGGAGAGGACCCGGATGGCATCGATCATCAAGCCCTCGAGGTAGGGGGAGGGTCGGGGAGTGGGCTTGCGTGTCATACGGCTCGCAGTCGGCGGAGTGGAATCGGCGTCCCCAAGGTAGGGGCTCGGTTCAAGTGGGGGGAGGGTCGGTGGCGGACCGCTCAGGCGAGGAGTCCTCGCGGTGTCAGCGCCCTCTCGAGTCGCCCCAAGAGGTGGTCGGCGAGCAAGGCCAGAGCGGTGGCGGGCAGCGCCCCGGCCATGATCATCTGAGTGTCGTTCAAATAGAGGCCGGTCACGATTGGCTCACCGAGTCCACCGGCGCCGATGAATGCGGCCAGTGTCGCCACGCCGATACTGATGACCGTGGCGGTCCGCACCCCCGCCAGAATGGTTCGGGTAGCCAGGGGGAGCTGCACACGGGTCAGGACCTGGCGCTCCGTGAGACCCAGTCCACGGGCGGCATCGACCAACTCCGGATCGACGCCGCGGATCCCGGTGAAGGTGTTGCGGAGGATGGGGAGCAGCGCGTACAGAAACAGCGCCACGATGGCCGATCGCGCGGAGAGTCCCAGACCGGGGATGGCGATCATGAACGCCAAGAGAGCCAGGCTGGGTACGGTCTGGATCGCCCCGGCAGCGCCCAGCCCGATCCGCTCCGCCCAGCCGTGCCGGGTGATCCAGATGCCGAGCGGCACACCCAGCAGCACCGCGAGCAGGACTGCCAGGAAGGTCAGTTGGAGGTGTTCCAGGCTGAGGCGGAGCGTCTCCCGCCAGCGCGCCAGGAAGAAGCCCAAGAAGCTTGCCGGCCGATCCGCGCTCTCGACCGCAACGTCGGGCGACCCCTCCAGCAGTCCTTCTTCCTGGAGAAAGCGCCGCGCCATTGCCTCCACTGTGGCACCTCCCTCCTCAACGGCATCGTTGAGCGCCATGATGCGCTCGTTGGGGATGCGGAAGGCCAGTTCTTCCAGGGCTTGTCGGATCTCCGGGTGTTCCTCGAGTGCATCCTCGCGAACGAGTGGCGCGCCGTTGTAGGGAGGGAAGAACCCTCGGTCGTCCTCGAGCACCCGGAGCCCGAAGCGGAGGAGCTTCCCGTCCGTCGAGTAGGCATCGATCAGGTCAACGGCATCGGAGCTTATCGCCTCATACGCCAGCGCGTGCTCCATCCCCCGCACGTCCCCCAGTTCGAGGCCGTAGAAGTCCTGCAGGCCCAACCAGCCGTCGGTCCGGTTCAGGAACTCCAGACTGAAGGAAGCACGCACCTCGGAACCGCGGGCTGCCAAATCGGAGATCGTGTTGATCGCCAGCTCCTCCGCTCGCTCCGGAGCCATGGCCAGCGTATACGTGTTGTTGAGTCCAAACGGGGAGAGCCACTCCATGTCGTAGCGGTCGCGAAACTCGCGCTGGACGGTAAGGAACGCCTCCAACCGGTTCTCGATCTGGTCGGTCCTCCCCAGGATGGTCGACCAACCCGTGCCCGTGTACTCGGGATACAGGTCGATCTGTCCGGTCCGGAGTGCCTCGAAGACAATCAGCGTGCCACCCAGCCCCGAACGGTGGACGACCTCAAGGTCGGTGCGGGCCCGGACGAGCTGGGTCATGATCTCACCGAGGATCGCGCCTTCCGTGAAGTTCTTACTGCCGATGGCGATTGTGGCCGTGGGTTCCTGAGCACCCGCGCCGCGTCCTCCTGCGGCACCCCATCCTGCCAATAGGCAGCATAACAGCATCGAGTGATGTCTACCCATCCGCACCCCCGGTTCGCGTCACATGCTGGCCTTCCACGAAGCGCCGGACCTCCTCGGAGTTGGGCTCCTCGAGGAACGATGCACGGTCACCGACCTGGAGCAGTGTGCCCCGCGACATCAGTGCGATCCGGTCCCCAAGCAGGAAGGCCTCGTCGAGATCGTGCGTGACCAGCACCACAGTCTTGTCGGAAAGCCCTTCGAGGTGTCTGAACTCGCTCTGGAGCTCGCTCCTGGTGACCGGGTCGAGCGCACCGAAAGGCTCGTCCATGAGCAGGATCTCGGGATCCAGGGCCAGCGCTCGCGCCACGCCCACCCGCTGTCGTTGTCCCCCGGATAGCTCGGAGGGAAAGCGGTCTCCGAATTCACCGAGGGGTAATCGTACCAGCTCCAGGAGCTCGCTCACACGCTGCTCGGTCCTGGGCTTCCCCCACTTCTCCAGCGTGCACAACAGCCCCACGTTGGCTCGCACGGTGAGGTGGGGAAACAGCCCGCCACGCTGAACCACGTATCCCATGCGCCGCCTGAGCGCGGTGGGCTCCATTGTGGATGTGTCCTGGCCGTCCAACATGATCCGACCATCGGTGGGATCCAGAAGGCGGTTGAGAAGCCGGAGGGTCGTGGTCTTGCCGCAACCACTGGAGCCGATCAGACACAGCGTCTCGCCCTTGCGGATATCGAGGCTCAGATCCTGAACCGCGAGCACCTGATTTCCATCCTGCTCGAAGTTGCGGTTTACCCGTTCGAGTTGGATCAAGGCGCTTCCGGAGGAAAGGTTGCTTACTGCACCACGAAGTTGATGAGTCGATCGGGAACGTGGATCACCCTGCGAATGGTACCGGCGCTGATATGACGCTCCAGGTTGGCGTCTTCCCGGGCTGCCGCGGTGGCGTCCGCTTCGGATGCGCCCAAGGGCAACGCTACTGAACCGCGGGTCTTGCCGTTCACCTGCACCGCGACCGACGTCTGGGTCTCCTTGGCCTTGTCCGCATCGAATGCCGGCCAGGCGTCAGCGTCGAAGATGCTTCCCTCGTGGCCGAGACGCTGCCACAGTTCCTCCGCCAAGTGAGGGGCGAACGGCGCCACCATGACGACCAACGGCTCGATCTCCGCGCGACAGGACGGACGGCCCCCCGTACGTACACTGTTCAAGTACTCCATCATGGCCGCGATGGCGGTGTTGTACTGGAGGTTGCCCAGCTGCTGCGTCACCTGTTCGATGGTCTGGTGAAGCTTCCGTTCCACCTCGGGGTCCGGTTGGGGCTGGGTTCCGTCCGCCTCGGCCTGGGCGACGTCCAATGTCGTCCCCCAGATCCGGTGCAGGAATCCGAAGGGGCCCTGGATACCTTCGGCCTGGTAGTCCCCGCCGTCCTGGAAGGGGCCCAGGAACATGAGATAGGTGCGGAAGGTGTCCGCACCGAACTCCTCGATGATCGGATCGGGGACGATCACGTTGCCCTTGGACTTCGACATCTTGGCACCGTCACGGATGATCAGTCCGTGGGCCCGGAACTGCGTAAACGGCTCCTCAAAGTCGAGATGGCCGAGATCCTTCAATGCCATCGTGATGAACCGTGCGTACAAGAGGTGCAAGACCGCGTGTTCGTTCCCCCCAATGTAGCTGTCGACCGGGAGCCAGTTGCGCGTCACCTGCGGATCGAATGCGCCGTCGGCGTAGTCTGTCGACGGGTACCTCAGGAAATACCAACCAGAGTCGAGGAACGTGTCGGAAACGTCGGTCTCGCGACGGGCCGCCTCCCCGCACTTGGGACAAGTGGTCCGGTACCAGGACTCGACCCGAGCAAGAGGGCTCACGCCCGAGTCGTCGGGCCTGAAATCCTCGACACGCGGCAGTTCCACGGGGAGATCTTCCTCGGGCACTGCGACCGGTCCGCAGGTCTCGCAGTGAACGATGGGGATCGGGGGACCCCAGTAACGTTGCCGTGAGATGCACCAGTCGTGGAGACGGAAGTTGACGCGGCGATCGCCGAACCCCTCGGCCACCAGCCAATCGATGATGGCGCGCTTGCCATCCGCAACGCTCGAGCCGTCGAAACTGCCCGAGTTGACCAACACGCCGGCCTGGTTGTCCACATACGCTTCGGTCAACGGCGCCTGCGCGTCCGACCCCTGGGGAGCTACGACCCGCACGATGGGGAGGTCGAATTCGGTGGCGAACTCGAAGTCGCGATGGTCGTGCCCGGGCACCGCCATGATGGCGCCCGTGCCGTAACCCATGAGGACGTAGTCGGCCACCCAGATGGGGATGTCCTTTCCGGTGGCCGGGTTGCGACAGAACCCTCCGGTAAACACGCCGGTCTTCGACTTGTCGGTCTTTTGTCTGGAGACGAGATCGGTTTGGCCGGCTTCGTTTCGGTAGGCCGCTACGATGTCCCGCTGCGCCTCGCTGGTGACCTGGTCGACCAGGGGGTGCTCCGGCGCCAACACCATGTAGGTGGCCCCGAAGATCGTATCCGGTCGAGTCGTGAAGACCTCCACGTTCTCATCGGTCCCGACCACGGGAAAGCGGATGGAGGCCCCTTCGCTGCGTCCGATCCAGTTCCGTTGAGCCTTGAGGGTGGTCTCGGACCAGTCGATGGCGTCCAGGTTGGCGAGCAATCGCTCGGCGTAGTCCGTGATCTTGAAGAACCACTGAGCGATGTACCGTTGCTCGACTGGGGTACCGCAGCGCTCGCAGCGCCCCCCGATGACCTGTTCGTTGGCAAGCACCGTCATGCAGGACGGGCACCAGTTGACCGGTGCTTCCTTGCGTTCGGCGAGCCCCGCCTCGAACAGGCGCGTGAAGATCCACTGCGTCCACTTGTAGTACGCGGGGTCGGTGGTATCGACCGTGTGGTCCCAGTCGAACATCCCGCCGATGCGCCGCAGTTGCCGTGTGAAGTTGGCGATGTTACTGGGGATGAGGTCCATCGGATGGACCCCACGCTTCAGCGCGAAATTCTCCGAGTGAATCCCGAACGCGTCGAACCCGATGGGCTCGAATACGGTGTGACCCAGGAGGCGCCGGTAGCGACCGTGGACATCGGCGCCGGTGAACGCGTAGATGTTTCCGACATGTAGCCCCTCCGCAGAAGGGTAGGGGAACATCATCAACTGATAGAACGGCCGGCTCGGGTCCCCCGCCAAGGCTTCGCGGGTGAGTCGGTTCGTGCCGTCCCCATCCCAGGTGGCCTGCCATTTGGACTCGATGTCCGCTGGGCGGTAGGGCTCGCGGGGTTCGCTCGACATCTTCTCAGGTAGCGGTTCGCGTCAGCGCAGGAATACGAGCCGCTAACCTATGCTGGATGTCAACGAGTGGCGATGTGCGGAAGGCCGGCCGTCAGGGGGTGGGCAGCAGGTCGAACGGGTCCTCGAGCTGTTCCACCTCCCGCTTCACAATGGCGAGGGTCGCTGCCAGGTCACCGCCCTCGGCCTGCCAGAGCGCATCGAAGTCGGCCAGGCGGTGGTAGTACCGCATCCTCCCCAACAAGGTGGCGTTGTTGAGCGGGTCGTCCAGGAAGCGCTGGAAGGTGCTGGCTTCCAGGGTGGGCTGAACCTGAGACTGAAAGACCTCCCTGTGGCCTTGGAAGATGCGCTCCCGCTCGCTCAGCATCGTCGATTCGTCCAGGGCGGTGTCGCCGTAGAGCGTCAGCAGCTCGTCGACCAGCGGGTCCAGGAATTCCGAGAAGCGTATCTGGTCACGCCAGCGCGCCTGGGCGCGCAGACACCACACCGAATCGGGTCCACCCCCACGGCGGCGGCAGAAGAACTCGATGGCGCCCGCGTTGCCCGCGAACTGGGCGAAGCTCTCGTTGAAGCGTGCCTGGCCGGGCAGGTAGAGGTGGTTGTGTGTCAGTTCGTGCAGGATCGTCTCGACGAGGGAGACCTCGTCGGCGCGCGCCGTGGTGGAGAGCAGCGGATCCGCAAACCAACCCAGAGTGCTGAACGCGGACGACGGTCTAGCCAGCGCGTCGAAGCCTTCGTTTTCGAGCCTGTCCCGTTCCTCATAGGCGTCCTCGAAATCGAAGTAGCCGCGATAGGGGACGTGACCGACGATAGGGAACCACCAGGTCTTGGGAGCCAGGCGCGTCCGGTACGCGGCCGACACGACCATGAGCAACGTGTCGCTCTCGAGCTGCGTGTAGCTGGTGTAGGCCTCTCCCACGTCTAGGCCCAGGGAATCGCGAGCGAAGGCGCGAGCCTCGCGGGCCAGCGTGAGTTTGCCCTTCAGTCGCGGGTCGGTGGCCTCATCGAGGATGACCGTAGGCATGGGGCGTCGGCTCCTCAGGATCTTCGCCTCCGCCAAGCCGGCCCGGATCACGTAGACCGGTGAGCATGCCAGCCCCCCCGTGACGAGAAGGAGGGGCAGCCAGGGGCCGCCCCTCCTCAGGCCACGACGAACCACCTCGGTCAAGCTACCGACTCAGGTTGCGGATCAGCGGGATACCTCCCTCGGTAGGCACGTACACCACGTTCCCCTCGCCCAGCGCCGAGAGCTGCTGGATGTAGTAGAACGTCAGGTAGGCGGGCGTCAGTCCCTCCGAGATAATGCGCTGCGCCTCGGCCATGCCCTTTGCCTCTTCCGCCTCCTGGCGGGCCTGTTCCTGAATGATCTCGGTTTGGAAGCGTTCTGCGGCGACCTGTTGCTCGCGCTGCAGCTTCTCCTCAATGGCGGTGCGCACCAGCTGCGGCGCCTGGATGTCGCGTACGAACACATCCAGTACCTCGATGCGATCTCCCGCCTTGGCCTGAATGGCATCGCGCATGTCGGTGGCCAGTTCGCGACGGTCCGGCGAGAAGATCTCGTTGATCGACTTGGTGGCCGTGGCGTCCCGCACGCCGTTACGCACAGCGTTCAGCACGATGCTCCGTTTGATCTGGTCCTCGGTCCCAAGGCGCTGGAACAGCTCTGGCGCCCGGGTCCCGTCCAGTCGGAACAGGATGGCGACCTCGAGCATCACGTTGAGCTGCTCGGACGTCTGCGCCTCGATACGCTCCACGCCAGAGTCCTCGGGGAAGGACTGCTCTCGGATCGACATCTTGGTGATGGTGGCGAACGGGTTCACCACGTGCACCCCTTGGTCGAGTGGGGTCTCCTTCACCGAGCCCAGGAAGTGCTGCACGCCCACTTCACCGACGTCCACCATGGTGACGGTGTTCAGTAGGGCCACGACCAGCGCAAACGCCATGATCAGGTAGCTGGCGGCCTTCGCGTTGCCGGGCGATCGGCTCTTCATTCCTCCGGCACGCACGACTAACCCGAAAACCATCAGTACAACGGCAACGACCATCCCGGCCATATCAAAAGCTCCTTTCGATTGCCAACATAGGGGGAGGATTGGTCTGGGAATCTACTGCGATCCGCGCCTTTCCTCCCTTTGCTTACGGATGGGACGGGGTCCGTCTTCTGTGCTGGTGGGACCCGGCTCGGGGGCGTGGCCTTGCTCGAGCGTCCGAAAACGCCGTATGTGCGGCCGAGTGTCGGATACCCACCCCAGCTTTGGAGTCCATGAGTTCGATCCCCGAAATCTCCCCGACCGAAGTGAAGTCCCGCTTGGAGAACGCCCAGCCCTTGGTCCTGCTGGACGTCCGCGAGCCCCACGAGTGGGCGATTGCCGACATCGAGCGGCCGGATCCCTTGCGGATCCCCGTCGGCGAGCTGATGGCTCGCATGGGCGAGTTGGATCCGGCGTCCCATCTGGTGGTGTTTTGCAGGTCAGGGGGCCGAAGCGCGTGGGCCGTGGAGCGGCTTCTGGCGGCGGGCTACGAGAACGCCGTAAATCTTGAAGGGGGGATTCTGGCGTGGCGGGATCGTGTGGATCCGAGCTTGGAGGCGTATTAGGGGGGCCTCGCTACCCTCCGCCAGATCTCCACTTGATTGTCCCAATCAGCAATGGACGGATTCTTGAGGTCGCGATGGGTGTGGTCCGGGAGGCGCTGCTCATGTGCCGTTCGAGGGCGGTGACGGCCTGCCTGCGGCGCCTGGGCCGGGCAGGTCGACTCGTTTGATCTGAGGTGGCCTCCCCGGGCCTTATACGAGCGTACGTGGATCCCCGTAAGTGCCTCATATATTTAAGGATAGATGATTGATACCCCCTCTATCCCCGAGGCCTCCCATGCCCAACGTTCCGTCCCCCAGCGCCGTCGTTCCCGACGACTCCACCACCCCCAAACGAGGATGTCTTCTCGCTCGGCGAACGCTGCGCCGAGGCGTTCCAACGAGCCGACGTGCTGAAGTATGAGGGCCTGGTGCTGCTCGCAGAGTTCGATGCCCGGAAGGGCTACGAGGAATCGGGGTTCAGCACCACCGCTGACTGGCTGACCTGGCGGACGGGCATCGAAGCCAACGCGGCCCGCGAACGCGTGCGGACCGCGCGAGCGTTGCAGCACCTTCCCAAGACTGCGGCCGCGATGCGCGATGGCGCGTTGTCGTTTACCAAGGTCCGCACGCTCACCCGTGTGGCCAAGCCGGAGAACGAAGAGCAACTCCTGACGTTTGCGAGGGCGGGGTCGGCGGCGAACCTCCAGCGCCTCGTGAAGGGATGGAAGCAGCTCGATCGGCGTTCAGAGGTGACCGCGGAACAGCTCAGGTTCCGCAGCAGGACATTCAGTGCGTTCGTGGCAGACGACGGCATGGTCGTGCTGAAAGGACGGCTCGACCCGGAAGCCGGCGCGGTGCTGATGCGGGCCATCGAAGCGGCCTCGGACGCGCTCTACCGCAAGGAGGACGAGGCCGACGAACGCGAGGCCCAGCAGCGTAGGGCGGACGCACTCGGGCTCATGGCGGAGCGGGCGTTGGCCGCGGGGTTCTGTGACGACGCCCCGATCAGTGGCTCGAGGGCGGAACGCACACAGGTCATGCTCCACGTGGATGCCGACACGCTGAGCGAGACCGGAGAACCGGGGATCTCCGAGCTGGAGGATGGGACGCGCGTGTCTGCAGCAACAGCCAGACGCATGGCCTGCGACACCGGGGTGGTTGAAGTGACCGTCGACGACCGGGGATCGCGGGAACGTTGCCCTCGATCGCGACGACGTTACCGCGGTAACGTCTTGGGCGGGGGTCGCCGCAAGCGAACCGTGCCACCCGCCCTGCGTCGGGCCCTCGAGGTCCGCGACCGAGGCTGCCGCTACCCTGGCTGCGGCCTGCGCTTCACAGACGCCCACCACATCCAGCACTGGGCCGACGGCGGCGAGACCTCGCTACGAAATCTTGTCCTGCTGTGTCGCCGACATCATCGCGCGGTTCACGAAGGTGGGATGCGAGTGTGTATGGACCGCAACCAGAACGTGGTGTTCCTCACTCCCAATGGGAGGGCGATTCGGGACGCTGCTTCGACGCTTCTGAAGAAGCGCCTCCGCGATCCGCAGTCACGTCCGCTCACCCAAGACGTCACCCCTCACCTTAGACGAGACATCGACATCCCCTGGTCCATCGAGGGCGATGCATGGGACGCGCTGGACGGTGACTAGCGTACTCACGTAGTGTGAACGCGCCCTAGCTGGACCAGACTCCTCGGTCACCAGGCAACAGCACAGGGGGACAGGTGAAGAGACGCGACTTCGTTCGAGCCAGTGCAGGCGGACTCACCGGACTAGGACTGATGACCCCTGGCCTGGCGGCGTGTGGTGTCCCTGCGGGAACCACCCGGGCGCGCACTCCGGCTGAGGCTCGCGACCAGTTCCCACGACTTGGCAGAGAGATCTACCTGAACGCCGCCGCGGGGACGCCGTTGGCGACCTTCTCCGAGGCGGCTCTGGACGCCTACCGCGAGTTCTGGCGCTACGGCCCTGACGAGGGGCGGGGCGCGGTGCTGAACGATGTCGTGTCTGAAAGCCGCGCGGCCTTTGCACAGCTCATCGGCGCATCGGAGTCGGAGATTGCCTGGACGCACTGCACCAAGGCTGGCGAGCAGCTCATCCTCGACAACCTGCCCGCCCTGCGGAACGGCGGGAACGTGGTGACCAACGATCTGCACTTCGGAGGCTCGTTGCACAACTTGCTCGGTCTCCGGGACCGGGGCCTCGATGTCCGCATCGTGCGGTCTTCGGGTTTCGCTACCGACGCGGACGAGATGATCGGCGCGATCGACGATCGAACCGCGCTCGTTGCTGTTACTCTGGTCTCCAACATCAACGGCCACGTGGAGCCGATGGCCGAGATCAGTGCCGCAGCTCACGCAGCGGGTGCGCTGGTTTACGCCGACATCATTCAGGCGGCGGGTGTGATTCCCATCGACGTCGAGGCGCTCGGAATCGACTTCGCGGCCTGTTCTGGCTACAAGTGGCTGTACGGACCGCATGGCGTGGGCTTCCTGTACGTACGCGAGGCGCTACAGGACACGGCGCTCGAACCCCGGCGTTTCCCCGGGCACGCGCGTCACAACTACCGACCGTGGACCTCGACGCCGGAACCCGGCGTCGGTGCCTTCCGCACCAACGCTCCGGTCGATGCACGCAGGTATCAGCCCGGTCACGTAAGCTACATCGGGTACGCCGCGCTGTTGGCCGGGCTACGGTTCATAGACGACATCGGCGTCGAGGAAATCCAGCGACATACGACCCGGCTCGGACAACGGCTGGCCGATGGGCTGGACTCCGCCCGGTATACGCTGATCTCACCCCACCTGGATCGCACACCCATCGTGTCGTTCCTCGCGTCCGACCCACCGGCGCTCGAGGAGAAGCTAAGAGCCGCACAGCTCGTCATCAGCTTGAACGCCGAGTCGATCCGGGTGTCTCCAGGGATCTACAACAACGACGACGATGTCGATCGGCTGTTGGAGGTACTGAACGGGTAAGGGGCTCTCGCGACCTGACGAAGCATGCCAGTGCTGGAAGGATGACGCTGCCTCGGCGTGGTTGATCAGCTACCCCGCCCGCTCAGCCAACACCCCCAGCACGTCATCCAGCGTCCGCCCCGAACCCAGTAGCGCCACCAACGTGTGGTACATCAGGTCGGCGGCCTCCTGATCGATCTCGGAGGCGTCCTGCTTGGTAAGCGCAATCACCAGCTCGGTCGTCTCTTCTCCCAACTTCTTCAGGCGGAGGTTTTCGTCCGCAAGTAGGGTGGCGGTGTAGCTTCCCGATGGGTCGGCGTCACGACGCGCATCGAGTCGCTGCCAGAGCCGGTCCAGTACCCCGCCGGCGCTCTCGTTGCCGAAGCAGGTCCGTTCGCCGGTGTGGCACGTCGGGCCGGCCGGGGCGGCCTTGGCCAACACCGCGTCCCCGTCGCAGTCCAACCAGAGGGACTCGAGCGCCAGGACGTTGCCGGAGGTCTCGCCCTTCTTCCAGAGCGCCCGGCGCGTCCGCGACCAGAAGTGCACGAAGCCGGTGCGCAGGGTTGTCTCCAACGCTTCCAGGTCGGCGTAGGCCAACACGAGGACCCGGCCTGAAACGGCATCTTGTACGACGACGGGAACAAGCGAGTCCGACCCCTCGAACCGCACGGCCCCCAGGTCGTCTTTGGTCATCAGGCGATGGTTCATCCCGCTAGTCATCGTACATATACTCCCTTCTGCTCGAGGCCGGCCTTCAACGCTTGAACCGTGGTCAGACCGTCGTGGAGGACGCCCGCCAGCAGCACCGCCGACGCGCCGCGCTCCAGGCCTTCCCAAAGGTGATCGAAGTGGGCAGCTCCGCCTGACGCTATGACCGGAACCGTCACCGCGGCCGTGACGGTACTGATTAGTTCGAGGTCGTAACCCGTCCGAGCTCCGTCCTGATCGATCGAGGTCAGGAGCAGCTCGCCGGCACCCCGGTCTGCACACTCCCTCGCCCACGCCAACCCATCCAGCTCCGTGCTCCGGCTGCCGCCATGGGTATACACCTCCCAACCGGCCCCCGCGTTCGCGGGGTCGCGCCGGGCCGCATCGACGCTGGCCACGATGCACTGAGCCCCGAACGCTTCGGCGGCGCGGGTTAGGAGCGCCGGGTCGCGCACGGCGGCGCTGTTCACGCCTACCTTGTCGGCGCCGGCACGCAGGAGCCGTCCCACGTCTTCGACGGATCGCACGCCGCCTCCCACGGTGAGTGGCACAAACAGCTTTTCCGCCGTTCGGGTTACGGTGTCCAGAAAGGTGCTGCGTTCCTCCAGTGAGGCGCTCACGTCCAGGAAGACCACTTCGTCGGCGCCGTCCTGTTCGTACCGCGCGGCGAGCTCCACTGGGTCTCCAACATCGCGGAGGCCCTTGAACTGGACGCCTTTGACCACCCGACCGTCTTTGACGTCCAAACACACGATGAGTCGTGGGATCAGCACCCGTCGGACTCCTCTACCTCGCCCCGCTCCACGTGCACGGACCCTTTGGTGGAGAACACCTGGTCGCCCATGGCAATCGCTTGCCGGAGCGACATCCCCGTGGCCTTGATGGCGGCCTCGACGATGTGGTGTCGGTCGAATCCCCGAACCACATGGACGTGTAGGGTGGCGTCCATGGCAAACGCAAGGCTGCGCAGGAAGTGCTGATAGAGCTTGGAGGGGAGTGTTCCACCATACCACGCCCGTCCCCCGAGATCGATGGCGGCATCGACCCAGGCGTCGTCCATCGGAATGGACGCCCATCCGTACCGCTGCGCCTTTGCTGGCGTAAGATCGGACAGCGCCATCCCCAGTGTGATGGCGACGTCCTCGATGAGATGGTGGCGCATGTCCCCCCGCGCATGGACGTCCAGATTGACCCGCGCGTACCGGGCGAACGTATCCAGCATGTGTCCGAGGAAGACGTCCTCCACGTCGATCCGCGCCGGCTCGTCGCCCACTGCTACGGCCACGGTGATCTGGGTCTCCTTGGTTTCCCGCTTTACCTGCTTCATGTTGCAGCGCCCTGCTGGGGGAACTCTCTCCATACCCGTGGGAGGTCGAACGCACCGGTGTAAAGCGACATCCCCAACACCACCGCGTCGGCTTGCTCGGCCCGCGCCAACCGGAGGTCCTCGATGTCGCGGACGCCACCGGCCAACCACAACGGATGTCGGGTGGCCTGGCGAGCCCGTGTCGCCAGCGCTGCGTCCAATCCCTGAAGCCGACCTTCCCGACCCACGTCGGTGACCAGCACGCCGCCGAGCGGGACATCCTCCCACCCGGCCAGCACGTCGACCAGTGTCTGTTGACTGCTTTCCGTCCAGCCCTTCACGACCACCTGCGTACCCCGAACGTCGGCCGCGGCCACGATTCGGCCAGGGAGTTTATCCGCCAGATCGCGCAGCCAGTCCGGCTCGGCCAGTGCCCGGGTGCCAACGATCACCCGGTCGGCGCCGGCGTCCGTGAGTTCGACGGCCGACTCGGTGGAGCGGACGCCGCCCCCGACCTGCACCCCAGGGCACCGACTCAGGATGTCGACGATCGCCCCGCGGTTCGATCCTCGTCCCAGCGCGGCATCGAGGTCCACCACATGAAGGTGAGTGAACCCCTGTTCCCGCCATTGCTGGGCGGCGGCCAGCGGCGAGGGCAGCGAGACACGCTCGGCCTGAGGGTCACCCCCCACCCATTGGACGCAGCGCCCCTCGCGGATGTCCACGGCCGCTGCCACGATCATCGTGCCGTCTCCACGAAGCGCTCGATCAATGCCAACCCGGCCTGGGAGCTCTTTTCGGGATGGAACTGCACGCCCCACGTGCGACCCTTTCTGACCGCGGCCGGAAACCGGTCGGCCTCGTAGGTTGTCCAGCCCACCTCGACCGAAGGATCGGTTGGCGCGCAGACGAAGGAGTTGGCGTAGTAGGCTACCAGTCCGGGACCCACCACTGGGTCGTCGGAGCCGTCCACGGTGTTCCAGCCCATCTGGGGCACGATACGCGCGTCGAGACGCCTGACCCGGCCCGAGAGCCAACCGATCCCTCGGCCCGCACCCTCCTCACTCCCCTCGAACAGGAGCTGCATCCCCAGGCAGATGCCCAGACAGGGGAGTCCGTCGGCGAGCGCGGCACGCAAGGGGGCGGTGTCGTCGGGGAGGCTTTGGCTGGCTTCCTGGAACGCCCCCACGCCGGGTAGGACCAGGGCGTCGCCGGTCACTGCCTCCGCCCATGACGCGGTGACGTCGACGTCAGCCCCGAAACGGACCAAGGCCTTCTCCAACGAGTGCAGATTCCCGACACCGTAGTCGAACAGAATCACGTTCATAAACAGTTGCCTAGCGCTTCCAAGAACTCCTCCATTAGGGGCCAGGGGCCGACGGTGGCACGCATCCAGAGCTCCCCGGGGGCCAGCATGACTTCGCGCACGCCGATACCCGCCTGCTGCAGACGAGCACGGACGGCATCGGTCACCAACGAAGGGACGCGAATCAGGACGAAGTTCGCCGCCGACGGGAGTACCTCCCACCCGCGCTCGCCCAACTCTGCAGACAGTCGTTCACGGTTTCGCCGGGTGTCGTGCACCACCTGCTCGAGCCAGCCGCTCTGGTCCCCCAACGCCGCGGCTCCGGCCTCGTCCGAGGCGCGTCCCACCTTGAAGGGCCCCCGTGCTTTGTTGATCTCATCGAGCAGCGTAGGCGCGCCGACCGCAAATCCGACGCGCAGGCCGGCGGCCCCGTACGCCTTCGACATCGTTCGCAACACGACTACGCGCTGCAGCGTCGCGGCCCGCTCCAGCCAGGAGACCCCGGAGAAGTCGGCGTAGGCCTCGTCGATGAACAGGACGGTGCTCGACTGAGACTCGACCCGCTCGATCACCTCATCGACCCACCGCGACGGGAGCTGCGTGGCCGTCGGGTTGTTGGGCGTGCACACATACACGAGCGGCGGGTCTCCCTCGAGCAGCGCGCCGGGTTCGGGGAGCCGCGCTGGGTCCCGCCAGTGCGCTTCGACCGGCGCGCTCTCGAGGCCATTGGTCGCAACGACGTGTGCCACCATCGAAAACGTCGGCGCCAGGTAGCGGACCGCGCCGCCTGGCCCTACCAGCGCCCGAAACCCGGAGTCGATCAGGTCGTCGGATCCGCAACCTGTCGTCACGCACTCGAACGGGACGTCGAACCTTTGCGAAACCGCCTCACGAACACGGTCGCCGTAGGCGGTGGGATACCGTGCCAGTTGTCCGGCCGCCTGCGCGAGTGCCGCCGGAATGGCGGGGTGTGTCCCCCACAGGTTGGTGTTGTCCGACAGGTCCAGGCGGATGCCTTCGGGCAGCGGGCGGTACGGAGCCAGTGGCCGGTAGTCAGAACGTGGAAACCTCATTCGACGGGCTCCACCCGGTGGGCAGCGGCCGCCGCCGCGTGGCCAGGGAGCCCCTCCGCCGTGGCAAACACTTTCGTAGGTGCGGATAAGCGAGCGGCGCCGTCGGGACTGATGCGCTGCACGGTAAACGAGCGCACGAAATGCTCGGCACTTAGACCCGAGAACACGCGGGCCAGCCCCCCGGTCGGCAGCACGTGATTGGCACCCGACACGTAGTCACCGAACGAGACGGAACTGGATGCCCCTACGAACACCGTACCGGCGGTGCGCAGGTGGGACAGCCAAGCATCGCAGTTTTCACCGATGAGCAGCAGATGCTCGGGCGCATATGCGTTCACGAACTCCACCGCCTCCCGGTCGGAACCGGCCGTTAACAATCCCCCCTGGGCGGCGAGGGCAGCTCGCACGACCTCCATCCGGGGAGTCGCCGCGACCGCGGCCGGGAGACCCTGGGCCACCGCCGCCACCAACGCCTCGGACGTGGACACCATCACGACGGCCGCGTCCGGATCGTGTTCTGCCTGCGCCACCAACTCTCGGATGACCACGTCGGGATCGGCTCCCCCATCGGCCAAGATCAGCAGCTCGGACGGGCCGGCCGGAGAGTCGATCCGAACGTCTCCGGCCACCTGCCGCTTGGCCTCGTTGACCCAGTGGTTGCCCGGCCCCACCACCACGTCACAGGCGGGCACGGACTCGGTGCCATAGGCCATGGCGGCCACCGCCCCCGCCCCCCCCACCGCGAACACGCGCGAGACGCCTCCAATCTCGGCGGCGGCAAGCACGCTGTCGTCGACGGCGCCGCCCGGTTGGGGCGGCGAGCACACCACCACCTCGGGCACCCCCGCCGCACGGGCAGCCACCACCCCCATCAGCACGCTGCTGGCGTAAACCGCTCGGCCTCCGGGTGCGTACACGCCCGCCCGAGTCAGGGGGACGGTCCTGCGTTCCAGGACCACCCCCGCTTCGGTCTCGACCTCGACGGGGGGAGGCACCAGTGCCCGGTGAAACGTCTCCAGGTTACGGGCCGACCGACCCATGGCGTCGATCAGGTCTGCCGAGAGCCGCCCGCGGGCCTCTTGCCACCGCGCCCGCGGCACCTCCAACCCGTCGAGCTCACAACCGTCGAACATCTTCGCCATCTCGTAGAGCGCTGCGTCCCCGTGCGAGCGCACGTCGCGGATGATCTGTGCCACTGCGTCGCCCCGCGTCCCTTCACCCCAACGTCCCCGCTCCAAGAGCCCTTTCCGCTGGTCGGCGGTAAGGACCCCCACCGCTCCCCGATACCCCACCTTCATGGCGTGAGTCGTTCGATGGGCGTCACCAGGATTCCCTCGGCGCCCAGCGCCTTGAGGCTCCCGATCGTGTCGAAGACCCGGTCGGCGTCGACCACGGCATGGGCCGCGACCCAGGACGGCCGCTCCAACACGTCGACGACGGTGGGGCCGGAGATGCCCGGCAGCAGGGCCCGCACGTCGGAGAGGCGATCTCGGGGCACGTTCGCCATCAAGTAGCGCTTCTGCTCGGCCCGGAGCACGGACTCCAATGCCGTGACCAGCGTGTCCGCCTGCTGCGACCTGACGGGGTCTTCCAGCATCGTGGGGTTGGCCACCAACCGTGCGCTCGACTCCAACACGGTGGCGATCTCGCGAAGGCCGTTTACGCGCAAGGTCGAGCCCGTGGAGCTCAGATCTACGATCACGTCAGCCACGCCCAGATGAGGAGCAATCTCGGCGGCTCCGCTAATGGGCGCGATCTCGATGGGGACGCCTCGCTCCTCGAAGTACTCGGTGGTGAGGTTGGGGAACGACGTGGCCACGCGCGCTCCCTCCGGTATGTGCTCGGGTGCCGTCACCTCGGCGTCGGACCGAACTGCCACGACGAGGCGACACCGTCCGAAGCCCAGATCCAGGAGCTGGCGGGTCTCCCGGCCCGACTCACGTGCCAGGTCCGCGCCTGTGATTCCCAGGTCGGCCGCGCCATCAGCCACGAATTCTGGGATGTCCTGGGCGCGAACGAACAACGCCTGGTAGTCCTTCCCCAGTCCGGCCACCAGGGCCCGCTCGGCCCGAAACGACGGAGGTAGCCCCGCCCGCTCGAAGAGCGCCAGCGCCTTCTGGGACAGGCGCCCCTTGTTGGGGAGTGCGATGCGTAGCGGATCCATACTCCTTCAGTCCTCGCTGCCGATTCGTACACGAAAAAGAAAAGGCCCGTCCGGGGGACGGGCCTTGCAGTCATCTGGCGAAACTTCGTCTGCGCTACAGACGCACCCTTCCGACTGCCTGACCCGAACCGGTCCAGGCATGGTCGTGATGATGGTGCTGGCGCGACATGTTCATAGGTTACTGGTAGCGCAACCGCACGCCTCAGTCAAACGTGCGAGTCGCCCGCCCCAGCCCCAGCCGCCCGCCATGTCCCGTTCTACCAGCTTCGAATCCGCCGGAGAGGTCAGCCTCCGCGGCACCGAGTCGTTCTGGGTCGACTCGCAGGTCGCAGATGCGCGCTACGAGGTGCGTGTGGCCGAGCCGACGCCCGGACCCATGAGTGCGCCCATCACCGAACTCACGGTCCTGTACGTTCTGGACGGCGACCTGTTCTTCGGGATGGCCACCGAGATGACCCGGCTGCAACACATGCTGTGGGGAGAGCTTCCGCCGCTCCTGGTCGTGGGAATCGGCTACGGTACCAACGATCCTGCGGTCCAGGGAGAGACGCGCAATCGGGACTTCACACCGACCAACGACGAGGCCTTCTTGGAGATGGGCCGCAAGATGCGACCCGGTTGGGAGCCGCTCCTTCCCGAGGGGCGTCGGATGGGAGGGGCCGACCGGTTCTTGGACTTCATCGGACAGGAGCTGCGGCCCTGGCTGGCTGATCGGTACCCCGTGGGCTCGAACTCGGTGCTTTTCGGGTCGTCGATGGGTGGGCTCTGCGCCACGCATGCGCTGCTGACGCGCCCGCACACGTTCTGGGGCTACGTCATCGCCAGCCCGGCGCTTTGGTGGGATAGCGAACTGCTCTTTCGGACGGAAGCGGCCAGGGCAGAAACCCACGACGACCTCGAGGCCCACGCGTTCTTCGCGGCCGGGAGCTTGGAAGAGGGAGCAGGGATCCCCGGCCTCGACCAGTGGAAGATGGTCACCAATCCTACTCGCATGGTGAAGGCGCTCCAGGATCGGAACTACGCGTCGCTCGACGTGGGCATGCACGTGCTCGAGGGGGAGACGCACACCTCGGTTGTGCCCGTTGCTCTGACCCGCGGGCTGCGGGCGTTGTTCAGGTAACCGGGGTTGGATGACTCGATTCGCATTCGGGGAGCGCGGCAGCACAACCTGAAGAACCTGGATGTGGACATTCCCCGGCGGACGCTCACCGTGATCACCGGTCCCAGCGGTTCGGGGAAGTCTTCGCTGGCGCTCGATACGCTGTTCGCGGAGGGGCAGCGGCGCTATGTGGAATCGCTCTCCACCTACGCGAAGCAGTTCCTAGACCGGGTCGAAAAGCCACACGTAGATCGCATCGAAGGGATCTCTCCTTCGGTGGCCATCGAGCAACGCAACCCCACGAAGAGTAGTCGCTCAACGGTGGGAACTGCGACCGAAGTGTACGACTACCTCCGGCTGCTGTGGGCTCGTGTGGGCACCACGAACTGTCCCTTCTGCGACCGGGTCATTGAGCCCGACACGCCCACCAGTGTGGCGGACGCGCTCAAGGCGATCCCTCAGGATACCCGCATTTCCGTTGGGTTCCCGCTACCGATGAGCGAGAAAGTGGGACACGCTACTGTGGTGAAGAATCTGCTCGCGATGGGGTTCCTGAGGGTCCTGTGCGACGGAACCACCTTCGATCTATCAGACGCAGGCGCGTCCGACCCGGAGACCCTGGGCATTGACCTGGGAAGTGCGGCGGAGACCACGGTGATCGTGGATCGCGTGCGTTCACAGTCCGTCGAGCGCGACCGCCTGGTGGATGCCATCCAGACCGCGTTCGTTGAAGGCGAGGGCGAGGCAACCGTGCTCCCTGTGGACGGAGAGCCCCACCGCTTCACGGAGCGCTTCCGCTGTCCCGAGCACCCCGAGGTCAACTTTCTCGAGCCTACGCCCCGGTTGTTTTCGTTCAACAACCCGTACGGTTCCTGCCCGACGTGCACCGGTTTTGGGGCGAACCTGGAATACGATCCAGCGCTCATCATCCCCGACCCCGATCGCTCCATTGTGAAGGGCGCCATCGACCCTTGGGAGAAGCCGCGGTACTCGAAGGAGCGCGAGTTGCTGAGGGCCTTCGCGGTCAGAAGAGGGGTGTCCACCGGCACCCCCTGGCGCTCGCTGCCCGAGGCGTTTCAGCACGCGGTTCTGTATGGAGCCAAGGGCTTCGAGGGCATCATCCCGTTCCTGCAATCCAGGGAGAAGAAGCGGTACAAGCAGTATATCCGCGTCTTTCTGCGCCAATACCAGACCCCGCAGCGATGTGCGGACTGCGGCGGGGCCCGGCTCCGGCCGGAAGCGAGGCATATACGCGTGGGTGGGCTCCGCATCTTCGAAGCGGCGGAGCTGATGATTCGCGACTTGAGTGGTTGGCTCGGGAGGCTGGAACCGGCTGGGATGGCTGCGGAAATCGCAAGCACCATCCTCGACGAGCTGAACTCCCGAGTGGGGTTCCTGAACGATGTCGGGTTGGGCTACCTCACGCTGTCCCGACAGATGCGCACCGTCTCGGGCGGCGAGGCGCAGCGGATCAACCTCGCCAATTCACTCGGCTCCAATCTGGTGGATACGCTCTACGTGCTCGACGAGCCGACCATCGGGTTGCACCCGCGGGACACGCAGGCCTTGCTCGGCCTCTTGGCAGCGCTCCGCGACGGAGGGAACACCGTGGTCGTGGTCGAGCACGATACCGAGGCGATCAGCGTGGCCGACCACGTCGTGGAGTTGGGTCCCGCTTCCGGCGAACAGGGCGGCAGCGTCGTGTTCGAGGGGACACCATCGGAACTGGACCGGGCTGACACGGTGACCGGGCGGTTCCTGTCCGGAAGGAGCGCCATCCCGGTCCCCCACGAGCGGCGGTCGGTGAGACGGGCCCACATCAAGTTGAGCGGCGCCACGCTGCACAACGTCGATGGGTTGGAGGTGATCTTCCCGGTAGGCGCCCGCACGGTCGTGACGGGCGTGTCCGGGTCCGGCAAATCCACGCTCGTCCACGACATCTTCTACCGGGCGTTGGAATCCGAGCTGGCCGGTGAAACTACAGCCAAGCAGCACTTGGGCGAGATGGTTGGCAGCTATGCGCGGCTTACCGGCCTCCACCACGTCGACTCTGTAGCGCTGATCGACCAGTCGCCCATTGGGCGCACGCCGCGTTCGAATCCCGTGACCTACATCGGAGCCTGGGTCGAGATCCGCAGGATCTTCGCCGAGCAGCCCCTGGCCCGAAAGCGGAGGTACAAGGCACGAGACTTCTCGTTCAATGTGCGCGGAGGCCGCTGCGAGGATTGCAAAGGGGCAGGCCACGTAGAGATCGAGATGGTGTTCATGGCCGACGTGTTCGTGCCCTGCGACGCCTGCGGGGGCTCGAGGTTCAAGCGCGAGGTGCGCGAAGTGCGATACCGAGACCTCGACGTGGCGGCCGTGCTGGACCTCACCGTCGATCAGGCGATCAAGTTCTTCCTGCGAGAGGACAAGCTCGGAAGCACGTTGTGGCAGCTTCAGCAGGTTGGATTGGGCTACCTCAAGCTCGGGCAGCCTGCCCCCACGCTTTCGGGAGGCGAGGCTCAACGCCTGAAGATTGCCCGTGAGCTGGTGGGCGCCGGTCGCAAGCGGAGCGCGAGTCGCCTGTACCTTCTCGACGAACCCACGACCGGCCTGTCGGGCGAGGACGTCCGAAAGCTGTTGGCGGTTCTGGACCGTCTGGTCGACGCAGGCCACACCGTGGTGATCATCGAGCACAACCTGGACGTCATCAAGACGGCCGACTGGGTCATCGATCTGGGACCGGGCGCCGGAAGGGAAGGGGGGAAACTGGTAGCCATGGGCCGACCCGAAGAGGTCGCGGAGGTCCCCGAAAGCCTCACGGGCGGTTACCTGGCCGAGGTCTTGCGGGTGGCTGAGGCGGAGCCCCCCCTCCCCCGCAGTTCGAGGACCTGACCGATGCCACCCAAGGTTTCTGTGCTCCTTCCCGTGCGGAACGGAGCGAGCTTTCTCGATGATGCACTGAAGTCGCTGCGCGATCAGAGTTTCGAGGACTTCGAAGTCGTGGCCGTCGACGACGGGTCGACGGACGGCTCGCTGGAGATGCTGGACGCGGCGGCCCGGGAGGACCAGCGCTTCGTGACCCTACGGCAGGAGGCGCTGGGCATCGTGCCGGCGCTCGAAAAGGCGCGGGCCGCCGCCCGCGGTCGGTTCCTGGCCAGAATGGATGCCGACGACATCGCGCCCCCGGATCGGCTGGAGCGCCAGGTGGCCCGGATGGAGGCAGATCGGGAGCTGGCTCTTTGCGGAACGGGGGTTCGGTATTTCCCTCGCGACCTGTTGAAGGAGGGTCGGGTGCGTTACGAAGCCTGGCTGAACTCCCTGTTGACCCACGACGAAATCGTGCGGGACATCTTCGTCGAGTGTCCCTTGGCCCACCCCACGTTCCTCATGCGGGCCTCGGCAGTGGAATCGGTCGGCGGCTACCAGTCGGGTCCCTGGCCCGAGGACTACGACCTCGTGCTGCGCCTCTGGGAGCAGGGCGCCCGCTTTGCGCGCATCGATGGCGAGCCGCTGCTCTGGCGCGATCACCCCGCCCGACTGTCGCGCCAGGATCAGAACTACTGGATCGATGGCTTCCGCCGACTGAAGGTGGACGTCCTCATTCGTCGCTTCCTCGCGGATGGACGGCCTGTGGTGGTGTGGGGCGCCGGTCCCACAGGGAAGGCGTTCTCGAAAGAGTTGAGCCGCCGCGGAATCGAGCCTGCCGCATTCGTGGAGGTGGCACCCGGCAAGATCGGGCAGACCATCCACGACGCCCCCGTGGTGGCCCCCGAAGGCCTCCAGGACTTCACCGGCAGCTTCTGCTTGGCGGCGGTTTCGGGCCTTCATGGCCGGACGGACGTGCGAGCTTCGCTGACCCGGATGGGCTGGGTGGAAATGCGGGATTTCGTGGCGGTCGCCTAGCGGTTTTGGGCGCTGGCGGTGCGGGCCTTGTCAGAGGGGCGCGAAAGGTTGCTGTCAGGTGCCCAATCGCGTTATTTTCTAAGGGCTTTCGGCGGCCTGTCGATCCTTGCCAGCAAGCCGAAATCCCACCGGATTCTCCCACCTGACAGCGACACCCTTGGGCCGGGCCGTATTCGCCTCGGAAGGGTCGCATCCCGGATACGCCGGGCGGGGTCCCCCTGAATGATTGGTAATGAGCGAAAACGGCGATAGCGGCGACCAGCACAAGCCGGAAGATTCTGACGAAATAGAGGGAGAAGACGGGTCCGAAGGCGGACCCAAGGTGCTCGAGCGACTGCTCGAAGACGAGATGCGGGATTCGTTCATCGACTACTCGATGAGCGTCATCGTCCAGCGCGCCCTTCCCGATGTGCGCGATGGCCTGAAGCCCGTGCATCGCCGGATCCTCTACGCGATGTCCGAGATCGGCCTCGGGCCCGGCCGGCCGTACAAGAAGGCCGCCACCGTGGTCGGTGAGGTGCTCGGTAAGTACCACCCGCACGGTGACTCCGCCGTCTACGATTCCATGGTCCGCATGGTCCAGAGCTTCTCGCTCCGGTATCCGCTGGTGGACGGTCAAGGGAACTTCGGGTCGATCGATGGCGATCGGGCGGCGGCCTACCGCTACACCGAGGCGCGCCTGACCCGTCTGGCGACCGACCTCCTCAGTGACATCGACAAGGACACGGTCGAGTACATCCCCAACTTCGACGGGCGTCTGGAAGAGCCTACCGTCCTCCCGTCCAAGGCGCCCAACCTGCTCATCAACGGCAGCTCGGGCATCGCGGTGGGCATGGCGACCAACATTCCCCCGCACAACGTCGTCGAGGTGGTGGAGGCCACCAAGGCACTCATCGATGATCCCGAGCTGGATCAGGAACGGCTCGAGGAGATCCTCCCCGGACCGGATTTCCCGACCGGCGGCATCGTGATGGGCCGGCAGGGCATCCAGGATGCCTACCGCACGGGACGGGGTCGCATTGTCATGCGGGCCAAAGCGCACAAGGAGGAGACGCCCCAGGGGCGTGAACGCATCATCGTGTCCGAAGTCCCGTTCATGGTGAACAAGTCGCGCCTGGTCGAGCAGATCGCGCAGTTGGTGCGCGACAAGCGCGTGGACGGCATCTCGGACTTGCGAGACGAGTCCGATCGCGACGGCATCCGCGTGGTGGTGGAGCTGAAGCGCGATGCCATGTACGAGATCGTGCTGAACAAGCTGTTCAAGCACACCCAGATGCAATCCACGTTCGGCACCATCCTGTTGGCCCTCGTCGACGGTGTGCCGCGCGTGATGGGTCTCAGGGAGATCCTCCTGCACTTCGTGGATCACCGGCACGAAGTGGTGGTTCGCCGCACCGAGTTCGACCTGCGGAAGGCCAAGGACCGGGAGCACATTCTCGAGGGCCTCAAGATCGCGGTCGACAACATCGACGAGGTGGTCGCGATCATCCGGGCGTCCCCCGACGCCCCCGAGGCTTCTAAGCGGTTGCAGGAGCGCTTCTCGCTCTCCGAACGGCAGGCCAGTGCCATCCTGGACATGCGGCTCGCCCGTCTCACCGGCCTGGAGATGGAGAAGCTCGATACCGAGCTGGCCGAGATCCGGACGCAGATTTCCGAGCTACAGCGCATCCTCGGAAGCCGAGAAGTGCGCATGGGCATCATCAAGGACGAGCTGACCGACGTCGCCAACCGTTTTGGCGACGCCCGCCGCACCCAGATCACCGACTGGGCGGGCGAGCTCGGGATGGAAGACCTGATCGCCGACGACGAGATGGTGATCACCGTAAGTCGACAGGGCTACATCAAGCGGATTGCCGTCGACACCTACCGCGCCCAGCGTCGCGGTGGCCGTGGCCTACAGGGTATGGGCACCAAAGAGGAGGACTGGGTCGAGCACCTGTTCGTGGGTTCGAACCACGACTATCTGATGGTGTTCACCCGCGCCGGGCAGTGCTACTGGGTCAAGGTGTGGCGACTTCCCGAAGTGGGCCGCCACTCGCGAGGCAAGCCCATCGTCAACCTGCTGGATGTCGGTCCAGATGAGAAGATCGCCGCCATCGTGCCGGTCCGTGAGTTCAGCGAAGACCGCTACCTGTTCTTCTCGACGCGGAAAGGGCACATCAAGAGGACGGCGCTCTCTGCGTATGGCAACGTGCGGACCGTGGGTCTGAACGCCATGAACATCCGCGAGGACGACGAGCTCATCGACGTCCAGATCACGTCCGGCAAGGACCAGGTGCTGCTGGCGACCCGCAACGGACTGGCCATCCGCTTCGACGAGAATGACACCCGCGTCATGGGTCGTGCGACCGCGGGTGTTCGTGGGATTCGCCTGCGACCGGGTGACGAGGTCGTGGGAATGGTTGTGGTACCCCACGAGTCCGATCCCACCCTGCTGGTGCTGACCGAAGCCGGTATGGGCAAGCGTAGCGAAGTCGACGCCTACCGGCTGCAGGGACGTGGCGGATATGGTGTCATCAACATCAAGACGTCGGAGAAGACCGGTAAGGTGATCGGCGTCAAAGCGGTACAGCCGGACGACCAGGTCATGATCGTGACCAAAGCCGGGGTCGTGAATCGCCAGAAGATCGACGAAATCCGCGTCATCGGTCGGGCCACGCAGGGTGTGCGCCTCATCAACCTGGATGAGGGCGATGAGGTGATGGATCTGGCCCGCTTCGTCGTGGAGGACGAGGAGGACGAGAACGGTGAAGGCGGCGAGGAGCCGACGGCGTCGGAGGGAGAGCCCGCTGCGGAGGAGGGAGGCGAACCGGAGGATACCGGGGACCCCGCTTGAGTATCGACACGCAGCTCGTCGGCCTGGCAGACATCGAGGATGCGGCTGACCGACTCGCCGGGGTCGTGAAGCGCACACCGCTGCTGCCGTCCGACACCCTCTCCGAAGAAGTCGAAGCGGATGTGCGGCTAAAATGCGAGTCACTACAGAGGGCGGGAGCCTTCAAGATCCGCGGCGCCTACAACTTCATCTCCCGTTTGTCGCCCGACGAGTTGTCGAGGGGCGTGATCACGTATTCTTCCGGGAACCACGCGCAGGCGGTGGCGCTGGCGGCGCGTCTCCTGGGTACCAAGGCCACGGTGGTGATGCCGACGACCGCGCCCGCTATCAAACGCGCAGGCGCCCAGAGGTTGGGGGCCGAGGTCGTGTTCGAGGGCACCACCTCCATCGAGCGCAAAGTCCGCGCGGAGGCGCTCCAGGCCGAGGGAGGACTGAGCATGGTTCCGCCTTTCGATGACCCGGTGATCATCGCCGGTCAGGGGACGGTGGGCTTGGAAATCGCACGGGAATGGCCCGACGTCGACGTGCTGATCGCCTGTGTCGGGGGAGGCGGGCTCGCCAGCGGATGCGGTGTGGCGCTACGGGCGCTGTGCCCCAATGCCGAACTCTACGCGGTCGAACCCGCCGGCGCCGCTTCGATGCGGGCGGGGTGGGATGCCGGAGAGCCGGTGACCCTGGCGGGAGTGGACACCATCGCAGATGGGCTAGCGCCGGTGCGTTCCGGAGATCTCACACTGCGTCACATCCGGGCGCTGTACGACGACATCATCCTGGTGGAGGACCACGAGATTCGGGCTGCGGCCTCACTCTTGCTCACCCGAGGAAAGTTGGTGGTCGAGTTTTCAGGGGCCGCCGGAGTTGCCGCTCTGCGTTCAGGCCGGATTCCCGTGAGTGGGAAACGCGTGGCCGTGGTGCTCAGCGGTGGTAACCTCGATCCAGCACTGTTCCCGCAGCTCTACTGAGTCCGAGCGGGACCAGGCTTCGCGGTCCTCTGAAACCTCTTCCGGTTTCAGTTTCGTTTGCAGGTTGGAGCAACGTTGAGTCAGGGCGACATCACCGACGTTCCCGGAATCCGGGTCGGCCATGCCGAGGTCTCTGGTGGGGGTTCGGGGTGTACGGTCGTCCTGGGACCGTTCCGTGGCGCCGTCGAGATCAACGGAATGGCGACGGGGAGTCGGGAGCTGGACCCGCTTTCGCCGACCCACCTCGTTCCCCACGTGGACGCCCTCCTCCTGACGGGTGGTTCGGCGTTCGGTCTGGCTGCAGCCGACGGTGTGATGAGCTGGCTTGAGTCTCACGGCGTGGGCTTCCAGGTGCGAAGCCACCGGGTGCCTATCGTCCCCACCGCCGTCATCTTCGACCTGGAGAAAGGCAAGGAACGCCCCAGCGGTGACACGGGGCGCCAAGCCTGCGAGAACGCCATCGCGGCAGGGATGGCACAGGGACGGGTAGGGGCCGGGGCCGGCGCGACGGTCGGTAAGATTGCGGGCCCGGAAGCCGCCATGCGGTCCGGGCTGGGGTCGGCCAGCGTCAAGATCGGCGGCTTTCACGTGGGCGCGTTGAGCGTGGTCAATGCGTTCGGTGACGTGCTCGATGCCTGGGGCGGGATCCTGGCCGGCGCGCGCGGACCCGACGGGGTCTTCCTGAACACTGCTCGCGAGCTCCAGGAGCGACTCTCCTCCGGAGACATGTCGGCGGGCGCGGGAGGGAACACCACGCTCTCCGTCGTGGCCACTGACGCGCCACTGTCCAGAGTGGCGCTGGCGCGTTTGGCGCGTATGGCCGCCACGGCCCTGCCACGGCGTGTGTCCCCCGTGCACACCCTCTTCGATGGCGATATCACGTTCGCTGTATCCACCGCCGAGGTGGCCGGTGGCGTTCCGTCCGCGGCTCTGGTAGCCTTGGGCTCCGCTGCGCGGGACTGTCTCGAGACCGCGATCGAGCGAGCCGTGACCAAGGTGGGTTGACATGGAGCGTCTGGTCCTCTTCGACATCGATGGGACACTGGTGTTGGGAGGGCCGGCCAAGACCGCCTTCACCGACGCCCTGCTGTCCGTGTTCGGAACTACCGGTCCCATCGAGACGCACTCGTTCGGTGGCAAGACCGACGGCCAGATCGCTCGGGAGCTCATGGTGGCCGCCGGGATTGAGCCCGAAGAAGTGGATCGAGGGCTGCCGGATCTGTACGACCACTACTTGGACGGACTCGAGGCCGGCTTGGCCAGTCAGCCCATGAACCTGCTGCCGGGTGCAGCCGATCTCGTGGAGAAGCTGGCTGCCCGCGAGGACGTCGCTCTGGGGCTGGTGACAGGAAACCATCAGCGAGGCGCCTGGCTCAAGCTCGGGTCGGTGCAACTGGACCACTGGTTCGAAGTCGGTGGGTTCGGTTCCGACCACGAGGAGCGGAATCATCTCCCTGGCATCGCGGTCGACCGAGCCGACCGACACTGGGGGATCCGGTTTGCTCCGGAGCAGGTCGTGGTGGTGGGCGATACCCCTGCGGACGTGGAGTGCGGGCAGTGGTTCGGTGCCCGAACGGTTGCGGTCTGTACGGGGCACTTCGACCAGCCCACGCTCGAGGCGACGGGACCGGACGCAGTGTTGGCCGATTTCACCGAGGTGGCCGAGGTCGCGGAACTCCTCCTCGATGTGACCGAATCCCGGTGAATCAGGGAGGAAACGGCCCATCGGGTCGGCTCCCAGGCCCGCTCCCCCTGTTGCTGTCCTCGCCACGTCCGCTCAACTTTGTGGGCGGCTGGATATTCATGTACGAGAGACCTCCCCGGAGTTCGGAATAGTGGCGAAACAGCAACAGCAGAGCGGCATGGGCCGCTTCTATGGGATACTGGCGTTGTTGGCGATCGTGGGCGTTGCCATCGTGGGCTACCAAGTCGCTTCGGCGGGCTCGACGGTCTCCGAGCCCGTGGATCTCGGTGAGTTGAGCGATCAGGAGCTCGCGGATCTCGCCCAGGGGATGGTCTCGGGGAACCCGGATGCGCCCGTCACCATCTTCGAGTTTGGCGACTATCAGTGCCCGTCCTGCCGCCTGTGGTTCCAGCAGGTGAAGAACCTGCTCGATGTGAACTACATCCAGACCGGGAAGGCCAAGTTCGTCTACTACGACTGGCCGATTCCCGCAGCGCACCCCAATGCGTTCCTCGCTGCCCGTGCCTCTCGCTGTGCGGCGGATCAGGATCTCTACTGGGAGTACCACAAGTCGCTTTTCGACAACCAGGGCGTTTGGTCGAATCTCTCCTCCCCTATCGGGCAGTTCACGACGTTGGCCGAAGCGGTGGGGATCGACGGTGGCCAGTTCGAGTCCTGCCTGAAGAGCGACGCACACGCCGACGTGGTCACAGCCCAGATGCAGTTGGGCGATCAGTTGGGAGTCGGGGGTACGCCGACTGTTCTGATTACGCAGGGGAATGGTAGCGCCGTGCGGCCGCCCAATCAGGGCTACGACGGTATCAGCGAAGCCATCGAGGAGATGCTCGGGAACTCATGAGTTCCGTGAGCTAGCTCGCTCTACCAAAACGACTCCTTGAGGGCACGCTCGAGGTCCCACTCTGCCACCACCGGCGGGGGCCACTGGCCCGAACGTGCCTGTTTGCGGATACGTTCGACTTCCTGCAGTGCCCGCTCGGCGACGTCCGGCTCGATCAGACCTTCTTGAACGGCTTCCAAGAACTGCTCTTCGTCCAGCACCGTGACACGCCCGTCGGGAGACATCCAGACGTCGAGGAATAGATCGGTGGTGGCCCATTCGCCCCCTTCCTTGAACACGGCGGGGGTGAGGATGTTGGCGTAGTAACCGGCGAAGGTGTGGTCGGACAGATAGAAGCGACCAATGTCGTGCCACGCGCCGGGGAAAGTGAACCATACCACGTCCGATCCCGGTTCCATGACCAGCTCACCCCGAACGCGCTTGGCAGGCACGTCGATCTCCTCCGCGAGCGTCACCTTCACATCGGCTCCGTCGTGGACCAGTCGTTGTACGTAGACCTGTTCCCGATCGGGCGGGCGGAGGTAGTGGATGCGCACCTCATCCGATTTGGCCATACGCCGTCTCCTGTCGCTCAGCAGCCCTTCTACGGGAAGGCCGCGTAGAACAGCCGGTCTTCGGTTGCCAGTGTCACGAGAAGGGGTGCGGGCTGGAAGCGTTGTCCAACCTGGTCGGCCAGCTCCCGCAGGCGGGCTACGATGGCACGGGGATGCAGTTGGTCCGCATGCCGAAGGAGCCCTCCCCTGGCCGGCGGAAAGCCGGTGCCCATGATCATCCCCAGGTCGACATCCCCGGCCGACCGCACGATTCCGTCCTCCAGAATGCGAGCCGCTTCGTTGACCATCGTCAACACCAAGCGCTGGGTGATCTCGTTTTCGTCCAGCGCGCGGCGCTCCGCGGGGATCGTACCGGAGAGGAGTTGGTAGACCGAGCCATCCACCTCAGTCTCCTTGTCCCCTTCGTAACGGTAGAACCCGAGTCCTCCTTTTCGCCCCAAGCGTCCCGCCTCGCCGATCTTCAACAGCACCTCCGACGGCGTCATGCGTTCGCCCAAGGCCATGTGGAGTGCCGCCCCCGCGTGCTGGGCGATGTCGATGCCGACTTCGTCGATCAAGCGGAGCGGACCCATCGGCATGCCGAAGCGCTTCGCGTTGGCATCGATCTGTTCGACCGAAGCGCCATCCTGGAGCAGGAAACCCGCCTCATTCAAATAGGGCCCCAGAATCCGGTTGACCAGGAAGCCCGGACCATCTCGAACCACCACGGGAACCTTGCCCACCTGTACGGCGTGCCGGTACAGCGTCGCGGTGGTCCGGTCGGAAGTGGCTTCCCCACGCACCACCTCGATCAGGGGCATCCGGTGCACGGGATTGAAGTAGTGAAGCCCTCCAAAGGCCTCGGGGCGCTTCAGCACGCTGGCCATTTCGTCGATCGATAGCGACGAGGTGTTGGATGCCAGGACGGCGGACTCCGGCACGCGGGCTTCCACTTCACCGAGCACGGCCTGTTTGATGTTCATGCGCTCAACCACGGCTTCCACCACCAGGTCCGCCTGGCCAAAACCGTCGTAGGTGAGCCCTCCCGTGATGAGCTCCATTCGTTGGTCGGCCTCGCGCTTGGAGAGCTTCCGGCGCTTGAGCGCCTTTCGGAAGAGTCCCTGGGCGTGATCGAGCGCGCTCGCCACCGCCTCGTGACGAATGTCCTTCAGACGCACGCGGATGCCGTTGTAGGCTGCGAGCTGGGCAATCCCACCTCCCATCACCCCAGCCCCGAGGATGCCCAGATTCTCGACCGGCAGGGCTTCGCTGGAGCCCGACTCGGTGCCGTCACCCTTACGAGCCGCCTCTCGAAGGTTGAAGACGTGGATAAGGTTCTTGGAAACGGGCGAGGCGATCAGTTCCCCCGCAGCGTTGGCCTCGATCTCCAGCGCCCGATCCACCGACTTGCCCGAAGAACCCCGCACCACGTCTAGGATTCGCAGCGGTGCTGGGTAGTGTCCACCGGTTTGCGCCATGACGCGCTTGCGGGCCTGTGACAGCACGATCCGTGAGCCAGGGCCGTCCAGAAGTCGGGTGAGAAGCTTTCGCTTGGGCTTGCTCAACCGGGCGCCGTCGAGGCGTTGTTTCAGAAACCGGCGCACCTCGGCATCGAACGTGGCGGCGGGAAGGACCGCGTCCACCAGCCCGCGTCGTTGTGCTCGCTTTGCGTCCAGGTTCTTCCCAGTAAGCAGCATGTCCAGGGCTGCTTGAAGGCCCACCAACCGAGGGAGCCGGGTGGTACCGCCCCAGGCAGGCAGAATGCCCAGCAACACCTCGGGCAGTCCGAGCTTGGTCTTGGGAGAATCGGAGGCCACCCGGAAGCGGCAGGCCAGCGACAACTCCAGGCCTCCTCCCAAGCAGATCCCGTCGATGGCGGACAGGGTGGGGACCGGAAGCTGGGCCACCTTCTGGAAGAGGCGCTGCCCGAAACGGGCGGCCTCCAGGCCTTCGCCGGGATCCTCAACGCCTTGGATGGCCTGCACATCGGCCCCAGCAATGAAGCTACCGGGCTTTCCACTATGAAAAACCACGGCTTTGACTTGACCTGACTTGGCTTGCCCGTCGACCCGGTCCAGGAGACGGTCAAGCGTTCGCAGCACGGGCTCGGCGAGCACGTTGAGAGAGCGCGTAGGGTCGTCGAACCGGACCCAGGCGACCCCACTCGGATCCAACGAGAGAAACGGTCCCGTTTCCGTGAGTATCTCCTTCATAACGAGAAGTTAGTGGAGGCGACTTCGGACCACTACACGGAAGCGGCCCCCAAGGAGGATCCCCTGGGAGCCGCTCGTCCGTCAATGAAGGGCGGGGGACCTCGCTCCCGCCGTCTGTCTACCGGCTGCTACATGCTCGGCCGTTCCACGGCGTTGGCCCGGGTCAACGCCACCGTCATCGGATCACTGCCCTCCACGTTGAACATCACGTTCCAGTACAGCTCGTTGAACGGGAGTTCCTGACGTGCGCTGGCCCACCACTGTCCGGCCTTCAGGGCCGTCGTGATCGTGCCATTGGCATCGGTTGTGTCCACCATGATCTCGGCTCCGGCCGCGGCGCTCTTCGCATCGAACACCATGCCCACCTCGGCATAGGCTTCATCGGCCCACTGCTCCCTGAGGAGGCGCACTTCCTCGGCTCGGGCGATGATGCCTTCCTGCAGCTCGGTGAACCGCGCGAAAGCCCGTTCCATGGCACTGTTGGCGCCGCCCACCCGCCGTTCTGCCTCCTGGAACTCGTTGTAGAGCTGGACATAGCGCGTCTCGCCCCGGTTCAGCCCCTGCAGCTCGTTGTTGATCGTCTCCAGGTTGTCACGGAGCGTCTGCCACTCGGTTTCCGCCGACCGCCACTCTTCCTGGGCCGCAGCGACCTCGGCCTGGGAGTCGAGTAGATCCTGTGGAATCTCGGGTTCGGGCGAGGAGGCGGCGCGGGTCAGCGAGTCGAAGACCTCGTCGCGATCGAAGGGATAGAAGCGCACTTCCAGATTGGAGAGCGGGCGAATGACAGTGCCTTGCTCAGCATCTTCCACTTCGGTCTCGGCCGTTAGAACCACCTCGGTGGGCCCACAGGCCGCCGCTGCGAGGACCAGCAAAAGGGGGGGGCACAGCTTCCGCAACATTCGATGATCTCCGTGAATCGGTTCGGGAACGAAGGGGCGAAACTATCAGGCCCTCCAACCCGGATCAAGGAGAACCGGAGGCTCCGAGATCAGGTCCGTAGACCAGCACGCGGACTGGCCCGACCGCCGAGAGGAGCCTCTCCAGGTCACCCCCGTGAAGGCGTGCCACCTCCTCCATGGGGTCGCGGGGAGGCAGACCCGCCTGCAGGTCCCACGCGATTCGGAGGGCTTTCGCGTCGGGTGAGGCCTCTCGCCGGAGCCATGTGTTGCGGAGGCGCCTCCGCTGCCAGGAGAACTGGTTGCCCCCCATCCAGCTCCCCAGGTCCTCCAGCTTCACCGCGGACTCGAGACGCCGCGCCCACCTGGAGGCAGCTTCTGGCGCCACCGCGGCCGTCACGGACAACACCGGACCTCTGGGAGTCCGAAGCACCTCGACCTCCGCTGAAAAGACCCCCGGGTCCGGAGGGGAGGGGGCGAGCAACTCCTCCAGATGTCGGACGAGCAGCGCCAGGGCGGTCGGGTCCAGATCCCGTCTGATGGGCGCGTCCACGGTCACCCACGAATTGGTGATGGGCTCCACCCGCCGCTCGTGACGCGCATCGGTCCAGGCCCAGGTAGGGCCGCGCCGGTTCCTGTCGAGCACTCCCTCCGGCAGCACGGGCCCGGGGAGCGGCAGGAGTGGATCAGGAGGTCCTACGCTCACCACGATGAGACCTTCGCGATCGATGCCCTCCATCCACTCGGTGAACTCGTCCCAGGTGAGGGCTCCCAAGGCGTCCGTGGTACCGTGTAGCGATCCCCCCCAACGTCCATCGTAGATGAGATCGGCCCTCGCCTCTTCGAACTCTCGGATGGGCGCTCCCGCCTCGAACCGCAGCTGCGCAATCAGCGACGCCTTGGCGGCCTCGAACTGTTCTTGGCTGGGCGGAGCCGAACCGCTCACCAGTCCATGCAGCTCGCGCAGGTCACGCGCTACCGACGCAGCCGGTGTCAGCACTGAGATTTCCGTGGCAAAGCGTCCCACCTCCACCTGGATGCTCGCGGGACTGAAGCGTAGCCGGGTGCGCAGCGCCTCTTCCAACACCTGCGCGTGCAGCCATGCGGTTCCTGCCCGTCCCTCCGGATCACCCGCCGCGCCGACGGGGAGGATACTCGCCAAGCCGTAGACGGGCGGGCCCGCCCGCTCCGCCTGAAACACCCATGGACCAGTGGGCGAGGGTGTCACAGTGTCGACGGCGGGTGGCGGTGGGGAGGCCACCTGTAGGATGCCCATGGCGAGGGCGCCCACTAACGGGAGCGTCATCGGTCGAGCTCCGCTCGGAGTGGCTCATGTGCCAGCAGTTCATCGAAGAACATCGTCAGTGCCCTTCGATCCAGGCGGTCCAGGGCCTCCAGAAACTCGTCCAAGGAACGAGTGGACGCGCGGTCCTCCAAGAATCCGCCAATCAGGCCTGCAGCGCCCTCCTCGGTGGCGGCTCGTCGGATGAGGTCTCGTTGCACGTCCAACGCCACCGCGGCAACCGTCTCTTCCGTGAGGGCATCCCGTACGTTCGCGAGCACGCCCTGAATGGTGCTGCGCAGACTTCGAGCACGCTGACGGTAGGCGCCGCCCGCCACCACCAGGGCGGTCGTACAACCGGCATCGACGAACTCCATGGTGACCTCGAACGGCACGTCCAGCGTGCGGATGGACTCGGCCACCAAACGGGCCCCGACGACCGCTAAGGGATCGGACGCAGGTCCCGTTGGCCACGCCTCTCCGTACCACTGCCGGAGCACCTGGGCCCGGTCGCTGCGCTCCGGACGCGAGGGTGCGTAGAGACGACCCGGACGATGTTGGCGGGTAGACTGTGTGCCCAAGAGTGGCATGCTCGCCAGCAGCAGCTCCAGCGGGACATCTCCCACGGCCACCAAGGTAGAAGAGGGGTCGGGCCGATGAGACTCTTCCCAGGCCGAGCGCAGCACAGCAGCATCGATGCTCTGAAGGCTGGCTGTGGTCCCTCCCCGCCGAGGGGTGCCCGGGCACACGGAGCGCGTCAGCCGGGACACCAGCGTGCGCTCCGCGGACTCCTGGTCACGCTCGAGGCGGGCGAGGTTCGACTCTCGGGCCCTGCGGACCAGGATGGGATCGGATTCCGGTGGATCAGCGGCGACCTTGAGGATGCTGAAGAGGTGATCCAGATCCACACGGGCACCAGCGACCGTGTACGCAATCCCGCGCGGCGTGCGGCGCGCGGTGAACGTGGCTCCGATGCGTTCGGCGTGGGATCGGGCCCGCTGACGTGAGAGGGACACGAGCAGTTCGGCGGCCCCGGCGCGGCTGTCGGGTTCCTCCACGGGAAGGAACCAACGCAGTGCGACCCGGGGCGATCCCTCCCGTTGGACGAGGGCAAGCGTTGGACGATCGGACAGAGACACTATGGTGTCCGGCACCAACCAACGGTTGGGGTCGTCCTGCGCGAGCAGGGTCAGGGCCAGTAGCAGCGCTTTCATGGGTAGAAACGCGGACGCAACGGGGCTGGTCAGGCTCCCGTTGCTCGATCCTCCATCCTGTCGGGACGCGAATACAGCCTAGGGGATGGCGTCGATCACGTAGTTGAGCGGGTTTACGGCCACACCATCCACATGCACCTCGTAGTGCAAGTGAGAGGCCGTAGCGAGCCCAGTGTTCCCGACGAGCGCGATGACATCACCGCGCGACACACGCTGACCAGCCCGCACTAGGATCTCCGACGCGTGGCCGTAGCGGGTTTCATACCCGTAACCGTGGTCGATCACCACCGCGAGCCCGAGCCCCACCTTGCGACCCGCGAATGTCACGACACCCTTGGCGGCCGCTGAGATGGGTGTGCCCTTGGGAGCGGAGAGGTCGATACCCCGATGGGGAAGGACCTCATTGTGGATCGGGTGACGCCTGGCCTTCGAGAAGCTGCTCGAGAGGAGCGCGTCTGCAGGCAGGATCGACGGAATCGACTCCATCAAGTCGTGGTTGGCCTGCATGGAGTCGGTCGCTTGGGCCAGGCTCTCACCGAGCAGACGGGCCCGCCTTTCCAGCGCCTTGAGATCGAAGGCCACCGCGAACACATCCTTGCTGGCCAGCGAGTCGACGGACCAAAGCGGGTGCCCTGCGGGGTCCACGGTACCGGGTCCACCGACACCCACCTCCAGGACCTCCGCATCGATGGGATCCAGACCAGCCAACAGGCGGTAGCGGTCATCCTGCGCGGCGAGTTGTTCGAGCGAGCCCTCGAGTCCCGAAACCTGCGAGCGGATCGAGGTCAGCTCCTCTTCGAGCAGGGCGTTGGCCGCAGCCAACTGGCCTGCGTGGAACCGCGAGCCGATCCCCACTCCGTTGAGCGCCAACAGCACTAGAAGCGACAGAACCAGCGTCCCCGCGCCCACCACACCCCACCGTAGCCTCCGCTCCGAGAGACTGATTTGACGGACGGACGTGTCCTCCCCTGAAACCAACAGGATCGTCCACTTCTTACCGCGCATGCGCTCTCCCCGACCGGACTGTTGATGGATGAAGCTCGAAAACGTATCCGATGCGCCACGTCGAATCAAGCACGTTCCAAACCCTTTTCGGCGGGATGTGGCGGCGATGCAACAGTGGGTTCCTAATGCTTGGGGAAGAGCGGGTCACCCTTCTCGACCGTGTCCTGGGGTCCCAATCCAGACCCGGCCTGGGCCAGCGTGGGTACCGCGCTCAGTCCGAGCCGCTGAGCCAGTACCCCCATTTTTTCAGGCATTACCGGCTCGAAGAGCGCGGTCAGCCAGACCAGACTCTTGTAGAGGCAAGCCAGCGTCTCATCGAGCGCTTCGGGGTCTTCCAGCTTGGCTTGGGCCCACGGCTGGCGTTCCTCCACGTACTGATTGGCTCGCCGTCCCAGGTCCATGGCTGCCTGCATGGCGTCGTGTACCCGCAGCTCGGTGAAGGCCTCCTCGTACGCGACCCGGGTCTGCTCGATGACGCCGTCGAGGGCCTCACCCCCTGCGTCTGGGACACGTCCCTCCCGGTAACGCTCGATCATGGAGATGGTCCGGCTCGCGAGGTTGCCCAGCACGTTGGCTAGTTCCTCGTAGCGCATCAGGAACCGATCGCCGGTGAACGACGCGTCTGCACCCACCGTCATCTCGCGCATCAGATACCAGCGAACCGCGTCGGTGCCGAACTGCTCCTGAAGTTCCAGGGGATCCACCACGTTGCCCAGCGACTTCGACATCTTCTTCCCGTCCGCCACCCACCATCCATGAGCGAGGATCTTCTCCGGCAGCGGCAATCCCGCACCCATGAGCCAGGTGGGCCAGTACACGGCGTGGGTGGTGAGAATGTCCTTACCCACAACGTGGAGGTCGGCCGGCCACCAGCCCTCCTCGGGCTCGCGGCCCCCCGCTCCCATTGCGCCGGACGCCGTGAGGTAGTTGATCAGGGCATCGATCCACACATAGGCGACATGTTCATCATCGAACGGCAACTCGATTCCCCACGACACCCGAGATTTCGGCCGAGACACCGACAGGTCCTCGAGTGGCTGTGACAGGAATCCCAGGATCTCGTTGCGACGCGACCCCGGGACGATCCACTCGGGGTTCTTTTCGATGTGCCGAATCAAGCGATCCTGGTACGCGCTCATCCGGAAGAAGTAGTTCTTCTCTTCGATGAGCTGAACCGGCCGCTCACAGTCGGGACACGTCTGGCCGGGGCCCAGGTCCTTCTCGGTCCAATAGCGCTCGTCATGAACGCAGTACCAGCCTTGGTAGTCCGCGGCATAGATGTCCCCGGACTCCCAGAGTTGTGCGTATAACCGCTTCACCACCTCGATGTGCTCGGGCTCGGTGGTGCGGATGAAGCGATCCGCGGACACGCCGAGGCGCGCCCATGCCGCCTGGAACCGCCCCGCCATCTCGTCGCACAGCGCTTCTGGCGTGAGCCCTCGACGGGCGGCTTCCTCCTGCATCTTCTGTCCGTGGTCGTCCGTTCCGGTCACGAACCGAACCTCGTCACCCGCCTGCCGATGAAACCGCGCGATGGCATCGGTCAGCAGCGTGGAGTACGCGTGCCCGATGTGGGGGTCACCAGACGCGTAGTAGATCGGCGTCGACACGTAGAAGCGCCCAGCTCGACTCACTCCCCTTCTCCCGAATCTCGTTCCGCGAACTCGGCCTTGAGTTCTTCCAGGGTGGCGGTGCGCCGCACACCGTCGGAGTCGCGCAGGGTGACGGTGTCCGCCCAGATGTCGACGCTCAGTACCTTCTCCGGGCCGCGCTTCGTCCTGAGTGTGCGCCCCTCCCGGGGGAAGCGTCGGCGGGCCTGAACATACGTGTCATGTTCGTACATCAGACAGCACATCAATCGGCCGCAACAACCCGAGATCTGAGCCGGGTTCAGTGAAAGCCGTTGGTCCTTGGCCAACTGCAGGCTCACGGGTCGCAGCTCGCTGAGCCACGTGGAGCAACAGAGGTCCCGGCCACAGCGGCCCACACCGCCCAGAAGCGCGGCCTCGTCGCGGACCCCGATCTGCTTCAGCTCGATACGGGCGCGGAACGTTCGCGCCAGGTCGCGCACCAGCTCGCGGAAATCCACCCGGCGCTCGGCCGTGAAGTAGATGATGAGCTTGTTCCGGTCCAACTGCCATTCGGCTTCGGTCACCTTCATGTTGAGCCCGCGCGCCTTCGCCAGCTCGCGGGCCTGCACGCGGACCCGCTCCTCATCGGCACGGAGCTGCTGGGCTCGACGGACTTCGTCCTGACGGGCCATCCGGAGCACTCTCTTTGACGGAGTGGGTGTGGCACACCCCTCCGAGCCGGAGCACTTGCGCTCTGCCACGGACCCAAGGGCGGTCACCACGCCCAGGTCCTCACCGCGGTCGGCCTCGACGATGACCTCGGCACCGACCTGAATAGGCACATCCCGGAACGCGAAATAGTGTTTCCTCGTCCCCTTGAATCGAACCTCGGCGAAGCCCTTCATTCCAACCATTCACCCAAGCTTTCGTACTTCGTCCACCGGGCTTCTCGACGACGGTCCGGCGCGACGCTCTCCAGCTCCGACAGGTGCCGCTCCAGTACGGTGCGGAGTGCCAATCCGGCCGCCTCGGGATCGGCGTGCGCGCCACCCGTGGGTTCGGGTACGACCTCGTCGATGACCCCGAGCCGCAGCAGGTCGTCCGCGGTCACCTTGAGGGCTTCTGCGGCCTTGGCCTTCTCGGTTGCAGACCGCCACAGGATGGCGGCGCACCCCTCCGGGGTAATCACCGAGTAGATGGCATGCTCCATCATCAGGATGCGGTCCGACACGCCCAGAGCCAACGCGCCGCCCGAGCCGCCTTCGCCGATGACGACGCTCACGATGGGAACGCGCAGGCGCGCCATTTCGCGAAGGTTGGTCGCGATGGCTTCGGCTTGTCCTCGCTCCTCCGCACCTACGCCGGGGTAGGCACCGGGGGTGTCGATCAACGTGACGATGGGGCGACCGAACTTCTCGGCGAGCCGCATGAGTCTGAGCGCCTTGCGGTACCCCTCAGGGTGGGCCATCCCGAAGTTGCGTCGGAGGTTCTCCTTCATGTCACGGCCCTTCTGGTGGCCGACCACCATGACCGATCGGTGTCCCAGGGTCGCCCAGCCTCCCACGATGGCTTCGTCGTTCCGGAAAGCGCGGTCACCGTGGAGCTCCATCCAATCGGTGCACATCGTTTGGATGTAGTCCAGCGCGAACGGGCGACGCGGGTGTCGCGCAAGCTGTACGCGCTCGATCGCGGCCAGGTCGTGATAGGTCTCGCTTCGTAACTGCTCGAGCTTACTGCGGAGCGCGCCCAGTTCCCCGGAGACGTCCAGGTCTTTCGCTTGGGCGGCGTCGCTCAGCTTCTGGATTTGCGACTCCAGCTCGGCGATCTCTTTCTCGAAGTCCAGGTGCGTTGAAGTTGCCATAGAGTCAACCGCCTCCCGCCGTTTTGACGTCCTTGAGTACCCATCCCTCCGGATCGACGGTCAGCCCTGTGGCTACACCACGGACCTCGAAGCGTCCCTCGACCGAGCGGGCGTTGACCTGCACTCGGTGGGTAACTGGACCGGTGGGGGTCTCCGCCTCCAGCTCCAGCTCCGTCCGGAAGGTTGGCCATGAAGGGTCCTGCGTCTGTTCGAGTCGGTATCGTACCTCGCCGGCCGCCTCATCGAACTCCCAGCTCAACTCGAAGATCGGATAGCCCGGCTGGTACAGCCACTGGTCGAAGAACCAATCCAGGTCCTGACTGGACACTCGCTCCATGGCCTCCTGGAAGTCCGCGCTCCTCGCGATGCCGCCCGTGAATTCCCGGTAGTAGGTACGAATGCCCTCAAAGAACACCTGATCGCCCACTACCCCTCGCAGCATATGCAGCACCCACCCGCCCTTCGGGTAGTTGTTGGCATTCAGGAGTGCAAAGAGGTCCGCATTCGGCGACACGATCGGTTGCCCCACCACCGACGAGCCGATGTAGCTCTGCCTGTTTTGCTCGAGGCGGTTGCGGAAATCCTGCACCCCTTCGGCATGCTCGAAGAACAGCGCGCCGAAGTATGTGGCGAATCCCTCGGAGAGCCAGAGGTGACTCCACTCCGCTTCGGTGGCCGAGTCGCCGAACCACTGATGGGCGATCTCGTGCGACACGGTTCCTTCGATGTTGCGCCCGCTGGCAATTGCGTTCTCGGAATAGAAGATCGCCGATGCGTTTTCCATCCCCCCGAACCGAGTCGACGACTGCACGTTCATCAGCTTCTCGTAAGGGAAGGGACCGATGAGTTCGGTGAAGAAGTCGATCATCTGATCGGAGCGTCGAAAGTTGCGCTCGGCGTTGACCGTGTCCTGCGGGAACACCCAGTAGCCTACATCGATACATCCGTCGCGACGCGGAGACGCGGGTGCGTTCCCGCACGCAGCGGTTCCTCCGGAGCGTGAAACCAGCGGTCCCGCTCCGATCACCATCATGTAAGAAGAGATCTCGACCTCGGACTGCCACACCCAGGTGCGGTGATCGGCCGCCCCGGTGAAGCCCAGCTCATTGAGGACACCTTCGGACGTGGTCGTGGGGGCGCCCTGCTGTACCCCGTTCGCAATCACGGACCAAGGTGCAGGGGCATGGACTGTGAACTTCACCGTGGCCTTGTCGGAGGGATGATCCACCGAGGGAAACCAGAAGCGCGCGCGATTGGGCCAGTTGTCTGCGAACACCGAGGCCTCGCCGTGCACGTTGGCCTGCTGGATCAGCCCGTCGTCCGGGGTGCCCACATAGCGCAGCGTGACCCGCCTTTGGCTTGAGCCAGCCGGAAGGTCGACATGCACTTTGCCGTCCGCCTGCCGATAGGTGGTGGGTTGGTCGTCCACCTCCACGGCGGTCACCAGGAGGCCGGTCAGGTCCAGCGCGGTACTCGTGGCTCCCTCTGGTGTGGAGAGCTCCAGGGTTGCTGTGGCGGCGATGGGCCCGCCCAAGGGAGGCAGTGCGATCTCGATGTCGTAGTGGCCGATGTCGGGTGCCTGGGCATACTCCCCCGCCGTAGGCGCCTGACCGGCCGGGATGGGCGCCGGTTCGGCGGGAAGAATGGAGGCGCGGGGCGTGGGCGCTTCGGCCGGCGTGGCGGCTCCTCCACAGCCCGCCATCGCCAACCCCAGGATCAGCGCGGATCCCGCGCTGAACCCTCCGTATTTGGATCGAATCATGCATCCCTCGATGGATGGGTCGGTCGGACCTGTCGAGGTCCGGCCAAGCAAGATCCTAGTTGAAGGTCACCCAGAGCAAGCCGAGGGTCCCCAGACAGTTCCATGGACGAGCCCACCACCCGCTCTTGCGGTCCTCCCGCGTTACCGCCACAGACGACGCCCGACCAGAGGGCCGATGTGCCTGGGCAGGCCGATGCCCACACACCGGATGTCCCTGCCGAGATCGTGATCCAGGTAGACGAGGTCATTGCGGATCTGGTCCCAGGTTACCTGGCCTCCCGGAGGGCGGAGTTGGAACAGGTGTCCGAGTGGCTGGACGCCGAGGACTTTGAAGCCCTCGAGGTGCTCGGGCACCGCCTGAAGGGCTCGGGAGCCGGCTACGGATTCGAGGCCATCTCCGAGTTGGGCGGAGATCTGGAGGCTGCGGGGGTGGGGAGGGACCTGCCGAGGGCGCGCCGGGTCGCGGGCGAGCTGGCGAACTACCTACAGGCCCTCAGGCTAGAGATGCCCTAGGCTCAGCGTCCGCCCCGCACCACTTCCAACGGCTCGACTTTCCCGAAGCCCGCGAACCGACCCCAGTAGATGGCGGTCGCCTCCACGAAGCTCTCCTTGAGATAGGGCCGGTTGGTCTCGGCGGTCTGAAAGAGCGACACCATCTCCTTCTTGCGCTCCAGGTACTCCGTGATCTCCACGAAGAACTCCGGCTTGAAGTCGACGCCGCTCGCCTTGGTGGGATAGCAGTACATCGTTGGGGCTTCCCGCGCGGCGATCAGGGTGGCTCGGTAGGCGCCGCGGTGATCGGAGTTCAAGTCGTGGGGCGTGTGCGTGTACACGATCTCTGGTTCGAAGGCATGCATAACCCGTTCGATGACCTGGATCGCCTCTTCGCTGTCTGTGACGCCTGTGGCCGGCAGGTCGGCCAGGATGGTGCGGGCCCCCATGAGTCGAGCCGACAACTCCACCTCGCCCGTCCGGTCGGAGGGACTGCCGTCCTCCTCTCCCTGCGTGAGCACCAGGGTGACGACCCGGTGCCCGAGGTCCAGATGTCGGAGCAACGCCCCGCCACATCCGTTCTCGACGTCGTCGGGGTGCGCGCCGATGGCTAGCACCGTGGGTCCGGTCGCGTGATGGGCCGTCCCTCCGGCTCTCAGGAGATCTCTGGCCTTTTGCGTCAGGGTCTCGCGATCGAACGGCTTCACCAGGAAGCCGTCGGCCCCCTCTTTGAGCGCCCGCGCCGCGTAACTCTGATCCCTGTAGGCGGTCACCACCAGAACAGGGGCCTCGGGGTGAAGCGCCTTGCTGGCCCGAATGACCTCGATCCCGTCACTGCCAGGGAGGTTGAGGTCGGTGATGACCAGGTCCCAGGCGTGTTCTTGCGCCAGGGCCGCCCCACGGACGCCGTCCTGGGCGTGCGTGATCCGGAAATCTCCGGCCAGCTCCAACCAGCGCATCATCAGGTTCGCCTGGTCAAGGCTATCCTCGACCAGCAGAACGCTCTGGGTCTCGTCTCCGGTCATGTCGTTGGTCACCTCAACAGCGCAGGCCCAGGTGTTCGCCACCCAGGTCGGGTTTCGGATGCGCTCTTCTGCAACGTTGGGGCCGGAGTTGGTCTCGGCGTCCTAAGTCCCTGATTCCAAGAGCCTTTACGCTTGGCTCTCGCTCTCGATCTTGGGCTCGGGGATATAGATCCAGACCACCACCCCCATCGCCAGGACAGACACGGCCGCCAGGACGGTGTTGCTGGCGTATCCTCGGAAGGCGTAGAGGGGCCCCGCGAGCGACGCACCGATGGCGAAGCCCACCTGGCCCAGCGCCACGGTGAGGCTCATCAGGGATCCCCGACGTTCCCCGGACACCAACGCCGTCAGGAGTGCAGAAAAGGGACTGACGCGCATCGCCACCAGCATCATGGTGAGGAAGAAGATCGGGTAGGCGATCCACATCGACGTCACCAGGGGCACCGTGGCGAGCATCACGATGCATAGTCCCACGCACGACACCAGGACCATGACCTTCCGTCCCACTTGGTCCGACACGCGCCCGGCCTGGGGTCCCGTGAGCACGTTGGCGATCCCACCGATCAGGAACAGGGTCGCGATCTGCTTCGAGGTGGCATCGAGGTTGGTTTCCAACCACGTGGGAAGGTAGACCACGTAGAGGGACACCCCGAGGAACATCAGCCAGAACGCGAGCGCCGCCGCGGCCACCTCTGTACGGCGCAGCATCCTCATGTAGTCCCGCACCGCACCTCGGAACGTCAGCGGCCGCTTCGACAGATTCACCGCAGGCTGGGGTACCCGCATCCATATCAGTAGCCAGGTGGCGGCCATGGTCAACGCGAAGATGTAGAACGGCGCCTTGAACCCGTACTCGCCCGCGAGCACGACGCCGAGAGGAATCCCCAGGATCTGCCCGAAAGCTGCGCCACTCATGACCCATCCGGTCGCCCAACCCCTTCGGTTATAGGGGAAGTAGTCACCGATGTAGGACACGGCGGATCCGCTGAGCACTCCGCCCGCCATCCCTGCCACAACCCGCACCGCCAGAAACGATACGTATCCGATGACCAGTGAGTGCAGTAGCAGGGCAATGGTCATGATGCCGGTCCCCAGCAGCAGAATCCGGCGACGCCCAACGCGATCTGAGACCGGTCCGGATATGATCGCGAACAGCCCTACCATCGCGCTGTAGGCGCTGACCAGCGTGCCGAGAAGCGAGGGGCGAATGCCCAGCTCTTCGCCGATCCTGGGTAGAATTGGTGAGATGATCATGATCTGACTACTGGAGGAGAATACCAGCAGCCACAGTGCGAAGACGATCAAGCCGGGCGAGGCGGTGTGTTTCGAAGCCTCGGAGCCTACCTCAGGAGTGCGTGTGTCCGGGACGCCGGTTGGGCTCAAACCGGTTCCTTGTGGACCACCATCGTGCTTCGCTGATCCGTTGCCAGGAGGACGAGATCGGCAACGTTGACATGAGGCGGCGCGTTCAGAACGAACCGGACCACTTCGGCCACGTCGTCGGGGCGCAGAGGTTGGTACCCCTCGTACACCTTCTCGGCTCGGGCCGTGTCGCCACGGAAGCGCACCTCCGAGAACTCGGTTTCCACCAGTCCGGGATCCACGCTCGACACACGAATCGGAGTACCCACCAAGTCTACGTTCATCGCCTCGCTCAACGCCCTAACCGCAAACTTACTGGCATTGTACACGTTGCCGCGGGGGTAGACCTGAAATCCGGCGATGCTGCCGATGTGTACGACGTGTCCGCGGTTTCGCTTCACCATCCCGGGAAGGACGGCTCGCGAGACGAGGATCAACCCCTTCACGTTGGTGTCGATCATTTCCTCGTAGTCGTCGAGCTCCCCTTCGTGGAAGAGCGCCAGCCCGCGGGCCAGGCCCGCGTTGTTCACGAGGATGTCGATCTCGAGGCCCGCGTCCTCAAGCCGCGCCACGAAGCCGGTAACCCCTGCCCGATCCCGAACGTCCAACGTCTCACTCTCCACCGGGACGCCAAGCCGGCGACACTGCTCCGCGACCTCCCCCAGTCGGTCACTCCGGCGGGCCGTGAGGATCAGATGGGCGCCGTTGGCGGCCAGGGTGCGGGCGGTGGCAGCCCCGATTCCCGAGGACGCCCCCGTGATCAGGGCCCATCTCCCTTGAATACGGTTCTCGGCGTTCAAGGTGGGGGGCTCCGTGTTCGGGTTGAGAGGGGCGCTAACATGCAGGGCCTCGCCCCAGCGGACCAGGCCCCCACCGGCGCCGCGAAATCGCCCACCTTGAGTCGAATCGAAACATCCGAGACCCTTCGGATGGACAATGCACCCCTGTGGAAATGGTAGTGGAAAAGCCATGAAAAGCTGCCATTCACGGGGATTCGCCCCCGGCTCGACCGGCCTCCCGAGCGGCGCGGGCCGCCGGCACCGGACCTGCCACCCTTAAGGTCCGACTAGGGGTCGCCTGGCGTCGCCCAGACCCGCCGGGGTCGAAAAGGCGCTGGTTTGAATACAATTGGAAGCTCAGGAGGCTTCGCAATGAAGTTGACACGTTCGACCGCCAAGGGATTCGCGGTCGCTGGAGTTTTGGGCGCTACGTTTGTCGCGAGCGGGTGCGCCCATGTAAACCGAGACGAACTGGGCGTCGAGTTGGCGACCATCCGTCAGGAAATGACCTCGGCCGATATGGCTCTGTCGGATCGCATCGACGGGGTGGATGGCCGCGTAGACGGTGTCGAGACCCGCATGGACGGAGTCGAGGGTCGGGTCGATCTGCTGGAGCAGGATCTCAGCGCGTTGGAGAACCGGTTCAACGTCACCGTCGAGCGGATGGCTGCCGCCACCCGCGTGAACACACCGATCTACTTTGCGTTCGCGAAGGCCGATCTGGGCGCCGACGACCAGGAGCTGCTCTCCGAGTTCAGCACGATCGTTATGCAGCACTTCCCCGACGCGTTGGTGACCGTGGAAGGCTTCACCGATCCGGCCGGCAGCGCTGCCTATAACATGCGCCTTGGCCAGCAGCGCGCGTCGGCGGTGCGAGACTACCTCGTGGCAGAGGGTGGCCTGCGTCCCGAGCGTGTACGCGCGGTGAGTTATGGCGAGGACGCCAGACGGCAGGTGAACCCCGGCGCCACGCGCGACGAGGGTCAGGAGAACCGACGCGTGGTCATGGTGATCGACCATTCGTCCGCGACAGCTTCGCAGGTCTCGGGTCGCTGATTCGGCTCTGACCAACTGAGTTTTCGAGGGGGGTAAGCAGGCGCTCTGTCTGCTTGCTTCAGAAAGGGGTGAGGCGCCCGGGGGTAGCCTCGCCCCTTTCGCATACCCGGCGGTTCTAAGACGGTTGGGTTCTTCCCGCCCGTTCTACTGGCGGGCATACCCGGCGGTTCTAAGACGGTTGGGTTCTTCCCGCCCGTTCTACCGGCGGGGTATACCCGGCGGTTCTAAGACGGTTGGGTTCTTCCCGCCCGTTCTACCGGCGGGGCATACCCGGCGGTCTAGGAGCGCTTGGGTTCTTCCTACCCGTTCTACCGGCGGGGCATACCCGGCGGTTCCAGGACGGTTGGGTTCTTCCCGCCCGTTCTACCGGCGGGCATACCCGGCGGTCTAGAAGCGCTTGGGTCCTAGAGCGTGAGGTCCATGGCTGCGGGTAGGTCCGGCGTCGTCGCTGGCTTGCCTTCGGCGATGGCTCGGTACGCGTCGAGGTGAAGTTGCACGCTCCGGCCCGCCTCGAAGGTTCGGGCCACATAGTCGCGTCCCAAGACGCCGCGCTTCTGCCAATAGTCGTCTTTCAGGAGGGCTTCCAACCCAGGCGCGAAGCCTTCGTCGCCTGCCCGGACACCGAAGTTCGACGCGAAGTCGTCGGGATCCGAGTGACTGAGTAGAGCCGTCCCGCGGGCCGCGGCATCGAGGAACGCGGCGGGTAGTCCCGTGGTTTCGGCGGGATTCACCAGAATCCACGATTCTGCCAGAAGCGAGTCGTAGGCCCGCGTGAAGGGATCCAAGGGCGGTCGGAGTTCGAGGTTGGGCAGGTGAGCCCAGGCGCGCCGAACCTCCTCGGTTACCCGGCCGCTGTCGGCTCGGCCGGCCGCCACGAAGTTGACGTTCGGGAAGCGCTCGGCGAGCTGGAAGAACCGCTCGGGATGCCGTTCACGGTCCCAACGTTCGAGCATACAGACGGTCGGCGTCTCCGCCTTCGAAACCGCTTCGGGCACATGGACCGGGAGCGGGATGAAACTGGGAGCTTCCGCCAGACCGAACAGCGAGGCGACCCGCTCGCCAAGGTGGCGGGCCCCTACGAAACAGTGGTCAGCCGCGCGCACCGCCCGCCGCACCCGACGCCCCTGTCGGTAGAGGCGGCGAGCCACTCGCAGACTGGGTGAGGTGCGGGGTTCCTCGCCGACCCCTACGCACTGCGCCTCGATGGCCGGGTCGAGCACGGTCACCACGTGCCCGCGGGCCGGTCGCGCTCGTGCAGCGATGTGGGTGAGCAGCGAGGGCTCTACGGAGTGGTAGATGTCCGCATCGATCTCCCGCAGCCAGCGGTACGCTTGACCGGGACGTGCGGGAGCGAACGAAAAGACCTCGACGCCGTCCGCAGATGCCCGCTCAGGCTGCCCCTGCGCCTGGGGCACAACGGCGGTCACCCGGATGCCGTGGCGGACCAACTCCCGTCCCAGGGTTCGGGTGGCCCGAGCGAATCCGCTCCGCTGGCCCCACCCGTAATAGTCGAGGGCTACGAGACAGACGTTCACCGCCTCGTAGCCCTCTCAAGTGGTGACCGACACACGCCTCCGAAACCCACATGTCGGGGTCGGGTGAAAATCGTGAGCTCGAAGACGTGCGCGGTCATCGGTTCTTACTGCGCGCCCTTGGGCAATAGTGAACCCGAGAGCTGTTCGGGCAGCGGGGCCGAGGGCAGTCGGCTCCATCACCTGCGAACCGGACCCGTCGCCGAGCCGATTCGGGGGTGAGGAGTGCAAGGCAAATGCCCCGTCGGCCGCCGGGCGAATTCGCAGGAGCTACTGAAACGTCCCGACGTCACAAATCGCTGCAAAATAGGCGGTTACGCGGTTCCTTGACGGTGACGGCCGGGATAGACGCACCCCCTTGTCTCGCCCACGCGAGCGTGGCGATGATGCAACCACGCGACAGGGTCCCGCCTCAGTTCCCGGCCCGCCAATCCGAAACCGGGTCGGGAGGGTGCGGGAGAGCTTGCCCAGGCCGGAGTTGCCCTCTCTAGTCCTGACGTGGCCGCGATAGCCAAGCAGTCGTATCCTCGGAGCGGGCACACGTCTTGGGCCCGCCTGTTCCGTCGGGTCCGCCACGGTGGACTCCGACTCCGTACACCCATCCGAGGAGAAGTCCCGTGTCGGCGCAGTCTCGACGATCCCCCTCATTCATAGCCCGCGCAGGTAGCGTCCTGCTCGGAGTCCTGGCGCTCAGCCCGTCCTCAGGCGCGTCCGCGCAGGCGCTTGGTTCCGACGATCTGAGCGCACTCCATCCACGCTCGATCGGACCTGCGGTCACCGGAGGCCGGGTTCACGACGTGGAGGCGGTGCCGAGCGATCCGTCCACGATGTATGTGGCGTCCGCCTCGGGAGGGCTGTGGAAGTCGACCAACCGAGGGCACACGTGGAAGAACGTCTTCGACACGATGGCGGTCAGCACGTTCGGCGATGTCGCTTTGGCGCCCTCCAATCCAGCCGTGCTCTACGCTGGGACTGGAGAGCAGAACAACCGACAGAGCACCTCCTGGGGGAACGGCGTCTATCGGTCCGATGATGCCGGTGAAACGTGGCGACACCTGGGGCTCGCCGAGACTCGCCACATCGGCAAGGTCCGAGTGCATCCGACCAACCCCGACATTGCTTGGGTGGCCGCGTTGGGCAACCTCTGGGCGCCCTCGGCAGAGCGCGGTGTGTTTCGGACACAGGACGGTGGGGACAACTGGGAAAAGGTGCTCTTCGTCGATGAGCACACGGGCGCCGTCGATCTGGTGGTGGATCCCCAGAACCCCGAGGTCGTGTATGCCGCAACCTACCAGCGGCTCCGCAGGGCTTGGGGCTTCAACGGCGGCGGCCCCGGGAGCGGAATTCACAAGAGTACTGACGGAGGTCGCACCTGGACCGAGCTGACCAACGGGATTCCCGACGGAGACAAGGGGCGCATCGGGATTGCCATCTCGCACTCGAATCCGTCCGTGCTGAACGCCCTCATTGAACACCCGGACCGAGAACAACAGGGCACGTACCGCACGGAAGACGGCGGCGCGTCCTGGACGCGGGTAAGCTCCATGAACGGCCGTCCCATGTACTACTCGCACATCTTCATCGACCCCACGGACCAGGACCGGGTGTACACGTTGGCCACACAGTCCAATGTCAGCGAAGACGGTGGTCGGACATGGAGCCAGATTGCGCTGGCACCGACATACGACGTGGGCGTACACGCCGACCATCATTCACTCTGGATCGACCCCATCGATCCGAACCACCTCTATCTGGCCGGGGACGCGGGGCTCCACGAGACCTACGACCGTGGAATCACCTTCCGGAAGATCAACAACTTCCCCATCGCTCAGTTCTACGCCATCACGACCGACATGAGGGACCCGTACTGGGTCTACGGCGGATTGCAGGACAACCACTCGTTCTTTGGGCCTTCGGAGACCAGGCGTTGGGCCGGGATCCTGAACGATGATTGGATGCAGAACGGGTTCGGCGATGGGATGTACTGGCAGACCGATCCCCGCGATGGACGAACAGCCTACGGCAGCTCGAACGGCGGAAACCACTTCCGCTACGACAACAGGACCGGCGACATGATGGACATCAGCCCTCCCGAACCGGCGGGCGAGCGCTATCGATTCGACTGGACCTCCCCGTCTCTGCTCTCGGTCCACGACCCCGACGTGCTCTACGTGGCTGGGAATCGACTGTTCACCTCACGGGACCGCGGGGAGTCGTGGACCCGCACCGAGGATCTGTCCAGAGCCATCGACAGGGATCGACTGGAGCTGATGGGTGTGCGGGGAGCGGACATCACCATCTCTCGCAACGATGGCACCAGCAGCTTCGGAGAAGCCACCACCTTGGCAGAGTCTCCGCTTGATCCTGCGGTGCTGTGGGTCGGCTTTGATGACGGCAACCTGCAGGTAACGCGCGATGGGGGCACCACCTGGACCGAGGTGTCTCGCAACGTCACGGGGGTGGCGGACGGCACCTACGTGAGCCGGGTCACGGCATCCCTCACCGATGAGGGGACCGCGTACGCAGCCTTCGACGCTCACCGCGACGGGGACTTCCGCCCCTACCTCTTCCGGACCGAGGACTTCGGCGCCTCATGGATGCCGCTGCATAGCGGATTGCCGGAGTTGGGCTCCGTCAACGATGTGGTCGAGCATCCCGACAACGCCGCCGTCCTCTTCGTCGGCACCGAGCACGCGATGTTCACGACCGTCGATGGCGGTGCGAGCTGGGCGAAGATCCCCAACCTTCCCACCACGGCCTACGACGACATCCTGGTCCACCCGCGCGAGAAGGACCTCGTGATGGGGACCCACGGGAGGGGGGTCTGGATTCTCGACGACACCCGACTCCTGAGTGAATGGGCGCACAGCGAGGGCGCGGCGCATCTCTTCTCGGTTGCACCGGCGACCATGAAGATCTACAAGAAGGACACCTCGTACCGGGGGCAGGCCGCGTTCGCCGGCGAGAACCCGCCGGACGGAGCACTCATCACGTATCGGCTGGGTGCAGGTGGGGGCGACGCCCAGATCGAAGTCGCGAGGTCGGACGGGACAGTGGTGCGCACCATGGTGGTGCCGAGCACCGAGGGGACGCACCGCGTGAACTGGGACCTACGACACCAGTTGGGAGACACCCCGGACACTTGGGCTCGCCACGACAATGTGGCCCTGGCCCGGCCCATTGGTGCCCGCGGCCACTGGGTGTCACCAGGAAACTACCAAGTGACGCTGATCGCGCGGGGGGAGCGTTCGCAACAGACCGTGGCCGTGAGGGCCGACCCCGAGCTAAGCCTCACGCAGACGGAGCACGAGATCAGAGAGCGCTTCCTGACCGACGTACAGGAGCTGTCTGCGGAGGTGCAGGCGTTGATGCGAAGCGCCGGCGTGACCGGAGGGGGTGGGTTCGGGGCCCCGGCAGGACCGCCCGATGCGCCAGAGACGCAACTGCGAGTGCTGTTCAGGAATGTGGGTGGGGTCTACCGCTCGATGAACGGCGGCCAGGTGCGGGGTGGCACGATGCTCCCGCCTACCGCGACACAACGCGAGACGATACGTAACGCGCGTACGTTGTTGTCAGAACTGCGAGAGAGGCTTCGGTAGGGTCGCCGAAGGTCGGTAGGGCCTGTTCACGCTACGGAGATGCCCTCTGTTGCGTCTGAACGCGTAGACCAGAGTTGCCCGAGGAACGGGCTATGGCTTGGGGGGCAGGTGCCCCCCAAACCCAAAACCGTTCCTTAGGAACGAGTGCCCGTGGGGCAAACTGGCAGGCCGGTGCCCGTGTCCGGATCATAACAACCCGTAGCGGTACAACCGTCCAACAGCGGGCCCGCACCCGACAACGTCAGGTCACGGAAGCTGCCGAGCTCCTGAAGAGCCGGCTTGGTGTAATCCGCGCTCATGAATCCTCCTGAAGAGAGCGTGGTCAAATCACCCGAGGGGGTTCGAGACGCTGTGCCTCGACACAACGAAACAACCTTTCAGCGGGTGGCGCAACCCCTGTTCTGGGGTGACGCCTCTCGTTTAGCACAGTGCGTACCCCAGCCTGAAAACCGGCCAAAGTCGGACGATTCAGGGTTGAAGGATGGGTTAACAGCACCCCACGAACGGGGTCCGGCAGGCGGGCGGGCCTGGGGCCTCTCAAAGGGTCTTCAGCGCGTCCGCAACCAGGCTTCGGTCTCTAGGGTAGCCACGAGGTGCACGCCCAGAAGTGGCTGTCTCTCAGTACGATACGCCTCCAGTGCACTTCGTAGCCGTGCCGGAGCGACCAGCCCCAGGTCGGCCAACCTGAGGTCCCCCAGCCACCCCTCGGCGCCCGAAAAGCGCTCCTCCAGAAGGCGGTGTAAGAACCGGTTGGGAAGCCCCGTTCGGGACGCTCGAGGCGCCATGACCGACGGGGGTAGAGCACTTGAAAACGCTGCGCGGAGAAGACGTTTGTTGCTTCCGCGCCACAATCTGTCGCTCAAAGGGCGGGTCAGAGCGAGCTCAACAATCCGGCGATCCCAGAGCGGTGAGCGCCACTCAACGCCAGCGGACAGTGCCAGGGAGCCGACCGCGGACGTTACCCGGCCGAAATAGGGGCTCCCCATCATGGTCGCGAACTCACGTGATTGGGCGTCCGGAGGGAAGCCCATGGGACCGTGCGGAGCGTTCCGCTGCTCGAGGCCCAGCTCCTCCATCGCAGCCCCAGAAAACCAGAAGGGAAACCCCCGTGCCTGTGGATCCCCCCAGTCGCGCCCAGGGAAGGCCCGTTGGAGTCGCGTGCGGAGGCCACCCGGCATCCCGCCTCTCAACGACAGCAACAGCGCATCCCGGAACGTCATTGCCGGTAGATTGCGTTTCGCTGAGAGCCAACGCAGCCAGCGCCCTCGGAACAGCAGGTCGGGAAGATCGAACGGGGAGCGCTGAAAGAGTTGGTCTCCTCCATCACCCCCGAGCGCGATACGGCATCCCTCACGCTGGGTGGTCGCCGCGAGTGCCCGGTTCCAGTCGGCAAACGGATGCACGTAGGGCGTGCCTCGCGCCCGGGCCGCCTCGAGAGGGTCCGGTGCGATGGGGATGGCGTCGGCCGGGATCCACTGCACCGGTAGGCTCAGGTGCTCGGCAATACTCACGATGATCTCGTCTTCGCGTCCAGGATCTCCTTCTGGGTAGCTGATCGAGACGGCCCGCAAGTCTGCGGCTCCTCGCTCCGCCGCCGCCGCCACAGCGGGGGAGTCGTACCCACCACTCAACCAAATCGCGGTCGGGCGGTGGACGTCGAGACGCTCAGCGGCGCTTCGCTCCACGAGCCCCCGCAACTGCTCCGCGGCCTCCTCCAACGGCACCGACGAGGGCGGCGCATGCGGCGCCCAATGACGTTGGGCCGGCGCGACTCCCCCGGGTGTCCACAAAAGCTCCCACCCTCCATCCAACACCTTCACCTCTTGCCACGCGGTCCCTTGATGCTCTCCCCAATGGACCCCGGCCGCCGTCTCGGCGATAACGGCCCGATCGAGTGAGGCGGGTCGGTCGAGCAGGGTCAAGACGCCCTGGATGGTGGACGCCACGCACAGCCGGTCTGCCTCGGGCGCATAAAACAGTGGTCGCGGCCCCGGGAACGAGCGAGCCAGCCAAACGCTCCCCGCACTCTCGTCCGTAACGATGAACGCATAGTCCCCGTTCAAATGGGGGAGGGCCTCGCGACCCCAAGCCAGGTAGGCCGCGAGGATGAGATCCCCGGGGGCCTCGGAGGCCGGAGGGTGTCCGAGAGTGCGGAGCTCCTGCGCGAGCTGGGGGCGGCTGGCCAGGTAGGCGTCGCTCACGACCGCGACACCGCCCGCCCGGCTGATCTGCGCCGGCCCGCCGAGATGGGGTGGGCTCTCCCACTCGAAGCGAGCTACCCCAAGTTGGCCGGCGGAAACAAGTAGGGTCTCGGTCAGCTCGGCGCCCCGGTCCGACATGGCTGCTAGCGTATCCGCAACCGGGTTTCCTCCCGGCGGGATGGGCTTGGTCCCGAAGAAACCGGCGAGTGCGGTCACCTCGCAGGGCGATCGGGACGGGGAGCCGCGTTCACCGCCCGGAGCTTCCTTCCTGGAACACCACCTGGCCCCCGACGATGGTCATGAGGATGCGTCCGTCCAGCAGAGCCGAGGGGTTGTTGCGTCCCGTCTGCAGAGGGTCGATGTCCATCACCGTGAAGTCGGCCCAGGTCCCCGGAGCGATCCTACCGGAACGTTCTTCTGCGAAGCCCGCGTAGGCGGCCCAGGTCGTATAGGCGCGGAGACTCTCCTCCACTGTGAGCGCCTCGTCCGGGTACCATCCTCCTGGCGGCGATCCACTCTTGTCCGTCCGGGTCACCGCCGAGTGCAAACCGTAGAAGATGCTGTGGTCCGAGCCCGGCAGGTCGGCGCTGAAGACCAGGTGGGTGCCTCCACGACGTAGGGTGCGCCACGCATATGCACCCTGGACGCGCGCCGGTCCGACCCGTGCCTCCGCCCAGGGCATGTCCTCCACGGCGTGCGGGGGTTGCATGGACGCGATCACGCCCATTTCCGCAAACCGCGGCAGGTCGGCTGGGTGTACCACCTGGGCGTGCTCGATCCGGTGTCGTGCCTGAGCCGACGCCTCGGACTCTGCATTGACTCGGGCAATGAAGTCGAGCGCCTCACGATTGCCGGCGTCTCCGATGGCGTGAATTCCGACTTGGAAACCGGCTTGCATGGCGCGTTCTACCCGAGCCTGGTCGAACCCATACCCATCGCCGCTCACACCTCGATGTCCGGGTTGATCAGCGTAGTCCGCCAGCAAACGCGCTCCCCGGGAGCCCAGGGAGCCGTCGTAATACGCCTTGACGGCGCGGACGCGCAGCATGTCGTCCATCGTGTCCATGACTCCCCTGGCGATCCACTCGTCCATCAAGGTGGCGTCTCGGGCGGAGAGCATCGCGTAGAAGCGGAGTGGCAGTCGGCCGGCTCGGTTCAGCTCCTGGAGGGCCGCCAACGTCTCGCCCGGCACCCCCGCTTCGTGAACGCCGACGAAACCCGAGGCGGCCATCTCCTCGAGACCCACCAGGATACGGCTCTGACGCTCCTCCGCCGACGTCTCGGGGACGCCCCGCTCGAGGAGTGGTACCGCCCGATTCAGCACCACTCCCGTAGGCTTGCCGGCGGCATCGCGCAGAATCTCGCCCCCTACAGGATTGGAGGTGGTGCCGTCGATTCCCGCGGCCTCGAACGCCGGCCGGTTTCCCCACGCGGCGAACCCATGCAGTCCCCGGAGCAGCACCGGGTGGTTGGGGATCCTCTCGTTCAACACATCCCACGTCGGGTAGGCGCTCGCCCACGCGCCCTCGTCCCAGCCGTGGCCGATCACCCAAGCCCCTTCCGGAAGTTCAGCGGCCCAGTTGGCAGCCAGGTCCACAGCGGCTTGTGGGTCGGGTACGCCCGTGAGGTCCAACACGGCCAGTTTGGTGCCCAGCTCCGCAACGTGCGTGTGGGTCTCAACGAGTCCGGGGATGACGAACGAGCCCGTCAGATCCAGGACCTGCGTGTCTGCGCCCACATAGTCCTCCGCCTCCGCAGCCGACCCCACCAAGACGACGACTCCGTCGTCGACCACCACCGCTTCGGCGTCCGGATGCCACCCCGACTCCGAGTCGAACGGCGCATCGGCATGGGGCATCCCGTCGAGCGAGGGATCGGGCCAAGCCAGCGAATAGACACCCGCGTTGGTGAGCACCAGGTCGGCTGCCGGCGGCCCGCACCCGGCCGCCACCAAGAGCAACGCGAGACAACCGAGCATGGGAAGGCGACCACCCGAGAAGGGCCGGGCACCGCGGAGGAGCCGAGACGTCAGGGTCATCAGAACAGGGTTTTCGGGCAGGGAATCGGGACGCGAAGCCAGATGATCGCCCACTGGGCGTCCACTGCACAAGCTCACGGATCACCCTGGCGGTGTGGTTCCCCCCTTCCCACCTTGAACCCCCCCGCAAACGCAGACCCAACGGGAGTTGCAGTCGTGAACGTGAGGTCCTCAGTCCTGAGCGGTACCATGCACTGGATGCGCACCGTAGTTCTGGGCGTAGCACTTTGGGGATTGGCCTGCTCGCCGGATGGTCGCACCGCGGACCTGGTGTTCCTCAATGGACGCGTGGTGACTGTCGACGAGGAGCGACCCGAGGTCCAAGCCGTGGCGGTGTCCGGTCACACCATTCTCGACGTGGGGACCGACGACGAGATGCGTGCCTACGTGGGGGAGGACACCGAGGTGGTGGACCTCGGCGGCAAGCTGATGGTGCCGGGACTCATTGAGGGCCACGGACACTACCTGTCGTTGGGGCGGTCGAAGATGATCCTCGACCTGAACGATGTCGAGAGCTGGGACGACATCGTCGCCATGGTGGGCGAGGCGGCTGAGGGAGCTGCCCCAGGCGAGTGGATCAACGGCCGCGGATGGCACCAGGAGAAGTGGAACGCGGTCCCGACGCCCAGCGTCGAGGGTGTTCCCCTGCATGACGCCCTCAGCGCGGTGAGTCCCGACAACCCTGTCCTCCTGGGTCATGCGAGCGGTCACGCGGCGTTTGCCAACGCCCGTGCAATGGAGTTGGCTGGGATCGATGCCAACACGCCTGACCCGGATGGCGGCACCATCGTCCGCGACGAGAACGGGCGTGCCACCGGTATGCTGCGGGAGACAGCCCAGCGGCTTGTTTCCGCGGCGCAGTCACGAGCAACGGCGGATCGCACGGATCCCGAGGTCGCGGCCGAGTTCGCCGAGATGGTCCGTCTCGCCGGGGAGGAGGCGTTGCAGAACGGAATCACTTCGTTCCACGACGCTGGGGTGGCGTTTGAGACGATCGAGCGGCTGCGAGCGATGGACAACGAGGGTACGCTGCCTGTTCGCCTCTACGTCATGGTGCGCGGCTCGTCCAACGACGAGATGGAGGAGAAGCTCGCCGGTGCGCGTACCATCGCAGAGGGCAACGGTCACCTGACAGTGCGCTCCATCAAACGGCAGATCGATGGCGCTCTGGGCTCACACGGCGCATGGCTCTTGGAGCCATACGAGGATCTCGCGGACAACACCGGGCTGGTCCTCGAACCCGTCGAGGACATCCGTCGCACGGCCGAGCTTGCCATCGAGAACGGATATCAGGTCAACACCCACGCGATCGGCGACCGAGCCAACCGCGAGGTGCTCGACATCTACGAGGATGTGTTCGAACGGAATCCCGACGCCACGGATCTCAGGTGGCGCATCGAACACGCACAGCACCTGCACCCGGACGACGTCCAACGCTTCGCCGACCTGGGGATCATCGCGTCCATGCAGGGGATCCACGCGACCTCCGACGCGCCATGGATTCCGTTGCGGTTGGGTGAATGGCGGGCCCGGACGGGCGCCTACCTGTGGAGGACACTGCTGGATGCGGGAGTGGTGATCAACAACGGCACCGACGTGCCCGTAGAGCGGATCAACCCCCTCGCCAGCTTCCACTCGTCCGTGAGCCGGTTGGCTCTCGACGGGTCGCGGTTCTACCCGGATCAGGCGATGACGCGCATGGAGGCGCTCCGCTCGTACACGATCAACAACGCCTACGCCGAGTTCGCCGAGGACCGGAAAGGATCGATCACGCCTGGGAAGCTGGCCGACCTCACGGTGCTCTCGCAGGACATCCTCACCATCCCCGAGGAAGACATCCCCAACACCGTAGCGGAGATGACGGTAGTGGGCGGCGAGATTCGCTTCCGTCGCGGTGGCAGTTGATGCGGTTCAGGGTTTCCCTATTCGTGGGGCTCGTGCTGGCACTGACCACGTGCACGTTGGAGAACCGTGCAGAGGTGCAGGGGAGTGACGGACTCCAGGCGCAGCCACCCGCCGAAAAGGAGGTGATCCATGTGCCGGGGGTCGCGCGCCTTCCGGTCTTTTCCCCGGCGGTCCGAGTTGGCGACCTGATCTTTCTCTCCGGTCAGATCGGTACCGTCGGCGGAGAACTCAGGGTCATCGAAGGCGGCGTGGCCGCTGAGACCAGACAGACGTTCGAGAACATCAAGGCCGTGCTGGATGCTGCAGGTGCGACGATGGATGATCTTGTGAAGTGCACGGTCTTCCTGGCTGACATCGCAGATTACCAGGAGATGAACGAGGCGTACGTAACCTTCTTCCCCGGGGATCCACCCGCCCGCTCCGCAATGGCCGGAAGTGGTCTGGCGCTGGGCGCCCGGGTCGAGATCGAGTGTATCGCGAAGGCGTCCTAGTGGGGATCACGCCCGCCTAGCGCTTCAACACCGGCGCGCCCCGCAACGCCTCCGACTGCCGTAGCTCGACCAGGACAGGCGCGGCGTCAGCGTCCTCTAGGCTCAGCGTGGGGACCGCCAAGCAACCAACCTCCGTTGTCCCGTCGCTCTCTCCCGTCCGCAGGTTACCGAAGACCGCGTTCAGCGGCGTCGACCGGGTGGCAGCCGTGTCGCGGACCAGGCACCCGCGCACTTCGGCAAACAGGTTGTCGATCAGCGAGACCTCGGTCTCGGCATGGGCCTCGATCGCGGTCTCCGCACCCTCCAGGATGGAGTGCCGAATGTTGAGGTGACCACCGTCCTCCGTCCTGATCGCCACGGTGGTGGCGCGCGACCAGACACGCTCTAGCGTCACTTCCGCGGCCCGAGACTCGAGTCCTACCGCATGCTCCTCCATGCGGACGTCTTGCAACAGGACGCCGCCCCCGTGCACCTGCACCAGGGCGGCCCCCCCCTCCCCGGACACCAACGTGACATCCTGGACGGTACATCGGGCGCAGTTGTCCAACCGGAGCGGGCCTTCCAGCGTGGTCTGAGCCGCGCCCCCACCCACCACCTGGAGGCCGTTCCCCCGCAGCACCAGGCCGGCCACGTCGAAGCGTCCGGGTGGGAGCGTGACGCGGGACGGCCCGTCACCCTCCAACGCCTGCTCCAATGCTGCTGGTGGGGCTAGCGCCTCGGAAGCCCCGCCGGGCTCGCCCCCCTCAGTCCCGCATCCGGCTGCGAGCACGAGGAGTCCGGCCGCGATGCGCCCGTTGCGGATCATCCTGGCGGGTTGATCATGATATGGGCGCCCGGCGTCCCCGGGAACATGATCCATGGGCCGCCCGCCACGGGCTGCACGGAGAGTCCGGTTGACTCAGGCGTCGCCCAGGGAGTGTAGATCACCCACCTGAGAATCGAGCCTTCGGCCGTCCCCGTCGAGGGGTTGAATGAGCCTCCTGCCCGCACGTACATCGACGCGGGCTTTTCCGGCATGGGCAGCGTACCAGCTTCCGCTTCCTCCCAGCGAATCCGGTTGCGCTCGGCCGCCTCGGTCACGCCTTCGGCGCGCAGCTCGCGACCTCTGTGCATGTAGGGTTCCATGCTCTCGTGGTAGCACGCCACACTGAAATTGTCGTCTGCCGGATTGTCGGCCAGGCACACGAGCTCGCCGCTGCCCTTCTTCAGCTCCACCACGGCTCCGGTGTCCGTGTACCCGAGCACGCTGGCATCCGCACGCTTGTCCTCCGGCGCGGCCAGGAGCGCTGCGGCGACCTGCTGATCCGCTGGTGGGGCCTGACCCTGAACGGCCAGCGGCCACAGTAAGAATCCCAACAATGCACCACTCTTCTTCATACTCGTCCTTTTCGTCTCTGAGGCTCGCGTCAGGGCCTACCAGCCCCTTCGTTCGCGAAGGGCGCTAATGTGGCGGATGTGGTGGCGCCCGTGCCACTCGTATTGCTGAATGGCTAGGCCGACACCGGTTTCCCCCCACTCAGGATGTCGAAACACCCTCTGAAGTTCCGTCGGACCCAATCCTTCCATGAACGTGCACCACCTCTCGTGGAGGGCTGCCAGCAGCCGGAGCGAGACCTCGAGAGGCCCAGAACTGTCGGCCAGTTTCGCCCACTCGGCCTCCTCATAGGTGGAGATCTGGGGAGCATCCTCGGTGACCGCCTTCTTCATGCGGATGTACGCGTTCATGTGGCTGTCCGGGAGGTGATGCGTGACCTGCCGCACGGTCCAGCCGCCGGGGCGGTAGGGCGTGTCGAGCTGGATGTCCGACAGGCCCGCCACGGCCTCCCGTACCCCCGCGGGCTGACGCGCGATCAGCTGAATGAGCTCCCGCGTGTCTTCCAGATCGAGCTGTCGGGCTTTGAACGGGCCCACGGGGAACCGCAGGTCTGACTCGGGATGGGGCACGGGGAACACTCCGTTGGTGGCGGTGAAAGGGAGGAGCGACGTTATGCTATCTTGTCCGGCAGAGGCTTCCAACCCCGGCCGAGTGGTACGGTCGGGAAGCTCCGAGCCAAAGAGGGGGATGTAGAGACTTGGTGGGGATGACACCCTGGGTGATGCGCCTCCTGGTGGCGAACGTCGTGGTCTTTCTGGCGACGAGGGCGTTTCCGCAGCTCTACTTCCCTTTTGCGTTTCGGCCGCTCAATCTCCTGTCGGCCCCCTGGACGGTCATCACCTACATGTTCCTGCACGCGAACGGGATGCACCTGCTGTTCAACATGATCGGCCTGTTCTTCTTCGGGCCGAGGCTGGAGATGCGTCTGGGCAGTCGGAGCTTCCTGACGCTGTACATACTTGCGGGGCTGGGTGGAGCCATCTTCTCGTTTCTCGAACCACGCTCGGCCGTCGTAGGGGCGTCGGGCGCCGTCTACGGGGTCCTGCTGGGGTTTGCGTATTTCTGGCCCCGTGAGCTGATCTACATCTGGGGCATCCTGCCTATTCAGGCGTGGATGCTCACCGCGCTCCTGGTGGTCGTGAGCCTCTGGAGTGGCATCTCGGGGGCCGGTGGCAACACGGCCCACTTCGCGCACCTGGGCGGGCTCTTCACCGGCTTCCTCTACCTGTGGTATGCGGGGGTACGGCGTAAGGCGCGGGTGAAGCCTTTCAAAGCCAATCCGTCCCCGGCAGGAAAGCCGTTTCAGCGGCCGGCGGCCCGTGAGCGCGACGCTTTGACCCGCTGGCGCACGATCGACGTGAAGTCACTGCACATGCTCAATCAGGCCGAGGTGGAAGCCCTACTTGAGCGGGCGGAAACCAAGGGTGTCGCTGATTTGAGCGAGGAGGAGCACGCCTTCCTGGACCGGATGAGCCGCGCGCACTGAGTCGCCGCTAGCGACGAGCTCGGTCCGTCTCGAACCTGCTCAGATCGATACGGGTCCAGGCGTCGCGCTCTCGGTTCCACCTCATAGTGAGTTGCTCGGCCCTGCTTCCGTCGGCCGGTCTGGGGCCCCTCCAGTTGAAGAAGAGGTCTCCCCCACGGGTGTGGAAGTTCCCACCCCCTGAGTATCCGTCGAGAGCCTCCGCGGGGATGGGCGGCAGCGGAATCTCCTCCAGGCCGCCGCTCTGATCTCGGTAGGCCCGGACCCGAGGTGGGGCGCCCGTCAGGTCCTGATGCCCGACGACCAGCTCCAACACCCCGTCTTCCTCCAGGTCGACCGGCCAGAAGTCGGTGGGGAAGCCAAAGCCGGCCACCTCGATGGTCTGGGTCCGTCCGTCCTCCCAGGTGGCTCGAATGCTCACGTCCCCATCCTCGCACGCGGTAGGGTCCTCGAGCGTGGCCCAGACGGACAGGCCCTCCCCCACGAACTCGGCGGGGGTGCCACACTGCGGAACGGTAGCCAGTTCCACCGGTTCTTCAGCCGGCATGGGAGCGGGTTCCTCCGGCTCCTCATCCCCGCAACCGGTCGCGAGGACCAGTAGAAGCGTGATCAGGGCCGCGCGGGCCTGCGACTCCGGAGGCACCACAACTAATTCCAGGGACGCTTTTCGACCCGGCCCAGCGGCTGGGTGCCCATTGCGGGACGGCTGGCTTCTCGGGTGCGAAGGTCGAATCGATCGCCGGGAGCCAGGAAATAGAACTGACCACCGGTGTCGATCTGTCGCTCCGCGTCGTAGATGGCGACATAGCCCGCACCCATGACGGTAAACTGATCCCCGCGCACCACGATCGCGGTGTTCTCGTCGATGCCGATGCCGAGAAGCTCCGGCTTGGCGGTGATGACCTCGATCAGGTCGAACTGACGGTTCCTGCGGAGCAGATGCTGGTCGATGGCGACGTTCTTGAGATAGCCGAACCCGACCTCGTGGTCGCCCATCATGATGGTGTTCGAGCGGGTGTCGCCTCGGGCCAGATAGGAGCCCTGGATGGTGGCGCCCGCGGAGGACCCTCCAATCACACCACCCCGCTCCAGCAGCGCTTCGAGCTCAGCTTGCACCCGTGTGCCCAGATAGGCGTCCGCCAAGCGCCACTGACGCCCCCCGGGGAACCAAACGCCGCGAGCGGTCTTCAGCGGTGCCACGAACTCCTCGGTGTCGGCGACCTCGGGGTCGTAGGTGTGGAGTACAGTGAGGTTTTCAGCCCCGACGTCACGGAAGGCCCCGAGCCCCGGATAGTACGAGTCGTAGTCGGCTCCCCCGCCGGCGGTGGGGATCACCACGATCTCCGCTTGGTTCCCGCCCGCGAGCTCCAAGAAGCGCTCCAGAATGGCGGGGTCTTGGAGCGCTCCACCCACGATGACCAGGGAGCCGTTGGCAGGTCCTACTTCCTGCCCTTGAAGCGGTTGCGGGTCCGACGACGGGATCGCAAGGAAGGCGAAATGGACAAGTAAAAGGAGCCCAGGGCCCTTCGTCGACCAGCCGATGTCATTTTTCCTCATTGGGACTCCACGGTGGGGCAACCTTGGTAGGTTCGGGGGGCGCCAACTGGACCGGTCCTCCAAAGGGGTTTCCCATCATGAACATGAACCCCATGAACATCATCATCTGCATCATCATCTTCGGCGAGACCTGCGCAGCGACGCTCGTGGGCGCCGCTAGGCTTCGGATGACGGGGGCAGCATAGACGGTTCCTTTTGCCAGCTTCCGCAGGAAGGCGCGGCGGTCGGTCTCAGTCACAGGTCGATTCCTCAGGGACGGATGCGTCGATCCTGGGGGCTTCAGACGGCGGGGCAGTACCAAACATATCAGCCAGTGAGGCAGGTTCCGAGGCGAACTCGTTCCCCCGCTGGACCGAATCCCCCACTCGGGCCCACCAGGACAGCCAACCCGGGGCCCCGTCAGCCAATGTTTGGCTGGCGATTTCGACTTCGAGGACCTCCCCTGCCCCTACCGTCAGGGGCTCTGGAAGTGGCAGCAACACTTGGCCCCATGGACCACAGTCGGGTCCCGGTCGATTGCTGACTCGCACCCCGGGCACCAGCTCCAACTCGAACCAAAACGCGAGTGCCCGCACGGTCTGGGCGCCGTCCATCGTCCAAGACGCGCGGCCACCCAGCTCGGCTGGGCTAGGGAGCGGATGGAGTCCAACCCTTGTCAGCAAGGTGGGGTCGGCGGCGAAGTGCTCCGGTTCAAGCCCCACCTGCCGGGGAGTGTTCTCGACGTAGGTGAGCGAAGGACCCCAATCGATTCCGAAGGCGCGGCGCTGGTCGCGCCTGAGCGGGTATAGGTAGGGCCAGAGTGCCTCTCCGTCCACAGGTGCCACGAAGAGCTCAGCCCCTTCTGGCAGCACCCGACCGTCGGGTTTGAGGTGTCGCTTATATGCTGCGCGCAGCATGCGGAACGAACCGGGGTCGAGTAGGCGGGTGGAGAAGTCCTCGAAGACCAGCAGGTCGACACGCTCGGGGAGGGTGACCTCCGGGACGGTGCCGCGGACCCACTCGATACGCGCATCCAGGTCGTTCTGTGTCGCGATCGCCTCGGCGACATGCACGATGGGCTGGGAGTCCACAGCCCAGACCCGGCCCGCTCCCGCTCGAGCCGCGAAGAACGCATAGGTTCCCAGGCCGGTCCCGATCTCCAACACGGTCTCGCCCGGCCGAACCGCAGCGTCGATCGCGTCCCGAAACGCACCGATGCGCGCGTTGTCCGCCAACAGGCTGTGGTAGTACTCCACGCTCACTGCAGAAGGCCTTCGCTGCGCAGGTTGGCTAGGGCGGCCTCTACATCGGTACGCACACTGGCATGCTCGACTCGACCTTCGAAAGCGTCGTGTACCTGGTCGGCGATCTCCTCGAGGGTAGACGTGCCATCGCAGGCCGTCCACACCAGGGCGGCCGTGAGGTTGAGGACGTGCACACGGTCGGCGACGGGGTCGAGCACGACCCACTCGTGCTTGAGCTGCCGGAACACGACGTCGTCGCGAATCTGCGGGCGGTCTGTCGGGTCTCGTGGAGTAGCGGACAGGGACATGGCCCCAACATGGTGAATCGGATCCCGCTCGTCACGGTGGGTTGGCGATGTCCAGCAGGAGTTTGCGTGCCTGCGCGTGGCTGGTCGCCGACAAGTCGAGGGTGTCGGCCGAATCCAGCAGTCCCGTCAGGATGGACAGACCGTTGGGTTTTCGCGCGGCCGAGCGGGCGCTCAGAAGGTTCTCCAGGGCCTGAGAGGGAGGCAGGGCTCGCAGTCGGTTCACAGATCGATCGAGGGTGAGAAACACGACCCAACCGACTGCCACGGGCCCCCGGGCCCACCCTCCAAGCGTGGCGGGGTCCACCCAGGCCTCTGAGGCACCGGACTGCCAGTGAACCGTATCCTCGGCCGTGAACCCCAGCGCTTGGAGGGTCTCGGTGTCCAGCTTCAGGTAGCGTCGCAGCCCGCTCACGTGTCCGTGCCCATGTACCAGGATGAAGTCATCGGTCAGGAGGGGGTACCCGCACCGCGCCATCTGCAGTGCCAAGCTTGACTTGCCGCTGCCTGAGGGACCCACGATCAAGAGCGCCCGACCCCCGACCAAGATCCCGGCCGCATGCAGGTGGGCCTCTGCTCCACAAGAGCGGAGCAGCGCTCTGGCCAGGGCGAACTCGAGGGTCCCGGGGAGGTCTGCAGGGGTCGCTCGATCGATCACGTACTGATCCTCGCACAACACCCAGCCGCTGCTGCTTCGCCCCAGGGCCAACCGTGTGGTGGCGGGCACGTCCCACTCGGGTCGCCAATACTCGGGGATCAGTGTCGGTAGTAGTTCCATGAGGTCGTCCTCGCTGGTCAGAACGTCGACACCGCCGGTGCCGCAGCGGAAACGCCCTACGTAGCGTTCCTCGGAACGGGGTTGGTCAGACACGCACCACGCGTACACGACTCTCGCCGAAGACCTCACGGAGTTCGGAAAGGGTGTCCTTGTCGGGCGAGACCTTGAGCGTGCGGGACCGAAGACGGGGCGCGCTCTGTCCGTTGTCCTGGCCCACCCTGAGCTCGACGGTCGCCTTGCCGGGGTGACGCTCGAGGATGTCCCGGACAGCCCCGAAGTCGGGGGCGCGCTTCCCTTCGGCGAGATCGATCCGGATCCCCAGTCGATCCGTCTTCTTGAGGGTGTCGAGGAGTTCGGCGGAGTCCAGGAAGACGGGCGGGTCCTCCTCGTCGCGTTCACGGTCCGACACCTTGCCCGACACCAGCACCAGAGCGTCGGGCACCAACATCTCCTTGTACTGCTCCCAGGCATCGCGAAAGGCCAGGACGGTCGCAGAGCCGTGGTAGTCCTCGATGGTGATCTTGCCCCACTCCGAGTTGTCGCGTCGGGAAATCTGACGAGCGACCTGGGTGACCACCCCCGCCAGCTCTACGGAGCGCCCAGCGTTGCCCATGAGCTCCGTGGTGTGCACGGCTCCGAAGGCTTCGACGACGTCGCGTAACCGATCGAGGGGATGGCCGGAGATGAAGAACCCGATCGCCTCTTTCTCTCGCTTCAAGCGGTCGGGTTCGGACCACTTTGGCACAGTGGGGAGCGGAGGCGCCTGCCGGGACAATTCACTGCCTTCCCCGAACAGGGACGCTTGCCCAGCCGCTGCCTCCGCCTGCCGGGCCTGCACCTCGGCGAACGCCGTGTCGAGTCCGGCGAGCATCTGCGCTCGGTGCCCAAACGCATCCAGGGCGCCGGCACAGATGAGCGCTTCGGTGGCACGTTTGCCGAGCGACCGCAGGTCGACCCGTTCCAGGAAATCGAACAGGCCCTCGAACCGACCCCCCTCGCGAGCACGAAGTATGGACTCCACGGCGCCCGAACCCACACCCTTCACCGCGCCCAGTCCAAACCGAATACGTCCGCCGTCGATGACCGTGAACTTCCAGCGGGACTCGTCGACGTCGGGTGCCAGGATCTCCACCGGAGCTTCGAGTCGTTGGACGCTCTTGGGCAGGTCACGACACTCCCCGATGTAGCGCACCACGTCGTCGGTCTTGTCCAGTACCGAGGAGAGCAGGGCCGCCATGTACTGCGATGGGTAGTGGGCCTTGAGCCACGCCGTTTGGTAGGAGATCAGCGAGTACGCGGCTGCGTGGCTCTTGTTGAACCCGTACCGCCCAAACGTCTCGATCTGCTGTGCGAGGTCCTCCGCGGTCCGCTTGTCCACGCCGCGCTCGACCGCGCGCTCCACGAACTTCCCGAGCTCGACCTCGATGAGCGACTGGATTTTCTTACCGACTGCCTTGCGCAGCACGTCGGCATCGCCCAACGAGAAACCCGCAAGCACGTTGGCGATGCGCATCACCTGCTCCTGGTACACGATGACGCCGTACGTGGGCTCGAGCGTCTTCTCCAGGTCGGGATGCGGGTAGGTGACCGGCTCCAGGCCCAACTTCCGCCTGACGTATACGTCGGCCATCCCAGAGTCCAACGGTCCAGGACGAATCAGCGCGTTGGTTGCGACCAGGTCCTCGAACCGGTCACAGCGCATGGCCTTGAGCTTCTCAGTCGCCAGCGAGGACTCGAACTGGAACACGCCCTGGGTGCCGCCACGAGAGAGCATGCGATAGACGGTGGGATCGTCCAACGGCACGTCATCGATGTCCCCGTACACCTCACCGCTGAGCGGATGCTTGAGCGCGCCGAACTGCTCGGTGACCATCTGGACGGCATCCCAGATCACCGTGAGCGTCTTCAGGCCCAAGAAGTCCATCTTGAGCATGCCTGCGTCTTCGAGGCAGTTCATGTCGTACTGGGTGACGACATCGGGCACGCCCTCGTCGGACTTGCTGCGGCTGCCCCGACTCTGAATGCAGACCGGTACGTACTCGTCCAAGGGGCCCGGTGCGATCACGACCCCGGCCGCGTGCACAGAGGCATGCCGAGAGAGCCCCTCGAGGGTCATGGAGTAGTCGAACAGGTTCTTGTGCCGGGCGTCCGAGTTGTAGAGGTCACGCACTTCCTTCAGCCCAGAGACGGCCTCTTCCACGGTGAAGCTCTGTCCCGGAGCATTCGGGATCAGCTTGGCGATCCGATCGGTCTCGGAAGGCTCGAAGCCCAGCGTGCGCCCAACGTCGCGGATCACCGCACGACTCTTCATGGTCCCGAACGTGATGATCTGACCGACTGCGTCTCGGCCATACTTCTCGCGAACGTGCTCGATGACCTCGCCCCGGCGCTCATAGCAGAAGTCGATATCGATGTCGGGCATCGAGATCCGCTCTGGGTTCAGAAACCGCTCGAAGATCAGGTCGAACTCGAGCGGGTCGAGGTTGGTGATGCCGAGCGAATAGGCCACCAGGGATCCCGCGGCCGACCCCCGACCGGGCCCAACCGGGATGTCGTGCTCCCTGGCCCAGGCGATGAAGTCCCAGCAGATGAGGAAGTACCCTGCGTACCCGGTCTGGGTGATGACCCCCAGCTCGTAGTCCAGTCGATCGCGAGCCGCGTCGGGCAGGGGCTCGCCATAGCGTTCCCGCGCTCCCCGCTCGGTTAGGTGGACCAGATAGTCGTTGGGGTCGCTGTAGGCCTCCGGGAGCGGGAAGCTCGGTAGCCGGTACTTCCGCTCCAGGTCAAAGTGCACCTCGTCGGCGATCTTGAGCGTGTTTTCGAGCAGGTCGGGGCGACCGGGAAAGAAGTCCGCAATCTCCTGCGCTTCCTTGAAGTAGAGCCCTCCGTCGTAGCGCATCCGAGCGGGGTCGCTGCGGTCCTTGCCCAGCCCAATACAGAGGAGCACGTCGTGGGCGTCATGGTCCTCGGGCTTCAGGAAGTGCGCGTCGTTGGTCGCCACCACCGGCAGTCCCAGGTCGTCGGCAAGTTTGAAGACCTTCGCGTTCAGGTCGTGCTGACCGTCCGACTCGTGTGCCTGCACCTCTAGGTAGTAGCGGTCCTTGAAGACCTCCGCGTACCAAGCCGCCACTTCCCGAGCCCCGGCCTCGTCCTCGGCCAGGAGACGCTGGGCGACCTCGCCAGCCATACACGCCGAGCTGACGATCAGCCCCTCGGAGTGGGCACGGAGGATTTCCCGATCCACCCGTGGGTTGTAGTAGAAGCCCTCCGTGTATCCGATCGAACTCAGCTTGATGAGGTTCTGGTACCCGACCTTGTCACGCGCGAGGAGCACGAGATGGTAGGCCCGCTTGCCGGAGGGGGTACTCCCCCGGTCTCGTCGGTCGCCGGGCGCAACGTAGGCCTCCATTCCGACGATCGGCTTGATCCCGGCCTTGAGCGCTGCCTTATGAAAGGTCCAAGCGCCGAACAGGCATCCGTGGTCGGTAAGGGCCAGCGCCGGCATATCCAGGTCGGAGGCGCGCCGAACCAGGTCGCCAATCCGGTTGGCGCCGTCGAGCAGGGAGTACTCGGAATGCGTGTGGAGGTGTACGAAGCTCACTGAGAGAGAATGGGGTGCACCCTATATGCAGCGGAACGAGTTCAAAATGGTCTCGAGCTGGATCATATACTCGTACTTCTCTTTGCCGGGTGCATACAGCCAGCCGTCCAGCAGGTAGAGCCGGTTCTGCTTCTCGCACACCAACGCCCGCATGTAGAGCGGTCCCCCGGCCGGCCACCCACCCGGGACGTTCTCCCAAGTCGCCTGGATCTGATATGCGGGCAGCCCTCCAATCGTCCCGGGGCCAGCCTGCACCGCCTCCAGGTTCACGACCTGTTCGTCCTCGTAGTACTGCTCGGCCACCTCGGCCCGCCACGCGAGGAGCGCCTCGGGTTGAATGTCCTCAGGGACCGGGGACCACCAGGTCACTGCCACCTGCCGGATCAACTCGGAGGGGTCGGGATTGTCGTTGCGGAACACGTAGGTGGAGTCTTGGGCCACCCACTCGTACACCTCCGGGACCACCAGCTCGAACCCGGCCTGGGTGCGAAGGGTGTCGGCAAGGGCGGTATCACGGCCGCTCAGGAACATCCTGGCAACCACGTAGTCTCGGTACTGCGTCTCGTACAGCTCGGCGAGTTCGGGGAGCTGGCGCTCCACCTGCATTCCTGGCTCGCCGTCGTTGAGCAGCACGATGGTGACCAGCTGGTTCTGGGCCCAGGCGTTGGTCACCTGCAGGATTTGCGGCGGGGCGATGGCCTGGTTTCGGTCCAGTTCCTCGAGGGCTGACGCGACCCAGGGGTCGTTTTCGCCGCCGATCAACAGGATCTGCTTGAACCGACGCAGGTTCCCCCAGTCCTCCTCGCGAGGGTCTACATGAGTGAGCGTGAACGCCTTCTCCTCGGCGACCGTAAACACTCGTTTCTCAAGAGCGTCCTTCACCTGTTCGCCCACGCTCTCCCAAAGCTCGTTGGGGGCCCCGACGATTACGCTATTCGCGTCCCCATAAGCCGCTGCCTTGCCGCACGCAGCGGATGCCAGGGAAAGCAACACGATCCAAGCCGTTTTACTGCGCAAATCCACTTCCTTGCCAGGGGACCTTCCCGGCCGTGTCGGACCGGGGACCGTCCCTCTTTACGCTACCGTCACCGGATTCTATCGGTTTTTCGGGGACAGGGGCAAACCTCCGTGGGGTCCGGTGCCAATGCGTCCCGGAGGAAGACACGAACGGCGCCCTGGCGGCGATCTCCCGGGGACGCTTGACACCCAAGAAAGAGAACCGTATTTGGGCCAGTATGGCAGAGGCGGGCTCGGACGGTTCGAGACCGTGAGACCCATCTCGAGGGGCAGGGAGGATCGTAGAACCATGGCATTGGAAACCGGGTCCATCATGGGCCCTGACGATGAAGCTCTTCTGCGGCCGACTCCACCGGAAAACGGGGACGAAGACCTCGACGGGGACGAAGACCTCGACGGGGACGAAGACCTCGGCGAAGACGAAGACCTCGACGACGAGGAGTGGGAGTGGGAGGACGAGGAAGACGACGAAGAGGAGGAGGAAGAGGACGATTGGGACATGGGGTACGATGAGGAGGAGTGGAACTAGTGCTCCCGTGCGCCCATATGCCTAGATTCTGCCCTCGTGGTTTCGATCTGCCCTTCTAGAGGTCCGAGCATGATGTCGACCCTGCGTGTGTTGGGAACGGGAACAGCCGCCGTCCTGCTCGCCTTGGGCACACAGGTCTCAGGCGCCGCAGCGCAGGGTGATCAGGTCCAGGACTACCGAGTCTACGTGGCCAACGAGTCCTCGGACCTGGTGAGCAGGGTGCTCTTCACGCCAGGCGAGGGAGTCCGCATCGAGAAGGACATCCCCGTGGGGATCATGCCGGCGGACAACGACGGTGCCCATGGCATCACCGTCTCCCCGGACGGGGAGTACTGGTACGTTACCATCGCCCACGGTACGCCCTACGGATATCTGTGGAAGTTTCACGCTGGGCCGGACACGCTGGTTGAGCGGAGCACACTGGGGCTCTTTCCCGCGACCATGGGTGTCAGCCCGGACGGGCAGTTCATGTTCGTCGCCAACTTCAACTTGCATGGCGACATGGTGCCCTCGGACATCTCGGTGATCTACACCCCTCAGATGATGGAGGTGGCGCGCGTCGTGACCTGCCTGATGCCCCATGGAAGCAGACTCAACGAGGCAGGGGACAAGCAGTATTCGGCGTGTATGCACTCGGACCAGCTCGTCGAGATCGACCTGAACTCCTTCGAGGTCAGCGGTCGAATGTCGATCACCCCTGGCGCCGAGCTGGCGCTGTCCACCGAGAACCTGGGGGATCATCTACCAATGGGGGGCATGTCCCACGAAATGGGATCCATGGCACCCCAAGCGATGGGACAGGACGAGGCCGCACATCGACAGCATGAGGCGCGGGCCGGCGGGGCGATTTGCTCCCCCACCTGGGCCGAGCCGGGCGCAGCCCATCATGCGGGCTTCGTCTACGTGGCGTGCAATAAGAACGGTGAGGTTCTCGAGATCGACCCGGCGCAATGGACCGTGACGCGACGGTTTGCCACGGGGAAGGCCCCATACAACCTCGAGGTCACCGAAGATGGCCGGCACCTGGTCGCGACGCTCAAGGGCGAGCAGGCCGTGGCGATCTTCGACCTCGACCGAGGGGAGGAGGTTGCGCGCATCGCCACCTCCCGCCCCATCACGCACGGTGTCGTGGCGAGTCCCGACGGCCGATACGCCTTCATTACCAACGAGTCCATCGGGGCCGTGCCCGGGACGCTGGACGTGATCGACATCGAAAAGCGAGCGTTGGCCGCCTCGGTGGACCTACACCAGCAGTCGGGGGGAATCGGGTTTTGGCGCATGACTCCGGCTGGGACGGACCCGGGTTCCTAACCAGGAGCATGCGGGCTGATCCCAAACGAGTCGAGGCGCACGTGCGCGCCCTCGAGGGCGTCCGCCATCCAGACGTTGCCCCCGACGCCCATCGGGCCGCAGCCGCCTACGTGCAGCAGCAGTTGGAGGCGTTGGGAATGTCCGCCCACCTCGAACCGTTCGAGTTTCGGGGACGCACGCATCACAACGTCGTTGCCCGCAGGGAGGGGTCGGATCCCGCCCGTCCCCGCGTATTGATCGGCGCCCACTACGACACCGTGGCCGGGAGTCCCGGAGCGGACGACAACGCCAGCGGAGTGGCGGGGCTGTTGGAGTGCGCCCGCCTGCTCGTGGGGAAGCCCCATGCCGCGACCCTCGAGTTCGTATCGTTCGACCTGGAGGAGTCGCAAAAGACCACCTACCGTATCGGTAGTCGCCGCTACGCACGGGCAGCGCGTAAGGCGCGTACCCGCTACGCAGGTGCGCTGATCTTTGAGATGATCGGCTACACCGATACGCGCCCCAACACCCAGCATGTCCCGAAGCTGATTCAGTGGAAGCGTATCCCGTCGGTGGGGGACTTTCTGGCGGTGACAGGGGACGGGCAGTCCAGGAAGCTCTTGAAGGCCTTCACGCGGGAGGCCGCCTCGGTCGTCCCCGACCTGCGCCTGGTGCCGCTCGTCACGCCGTTTCGAGGCTGGCTGGTGTGGCAGACCCGCCTGTCGGACAACGCCAGCTTCTGGTCGGAGGGTTACCCGGCCCTCATGATTACCGACACCGCATTCCTGCGGAATCCCCACTACCATCGGAGCACTGACCGGGTGGAGACGCTCGACCTTGCGTTCGCGGCGGCTGTGATCGATGCGACCGTAGCAACCGCGAAAGCGCTGGCGGGCTAGGCCGGATCCGCGCCGCGCGCATCGAAGGCGCCGGGGTCGAAGTGCACGTCCAGTTGCGGGAAGGCCACCGTGATGTCGGCGTCCTTGAGGTGTCGCCAGATCGCATGGTTCAGGTGAGAGCGGCTGAGCCGCGACTTCCACGGGTCCTTGACCCAAACCGACACCTCGAACAACAGCGCTGAGTCACCGAAGTCGGTAAACAGGACCACAGGATCCTTGTCGGGATAGCGCCCTTCCACGACGGAGCCTGCCTCCTTCAGCACCTCGAAGACCTGATCGACGTCCGACGAATAGGCGACCCCCACGGTCGTGCGTAACCTCAGTAGTGAATCCCCAAGCGTGTAGTTCTTGACCGCGGTGGAGACCAACTGTGAGTTGGGGATGATGATCTCTTCTTCGTTCAGCGTACGTGCGATGGTGGACCGGATACGCATGTCCTCCACCTTCACGATCTGGTCGTCGACGCTGAGCACATCCAGCGGCGTGATGCTCCGCTCCATCAACAGAATCACACCCGCCACAAAGTTCTGCAGGATGGTCTGGAGCGCGAACCCGATGGCCACCGCGGCGATGGCCCCCGCGGCAAAGAGGGTGGAGAGGTCGAGCCCGAGGATCGACAACGCCATCATCGTGAACGTCAGGACGATGGCGTAGGTGGTGAGCCGCTGCGCCGTGCCGATCAGACCCTCGTCGAAGACCCTCCGGACCCTGAAGAGCCTCCGCACCACCTTGCGGCTCAGGCGCGCAACGATGAAGCCCAGGCCGAAGATCAGGATGGCCAGCATCAGCTCGCCCACCAGCACATCGTCTCCGCCGAGCGGGAACAGACGCCGGCCTAGCCACTCGCCGACGATCTGCCTTGCTCCCCCAACGATGGGAGTGGCGGTGTCGGGCGCCTGCACCTGTAGGGCCGTCATTGACATCAAAGCCATCGACGTCTCCGGAAGGGCGCGGCGCCCGGCGTCTTCAGGACGCCCAGCGCAACACTGGCGTGGTCGGGGTCGTTGTCTCCAGCAGGGGTGCGATGCATCGGCGTAGTGTAGCCCTGCCTAGGTTCGAGAGCCACCGAGCGTCGCGAGGGGTGGCGGGTCGTGGCGTCACCTTGACGGCACCCACGTGGACGCCGTATCCGTACCCCATGCTGTTACTGACCCGCTTCCGGAAGTCCGTGTTGCCCCGCCGTTGGTGGTGGCGACCGCCCCCCATCCTTCCGGAGGAGGACCGGGTGCGCGACTAGCGCTTACCAGGTCCCGGGTCACAGGCGCCCGCCTCCGTAGTGGAGGCGGGCGCTTTTTCTGCGAAGGGAATACATGCATCCGATATTCGACATTACTGCCGATCTGGATACGCCGGTCTCGGCCTACCTCAAGCTCAACCACCTTGGGCCCCGTTTTCTGTTGGAGAGCGTCGAGGGTGGCGAGCGCGTGGCCCGCTTCTCGTTCATCGGGTTCGGAGGCGGTCTCGAGGTCCTGATCGATGAGCATCAGATCCGCGTGGGGTCCGAGGCCCGACCTCTCCCCAAGGATGGTCCCGGTCTATTGATGGAGATCGGGCGTGCGCTCGAGGCCGCTCCCAGGCCCGAGCCCGCACCGCCCGGCGTCCCCTTCGTGGGTGGCCTGGTAGGGGCGCTCGGGTTCGGCCTCCACCGCTGGTTCGAGGACGCCGTGCATCGGGGCCCACCTCCCGAGCCGCCGATGGGGCGCTGCTTCGCCCCCCGCTCCGTGCTGGTCTTCGATCACATGACGAGACGGGCGGCTCTGCTGCACGCCGGCTCCGAGCAGGAACGACTTCAGCTCCGAGGGGAGGTGATTGGGGCGCTTCGCGGGGCGCTCAGCGAGCCCACCACCAAGGGGAGCCACGCCTCGGCGCGAGCCACGTTCACCCCTGAGGCGTACGGACAGGCGGTGCGGACGGCAAAGGAGCACATTGCGCGGGGCGACATCTACCAAATCGTGCTCTCGATCGGGTTCAGCGGCGAAACCGACCTCAGTCCGTTCGAGGTCTACCGTGCGCTGCGGCTGCTCAACCCCTCACCCTACCTCTACTACTGCGACTTCGGCGATACGCAGATCGTGGGGTCGTCGCCCGAGGCGTTGGTCACGTTGGCAGGCCGAGAGGCATCGTTACGACCCATCGCTGGGACCCGGCCGCGCGGAAAGACCGAGGCGGAAGATGCGTCCAACACCGAAGAGCTTCTGGCCGACCCCAAAGAGAACGCCGAGCACGTCATGCTGGTGGATCTCGCCAGGAACGACCTGGGACGGGTTGCCGTCCCGGGAACCGTTGAGGTCACTCCGTTCAAGACCATCGAGCGTTACAGTCACGTGATCCACATGGTGAGTGGCGTGCGGGGTGTCCTCGCTCCCGGACGGCACGCCTTGGATCTGTTTGCGGCGTCGTTTCCTGCGGGCACTGTGGTGGGCGCCCCCAAGATCCGCGCGAGTGAGCTGATCCGGGAGCTCGAGCCCGAACCGCGCGGGTTCTATGCGGGTTCGGTGGGGCACTTCGGCGTGACCGGCGCCATGGATCAGGCGATCGCCATTCGGACCCTCGTCTTCGAGAAGGGTCGCTACACCTACCAGGCCGGCGCAGGGATCGTCGCAGACAGTGTCCCTGAGAACGAGTACCAGGAGGTGTTGGCCAAGAGCGCGGTGTTGGCGGCTTCACTGCGCATGGCGGAGGCCGGGCTATGAACTCGCGCGTGTTGATGGTCGACAACTACGACTCCTTTACCTACAACCTGGTGCAGGCATTCCAGGTGCTGGGTGCGGAGGTGACGGTGCTCCGTAACGACCGGGTGACCCCTGATGACCTCGGAGCACACGGGTCGACTCACCTGGTCGTTTCTCCGGGTCCCGGACATCCGAACGAGGCGGGGGCTTCCGTGGACATGATCCGGGCCGCGGCGGGGACGATCCCCGTGCTCGGAGTCTGCTTGGGCCATCAGGCCATTGCAGTTGCCTACGGGATCGCCGTGGGCAGGGCCACCCGACTCATGCACGGGAAGAGTTCTCAGGTCTACCACGACCATCGCACCCTCTACGAGGGGCTACCCAACCCGTTCGACGCCGGTCGGTACCATTCGCTGGCGGTGCCTGAGCCGCCGACCGGAAGCGGGCTCGCGGTGTCCGCCTACACGTCGGATGGGGAAGTCATGGGGATCCGGCACGACCGCCACGCCGTCGAGGGAGTGCAGTTCCACCCGGAGAGTATATTGACTCCGGACGGAGACCGTCTGATGCGGAACTTCCTGGACCTGCGAGAACGCACATGATGCCTGTACTCGAACGATTGCTGACAGGTGTGGACCTGGAGGAGGGGGACGCCCGTGAGCTACTCAGGGACCTCACGGACCCAAGGGCCGACCAGGCCTGGGTAGCCGCCATACTGGCTGGCCTCCGCGCCAAGGGTGAGACGCCCGAGGAGGTACGCGGCTTCGCGCTGGAGATGCGAGCGCTGGCCCACGAGGTCGAGCTGCCGGGCGACGTGCGAGCCGTGGACGTGGTCGGTACGGGGGGCGACGGCTCTGGCTCCTTCAACATCTCGACCGGCACCGCGCTCCTGGCCGCCGCCGCGGGTCTGCCCGTGGCCAAGCATGGCAACCGTTCGCTGTCGAGCGCGTCGGGTGCGGCTGACGTTCTGGAGGCGCTGGGATATCGACGCCCGGCGGAGCCGGACGCGGTGGCGCCCGCCTTGGTACGCGATGGCTTCGCGTTTCTCTTCGCCCCAGACTTTCATCCGGCCATCCGTACGGTGGGGCCGGTCAGGAAGGCCATGGGCGTGCGGACCATCTTCAACATTCTGGGGCCACTTACCAACCCCGCAGCTCCGCCGTTCTACCTGATCGGCGCGTTCAGCCCCAAGGTCGCGCGGCTCATGGCCGATGCGCTGGCCGGGATGTCGATCGAGCGGGCGTTCGTGGTCCACGGCGAGCCCGGGTGGGACGAGGCCACCCCGGTGGGTCCGTTTCTCCACCTGGACGTCCGGGACGGGAAGGTCGAGGAGACCATCCGGGATGCCGGCGACGTGGGGCTCCCGCGCTGCGATCCCGGCGCACTCCGTGGAGGCGACCCGACCTACAACGCGGGCGCGATCCGCGACGTATTCGCGGGAGAACCCGGCCCACATGCAGACACCCTGGTTCTGGGAGCAGGCTTGGCGCTTGAGGTCACGGGGCGCGCTGCCGACTTCGAAGCTGGCGTCGACATGGCACGGGACGTCTTGGAGTCGGGGAAGGCGGGAGCGTTCCTGGAGCGGTTGACGAGTTCGTGAGCGACTTCCTGGCACGGATGGCGGCCACCAGCGCGGAGCGCGTCAGGTTGGCGCGCCAGGCATGTCCTGACTCCGACATGGCCTCCGAGGCCAGGCTCGCTTCTGCACCGGCCCGCATCCCGCCACACCAGCCGTTCGATTTGATTGCGGAGATCAAGCTGCGCTCTCCTGCTGAAGGAACACTCGGTGATGAGGTCATTGACTGGCGCACTCCTCTGATCGAGCGGGCCGGGCGATACGTGGCGGGAGGAGCGGCCGCGATCTCGGTGCTCACGGAGCCCAGCGAGTTTGGGGGGTCCCTGGAGCACCTCCGGGTCGTTGCCGACGCAGTGTCCGTCCCCGTCATGCGAAAGGACTTCCTGGTCGATCCCTATCAGGTTTTGGAAGCCCGTGCCCATGGCGCCTCCGGGGTGCTGGTGATTGCCAGAATACTGTCCGCCGACCGCCTGCAAGAGCTCTTGTCGACCTCGCTGGAATGGGGGATGTTCGTGTTGCTGGAGGCCTTCGACCGTGACGATCTGCTCGCGATCGAGGCGGCCATTCGCGGTGTTCCACCTACCGAGCGGGATCAGCTGTTGGTCGGAGTCAATGCGCGTAATCTCTCTACGCTGAAGGTGGAGGTCGGACGACTGCACGAGCTGGCCTCGGCACTCCCAGCGGACGTGAGGTGTGTGGCGGAGTCGGGAATGCTGAGCGCCGCCGACACGGCCCGAGCGGCCGATGACGGATACCGAATGGCCCTGGTGGGGAGTGCCCTGATGCGGTCGCAGGACCCCTCGCAACTCGTGCGCGACATGCTCGCGAGCGGTCGGGCCGTCCGCGCGTGAGAGTCCGGATCAAGATCTGTGGAGTCACGACCCAGGAGGCCGTGGACGCGTCGGTCGCCGCGGGCGCCGACGCCATTGGTTTCGTGTTCGCCCTCTCGTCCCGACAGCTCACACCTGCTGCCGCGCTTCCGCTGGTCGAGGCGGTACCGACCCCGGTCACCAGCGTGGGTGTGTTTCGGTACCCCACCGACGAGGAGCTGGAGGCTGTGCTGGCCCACGTGCCTCTGGACGCCATCCAGGCGGAGCCCGGACGTGGAGTCGTGAAACGGGTGCCGGCCCGACGACTGCTACCGGTATTCCACGATTCGGACGACCTGCTACAGCGCACTGGCCGGTTTCGAGAGACCTATGGCACCCAGCAACCTATCGTACTCGAGGGGCCCGGGCGCGGTGGCCGGGGGGTGCGACCGAACTGGATCCGCGCCTCCTCGTTGGCACAGAGCGGTCTACTGGTTCTGGCGGGTGGGCTCACACCCGAGAACGTCGGAGAGGCCATTGACCGCGTGCGTCCGTTCGCGGTCGACGTGTCGAGCGGGGTCGAGACCGATGGCGTGAAGGATCCTGATCGGATCCACGCCTTCGTAGAGGCTGTGAGAGCCACAGAAAGGAATCTGCTCGCGTGACCGCGGAACTGCAGAGACTGTTGGATGGGGGCTACCCCGATGCCCGCGGTCGTTTCGGCGCGTACGGTGGCCGGTTCGTGCCGGAGACACTCATGCCGGCGCTGTGGCGGCTGGAGGAGGGCGCGCGTTCCGCGCTGGCCGATCCCGACTTCGCACGGCAGCTGGACGCCGAGTTGAGCGACTGGGTGGGGCGCCCCACGCCGCTCTCCCGCGCCTCCGGGCTGAGCGATGCGTGGGGCGCCGACGTGTGGCTCAAACGGGAAGACCTCACGCACACTGGGGCCCACAAGATCAACAACGCCATCGGCCAGGCGCTTCTGGCCCAACGCCTGGGTGCGCAGCGGGTCGTTGCCGAGACCGGGGCAGGGCAGCACGGGGTGGCGGCCGCCGCGGCCTGCGCCCGGCTGGGCATGCCGTGCCGGGTCTACATGGGCGCCGTGGATGTGGCCCGCCAGGCGCCCAACGTGCTCCGCATGCGCGCGTTGGGTACGGAGGTGGTGTCGGTCGAGACGGGCGACAGGACCCTACGCGCAGCCATCGACGAGGCCATCCGGGATTGGGTGTCCGACCCGGAAGAGAGCTACTACCTGATTGGCTCCGTGGTGGGCCCCCATCCCTATCCCTGGCTGGTGCGGGAGCTGCAGGCCGTTATTGGGCGGGAGGCCCGTTCGCAGGTGCTCGAGCGTGCGGGACGGCTTCCTGACGCCGTGGCAGCCTGTGTGGGCGGAGGCTCGAATGCCATTGGACTGTTTCACGGATTCCTGGCGGATCCTGATGTGGAGATCCTTGGGTTCGAGGCGGGTGGCCAGAGCGAGGCGCTGGGTGAGAACGCGGCCACCATCGCTCACGGCCGTCCCGGCGTGTTGCATGGTGCGTATTCGCTGCTGATTCAGGATCCGCACGGGCAGGTCGTCGACACCGAGTCCGTCTCAGCCGGGCTCGACTACCCCGGCGTCGGGCCCGAGCACGCCTTCCTACACGGTCTGGGGAGGGTTCGGTACAGCGGCGTCTCCGACGATGATGCGCTGGCCGCAGTCATGGAGTGTTGTCGGCGGGAGGGCATCCTGCCGGCGCTCGAGTCGGCGCACGCGCTGGCGGGTGCGCGGCGGTGGGCGGCCGAGCACGCGGGCGCGTCTATACTGGTGGGTCTGTCGGGGCGCGGAGACAAGGATCTGGAGACGCTGGCTCGGCTCATGGCGGAAGGGAAGCTTTGATGACGCAGGCCAGCTCGACAACTCGGGGTGGACGAGCGCTGGAAGACGCCGTCCGAATTGCGAAGACCGAGGGCCGCCCCGCGTTGGTGGGATACGTAACGGGCGGCTTCCCCACGCCCGCCGAATTCGAGGAGCTGTTCGTCCGGGTGGCGGCGGCGGTGGACATCGTGGAGGTGGGGGTGCCGTTTTCCGACCCGATGGCCGACGGCGTAACGATCCAACGGGCCAGCGAGCGCGCGTTGGCTGCGGGCACCACGCTGCCTCGCTTGCTCGACGTCATTGCGGATGCCGGTGTCTCCACCCCTGTGGTGCTGATGAGCTATTACAACCCGGTTCTGCAGATGGGGCTAGGTCGGTTCGCTGAGGTTGCCGGGAGCGCAGGTGTGTCCGGCCTGATCGTGCCCGACGTGCCCCTCGAAGAATGCGATGACTTGCGGGGGGCGTTGACCCCGGCGGGCCTTGCCTGCGTTCAACTGGTCACTCCTCTGACTCCTGATGACCGTCTGACCCGACTGTGCGACGCCAGCGAGGGCTTCGTGTACGCGGTCACCATGACGGGCACCACGGGGGCCACAGTGGAGCGCAAGCACGCAGCCGTAGGCGAGTACCTCGGACGCGTACGAGCGCGCTCTGCGCGACCCGTGCTGGCCGGGTTCGGAATCCGAACGCGAGAGGACGTCGAGGCGCTGGCCCCTCATGCCGACGGCGTCATCGTGGGCAGCGCGGTGGTAGAGGTCATTGATGCCGGCGGCGACCCCGTCCCTCTGCTTCATGCCCTCCGCGGAGGTGCCGCGTGATCGCCGTGCTCGAGGCCGGGTGTTCCCTACAGCAAAAGGCGGAGATCCTGCGTTTTATCGAGAACGCCGGGTTCCGGGTCCAGGTCAGCGAACGAGCGCAGGACAGCTTCATCGGGGTGATCGGGCCGGGCGCCCAGGTCCTGGAAGACACCCTGACCGGCATGGCCGGTGTCCGCGAAGTCCGGGCAGTGGCACCGCCCTACCCCCTCGTGTCGCTGGAGGCACAGGAGAGGGGCGGCCGGGTCCGCGTCAGAGACGTCTACTTCGGCGAGCAAGCGGTGGCCGTCATCGCGGGGCCCTGTGCCGTGGAGTCGCGGGAGCAGATACTGGCCGCTGCTCGGAGCGTGCGGGCGTCAGGCGCGGTGCTCCTTCGCGGCGGCGCCTTTAAGCCACGCAGTAGCCCCTACAGCTTTCAGGGGCTCGGGCAGGAGGGGTTGGAGCTGCTGGCGGAGGCTCGTGCAGCGAGTGGCCTCGGCATCGTGACCGAGGTGGTGGCCCCTGAGGATCTGCCCCTTGTGGTACAGCATGCGGACATGCTGCAAATCGGGGCCCGCAACATGCAGAACTTCCGCCTGCTCTCCGCAGTCGGCGAAGTGCGCACACCCGTGCTCTTGAAGCGGGGCCTCATGGCGACCACCGACGAACTGCTGATGGCGGCCGAGTACATCGTATCGGCAGGGAATACCCGCGTGGTGCTCTGCGAACGCGGTATTCGCACCTACGAGACCGCCACCCGCAACACGCTGGACTTGGCCGCGATCCCTGTCCTGAAGGAACGCACTCACCTGCCGGTGATCGTGGACCCCAGCCACGCGGCCGGACGGCGTGAATGGGTGGGGGCGCTCGCCAAGGGTGCCGTGGCCGTAGGGGCCGACGGGCTCATCATCGAGGTGCACCCGGATCCGGAGCACGCCCTCTCCGATGGCCGTCAGTCCCTCACGCTTAAGGGCTTCGAAGCCCTGATGGCTGACCTGGCCAAGGTGGCGGAGGCTACCGGCCGCGAGCTGGCGACCTTGGACGGCCAGGGTACGACCCGCCTACAGCGTGCGCAGGAACGCCAATAGGGCCTCTTGCTGAACCCGGTCCAGGGCCGCGAAGGCGGCCTGAGTCGCAGCGGCTTCACCACCGTGCAGCAGCACCGCATCCCGGATGCGCCCCGCACGTCCGTCGTGCAGGAACACGGAGCGGTGGCGGAGCCCCATGAGCGGTTCGGTGCGAAACTCGCTGGGATACGCTCCGGGTGTGCAGTGGCCGGCGAGCCCCTCGCCCATGTCGTGGAGAAGGAGATCCGAGTAGAGCGCGATGGTCCGCCCCGCGAACGCGGGGTGAGCGTCGGCGGCGGTTGGGAGTTCCGGTACGTGGCACCCGCTGCACCCTAGTTGGGTGAAGAGCGTCGTGCCGCGAGCGATTTCGCCGGTGTTGGCGTTCTCGGCGGCAGGCGCCGGGGGGGCCAGGAAGCGCAGGAAGTCGATTACGCGCTCCAGGCTAAGTCGGTCGATCTCAGGGTCGGCAGCAGGGTCCGTCTCGCCTACGAGCGGCGGGAAGCCCCCTGCCGTCTCTTCGGAGGGATGGCCTGGCGTGGTGAGGCCCATCTCCAGACGGAACGCCTCGTCCGCGAACGCTGCCAGGGTGGTCACGTTGGCCTTGCGTCCGAACCGAGCGGGACGTCCGCTGGCGTCCGTCCCCAGCCGCCCAGAGATGCCGTCGCCGTCCTCATCGTCCGGATCGGCCCGGCGCGCCAGCTCCTCTAGCGGGATGGCATCGATCATCCCCATTCCAAACAGGAACGGTGTGTTGATGCGCCCGCGGTGCGTGCCGTCGGGACCGGGCGCCGGTGTGTTTCCCGACGCGAAGGCGAGGTCGGTGACGCGCCTCCGGATGTTCTCTCCACCTTCGGCCGCGAGCGGGTCGCAGCGTCCGATCTCATCCACGCGGGACGCCTTCACCACCAGTTGCTCACCGGTACCTCCGTCGGCGGGGTCGGTATGGCAGGCGTTGCAGGCGTTCTCGTTGAACCGGGGGCCCAGTCCCTCCTCCGCGCTGAAGGGCTTGGCGAAGACGTCGCGCCCTTCCTGAAAGCGGGCGAGCTCTTCCTCCGTAAGACCAGGCAGCGGAGCGCCGATCTCGGCCGAGACCGGGGTGGAATAGGGATCCGGTGTGCAGGACGCGGGTCCTACCAACATGAGTACGATCCAGGCGTGCAGTCCGCGCTGCGCTCTGAATGGAGACCGAGAGTCCATGTCAGAACCTAAGTCACATCCCCGGCATCGGTCAGCGCTCAAGACACTGGGGCTCGTGGTCTTGTATGCGAACGTGGCCGCCTGCTCACTGGGCACGGAGGAGTCCAACCGGGCAGATACCGCTCGTCTCCAAATCAGTGTAAGCGCGCCCCAACCCCTGACCTTGGTCACATCGATCGATTTCTTCGAGACCTACGACCAGGTGGAGGACAAGATCCTGACGAACTTCAACGTCTCGGATACCACCCTCGTCGACGCCGGCGTGGATGAGACCTTCCAGTTGGGAGAGCTCGGCAGCTTCATCGCCCGACTTATCGAGACCGAGAATGAGACGGCCACCATCGAGATGCGGGTTTGGATCGACGGTGTGTTGGAATTCGAGCGAACCGGGACCATGCGTGACGCTCTGTTGGAGTACAAGTACGTGTCGACGGGACGGCGCTTCTAGCTTCCCCGCAGCTTCCGGAACAACCGGTCCGCCCCCGTGACCAGCACTGGTACGGCTGCGAATAAAAAGGCGTAGCCCACCGCGTTGACCACCTCGCTCTCGGTGCCTTCGGTGGCCAGCGCAAAGGCGTAGCCGGGGACCAGGCCAATGGCTGCTCCGAACGTCGCAGGCCCGAGGCGCCCAACCGAGCGTTCCGTTCCCCCTGCCCAACGTGTGGCCAGCGCGCTCCCGATGGCTGGCAGGACCAGGGCAGTGAGCGCGACTCCCGCGGTCTCGAAGTTACTGCACGATGTGAAGAGCTCGTCCTTCGCATCCACGCCTATGCACCGAGCCGCCAACGCCGTTCCCGCACCGATCCCGATGGCATTGCCGAGGAACGCGCCCAGAAACACGCGTTGGGTGTTGTGCCCGACCGGGTCCTGCGTCCAATCGAAGTGCCTACTGGATGGTGACACGTACGTAGGCACGACTTCGTTGTCGGGACCGCGTACACCCGGGCGCTGGGTGGTGATGAGGATGACGCCGTAGAGTGAGCCCGTCCCGAAACGCGCACCCGCCTCACCCGGAGGGATCACCTCGAGCTGCTCGATGGTGTGCAGCGAGAGCATCCCGTAAAGCTGGTCGGGCGATGATACCGGGACCCCATCCAGGTACACCTTCGGATGTTCGCAGGGCCGCCCCATCATCGACATGCTTTGGGCAGCACGAAACTCCAGGCACACGCCCGTGCTCGACGGATCGTTGCTTTGCCGCATCTTGATGCCCGGTACCACCTGACGCAGGAGATCGCCCAGGTGGCGGCTCGTCCCGAGAGAGCGCTGGATTCTCTCGTAATCCACGATGTTGCTGCTGGACCCGCGAGCCCGACGTTCGCGGGCATCCCGTGTCGTCGTCTCTACCACCAAGGGCGCGATCTCGATGGCCTCTACCGACAGACGGACTTCGAAGCCGGCCCCCTCGTTTCCCACCGGCACCACCTGTTGGTGTTCGCCATAGCCCAGATGGCTGAACACCAGGAGGCGTTCACCGGCCGGCAGGCCCTCCAGCAAGAACGCGCCTGATGCGCCGGTGGTGGCTTCCAGTTGGGTGCCCGCCGCCCGGACCAGCACGTCGGGAATGCCCTCGCCGGTCTCGAGATCGACCACCCGTCCCTGGATGGAGCGGAGCTCCTGCGCGTCCCCGGGTGTGGCAGGCGAGAGTATCCCGACGAGTGCCAGGCACAGGGAGACGCGCTGCAGACCAAGGAAGAAGCGGTACACCGGTATCCAGGCCAGTTTGAAACGTGATACGTCCAAGACCTTCAGTGATACGCCTGAACGGCACAACAGTGTCGGATGTGGCGCGTATGTGAAGAGAGGGGCCGGGACGTGTGTCCCAGCCCCCCACCCGACTCAACCGGCGTTTCCGGGCCTCCGGTCGCTAGAACCTCGCGCCCGGGCGACGCATCCGGGGTCCTCTGCGCCTGGGGCCGTCCCGACGCATGCCGGTCCGTCCGCGGACACCCCGCCGCCGTCTTTCGCTAAGCTGTTCTTGCTGGGCTTCCGTGAGGATGTCCTCGACGGCTGCCCGGGTTTCGTCCGCTGCTTCGTGCTGCTGATCCCGCAACGCGTGCAGCTCGTCCGCAACGTCCGCGCGGGTGGTCTCCCCGGCCACGACGTCGGACATGATACGGCCCCTGGCTTCACGCATGGCTGAGCGCGATTCGAGCGTTTGTAGACGGAGTCCGTTGAGCGAGTTGACCTGCGCCTCCGTCAGCTCCAGTGACTCCCTCTGGCGCAGGATACGTTCGATGGCCAGTCCACGTCTTGCGTTCGCGGCCTTCATCTGCGCTCCCGCGCGTTGTCTCATGCCCCGCTGTCCTGCCCGCTGCGCATCGATTGCTTCAGCACTCATCCCGATCGCTGCCGCAGCGACGAGTGCCGCAACCCAAGTTCTATTGTTCATGACCGCCTCCAAGTCCAAGTGTTTCGACTGGAAGACGTCTGAAGGGCCGGTTTCGTTAGGTGCCTTCTGTTGCGATGGAAACGGTACTGGACCCCGGATCCCACCCCTCCGGGGGGAGCACGCCCAACGACATGATCGTCTTCACCGCGTCTTCGACCGACCATTCCAGTCGCACCGCCTCCTCGGACGGGACCACCTGCAGGAAGCCTGTCGTGGGGTTCGGTGTGGTCGGTACGAACACGGTGCTCCACGAACGCCCGTCCTCGCCCGCGAGCGTGTTGGTAAGGAATCCGACCGCCCGGAGCCCCGGCCCCGGAAACTCGATCATCACCACCGATTGGAAGTCCGTCTTGGGCGCCGAAAGCGCGTCGACCACCTGCTTCGTGGCCTGGTAGATGGGTCGCACAATGGGAATGCGGAGCACCAGGCGCTCAAAGAAGTGAATGACCCGCCGGCCCACCACGTTGGTGGCCACCTGACCCACCACGATCAGAATCGCCAGCAGCGTGCCGATGGACAGCAGTGCTCGGGCCCAAAACGGCAGGTCGCCGATCAGTGGATCGAGGGCCGGTTGTAATAGCCCCGTGAGCGCGTTGAACAGGAAGCGCAACGCGAACAGGGTGATCCCCAAGGGAATCAGGACCACGAGTCCGGCCACCAGGCTGCGCCGGAGGTGCTGCATGGCCAAAGGCGGTACTCCGCGTTGGAGGGGGCACGCAGTCTTAGTTTAGCACCCTAGGCCGATGTGACAGGTGGAGCGGGGCGGAGCCGCTCCTGTCCTGTGGGGTTCGGCTCGACGGTTGAACCCACCCCGCCGTCTTCTTATCCTTCTCGGCCTCGGAAGGGTGGTTTCTCCCAGGATTCCGAGGAGCAGGGCCTGTAGCTCAGTTGGTTAGAGCGCACGCCTGATAAGCGTGAGGTCGGTAGTTCAAATCTACCCAGGCCCATTTGGTGGGAACGCGTTGTTCTGAGGGACCTGTTGAGGACCCTGCGGGCAACGCGTTTTGCGTGCTGCCTCCACAGCCTCCACCAGCGTACTCACCGGCAACTCGAGCTCCGCCGCCAGAGCAGCGAACGGCTCCTCCCAAGCCTCTGGTGGCTCCACGACCGGAGGCCACGCGTGTGCGCCGCGAAGCGCGAAGACCTCGACGCAGGCTTCGCGAACACCAGCCAGGTCCGGTACGAGCTCCCGCATCAGAAGCAGGTCCGCCAGATCGCGGAATCGTTCGTTGGCTTCCTCTCCCTTTGGGGGCTGAGTCATTCCATGGATCTTCTGCGCGATGTGGTAACGCAGTGAGAGGCACGGTAGCGGTGGAGGCGTGTCGAGCCCGAATGGCTCGAGGGCCAGTGGGTCCACAAGTTCGACCTCGGTGGTGTCGCCTTCCCCGCGGGAGAGGTCCAGCTGAACGGTGCTCCAGCTCCGCGCTTTGTACTCCAACGCCACTTGGAACCGCAGGGAGTCATTGGGCATCTCGTAGGGGTCATCCTTGATTCTGAAGGTGAAGTTCTGGTAGCCTACCACCAGGGCTTGCTCCAGCACCTCGGCCAGTCCGCGCCCGTCTTCAGCTTCCGCGATCAGGTCGATGTCCTTCGTGGCGCGCGCGCTCGCCGGGAGCCGCATCTCGAGAGCCACCGCTCCCTTGATCGTGAACGTGGCACCTTGAAGCTCCGAGTTCGCCTGCTCCAGGCGACCGGCCAGGACCATGTAGGAGATCCAATCGCGTACGCGCTTCGGGGCGAGGCCACGCTCCCGTGCGTGGGCGTCGACCCACTTCTCGAGCACTCGTGCGGAGTGCGGCTGCCTTCTTTCGGCGGTCATCCGAGAACGAGCTCGCGCAGCTCGCGGACGTCAGCCGCCCGGAGATATCCCTGACGTTGCCCCTCCTCGATCGCCTGCCGAAGTAGTGCCGGGCCGAGGTGTTTGCGCTGGCAGTCCTCGATGGCGCGGCGGACCGTCGTCGTCGGGACACCTTCGACGCTCGCGAGCTCCTCGTCCGCGAGGTCAGCGTTGTGGACGACCAGGTGCCGTGGAATCTCTCTTCGCACCCTGAAGTTCTTCGGCACCGTGAGGTGGACCGTCGAAGGGCTCACATCGGAGAGCTCCCGGATTGCCAACGCCGATTCGTGCGAGATGGCGCCCGTCACACCAGCTGGCCAAAGGCAGGCCTCCATGTAGTGGGCGAAAGGCGAGAGCGGGAACGTCGGCACCCGGTAGACGCCCCAGCTCACGCGCTCCAGGGCATCCCGGTCGGCCATCTTCCGGATCGTGTCCCCTTGGATGCCGAGCGTTCTCGCCTGCGCGGTCGTAATGTACCCGTGCTGGTCGGCCGCTGCGTTCAAGACTTTGTCGTATTCTTTGCCGGGCATGACCCCTCCAAGGTTGTGGATAAAATAGGACATAACGTCCGCTTTTGTCCAATTCCCCGGCTTGACGAGAGAGTCCAGGACCGATCCGTCCGCCGCAAGAGCCCCGGGATCTCGTCCATGTCGTCAGAAGACCCAGATCACCCCCAACCAGGGCCTCAGGGAGGCGCTATGCCATGCCCGCCGATGGGCAGGAATCGATAGCATCGGTAGGCGCACGTGTTCCCGCCCTGGTCGCACTGCACCTCGTCCAAGAAGCAGATATACCAAAGATGGGTATAAGCGGAGAGGCAGTTGTGACTACACTTCCCGCGCGGCCATTTGATGGTTGCAGCCTCCGCGGATGTCAGGGGTTTCGCAGCGGCGTCGCTGTTGAGCGGGGTGACATCGGTTGCCGCGCTACAGGCCGAATCCCTGGTGGAGCGCGTCACCTTCAGGTCGTCTCGTCCGTGTCGTTCTCCCCAATCCTCGAACGCCCGCTCCAGTTCGTCCAACTCCTGCCGGAGCTCGGGCGTAAGTGTGCCAGTGGGGCCCAGTTCAGCCTGTATGGCCACAACGCGGGAACTCAGCGCGTCGGCCTCCGCGACAGCGGTCGCATCGAGGGCCTCAGCCTCCATCAAGTCCGTGTCGCAGCCAAGCGCTGATCCGAGAAAGACTAGCACCGTGTAGCTCAGTGCTCGTTTCAGTTTCATGATCGACTCGTTGTTGAAGGTCGGGGACAGCGGTTGCTATCCCGTTGCTTCAACAGCGGATTCCTGGAGGGCTTCGGCCACGGGGCGCGGTTCGATCTGCGAAGAGGGATCAGGCCCCGGCTTTGTCGAACCCAGCAAATCAAATCAACGAGGTGGACCCGTCGGGGCCTTCGCGTGGGATTAGTTGCTGAGCAGGCTCCTGAACCTCACGGCCCCGTATCGAAATCGAGGGTCAGGCCTTCCGTCTCATCACCAAACTCGACGGAATATCCGAAGCGGGCCATCCAATCCTCGTTCTCCCACCATTCGTTGAACGCACTGGAGACATTAAATGCCAGCCGGGGATTTGGCCGCAGTCCGAAGGCGAGGACACGCGCGATGGCTTACGGGTCCGGATGCTTGAACCGCGTCCCGTCGGAGGATAGGAACTCCAAACGGCCTTAGTTGGCAATGGGCGAGGTAGGACGGGGCAGGGGGTGAGGTGGGTGGGCAGCGGAGACGAAGCGGCGCGGGGACGATGCAGGCGCCACGATGCGGCGAGCGAGCCGCGGGAGCTCAGTAAGCCGGAACGGGCCGCGCGGATGGGCGGGGAAGGCGCTGGGAGGAGCATCCCCGGCAGGCCGGCCGGGTTCGGGAGCCTCAGAGGTCGAAGTCGTCGGGCAGGGACTGGTCGAACTCGAACCCGGCGGCCTTCAACGGTGTCGAAGAGCGACCCGGTAGACCGCCGGCTCACCGGAGCGAAGCGCAGGTAACTCGGGGATGGGCTCGGGCTCGGCGGGGTCGAAGGCCGGTGTCTGATCGAGGAGCCCGGTGAGGAGATCGCTCTGAGGTGGGCCGCGCGCTGACGACGATTGGCTTAGTGACCCCGCTCATGCGCGTCGCGACGGCCTCTTCGCCCCGTACCCAAGCGATTCCACCCACCTCCCGGCATATCCGCCAGCAGAGGACCCACTACGGTGTCACCCACACCGTACGAGCGTTGATTTTCACTACCGCAAGAATCGGACGCCCGCCCGCCATTCGCGATGCTTCTCGGACGTTGCTCCGGACCGCGTCCGCATGAATCTCGATCCAAGGATCGAAGCGATTGCCTAGCTGGGTGAAACGAACGTCGGCGGGAGTCTCGGAACGTGGGCCCACGAGCGTCACCTCGTCATGAGGCGGGGTGCTCGCACAGCCCGCGATCGCGGACGCCCAGTGTGCTCCCACCCACCTCGAGGAGGCTCCGACGAGAAAGTGCTGGGGGAAGGGGTCGATCGGGCGAGTTGGACTTACGCTTCTCCCCAGCGGAGTCTATCCGCTCCCCGTTGCAAGACCGGACGGCAGGAATCGTCACATGATGTTTGATGCACTCGCGGCCCAACCTTGGACGACCGACCGGAAGAACTAGACACGCGGTGCGCTAGACACCGGTGAGCTCACTCACACCTTATCGGATGCCTGTGAGGATTGTGATGCCGGTACCAATGGGGAGTGACCGTCACGACGTCGGCAAATCCGCTGCGGTCGAGGCCTTCCTGATCCCATCTCGTTTGGATACCGCCGCCTATGCGCTGATGTGCAGACCGATCGAGTTCCCGGCTCCACGAGCGGGATACTTGGGTCAGACGTACCGGACGAGCGGGACGGCTGCTTCGCGCGGCGAACCCTCTGGGCTGCACCTCGCGGGCCCGCAGCGAAAAGTCAACCCCACGTCCGTCTACTCGTTCGAGTTCACCGTCGGCTCGATCGAGTAGCGACGAAGTGCGGTAAGACGGGGAGACAAACCGCGACCACGAACGCAAAGAGGAACGCGGTCGCGTGATTCGCAGCCGCTCCAGCCACCGAATAGACGAACGCGATCCCGAGGTTAGACAGCGACGTGATCATGAGGAAGCGCCCCATTGGAACGGCTGCCGCGCCCGCGAGGAGGACGGACGCCTCGGCCAGGACTGGCACTGCGCGACTGATCGCCAGCGCCCACACGCCATGCTTAGCCGCGATCCCCTCAAACCGCGCGACCTCGGACTCACCGACCAGTCGTACGAGACCGGCGCGACCGCCCTTCGCTCCGATCGCATATCCCAGGCAACAGCCCAGCGTGAGTCCCACGAATGAGGCAAGCGCGCCCATGGGCCAGCCGAGGAAAGCTCCTCCCGCGATGCTCGTAAGGCTCGAAGGGATAGGTAGCAGGATGTCCAACGCCAGCAGCGCAACAATGAGGCCCGCGACGAGCCCATTGGTCTCGAGCGATCCGATGGTCCGGAGAGCCCATTCGTCCATTGCCGAACCCGCGAGCCAAAAGGGGATCAAGACCAGCGAGAGCAAGAGCGCGATCACGGCGGACCAACGAATAGCGGCCTGGCTCACCCCTCTCACTTGCACGATCCGACATCTCCTCGGTTTGGGCTCGATCCTCGATCGCGCTTACGCTACTGTGTCGCAGGCTGACACGATAGTTCCCTCACGCCCCCCCCACATCATGGAACCTGTTCTCTTCCCGTTGTTGGACAACGAGGCGATTCCGGCCGGAGCGATTGGCAAGCGGATCCTCTTTTCGATCACGCGCTCCAGATTCGATCAGGAGCATCCGGTATCCCGCGGACTCACCGGCGTCCAGGTGCGAAGCTTGTTCCCTGCGGTCGAAGTCCGCTGGAAGGACGTAACCGACCCGGGCAACGCTCGGGTCCAAGTCCCCCTTTTTGGAGAAGAGCCCTCCGTAGTAGATCCGTTCTGGCTCTTTCCTCCGACCATCGTCCTTGCCCGCCCGATGGACCGGAGCGTGCCCGAGGTCGGTTTCACGGCCGCCGGAGTGGAGGCGCTTGCGCAGGTGAGGGCGGCCTATCTCGACCGCTCCGTAGCTCTCCGGCGCGAGTACATCCAAGAGATCCCGGATCCGACGAAGCGCAGGTACCACCAGTTCTTCTTCGACCTGGATCACGGCACCCACCCCAGCATCCTGATGGACGCGGCGCAGTTGGGCACCGAGCCCGTCATCGTCGAGGCGGTGCGACGCGTCGGTCGACTCCTCCAGGAGCGCGTGGAAGCACGTGTCAAGGCCCACCGGGGCCACCCTCCGTGCTTAAAGCCTGTGCGCGGGGACGACCTCGAGCAACTGTCCTGGCTCCAACGCCCAATGTACGAGACTCACTTCTCGACACTCACCGGGCACCTGGATCTACGAGAGGCGTTCGAGGCCTTCGCGGGTGGTCGTTGGTATACGGGGTCACAAGGTGCATGGGATATGGGGCCGCAGTCTACATGGTTCTTGGCCTTCGCCGAGTTCACGATCGCGTGCATCGAAGCAGATATCGACCAGCACTTCTGGCGGGCGGTTCTCCCGGTTCACGTGATGACCCAAGAGGTGTACGAACGGGCCTGCCCTGCCGGCGGGACCGCGCGCGGCTGGAGTCGGTTTATCAAGCCCGTGTGGCGGAAAGTGGCCCCAGCGTTCCTGGAGAGGCTGTCCCGCTCGCAGTTGAAGGTGATGGCTCCGGGGTTATGTGGATTAGCTGGCGATCTTCATTTCTGCAACCGGTTGTAGGTCGTCGAGTTGAGCTTTGAGCATCCAGAGATGCCGGAAGCCGGCGATGCGGCGGTAGTTCTTCTCGGTCTCGACGAACGTGGCTGCGGCCCAGCGCAGCGCCATCGCACCGTTCTTCCAGTTCGTGACCCTGCGGCTCTTGTGACGCGCGCCCGAGTGGGTGTTGTCGATCACGTTCGTCGTGCCCAGGCACCGGCGCAGCTGGGGTGGTAACCCGAGTCGGTTGATCGTAAACATCTCGTCGAGTCCTTCGCGTAGGCTCGCGGCGGCGGAGGGATGCTCGCGTTCGAGCCAGCGTGCGAGTTGCTCGAGCTTCTGGATACCGGACTTGGCGTCGAGCTTCCAGGCCGCACGGATCGCAGCCTTGGCCTGCGGATGCTCATCCTTCGGCAGGTGGCCGAGTACGTTGCGGAGCTTGTGGTTGCGGCAACGTTGCACCGGATGCTGGGTCCCGAAGACCTGATCGATCGCCTTGCGCAACGCCTTCGAGCCGTCGATGACCCACAGCCGCCGTCGCTTCGGATCCAGCCCACGCTCGACCAGGTCCTCCAGCATCGCGCGTACGACCTCGGTGTTCTCGCTCGCGCCCTGTCGCATGCCGAGCACGTGCTTCGTGCCTTCGGCGTCAACGCCGATCGCTGCCAGCACGTGATGTTTGCCGAACTGGATGCCATCGACGTAGACCACCAGCAAGTCGAAGACGTCGAGCCGACGCTCCATCAGTTCCTTAAGCACGCGCTCGGCCGCTTCGATCGTCTCGCGGCTCACCGCGGACTTGCTCACGCCCACCGTGGCCGCCATCTCGCCGATCACCTGGCCGTACTTCCGCGTGCTCACACCCGCCATCAGGATCTCGAGCATCCGGTCAGCCAGTGCTCCACGCCGCCGCATCGCCGCATAGGCCGGCACCTCGACCTCGCCGCGCTCGCTTCCACTGCGACGCCGTAGCCGCGGCCGCTCGATCTGAAGCTTGCGGTCCGAAAGATACACCTGCCCGCGCTGCCGACCGTACCAGACCACAGCGTCCTCTTCGCGCGCCTTGCCGCTCTGCTTCGGACCCGCGACGCCTTCGGCACTCATCTCAAGCACCGCTTCGATCGTCGCGCGGCCCATGACCTCGACCACTTCATCCATCGCCAGCTCCGCCTGCTCGACCAGGTCCAGCATCGGCAGTAGGAACTGCCCCTCTCGCTTCAGGAACCCGGCGATCGCACGGCTGTCCTTCGCGCCCGCTACTTCGTACCTTCTCTTCATCGTGGTGGCCTCCGTTTGGGGTTTTTTGAGCACCCCGATCCTAGCTGGATCAGGGACCCCGGAGCCACCACGTTTTTTTCTCCCCCTCAGGGACCTTCAACTACGATTGGGGCATCCTCCGTGCACAATACATCCCCACTCAACGACGAGACATGCTCCGAACTTGGGGACTCGGGGCAGGTGCCTTAAGGCAGTTGGCTACGTGCTCTGCGATTGAGTCGCAGAACCGATTGGACGCCGAGACTATCCGCCTCAACTAACCACAAAGACCCGCCACTAAGCACGGGCAGGACCTTTAGGTAGGGGCGGACCGGCAGTGTGAGGATCTCGACAAAGTTGCCCTGAGAGTCAAAGACATCGAGCAGCCACTGATCACCGGCACCCTCACGGAGCACCCAGAGTGCCCCAGACTCTCCCGGTAGCAAAAGGCGAAACGCCGGCTTGAACTCGGGAATCGCCGACGCGTTGATTGGAGGATTCCGGCCAAGCGACGCCATGGCCCGTAATCTCTCCTCGGGAGAAACCTGCACACCGGGCACCTCTCGTGTCACCTCCTGCACGGTGTCGCCTTCTAGAGTCCGCCTAAAGACCTTATAGACACGACTGTCCCCAACCCATACATGACCCTCATCATTGAGCGCCCATTGGTAGCCCGCGGTAAAGGGAATTCTCAGTCGCCGGGTCGTTTGCCCCTCGGTCACCCAAACCTGAGGCTCCCAGTCTTCCAGCGGCACACCGTGGATCGCGTATGGGAACGTGTCGGCTGGATGTCCTTCCGTCTCCGGATCGAAGCGAAGTAAGCGGTAGCCGGTTGCCGAAACCGCAGCCTCTACTAGGAGAGGCCCCGCGAATCTCCCCGGCCAGGGCCATAGTCCACCTAACGGGGGCCGGCGCTCATCCCTGTAGTGGACCCCCGAAGTGTCATATGTGGAATAGCGTCCGTTCCCATAATCAATCACCGTAAGCTGCCTCGGACCCCGCCACGCCAATCCTTCCGGTTCCCGGAACTCGCCCGGCCCTGAGCCACCCCGGCCGAGGGTCCTAACGAACCCTCCCGCAGAGTCGAACACCGACACGCTCATGGAGAAGGCGTCCGCAACATACACACGGTTCGTTCCATCGACTGCGATCGCGTTGATGTCCCCAAAGCCTTCCTGGCTCGTAATGCGAGCGATCTCCTTCAAGGCGCGGGAGGGTGGTTCAGCAACGGCGTCCGCGGACTTCTTCACACCACTCTCGCCGCCGGCCGTGGGAACATCGGGGGCCGATCCACAACCTACGCTTGCGAGAATCAACGTGAGGGAACACCAACGCGCAAACATTTTCTCCTCCGGTCTGATACCGCAGTACGCTCGTCGTCGGACGCCGCCACCTGGCTCCATAGCCGTACGAAAGGGGGCCGCATAGCGGCGCAAAATCTAGGCCGCCCTCGCAACGTGTTACCCTCGCTTCGTCAAGCCGGCGGCGGAAGGAGTAAGACTCGGGACCACTACTCCTGCTTCGCGGGTGACGCCGCCTATCCGCGGCCCGGCCCCTTCCCACGGTCGGCGACACTAGGAAGCCCCGGGTTGGGAACCCAAGGGAAACTCTTGAGTTGGAACAGCAACCAAGAAACACAAGAAGGGCAGCGCAGACCGGAACCGGAACTTCCTCCATCAACTGGTCTCGGACGGTGCGGATGGCCGGTGGGAGGAGTCTGTAGGAGACGCCACTAGAGTAGGAGTTGGGAGACACCCAGAATTACGCACCTGCTGACTTGACGGTCCTGGGTGTAGCGGGGCCCCCTTCGGGACGAACCGCGACTCGGAGGGCGGATGAAGTTGAGCGAGGAGCAGGTGATGGTCGCGAAGGGGATGATAGGACGGGGGGTGTCGGTGCGGGGCCTGGCGGAGCAGCTGGGTGTGACGGAGGGCGCGCTGCGCTACCGGCTGAAGCGGTTGGGGGCACCGGAACGGGCGGACGGTCGAAGCCAGCAGCCGACGGCGTTGGACGGCCTGGAGGCGCACGTGGAGGCGATCCAGGAACGGCTGGATGACGGGCGTCTGAAGGGGAAGGGTCGCCCGTGTCAGGTCCGCGAGATCTACGAGATCCTGGTCCGAGATCATGCGTACACAGGCAGCTACCGGGCGGTGGTGCGTCACCTACGTCGCAAGCATGGGGCGCCGAAGATCCGAGCGCTGCGGCGGGTCGAGACACCACCGGGCGTCCAAGCGCAGCACGATTGGTTCGAGACAAAGGCGCCGGTTGGGCCGCGGAGGGAGAAGCTACACGTCCTGGTCGGTGCGCTCTCGCACAGCCGTGCGCGGTACGCATGAGGTTTTCTATCTTGCTTCTGATCGCCCTGCTATTGGCCATCCCGGCATCGGCGGTGGCTCTCTGTAGTGATTTCTGCCACGAAATGGCCATGACGGGCTACGAGATCAATGGGGATCTTGAAACCGCGACCGAGGCCTGGGAGTGGTGCATGTCGGAGATCTGCGGGTATTCGTAAGTACTACTGGGCGCTTGCGTGGGTGGGCTGCGTGGGCGCGGCCTGCAGTGGTCCCCCCATGCAAGCCCCCGTCGCTCCCGAGGTAATGGTCACCGAGTACTCGGTCGCTCGAGGGATCCCTCCAAGTGGGCGAGAGGGCGTCGCCGTGTTGGACGACGGCACCGCTTGTGTCATCCAGTCCTACGATGTCGGCGTACGGTGTGGGGATCGAAGCTGGGACCGCGTCGTACTGGTTGGCAGTGAGGGCTCAGGTCCCGGCGAGTTCAAGCGAGTCTCGCAGATCAGCCGCACAGATGAAGGCCTCCTCGCAGTAATCGACGGCGGGATGCGAAGGCTCACGGTATTTGAGGGGACGAAACCCGTCCAGACTCTCCGCATCCCGCCCGGGCTGCGCTTCCTCGGGATTCCCACCGACTCTCTCATTCTTGGATCAACGTTCGTCACGCCTGATTTCGACTTGAGCACGCCGGGGGGTACGGTTCACTGGCTCCGGCCCCAGGATCCTCAATCGTCAGACTCACTCACCCTGCGGCACGATAGCCGAATCGGAGCACACGCGTACTTCCACGGAGCTAGGCTAGCTGGAAACCGGGACCTTCTGTTCTATGCCGGAGACTCTATCCTGGTTCAGTTCGATTCCGCGGGGAGACTTATCAACGAGATGCCGGTCGTGCACTTGGGTTCCGGACTCCTTACCGAACCGGATGTCGCGCAATATGTAGACGACATGACGACCGGGCTCCGCACGCCCCCTTCCCCTGACGAGATCGCGGAGTACAGAGCGACGAGAATGCCTGCAGTGGTGCCAGGAACGGGCATCGTGACGGGACCATTCGGCACGGTATGGATCGCGCGTCAGGAAGGGCGGCTCGAAGAATCGGTCCTGGAGGTTCGCACCGCGGATGGATCGGCGACCACGATCAAGGTCGGCGGACGGCTCTTAGGCTTCGACATCCTTGACAGCACACTCGTTGTGCTGCGCGATCCGATGCTCCCTACCGCGGAGCGCGAGCTCAGCTGGCATCGTATCTGGGTCGGGTCACCGGCAGCCGGGACAGAGGCGCGCTGATGGCCCCTCTCCTGACGCATGGTCACTGGAGTGCGGGCGTTCGTCTTCCATCCGGCTCACGGTCAGCGGGCGCTCACCACCGTGACAAGACGGTTAGTGCCGCCGAGAACGAACGTCCTAGTCCCCGCTCGTTCAAGCCACCGACCAACGGGGCGGGCGACCTACGCGAGTTTGAGGATCTCTACCGGGGATGGTGGGAGGTCGTGCGAAAGTCCGCAGAGCGGGTGCTCGGCTCGGCGGATGAGGCGGAAGACATCGCGCAACGCGTCTTTCTTCGATTGCTAGACGGGGGCGACCCACCCCAAATCCACCACCCCTCTGCGTTCTTTGGAGAGGCGGGCCGCAACGAGGCGATTAGCCGCAAACGGTCCCTCAAGCGACGAGCCGACCTGCTGGCTACGGCACGAGGCAGGCAAGCGTTGGACGCACTCTACAACCGAGGGATCCTTCCCGACGCGACAGTCCGAGAGCGGGAGCTTCGTCGGACAGTCAGCCGTCTTCTGGGGGAGCTCTCACCGCGGTGCCGGATGGTTTGCGACTTGGTGTACGTTCAGGGGTTTCGTCGGGGCGAGGCCGCAGAGCGACTGGGCATCGGAATCAAAGCAGTCGATAAGCAACTCGCCCGAGGCCGAGCGAGACTTCGGCAGTCCGTCGCACTGTCTACCACAAGAGGGAAGGGGGGGCGACGGGCGCTCGTGGCGTCGCTTAGTTGAAGGCGTCACCCAGGTGAAGTGACCGGAAGGCAAGAACAGTCAATGGTGGGAGGGGTGTCCAGGGGTTGCTGTAGGGGTAGGCCGCGGGGATGGAGTTCGGCTCTACTGCTGAATTCTGGGTCCCGGGTTCCGCTCAAGATAGCCGACTCCTCAGGTCATACTTGCCGTCCGCCCCCTGCCGGATCACGGATACTCAGCCAGAGGAGGGAACATGAAATACCTGCACTAGTGGGCGCGTTCTCGGCAATTGCCTTGCTCTCGGCGCCCACGCCAGCGCAGTCCTGCTACTCCTGCGGCCAAGCCGGGCCAGGCGTGCAGCTGTGCGACCCTTGGGGGTATTGGGGGGGAGATTGCGGCTACGCTGTCTTAGATGGCGAAATATTCTGCTCTACGTTTGGTGAGTCGTGTGGTGGCCTGGGCGAGGACTGCCAGGAGTGAGCGATGGCAGATGGGGGCGATGGAGATTGGGCTCCCTACAAGTCTGGCCCATCCTCCTCGCCGCCATCTGTACCGCGACCCTTTCCCCAGCCACGAGAGCGAGCGCTCAGGAGCGCGCTTCGCGCGTGGTCTGGACGTTTGGGTCTCTAACTGAGGCGAAGTCTGCCTTGGGAGGTGTCTCGTCCATCGCAGAGCTGCCCTCCGGAAGGGTTGTTGTGGTCGATCAAAGGACCCCAGCAGTCTGGGTCTTGGAAAGTGACGGAAGCCTAAGCACGCGGTTCGGGCGAAGTGGGCGGGGCCCCGGTGAGTACATTGCTCCCACTGAGGTCTTTATCTCCCACGACACCATTGTGGTCTCGGATTATCGAGAGCAACGTCAGACGCTACTCGACGCGCAGGGCGACGTGCGAGGGACACGGGCTCTACCGCGCCCCGTAGAACGTACTGCCCGGGCCGCGTGGCCTACCCGCCATGCAGGGTGGTACGTCGAGATTCCCGGCTTCGTCTATTCGACCGAGCGACCGGCGGACGGTCGATATCTACTTCTGTGGGCAGGGTCCAGCCGGATCGATACAATCGCCGCAGTACCGTCGGGCCACGTCGTTGGCGGAGTCCAGACGGGCAGTTCGGTGTGCTCCCTATGCACGCGGGGGCTGGTGCTAGGGCGGCGTTAGTCGGGGACTCCGTCATCGTAAGCGCCGACGGCTACACAGGCCAAATCCGGTGGTGGGACATTACCTCGGAAGGGCTCGTTCGGCGCGACTCACTCACTGTGCCGGTCGACACCAGGAGGATCCAGGAAGGGGAGAGACGAATCATGTTCGAGTCTTTTGCCAGTGACGCCCAAAGCTACTCGGGGTATCGTGCACCGAGTTCAGTGGAGTTCTCAGGTGCTGAAGCGTGGTCGGGGATTCCAGATCTGGTCGTGGATCCGAGCGGTGGCGTATGGATTGCGGGCGGCCTTTCAGTGGCGCGACCACCGCAGGTTTGGCGCCGAGTATCCCCCAGGGGTGTGGAGGCCACGGTCCGGTTCCCGCTGGGGTTCGAGCTTATGCACATCGGACGCCGGTTCTTCTACGGGAGGGCCACAGCCGCGGACGAGAGTGTACAAGTTTGGGCCATCGAACGAGCCCGCCCCGGGTGACCCTAGTTGGTCCACCGGTACGCGAGGGCATCTTGGACGGTGCCTCGAGTCCCACGACCTCGCTGCGAGCAAACTGTGCGTATCGAGATAAGGACCGGGACTTCGTGCGACGGCTGGGTGTGCCCTGCAGGACCCAGGGCTTGGGGACGATCAGCGCGCACGGGTGAGCAGAAACCCGCGGGTCTCGCCGGCGATCGTGCCCTCGTCGACGATGAAGCCCTCGTCATTGACACCAGATGCCACGTTGAGCTCCCACCCGGAGTCGGCGGGGATCAGGTCGTTGAGGTCGTGCAGCTCGCCGTCGATCCAGAAGCACGCGTGATCTGTTTCGTTGGGAAGGTCCGCCACCCCGACGACCCACCCCAGGTTGTTGACCTTGCGCCCGGAGCTGTTCGGCCCGCCGAACGTCCCGAGATCAGTCAACACCCCTTCCTCCCACAGGAACGCATGGGTCTCTCCACCGGCAGTCTTCGCTCCGCCCGGTTACTTGGGAGCGTTCGTTGATTCCCTGGGCGAAGGCCGAGGCGCCGCCGAATGTGCCGAGGTCGAGAGGGAGAACCTCCGGACCTCCAGCGTTCGTACGTGGGCAACTGGTACCTCGACCGTGTCGATTACGGTGGAGGGCACATGCACGTGCAGGTTTCGTAGTGCTTTGCGTTCTAAGACCAGTAGCGAATCGGACCGAATGACCCGGCCTTCCACCTGGGAAGGGGGGCGCGGAGAACTCGGCTGGGTGTGGGTGATGCGTACCACATCTCTGACGCTCGCCCTTTCCCCGGGTCGAAACGACGAGCAGCCCGCCAGCGCTACCGCCGACGCCCCGAGGACAAGCGCTGTGGCCCTGCGCGACCCACCTCCGGTTGTCCAGCCCATACCAGCTCTCCCCGAGTCTCCGGATCTAGCCTGGCTCCGCAACCTGGACGGGGATGCTGGAATACCTGGTGGTCGCTGCTGTCTCCGGATCACCGAGTTGCCCGCTCAAATTTTCTCCCCAGCAGTAGATCCTCGACAGCTTGGTGCGCCCGCACGTGTGGCGAGCCCCGGCGTCCAATTCCACGAACTCGTATCCGCCCACGACTAGGACGGGAACTCCTGAGGGATCCAGAGTCCCGTTCCCGAGTTCTCCGTTGTTGTTGGAGCCCCAACAGTAGGCGTCGCCGGAGGATGTGAGGGCACAGGTGTGGGAGAGTCCGACGGCTACGTCGGTCACCTCCAACCCCGGAGGCATAGCTACCGGTGTGGGATTCTCTACCAAGAAGAGGTTCCGATCCGTGGGCTTCGGCCCGATACCGAGGTTCCCATGCTCGTTGTATCCCCAGCACATCAGATCCCCGCTACGGATAGCGCAGAAGTAGTAGGACCCGAACTTTCCTCCGATGACGAAATCGTCTAGTTCTTTCGGTGCGACCTCCAGTGCCGTTGGGACCGAGCCGAATCCGGATCCGGGACTTGGTTCCGCACCCCAACAGAGTGCCGTGCCCTCCGTGTCCAGCGCGCAGCTTGCCCCCGGTGCGAGCGACAGCCCAGCGAACCGATGCCCGCCCAGGACCTCCGTCGGCCCCTGACGCTCCGTTTGGTTGGGGTCAACGCCCAGCTGGCCCCAGATATTCCAACCCCAACAGAATCCAGCACCGGCAAGGTCCAACCCGCAGATGTGCCGATCGACGGCCACCAAGTGCACGAGACCCGGGTCGGGATCCACCTTCTCTACTCCTGAATTCCCGACCAGAAGGGCGCCGAGTTCGCCAAAACACTGCGTGAGGCTTTGCTGCGTGATCCCACATGCGAAGCGAGCCGATGGGACCATCTCTATCCAGGATTCGGTGCCCGGGACTGCGGTGGGCACGACAGCGCCCGGCAAGACCGAGCCCCAGCAGTAGGCCGTTCCGTCTGACTGGATTCCACAAGTGCTTCCTTCGCTCGCCCGCACCGAGGTCCAGCTGCCTGTATCTGGCGGCGACGGCACCATGGGCGAGTCACCGCACGCGGCAAAGCCGATCACGAAAAGAAACAGCGTCGAGCGTGAGCTTCGATCTCGAAACACGGGCAGGCCCTCGGAGCGACTTCGACGTGGGGGCTCTTCCTATACCGGAGAGCGGTCGTCAGAAAACATAGTCTACGAGCAGATCCAAGGTAGCTGCAAAGGAGTACATGATGTTGAGGGGGTTACGGAACCCGTGACCTTCATCGCGAGCCTCGATGTATCGATCGATGACTCCTGCAGGGGTCCGAGATGTCATCGTAACGAACGCGTGCTATGCGGACACCCAGCCCCAAGCCGGTTCAGTCTCGGACCTCCCCGACCTCAGCGCGCCGCCGGACCCCTCTCACACTGGACGGAGCCCCGAGGCCGGCCTTACCCTGCCGACCCATTCTCCACCGAGTTCAGCCCCGCGCCCGCAGAGCCTCCACCATGATGACGAAGCACGCCTCTCGATTCGCGCTCATCGCCACTCTGGCGTCTTTCGCCCTCCCGCACGCCGCCGAAGCCCAAGCGGTCGATGAGCTCGCGCTCAAGGACCTCTCGTACCGGATGGTGGGACCGTATCGGGGCGGCCGCTCCACGGCCGCTGCAGGCTTCCTGTCCGATCAGGACAAGTGGATCCAGGGCACGACCGGAGGAGGGATGTGGCTGACTCACGACAACGGGGTGACGTGGGACCCGATCTCCGACGACTACTTCGGTGGTTCGATCGGCGCCGTCGCGGTTGCCGCGTCCGACGAGAACGTGATCTACGTCGGGACCGGTTCGATGGACATCCGCGGAAACACGTCGACCGGACGTGGCGTCTGGAAGTCACTGGACGCAGGCCGGACTTGGGCGTTCAGGGGACTGCCAGAGGCAGGGCAGATCGGGCGAATCGAGGTCCATCCGCGAGATGAGGACCTCGTTTACGTGGCGGCACTTGGCCATCCGTTTGGGAAGAACCCCGAGCGTGGGATCTTCCGCTCGAGAGACGGCGGCGAAACCTGGGACCACGTCCTTGCACTCAACGATTCGACCGGCGCCTCGGACCTTACGATGAATCCGGTCAACCCGCGCGAGCTCTACGCAGGCATGTGGCGCGGAGAGCGCAAACCCTGGGCGATGATCTCGGGCGCCGAAGAGGGTGGCGTCTACAAGTCGAGCGACGCCGGAGACACGTGGACGAAGCTGGGCGGCGGACTGCCGACGGGTGTCGTCGGGAAAGTGGGTGTCACGGTCTCGCCCGCGAACCCGGACCGGGTCTGGGCCATCATCGAAGCGGAGCCCGACGGCGGCGTCTACCGTTCCGATGATGCGGGTGTGACCTGGGTGCGCACGAACTCCGAGAACAACCTGCGGCAGCGTGCCTGGTACTACACCCATGTCCAGGCAGACCCGCAGGACCCGAACACCGTATACGCATTGAACACTGCCCTGTACCGGTCGTTGGACGCAGGCGTCACCTTCGTGTCGATCCCCGTGCCGCACGGAGACGTGCACGACCTGTGGATCCACCCCGACGATCCAGACCGGATGGTCGTCGCCAACGACGGGGGTAGCCAGGTCACCGTTAACGGCGGACACACCTGGTCGACCTACTTCAACCAGCCCACGGCTGAACTCTACGACGTCATCGTCGACAACGGCTTCCCGTATCGGCTGTACGGGGCGCAGCAGGACAACACGACGATTTCGGTGCCGGCCTGGTCTTCGACCAACACCCTCTACCCGAAAGAGCACTGGCAGAACGTGGGCGGGTGCGAGACCGGCCCGGTCGCGCTCGACCCGGACCGTCCAAACATCGTGTACGCTGGCTGCTACGGCGGCGTGATCGATCGCTACGACCTCGCGCGCGACCAGGTCGAAAACGTCAACCTCTATCCGCAGTTGCAGCTTGGAATCGCGACGCGCGATCTGGTGCACCGCTTCCAGTGGGTGTCGCCGATGCTGGTCTCGATGCACGATCCCCAGACCGTGTACCACGGTTCGCAGTTCGTGAACCGCTCTCGCGATGGCGGGGACACCTGGGAATCCATCTCACCGGACCTCTCCACGAACAACCCCGCCCACCAGGACCAGTCCGGTGGTCCCATCAACGCGGATGTCACCGGCGTCGAGATCTTCGGCGTCGTCTTCTCGATCGCCGAGTCCCCGACGGACCCCACCGAGATCTGGGCCGGCTCGGACGACGGGCGTCTGCACGTGACCCGGGACGATGGCGCGAACTGGACGGAGATCACGCCGCCGGGTATGCCGGAGCTCGGTACGGTCGACGAGATCGACCTGTCGCTGCACGCACCGGGCCGGGCTTATGTGGCCGTGCAGGCCTACAGACTCGACGACTTCCGTCCGTACATCTTCCGCACGGACGACTGGGGCGCCACTTGGACGCAGGTCACGGACGGCATCCCCGCCGATTACCCCGTGCGCACCGTCCGTGAGGACCCCGAGCACGAGGACCTGGTCTTCGCCGGCACAGAGTTCGGGCCCTTCGTCTCGTTCAACGGTGGGGCCGTTTGGCAGGCGCTCCAGCAGAACCTGCCGATCACCCCGGTCACCGGCATGCGGGTCGCCCACGACGACCTGATCATCTCGACCCAGGGCCGCTCGTTCTATGTCTTGGACGACATGAGCCCGCTCCGGGAAATCGCGACCGGGGCCTCCACGGGTGACGCCCACCTCTTTGCGGCGAGGGACGCGTACCGGGTCAACAACGGAGGAGCGGGCAGCGGTCTCGCCGAGCTTGCGCCGGATCCGCAACCGCAAGGCGGGCTGATCCACTACTGGCTGGCGAGTGAAGCGGAATCCGTCACGCTTGAGGTGCTGGATGCGCAGGGATCTCTCGTTCGTGGTTTCTCGAGCGACTCGGCGTCGGCGGCCGACTTCCGCACAGGCATGATTCCGGCCGAATCCGGTCTCAATCGCGTCGCATGGGATCTCTTCTACCCGGGGCCCAGAATCTCCGACGATGCAGTGATCTGGGGGTACACGGGTGGCATCAAGGCGCCTCCGGGCACTTACGGCCTTCGGTTGACGGTAAACGGGGCGGTTGCCGGAGAGTCGTCGATGGAGGTCCGGCCCGACCCGCGCATTCCTGAGGTCAGGCAGGCAGAGTACGAGGAGCAGCTGCGCGTGGGACTCGCAATCCGCGACTCGATCAATCAGGTCACGGGCGCGATCGAAGCGCTGATCAGCGTCCGCGAGCAAGTGGAGCAGGTCATGACGAGCGCGGCGCTCGCGAATCAGGATGCGGGGCTGCAGCCGTTGGCGGATACGTTGACAGAGAACGCGCAAGCTGTGCATGAGGAACTCATGCAGACGAACAACCGCTCCGGTCAGGACCCCATTCGCTTCCCGCCGCAGCTCGATAACCAGCTCGTCGAACTCTACAACTACGTGACTGGGGTGGACGGGTACATCTCGGGCGGGCGCGAAGGCCGACCCACGTCTGCGGCATACCGGCGGTTCGACGACCTGAACGCGGACTGGAGCGCGATCCGGGGTCGCTATCAGTCGATCCTGGCCAACGAGCTGCAACGCTTCAACGAAGCCGTCGAACGGCTGGGGCTCCCGGCCATCGTCCTCACACGTGATGGGCGTCCGGTGTCGTAGATGGGGGATTCTGAACCGAGGATCCTGGAAGACCCTCGTTCTCCCTCGAGCACGATCTGGGTTCGGCGTGGTTCATCAGGGAGTGACCAGTGACCCTGGAACGTTCCACGGAACCGCTTTTCTAACGGCGGAAACGCTCTCGAAACGTCTCAGGAGCGGTTTCAGAAGCACGCCGGCACCCCCCCAAGTCATTACCCGTCATGATGTTCCGCTCTCAGGCCTGTCACAGTACGTGTTCGGCCTGTCCCCTGCCTGTTTACGCTCCCACTCTGCACTCAAGCATGACTGGGCCGAACACGGCCCTTGGCCCGCTCGGGCGGGCCATCCATAGGCAGGAGACCACGCAATGAACCGCAATTCCACATCTCGTCTGACCAGCACCCTCGCGCTACTCACCCTTGCCGTGCTCGTGGCGGCGTGCGATGAGGACGGAGACGTAATGCAGCCCGCAACACCGACCACATTCGAAGTCACGATCGAGAACGTGAGTCAGGAATTCGACCTGATCGACTCCGGCGTCTTCAACACACCCGTAGGAGCCTCTGCTCCTGGGCCGCTGCCCTCGGGGATGGCCTACGAGGCCACCTTCACGGCGGGGCCGGGTCACTCGCTGCACTTTGCCACGATGTTCGTCCAGTCGAACGACCTATTCTACGCGCCCGATGAGGATGGGATCGCGCTCTACGATGCCGGTGGCAACGCCACCGCAGGGGACGTGACCAGCCACGTGCGCCTTTGGGATGCGGGCACCGAAGTGGATCAGGAGCCCGGCACCGGCGCGGACCAGGCACCTCGGCAGGCCGGACCCGACACGGGCGCCGACGATGCGACCGGCACGGTCCGCCTGGACGCGAACGCGTTTGGGAATCTTCCCGCGGTCTCCGATGCGATCACCGTGACGCTCGACTACCTCGGCGACCACAGATTCACGCTCCGCATCGAGAACGTGGCCTCCGACATCACGACCACGGCCGGCTCCGCACCTGTGCTGCTGGCTCCCGGCGTGTACGCGATCGGAAGCGGGAGCGGCGTCCTCTTCATGGAGGATCAGCCCGACTTCGGCGAGGGACTCGAAGCCATCGCGGAGGACGGAAACCCGGCGACCTTGGCAGCAGCACTAGGGGGTCGCACCGGGGTCACCAGCCCGATCGCTCCCGGCGTGTGGACCGTGCAAACGGTTGCGGGCCGGATCTTCACCTCCGGTTCGGCCGCGTCCGCCGGCCTGGAAGCGTTGGCGGAAGACGGAGACCCCAGTGGCCTCGCGTCCTCGTTCTCCGGCGTCCCCGGTATCTCCAGCTCGGGCGTGTTCAACACACCGGTGGGCGCGGGCGGCCCAGCCCCTGCCTTCCCCGGTGAATCGTATTCCTTCACCGTGAGCGCGGTTCCCGGCGACGCTCTCTCGTTCGCCACGATGTTGGTGCAGTCCAACGACCTCTTCTACGCACCCGCCGAGGCGGGTATACCACTCTTCTCGGGTGACAGGGCCACGTCTGGGGACGTGACATCGCAGATCATGCTCTGGGACGCTGGGACCGAGGTGAACGAGGCCCCTGGCGCCGGGATCAACCAGGCGCCCCGACAGGCGGGACCCAACACCGGCGCCACCGAAGGAGGCACGGTCGGCCTGGTCTCCGATGGCTTCACTTATCCGAGCCCTGTACTCCGAGTGACCATCACGCCGACGTCCTGAGGCCTGTCAGGATCTCGCCCGTTCGGGTCCGGGGAAATAACCCCGGGCCCGGCGGGCACAGAGGCGCTGGATGAGCCCGGCCCACTTCACCCATGAGCCTGAGGTCGGTAGGTCAAATCTACCCAGGCCCATTTGGCCGGAAGCCTCCCATTGGGCGGCTTCTGGTGTCTCGGGGGTGTTGACCCTACTGATGAGCCGGACTGCCAGTTCTGTCGACCCTCAGGCTTCGGAAGCGAAGGACCGGTCAGTTTCTCACAGCGCTGGTGGCAGACAAGCCTAGCGCGCCGGCGCACCGAAGACTTGTTGATCTCGCTGGCGCAACTCGTCTTGGATGTCCCGTGCCGCCTCCACTGGCGTGCCGGTGGCCTCGGCGTGGACGAGGAAGTCTGCAATCGCATCGCGCACCTCTTCCACGATCCTATTCGGCCTGCGAATCGTCATTGCTTCACCGAGTGCAAGAAGGTCGCTCAACTGGAAGCCCTCTCGCTTCCCCCGCAGACTCATCTGATGTCGCTTGGTGAAACCAGTCCCCTTCGCGAAGGTAACGTCATAGGCTGGTGTCAACTCCCAACGACCGTCTTGGTGCATGTGGAAGCTGAGGTTCTTGACGTGGTCGTCTTGGTTAACGCCAAGGACGTTGAAGACGGCCCGTCGGTAGCCTTCTTCGAGCGAAGCGTAGGGCATCCCCAGTGAGAGGATTCTCCGGAGGTATTCGTCGTAGGAACTTGCACCCGGATCGTTGTAGTCTACGTGGATGAGTCCACCAAAGGTGTGCTGATGGAGCCGTTCACCTGAAGGACCAAAGTCAAACCTCGGGATGAAGAGATGCGCATAGGCCTCGTCACCGATCAGCTGTAAATCGGACATTCTGAGGCCTGCGGCCACGGCCATTCTTGAGTACGCGGCCTCAACCCGGTTGTAATGCCTCGGACGGCCCAGAGCGTCCTCGCTCGCGTCTCCGCCAACGCCATCGAACTTCAATATCCCTGGAACATCACCTGGTCCTGGCGTCGCGAACCCTGAACGGATCTCACCGGTGGTTTGATTGAAGAGCATCACCGCCTTGGGGCGAACGCCGCCAGCCGACGAACCGATGCGGTAGATCTCTGGGATCGCCACTTCGGTGCGCCCTTGGACAATCTCACGCGCATCTTCCGCCAGCGCTCTGAGCTCCAGGGCCTGCGCCTCATGCGGTCCAGCGGGGAGGTCTTCAGCAGGGTGATAACTTAGCGCTCCGATCGCGCGGTTACCCGCGTACAGAAGCCTTTGGCAGGGTGATAGTGCCTCTTGATCCCGTCCTCGCGCCGTCAGGTAGGCGCGGATGACTTTGCGTCCGAACGCGTCGGGTAGGGAGTCCGCAAAGACTCCCGGCAACCTCTCGAAGGCTCCACTCCGCAGGCCGTCGAAGCGGATGGGCCCTCGAAGGTTGAGGGGCAGGTGTACCGGGGAGATTTCTAGGCCGGTGCGCCTAAACTCCTCCGAGTATTCGAAGAGTATGATCCCGTCGTCGGTTTCGATCAGCGCTCCAACCTGATGTTCCCAGAGACGAACCTCGACTTGAGTTTGGATCGCTGCCATCAGGAGGATCGCATCTTCTTCTGGCTGGCGCGCAGTATCTCAAGGGGAGAGAGTTCAGTTTCGGGAATGAACCCGTTCAACGAGTCGAGGGCTCCGTATGTACGAAGTAGACGAATGAGCGTGAGGAGTGTTGGATTGTCTCCATGTTCCGCCGAGTGGACTGTTTTCCGCGAGATTCCGGACCGTTTGGCGGCTTCGGATTGTGAGATTCGTCTAGATTTCCGCAGGGCCAGAAGTCTTAGGCCGATTTCGGCCATGATTTCTCCGTCGGTTGCCGTTGTGGGAATTATTGTACTCATTTCGACCTCTAGTCAGGGGTTTCTGAGTAGTATGTTACTCCGACACATCGTGATGGTTGCGTTTCTCAGGTTCGGCGTTGGTGTATTATAGTATTCGATTCTAGCAACCTAGCGGCAATATGAGTACTATATGTTACACGACTACTACGGCGCCAGCGCATCTTCATCTCCGACCGTGTTTGGCGTAGCACGACCAGAGGGTCCTGAGCGCGGGGTTCGTTTGAGGAGTCAGGTGGATCCACTACATCATGGGCACGGCTGACTTCCGACTGTCGAAGCCCTACCCAGGCCCATTGACGGAACGCGGTGTCTGAAGGCTAGGGGCCAGCGGGCATCGCGTTTTGCGTGTCGCGAACCGAAATGCGGGGAAGCAAGGTGATGAAGACCCTGAACTGGTATTGCCTCTTGATTCTCTTAGCGGGATCAGCGGCGTGCTCCGACTCAGCTCCGTCCGAGATCGAGGAACCTGCCCCAGACTCGGTCGCCACGTTCATGCTGGAGTTCGACGCCACATGGAGCCGCTCGACCCATCCTGACGCGTTCCCGCCGGGGCCTCACTTCTCGGGACTCATCGGTGCGACGCACGGAAGCGGCTATACGATGTGGGCCGAAGGCCAACTCGCATCGACGGGAATCAAGGACATGGCCGAGCTTGGTGCGAAGGGTGCGCTCACGAGCGAAGTGGAAGCGGCCATTTCCTCGGGGGCCGCAGGGACGGTCGTCTCGGGCGCAGGTATCGCTCTTTCCCCGGGTCGAGCGAACGTCGGGTTTGAAGTGGACCCCAGGTACCCGTTGCTGTCTGTCACGTCCATGATCGCCCCTAGCCCCGACTGGTTTGTTGGGGTTGCAGGCGTGGATCTCCGTCCTGGCGGAGTGTGGATCGACTCTGTGACAGTGTCCCTGATGGCCTACGACGCAGGCACCGACAGCGGTGTGTCGTACACGTCGCAGAATGCGGCCACGAGTCCCCCGGCGCCGATCTCACGGCTCACGAAACCCCCGTTCCAGTCGGGTTCGCCACTGGGCACCTTCAGAATCGTGCGTCGCTGAGGCGCCTCTGCCGGCCCTGAGAGTCGTCCTTTCGACATCGGGTCGTCTCTCAGTCTGGCTTGGTTGGCCACGCTCAGGCCGCGGTCAGCAACAGCTCACGGTGTCGCCATTCGAGGGTCGCGAGTACACCAACGAACACGCCTTCGCCGACGAGATGCGCCATCCCGAACCCCGTTGCGGATTCCGCGAACGCGATCGCCAACCCGAAGCATACGGGCACCCAGGCCAAGTTTCCCGCTATGAGCAGATTGAGGAGATGCTGAGGACGTCGAGCCCGACGCGCGAGCGAAAAGGAGTAGGCTCCGTACAGCAGATTCACGACTCCCGTGAATATGAGCAAACCACGCGGTAAGCCCTCCAGGTTGCTCAGCGGCGAGGACAACAGGATCACTCCGGTGCCCGCTAGAGCGGCTGCCCCACAATCTAGCCACAGGAGGTTCTGCGGGGCGCACATGGTTCCGTCGCGACGTTTGTGGTCCATGCTTAATACTAAGAACGATCCGGCAACGCCGCGTGTCGGTGCTCGACGCCGTGCCTCCCTCAGTCCGGCAACAACGGCACCGACGGCCGCTCCTTCTGGCCGAGCAGCGCACCACGGGTGATGGCCTTCGAGCCCAGCTTCTCGTGGAGGCGATCCACGGCCTCGTCCAGCGCGGGTGCCTCGCGCCGGTCGAGGGGCAGGGCGAGCTGGACCGCCGCGTCGCTCTCGAGATTGCCCAGCGTGACTCCGATGAGGGTGAGCCCGCGGCTCCGGACCTCCGGCATCGCGGCCGCGAGCAGCCCTCGCGCTCCGGCCAACAGCGTGTGGGTTTGTGCAGTGGCCTCCGCGAGCGTGTTCGAGCGCGTCGCGCGAGTGAAGTCCCCGAAGCGCATTCGGATGGTCACGGTGCGGCACACACGATGTGCACGTCGCAGCCGCCGCGTGACCCGGTCCATGAGCTCCATCAGGGCCACCTCGAGATCCTCGTGCGATCGCCAGGGGCGCCCGAGGGCGCGCTGGGCCCCCATCGAGCGACGGCGCCGTCCGACTTCGACCGGTCGGGGATCGCGGTTGTGAGCGAGCGCGTGGAGGTGGCGGCCGGATGCCCGGCCGAGGATCGAGACCAGCGTCGCCTCCTCGAGACTGGCTACCTGGCCCACGGTGGTGATGCCGATGCGGTCAAGCTTCGCGCCGGTCTTCACGCCCACTCCCCAGAGCCGCTCCACTGGGAGCGGATGAAGGAACTCGAGCTCTCCGTTCGGAGGCACCAACAGCAAGCCATCCGGCTTGGCCAAGCCGCTCGCCACCTTCGCGAGGAACTTGGTACGGGCGATGCCAACGGTGATGGGGAGGCCCACCCTCTTCTTGACCTGCTCGCGAAGGCGCTCCGCAATCTCCAGAGGCGTGCCCACGCTCCGCTCCATGCCCCGCGCGTCCAGGAACGCCTCGTCGATGGACAGCCCCTCGACCGCCGGAGTCGTGTCGTCGAACACGTCGAAGACCGCACGGCTCGCCTCGGAATAGGCCGACATCCGGGGTGGCACCACCACGGCGTGCGGACACAGCCGGCGGGCCTGCTGGCCCCCCATCGCGGTGCGGACGCCATAAGCTTTGGCCTCGTAGCTCGCCGCCAGGACCACGCCCCCGCCCACGATGACCGGCCGGCCCCGAAGTCGGGGGTCGTCCCGCTGCTCAACGGATGCGTAGAAGGCGTCCAGGTCGGCGTGGAGGATCGAAGCGTCGGCTCGCATGCTGGACGTTCGCACGGGCGGGGCGGGTTGCGCCACTCATGGCTCGTGGTGCGCATGTCCCGTCTCCTATCCCCGCCGTTCGACTCATCGCTTGGGAGCTACCGAACCTGGGGCAACGTTGCCCCCGTTCGGTGTAGGTATGAGCCGACGGTGGAGATGTCCGGAGTACGGAGGGCCGACGCCACCGACAGGACCCGAGCGAAGGGGCAACTGGGGATGACTACATCGATTCGTCGGCACATTGCCGGCTCGCTCGCGATGGTGGCGTGCGCGTTCTCGGGACTGGATGCTCAGGCTCAGGAGCTGAGTTTCGAGCAGTTGAAGGGCGAGCTGGAGTACGTACTCGAGTTGGTCACGAAGCGGCAGTTGTCCGATGCCGAAGTGGAGCGCGCGGCCGGTGAGTTCGTGAGCCACTTCGACGGTCGTTGCGATCGGGACTGTGCCTACGCGGTCGAACAGAACAAACTGCTCGTCGAACCGATGGCAACCCAGCCCGGTTCGCCGCGAGACCTCCTGGCGCGCCAGTGGTTGTCGCAACATCTCTACTTCTCGCCGGCCCAGGCTGGGAGCTTCATCCAGGGTCTGTCCGACGAAGTGGACCCGATTCGCCTCGCGGACTCGAAGTCCGGCCGGGTCATGACCCAGGGAGACCTCCTGGGCCTGATGAACCTCAACCATCTACTCCAGCACGGCGGTGAGCCGACGGAGCGGTCCTTCGCCCGCGATGACGTCGAAGAGCACGTCTCCGTCCTTCTCCAACGGTTCGTCGAAGGACCCGAGAGCCTACCCTACCGCGCCACAATGGCCGCGGAGCTATGGGCCGGCGTCCACCAGAACTGGAATGAGTTGGACACGTCTCAACGAGACGCGGTCATCTCCTACCTCGCGGACCGCGAGTTCCAGGCCGGGCTCGATGTTGCGACCTATCGAGCTCTGTTCGATGTGAGCGAGGCAGAGGCAGGCACGTATCAACGCGACAACCAGACCGCGCAGGACTACGCACGACTCGAATGGATCACCCTGAGGTCGCTCCTGGTCAGCGAGGCCGCGACCAACGTGCAAGTCAGCGGAAGGTACTGCTTCTTCTGCCGCTAAAGGGGCGCCCGGTTCCCGGGCCGAAGCCGAGCGCGGCCTCGTCATCATATTACAGTTGACGTAATATTACAGTCAGCGTAATATCACCTGAGTTCGCCCCCACTCCGGATCGCTCCATGACCCATCCGCAGCAACCGCTCACCCCCACCGTACTGCACGTCCTTCTGGCCTTGGCCGAAGGGCCGCTGCACGGCTACGCCATCATGCGGAAGGCGGAGGCCGAGTCCGGGCAGACCATGGGGCCGGGTGCGGTCTATGGTTCCCTGCGCAGGCTCAAGGAACGCGGTTGGGTGGAGGAAGACACCGAGGCTGTTGCCGATTCGCGGCGAAAGCGACGGTTCAGACTCTCCGCGACCGGCCGTCAGCGGCTCCAGAGCGAGATCGAACGGTTGACCCGCGTGGCCTCCTTGGCCCGAGGCCGAGGGTTGGAAGCCAGCGGAGCATGAACATGTTCACGCGGCTCTACCGATTCGTGGTCCGCCTGTACCCGCGGGGTTTCCAAGAGGACTTCGGCGATCTCATGGCGGACGACGCTGACCGACTGCTGCGGTCCACCCCGAGCGCCGGTGCGCGTATGGCCATGCAGGTGCGCCTTACGCGAGATCTGTTGCGGAGCCTGGCGGTGGAGTGGTGGGACGTCGTGCGCGGATCTCCCGAGGCGGCACGGGGCTGGAGCCTCGGAGCGGTCAGCACGGACTTCGTCGCAGCGGTGCGTCGACTCCGCCGCCGACCCGCCTTCACGGGTGTCGTCGTCGGCCTCCTGGGGTTGGGCACCGCCGCGGTCGCCATCGCGGTGGCCGTCTACAGCGCCTACGCGCTCCGCTCCCTTCCGTACCCTGAGGCCGATCGGATCGCAATGGTGCGACCCGCCGTTCCACTGTCCACGTCGGAAGCCCGTGATCTGTTCGAAGTGCCGCTGTCGTGGGACCTCGACGTGTTTACCCTCCTGGACACCGATCGCCCCGAGCTGGTCTACGGCTCGTGGGTGACCCCGGGCTACCAGGACGCGTTCGGCCTGCGGACGTTGCACGGTCGGTTGTTCACAGAGGATGAACTCCGCCCTGGGGGTCCAGCGACCGCGGTCGTCAGCCACGCCCTGTGGATGCGTCGGTATGGGGGGGATCCCGACGTCGTAGGGCGAACCGTTCAGGCGTTCACGTCGGACCGACCCGACGACGCGGAATCGTTCACGATCGTCGGCGTGTTGACGGCGGACGCGTGGCACTTCAATCGTTTCACCGACTTCTTGACGCCGTTGCACGGGGATCGGCCCGTGTACGGCGGACGACTCAGGGAAGGCGTCTCTCCTGAAGCGGCGGCCCAGGTTCTGGAGGCCCGCGCTCGCCCCCGCATGGAGAGTATTCCCGACGACTTCCACGTGGCCGTTGTGCCGCTGCAGGAGCAGTATTCGGCAGCGCTCGCTCCCGTCCTTCGGGTGGCGCTGCTCACTGTACTGCTGGCCCTCCTGATCGCATGCGGGAATACCGCGGGTCTATTGCTGGTCCAGGCGACCACCCGCGCTCGAGAGTTCACGGTGCGGCATGCGCTGGGCGCCGGTCGCAAGCGGATCGCCCGACAACTGCTCGTGGAGGGCGGACTGCTGGCGATTGCGGGGAGCCTGGTCGGGGTGGGACTCGCGGCTGCGGCGCTGACCGTGCTCGCCGAACCCATCCAAGAACAGCTTGGACGCGGTATCCCGGGCGGGCCGGGAGCCCTTCGCCTGGACGCCCGTAGCCTACTGGCCATCACCGGCGTGACCCTAATGAGTGCGTTGGCGTTCGGGCTGGTGCCCATGCGACGCGCCCTCGGTGCCAACCCCGCGACCACCCTGCGCGACGGCGGACGCGGTAGCACGACCGGTCGTCGAGGTCGCCGCGGCCTGAGGACGATCGTCGCCGGTGGAGTAGCGTTGGCGCTTACCCTGGTCGTGCCGGCGGCGTTGGCCGTGCGTTCGGCGATGCACCTGCGATCGCAGGATCTCGGCTTCGATCCACAGAATGTGTACAAGGCCGGCGCCCTACTGCAGACCTCTAGCTACCCGACGGACGAGGCACGTGCCGCCTTCTATAGCGACCTGACTGCTCAACTGGAGAGCCTGCCTGGCGTGACGGCCGCGGCAATCGGCGTTCAGCTCCCCTTTCACGGCGACTATCAGCCACGCACCGCTGAGGCAGGACCAGCTCGTGGGGATGAGGTACGCGCGACCCCCGAGGCGATGATTATGACGCACGACGCGGGGTGGTTCGATGTGCTGGGCGTCACGCTCGAGCGGGGTCGCAGCTTCGGGCCGGGTGACGTGTTGGCGTCCGAGCCCGTCGCCATCGTCAGCGAGTCCTTGGCGGCATACCTCTGGCCCGACTCCGACGCACTGGGGGGTCGCCTACGGATTCGGGAGACCGTGAGCACGGCGGGCGAGGTCGAGCTCGGCCCGTGGATGAGGGTGGTGGGGATCGCCGGTGACGTTCGGACATCGTTCGACGACGCCCCGCAGTTTGCCGTGCACCGACCGTTTGCTCAGAACCCGGGCCGCTGGGCGCTCCTGACCGTCCAAACCCAACCCGGCGCACCCCCACCCCTCGCCGGCATGGCCGATGTCCTGCGCGCCGCGGACCCGACTGTGGCCCTTTCCGAGGAGGGCTGGGTGTTGGACGGGGTCATGCGTGCGGTTCGCCCCTCCCGATTCCTGGCCACGTTCCTCGGCGGGTTTTCCGTTTTCGCGATCGCGCTGGCCGTGCTCGGGCTCTACGCTGTGCTCTCGTTCGCCGTCGCTCAACGCCGGCGCGACCTCGCGATTCGGTTGGCGCTGGGCGCCAAGAGCGCCCACGTGCAGCGCAGCGTGGTGTGGGAAGGGTGCGGGTCGATAGGGTTGGGGATCGTCTTCGGACTGGGCGGAGCCTGGCTGGGCGTAGGCGCCGTGGCTGACCAGCTTCACGGTGTTACAGCGACGGATCCGCTGGTGTTCGCACTGGGGGCCACCGGATTGGCGTTGGTGGCCACGCTTGCCGCATGGATCCCGGCCCGGCGAGCGTCACGCACCCATCCGATGAACGTCCTTCGGGAAGAGTGAGCGGAGCGTTCCGCTCGCATCGGCGCGTACCCCTCGGTCCTAGCCCTAGAGGTCCGCGTCGGCCACCGTCACGTGATAGACGGTCTGCTGACGCTCGTACAGCACCAACGCCAACCCCTCCGACTGTACCTCGGCCAAGACCTGACTGAAGATCGCTCCCAGCTCACGTGACTTCCTGGCCGAGACTGACTCGAGCGCCAGGTCCACGACCCGTTCGAGCTGAGGGGCGAACGCTTCGGGAAGGCCCTCGAGGATTTCATTCGGCCACTCCAACGGAGGCGCGAATGCCGCGTACGATAGGTCGACGGTGGTTCCGTACTCGTGGGCGCTATGGCGCGCTGCGTTGGAGTTGGTCCGCCTCAAATCGCGCTGACGATCGGTGGGGCGAAGTGCACTCGTGACCTCGAAGCGGTATAGGGGCAGTTGCAATTCGACCAGTCGGTCGTGGAATCGTGTGCCGACGACTTCGAGTAGCGATACCAGTTGAGGCACCACGAAAGCGGGCGACGCTCCCCTCCGGACGATCCAATGACGCGTGCTGTCTGCGACCCGAATGAGACGACCGCTGGCGCTCAGTGAGTCTACCATCGAACCGTCGCTGACCCGTACGCCGATACGCTGTGCGCGGGCGACGTGATCAGCGTTCCGGAAGCGGCGCAGCTCCGCCTCGTCCCGAGCTCTCATGACCGGAAGCGGGCTCAGAATGCGGTTCGCCCTGCGGGCGTGTCGATCCGCCGCCCTTACCGAGGCTTCTAGCTGGGCCTCAATCTCCGCCAAGGTCTCCGCCCGAGCTTCGGCAGCGGCCTCCTGTCGCTCGCTTTCCACCCATCCGCATGAGGCGAGTGCGAGCGTCATCAGAACGGTGAGGTAACGCGTTACGCGCAACGATCGGCCTCCTCAGTGCGTCTTTCCGGAGCGCTTGCAGATGGCCCGCAGCTCGCCCGCTACGAAACCGGACGCACCTTGCGCTTCAGCAGAAACAGCCCCTCCTGCATGCTGGTGACGAGGATGGTGCCGCTATCGAAGAACGGGTAGGTGCTCCAAGCGCCACCGAATCCGGGGCCACTTCCGTACGGTGACGTGTCGAACATCCCCACCTCCACCGGATTCAGCGGATCGGACGTGTCGAGGATGTGCAGCCCGTACTTGTAGTTGGCCTGGTAGGTGAAGTCCCCTTTCACATAGAGATTGTGGGCGCTGGCCGGTAGCGAACCGAAGAACTCCTTGGCCAACAATGGGTCCTCGAGGTCCTGAAGGTCCCAGACGAGCGTGCGGGTGGTCTCCACGTTCCCGGCGATCACGTCGCTCTCGTCGTCCATGATGAAGTAGCGGTGATCCTCGGTCACCCACCCTTGATGCATGTAGGCGGGGTTGGGGTGTGAGGCGTTGGACACCTCTCTGGGTTGAGCCTTGTCCGTCACGTCGGAGATCTGGAAACGGTTCCCCGACATACGTAGGCAAATCTCACGGCCCTGGTACGACTCGTCCGGCCCGCGGTAGATGATGCACTGCGCGTCGTGTGTGCCCCCTGGCTCGGAGCAGCCGACAAAGGTGGGGTTCATTGGCTCGCGGATGTCGACCATGTGCATGCCGGCGCAACCGCGGCTGGTCAGGTAGGCGAATCCGGTTTCCTCATTGATGATGACGTTATGGCTGCTCTCTACGACGTTGGGGCCCTCTCCTCGATACAACAGATCGGGTTCGAACATCGCGGGTGGGTCGGCGACGTCGCGCAGTCGGGTCAGGTCGAAGACCTGCATGCCGTGGGCACCCGCACCGTCGGCCACGATGTACGCGTGGTTCTTGTAGGTCTTGATGTCGCGCCATAGTTGCGACCGTGGCGTGTTGGGCGTCTTCGGAAGATTCCCAAGCAACACTGGATTGCCTGGATTGCTGATGTCGAGGAAGGACGTCCCGTCGTTGCGCCCCACGAGGGCGTACTCGCGGCCGGTCTCCTGATCGGTCCAGCCCCAGTTGTCGTTGGCGCGTACCCCGCGCGCGTGTTCCGGCGCGGTAAGTAGGGAGATCGGGATGTAGGCGAGTAGATTCACGTCCGTGCAGTCGAACTCCTCGACGGCGCCCCCTTCGCAGATCCGCTCGTCGCCCATCACGGCACCCAGCGCGTCCGGTGAGCTGAGCAGAAATCCGGTCTCCTCCCAGGTCCCTCGCGGGGTCCGTTCGTAGACGTACACACCGCCCGATTGGTGATCGAGGCCCGAGGCGGTGACAGCAACCAGGTCTTCGCTACCTGCGATTCGATGCCCGAACGCGTCTTCGGTGTTGGTCTGTTCCTCAGTGAAGCGGATCCTCCGCGCCTCATCACCCGAGAACACAAAAGTGATTCCGGTCTCGACCCCGCGCGTCACAGGTGCGCCGACCCACACGTCCTCGCCGGCAAGGGCGACGGCGTCGCCGAAAAGGTCACCCTCCAATCCGTCGGGTGCCTCGAGTAGCTCCTGCTCCCGCCACGCGCCGGTGCCTTCGTCTAACTCGAACACATGAGCGGTGCCGAAGCCCTGCCGTGCGAACGGCGCGCCCACCAACGCCCGTCCGTGCTGAGCGACCAAAGTGGCACCAAAGGCGGCCTGGGCCTCCGCGCCCATCGGGAGCTCGCCGTCCTCGATCCAGGTGCCGGCCACCAGCCGGTACGCGAACACGCGACCGGACCGCTCCTCACCGTCACGCGTCGCGAAGGGCGACCCCACGAGGGCCCGCTCGCCGTCAATGGCGACCGCCGCGCCGAAGGCGTCCCCTGCGGCGGTTGCCGGCGAAACGAGCCGCTGGTGTTCGGTCCAGGTCCCACCCTCGTGCCGATAGACGAACACCGTCCCCTCGGGCTCGGGAGGAGCGTCGTCCCCGCTACGCTGACGCAGTCTCAGGCGGCTCAATTCGGTCTGGGTGCCCGCCTGACCCACGAATAGCCAAGGCCCAGAGGCATCGAGCGCGATGCCGTAGTCCACACCGCAAAAGCCGTTGTAGTTGCAGCGCGGATCGAGCGCGAACACATCGTCGGTGTCCAGGGTGTGCGCGTGGGTCCATGTCGTGCCCGATCGCTCGAAGACGTGGATCGAACCGTCGCGCGAGGCCACGAAGAGGTCATCGCCATCAAGCGCGAGGACCGCTCCGAAGCCATCCGCGCGTTCGGCGTCCGGCGCGGTGATCACATGCGACTCCACCCAACCGGTGCTTCCCTTCCGGTACACGTAGACGCCGCCGGGACGAAACGTGGTGTTGGGTTCGCCCACGAGCAGCGCGTCGCCGTCAACCACGACGGAGTTGCCGAACGAGCCCGACTGGGCGCCGACAGGTGGGGTGATGATGGCCAGCGCCACCATCAATAGGCCGAAGTCACGGATCGAAATCATGGGACCTCCATGGAAGGCTGCCACGCTCCCGACGCGCGGCGGGGTTAGCCTATCGGGCGGGAGGCGGCGGGACAACTTCATAGACCGACACGAACTCGACCCCCAGCTCGTCCCGGGTCACGCCCACCACACGGTTACCCGCGATGTACATGAGGTCGAAGTCTGCGGGAGTCTCCAGACGCGCCCGCACCTGACCCCGGCGGTCGTGCACCGTCCAGACCGAGGCATCGTCTAGCGACCAGGGTGGGACGAAATCGCGGAGCCAGATCCGCTCGCCCACGCGGTCGACCACCATCCGGTCGTACACGGGCACGGTTTGATCGTCGGGGAGAAGGCCGAGGCGTTCCTCCGCACCTTCCCGAGCCATGGTGGGGGGCGCCCCGGCCGCAATGGCCCGTTCTGTTTCCGCCGTCGCGTATTGCCGCCGGAGTGCCGATGACACGAGTGTCGGCTCGACATCGGTGCGGTGGGCCGAGCGGATAGGGCTGCCGTCGGGTCCGAAGAACAACAGCTCTCCGTTCCCGGACTCCACCGTAAAGGACCCACCCCCCAAGCTGCCTACCCATGTCGTCCGCCCGAACGGCAGCTCCATCTGCCGCATGCCGCGGGGCGCCCCGTCCACGTAGTTCACCCAGGTGACCGACTGCTTACCAGCCAATCGAAGGACCGTGTCCGGCTCCGCCTGAGAGGACGCGAGTACTGCGAACACCGAGTCCTGAGCATAGTTGTACTCGGAGCCTCCAATGTTGGGCGTCAGTCCCTCGGCGCCGACAAGGAGGCGACCGCTACCGACGTCGTGGAGCGTCGCGCCCAGGCTCGAGCCCAAAGCGAGCCTCTGCGTGCGAGCCAGTACGCCTTCTGAACTGAACCAGGTGAGTCGCTCGTTCCGGGAGTCGAAAACGACCAGCGTGTCTCCCTCCAACACAGCACCGGCCTCGACCCGAGTGAACTCCCCAGGCCCTTCGCCTTGACCGCCAGCGCGACTGTTGAGGGTGCCGGCTTCATTGAACCAACGAACCTCAGATGAGGCACCGTCCACGACGACGATTTGTCCGTCGGACAACTCGGCTGCAAAACGGATGTCGGAGAATTGAAGGTCGGTGTCACCCTGCATCACTGTACCAAGCTGTACGGCGGGGGCGCGACCCACGGACCACGTCGCGTAGGGCGGAGAGCTTTCGACAATCTCCACCGCCGTTTCTGGTCCCTGGCCGGCGGCGTTGACCGGCACGCACAGACCCATCGTGAGCGCCGCCACGTGGAACGCGGGTCCGCCCCTCATCGCCTCATGCCTGGGATCGAACGCAACATTCGTCCCCCCTGCAGGTGCGCAGCGTGCCCGCTCATATTGCGCTCGTTCTGAGTCATCACCGCCAGCGGGTATCCACCCTGAAAAAAGATCCCGTGACGGAGCGCCATGATCTCCCATTCGTCACGGTCGGTCACTGCTGTTTCCGGATCCAGAAAGAAGTCCACCGTGGCGTCGATGGCGCGGGGCACGTTCGCTCGCTCCGCAGACGCAAACACGTCGGCGAACACCTCCAGCATCATGCTCAGGTTGTCCCAGATCATCGCGGACTCTGGACTCAGCCAGATCAGGCCGGGAGCAATGGCGGGCGCCAGCGGAAGCTCGCTGGGAAAGGCCTGAGGCGGCTCACCATTACTGAGCTTCGCCTCGTAGCGGAGAGACACGGTGTCGACGCCGGCATCTCGTGCGGGACCGGGCGGGAGGTCCGTGAGAGGCTCGGTGGCCGCGAGCCGCAACCAGTGTCCCGCCCATGTAAGCCCCGAGAGGTTGGAGTATCCCGTGCGGAAGCCGAGCGCGTATTGGTGGTCGTAAAGGACGTCCATGTCCTTGGGCACGCCGGGGAGGGCGGCGCTAGGGCGACTTCGGTAGTGGTCGACGGCCGTGGCGAGGGCCGCGCTCCGGTTCGAGACCTGCGGATTGGCCAAAATGGCGAGCACCTCGCGCTGGAACGCATGTGTCCAGCGCACGACCTCAGCAGCACGAGGCCCGAGCAGTGAAAAGGGCTCCCCTTCGACGAGTGCGTCGCCGCTCGGTCCGAGTAGCTCTAGCATCCACTCGCTCTCGAACGTCTCCGATGGCACGTCGCCCGCACCCGTCAGCGCCTCGAACAGGCGAGCCTGCCGCCACTCGATCCGGCGGATCCGCTCGAGTAGCTCGGGGTGGCTCTCCTGGAGGGCCTGGGCACTGCCGAATTCGCCAGGACTCACTTGAGCTCGCAGTGCCTGGGCGCCGGTACCGCCCAAAACCAGAGCTACGAGCGTGACCGCAATCAAGTAGTGCGCGGTAAAGTTCACTTGCCCAAGGGGTTAGGGGTACGCGCCGAACCAGTGCGCCGCCGGATCCCGTGGTGCATGATGAACGCGACCCCCACTCCCAGCAACCGCACGGGTTTCGCGAAGGCCGGCAGTCGATACATTGCCTTCGGGGCCGTTGACCTAAGCCAGGAGGTCGATGTTGGCGGGACTCAGGGCCATGTTGACACTGACCGTTGTGGGCGTTGCCGGGCTCCCGGCGCCAGTCGAAGCACAGGACTGGACTCAACGCGAGTTTCCACTCGCGCCTCCGAACGCCAATGACAACTTCGTTGCGCCCTACTTTGACGGGTTCTATCAGAACGAAGACGGGTCTTTCACACTCTCGTTCGGGTTCCTTAACCGCAATGACGAAGACCTGATCGAGATCCCGCTCGGAGAGAACAACTTCATCGAGCCGGCCGAGTTCGACGGCGTGCAGCCGACATCATTCCCCGTGGTCGCGTACTCCGGGTTTGGAGGTCCGCGCGAGAGGGGGGCGTTCGGTGTGGTGGTGCCAGCCGACTTCGAGGGTGACGTCTGGTGGACCGTCACCACCGACGGGTACACGACGCGCGTTCCGGGACGGCTGGAGTCTCCGGGGCGGCTCATCAAGGGTGCCTATGAGCTAAGCACCAGCGCCATGGCGGCTGGATCGCTCCGCCCGGCGATTCGGTTCTCGGAGGATGGCCCCGATGGCATCGGCATCAAGGGCATCGAACACCCCGAGACCTTGCGTACGTCGGTGGGAGAGCCGGTGGAAGTGCGGTTCTGGGCCGTCGATCGAGGCGAGCGGCCGCTGGTGCCGGTCAACATGACCCTGTGGAAGCACCAGGGTCCCGAGGGTGCCGAAGTCGCGTTTGAGTCGCTCGTCGAGGCTCCGGCCGATGCACCGCCCGTGCGTAGGGGGCGCCCGTTGGGACCGGGTCCTGTACTCACTGGGGGCGTCGTGCCGCTGCCCACCGAGGGACCGCTCGCGAATCAGGGCCGCTTCACTGCGACGTTCGACACACCCGGTCGGTACGTGATCCGCATTCGAATCGACAACTTTCGTGCCCCCGATAGCATGCCGGGGCAACAGTGCTGCTGGTCGAACGGCTATGTGGTCGTCGACGTAAGATAGGAGCTGACATGAGGGGAACCACTCGCTTTTGGGTGTTGACGTCCGCCGTGCTGAGTGCGGCGCTCCTGGTGGCTCCAGTCGGAGCGCTGGCGCAGTCGGCCGATGCGCCAACCCTCCGCCACACCGGACCGACGTTCGCGAAGGACATCATGCCGATCCTGCAGGAGAACTGTCAGGTGTGTCATCAGCCAGGCGCCATCGGTCCGATGTCGTTGATGTCGTACCAGGAGGCTCGGCGCTTCGCGGGGCGTATCCGCCACATGGTGGAGTCGCGCGACATGCCGCCCTACCAGTATGACACCGATGTCGGCGTTCAAGACCTGAAAGAAGACTGGCGCATGAACGAGGCCGACATCGCCACGATCACTGAATGGGTCGCAGCGGGGGCGCCAGAGGGAGATCCTGCCGATATGCCGCCACCAGTGGAGTGGCCGGACCCGGCGGAGTTCAAACTGGCTGACCGCTTTGGCGAGCCTGACGTCATTGTTCGATCCGATCCGTACGACGTCCCTGAGATCGGCCAGGATCGTTGGTGGCGGCCGGTAGTACCGACCGGCATTACCGCGGAGCGGTGTATCAAGGCCATCGAGACCAAGCCCTCCGTGGTGGGACGTGCGGTGGCTCACCACGCCAATTCCGCGTTTCAGGTCGATGGCCAACGGGCAGGCCGGTTGTCTGAATACGCGTTGGGTAAGGTCGGTGAGATTGTGCCAGATGGGGCCTGTCGACGTGCGCCTGCGAATTCAGAGGTGGTCTTCGACATTCACTACTGGCCGAACGGAGTGGAGATCGACGACGACCAGGTGGAGGTCGGCATCTGGTTCCACCCCGAGGATTACGAAGGCACATACGACCAGACGCTAACGCTGTACTTCCTACAGGGAGGACGTGGGTACGACATCGCTCCGCACGGCACGCTGATGACGCAGGGGTATCACACGTTCGACACGCCCGTGCGGATCGATAGCTTCCAGCCACACGGTCACACGCGGCTGGTTGCGATGTCGCTCCAGGTGCTTCGGAAGGACGGTAGTCGCGAGATGGTGAGCATGATCTCGAACTGGAGTGCGCTCTGGCACCACAGCCACATCTACGAAGACCACGCCTCTCCGCTGCTCGAAGTCGGAGATCAATTGATCATCACCGGATGGTACGACAACACCCAGAACAATCGGTACAACCCGGATCCGGACCAGTGGGTCGGAATCGGTGATCGTACAGCCGACGAGATGTCACATGCGTGGCTGGCCGTGACGCATCTGGACCAGGCCGGGTTGGAGAGAATCAGGGCTGAGCGGGAAGGGCGCCCCGTGAGCGAGGAGTCAAACCCCGGGCGCTGAACGTGCAGGTGCGCGGGTCGGACGCTAGTAGGCGACGGCCTGGAGGTCGGTCCGCCACTAGACCCCCCGACCAAGTGTCCCTCCATGGTGTGACGGGATCGCCCGACGCCGGGTCTGGTACCAAGAGAGGCGCCGTTCCCTGAGGTCCAGGGCCCGCGCGATCTGCTAGCCAGGGAGTGAACCATGCCCACGCTTTCCCGCCTGCTTCCGTCGTCCATCCTGTTTGGGACTGGACTCGTGTTCATGAGTACGGCTGCGGTGTTCCCGCTTCAGGCCGCTACCGAGGGGATCGAGCCTGCCGCCGCAGTGGCCGACACGGTGGTGTTCTTGTTGGAGCCCCGGACCGAGGAAGAGGTTCAGGCCGACATGGACGCCGCCCAGGAACTCACAGTGCAGTCCGCGCGGGACCGAGCGATGGCTGAGCTTCGGGAGGCGGAAGCCAAGGCGCGTGTCGAGCTCGTGGAAACCGAGATCGACGTCACCGAGGACGAGATCAAGCGCGTGGACGACCTCCGCAAAGCCGCCGCCGACGATGCGGCCAAGCGCAGGTACGAGACCCAGAAGGAAGATCTCGAGCGCGAGAAGGACGCTCTCGAACGCAGGAAACGCCTTTTCGAGGCCGACGAGGAAGTGGGCAAGGCGTCCCGTGAGCTTGCGGATTCCCGGGAACGCTACGCAGAGTCGAGCCAGGAGCTGTACCGAAGGGAACTGCAGTTGGCGCTCGCGAGCGACCAGGCCCGTCCCCAGATTGAGCAGCGCGTGCTCGAAGCCTGGAAAGACGTGACCGAGCGGGCCGAGGACGTAGCGAGCAAAGAGAAGCGCGTCATCGAGCGGCAGATTCGGGTGTTGGATCGAGCGCGGGAGATTCGAGAGAAGGGTTGAGCAACGTCCATGACCAACGCTGACCGGGGCGCCCGGTGGTTCGCATCGCCGATCGGAGTTCTGCTACTAGGAGTCGCCTCGGCATGTGGTCCCTCGGGACCCAACCCTGATGCGGGTCAGTCTGCGACCAACGCCGCTGCCGGTCCCCTCCGGTTCGAGGTGTCGCTCCCCGAGCAGTGGGCCGACACTACGCTGATGGGTCGGCTCTTGGTGTTCGTATCCAACAACGACGATGCAGAGCCGCGCTTTCAGGTCTCCAACGGGCCGGAATCGCAGCTCGTGTTCGGAGTGGATGTAGACGGGTTCAGTTCGTCCGCCGCCACGTCGCTCGATGCGACGGCGGCCGGGTACCCACTGCGCTCGCTTGGTGAACTGCCGCGTGGGCGCTATCGCGTCCAAGCGCTCCTCAACCGCTACGAGACCTTCAACTTGGCCGACGGGCGCGTCCTGCAGTTACCCCCCGACAAGGGCGAGGGACAGCAGTTGACGCGCAAGCCCGGCAACCTGTACTCCGAGCCTGTCTGGGTCGAGTTGGATCCTGACCAGACCGAGCCGGTGCGGATGATGCTGGACCAGGAGATTCTGCCGATCGAGCCGCCTGCGGACACGCGCTACATCAAGCATGTCACGATGCAGAGCGAACTGCTGACGGAGTTCTGGGGGCGGCCCACATCACTGGGTGCTCACGTGCTGCTTCCCGAAGGGTTCGATGAGCACCCGGAGGCTCGCTATCCATTGGCTGTCTTCCACGGCCACTTCCCGTCCGACTTCGGGGGATTTCGCGAGACGCCGCCCGATCCTGATCTAGAGTGCGAGTACAGCGCCCGCTTCGACCTCGACTGCTACAACCGCATCGTCCAGGAACACGCGTACGAGTTCTATCAGGAGTGGACAGGGCCCGACTTCCCACGCATGGTGATCATCGAGGTCCAGCATCCCACCCCGTACTTCGACGACTCCTACGCCGTGAACTCGGCGAACATGGGTCCCTACGGCGACGCCATCACCTACGAACTGATCCCATTCATCGAGGAGCAGTTCCGTGGGATCGGTGAGGGGTGGGCGCGCTTTACCTACGGAGGGTCGACCGGCGGTTGGGAGGCGCTCGCGGTGCAGGTGTTCTACCCCGACGAGTATAACGGCGCTTTTGCTGCGTGCCCTGATCCGATCGACTTCAGGGCCTACGCACTCGTCGACATCTACGCAGACGAGAACGCCTACTTCCTGGAAGGGGATTGGAAGCGCATCGAGCGGCCGCGCAGCCGCACCACGCTCGGACAGGTCACGGCCACGTTGAGGCAGGTTCAGCAGAAGGAACACGTGCTGGGCACGAAGGGCCGGTCCGGGGGGCAGCGCGACATCTGGCCCACGTTGTTCGGACCCGCGGGCGAAGACGGCTACCCACGTCACCTTTGGGATCGGGAGACGGGCGTCATCGACCCGGAGGTCGCCGAGTATTGGCGAGAGAACTATGACCTACGCCACATCCTCGAGCGGGATTGGGCCACCTTGGGCCCGAAGCTCCAGGGGAAGATCCACATCTACGTGGGAGAGATGGACAACTCCTACCTGAACAATGCCGTCTACCTGATGGCGGATTTCCTGGAGGGCACCACCAACCCCTACTACGATGGGTTGGTGGACTACGAGCCCAGGGCCGGCCACTGCTGGAACGGCGATCACGACCGGCCCAACGCGCTTTCCAGGTTGCGGTACAACCAGATGTACGTCCCCAGGATTCTGGAGCGGATCCGTGAGGGGGCGCCTCCGGGCGCAGACGTCACGAGCTGGCGGTATTGAGGGGTCACAACCCCCGCAAATACTCCGGCCTGAGCGGAATCTCGCCCTCTAGCGCCACGTCGATCGCCTGCAGGATCTTGTCCCGATCTCGGGGCAGCTCTCCGGCTATTGGCAGGTAGCTGGACGCGTGGTTGGTGCGGAAGACGGTGCGGGTCGGTTCCGCGAACTCGACGATTGTACGCATCTCGCGATAGTCGCTTTGGGTGGTAGTCAGTCAGATGTGATTTCCCCTTTCTGCCCGTCGCTCCTACTCCCGCGGGATGCGGTAGTGGTACAGTTTGACAAACTGTACCACCACCCGGGATTCGCATCGCTTGCGCTTTGTAGCAGGACCCCCTATTGATCTAGATCCGAGAGGACTCAAGCCACCCCGAAGGGCCCCAGAGGAGTGTTTCGCTCCCCTGTGCCGGCCGGGTTCCTCCCAGCGGCTCGTCTACCCTTGCGACCTCAGCGCACTGGTCGGTAACCGTAATCCTGGGAGGAAGATCGATGACTATCTTGCGCTTAAGCCTCTTCGCAGCCGTGTTCACTGTCCTCGCTGCAGCCGGGCCAACTGAAGTTCGGGCTCAGGACGGCGATGACTGCGAGCCTTGTAGTCAGGACTACATCGGTGGAACCCAGTTCCACCGGTTCGTCTCAGGAACCGCCCCGGAGTACATGTGTGGGCCCATGACTTGCCACGGCGGGTGGAGCCAGTGGTTCTGCGACGGTCACGCGCACGACGACTGTGTTGAGACCGACGATCAGGAGCTTGAGTTCTCCCCTCTAGAAGTCGAGACCGCGATGGAAAATGGAGACCTCCGTGTGATCGCGTCCGTACTCGCCGCGCGACCCGATCGCGTGGTCTTTAACTCTGTTCGGAACGCGATCCAGTTTATCGATTGTCGAGGACTGGTGTTAGCCTCCTTGGGTATCCAGTCAAGAGCGTTAACGGAGTCCCTTGCGCAGATCGAGGGACCGTAGTCTGTAGCCATGGTATCCCAGGTACGCGGTTCGGACCGTTGTCGAGGGACGCCTCCACTGCTGGCGTCCGTGCTCTGCGCGGCTGCTGTTGGATGTGTTCCTGACCACGCCGGGTCCACGCCGCAACAGTCGCTCCCGCAGGTCACGCTTCCAGAAGCCGCTACCTTGGATGCACGAGTCGCTTGGCGGTATGAGGGCGGCGAGCCCCTCTATCGGGTCCTCGCCGCCGCTTTTGTAGGTGGATTGGGCGAATACGTCATCGTTCAGAACAGGGCAAGCCTACTCCGGCTAAGCGACACCACCGTCGTAGCGACCGCCGGTGGTACCGGCCAGGGTCCAACTGAGTTCTCCAGCATCCGGAATCTCGTCGTAAGCGGGGATTCCCTCTGGGCGACGAACGCGGCTCCTCCGAAGGTCGTGGCCTTCCGTGCTACGGACCTGGCACCTCTCAACCTGATGGAGCGCCTGCCCTCTACACCTGTCACCATCGCGCGCGGAGAGCACTGGGTGGCCACCACGCGGGGACGGAGGATTCTTCCGAGCAGCACCGCCCGTTCTGAGACCGTAGACCCGGTGCTCCGTATCGAGAACGGTTCTGCGGATACGCTAGCGCTACTACCCGGGAAGGCGATGTGGGGCCACTTCAACGCCTATCTGCCGATCCCGTTCCAGTCGATACGGACGGGCGCGGCACTCCCTGACGGCTACGTCCACTGGGACGAGTCCGCGAGCGCAATGGTTGTCGTGCGGGGCATGGGGCATGAGAAGAGGACCCTAGGCGTTGTCGCGGGAAGGGAGCGGGTCACCAAGGCAGCGTTCGAGCGTTGGCGTCGATCCATACTCGGGGACATCCCGCTTGCGTCCGCGAACGAAGTGTTCAGGACGATGCCGAAGCCCGAGCAAGCGCCGCTGTACCGGCGAACGCGAATCGGGCCGAACGTGATATGGGCTCAGCGATACCCTCGAGGACTCGACTTCGACTCCGAACCCGACGTGGTTTGGGACCTGTATGCCTTGGACCTCACCTACCACGGTGCAGTGTCGCTCCCGTCGCGCTTCACACCGCTTGCTGTCACGTCGGCGAGGGCGCTGGGCATTCTCCGAGATCATCTTGACGTGGCGGTGTTGGTGGAATATGAGGTGCTTAGCTGAGGTTAGGGCGGTTCTCTTCGGTGTAGTTGCGCTACACCTCTTTGTTTGTGAGGCGCTGGCGCAGGATCGGATACTGATTCCAAAGAACATCGAGCTAAGCCCGACGGTCGGAGTCGCATCCGTATCATCGACACTGCTGATCGGACCGCTCGACAGCCACCCCGGCCACCTCCTCATCGGGGAGTGGAACCGGGTCGCCGAGCTCGTAGCTCTCCCTGAAGCGATTGGGCAGGCGGAGAAGGTACTCGCGATACACCAAGAGCAGGCGCTCGTCTGCGGCGTGGATTCGTGCGTTGTGTTCGCAGGTGAGGGCTTCGGAGCGGTGTTCCGGATTGACCGCCCGGCTACTAGCGCGGTGGCGTTGGGGCCCGACCAATTGGTGGTCGCGTTTCACGACCGCTCTCCACAGAGGGCGGGCCTACCTTTGCACTTGATTCGGATGTCGACCGGGGAGGTGCTTCGTTCCTTTGGCAGCGATGGAGAACTGCGACCGCGTCAAGACATGTTTCGTTATGTGACGATGGGAGGCGAAGGCGTGTGGACGACTCCGCGGTCAGAGCTGAGCCTTGAACTCTGGCACCCGGAGAACGGGGAGTTGCTTCGCCGGATGGATCTACCCTTCGCCCTAACGGACCGGCGGGGCGCGGGGCCTGTGACGCCGGTCATCGTAGGGGTCGTGACGTCTTCCGATACGATGACGGTGCTTGTCTCCGAGGCCGAGAAAGAACTTGCCAGCGCCGAGGAAGTTCCACCGGTCGAGCAGCTGCTAGACCCCTTTTCGTTCTCCGGGCACACTGATGGCATCGCGCTAAGAGTCAATTCCAGTAGCGGTGAAGTCATCAGCGTCTTTGAGAGCGAACGCCATCTTCTATTGGCCGGTCACAACACGATCGTCACGTTGGTGAGGGAGGCTGACGGTGAGGGCTACGTTGAACGAGTTATCCCTCCCCGCTGACGAGCTCCTCCTACCTGTGGGATGTACACGACGGGTCGGCGGACTCCGCTCGCAACCCGAACGAATCTAGGAGGTGCCGAGCTGTGACGCGGCGCTGTGCGTTGACGTCGCTCCTGACTGCCTCGTCCGACACCTTACAGGCGGGCTTCGGAGGGGGTCGGTAGAGTTTGCCTTCGTAGCGCATTAGACGGGGGTTTTTCGGTCGAGGAGTTCGCTGGGGAGCCGGAGTCGCCGCTCACCGGTTGTCCGGGGAACCCGTGGCTTCGACAGCCACCGCTCCCCCCATAGTCGTCGAGGGCCAGCTCCCAGACCTACTGTTGGGAACGATCGATCACCCGGGTGAAGGGGCGTTCAGCCGCATTTAGTGTCTGTCCAACGTCATCTATTCCGACTCAAGCAGTGTCGATTGCCGGACCTCGCCCTACCCACCAGTATCCGGCCTTGCCTCCGATCCACTTCATGACCTTTCGTGGTACCACGCCTATGCCCGTACTCGCCCGCGCCACGGCCCTCGCCATCGTTGCTTCCGTGATCGCCTGTGGCGGCCCTGACCCGTCGGTGGACACCTCGGCCACCGTCGCGGAGGTGCCCTTCCCGCACGACCCTGGCCTGTGGCCGTCCATCCGTGCCGAGCGCATCGCAACCCTATTGGGGCCCGCCATGCAGCGTGCCGGCGTGGATGCTTGGGTGGTGTTCGGCCGCGAGAACGCCAACGATCCCATCGCGGCTCATGTCGGTGCGGAGAACGCCGGGGGGTTGGCGGCCTTCCTGTTCTACGGGGACGGGAACGGCGGCCTCGAGTCGTTGGCGATTTCTCCTGTGACCGAAGCCACAGCCCTCTCGGAGGTATCGCCCCTGGATTCCGTGCACGCCATCCCTCGCGGCATGAGTACCTACGAGGCCGTGGCGGCGGAGATGCGCGCTCGCGATCCCCGCCAGATCGCGGTCAACAGCTCGGGCAGGAACATCGCAGACGGCCTCTCCTGGACCCAGCGCAATGCACTCGAAGCCGCGCTCGGTCCCTCGCTGACGAGTCGGCTGGTCTCGTCCGAGGAGATCGTGGTCGAGTGGCTTTCCGTGAAGCTCCCCCGCGAAGTCGACATCATGCGGCGGGCGGCGGCACTGACCGAAGACCTGGAGCTGGAAGCCTACGCGCAGATTGTCCCGGGTGAGACCACCGACGCGGACGTCGCGCGGTTTCTGAAGCAGCGCATGGCTGAACTGGGCGTCACCGACGGGTGGGCGCCCGACCAGAATCCCAACGTGAACTCAGGTCCTGATCGTGGCCACTCGCACTCCACCGAAAAGGTCATCCAGCCGGGCGATGTCATCCAGACCGACTTCGGCATCAAGGTCCACGACCGCTGGGTGACCGACATTCAGCGCTTCGCGTACGTACTGCGGCCAGGCGAGACCGAAGCGCCGCCCGAGATGCAGGAGCGCTGGGAGCACGCCCGCGAAGGTAGCCGTGTAGCGTTCGCCGCAATGCGCCCCGGTGCGCGGGGGTGGGATGTCGACCTGGCCCAACGGAAGGTGTTGGAGGCGCGCGGATCGATTCCCATCATCTGGGGCACGGGACACCCAGTGGGCTACTGGGCCCACGATGTGGGCCCGAGTCTGGGTGGGGCCGCTGGAGGGCGACCGCCGAGAGGCGGCTCTGCCAGGGAGCTTCGCCCGGGACACACCTTCGCGTACGACGGCTTCTTTGGATGGACGCGCGAGGATGGGACGACGAAAACCATCTCGGTCGAGGAAATGGTGGTGGTGACCGAAGATGGCGCCGAATGGCTGGTGCCACCCCAGGAGGAGTGGGTGCTGGTCCGGTGAAGGAGCCGCCAGCGTACGAGCGGGAGCCCGCGCTGACCCGAATCGAGACCTCGGTGGTTCGTGCTGCCGAAGACGACGGGCGGCCGTTCGTGACGCTTGCCGACACAGTGCTCTACCCCGAGGGTGGCGGCCAGCCCGCGGATCATGGGACGGTCGCGGGGACTCGGGTGCTGGACGTCCAGTGGGTGGAAGGGGAGGTGCGGCACTACCTGGCCGAAGCCATGGCCGACGACCGTGTCACCGTGACGCTGGATTGGGATCGTCGGTTCGATCACATGCAGCAGCATACGGCGCAACACCTTCTCACCGCCGTCGCGGAGTCCCGTTTCGGGTGGCGCACCGCGGCGTTCCATCTGGGTGAGACCGTCTCGGACATCGAGCTCGATACGCCCGGAGTCCGACCTGAACAGATGCTCGAACTAGAAGAGTCGGTCGCGACGGAGATCCGGGCGGCTCGACCCGTCCGAGCCCGTCGGGTCAGCCCCGTCGAGTACGGCGAACTGCCCATCCGCTCGCGGGGCCTCCCGGACGGGCACACCGGGAGCGTACGGCTCATCGAGATCGAGGGCATCGACGTCTGTAACTGTGGCGGGACGCACTGCTCTTCCACCAGCCAACTCGAAGCGCTCAAGCTGTTGGGCACCGAGTCCGTGCGGGGCGGAACCCGGCTCTTCTATGTGGCCGGCCGGCGCGCGAGGCGGCTGTTGGGTGCCCACCACCACCGCCAAGCCGAGCTCCGCTCCGTGCTGGGCACCTCCGACGACCAGCTCGTGGACAGCGTGCGGCTGAAGCTCGATCAGCTCAAACAGATGAAACGGCAACTCAGAGAGGTGGAGGAGGAGCTGGCTGTGGCAGTCGCCGCAGAGCTAGCACACCGGGCCGATCCCGTGCTGACCGCGCACTGGCCGCATCGAGGACTTCCGTTCCTCCAGATGGTCGCCCGCGCGGTGCACGCGCGGGTCTCCGACCGCGTGGTGTTCTTGACCGCCGGAGAAGGGGAGGAGGGAGCGTTTCTCGTGAGCGCTGGTGCCGAGTCAGCGGCGGACATTCCGACCGTGGGTGCCCAAGTGGCCGAGGTCCTCGGGGGGCGTGGCGGAGGGGCGGGTCGCGTCTACCAGGGTCGAGCGACTGCGCTGTCCAGAAGGGAGGAGGTGCCGGCCCTCCTCGAATAGCCCACCGGGGCGCCCGAGATTGACGTGAATGTCGCCCACGCCGCGGCGTTCGACATCGCGGGCTGCATTCACGTCAACTATTGACGTCAATGTCGCCCACGCCGCTGTGTTCGACGTCGCGGGCTGCATTCACGTCAATTATCCGGCGTCCGCGCTGCCGTTCCACGCCTACCGCCGTTCAGGCATCCAACGCGCACCCCCCGGAATCCCAGCCCCCGTGCTCGGTCGCTGGTTCTGCCATCGGAACGGGGCCAACTGTTCCTGCTCCGGCCACACCGTGTTCAACGTAGCGGCCTCCCAGAGGCGGCCGTTCTTCATGACGTGGTCGACCTCGCGGGTATTGCGGAGGTCATCCAGGGGATTGGCGTTCAGGATGACCAGGTCCGCCAGCTTCCCGGGTTCGATGCTGCCCAGGTCGTCCCCGAACCCGATGGCTTCAGCGCCCAGGATCGTCGCTGTGCGTAGCGCGTCGTGGTTGGTCATCCCACCCGAAGCCACCGACCACAGCTCCCAGTGCCACCCCAGGCCATGGAACTGACCGTGGCCGCCCACCCCGACGCGGCCGCCGGCTTCCACCAGATCCTTCGCGAACGCGGCGTGTTTGTAGAACACGTGCTCCTCCCACCGGAACCACCCGGCCGCCCGCACACGGCGCGAGCCCTTCGACTCCAGCTCGTCGAACGGAGTCCAGTTCCCCAGCAGCTCGTCGTCGAAGATGTTCTCGGTGGTGTAGAAATAGTTCTCGGCCCACGGGCCCCCGTAGGATACCAGCAAGGTGGGCGTGTAGGTCGTCTGAGTGGTGTTGTAGAGCTGGACCACGTCGTCGTAGATCGGGGCGATCGGTAGCGAGTGTTCGAGACCCGGGTACCCGTCGATCGTGTGGGTCAGGTTGAGCTTGAAGTCGATGCCGCCTTCGGTGGTGGGCATCAGCTCCAGTTCCCGGGCGGCCTGGATGAGCCATTGGCGCTGCTGACGGTCACCGGACATGTACATCTTGAACGTGGTGAGGCGGTAGTAGTCCTTGTAGCGCTGCAGCACGTCGCGGGCTTCGTCCAGGCTCTTGATGTTCTCGCCCGTAAACACGCCAGGACCCGTGTGATAGATCCGGGGCCCCATCATCTCGCCGGCCTCGACCAGGTCGTGGTAGGTCAGGATATCTGTGGTCGCCGTTTGCACGTCCTGGGTCGTGGTGACACCAAACGCCAGGTAGGCGAGGTACTGCCACACCTGGTTCGAATGCACGTTGGTCAGCAACCACTGTGTGTGGTAGTGCGTGTCGACGTAGCCGGGCACGATCGTCTTGCCGGACACGTCGATCTCTTCGGCCCCTTCCGGGATGGTGACCGATCCGCGGGCTCCCACGGCCACGATGCGGTCGTCGGTGACCACGATGTCGGCGTTCTCTATGACCTCATCGCCATTCATGGTGATGGCGCGTGCGCCCCTCAGGACCACCGAGCCCCGAGGCACGGAGCGGTCATACTCGACCTCGATCCGGTACTCCATGGGTTCGTAGCCGCCTTCCTTCTCATCGTCCCCTTCCTCTTCGTCCTCCTCTTCCTCGTCGCCGGCGGCTTCCTGCGCCGCCTCGATGGAATCACGCACCGCCTCCATGCGATCGAGGTCGTAGACGAAATGCGCGTTCCCCAAGGACCAACGAACCCGTCGCCCGTTCGATTCCCAAGCGGGAAACTCGCCGCCCACGTCGTTCGTGAGCCGGGTGGCCGGGAACGATGGACTGGACACGGACACGATTGGGGTTTCTCCCCCCACTCGGGGGACGGTGACCACCCAGAGGTCCATGCCGGTCTTGGCCAACGCCAGCTCGCCCTGGGGTGCCATGTAGATTCGCTGGGCGGTACCTCCCTGGCCGTTCCCCCTGAGGGGCGTCTCCCCTCGGACGATGAGATGCGCCTGCTCGTCGGTGCCGTCCCAACGGAACGACACCAAACCGCGCTGTCGGTGGGTGGCATAGATGCGGTCTGGGTGTCCAGGTACGAAGTGCAGCCCTGCGCGCCCGTCCTGAGGTGCCACCAGGTTCGTCGGGCCGCCCTCCGCCGACACCCAAACGACCTCGGTGCCGAGACCGCCTCCGAACGAGCCCAGCGTTTCCTGCACGTCGCGGGCGGCCGATCGGATCGAGACGATGCGCGCGCCGTCGGGGGACCACGCGGTCTCGCGGTAGTAGCCCGACACTTCCGTCAGTTGTTCGACGTCGCCCCCGTCGGGGTCGACAGTGAAGATGTGTCCGCCCACTTCGTCGTCCCAACTGACGAACGCCAGCCGCTCTCCGTCGGGCGACCAGGCCAGGTTGTGCACCCCGATGCCAGGCATATGCACGACGCGTTCGGGCTCGCCGTTGGGCCAATCCATGACCCACAGGTCACCGAGCGCAGTAAAGGCGAACCGCGACGCGTCGGGCGAGGGCATTCCGTCGCGGATCTGGCGGGCCGTGAACGTGGGGGACGCTTCGACATCGTAGTCGAACGCCACGCGCGGCCCCAGCTCGAGCTCCACCGAGGCGCGGAACGGCACTTCGGTCTGGCCGCTCCCATCGACCGCCACCCGCCAGATCTTGCCACCATACGACAGTACGACCTCGCGTGAATCGGGCGTGAAGGCATAGCCCGGCAGCACGTCCATAGGGGCCACCGACTCCTGTTCGTCGCGTTGGATGGGGTAGGCCAGCCACCGCTCTTCACCGGTCTCCAGGTCGCGAACGCGCAGGCCCGTCTCGCCGTCAGTGCGGCTCCCGTAGGTCAGCCACCGTCCATCTGGAGACATCGCGGGACGGAACCCCGAGCCCACCCGACCGGTCATAGCCTGCGCGATGCCCAGCTCGCGATCGTAGCGCATGACCTGGTAGGTGGGCAGTTGGTTGTTGTACTGATGGCGACCCTGTCGCTGGGCGAACCAGAGGTAGCGATCGTCGGACCCGAACGCGGGGCCGGTCATGTGCGTTCCGTCGGCCGCGTGCATCCGCACGCCAGCGCCTCCATCGGTGTGCACCAGCCAGAGGCCGCTGTTGTCCCCACCGGACTTGGGTACCACCAGGTAGTCGCCGTCCGGCGTCCATTCGGGCGAGAACACATCGGCCCCACGGCCCTTGGTGATCTGCGTGGAGTCGCCCGTCGCCAGCTCCAGGGTCCAGACCTGCTCACGTCCGGAGCGGTCCGAGACGAACGTCAGGTGCTCTCCGTCCGGTGAGTAGCGTGGCTGCACATCCATCGCCATGCCCGATGTGATGCGGGTCGCCGTGCCCCCGGCGATCGGGAGTGTGTAGAGATCCCCCAGCAGGTCGAACACGATGGTGCCGCCATCCGGGCTCACATCGAGCGAAGTCCAGGTGGCCTCGGTAGCCTCGTAGCTGAACGTGCGTCCCGGCTCCAGCGGAAGATTTTCGTTGGCGGCGGAGTCGGAAGGCGCCGTTTGCTGTGCGATGGAGGCCGACGGACTCGCGAGAACCGAGAGGACTGCGAAACCAGCGGCGGAGGTGAAGGGGCAACCGCGCAGAGCGGAGAGGATGGACATAGGAGCCGTGGAGTGGGAGTGCCGATGGCAAAAGAACCAACCCGCCCAAGGTACGGCGGGGCTCGTGCGTCCTGCAAAGCCGGTGTTGCCGCAATTGCGGGAGAGCGGGTGCCCGCACATCGTCCTTACTCGAGTGCCTAACTGTCCGTCTCCGGAGCCCACGCATCTGATGGTCCATCGCACACTGCTGTTCCTGGTCCTGTCCGTCTCCTCCGTGGTTCCGGCTGTCCCGGGCCAGGCTCAGGTCGTCTCTGGCGATCTCGTCTCCGCGTTGCGCCTTCGGGAGGTCGGGCCGGCTGTGGCGGGGGGTCGCATTGCCGACATCGCAGTGCATCCCACGCGCTCCTCCACGTGGTACCTGGCGGTGGGGTCGGGTGGAGTGTGGAAGACCCAAAACGCAGGGACCACCTGGACACCGGTGTTCGATGACCAGCCGAGCTACTCGATCGGCACCGTCACCCTCGACCCGACCAACCCCGACATCGTGTGGGTGGGGACCGGAGAAAACGTCAGCGGCCGCCACGTGGCCTGGGGCACCGGCGTGTACCGCAGTCGCGACGGCGGGACCACATGGACCAACATGGGCCTTCGTGCCTCCGAGCATGTGAGTCGCATTCTGGTGCACCCCGAGGATGGCGACGTGGTGTTGGTCGCGGCCGAAGGGCCGCTGTGGAGCGCCGGGGGCGACCGTGGGGTGTTCCTGACCGAGAACGGCGGAGAGACCTGGAGCCAAGTACTGGACCTCGGCGAACACACCGGAGTCACCGACCTCGAGTTCGATCCGTCCGATCCCAACACGGTCTACGCCGCGGCGTACCAGCGACGCCGACACGTGTGGGGCCTCATGTCGGGCGGCGAGCACTCCGGCATCCACAAGTCGACCGATGGCGGACGGACCTGGCGCGAGGTGACTACGGGGTTGCCCAACGGGCCAATGGGGAAAATCGGGCTGGCGGTGACGCCTGCCAGCCCCAATCTGGTCTACGCCACCATCGAGGCCACCGACGACGAGCGGGGCTTCTACCGGTCGACCGATCGAGCGGAGAGCTGGACGAAGCGGAACAGCTACATTTCTGGTGGCACCGGACCCCACTACTACCAAGAGATCGAGGCGTCACCCACCGAGCCCAATCTGGTCATCCAGATGGACGTGTTCTTCCAGATCACGCGCGACGGAGGGGCGACGTTCGACAACCTGGGGACCGGGCGCGAGAAACACTCCGACAACCACGCCTTGTGGATCGATCCCGACAACACACAGCACATGCTGGCCGGGACCGATGCAGGGCTCTACGAGACGTTCGATCGCGGCATCACCTGGCGGCACTTCCCGAACCTGCCGATCTCCCAGTTCTACAAGGTGGCCGTCTCCAACCGCGAGCCGTTCTATGAGATCCTGGGTGGCGCGCAGGACCTGGGAACCCTGTGGGGACCGTCGCGCACGATGCACACGGAAGGGGTGCGAAACGAGGATTGGTACTTCCCCATGGGCGCCGATGGCTACGGGGTACAGTTCGATCCCACCGACCCCGACATCATGTACTTGATGACCCAGCAGGGGAACCTCTACCGGACGGATCGGCGAAGCGAGGAGTCGATCCAGATTCAGCCGCAGCCGGCACCCGGTGACCCACCGGAGCGTTGGAACTGGGACTCGCCGATCATGGTGAGTCCGCACAATTCCAACCGTCTCTACTTTGCCTCTCAGCGCCTGTGGCAGAGCGACGACCGCGGCGATTCGTGGACCGCCATCAGCGACGATCTCACCACCAACACCAATCGGTACGAGCTTCCGTACATGGGGCGGGTGTGGCCCCTCGACGCCATGCACGACAACGGCGCAATGTCTAAGTACGCGACGCTCACCACGATCTCGGAGTCGCCACTGACGGAGGGCCTACTGTACGCGGGATCCGATGACGGCCTGATCCACGTCTCCACGGATGGCGGCGGTTCCTGGACGCGTGCGGCGGCGCTCCCTGGTGTGCCGGAGCGAGCGTTCATCAACAAGGTCGAAGCGGACCTCCACGCGTCGGGGTCGCTCTTCGCCTTGGCCGATGCGCATAAGGTGGGAGACTACCAGCCCTACCTGTTCGAGAGTCCCGATAACGGCCAGACGTGGACCTCGATCAGGGGCGATCTGCCCGACAGCACCATCGTGTGGGCCATCCAGCAGGATCATGTCGAGCCGGACCTGCTGATCATCGCCACCGAGTACGGCCTCTACGCCAGTCCCAACAGGGGTGAGAACTGGCACCTTCTCGGCTGGGGCGTACCCACCATCGCGTTTCGGGACGTGAAACTCCACCGTCGGGACGATGACATCGTAGGCGCCACGTTCGGCCGCGGCTTCTACATCCTTGACGACTATAGCCCGCTCCGAGCGTTGGCCTCGGGTCGTCTGGCCCAAGGGAAGGGGCATGTGTTCCCGGTGCGGGATGCGTGGTGGTACGTCCCTCACCTCACCAACCAGGCCACAGGGCGGCCCACGCTGGGGAGCACTGCCTACGCGGCGCCCAACCCCGAGTTCGGTGCCACCTTCACGTACGTCTTGCAAGACCTGCCCGAGCTACCGAGCGAAACCAGGACAGCCGAGGAAGAAGCACTATTCGAACGCAGCGCCGATACACCGTTTCCTGGGTACGATGTGTTGCGGGCCGAAGCGCAGGAGCGGGGCGCGATGGTGTTGCTCCAGATTGCAGACAGCAACGGTGACCCGGTGCGCTGGCTCGAGGGCGCGGCCACCGAAGGAGCGCACCGGCTGACCTGGGACCTGAGACGGCCGGCGCCCGATCCCATCAGTTTGACGCAACCAGGATTCAGGCCCCCTTGGGTCACCGATCCAGTGGGCCCGCTGGTGGCGCCCGGCGACTACTCCGTACGGATGGTCTTGGTGTCGTCGGAGGGAGTGGAGGAGTTGGGCTCCGCCCAGAGTTTCACTGTGAAACCAGTGCCAAACCTCCCCTCCGGTACGGACCTTGTGGCCGTCGCGGCCTTTCAGCATGAGACCAGCGAACTGTCGCGGAGGGCAGGCGCGGCTCGTGGCGAGTTGGGTCGTATCCGCGACCGCCTCCGCTACATGCGGGCGGCCCTCGTCCAGACACCTTCGGCGGACCGTGGTCTCTTCGTAGAACTGGACGCGCTCGATGGGTCCGTCGCGGCGCTAGCGCTCCGCCTGCAGGGCGACCCCATCAGGGGATCGCTCAACGAGTCGAGCGTACCCTCCATCTCCGCGCGGGTCGGCAACGTGATTGGCGGTCACTGGTCCACCCGGCAAACACCTACCGCGACCCAAAGGAGCAATGTGGAGATCGCTGGTAGGGACCTGACCGCCTTCGAGCGCGATCTGAACGCGCTCATTGAGGGTGACCTGATGCGAGTGGAGGAAGCGTTGGCGGCGGCGGGGGCGCCCTGGACGCCCGGAGCGAGAAGGGGAGGCTAGCGGCTCTGCAGCATCGCTGACCGCTCGCGGTTCGGATTCCGGCGTCCTGGGGGAGATCGCCTTAATCCACCTGATAGGAGTCACCATGTCACCGCTCTCCAACGGTGCCCACTTCCGTACGCTGCTCGTAGCCGCCGCCCTCACGCTCACACCGCTTCCCACGCTCGCACAGGAGGTGACCGACGCTCCCCGGGGTCCCGTCGCAGCACTCAACTCCACGTTCGCCTCGCTGGACCAGGTTCCCCTGGGCAACCCACCCCTCGCGTGGGCGATCGCACCCATCGTGGCGCGCAACCTGGAGCTGCAGGCCTTTCGGTTGGGCGTGGCGCTCGAGCTGATGGTTAACCCGGCCGCCATCAACCAGTTGGTGACGCTCAGCCTGACCGGGGGTCGCACTGCGACTGAGCTTCGACGGTACTTCACGGTCAAAGCCCTCGCCGGGATTGTGCTGGGGTCTGGACCGCTCCTTGGAGCCCTCCACCCTCGCCTGCAGGCGGGCTTTGTGGCCGACCGCGCCACCTACACAACGGGCCAGGCCGATCCCCGCACAGACCTGGGGTTCGCTATCGCGGGTGGCCTCCTCTACGGAATCACCCGGTCGCTAGTGGCGGGCGGGGACCTATCCCTCGAGCGGGTGGCGGGGCTCAACCAGATTGCCGTGTCCTTGAGTCTGCTCATGGGGCCGTTGGGGGGGATGGCGCGTTGAGGGCGAACTCTGCCTCGGGGTAGGTGTCGCCTCGGGGCAGACCCGAAGCCCCGGTTCTAATAGCTTCGCCCCATGGACGTAACTCTGCTCCGCGACGTGGTCGTCATCCTGGTGTTGGCCCTGGTCGTCGTCTATTTCGGTCAGAAGTTCGGCGTGCCTACCGTGGTCGGGCTGTTCCTCACCGGGCTGCTGGCTGGTCCCCATGGGTTGCAACTGGTGAGGGGCGTCCATGAGGTAGAGGTCATCGCCGAGATCGGGATCGTGCTGTTGCTTTTCACGATCGGCCTCGAGCTGTCGTTGTCATCATTCTTGGCGGCCAGACGCCGCCTCCTGTCTGGCGGTGTGGTCCAGCTCGTCGTGGTGATGACAGCCACCACGGCGGTGGGGCTGCTTGTGGGAGAGTCCTGGAACGCAGCACTCCTTCTTGGGCTGATTCTCTCCGCGAGTAGCACTGCCATCGTGTTGCGTCTGATACAACAACGGGGGGAGATCGACGCGCCATACGGTCGCGCGAGCGTGGGCATCTTGGTGTTTCAAGACCTCATGATCGTGCCCATCATGCTGGTGCTACCGGTGCTTGCTGGGGCGTCTGACGCCCTCGTCCCGTCCCTGGGTCTATTCCTGTTGAAGGGCGCGCTGACCGTGAGCTTCTTGCTGGTCGCCGCACGCTACCTGGTGCCGCAGCTCCTGGGTGCAGTGGTGCGCACCCAGAGCCGAGAGCTCTTCGTCCTCACTGTGATCTCGATCTGCTTGACGGTGACATGGCTGGCTGCTGCCCTGGGACTGCCGCTAGCACTGGGTGCCTTCTTGGCCGGGCTGACGGTCTCGGAGTCCGAGTACAGTCACCAGGCCATGGCGGATATTCTGCCCTTTCGTGAGTTGTTCGCGGCGTTCTTCTTCGTGTCGGTGGGAATGCTCGTCGATCCTGCGGTCCTGATGGCGCGCCCCGCCGTGTCCGCGGGTGTCGTGGTCGCTGTTGTCCTCGTGAAGATGTTGGCGAGCGCCGCCGCAGCGTGGACAATGGGGCTTCCACTACGCGGCATCCTACTGGCTGGCGTAGCGCTGGGTCAGGTGGGGGAGTTCTCGTTCGTGATCGCCGAGAGTGGTTTGGCGCTGGGCCTGATTGGGCAGGCCCGCTACCAGTGGTTCCTCGGCGCGGCTGTGCTCAGCATGGCCCTCACACCTTTTCTCTTACCGCTCGTGCACCGGTTGGTCGATCGCCTTCCGGCGCGTCTGCCGCGTGGGTTCACCGAGGTGAGGGGCGTGCCGTCGGAGGATGGAACGGAGGAGCTCCTGCGTGACCACGTGGTGATCATCGGGTACGGCGTCAACGGTCGAAACATCGCCATGGCCTGTCAGCTGGCCGCTATCCCCCACGTCGTCGTGGACCTCAACCCCGACATCATCGACGACGTACGAGCCAGGGGCGGCAAGGCACTCTTCGGGGATGCCACTCAGCTTCCGGTTCTGGAGCATGCACACGTCTCCCAGGCGCGGGTCGTTATCGTGGCGTTGTCCGACGCGCCGGCCACGCGGCGCACCACCGCACTCATCCGTTCATTGGCACCGGCCGGTCATGTGATCGTCCGCACACGCTACGTTCGTGAGACGGAGCCACTTCGAGCGATGGGGGTTGAACACGTGGTGCCCGAGGAGCTGGAGACGTCCATTGAGATCGTCTCGCTGATGCTGAGCCATTACCTCATCCCCCGTGGGGAGATCGAATCTTTTGTGTCACGGATCCGCTCAGACTCGTACGCGATGCTCCGCTCTCCCCGTCCGCCGGAAGGCACGCTGGACGAGCTGGTGCTCACCCTTCCTGAGGTCGAGGTCGCGAGCTTGAGAGTGATCTCCGGGTCGTCGCTCGTTGGGCAGACCCTTGAGGAGTCCAGCCTCCGGAAGCTCTATGGTGTGACCGTCGTGGCGATGCGTCAGGGAGGGGCGATGGTGACCAACCCGCCGGGAGACCAAACCATCGGGGCAGACGACGTCCTGGTTCTGCTCGGGATGCCCGAAGAGGTGCAGGCGGTCCAGGCACTCGTGGGAGGGCCCTAGCCTGACTCGGTGTCGTAGCGCAAGATCCTGGTGCACCTCATGGTGGTTCGGTTGTCCCCGCTCAGGTGCAATCCACGAACCCTTCGTAGTATCATGTTCTACGCACCGATGATCACAGATCTGCTCACTCCACTTCCACACAGCCCGAGAATGTCCAAGACTCCATCTTCGGTATCAGATGTGCGTTCGCTCGCGTCGTCCATGGATAGAAGGCGCTTCGCGAAGCTTGCCGGCGCCTCCGGGCTCGGCCTGGCCTTGCCGGCGTGCGCCGAAGCTTCTGACGACACTCCCGCCGCGACCATGCAGGCGCCACCTCCGGTACCGGCGCAGACCGAGGCCTCGCAGGCGGCCCTCACTCCCGACGGAGCGCTGGACCTCCTGGTCGAGGGCAACCGACGCTTCGTCTCTGGTACGCCCGCGCATCGTGACTGGGCGGGCCAGATTGCGGACACTGCCGGAGGCCAATACCCCTTCGCGATCGTATTGGGGTGCGTCGACTCCAGGGTGCCCATCGAGGTGGTGTTCGATCAGGGCATCGGGGACATCTTCTCGGCCCGGGTCGCCGGTAACGTGGCCAGCCCAGATGTGTTGGGGAGCATGGAGTTCGCTTGCAGGCTCGCGGGCTCCAAGCTGGTCATGGTGCTGGGGCACACCGCCTGTGGAGCGGTCAAGGGAGCCATCTCCAATGCCGAGTTGGGGAATCTCACCGGCCTGGTGCGTAAGATCGAGCCGGCGGTGGCTGCGGTAGAGGGCGAACGCGATGTCTCCAACTTTCCTACGTGGATGCCGTCGCGGAGACCAACGTGGGCGACGTCATCGACAACATCCGGAGCGAGAGCCCGGTGCTCGCCGAGATGGAGATGGCAGGCGACATCATGATTGTGGGCGCGATGTACGACGTCTCGAGTGGCGAGGTTCGTGCCCTTTGAGTGCGCTACGCTAGGAAGCGGATGACCGGCGAGCATCCATGCAGGCGCGGTCCTCGACCTTGAAGGCCTGCAGAGCCATTGCGCCTGCGAAGATCACGGCCGACGAAAAGAAGACCAGGTTGCCGCCCTCCAAGAAGGACCCCCAAGGGTCGACCACGGACTTCCACACAGCGGCCAGCGTTACCCCGGTGACTGCCAGTAGGCACGGATAGGTCAGGCGTCAGAACCACCCAAGCACGATAAGGAGGCCAACGCAGGTCTGGACCACGCTGAACGCCATAAGCGCAGTAGGGCCAGTCAACAGACTAGCGGCTGCTACCGGCCCCGTCCACGCGATTCGTGGGGCTAGAGGCCAACCTCGGTCCGCCCTCGCATCTGGTCCTTGGAGGAGCACAGCGTTTCGAGGTGCCTTCCAGTGATCATGCCCAGCAGGACGCCTCCAAACAGGAAGGCAACCAGGAGAAAGACCAGGCTCCCCGTGCCGGGGGTCGGGAGCGCATCACTCAGCGCGATGGCTCCGGCCGGAACCCCCCATCCCAGGGTGGATGCGGCGACCCAACCGCGTGCGCTCGAGCAGCGTCTTTGGAGGACCCTGCCCTGAAGCCATCCCGCAAGCAGACCTCCGACCACGACGTAAACGGGGAGTGAGTAGGGAAGGGCCGCTCCCACGGCCGAGCCGAGGTCGTTCAACAGGAAGGGAGCGGCAATCCCGCCCACAGTGGCGAGGATCCATGACCGGGAAGTCTGGATGCTGTCCCCTAGCGCTCGAGCCTGGGCGAACCCGACCCCAAGCCCCATCCCCACCCCGATCATGAATTGGGCGTTTCCACCTACGAGGTCCCACACGCCCACCAAGCCGAGCATCAGGACCAGGCCCAGCAGCCAACCCCAGGAGGTCGCTCGGACCCAGCGGGCGAACATGTTTGGAGCGTCGGCGTTCGGGGCTCTCTTCATGGAGAACTCCCAAGCACGCGAGCCAATTCAGACTTCGCGGACTGGGTTGCAGAGTGAGTCGGACCCAACCCCTCCTCGTAGAGTCGCACTGCAGCTTGCAGATGGGGCCTGGCCTCTGCGAGGTCGCCTCTAGCCTCCAGCAAACCCCCTAGGGACTGGTGCAGGCGGGCCTTAGCCGCTGCGTCCTCGTCGGCCATACGTGCGATCGTATCGCGAAGGAGCGCCTCCCCTTCTTGGGCTTCCCCCCAATCTTCCGCCAGCACGACGCCGAGCAGCCCTCTTGATCGTAGCGTGAAGGGATGACCCGGCCCCAGCGTGCTCTCCATCAGTCCCGTCGCCTGACGCCTCAGGGAAAGCGCCTCAGGCGCCGAGCCCGCACTGCTTTCGAGAGACGCGGCGAGGTTGTTCATCGACACTGCTGTCGTGTAGTGCCCCTCCGGATACACGTTCTGCCGAATGGCAAGGCTCTGTCGGTGGAGTGACTCGGCCTCCTCGAACTCGCCCCGTGCGTCCAGGGTCAGGCCAAGGTTGCTCATGACCAGCGCGATGTCAGGATGATCGGGACCCAGGCTGCGCGTCCAGTTGTCGAGCGCTTCTCGAAAGAGGGCTTCGGCCTCAGCGCGCCTCTCCAACCTGTCGAGTAGGCTCGCGAGGTTGTTCAGCGCCACCCCGATACGGGGGTGTCCCGGCTCGTAGATGCGCGTGCGGGCTTCGAACGTCTTGCGCGCCAGTGGCTCGGCCGCTTCCAGGTCTCCGAGGCCTGTGTAGAACACACCAAGGTTGTTGAGCGTCTCGATGTGGTCTTCGTGGTCGGGGCCGAGTCGGGCGCGTACCTCGAGCGCTTCCAGGAAGATCTGCTCGGCCTCGTCGTACCGACCCAGGTCCTGAAGGATGGATGCGTAGTCGTCCAACGAAGCTCCCAGGTCTTGGTCGGAGGCGGGAGGGGGGCCCTTTCTCAGCTCCAGTGCCCGTCCCATGAGCGCCAGCGCGTCGTCGTACTGCCCGCGACTTCGGTAGGTCCGCCCCAGGACGTGGAAAAGCTCACTCTTGACGTTGGGGTCCTCCATGGACTCGGCCTGCTCAGCGCCTCGCTCGAGAAGTTGGGCGGCAGTGAGCGGGTCTCCGAGGTTGAAGCCGGGATTGCTCTCGCGGAACAAGCCCAACAGGAACGAACTCACGGCGCTGGACTTTCCCGCCTCCTGCTCGGCGAGTGCGAGTGCGCGCCCGACCCTGGCGTTTTGTACGCTCAGCGTCGCCACGTAGCCGATGAGCAGCGCAGCAATCCCCAAGGCCGCCGCTGTTCCCCACGGGTGCCTTCGCGCAGTTCGGGACAACCGGTATGCGGAGGACGCGGGTCGGGCGCGCACGGGATGGCCGGCAAGGTAGCGGCTGAGATCGTCGGCCAACGCCTGGACGGAGGCGTATCGGCGGCCTGGCTCCTTATCGAGGGCCTTGAGCAGTACCGCATCCAGCTCACCCCGCAGGGTTCGGCGCAAGCGCGCTGGTATGCTGCGCCGCCGCGCACTCACCTCTTCGATGCCGGCGTCGTCCCGCTCATCCCCGGTCCGAGGGTTGGGGCGCCCGAGGGCCGTACTCGGGCGCTCCGGGTCGAGGGTCAACACCGCGTGCTCAATGTCTCGAGGATGCGAAGACGTGAGGCGATACGGGACGGTCCCGGTGAGCAGCTCGAAGAGCAGGATGCCCAGAGAGTAGACGTCGGTTGCCGCCGTGATGGGCTCCGCCCGAAACTGCTCCGGGCTCATGTAGAAGGGCGTGCCGACACCTGCGCCGAACAGCGTGTTCCCCGCGGTCTCTCCGCCGGCGAGGACCGTCGCAATTCCAAAGTCGAGTAGCTTCAGCGCCCCGTCTGGAGTCACAAGGATGTTCGACGGCTTCAAGTCACGATGGACCACGAACGTCTGGTGTGCGTACTGCACGGCGGCGCACGCGTCGAGGAAGAGTCGCAGTCGGCTTCGGACGTCCAGGCGCTGCTCGTCGGAGTACTGGTCGATGGGGATGCCCTCCACATACTCCATCGCGAAGTAGGGCTGACCCGCTTCAGTGACCCCTCCGTCAATGAACCGAGCAATGGCCGGATGCTCGAGTTGGGCGAGGATGCGTCGCTCGGCTAGGAACCGGCGCATCACGTCGGGCGAGTCCCAACCTGGGCGGACCACTTTCACAGCGACGCGCTGCGTGAAGTCGGCGCCCGCACGCTCTGCCAGGTAAACAGCACCCATCCCGCCGTGACCCAGCCGCCGAGCCACACGAAACTGTCCGATCTGCTCCGGAGCCGGGGCAAGCGCCAACGGGTCCTCTTCCCAGTCGGTGACGGCCCGTTTCAGCGCCTCCTCACCAGCGTTCCCCATCGCCTCCTCAATGGCTCCGGAGAGGCCCGGCAGGACGATGGAGTCATCGCTGGTGGCGAGCATGCGTTCCAGTCGGGCTCGGAGCCGCAAGTCCGCGCCGCACTGCTCGTCCAAGAAGGCCGCGCGCTCTGCGACGGGGAGGTCCAGAGCGGCGTCGAAGATCCGCTGCAGCTCGGTGAATTCTGGACGATCCATGTCAGCGTGCCGGTCCCTGGGAGGTTGGAGGTCCCTATACAAGGGGCGCGAAAACCGGCCAATCGGGCCATCGGCTCCTCAGAATCTATGGCGGTGCCTCACGAGTTCGCGACTTGGCCGCTGGGCCTATTATCCTCAGCGGATCCTTTCACGAGCGGAGTTCACGTGGGACGAACCCTGGCAGGCCTTCTCGCCGCGGTGCTCGGAGCTGGCTGCACGCCCGACGCGCCCTTGACCGAGCCTGGGTCGGAGTACGGCGCGGTGGTGCGTGCGAGCTACTTCGACGGAGCCGAGGACCCGGAAGACTGGCGCACCCATCCGGTCACACGCGATCAGGCTCGGGCCGATCTCGATGTCTTGGCGGACCTGCTCAACGAGCGCTACGCGTACAACGAAGCCGACGATCTGGATGAGAAGGCGCTTTTGGCAGCGATTGCCGAGGCCCTCCCCCAACGCATGCCGACCGGCGATTTCGCGATGCAGCTACAGAAGGGGCTCGCGCTCTCGATCGATGGGCATGCTCCACGCATCGCCGGGTTGGCTGCGGACGGGGACCGCGAACGCATCGAGAACAACCCGCCAGGTCGCTACCACTTCCCCTTTGAATTGCGATCCACCGGCACCCGGATCGTTGCGTTCGACCCTACGGTGCGTACGCTCGTCGATGATCGGCACCCGTATGTTGTCTCGATCGACGGGGTATCGGTGTCGGAATGGATCGAGGTCGCGCAGAGCATCATCGTGCGGGGTTCGCCGCAACTTCGTTGGCGGCGGGGTTCGCGACACCTGAACAACATCAGCTTCCTCAGGATCGAAGCAGGGAGTCCTGACCCGACGACGGCGGACCTCGTGCTCGAGGATGAAGACGGGACGTCCACGTCAGCCATCACCGTCGAGTTGATCGACGTAGAGCCCCCCGATTTCGGGGAGCGGTATCCACTGGCGGGCGATTGGAGTCCGCGGGTGCCCCCGGACATCGCATACTTCCGATTGCGCAGGATGGAGAGCGACTCGGCGTTCATCGCCGGGTTCGCGGCTTGGATCCAAGAGAGCAGGGGGGCCCAGGGCGCCATCATCGATATTCGCGACAACGGGGGTGGGAGCCGGTTGCCGCTGCTGACGCTTCTGCCGCATGTACTCGCGGAGGACGCCGCACCCGTCGTGGTGACGGCGGGTAAGCTCAAGCTACCTCTAGGTTGTCCCGGGCCGGAGTGCGAGGAACCGGAAGAGGGCTATCTGGCCAACCGCTTCATGCTTCCGGTGAGGGCCATCCCCGAAGGCAGCGCGGAGCGAGCAGCGCTGGAGGCCTGGCTACCTGGATTCACCCCCGAGTGGGTGCCACCCGCTACGGGGTTCAGCGACTGGCACTATCTGGTAGTAGGGCCTGCGGAGGATCCGGTATTTGCGGATAAGCCGGTTGTCATCCTGATGAACAACGGGAACTTCAGCGCCTCGGACATCTTTCTCAGCGGACTGAAGGGACTGGAGGGCGTCACGTTGGTGGGGACGGCCAGTTCGGGGGGGTCTGCTAGGCGGGCGGAGTACGTCCTGCCTAACACCGACCTGGCGGTCAGTTTGGCCACCCTGGCGTCGTTCCAGGGTCGAAACGGCGAACTTTATGACGGTGTCGGCATCGAGCCTGATGTCGTGATGGAACCCGAGCCCGGGTTCTTCATCAACGCGAGCGACCTCATTCTCGACTTCGCCGTGGATCATATCCGCAAATCCATGGCTGGGGGCCCTTGAACGCTCCTGAAAGCCGCGGGGTGAGGCGTGTACCCGGCTACGTGTGGACGTTTCTGGCCCTCGTGGTCGGGCTCGCGGCAGGAGGCCTGTTCCCGGAGACGCTTGCGCCTGTAGCCGAGGCAACGGGCGTGCTCATCCGGGTGATCGTAGCGGTCGTGCCCTTACTGATCCTGGTGGCGCTGAGTCCGGCGGTCGCGACCCTCGTGCGTCGAGGGCTGGCAGGGCGCTTCGCGGGGGCCGTGGTGCTCTGGTACGTCGCCACCTCGGCCGTGGCCGGCGCCATCGCGCTGCTGTCTTCCGCGCTCATCTTCCGCATCCCCTTCTCGACCGGCGATCAGGGTGTGTGGACCGAGGCGGGCGCGATGTTGTCGTCCTTCGGTCAGGGCGGTGCGTCGCTGCCGCTCTTGGCCATCCTGGTTGGGGTGCTGCTCGGTCTGTTCGGAGCCAAGCACGAGCCCACGTACGGCGTGTTACGCCGAATCGCGCAGGGCATCGAGGGCACGGGGCATCGGCTGGCCTACGTGATGCTGCCGCTCATCCTGGCGTTCGGCGTGACGCTGGGTGTTCGCTTTGGCGCTCGCATGGGGCTGGTGCACTACTTCTCCATGGCGGCCTACACGGCGGTGCTTTGCGGGATCTGGTGGGTGTTCTACGTGTTCGTCCTGGTGCGCCGGGTGGGGGGGCGGCCTCTCGGTTCGCTTCTGAGTGAGTACTACGTGCCGACCGCGGTGTTTGCCGCGGCCACCACCTCATCGCTGGCCACGCTTCCTGTGAACATGGCCAACGCGAAGAGGGTGGGCGTCCGTGACGAGATTGCGGACTTCGTACTTCCGTTTGGTGCCGTGGCCAACCTCGATGCCAGTGCGCTGGCCTACATCGCCTACGCTCCTTTCGTCATCTCGCACGTGTTCGGGCTCGAGCTCAGTTGGATGATGATGCTGGCGGCATGGCCGGCGGTCGTGCTCTTTACCATAGCCGCACCGGGGTTGCCCGCCGGGATGGGCACCGCACTCTGGAGTGCCACGCTGTTCGCCAATATTCTGGGGCTCGACGGACAGACCCAGGCGGAGTTTATCGCCACCTGGATCGCCCTGTCAGGAGGTGTGCCGGATATGCTGCGCACCGCCACGAACTGCACCGACGACGGCTTCACGGCGGTCATCTTCGAGTCGCGCTTCGACGAGTTCTTTGCCAAAAGAGGGAAAGAGGTACCATGAAGGCAGAACCACACTTGATGGAGGGCGCTCGGCGTCTGGTCACGGTCAACGGACGCGTACGCGAGGGCGAGCAGGTCTTGATCGTGACGGATCCCACCATGGAACGCTTCGCGGCCGTTGTGAAGCGTGCGGCCACCGAGGCCGGAGCGTCTGTCACGGTAGCCGTGATGCCGGTGAACCGAGCCGACGGCAACGAGCCGCCCGCACCGGTCGCAAACGCGATGCCCGAGGCGGACGTGATCTTCTCCCCGGTTCAGGTTTCAATCACGCACACACGAGCCATGCGGGCGGCTCTCGACAGCGGCGCTCGCGCGATTCTCATGACGGCGTACACCGACGACATCATGAACAGCCCCGCGCTGCTGCAGACCGACTTTGCGGGACAGGTGCACGTCTGTCACCGGATCGGGCAAGCGTTCACCGACGGCAACCACTTGCGGCTTACCTCGCCGCAGGGTACCGACCTGCAGTTCTCGATCGAGGGGCGGGTGGCCAACGTGCTCACCAACATCCCAGACCCCGGTCAGCTCGCCCCCGTGCCCGACATCGAGGTGAATGTGGTGCCCGTCACGGGGAGCTCCGAAGGCGTGTTGATCTTCGACGCGTCGGTGCCCTATCTAGGGATTGGCATCCTGGAAGACCCGATCACCTGCCGGGTCGAACGCGGCTCGATCGTGGAGATGACGGGTGGCGAGGTGGCCGATCGGTTACGTGCGCACTTGGAGTCGTTCGGTGATCCGGCCTGTTTCAACGTCGCCGAGCTTGGGGTAGGCCTGAACCCCAAAGCCCGACTGACCGGTGAGATGTTGGAGGATGAGGGTGTGTTGGGAACCATCCACATCGGCATCGGAACCAGTCTGACGCTTGGTGGGGAGGTCATGGCCCCCACACACTACGACCTGCTCATGTGGGAGCCGACCATCGAGGTGGACGGGCGGGTCGTCCAACGAGATCGGGACGTCCTGGCATGAAGCAGGGGGCCCACGTGCTAGTCAACACTTGTGCGGGAGTGGCCGCGGGAGAGTCCGTCGTGGTGGTCACCGACCCCGAGCGACTGGCAATCGCGAACGCATTGGCCGAGGTGACGGCCGAGGCGGGGGCGATCCCCAGTGTGGTGGTGTCACCCCCGCGGGTCATCGACAACGAGGAGCCGGGCCCACTGGTTCGGGCCGCCATTCTGAGTGCGGACGTGGTATTCCTACCGGTCACGCTGGCCATGGCCCACACCAAAGTGGTGCGCGACGCCATTGGGGCGGGAGCCAGAGTCCTGTCCATGACGGCGTTTACTGCGCGTATGATGCGTGAAGGCGGGCTTTTCACCGACTTTGCGGCCCGGCGTCCCACCTGTGTGGAACTGGCCCGACGCCTGACGGAGGGCACCCATCTACGCGTGACCAATCCGGCGGGCACCGACCTGTCGGTCTCCTTGGACGGTGTGACTGGGAACAGCCATGCTTGCCTGCTAGACGGGCCAGGGTTCACGGCCGTGCCCAACATTGAGGCCAACTGCGCGCCCAAGCAGGGCTCTGCCGAAGGAGTGTTCGTGTGCGACGGGAGCATCCCGTACTACGGGGTCGGGGTAACTCGCGAGCCGGTGACGTTCCGGATTCGGGAGGGGTTTGTGACCGAGATCGAGGGCGGAGCGCAGGCGCGGTTCCTCCGCGACCTCCTCGCGGCCCAAGACGACCCCTGGGTCTACAACCTTGCCCAGTTCGCATTCGGTCTGAACCGGGACTGTACCGACTTCACTGGCGAGATGCTGAACGACGAGGGCGTCGACGGCACGGTGCACATCGGGATTGGCACCTCGGCGAACCTGGGTGGGACGGTGTCCGCCAAAACGCACTTCGATGCCATCTGCAGGGAGCCCACGGTCACAATCGATGGCGTTGTGGTGGTGCGGGCCGGGGAGGTGATGCCTACCGGATCCCCGTATCGAACTGCACGGTGACCTGCGTGTAGGCTCCGTCCTCGACCGTCACGTCGAGTGGGCTTGCCACGGGGAAGGGGTTTCCAGACTCGGGATGGAGCGTGTAGTCCCCCGCACGTAGGCCCACACGAAACCGGCCATCCGGGTCGGACCGGACGAGGGTCACCGAGCTGCCGCTTCGAGTCCGGACCTCGATTGCTGCCGCGTATGGGAGGTCTGGACAGGGGTTCGCCTGCGTCGGGACCGGACACTGGGGGCCGATCAGGACCAAGCCCGCAATCCCCTGAGGTGCCTCCGGACCCAACAGCTCGCTCGGGGAGCATCCGATCACACCCGCGAGGAGCAGGCCGAAGAGGCTCAATGGGGCGAGTTTGGATCGAAGCATAGTCCCTCTGGCGCGTTGCCGGGCAGTCTTGTGGCGGTTCGAGCGGCACCCGAGCTTCTCTGAAAGAACGATTCCCCATCCCGATCCTGACAGTTTGGACGGCTGGGCACGGGAAATAATCCTTGAAAATCCTTAGTTGACTTGAGGATTTTCAAGAATTATCATATTCGATATGATCGAGCGCCCGGGTTACGTTGGACAGATCCGTGAGGTATTTCGGGTTCACCCGATCTGCGCCGTGCTGGGTCCACGCCAATGCGGCAAGACCACGCTGGCGAGACAGCTCGCCAGCCAAGAACCGAGCACCTTCTTCGACCTCGAGGATCCCCAGGACCTCCGTCGTCTCGACGCTCCGAAACTCGCCCTGCAGGGGCTCGATGGGCTGGTGGTGTTGGACGAGATCCAGCGTCGTCCGGACCTTTTCGAGCTCCTGAGAGTCCTGGCTGATAGACCGGATCGGAAAGCGCGTTTTCTATTGCTCGGCTCTGCCTCGTTGGAGCTCGTGCGGGGGGTTTCTGAGTCGCTTGCAGGCCGCATCGGTTTCGTCGACCTGTCTCCGTTCCATTTTGGAGAGCTCGGTGCCGATGTCCAGGACCGGCTGTGGCTGCGGGGCGGGTTTCCGAGATCACTCCTCGCCAACAGTGACAGTGAAAGCGCGCTTTGGAGAGAGGGCTTCGTCCGCACCTTCCTTGAGAGAGACGTTCCCCAGTTGGGGATTCGGCTCCCGGCGGAGACTCTACGCCGCTTCTGGACGATGCTGGCGCACTATCATGGAGGGACGTGGAACGCGGCGCACTTCGCTCGCTCCCTGGGGAGTTCGCAGGGTACGGCTCGGAACTACCTCGATATCCTCACCGGCGCCTATATGGTCCGTACCCTGCCGCCCTGGTTCGAAAACACTCGTAAGCGGCAAGTGAAGTCTCCAAAGGTCTACATCCCAGATACGGGTTTGCTCCACTCGCTGTTGGGGATCACGAGTCACGAGGTGCTCTCCGCGCATCCTAAACGGGGATCGTCATGGGAAGGCTTCGCGCTGGAGCAGGTGATCCGCATTCTAGGGAAGCGTGATGCTTATTTCTGGGCCACGCATGGTGGCGCAGAGCTGGATCTAATGGTTCAGATGGGCGTGCATCGGTACGGTTTCGAGTTCAAACTCGCGGACGCGCCAGGGACATCGCGATCCATGCGTGTAGCGCTGGAGGATCTAGACCTCCGGCATCTTTGGGTGATCTATCCGGGTGTGGAGCGCTATCCACTCGACGAGCGCATCACCGTCGTGCCTCTCCGAGTCCTGCCAACGTTGGCCGAAGAGCTCTAAGCCCTACCCCGACAGGTATTCCGCCAACGCCCTGGCCATCGGTTGACCCGTGTGGGACTCGTAGTAGCTGTAGGCAGGGCAAGGGTTCACCTCGAAACAGTAGACCCGGCCGTCCGGCGACAGCTTCAGGTCGATGCCGGCGAAGTCGAGTCCCATGTTGGAAGCCAGCGTCAGCGCCCGTTCCGAGAGCGAGGGGGGCAGCTCCACGGTCCTCAGTTCGGTAGATCCGCCCTCTTCCTTGTGCGCATACCGATAGTCGGTTCCGGTGGTGTGGATCGCCGTGGCGAAGACGTGATGTCCCAACGTGTGCACGCGCACGTCCTGCCCCTCCACATAGGCCTGGAACTGGGTGGGACACCATCGGATGCGATCCAATCGCTCCATCGACTCGTCGTCGAGTTCTTTCACGATCGAGCGGATACCGCTCACGGACTTGTAGATGACCCGTCCGTGACGTTCGCGGAAGCGGAGTACTCGCTCCGGATCGTTGGTGACCAGCGTGGGGGGTGTCTCGAACCCGGCTCTCAGGATCTCCTGCGCCTGGTAGGGCTTGGAGGAGTTTGATCCCATGGCTGAGAGCCGATTGACGACCCGGGCGGGCGTGATCTCGGTCCAGCGCAGAAACGTCTCGTGCAGCGCGCGGCAGTGGCGCCGGCGTTCGGAGTCCATCGGCTCGTCGGTGAGCTCAGGCAGCAGCCGATCATCCATCAGCCGAAAGTAGACACCTTGCACGTCTTCCAACCGCACCACCCTGCCCCCCAACTCCAGCGTCCCTCCCACGCGACCCCCGGTGAGGGTGACCTCCAGACGGGTCTGGTCGAAATCACGTTGGTGAAAGACCACGTAGGGGCTTCTGATCTGGTCCAGCTCGTCCGCCACGCGGCGCAGTGGGTCCTCCGTGCGAATGCCAGCGAGCACGATCATGCGACCTCCTGCACCGCTGGAGTGAACACGTCTGCGAGCGCCTCGATGAGCACGTCCCCCCCGAGGCGGAGGTCGGGCGTGGGCACTGCGGTGTGAAAGACCGGTCCCTCCTCGGCCAACTCGAACTCGATTCCGAGCAAACCGTCATCGACTCCCTTGGCCAACGCCAAACAACCGGCCTCCAACCTCGGGTCGGGAGCGTTGATGACGTGGGGGCCCACGACGAACGTGGTCTGCGTGCCAACCGCGGGCGGCGGTAGACGCCAACCCCAGGTGGGGTCGTCCGCGGCGTCGACGCCCAGTCGATAGGGGCGTACAGGAAGGCCCGCATCGGCGGCTCTCCAGCACCACTCTGACGGGTGACGCCACGCCCCACTCAATCCCTGCGCAGAGGGCCGGCCCAAGCATGGTTCGGGCAGCGCCTCCAACAGGCTCAGGAGAAGCGCCTGGAACTCCTGTTGGGCATAGTTACGGTCGCCCCCACTGACTAACGAAAGGTGGGGTGGAACACAGTGTGTCATCCGATTGAGGGCGCCCCGGGTCGAGCGGCTCTCGACCCGCCGTCCGTCGGACAGTTCGACCTCGAAACCGACCGACCCGTCCTCCAACCAGTGTGCCCAACGGCGTGCACCGGCGAGCGTCTCCTGCGTAACCAGCGTTACACCGGGTCCAAGCCGTTGCTGTAGTTCCTGGTGCGCCCAAAGTCCTGCGGTATCCCTATTGGAACAGAGTACCAGCCACATCGCGCGTTCTCCGGAAAGGGGGAGGGGTCGGAGCGAACCCGACCCCTCCCGTTACACTGCTCAGCGTTCGCCGAGCTTCTCCGTGTCCTTGTGGTCTTTGACGCCCTTGGCGTCGGCGCTCTGCTTCTCGATCGCTCCACCACCGTCCGGCTCACGGCGTAGTGCACCTGCGGCGAGGTCCGGCCTCAGGTCCTGACCGATGAAGTGGGACAAAGTGCCCCCCAGCGCCTGCTCCAATGCCGCCACGCGCTGCTCGAGGTCACTGCGACGTCCCGGAGGCTGGCCGGGCTGCCGGGGTCCGCCGGGGAACCCGGGAATCTCGGCGAACTTGTCTTCAACAATGCCCTTGGGGTCGTTCTCGAAGATCTCTTTGGGGCCGTTCTCGAAGATCTCCTTGGGCTCCTTCCACTCCTTGCGGAACTCCTTGATGTGGTCCTTGAAGTCCTTGAAGCGAGACTTCTCAGCGTGCTCCTTCAGCTCCACCTTGCTCTCGAACTTCTCGAGCTTCTCAAGCTTCTCGAACTTTTCGAGCTTCTCCTTGGGCTTCGGCACACAGAGTCGCACGTTGAGTGCGGTCAGCACCGCGTCGATCGGGTTGGCGATGCCGATGACACCCTCCGGCATACCCGGGCTCGCGTTGTTGCCCGCGAAGTAGAGTCCGACCACCTCCCGACTTCCGTTGACCACCGCGGATCCCGAGTCGCCGCTAATCCCGAAGACCCCGTTGGGCGACGGGTTGCCACGAATCAGGATCTGGTCCTGAAAGGTGATGTCTCCGATCCCGTCGCCGAACGGCACGACGACCGTCGCGTGGATCGACTCTACCGTTCCGTCGGACAGTTCCGTAGTGCGGCCCCGTTTGCGCACCTGCATGCCAACGGTGGCATTGGCACTGCCGGCCACGTCACCGATGTCCAGGATGGAACAGTCGTTGGGTCGCCCCTGAATGCGGACGGCCGCACAGTCGACCCCGGGGCCACCCCCCGGCGTGGTGCCAGCCACCACCGCCCGGGCCAGTGCGCCAGCCACATCTGCTGGGCACATGCCTCCGTCCGGTCGGCCGGGTTGAGCGATCGCATCTCCCGCAGTCCAACCCGTGTCCAGGGCGGCCACGTGGAAGTTTGTGAGCATCATACGATCGTTGGTCGCGAGATCCTCGACCATACAGCCCAGCGTCCCCACGAACACATAGTTGCCGGCGACCGGCACCTCGGGGGGCTCCAGGTAGAGCGAACGACAAGGCCCGATGCTCATGCCGCCCCTGAGCGTCGCGTAGCGGGTCGCATCGATCTGAGTGCCGAACTCCGCGACGAGCTGCATTGCCGGCGTGGGACTAAACGTCAGCTCGATGACGTCGGTTGGAAAACCGTCGATCTCTTCTGGAATGCGCTGCTTGGCCGCGACGTTCTTCTTCTTCTTGGCCACGTACACCCGGATGGCCACCCTTCCGGTGTCCTTTCCTTTCGTAATCTTGTGGCCGATATCCATGCCGGTGACGCCAGCTCTGGAGAGAATATCCTCCTCGGCTCGCTTCTTTGCGGCGACGATGTCATGGGATGTAGGCATAGGTCCCCCTGCTGAGATGGATGAGAGGTTTGGGAAGGCCGCTTGGGGGGGAGAGGTCCGAAGACCGGGGGTGGGCCCTGTACTACCAGTGGCGGAAAAGCGTTGGGTGATGGGTCAAGCCGCCAACAGGGTCCTGTGCCGGTCGGGTAAGGAGCGGATCTTGCACCTGTGCTGCCGGCCATCTTGATGCGTACCGAACCACACGCTTGGGAGCTGATTTTGGAAACGAGTCGACTCAACCCCTGGCGAGCAACGGGAGCAGCCTTCGTAGTGATTCCCATCATCGTAGCCGCCTGTGGGTCCCAGGCTGAGGTGGCCTCCACCAGCGAGGAGCCCGTGGTTTCCCCGCCCGCTCAGACGGTCACCGTCTACCTGTCCGACGAGGGTCGGATGAACGAGTCGTGCGATGCGGTGATGGCGGTCGACTGGATGCCCACGGCCGCCGACAGCGAGGACCTCCCGTCCGCATCCATCCGCAGGGTCGTCCGCGACGTATCGCCCTCGGCGGCTCTCCACCGTCCCGGCACGCTCCCCTTGATCGAGTATTACGGCGGTATCCGGGTCGAGGATGGCGTGGCCATCGCAGCCTTCGAAGGCGGTGCGCTGGAATACCTGAACGCGCCTGCCTGTGCCCAAGCCGCGGCCAAGGCGCCTATCGAGCAGACCCTGCTGGCGCTCCCGGGCGTCACCCGGGTGGAATGGGAGATCGACGGGATGATCTTCACCGAGTGGGGTGCGTAGCCGGGAGGACTCGCGCTGGGGCGGGGGCCCTCACTACCCTTACCCGGGATAGAAGCCAACCGATTCGCCCGGGGGAGCCCATGTCGTCGTCCCGCTGTTGTGTTCTTTCCGTCTTCGTAGCCGTGCTCTCCTCCGCTTGCACTGCGGCCGGGCCTCCCCCCCCGGGGGACATGCCTGAGGTCAGCGGCAATCCCATCACCGGCGAGGGCCTCCCCAACCCCGCGCCCACGCTGACCGCGAACTGGGGCACCCTCCCGGAAGGCCGCGAGTGGGGTTCGACCGCGGGGATCGACATCGACCCCACCGACGGACACATCTGGGCGTACGAGCGCTGTGGCGCCGGGAGCTTCGGGGACGGTGCTCCTGTGACCTGCGAGACCAACCCGGTCGACCCCATCTTCAAGTTCGATCGCAACACCGGTGAGGTGCTCGCCAACTTCGGGGCGGGGCACTTCGTGACGCCGCACGGGATCCACGTGGACCAGGACGGCAACGTCTGGGTGACGGACTTTGCGGGGAACCGCGAGGGCACCAGGGGACATCAGGTCTTCAAGTTCAGCCCCGCCGGGGAGGTGCTTCTCACCCTTGGTGTCGCGGGCCAGCCTGGTAGCGGCCCCGGGCAACTCAATCAGCCCAACGATGTCATCACCGGTCCGGACGGCAGCATCTACGTAGCGGACGGACACTCCGGCCAGAACGAGAATCCACCAGAGGGTTCGACCGGGCGCATCATCAAGTACTCGGCCGACGGCACCTATATCAAGGAGTGGGGACAGATCGGCGTCCGGCATGGAGAGTTCCGCACGCCCCACGCGCTGGCCTTCGACTCGCGAGGGCGGCTGTTTGTGGCCGACCGTGGGAACCACCGCATCGAGATCTTCGACCAGGAGGGCAACTACCTGGAGTCGCGCTACCTCTACGGGCGGATCAGTGGTCTGTTTATCACGGGCGACGACATGCTCTACGCCATCGACTCCGAGTCCAGTCCCACCAACCATCCCAACTGGCGGAATGGCGTGCGGATCGGGCACGTCGACGAGGATCGCATCGTAGGGTTCATCCCGCCGTTCGAGCGCGAGAGCCGGCTCTATCAGGGGACTGCCGGTGAGGGCGTGGCCGTGGATGCCGACGGCAACGTCTATGCGGCCGAGGGTCCCAACTCGCTGGAGTGGGCGGGAGGCGCGTTTACGAAGTACGGCGTGAACTAGGTGAACTAGCCGCCTGGTACGTCCCGCGCTCTTAGCAGCAAGGAAAAGGCGCCAGCCTCGAAACGCACCATCTCACCCTCGCCCCGGGTGCCCTGCAGCGTGCCGTCCTGGACCGCGGCGAACGCGTCCCGTAGTTCGATCAGGCGTACCGGGTCGGCGACCGGCGTGTTGTGCGCTGGGAAAACCCGTTCGAGGTCGGGCGCCAGGGCAGCCAGTCGCTCCACGGATGCCGCGTAGGCTGCGATGTCGGTCTCGGGAGCGAACAGCCAGATGGGTCCTTCGTAGAAAGAGTCACCCGTCCACAGGTACCCGGACTCGGGCTCGTGGAGTGCAATCGCGTCGGGTGTGTGTCCCGGGATGTGCAGGATCACGAGGTCCCGGTCACCGAGGTGCAGCTCGTGCCCGTCCCGAGCGACTTCTGTGATGGTCCACGGACGGGTGACGTAGCTGTCCTGGGTGACGCCAGAGGGAAGCGGGCGGCAGAGCGCCTCGGGCGAGACCTCCTCACGCACCCGCTCATTCGTGAGCCCCGTCGAACGGGTCCGTGTGTAGTCCGTATCCATGGCCACGATCGACTCGAACTCGGCGTTCCCCCCGATGTGGTCGAGATGGGTGTGAGAGTTCAGCACCGTGACCGGAAGACCGGTGAGCTGGCGCACGATGTCTGAGATCGAGGTGATGCCCATGCCAGTGTCGAAGAGCAGCGCTCGCTCGGTGCCCAGGATCAGATAGGAGATGATCTCTTGCCACTGATGTGGTTCATAGATCGCCATCACGCCGTCGCCTACGTTCCACACCTCGAACCAATCGGATTCCACAGGGACCCGCTCCAACGATGCATAGCCGGGGCGGGGGAGCGCGTCGCACCATTCGGGTGCGATGGCGTCTCCCGAGGTCTCTCCCACCTGGGCGGATGGCTCGGGTGCCTCGCCTGCACAGGCGGCAAACAGGATCGCGGCGGTGAGCGGTCTAAGTGTCTTCATGGCGGTGGCGAAGCTAACGCTGTCCCATGGGAACGACGACCCCTTTGGTCCCTACTTGAGGGTGCTCAAGCTTTGATGCTCCTGGCGAGACTGAGTGGCTCCCTAACGGAACCGATCCAGGATCTGTCTATTCCGCACGAGACCTGCGAGCCCTTGCACCCGATCGGCCTGGAGCGTGTATGACGGGCATGACCCGTATCCTATTGGCTGTTCCGTTCCTGCTCCTTCCCGGCACGCTTGCGGCCCAGGAAGGCACCATCGCATACACGCACTCGGTCAAGCTGGAGATCTCAGAGGAGGTCCGCGCCCGCTTCGAGGGACGCCTGGGCGGCCGTGCGGGGCGGGGCGAGCTGCCCACCGAACGTGTGTCCGACGTGGTGCTCTTCTTCAACGCAAACGAACGGCTCATGAAGCCGGTGCCCCGAGCGGAGCGGGCCGGCCGTGAAGGCCCTCCCGGCGCCCGGGGCCAGAGGCGAGGTGGCTTCTCCGAGCGGGTGCTTAGAAGCTCGGCGACCCGAGGAGCCAGGGAGAGGTTGGTGGCCTCGTACGTCCATCAGGGCGATGCCGTCGTCGTGGAATCCCGTGAGTTCCTGGGACGCACTTTCCTGATCGAGGCCGAGCAGCCGTCGTTCGAGTGGAAGCTGTCGGGGGAGCAGGCCGAGTTTCTCGACTACGTGGTCTACGAGGCCAAGACGGAACACGACGGCGACGCAATCCAAGCCTGGTTCACGCCAGAGATCCCTATTCAGGGAGGGCCCGGCCCGTACGGTGGCCTCCCGGGCATGATCCTAGTGATTTCGGTCAATGACGGTGAGACGCAGTACAACGCCACGGCGGTGTCGCTCACCGACATTGCCGACGATGTCATCGTGCGGCCGACAGAGGGTGACGTCCTGACCCGGGAGGAGTACGAAACCATTGTAGCGGAGAAGCTCGAAGAGATCCGTCGAACCCGTGGAGGACTCCAATGAGGGCGTGGCGCGCCGCTCGGGCCATCGCCTCTTGCCTGCTAGCGGGCAGCCTATCGGCCAACGCCCTGCACGCTCAGGAAGGTCGGGACGTCCGCGGTGTCGTGGCTGACTCGGCCGGCGCAGGTGTGAACGGCGCCATGGTGGTGGTGCTTGCGCTCCCAGATTCGGTGCTGACCAAGTTCTCGCTGAGCAACAACGACGGTGCTTTTGTACTGAGTGGCGTCCCCGCGGGCGAGTACCTCCTGCAGGTCACGATGGTGGGACATCGAACCGTTCGGGAGGCCATTACGGTGGGCGGACGCGAGGTGGACGCTGGCACGATTCAGCTCCAGGTTGCGGCCATAGAGATGGACGAACTGGTGGTGAGCGCGGAACACGTCCCGTTCATCAGCCGACGTGACACGATGCAGTACAACGCGGCCGCCTTCGAGACCCGCCCCAACGCCACCGTCGAAGAGCTACTCGGCCGACTCCCGGGCATCGAGGTCGATGCCGATGGCACCATCCGGGCGCAGGGCGAAGAAGTGACCAACGTGTTGGTCGACGGGAAAGAGTTCTTCGGGAGCGATCCGAGCATCGCCACCAAGAACCTCCCTGCCGACGCCGTCGAAAGCGTCCAAGTGTTCGACAAGGAGTCGGACATGGCGGAGTTCACCGGGATCGCCGATGGCGAGGAGGAGCGAACCATCAACTTGGAGCTCCGTGAGGACGCTCGACAGGGTTACTTCGGCCAGGTTGCTGGAGGTCTGGGTGGCGGAATGTCCCCCACTTCGGTCATTGAAGCACAGCCGGTCGGGCGCACCCGCTATGCCGAATCGTTGAACATCAACCGGTTCTCATCGAACACCCAGCTCGCTCTCTTGAGTGGGGCGAACAACGTCAATCAGCCAGGGTTCGGTTGGGGGGACTTCGTGAACTTCGCCGGCAACGCCCGTGGATTGGGGGGTGGGGGCGGAGGCCGAGGAGGCATTCAACTCGGGGGCGGTCGCAACGACGGCTTCACCCAGTCCTTGGCCATTGGCCTAAACGCGAACCATGACTTCTCCGAAGAGCGATGGATTCGCACCAGCTACTTCTACACGGGATTGAAAAACGATCAGCTGCAGAATACGCAACAACAGCAGCTCTTGGGGTCATCCGTGTCAGCTCTACAGACCGCCACCGCCGATCAGGTCACGGACAACAGTACCCACCGGTTGAACGTGAACGCCCAGTACGAGTTCTCGGAAGGGCACGAGCTGCGGTTGCGCGGAAACGTGAGCGCGGGTTCGTCCGAGATGACCAACCTATCCACCAACGAGACGGCCACGCTTCAGGGCCAGATCCAGAACAGTGGGTCCAGTAACAACGTCGTTGACGGATCTGATCTGGGCGGCTCGGCCCGCCTTAGCTGGCGCAAGCGCATCGGTGACGGCGGTCGGTCCCTGGTCGCGGAATTGACGTCGAACATCTCGGAGCCGGAGCTCTTCAGCACCCTCGAGACGACGACCGGCATCGCCGATCGGGACGGGAACCTGGTGTACCAGGACATCCTGCAGGAGCAGACGCGCACCGGGCGCACGCTTTCGCTGTCGCAGCGCCTGTCCCTCTCCCAGCCGGTGGGGGAATCCGCCATGCTCGAGCTGTTCGGAGAGCGGCGCGCCGTCGATGAGGACCAGGACAACGCGGTGTTCGACCTGGGGAGTGGCGTCCCCGTGGTCAACGATATGCTGACTTCTGGGTTCGAGCGGACCTACAGCTATCTGCGCAGCGGCTTCCGTCTGAACCAGAACGACGAGAAGAAGCGGATCGTCATCGGCCTGCAGGTACAGGGTTCCAACCTTGAGGGGACGATCCTGGATCGGGACGAGCACATCGAGAACGGGTACACCCACCTGCTGCCGTCCGCAGACTTCAGGCTTCAGATCAGCGACTCGAAGACGTTCAACTTCCGCTATCGGACGTCGACGCGTGAGCCGTCGATGACCCAGTTGCAGCCGTTCGCTGACAACACGAATCCCATTCGGACCTACATCGGCAATCCGAACCTGACACCGGAGTACCGACACAGTTTCAATGCCGACTACCGCTTCTTCGATCAGTTTTCGTTCGTGAACCTCTTCACGTTCTTTCGGTTCACCTATACCAAGGACGACATCGTTCAGTCGCGTGCAATCGATGGACGGGCACTACAGACCGTCATGCCGGTCAACCTCGACCACAGTTGGTCGGCCAGTGGGGGAACCACCTACGGCCGTCCCGTCCGACCCATCGGGGCCAAGATCAATCTGAGCTACAACGTGAACTACACCCGCGGAGTCGAACTCCTCAACGACGAGGAGAACAAGAGCCGCGTGTGGGCGCACGCCATCGACGCCAGCATCGACAATCGTGACAAGGAAGTCTTCGACGTGCGCGCCGGGGCACGGTTCGGGTTCAACAACGTGTCCTACTCGCTCAATAGCGAGCTGAACCAAGGGTACCTGAACCGGACGTTCTACGGGAACGGAATGCTCCACTACGGAGATGGCTGGACGCTTCAGTCGGCGCTCAACTATCGCTTGTACGACGAAGCGGTGTTCGGCGCTGGGGATCGGAACGTCGCCCTGTTGAACGCCTCGATCTCCAAGACCGCCATGGCGGACCGGGTCGCCATCGAGCTGGCCGGCGTCGACCTCCTGGACCAAAACAAGGGAGTGAGCTACAGCAGCGGCCCCAGCTTCATCCAGGAACAGCGCACGGTGTCGCTCGGCAGGTACCTCATGCTGAAGGCGACCTATCGGCTGGGCTCGTTTGGTCGGGGAGGGTCTCCGGGACTCCGAGGAGGCCGTCGGAGGTAGGTCCGCGGGGCTGCGATCGCCTGTTGCAGCGATCACACAGTCCGGGATCTGAGCGATGGCATGGCTCATGCCCGCTCTCGTAGAGTCGCTTTCTCTCCACCACGCCGATCAACGGGAGCTACGGTGCGTACCCAGCAGAGAATCTGGTCCGCAGGGTCTGGATGGCAGGACCTTGGGGGCCTCGACCCCGAGCCCATCACGCCCGACCTCATCCTAGTGTTTGGGAGTCGGGAAGTCCTGCAGGAGCGCCCTCACCTCCTGGAGACCATACAAAGTGAGCACCCCCGTGCGGCCATGGTCGGTTGTTCCACCGCAGGGCAGATCCTGGGGACCAGTGTTACGGACGACACACTCATCGTGACCGGCATCGAGCTGTCGAATACCCGTGTCGAGGTAGGTGCAGTCACTGCCGCCGAGGGAGAGTCGCTCGGAGAGCACTGCGGGAACGTGCTGGCTTCGCAGTTGCCCCATGAGGGCCTGAGGCACGTCCTTCTCCTGTCGGACGGTCTCAACGTGAACGGCTCGGACCTCGTCCATGGTCTCGTGAGCGGACTTCCTGATGGCGTGACCATTACAGGGGGATTGGCTGGAGACGGCGACTCGTTCGCTGAGACGTCTGTCCTGCTGGGAATGTCGCTTTCGGACCGGAGAGCGGTCGCCGTGGGCTTCTACGGTGGCATGCTTCGCGTGGGGCACGGATGCCTTGGTGGCTGGGATCCCTTTGGTCCTGAGAGGGCCGTGACGCGCTCCAACGGAAACGTGCTGTTTGAGCTCGATGGGCGTTCCGCACTGGAACTGTACAAGAGCTACCTCGGGGACTACGCCAAGGACCTCCCGTCCAGCGCCCTACTCTTTCCGCTCAGCGTTCAGTTGCCCAACGGCGAAGGATCCGTGGTGAGAACCGTCCTTTCCGTCGATCACGATGAGCAGTCTATGACGTTCGCGGGGGACATTCCGCAAGGCGCGCGTGCGCGCTTCATGATGGCCAACTTCGACCGCCTGATCGACGGAGCCCAAGGGGCCGCGGACCAGAGTGCCGCACTCATGGACGGAGACGCGGAACTCGCTATCCTGATCAGTTGCGTGGGACGCAAGCTGGTGCTGGACCAGCGGGTCGAAGAGGAAGTCGAGGGCGTCCGAGACGCGCTTGGCGACCGTCCCGCCCTCTGTGGTTTCTACTCGTATGGAGAGGTGTCGCCGCTCGTACCCGAACAAAGCTGTGAGCTGCACAACCAAACGATGACCATTACGACGTTCGCCGAAGTCGAATAAATGCACCGCCTGCTCGAAAGACAAGTTCGCAAGAGCGTCGGAGACATCCCCTCTACGCACCCAGAGCTGAAGACCCTCCTCGCCATGGTGGAACGTGCCTACCAACAGGCCGATCTCGACCGGGAGATGCTGCAGCGGGCTCTCGAACTCAGTTCCAGCGAGTTGTTCGAAGCCAATGAAACCCTTCGTGGCGCGGTGGGCCTGCTCGAGGCCACCCTGGATGGGATCGAGGACGGGGTCCTCGTGGTGGATAGCAACAACGAGATCGTGCGCTACAACCTCCGCTTTCTGGAGATCTGGAACCTCACGGAGGACCAGGTTCCATCCACGGCATTGGGAATGTCGAAGCAGGTCGCCGACTCTCTCAAGGATCCCACGCAAGTGTCGAGTATGGTGGACCTCCTGGTTCGCGACCAGAAACCGGTGACCCGCCTCTTGGAACTGGCGGACGACCGCTATCTGCAAGCGACCACCCGTCCCGTGGCCGGCTTCCCCAACGGTTCGCGCGTATGGTCGTTTCATGATCTGACCGAGGTCAAGAACGCCGAGAGCACGATCCGTCACTTTGCCTACCACGACGTCCTCACCGGACTCCCCAACCGGGCCTTGCTCAGCGACCGACTGGGTGTGGCCACCGCCCTCGCCGATCGCCTCAGTCACAAGCTGGGTGTCTTCTTCATCGACATTGATCGGTTCAAGCTGATCAACGACTCGTTGGGACACTCGGCCGGAGATGCCCTACTGAAAGAAGTGGTGGCTCGACTGAGTCGGCTCGTGCGAGCCAACGACACCTTGGCGCGCTTTGGCGGTGACGAGTTCGTGTTGTTGGCCCAAAACATCGGCGGTCCGGGTAACGCCGCCTTCGTTGCTCGCAGGATACTCGAGGCGTTTCGGACCCCGGTGCTGCTCGAGGAACGAGAACTGCACGTGACGGGGAGCGTGGGTGTGGCCATCTATCCGGACGACGGACGGGATCAGGAGACGCTGATTCGCAGAGCCGATATTGCTCTCTACACGGCCAAGAACATGGGTCGTGATACGTTCGAGCTCTACCAACCCCAGATGAACATCGAGGGGCGGGAGCGCCTGCTCTTGGAAAACAGCCTGCGAGCGGCCATCCGCGATCGAGAGATCGAGGTGGTGTTCCAACCCATCCACTGTGCATCCAGTGGAGACCTCTGTGTGGCGGAAGCGCTCGCCCGCTGGACGTCGAACGGTGAGGTGATCACGCCAGACCGGTTCATTCCGGTGGCCGAGGACACCGGGTTGATCGACGAGCTGGGAGATGTCGTGCTGGAAAAGGCGCTGGCACACTGTGCGGCCTGGCGCAGGGATCACAAAGACTCGCTGGTGGTGGCGGTGAACGTGTCACCGCGGCAGCTGGCTCGTCCCGGGTTCGTGGAGCGTGTGGAGGGGCATCTGGCCAAGGCCGGCCTTCCTCCGGAAGCGCTCGAGATCGAGATCACCGAGTCTGCCCTTATGGAGGCGGGAGGCTTCGGCATGGATGTCGTCCAGGAGCTGGCCACCCTCGGTATCCGATTGGCGTTGGACGACTTCGGCACCGGCTACTCGTCCCTTGGGCACCTGCGGGAGCTACCCATCTCGACTTTGAAGATCGACCGCTCTTTCGTGGCAGGCTGCCCCACGGATGAGGATGATGCGTCACTGGTCTCCACGATCGTGGGGCTCGGCCACTCGCTGGGCCTGTCCGTGGTGGCCGAGGGCGCTGAAACAGACGCCCATGTTTCCGCGCTGGTTGCGGCGGGGTGCGACGGTGTCCAGGGCTACGCACTGGGACGACCGGAAGATCCCGAGGCCTTTTACGAACGCCTTCGCAGGGCCGTTGCAGGTGAACGAGAAGCTCAACAGGACGGGGTGGCCGTCAGCGCTGGGACGTCTCAATAGAGGTCAGTAGTTCCTCCGTCGCAGTCCGCTGCCCGTCCAACTGCTGGTCGGCTGGCAGTGCCTCCAGCAGACCCACCAACTGCCTGTGCGCCTCCGCCTGGCGGCCGAGCGCCGCGAGTGCCGACGCCCGCGCACGCACGAAGGTGGAACGCGCGACCCAATCCCCGGAGTTCCCGTCGACGAGTTCCTGGAGTCTCAGCCGGCTCATCTCCTCGGCCTCGGCATGTCTCCCACTCAGGCTGAGAGCCGCGACCGTCTCACCCATCGATTCCGATACGCGTGGGTCCAGTGGACCGTAGAGGCGTCGCCACATGGCGCTGGCCTCAGTAGTCCAACGGATGGACTCGTCATAGCGCTCGGTAAGACCTCTGAGCATGGATCCGGCACTCTGCATGGTGCCCGCGAGCGCGGAATGGTCGTCAGGAACCACCGAGCGGTAGGCGCGGAGCGCCTCTTGAATCGCCTCGAGCGCGCCGTCGATGTCGCCTCTGTTCGCCAATGCCGTGGCCAAGCTCCGGTTGGCGTTGCCCACGAAGTAGTGGTCGGGGCCATAGATCCTCAGCCAGCCGTCCCTTACACCTTGGAGAGCGGTAACGGCCTCGTCCCACTCTCCCAACGACTGCTTGAGCACCCCGACGTTGTTCATGGCCTGTACGGTGTTGGGGTGGAGGTCTCCGTGTTGCCTTTGGGAGATCTCCAACGCCTCCCCGTAGAGCGTATCCGCGCCTGCTAAGTTCCCTCGGTTCCGCTCCATCACTCCGAGAATGCTCAGGTTCTGCATCAAATCGTCAGGCACGCTATCGATGGCTCGTTGAAGCGCCACGCCGAGCTCGACGAGGCGGACCGTGGAGTCCGTGATCTCGCCGGACAGCGTACGCCGCACCCATGCCAACCTTCCCAGTGCGATTGCCTCGACCCGCGGGGCGGCGGAGGCCCGCGCGATGGTGATGGCTTCCTCGAAGACCGCCTCCGCGCCCTGTTCGTCCCCGAGGTCATTGAGTGTGCCTCCCAGCTCCGTGAGCAGCATGGCGGTCTTCTCGTCCGACCCCACGACTGACTTACGGTCCCGGATCGCCTGTTCCAGAAGGTCACGGGAGCGCTCGTAATCCCCGAGGTTGAGGTAGATGGGACCGATCACGCCCAAGAGGTCGGACCGCAGCAAAGGGCGGTCGGCGAACTCTGAAGTGATCCGGTCGGCACCCCGTTCCAGCAGTTCACCGGTGCTGGTCTCGGTGCCGATGGTCACGTTGGGGTCCGCTGACTGAAAGAGGCTGGTCAGGAAGCCGATCACCTCCTCGGCACGGTCGCGCTCGTCCGCGATCTCGGCCGCCTGAGCCCGAATGCGCAGGTTCTGTGACCCGACCCATAGGCTCCCGACGGCCAGAGTCAGCAGAAGTCCGGCGCTCACCGCAGATGCGAACCGGTTGCGGCGAACGAACTTCCCCATGCGATAGCCAAGCGAGTCGGCTCGAGCACGAACGGGCAGCCCGGACAGGAACCGTTGCAGTTCGTCGCCGAGCGCACTCGCGGATATGTAGCGATCATGTGGATCATGCCGAATCGCCCTGAGTACGATGTTGTCCAGGTCCCCACGGACGGCTCGACGCAATTCGTGGGGTCCGGTGCGGCGCTTTCCGCTGACGTCTTCGGGCGTGATGGTCTCGGTCTCGCCGTCGGGGAGTCGACGCACGCCGAAACCCGCGGCCGCGGCGCTCGGTGGGGGTGGTGGGTCTGCGTCGGTCAGCGGCGCTCGCGCGACCGCGTCCCTGCCGGTGAAGGGTCGGTGTCCACTCAGGACTTCATAGAGCAGGATGCCGAGCGAGTAGATGTCGCTCGCAGTGGTGACGGGGTCGCCCCGAAGCTGTTCGGGCGAGCCATACTCGGGGGTGGCAACCCTGAGTCCCGTCCGGGTTTCCCCGTGGGTGGCGTCCTCCGCGAGGAGCTTGGCGATGCCAAAGTCGAGGAGCTTCGGCGAGCCGTCTGGCGTTACGAGAATGTTGGCCGGCTTCAGATCGCGGTGCACGACCAGGGCGTTGTGGGCGTGCTGCACGGCGGAGCAGATCTGCCGACACAGCTCAACCCGCTCGCGCACGGTAAGGAGCTGCCGGTCCGCGTAGCGGTCGAGTCGTTCGCCCTCGACGTACTCCATGACGAAGTAGGGCAGGCCTTCAGGGGTGGTGCCGCCGTCTAGGAAGCGCGCGATCCCCGGATGCCGTAACCGAGACAGGATGGAGCGCTCCAACGCGAACCGGGGTGCGAAGTCCGGTGGCGCGGCGCCACGCATCACCTTGATGGCGACGTAGCGTCGAAAGTCGGGGCCTTCGTGTAACCCGAGGAGCACCTCACCCATGCCCCCGGCACCTAGGGGGCGCACGATCCGGTACGGAGGAAAACGCTGAGCCGCATCATCGCGAGGTTCGGGCTCCAGCGCGGCTACCCTAGCGACCGGCGTTTCCAGGAAGCCGGGGCTGCCCTGGTCGGCGGCCAGCAGACCGTCCACCGCAGCGCGCAGACTACGATCTCCGGCGCACTCGTTGTCCAGGTAGCGGTCGCGCTCTTCGGCAGGGCGATCCAAGGCCCCGTTGAACAGCTCGTGAATCCGCGCCCACCGCTTCGAATCGGTCATGCTCCCTCCTCCCCCTCAACGCAGGAGTCGAGTCTCCGGCCGGTCATGGGTGAGGCTGGCCGACCCAAGTGAACGCCACGTCGGGTCCCAGTTCCTGTCGGAGCCAAGCCCGCGCGGTGCGCCAGGCGCGGCGAACGGTCACCTCAGACACGCCGAGGATCTCTGCGACCTCGGCGTGCTCCAGGCCGCCGAAGAACCGGTACTCGACGACCCGCGCACCCCTTTCGTCGAACTGTGCCAAGCGCGTAAGCGCCAGGTCGAGCTCAATGAGGTCGGTCGACTGTTCCTCCGTGAGCAACGCCTCGGCAGTATCGAGCGGGACGTGGACCGCGCCGCCGCCGCGCTTCGCCGCAGTGCGGGCTTCCGCGTAGCTCAGCAGAATCCGTCGCATGGCCTGGGACGCGATGGCAAAGAAGTGACCTCGCCCCTGCCACTGCACCCTCTCCTGCCCCACGAGCCGGAAGTAGGCCTCGTGCACCAGCGAGGTCGCGTTCAGCGTGTGGCCGTCGCGCTCCCAGCGCAGCTTCGCCTGGGCCAGTCTTCGAAGCTCGTCGTAGACCTTAGGGAACAACTGGTCGAACGCGCCGCGGTTGCCGCCGCTCGCTTCTTCGAGCAGCCGGGTCACGTCACGGGACTCCAGGGGTTCGGACATGCGGCTGGTTCTGGGGGTGTGGGGGAGGCCGTGGCCGTGGGCCCCAAACTCCGAGCCCCGCTCCTCGGGGGCAAGTCAGGGGATGATCGCCGGGCGTCGCGGATCCGGCGTTGAGAGCAACGGGCCCGAACGAGGCCTCGCCACCCACCCTCGGAGAAACGAATCATGCGAACCAAAGCAGCGAGGACGCACCGTCGTCCTTTGAATCGCCGTATCGCACTGCTGCTGATGACCGTTACCTGCCTTGGCACCGCCGCGTGTAAGGAGGCAACCGGACCCTTCGGTATGCTCGTCGAAACCATCAGAGCCGAGTTCCTGGCGCAAGAGCGCAGCGTGCTCCCCAACTATACGTTCACCTCGCAGGTCGCGGCTCTCGATCAGGACGGCCACTTCGTGAGGGATGGCGCTTCCCAACTCAGGGCCTCTGTCGGACTCGGAAACTTCGGCATCATCGACACACGGATGGTGGAGCTGGGCGGCGTGCCCAACGCCGGCTTGGAGATCGACTACAGCGCTCCGCTACCGGGTTCTGGTATCCTCCGCATCGACGGAGGTGAGCAGCCCATCGAACAGTCGATCCGTTTCCTTGCCGATCCAGCCGTGGAAGACTTTCCCAACCTCAAGTACACAATCGAGTTCGAATTCTCGAGCTGGACGTGTGGCGGGCTCGACACGAGCGGATACGAAGTCGACGTCTCCGCTGAGGCGACCGGTCCCAACACCTTCGATTGGATCTTTCCTGACCACAATCGGATGGCCGCCCAGTGGCGTGTCCCTTACATGACCGCGGACAGCGGAATGCAGCCACTTGAAAACGGCGTCTCCGGGCAGGAGCGCTGGAACGCCACCCTGGAGTATGAGATGGGCAGCACCCCGTACGAGAACGTACGCCTGACGGGGTCGGGCCAGTACCGGGTTGACCTGATCGACAACCAAGGTCAGAGCTGCGGCTGGGAGGGGCCCCTGAGCATCGAGGGAATCCAACCCATCCCTGTCGGGTTCAGCGGGATGCGATGATCGTGGGGAGGCGGCAGTCCCGTCGTCGGTCTGCCGCCCCCGCGGGGTCAAGCGAACTAAGAGCCGGTTCGCAGCTACGTCACCAGACCGCGCCGTCTACGCAGATCTCGCAGGCTTTCCAGACGCATTCGCAGGGTACGTTCGAAGAGTGCCACCTCATCAGGGAGATCCGAATGCGTGACATGTTCTTCGTAGGCCTGCTGGTGTTCGGGCTCGGCAACCCGAGTGCTCTCGCGGCCCAGCCGGACTCTGTTCCCGAGCCGCAGCTCGATCCCACCGCTACTCAGGTTCTTGGGGCTACCCTGGGTTCATCAGTGGGCTTCGTCAGTGGTCTGGTGGTGGGCTTCCCGCTGGCGTACCGGACCGATGACATCGCGCCCCTCCTGATCATCCCGGTATCCGCGACACTGCTCGCCGCTGGCGGCGCTGCGTTGGGGAGCGGGGGCCAAACGAGCTATGGTCGATCGGTCGCGGCCGCCACGGTCGGGGCGGCTGCCGGGTTGCTCACGTTGGCGCTGGTGGGACCTGACGTTCATAGTTTCGGCGCGGTCGTCGCCGCCTGGGCAATTCCACAGGGACTGCTTACCGGCCTACTCGCAAACGCAAGGTTCTCGCTGCCTCGAGCCATGCACTCCAGCGAGCGTCAATAGTGGAGGCTGATCCGGCTGGGGCCTCGGTGACGGGCTCTCAGGCCCCAGATAGGGTCATGGCTTGTTCGGACGCTTCCACCCTCGTGCACGGGTCCTCGTCTACGGACACGGTGCGATTGCGGCCGCAACGCTTGGCTCGGTACAGTCGTCGATCTGCGGCGGCGATCAGCGCTTCCGGATCCGTCCCATCACTGCCCAGCTCCGCGATACCGATGCTGACGGTGACCGGCACGACCGCACCGTCACTCTTGACGCCGAGGTTCGCCATCTTCTCGCGGATGCGCTCGGCCAAAACGGTGGCCCCGCCGATGTCGGCGTCGGGCACCAACACGCAGAACTCCTCACCCCCCGGGCGACCGAGGATCGCGTTCTCCCTGAGCAGTGAGTCGATGGCCTCGGTGGCCGTGGTGAGCACGCGATCGCCAACCACGTGGCCGAAGCGATCGTTGACGGCCTTGAAGTCGTCGAGATCCAGCATGAGCACCGAGAGCAGACCTTGCGAGCGCTCCGCCTCGCTCAGGAGTCGCTCGAACTCCCGATCGAGGCCGCGCCGATTGAACGCCCCCGTGAGCGGATCCAAGTTGGCTGCCTTCACCAGCGCACGTGTTTCGGACCGCAGCTTTGCCTCCACAGAGGCGTTGAGAATCTGATAGAAGCCCAAGCAGGAGAAGCCCCAAGTCAGCACCAGGGTGACGTACCAAACGGTGGGGCCCAGTCCGGGGCCTAGCAGCGCCACCAGCGGGTCGACGCCAAGGGAAGCCTCGGTCTGCATCAGCAGATGCCCGATGCCCATGAATACGAACCCGATGGTCAGGAGGCCAAGGCCCCTTCCCAAGAGCTGGGGGTCCAACGCTGGGGATGGCCCCCGACAGGCGCGGGATGCCCGAATCGCAAACACAACGGTGACAAGGAGAAACGGCACTTCCAGCAACTGGAAGACCATGCGGAAGCTATCGTACACTCTGGATGCCGGGTTGGGTGTTTGCGGGAAACTGGGAGGGGGAGCGCACCCGTTACGTGGGTAGAAGCAAGATCCACACCCGCACCTGCGTGGCGCCAGCACAGGAGGACGGCCACCATCCATCTGGCCCGCGCCCTCTGGGCGGACTGAAGCGCGCGTCTGGCGGCCCATCGCACCGGGGCCCATGATCCGGCATGGCCACAATCTACGAGATCGACCCCGACCTCACGCTCGGCGCTGACGACTTCGCGCGCGCCTCTGAGCGCGTCACGCCTCATGTGCACCACACGCCGCTGCTCACCTCCCGCACCCTCAGTGAAGCCACCGGCTTCGACATTCGGCTGAAGGCCGAGCTGTTCCAGAAGGGTGGCTCGTACAAAGTGCGCGGTCCTACCAACCTCATCGCACAGCTGTCTGATGAGGAGAAGGCGCGGGGGGTCATCTGTTCGTCCGCTGGCAACCACTCGCAGGGGGTCGCCATCGCAGCGCGTCAGCACGGGGTAAAGGCAGTGGTGTGCATGGCTGAAAACGCCACTCCCTCCAAGATCTCCGCGACCGAGGGGTACGGTGCGGAAGTGGTCCTGCATGGGACCATTTGGGACGACGCCAACGAGAAGGCGCTCGAGCTGATGGAGGAGCGGGGTCTCACCTACGTCCATCCATTCGACGACCCTCGCTTGATTGCCGGTCAGGGCACCGTAGGCCTGGAGATCATGGAGGACTTCCCCGACGCCGAGGTGATCGTGGTGCCCATCGGCGGAGGGGGACTCATCTCAGGTGTTGCCATGGCGGCCAAGAGCGTCAACCCGGACGTACGCATAATCGGTGTGGAGTCGTCGGGGGCACCCGCCATGCGCATGAGTGTCGAGGCGGGGCAGCGCGTCACGTTGGATAGGGTCGACTGCATCATCGATGGTCTGCGCGTGAAGCGCGTGGGCGAGAACACGCACACCGTCTGCGCAAGGTTCGTCGAGGAGATCGTGACGCTCCCGGACGAGCAGATCTTCGACGCGCTCTTGTGGCTGATGGCCAGGACCAAGCTGGTGACCGAGGGAGCCGCGGCCGCACCCGTGGGTGCCCTCCTGCAGGGGCTCATCGACGCACCGCCAGGCACCAAGGTCGTCGCCGTCTTGAGCGGCGGGAACCTCGATGTCGAGCAGCTCCGGGGGCGCCGCTGGAACTAGGGTGGCAGAGGCACGACTTGTGACGGGTCGGCCCCGATTGACGTCAATGTCGCCCGCGGGGGGCCCTTCTAAGGTCGCGGGCTGCATTGACGTCAATTATTGACGTGAATGTCGCCCAGCCTCGTGAGTTGGAGGTCGTGGGCTGCATTGACGTCAATCGGCGTCCCAAAACGAGTGCGACCCCGCTACCCCGCGATATCGAACAGCTTCGTGTACTTGATGATGAACTGTCTCGCCAGGGGACCCCGCTCGAGGCCGGTACGCTGGAGCGAGCCGTAGTGTTCGGTGTCGTTGAACACGATGAAGAGGCCTGTGCCAGCGGTATCGAGCCACCCGAACTGCACGTTGCTGCCGAAGTTCTCTGTGTCGTCGTTGTACTGCAGCGAGGCGCGCAGGTACACGTTGGGGCTGAAGGAGTACGTTCCCGACAACGCCGCCACCGACGTGGTGAACGATCCCTCTTCCAGGCGCACGTCGAAGTAATTGACGCGCAACGACGTGACCAGTCGGTCTTGAAATCGGAAGGTCAGCGTACCGGTGGGCGCGAACCGATGCCCTGAGTAGAAGCCGCCCAATCCCCATCCGCCCCTCAACGAGACGGGAGCACTCAGATCCGTGTTGGCCCGGAACTCCCAGTCGATGTTGTGATAGGTCCCCGCCGGGATCACGATGTTCTCCCGGATCGCGAACGGCTCCCTGAGTCCCTCGCCCGTGAAGTTGAAGCCGGGCAGTTGGAAGAATGCTCCGTTGGCGAACGCGAAGTGGTTGTCGATATGAATCAGGTAGGACTCGCTGAACCCATCCAGGGCCCAATACTGGTTCCATGAAACGTGAGGACGGAACTCGCGGAACCAGGACACGTCGTCCACGCGGATGTGCCGTAGAATACGGGTGTTGAAGTGCCGGTACTCCCGACGGGACAGGAAGCCGACCTCGGGGTTGAACGAATCCCCGACCTGCCGGTAACCTGCTGAGACTTGCCAGTCCCGCGTCTCGTATCGACCACCACCATTGAAGGCGTACTCCCCGCCGGACACTCCCGGCGTATTGGTCGTGGCCACCCAGCCGTCGAACGTGAGGGCGTCTCCGATCCCCAGGCGGCCATCCAGCCCGAACGTAAGGTTGCGGTCGGCCGTGTCGTCGGTGTTGATGCGCGATACCACGATGCCGCCCAGCCTGGTGCGATTCGCGAACTCCTTGAAGACACGGCCCACCCCGTAGTTTTGAGGAGCCTCGGTGCGTACCACCGCCTGGGCGGTCTCATCGAAGGCGTCGAGGTGGCCTGCCTGAATGTTGAGGAATCCCACTTGGAGGCCCCCGGCCTTCCCCGAAATGCGGGCGCCTGCGCGAAGCGGCACCTCGCTCCCCGAGGCGAGCCCGATGCGGCGACTGAAGAACAGGTCCACCGAACGTGGAGAACCCACGGCGAAGGTCCCCGCATTCTCCAGGAAGAACGCGCGCTTCTCCGGGAAGAACAGGGGGAAGCGGGTGAGGTTGACCTGCTGGTCGTCGACCTCCGCCTGCGCGAAGTCAGTGTTGATCGTCAGGTCCATGGTGAGGCTTTGTGTCAGACCCAGCTTGGCGTCGGCTCCCACCACCGGATCGTAGTCCGTCGTGGCGGACGTGGTGAAGTCCCTGAATGCTTCTCCCAGCACATAGGGTGTGACCGTGGCGATCCGTCGTGCGGGCGCCCGCAGGCCCTCCAAGGTGCCTGCCAATGAAACTCGATAGAGGTTGAACTGCCTCGGGATGGGTGCCCAGACCGACTCCTCGTTGTTGCGGCGTATGTTACGCGCGAAGTTCAGTCCCCAGCTCTGCTCGCCGCTGGACGGGTAGCGCAGTGTCGAAAACGGAATACGAAACTCAGCATACCAGCCGTTGGCGTCCTGGCTGGTGGCGACTTCCCAACTGCCGTCCCAGTTCAGATTGAAGCCACCGCCCGATCCACGCTGTTGCCGACCCCCACCACCGCCACCACCCTGGCCTTCATTGGCAATCTGTCCGTCGTACTCGATGCCCGCAGGCGTGGTCCCGAATACGAACCCGTTCTGTCGGTCCAGATAGGTGTCGAGCACGAACAAGAAGGCGTCACTGTTGTTGAGTGCCGCATCCCGGCGGGTCTCTCCCAAGACGATGCGGGCAGGGTTGCGGTCGAACATCCAGCCACCGACGTAGAGCGCCTCGGCGTCGGCCAGGATCCGCACCTCCGTGCGTTCCGAAATGGGACGCCCCTCCATGGGTTCACGCTGCACGAAGTCTGAAAGGACCTGCGCCTCCATCCAGCTCGCTTCGTCTAGCCGCCCGTCGATCACGGGGGCCTCCGCGGTCTGGGTCACTGCAGCAACCGGGGGGTCCGAACCACGGACTGGCGCGGCTTCCTGAGCCCGCAGCGGCAGTCCCGCGGAGAGACCGGACAGCAGGAGAACCGCCAGCGGTGGTGTGGTGCATAATCGCAAGGAAAGCTCTCCAGCAAAGTCGGTACAAGCTTGAACGAATCAAGCGAAAGAATCCCATTTGAAATAGCTGAAGTGCGCGTGCATCGCTACCAGGATGTGGCGGTTTGCGGTTAGATTCGCGTCATGACTCCGACGATCTCAGACCCGGTGGACAACCCTCGGAGCGACTGGAAGGATCAGCTCCACGAAGTCATCTTCGAAGCCGACACTCCGGCAGGAAAGGCGTTTGACGTCGTCCTGCTGGTCAGCATTGCTCTCAGCGTGCTCGCGGTGGTGTTGGAGAGTGTCCCGGAAATCGCCGATCGCTATGGCCGTGAGTTGGTGGTCATCGAGTGGTTCTTCACCATTCTATTTACCGTCGAGTACGTCCTCCGCCTGCTCTGTGTGCGGCGGGTCCTGGGCTACGCCACCAGCTTCTTCGGGATTGTAGATCTGCTCTCGGTGCTCCCCACGTACCTCAGCCTCTTCTTCCCTGGGGGCCGCGCGTTCAGTGTGGTGCGGGCGCTCCGACTCCTGAGGATCTTCCGGATCTTCAAGGTCGTTCGCTACGTCCGCGAGTTCGACACCCTGATCCTTGCTGTCCGGCGAACGCGTGAGAAGATCACGGTATTCCTGTTTTCGATCCTGGCGATTGTGCTCATCATGGGCACCATCATGTACGTGATCGAGGGTCCCGCCCACGGGTTCGATAGCATCCCCCACGCGGTCTACTGGGCCATCGTCACCGTGACCACCGTGGGATACGGCGACCTCGCACCCGAGACCTCCCTTGGCAGAGCCGTTGCGGCCTTCGCGATGGTCCTCGGCTACGCGCTGATCATCATTCCGACAGGGATCTTCTCGGCAGAGCTGGTGCAGTCGGGGATGCCGCTGTCTTCGAAGTCCTGTAGGGTCTGCGCGCGCGAAGGGCACGATGAGAATGCGGCGTTCTGCAAGTACTGCGGCTCGGACCTCTAACGCCGGACTTCAGGCGGGCCTCCCGCGCGAAGGTAATCCGCAAAGAAGTCAGGTAGGGCGCTCCTGAGGATTCCCTCACAAGCCGCCTCCAGGTTGTACTCGACCCGCACGAACTCGACCTCAGGTGACGTGTCACCCACCTCCAGCATGACATAGCCGGCCCGCCAATCTCCGTCCTTGGGTCGCCCCACCGATCCCGTATTCAGGTAATGGACGCCTTCCACCTCCCTGACCCAAGCGATATGGGTGTGACCACAGGCCACGATGTCTCCAGCCCGCGCCCCGGCCTTCCGTCCCATCGTGCGACAGAAGTCGTCCGATCGGTCCGCGTGCCAATAGAGGGTGTTCAGGGTGGGCGTGCCGTGGACAAGGATGAGGGTGGGCCCCGCTGCGTGACCCCCTCCTGGCTTCACATCGAGGCGGAAGGGAAGGGCACCCAGGATTGCCCGGCTGCGGGGGTTGGTGTGCTCGAGTGTCCACTCGAAGCTCAGGTGGGACAACTCCGCCTGATGGGGGTCTTCATACTTGCAGCCACAGTGATCATACCGGGTGGCTACCGTGGAATCGTAGTTCCCGGATACCCCGCGGATGCCTTCCCGCTGGACGGTCTCGACGGTCTCGTTGGGGAACGCTGCGTAGCCGACCAGGTCGCCGAGGTGATAGACCGCGTCCACACTGCGGCTCCGAATGTCCGCCAAAACCGCGTCCAACGCGTGCAGGTTGGCGTGCACATCTGAGAACAGAGCGATTCGCATGCGCCGATATACCGAGTCCCGGTGTTTGCCTCAAGGGCAGAAAGAATCCGGGGTGCCTCCGCGTACCAACCTAGCAGGTGACCTCGTGAGGGTTCGTCAGGTAGCCCAAAAGGATTGATATGCCCAGCTCAAGAGCTCCATCTCTCTTCGTCGTGGCCGCTCTCGCAACCGGCTCGTTGACGATCGCTGGCGCCTGCACAACCGAGCCGGGGCAGGAGTCGGACACGGCGTTGATGGCAGAGGCGTCCTCCACGACCCCGACCGCTTCCTCATCTGAGGCGTTGGACGAGTGGAAGACTAGTCTCGCGCGCGAAACGAACGTGGTTTGGATCACATCCAACGAGGACTACATGGAAGAGGACGGAGGGACCGAGGCCTATGGGATGGAGCTGCGGTTGCTTCCCGACGGGATGACCGCGAGCGGTTGTATGTGGGGTGAGTCGCAGGCCGGCGGCGAACAGGTGTTCTGGAGGTTCTTCCAGGGGTGGGACCCGGCACGTGGCGCTGGATTCATCTACCAGTCGCACCCCCAGGGGCTCGTTGCGTTCGGGTACCTTGAAGACCGCGGCCCCTACGAGCCTGAGCTGACGCAGCACCTGATGTCGCCCGACGGAACGATCACGCGGAACGGACACTTCGAGACGTGGGACGGCGAGCGGCGGGTGTCGAGGAGTGTGAACTGGATCGATGGTGCGTGGGCACCAGGGCGGAGCTACACCTGGGATGCGGATTCCAACCGGGTCAGCCCGTGCTAGGGCTGCGGCCTCTTCACAACCGGTGAGGACCGCGGACCACGCAACGATTTGCCCGCGTCAGTCATCGTCGAGCGCATCCCAAGCGTCGCCCTCGATCGACCAGGGGATGTCGGCGTCACGTCGATAGCGGGGGGTGACGTCTTGGGTGAGCGGACGTGGCGGTAACGTCCGGATCGATGTCGGAGCTGCGTCGGTCAACGCTCTTCCCTTAGGTGTGAGGAACACGACCTTTTGGAGTCGGTCCATGCACACGCGCATCCCGCCTTCATGAACCGCCCGGTGGTGCCGCCGGCACAGCAGTACGAGGTTGCGCAGCGAGGTCTCGCCGCCGTCCGCCCAGTGCTGGATGTGGTGCGCGTCTGTGAAGCGGAGCCCGCAGCCGGGGTAGCGGCAGCCTCGGTCTCGGACTTCGAGTGCTCGCCGAAGTGCTGGTGGCACAGTGCGCGTGCGGCGACCGGCGCCCAAGACGTGACCGCGGTCATCGACCGTGACCTGCACCACACCCGTGTCGCATGCGATGCGTCTGGATGTTACCGCGGAAACGCGGGTGCCGTCCTCCAGCTCGGACATCCCCGGCTCTCCGGTCTCGCTCAACGTCTCGGCATCGACGTGGAGCATGACCTGTGTGCGCTCAGCCCTCGAGCCACTGATCGGAGCGCCTTCGCCGAACCCGGCTGCCAACGCCCGCTCCGCCATCAGCGCGAGTGCATCCGCCCGACGCTGCTGGGCCTCGCGCTCGTCGGTCTCGACTTCCTTGCGGTAGAGCGCGTCCGAGGCCGCTTCGATGGCCCGCATCAGCACCGCGCCGGCTTCCGGGTCGAGCCGTCCTTTCAGCACCACCATGCCGTCGTCTGCCACGAACGCGCTGAATGTCCTGCTGCGGAACCTGAGCTGTTCCGCGGTCACCTCTGCACGACGGTCGAGCTGCTTCCATCCCTTCACGAGGCGCTGGAGGTTGGCGGCCGACCCGGCCCGCGCAAACGTCAGGAGCTGTTCTTCGTTCTCCGGCTTGGCCACGCGAGTGAGGGTGCGGACTTTGGTGAACGACAACGCGCCGTCGCGCATGGCGGCCGCCGTCTTGGGAAGGTGCTGCAACGCTCGCGCAGTCCGCACTCGTTCGCGGGCCGCGTTGGCTTCGATGCCCGTCCGCCAGGTCAGCCAGTCTGCGGTGGTGGTGAACCCCATATCCTCGTAGCCCTTCCGGGCGTCGAACTCGGCGAGCAGCACCAGCCCCTCATACTTCAACACGTCCGCCTGTCGGAACGCCTCGGCGCAGCGTTCACCGAGTGAGAAGACATCCTCGTTGGGGGTGGCGGAGTCGTTGGGAACGACGGCGTTGGGGGACGGAAGGTTCGGCATGGGAGCCTCGGGGATAGAGGGGGCACACATCATCTATCCTTAAATATATGAGGCACTTACGGTGATCCACGTGCGTCCGTGTAAAGCCCGACGAGGCCCCGTTAGGTCAAATGACTCGGCTCGCTTCGCCCAGGCGCCGCACGGAGGCCGCCACAACCGTCCTGAGGCGCCGGAGCGGCACCTCTCGGACCACGCCCATCGCGACGCCCGAAATCCGTCCATTGCTTGATGGGACGACGATGTGGGGGTTTCGCGACTTGGAGCTTCACACGGTACGAGGCGGGCATGTGACAGGCCGGACCGGAGACACGCTCGATGTTCAGCGCATCGCCGTGTACCGCATCACGAATCGGGCCCCGCAACAACTCCCCCCATCCGCTCCTCCACCCACCGGTACACCGTAGGCAGCACGAACAGCGTCAGGACCGTCGCCGTAAGCAGTCCGCCGATCACCACAGTGGCCAACGGCCGCTGTAGCTCCGCACCGGGGCTGGTGGACAGCGCCATGGGCACGAATCCGAGGCTCGCGGCGAGCGCCGTCATGAGTACGGGCCGTAGTCGAGTGGCCGCGCCATCCAACACCGCCTGTTCCAGAGGTAGACCCCGCGCTCCGAGCTGGTTCATGTAACTCACCATCACCACGCCGTTCAGCACCGCGATGCCAAACACCGCGATGAAGCCGATCAGCGCCGAGGTGCTCAGGTTGAGGCCGGTCAGCCAGAGTGCGGCGATTCCTCCCACCACTGCGAACGGCACGTTGAACATGATGAGCACCGCGTGGCGGATGGTGCCGAACGTTGAGAACAGCAACAGGTAAATGGCGACGATCGCGACCGGTACCAACAGCGCCAACCGCCGCATCGCGCTCTGCTGATGCTGGTACTGTCCGCCCCACTCCAAACGGTACCCTGTCGGTAGCGGCACGCTGGCTTCCAGGAGCGCCGAAGCATCCTCGACGAAGCTTCCCACGTCCCGCCCGCGGATATTGGCTCCGACCACCACCATGCGTTGACCGCCCTCGTGCGCGAAGGCCTCCGGACTCTCCTCCACTACCAGGTCGGCCACTGACCCCAGAGTGACCAGTCCGCTGGGTCCGTTGGCCACCGGAAGCTGGGCCATGAGTGCTGGGTCCACGGTGTTGCCGCCCGGAATACGCACCACCACTCCGATGCGTCGAGGTCCGTCCACGATATGGGTGGCCACGGACGATCCCAATGCCATCTCCACCTGGTGCCCAACGTCGTCGGTGCCGAGCCCGTAACGGGAAAGCGCGGTACGATCAACTTCAACGCGCAGCTCCTTGACGCGAGCCGCCGCGGTGACCTTCACGTCTGCGGCCCCGGGTACCGTCGCCACCTCGCGCTCGATGCGGGTGGCCAGTCCGGCGAGCACATCGGCGTCCTCGCCGAAGATCTTCACCCCCACGTCCGTGGTAATCCCCGTCTCGGCCTCGTCAAGACGCATTTGGATGGGCTGGGTGAACGCATACTCTAGGCCTGGCACGTCCTGCAGGGCGCTGTCCATAGCGCTCAGCAATGCGGCTTTACCACCCGGTCTCCAGGTACTCCTGTCCCCGAACGTCACGTAGGTGTCGGACTCGTAGGTCCCCATGGCTTCGGTGGCCAGGTCGGGGCGGCCCAACTTGGAGACGGCGGCTTCCACTTCGGGCATTCCCGTGAGCGCGCGTTCCAAGGCCGTCGAAAATCGTGTGCCCTGCTCGAGCGATGTGGACGGCAGTCGTAGGCCCTGCACGAGCACGCTCCCTTCGTCCAAGCGGGGCATAAACTCCGTTCCCAACCGGGTGGCGCTCAACAGCGCGACAACAAAGAGGGCCCCCGCGAACCCAGCGATCAGGGTAGGGTGGGCGAGCGTGCGCTCCAGGGTGGCGCGGTATCGATCACGCAGCCGGTCGAAGCCCGGTGTGTGGACTTCCTTCGCGTGCTTCAGCACCCAGGTGGCTGCTGCAGGCACGAACGTTAGCGCCAGCACGAGAGACCCCAGGATGGCCGATACGACAGTAAACGCCATCGGCCGAAACATCTTACCCTCGGTGCCCTGCAGGGCCAGAATCGGGATGTAGACCGCGATGATGATGCCGATGCCGTAAAGCACCGGGCGGGCCACTTCCATGACGGCCGCCCGGATCCGCTCCTCTGGACGGTCGTCGGGCTCGTCAGCAGCTTTACGCATCACGTTCTCGACCACGACCACGGATGCGTCGACCAACAGTCCGAAGTCTAGCGCTCCCAGGCTCATCAGGTTGGCAGAGTATCCGAAGACGCGCATGGAGATGAACGCCCACAGCATCGAAAGTGGAATGACCAGTGCCACCAGTACCGATGCGGCGATGTTGCGGAGGAATCCCCACAGCAGAATCACCACCATGGTGCCACCCAACAGCAGGTTCTTTTCGATGGTGTAGGTGGTTTGCTCGACCAGCTCGCCCTGATCGTAGAACTCCACCAGGCGGACGCCGGCGGGTAAGGTGGGCACCAGCTCTGCGACACGCTCCTCGACTCGCTCCAGCACGCGCAGCGCGTTCGCGCCCTTGCGCATGATCACCATGCCGGCGACTACTTCGCCTTCGCCGTCGATGGTGACCGCTCCCTGGCGGGGAAGCGCACCCCGGGTCACGGTGGCGATGTCGTGGATGTGGATGGGCACCCCGTCCCTGGTGGCCAGGGCCACGTCCTCCAGATCCTTGAGCCCGCCTAGCCTCCCCAGGCCTCGCACGATGAAGCGTTCGCCGCGGGCTTCGGTGTAGGTGCCGCCGAAGTTGCGGTTGTTCGCCGCCAGCGCCTCCTCGACGTCGCCCAGCGTCAGCCCTGCTTGTATGAGGCGGCCCGGCTCCACGACGACGTGGTACTGTTCGGTCAGTCCGCCCCAGGAGTTGACCTCGGCCACACCGGCCACCGTGCGCAACTGAGGCGCCAGCGAGTAGTCCTGCAGGGTTTTGAGGTCGAGTGCGGACACTTCTGGGTTGTCGGACGTAAGGACGTACTGGTAGACCTCCCCCATGGCGGTCGCGACCGGTCCCATGGTGACGCTCGCCCCCTCCGGAAGGTCGTTCCCCAGGTCGGTCAGGCGCTCAGCCACCACCTGGCGGGCGAAGTAGGCGTCCACACCGTCATCGAACACCACCTGCGTCATCGACAGTCCGAACTTGGTGGTCGAGCGGACCGAGACCGTGTTGGGCAGCCCCAGCAGTGAACGCTCGATCGGGTAGGTTACGAGCTGTTCGACGTCCTGGGGTGCCATCCCCGGCGCATCGGCGATCACCGACACGGAATTGGCGGTCAGGTCGGGGAAGGCTTCGAACGGGAGCGTGAAGAACGCGTAAGCACCGACAGCGACCAACGTCAGGACGCCCCCAGCGATGTAGAGCGGCTGTCGGAGGGAGAGCTCGATCAGCCTCCGAATCATGAACCTTCTCCGGTTTCCTCTTCCCCACCGGCTTCCATGGCCGCCTTGATGAAGTAGGCTCCTTCCGTGACCACCTGTGCGCCTGGCGGCACGCCCGTCACGGCGACCCGTCCCCCTCCCAACGCGACGGCTGTGACCGTGACCGGGTGGTAGACACCGGGGGACTGCATCACGAACACGACGTCCTCTTCTCCGACCCGGACCGCTGCTTCCTCAGCCAGTTCAACGCCCTCGAAGCTGGCTGACGAGGCAACGTCGACTTCCGCGAAACTCCCTGGACGCACGCCCTCGGGGATCTCACTCAACTCGAAGCGCATTTCTACGGATCGGTTCGCTGGATCCACGAAGTTGCCGGTCCTCACCAGGCGAGCGGGGACACTCACGCCCGCCAGCGCTCGGAACGTCACCGCCACGGTATCGCCCACCCGCATGCTGCTCGACGTGTTTTCCGGCACGAAGGCCGTGACCCAGAGCGTGCGGGTCGACCCCATTTCCAACAATGGGGTGCCGGGGAGTACGGCCTGGCCCGGCTGCGCGTCCACCTGGAAGACCGTGCCGCTGCGGGGCGCGATGGCCGTCACGTTCCCGGACGTGGACGGGTAAAGGTGTTCGACCATCTCCTCCGCCCGGGTGACCTCGGCCTCGGCCTCTGCGAAATCGGCTTGTCGACGCTCGACCTCCTCCAGCGCTACCGCTCCTGCGTCGAGTAGCTTCTGCGAGCGTTCGAGCGCGTTCCTGTGGAATGCGAGCTGCGCTTCTGCCGCTGTCAGGTCCTTCTGCGCATCAGAAAGCTCGTGGGAGTGAATCTCCACCAAGGCCTGTCCGCGCCGGACCTGGTCGCCCGGTAGCACGTGGACCACGACAATGCGTCCCTCGACGATGGAGCCGACCGCCGCCTTCGCGGTGTCAGGGGTTCCCACCGATCCGGGCACCCGTACCGGCCGACGGATCGTGCGCGCCTCGACCGGCGACGTCACGATGCCGGCTGATCGCACTTGAGCGTCGGTGAGGCGTACGGATCCGTCCTCCGGAGCGGGCCCATCCCCCATCTGATCGTCCCCAGAAGAGTCGCACGCCGACCCCACCGCAAGCACCGATACCGCGAGCAGCCACGAGAAGCGGCTGTGGATTGATTGCACAAGCATCAACGGGTCTCCCGAAAGGGGTCACTGCATAGGAGGTCGGAGGTGAGGGACCGGCCCTGGAGGCGGGCGACCTCGGTTCGGGCGTTCCACCATTCGGTGAGCCACTGGTGGTAGTCGTCCAAAGCCAGCGTTCGGGCTCGGCGACTGTCCAGGAGTTCGAACAACGTTCCTTCGCCCAAATCGAACCGCGCCTCCGCGGCGGTCACTGTCTGATCCACGCTCTCGAACCAACCGTCGTCGAAGTGTGTGCCACCGCGGTTCATGGCATCCAACGTTGCGACGGCGGTGGCGTGGGCTGCGGACAACCTCGCCTCTGTATCCACCCGCAGGGACATGGCGGCGCGCTCGCTCGCCAGGGCGGCCGACATGCGCTCGGTGCCCAGGTCGAACAGCGGGAGATGGGTGGAGAGGCCCAGGTAGAGTCCCGTGTTCCCCCCCGACCGTCGGACCCCCACCTGAGGCGTCAGATCCGGGAGCTGGATTCCCCGCGCCATTTCGACGTCCCCTCGGGCTGCATCCACCCTGGCTTCGGCGATCAGGAGCTCGGGGGCCGTCGGGTCAGCGCCCCCGCTCGGAGTGACAGACGCCATCGTGCAGATGGAAGGATCGATCCGGACGAAGCTCGTCGCGGGGAGCCCAACCAAGCGGGCCACATCTGCCGACGCGGCCGCGAACGCCGCCTCCCTTCTGGCCATGGTCGTCCCAGCCATGCCACGTGCCAGCTCCGCACGGGCGGCGTCGCCCCTTGAAGCCCGCCCCGCCTCGGCCTGGCGAGCCAGCGCGTCGGCGATTCGGTCCAGGGTCGAGAGCTCCTCCTGGGCAGTCTCCAGGCGCGCGGTCTCACGAAGCAGGACTCCCATGGCCCCGAGCAGGTCGCGTTGAACGCCGAGTTCGGCGGCACGAGACTCGGCTGCCGCTGCGCTCGCGCCGGCCCTGGCGCTTCGGATCCTTCCGGACCGCTCCCAACCCACCGGGAGAGGTGCCGTCAGGACCGCCTGCCCCTCGAGGCCTCGGGAACCGGGGATTCCGGTGAAAGCCATCTGCTGGCCCACATCCTCAGCCGAGACGCCCAAACTTGGGTTTCGCCAGGCCCCCGCTTGCTCGGCGCGATTGGAGGCGGCCTCCGCGGAGAAACGGAAGGCGGCCAACACCGACGAGTGCTCGAGCCCACGGTCGAACGCCTCGGAGGCGCTGAGCCTCACTGTGTCGGGAGCGGCTTGAAGGGTGGCCAACATCAGGACCAGTGCGGTCATGTCTACTCCGTCTCGGTGGATCGTCCGCCCCCAGAATCTGCCCGGTCTGCGGGCAGGAACGCCATCCGGCAAGTGTCGGAGGCGCTCTGGAACGGTCAGATGAGCCGATTGTAGAAGCTGACCTCCGGAGTCACCAGGGACGCAGCGCCATGGACAGTCACACAGGGCAGAAGGGGTTACTCGTCGTCTTCCTGGTCATCACGGTCGGGGGCGTTGTCGATCTGATTCTCGACGACCCGGACACCATCTTCAGCCTCCACGTCATGTTCGACGTACTGATGGTGCTCGTCAGCCTCGGCGCTGCCGGCTATCTCGCGCGGGGGTGGGTCCGCAGTACTCAAGCGGCTGTCGCGCTCGAAGAGGAGGTGGAGCGGCACCGCGAGGAGCGCGATGTTTGGAAGGAGAAGGCGTCCCTGGCCCTTCGGAGTCTCGGAGAGGCCATCGGCGAGGAGTTCGACCGCTGGGAACTCACGCCCGCGGAGCGAGATACCGCCCTACAGCTTCTGAAAGGGCACAGCCATAAGCGGATTGCCAGGCTTACTCAGAAGAGTGAGCGGACCGTCCGACAGCACGCGGTGGCGGTCTACAGGAAGTCGGGCCTCGAAGGTCGGGCGCAGCTCGCTGCGTTCTTCCTGGAGGATTTACCGGTCCCCGACCGCTAGCGCGGCCGGGGAGCCCGCATCAGCCGTCCGTCGAGGGTGTGATCAGGTCCGGGGTGCCCTGCACTTCGATCTCCTCCCGGTCAGCCATGCCGTTGCCCTGCCCGGCGGCCCGCTGCAGCACCGACTGCAGGTCCACTCCGAAGCTCGAGGAGACGTTCTCCAGCATGGCCATCGCAGCGTTCACCTTGGTCGACGCGGCTTGGCCCATCGCCTCACCGCTCGAGTCGGTTACCGTGAGACGATCGATCTCGATGCCCTTCACGGCGTCCACCGCGGTCGAGAACAGCTCAGGCATCTTCTCCATCACCATCACTGCGAAGGCCTCCGAGCCTCCCGTGCGCAACTGCTGGTAGAGGAGCTCGAGCACTTCGACGTTTGCCTTACCGCGCTCAAGGATCGGCGCAGCCTGGGCGCGGGCTTCGGCTTGGGCAGCCTGCTCTGCGGCCTCTGCCGGCACCACGACATCTGCGCGTAATCTCTCGGCGGTCATTTCTACACGGCGCGCCTCAAGTACCTTCTGCGCTTCCACCTCGGCCCGGCGGGCCTCGACAGTCGCCACCTTCTCCGCGGTCTCGGCCTCTCGGTCGAGGTTGGCCTGGCGTACCCTGAGCTCGTTCTCCGCTTCGGCGATCGACACGTTGGCTTTGGCTGCAGCCACGTCGGAGCGTCGGCGCGCGTCGGCTTGCTGCTCGCGCACCGCTGCCTGCGCGTCGGCTTCCACGATCTCTGCCGACCGTCGGGCCTCGGCCTGTTTCTGGCGCGTCTCGGCTTCCCGTTCGGCAGCCGCCACCTGTGAACGCTTCTGTGCCTCGGCCTTCTGCTCTTGAATCGAGGCTTCGGCCTCGGCCTCGGCGATCTCCGCTTTGCGACGCGCGTCGGCCTGTCGCAAACGCGTCTCGGCCTCACGCTCGGCTTCGGCCACCTCGGCCTGCTTCACAATCTCGGCGGTCTGGGCCCGCCCAATGGCGTCCAGATAGCCGACCTCATCGCTTACGTTCTGGATCTTTAGTACGTCCAACTGAAATCCGAGTTGACTGAGATCGTCTGCGGCTTCCTCGGTCAGGCGCTGCGCGAACGTGAGCCGGTCCTCGTTCACTTCTTCCGGCGTCAGCGTGGCCAGCACGCCGCGCAGGTTCCCCATGAGCGTTTCCTGCGCAAGCGTCATCAGCTCCGCTTCCGACTTTCCGAGTAGTCGCTCCACGGCGTTGTTGAACACCGGTTCAGGTTCGGATGCGATCTTCACGTTCGCGACCGCGTCGACGTTCAGGGGGATCCCACCCTTCGAAAACGCGTTGCGCACGTTGACTTCCATCTTCACGGTTTCCAGCGGCAGGAAGTCGACCTGTTCTACGATGGGTACGCGCAGCGTTCTCCCACCAATCACACTTCGGTAGCCGACGGTGGTGCCGTCCGTGATCGCACGGCGGCGGCCTGTGATGACCGCAGCGAGGTTGGGCGGAACGATCACGATCAAGTTGCTGATCGTAACGACCAGAATCAGGACGACCGCCGCGATCACAGCGGCCAAGATGATTCCCATCCCCAAGGGCCCTGTCAGTAGCTGTTCCATGATCTATCCTTTGCTTCTAAGGAAACGGTTTTAGAAGTGCCGCGACTCAGGGTTCGAGTTGTAGTCGCCCCTCCGCCGGCGTCACCATCGCCCTCCCACCGGTCATCTCCACGATGACCACATCGCGCCATCCAGCGGGGTCACCGTCCGCCTCGGAATAGGGGACCGCGACCAGGTCGACCGTGCCGCTGTGGCGCTGCACTCGCACCTGCCCCACACCTTCACTCGAGATGGGAACAAGCATACGACCAGGTAGACCAACAAAGACGTGCTCCTCTTGGGTGGCGCCGCTCTCGGAGCGCTTGAGGTAGCCGAACACGCTGGTGGCCAAAAGGCCGCTGCCGAGGCCTCCCAACCCCGACACGGCCGCCGCAACCAGCGCACTGTCGACAGTGCCTAGCCCAGTCAGAGCGGTACCGATCGCCCCGAAACCAAACATGAAATAGAGGAGTCCGCGGATCGAGAGAATGCGAGCCGCGCCTATGTCGTGATCCAGATCCACGTCCCCATCGAGGTCGATGTCAGACGCGTCCACGTCCAGGAAGTCTGAGAACACGGAGATCCCAAGCAGCACGCCGCTCAGCACCAGGCAGAACACATAAGCGACGAGCACCGAATCCCCCTTTGGTTCAAGGGACGCGACCCGCAGGCCACGTTGTTTCCCTACTACGAGTTCAGGCGCCGACTTCTTCAAGCGGCATCCTCGCAACTAAGCCTCCGCCGCCGTTTCTGACAACCGGGAGGAGGGAACTCCAACGGTCCCCACCGGGTTCTCCCTTATCCCGGTGTTTCTGGCTCTTGGCGAAGGGGTGAACCATGGCTCGTAGCCTCAATTCCGATTTTCCTTTCGCAACCTACCTGAGTCTTGAAGGGCTGATTGGGTTCTGGAGTGAGCTGGCGCGGGATGAGGCGTCTCCCTTCCAAACGCAAGCGAAGCTCCTGGTGGAGCGTGTAGAGGCTGTCCCGGGGCTCCGCGGCAGGATCGAAGACGAGGGTATCCTCGCCAGGCACGGAAGCTTGGTCGAAGCGCTTATGGCGGCTCTCTTCCCTGTTGCAGACCAGGCGGCCCTCGGCGGAACCGGTCGACCGTTCGGGTTCACCAACATCTACGAGACGCCTCGCGCCCTCGAGACGGGGCTGTTCTCCGAGGAGTCGTTCGTGGGTGGCTCGCACCTCTCCGAGGAGGAGATGCAGCGCGGCCAGATGGTGGCGGCCTATCAATGTGTACTCCGCTCCGCCTACGGGATTGCCGCGGAGCTAGCGTACCCCCTGCTGGTGTCGTTGGAGGAACCAGAGACGGGCCTGCAGCAGCACTACCAGCTTTGGTGGGATCCGACGTTCATCGAGGTTGTCCCCAGGGGGGGCGCCCTCCCCCGGCCGAGCGAAGCGGAGTTCAAGCGACTGTTGGCGGAGCCCACCAATATCCCTCTGTGGATGGAAGTGCTCCCGCCCTCACGATTCGAGCTTGGCGGACTTGGCGTTGTGCGGGGAACCGACGTGACGCAGCGGGAGGCGATCTCGCGGCTCAAGGACGATCTCCTGAAGCAAGGGGCCATGTCGAGTCCGGAGCGTATCGATCAGCTTCAGCATCGTATCCGCACGCTGCTGGGGGCACCGGAGGCTCGACTCGGGATGATCGCCTTCGACTATAGCGATGGCTCCGATACGCTCGACGGCGCATTTCCTGTCGGACGTAGTCTGTTGATGAGCGACGGCGTCAAACCCGAGTGTCCCCAAAGCTCGAAGTCCCACCACGCTGAGGCGTTCAAAAACGGTCAGCCGGTGGTGGTACCCGATCTAGAGCACGCGGTGAACAAGACCGGCTTCGAGTACCACCTCATGGAGCAGGGCCTCAAGAGTCTGTTGGTGCAGCCGCTGTTCAGCGGAAACCAGATGATCGGCCTCTTGGAGGTGGCGTCTCCTCATACTGACCGGCTGAGCGCGTTCAGTTCGTTCAAGCTGAGCGATGTTGCGCAGCCCTTCGCCATCGCTTTGGAGCGCAGCCTCTCCGATCGAGAGGATCGGTTGCAAGCCATCATCAAGCGGCAGTATACCGCCATCCATCCGTCGGTGGAGTGGCGGTTCCGCGATGCAGCTGCGCGGATCCTGGATACCACCGAAGACGCGCCCACGCCCGAGCAAGTCGTCTTCCCGGACGTGTACCCACTCTATGGCTTAACGGACATTCGGGGGTCGTCGGGCACGCGAAGTCGAGGGATCCAAGCGGATCTAGTGGAGCAGCTACAGCTGGCGCTGCAGGTTCTGGATGGAGCTGGGAAGGAGCGTGGGCTACCGGTGCTCGATCAGATCGGCTACCGGATCAGGCGCTTCCTCTCGCGGATCGAGGCTGGGCTCCACTCGGAAGACGAGACCGCGGCCATTGGCTTCCTTCACACCGACTTTGAGCCACTGCTCGATGGGTTGGGCGGCTGGGGACCCGACGTTGCAGCGCAGGTGGAGGTATACCAACAGGCGCTAGACCCCGAGCTTGGCGTGCTCTATCACCGGCGCCGACGCTTCGATCAGAGCGTCATGAAGTTCAACGAGACCATCAGTCAGGTGCTGGAGCGCGAGCAGCTCGAAGCGCAGGCAGTCTTCCCGCACTTCTTCGAGCGCTTCCAGACCGACGGTGTCGACTATAACATCTACATTGGGGACTCCCTAACCAAGGCTGGCGGGTTCCAACGCATGTATTTGCACAACCTGCGCCTCTGGCAGCTCAAGCTGGTCAGCCACGTGGAATGGGAGCTGAATCGCACGCGTCCCGAGCTGGGCGTGGACCTGGCGCCCACCCATCTGGTGCTCGTGCAGGACCAACCGCTCTCCATTCGGTTCCGGATAGACGAGAAGCGCTTCGATGTCGATGGCGCCTACAACATCCGCTACGAGCTCGTGAAGAAGCGGATCGACAAGGCGCATATCCGCAAGACCAACGAGCGACTCACTCAGCCGGGTTACCTGGCGGTCGTGTACTCCCAAGCGCATGAAGCCCACGAGTATCGGCGCTACCTGGAGTACCTGATTTCGATCGGCTACTACGACGGCGCGATCGAGGACCTCGAACTGGAGGACCTCCAGGGCGTACTGGGACTGCGGGCGCTCCGCGTTGCCATTCCGAGCGAGGCTCCGTCATCCGACGCGCGCCCGACCACGAGGGTGGAGGGCAGTGAGTTGGCGAGGGTGATCGCTGGCGCCTAATACACTCTGAACCCATTAAGGGGCGAAATCAGCGAGAGAGCGGCGCGTGCTAGAAACCGCAATCTCCGCTATATGGTCGGTCCCGGACGTATGTGACCAACATGGCGATTGCTACGAACGTGACGATGATAGTCGACACGATATCAAAGAGACCTTTCATCGTTTTCTCCTTGCGTGCTGCCTCTTGGGTCAACAGATGTTCATGGTCGATTTAGACCATATCTGCGAACTTCTTGGACGCCCAGCGGGCTGGTCCAGACTCCCAAGATCGATGACGATGTGATGGCGCGCACTGCCAGACCTTGCGGAGTCACAACCGTACCCTGCGCCCGCCCGTCATCATCAAAGATGATCCAGTGGCTCGGCTTCAGCGCTTGCTGAGCGGGGTCGTAAATCCCAGCCCACGTCCATCCCTCCGAGTCCTGAAGAAGGGCACCAAACGCTGGAACCAAGGTGGGTAGGGGCATCTCTTCCACAATCCTTCGGATGCGGTCCGCCGGAACGGAAGTCGTTGAGGTAAACTCCTCGATCCAAGCGTCGATCATCTCCGTCGTTACGGGGCGGAGTGGAGCGTCTAGGCGAAAAATGCGTGTTAGGTGCCCCTCGAAGTCGTACTCCCTCAATTCGGCGGGGCCACCGAGATAGAGTCTTGCGCCCGTCGGGCTGACGACCCCAAGTGGGCGGAAGAGAGTGAAGGGTCTCCTCCAAGCAGTTGGAGCGGCCTGACCCGGCACGTCTTCAGCAAAAAACGCCTCTGTCGTAACGGTGGCGACCGCCGTCTCCCTCTGTGTGACGAGGTCCACCCAACGAAACGTCATCGGCATACGTATTATCCCCGGCCTCGACCGACGTCGTACGCCCGAAAGGAAGAGCGCCTTCCCTCCAGTGACTCCCAACGGTGGTCGGCCGCCTCTCACGGCGGTCGTTGTGTGCACCCGAAATCGAAGATTGATGGTGGATATGTAGTGAAATCTACGGAGTCCACCATCGTAAACGATGATGGAGTCACTGTTTTGCGTTGGTGCAAGTCCGACCTCCAGGAATTCGCCAGGGCCACGGCCACGCCCGCCTATCCGTCCAACGAGGGAGCCTGAGCGGTCAAAAAGGCGGATTTGTCGGTCGGCCCCATCGACAACAGCCACTCCGCCGCTCTGTAAAGGCGCAACTCCCTCCACCGAGGAAAAAAGCTCTTGGGGAGAAGGCCCGTCACCGATGATGAGGTCTGGCGAGTCGCTCACATCCCACGGCAGTAGCCTGCTAGCCTCAGCGCTAGCAGTCACCGAAATGGTGACTCCCGCACTGTCGTAGCGGGGAAGGCCGGAAGAGGCGCCCTCCCGTGCTCGCGGAGGTTCACTACAACTCGGTAGAGCAAACAGCGAAGCCCCTAGGAGGAGAAACCTAATCGGGCCCCTCACTCCTCCCCAGCTCCCCCGCTACGACGCTCGAAGATCAGAGCAGCGGCGGGTCGAAGTCGCCTGTCATCGAGATCCCTCCATGCCTTAGGAACTGAAATGCGCATCAGACGGAGAGGGTTCCTTACCATACGCAGCGCGCGCACTATGCGCAACACGAAGGCGGAACCATGAACGGCCTTGGGAAGGCGGCCCTCAAACCGTCCGACGTGCGCCCGACCACGAGGGTGGAGGGCAGTGAGTTGGCGAGGGTGATCGCTGGCTGATCGAGCGGCGAGGAGGCGGTTGAGGGCCGCTCACCGCACGTTCCATAGGCACGAGATGGGGACGGCGGCAAGCTGGTCCTCGAACGGTACGACCTCCGTGCCGTCATAGAGTACGATACCCTGGCGGAAAGGCTCACCGACCGCTTGTCGGAGTTTCTTGAGGCCCCTGAAGTGCTCAGATCGAACCGTGGCGGAGGCTTTCACCTCGAGCCCCACTACCAAACCCGCATCGGTCTCGACCACGACGTCAACCTCGTGCTGGTAGCGGTCGCGGAAGTGGAAGAGCTCGCTGCCAGCCGTAAGCCACGAGGCCTGACGCAGGATCTCGGCGAACACGTAGGTCTCCAAGAGCGCACCGAACGCGGATCGGTCCTCGGCCAGTCGCTCGGGTGTGGCACCAACCACACCAGCCATGAGACCGGAGTCCAGAAACATCAGCTTAGGCGTCTTGACGAGACGGTTTAGGCGGTTGCGAAACCACGGCTCCACACGGCGCACGACGAACAGCTGCTCGAGCACTGTCACGTAGCGACGAGCGGTCTTGTCATCGATGCCCACCTGACCGGCCATCTTGGAGAAGTTGGCGAGCGCTGCGGAGTGGTGCGCTAGCACTCGAAACAAGCGTCGAAGGCCCCGCTGTCGCTCGACGTCCGCCACGTCAATCACGTCTCGGCGCACGAGCGTGTTTGCGTACTCCCGCGCCCAGGCGGCGCGCCGCTCGGGATCGGTCCGTTTCAGCATCTCCGGATACCCCCCTCCGAGCACCTGGTGGACCAGCGCTTCTCCGACGACCGCTTGGGATGGCGGAGCGACGGTCTTGCCTTCGAATGCGCGCTCTAGGAAGGACGGACGCTCGCCCAGAACCTCGGAGGGTGACAGGGTGAATAGGGGTATCTCCGCCATGCGGCCTGCAAGGCTCTCCGACAGATCGGGCATCGCCAAAACATTGGCCGAGCCTGTCAGGATGAAACGGCCTGGCCGCCGGTCCTCGTCGACGGATAGCTTAATGGCGCGGAGCAGTTCCGGAGCTCGTTGCACCTCGTCGATGATGGCTCGGTCGAGTTCCCGCACGAACCCGATGGGATCTGCCTTGGCGCCCGCGAGCACTGTGTCATCGTCGAGCGTAAGGTAACGCCGCCGTTCATCCGCGGTCAGAAGCGAGCGGACCAAGGTCGTCTTCCCAGACTGCCTAGCACCGCTCAGCATCACGACCGGCGTGTCGGTCAGCGCGACCTGGATCAGATCGGCGCTGAAGCGTGGGTATAAGTCCTGAACCATGGTTCTTCTCTACAGAGATTAGGCCAGACGAAATCCGTGCCGTGGCGTGTGGCAGATTCGGAACGTTGTGCCGGCGATTTCGGAATGTCAAGCCGGCTAAGTCGGAATCTACATCCGGCTAATCCGGAACTGACATCCGGCTAATCCGGAGGAACAGCATTGGTGGTCGGGGCGACGGTTGACAGAAACTCGAAGTTTGGAGCGAAAGAAGGTCAGATAGCCAGCCGACAACCCATGCCTCCCCAAGTCACAGCCGGTTTCCACCACAGCACCATGGTTTCGACGGACGCCGCTCGCACGTTGGCGTTCTACCGGGACCTCCTGGGCCTCAGGCTCGTCAAAAGGACCGTCAACTTCGACGACCCCGGTGCCTATCATCTCTACTTCGGAACCGGAACGGGGAGTCCCGGCACCATCCTCACCTTCTTCGAATGGCGGCACGCGCGAAGAGGTGGGTGGGGAGTGGGAGGGGTGCACCACCTGGCGTTGGGCGTCACGACGCCCACGGCGCAGCTCAAGTGGAAACGCCGCCTGACCGACGCCGGCGTGTCCGTGACCGGTCCCATCGATCGCGGCTATTTCACCAGCCTGTACTTTGCCGACCCGGATGGCCAGATCCTGGAGATCGCGACGGCCGGTCCCGGCTACACCATCGACGAGCCGCCCGACGCGCTAGGTGAACGTCTGATCCACCCTCCTGCGGAGCGGCTCCGAGCCGGACGGAATGAACGAGAGATCGCCGAGCGCACGTTCCCCGAATCGGTTACGGAGATCACAGAGGACATGGCGTTGAGCGGCATCCACCACATCTCGGCCATCACGGACGACCTGCCCCGCGCGGGCGAGTTCTACGAGGCGGCGCTGGGACTGCGATTGGTGAAGCAGACGTTCAACCAGGACGACGGGAAGACGAAACACTACTTCTGGGCGCACTACGAGGACGGGGTCGTGGGGCCTCACTCGGCGCTCACCCTCTTCGATTGGAGTGGCACCACCCACAGAGCGCGCCCAGGTGCGGGGCAGACCCATCACATCGCGTTCCGAGCGCGCAACGCCGAAGAACAACTCGAGTGGCGTGCGCGCCTGGTTGCGCTGGGGATCGATGTCAGCCCGGTGTTGGACCGCACCTACTTTCAGAGCATCTATTTTCACGCCCCCGACGGACTGTTGCTCGAGATCGCGACCGATGGTCCGGGGTTCAGGGTGGACGAGGCTGCTGGCGCTCTGGGGGAAGAGCTCCAGCTCCCTCGTTGGTTAGAGGCTGACAGGGCACGAATCGAGGGCGGTCTTTCCGTGCTCGGGTAGGTTGACCCGAGTCCCCTACAGCGCCTCCAGCTCCTTCCGCGCCCGGTCCAGAATCTCGCGGATCTTATCCGTGCTTTCAGGACTCGCCGCTTTCGCGGCTTTGAACGCCGCTTTGGACAGTCGGCCCCACGAGCCCCAGATCTCGGCGGTCTCGGGTCCCATGTTGGCTCCCCAGTCTTTCCAGCCGGTGGCGCGTTGCCAAATCTTCTCGATGTGGTCCGCGTGGACGAGCAGCTCACCCCGGCCATCTTCGGTCAGGTGGTAGACCTTCTTCCCGTCCTGCTCGTTGATCTTCACCAGGCCTTCGTCTTCCAACTGCTGCAGGACTGGATAGATGGTGCCGGCGCTGGCCTTGTACATTCCGCCCGATCGATCCTCGAGGGCCTTCATCAGGTGGTACCCGTGCGCAGGTTGGTCCTCCAGTAGGGAGAGAAGCGCCAGGCGCACCTCGCCCTGCCGGAAGAACCGACGGCCAGGTCCGCGCCGATGGCGCCCTCGGCCTCCGCGCTTCGGGCCCATCCCGATGTCCCAGTCGAAAATCCAGTCGAAATCCATCCCACGTCTCCTGCGTCGCGAATAGCAACCCATGCTCGGCGTCTCCTGGCGGCCCTCCGGGAAACCCCTCCCGAAAGGTAGCGGTCCTTACGTTCGATCGTATGTACTTTAGATCGAACAACGTATCGTACGATATACTTCCGATATAGGAAGGTCAAGGGGGGGAGGGTCGGGGCTTCCGAAGGCTAGTGGGACTACTCGCAGATCCGCTCTATCAGCGGGAATGCGTCGAATCCCCGGTCGAAGGAGATGATGCGGCGCACCCCGTAGCGCTCCATCACGGCCAGGTGAAGTGCATCGCGGGACGACACCTGCGGCTCTGCCAAGACGAGTTCGCGAGCGCGCAGCACGTCATCGAGACCGATGGGGAACACCTCATCGGCTAGCTGCAGGAGCGTATCGGTACAGGGCCCGATGGCGTCGCGTCGACGGATGGCGGAGTACCGGTGGAGGATCTCCTGAACCACTTCGACGTCGGTCACCAGGCGCTCTGAGGCCGCGATAGAGCGCTCGAGGATACGCCGCGTCGCGTGCTTGTGGGGGTGCTCCGCCCCCACAAGGTACATGGGCACGTTGGAGTCGATGAAGATCAGCTCGTCTCTCTCCCGTAACCCGCCGCGATCTCCGCGTTGATCTGCTCGGGGTCGGCCACTGGGTAGCCGTAACGGGCGCCTTCTCGGACGACGAGAAGCTTGGCGTCTGCATCCCCACCGGACTCATTCCGACGAGCTTCTCGGAGGGCCTCCCGAACATACTCGGAGACCGACTGTCGGCGGCGTCGTGCCGAGGCGCGGATTTCCTCCATCTCAGCCTCGTCGAACAGGACTTGAAGGCGATGACTCATGCATGAGTATGATATGAGTATCGTCATGAGTCAAGGGGCGGAAACCGGCGCACTCTGAATGCCCCTAGCAGACGCTCGCCGCCACCCTACCGCCCCGCCAATCCCAGCTCGGCCAGTCCACCTAGCGCCTTCCAGGCGTCGTAGCGCATGCGCAGCGTCGCGACTGGGCTGGGGTCTTCGCCGGCGCCCGTGTTCTCGTCGTCCACGTCGATGAACAGCGAGTAGTCCCCATCCGAGTGGCCTTCACCTGTGGGGTCTTCCGGCTTGGCTGCTGCGACATAGGCCACATGCGCGGTGCGGTGACGGCAGTCGACGCCGGTGTCGGGAACCGGGTCGGTCCTGCAGGAGCAGCGGGCATCCCCACCGGCTCGATCGGCGGCTTCCATCCCTGCCATGACACGGTCCACGACCGTGCCCTCTTCGGCCATGAACGCGGCCACCGCGTCAAGCACCACATCGTCCGACTCGAGGATGTTGCCCTGTACGGAGAAGTAGATCCCCTCATCTCGGATGTTGCTCTGAACGTCGAGTGATGCGAAGCCGTTGCCCGTGCCCGAGAATCCGGCCATCCGACCCTGCAGGTCGACGATGCCGAACTGGCGGCGCTGGAAGTTCTCGTCTTCGGATAGCATGCGAAGGATGTCGTCCGGGTCCGTTCCCACCCGCAACTGTTCGAAGATCAGCGTCTGATTGGCCCTGGTGCCATCGACGCCAGCCTGAGCTGCAGCCACACCGATGCCCGGCACCACGATGGCTTGTATGCTCATCAGGCCTCCACGGGTCCGGAGCCCTGCAGCCGACACGCAGGTGGCCGAGGCAATCACCACCACACCCGTGCGGGTATCCACTGCGATGATCGACCATGTCCCCTCGGCCGGGCTCGGCACCAGGAGCAGCAGCGTTGCGACCAGGAGGGCAGGGGACCGAAAAAGACGACGCATGGTTGACTCCTGAAGTGCGAGAGGTGTGACCGGGGACTAGAAGCGGTACGTGTAGGCCGCCTTGATGGACGCCCCGCGGGAGATGGTCACCAGGTCCTTACGCTGACGATCGAGAGGGTCGATGGGATCGAGCGGGTCTACCAACTGGGATTGCCAGTTGTGCGTGTAGACGAGGTACACGTCGTTCCCTGGTCTCACGATCCAGCGTAGCCGTGCAAACAGACCCACGATCTCGCTGACATCGTCGTACTGGACCTGGTTCGTGTAGCTTACCCAAGGGCTGGGGTTCCACTGGCCCGACAGCTCGTACACGCTGGCCGTGAAAGCGCCCTGCGGGAGCTTGACGTCGTTGTACTGGAAGTTCGTCGAAAACGAGATGCCTGGGTTCGGGCGGAAGGACGCGCGGATGTTGTAGTTGGTCCGGTCGCCGTTCCAGAACTGACTCTTGGTGATCCCGCCGCCAGCCGAGATGGGCCGTCGCTGGCTGGCCCGTCCGCGGATGGAGTACTCCCAGGTAGTGTACTCCCCGGGCTCAATATCTACGCCGTCCCTGATTTCGAATCCGTTGTCCAGGAACTCGTAGGTCCGTTTGGCGCTGAAACTGATGTTGTCGCCGCTCTCGAAGTCGACCGAGAAGACGTTGAAGTCCCACTCCCGCTCCTCGAGAACTCCGGTGCCGAGCTCGGTCAGGTTGCGGAACTGAACCGAAAAGTTGAAGCGCCGAATCCAATCGATGCTCTCCGGCCGCGGCGAAAACCCGATGCGAGGCTCCACGCGGCGAAAGTCGTTCCGCGTGACGAAGCCGACGGCTGGCCGGTAGTCGTCTCCGAACTGACGGTAGGAGATGTGTCCCGACCAGAGGTCGTTGGGAAAGTTGAACCGAAAGCCGTGAGCGGAGAGGTCCCCGAAGCCCAGGTCCTCTGTGGGGTCCGGGTTGGAATTCCACACCAAGAACGCCTCGAACTCCGCATTGTTGTCGCCTAGAAAGCTCCTAGAGTTGAGCGCGAGGTCGACCCCAGCCGTGTGCCGGTTGTCGGGTGCGAACCCGCTCGGATCCGCGGCCGTGGATCGCCGCGTGTAGATAGCGCCGATCGCCGACTGCTCGAAGATCCGCCGCTTGGCCCGCGCCACGGTGAAGTCTTCGCTCTGGATGGCGGTGGGTAAGCCATCGTCGAGGTACGAGTGCGATCCGGTGCCAATCTGATAGAAGCCCACCTCGAACCGACCCACCTGGCCAGTGACACGGGTTCCGTAGTCGATGGGCACCTGCTGACCGGAGCTGATCCCGATGTTGCGCGAGAAGAACGGAGAAGGACCGCTCCGGGGCGCGAACGAGAACACCCCCGATCCCTCGAGAAAGAAGTCGCGGCGTTCCGGAAACCTGAGCGGAAACCGAGTCAAGTTGACCCGGCGATCGTCGCTCTCGACTTCGGCAAAGTCGGTATTGAGCGAGAACGATGCGCGTAGGCTGGACGTCACGCTGTAGTTGATGTCCAAACTGATGTCGCGAGGATAGGTGGTCTCCTCGCTCGCGCCCGGGATGTTCTTCCAGCTCGCCACTGTGGAGGGACGAGCTTCCAGTCCGATCCCCTGTGACATGCCATTCAGTCCAGTCACCCGCCCCGCGTAGACCGGACGGAACAGGCCCTGGTTCCTCAGCCATCCTCGCCAGAGGATCTCCTCATTCCGACGCCGAATGGTGCGCTGGAAGTTGATGCCCCACGTGTCGAGCTCGGGGTTGAAGTTGAGCGTGCGGAACGGGATCCGGATCTCGGCCGACCAGCCGTCGGGACGCTGGGCGGTACGCGCTTCCCAGATGCCGTCCCACGACTTGTTGATCCCCCCGAAGCGGCCGCCGCCACCGGTCATGATGCCGTCGCCCATGAGCCCGGCCGCGTTGATCTCGAAGAAGTACCCGGTGCGACCGTCCAAGAACGTGTCCAGGATCCACATGAACCGATCGTCCGTTCCGAGCCCGGCGTCGCGCTGCCGCTGGTAGGCCATGATCCCTTCGGGATCGTCGTAGACGATAGCTCCGATGTAGAGATTGTCCTCGTCGAACACGATGCGGACTTCCGTCCGCTCGGACGGAGTTCCACCCTCCACCGGCTCTTGCTGCGTGAAGTCGGTGATGGGGACTGCCGTGGACCATACCTCCTCGTTGACGCTTCCGTCGAGATCGATCCGCGCCTGGCCGGTCAGCGGAAGGGCGATGAGGTCAGCCGGGGCACCGGTTCCCGACGCCTCTGAGGCGTCGGTCAGGTCCTGTGCGGCGCCGGGACTGGCTGGGACGGCCGCGAGTAGGGACGCAACGGTGCCCAGCGTGATGCGAAACACTGCGGGCTTCATGAAGTGGTTCTAATCCTCGAGGAGCGCGACCGTGGGACCAAACGGGCCGAGTCAGCCGACAAAAGTGGGGGGGCGTGGCTGTGCGGGCCAGGGCTGACAGCGCAGGTCCCAACACGGAGTTGGGCATGTCGTCCCCTGACCGCACGGCGTATCATTCCGCATCCGGCCCGCTCAAGGAGTGTCCGATGTGCCGTCCCGTCGCGTCGATTGCGCTGTTGTCCGCCCTGCTCGTGGCTCCCACGCCGACTGCGCTCGAGGCGCAGGACGGCCCCCGCCCGCTTCGCCTCGAGGACCACTATCGACTCCTCAGCGTGGGTGCTCCCCGCATCTCGGCTGATGGCCAGTGGGTGGCATACACGGTCTCGACGCCGGTCGAGGAAACCAACAGCAATGAAGTGACGACCTGGTTGGTGCCCTCCGACGGGTCGGCCCAACCCGAGCGCGTGACGCACGCCGGGAGTGATGTGAGCAACCCGTCCTGGGCCCCCAACGGTCGATTGCGGGTTAGGGCCGGGGACGACACGCAGTGGAGTGTCGATCCTGAGCGTTTGGATGGTCCCACCACCCCCTACACCCCTCCACCCGCAGGAACCGTCAGTCCCGACGGGCGTTGGCGGGCCGTGGTGCGTGAGCTTTCTGTCGAACGAGCGGCCGAGCCTCCACGCTCCGACTTCGAGCGACGGCACGAGGAGCGCTTTCGCGGCGCTCAGGTCGACTGGTATCCGTTCGTGCGCGACGGGCGAGAGTTCCCGCTTCCCGACCGGAGGGACGATGCGCCGAGAGAGATCTACCTCGAGCCCCTGAGCGGGGGGATGCCCGTGCAGATCACGGACCTGGGTCTGCAACCACAGCAGGTCGCGTGGCGCGCGGACGGACAGGAGCTCGTGTTCACGGCGGACGAAGCGGTGTTGGACGAACTGGCCTACGGGCGCTCGGACCTCTTCACGGTCACAACGGCGGGGGCCGTTACCCGCCTCACGGACGACGGCTACACCTACTCCAGTGTGGGCTACTCACCCGACGGTCGGTGGATCAGCTACGTGCGCCGCTTCGGCACGGACTTCATCATCGATCGGAAGCTCGACCACGGTGGTCCGACCGACCTGTACGTGCGCCCAGCGGCTGGGGGCGAACCGGTCAACCTCACCGCCAACTGGGATTTGGATGCAGGCCGGCCCCAGTGGTCACCCGACAGCCGTTACCTCTATTTCACGACTGGTGTCGGCGGACAGACCCACCTGTTTCGGGTGGGTGCGAATGGCGGGTCCGAGGAACAGGTCACCACGGGCGATCGGCGTATTCGTGGGCTCGACATCGATGCGTCGTTCGAGAAGATGACCTACACGGTCGGTACCTTCGATCGTCCCGCCGAGGTGTGGAGCGCTGACATCGATGGAGGCAACGAGCGCCGCCTGACCCACGTGCACGACGACTTCCTGATGGGAGTGGCCACCTCCAAGGGGGAATTGGTCGCCTGGGAGAGCTATGACGGCACCCGCGTTGAGGGTTACCTGCTGCCGCCCTACGGCTACGATCCTTCAGGCGGCCCTTACCCGCTGATCGTGGTGAACCACGGAGGTCCGCACTCGGCCTCCGGGCCGGGGTTCAACCTGAAGAACCAGTTGTTCGCTGCCCACGGGTACTTCGTCTTCCTTCCGAACTTCCGGAGTTCAACCGGCTACGGCGACGCATTCAAATGGGCCACCTGGGGCGGATGGGGTACACTGGACGGCGAGGACGTACTCTCCGGCGTCGATCACCTGATCGAGCGCTTTCCGATCGACGCAGAGCGCGTCGGTACCACGGGCCATTCTTACGGCGGCATCCTCACCAACTGGCTCATCACGCGCTACCCGGACCGCTTCCAAGCAGCGGTCAGCGGCGCGGGGGCTTCGAACTGGACGAGCAATTACGCGCATTCCGATGTCGCCCGTACCAAGGAGACGGAGTTCTTCGGGCGGCCTTGGGAACCGCGGGCTCGCGAGATCATGATCCGGCAATCGGCTTACCTGAACTCGGGCGGCGTACAGACCCCGACGCTATTCGTGCACGGGGAGGTGGACTACCGCGTTCCGCTGGAGGGTGCCATCCAGCTCTACACCTCGCTCAAGAAGCAGCGGGTGCCCACCAAGCTCATCGTGTACGAGGGCATGGCGCACGGGATCCGAGGACACTGGAACGTGGTGCATCGAGCCATGAACGAGCTGGAGTGGTGGGAGACGTATCTGAAAGCGCGGCCCAAAACGTAGGGCGCTGTGCCATGCTCGGGGGGTAGAGTCAGAAGAGGTCCCGAGCCTCCCAGAGGACCAGGGGATGGGGCAGTTCACCGGCGACCTCCACAAACGACTCCTTGAATCCGGAGGACGATACAAACAGCATAGGCGCGCCTGGCTCCAACGCCTTGTGGGCCCACCCGAGCCCACTGTCGGCCAGGCGTTGCAAGTCAGTGACGTGCTTCAGGAACACCGTCGCATCGACAAGCCGGTTCTGCATCTTGACCGAGCCTGTCATGACTCTACCGTCCAAGAGCCTCGCAACCACGTCGATCTCGACATCGTCCCGGCTCAGGTCTCTTCCTGACCACTGCCCCCACTCTGCCACTCCCGGCAGGTCGCGGGCCTCCCAGTGCCGTACATATGCCTGGCGCACGACGTCCTCGAACACGTGCTGGCCGACGTAGGTGGGGAAGACCTGTTTGGAGAGCCGTTCCTGCCAGACCGCACGGGGTCCTGCAGTCGCGATCGCGGACTCGTTCGGGACCACAAGTCCGTAATGCATCCGCAAGGCGGGGTCCGCAATTCTGTACCGCAGTGCTTGATTTCGGGCTTCGTCGAAGCGCCGGTCAGCGGCGATGAATCCGAGGTCGGCGAGGTGGCTGGTCATGCGACGAACCCCGCTGTCGAGGGTCAGACCCATTGCCGCCGCGATTTCTCCGTTGCGGCGTCGCTTGGTTCCGATCGCCTGCAGGATTCCCTGGTAGGTTGCTCGGTCCCGAAGACCCTCCTCCTGTGCGAGCACGTTCTCCAACTGTAGGCGTACGCTTCCGTTCGGCGACAACAGGAGTCCGATGATGTTCTCGGCCAGTTCCTTCGAAGTGTCGACGAGGCTCAGATACTTGGGCACGCCTCCAAAGGCGGCGTAGGTGCGCACCCGATCGACGGGTCCGTACGCTGCGATCATGTGTCCCGCATCGTAGTAGTCGAAGGGGCGGAGCTGGTGCGACCAATCGAGACGCCCGTGAAGGGGAGCCCCGCCGCTCTCCAAGGCCTCGAGCGTACGTACTGCCGAACCAGCGAGGACCAGCAGCACCCCGCCGGACCGGTTGAGCGGTCCCTCCCACACGGCGTTCAGCTCGGACGTCAGTTCCAACAATCCGTTGCCCCCGCTCGCCATGTACTGGACCTCGTCCAAGACCACGACCAGGTTCTGTTGGGGCCGGAGTTCCAACAGCGTCCGGAAGACCGTCCGCCATGTGGGGTGGTCTTTGGGGCGAAGGTCCCGGCCGGACCAGCGTGACGCTTCCCTGATCAGCCCGCGGCGGTTGATCTCGGGCGACGTTGCCGAAGCGGTGAAATAGAAGGCCCGGTCCCGGCCCCACAGGTTGGTGAGAAGATAAGTCTTCCCTACGCGGCGGCGGCCGTACAGGAGCGCGAGCCGTCGCTGCCCGCTGTCAGCAAGCGCTTCGAGTTGGGCGCGTTCTAGTTCTCTATCGACGATAGGCAAAGTTCGGTCCATTGTTGACAAATACGTTTGTCAACAAATATATATGGCAGCAACTACATGTGGCAACAACCGTATGTGGCAGCAAACGCATGTCGCAACGATGCCGACCATGACCAACCCCACCCCTAGCTGACGCCCATGCATCCCTACTCGCAGCCGTTCACGGCGGCCGATCTGGTCGCCCTGCTGGACCTGGAGCCGCTCGAGGAGAACATCTATCGCGGCCAGAACCGCGACATCGGCACGCATCGGATCTTCGGCGGACAGGTGCTGGCTCAGGCCCTGGCTGCGGCCCAACGGACGGTCGACGAAGACCGGCTGGTCCACTCGATGCACGGGTACTTCATCCTCGCGGGCGACCTCGACATTCCCGTGGTGTACTTCGTGGACCGACTTCGGGACGGAGGCTCGTTCACGACGCGGAGGGTCACGGCGATTCAGCACGGGCGAGCCATCTTCAACATGGCTGCTTCGTTCCACAAACAAGAGGACAGCCTGGACCACCAGGCGCCGATGCCCGAGGTGCCTCCGCCCGACGCCATCCGCTCCGAGCTGGAGGTGATTCGCGAGCGCGCGGACGAAATCCTGGAGCGTGTGCGTGCCGTGCTCACCCAGGACCGACCGCTCGACTTCCGCCCCGTCGGGCAGCCCGACCCGTTCGACACCTCGCCCCGAGCGCCCGAACGCATGTGCTGGGTACGCGCCAACGGGGCACTCGACGATGATCCGATGGTGCATCGCGCGGTGTTGGCCTACGCGTCGGACTACGGCTTGATCACGTCAGCGCTGTTGCCGCACGGGATGAGTGTTCGCGATCCCAAGATCATGGTGGCGAGCCTCGACCACGCCATCTGGTTTCATCGACCGTTCCGGGTGGACGAGTGGCTACTCTACGTGGTCGAGGGGCCAACCGCGTTTGGTGCTCGGGGCTTCGCGCGGGGCACCTACTATTCGCAGGACGGCACGCTGGTCGCCTCAGTGGCCCAGGAGGGACTGACGCGCCTGCGGCGTAAGGGCTAAGGGCGCGGCCCCCGCCCGGGTGACGGCCAAACGCTAACGCGCCCCGCGCAGTCGCTCGATTGCCGCTACCGTCACGTCAGCACGGAACTGTGCCAGCTTCTTGCCGATCTCCAGCCCTTCGGCCTCGTCGATGTGCAGGCTGTTGATGTGGTCCAGGCTGACCCTTTGGCGCTGCGGTAGCCGGATGTGCTCAGGGCTGTCGTTCATGATGAGCGACGAGATGTAGTAGTCATCGTGATAGCCGTCGAGGTCTTTGTTCAGCTCGACCTTCCCCAGCACCTCGTTCTGGTACTTGAGGACGTCTCCGTAGTTGTAGTACTCGCGCACGTGGGCTACCAGCACATCCTCGCCTGCCCACTCACTGGCCAACGACTCGGCCACCTCGGCCAACATGCGCTGGTTGCTCCCGCTGTCTCCCAGGAAGAAGATCTCCTTGAAGCCCTGGCTCTTGAGACTCGTGGCCATGTCGGTCAGCACCGCGGCCAAGGTGGTCGGCGAAAGGACCAGTCGACCGGGCGTGGTGGTGCCGGTGGGGTCGCCCTGGTCCAGCATCACGATGGGCGCGACCAACGCCTTGCCAAGCGTTCGCGCAATGGCATCGCCGGTCACCTTCAGCACGTGGTTGTGCTTGCCCGTGGTGAGGTAGGGACCGTTCGACTCCATGGTGCCGTTCAGGATCAGTGCGGTGGTGTAGCCGTAGGTGGTCACCAGGTCGCGCATCTCCAGGATGGTCAGCTCCGACATCCACACGTTGTCGGCCATGGCAATTGGCCGCACCATGTCGTCCCCAAACGGAGCGGGGACGCGCTGATCGGGTGGACGAACCACCTCGGGCGGTGTCGGACGCTGCGCCTCGACCGCCGCTGGCCACATCAGCGCACCGACCACCGCATATAAGAAGCAGGTTCGCCGCGTCATGAGTCTCTCCTGGGTTGCACGTCGTGGAAGGTGAGCGCGTCCAACTGCTCCTCGCTCTTCTTCATGGTCCATTCCGAATCAAACAGGACGATCGGATACCCGTCGACGTCCTGTACCAGTCGGCGATCGTGCCACCCGGAGATCTTGTCGATCTCGGATTCGGGGCCCGTGACCCAGCGCGCGCATTTGAAAGCGAGCGGCTCCAATCGCACCCGCGCACTGTACTCGCGTTCGAGGCGATCCACCAGCACCTCGAACTGGAGTTGGCCCACGGCGCCGACGATGGGGATGGGGCCCGTGATGGCGTCGGCAAATAGCAGGAGCACCGTCCCCTCTTCGGCGAGGTGCCTCAACCCCTGGTCCAGTTGCTTTCGTCGCATCGGGTCGGCGAGTTGGATCTGGGCGAAGCGCTCCGGAGAGAATCGCGGCACACCGGGGTAGTGCACATCTGGCTCGACGGTCACGGTGTCACCCACGCGCAGGTTGCCCCGGTCGTGCAGGCCCACCACGTCACCAGCCACCGCATCCTCTGTGTGGCTCCGCTCTCTGGCCATGAACTCCTGAGGTCGACTCAAACGGATCGCTTTGCCCGTGCGTGAGATTACCGCGTCGGCCCCGGGCTCGAACTGTCCGGAACAGATGCGTAGGAAGGCCACCCGATCGCGATGTCGCAGGTCCATGTTGGCCTGGACCTTGAACACGAAGCCCGAGAACGGCGTCTCGACCGGATCGATCCAACCTCGGTCGGAGCTCTGACGGGGTGCGGGGGGAGGCGCGCGCTGTAGAAAGCGGTCGAGCAGTACGTCCACGCCAAAGTTGGTGAGCGCGCTGCCGAAGTAGACCGGCGTGGCTTCCCCCTCGTCCACCGCGTCGGGCGAGACCTCTTCGCCAGCCACTTCCAACAGCTCGACCTCCTCCCAGAGACGTTCGGTGTCGTCCTTTCCGAGCGCCTCGATCAACGCGTCGTCCTCGAGAGCGTATTCCCGTGAGTCCGGGATCGACTGCCCGTGGTCCTCACCACGGGTGTACAGCACCGCCTTCTGGTCCTCGCGGTCGTAGACGCCCACCAGGCGTCCCTCCTGCCGGATGGGCCAGTTGGCCGCGAAGGCCTGAATGCCCAGGTCCTTCTGCACGTCGTCGATCAGCTTGAGGGGGTCCTCGCCCTCGCGGTCGCACTTGTTCACGAAGGTGAAGATCGGGAGGCGCCGTCGCTTGCACACGCTGAACAGCTTACGCGTTTGCGCCTCCACACCACGCCGGTTGTCCAGCAGCATGATGGCGCTGTCGGCTGCCATGAGAGCCCGGTAGGTGTCTTCGGAGAAGTCCTGGTGACCGGGCGTGTCCAGCAGGTTGATGCGATAGCCGCGATAGTCGAAGTGTAGCACGCTGGCCGTTATGGAGATGCCCCTTTCCTTCTCCATGTCCAACCAGTCAGAGGTGGCCATGCGTTCCGCCTTGCGACCTCGCACCGAACCCGCAATCTGGATGGCTCCACCGAAGAGGAGGAGCTTCTCGGTGAGCGTGGTCTTGCCGGCGTCCGGGTGACTGATGATGGCGAACGTGCGGCGGCGAGCGACTTCCTTGGCGAGAGCAGCGTTCGTCACTGGGCCGCCTCCTTCCACACCATCGCCCAGAGCAGGAGCGAACCGCTGAAGGCCAACCCGGCCACCAGGGCCATACGGGGCAGGGCACCCAGTACGCATAGGAGGCAGAACACCAGGGCGGCGATTCGTAGGGCCCCCCGGGGCTGCCCCGCGGTCAGCAGCCACAGGAAAGCGGGGAAGACGTACACGGCATAGCGCGCTTTCGTCTCGGGCAGCACCACGTAGAGGGCGGACGTCCAAAGCGCGAGGGCCGCCAACGGCGCGTGGGCGTCCGACAGGCGTGCCTTCACTCGCCAGGTGGCCCAGAGCGTCATTGCCACAACGCCCACGCGCAGCATCCATCCCAGTGCCGACGAGACGCCAGGGGCGTGGACATGGGGGAGTGGGTACAGATCATGAAAATCAGGACTGTGGGAGAGATATCGGAGCAGCACGGCATCGAGGCCCTGGTTGGTGACCGACCCTGGACCCAATGCCAGGTAGCCCGCCACCCGACCCCCCTCACCGAGCAGCATCTCGTTCACGAAGCCCAGGGCCAGGGGGATCGTACGCGACCCGAACGTCACGAAGGGTAGCGCCAGGCCGAAAACCATCAATCCCACCCCCAGAAAGACGACCGCACGCACCGGCCTGGATCGGACCAATAGCATCGGTGCCAAGAATAGCGGATAGAGCTTGATGGTCGCGGGGGCGGCGAGCGACATGCCAGCGAGTCCGTCGCGCGAGTGGGCCAACCCCCATGCCGCTGCCAACCAGCAGCACGTAAAGAGCGAGCTGAACTGCCCCACCTGGAGGCTGGCTGAGCTGAGTGCGAACAGGATGGCCAACGCCCAGAGCTCGACCTCGCGGGTGGACGGCCCCACCGCCAGCAGGCGCCTCGTGAACCACACGCTCGCCCCCACCAGCCCCAGGTTGAACAAGGCCCAGACCAATCCGGCGCCCAGCGGACCCAGTCTACTGAGCCAAACGAAGGGCCAGATGCCTGCCGGTGGGATGGTCCGGTACCAGCCACTGGGCTCATCTGCTGCAGCGTAGTACTCCGGGCCGGCCCCCTCGGCCAGCACCTCACCCGAGCGGAAGAAGACGCCGAAGTCGCTCGCTTCCCGCGAAGCCCGAGAGACCAGGGAGGCGGCTTGGACGATGAGGACCACCAGCGCCAGTGCCGCCACCACCTGCGCGGCTCTCAGCCGGCGACCGCCTCCGTTGTCGATCTTAACCTTCTAGCGCCGTGCTGATCTGCCCCAGGTGTCGTTCGTTGTGCCACGCCACCTTGTCGAACTCGTCCTTCAGCGTGCGTAGCCCCGTGGCGCTGTGATTCCACTCGAGGTGCCCGTGCGACGCGTAGTTCCGCTCGGCGCGGTAGATCACGCCCGCCCGACAGGCACTGTACACGTCGCGCGCAATCTCTAGCGGCATCGTCGAATAACCGAGCTCGCGTACCCAGGCGTCTTGATCGAACCCCCAGAGCACGCCGCCGCCCTCACCCAGCACCCTCCGAACCCGTTCGTACAGGACCGACTCTGCGTCCGCGAGATGGTGCAGGATCTCTCTCACGGACCACTTGCCTGGTCCGTACCGGCGCGCGAGGTCGGGCTCGGGTAGCTCGAAGAGCGGGAGTGTCCGGTCGCGGGTCGAAGTCAACTCCTCGATGATCGACATGGTGAGAACCTCGGGCCTCGCCCCCCCAGGGGCAATCCAGTTGACCGTGTCCTGAGATAGCCGACCTTACCGCCTTCTAGTGTGGGCCCCCCGCACCCTGTCTAGGAACGTCGGATGAAACCACGATTCGTCCTGTCGGTTGTCGTGCTTTGCGCGCTTTCTACTCCATTGCAACCGCTGGTGGCCCAGCGGGTGGCAAACCCGGAAGGGCCCCGCGTGCCCGTGGCGTTGACTGTCAGCGGAGGCAAGAGCCTAGGGTCGTATCAGGCCGGACTCAACTGGGGGTTGATCCAGGGGATGAAGCATTCGCTCGGTCCCCACGGCCACGACCACAGCCGAGCCTATGACTTGCTGGCGGTCACCGGGGCGTCGGCAGGCAACATCAACGCGCTCATCTCGGCGGTGGAGTGGTGCGATGATCGCCCCCTGAATCCCCCGGAGGAGAGCCTCTTCTTCAAGATCTGGGTTCGCACCGGGTGGGAGCAGCTCCTGACGACCGCGCCCTACCGTGAACAGCGCACGGACACCCGATCGATCCTGCATCGTGATTTCTTCGAACGGCACTTCGACGACATCAACCTCGCACTGGCCGAGGCCAGCCCCACCGATTGCGATCTGCCGATCGGCATCACGCTGACCAAGCAGGTGCGCGGATCGATCGCCCTGGGCCAGCTCGACATTCCTACGCAGAGGTTCGTGGCCACGGTGCGGCTGGTCACGGTTGGAGAGGGCGAAGATGCTGAGCTACGGTTCGCATTGGCCGACAGTGCCCTACAGGCCGATGCAACGGTCGGCAAGCGGGTGTACCCCGATTTGATTGATCTGGAGATCAGCGCGGAGGGATATGAGCTGATACCGTCTAGGACCGCCTACAAACTGACGGCCGCGTCCAGCGCGTTTCCGCTCGCGTTCGAACCCGAGGTTCTCCGCCTCATCGATCCTGAAATCCCGCTCGACGAGTGCCCGCAAGCATCGCGGGTCCCCGAGCGGGGCTGTCGTGTGCACGCGAACTACCTGGATGGCGGGCTGTTCGACAACAGTCCCCTGGACTTGGCGCTGCATCTGTTCGGGCACCGACGGGACAGCATCCCAACCCCTGAGGCAGACACGCTGGCCCGCTTGGTATACATCGAGGCAGGTGAGTACAGGGACTCCCTGGCCATCGTCCGTCGTGCCCGGGACGAGACTGAACGGCAAGGGACCGCCGCCGCATTGCAGATGGTGAGCCAGGCCATTCCGGCCGCTCGGAAGTATGAGCTGCACTCACTGGCCCGTACGCTGCGCGGCGAGTCGGAAGGTAGTCGCGACGAGTGGCTGCGTGTCACGGATCGGGCCTTTCCTATTGTGGGGGAACACCTAGCGGGGTTTGCCGGATTCCTGGGACGGCCTTTCCGAGAATTCGACTTCTACGTGGGAGTGTACGATGCCCTCCATTTCATGGCCGTGGAGCTGTGTCCGGAGGAGCAAACCCGCGCCACCAAGTACAGCGCGACCGCGCCCCGCTCGTGCGAGGCGCCACTTCTCCGCTCGTTGATCGAGGATGACGCGCTCGAGCTGGGCCCCTACGCCCCCCCTGTGATGGCCGCGTTGTATGCGCATGAGTTTGGGCAGCAAGCCGGTGTGGCAGTACCTCAGGTCCGTTGGCCAGACTCCGATGACGGCCGCACCGTCATCTTCAAGAACCTACTTCAGTCCAGCTTCCAACTCCTGAGCGGTGAAGAGTCGGACTGTACAGGTCGTGGGGCCGTGGAGCGCTTGGTGTGCGTGGGGGGCTTCGACCAGATCCTGACCTCGCTTCGAACCGACACCGCGGCCATGCGTGTCATCGACGACTGGTCGGGTCGCGAGGGATGTGGGAGGAGTAGTTGGCCGACGGCTCAGGTCGATGGCTGCCTGGCGGACTACACGTTCAAAGAACTGGTCCGTAACCCGCCCCTCTTCATGAGCCGGACTGCCGAACAGGTGCTGCGGCAGCTCTGGCGGGTGGAAGCGGGGTTGTCCGCTGAGGACCAGAGAAACCAGAAGCAGTTGGTTCAGTTCTTCGAGCTGTGGTTCAGGTCGGCGTGGGGCAAGTACCAGGACGCTTGGGACACCGACCCTTCCACCATCCCTGATGGAGAATCGACCTGGAACTGGTTGTTCCACCTGGCGCCACACCAGTTGTCCGTGGCAGCCGGGACCCGGGGCGGGGACGTTTGGGGATTGCGGCCCACGTACCACTTCGGACCGGACTGGGCCTTGGTGGCGCCCCTTTCCCTGACGTTCAACCGTCCCGTGGAAGACCCGGACGAGCGTTGGCGGGGACACGCCGGGTTCGGCGTTCTGAAGAAGACCGAGAGCCTGATGTTGAGCGGGTGGCAGCTTACCGGCGACGTACTGCGTGCCACGAGTTGGAGCTCAGCGGACACCAGCAACCGGGACCTGTGGGGCGCAACGCTGACGACCTACTTCTTCGCCGGGAAACTCACCACCTCGCTTCGCTGGCTGCCCCGGAACGAGTCCGAACTGTACAGCGGCGACGACTTCGCGGTCATTCTCGGGGTATCGGACTTCAACGGGTTGCTCTACTGGCTGGTGCGGGGATTGTCCTAGGGGGGACGGGTTAAGCGCATCCATCGGCCAGGTTGAAGAGCTGCCCTACCTCCGCGGAAGTCAAGGCGCGGTCGAAGATCTTGATGTCGTCCAACGATCCTTCGTACTGGAACTTGGGGTTCTGGTTGGCGTGCATGCGGCCAATCAAGCCCGGGCCGCCGCTGTAGAGCATCGTCCCTCCGCTCCCCGCGTAGACGCTGGGGTGTTCGACGGCGTCGAGGTAGATGGTCCGGTCCTGGTGAGCGGCGAATACGATGACGACGTGGTGCCACTCGTTGAGTCCGAACAGGTTGTCCGGGCTGAAGTTGCTCAGCCGGTTCCAGGGGGCGGAGAAGCCCTGGTAGACGTTGGCTCCCACACCGCCGTCGGGACCCACCCACATGCCTATCCCCCAGCGATTGGCCGCGTCGTTGGCATCGTCGTTCGCGAGAACATGGGCCGCCGTGTTCTTCGTTTGGTTGAACCAGAGACTAATGGTGATGGGGTAGGGAGCCTGGCCCCCGGGGCCGATCGAGATGGCGTCGTCCACCCCGTCGAACTGGTAGGCACTGTTGGCATTCCCGAACCGATCGGCCGCGAGCGCCGCGCCCTGGACGGTCCCGTGGTTTCCATTGCCCGACGCGTCGTTGGCGTTCCCAGTGAACGGGTAGGACACGATGGGACCCAAGGAACCGGGGCACATCTGATCGGGCGGGGAAGTGCCACTGTCGCCTCCGTCGCAGGCGCTGAGCAATGCGAACAGCGTGGTGGCAGAGGCAAGGGAAGCGAGCTTGGTGAACATAGGGTCGGGCCTCCTTTGGTCGGGCAGGGTCCCCGTCTTCGAACTCAGGGCTCCCTACTGCCCCTAAACGCGAAACCACGGCTCCGCGGCTGGGCATCGCCGCGTTGATTTCCTCTGACCAGACGTCTAGGATGCCATCCCGCAGGGGCCCCCAAGCCTTTTGACGGGGCGTCAAGAACCGCGCACCTCGCCCAGAGGATGGCCATGACCCTGCGTAGCTCATTCGCGCTCGCCCTAGTCTTCTCGTCGCCCCTCGGCGTTCGGGCGCAAGTCGCCGATACGGTCGACATAGGGATGCTGGTCGACCAGCTGATTCCGGGGTTCGAAGCCATCGCCAGTCAGATGGTCGATGAGATCTCAGCGGTCGTGGGTCCCTCCGCTGTGATCCGCTTTTCACGCGCCAATCTCAGGACTCACGAGTATGATCTGAGTCGGGCCGAACAGCTCTATGAAGAGCTGGTTGGCTCCGGCGTGGAGATTGTCCTGGCAGCCGGTCCGGTCACGGTCACGGCGCTGTCGCGGAGGACGGCCTTCCCGACTCCGACCATCCTGTTTGGGTCGCTGAACCGGGACGTCATCGACGTGCGCGGTGATGAGAGTACGTCGGGCGTCGACAACCTGACGTACGTCGTCACCACCCAGTCATACGAACGCGATCTCACGACGCTCAGGAGCCTCTACGCGTTCCAGCGGGTCGGGGTCTTGATGATGGAGGCCCAACTCCAGGTTCCTGAGATTCGCGCCGACTTGGATCAACAGTTCCAAAGGCTGAGTCTCGACTATGAACTGATCCCCTACACGACCGTAGCCGCGCTGGGCCCCTACCTGGAGCGGGTCGACGCGCTCTACTTGGCAGAGAGTTACGGCATCGAACCCGAGGAGCTCCGGCAGATCGCAGACGAGCTACTGGTCCGCCGCCTTCCGTCGTTCTCGGCCGCGCGCCGCGAGGACGTTGAGATGGGCTTCCTGGCGACCAATGCTCCGGCCGAGAGCATGGACCTGTTCCTCCGGAGAATCGCGTTGCACGTGGAAGCCATCGTGGACGGGCAGAATCTCTCCGAACGTCCCGTATTCCTCGACGTCAACGAGGCGCTCACCATCAACTTCAATACTGCCGAGCTGGTGGGTGTGCCGATCAAGTACAGCCTGATCGCGACGACCGAGTTCGTGGGGGACTTCGTGAACGTCCTCTCAGAGCGGACCTATACTCTCGCGGAGGCCGTCGAGCAGGCTCGGGCCCAAAACCCGCTGTTGAGCGCGGACAGGTTGGGGACCGCGCTGAGTGAGACGGACATCGACGCCGCTTGGAGTGCCTACCTCCCGAGCGTGAGCATGATCGGGAGTGGCAACGTCGTCGACCCTGACCTGGCTCAGCTCTCGGGAGGGCAGAACCCGCAGTACTCCGCGCTTGGCTCACTCGTCCTGAGCCAGGCCATCTTCTCCCCTCAAACCAACGCCAACATCAGCATTCAGCGTAGCCGTTTGCGAGCCCAAGAGGAGGACGTGCGGGCCGCCGAGCTCGACCTGGTGCTCGACGTCGCCAACGCCTACCTGAATGCCTTGATACTGAAGGCCAACCTTCAGATTCGTAGCCAGAACCTCGACCTCACCCGTCGGAACCTCCTCATCGCCGAACAAAACAATGAAGCCGGGCAGGTGGGGCGGGGCGATGTCCTTCGCTTGGAGAGCGCGGCGGCCTCCGACCGCCAGGCGCTCGTGGAAGCGATCAATCAACTGGAGGGGGCGTTCTATGCCCTCAACCAACTGCTGGACAATCCCGTCAATCGCGAGATCGATGTGGTCGACCAATGGGCAGGGCAGGGTGTGTTGGAAGGCAGTGCCTACGGACAGCTGCAGGGATGGTTGGACGATCCCTCCACCCGCGTTGCACTCGAGGACTTCCTGGTTCAGGAAGCCCAACAAAACGCACCGGAGCTTCGGGCGCTCGATCACAACCTCGACGCATCGGAACGAACCATCTCCCTGTTCGGGGCCCAGCGTTTCCTGCCCACGTTGGCTGCGCAGGCTCAGTACAACCGAACGTTCGATCAAGGCGGGGTGGGAGCGCCCGGTCCCGAGGTCCCAGCGGTGCCGGCCTACTACACCTTGGGCTTCCAGGCTTCGATCCCGCTGTTCGATTCGAACAGCCGCAATATCGACCGCGCCGCAGCTCGGATCCAAAGAGACCAGCTTCAGCTCAATCGCGACTACGCCACCGGTGCCATCGAAAGGGGGGTCCGAGAGCTGGTCCTGGAGCTCACGAACCAGGTCGCCAACATCGAGCTGTCCGGGGTGTCGGAGAGGGCGGCGGCGGAAGCGTTGGACCTGACCCAAGCCGCCTACTCCAATGGCGCGGTGGGTATCGTCGACCTACTCGACGCGCAGACGAGCCATCTGCAGGCACGCCTCGCCAGCGCGAGCGCCACGTACACCTTCGTGGCGGCTTCGCTCGCGCTAGGCAGGCAGATCGGCACCTACTTTCTCCTGACTGGCAACGGTCCGGACGAATCGTTCCTTCAGCGCTTCCAGGAGTTCCGGGCTAGGCGCGCCGACCCCAGCGGAGCATGAGGTTTTGATGCGGATTCCATCGTTCACATCGGGAGTGGTATTCTCAGCCTTGTTGGCTGGTTCATGGGGCTGTGGCAGCGCGGCCGACGAGCAGGAGCGGCCCCCTCGGCCTGTTCGAGCGCATACCGTTGGGTATGCGGGAGGTGAGGCCACGAGGAGCTTCAGTGGGACTGCCCGCACCGGGAGCATCATCAATCTCAGCTTCCGTAGCGGAGGTGTGGTCACGCTGTTTGACATGCGCATTGGTCAGGAGGTCCAGCGGGGCCAGTTGCTCGCTCGCCTGGACAACGTGACGGCCCGACTCGCTTACGAGCAGGCCGTCTCAGCTCTCAACAGTGCGGCGTCCCAAATGAGTACGGCCCAGTCCACACTCAATCGTGTTCGAACGCTCTACGAAAGGGGCACCGCTTCGCTGAGCGAGTACGAAAGTGCCAAGAACTCGTTCAACAACGCCGAGGCGAGCCACGAGTCGGCTGAGCGGAGCGTGGAGATTCAACGGGACCAGATCAACTACGGCTTCATCTACGCCCCGGCCGACGGCACCATCGCTGCCGTGAACGCGGAGTTGAACGAAAACGTGAGCGCAGGTCAGACCGTAGCCGTCCTGAACGTGGGCGGCGAAATGGAGATCGCGCTCGGACTCCCCGAGAGCGTAATCACTCGCATTGACGAGGGCATGTCGGCGCGCATCTCCTTTCCCGCCCTGGCCGGGCGTGAGTTCGAGGGAAGGGTCACAGAGGTGTCTCCGTCGGTGGATGCCAACACCGCGACCTACCCAGTCCGGGTGTCGGTTCAAGGTCCAAGCACCGATATCCGCACTGGGATGGCGGCCAACGTTGCGTTTGCGCTCGGTGCCTCACCGACCGACATGGGGGCGCCTCTGGTCGTTCCCGCCAACGCGGTTTCCGAGGATGGTGACGGTCGTTTCGTCTTCGTGCTCGACCCCATTGAGGGAGGGACCACCTCAGTGCGCAAGCAGCGCGTCACGCTTGGTGACCTGACTCAGGAGGGGTTCGAAATCCGTGACGGGCTGAGCGAGGGGCAACTGATTGCGACGGCCGGATTGTCGACGTTGCTCGACGGTCAGCGGGTCCGCGTTCAGTAGGCAGGACCGATGAACCTCACCCGGTTTGCGATCGAAAAGAGCCGAATCACGTTCATGGTCCTCACGACCGTGATCATTCTCGGGGTGGTCTCCTACGGAGGCCTCGCCCGCGACAGCATGCCCCCATACACGGTTCGAGTCGCCACAGTCGTTTCCTCGTTCCCGGGAGCGAGTCCAGACCGGGTCGAACAGTTGGTCACCGACAAGGTGGAGAAGGTTGCCCAGGAGTTGCCGGAGCTGAAGGAGGTGTCCAGCACCTCTCGGACCGGCCTCTCGGTGGTAGCCGTAACGCTCAAAGACGAGGTTGGCGCGGGCGACCTACAGGCGGTCTGGGACCGATTGCGTCGCAAGCTCGACCAGATGAGCGGGCTTCCCGCCGAGGTGACGCCCAACCTTCAGGATGACGGAATCGGGGAGGTCTACGGAATCGCGGTGGGCCTGACGAGTGACGGCTTCTCGTACGCAGAGATGCGGGAGTACGCTGACGACCTCCGGGATGCTCTCATCAAACTGGACGATGCTGCCAAGGTTGAGATCGGAGGGATTCAGGACGAGCGCATCTTTGTCGAGTTCGACAACGCGCGACTGAGGGAGTACGACCTGTCGGCAAGCCTCCTCCAAGGAGTGATCGGATCGACCAACATTCTCAGTTCGGGCGGGGAGATCAATCTCGACAACGAGCGCATCATCCTCGAGCCGACCGGCAGTTTCGGCGACGTCGATGAGATCCGGCAGACGCTGATTCCGGCTGGGGAAGGACAGGTGGTACAACTCGGCGACGTCGCTACAGTTCGACAGGGCTACGTCGATCCCCCAACGCAAAGGGTGCGTGTCAACGGGCGCGACGCACTGACGCTCCACGTGTCCCTAAAGAGTGGGGCCAACGTGATCGCGTTGGGTGAGGAGGTGGATCGCGTGCTAGCCGAGTGGCAGGACCGGCTGCCGATTGGGCTCGAGCTCCAGCGGGTAGCTTCGCTCGACGAGTACATCGACGTAAAGGTCGGAGACTTCATCGGGAACCTGCTGCAGTCCATCGGCATCGTGCTACTGGTCATGCTGGTCTTCCTGGGCGTCAGGACCGGACTGGTGATCGCCAGTCTCATTCCAATCGTTACCGTCATCACCTTCATGCTCATGGGGTCCTTCGGCGTTGGGCTCAACCAAGTTACGCTCGCCGCCCTCATCATGGCGCTGGGAATGATGGTAGACAACGCGATCGTTGTCGCCGAGTCAGTGATGGTGAAGATGGAGGCCGGCGTAGAGGCCAAGCAGGCCGCGATCGACGCCTGTGGAGAGCTCTTCACTCCGCTGCTTATCTCGACGCTCACCACCTCAGCCGCCTTTCTGGCCTTCTTCATGGCCGAATCCACCATGGGAGACATCGTCGGGCCGATCTTCGTGGTCATCACCATGGCCCTGCTCTCGTCCTGGTTCGTGGCGCTGACCGTGGTGACCATGTTCTGCACGATGTTCCTCAAGGCAGGACAGGGCGACGGCAAGCAGGGACTGATTGACCGGCTCATCGCGAGGTCGAGGATCATATACAAGGACCTCATCCTTCAGGCGCTAGCACGCAAACGGTCGGTGGTTCTTTCGATACTGGGCTTGTTCGTGATATCGCTGTTCGGGTTTACGCTCATCCCCTTCGTGTTCTTCCCCGATAGCGACCGCAATCTCGTAACGGTCGACATCAATCTTCCGCTGGGCACTCGGGTCGAACGCACCGACGAGATCGTGACCGCTTTCGAGCGCTTCATGGCTGACTCGATGCGGGTGGAGCCGACTGGCGAAGTAGGCGTGTTGGCGTGGTCGTCGTACGTGGGAGAAGGGCCGGCAGCCTACGACATGGGCTACTCGCCCGATGAAGCCAACTCCAGCTATGCCCATCTGCTGGTAACCACGTCGGCCTTCGAACACAATCCGAACGTCACAACACGCTTGGACGACTTTGCGTTCGAGTCGTTCCCTGATGCAGACGTGAAGGTGGGTCCCCTCGGGGCCGGCGGCGCTGGCGTGCCGATTGAGATCAAGGTGTCGGGTCCTGATCCCGACGAGCTCGCTAGGATATCTGAGGCGCTGAAGTTGCACCTGTCGTCGATTCGTGGAACGAGAAACGTGAAGGACGACTGGGGGCCGAAGAGCAAGAAGTTCGTTGTGGCGATCGACCAAACCAGGGCACAGTTGGCGGGTGTCACCAGCCAGGATGTGGCGACGTCCCTGCAGACGGTCCTCGACGGATTCCGTACTGGCGAGTACCGAGAGGGCGACAAGAGCATCCCCATCCTCATGCGCAGCGAAACCAGTCAGCAGCAGACGCTGAGTTCGCTGGAGACCATGGATGTGTTTGCACAGGCCTCGGGTCGGAGCGTGCCGCTCCTCCAGGTCGCGGACGTAGTGCCTGAGTGGCAGTACTCGAAGGTGAAGCGGCTAGATCTTACCCGCACCGTACGGGTGACCAGCGAGCTCACAGCGGGCGGGAACGCGGCGGCGGTGACGGAAGAGTTGACGCCCCTTTTGGAGGCGGAGGCCGAGGCCTGGCCCCCCGGCTACTCCTACGCGCTGGGGGGGGACGCTGAGAACACCGCCGAGAACATGGGGGCCGTGGTACGCTACCTCCCGCTCTCTGCCTTCATCATCGTCCTGTTGTTGATCATCCAGTTCAACTCGACGCGTAAGACACTCATGGTGCTGTTGACGATTCCGCTTGCTGTCATCGGTGTGGTGATTGGGTTGCTGGTCTTTGGCGAGCCCTTCGGCTTCATGCCCTTCTTGGGTGTGATCTCACTGGCGGGAATCGTCATCAACAATGCCATCGTACTGTTGGATCGCATCCAGATCGAACAGACCGAGCTGGGTCGGTCCGTAGAGGATGCCGTGATCACCGCCTGCCTCCAACGGTTCCGACCCATCCTACTCGCTACGTTCACGACCGTGTTCGGCCTGCTCCCTCTCTATTTGAGCGGAGGCGAGATGTGGGAAGGTATGGCGATCGGGATCATGGTCGGACTGCTGTTCGGCACCGTCATCACGCTCGTCTTCATACCCTCGCTCCACAGCATCCTCTTCGGCGTAGACTACGACGACTACAGCTTCGATCCGAAGCTGATGCCCTGACGGGATCATGAAGACGAAGACGCGTCGCACATGGGTCTTCACGTTGACGATGATCCTCGCGTGGACGGTTGCAGGCTGGATCGCCGCGGAGGTCGCGCGGCCAGACCCTGGGCAGTTCGGAGGGCTAGGGCCAGGCGGCCAGGAGCCCACGCGGAGCTTCGCTGCCGACATGCTGCGTTCGTTAGTGGGGGGAACCGCGTCGGGTCTGGTCGCCGCCTTCCTGGAGCTCAAGGTGATGCCCAGGTACTCGTCGCGGGTTGGCGCAGGACTCCTGCTGGTGGGCCGGACCCTGGCCTACGGTGCAGTTGCCATCATAGCAGTGGCGACGACGGTGCGGTACATGGCGCGCGCTGAATTTGGGATCGCTCCGAGAGAGCTAGTTGCGAGCGACGGGTTCCAGGAGTTCCTTCGGAGCTCGAACTTCGTAGCTCTGATCGCGGCTCTCTTGGTCGCCTCTTTTGTGATCAACGGGATCCTCCAGGTCGCGCGCCTGCTTGGACCCGCCACGCTTACTCACATTCTCTTGGGTCGCTACCTGCGTCCCGTTCATGAGGATCGGTCCTTCCTCTTTGTGGATCTGGTCGATTCCACCGGCATCGCTGAGCGGCTGGGGCCCCTGAGATTCGCCGCGTTCAAGAACGACTTCTTTCACGATGTAGCCGAGCCGGTGCTGAACTCGCGAGGACAGATCGCGCAGTACGTAGGGGACGAGGTTCTCATTACGTGGCCGGTCAGACGTCGGGGGACGCCGAGCTCCGCAGATGGTGTCCGCTGCTGCTTCGACCTTCGTGAGCGGATTCAGAGCCGGGCCCCCGAGTATCAGCAGAAATACGGATTGGTGCCGGACTTCCGGGCTGGCCTACACTGCGGGCCGGTCGTCGTGGCCCAACTGGGCGATATCAAGCGGGAGCTCACGTTCAGCGGTGACGCGGTCAACGCAGCGTCGCGGATTCAAGGGCTCTGCAAGCAATTGGGAAGGGACTTTCTGGCATCGAAAGACGTCATTCGCGGTGTGACGCTTCCCGGCCATGTACGTCAGACTGACCTCGGCGTGCACTCCCTCCGAGGACGGGAGGCGACAGTGGAGCTCGTCGCGCTGCACTCGGAACGGGCATGAATTCGTCGTCGGTGTCTCGGCTGAAGACCTGGGGCTACCCAGCGCTGCTCGTGCTGCTTCTGGGGGCCTTTGTGATACAACCCTGGGCGCTCCGCTCCGCGGGTGGAGAGAGGGTCGTCCGGTTCCTCTATCCCGCCGTGCTGTTCGCTTCCTTGGTCGTGGTGAGTGACAGCCGCAAGGTCGTCATCGTAGGGCTGCTGACGCTGATCCCGTCACTGACTTCGACCGTCCTGGAGGCACCGACAGCACCGGGCCAGGTCGCAGCCAATCTCTTCGGTAGTGTCTTTCTGCTGATCGTGATCTCTGCAATCCTCCGAGACGTGTTAATCGTGCGAACCAGCGTAACGATGCCGAGCGTATTCGGGGCGCTCAACGTGTATCTGTTGCTCGGGCTACTTTGGACCCTGATGTTCAACGCCGCCGACGGACTACTGGATGGTGCGTTCCACGGATTGTCGCCAGACGGACCGATCCGTGGAGCGCAACTGTTCTACTTCAGCTTCGTTACGCTCACGACCCTGGGATACGGAGATGTGACCCCGGCCGTCCCGGAGACGATGTCGTTAGCGGCGGTGGAGGCCATCGTCGGACAGCTCTACCTCGTGGTGCTCGTGGCGGCACTGGTTTCGGGTTTGGTGGCAAGCCGAGGGCGAGGACGCACGCCCGCTGCCTAGCCTCCTAGAACCGCACCGTAAACGCCAACGCCCAGAAGTCCAGCTCCGAGTTCCGGAACTGGCCGTGCGGGTTCACGCCCCGATAGTACTCGAGTGCCAACTGGTTGGATCGCTTGGCGTTGAAGTACTCCCCCCACACCAGACCGAGCATGGCGTGGGTAGACCACATGGTCTCGGGCGTCACCGTGTCGAGTAGGCTAGTGCGCGAAAAGTCCACCGCGGCCATGGTGTACTGCCACTTCCAGAAGTGCCCATGGTCCACGTGGTTGGGTTCCCACGCGTCCAAGTAGATCTCTCCGCCCGCCTGTGCCTCCCACTGGTGTGCCAGTAGGAGCGGCGCCTGGCCGAACGTGTCCCTGGTGATGAACTCCTCGAAGCGGTTCTTCCAGGGCTCGGTAACGTCGAAGAACGAGGTGAGACGCCGGCCGCCTCCGTACGCGCGGAGATACACCGGCCACCCCCAGAAGTCAGCCTCGTCGTATCGGTCCAGTGACACCAGCGCCTCGATGGCCTCGTAGCTCACGTTCCAGCGTTTGAACTCAGGCACCGGTGCCGCTGAGAGCACGTACTCGTCACCGATGTGCGAGCTTTCATGGAAGAACTGGATTTTGAACGAGAACGGCCTGAACCCTCTGAATGGGCGGCCGGTGAAGCCGGCGCCGATGCGGTAGTCGGTGTTCATCACCGGATGGGACGACAACTGAGTGTCGATCAGGATGTGCGCCGACGCCTGCGCAAACAGACTCACTCCGGCTGCGCGCATGCAGTTGTCGATGTCTCCGGGCTCGTAGTTCCATCCGAGGAGCTGGAACGTCTCGCCGAAGCTACCGTCGAAGAACAGGTGGGTGGATGTGGAGTCGACGCCAGCGGGACCGGCGGAGTAGGCGAGCGGCGTGCTCTGGTACACGCGGGCTGTGTGCCTGGGGGTGCGGATATCGGCCGCGGGCGGCTTGAAGTATTGGAAGTCCTCGAACGTGTAGAAGCCCCGGTCCTCCACGTCGAAAGCACACTGGCCCACCTCCCCGGCGCGGTGTCCTTGGGCCCGCAGTGCGTCGGGCGACTTCACCAACAACAGGGGAAGCAAAGCGAGGAAGCGCACGAGCTTGGGCTTGGGCATCGGACTCGGCTTCTGCGGGTCAAGTGGATCAGGCACAGTAGTTCCAAGCCTAAGTGCCGAGGCGCCAACGGGCTAGGCGGCTCGAACCGTTGTGCCTGCCCACGTGTATCACCTGAGTCCACGCTTCTGCACCTTCCGACTCAACAGGACCACCCGACATGCTTCGTGCCCGCGCTGCTTCCTTTTGTCTGATGGCTTCTCTGCTCATTCCGGTCGCATTGACCGCGCAGGACCAGGAGCGCCCGAGCGACTGGCTGTTGCGTGCCGATCGCCCGGACCAGGACACGAGCGAGATCTTCTTCGTGAACATGGAGCCCGGGTGGCACATCACCAGCGGGCCAGCGGCTATCTACTACCATCCTGAGACGACCGCCTCAGGATCGTTTCGTGTGGAGAGCGAGATCTTTCTGTTCGACCCCGAGGGTCGCCGAGAGGCGTTCGGGGTGTTCGTGGGTGGGGACAACCTCCAGGAGTCAGATCAGCAGTACCTGTACTTCTTGATTCGGGCGTCGGGCGAGTATCTGGTGAAGCTGCGCGAGGGCTCCGACACCCGCTCGCTGATCGATTGGACCAGTCACGACGCGGTCGTGCCCTGGTCGGCGAAGGCGCCGGACGATGCCACGGTCAAGAACGTGTTGGCTATGGAGGCCGGGGACGACACGGTCCGCTTCCTCGTGAACGACGTCGAGGTGGCGAGCCTACCTCGCGCGGATCTACCGGTAGACGGCGTGGTGGGACTGCGCGTAAACCACGCCCTCAACCTGCACGTCTCGTCGCTCGTGGTTACGGAGTCGGACGGGAGCTAGCCCTCCAGTCGATGCCACTCCTCGAGTAGCGCCCGCTCACGCGCCTCAGAGAATCCGGGCCGCTGGCCCTCGGGCCAGTCGTCGAAGGTCTCCCAGTACCAGTCGAGCGTCGACTTGGCGGTGTCGGCCAGCGTGCGGTGTGACAACCCGTTCGCACGCGCCAACGAGCCGTCGATGGCGAAGGCACCCTCGCCGCCCAGGTTGCCGCCGAACGACCGGGGACCCCAATCGTTGCGTGCCGGCCACCAGAGCGGAATGTCGGTCCAGGGCTTGGCGTCCCGCTCGAGCAGGAAGTCGGCGTCCACCCAAGTGAACTCGGCGCCGCCTGGCGTGACCGCCTTGATGCCGTAAAGCCATTCGGCCCAGGACATCACCGGCCCGACCGCGCTGTAGCCACCAGACACCCGATTCTCGGCAATGTGGATGTACCACTCGGCCAAATCCCTGACGTCGGTGACCTGCATGTAGTCTTCAGGGACGCCGGGCGCGAGTACCTCGCCACCGCGGTCGATCCGCACCACCCAGTACGTCATGAGGTGGTTGTTGTCGCCCGGACCGGCGATCCAACCCGGTCGAACCGAGGTGGAGTTGTCCCCGTACGTGTTCCGTACGATGCGCTCGCAGTCCGCCTTGAGCGGGCCGTAGAACCGGCTGGGGTCCTCGGGCCGATCTGCGGACGGGGGGTGGAGCGGATACGACTCGTCGAAGCCGACGGCCCGGAAGTCCTGGTACGCGTCGATGGTCGATGTAAACAGGTAGTGATCCACCGAGCCGTGGAGCGCTTCTGCTGAGGCACGCACATGCGATGGGTAATACCCGCTGTTGTCGATCACCACGTCCCAGGTGCCGCCCTCGAGGGCATCGAGCTGACCGTTACGGTCGCCGACGAGCTTCTCGACCTCGGGGAACAAGTGCGTGTTGGTACGTCCCCTGTTGAACAGGGTGACCTCGTGCCCCCGGTCGAGGGCGCGCTGCACCATGTGGGGGCCGATGAATCCGGTGCCGCCCAGGACCAATATGCGGAGGGCGGGGGGGCGTGCGGCCCCGAGGAGGGGTCTGGCTGCAAGGGCTGTGACACCGGTGAGCGCGGTTCCTACGAAGCTGCGACGACTCCACACCATTCGTTCCTCGGGTCTGCGGTGGCTGACACCTTCCCTCTACGGTTCTGCTGGCAACGAGTTGCAGTACGCGGAGGGAGGGACCACTGTGGCCCGATGTCGTCGATTTCTGCAAGCAGATACCACTTGGCGAGAGCCCGCGCCCCCTTTTGGGGCCTCGTGGCGATCCCGTTGATGACTCTGAGCGCCTGTGACGCCAGCAGCGACCCTACCGTAGCCGCCCAGGTGGGCATGTGGACGCTCTCCAGCGAACGGGTCGCCGACCTGCTGGTGTTGGCCCAGCCGCTCCCGCTGGACTCCCTCACCGTCGAAGGGTTGGTGGACCACTGGGTGTCCATGGCCGCGCTAGCCCAGCGCATGGCAGCCGGAGCCGACCTCAACGGGCCCGAGGCCCTAGAGGTCTCCCTTTGGTTGGAGAACCGTGAGGCGCTGTTGGACGCCGAGCGCCGAGCTCGACTGGCCGACGAGGTTCAGGTGTCCTCCGCCACAGCAGAGGAGGTGTTCGGCGCCGACACACTCATGCTGCTTGCCCACGTGCTTCGACGCGTCGATGCCTCGACCTCGGCCGCCGAGCGCGACCTGCAGCTGCGTACTGCTGAGGAGATCCTCCAGGGCCTGATTGCAGGCGGCGGTTGGGATGCGGCGGTGGCGCAAAGCGAGGACGTGGAGACGTCGGGCTCTTCGGGACTGCTCGGACTTCTACATCTGGATGCCCTGCCGCCCACGTTGCGCGCGGCTGCGGAGCAACTGCAGCCCGGCCAAGTGTCGTCGGTCCTGGAGGGCCCAGAAGGATTCCACATCCTTCACCGGCCCCGGTACGAGGACGTCAGCGTGCTGTTCGGCCAACTTCTGACGGACCGGCTGCTGGAGTTGGCCAGCGTTGAAGCCGACCGCCGGTTCTTGGCCGAGATCGAGGTGGCGCCGACGGAGGAGGCCCCGGGGTGGGTGAGGGAGTGGGCCTCCGGGCGCTTACCCGACGCGAGCGGCCCTGCGGTGCGGTGGCAGGGTGGTGAGATGCCCGTCGACGTGCTTAAGCGCTACGTGACTGCGCTGCCCGCCGACGCCCGGGCGCGCCTGAGTGAGGCATCTGACGAAGCTGCCCGCGAGTTCTTGGTGGAGCTGGTGCTTCGGGAGGCACGTTTGGCGGCCGCGTCCGAAGCGGGCATGACAATCGAGCCCGAAGCACGTGCGGGGTTGATGCAGATGCATGCGACCGACGTCGCCGATTGGCAGGCGGCCCTCTCCGAGTCCGGGAGCCCGCTGAGCCCAGAGGCTTTGGACGCCTACATGGAGCGTTTGGTGGCTCGCCGGGTGGCGCTCAAGCCGGTGCCGCCGCTCTTGAGGGACTGGCTCCTATCGGACCTGGACTGGTCTGTGGACCGAGCGACGCTGGCGGAGGCGGTCGAGACTGCGGAGGGGCTCATCGCAGCCACGGGGGCGGGGTGAGGGCGGCACTGATTACCCTTAGCCTGTGCGCGGCGGCTTGCAGTGAGTCGGTTCCAGTCGGCACCGACCGACCGGGCGAGCGAATCGAGGGCCTTTCGGAAGATGCGCGCGGCCGCTTCCTCCTAGGTAGGGCGCTCTTTGAGCGGGAAGCTACGCCGGAAGAGGGGCTGGGACCGCTCTTCAACGCGGAGCGCTGTTCCTCCTGCCACGATGTTCCTGCCGTGGGCGGAAGTGGTATCCGCGTCCCCGTGCTCAAGGCCACTCGCGACGTGAACGGTCAGTGCTCGCTCCTCGTGGGGATGGGCGGGGACAACATCCAGCAGCAGGCCACCCCTCAGCTCCTGGCGGCCGGGGTGGGTCCCGAGGAGGTACCGGCGGACGCCACAGCTTCCGCCTTCGTCATGGCACCGCCGCTTTTTGGGCTTGGCTTGCTGGAATCGATCAGCGAGGGTGACCTGGCTCGGCTCGAGGATCCCGAAGACCGGGACGGGGACGGCATCAGCGGACGACCGGCTCGGTTTGCGGACGGGCGCATTGCGCGGTTCGGACGCAAGGGCGACGCCGCCACCGTGGAGGCGTTCGTGCGGACTGCCCTTCGGTTCGAGTTGGGGTTCACCACGTCGGACCACCCAGCCGAGGAGACGCGGAACGGGACCCCCGTCCCCGCCGCCACCGACCCAATGCGCGACCCCGAAATGGACGACGGAACCGTCGCCCTGCTCACGGACTATGTGCGTTTCCTAGCGCCCCTGGCTCCGGCGACACCCCCGCCTGGCTCGGCCGCCGACAGCGTACGGCGAGGGGAAGCACTGTTCGAGCAAGTGGGCTGCACATCCTGCCACACCCCCGAGTGGACGACCGGCTCCGCGGCCGAGCCCGCGCTCGCCGGTCGGGTCATCCGACCGTACACGGACTTGCTCCTTCACGACCTGGGTGGTGCGGAGGGGGATGTATGCACCCCCCAGGCCCAGGCGGGCGAGTACCGGACCACCCCGCTCTGGGGCCTACGCTTCCAGACCGTATACTGGCATGATGGGCGGGCCGGCACCTTGACGGAGGCGCTGGCGCTGCACGGGGGGGAAGCGGAGGGGGTGATGGCGGCCTATCGGGGCCTGTCTGACGGACAGAAGGCTGACCTGTTGCGGTTCCTGGCCGGGCTCTGAGCCTGGGCCTCTAGTCGGGGACCGAAGGAGGACGCATCTTGCTGAGGTTACGTAATCGCTGCGGCGGAGAGGGTAGATGGCACGATCGATTCTGAGCATTGGTCGCTGGGTGGTCTTGGGGGCGGTCCTGAGCACGTCACTGGGCGCGTGCGAGAACCTGGGCCTCCGCGCCGAGCCTGAGGAGATGACGGTCGAGATTGAGGCCGTGGGGACAGACAACGTGACGCTGGTGACCTCGACCAACTGGGTGTTCATCGACGATCCGGCGTGTGATCCGACCATACAGAACTGCGACCAAATCTTGAGGATCCAGTCGGCAGACACGGCCACGTTCGACGCACCCTACAAGCAGACGTTCCGGTTCGATGATCGCTACCGCTATCTGGTCGAGACCTATCCGACTGATTCGGTGTCAGCGACCCTTAGCCTACGAATCCTCATCGATGGACAGCCCTGGTACAGTGACTCTCGGCCGCTGGAGCCGCCACTCCCAGGAGTTGACCGCGAGACCCTGCTTTTCACGTATGTGTGGCAGGAGCCGAGGCTGAGAGGCACCTAGCGAGGACCAGCGTGCGAGCCGCTGTCTCCCTGTGCCTCGTCGTTCCTCTCCTCGGTGTCGCCTGCGGTGGGGTAGCAACCCCGCTGACCGAGGCCGCTCCCGGTGAGCCTTTGCCGGGACTATCCCGTTCAGAGCTCACACGGTTTGCGGCGGGTAGAGCGCTCTTCAACCGGGCGTTCACTCCGGAGGAGGGGCTCGGCCCGCTCTTCAACCAGCGGCAATGCAGCGCTTGTCACGACCTACCCACCAGCGGGGGTCACGGTGCCGAGTTGGTTCGCAAAGCCACCCGGTTCGGTCCCGACCAGACGTGTAGCCTCTTACCCGGCCAGGGGGGAGACCTGCTGCAAGCTTCCGTAACATCCTTGGCAAGGGAGGGAGGGGTACGGCCTGAGCGCATTCCGGCGGACGCCACAGCGACCGTAGAGATGGTACCGCCCCCGCTCTACGGGTTGGGCTTGGTCGAAGCCGTCTCCGTCGAGGAGATTCGTGCGCGGGCGGATCCTCTGGATCGAGATGGGGACGGAATCTCAGGAAGGTTGGGGATGGTGGAAGGGGGAGATGTGGGGCTGTTTGGCATGAAGGGCACGCACGGCTCGCTTCTTACGTTCATCGACGGTGCCGCCCATGGCGAGTTGGGCCTGACTACGCCCTCTCGTCCCGGAGAGGAACGACCACAGGGGAACGCCCTTCCCCCGGGGGTCGATCCAGTGGCAGATCCTGAGGTAGACGACCTGTTCTTGGGCGTTCTCACGGACTATGTACGGTTCCTCGCTCCACCCCCGCAGGCTGCCTCTGACGACATTGACGAGACCCGGTCCCGATCCCGTGGCGAGCGGCTGTTCGGTGAGATTGGGTGCGCCGATTGTCACACGCCCACGTGGACCACCGCGAAGCACGCCTCGCCCGCGTTAGCCAATCGGCGCTTTCGAGCCTACTCCGACTTCCTGCTCCACGACATGGGTCGCGAACTCGCCGATATCTGTGCGCCAGGGGTGTCCCCGTCCGAGTGGCGTACCGCCAGGCTGACCGGTCTCAGCCTTCGACGAGTGTTCATGCACCACGGTTTGGCGCAAACGCTGGACGCCGCTGTGGGGCTCCACGGAGGAGAGGCGGCAGCATCGGCCGCAGCCTACCGGTCCCTCGCAGACGGGGGACGTGCCGACTTGCTGCGGTTTCTGCAGTCGCTCTAGCGGCGACGCATGGGCACCCGCGTCCAAATGACCACCGTGCCGCACAAGTCGTTGTACTTACCGGGAGCACTCCCGCCGGTGTAGAGTTCGACCCCCTCGATGTGTTCTGCGCGGAGGTGGTCGTACTGCTTGAGGCCCGTACGCGCACCGTCCAGCCACAGCGTGGGTTCGCAGCCGCGTCCACCATCGTAGAAGTTCACGCTCTGGCTCATAATCAGTCGAGAGTTGTTGATCACCTCTACTCCCGGTACTGATCGAAACAGGTCGGTTACCAGCAGAGGGTCCCTCTCCTCGATCGTAGCGCGGTCCGCATAGTATCCGCTATACCCTTGCGCCTGCCGGTCGTAGAACCCCCGCGCCTCAAGGAGGAGCGAGCGTAGGCTCACAGTGATCTCCTCCAGAGGGATCGGATCCACTGAGATGGAAAGCGTCACGTTCAGTTCCACGCCTAGGGGCACTACAAGCGTGTCCGCGCGCACCTGGTAGCCCAGGCGCTCGACGTGAACTACGCGGCGGCCAGAGGGGATCGCGTCGATCCGGAAGTGACCGTCGTCATCGGTGATCGCAGTGAAGGTTGTGCCGAGTAGCTTGACCGCGGCTCCTTCCACCCCGTCTCCGTTGCCGGCATCGACCACCCGTCCGGTCAACCTCGCGTCCCCGGGAGGTCGGGATTGAGCGCTCAGTCCCAGAGGTACGAACGCCAGCGCGGCGACGCAGAATACAGCGCGTGTCCACGAGGGTCGTCCAGTCACAATTGCTCCTTGGTACGAAGGAGGGCGGCACCTGCAGATAAGGTACCGCCCTGACCTTCGAAACCTTACGCCCGAGCTACATTACGTCTTCGGAAGGCACCTCTGCGCCAGGTCGTCAGCGATGTTCGGGTTCAAGTTGGCCTCGGTGTCGCTCATGGAGAACTTCGTCGGCCGGTTCGCGCCGGGTCTCTCTGGGTCGTTCATGGCGTTGAAAACGTCTGCGTTCCTGCCGAAGCGGTGCAGATCCACAGCCCGCATCCCGGTCATGAACAGTTCCGCGAAGCGTTCGTTCAGGAGGATCTCCTCCATCTCGTCCTCGCTGGTAGGTACCGCGATGGGTGCCAATCCCACCGCGTCGCGAAGGTCGTTGATGAAGCCCATCGCTCCGTCGTAGTCCCCATTCCTCATGGCCGCCTCAGCCTCGATCAGCCGCATCTCATCCGACTGCAACATCGGGATGTCGTCGGTCTCCTTCTGGTAGACCCACTGACTGTAGTGCAGCGTGGCATTGTCGGTGGCGACCTCGTTGTCGAAGTACACGGGAATCCGCGGATCATACTCGCCCGTATACGGATCCCGCATGAAGGTCGCGCCACCGGGATTGGGATCTACCTGGTCCCACCACTTGGCCATCAGACCCGCCGCCTCATTGAACGTCGCGGTGGTCACGGTAACTACCCAATTCGACGACTGCTGGTTGAACTTCGCATCATAGCTGAAGCCAGCGGGAATCGTCGCCGCGTCAGCCGCAGCTCCAGCGTAGTCACCAAGCATCTGCTTGGCGCGGGCGCGTCCCGCCGTAGCTGCTAACGCGATATCAGGTTCACCCGCAGCCTGGGCCGTCGCAATGGTGTTGGTGAAACCGGTCACGGCCTGCTGATAGAGCTGCATGTCAGAGACCGCTGGACCCTCCGGCTCGCCGGGTGCCTCGCAATACGCGAGCGCCATGTAGAGATCCGCCATCGCGCCTCCCAGTCGGACCTGTGCGGTCAAGGGGCTGGACGCGGCCTCGGCATCTCCTAGGACCCGAATGAACCGTTCCTCGGCATCCTGAGAGAACCAACGCGCACGAAGGAGGCCATTCATGGTTCCATCCATAGCGCTGGTGCCGTACTGGAACAGACCATGATCGACCTCATCGTAGCCAATCCACGTTCCAGTGTGTTGGTACTCGTCAGCGAGCAGTGCTTGGTACACGACCCAGGTGTCGATCACCTCGTGCACCGCTCCTTCCACGCCGTTGGCCACCGCGGGAAGGGCGGAATCGAGGTCATCCGACGTGTACCGCTGGGGGTCGGACACAGTGAGGATGTCGTCGCAGCCGGTCGCCCCCAGGGCGAACACGGCGAGACAGCCACCCATCAGAACTCTCTCCGCGACCTTCTTGATCGTGGGGATTCCAGGCATTGTCGTCGTCATGTGCCTAGAACCTCGTCCGGAATGAGAGCAAGAACTTCCTTGGCTGCGGAAGCCCGAGGAACGGACTGGTGCTGAAGTTGGCACCACCCTGGTACTGCTGGTTGGGATCGGGGCAGTGACAATTGTCCCACCAATAGAGGTTGTAGCCTGCCACTGTAAGGGATGACCGGCTGAGGCCGATGCGTTCCATGAACTGCGGGAGCTGCCACGTCAGCGCGACCTCCTGCAACCGGATGTGGTCGCGTGAGTCGGCAGGCGTAACCAGCCGCATGTAATCGAGCACTGAGTCCGCCGCGGCCGTGGGATCGCCGTTGGCGTCCAGATGCTGGTTGTACTCGTCATACGCGAACTGGCGCACACCGTAGGAGCGGTCGCTGTTACCCATGACCGCGCCCCACTCGCCGCGGAACTGGACGTTGAGCCTCAGCGCCTGGCCGAGCTGGAAGTCGTTGTTCCAGGACGCGAGGTGGTCGGGGAAAAGCTGTCCCAAGTAGGTGCTGTAGGTCGAGCGAGTGTGCTTCCGTTCCGTGGGATCCCAACCCACAATCATGCGACTCACAAACGTCCCCACCGGGTACCCGACCCGGAACGTCCTGTTGTTTGACGAAAGGCTATTGTGGTAGTCCCAGCGGAGGGGGTTGTCCCCGCCATTGGGATCGTAGATCGGCAGCGAATCCGGGAGCGCTGTTTCACCGAGGTCCAAGACCTCGTTCTTGCTCCACTCGTAGTTGACGCCGGTGCTCCAGCGGAAGCCCTCAGCGTCCATGATCGTGGTGTTGACTGCCAACTCAACACCCTGGTTCAGGATCTCACCCACGTTACGGAGCTGTGCGTCCGAGAAGCCCTGGCTGGGCGGAAGAGCAATGTCGAGGAGGGCATTCTGCGTGCGAGCGTGGTAGAACGTCGCGTCGACACCCACTCGATTGTCGAACAACCCCAGGTCCAAGCCGGCCTCGTACTCGATCTTGTTTTCAGGCTCGAGATCCGCGTTGCCGGGGTTGTTCGGAGAAACACCAGCCACGTCGTCCAACACCGTGTTGGGCACGTAGGTGGTGAACTGGTCGAACGCGCCTGGTGCCTTACCGGCGGTACCGATTGCACCACGGAGCTTCATGCTGCTCAGGAAGTCCGGTAGCACGGTCTCCGGGATGTTGTAGGCCAGGTCGGCCTTGGGGTAGACCTGGAAGCCGTAGTTTTCACCGAACGCGCTATTCCCGTCGACGCGCACGGCGGCGGTGACGAACAAGTCGCCCAGGTCGAACCGATTCTGCACGAAGCCGCCGATGTTGATCTCCTCGGCGAAGGACTCCCCGCCGAACGTACGGGCAGCGCCACCCACGGTGGTCACGCCGGAACCGGCGTAGTCCTTCCCTGTCGACATCGACTCGGACGCCACGTCCCAGTATGCCTGACCTCCGAACGCGAAGCTTCCGGAGAAAATCGGCAGATCGTAGTTCAAGTTCGCCAGGTAGTCGGCTGTGAACTTGCGAGCGTTCCGGTAGCCGATGTTCCGCTCACCGTTCATCCCGATGTAGGTGTAGTGGTTCCCGAACGGCAGGATGCGCGTCTTCTGGTCGGTCAACGCGTCAAGGCCCAGCGTGGCCTTATGAGTGAAGTTCTCACTCATGGTGTAGTTGAAGTTGACGGAACCAGTCCAGCGGTCCGTGTCCGAGAACGTGGAGATCGCCTGGGCGTCCAGCACGTTCACGTCCAACCCACCACCGTAGGGCTCCTCGGGGGTGGCGTTCCGGGGGTTGCTCAGCAGAGCGTTGGTGTAGATGCCCAACCAGTTGTTACCGGACTGCAGCGAATAGATGCGGTTCCTCACGTACCCCGACGTAACACCTACCGTGAGGTTGTCACCCACGGTCCAGTTCAAGTTGACGCGCAGGTTGCCGCGCTTCTGGTCGTTGGGCTTGATGGAACCCTCTTCGTACGCGTACCCGCCGGACACGAAGTAGGTGATGTTCTCGCCACCGCCGTCGACGGTCATGTCGTAACTGTTGACCAGCCCATTCTCGATGAGCGTCTCGTTCGGGTCCCACGCTTGGAAGCCGTTCTCGCCCAGAATGGGGCGGGCACTGCGTTCCTTGGTGGGGAAGTTCTCGCGGTGCCGGTTGAAACCGAGTGTCGAGGACAGCGTGAAGTTGGCCGGGCTATTGGCGCGGCCGCGCTTCGTGAACACCTGGATGACGCCACCTGAGGCCTCGGACCCGTACAGCGTCGCCGCCGCAGGCCCCTTGATGACCTCGATCCGATCGATCTCGTCCGGGTTCAGGTCCGACAGACGGTCTTCACCGGCGCCTCCTGAGAACGCACAGCAGGTGAGGCTCGAGCTTCCGAGTCCGCCACTCCATTCGCCCCCGGCCGCGTCCACGCGCACGCCGTCGATGTAAACCACGGGCCGCTGCCCAAGCGAGAAGCTGTCCGTGCCGCGAATACGCAGCTCACGGGTGGTCCCCACGCCGCCCACTGTGCCAATGGAGCGCAGTCCCGGGACCCGCCCTTCCAGTGCCTGACTGAACCCGCTGATCGGCTGTGCTTCCGAAATCTTGGACATGTCCAGTGAAGACAGCGACACGCCGATCTTCCGTCGTTCCACGGCACCTGCCGTCCCGGTTACCACGATCTCGTCCATTGCAACAGCGGAGATCTCGAGGTTGAAGTCGGCGATGGCTGTGGCTCCGGCAGTGACTGTGACCTGTTGGGTCTGCGTACCGTACCCCACGTAGAGCACGGATACCTCATACGTGCCCGGGGGGATGCGCGTCACCAGGAAACGACCGTTGGCGTTCGTGAGCCCGCCAAGTGAGGTGCCGGCTAGCGTCACCTGTGCGCCGTTGATCGGCTGCATGGTGGTTGCCGCCATCACCGAGCCAGTGAGACTCCCCTCTTGGGAGCTGGCCGCTGCGGGCGTTAGGGCGCCTGCGAGCATGAAGGCGGCGAACGCCCCCAGCCCTGCTAGAATCCTGACGTTACTTCGTTGCATGGCGTGCATCTCCTCACACCTGGGTCTCCATTCCCGTTCCCCACCCATCTGCGCCACCGAAAACCACGCGCAGACGTGTTGTATTAGGTGCCATGGCTCCAGTTGGCAAGGCTGGGGATCGGCCCCAAAACTCGGGCGATTCGTCGGTTCGGATGCTATCCGGTGGGCCGCCGATCGGCACAACCGCTTTAGTTTGGCCGAAAATCACCCCAATTGAGCCTTCTCGAAGGGGGAGTGCGCGGATTGTACCGCAGATCGCGGGGGCGTTACCGCGGTCACGTCGGAGCATTGGACGGCGGCTGACCACCGCCCTATTCATTCCCCATGGTGACCAGGTTTACGAGGGCCAGCGACGGGACGGTGCTCGCGTATGCCCGATCGGGGCGGGGGCCGCCGCTGGTCAAAGCCGCCAACTGGCTCACCCACCTCGAATACGACCTGGAAAGTCCGGTCTGGCGGCCCTGGATCGAGGAACTGTCTCGCAATCACACCTACTTGCGGTACGATGAGCGAGGTTGTGGACTCTCGGATCGCGACGTCGACGACCTTTCGTTCGAATCCTGGGTGGACGACCTGGGGGCCGTGGTGGATGCTGCCCGTCTAGAGCGGTTCCCCATCCTGGGCATGTCGCAGGGCGGACCAGTGGGGATCGCCTATGCGGTCCGGAATCCCGAACGTGTAAGCCATCTCATCTTGTATGGCAGCTACGCCGTCGGTTGGAAGCACCGTGCGACGCCTGAGTTCCGACGACGGGAGGAGGCGCTTCTGCAGTTGATGGCCGACGGGTGGGGGCGCGACAACCCGGCCTTTCGGCAAGTCTTCACATCGATGTTTCTGCCTCAGGGGACCCCTGAACAGATGCAGTGGTTCAACGAACTGCAGAAACGCACCGTAAGCGCTGATGTAGCGGTTCGCCTGGAGAACGAGTTCGGGGATATTGACGTCCGTGACCTCCTGCACCAGGTGCGGTGTCCGACGTTGGTCCTGCATGCACGACACGACGAAGTGATCCCGTTTGCTGCGGGGCGAGGCCTAGCCGCCCGCATCCCGGGGGCTCGCTTCGTGAGCCTCGAAAGTCGGAACCACGTCTTGTTGGAAGGAGAGCCCGCCTGGCCGGAGTTTCTCCGAGAGGTGCGCACTTTCCTGGGTGTCGACAGGGACGTGGAGGCGATCCCTCCATCGTTCGACAACCTCACCAAGCGTGAGCTGCAGGTGCTCGACTTCGTTGCGGCCGGACGATCCAATCCGGAGATCGCGACCGTTTTGTCCGTCACCACCAAGACGGTGAAGAACCACGTGTCCCGAGTGTACGCGAAGCTTGGAGTAGCGACCCGCGCGGAGGCGATCGTGGTAGCCCGCGAAGCGGGGTTTGGGCAAAGCGGATAGGCCGGGACCTAGGTCCTAGCCCCTCGACCCACGTTGTCCCTTTTCTAGGACTTCGGACTCACGCGGACAGGACCTCCCAACCAGCAGTGTCCTTCCACACCCGGCCCGTTCCCGGGCAAACGTCGCTTACGAAGTACGACCATCGAAGGGGACTACCCCCCATTGAGGAGAACCCATGCACGAGCAAACATCGAGCACTCTAGTGTTGCTAGGCGCACTGATCGCAGGCTCCGCCTGTGCGGACAACCTCGCCGCACCGACCCCGGAGCTGGCCGTGGTCGTAGCTGCAGATCGCCAACGCTCCAAACCTCGCGCCACGAGCTCCGACATCGTGCCGCTTCCGTTCTTCGTTCGCTCAGATGGGGGCTTGCCCATTGGAGCGGATACGCGCGGCAACACACCCATCTACGACGCCATCGTGGGCAACCCCATCCTCACGCCCGACGGACTTCACGTTACCTGGGGCCAATGGGGCGACGTCGCGGGTCGCCTCCGTGTGCGCTGCGAACGGAGTGGTAGCAGGATCGCGCTTCATCTGTCCGGTCTGATCCCCGACGGCGTGTATACAATCTGGAACGTTGTGTTCGAGCAGCCCGGTTTCACAGGCGAATTCGTCGTTCCCGGCAGTATCCCGGCTAACGCCACCGGATTCGGTCCCGTGGGGTCCCCCACCGGTGAACGGAGCGGTGTGCGTGCGTCGAAGGACGGGCGCGCTCGCATATCCGTTGTAACCCCCGGCGGCCCTCTGGGCTCAGCGGGCGAGATCGGGAAGTGCGCGCTCACCGATGAATTCGAGTGGCACGTGGTGGGACTCTATCACGTAGATGGCCAGTCGTATGGGTCGGTGCGGGGGCCGGAGGGGACCCGCGCGGAGCAGTTCGCGTTCATCTTCCGGAGAGGTTCATGAGAGGCGCGCTGGCGGCTGCCTACGGATTGCTCAGCTACGTGTTGTTCTTGGCCGTCTTCCTGTGGCTCGTCGTGTTCACCGGCGACCTGATGGCCCCCTCCATTCAACGCGGTCCGACGCGCCCTGCGTTCTTCGCCGCCGCCGTCGACCTGGCATTGTTGGCGGTTTTCTCGCTGCAGCACAGCGTGATGGCGCGTAAGGGCTTCAAGCGTTGGTGGACCCGGCTGGTGCCGACTCACCTGGAACGCAGCACCTACGTGTTGGCTGCCAGTGGCGCTCTCGCGTTGGTGATGGGGGCTTGGCAGCCCATCCCGACCGTCATCTGGGAAGTGGACGCACCCTGGCTGTCCGGAGTCCTATGGAGCGTCTTCGCCATGGGTTGGGTGATCGTTCTGATATCGACCTTCCTGATCGATCACTTTCATCTCTTCGGACTCAAGCAGGTGTGGCAGCATATCCGCGGCGTGGAACCCACCTCTCCGGAGTTCCGGACCCCCGGTCTCTACCGTTGGGTTCGCCATCCTCTCTACCTGGGCTTCCTCCTGGCGTTCTGGGCGACACCGAGGATGACGGCTGGGCATCTCCTATTCGCATCCGTCTGGACGGTCTGGATCCTATTGGCCATCAAGCTCGAGGAACGGGACCTCGTGGATGAGCATGGAGAAGGGTACCAACGCTATCGCGACGTCGTGCCCATGTTGATGCCAAGTCCAGCGAAACGCCGATGACCCCCCGGCTCGCATCTTGTCGCTCGCCCCCCTATTCATGCTCGAATGCTTCCTTCGACCATCGGGCTCATGCCACGCTATTCCTCGTCCGCCCTCCTCGTTGCGCTGCTCCTCGCCGCCTGCGGGACCGACGTGGCGACCGCCGACACCGCTACCCCTGGCGTCGACCTCATCTCCGCGGACCGACTGAAGGAGGTCACTCGCACGCTGGCCTCAGATGAGTTCGAGGGCCGGGGTCCGTCTTCGCCGGGAGAAGAGAAGACTGTGGCTTACCTCTCCGAGCAGTTCGCCGCGGTGGGTTTGGAGCCAGGGAACGACGGGGCCTGGACACAGGACGTGCCGCTCGTGTCGATCACGGTCACCAACGAGCCGACCCTCACGCTCGGTGGGCAGACTCTGGACTGGGCGGACGGTTACGTCGCGTGGACGAAACGGGTCGTGCCCGAGGTCAGCGTGGCCAACTCGGACATCATCTTTGTGGGCTACGGCATCGTGGCTCCCGAGTACGGTTGGGACGACTACGCCGGAATCGACGTGAGCGGCAAGACGGTGGTGATCCTGGTCAACGACCCCGGCTATGCCACTCAGGACGAAGCGGTCTTCAACGGCAACGCCATGACGTACTATGGCCGTTGGACCTACAAGTACGAGGAGGCGGCCCGCCAGGGTGCAGCGGCAGCACTGATCGTGCATCAGACGGGAGCGGCCGGCTATCCGTGGCAGGTGGTGACCGGGAGTTGGACCGGTCCCCAGTTCGGATTGGCTGCGGCCGACGACAACCTGGGCCGCGTGAGTGTAGAGGGGTGGATTCGGGGCGATGTGGCTGCTGGCGTGTTCAATGAAGCCGGACTCGACCTGGCCGAACTGGCTGCGTCGGCCGCGCAGCCGGGCTTCAGCGCAGTCGACCTCCCAGCGCAGGCTTCCGTCGAGTTGACCAACGAGATCACCCGGTCGGCTTCGAAGAATGTCGTGGGTGTCCTGCCCGGCGGCACGCGGCCGGACGAGTACATCGTCTATATGGCGCATTGGGATCACTTCGGCACGAGCGGTGAGGACCTCGAGGACCCGGTTTTCAACGGTGCGTTCGACAACGCCACAGGCACGGCCGCACTCGTCGAGGCAGCTCGCACGTTCGCCGAGAGCGGACCGCACGATCGGTCGTTGATGTTCTTGGCGGTGACGGCCGAGGAGCAGGGCCTGTTGGGCTCTGCCCATTACGCAGCCAATCCGCTGGTGCCCACCCGCCAGACAGTGGGGGCCATCAACATGGATGGCATGTTGGTGACCGGTCCTACGCGTGACGTGGTCATCATCGGCTTCGGCAGCTCGGAACTTGACGACTACCTGCGGGAGGTGGCGGCAGCCACCGACCGTGTGCTCGTACCCGATCAGGAACCCGAGAAGGGCTACTTCTATCGGTCGGACCACTTCTCCTTCTCGAAAGTCGGGGTTCCCTCCCTCTACACCGACGGCGGCATCGACGACCTGGAGCACGGCCCCGAGTGGGGGATGGAGCAACGGCAGGACTACGTTGCCAATCGCTACCACAAGCCCTCGGACGAGTTCGACGAGAGCTGGACCTTCGGTGGGGCAGTGGCGGATTTGAAGCTGCTCTATGCGGTGGGCCATCGGCTTGCCAACTCGGAGGACTGGCCCAACTGGCGGGAGGGTAATGAGTTCAAGGCGGCGCGCGACGCCGACAGGAGGTAGTGCCCCAGCCGACGCCGCTTTTGACCTGAAGCCCCCAGTGCCCGACTATCGTGCCGGTATTCGCGCTCTCAAGGGGGATGTGTGACGGGCACAAAGGAACAGTGGGGGTCGAGGCTCGGGGTCATTCTGGCCGTGTCGGGCTCGGCCGTGGGGCTGGGGAACTTCCTGAGGTTCCCCGGGCAGGCGGCGGCCAACGGAGGCGGGGCATTCCTGATCCCCTACTTCTGTGCCCTGATTTTTTTGGGCATCCCCATTTGCTGGGCCGAGTGGGCCATGGGCCGGTACGGCGGCCAGAAGGGCTTCCACTCCGCGCCCGCCATCTTGGGGGTGATCGGAAAGGGCAGTATCTGGCGCTACATGGGGGTCGTCGGTGTGATGATCCCGCTGGCCGTGTCCTTCTACTACACGTTCATCGCCTCCTGGTGTTTGGGGTACTTCTACGCCTACGTGACCGGTGCCACGGGCATCGAAGCCACCATGGCGGTCGCCGACCAAACGGTGGCGTCCACAAGCTTCTATTCTGCGTTCACGGGCGCCGACGGAAACGGATTGTTCTTCGGTTCGCTCAGCATCCCCACCATCGCGTTCTGGGTGGTGGCGTTTGCGTTGAACATCTACCTCATCGTGCGCGGCATCTCCAAGGGGATCGAGAAGTTCGTGTCGTTCGCCATGCCGCTCATGGCGCTCTGCGCGCTGGTGGTCCTGATTCGCGTGTTGACGTTGGGCACACCCGATCCGGCCCTGCCAGATCAAAACGTGATGGCCGGGTTGGCCTACATGTGGAACCCCGACTTCGAGGCCCTGTCCAACCCGCAGACCTGGCTGGCCGCGGCGGGCCAGATCTTCTTCAGCATCTCGGTGGGCTTCGGAATCATCATCAACTACGCCTCCTACATGAAGCGCGAGGACGACGTGGCGCTCTCGGGGCTCACGGCGGCCGCAACCAACGAGGTGTTCGAGGTCGGGTTCGGAGGTCTCATCACGCTGACCGCATCCTTCGTGTTCCTGGGCCTGAGCGGGACCATCGCGGCGGTGAGTGCGGGCACGTTCGGGCTGGGTTTCCAGACGCTCCCCGTAGTGTTTGCGCAAATGGGCGCCATCGGCCCGTTGGTCGGCGCCGTGTGGTTCTTCATGCTCTTCCTGGCGGCGGTGACCAGCTCCGTGTCCATGTACCAACCGGCCGTCGCGTTCATCCGGGAGAGTCTCGGCGTCGAGCGGAAGCGGGCGGTCCTGTACGTCGTCGGCATCTGCTTGGTCGGCTCGTTCATGGTGCTGTACTTCACGGAAGGAGCGGTGTTCTGGAACACGCTCGACTTCTGGGTCGGCACCTTCCTGATCCTGGTGATGGCGATGCTGGAGATCATCGCGTTCAGTTGGATTTTCGGAATCAACATGGGTTGGGAGGAGATCCACCACGGTGCGCAGATCCAGATTCCCCGGGCGTTTCGGTTTATCATGAAGTGGGTCGCTCCGATCTACCTGGTGATCGTGATGATCGCGTTCTGCATCACGAACCTCCCTGCGTCGATCCGGCAAATCGGAGAGCAGCCCATGGCGCAGTTGGCCCTCGGGCTGATTGCTGCGGTGTTGATCTTCCTGATGCTGTGCGTGCGGGTTGGGGAGAAGCGGTGGAGGGACCTGGGCATGGATCTGGACGGCAAGGAAGGGCTTCCGGACTGGGCGCCCCAAGCGGATGGGAGGGTCAACGCATGATGACACTCGGAGGATGGATCCTGTTGGTGGGATCGCTCACGTTCGTGTGGGGCCTGGCGGGCTGGTGTTACTACAAGATCCTGACGGGACCCCCGCCCGGCGGGGACTAACGCGCCACCCGGACGGGGCTGTAGGAGATCCCGTCCGGGCCGGCTCCGGTCTGGTGGAATGCCACCACCTCTCCCGAGGCGAGGTCGATCACCGCGACGCGGCTAACGGCCTTGAGCGACACGAACGCCCACACGCCGTCGCGAGAGAGCACGAAGCCCTGGGGTGAGGGCGTGCTTCCCAGCCCGGCCGCCTGGGCCGCCGCGCCCACGTCGACCCGGGTGAGCGTGCCCGTCGCGCGCTCGATCATACCCAACACATGAGTTTGCGGGTCGCTGACCAGGACGGTACGGCCGTCCGGTGTGATGGCCAGCCGGTAGGGCACGGCCAACCCGGTCACGCGGGCCACCTCTTCGCCGGTTTCGGCGTCGATGCCCACCACATCGCCGCCCTCCATGCTGCCAGTCCAGCCCTCGCGGCCATCGGGCGTGGTTGCCAGACCTTCGGTACGGGTCCCGGCCGGCCAGGTCTCGGTGTCCATTCGGCCGCTCGCGTCCATGCGGCTCACGGTGCCGTCCACGATGTTGGCGGCCCAGATCCACGATCCGCCCAGTGCCAGCATATGCGAAGCGCGCCCGCTGGTGGACAGTGAACGGCGAATGGTGCCATCTGTCGGATCCACGATCAGGACTTCGCCCGTGCGCTCCGACGTGAGTGCCAGTAGCGAGTCACCCGGCAGGAAGGCCGCACCGTGGAGTCTCTCGTATCCTTCGATGGTGATCTCGTGGAGCAGCTCACCCGCGGACACGTCCAGAAACTGAATCAGGTTCCCCGGTCCGCGTTGGTCGCCGTAGTTGGTGACCGCCGCCCGGCCGCCATCGCTCGTGACCGCGATCTCATGCGGAGCGATGTGAGTTGGGATGCGAGCCATCATCTCGCCCGATTCGGCATCCAGCAGCCAAACCGAATCATCGTTCATGTTGGCGACCAGAATGGTGCCCGTGGGTGTCGGCGGCTCGGCGGAGAGCGATCCAAGGGTGAGGAGCAGTGAAAGGGCGGCGGCTAGGGTCATCGGCGGGACCTGGGTTTTGGGAAGTGGGTGACCCTAGGATCGCCCCTGGCGGGTTTGGGTTGCAACGACGCCCCAGGCCCTCCACTCTCAAACACGGTCCACCCGCTCCGGAGAGCCCCATGAATAAGACCCGCGGAATATCCCGTCGCCGTTTCATTGGAGGAGGAGCCACCGCGCTCGGTGCTGTGGGGCTTTCACCGGTGTTGGGACACGCGGCGCCTCCCCGCCGCCGGCCCTGGGTGGATGGCTACCAGGAGGTGGACCCCTACGACGCCTTGGCCAAGCTGTCGTCGAACGAGAACCCGTACGGGCCGTCCGAGTCCGTACTGGAGGCCATGAACAGCGCCTGGAAGTACGCCAACCGGTACGGCTACCCCGACGGAGGCATTCAGGACGCCATCGCCGAACATCACGGCGTGCCGCGCGACCACATTCTGTTGGGTGCCGGTTCCGGCGAGAGCCTGGAGGTGGTGGGCCTGACGTTCCTGGAGCCGGGGAAGGTGGTGGTCGGCGTCGAGCCGTCGTACGGGTTCGTTTACAGCCATGCCACCGGAATCGATGCTGAGGCCATCACGCTTCCGCTGCTGCCCGACCATCGGCAGGACATGCAGGCGCTAATCGACACCACGCTCGAGAACCGAGCCAAGGTGGGCTTCGTCTACCTGTGCAACCCCAACAACCCCACCGGAAGGACGGTCACGGCCACGGAGGTGCGCCAACTGCTGGACGGCATCCCCGAAGATGTGCCAGTCCTGATCGATGAGGCCTACCACCACTTCGTGGAGGACCCCGACTACGCGACGTCGGTCCCCTACATCCTGGAGGGTCGGCCCGTCATCGTGGCGCGTACGTTCTCGAAGATCTACGGCATGGCCGCGATGCGGCTCGGTTATGCCATCGCTCGGCCCGACATCATCCGGAGCATGCGCGCCTATAGCACGGGCAGCGTGAACGCACTGGTGAAGTGGGGTGGGGCAGCGGCGCTCAGGGACGCCAAGGCATCGGATTGGGTGCGCCGCACTACGTTGGCACTCCGCAAGAGGACCACGGCCGAGTTGGAAGAGATGGGCTACGAGGTGATTCCATCCGAAACCAACTTCTTCATGGTGAAGACAGGCCGTGACGTCTCGGAGGTGCGGGCCGCGTTCCGCGAGAAGGGCGTGGCCGTGGGTCGGCCGTTCCCGCCCATGCTCGACTACCTGCGCGTGTCGATCGGTACCGAGAACGAAATGAAGCGCTTCATGACCGCGTGGAAGGAGATCTTCGCGTAGCGCGAACCGGGCACGCCCGGCCGAAACCGTAGCGCCGGACCAGCGTACGGGTAGCATGGACGATCTGCCGCAGGACCTCCGCTACACGTTCCGAGTTCTCCGAAAGTCCCCTGCATTCGCACTGGTCGCGATTGTCACCATCGCACTGGGGATCGGCGTCAACAGCACGATCTTCAGCCTCGTGAACGCGGTGCTTCTGCGGCCACTGCCGGTCGAGGCGCCCGAGCAGTTGATCGACGTGTACGGGCACACGGCCACGTCAGACGACTACGGGTCGAGTTCGTATCCGAACTTCATGGACTATCGCGCCCAGTCGGAATCGCTGACTGGGATGATGGCCTATGTGAACTTCTTTGCGAACCTCTCGATTGAGGGGAGCTCCGAGCTGGTCGTGGGGGAACTGGTTTCCGAGGACTACTTCAGTCTGCTCGGGGTGCGCCCGGCCATCGGCCGCTCGTTCTCCCCCGAGGAGTTCAGTGCCCCGGGAGCGGGGCCGGTGGCGATTCTCGGACACGCATTCTGGCGCAGTCGCTTCGGTTCCGACGAGGGCGTCGTGGGGAGCACCCTGCGGCTGAACGGCACCACCTACACCATCGTGGGGGTGGGCCCGGAGAGTTTCGGGGGGATGTTCCCTGCCGCCAGCGCGCAGATGTGGCTCCCTCTGTCGATGGTAGATGAGGTCGAGCCCATCGGCGCCCAGCGAGGCTCCGCATCGACCCCGTCGCGTCTGGACGATCGTGGACGGCATTTCCTTTGGGTCAGAGGAAGGATGGCGCCGACGGCCAGCCTGGCGCAGGTGCAAAACGAACTGCAGACCATCTCGGCCCGGTTGGCCGAGCAGTACCCTGAAACCAACGAGTTCGAGCGCCTCACACTCGTGCCCACCAACGACGTTTCCATCAACCCCGATTTCGACCGTGTACTGGCGCCCGTGGGCTTGGTGTTGTTGGGCGCTGTCGGGCTCGTGCTGCTCGTGGCCTGTGCGAACTTGGCAAATATGCTGCTTGCGCGAGCGTCCGCTCGAAGGAGAGAGGTGGCCGTCCGGATTGCCATGGGCGCCAAACGGGGTCGCCTGATCCGTCAGATGATGACCGAGAGTCTGGTCCTGGCCCTCGCGGGTGGGCTGGTCGCCATGTTGATCTCGGTGGGTCTGGCCAAGCTGGTCACGAGGTTTCAGCCTCCGCTGCCCATCGATCTGGGACTCGACATCAGTCCGGACTGGAGGGTGCTGCTGTTCACGCTCGTCATCGCGTGCGTGACGGGCGTCGTGTTTGGGCTGGTCCCGGCGCTGCGTGCATCTCGACCCGACCTGGTGCCGGCCTTGAAGGACACGGGCGACGGAGCGTCGACGGGTCGGCGAGTCGAGCTCAGGGACGCACTGGTCGTGGTACAGGTGGCGGTGTCGCTCGTGCTGCTGGTGTCCGGGGCGCTCCTGGTCCGCAGCCTGAGTGTCGCCGGTCAGGTTGATCTCGGGTACGACCCCGACCGCGTGGCGTACCTCGGGTTGGCCTTGGGCATGAATGGCTACAGCACCGAGAACGCCGGTGCCTTCTCGGAGGCAGGAAGGCTCCGCATGCGGGCCCTGCCACAGGTCGAAGTGGTGGGCATGACCAGTCGCGTGCCGCTCTCGCTGAACAACAATGGGTTCGGCGTGCGGATCGACGGACACCAACAGACCGAAGCCGACGCGGCGTACGTGGTCGACGGCGCCTACGTCGACGAGCACTACCTGGACGCCCTGGGGCTCACGCTCGTGGCGGGTCGGGGCATCGAGGCGGCCGACCGCGACGGGCTGCGGGTGGCGGTGGTGACGGAGACCATGGCCGAGCGGTACTGGCCCGATGGCAGCGCCGTGGGGAGGGAGTTCCGGACCTCCTGGGAGGGCCGGCCCTGGCGCATCGTGGGGATCGTGGAGGACTACAAAGTCGACACCCCCGGCGAGTCCCCCAAGCCCTACCTTCATCTACCGCTCCGGCGCGATGACACGTTCGTCAACTACGTGGTTCGAACTTCGGGCGTGGCGAGCGCACAGGTGCCCGCGCTGGAGCGGGAGTTGCGCAGCCTAGACGCCGATCTCGTGTTCTTGGAGACCGGTGCGCTTCGAGACATGGCGGGCGTGCGACTCTTTCCGGTGCGCGCCGGCGCTTGGTTCATCGGGGCCTTCGGTGTGTTGGCCCTGCTGGTCGCCGCGGTAGGTCTCTACGGCGTGATTGCCTACGCGGTGAGTCGACGGGTACGTGAGATCGGGATCAGGATGGCGATGGGTGCCGAGGCGAACGCCGTGGTTGCGCTCGTGTTGCGCCAGGGGATGCTGCTCGTGGGAGTCGGCATCGGGCTGGGAGTCGTACTGGCCGGGCTGGCGGCGCGCGCACTATCGAGCGTCCTGTTCGTAGGCGCCCTCGATCCACTCAGCTTTGTCGCAGCCGCGGGTGCGCTGGCGGCGGTGGCCCTACTGGCGAATGCGATACCCGCCTTGCGCGCCGCGCGTGTAGATCCGATGGAAGTGCTGCGGGCGAGCTAGGCCGCCCGCAGCACTCCAGGATCAGGGTAGCGCGTAGGCAATAAGGCCGCTGGAGAGCTGCACGATGACGTACTGTTTGCCGTCGTACACCCAGCTCGACATCCCGTAACGAGTGGGTCCTGGGATTTCCACCGAGCCCACCCGCTCGCCGGTCTTCTTGTCGATGGCGAAGATGTTCCAGGTGCCGTCGCTCGTCTGACCCGATGCGATCAGCAGCGTCGGCGTGGCCACCAGTACCGCGTGGCCGGCACGTCCTGGGTTCGACGGAACCTCCGCCACGCCAGCCATCAGCGGGTGGTTGCGGATGGTCTCCTGAACCTCCGGCGAGGCGTCCCCGTTGGGGATGGTCCAGAGGTGTTCCCCCGAGTTCATGTCGATGGCGGTGATGCGACCCACCGGACCCTTCCATATGGACAGCCCATCGATGTTGGCGCGTTCCGGGCGCGCACCTGGAGGTGCGCCGGTTGCCCGTGCCCAGTCGGAGTGGGTCACTCCCGTCATGTGGGGGCCGTCCAGCGGAGACTCGGCGCCTGGGGCCAACACCGCGGGCGAGCAACCGCTCGCCGAAGCGATATAGAGCACGCCGCTCACCGGATCGGCGACCGGTGGGCTGTAGATGTTGGCACCGCCCCCACCACCGGGGCAGATCACGCCGCCCCAGGGTTTGGTAGCGTCCTCGCCACCCAGGTGCACCGGCGGATTGAAGAACGGAACGATCAGGTCGTTCTCGCGGGCATAGTCGAGCACCCGCGCCTTCAGCTCCGGCGTGTAGTCGATCAGGTCCTCTTCGGTGCGCCCCTGCAGGTCGAACGGAGCCGGCTTGGTGGGGAACGGCTGCGTGGGCGAGAGCTTCTCACCGGGCACCTTGGACTGCGGTACCTCCACGTCCTCGAAGGGCCAGATGGGTTCGCCGGTCGCGCGATTGAAGGAGTACACGAAGTTCTGTTTCGTGACCTGGAAGATGCCCGGGATCTCCTCTCCGTCGACCGTCACGTCGAGCAGGACCGGCGCGGTGGGCGTGTCGTAGTTCCAGATGTCGTGCTTTACCAACTGGTAGTGCCAACGACGCTCACCGGTCTCGACGTCCAACGCAATCAAGCTGGTCCCGAACAGGTTGTCACCCGGGCTGAAGCCACCGTAGTAGTCGATGGTGGGGGGGTTCGTCGGGATGTAGACGAGGCCCAGCTCCGGGTCGGCCGCCATCGGCGCCCAGGACGAAATGTCGCCGGTCCACTTCCAGGCGTCGTTCTCCCAGGTCTCGTGCCCGAACTCGCCCGGGCGCGGGATGACGTTGAACTTCCACTTGAACCCACCGGTCTTGGCGTCGTACCCCAGAATGTCGCCTGGGACGTTCTCAATGCGGGTCTGGTTGTAGCCCTGCTCGGCGGAGTTGCCCACCACGACGACATCGTTCACCACGATGGGTGGGGACGAGCTGGTGATGTATCCCAACTCGAGGGGAAGCCCCTGATCGGGGTCGTACTCGAGCCCCGCCTCCTGCCAAGGACCCCAGTCTTCGATGATGGGCTTCAGGAGGTCGACCACCCCCGACTTGGGGAATCCCTTCAGCGGAACCTCTTCTCCCCAGTTGTCCAGCGGGAGACCGGTCTCGGCATCGATTGCGTGGAGGAAGAACGCTGGGGACGTGATGTACACCACGCCGCGTCCATCGACATTGCCGTAGGCGATCCCCTTTCCGTAGCCCTTGCGCATCGAATACTCCCAGCGCTCGGTCTTGGGCTCCGAATAGCTCCAGAGCAGCTCACCGGATTGGGGCTCCAAAGCCACCACGTGACGGCGGTCCCCGGTTACCGTAATGAGCTTCCCGTCGACCAGTGATCCTGTGGCCCGGGAGGTGCTGGGTCCGAAGCTCGTCGCATCCCACTCCCAGGCGACCTCGAGGTCGTTGAAGTTGGAGGCATTGATCTGGTCCGCGGGGGTGTAGCGGGTGTGTTGGATGTCGCCACCCAGGTACGTCCACTGCCCGTTCTCGGTCCCGGTGCCCTGAGCCAAGGCTGCGCCAGGGAGCGCAATCAGCCCCAGGGCTAGTCCGAGGGATGTCGCCTTCATCGTTCTCACTGTTCCTTTATCCCGCCATTGGTGTGGTGCCACAGCGCTACAGTCCTCCGGGCATCGTGCATGTCCCGAAGGTGGTGCGCAACCGTGAAGGCTGTTGAAGAAGAACAGCAACAGCCTTCTACTCTGGTGTCAGTACCACACGAAAGCCCAAAAAGGGCCGTCGGGCCCCAGGATCCGCCCCGCCCCGGGTGGCAGTCCGCGCGTTCTGCTCCGAATCGTTGAAGGCGCCCCCCCGCATGACCCAGAGTGCGTCGGCGGTGATCGTCGCCGCGTCGTCGCTCTCACTGTAGGGGTAGGGCTGGAGCGGACTGCGGGTCCATTCCCAGACGTTCCCGCTCATGTCGCTCACCGGGTAAGGGCATTCCGGGCAGGGGAACGAACCGACGGGGAGGGTGCCCTGGCCGCGGAGGTTGGCCCGGTCAGGGCGGGGTGCGTCGCCCCACGGGAAGACGCGGCCGTCCGAGCCACGGGCCGCCTTCTCCCACTGGACTTCCGTGGGGAGCGTCACCTTCCAGCCGTTCTCAAGTCGCTGACGTACCGGAGCAGGTGTCTCCTCAGACGTCGCCAGTTGACCCTGCAACCACTCCGCGTAGGCAAGAGCGTCCGGCCATGAAACGCCGGTCACGGGATGGTCGGGCGGCCTGTCGAGTCCCGGAGCGCCCAGAGGCCGGTGTGTCGACGATGCCAGGAACGCCTCGAACTGCGCCACGGTCACCTCGAAGCGTCCGATGTAGAATGTGGGAAGCTCCATCTCCCCCTGGGCCGCCGTGCGCGACCAGCGCTCGTTCTCGTAGGCGAGGGGGTCGCGCTCGGGATCGCTCCCCATCACAAACGGACCCGCGGGGATCTCGACGAAACCGAGGAGGGAATCGTCGGCGAGGTTCCAGTCCATATCGACCACCACCGCCGCTGGACCGGATCGGTCGGGGGTCCGGGCCAGGAGCAGTGCACCAACCACGGCCGCCACCAAACCCACCGCCGCCAAGGGCACGGCCCGACTCGTGGAACGGTCGGTCATCGTAGCGTCGTGCGGCCGGTACAGTCGAACCCGTGCTCGCAAGCGCGGGCCCACAGTTCCGACTCGGGGAGATCCATCAGGTTGCGCCCGCCTTCGCGGAGCAGCAGGCGCAGGTCGAGGGGGCGAGGGGGAGCCGCTTCGGAGGCACCCGGTTGCAGCAGGTTGAGGCAGCTCGCCTGAAACCGTAGCTCGCAGCCGCGGGCGAAGTAGGCCGCAGCCTCCTCGGGGCGTGTTCCGTCCAGCCGGCCCGCACGATGGTGGCGGCCCAACTCGTTGCAGGCCCACGCGGAGTTGTCGGCGCAGTAGGTGGCCTGCAGCCCCAGGAGCCGCTCACAGGCGTTGGGACGGCCCTCGGCGCAGGCTTCCTCCCAGAACGGCAGTTGATCCCCGAGATGCCTTCCGTCCGTCTTCCCCAGACCGGTCATCACAGCGAAGAAGAGGATCCACACCGCCATTGCGCCCAGGTTGCTTCGCGACGACAGCCAAGCACTAACCCGCCATACCGCGGTGTCACCTTCGCGGGCGTGCTGCACGAAAGCGTCGATCGCTCTCACCGAGAGGTTGAGGAGCGGTACGCACAGGAGTTTGTCGTAGAACGTGGGGGCACCGGCCGCGCTGAGCACTGCGTAGAGCAGGAAGACCCCGACGCCGTACAGGAGACCGAACACGACCTTGCCGGGCGGAGTGCGCGGCGACGTCGAGGGGTCCGTGATCAGCAGATGGAGCCCCAGGAACACGGCGGCCGGGATCTCCGAGTCAAGGAAGTAGGGGACCCCGGTGGCGGCGAAGTACAGCCCGCTCAGGAGAAACAGCATCGCGGCTGCCGAAGCGGCCACCAACGTGATGGAGAAGAAGTACATTACCACCAACCCGGCACAAAACAGGAAGGTGTAGATCCAGGGAGCCAACGTGAGCGTGGAAGCGATCTCCTGTCCCCACGTGAGTGAGGTACTGTTCGTCGCGATCAGCGCCAACGAAAAGACGCCCAACGTGAATGCGGACGGGTTGAACACGTGTACCAAACGTCCATCGCGCCGCCAGCGGATGAGCTGTTTGCCCAGGAACCCCACCGCGATCATCAGGAACTGGAGGTAGAACCAGTCGTCCCGAAACCAGAGGAACAGGCTGATGCTGAGGATGATGGGGAACGGCCCGAAGCCCAGGGCGTGTTCCTCGCGCTGCGCCCAGGAGAGCAGCATGTCCACCGCGTAGGCGAACAGCAGCTGAGCCAGAATGAGCAGGGTGAAGTCGTAGACCGGGCGCCAATACCACCCCCAATAGGCCAGAACGGCGACCTGGACCAGAGCCTGCACATAGTGCTGGGGCTTGAGGGCGATCCGCACCCGCCGGGACTTCCACCGGTCTCCCAGCCACACGACGAGTGCCGCGTAGGCCACCACAACTGCTGCGGCCGCACCCCAAAAGGAGCCCGCCAGGGAAGGGTTTTCCCTGACCCGGGGGGCGAAGGACAGCGCGAGGAGCCCAACGGCGGCCAGAAGGGGCAGTGACCGAGTAAGTACCATGGCTTAAAAAGACTTACGCCCGATCTCCGGTCAACCATGCCGGAACACGGGGGGCGGAGCGGCGTGCGATCCTGGCGTCGCCCCTTGTCTGGCTCGTATTTTGAGGCCCTACCCGGGCCCCACATCTCCAGGAAGCATCACCATGACCAAGGTCGGACTCGGCCTCACCGCGGGAGTTCTTTGCCTGGCCCTGGCCCAGGGCGAGCCGCTGGACGAAGCTCCCAGCGCGATTCATCCGATCTCCTACGCACAGGCTCCGATCGGGGTGGGCCAGGACGGGGCCAACGAGGTGATCGAACAGTACTGTACGCGCTGCCACAACGATCAGCGGATGCGTGGCAATCTGGCTCTGAACGGCTTCGATATCGCCGATGCGGCCAGCCGGGGTGAGACCGTCGAGAAGATGATCCGTAAGTTGGGTGCGGGTATGATGCCGCCTGCTGGGACTCGCCGCCCCGAGCCGGAGGTGATGGAAGCGCTCGTCGACGAGTTGCGCACCACGATGGATGAGCTGGCGGAGGAACACCCCAATCCGGGCGCGCGCACGTTCCAACGTCTCAACCGGGCTGAATACCGCGCCGCCGTGAACGATCTCCTGGGGATCGACGTCGACGTTAGTAGCTTCCTGCCGCTCGACACGAAGAGCGCCAACTTCGACAACATCGCCGACGTGCAGATGCCCTCGGCCACGGTCATGGAGGGGTACCTGCGGGCCGCCGACAAGATCAGCCGCCTGGCCATCGGTGACCCAGACGCGGAGATCGGTTCCACGATCTACAGCGTCCCCCGCATCCAGTCGCAAAAGGACCGCGTGGAAGGCGCCCCCTTGGGTACCCGCGGCGGACTGTCTGTGGTGCACACGTTCCCGGCCGACGGGAAGTATGTCTTCCACATCATGCCCGCAAATGCGGTCGAAGGTGAGGTGTTCGGCCGTACGTTCGGCACGGAGCAGATAGAGGTGTCTCTGGATGGCGCGCGCGTTGCGCTCCTCACCATCGACCGCTGGATGTCCGAGTCGGAGCCGACCGGACTGAATATCCGCACAGACTCGATCCAGGTGTCGGCCGGGCCACACCGAGTCTCGGTGGCCTTCGTTAGACAGTTTGAAGGTGAGGTCGATGACCTCATTCGACCCATCGATCATACCATGGCCGATGGGCAGATCGGGATAGGGTTGGGTGTCACCACGCAGCAGCACCTCCAGCGGGTCTCCATCCTCGGGCCGTTCGGCGTGACCGGTGTCTCGGAGACCCCGACGCGCAGGTCGATCTTCACCTGCCGGCCCACCGCTCCCGGGGAGGCTCGGCCGTGTGCCGCGTCGATCTTCAAGCGCCTGGCCACCCGCGCGTACCGACGCCCCGCCACTGACCGCGATGTCGAGAGCTTGCTCGCCTTCTATGACGAATCCGTCTTGACCGCGGATTTCGAGACGGGCGTCCGCAAGGGCCTACAGGCGATGCTGGCCAGTCCCTACTTCGTCTTCCGCTTCGAGCGCAGAGACGAGGATGCTGAACCGGGTGAGATCTACCGGATCGGCGATCATGAACTCGCCTCGCGCCTGTCGTTCTTCTTATGGGGGGCGCCGCCCGACGACGTCCTCATCGACGCTGCGGACCGAGGGAAGCTGCACGACTCGGATGAACTGGAACGGCAAGCCCGGCGTATGCTCGCGGATCCCCGGGCCGAGGCGCTGGCCACCCGTTTTGCATCCCAGTGGCTGCGTCTCCAGGACCTTGAGAAGGTGCACCCCGACGCGCTCACCTATCCGTACTTCGACCAGACGCTGTCCGAGGCCATGCGCCGCGAGACCGAGCTGCTCTTCTCACACCTGGTCCAGGAGGACCGGCCCGTCACGGACCTGCTGACCGCGGACTACACGTTCGTAAATGAGCGGTTGGCTCGACACTACGGCATGGCCGGCGTGGTGGGATCCGAGTTCAGACAGGTCCCGGTACAACGGGATGAACGCCGGGGCCTGTTGGGACACGGCAGCGTGCTGACGCTCACGTCCCATCCGGACCGGACCTCGCCGGTGCTCCGAGGTAAGTGGGTGATGGAGGTGCTGATGGGCACACCGCCCCCTCCACCCCCGCCTGACGTTCCGGAGCTGGAGGAGACGCAGGCCGCGGATGGTGGACGTCGGCTGGCGGTGCGCGAACGTATGGAACTGCACCGTGCCAACCCCGCCTGCAACTCCTGTCACAGCATGATGGATCCCATCGGGCTGGCACTGGAGAATTTCGATGTGACGGGCGCCTGGCGGATTCGCGACGAGGGCAACCCCGTCGATCCGGTGGGCGAGCTGTATGACGGCTCGACGCTCACTGGCCCCGGTGACATCCGAGCGGCCCTGCTCAAGCGTCCCGACATGTTCTACGGCGTGTTTGCGGAGAACCTGATGGCCTACGCGCTGGGCCGGCGGGTGGAGTACTACGACATGCCGACCGTGCGAGCCATCGTGCGAACAGCGGCAGAGAATGACTACAGCGTGTCTGCGTTCATCCTCGGGGTGATCGACAGTCCCGCCTTCCAGATGACCCGGGCCGGTGAAGCACTGACGGACACCGATCCAGCTCAAAACTAGACGACCAGACTCTCAAGCGAGGCTCGAAAGCATGAACATCCTCACCGGCAAGCACATGTCACGACGGACCCTGCTCAAGGGTATGGGGGCGTCCATCGGGTTGCCCTTGCTCGATGCCATGGTGCCAGCGGGCCGCCTGTGGGCCGCGACCGAAGCTGGGGCGGCCGCGGATAAGAAGCGCTTGATCTGTTTCGAACAGGTACACGGTGCGGCCGGGTGCAACGAGTGGGGCGCCACCCAGAACCTCTGGTCGCCGGCCGGAGTGGGGAAGGAGTTCGACCTATCTCCCACGAGCCTCAAGTCGCTGGAGCCCTTCCGCAAGCATCTTACCATCGTGAGCAACACGGACGCGCGGATGGCGGACGCCAGGTCGCCACAGGAGATCGGTGGTGACCACTTCCGTACGAGCGCTGTCTTCCTGACCCAGGCACACCCCAAACAGACCGAAGGCTCGGACGTCTACGTGGGTACATCGTTCGATCAGCTCTACGCCCAGCGATTCGGCACCGAGACACCGATCCCCTCCATGCAGTTGACCATCGAGAACGTGGATCAGGCGGGTGGCTGTGCGTATGGGTACGCCTGTGTGTACACCGATACCGTGAGTTGGGCAGCTCCCGATCAGCCGCTGCCGATGGTGCGTGACCCGCGGGCCGTGTTCGAGATGCTGTTCGGGGCGGGCGGGACGGCCGAGCAGCGCGCGGAGCGTCTCCACAGCCAGCGCAGCATCCTCGACTGGGTGATGGGCGAGATGGGGATGATTCGTCGCCAGTTGGAGCCTGCGGACGTGCAGCGTTTGGATCAGTACACGCAGAACATTCGCGAGCTGGAGCAGCGCATTCAGCGTATCGAGGCGCAGAACTCGAGTGGAGAAGAGCGTCAGATTCCCGAGGCCCCCGTAGGCGTGCCGGATTCCTTTGAGGAACACGTGAAGCTGATGATGGACCTCCAGGTGTTGGCGTTCCTCTCCGATACCACACGCGTGTTCACGTTCAAACTTGGGCGTGACGCGTCGCCGCGCGTGTTTGCGGAGTCCGGGGTGACCACACCGTTCCATGCCGCTTCGCACCACGGTGGACGAGAACAGTCGGTGCTCAACTTCGCGAAGATCAACGAGTACCACGTGTCCATGATCCCGTATCTCCTTGGCAAGTTGGATGCGGTGACCGAGGGCGACTCCACCCTGCTGGACAAGACGTTGGTGGTGTATGGGTCGGCGATGGCGGACAGCAACCTGCACAACCACGCTCGTTGCCCGCTCTTCCTGGTGGGCGGCGGAGAGAACCTGCACAGCGGTGGCGAGCACATCATGGCGGAGGCGGGCACACCGATGGCCAACGTGTTCCTGGGGCTGCTGCACGACCTGGGCTGCACGGACATCGAGTCCTTCGGCAACAGCACGACGACCTTCGCGGTCTAGGAGCTGCTCATGCACTTGCGACGACGAGTTCGGGGGTCGGTTGCGGCGCTACTGGCGGTGTTGCTCATGGGCGCCGGGGGCGCCGAGGCTCCTGTAGCGGAGGCCGCTCAGCGAGGTGACCTCGAGGCTGTACGCTCCCTGCTCAAGGACGGCGCCGATCCCAACGCGGCCCAGGCCGACGGGATGACCGCTCTCCACTGGGCAGCCATGAAGGACCAGGTGGAGATCGCGCAGGTGCTGCTCTATGCGGGGGCGACGGTCAAGACCACGACCCGTCTGGGGGGCTACACGCCTGTGCACCTGGCCGCCCGGGGAGGGAACGAGGCGGTGTTGGGCGTGCTGCTGGAGGGCGGCGCGGATCCGGACGGATACTCGTCCACCGGTGTGACCCCGCTCCATTTCGCCGCGGAAGCCAACGATCCCGCCGCGGTGGAGGTGTTGCTTGCGCACGGTGCCGACGCCAATGCGCCCGACCACTTCGCCGCACGGACACCGCTCATGTTCGCGGCGGTCCGGAGTGCAGACGCCGCCGTTCGGGCCCTACTGGAGGGAGGCGCGGACGCGTCCGCCATGACCCGCGTGAAGGACTACGTGGAGATCGACGCGGCAAACAGAAGGGAGAGGCGCGCCAGGGCCCGCGTACGGGCGGCTGCCGCCGAGCCTGAGGAACCCGAGGAGGAGGAGCCGGAGGCAGACACGCTGAATGCCGACACCCTCAACGCCGACACCCTCAACGCCGACACAACCCGGGCCAATACACCAGCCCCCGAACCGGAACCCGAGCCTGAACCAGCGCCCGAGCCGGAGCCTGTCTACCCGGTCAAGAACCTCTCTTCAACCGAACAGATCGGCCAGCAGGGCGGTTTCACGGCGTTGCACTTCGCGGCTCGTGAGGGGCACCTCGCGACAGCGCGTCTGCTGGTAGAACAGGGTGCGGACGTCAACGAGGTCACCGGTGGGGACCAGTCCAGCCCGCTTCTCGTAGCCGTGATCAACGGGAACTACGATCTCGCGCGGATGCTGGTGGAGCAGGGAGCGGATCCCAATCTGCTGAGTGACGACGGGGTCGGTCCTCTGTTCGCGACGCTCAATATCGAGTGGTCGCTGCGCACGTGGTACCCTCAGCCCCAGGCGTTTCGGCAGCAGGAGACGTCGTACCTGGAGCTGATGCAGGTGCTGCTGGATGCCGGTGCCAAGCCCAACGTACAGACGGAGACGCACGTGTGGTACGCCGCCTATAACGCGGGACGGATGGGCGTGGACTTCACAGGGGCCACGCCGTTCTGGCGGGCGGCCTACGCCCGCGACGTGGAGGCCATGCGCCTGTTGGTCAGCTACGGAGCCGATCCCAACCTCTGGACCCGGAAGCTGCCCGACCGTCGGCGACGTTCGGCCGACGATGAGGATCCGTCGGGTTTGGACGTCGTGCCGGTCGGAGGTCCTGCGGTGCATCCATTGCACGCAGCCGCCGGGGTGGGCTTTGGGACCTCGAGAGTGGCACAGCAGCACCGTGCCGTGCCGGGGGGTGCGCTTCCCTCGCTCAAGTACCTGATCGACGAGCTCGGGGTCGACCCCAACCTGCGGGACAAGGACGGCTTCAACGCCATACACCACGCGGCTGCACGGGGCGACAACGAGTCCATTCTCTACCTGGTGGAGAAGGGCACCGACGTGATGGCCGTGAGTCGGCGGGGACACACGACTGCGGACATGGCGAATAGTCCAGAGCAGCGCCAACAACCGATCCCGGAGACGATTGCGCTGTTGGAGAGCCTAGGCTCAAAGAACAACCACAACTGCCGGTCCTGCGGAGGCGGTTAGGCCGCTCCCCGCTACTCGATCTGGCCCAGGGCCCACGCGATCGCGTTGCGGACCACCGGGTCGGTGTCCGTGCCCAGTCGGGCCACGAGTGCGGGAATGGCCTCGGAGTCTTCGATCTGTCCCAGAGCCCAGGCCGCGTTCAACCGCACGCTGGCCTCGGGGTCGTTGAGCGCGGGCATGACGAGGGGTAGTGCCGCGCTGCGCTCGATCTGTCCCAATGCCCAGATGGCGGTGCGCCGCACGGACACGTCAGGATCGGATACCACGGCGCCCAAGGCGTCGATCGAGCTCGGCTGTTCCAAGCCACCCAGCGCCCACGCTGCGGCTGCCCGGACCTCGGCGTTGCGGCTCCCCAGCGTCCCCACCAGAAGCGGTAGGGCTTCCCGCCACTCGCCGTGACCGAGCGCACGTAACGCGGGGAGAGCCGCCGCGCCGCCGCCGCGCACCAGAGGTGTGAGTTGGTCGACCGGGTTGGGGTCGTCCATCCAGCCCAGGAACTCGGCGGCGAGGTTCCGGACACAGCGATCCGCGTCACCCAGTCCCGCCAGCAGTTCGTCCAGGTCTGCGGGGCCCGGACGTTGATTGATCAGCTCCTCGACTTCAGTCGCGATCCCGGGCTCTCCTTGATCTGGGACGTCCACCACGGGCCGGACGCTTCCCGAGCCCCAACGGTTGTGAAGGGACCGAGTCACCAAGCCGCAGGCGATGGGGTCCAGTCCTCGCACGCTCTGGAGTACCTGCGTGTACGGTGCGTCTTGGGCCACGACCCCCGGCGAGCCCGCGAGGGCGGCCGTACCCGTCGCCAGCGCCGCTCCGAGGAGGGCCACACCTAGCCGCCTGCCCATCACTCACTGCCTCTGGGCCGCGGACGCGGGCGCGGCTGAGGACGGGGTCGCGGCGAGGGACCCCAGGACCTTCCGCCCAAGGCGCGGGCCGCTGCGGCCCGAATGCGCTCATCTTCGTCCTGAAGCAGCGGGGCGATCGCCTCGATGGCCGCCTGGGTGCGAATAGACGACAGGGCCCGCAGCGCACCCAAGCGGGTCCCTTCGTCCGCGCTGTTCAACATGTTGACCAGGCCATCCACGGCATTTGGGTCGCCAATCTGCGACAGTGCCCACGCCGCCTGGCTGCGCACCGATTCGTTCTCGTCGTCCAAGGCGTCGAGGAGGGCCTGAGGCGCCTCCGATGGTTCGATCTGGCCCAATGCCCAAGCTGCCTGAGAGCGTACCCGCGGCTCCGCGTCATTGGCCAGTGCGGCCGCGAGTGCATCCGTGGCATCCCGGCTCTCGATCTGCCCCAGCGCCCATGCCACCTGCGACCGCACCTCGGGGCTGCTGTCCCGCAACAGGGGCAGCAGCGGGGACACCGCCTCCCGGCTTTCAATCTGCCCCAGGGCCCAGACGGCCTGGCTGCGCAGCTCATCGTCCCCGTCGCCTAGCGACGTGACCAGGCCGTCCACTGCATCGCTGTGTTCGATCTGGCCCAGGGCCCACACCGCGGTGCGGCGGACCTGCAGGTCGTCGTCATCGCTCAGGGCGTCCAGAAGTGCGGGCACGCCTTCAGCGCTTTCGATCTGGCCGAGTGCCCAAGCTGCGGTTCGGCGCACCTCGACACTGGTGTCCGTACGGAGTGCGCGCGAGAGCGCTGCCACCGAACGGGGGTCCAGAGGCGCTTCCTGAGCGGTCAGGGTCGAAACGTCCTCTGGCTCGGCTGGCCGTTCCGACGGGGTCACATTGACAGGGGGCTCCGGTTCCGCAACGGGCAGATCGGCCTGGATGAAGTCTTGCACCAACGTCACCGCCGCATCTGCGGGCGACTCGACCTGTTCGGTCTGGACGGGTACCGCGGCGGCCAACGGAAAGACGCAGGCGAGTACCAGCCCGGCCAGCGCGAGCCCACGACCCCGTTCGGGACGGCGCCTGAGTCTACCGTCGAGAATGGCCAACACCCTGCCCTCGAACCCTTTGCGGTCTGCCATGAACGCAGCCCCACTCAAACCCGGGCGGGTACGCAGCGTAGACGCGATATCTACGAGATGGGAGGCGTACGCGGACGCCGTCACACCCGAGGCCAGAACATGGTCGTCGGCGGCACGCTCGGCCTCCGCTCGCAGACGCCGCTCTGCGGCCCAGGCCAACGGGTTGAACCAGTGAAGCGCCACCGCTACACGGGCGATGGCCAACAGCACAGTATCCCTGCGCGCGACGTGGCCGACCTCATGATCGAGGACCAGGCGCAGACGCTCGTCCGACCACCCCTCCGAATCCGTTGGCAGCACGATACGGCTCTTCCTCAGACCCCAGGTCATTGGCGCCGCTACGTCTGCACTCCGATAGAGGGTGACCTCACGTCGCACATCGGCTCGTGCCAGCGAGCGGTCCAAAACGTCACGCGCCCGTTCGTTCGTGAGGGGTTGGGCTCGGCGCGTCCACCTGGACAGGACCAGGAGCCCCAGGAGCAACTGACCCAGTACCAAGAGAGCTCCGACGAGCCACACCATCCAGGGCGAAAACGGGAAGCCGCGGGTGGCCGGGGGCGGGCTCGTGATCGTCGGCGCTGCGAGGGTCGTGGGCAAAGGAGCCTCCGCGGAAGGCGGTAGCTGTGTGTTCGGCGGCGCAGTGCGGGCCATGGCCTCGGAGCTCACCACCTGAAGGGGGGCAGACGCGGTTGCAGGAAGGACCTGCCAGTCGAGGCCGCCGCTCACCACCATCGGGAGCACCAGCAGCCCCACCAGGCTCGCGGCCCAGACGCTTGCCCGCAGGGACGCGGACGAACGCTTGAGTCCCCACCCCAACACGAAACCCACCCCCAGCAGGATGGTGGACTTCACAACGATTTCCAGGGCTACGCTCATCATCATCGTCCCTACCTCCCCTCGCCGCGCGCGGCATCGATTTCTTTGCGGAGCCGATCCATCAGCTCCTCTGGATTGTTGGCGTCGGACATCCCGATGAGCGCTGCCGCCGCTCGCTCGGCTGAGCCATCGAAAAAGGTGCTGACCAGGTCGCGAAGGGCTGCGTTGCGAGCTCGGTCCTGCCTGACCTTCGGTCGATACCGGTAGCTCTTCCCCTCCGTCTCACGGGAGACGTGCCCCTTCTCTGTGAGGACTCGCAGAGTCGACCTGACCGCCGAATAGGAGACGTCCTCCGGGATGCGCTCGCGAATCTCGCCGACGGTGGCGGGTGCGTGCGCGAAGAGCACGGTCATGACCTGGCGCTCTCTTCGACTCAGTTGAGCCAGTACGCCGCTTCCCATGCAAGTCCTCCGTGTTGACGCATCGTTCCGTGGTGGTCAAAAATCACCATGTGGGCAAATTCTACCAGTCGCATACGCACACGTCAAGTGGGGCATTGGAATGCGCAGATTTGACCATATGGTGGTTTTTGCGCATACTGGAGTGTGGGGTGAACCGAACCATTCGGCGCATCGGTGCATCCAACCACACGATCAGCGAGCGCCAAGAACGGGGAGAGTGCGGTTGAGCCGCGAAAAGGGGAGGGTGTGGGAGGCCATAGGGTTGGGATGGGTTGCGGTGGCGGTGCTTCTCGCAGTCTCCCCAGCTCTTGCTGAGACCTTATCCGCGCAGGAGGCGGGCGAGGAGGGCTCGGCCACGGGGGTCGCCACCGCGGTGCGAGCTGATCAGCGGATCCAGATCGACGGACTCGATACGGATGCGGTGTGGAGTGGGGCGGAGCGCTTCACTGGGTTTCGACAGCATGAGCCCGAGCAGGACGCAGCCCCCTCCCAGGAAACCGAGTTCCGCGTCGCGTTCGACGAGGACAATCTCTACTTCTTCGTCAGAGCCTTCGACAGCGCCCCCGATAGCATCATGCGCGCCCTCACGCGACGTGACGTGCGGGGTCCGTCCGATCACATCACCGTGTTCATCGACTCGTACAGGGATCGACGCACCGGCTTCAATTTTCATGTGAACCCCGACGGCGTACAGCGGGACAACGCCATCTACGGCGATGGCAACCAGGACAGCAGTTGGAACGGAGTGTGGGACGTGGCCACCCAGGTCGACTCCCTGGGTTGGACTGCGGAGTTCCAGGTCCCCCTGTCCCAGCTCCGCTACGCCGATGCGCCCGAGCACACGTTTGGGTTCGGCGTCTGGCGTACTATCGAGCGTCACTCCGAAACCTCCTCCTGGCCCCTATTCAGGCGGACCGAAACCGGACTGATGTCACAGCTCGGCAGCCTGTCGGGCCTGCGCGGCCTCGGCTCGTCCAGAACTGCCGAACTCACCCCATACGCCCTTACCCGCAACGTGTCCGTTCCCCTACCCGGAGGAGGATTCGAGCGGGATCAGGAGATCCAAGTCGGTGGGGACCTGAAGATCGGACTAACACCCAACGTGATCCTGGACGCAACCGTAAATCCCGACTTCGGACAGGTGGAGGCGGATCCCGCGGTCCTCAACCTCACGGCGTTCGAGGTCTTTCAGAGCGAGCGTCGGCCCTTCTTCCTCGAGGGCACCGGGCTCTACGGGTTCCAACTGAACTGCTACATCGTTGTCGATTGCCAAACGAATGAGGGCCTGTTCTACTCGCGCCGCATTGGGCGAAGCCCGGCCTTGAGGGGTCGGTTCGGAGACGTCAGGACGCCTCGGCAAACCCCCATCGCGGCGGCGGGCAAACTGACAGGTCGGACCCGGAACGGCCTGTCGTTCGGACTGCTGAACGCGTTCACACGCGGCGTGGAAGGCGTGGATGGTCAGACGGCGGAGCCCCGGTCCAACTATGCCGTGCTGACGGCCCGGCAGGACTTCAGAGATGGGGATGCGGGAATCAGCTGGATCGGTACCGCCGTAAACCGGGCCATGGACACGTTCACGTCCCCGTTCATGCACGAGAGCGCCTATACCACCGGCGTCAGCGTGCGAAGCCGTTTCGGCAACCGCCAGTACGAGGTCGCGGGGTCCTTCTCGGCCTCACGGGTGGCGGGCAGCACCGACGCCATCGCGCGCACGCAGCGGAGTAGCGTGCACTACTACCAGCAGCCCGGTGACGACCCCGCCGTGGACACCACGCGCACGTCACTGGGTGGGTATTCGGCCCAACTCAAGCTCGGGAAGTACTCCGGCGGCAAGACCAGATTCGAGACCAGCCTGCTACAGCACTCCGCAGGGTTCGAGGTAAACGACCTGGGCTTTCTCCAGCGCACCGACGTCAGGGACTGGAGCACGTGGGCCGCACTCACCTTCCAGGATCCCACTTCCGTGTACCGTTGGGCACAGGTCAATGGGAACCACTGGCAGCGCTGGAACACCTCTGGGACCCGGATCGAGATGGCGGTCAACTTCAACGGGCACATGGGTTTGCACAACAACTGGGACATCCATGCCGGCGGCACCTTGGGCCGACTGGGCGAGAGCTACTGTGATCGTTGCACGAGGGGCGGCCCCGTACTTCGGGAGTCGAGGAGCTTCTTCCCCTGGTTCGGAGTGAACGGAGACCGACGCCGGGTCGTCGTTCCGGGGATGTGGGTCAACCTCGGATACCGGGACGACGGACGCACCAAGACGTCCTCGCTCAGTCCATACCTTGACGTCAACGCGTCGACCAGTCTGCGTGCTCGGCTGGGGGTCAACCTCTATCGCGGGGACGTCGACTCTCAGTGGTTCGGCAACTCCGTCGATCCGAACGGAGCGGTCCACTATACCTTCGCCCACCTGAACCAACGCACGGTGTCGGCGAACCTCCGGCTGAACTACACGGCCACCCCCGACCTCACGTTCGAGTTCTATGGCGAGCCGTTCACGACCAGCGGCGTCTACACGGACTTCCGAGAGATCAGCGCGACGCCCGGGGCGTCGGACTACGAGGATCGCTTCCAGCCGTACGTCTTACCCGCAGGAGCGAGAGAGTCGTTCTCCTTCCGCCAGTTGCGCACGAACGCGGTGTTGCGCTGGGAGTATCGACCCGGCTCGACGCTCTTCCTGGTCTGGGCTCATGGCCGGGAGGCGTTCACGGAGAACGAGCCCCGCCAGGCCTGGAGCAGTGACTTCAGCGGGCTGTTTGACCTGTGTCCGGACAACACGTTCCTGATCAAGTTCGCGTACTGGTTCAACCGCTAGAACGGGATCGGTGAATTCGGCGGGTTAGTCCGACAACCCATAGCTGGGCCAGCCGAGGTAGACCCGTTGGCACTGGTAAATGCACATTCTCCCATTCTCATCGCAGGCCCAGTCCACCAGCCAACACCGGTACCCGATGGGAGTGCCAAGCGGGATCTGAGGGCACCCACAGTAGGGGAGCCAGGGGCCGCCTCCCGAAGTCGGAGCGTTCGAGGCCGTGAGCTTTGGGTCGCATTCCGCTGTATTCGCGATGTAGCTGAAACTCCCGGTCCGACGGTTCCATTCCTGAATGTCCCTCACCAACGATTGGAAGCGGGCGAAGTTGTCTCGCGAGGCGCGGGGCCGATCGCGATCAGCTCGTAGCTCGACGAGCCTCCTGGCGAATTGCCGGGTCTCGGCGTCCTCCTGGACGGCCAGCTCGGGGCTAGGTGCGGCGGGGCTGTCGGCACAGGCGGCGCCCGCGATCACCACGCCTAGCAGTAGCAGCGTGCTCGAGGTCCTCTTGTACATGGAGTCTCCTCATCGGGGATGTTGCTCGATGGTCCTGCTCCCTTAGCGAGGTTGCTCCCGAAACCGGACAGGTTGCGCTTCCGGGGTGGGTTCGGGATACATCCTGGCATGAAAATACTCCCGCTGGCCCTCGCGTTCGCCCTCTTGGTTCCTGCTCCCCTCTTTGCCCAGCGACCGGCCCAGTTATCCGACCAGGTCCGCCAGTTCGTGGCCGTAGACGGGGACGTCGTCGCCATCACCAACGTGCGCCTGATCGACGGGACGGGCGTGCCCGCCCAGGAAGGCATGACGGTGATCCTGCGGGACGGGAAGGTCGCCGAGGTGGGGCAGAGCGCCGAGGTGACCATCCCCGCCGGCGCCGAGGTCGTCGAGGGGGAGGGTCACACCGTGACCCCCGGCTGGGTAATGCTCCACGAGCACATGTTTTACCCGTCCGGTCAGCGACGCTACAACACCAACGAGATCTCGTTTCCGCCCCTCTACCTGGCGGGCGGCGCTACCACCATCCGTACGGGCGGGAGCCTGGATCCGTACTCGGACCTTCGGACGCGTGAGCTCATCGAGGCGGGGACCATCGTGGGTCCGCACATGGACGTGACCGGTCCCTACCTGGAAGGCGCGGGCGGGTTCATCCGCGCCTTTCCGCAGTTGAAGACGCCCGCCGAAGCCCGTGCCCACGTGGAGTTCTGGGCCGATCGCGGAGTGACGTCCTTCAAGGCCTACAACCTGATCGACCGCGCGTCTCTCGGGGCAGCCATCGAGGCGGCCCACGCCCGCGGCATCAAGGTGACCGGGCATCTCTGCTCCATCACCTACCGCGAGGCCGCGGATCTGGGTATCGACAATCTAGAGCATGGCTTCTTTGCTGCGACCGACTGGGTAGCCGACAAGCAGCCAGACCAATGTCCGCGAGGTGCACAGCAGACCTACCTGGACCTCGACCTCACATCTCCTGCGTTCACCGACCTGGTGGACCACCTCGTCGACCGGGGTGTGGCGTTGACCTCGACGCTGACCGTGGTCGAGCGGCGGGCTTCAGGGCGGCCGCCGCCGCCCATGGGTGCCCAGGAAACAATGCTGCCGCAGTTGCGGGAGACCGTGATGGCGCGAGTGGAGCGCGCCGCCAGCGGGTCGGACGAGGTGCCCGGTGCGCTGCTCCGCAAGTACATGGCGATGGAGAAGGCCTTCTACGATGCGGGAGGGCTGTTGGTGGTGGGCACCGACCCGACGGGTGGAGGCGACGTAGTGCCGGGCTACGCCAACCAACGTGCCTTGCAACTCCTTGTCGAGCTCGGACTCAGCGTCGAACAGGCGGTGGAGGTGGCAACCATGAACGGCGCACGCTACCTGGAGCGGGATTCCCAGATCGGGAGTGTCGAGCCGGGGAAGAACGCCGACCTGGTGTTGATGGCGGGTAATCCGCTGCAGGACGCCGACGCGTTTCGTCGGGTGACGCTGGTGTTCAAGGACGGCGTGGGCTACGACTCGGCGCAGTTGTTCGCTTCGGTGAAGGGCTGGGCCGGCGTGCGGTGATCCGCGCGCTAACCGATCACCCTCACACCCGCGCCGTTTGCGTCGAGGAAGCGGTTCAGTTCCGCCAGGTCCTCTTCCAACACACGCTCCAGCTCGAGGATGGCTGCGTTCAGCTCGGCCTCCACGTCGCCCAAACGTTCGACCCAACCGTCGGTGGGGCGGGCGTCGGTGTGTTCACCGCGCTGGGTCTGGGACTCTCCCAGGATGAACGAGAGCTGTCGTCGCAGCTTGGCCTCTCGATCCCACCCGCCACCCTCGGTCTGAACCAACAGATCGGCGACTTGCTGGAGGCCTGTGCGGACGGTTTGGGATCGCTCCTCGGCACCCTCGAACCAACGCTCGTCGGAGCGCGTTTCGGTTAAGCCTTCCATGGTGCGATCCACGCTGGTTCGCACACTTCGGATGGTTTCCAGGGCGCCTTCCAGCTCTTCCATCCGTGTGCCCGCGCGCACGAGGAAGTCGAACTGGGCCTGTAGGTCGGCCAAAGTGATGTCCACGAGCCGTCGATCCTTCAGGACGTCCAGCTCCGCTTCCTGCACCCGTCCGTCCACGTGGAGGCGCAGTCGATAGGGGCCGGGGACAGCTCGCGGCCCACGCCCCCGACCCCCCGGGCCGGGATAGCGCAGGTTCCACACGAGTCGGTGGGTGCCGACGTCAGTCGAGAGTCCGTCGATGGTTCGCACCAGCCCTTCTTCTCCCGACCCGACGCCCGGGCCCTCGACGATGTCCAGCCGCACGTCGGATGCGTCTGCGGGGAGTCGGTAGTAGATCACCGCACCTTCCGGGGCATTCTGCGCCTTCATGTCGCGCGAGATCATGGCGCCGTAGACGTGGTCGCGCGCGTAGTGTCCCTCGCCGCTCTGCCAGGTGGAACGGAACGCTCCCCGCGGTTCGAAGAGCGTCGGTTCGGCCGCGTCGGGGTCCAGGCCTCTGAGGAGCGTCAGATCGTCCAGCACCCAGAAGCCTCGGCCCTGCGTGGCGATGGCCAGGTCGCCCCAACGCTCCTGAATGGCGAGGTCCGTCACCGGGCTGCGGGGAAGGTTCTTCTGGAGCGGGCGCCACGACGTGCCGTCATCGAAGCTCATGAACAGCCCGAACTCGGTGCCGAGGAAGAGCAGCCCCTCCCGCACCGGATCCTCGATGAGCGCCCGGGTGGGCCAGTCGGCAGGGACCCCGCGCGTCCCATCCGCGATGCGCTCCCAGTGGACGCCGTGGTCCAACGTTCGGTACACATAGGGTTGCCAGTCGTCCAGTCGATACCGGTACGCGACCACGTATGCCTTTCCCGCCTGGTGACTCGACAGGTGGATGCGGTTGACGGTGGAGGGGCTGGGCAGGTCGGGCGGAGTGATGTCGGTCCAGCTACCCCCGCCATCCTGCGTGAGGTGTACGCGCCCGTCATTGGAACCCGTCCAGATTTCGCCCGGCGTGTGGGGCGATTCCTGAATGGCCAAGAGTGCAGACCAGATCTCGACGCCCGTGACATCTGGATTGATGGGGCCGCCCGCCAACTCGAAGCGAGCCGTGTCGTTGGTGGTGAGGTCGGGGCTGATCACCTCCCAGCGCTGGCCCTCGCTGCGACTCCGGTGCACCACGTTGGATCCGTAGTACATGGTGAGCGGATCGTGGGGGCTCAGCTCGACGGGGAAGTTCCACTGCACGCGGAAGCGCAGGCCACTTTCCGGCATGGCGTCTTGCGCCTGCGGATAAGGTCGGATCTGTCGGAACTGTTCGGTGGCTGCGTCGGCCCGGGCGAAGCGTCCTCCGAAACACCCGCCGTAGACAACGTCCGCGGTATCTGGGCGGGGTACCACGGGTCCGGTTTCACACCCACCATGGCTGCGCCAATGCTGCAGGGTGATGCCCGACCCGGTGGAGGCGGTGGGGACCGAGATGGTGGAGTTGTCCTGTTGTGATCCGTACACGCGGTAGGGAAACGCATCGTCCAGGGCCACGTTATAGAACTCGGCGGTGGGTTGGTTGAGCTGGGTGGACCAGTGCTCGCCATCGTCGAACGAGACCGTCACGCCCCCATCGTTGCCCTCCAGAATGATGCGAGGGTCGACAGGATTGATCCACATGTCGTGATGGTCGCTGTGTGGCATAGCCACGCGTTGAAACGTCTCACCTGCATCGCGTGAGCGAAACAGGCCCGAGTTCAATGCCCATATGATGTTGGGGTCCGAGGGGTGCGCATGGATGTGCATGTAGTACCAGGGTCGTGAACGGGGGCCGTAGGCGTCGTTCACCAACGTCCAGCTCTCGCCGCGGTCGTCCGAGCGGTAAAGGCCCGCCTTGGGGTCGGGGGCTTCGATCATGGCCCACACCCGGTCGGGCGCCGCGGTGGAGGTGGCCAATCCGATCTTCCCGATCAGGCCACCCTCGTCGTCACCCGTGCCAGGGAGGCCACCCGCCAGTTTCGTCCAGGTGCTCCCCCCGTCCTCGGAGCGATAGACGCCGCCCACCCGTGCGCCCGAGATCATGGTCCAGGGCTTCCGTTCGCCCCGCCAGAGTGCCGCGTAGAGGATGTCGGGGTCGCTCGGATGCAGAGCCAGGTCGATCGCCCCCACCGAGTCCGAGTCGAAGAGTGTGCGTTGCCAGGTCGACCCGCCGTCGATCGACTTGAACACGCCGCGTTCAGGGTTGCGACCGAACGGGTTGCCGGTGGCAGCGAGCCAAACGATGTCTGCGTTCCGCGGGTGAGTCCGAATGCGTCCGATCTGACCCACGTCCTTGAGGCCCTTGAACTCCCACGTGTCCCCCCGATCCGACGAACGCCAGACGCCACGCCCCACCGACACATTCCCTCGGATCGCAGACGAGCCGGTGCCCACGTAGATGATTCGGGCATCCGCGTCCGCCACCTCCACCGCCCCGATCGACCCCACGTCCAACCAACCGTCGGTGATGTTCTCCCACGCCTGGCCGCCACTGGTGGTCTTCCACACCCCACCTCCGGTGCTCCCGAAGTAGAACGTGAACGGCTCTTCCGGGACGCCATCGACTGCGGTGACACGGCCCCCCCGGAACGGTCCCAGCTCGCGGAAGGCAACGGCATTCAGGTCGGCCTCGGAAACAGATTGCGCGAGGACCGGCCCAGGGGTGCGCTGGGCCTGACCGTCTGACGGACTGAACGCGAGAACCAACAGGAGCAGGGTGGAGAGCACAGCGCGCATGGGCGGTTGATTGGTTAGAGCGGGATTCGAAATAGCGACAACGGGGCCAACGTAGCGTAGGGGCGCGCGGGGCCACTAGTGTGGATTCGCACCAAACGCCGGACCTGCCCCGCGTCAGTCACTGTCCAGCGCCTCCCAAGCGTCACCTTCGATCGACCAGGGGATGTCGACGTCGCGTCGATAGCGGGGAGTGACGTCTTGGGTGAGCGGACGTGACTGCGGATCGCGGAGACGCTTCTTCAGAAGTGTCGAGGCTACTGAGCGGGCCGTAGGCCTGCGAATCAACGTCGTGCTCGACCTCGGCGCGACATCCGCAATCGCCGTCCCGTTGGGCGTGAGGAACACCACCTTCTGGTTGCGGTCCATGCACACGCGCATCCCGCCTTCATGAACCGCCCGGTGGTGCCGCCGGCACAGCAGGACCAGGTTCGGTAGCGACGTCTCACCACCGTCCGCCCAGTGTCGGATGTGATGGGCATCGGTGAAGCGAAGGCCGCATCCGGGGTAGCGACATCCCCGGTCTCTGACCTCGAGCGCGCGGCGGAGGGCCGGGGGCACGGTTCGTTTGCGGCGACCGGCGTCGAGGACGGAGACCCGTCTGACGTGACCGCGGTAACGTTTGCTCGATCCTTTGTCATCGACCGTCACCTTCACCACCCCGGTGTCACAGGCCATGCGTCTGGCTGTGGCTGCAGAGACGCGGGTCCCGTCTTCTAATTCCGATATCCCCGGCTCCCCGGTCTCGCTCAACGTGTCGGCATCCACGTGGAGCATGACCTGCGTGCGCTCCGCCCTCGTGCCGCTGATCGGGGCGCCTTCGCCGAACCCTGCGGCCAACGCCCGCTCTGCGATCAGCCCGAGTGCGTCTGCCCGGCGCTGCTGGGCTTCGCGCTCGTCGGCTTCACCCTCCTCGCGATAGAGCGCGTCCGAGGCCGCTTCGATGGCCCGCATCAGCACCGCGCCGGCTTCCGGGTCGAGCCGTCCTTTCAGCACCACCGTACCGTCGTCTGCCACGAAGGCACTGAATGTCCTGGTGCGGAACCTGAGCTGTTCCGCGGTCACCTCGGAACGGCGATCGAGCTGCTTCCATCCCTTCACGAGGCGCTGGAGGTTCGCCGCCGACCCGGCCGTCGCGAACGTCAGGAGCTGTTCTTCGTTCTCCGGCTTGGCGACGCGGGTGAGGGTTCGGACCTTGGTAAACGACAACGCACCATCCCGCATCGCGGCCGCCGTTTTGGGAAGGTGCTGTAACGCTCGCGCAGTCCGCACACGTTCGCGAGCCGCGTTGGCTTCGATCTGGGTCCTCCATGTCAGCCAGTCAGCGGTGGTGGTGAACCCCATTTCCTCGTAGCCCTTCCGGGCATCGAATTCGGCGAGCAACACCAGCCCTTCATACTTCAAGACGTCCGCCTGTCTAAACGCCTCCGCGCAGCGTTCGCCGAGCGAGAAGACATCGTCGTCGAGGACGTCGGATTCGGTGGATACGGCAACGTCGGGAGGTGGACCGTTCGGCATGGGAGGCCTCGGGGATAGAGGGGGTCTGAATCATCTATCCTTAAATATATGAGATACTTACGGCGGTTCGTGGGCGCCCGCGTGAGGCCTAAAGAGCCCCTGTTGGGTCAAACAACTCGGCCTACTTCGGCCCTGGACGGCAGGGAGCCTCTCACCACCGTCGAAAGACGCCGAAGCAACACCTCTCGGGTCACACCCATCGCGAGCTCCGAAATCCGTCCATTGCCGGATGGGACGACGACATGAGCGCTGGCGACCGCGGCGCAGAAGGCCAGGGCATGACCCTCCGATCACTGGTAGCGGGACACCAAACACTGTAGCGTGGACACCGTGGCGCTGAGACACTCCAAAGGGAGCAAACATGCGTAGTGCAGTGGGTCTCATGACGCTCCTCCTCGTGTTCGCCAGCGGAACCGTCGAAGCGCAGACCTGGGAGGAACACGTCGACCGCCTCTGGGACCCGACCAACCTCGAGGACCGGACAACGATCGTGCACGCCATCCTTGCGCAGGCACCCGACTTCGAGGACGTCTACGCACATCTGCGGCAGGGTAGCCAGTACCGCGCTGATGTCCCCACCGGACGGGTCCAGTCCGTGCGGGTGGCCCCCGACGGGACCCGCTTTCCGTACTTCGTTCAGGTTCCTGCCACCTATGACGCGTCGCGGCGGTATCCCGTACGGGTGTTCCTGCACGGCGGAGTGAGTCGTCCCGCCTGGGACGAGGGCGAGGTGTGGTGGACGCGGGCGAGCCGGGTCGAGAGCGAGGACTACATCGGCGTGTTTCCGGCCGCGTGGAACCAACACCGGTGGTGGACGCACAGCCAACTCGCCAACCTGCGGGGCATCCTGGAGGCCGTACGCCGCACCTACAATACGGACGAGAACCGCGTGGCTCTGATTGGCGTCTCGGACGGGGGGTCTGGCGCATTCTGGGTGGCCTTCAGGGACACGACGCCCTGGGCCGCGTTCCTGCCGTTCATCGGTCATCCCGCCGTGCTACAGAACCCCCGCGTTGCAGCCAATGCGCCAATCTATCGCACCAACCTCACCAACAAGCCGCTCTACATCGTAAACGGGGAGGTGGATCGTCTGTACCCAACCCGCTCCATGGATCCGTTTGTTGCCGACTTCGAGAGCGCGGGTGTGAACCTCGTCTACCGGCGCATGGAGGGCTTCGGCCACGAAACGAGTTGGTGGCCCGACGAGGCCGCACGCATCGACGCGTTCATTGCAGACAACCCGCGCGCGCCCCACCCTAAGCGCGTCTCCTGGGAGACGGAATCGGTTGAGACGGCTGGGCGGGCCCATTGGGTTCGTATCGATGTGCCAGGCTACACCGGTCGCGACGCCCGCTTCGGGCCCGTCGGGCTCTTGGACACCGGAGTCCCCGGCTCGCGTATCGAGGCGACACGGGCGGACAACACCATCCGGGTACGGTCCGAGGGGGTCGCTCGAGCGACGTTCTTGATCTCGCCCGATGCGTTCGACCTGGAAGAGCCGGTCGCCGTGGAATGGAACGGCGTGCAGGTGTTCGAAGGCCCCATCGAACAGGACCTCGACGCGCTCTTGGACTGGGCGAGCCGCGACCTCGACCGCACGATGTTGTACGCGGCTGAGCTCACACTGGATGCGCCACCGCTGACGGAGTCGCGAGACCAGCCGCTACCAGCGCTCCCGCTCTGACGCCTAGACCGGCGGCGTCCGTATTACCTCATGATGGCGGGTCTGTACCCAACCGCGTAAGCTAAACCAATCCCCCGAAGGAGTAGGACGCAAGGGTCGGGGGTGCGGATGTCACGATCAACCAAAGAGCTTGACGCTTTCGTAGCCAAGCGAGTCCGGCTGGCGCTTGGCGGACGGTCGATCGCATGGCTAGCCCGTCGCGCGGGGGTACCGCAGTCAACACTTGACGGGCAGTTACGTAAGCCCAGGCTAAGTCTATCCGTCTTGCTTCGAGTGGCCGCCGCGCTCGATCGGGACGTTAGCTACTTTGTCCCCGTCCAGTGCCTGAGCATTCGATCCATGGAGACGCCGGAAGCTGATGCCTTGTCGCAAATACGTACAATCCTTCGCCGGCTAGGTGAGATCGACGAGTAGACAACCTGGGCGAAACGAAGCCTCGACTACGTCACCCATACCACGGGCGCCCGTCTAGTCAACTTCACTTCGGGTAGACTACCGGATGTTCGGAAACCCCTTGCGCGAAGCTCACCTCCACCTTGATGGTAGCTCATCGGGCTCCCCCCATGATTGCATGCTCTTCACGTTCAAGGAGGCAGTCATGAGAAAGAAACTACGTAGGCTAATCTTGACCTGCGTCGCACTGGCCGCGGGCCTGCTCGCGCTCCAGGCCGCCCCCGCTCAAGCGGACTTCGGACCCTGCCGGGACATTAATCCCTTCTGTTCGACCACATGTGCATGCACGGGAGGTTGTTCCGCCGAGTGCGACTCGGAGGAGTGTGGTGCAGGTGAGATGGAGGTTTGGTGCGAGGATACCTAGGTCACGCCCTCGGGATCCGGCGGGGACCCTCACGACCCCCGCTCGGATCCCGTCGGTCAAGAGTCGTCGCCCGATCCGACGGAGGTGGAGATGGAGAAGCTCATCGATATCGCAACCCTTGTGGTTGCGGGGAGTGCATTGCTGGTGGCCGGCGTAGTCCTCTTGGAGCGGGGGGCGGCGCCAACAACGGTCAATCCGGTAGTCGCCTACCTAGATGATTGGAAAGAGCTGGCGAGTGCGGGCCACCGTCGGGGACCGGCCAACGCGGCGGTCACGATAATCGAGTTTGGTGACTACCGGTGTCGCTTTTGCCGGGAGGCAGACGTTCAACTTCAGGCGATCCTCCGCCAGTACGAAGGAGAAATCGGATGGGTGTATCGGCATTTTCCGATCCAGTATTCTCCGGACTCACCATCCGACAAAGCCGCATGGGCCACTGAGTGTGCCGCGGGACAGGGCCTGTTCTGGCAGATGCACACGGCTCTTATGTCCGAAACCGAGTGGCAGCAGACGGCGGACATGGAGACGTTCGCGACGTTAGCGGAGCGTGTTGGAGTCCCCGACCGGGCTGCTTTTGAGGCCTGCTTTGGTCGGGACGAGCCGCCTGGTGCCCTCGAGGTCGACCGCGGTGCAGCCCAACGTGCGGCGGTGACTGGTACCCCGACGTTCCTGGTCAACGGTTTGAAATACGTTGGTGTCATCGACTCAATCGAGTTCAAACAGATCTTCGCGGAGGCGCTGGAGCGGTGAGCCGGACGCTCGTGATCGCCGGCGTGGCGTTGGTGGGGGGGAGCGCCACTCCCGCCAACGCTCACTCTCAAGAGGTGTGCACGGGCGCGTGGACCGCGCACCAGACCGCGAGCTTCGGGGGCGTTCAGGCTTCACTCCCGTTGAACTTCATACACGACCTGGCTGAGGGTCGTGATGGAAATCTTTACCTGGCTCAGTCGTTCTCCCCGTCGATCGAGGTGGTCGATGGACGGGGGAGGCCTGTGAGGACGATCGGGCGCTTCGGTTCAGGACCGGGCGAGTTCTCTTCAGAGCCGAGGCGCCTGGGGTTCCGCGGCGACACCTTGTGGGTCGGCACGCGTGACGCGGTTCACTTCCTCGGACGGGATGGCGTCGAACACAGACGCGTCCGCTTTCGTTCGGTGATGCCAGAGGAGTCCTCAACGTTCTTGGCTGGTGCGCCGCTCGCGGACGGTAGCTTCCTAGGCTATCGAATGCTGATTCCGCCCACCAACCGGTTCTATGAAATGTCGACTGGCGCTCTCCGCCGATTCTCTGACACAGGCACGGTCCTAGACACGATTGCAGTCGTAGAGTCGGTTCCGAAGGTGCTGGGTGGGGAGCGTCGAGGTGGCGGTGAATGGGAGCTCTCAGCCGAGAATCCGGTCGGGATCCGGGCTCAACCTCTCGCCTCATCGCTCCCGATTGCGGTTTCCCCGGATGGTACCTGGGTCGCCTCCGTGTCTGCCGTCGAGACGAAAACCGCCCCGAGCTTCCAACTGACTCGAATACAGACGCCGGGCGGCATCGAGTTCAAGGCGACGGTTCCCTACGAGCCGCGCGCGATCACTCGGTCGGAACGAACTTGGCTTCGAGAGACGTTCGCAAACGCAATCGCCGGAGACTACAACCTGCGCCCGTCCTATCCGGACGGTCCGGAACACCGAGAGCGTAGACGCAGGCTGGCCCACGACGCGTTAACGCTCCCCGACCACTACCCTCCGGTGAGACACATCGTCGCCGGCGCCGATGGGACTGTTTGGCTTCAGCGCGAAACCGCACCACTTCAAAGCGACCTGTGGGAAGCCTGGGGTCCGGATGGCGAGCGCCTGGGGTCGGTCTCGGTGGGTGGGGAAGCGCTTGCCGACCCGCAGCGTCCATGGAGGGGACGCATGGAGCTTCATTGGGCCACTGCGGACCACTGGTGGGTCGTCACCTACGACGATTTCGATGTACCCACCGTTCGGCGCTTCGCCATCGAGCGGCAGTGCGCCCAGCCCCTACCAGCGCTCCCGCTCTGACGCGTCGCGCGGACCGAGCTGCCCCTTCACGCGCTCCAGCAGCTCCGCCGGGTCGAACACCACGCCGTTCTTGATGACCCAGTCCAGTTCTCGGGTGGCGCGGATATCTCTGAGCGGGTTGGCGCCAAGGACGACCAGGTCGGCCAGCTTCCCCACGTCGATCGAACCCAGCCGATGGTCCACTCCCAAGGCTCGGGCGCCGTTCAGGGTACCGATACGCAGTGCATCCGCAGGCGGGATACCCGAGAGCACCATGGAGTGTATCTCCCGATGAACCGAGAACCCGGAGAAGTACTCGCCCCAACTGGGATGGTCGGTCCCGAGCGTGATCTGATCCCGCCCGCCCGCGTCATAGAACGCCTTGATCAGCGCTCGCTTCACCCAGTAGATCCGTTCGAATTGATCGTTCACAGGACGGGGCAGCCGTGCCTCAATCTCCGCCCGCGCGAACGGCGTTAACCAATCCATCTCCGGTTGGAAGTACGTATAGACCTCCGGATCGCGCTCCCCATAGTAGCCGTAGGCCGACAGGGTGGCGTCGAAGTACGTGCCCCGAGACAGATAGAGGTCGATGACGTCTTGGACCTCGGGGTTCTCCGGGGTCAGCTCCACCAACGACGCATACGCCGACCGGGTAGCGGGCATGCCGTCGCCACCCAGAAAGTGCTCGATACGGTCGATGCCCATGGCGATGGCGTCACGGGGATTCACGGAGCCCCGGTATCCGGAGCCGAGGTGACCTGTCACCGTGAGACCGAGCTCGTGGGCCGCTTCGATCAGCCACTGAAGGTGGTCGGCATCGATCCCTTTGGCCTTGAATCCCCTCGCGCCCTGACCTGCCCAAAACGCCACCTCCGCCCGCAGAGAGTCCCTGGAGATGGCGTCGGCATCCCACCCCGCGCGGGCCGTCCCGAAGTAGGGTCCGGAGTTGTAGATGCGCGGACCTACTCGCTCGCCCGCCTCGATCCCGACCCGCAGCTCGCGCATCCGCTCCGGGTTCACCTCGCCAGCCGGGAACGTCGATGTCACCCCGTTCGCCAGGAACAGCGTGGGATACACCCTGTCCTCGTCGACGCGTCCGGTTCCCAGCAGGTCCACGGCGTAGTGGGCGTGCAGATCGAAGAAGCCGGGAACGATGAATTGGTCTTCGGAAAGCGTGAGGGTTCGGGCGGACTCGAGGTCCGGGCCGCCCGCCAGGCTCACGATTACCGAATCTTCGATCAGCAGCCCCGGGTTGGGGTTAAACACACCCGTCTCGGAGTCGAATACCCAGCCCCCCTGGAGGACGAGGGTGGGCTGTAAGTCGGGCCCAGGCTGGGCGGTACACCCGGCCATGACCAGCAGCGCTGCGCTGAGCCAGCAGGAAGCGTGGGGCGTTCTCATGGTGCCTCCCAACCTACGACCAGGCCCCCTCTACAGCACCCGCCGAGCCCTCCGGGCGCCGGGGGGACTCGCGTAAACATGTGACTTTCGCAAAGTTGATGCGGTCCAGTGTTTGGACACCCCCCTCCCACCCGATAGTACACGCCTCTGAGATCTCGGTCTCGAGGGCGCCATCTCGAGCAGGGAGAACAGCTTTGAACATTGACCCCGACGCGCACGCTGATCGCGTCAGCCGTCTGACGCGCCGGATCGCCGAGCGCCTGGGTTTGGACCCGGAAGTCTGTGATCTATATGCCCGCGCTGCCGCGCTGCATGATGTGGGGAAGACTCGGATTCCGGCGTCCATCCTCGAGAAGCCCGGCCCGTTGTCGGATGCGGAGCGTGAGGAGGTAGAGCGGCACACACTGATTGGCGCTGCCATGCTGGCGCACGAGGAGCAGGAGTTCCTGCGGACCGCCTCGGTGATCGCGCTGACCCATCACGAGCGATGGGACGGCGACGGCTACCCGTTCGGCCTCGAGAAGCTGGATATCCCTCTGGCCTCCCGGATCGTCGCCGTGGCGGATGTGTTCGACTGCCTCTCGACCGAGCGTCCCTACAAGCAGGCCGTGTCAGTGGAGGTAGCGCGCGCCATGATCCGAGGCGGATCGGGTTCGCACTTCGATCCCATGTGCGTGATGGCGTTCGAGACCACCTTCTCCGAGGCACTCCCTGAGCAACTGGAACGAATGCCCCACGAAGCGGACATCGATCCGACTTTGCTCCGCGACGCCAGCGTCTCCGCTCAGTGCGCCTAAGGGGCTACCCTCACGCGTGCTGGACACACACCTCGGTCGTGGGGAGCAGCTCGAGACGCTCGGGCTCGATGTCTGTGCCACAGACGCTACACGTCGAGTAGGTGCCGTCCTCGATCCGCTGAATCGCTCGCGTAAGCCCGTTCACCCGCTCCCGCGTGCGCTCGCCCAGCGCTTCCAGCACCTCATCGTTCTCAACGAATTGGGCCAGGTCGCTCCAGTCCTTGGGCAACTCCCGATCCTGGTTGCGAAGATGATTCGTGATCCTGCCCTGAGTACCGAGCAGCGAGTGTAGGTCTCGCTCGAACTTCTTCCGAAGCGCTTGTAGGTCGGACATGGGTCGGCCGGGTTGGAGGAGATCGAGGTGATGATTCAAGAGATCACGGGAGGGGCTACTCCGGGTAGGGGCCGATCGCCGCTTTTCCTTGCGGGGAAAACCCCCATTGCGGCCTCAGGTACTCTACCGCCCTCGCCGCAACTCGCAGACCCGCCGCTCGTGCGCTTCTACGGGGCGCCTGAGAAACCGGTCGATGGGCCCGGGCGCCCACCAAGTCTGGCCGGAGCACTCTCCTCACGAACTGATCGATCAGCGCCTCGTCGCGTGACACCGCCACGACCTCGCTCAGGAGGTTCGCGTACCCCATCAGGTCGAAGTTCGAGGACCCGAACACCAGGTAGTCCTCGTCGATCAGTACCGCCTTCATATGCAGCATCCGTTCAGGATAGAGCCGTACCTCGAACCCGTATCGACGCGCCTCCGACAAGATCAGCCGCTTGAGAAAGGGCTTGTTGTTGTGCTCGGGGGTCAGGATGGTGACCCTTACGCCGCGCTCCACCAGCCTGGCCAGGTGATGCGTGAAGGGCGGTGACACGTAGGGGCTCGCCACGAGCACCCGGGAACGTGCTCGGTCCAGGACGCTGTACAGCTCCCGAAAGATTTCGGCTCCCCCGGCTCCCGCCAGCAGATGCAGGTCGAGATTGCCGAACGAGGCCGACCGCGTCCGGGCGCGTCCCTCCCAGGACGCCCGGATGTCCTCCTCTAGGAAACGCGCGACCCGGGGATCCTCGACGCGCACCATGAAATCGTGCCAGGCGAAGTTGTGCTCGGCGAAGTTGATTCCACCCAGGTAGGCTACCCGGCCATCGAACACCGCCAGCTTCTTGTGGTCTCGCCGGAGCGCGCGGGTGAGGAGCAGGCCCAGCGGCATGCCAAAGCGGACGGACACGCCCGCCGCTCTCAACCCCTCGATCGACCGTTTCGTACTCCGAACCTCCGACCTGAACTCGCGGTCCCAAAGTGTGGAGGGGAATGGGATGTAACGGTCGTTGTGGTTCACGCGAGAGTAGGTATCGATGAGTAGCCGCCGATCTGTTGCTCCGCAGCCTTCCAGCGCCCGGGCGAGCTGCAAACCGACAGAATCCCCCTCAAAGGAGAACGTCTGGATGAACGCACTCTTCTGTGCGGCACTTAGGTCGGCGCTCAGGGAGTTCCAAAACTCGGACGAGTCGACAAGCAGTTGGTTCATCCGAAAGCCCCCCGCCAGGCTTCGCCTGCACCCAACGCTGCCGCTGCCACGAACGCGAAGCGGAGCGTTCGCCCCAACAGACCGATCGAGACGAAGCGAAGGATGCTGGTGCCCAACACGCCGCTGGCGAGCGATACCAGGTAGAAGGGCGGGAGCCCCACCGAGGCGCTGCTGAAGAGCATGAGCGTCTCGGTGCTCGCACCGGGCGCCCAGCGGGCAGTGGCGCGCCTTACGGACGCACGCGCCCGCGCTGGCAGGTACTGCGGGAGCCAACGGGCGCCCGCGTAGAGGGCCGTCTTGGATGCCATCTGCCCTAGCGAACAGGCGACCACGACCGGAAACCGGAGCGGACCCGGGACCGCCAACACGCCTCCGGCCACGAGCAACTCGGCGTTCACCAGTGGCCAGATTCCGCTCACGAAACCGCTTAGGAACACGGAGACCACGACCCATTCCGAGTCCATTTCCTCTCCTCCTCTCAGGGGTTGAGTGAGGTTAGGGCAGGGACCCCCCTGAGTGGGCGCGGATTTCGCTGTAGAGTCCTGTTTCGGGCGACGTAGGTCGGTGCCCTCGACGGCGTAGATGCCTCGTCGGCGCATGGACAGTTCGGCACGGACGTTGAAGAATGAGCATGTGGGGCTCGTATCCACTGCAGCCACCCCCACCCCAGGAGAACAGCATGCTGGAGCGCTTCCGCAACAGTTGGTCGATGGTGAAAGCCAGTGCCGCGGTTCTGAGGCAGGACCCAGAGCTGCTCGTGTTCCCGGTCTTGTCGGGAGTTGCGCTGACCGTGGTAGGCGCGAGCTTCCTTGGCGTTGGCATGGCCACGGGCATGCATGAGGTGGCCGCCGACGGGACCGGCGCCGAGGCCGTAGGTTCCGTGGGGGCCTTTCTGTTCTACATGGTCACCTACACGGTCATGTTCTTCTTCAATGCCGCGATGGTCGGCGCCGCTCTCATTCGGCTCGATGGCGGGAACCCCACAGTTGGTGATGGTTTTCGGATCGCCACGGAGCGCTTCGGCGCCATCGTGGGATATGCCGTACTCGCATCCACGGTGGGGATGATGGTGCGGATGATCCGTGAGCGGGGCGGCGCCCTGGGCCGGTTCGTGGCCGGACTGTTCGGAACGGCCTGGTCGCTTGCCACCTACCTGGCGGTGCCGGTCTTGGTGGCTCGCGATGTAGCCCCCTTGGAAGCCGTGCAAGAGAGCGCCGGCCTCTTCCGGAAGACCTGGGGCGAACAGGTTGCCGGAAGCATCAGCGTTTCCCTGGTGTTCCTGCCGATCTTCCTGGGGATCGTGCTACTGGGCGTGCTTGGCATGGCGCTGATGGCGAAGATCGCCGCCCCCCTCGCGGTCCTCGCCATGCTCTCCATGGTGGGCGCGTTGGTACTGGCCGCGCTCGTCAACTCGGCGCTGTCGACCATCTATTCGGCCGTGCTCTATCGCTACGCGACCACCGGCGAGGTGCCCGGACCCTTCGATGAGGGTGTCATTCGCAACGCGTACCGGCCCAAGTAGGTCTGAAGACTGCGGCTATCCACTCGGTCCCAAGACACGCAGTCGCGCGTAGCTGGATTGGTCCAACACGCTTCCCCCGCATCCGGCGGGGAACTGACGGTCCGCTGACGTCTGCTCCTGCTCGAGGAAGATGACGCAGAAACCGACGTCCTCTCCCGCGGTGAGCGCGAAGTCCTGCGGGTCCCCACTCCGAAGGAGATGCCCCAGCTCGTGGAACGTGGTGCTACCTGTGTAGCCCACAGCACCGGTGCCGTGAACGACGGTGTCCGGAGCGGTCCAGAACCCTGCGAAATGCCCGTCCCTGAACCCGCTCGGGTCGATCCTTAGCGCGTCGTCGCCCGGCGTGGCACGGCCGTCGACATCGTTATCGAAACGAATGCGGATGACGTCATGTCGGTGCGGGTTGGGGTCGTGCACCTCGATCCCGAAGTAGAGTGACCCGGCGTCGTTCAACCGATAGAGCGTGCTTCCCGCATAGGGTCCTGTGAAGATCGGCGCTTGGACGGCGCCCGCCCATTCGCCGGGGCTCTTCACACCGTCGATGGTGGGCGTGCCGTACCCGGTGAGACCGACCCCCGCCCCGTAGGGGCTCCCCCCGATAGGGACGCCATCGATGGTGATGGTCACCTGGTCGATGCCGCTGCTCGTGGGGGTGTACACCAGCGTATACGTACCATCCTGGTTGTTGGTCACGGTCACGGGGGCACCAGCGTTCGCCCCAGAAACGACTCCGCGCACGACCCCTCCCCCGGCGGGATGGGGCACCCCGGGCCTCACGGCCGTCGTCATCTCGATGACCGTGGGCGTCCCCACGGTTCCCGGGGGCACGATGGCCCAGCTCGCAGATGGGACGATCGGCAGGGTCGATCCGAACTCGCTGAAGCCCAGGAGTCCTCTGGTGTTTAGCCCGCCGTGCAGAGCACGCAGTGGTTCAGCCTTCCACACCGCGCCCAGCGCCCGCAGTCCGTCGAGTAGCCGCTGGGCGACAGACAACTGTGGAGTCGTGCGGTTCGGGGCCGACCCTGGCCCAGCACACTGCGGGGCGCCCGGGGTGGTGGGTAGCGGGGTGGCTTGTCCGCTCGAGACCCTCACGATCTCGAGATACTGGTGGAGATGGTGCGGCAACGACCCCGGCTGTTGCGGGTCGTTCAGTGCAGCGGGCTGGCACAACACCATATCCGCACCGTTGCGGAAGGTCACGTCGTTCCCGTCGGAGTCCTTTGCCGAGGCACGCACGAAGAAGGGTACCCAAACCGTGGGGAGCGACACCGGTGGCGTGGGGATGATATGCTCCAGGGCGAGCACGAAGTGCGGTTCTCCGTTGGGCACGATCGCGTCTCCGGGCGCGACCCGGATTTCACTTGCGAACTCCTGGGTGCGGGGATCTCCGACCTGCACCACGCCTCCGACCGGAATGCGGACCTGGATGACGTCACAGTCCAGCACCTGCGGGTTGACTGTGCATCCGGATGCTACGGGCAGCGCTCCTGCCTCGATGCGGAACCGGATGGGGAGTACTGAACCCAGCCGAACGGTGGTCACATCGGGAGTCACGGGAGCCGAGTTCCGGTTGGAGCCCGCCAGAAACACCACGTCCGCGAACCCCATTTCCAAGGGGCCTACGAAGACCCTCACCCGATGGAGCACTCCGGCGGCTGGAGGTTGTTGCCGCGTGTCCCAGTCCACGCTGAAGAAGTCTTCGGCAACGAAGGGTCGAACCGCCGGTTGGGTGGCTTCGGTGAAGGTCACGACGGGGTTGAGACAGGGACTGGACGTGCCCTCGCAGACCTCGACTCTCGGAGCCAACAGACTGTCCAGCGGACCTGAGGGCGAGGGAGTTGGACCCAGCGGAGCCACGAACTGGAAGTTCGCCCCGGCCGATCGTGGTTGGATCCTGAACTCGTCGACCGCACTCTCCGTCGTCCGAGGGTCGACTTGGGTACTGTCGGAGGTACAGGCTGTAACAACGAGCACTGAGGCGCAGAGCGCGGGGAGGCAGAAGCGACGCATTCGGGGGTATCCGGCGCTGAGGGGGGCTCCAAACCGGTCGGGGACGGTTTTGAGGCGCCCCTAACATCCAAGCTACCTTAAGGACCTGGGGCTCCTCCGCGCAAACGCCCCTTGAACCGGTGGCTAGTCGCCTTCCTCGGACATCAGATCTTTGAAGCCTTCGGTGTCGCGGAGGGGGCGCCACCACCAGTGGTTGGTAAGGCTCCAACCCTCCCGGTGCTCGGGGCTGGCCACGAGATAGGTGCTGAGCAGGTCGAGTGCCTCTTCGAGTTCTCCCATCTGAACCCGGATCACGGCTTCGAACGCCAGTAGCTCGCGGGTCGGATCCTGCTCCGGGGTACTGCGGACCCGCCGGAGGAGGGCATCCGCACTGTCGGCGAGGCCAGCCTGGCTCAGCACGCCAGCCACCGTGATCGCGCCCAGGGTGAGGTCGGAGTCTCTGCGGAACGGCGGACTCAACGCGCCGAGCGTGTCAACCAACGCCCAGGCGCGATCGACCGAGAGGGACTCGGCGCCAGTGGCGCCCAACCACAACCGGCACTCAACGAACTCGCGGCTGTCGACGAACCTTCGTCGTCCCTCCTCGCAGTAGCGACTGGCGTCCTCGAACTGCTCCAGGTCGTACGAGGTCGCATACAGGCGCCACAGGACCGTCTCTGCCGACCGGAGAAAGGCGTCTTCCTCGTAGGCACGCAGTGCGCTGACCTTGGCGCCGACGACGTCGTTGCGTTCGGACCGGAGGATCGAAAGCACGTTCCATCCGTCTGCCAGCGTCGGGTCGATTTCCGTGGCCCGTATCAGGTCCGACTCGGCGTCGCTCAGTAGTGCGTTCGCCGAAGTGGGGTTCGGCTCAAGGCTCAATCGCCAACGCAGGTAGCGCAGGGTGCCACGATGAGCGAGGGCTGCAGCGTGGCCGGGCTCCTTCCCCAACGCCGCCTCCGTATGCGCGAGTCCCAGGTCGATCCACGCCGACGCTTCATCGAGGTCCGCTGCCGACAGTGAGGCCATCCGGGTCGCCACCTCGGCACGCTTCACCTGTGGCTGGATCCAACTCGGCGCCATTTCATGGGCAGCCGTGAAGAGCGAGTCGGCGGATTGGACTGCTGCGAGTGCGGCGCTCGGGTCGTCCTCCTCCAGGGCTCGCTCGAATCCCTTTCGAGCCTGTTCCCCGCGCTGTAGGAGCGCCCATGCTGCGACGTTCTCCGTTTCTTTCGAAGCGCGAAGGGCGATCTCCTCACCGAGCCAGGACCGGAGCCAACGCGCAACCTCTTCACCCAGGTCTGTCTGCAGTTCGAGGAGCTCGTCGGCGGGTCGCTCGAACGATCCGCGACCGAACTCGGCACCGCTGGCACCGTCGGAGATGGCCACGTTGACCCGGATCCGGTCGGAGGCCGTGGGATCCACCGAGCCGGTGACGATGGTGCCGGCTCCCACCGAATGCGCCACGCTGTCCTGCGAGAGACCCAACAGCTTGAACTGGAGTGCGCCGTTCTTGCTCAGTACATCGAGTGCCGGCACCGCAGCCAGCTCGTCGATCAGCGCCTCGGTGAGCCCATCCGCAACGTGGCTCAGTCGTCCGTCGCCAGACACGTCGTCCAGATACAGGACCGCGATCTTGTACGGGTCCAACCCGCTCTCCGCCGCTCCGACACCCAGTGCCCCTTGGTTGACGCCGGTTCCGATCCGCACCGACAGGCCAACGCCGATGGCCAGGCAGCCGGCCAGAAGCGCCATCTCCATCACGGACACCCGCTGCCGTCCCTTCTCACCGTGATACCACCCTACGACGAGGGCGGCACACGCTCCCGCCAAGTACCACGCGAGCGCGATCTGGTAGGCGCGATCGGGAAGAATGGCGCGGTCTACGAACTGGTCCACCACGCTCACGGCCACCCATCCCGCCGCGATGTACGAGACCAGGATCCGGACCAGTCGGCGCTGCTTCAGTTGCTCGAAGAGAGTCACCTCTCCTCCGAATCGGGGGGAATTACGGGAGCAACGGGTGGTACAGGGTAACCATTCCCGGCTTCCCGGGTCCAATGGCGATGCCCTGACCCCATGCCTTAGGCGGCCTCTTGAAGGAAAAGCAGTACGACCGGCAGTACTTCGACCGTTGGTACCGGAGTCCGGAGTACCGGATCGGATCCAAAACGACGCTCCGCCGCAAAGTCACGCTCTCGGTGGCCATGGCCGAGGCAGTGTTGGAACGTCCGCTCCGTTCCGTATTGGACATCGGGTGCGGAGAGGGTCGATGGCAGCCGGTGCTGGCCCGACTCCGGCCCAAGGCCTCCTATCTCGGCTTGGATCCTAGCCCGTACGTCGTCGAGCGCTTTGGCCGTCGCCGGAACCTGCTGACAGGAGGATTCGCCGATCTCGGCGGGATGAGGTTCGAGCGACCGTTCGACCTGGTTGTGTGCTCCGATGTCCTCCACTACCTGGACCGCAAGACGATCGAAACGGGGCTGGAGCGAGTGGCCCCGCTCGTGGGAGGGGTGGCGTTGCTCGAGACGTTCTCCAGCAACGACGACATCGAAGGCGACCACCAGGACTTCCGCAAGCGCTCTGCCTCCACGTATCGTCGCATGTTCTGGGACGCGGGCTTGGTCCCTGCAGGCATGCAACATTACGTGCGCGCAGACACGGTCATGGACCTCGCAACGCTGGCCGTCTTTCCGTGATCCATAAACAGTCCCCAAGGCGCATTCATGTTTGAAGTAGCGGAGTTGGGACTCAAGGTGAGTCCAGAGGAATACGACGAGCGGGTACCCGAGCTCCGAACCAGGCTGCTCACCGCTCAAGCCGAGCTAGCAGAGGCCGACTTTCCGGTCATCGTGCTCTTTCATGGAGTCGATGCCGCCGGGAAGGGGGATGCGGCGAACCGGCTCTCCACCTGGATGGATCCCCGGCGCATCATCACGCACGCCTACGATCGACCCACCGCCGAAGAGATGGAACGGCCGGAGCTCTGGCGGTTCTGGCGGGACCTCCCACCCAAGGGACAGATCGGTGTCTTCCTTCGAGCTTGGTACTCGAAGCCTCTCCTCCAGCGGGTGTTCGAGCGTATCGATCGGCAGGCCTTCGCTCGCCAGCTAGAACGGGTCTTGAGCTTCGAGCGGACACTCCATGACGAAGGCGCGGTGATTCTGAAGTTCTGGATGCATTTGGGCCGGGCCGAGCAGGAGCGGCGGTTGAAGGAGCTCGAATCGGATCCGCTGACCGCCTGGCAGGTACGGCCGACCGACTGGGAGCACTGGGGCATGTACGACACGTTCGCGGAGGCCGCGGAGAACCTGATCGTGCGCACTCGAGTGCAGGGCGCGCCCTGGCACATCATCGAGGGAACCGACCCCCACTACCGCAGTCTGGCAGTGGGAGAGCTGCTGGCCGAGACGATGGAGCGTTCGTTGGCGAAGGCCGCGAAGAAGTCGAAGAAAAAGCGGCCTGATTCGCCGCAGGCCTCGACGTCCACCGTCTTGGGTTCCGGCCCCACCCTCCTTTCCACGCTGGACCTGACCCAGAAGCTGGACAAGGAGACCTACGCGCAGCGGCTGGCAGAACTTCAAGGCAGGCTCCACCGCCTCCAGAGGGAGGCGCGCGAACGGGACGTGTCCCTCGTGTTGGTGTTCGAGGGGTTCGATGCCTCCGGTAAGGGTGGCGCCATTCGTCGCATCACCGGAGCCCTCGACGCGCGGGTCTATCGGGTGATCTCCATTGCCGCACCAACCGACGAGGAGGCCGCACACCACTACCTGTGGCGCTTCTGGCGACAGCTGCCGCGCGCGGGATCGGTAGCGATCTTCGACCGCAGTTGGTATGGGCGAGTTCTGGTAGAGCGTATCGAGGGCTTTGCCACGGAGGACCAGTGGGGGCGCGCCTACCGAGAGATTGCGGACTTCGAGCGGGAGCTGACCGAGAATCGCTGTGTCCTGGTGAAGCTCTGGCTACAGGTATCCGACGAGGAGCAGGAGAGTCGATTCGAACAACGCAAGCTGGTGCCCTATAAGCGTTGGAAACTCACCGATGAAGACTGGCGCAATCGAGCGAAGCGTCCGGAGTACGAGCAGGCAGTACAGGACATGGTGGAACGCACCAGCACGCCTTACGCGCCGTGGGTACTCGTCGAGGCGGAGGACAAGCGTTTCGCCCGGATCAAGGTCCTCGAAACAGTGTGCGAAGCGTTGGAAGCGGAGCTTCAGGAGGACGAGGCCGCCCAGTCGATCCCGTAGTGCTCCAAGAGATAGCGCTCTAGGGTGTCCACGAGCACCGGGACGTACGCGGCGCGATTGGGTTCGGTGTCGCGAAGACCCGGAAACTGATGCTCGAGCTGAATGGCGCTGACGGAGCCGCCCCCATGCGAGCCGTGCCGTCGAGTGATGTACCCCCCCGTGAAGTAGGGCTCCGCGCCGGGCCCTAGGTCGGCGATGCTCGGTACCGATCGATAGCCCTCACCGGCGAGCAGCGTGCCGAACGCATCGGGCCCGCGGATGAGCTGCGAGAACGGGATGCCGACCCGGGACGCCAGGTCGCGAACACTCGACTCCGCCACGAGGGCGTCGAGTGACGCTTCGGTTCCGTTCAGGTCCGCGCTGCTCAGGAGGTATCCGAGCTCGATGCGCGCGACGGGGTGGGCGTGCCCATGGATGTCGAGCAGCAGGCCCATCCCCACGTCCGAGGTGACCGTGGCCTTGGCGATGTCGATGAAGTCGTGGTATTCGCTCCATGCCTGGTCGGCAAAGGGGCTTCCCTGGGCGGCTTCGACGATCTCACGGTTGGCGTCGTGTTTGACGCGATGGAGTCGATTGATGATGACGTGAGGGTGTCCGCCCGTACGCTGCCGGATCGCCTGCGCCAAGGCCAGCGTCAGCTCGTGCGTGTTGCGGTCCGCGCCGATCGATCCGTAGGTCCGGTCGGGAATCTCCGACGGGTGAAGGTTGCCTCCGTGGGGTGCGGACAGGATAACGGGCAGGTCGCCAGCGAAGTACTCCGAGTAGTCGTTCCGTCCGGCGTAGCGCTGTCCGGGCACATACGCCGCGACTTGAGGGGAGACGTACACTTCGACGGAGGCGGTGCCCTGGGCGGTGCCCGCCTGAGCTGTGAGCTGGGTCCTCCCTACCGACACGCCGGTGGCGTTCCCAGCCGCGTCGATGGTGACGACCGCTGGATCGCTACTCGACCACGTCACGGGGTCGTTGATCGCGGACCCGTCGTGGGCCGTGACATCCGCCGTGAACCGGAGTTGCTCGCCGAGCCCGACAATCAGGCCTGCGGCCGGTGCCACCTCGATGGACGCGGCACCTGTCGCGGGAGGTGTGCCCCCGTCCCCACAGGAAGGGACGGTGGTGGCCAAGAGGACGGCGAGGAACAAGCGGGGCAGCGCGGGTCTGCAGGTCATAGGGTATGATGGTGAACAACCGGAGGAAGCGACACTTGAAGATCTGGGTGGATGCCGACGCGGCGCCGCGCGCCGTGAAGGACATCGTGGCACGGGCGGCGTTGCGCCTCGAGTTGCCCACCTTCCTGGTGGCCAACCAGCGCCTGTACACTCCCGCCAACAACCGGTTCGTGGAGTCGGTGACGGTCTCGGGCGGACCCGACATCGCCGACGACTATATCGCCGAACATGCCGAGCCCGGCGACCTGGCCGTCACCGCCGACATTCCGCTGGCTGCGCGATTGGTGGAGAAGGGCGTCACCGCGATCGATCCTCGTGGCACGGAGTACTCCGAACAGAACATTGGCGAGCGGCTGTCGATCCGGGACTTCATGGATCAGCTTCGCTCGACCGGGGTCGACACCGGCGGCCCGAGCGCCTACGGGACCAAGGAGAAACGGGCTTTTGCCGGTACGTTCGACCGGGTGCTCACCCGATTGGTCAGGGCGGCCGAGTAGGCGGTATCTTGGGCCTGCGTCCAATACCACACCCAAGGAATCTTCATGGAATCGGCTGCCATGCCGGCTCCCGCAACCGCGGCGGGGGTCGAACAAATCCACCATCTGATCGACGGCGTCTCGGTGCCGGGCACCTCGGGGCAGACCGCTCCCGTGTTCAACCCGGCCACCGGGCAGCAAACCGGCGACTTGGCGTTGGCGAGCGTCTCCGAGGTAGATCGAGCGGTGGCCTCCGCCCGCCAAGCGTTCGAGGGATGGCGCGAGGTGACCATCGCGCGCCGCACCAAGTTGATGTTCGCGTTCCGGAACCTCGTCGTGCAGAACGCCGACGAGATCGCGCGCCGTCTCACCGCTGAGCACGGCAAGGTCCTGAGCGACGCCCAAGGCGAGGTGGCCCGCGCCATCGAGAACATCGAGTTCGCATGTGGGCTGTCCGAACACCTCAAGGGCAGCTACAGCGAGAACGCCTCCACGGGCGTGGATGTGTACACCGTTCGGCGCCCCTTGGGGGTGGTGGCCGGCATCACGCCGTTCAACTTCCCGGCCATGGTGCCACTCTGGATGCTGCCGAACGCCATCGCGTGCGGGAACACCTTCATCTTGAAGCCGTCGGAAAGGGATCCCTCTGCGCCTATGCTGATCGCGGAGCTGTTTCAGGAGGCGGGCTTCCCGCCCGGGGTCCTGAACGTGGTGCATGGGGATAAGCTGGTGGTGGATCGCCTGATCGAGCACCCGGACGTGAAGGCCATCAGTTTCGTGGGTTCAACGCCGATCGCGCAGTATGTCTACGAGACAGCTGCCGCGAAGGGGAAACGCGTCCAGGCGCTGGCGGGCGCCAAGAACCACATGGTGGTCCTCCCGGACGCGGACATCGACCTGGCTGCCGACGCGGCCGTGTCCGCAGCGTACGGTTCAGCCGGTGAGCGCTGCATGGCGATCTCCGTGGCAGTGGCCGTGGGCGCTTCGGCGGACCCGCTTGTGGAAGCCATTCGGGAACGCATGACGAAGTTGAAGATTGGCTCGGGGATGGATCCCTCTTCCGAGATGGGACCGCTCATCACAAGGGAGCACCGCGACCGGGTAGCGCAGTATGTACAGGAGGGCGCCGACGCAGGTGCCAGGGTGGTGATGGACGGTCGGGAGCAGTCCTTCGAAGGGGACGGGTTCTTCTTGGGAGTCACGCTGCTCGACCACGTCCAGCCGGACATGACCGTCTACCAGGACGAGATCTTCGGTCCGGTGCTGAGCGTTGTGAGGGTCGACACCTACGCCGAGGCGGTGGATCTCCTCGCGGAGAACCGCTGGGGGAACGGAGCGGCTATCTTCACGCGCGATGGCGGTGCCGCGCGCCAGTTCCAGGAGGACGCCGACGCGGGGATGGTGGGCATCAACGTTCCGATCCCGGTGCCGGTGGGATACCACTCGTTCGGTGGATGGAAGGACTCGGCGTTCGGGGACGTCACCATGTACGGACCCGAGGGGATTCAGTTCTTCACCCGTCCCAAGGTCCTCACCTCACGGTGGCCCGATCCGGCCAGCAGTAGCGTAAACCTGGGGTTCCCGACGAATCGGTAGTGACTTGAGTCGTCTGCTCTTCCTGCTCCTGCTGCTCGGCCCGCTACCGCTGGGCGCACAGCAGGGCGACGTCACTCCCGCTGCCGGCGGGAGGTTGGTGATCGACGGGTCTCCGGCGCCTGTGGCGCCCTCCACCATCACGCGGGACGAGCTGGGTCGGGCGACCGTGCGCGCGATCCGGCTGAACGAGCCGCTCCGTCTGGACGGCAACCTGGACGAGGCGGTCTACGCCGAGAACGAGCCGTTTGGTGGCTTTGTACAGGTCACGCCCGTGGCGGGCGACCCGGCCTCCGAACGGAGCGATGTCTGGGTGACGTTCGACGATGAGCACCTCTACGTGACCTGCCGTTGTTGGGACGCGTCCCCACCCGAGGAGTGGGTCATCAACGAGTTGCGTCGCGATACGCCGGGCCTACGCAACAACGAGAACTTCGGCGTCATGTTGGACACATTCTACGACCGCCGGAACGGGTCCATGTTCTATGCGAATGCGCTGGGTGGGCGCGCCGACTACGCGGTGGTCGACGAGGGGGGCCCGAACACCGACTGGAACCCGGTGTGGGACGTGGCGGGGGGCCGCTTCGATGGCGGTTGGACGTTGGAAATGGCGATCCCGTTCAAGTCCCTCCGATATGCGGAGGTGACGGACCCCCTCTGGGGCTTCCAGCTGCGCCGATCTATCCGACACAAGAACGAGTGGCTCTACCTGAACCCTGTGCCGGCGTTCCTGGCGGGACCGCAGGCACTGAATCGCATCTCAGCCGCGGGGACCTTGGTGGGGCTGCGGGTGCCACCGGCCGGCAACAACATCGAGGTGAAGCCGTACGGTGTGGCCGGCCTGGAGACAAATCGACTGGTCACGCCCACCATCGAAAACGACGGCACCGCCGACGTGGGGATCGACTTGAAGTACGGGGTCACCGCCAACCTCACGGCGGACCTCACCATCAACACCGACTTTGCCCAGGTCGAGGTCGATGAACAACAGGTCAACCTTACGCGCTTCAGTCTGTTCTTCCCCGAGAAGCGCGAGTTCTTCCTGGAGAATCGGGGCGTCTTCGACTTTGGTCGGGGTGGCGGGCCTGGTTTCTTCGGGGGTGGGGGTGGTAGGGGATTCGGCAGAGGTGGGGGGGATGCCCCGTCGCTGTTCTATAGCCGCCGGATCGGGTTGCAGGATGGCGAGCTGGTGCCCATCCAGGCGGGCGGGCGGCTTACGGGTAAGGTCGGCTCCTTTGCTGTGGGTGCCATGAACATCCAGACCGGGGGTGTTGAAGCGGCTGAGTTGCCCTCCACCAACTTCTCGGTGGTGCGCGTCAAGCGCGACATCTTGGCGCGTAGCTCGATCGGGGCGTTGTTCACCAACCGGTCGGTGGCCGTAGACGGCAACGGATCCAACCAGGCCTACGGCGTCGACGCGGCCTTTGCCTGGTTCACCAATCTGCAAGCCGGGGCCTACTGGGCCCGCACGGTGACCGACGGCCGCTCGGGTGACAACACGAGCTGGCAGGCGCAGTTCAACTATGCCGGAGACAAGTACGGTTTCACTGGTTCGGTTCTGGGTGTCGGTGAAGACTTCAATCCCGAGGTCGGATTTCTGCGGCGCTCGGGGTTTCGGAAGTCGTCGACGTCGCTGCGGTTCAGTCCACGTCCCGCCAGCCTGGAATCGGTGCGCAAGCTCACGTGGATGGCGACGCTCGACTACTACGAGGACGCCGATGGGCGCTTGGAGTCGCGAAATCAACAGGGCCGCTTCAACGTGGAGCTGGAAAACAGCGACCAGATCACGTTCCAAGCACAACGTGCCTACGAGCGTCTGGTAGACCCGTTCGACGTGGCGACGGACCTTACGATTGCGCCCGGGAAGTACGAGTTCACCGACTACCGCATCTTCTACAACTTCGGTCCGCAGCGGCGGGTGTCAGGAAACCTGACCCTCAACTGGGGCGGGTTCTACGACGGTACCATCAAGTCGATCGGAGTGAACCAGGGCAGGGTGGTCGTCACGGAGCGCCTGTCGCTGGAGCCGGGCCTCAGCGTCAACTTCATCGACCTGCCCGTGGGCGAATCGACGCAGACTGTGGGTCGACTGCGCGCCGACTACGCGTTCTCACCACGCATGTTTGCGAGCACCCTGATCCAGTACAACTCCGGTAGCGAGACCGTCTCAAGCAATCTGCGTTTCCGGTGGGAATACCGACCCGGCAGCGAGCTGTTCGTGGTGTGGACTGACGACCGCGACTCAGGCCGCGGGGGCACCGGGCTGAGGAGTCGGGCTTTTGCGATCAAGGTGACACGGCTGCTACGGTACTAGCTGCTTGTGCCTCAGCCCCCGTACACCACCCTCCCCCCCACGACCGTCGCGGTCACCCGGGCCGCAGCGAGCTCCTCGACCGGGATGGACCCCAGGCGTCGATCGATCACCACTACATCCGCGAGCCGCCCCTCGGCGAGGGCGCCCCGATCCACTTCGGCATAGGCAGCGAACGCAGCGTCGGCTGTATAGGCGTGAAGCGCCTCGTTCAGCGTGATCTTCTCCTCTGGAACCCAGCCGTCGGGGTTGGCATCGTCCAAGGTGCGACGGGTGGTCGCAGCGTACAGGCCTTCCAGCGGGGTCGGAGGTGCCACGAACCAGTCGCTCCCGAACGCGAGCCTTGCTCCGCTGTCGAGCAGAGACCGAAACGCGTAGGTCGTCTTGATGCGCTGGGGCCCGATGATCCGCTCCGCCCAACGACCGTCGTCGATGGCGTGGTAGGGCTGCATACTGGCGATGACCTCGAGCTCGGCGAACCGAGCGAGGTCGTCAGCACGTAGGTGTTGCGCATGCTCGATGCGGAAGCGCCGGTCGCGAGGCCGCCCCTGGTCCCGCACCTCGCTGAATACGTCCAACAGAAACGAGTTGGCGCGGTCGCCGATCGCATGAACCACCACCTGCAGTCCGGCCGCGTCGGCACCCTGCGTCCACGCACGCAGGTCCTCCTCGCTGTTCACGAAGAAGCCGCGGTCCCCCGGTGCGTCGGTGAAGGGCTCGAAGAAGGCGGCGGTATGAGATCCCAGCGACCCGTCCACGAAGCCCTTGAGGCACCCCCAACTCAGCCAGTCGTCGCCGCGCCCCTCCGCCCGCACCAGCTCCGCCAGTCGCTCCCACTCGGAGAGCGGCGTGCAGGCCATGATGCGGGTCGTCAACTGACCGGCCGCGTGTGCTCGGCGGAACACCTCGAGATCTGCGAACGATCCCATGTGCACCACGGACGTGATCCCGTTCTCGGCCACGTACGCCATCGCCGCGTCGAGAGCCGATGCGTCCACGACCGGATCCGAGTCGGGGACCACCGCCCCAATCAGGCCCATGGCGTTGTCCCTGAACACGCCGGTGGGATTGCCTCCAGCGTCCCGCACGATCTCGCCGCCTTCGACGTCGGGGGTGCTCGCGTCGACACCCGCCGTCTTCATCGCAGTGCTGTTTGCCAACGCCATGTGACCGTCCAGCCGGTTCACGAATACCGGGTGATCGGGCGTCACGGCGTCGATCCACTCAGCTCGGGGCAGTTCGCCTCCCCAGTTCTCGTGGTCCCAGTCGCCACCCACGATCCAGGTGCCGGCCGGCACCGAGGCCGCGAATTCTCCAATACGACGGGTGAACTCCTCAGGCGCCGCGGCGTCGCGCAACTTCACCGACGTGAGGCGATAGCCGCCTTCCAGGAAGTGCACGTGACTGTCGAAGAAGCCGGGAGCGATGGTGCCGCCGCCCGCATCGAGCACCTCGGTGTCGGATCCAATCCAGTCGGCCACATCGACGTCGCTTCCCACGGCCACGATGCGATCGTGCACCATGGCGACAGCGGTTGCGGCCTGTTCGAAACCGTCCGTCCACACATGACCACCCTGAATCACGAGCGTCGCGGTCGGGCCCGCCCCATCGGAACGCGCACACGCTGCGATCAGGATCACACCGAGTAGGGGGAACAGTGGAGTGAAGGCTCTCATGCTTGCCGCCTCATCGCGTCGAAGAGTGCTCGGTGCCCCTGTACGATCGCGTCGCGGGCTTCCAGGTCGGGCGTCGTGTCCGAAACACCCCGCTCGGACGTGCCCCCCAGTGCAATACCGTCTCGACGGGGCATCATGTGAATCCCAAACGATCGCCCATTGACGCGTGCGCCGGGGATGCCACCAAACGTGATGTAATCGACCTCGGGCTGTGGGACCAGAAACGTCAGTTGTCCCTTCACGGGCGTGAGTTCGGAGTCCCCTACCAGCTCCCGCGCGCCCAACCCGGTGCAGTTGATCACGACCGGCTCCGGTAGCCATACGAGGTCTCCGACAGTATCGAACGTTCGGATCACGATGCGGGCACCGAACGCCAAGACATCCCGCACCAACGCGTCGAGGTAAGGGGTGGGCTCGATACGAAGCTGCGGACGACGCGTGACATAACGAGCAGGGAAGGGGTGCTCACCCGGTCCCAGCACGACCGCCGCGCTGCGCAGATCGGCAGGCAGCAGAGCGTTTGGGTTCACCCGCGACGCGGGCTCGGGACGTTCCGACGAAAAGGCGTAGCTATCAATCCAGGAGATCCCATACCCTCGGCCCACCAGGAGCTGAAGCTGTTCGTGGCTGATCCGCACCGCCCGTCGAAACTGCGCGTCCCAGGCCGGTGTGCGACTCGCGGAAGCGATCAACCCGGAGGTCGGCGTGAAGGACGCCCAAGCCCTGTTGGACGTGGTATCGGGCGGAACCGAGGCCGCATAGATCGTGACCTCGAATCCGGCACGCTGGAGTTGGCGAGCGGCGGTCAGCCCCACGATCCCACAGCCGATCACAGCGGCGCGCCTGTGCTCCTGCTCGAGCGCCAGCTCGGCTGCCAACCGACCGGTGCCCCAACTCAACGAGTGTCCAGCACCACCGTGCCCGTAGTTGTGGATGAGCGCCTTTCCATCCCTGCGCTCGGCGCGAACCAAAAAGCCCGAGGCGCGGTAGGGGCGCAAGCCGACCGTGGTTCGAATGACGCGATCCAGCGACGCGCGCACAGGTGTTAGCGGGGGGACGTCAAGACTTGGGTCGCTGGACGCGAGATGACGAGCGCAGCCACTCAGGTAGACCCCGAGTGCGCCGAGGCTTCCGGTCTTCAGGAGGGTTCGTCGATTCATGTCCACTCCATCTTGGGAAGAACCTCCGCTTGCCGCTCAAACATCGCGTCGATCACGCGCACGGCGTTCGCGTAGGATCTCGTGGTAGGATCGAGGAGCAGCGCTTGTAGCAAATGATTCTTGGATCCGTGGTCGAACGCTTCGACCAACATTCGGTTGATGGAGCACTGGGTACGGAGAAGGGCCAGGACCGCCTCAGGCAGCAGAGCGGTGCTCTCCGGCGCTAACCCGCCCCCGGTCACCCTGGCGGGGACCTCCACCACCGCGTCCGTCGGCAGACCGGGAACGAAGTCGCCCTCGTTGACGACGTTGACCGCAGCGAGATGGTGCTCGACGCCACAGTGCAAACCCTCGATGATGGGGATGGCCAGCTCGCCCGAAGGCCGCGGGTCGGAGATGTCGAAGCGCCGGTTGGGGCTCGGCTTCAGCCTTCCTTCCCTGGGCGTCGCGAAGAGCGGCGTCTCGTTGGGCTGGTCGCGGAGGTTGTAGATCCAAGGGGGCACTCGGTCGTCGGTCCACGGGTCGCCCTCTGCGGGATCGAAGAAGAACTGCATGTCCTGACTGGGAAGGAAGTCTCCGGCCCACCGGAGGTACTCCCCCACGTGGTTCGCGCCGGGCGACGGATACAGCCCGAACGTGCGGAGCAGGATACGACTCAAGGCGATTTCGTCGAAGTCATGCAGCCAATGCGCACGGCGCTCGCGGTCCCGCAGCTCGGGATAGAGGTCCTCTCCGGTCCCACGGTCCTGGATCTGCGTGAACCATGTGAAGTGGTTAATGCCTGCGGACCGGATATCGAGCGCCTCGACCGGACGTTCCAGGAGCGCTGCGACCTGCTCCATTCCTGCGAACACACCGTGACACAGACCCACGCTCCGGGTCTTGGTGAGCCGCGTCTGCGCCTCACAGAGTTTGGTGAGCGGGTTTGTGTAATTGAGCAGCCAAGCGTCCGGACAGATGCGCTCCATCGCCCGCGCCACCTCGAGTACCGGCAGCATGTTGCGGAGTGCGTGGAAGAGCCCGCCCGGTCCTCCGTTCTCTCCGTAGATTTGTTCGAAGCCCAGAGAGCGAGGGATGTGGAAGTCCTGCGACCAATAGAAGTAGCGACGACGCTCGACCGCCACGACCACGAACTGCGCGTCGGCCAACGCGGGCTCGAGGTCTGTGGTGGCCTGAAACTCCGTACCTCTGTCCAGGGAGCGGGCCAGTTCCCGGGAGAACGCGAGCGTGTCCCGGACGGCACCCTCGTCGACGTCCATCAGAGTCACAGACACATTCTGATTCGCGAGCGCGTCGCTCAACAGCACATCCGTGACCGTGGCGGGTCCGAACTCGCGGCTGCCCGCTCCGACCAAGACCATCTTGAGACTCACCCTGTGGCCACCCCCGCTTCCTGGCTTGCGATCCGCAGCGTCAGTGCTCCGGCCACTGCCGACACGACGATAATGGCCCATCCGGCGGCGGTGCGCCCGGTGAGGAGGTAGCCGATTCCCAAGAGTGCCGAGTAGAGGAACGTCACGCTGAGTGCGAACCCGAGCCAGCGACCGGACGCCGACCCATCGGGCACGACCTCCGGGGCTTTGGCAGCAATGGGCCCCCACCAACCTCCGGGGCGCACCTTGCGGTAGAAAGCGAGGAGGCGGGCTTCGTCGTCCGGGCGAGTGAGTAGTGCCACCGCCATCCAAGCGATCGTAGACAACAGGACGATGGCTGTGGCCCGGATGAAGTCGTACTCCGACTGGTAGAGCGTCAGGGCGGTGGCCGCGAGACCGTCGGGCAGGAGGCCGATCCCCCGCAGTCCCCGCACGATGAGTCCGCCGTTGGCCAGAATCAACGAACTGAGCATGGCCGCAATCTCGGCCCAGGCGTTTACCCTCCACCAGTACCAACGGAGGAGCCACACGAACGCGACACCCGCGGTCAGCTCGATCACGTAGATCCAGGCGCGCTGGATGGAGGTCATCTGCCAAGCGGCCAGTCCGGCCAAGAGCGCCAACACACCCACCGCCAGGCGTGACGCCAGGACGTAGTGCTTCTCGGTCGCCGTGGAGTTAATGAACCGCCGGTACAGGTCGTTCACCAGGTACGACGCACCCCAGCAGAGGTGAGTATCCATGGTGGACATGAACGCAGCCAGGAATGCCGCCACGACCAGGCCCTTGAGTCCGGCTGGCAACAGCTCTCCAATCATCATCGGATAGGCCAGCTCGGGGTCGGCCGCGAGCATCGCCCCGACTTCCCCGCCCATCGTGCTGGGAAGCACGAGCAGCGACCCCAAGCCCACGATCACCCAGGGCCAGGTCATCAGGATGATCCCGGCGAGCGCGAACCAGAGCGCGGCCATCAGGGATTGCCGTTCGTTCCTGGTGGCGAACAGACGTTGCGCCAGGTACCCATCGCCCTGCGCGCTCCGTACCCACAGAAACCCGATCAGCAGAAGGAACGACGCCATCTCCAGCGATCCCAGATGGGCGGACTGGGGCACGAGGTCGAGCGCCGCGGGCGCCGCATCGGGGAGCGCCCGCACCCCTTCGGCCAACCCCTTGGGGCCCCCCACCCGTGCCAGCACCAGACCGGCCAGGATGATGGACCCGATCATCCCCACGACGAACTGAAGGAGGTCGGTGGCGACCACGCCCCACAACCCGGACGCGGCCGTGTACAGCAGTGCAATGGAGCCCGCAATCAGCAGCGTGAAGAGTGGATCCCATCCCAGCAACACCTGGCTGAACTTCACCATGGCGAGCATCACCCAACCCATCACCACGGCGTTCTTGAGCACCCCCTGATACAGCGCCGAGAATCCGCGTAAGAGCGCGGCGGGCTTCCCCGAGTAGCGCAGCTCGTTGAACTCGGCGTCGGTGACGATCTCGGCGCGGCGCCAGAGCTTGGCGTAGAAGAACACGAGGAAGAGTACACCGGTGCCCTCATACCACCACAGCCAATTCGCAACGATGCCGCGTTCGCGAACGATCCCAGCCGTGGCCAGCGGCGCGTCGGCTGCGAACCAGGTTGCTGCGATCGAGGTACCCGCGATCCACCAGGGGAGCTTCCGTCCGGCTACGAAGTAGTCCTCGACGCTGCCGGCCGCCCGACGCGCGAAATAGGCTCCAATCGCGAGCACCACCAGCGCATAGAGCGCGATGACGACGAAGTCGGGCGTGGAGAGCTGCAACGCTACCGATGACCGTAGGACACGAGGTTGGCTAGGATGCGGTAGGCGCCCGGCACTCCGTAGGGGGTCTGCCGGTGCAGGGCGAGCGCGATGTAGGTCCAGTGCCCTTCGTCCAGCGGTGCGGTCAGCCACAGGCCCTGCTGTGGGTTCTGTCCGGTGTCGTGGGTCTCCAGGAGGGGGGTGAACTCGCGGTCCCAGCTCGCGAAGAACTTGCTGCCCCGCTGTTCGACCCAGTCCTCGAAGTCCAGCGGCCCGAGCCGGTTGGGCGTGGTGACCAGGGAATGATCGGGTGCCAGGATGCGCACCGGTGCGTCCTCTTCGGAGACCTCTTCCGCGTTGCGGGGCAGTTCGGCTGGGTAGGGGGCCAGACCCGCGGCGTCGAACTCGGGCGTCTGGTAGAGCACCACCAGGTGCCCCCCGCCCCGCACGTACTCCAGGATCCGAGCGTTCTGGGTCGTGAGTTCAGGATGGACAGCATAAGCGCGAGTGCCCACCACGATTACGTCGAACTGGGACAGATCACCTTGGTCGATCGCTTCCGCGTCGAGGAGCGTCGGAGGCGTGCCCAGGGCCGCCAGTGCAGTAGGGATCCCGTCTCCGACGCCCTCCACATAGGCGACCCGCGGGGAGCCCACGATCGACGCGTCCACGGCCCGTGCCAACGCCGTGGCCGGAGCGTAGTGCGAGCGCGGTTCCAGATCGGGATGCACGACGCGGCGCTCGGTCATCGTGAAGTCGCTCCCGTGCACCCGTGCAACGGCCCTGATCTCGATGGGTCCGGAGGGAGGCGGGCCGGCGGGGGTGACTGTGAACTCGACCGAGGTTCGTTCCTGTGGCTGCCCTGTCGAGAACGAATGCGACTGAGGCGTGACACGCCAGCCAACCGGTGTCTCGAGTCGGATATCGCCCGTGTTGGGGGTCCCAGCGGCCTGCTCCACTGTAACCGTGAAGCGCTGGGGCTCACCCCACGATTCCAAGGGCACCACGACGACCCCGGGGTCGAGGGCGACGCTTACCCGGGGGACGACCTGCAACTCCCGGAGGTCCACGCCGCGAGGCAGGTCGGGCTCCTCACCTCGCACGGGGGAGGTGACTTCGAAGTGGGATTTGCCGGAGCGGAGCTGGACGCTGGCCCGAAGCGGCGAAGGACGCCAGGGCCGATGGGTGTAGCGCGCGTCGAAGGACCGGTACATCGTCTCGCGAATGTCGGTCCGGCCAAAGTACACACCCGTCACGGGGGCGGTCTCGGCCACGGTGACCTGGAAGCGCCCCTGCTGGAGGGGCATGACCGTCCATCCGTCGGGCGCGGACAGCTCGAAGGGGGTATCCGCGATGTGCGCGGTGCCCGGGTTCAGCGCCACCTCGACCTGGAAGGACTGACCCCCTGCCACCCGGTGGACAGGATTGCCGTCTCTGTCGGTCGCAAACGCCCGGAGCGTCACTCCGTGCGCGAGGCGCAGCGCGTCCTGGGCGTCCAGGATCTTCTGACCCACGATCCGTCGCGCGTCGGGCGCGTTGATCATGAGGGAATGGGCGGCCCGGAGTGCGCTGAGGGCGCCGTCGAGGGGAGGCACGACCGCCGCTGGGTTGGAGATGTCGAGTGCAGCTTCCGCGTCGCGAACGAGCTGCTCGGCACGGACCAACGCGTTCGCGGCCTCGGCTGGCACCACTTCGCCCGTCAAGTTCGGGATGCCACTGAGCGACAGGTCCATCCCTTGAAAGAAGTCGGTCGCAGGCTGACCAAGTTGCGCACCGACCGGGTCGTCCAAGCGCTGATACCGATGGGCTGTCGGTCCCGCCGTCCGCCTGATGCGTCCCGAGGTCTGGGAGCGCTGCAGGGACAGGCCGTAGGACGCCAGTTCTTGGTAGGTGCGGCCCAACCACGGGGAAAGCACGGTGGTTTCGAATACGACGTCCGTGGGTTCGCCCACGCCCACCCCACCCCGAAAGAGCCGTTGGACCGTCCACGGCCGTAGGCCCTCCTCTTGGATCTGACGAGGAAATCGCGCAGGGTCCGCCGCGGCCGCCACCGCCTCAGGGGTGAGCACCCCAGCCGCCTGGTGATGCCCGTGTCCGTCGCGCTCCGATCCGTGCCAGCGCGACACCACCACCAGGGGTCGCTCCATGCGGATCACGCGGACCATGTCCTCGAGCACCGCCTCACGGTCCCAGCTCCGCATGGCTTCGCCCAAGGTCTTCGAGTACCCGTAGTCAACCGCGTTGGTGAAGTAGATTCCCGCCAGCCCGTAGTGCCTCCCGGAAAGCAGCAGCTCCTCGGTCCGGATCAGGCCCAGTTCGTCGAACAGCTCGGCACCAATGGCGTTGGCCCCCGCCTCACCTCGGTTCAGTGAGAGGAGCGTGGTCCGCGCGCCGAACTCCCGGGCGGTGCGGGTGAGCATGCCCGCCTGTTCGTCGTCGGGGTGGGAGGTGGTGTGAAGCAGGCTGGCCGTGCTGCCCAACGCGCGGACCGCCTGAAACAGCCCGACAGCACCCCGGTCGAAAGCGAGATCGCCGGTCGGGTCGGCAACCACCTGAGAGGTGGCCGCTGAAGGCATTCCGGCGGCCGCAACGATCAGCAGCCCCCCGAGTCTGGGTATGGGCATGGACCAGTCTGAGCCGACAGAGCGCGGGCAGCAAGGGAACGGGACCGCAACGGGTCTCGCCGGCCCGCGTATGGGGGGAGGCCTGTACGCCTATGACTGGAGAACACTCGTGAGGTCGATCAGAATTGGACTCTCGGCCTGCGGCCTGGGCCTACTCCTGGCCACTTCTGCCGCCGCCCAGGCTCCTCGCTGCGACTACGGGACAGCCCACCCCGGCGCGCCCGCAGAACTGTCTCAGTTCGCCTTCCTGATCGGAGATTTCGACATCACCAGCCACGCCTGGCGGGGCGGGGCATGGACACCTCCGCGCCCCGGTCCGCATGCACGCTGGAACGGCTGGTATGGGCTTGGCGGCATGGCCATCTACGACGAGTGGTATGACCCAAATCCAGGGGAGGATCCCAACGCCCCGCGTGGCGTCAACGTCCGTATGTACGACTCCGATGCCGGGCAGTGGAAGATGATGTGGATGGACACTGGTGGGCTTCGTCCGCAGGATCTGCGCGCGGAAATGCGGGACGGCAAACTCACCATGTGGCAGGAATACCCCGACCGACCGAACTTCCTGGCAAAGTTCACCACGGTGGACGCGGATCATTGGTACCGCGTTTCTTACACCAGAGATGAACAGGGCGAGTGGGTGAAGCAGTTCAAACTCGCAGCGAGTCGAATCCCATGTAGTTAATAGGGTGAGCGAAAAGGGGAGTGCGCCCAGGTCTATGAAGGCTTAAGTATCCCCCTTCCGATCACCCTTCCCCGTGTGGTGCATGGCCCACCTCGCGTCCGACCAAATGACTGAGCTTCAAGCGCTCCTCGAGAAGGAGCTGGCCGGGCTGCGGCGGAGCATGCGGGTCTCCGAAGAGGCGCTCAAACCGGTGGAGCTCGATCAGACGGCGGTCGGGCGCCTTTCCCGAATCGACTCGCTTCAGAATCAGGGTATGACGCGCAACCTGCACGCTCGTGAACAGGCAAAGTTGGCCAAGATCGAGGCTGCGCTCCGCCGGATCGAGCGGGGCGAATTCGGCCTCTGCGGCGTGTGCGGAGCAGATCTGCCGTACGGCCGGCTGCTGGTCTTCCCCGAAGCGGAGAATTGTGCGACTTGCGAGTCGGCTTGACGGGCGCAGAGTGTATGACTGTATTAGTACACCGGTACAGTCAATGGCACTTGCGTGGGAGTAGTCGCATGTTACGAGCAGTCCGGACGGTGATGTTGGCCTTGGTGGTCGCAGGGTGCGGAGGGCCAGAGCGGTCGTCTCCCCCCGCAGTGGAAATGTGGGCGGTGTCCGCCGAACCCATCCTTCAAATCGGCTCAGTAGATGGGGACTCCACGGCGCTCTTTCATCGCGTGGCCGACGTGCTTCGACTTCCCAATGGCGATGTCGTTGTCGCCGATGACGGATCCAAGACGCTGTCCAGGTATACCTCGGAAGGCGTGTTCGTCTCCCGGGTGGGCGGTGAAGGGGAGGGACCAGGCGAGTATCAGGGGCTCGGGTCTCTCTACCTCATCCCGGGCGATTCGCTGTATGTATTGGACCCTTGGGGGAGGAGCATCTCCGTCCTCGACGCCGCTGGCTCCTACCAGCGACGCATGGACCCTTTGGAGCTCACGGCCGACACCGTGTTCAGCATGGATGAGTGGCTCTACGGGCCGTTTTGGGTCCACGGCGCGCTGCATCCAGAGGAGCGTGTGTCCGTGCGGGCAGCACTGGACCGGATCGGGATGGGCCTACGGGGCGGCTTTCGACCGGTCCGCCGGGCTCAATCGGGCCATCTGTGGGTTCGCGAGCCGAACTCGGGCGACTCCGCCTCTTCTCGTTGGACCGTTTTCGACGCGCAGGGGACGGCCGTCTCTTCGATCGTACTACCACCAGACTTCGAGCCTTTCCATCTGTTGTCCGAAGAGGTCTGGGGCGTTTGGCGTGACGAGCAGGACGTGCAGTATGTCCGAGCCTACGCGCTGGCGGCCAGCGGTGAGTCCCGGAGCCTTCCGGACTGGGTGAGTCGAACGCCCGCGGCTACCGCGGTCACGGTGGAGTCGGGCGTCGGCCACACTGCCAACCCGGCGCCAGAAGGGCTCAGGGACGTGTTTCGTCCACTCGCCCGCGCCCAGGAGATCCACTACTCGTCGGCGCTCACCTACACCAGCGATCTCGACGCGTTGGAGTGGGAGGGCGCAGGCGATATCGCAGTGTATCCGATACGCGGCGACGAACGCGGCTGGGTTGCCATCTTCGCGCACGCCGAGTGGCCTTTCATCTGCGGGATCGGATACGGGTTCACCAGTCCGGCAGGTTGGCCGCAAGGAACGGCAACCTGTGGAGGGGCGTAGCGCCGGTGCCAAACCCGCGGTCTCCGCTCCAGACCTCGCATCGTCTGACCCTGGAGGTTGCGCTCAACGCGTTCTTCCCGGCGATCAGGAGACCGCACTGCTCCGTGCCTGTGTGGGGATCGTCGCACATCTCAGTTCGTCTCGGCAAGCCGTCGTCGTTCTTCGCGGAGCGCCTGAGGGGTCCTTGCGATGGCGGTGGGCAGCCGCGTCTTGATGAGACGGTGTCCTATGTAGCTCGCGGCCAAGCCGCCAACACCGACCAAGGCCCAGAACAATGGCCAAAACGCCTCGGGCATCCTGGGCGCCAACACCGGGAGGACCAGCCGAGTAAGGGTCTCCGCGGCGAAAGCCGCCAGGAGCCCCACGTACGACCAGCTCATCCAGGTGGCATGGTGCTCGAGCCAGGTCTGGCGAGGCCTGCGGAGTAGCGCGGTTCCGAGCCCCATGGCCAGGCTCACCGCTGCCACGACACCCGCGAAGTGGAACGGCCCAAACCCTCCGAAGAGGTCATAGATCGAGAACGCGGTCACGATGAGTCCGAGCATCGAGGTTGCGTAGACGTGTCCCAACGTTCGATGCCACCGCGTGCCTTTGGGGAGTAGGCACACGCCTGCGCCAGCGACGATTGCCACGCACGAGAACACCAGGTGACTCACGCCGACCGCATTCATCGGTCGAGTCCGCCGGTCAACTCGTCCATACGTCGTAGGTAACCTCGGAAGGCAGATCGTCCCTCTCGAGTCAGATGAAACCGAGTGGGGGGCCTACCCGCAGCCGACTTCGAAGAGGTTACACCCGCCACATAGCCCACGTCGATGAGCTTCGAGATATGGGTACTCAGGTTTCCGTCCGTGGTCTTCACGGCGTCTCTCAAGTAGGTGAACTCGGCAGCTTCTACGGAGGCGAGGATGGCTAGGACGGCGAGCCGGATCCGGGAGTGGATGATGGGGTCGATCTCTTGGTGGTCGAACGCATTCAAGGGTGCGACCTGGAGAGGGCTTCCTGTCGTCGAAGAACCAGAGCCGGCCCCAACGTGAGTGTGGCGAATGCCGCCGCGAGCGCCGGCAGGGTCCAGGCACCGGCGATGACCAGCATACCGGTTCCCACGAGCCACCAGGCCACTCCAACCAACCGGAGCCACCCCAGACCTGCCAGGTGCCCCGACGCGAAGTACCCGACGCCCATGAGAATCGCCACCACCCCCGGTAGCGTCGTCGGGGATAGGGCGCCACTCGCCATTCCCACGGTTCCGAACAGCGTGAGTGCCGCGCCTACGCCCACCCAAACGCCCGCGAACAGGCCTTCGGACTGGGTGTTCACCCGCGCCCCAGCGGCCAGTCGTCGCCCCAGCAGAACCGAACCTCCCCAGCCGATCATGATGAGAGTAGCCCAACCAGGCCCGATCCATTCCGGACGGCCGGCGTAGGCCACCGCCCAGGTTCCGGCCAGGCCGGCTGAGATGAGGCATCCCCAGAGGACCTGATGCTGCCAGGACCCATGGAGTGCCCGCCGGCTGTCCACCATCAACTCCCGAATCCACGCCAATTCCTGCTGGGCGGAGGGGGGAACCCTTTCTGGGTTCGAGTCGCGCATCATGAGGTCTCCTTAAAACTCTGTTTTTCAAAGTTATTGAGTCTAGCGAACCGAACAAGCCCCAGGGATCTGTGGTGTCTACGTAGTCCGTCGGCGAAACCTTCACGCCAGGCTACGTCAGATTCAGTCGCCTCCTACGTCGTAGAGGCGCCCCGCGCTGTGGACCGACCCCCGTAGGTTGGGCGTGAAGTGCCCATTCTGCTGGAGGTGGTCATGAAGAAGCTGTGGGTGTGTGTAGGCCTCCTGTGTGCGGCGTGGATCGTGCCACGCCCCGCTTCGGCTCAGGTAGACGACTACGTGGCCTGGGTCGCCCTGATGACCACGCCCGTAGGTGCCTTCGGCCCGTCCGTCGACGATCCGTTGGCGTCAGGCGAGGAGTCGGGATGGGGGTTGCGGGCGCGTTACGGCCACTGGCAGTTCGCCCCAAACGATGACAACACGACCAACTTGGGTGTCGCAGCAACGTTCCCGGCCGGCCAGGGGAGCCTGAGCCTCGAAGTGGGCCTGACCACCCAGAAGGACTGCTCGTCGTGCGACGCGTACATGGTAGGCGCAGACCTCCAGGTCCCCCTTCTGAACTCGGAGAACGGGTTGGCTGTTTCATTGAACCCGGAGGTGGGGTATATGACCCCCGCCAATGAGAGCGGTTTCACTGCGTTCGCACTGGCTGCCAACCTCCCGATCGCCTACCCAATTACAGCCGGAGGGACGCTCCGGATTGTCCCCTTCCTCTCGCCCGGCTTCGGTCTGGGGCGTGTCAGCGGAGGCGGTGAATCGGAGACCGGCGCGCGGCTCATGTTCGGCGGCGGTGCAGCGTTGGTGCACACTCCCACCGGGATTCGGGTAACGCCAACGATCTCCCGGGTCTTCCTCGAAGGTGCGGTCTCCGTGCTGGGGATCGCGCTTGGGTTCGGTCGCTAGGCGCTACGGGACGCGTACCAAGTCGTAGAGCTGCACGTACTCCACCTCGAACTCGTCGAAGTGACGTGCCAGGAGGTAGTCCTCGCCGATCTCCAACACTCGGACATGAGCGGGCAGCGCGACGCGCCCGAACAGGCGTCCTTCGGAGTCGAAGACTCTATAGCGGAGGCGCTCTTCGGCAGGTGATGTCGACTCCTCGACCCAAAGGTTCCCCAGCCGATCTCCGACGAGTCCCACAAGCGCGGGGTGGAACTCGGCCGGATGGTCCGAGACGAGTTTACGAATCCGCCTCCGCTCGTCCGCGTCATCCGCATTCTGGAGGGCGTCGCCCTGATAGGCGTCGAGGTCCGCCCCGCTGACAGGCTGGGGCGGCTGCTCCCAGCGGAGGGTGCCCACGTGTCCACCTGACGGTCCGAAGGCCTGCAGCTCTGGGGTGTCACCGGTTCCGATGTACAGCCGCTCATCGGACACCGTGGCCACGCTGGCTCGACCAAACGGGATGAGGCGGGCCGACATGCTGTTGCCGCTCACCTCGAAGTACATCTCCAAGCCAGGGAACTCTCCCACGTCGGCCACCGGTTGCCCATTGCGACCGATGAGTCCAAACGCCGTGGGGGGTCGTCGGAGGCCCGAGCTCAGGCTCTCTCCAGAGGCCGAACTGAAGTAGAAGCCTCCGCCGGAGGCCAAAGTGCCATTCGAGAACACTCCTCGGGACTGCAGGGCGCCCCCAGCCTGATCGTCGATCGGGACTTCATCGACCAGTCCCTCATCCGCCAGGTAACGTGCCAGTCTGCGGTTGTTTGAGTCCAGCACAATCAGTGTGTCGCCTGCCCGCCCCGCGAGCGTGGGTGACCGAAACTCGCCAGGGCCGGCACCCTCTCGCCCCCACGCCTGCTCGAAGACGCCATCCGCGGAATAGGTGCGCAGTTGGTGGGAGCCCCCGTCCATGATGGCCAAACGCCCGTCGGAGAGTCGAACGCCGCCTCTGATCTGCGAGAACTGGTAGAGGCTATCGCCTGAGACGGTCCCGATCGAGACGGTTGGCTCGTCCGCTACGGAGATAGGGCCGTCACCCAGGTCCCATGTGCCGGTGTTGGTGGCGATCCGGACGCCGGAGCTGTCCTGGACGGTGAAGGACGAGGCAGACTCTCCGCCAGCGCATCCCGCTCCCATGCCTGTGAGCAACATGGCGGTAAGTGTTCGGCGCGCGCTCTGGCCTCGATCTGACTGGCTACGCACTGGGCGATACCCTGAACCGCTTCAGGTGCTGCACGTCGAGCTCGTCGGCCACGATCGCCCATACCTGGTCTCCGCGGATAACCGGTACCGGGTTGGTTCTAAGTCCGTCGGGTGCCGTGACGCGTCCCAGGAATCTCCCTTCTCGATCGAAGACATCGAACACGTTGGGCTCTCGCCACTGGTTCGGTGCGCCGGGTTCGCCGGGTGACGCGGTGTAGGTGGGCTCACCGGTATCGTAGCCTACGCTGTTCAGGAGCGCCCATACGCGACCTTCGTCGCTGAAGAAGAGGTGCCGGTAGGCCGGCTTGTCGTCCGGGATGGCCGGCCCATTCCACGACCACCCGGGTTCAACCCGTCTCATGCTTCGCGTGGTGGCGGTTTCAGCGGAGGCTCGTTCTCCGCTCTGGACGGGGACGGGCTCATAGGCCCTTTCGACCCGCAGCACCGACCCATCGCGGTGCAGGATGTCGATCGAGTAGGTGGCGCCAGTGCCATGCGCGTAGGCCCCGAATCTCGAGAAGGCATACCGTTGAGCCGGCGCGAAGGGCACCCTGGTCCGGTTCCAGCTGTTGTCACTGCGCGCCTCCACAAACGCTTCCTCGAATGGAGGGAGTGGGTGTGACCGGAAGCCAATGGAGTCTCCGTTTGGGGCGTACTCCACCATCCCGCGATCCCACTGATCAAGCGGGACCCCGCCTTCCCGAATGTTGGGCGTAAAGAGGTGATCGGCCGTATCCGCGACCATGGGCTCGGACGTGTCGAACTGGGCTCGTAGGCGTCCGAAGCCCTCCGGAGTCCCGTCCGCGCTGAAGAACTGAATGCGGCCGTTTCCAGGGTCGCGCACCGCCACCTTCCCGTCAGAGAGGATCTGCAGTCCGGCGCCCGGCCGACTGAGTTCTCCCGGGCCCTGCCCCTCGCGTCCGATTGCACGAACGAAGCTCCCGTCGGGGTCGTACACCCGGAGGGCGGGCCCCTGCTGGTCGAGCAGGTAGACGTGGCCCGCGCGGTCCACCGCGATTGCAGCGATCCGGCCCAGCAAGTACTCCTCCGGGCCCTCCAACGCGCCGATCGACATCTCCTCGACCAGCGTCCGCTCTTCACCCCACACACTGCCACTGAGCGTCCTGACCGTGATGGTGTCCCCCACTGTGTCCGTCTGGGCGGTCCATCCAGGGGGGGTGGGGCCGGAGCGAACGGTGTCGCACGCGCCCGGCGACACGGCTACGGCAAGGATGGAAAGAAGAAGCCGGAGGCGGGAGACAAAGGTCGGCATCGGCATGGTCATCGTTAGATCCGTCAGCGACCGGATCCGTTGCACTGTGCGCCCAGGGCGCTGCAAAGCGGGGAGGACCCCTTCGGGCCCTCCCCACCCTACATCCTTACAGCCTCAGCCTAGGGCTCGGCGAAGAACGTCCCGCACTCCGGCTGATTCATGATGTCGCGCGCCAAGCACTCGTTCTGCGGATACGGGAATCCTGGGTAGACCCCGTGGTTGGCTGCCGCCCGCGGCAACTCCGCCAACCGGTCGTACTGGCGCATGTCCAAGTAGTGGAACCCACCCTCCCACAACAGGGACATCAGCTTGTTGTAGAGGATCTCGTCCTGCGGGTTTCCTGAGAACGCCGCGAGCGCATCCAACCCGCCCGACGCCGTCCGAACCGCGTTGACGTCAGCGAGCGCTTCCGCGTCATTGCCCAACGCATCGTTGGCTTCAGCACGAAGCAGCAACAACTCGTCGTTGGTGATCCAGGGCAGCGGCGCGGTCAGACTCTTGTAGACGTCCATGTCCTCGGTCACCGTGATCTGGTAAAGATTGAACGCAGGGATTACCGTGGTCTTGTCCAATACGCGCTGGTCCAGGTCCCCGTTCGATTGCAGTTGGGCGTCCTGCCGTAACCTGGGGTGGGCAAAGTGCGACACGGTCGTGAAGAACCCGTTGGGCGCGTCTCCGGAGATGGTGCTGTAGTCGAAGTACACGCCCGCGTCCATGTCGCCTGCCCGATCGATGAAGGACTGATCGAGCGTGGTGAGCACGTCGTTCCACTGCCCCTGATACTTCAGGGCTCGGGCCTTGAGGGCCCGATTCACCTGAATAAACGACGATGGATCGGTGAAGCCGCCGAACCCTGACGGAAGCTGGAACGGGAACTCGCTCCCGCCCGCCTGCAGGTCGTTGCGAGCTTCATCGTACAGGTTCTGAATGTACTGATGAACTTCCGCGGAGCTCGAGATCGGCGTCAGGTCCCCGTTGGGATCTGGATTGGGATCCAGCGGAACCCCCATCCCCAGCGGGCGTGCGATGATCATCTGCCAGAACCCGTCGGCTTTGACGGTCTTCACAAACCCGCGAATTGCGCTCTTCTCCGAGTCGGTGATCACCTCCGCATTGTCGACCGCGGTAAGAATAGTGTTGATGCCCGCAATCTGCGTGTACTGGCCCCCGAAGTAGAGCCCCCCGTTCACCGGGTCGATTGGATCGACCAAAGCATCGGTGGTTGTGCGGGGTTCCTCTGGGCGCAGGTCGTAGCCCTCACGACCCCATACTCCCAGGCGGGTCACCATGCCTCCTTTTAGGCCGCGATGTCCGGCCACGACGCCCTGTACCGCCGCGGCCAAAGTGCCGCGCGTGGGCGTGCCCGTCAGGTCCTCTCGGGCGGGATTGTTGAAGTTCGGAACGGTCAGCTCTTCCGTGCATCCCATCGTCCACAGCATGGCGAAGAGACCCACGGTCGCCGCGAAGTACCTTCTTGTGGCTTTCATGGTAGTCCCCTTAGAACGTGAGATCGACCGACAGCCAGAAGCTGCGGCTCGGCGGATACGGAGCAACGTCGATGTTTCGGGCGATGGCCTGCGACCCGAAGTTGGATACCTCGGGGTCGAGCCCTGTGTAGCTCGTAAAGCGCAGCAGGTTGCGGCCAGACAGGCTGACACGCATGCCTTCTACCCCACCCCACAGGCGCGAAGCCATCTCGGCTGGCACTTCGTAGGTCATGGTGACCTCGCGAAGCTTCACGAACGACCCGTCCTCGACCCAGATTTTGGATGTCCGACCCGGGTAAAGACGGAGACGTTGTTCGCCCAGCGTTTCGCCGTCGACGCAGTCCGTCACACAGGGATCGTTGAAGTCGTGCGCGGTTCTGCTGAGGTCAAATAGCCACCCCGTCAGGTTCACGACGTCGCCGCCGTGCTGCCAGTCCCAAAGGGTGTACAGGTTGAAGTCGCCAAAGCGAAGGTCGTTGGAGAAGCCCATCCGGAAGTCAGGGTTGGCTTCGCCGATGCCGGTCACGATCCGCGTGCCCACCGGGGTGCCGGGCTCACAGGGCCCGTCCACGACGCAACGCGGGTCGTTGGCCACCACCGTGTCACGTCCCACGATCTGAGTGGGAGATCGGCCTTCCTCGATCTGGAAGCCACCAAGCGCCGTCCCGAATCCACCGGCACGGAACGGAGGCACCGGCAGCTCGACCATCTCCGAGCGGTCCAGCGAGAACGTCGTGGTCGACGTCCACTGGAACCCGTCGCCCTGCACAGGAACCAGGGTGAGCGCGCCTTCAATACCCCGCGTCTCGAGCACCCCGCCGTTGAAGACGGACTGATTGTACCCGGTGGTGGGCGGCAACGCCCGCCGGAGAAGCAGATCGGTAATGCGCCGCTCGTAGGCTGTCACCTCGAGTTGGGCTACCCGATCGAAGAGCGTCGCGTCGAAGCCGGCTTCGACCTCGCGTTGACGCTCAGGTCGCAGGTCCTCAGCCACTGTGGTCGTAGAGATCCGGAGCGTCTGCAGCCCCGCAATGTTCCCGGTGTTCAGGATCGAGAACTTGTCCCCGTAGCGCGGTTGGTTCCCGGTCTGGCCCCACGCGCCCCGGATCTTCAGCTCATCGACGAGCCCAGGCGCCAGGTCCACGAACCGGTAGGCGGCCGCGACCTTGGGGTAGTAGTGGAAGACGCTGGGGTCCGCGTTGTTCGAGCTCTTGTCGGCCCGAATACCGGCCACCAGCGTCAAGCGATCCTCCAACAGCAGCAACTCTTCCTGCGCGAAGAAGCCCAGATCGCGCGTACGCTGCCGGTTCTGGAACACCCCTGGGTTGGTTCCCTGGTCGATGTTGGTCTGACCCACGATGAGGTCTTCGTTCAAGACCCGCGCAATGTCGAGATCGACGTCCTCGTACTGAATCCCGAACGACGTCGTAGCCGACAGGTCGGAGCCCAGGTACGCGTGCACCAGGTTGCTGCTGATGTTGAGGTTGCGGTTGGTGCTGTTGCCCTGGAACGTGGTGCCCGCCTTTCCGTCGTCCGGCTCGTACTGCAGGTCGGGTGGCGAGAACACGTTGTTCTTGAGGCTGAAGAAGTCCACCCCTGCAGTGGTGACGAGCTGCATGGATTGCGCGTCGCCCGACCAAAGGTCGGCCGTAAAGTCCGCCGAGGCGATCATGCGCCACACCTCTTCGTCGTTCTTAGCGCGACTGGCCGTCTCCAACGGATTGGAGTTGGCGAAGGGGTTGTCCGGGAACTCTCCATCACCGTTCGCGCGGATATCCACGAACGTGGGCGTCTGCGGGAAGGTCATCCAGTAGCTGATCGAGCGGTTGTCGTTGTTGGTAAAGCCTCGACCGGTCCGCGACCTGACCAGGTTGGTGTTGAGACCCAGCGACGCCCAGGAGCCCAGGTTTTGGTCCAGGTTGAGCCGCAACGACTGTTTGTCGTAGTACGTGCCCGTCACGATGCCGCCGTCGTGCTTGATCAGCCCGGAGGCGAAGTACCGTGTGTTGGCCGAACCTCCACTGACGCTGGCCGCGGTCTCGTACGAGAGGGGGTTGTTCCCCGCAATCTCCTCTTCGTGATCGTACACGACGCCCGGCTGGAAGAAGTCCGCAGCGCGCGGCCCGAACGCGTCGACCGCGTCGTCGAGCGTCTCGAACTCCCTGAGCCCGAGCTTGTTGGCCAGATCGAACGTTCCCACGCGCTGACTGACCGTGTATCGCGGTGCGCCCTCACGCCCCTTCTTGGTCGTGACAATGATGACGCCGTTCGACGCCTTCGATCCGTAGATGGCCGCGGCCGACCCGCCCTTGAGAATCTCGATGCTCTCGATGTCGTTGGGGTTGAGGTCGGCGATCCGGTTGGGCGCGTTGTCCTGGTTGCTGGCGAAGCCGTTGTTGAACGAACCGCCGCTGGCCCGCTGCACCACGTTGGATCCACCGTCGATGGAGACGTCAGAGACGATCACGCCGTCGACGACGTAGAGCGGCGTACTGGCACCGATAATCGAGGTGACGCCGCGGAGGTTGATCTGCATACCTCCACCCGGTGCGCCGGAGTTGGCTTGAATGTCAGCGCCTGCCACCTTACCCGCCAACTGCTGTTCTACTGTGGCGGCTGGGACCTGCGTGAGTTCCTCCGCATCCACGGTAGCCACGGCATTGGCCAGGTTACGGCGGGCCACGCTCGTCACCTGTCCGGTGACCACCAGCTCATCGAGCTTCAGCGCGTCACGCACCAACTGCACGACGACGTTGGATTCGTTGGCCCCTACCTCGATGGTCTCGGTCCGCCAGCCCAGCAGGCTGATCTCGAGACGGACCGGGCCCGTGGGGACCTGTAGAACAAACCTGCCTTCGGCGTTGGTGAAGGTACCAACGCGCGTACCTACGAGTTGGACGGCTGCGTCCCTCATCGGCTGCGGCGAATCCTGCGCAGTGACCTGACCGGTCACCTGACGCTGTTGGGCCGCCAAGGGAATCGGGACCGCTAGCAACATTAGCAGCCCCGCGCGAACAAAGAGTCGCGACATGATACACCTCCGTGCGGAGTGTCTGGGAGTTGGAACGGTTCCAACCGCCCGCGGGGAGGCTTTCAAAGTGCGCACAGTACACCCGAAATCACAAGCCGTTGGGTCCGCAACACAAAGCAGTTACGAGACTTAGGCTCTCCTAACGTACCCTAAGCGCAGATTGGGCCAGGTTGTTCTGAAGCGTCCAAAGCAGGACGGCCCCTTCGTGCATGCGCACCGAAGGGCTTCGATACACGTCGGTGCTGCCCACGGGGTCGGCCAGAAAGGAGATGGTTTCCCCTGGCGGAGCCTGCTCCGGAGACAACCTGAACCGCCGATCAGAGAGCGCCGGTGACAGACCCAGCCGCACGCGCGTGCCACCCCGCTCGAGGAACACCGCGATGTCCGTCCAGCCCTTGTTGGACACTTCGAGTGTGGCGGCTTCTCGATTCTGTCCCCCGAACGCGGAGGTGACGCAGCCTGCTGACCCCACAGTGGCCACAGTGGCGATTGCGACCAGCGACGCACCCACGACTCTCGAGTAGTTCACACTTGAAGGTACGTCAGCCGCTCTGAAACGCATACTCGGCGTAGGCCAACTCCCCCGTCCGGAACCATGTGAACGAAGCGTCGCGAAACTGCTTCCAGTTCTCGTAGATTTCGCGGTAAGTGGCGTCCGCGGCGGCGTTCTCCTCCATCATCTCCTCAGTGGCAGCCCGCGCCACATCCATGACCTCGGGGGTGAACTTCCGGAGCTCGACCCCTCCGCTCACGAGGCGCTCCAGCGCGGCTGGATTCCTGGCGTCGTACGCGGACTGCACATCCTGGCGCGTCGCCTTGCACGCCAACTGTAGCGCCGCACGGTACTCTGACGGCAGCTCGTCCCAGGCCCGCTGGTTCACCACACAGCTCGCCTCTGCGGACGGCTCCCACCACCCGGGGTAGTAATAGTACTGGGCGGCTTCGTGGAGTCCCAAGCGTTCGTCGTCGTGGGGTCCCACCCATTCGGCGGCGTCGATGGCGCCGCGCTCCAGTGCCGGAAACAACTCCCCGGCCGCGATGTTCTGCACCGCCACTCCAATGCGGTCCATGACCAGGCCGCCGAGGCCTGGAATGCGCATCTTGAGACCACGAAGGTCGGCCGCCGAGTTGACCTCACGCCGAAACCAACCTCCCATTTGCGCTCCCGTATTGGCCATCGGAAAGTTGATCACGCTAAAGTCCGCGAATAGGCTGCGCATCAGCTCGAGTCCGCCGCCCTCCGCCATCCAGGCACTCTGTTGCCGCGCGTTGAGTCCGAACGGGACACACGTGTCGAACGCCAACGCGGGGTTCTTGCCCGTGTACCAGTAGGCCGGCGTCTGGCCACATTGGACCGTTCCCTGCTGAACCGCATCGAGCACCTGAAGGCCCGGCACCAGCTCGTTGGCTGGGTAGGGTCGGAGCTGAAAGCGTCCTGAGGTGAGCTCCGAGAGGTGCTCGGCGAACGCCTCGGCGGCGCCCCAGAGCGTGTCCAGTTGGCGCGGATAGCTGGACGCCATCCTCCATCGGACGTTCTGAGCGGTTTGCACCGCAGGCGCACCCTCCAGCTCACCCGACTCCGCAGGGGCGCATCCGGCCGCTCCCGCTGCCGCCAGCCCCACCACCGCCTTGTTCATGAAGGCTCGTCTGTCCAGCGCCTCGGGATTCGAGCGTTCGGTCACGGTCAGTTCTCGCGAAAGGGTGAGCGGGTCGGAGGGAAGCCATTGTCGCCCTCGGAGCGTCTACGCGAAAGCGGGCACGGCTGCCCAAGGAAAACCCAGGGATCCCGGCACGTCCAACTCTTGAACGGCAATCACACCGGCCTCAAGGGGGGAAGACGGCTATGAAGAGAATCATCGTTGGGTTGGCGATAGGCGTGCTGAGCGGAGGCATCGGTGCCAGCACAGCGGCGGGTCAGGGGAGCGACTACCCCGTGCTGAGCTGGGACGAGGAGGTTCGGCTCGCCATGAGTGCGGGTCCCGCCAGCGTGGCGCGCGATGCGACCATCTACGCGATGGGGGAGGCGGGGTTCGAGGAGGCCATCCAGGGGTCGAACGGTTGGGCTTGCTTAGTGGTGCGGTCAGCGACTCTGCGGGGCACCCTCGCGCCGCATTGCCTCAACCCCGAGGCGGTGGCAGGCGTCCTCCCCGCCTTCCAGATGGAGGCGGAACTGCAGGCCCAGGGCATGACCGGCGAGGACGTCAACGCAGCGCTGGCGCGAGCCTGGTCGAGCAAGGAGCTTCCACTTCCGGAAGGGCCAGCCTATGCGTTCATGTTGTCGAAAGGGCAACGGCTGGGAAGTAACGGAGGGAGCTTTCGACCGCACTTCATGTTGTACAAGCCGTACGCGACCAACGCCGAGATCGGCGGGGACCCGTCCAACATGAAACTCCCCTTCGTGGGCCCGTATGAGAACCATCCGCTCTCGACGGTGGTGATTCTCATGGAGGACTTCGTGGACCCGGCGGACGTGGTCATCCCGAACCGGTGAGCCAAGAGCGGGCCCTGATCCAGAGCGCGATTCAAGGCGACGTAAGTGCCCTCGAGTCCCTCATCGTCCGCCATCGGCCAGCGGTTCTCCGTATCGCTCGGCACCTGTTGGGCGATGCGGAGACCGCCGAAGACGTTGCCCAAGACGCCATGCTCCGCCTGCAGTCGTCGCTCCCGGGCTTTCGAGGCGACGCGGAGCTGGGTACCTGGCTCTACCGAGTGACGCTCAACCTGTGCCGGGATCGCCAGCGATCTCGTCGGGCACGCGCGGAACACATTCCGGTGACCGAGGCAGTGGACGCGCCTGCGCTGCGCACGGAGTCCGACTCCGAGGCTCGAGTCGATGGGGAGCGGGTACGCGCCGCGGTGCGCCAGGCCATCGAACGACTTCCCACCGACCAGAAGGAAGTGGTCATGTTACGCTACATCGCCGATCTGTCGTACGCCGAGATTGCCCGAATCACGGGAGCGCCCCATGGAACGGTGGCCTCGAGGGTGTTCAGGGCGCTCAAGCGATTGGGTGAGGACCTGGGACCGAAGCACCTGGAGATGATCCCATGACCCGTCCCGACGACGAGGAGTTGTTGGCCTTCTTGGAGGGCCGAATGGCCGAGCAAGGACGCGACGAACTGTTGGACCGTCTGGATGTCGACGGCGCGCTCGCTTCTGAGTTGCGCCGAGCGGCGGTCGGCTTGGAGGCGCTGCGGTCGCTCGAGCCAGGCGTCGCCACAGCCCCGTCATCGACGGCCTCGCGGCCCGCGGGGCCTGCGCGCATCTCTCCCTGGTGGATTCCGGCGGCGATGGCTGCCACGCTTCTCCTGGCAGTGCCCGTGACGCTGGGTTGGGCCCGAGGGGTCGGGGGCGCCCAGACCCCGTCGGTACTCGGGCAACCCGCCGCGCCTGACGCGAGCTTCGTGTTGGTCCTGCACGGTCGCTGGCCCGACTCGGGCCAACTGGAGGCCGCCGAGGTGGAGGAGCGGGGTCGGCAATACTGGGAGTGGACATCGCGACTGGCCACCGACGGTGTTCTGATGGCGGCCGGTGACCTGCGCTGGGAGCCGGGAGAACGCGTACACGTGCGGGAGGTCGGTGTCTCGGCTGCGCCCACCCCAATCCAGGATCCCGACTTCGTCGTGGGGATGTTCGCGCTGCGGGTTCGCAGCTACGAGGAGGCGCTGGAGATCGCCAGGGATTGCCCTCACCTGCGGTTCGGTGGGTCCGTCACGGTGCGCCAGGTGGGCGGCGGCTTCGTCACGGTGCCCGGTATGGACGACTGGAGCCGGCGTGGTGACTAGACCGCGTCGTGGTCGAGGTCGACAGATTCGCCTCTCGCCGGGACCGAGCCGCGTTCGAGGGCAATCGGGTGACCCGGCGGAGTGACGTCAAAGTAGCCCGCGATTCCACGACGGGCTCCGTGGGCGACATTCACGTAATCGGGCGTACCGTCGTCCACGGTGGGGAGCAAGCGGCCCGTTGCCTCGTAGGGACCCACGCCTCGACCTGCTCTCGGTGGCTCGCGAACTCTTGGATCACGTTACGGCACCTCAGCCGCGCCGTACCAATCACCCCGTAGCCAATCCGCAACCAGTCCGATGTCGGTGTCGGTCAGGATGCCCTCGACAGCGTAGGCGGGCATCCGGTCGTTGCGGTCTCCGTAGAACGAGTCATGGGAAGGATTGGCGATGAAGGCACGCAGCCACTCCTTGGAACCGAAGCCTGTCAGCAGGGGTGCGTCGGGCTCGGGGTTCGCTGCCCGGAAATCATGGCACTCCGTGCAGCCCATCTCTTCGCTCTGGATCAAGGCGCGTCCCCGGACGATGTCGGACGCGTCCGCGGAGTCCGCCGCGCGCTGAGCCGGAAGCTCAGCTTCGGCGGAGAGTGCTGCGACCACAAGCGGGACCTGTGCCTGCAGCTCCTCCTCATAGCTCGCCATCCGCCTCGTGACGAACCGCACCATGCGGCCACGTCGGAAACGGGTGCCCCCGAAGTAGTGGACCTCACCGACCTGTTCTGGGTCCATGAGTCCGGCGATCCAGTCGCGGTTGGCGAAGCCCTTCAGGTCGGAGGCGGTCTGCTCATCGTCGGGAACCTGGCCGGTGCCGTCGTGTCCGTCGAACCGGTGGCAACTTGCGCAGCTCTGCGCAAAGATCTCCGGTCCCTGAGCCAGCGGATCGTGACGGAGAAGGCTGATTGCACCCTCGGGCGGGATGCCGCGCGCGCCTCCCACCAGCTCCGCGACCCGTTCGGCGTTCCAATCGGCCTCGGCCCGGGCCGCCACGAAGTCGGGGTTGGCTCGATCGTCTGCGACCGCCTGGGCCGTGAGGAATCCGATCCCCACCAGCACCGCGCCGATGAAAAAGAGGTTGAAGCGATGTCCCACCTGGGTTCGCCCAATGAAGGGCATCGCGGCGATCAACCCCACGACCATGGTGGGGATGACCATGGCGCCCACGACCTCCCAACCCACGGGGAAGTACTTGAGCCACTGATACAGGAACAGGAAGGACCACTCGGGTCGAGCCGCACCGTACGCCTTCACGGGGTCGGCCGGAGCGCCGAGCGGCGCACCGTGTGTCCAGAGCACCAACAACAGCACCGTGGCCATCACCACCAAACAGGCCATCCCGTCGCGCAGCATCTGATCCGGCCAGAAGTGCCCATCGGGCTTCTTGACCGGCTCCCTGGGCTTCACGCCATGCCGTCTGAACAGGTAGACGTGCGCCACGATGCACAACGCGATGAGCCCTGGCAGCACCCCCGCATGGAGTGCAAAGAAGCGCGTAAGCGTGTGGTGCCCGTACTCGGCGCCTCCGACCAACACTCTGCTCAGTCCCGCGCCCACCACGGGTGTCATGCCAGCGATGCTCGTGGCGACTTTGGTAGCCCAATACCCCTTTTGGTCCCACGGGAGCAGGTAGCCGGTGATGGAGAGGCCGAGCACCAGAAACAGCATCACCAAACCGAACCAGAAGTTGACCTCACGAGGCGCCCGGTATGCTCCGTCGATCAGGACCTGCATGAGGTGGAGCACCAGCAGGATGGTGGTCAGTTGGGCCATGTAGTGATGGATGCCCCGCAGGATCCATCCGCCCGTCATGACGTGCTGGATGTAGTAGACGCTTTCCCATGCCCCGGTGGCGTTGGCGCTATACGCGGTCCAGAGCACAACGCCCGTGACCAACTGGACCCCAAGCGCAAACGTCAACGTGCTGCCCCACACGTAGCGCCAACGCGCACCTCCGGGGATGGACTCGGTGAGCGCCGACGAGAGGAGCTGCCGGTACCCTGTGCGATGATCGAGCCAATCCCGCAGTCCGCTCATGCCAGCGGCACCCGATCCTCGACACCCGGTTGGAAGTTGACGTAGCGAACCCAAATCTCGTCCGTGTTCCGGATCTCTACGTCGAGTCGGTCCATCCCCCGGGGGGCCGGGCTCGCTGGGTCGTCGATCGCGCCATCGAGCGAGAAGCTGCTGTTGTGACACGGACAGCCGAACCCGCTCTGGTCCTCTTTCACACCCACGAAACAACCGGCGTGCGGACAAGTGACGTTGTATGCCGCTACCTCGCCGCCCTCGGTCCGACGCAGGTAGACAGCACCTACCGGAGTCGCTTCATACCTCGTCCAGGCGTCCCTTCGCTCTGTGACGACGGTGAAGCGGCGAGGCCGGCCGTCCTCGGGCAGTGCGGCGAGGCTGGCGATGCGTACCAGGCCAGGTGGGTCTCCCCGCCGGCGGAGTGGATCCAAGAGAACGGTGACTCCGGGCACCACGGCGGCCACGCTCGCAAGAGCGCCGGTCATAAGGGCTCCTATGGCCGCCAGGAAGCTGCGCCTGGGTGCGCCCGCCATTAGCTGCGCCCCGGAACGACTCTAAACGGCGGGCATGTCCTGAGCAGGGCGGGGGTGATCCACTGGAATCGCACGAGGTGGAGTCCTGACGGGCATGGAAACGGTAGACGTTTCGAGAATAGGCCGACCGGCCGAGGCACTGCCAGGAGGGGGATTGCCCCGATCCCTGTGGGGAATTTCCCCACAGCTGGATCCCTCTACCAGGTAAGCTCCGCGTCGATGATCTCGGCCAGCTCCTCCTCGCGCTTCCAAATCGAGTCGTACTCGCGGGCCAGGTTCTGGAGCACCCGCCGCTCCGCCGCCTCGTTGATGAGAATGTCGAGCGCGAGGACATCGGACTGCTCCATGGACCACAGGGAGCGGCTGGGGCGCTCCTGGTATGGAATCAGCGCATGCATGCCCCCGGTCTGCTCGATCCGGTCCACCGCCCGGTCAATGCTGGTGTCGTCGGCGCCATCGTAGTGATGGTACGCCAGCAGCCGCCTGAGTGTCGCCTCTGCGTTGGGCCCAGTCATTCGAAATCCGTCCTCTGGGTCCCAGAAGTCGCACCGGGGGCAGGGGATCCTGAGCTCGAGACCCGCCTGGCTGACCACCGGGTGAGCGAAGCACCCCGTATCGTAGAGCAGGGCACGCCTCACGCTGCCGCAGTTGCGGCACGGAAGCCTTCCCCTCCAAGCGGCACGCCCGAACCGGCGCCAGCGAAGCACGTCGACCAGCCCGCCCTGATCCCAGGTCACCTTCCGGTCCTCGTCCGCAAGGCCGATGCTCTGCGCAAGCACCGTGAGGGACCCCTGCACGTAACCCGCGATCTGGAACGTCGGGCTCTGGTTCCACACCCGCCGGCGCTGCAGCTCCCGTCCGTAGCGCCACCAGCTCTTCTCAGCCAGGCCGGCATCGCCGACTCGCACCAGCGCCGCCTCGTCGGCCCTGAGCAGCGTGATGTTCTGTGTGCTAGCCACAGGAGTGCCTCGGTCCCGAGCCAGCCGCTCCATCCCCTCGATCACCTCGGAACGATCCTCAAGTGGCCAGAGGTTCCACCGGCGACAGCGGTCGCAGACCGCCCACAACCTGTGTCGTTGGGCGTCGTAGGCAGCCACGCGTACCACCGGGAAACCATGCTCGTCGGTCCCCCGACCCATGGGGCGGTCGCAGAAGAGACAAGGTCTTCGGGGCGGGCGCATCAACGGCTCCACTGCGCTCGCGAGCGGGCGCATCGAGGGAAGAACGGGCCAAAGCAGACTACGGCCGGTAGTGTGGTGTTTCAGAAGTATCACGGCCATTCGCGAACTTCAGGAACACCACGCTAGGTTGATCGGCCTAGTCTACCATGACCCACTTCCATACGGACGCTCGATGAATCAGTTCCGGGTACCTGCCAGCCTCGCGCTTGGCCTGGCGATCGCTCTCGCTGCTTGTGGCGCCGAGCCGGACACAGCCGTTGAGGCGGCCGAGCCAGCGGCGGCCGCACGGGCGTCGATGGATCGAATCAACCCCATGATCGCGCTTCTGGAGCAGGGCCAACCGGTGTTCGGGTTGTACGCTCCCAGCGCGCGTCAGCGGGGCGCCCCCGAGAGTGCACCCGCCAAGTCGGCAGCCGAGCTCGCGGCCGAGACCTTGGGGTTCGAGCGGAGCGACTTCGTGTTCGACGGCTCGATGGAAAGAGGGGTTGAGGAGGGCTTGCCGGCGTTCACTGCGTTCAGGGATGCCCTCCAATCGGCGGGAGCCACCGCGCGCAGCGCCCCCCTGGTGGTGAAGATGTCAGAGATCCATGAGGATCCCGACGGCGCGGTCGCCGACATCGGGCGACAACTGAACGCGGGCGTCAGCGGCGTCATGTTCGTCACGGTGGAAAGTGCGGAAGAGGCGCAGCTAGGGATCGACGCCATGAGGTTCGCGTCGAACGGAGGCACGAGGGCTGAGGACGTTGGCGCCGCGCCCACCTATTGGGGCATGTCTGAAGCAGAATACCGCGCGAAGGCGGACCTCTGGCCCCTCAACCCAGCAGGCGAACTCATCAACTGGACGATCGTAGAGAGCATGGAGGGCCTGGCCAACGTGCGCGAGATCGCGGCCGTCGATGGAATTGGCGTCCTCTGGCCAGGGGCGGGTACACTGCGCTTCCTCTTCTCAGAGGAAGGGGCCGACGGTGAGCGGGTCTTCGATACCGAGGGGTGGGAGAACGCCATCCAGACAGTCCTGGCAGCCTGTAAGGAGTTCGACGTCGCGTGTGGCTACCCCGCCAACGCGGACGACATCGAGATGCGCATGGAGCAGGGCTTCAACGTGTTCGTGATGGGGTGGGGCGAACGGGGCTTCGAGACCATCGACGTGGGCCGGAGGGTAGCCGGGCGCTAGAAGGAGGGGGCACCGCGCGCCTGGCGCGCGAACATGTCGTTGGCCTCCGCTGCCGCGTCGTGGAGCAGTCGGACGGTTTGCGCGTCCGTTGTGAACAGTCCCAAGTCGGCCGGCGTCGTCAGCGGAAGATCGGCCAGGTCGTGCCCGCTCAGCTGCTCGTAGATGACGAGCGCTGCCAGGTACGATCCGACGACCGATGGATGGAAACCGTCACCGCTGTAGAGCTGTAGTGAGGCGTCCTTCCGCCAGGCCGCACGCCAGGCCTCGCCCGCGGGAAAGAGCAGCCCGTCGACCAGTTCCGCGGCTGTCGCGTAGGAATCGGACACGCCATCGAAATCGAAGTCCCGCGACGACGCCGGCCATACCATGTACAGGCCCGGGGTACCGCCGGCATCACGAATCTCGTCGGCAAACCGCACCGAGTAGTCGAGGAGCGAAGGCCGTCCCTGGGTCGCCGAGGGCCCTTGCTGGAGGATGACGAAGTCCCATCCCCCGGCTACTGCGCTCATGGTAAGGGGGTTCACCCAATGGTCCTGCAGTCCGAAGTTGGGAAACGAGTAGGAGGTCACCGCCACCGGGCCGAGGTCGGCCCCGGCAAGTAGGCGTTCCACCATCCCTGGCAAGTCGTTCGAGTACGTGAGGCTGTTACCCACGAACAGAACGCTGATCGTTCCAGCCGGCGGGCGCACCGGTTCGAGCTCGGGTGGTTGTCCCTCGCCCGTCGGCGGATCCGCGATGGTGCAGCCGAGCGCGGCCAGGAGAGCGACGCCTGCGGTCCTGACGGGACGTTTCCGTAGGTGAGATCGAAAGACTCGCATACACCATCCATACTCCGGTTGCCCGGATCGCTTTCGGAGCCGGCTACAGCGACTTCAGATACTCGACCAGGTCGGCCCGCTGCGACGCGTCCAGCGTTAGGCCCAGCGCACCTTCGTAGTGTGCCACCACTTCATCGAGGGTGGCGGCGCTCCCGTCGTGGAAGTATGGCGCGTGCTGCCAGAGACCTCGCAGGGGTGTGGTGCGGTAACGCCCCGTGGTGCCGCGCTGAGCGTAGGCGGCGCTCATGCCGGTCTCGCTGGCAGCGTGGAGTTGGGTATCGTCTGTGAGAGCCGGCCCCAGGTGGCACGTGGCGCAACGGGCCGCCCCTTCGAACACGACTTTGCCTCGCTCCGCTGCTGCAGCGTCGAAGCTGGCGGCGGGTGGGGCAGGTGCGACCAGTGAGAGCTGGTATTCACGAAGAGCGGGCAACTTATCCACGACCTCATCCTCGCTGGCAGGTACATCGATGCTGAGGCCCAGTCGCGAGTCCGTGAAGTTCCCACGCCCGTGCATTTCGACCACCGCGACATAGTTGTTCCAATAGGATACCTCACCCTCTCCAGTGTAGGTCTCCAGTTCGACCTGGCGCAGGCCGTAGGCGGGCGGGATGACGACCGGATCGCTGATTCCGTCCTGATCAAACCGTGGGTCGAACCAACCTGGAGGCCAGGCAGCGTACGTTGGACGTAACGGGTCGGGGAGGCCAGGAGTTAGGGAGATGATGGTTCCCACGGCAAGGTCGCGGTTAACCCATCCGTCGAGCCGACTACCGATTCCGGCGGTCACCGAGTTATCAACGTTGGAGTGACAGAGCGCACAGGTGATACCGATGCGTTCGATCCGGTCACCGGACACCATGGCCTTGACGCCCACCACGGCGTCCAACTCCAGAAGCGTGCGGGTCACGGCTGGGTCGGCCAGCAGGTCAGGATCGGCGAGCACGGCCGTCAGGGTCGCCGCAGGGACTGCATCGGAGTCGACCTTTAGGCCCAGAGAGAGCGCCGTCGCGGGATCCACCCCCTCCACCAGCTCGTGGAGGCGGAGCGTATCCGTCCAGAAGCGCCAATCCCCGAAATCCTCGTACCGGAACACGTCTCGCCCGGCTTCCACCAGATCAGGGTCGAGCGGAGGCGGTTCCGTAGGGTCGGGCTCGGAGGGATCGTCGGAACAGGCGGAAAACAGAGATCCGAACCCCAGGGCGAAGACCGTGAAGAGGAGGAGGGCCCTGAGTCCGGGGCTCGAGGCGCGCGTTCTGGTCCCTTTCATGACGATGGCTCCCTTGGCGGCCCGTGGCGAAAGCCGCACATCTTTTAATAGTTATTAAAGTAATTACATTGTAAAGTAGCGCAAAGGAGATGGCAACCTCATGTTCTTTGGTCGTTGACCCTCATCTCCTCGAACCAAGAAGACGTGGGCTCTTGAACTGGATCGATCGACTCATTGGCGGGACTCGAGCCCGCATTCTCCGGGGCCTGCGGAGGGCCCCTCATACCATTTCAGAGCTCTCGGAAGGAGAGGGGATTTCAGGAAACGCGGTCCGCGGTCATGTGGTGCTTCTTCAGAACGACGGACTGGTTCGGCAGGCCGGCACAGCTCCGTCAACGGGCGGTAAGCCTGCGCACCTGTATGCGCTCACTCGAGAAGGGGAAGAGCTCTTCCCCAAGGCGTACACACAGGTCCTGGCTGAACTGATTCGGTCACTACGGGACCGTGATGGGGACGATCAGACGGTCGCGATCCTCGACCGCGTCGGCCGCAGGCTGGCGGGCGGTACTCTAGGTACCGGTACCATGGAGAGTCGGATGCAGACCGCGGCGGATATACTGCGGTCGATGGGTGGGGAGGTCGAGGTCTTGGAGGATGGCGATGGATGGTCCGTGCAGGGGTTCGGCTGTCCCTTGTCGGGGCTCGTTACTGATGAGCCCGACGCCTGCGCCATCGCACAAGGCTTGATCGCCGAGGTAACCGGTGCCGACGTACATGAACGCTGCGAACGGGGGGCGGAGGGTGCACGTTGTCGCTTTCGCCTGGTCCGAGCCCTCTAGGCGGCTTCGAGGTCCGTCCGGGCGAAGTCTTCCCCCGTGAACAACAGAGGTTCGCCAGAGAGGCTGGCTGCGGCGTAGGTCAGGCAATCCCCGAAGTTGAGGGCTGCGGGGTGGCGGCCCTTGCCGAACCTGCGGAACGCGTCGACGGCTTCGCGCCAATGCACTTCGCCGAACCGGATCTCGGTGACCTCCAGCTCGTCGAGAAGGCGCTCCAGCAGTCCGCGCGAAGCCTCCCCCAGTCGCGCATGTAGCACGATGCCGGTCTCGGCAAGGGTCGGTGTGGCTACTGCTGCGGGGGATCCCAGCAACGTTTCCAGGAGCGCCTGGTATCCCGGCTCTTGGAACACGACCGCGACCAGCGCCGAAGAGTCGACGATCATACTCCGTCCGGGCCGTACCCAAGGATCGCCTCTCGCTCTTCCTTGGTGACGCCTCGCCCCAGCTGGTCGGCCGGGACCCGCGCCCAGATTTCAGTGGACAAGAACCGAAGGAGCCGCTCCCGTCTCTGAGACTCACCGATGCGGGTCCCAAGCTTCGCGCGGCGCTCGACGAGTGCGCGCCTGATGGCTTCCGTCTTGGTCTCTCCCGCCATTTCGGACACTTCCCGCGCCAGTCGCTCGACTTCCGGATTCTTGATGTTCAACGCCATGGTGCCCCTGGGCTCCGAATTACACCTTTCTACCGTTTTTCTACCCTTCGGGTTCCAAGGTGCATCCAGCCGACCCAGACCTACCGGTAATACGGCACCGCAATCGGTCCTTCATCGCTCAACAACGGCGCAAGCGCGGGGTCGCGGAGCACATCCCAGAGGTCTCTCTGCACCCCATCCACCTGCACCTCGCGGCTCACCAGCCGAATCCCGTGGCTGTAGTCCACCCAGTCGTCGGTGAGACCTGCATACAGAGGCTGAAGGCGCGATCCGTCGAGCCGCTGCCACCCGTAGAGTGCCACGTGACCGGGGCGCTCTGAACCCGCTACCGAGATCACGACATCCTTCTTGTGACCGGCGACGAAGGTCCCTGCCGGTGCCCCATATTGGATGCGCTGACCGAGTAGGAGGCTCTGATGCTGCTCGAACGTCTCGACGGTGGTGAGCGGTTGGCTTGGATGGATCTGGATGGGCGGAACCGGTCGTGCCGCCTCCCACACCAAGTCCACCATTCGAGGCGTCGGGAGTGATGCCCCAAACAGGTCCGCAATCCGTTGAGCGGTCCGAGGCGAGAGGGGTGTGAAGAGGAAGTCGCCGTCGGTGCCCACCGCGAGGTAGTCGGGCGTCACCCAGAACCGAATCTCGTGCCGTTCGCCCGCGACATCGCCGGCCACCCGCACCGACTGGAGGGCCGCAAGCCAGGTGGGAACGTTCCCCGCGGCGACCTCGGCGTAGATTCTCGCCTCCCGATCCGTGAGATCGAGGTTCCGGAGGTCCGCCGCGATCGCAGACCCAGGGCGTGCGTCGGAGGGGCGGGCAGCGATCTGCAGCTCGGACATTTCGGCGTTGGGTGCACACGCAGCCGGAAGGAGGAGCCCAAGTAGGGCCATGCCCAAGTAGAAGCGGCCCGTCTTTCGGTACCTGTTTTTCACGGACGCAGGTAAGCCGCGTGCACGTAGGGAACGTCGAGCGCGTCGCGCGTCACCCACGCGATCCGCTCCTTCCCGAGCCACGGCACGGTCCGCTGCCGATCATGGTTGAACCCTGGCACACTGCCGATGAGAGCTCCGTCCTGGAACACCTCCCAGAGCGTGCCCTCCACCAGGTTCCGCTCCACCCACAGGCGTCCGACCACATCCACCATGAGACCCTCGACGGGAGGTTTGGTGGCAGGCCGCACCAGATCGCGTGGTTCGCACTGAGTGCGATCCTTGTCGGTGAGCCAGGTTTCGAACGCGGCGGCCACGTCATCCCAGACTGTGTCGACGAGCGGCACCGGGTCAATAGCCCGTTCGATGACCCTGAGGGTGTCCCCGGCGTCGTCCGTCTGCACCACCTGGTAGCGGTCGGTCGTGACGTGGAAGGCGGTCCCGCCGGGTCCGGGGTGGGCGAGGGCGCGCGTTGCGAACGGGTGGTCGAACCAGGAGACGCCACGGCCCCGAGTGCAGACCACCTTGTCGGGGATCGCGGAGGTCGTGGGGGGCATGGTTCGCCCCCACTCACGGCCCCCAGCCGTGCCATGCCCCTTCCAACTGGGGGCGAGCACGTCCTCGTCGGGCTTGTAGGCCCATTGGTACACCTCGGCTGGACCGACCTGATAGAGTCGAAACGTGACGGGAGAGGCCGCGAGCCTGCCCGGGGCCGACTCGGGGGTCAGCCAGTTGCCGTCGGGACTACGACGTCCCAGCCGGGCGTTCCCGACGTCCAACGCGAGTAGAGTATCCGCAACCCAGGCGGTGGAGTAGAGGGACCCGAACTCCCCCGGACCCTCCCCCTCGCGTCCAAACTCGGCCAGGAAGGCCCCGCTGGGGTCGAACACCAACACCTGATCTCGATAGATGTCGGCCACGTAGAGGTTGTCGTCGGGGCCCACCGACACGCTCGAAACCCAGGCGAACTCATCGTCAGCGGGCGCACCCGCGGTCGCCAGGGAGCCCAAGGTAAACCCCTGATCGAGCCTCCATTGGCGCGCCTCGCCGCGGATCACCAGGCGCTCGACCCCGCCGGTCGTGTCGGCGGTGACGCTGAGGCGTTCCCGGGGCTGGGGAGCGTCGGACCGTCCGCACGCCGTGAGCGCGATCCACACCGCCGCCGACAGGGTGCCCCCTCGTGACGCCGACAGGTACCCGCGCATGGAATCCTCCGAGCCGTGGTAACCCCTGGTTCTATGCTGCGAGTCCGCGGTCCCCACCGCAAACCCGAAGGTCGTGGCCCTCATACCCGAAAACGTCGCTACCTCAATGAAGGGCCCGCTCTTGGCAGGGCTGTTCCCTCCGAAGCTCGTCCATGATGCCTGTTCTACCAGCCTCAGATTGGCGCCCGTGCCGGGCCGACGGTCTCGCCCTCCAGCGGTGCGCCGACGAGACGCTCGTGCTCGACCGGACGAACGAGCGCCTGCACCGCATGAACACAGTAGGTGCGGATGTCCTGGCTCAATGCGATGGGGAACGCACTACTGAGCAGATCATCGCCGAGATCGAAGAGATCTACGACGTCTCTCGCGCGCAGGTACGCGCGGATGTGAACCAACTGCTGCTCCGCCTGAGGGCGTTGGAGCTTGTCCGCTAGGCTGCGGCGGCGGTCGGTCGCCGGAGCGTTCTACCCCGCTCGCGAGCGGGACACCAAAGGAGGTACGATGTCAGATGAACCCGACGAAGCCACGACAACGGACGCAGAGTCCAAGAAGGAATCGCGTAGACGATTCTTGAAGGGGGCCGCGTACGCGGCTCCCGTGTTGCTGACGCTGGCCGCAGCGCCCGCGTTCGCGCAGACGGGCTCCGGACCTCCCATCAACTGCCCACCAGGCAGCACGCCCGTATTTCTACCGGGCTACGGCTGGGGCTGCTTCACGTGATGGGTGGATGAGGCCGTGAAGGAACCTGGGCGCGTGAGTGCGCGTGCGGTGCCTTCCGAACGGGTGGGGGCGGACGCGCGAGCGCCGTCCCCACCTGATTCGCGGGCTGTGAGGTTCGAGGCGTTGGGAGTGCCGATTGCGGTGCAGCTCGAGACGCGTCGAGCCGAGCGCCTGGTTCGAAGCCACTTCGCGGGGTTTGGAGGTCACATCGGTGGCTCGACGGACGGCGCCGTCACCCCCGATGGGCTTGCCTACCGTGTCCGACGTCGCGGCCTCACAGGATATGCGCTTGACGTCCGCCATTCAGGGGAGACGCTGTCGGTACGGTCCATCGACGAGCTGCTGTACCGATTGGACAGTGACCTTGTGGTCGGCCTGCAATGGTTGCGGAGGGAGTTGCTCTTCGTGCACGCGTCGGCGTTGGAGCTGAACGGTAAGGCGCACCTGCTGGTGGGTGCTTCCGGGGCGGGGAAGTCCACCACGTGTTGGGGCCTGCTACGCCACGGCTTCAGGTTCTTGAGCGATGAACTGGCCCCGCTCGACCTCATGGACCTCTCTGTACACGCGTTCCCGAGGTCGGTCCACCTCAAGCGCGGCTTTCCGAGGGGCTTCGAGAAGTCCGAACGCTGGGTCAAGTCTGCCGGGGGCGTCCATGCGCTCCCCGATGCCGACAAACGTGTCCCGCCGGATGTTCCCCATCGCCTGGCGAGTATCAGCTTCCTACGTCACGACCCGAGTCGCGAAGATACATCGTTCGAGACGCTGACACCCGGTGCCTGTGCCGTCCAACTCTACGCACAGACGTTAAATCCGCTGGCCCACCCCAATGCCGGCTTAGCAGCGGTCGCGGCCGTGGCAGAGCGGACGCCAGCGTTCCAGGTGGTCACTGGAGATCTGCGCCTGGCGTGCAGCGCCATTCGTGAGCGGATGGGTCGCCTCGAGGAGCTCGAGGAGGCGGAGTGAGCGGGGAAGGAAGCGGCACGGCACCGGTGAGCGTCATCGTTCCCTTCTTCAACTCCGAACGGTTCGCCGAGGCGTCGTTGACATCGGTTCTGCGCCAGACGACGCCACCCGAGGAACTCGTCGTTGTCGATGACGCTTCCGACACCGCGGGACAACGCTTCCTGGCTGAGTTTCAGGAGCGGTGGCGGTCGCGAGCCACCCAGGTGGAGGTAATCCGACTCCCGAGGCGGCGGGGGCCAGGCCCCGCCCGCAACCTCGGTGTGCGTAGGAGCACACAATCTCTCATCGCGTTCCAAGACGCGGACGATCTGTGGGCGCCTGACAAGTTGGAACGACAGGTGTCCCTGATGCAGGCGTGGCCCACCCTGGACGCGTCCCACACCGACGCGGTGCTATTCAATCAGTTCGGAGAGGAGCATAGGCGCCCAGACGCGCCGAGGGCACTCACCGCGGATGAAGCGCTTCGCATCGCCCCCATGGCGACGCCCAGCATCATGATACGGCGAGAGGCGTTCGATCGTCTGGGAGGGTTCGACGAACGCTTCAGGTGTTCGCAGGACTGGGACCTCCAGATTCGACTCGCACTTGGCGACTATCAGGTGCAACGCGTGCCGCACGAGCTGATTCGCGTCCGTCGACAGGACCATGGCCACCACTCCGGCAACTGGCGCTGTTACCTCGCCGGACACCTCGGAGTCATGTGGAAACACCGAGCCGCCTACCTGGAGCGGGGTGGTGTCCCTGCGTTGCTGCACCAGGCGCTCGTGGAGTTTCGCATGGCCGGTCTGAAACGGGGTGGGTGGTTGGGAGCGCTCTTCCAGGTTCCAGCTCGGATTGTGGTGGGCGTATGACGGGGCCGCGATTCATACGACGTTTGGGGCTGACGATTCTGGGGTTCGACGTCGCCCTGGTGGTCGCCCATTTGGTTGTGTCGCGCATGACCGAACCGAGCATCCTACTGGCCGCGATGTTCGGTCTGGACCGTGAAGCCAACCTGCCGACCTGGTTCGCATCGAGCCAACTCTTGTTGGCAGGGGTCTGTGTTTTGGTTGCGGCGTGGAGGCCCCGAGAGGACCGACGGGCTCCGACGGCTTCGCTGTCGCTCGCAGGTGGTGGACTGGTCTTCCTTTCTGCGGACGAGGCGGCGGGATTTCACGAGTCGGTGACATGGGTCCTGAAGCGATTCGAAACCCTCCCGCGCTTCAGCGGCGACCACGGGCTCTGGATTCCCATCTACGGCGCAGTGGGCTTGGTAGCGCTTGTCGGCGCAGGACCGCTGGCCAGATGGCTATGGAGGGAGAGGAGGCATGCCGCCCACCACCTTCTGCTTGGGGCCGTGTTGCTGGTGGTAGGGGCGGTTGGGGTGGAGATTCTGAGCTACGGCGATCTTCGGGACCCATCCCGAAGGCACCTCTATGTGCTTCAGGTCGCAGTGGAAGAGGGGCTCGAGCTGCTGGGCGGGAGCTTGCTTCTGCTTGGCGCCTGTCGGTTGGCCGCGCAGTCCGTGGGTCCCTCGGATGAGCCCGCAAACCAGGCTGTTGCGGCCATCCCCTTGCGGGAGTAGTCCGAGCGCATGGATGCTTGAAGCCTTCCAGCCCAAGGAGCGCCATGGCATCGGACCTGAGTTTCGTCGACTACGTCGTGGGCCAGTGCGCAGAGGACTGCGGGGTCACTCACAAGCATATGTTCGGCGAGTTCGGCCTGTTCAGTGACGGGAAGTGTTTCGCGCTCATTTGTGACAACCGGCTGTACATGAAGCCGACTCAGGCGGGACGGGACTACATCGGGAGGGTGACAGAGGCACCCCCGTACCCGGGGGCCAAGCCCAGCTTTCTGATCGGGGATGAGATGGAGGACGGCGCGTGGCTGAGTGGACTGGTGCGCATCACAACGCGCGAGTTGCCGAGGCCTCGCCCGCGGAAACGGAAGAAGAAGCGTTGAGCGGCCTCGCCGTTTTGTAACGGACAGCAGGGGGAAAAGCCCCACACGAAGAACGGTTCGGCGCTGACAGGCGTGCACATCCATCTCTGCTACGTTCGCGGGGACTAGACTCCCGTCGAATGGACCCACCCCCCAGGAGAGATGGATGGCGAAGCACCACGTGATCATCTTCGAAGCGCGTGGCGGTAGCGATAAAGGCCCCTATGGATACCGCCGCGACTCCATGCCCATCGTGCAGGCTCTTCGCGCCCGGGGCTGGACCGCTGAGATCGTGTTCTACGAGGATGCCCATCGTGGAGAAATCTACCGCTACACAGTTGAGCAGGCGGATGCCTACATCTCACGCATCAACCCCGGCAACCTCGAAGACGAGACGGGCTACTTTCAGATGCTCAAGGAGTTGGTGGCGAACGGCATCGAGGGGCTACCCCATCCAGACGCCATGGTCGCCTATGGCGCCAAGAACGCACTCACCAGCCTGCGCGATACCCCCCTGGTTCCCGACGATACGTTCGCCTACTACGACTTCGAGACCTTCAAGTCGAGCTTTCGGAAGAACATCTTGCTCGGCGAGCGAGTGCTAAAGCAGAATCGTGGCTCCACCGGCGAGGGCATTTGGCGTGTGCAAGCCGTTGGGGATGTGGCCGGAGGCGCCGGGAAAGAGGCCCCGCTCAATCTGAAGATCCGCTGCACGGAAGCGAAGGACAACCATGTCGAGGAACGCGAGCTCGGAGAGTTCATCGACTACTGTGCCCAGTATCTGGTCGGACACAATGGGATGATCGTCGACATGCCGTTCATGCCGCGCATTGTAGAAGGAGAGATCCGAGTCCTGATGCTGCGGCGCACTCCGGTCTATGTGGTGCACAAGAAGCCGGCCGAGACGAAGGACGCCTTTTCAGCGACCCTGTTCTCGGGAGCCAAGTACACGTACCAGAAGCCAGAAGAGTGGCCCGGTCTCGTGAGGCTGGTTGAGGACAACCTCGACGACATGATCGAACGCTTGGGGGGCTACGCGATTCCGCTGCTATGGACTGCGGACTTCATGCTCGACAACGCTCCCGACGGCTCTGACACCTTCGTGCTTGGAGAGATCAACGCGTCGTGCGTCGGCTTCAGCACCCACCTCGAGCTAGCCGATCAGGTGGCCGACGAAGTCGTGGGATTCATCGAGGCGGAGGACATCGTGAACAAGCGGTGGCCAGCCTATCGAGTCTAGACCTTTACCGGTGGAGCCCGTGTAGGCGTACATACTGCACACCGAGTTCATCGCGTCGGAGCCCGAGTACGTAGTCCACGCCGATCTCCAACGGAACCAGATCATGGGGCATGGGAACGGAGGCAAGTTGGCGCCCCTGAATGTCGAACACACGCCAAAGGCCGCCCTCACCCCACGGCCGCCCGCCGGTCCACAGGTTGTCGCGGGCCGGATCGTAGTCCTTCACCCAGACGTTCCCGGGTGCGTCCGCTAAGAGGGCGCCGTAGACCGGCATCGGGAGGTCCCGAGGGACGGCGGCCAGTCTTCCCTCCACCCGCACGCGATCGATGGTTTCCGACGAGGCCAGGAGTGCTCGCTCGAGATCGGACCAGTGAGATGCGTCGAGGGGAGGCACCTCCGCATCCCACTCCACCGTGCGACGTTCGCCGGTGGCGGGCAGCATCAGCTCGAACCGGGGTTGTCCGCCGTTGCCGACGGCGAGCCAATCTCCTGCGACGGTTCTCATGAACCGGGTACTGAACGGGTGGACGCCAGATCCGAGGTCATTCTGCCACCGGAGTAGCCCTCCGATGCGAGTGAGCTCGGTCGTTTCCCTTCCCACGGTATCGAAGTGCAGGACGACCATCGGGTCGGCCGCAGGAACCGGTCCCAGATCCATGGCGTCGACGTCGATGCGCGTCACAGCCATCGTGCCATCTGGGAACGCCCCTGCGGGCGCGTCGAGGCGTCCGCTGGTCGGTCGTAGCGTCAGACTGCCGGCGATGGTGCCGTCAAGCTCGAACCGGGTCACCCGCCGGAGGTCGGCGTCGTAGACCCCGATCCTGCCGTCCGGAGTGGTCCAGGCGCTGGCGAGGTACTCGAATTCCCCAGGGCCTTCGCCTTGCCCCCCAAAGCGCCGGATAAACTGCCCATCGCCATCGAAGATCGAGATGGTACCGTTGCGCCGAGAGGCAATGGCGATCGAGCCGTCAGGCAGCCTCAGAGCCTGGGCGACCAGGTCGAGGTTGTACTCGGGAGCGCCCGCGACAGCTCCGATCTCGAGGGTCGGGACGGGGTCGATGGTCCAGTTGTTGGCCTGAAGCTCAGTATCCCTCTCCGATTCTGAACCGCAGGCGGAGGTAGCGCAGACCAGCAGCAGGGGTAGCACCAGATACCACTTCATCTTGTCGACACTGGTGCGGAGGGAGAGTGGTAGAGCGCGGGGTGCCAAGTTGTAGGAGGGTGCTAGCGCTGGGCAAGCCGAACGCGGGCTACGTGAGAGACTCTCCACGCAGCCCGCGTTCGTTCATCTGTATTCAGAACCCGTCGTTCTAACGACGGGTCGTAACAGTCGCCTCCAAACACATCCCGGGCACCTCGCACACCTCATAGGTCCAGGTTCCTCCTGGCGGGTTGTCCACCAGGCTGGTCGCGCCGGTGGTGCCCAGACTCAATGAATCCCTGGCGATAGCGAAGGACGACGCATTGCTACCACTCCACGTGAGCCGCACCTGATTGCCACCCTTGATGACCTCCGCCTTGAGCGTAAAGCCAGTAGGCGGGGGCGTCGCGCCCCCATCCGAGTCGCACTCGTCGGTATTGGCCGCGGCGTCGTAGACCAGGCCCGGCCCAGATACATCGGTCACGCAGAACTCCACGGTCTGCGTGTCCCGGACACGCCGCATGCCCCCCGATCCGATGGACGCCAAACCGGATGTGTTCGTCACACCCGACGAGTTGGACTTCGTCAGCACGCCGTCCACCCGCCAGTCACCGACCACCGTGGCACTCGGAACTGCCGTGCCGCTGGCGTCGACGATCCGCACGGTCGCTGTGCCGTTTGCGTTCTTGCGCCCGAAGGACACGGAGACCGAGACAGCGTCCACATGTACCTCGGTGTCCGACGGAGGTGGTGGGGGCGGGGGCGGCGGACTGCCACCGAGGCGGCTGTAGAGCAGCAAGTTGGGAGATCCGCTCCCGATACCGGACAGTTCACCGGTCGTGCCATTGAGCTCGATGAGCGAGGTGATCTGTGACGGGGTAAGCGAGGCGTCGTCGCCGAGGAGCAGTGCAATGGCACCCGCTACGTGGGGGGACGCCATAGAGGTCCCGCTCCACGTTCCCGTGGAGCTGTCTGTGCCGTTGGTTGAGGACCTGATGCTCGAACCCGGTGCGAACACGTCCACACACGTCCCGAAGTTGGAGAAGCCGGAGCGAGAATCAGACACGGTGGAGGCGCCGACCGTCAGCGCACTCGGCGCCGAGGCGGGAGACTTGGTGCACGCATCCGAGTTGTCGTTTCCTGCGGAAACCGCGAACGCTACCCCCGCCTGCACGGCGTTTTCGATGGCTTGGTTGACGCTGGCGGAAGCCGGTCCGCCCAGGCTCAGGTTCGCCACAGCGGGTCGCGCTCCGTTTGCGGCCACCCAGTCGATCGCAGCAATCACCCCGCTGTACGATCCGTTTCCGTCGCAGTTCAATACTCTGAGTGCGTGGAGACTAACCTGCTTGGCCACGCCATAGGTTGCACCTCCGACGGTGCCCGCTACATGGGTGCCGTGACCACCACAATCGCCGAAGTTCACATCCTCGTTGCCATCCCCTACGAAGTCGGCGGTGAAGGTCGCACGACCTCCGAACTCGTTGTGGGTGGTCCGAATCCCGGTGTCGATGATGTACGCGCTGACCCCGCTGCCCTCATTGTCGAAGGTGTAGGAGCCGTCGAGCGGACGCTGGCGCTGGTCGATTCGGTCCAGGCCCCAGGTGGGATTGGTCTGCGTTCCGATGGATGACGCCACTTGATCTTGCTCGACGTAGGCGACGTTCGGGTTCCTGCGAAGCGCCTCGACGGCCTGTTCTGGGAGAGGTGCCGAAAACCCTCTGAGAGCCGTCTGGTAGACGAACGACGGAGCAGATCCATATTGCGCGGACAAACGACGCGCGAGGCCAGGAGCGTCAGGGACGTTTCTATCGAACACGACGATCCAATGTCCCTCGATGAGACCGCCGGTGTTGGCCTGGGACACCGCCACGGCGAGCGCCGGGGGCGCCATGAGCTGTGGCTCGGTCACCTGTTGATGCCCTTCGGGCTCCAACGTGCTTTGCTCACACGCGGCGACGCCAATCAGGCCGACGAGACCCAACGCGGAAAGGGTGTGTCGGATCCATGGATTCGACGAGGGAAGGGCAGTACAAACCATAGAACGAAGACTCCTGCTGTGGCGCGATCGCACCAAGGACCAGTGAAGCGGGAACGCGGTCCACCCTGCAAGAGTGGGGCGGGCTGCGAGGGTGCAACGTGGCACGGGGGCTACGTTTAGGAGGTCCGGGGTCTTGGTCAGTTCGAGACTACGAACTCGTGCACCTGGATGTACCACAGGCGACCGCGAACGAGTAGGAAAACGGCCGTGGCTCCCACGAGAGAGTCCCTCCCACTTGTGAATCCAGTTCTCCTAGGCCGTCGTCTTTCGCTGCTGCCGCACCGCGAACAGAAACACCACTGCGCCGTACGCCGCCAGAATGATCAGCGGTGTCGCGATGGCTTCGAGGCCAGCACCCCGCACCAGCACGGTACGCATGATCTCGATGAAGTGCTTGACGGGGCTCAGCTCCGCAACCGCTTGCGCCCACGGCGGCATGCTGCTCACCGGCGTGAAGAGACCGCTCATCAGCAGGTACACCATGTTGATCGAGAACGCCACGAACATGGCCTGCTGCTGGGTCTCGACCACCGTAGAGATCCAGAGCCCGATACCAAGAGCTACAACCAGGTAAACGGCAGCACAGAGGAAGACCAATGTCAGGCTCCCCTCCATGGGGATGTCGAAGACCAAGCGCGCCACAATCAGGCCCAGCCCAAGGTCGACCATGGCGATCGCCCAAAACGGGATCAGCTTGCTGGCGATGAACTGGCTCCCTGTGACCGGAGTGACGTTGAGCTGTTCGAGCGTGCCGATCTCCTTCTCTCGGACGATGTTCATGGACGCAATCGACATGGCGATGATCGTCACCAGTACCACGAGAATGCCGGGTACCATGTAGGCGGTGTACTCGAGCTCAGGGTTGTACCAACCCCGAGTGCGGACATCGAGTCCGCCCATGAGCGACGCCGTGGTGGGTGAACTCGTCGGGCCCCCCAACTCGCGGGAATATCGGTTCAGGATCTGCGACAGATAGGACTGCAGTACGCCCGCGGCCGCGCCGTCCTCCGCGTCGAACACGATCTGCACCGGGGCCAGCCCCCCACGCACGATATCGCGTTCAAAATCGGTGGGGATCTGCAGGAGCACCGACGCCTGACGAGCGAGCAGCGCATCGTTGGCCTCCGCCATGGAGAACGAGGTGCCGGTGATCTCGAACCGGCCCGACCCGACAAGGCGCTGGACCAGACCGCGCGACGCCGAAGATTGGTCGAGATCGACCACCCACATCCGGCCCTCCCTGACCTCGAACGTCGCCGCGCTGGAGAGGACCAGGAGCTGGATCACCGGGATCGCAATCAGCATGCGTAGCATGGTGTGATCGCGCACGATCTGGCGGAACTCTTTCCGCAGCAGGAACCCGATGGTGCGCATCACCCTTCACACCAACCGGATGTCGAAAGCCCGCACGGCCGCGACCAGGAACACCAGGGTCATGGCCGCCAAGATCACGGTCTCTTCCCAGAGGTAGGCGATGCCGATGCCCTTCAGCATGATCCCCCGTGCGATCAGCAGGAACCACTTCCCGGGCACAACGTTGGAGAGCGGTTGCAGCCAGTCGGGCATGCTGGAGATGGGGAAGATCATCCCGGAGAGCAGCATGGTAGGGAGCATGAGGCCCATGAGGGCACCGATCATCGCGGTCCGCTGGGAGTTGGTGACGGCGGCGATCAGGACTCCCAAGGCCAGAGACACTACGATGTAGAGCAGACTCTCCACCAGCAGCAGAGGCAGGCTACCCCGAAATGGGACTCCGAACACGAACCCAGCGGCCAGGAGCACCGTGGCGACGTTGACGAATCCGAGTGCCATGTAGGGAAGCACCTTGCCCACGATGATCTGCCAGGGACGCAAGGGCGAAACCAGCAACACCTCGAGCGTGCCCCGCTCCTTCTCTCGAGACAGTGAGATCGCAGACATCAAAGCCGCAACGACGGTGAGGAGCACCGCGATCAGCCCGGGAACAAAGAGGTTGACGCTTTCCAGCGTGGGATTGAAACGCATGCGCATCTCGGGCTCGATACGCACCCCTCCGCCCCCGGCCTCGAGGTCCTGCTGCCAACGCAGGATCACCGCGCTGGCGTACGCCTGCATTGAGCTGCCTGTGTTGGGGTTCATCGCGTCCGTGATGATGAGCAGTTCGGCACCACGGGGGTCTCTCAACGCGGAGGCGAAGCCGTCGGAGAACACCAGCGCTTGATCGATGGCACCCCGTTCGAATAGGTCGGGTAGCACGTCGACGCTCTTGGCGGATCCCACGACCGAAAACACGTCAGTGCCCCGGAATCGATCCGTGAGTTCGGTGGTGATGGCGTCGGGGACCGGGTCCACGGTCGCCAGACGGATCTCCCGGATGTCGGTACGGACGGCAAACCCGAACAGCAGTACCTGCGCGAGTGGCAGAAGGAGTAGGATCCACAAGGTGCGACGGTCGCGCAGGATGTGCTGAAACTCCTTGACCAAGAACCCCATGAGTGCCTTCATGCGGCCGCTCCCGGGCGCGCCAAGCGCACGAACACGTCGTCGATCGAGCCCACACCGAACTCCTGTTTGAGCTCGACGGGGGTCCCCATGGCACCGATCCGGCCCTCGACCATGATCGACACGCGGTCACAGTACTCGGCCTCGTCCATGTAGTGGGTGGTGACGAACACGGTGGTCCCAGCGGCGGCTGCCTCGTAGATCATCTCCCAGAACTGGCGTCGGGTGATGGGATCTACGCCTCCCGTGGGTTCGTCCAGAAATACGATCCGCGGCTCGTGTACCAGGGCCACCGAGAAGGCGAGCTTCTGCCGCCACCCCAGCGGGAGCGCGCTGACCAGTGACTTCCGGTGTGTGTGCAGTTGCAGCCGCCCCAGCAAGGTGTCGGCCCGGTCACGTATTTCGCCGTCGGAGAGACCGTAGATGCCCGCGTACAGCCGCACGTTTTCCAAAACCGTCAAGTCCTCATAGAGCGAGAACCGCTGACTCATGTAGCCGATGTGGCGTTTCACGTCCTCGGGCTGGGTACGCACGTCGAACCCTGCCACACGAGCCTCACCCTCGGTCGGCTCCAGGAGCCCGGTGAGCATGCGGATCGCCGTAGTCTTTCCCGCACCGTTGGCGCCAAGGAAGCCGAACACCTCGCCCGGCGCCACGTCGAAGCTGATGGCGTCCACGGCAGTGAAGGCGCCGAACCTGCGGGTGAGCCGCTCGACCTGGACCGCCGGGGCGGGGGTCACGGCCCGTCTCCCGCTCCGAGCGGCTGGTCGGCTACCCCACCCATGAGGTGCATGAAGCTGTCCTCGATGCCTGCGTCGATGGGGCGGACGTCAACAGGCGCAAAGCCCCTTTTATCCAGGTAGCGCTCCACGTCGGCGGCGATCGCCGTCGGGGGCTCTTGATCGCGTGCGTCGGTGTAGTGCAGCGACTCGCCGAACGGGTAGGCCGAGTGCGCATGTGGGAACTCGCGCAAGCTGCCCAGCAGACGATACCGATCCAGGCCTCGCACCTCGAGCAAGGGCAGCGGATAGGATGCGACGATGTTCGAGGGTGTATCCGTTGCCAGCAGGGTGCCCTTTTGGATCAAGGAGACCCGGTCGCAGCGGTCCGCCTCGTCCATGTAGGGCGTCGACACGACGATGGTGAGGCCCCCGGCCTTCAACTCATCGAGCAGGTCCCAGAACTCCCTGCGCGACACTGCGTCCACACCGGTGGTGGGCTCATCCAGGAACAGGATGTCCGGACGGTGCACAAGAGCGCAGGACAAGGCGAGCTTCTGTTTCATTCCGCCGGAGAGGTCACTCGCGCGTCGGGTCTTGAAGGGCTCGATCTGATGATAGATCGGTGCGATCATGTCGTATTGCGCTTCCACTGTCGTTCCGAACGCCGTGGCGAAGAAGCGCAGGTTTTCTTCGACGGTCAGGTCCCCATAGAGCGAGAACCGTCCTGGCATGTAGCCGACCCGGCGACGCAGCTCCCAAAGCTCATCCACGACGTCCAGTCCCATCACCTTGGCGCTCCCCTGGTCAGGCAATAGGAGCGTGGTGAGGATGCGGAAGAGCGTGGTCTTGCCCCCACCGTCCGGGCCCAGGAACCCGAACAGCTCACTGTGGTCCACCGTGACGCTCACGCCGTCGAGCGCCACGGTGTCATCAAATCGTTTCGTAACACCGGCTACGACGACGGCGGACTGGGAAGCCATGGGGTCAGGAGGCTCCGTTGGCGCTTCCGGCTGACAGCACCAACTCCCCGGGCATCCCCACCTTGAGCCAACCGTCCGGGTTGGGTACCCGCACTTTGACGGCATAGACCTGGTCGACACGCTCGTCACGCGTCTGGATGGGCGTCGGGGTAAACTCAGCCTCCGATGCGATCCAACTGATGCGCCCCGGCGTGGTGCGGAGGTCGTCAGCATCGGCGTCTGCGCGGACGTCCACCACGGCCCCGAGCTGCAGCCCCGCCAACTGGGCACCGCTCACGTAAGCGCGCAGTGTCAGCGTGTCTAGCCGCGCGATGGTATAGAGCGGGCGTCCCGGCTGCACGAATTCGCCCTCCTCCACGAACGTGGCCAACACGGTGCCGGTCGTGGGGTTGATGACCCGACTGCGGCTCAGCCGGTCCTCGACCTGCCGGACCCGCGCCTCCACCTGAGCGGCCTCCTGCCGCACTAGTCGAACCCGAGCTTGGCTAGCGCTGATCTGCTCTTCGAGCACTCGGACGGCGCCCTGCGTGCGGTTCAAGTCCTGAGCCGTGGAAGCCTCGGATGCGAACAGGCGCTCGATACGCGCATGGTCGTCCTGTGCGGTCGCCAGCTGCGCCCGTAGCACCCTGACCTGCGCTTGAGCCTCCGCCGCCCGTACGCGCGCTGCCTCTTGCTGGACCCCTAGTTCCGCTCGTTGCAGCGCCAGCTGGATGGTATCGACTTCGGCGACCACCGCGCCCGCGGCAAGCTGTTGGCCCTCGACCACATCGAAGCGTATCAGCGGGCCTGACGCTTCCGCGGACACGTCGACCTCGGTTGCCTCGAAGTTGCCGTAGGCGTCGGGTGACTCCTGGGTGCATGCGGCGAGCAGGAGAAGTCCCAAAAGCAGGAGGCCGGCCAGCAGCCGTCGTTCGCGCGGTTGGAAAGCGGTCGGGACACGCATGGGTTAGCGGAGCTCCAATCCAAGGGTCATCAATGCTCGAGCCTGCGCACGGGCCAATTCGGCCCGGTGGCGCAGCCGCGCGATGCGCGCTTCGTTGAGGTCTGTGCGGGCACGGGTGTAGATCGACGCAGGGATGGCACGTTCCTCGAACTGGGCGCGCGCTTGTCGCTCCACCTGTTCCCTGAGCGTGATGATCGCTTCATCGCTCAGCAGTGCGGCCTGAAGTTGCTCGACAGACCGCAGCGGAAGCTGTACGGCACGGACGAGCTCCTCCTGGAACGCGTCCTCCCGCGTATCGACGACGGTTGCACGCAGCCGAAGCACCTCCCGGTCGCGGCGGCGCTTCCCCCAGTCCCAGGGAGCCCACTGCAGGCGCACCCCTGTTCGCCAGTAGTCGTGCATGTCTTCGGTGAACTGCTGAAATCCGGGGCTCCCGTAGAGGAGATCGCCGAACGCCTGGAGTTGGGGCAGTCCTCCTGAGTCGAGCACGCCGGCCTCACTTGCGAGCTGCTGCCGCTCGGCATCGAACACGTCGAACCGAGGATGGACGCGGAGGTCCTCGGGGAGCGCAGCCGGACCCGCCAGCAGCGAGGATAGCGCAGAGACTCGGGCCGAGAGATCCGGCACGGCCAACACGTCGGACGCCGCGATGGGGCGACCACTGAGGTGGGCGAGCTGGTCGAGTGTGGCGAGGTGATTCGCACCGAGTGCATCACGCTGCTGGGCAGCACGGAGCAGCTCGGCCCCGATCAGCGCGGTATCGCCCGGTAAGGCGGCGCCCGAAGCAACCCTGTCACGGACCTCGGCCTGCCTGGACCGGAGGTCCTCGATCAGCGTCTCTGTCTCGGCGAGCGCTTCCTGTAGAAGCAGTGCGCCGAAGTACGCTTCGCTGACCTCAACTCGTACCTGGTACAACTCCGCATCCAACCCCGACATCGAGAGCGCCAGTCGGGTGCGCTCCAAATCCTGCTGGGCAGCGATCCGCCCTCCGTCCCACACGACCCAGGTGGCGTTTAGGGCGGCCTCGTAGCGGTCCTTGGGTGGACGTCCCACAGTGACTCCAGGAAGCTCGACTGGAATCTCGGTCACTTCGGATTGGTAGGAGGCGTCGCTCCGCAACTGGAACTGAGGGAGTCGTGCGCTCCCCAGCCCCTCCCGCCGCAGCCTCGAAGCTCGCTCTTCGAGCTCTGTCTGACTGGAACGGGGGTCACGCTCCACAGCCAAGTCCTGCAGGTCCGACAGCCGAAGCGTGTCCTGGGGCTGGACCAGTGCCAACAGTGCGAGGAGCGACAGCGTCGTCATGGCCGAAGGGCTCCTAGGAAGAAGTCAGCGAGCGTGTCTCGGCGCTTCTCGATGATCTGCGAGAATGCTGCGGGTCCCCCCCCGACCATCATCGAGATCATGGGCCGAGCCGCGAACGGAAAGATGCAGAGCGAGATCAGGTTGATGAGGAACTGCTCGGGAGGGATGGGACGCATGATTCCCCGTGCGACCTCCGCCTCGATCTGACCCCCCAACACCCCCAGCACCCGCGCGCCCAACGTTGCCGGGTCACGTCCGGTGAGGGAGGAGATCAGTTGCTGAATGCGCTCCGGATGAAAGTGCATCTCGGAGAGCACGTAGGCCGGCAACTCGGGCGCCTCAGACAGAAGCGTGAGGTACATCTCCACCACGCGCCTGACTTTCGTGTCCAGGGGATGGTCGGATGCCAACTCCTTCATCACGGGGGGGATGAGCCGTCCGGCCGCCCGCTCGAACACGGCGGCGGCGAGCCGGTCCTTGCTGCGGAAGTAGTAGTGCAGGAGCGCCTTGTTAACGCCCGCAGTGTCCGCGATCTCCTGCATCCGCGCGCCCGCCGTGCCGCTCTGTTGGAACGTCGAGCGGGCGGCATCCAAGATCCGGTCTCTGGTCTCAGGATCAGGCGTCATGCTTAACCATTCAATCAAACCGTACAGTTAAATCATCGGGTTAAACCATATGGTTAAGCCTCCAAAACGTCAAGGAGAGGTGGCTTCTGGGCCAAAGGGGGCGCCCGCCGCTCCACGGGGTTCTCGCCCCGGGGGATCGGGAAGCGTACTGTGCGCTCAGGCCGACCTGCGGGGCGAAACCCTCGGACTGGAGCCGGGAGACATCATCAACGACGTGCACGCCGTGGGGGACGCCCATGCGCATCGGTTACCTACGCTCCTGGTGATCGGCGCCGCCAAGGCGGGCACCACGAGCTTACATCACCACCTCGACGCACATCCCGAGATCGCCATGGCCCGCGAGAAGGAGCTGCACTTCTTCGTGGGGCGCGACGCGTGGGGCCGGGGCATCAACTGGTACTGCCGTCAGTTCGACGCGTCAGTCCCTCATCGAGGCGAGTCATCGGTGAGCTATACCGCGTACCCGCGCCATACAGGTGTCCCTGCGCTTATGCACTCCGTCCTCCCCGGCGCCAAGCTTCTCTACATCGTCAGGGACCCGATTCAGCGTATCGTCTCAGCTTACGTGCATCGCTTTTCTGACGGAATTGAACGGCGGCCGTTGTCCGAGGCGGTGAGTCAGCTCGAGGACAATGACCTCGTCGAGCGGAGCCGTTACCACTATCAGCTCGAACAGTACTTGCCGTTCTACCCACTCTCGTCCATCCACGTGCTTTCACTCGAGGCGCTACGCGCTGATCCGGTGAGCGTGATGCGCGGCGTATACGCGTTCGTGGGTGCGGATCCCGACTTCGCCTCCTCCGCCCTGAGCAAGGTGTGGAATCCTACGTCGGTGAAGCGTCGGAAGGGGCCGGTGGCCCAGTTCCTACAGGCGGTCTCCGAAACGGCTCCGGCGCGGTTGTTCACACCGCAGTTTCGCGAGCGGGTAGGGAAGGTGCTCTATCGGCCCTTCTCGACGCCGATCCAGCGGCCTGAGGTCGACTCGAACACGCAAGCAAGGTTGTCAGAATTCTTGAAGCCCGATGCGGACAAGCTGCGAGAGCTGACCGGGCAGTCGTTTCGGGAATGGAGTGTCTAGGGGCCGTTCAGACAGGCTTTAGTGTCAGGTGCGTCCGGGTCCCAGCGGAGTCCCAGCTCGTGGACCTCAGGCGCGACCTGCAACAAGCGGGGGTCGTCGGACCGCAAGTCGACGTCTCCGGTCAGGCCCCTCATCTCAGATGCCGCCAGGCGGTCGGAGGCGTCGGCCGGGAGCCGAAAGCGGAGCGCCAGACCCTCCAGTTCCCCCCCGAGCCAGTCCGTGACCGTCCCTCCGTAGTCCCATTCGAATCCGACCAACATGAACGGGCCGCCGTTCTCGGCGGCGACCATCTGGAGGGGCGCGCTGACCTTCACCCCACGCGCCGTGGACCAGGTGGTGCCCGCCGCCCTGACGACGACAGCTTCGGGGCAGCGCTGCCCCGGCGAATGCCAGAGTACCTCCACTTCGGCAGGGCTGTCGGGGAACACCAGGGTGCCTGGACGCGACTCCCCCTCTCCGATCGGTACGTCGTACGCCACCACCTGGTCAGGGCCCAGCAGTTCGACCAGGGAAGACCGGGAGACCGAGGGGCCGATGGGGCCCACACTCTGACCGGGCACGATCAGCCGGTCCGGGACGGCTACGGCTGCGGGAGCCTCCGCGCTCTGCTCCGCTGGCGGGGCACAGGCCAGCGAGCTACAAAGCGTTAGCGGAGCCAGGATGAGCAGGATGCGCGCCGCGTTGGTCATCTTCGCTCCCTAGTCTGATCGCAGCGCCGCCAGTGGATCCCCCCGGGTCGCCGCACGGGCAGGAAGATAGTTGGCGATCAGCGCCACGACCGCGAGCAGGAGCGGGACCCCTAAGAACGTGACCGGGTCGGTCGAGGAGATGCCGAATACCAACCCCTCCAGCAGACGGCTCAGCATGAAGGCAGCGACCATTCCGATCCCGATGCCAATGGCAACCAGCTTAATGCCCTGCACGACCACCATGCGCTTCACCTGTCCCTCTTGAGCACCCAAGGCCATCCGCAGACCGAACTCGGCCCGGCGCTGCGACACGGAATACGACATCACACCGTAGATGCCGATCCCAGCCATAAGCAACGCAAACACAGCAAAGGACGCGAACAGGGTGAGCAGCGCGTACGTGCTGGCGCTGTTGTCGTAGAGAGCCTGGTCGAAGCTCTGGATTCGATCGATGGGCTGGTTGCGGTCCACCGCCCACACCACCTCCCGGAGGGCGGGGAAGAGGGTCTCATGATCCGCGTTCGATCGCACGACCAGCTGGGTCGAGGAGGCGGCCACCTGCCGGTACGGTCGATAGACGTGTGCTGCGGGTCGTTCGCTGTCGGTCGTGGCCCTAACGTCCCCCACCACACCCACGATCTCGATCCAGGGCTCCGCTTCCGAGCTCCTGATCCGCCTCCCCACGGGGTCTTCATCGGGCCAGTACAGTGCGGCCACGTCTCTGGCGATCACGGCTACGGGTGGCGCATCGGGACCATCCTCCCTGCCTAGCCGGCGGCCTGCCACCAGGGGTAGCCCGAGCAGCTCGGACCACCCCGCCGAGGCAGTCGTCATGAGCACGGACGGGCGGGCCTGCCCCTCAGGCACGGGTCGCCCTTCGACATCGATGGACCGGAGGGCACCGAAGCCCGCACCCGGGATCACGTTCAGGAGGGCCGCCCCTGACACAGTTGGGAGCGAGCTGGCCCCCTCCAGAGCTTGCTGATAGAACTGCCGACGCCCGTCCGTGGTAGGGTACTCGTTCTCGGGCAGGTCCAACGCAACGGCCACGAGCCCCGCTGAGTCGAACCCCAGTTCTCTCGTTTGCAGATTGTAGACGCTTCGGACCAGCAAGCCCGCGACCACCATGAGCGATACGGCGAGCGCCACCTGCGTGCCCACCAGGAAACCACGTGCCCGTTTCCCCGATCGGGCACCGTCCGCTCCTCGAGCATCCGTGAGACCGGCGGAGGGGTCGGCGGAAGCGCGGAAGGCGGGGAAGAGCCCGAACACCAGAGGTGCTAACAGTGAAAGCGCCAACGTGAAGCCCAGGGTCCGCGCGTCGAGTCTGGCCATCAGCAACGCGGGCTCCTGCCCATTCGAGATGCGCACCAAGCTCTCGTTGAGCCCCCAGGCGAAGGCAAGCCCCAACAAGGCAGCGCACACCGAGATCACCAGACTCTCGGTAAGCAACTGTCGGATGACGCGAGGGCGGCTCGCACCCAGCGCCGTTCGCACTGCGAACTCCTGGGCGCGAGCTGTGGATCTGGCCAGCAGCATGTTGGCCACGTTGGCGCAGGCAATCAGGATGACGAACGCCACCGTCAGCATGAGCATGAGCATGATGGTGCGACCCTCATCGTTGATGAGCCCGTCCATCACGGACGTGGACACCACCTCCCACTCGGTGTTCGTATCGGGGAACTCCTGCTGCAGAGCACGGCCGATGGCTGCTGCTTCCTGGGTAGCCTGTTCCTGCGACACGCCGGGGTTAAGCCGCCCGGTCACGAACAGGCTACGTCGGGCGCGGTCGTCCTGGGTACGGTCTAGCGTAAGGGGAACCCATACGTCCGCCGTGGCGAAATCCGCGAATCCGAGCTTGGGGTCGGCCACACCCACGATGGTGTGCTCGGTGCCGTCGAGACGGAGGGTCTCGCCGAGCACGTTCTCGCCCGCGTAGCGGCTTTGCCAGAACGGGTGGGACAACACCACGACGGGTCCCGCCCCTTGCAGGTCTTCACCCTCGACGAATCCGCGGCCCAGGATGGGGGGCAGCCGCCACACGTCGAACAGGTTGGCCGACGCACGGTACCCCGTGACCCGCATCGGAAGATCGTTCCCTGTGATCACCCACTGGTCGTTCCGAAGCGCCGTGAGCTGTTCGAAGCTCGACGATCGTTCGGCCAGGTCCAAGTAGTCGGGGACGGAGAGACTGCCCTGCACGATACCCAGCGGCCGGTTGGCTCCCCGGATGAGCGCTACGCTCTCGGTGTCCCGCATGGGGAGGTCGGCGAAGACGATGGCGCTGACCAAACTGAAAATCGACGTATTCACGCCAATCGCGAGAGCCAGCGTGAGGACCGAGACCACAGCGAAAAGGGGCGTACGACGAATGGAGCGAAAGCCGTAGCGGAGGTCCTGGAGCAGCGTGGTCATTGGAATTCGGGCTCCGCGGCGGTGGTTGGTTGCAGCACTCTTTGGCCCTCGAGCGGCCCTACGCCCCTGGAATCTCAGCGGTTTCAGAGGGATTCACTTGCGTTCCTCCGTTGAGATAGTTATATATATAGATATCACTATATTTCTATTATTCCGCATCTGAGCCATGCCGCAAAGCCCATCACAGGAATTGCCCGCGCCGTTGGTGGAGGCCACTGCCCGGATGCTGAGATGTCTGGGGCACCCGATTCGTCTCCGTATCCTCGACCTGCTGGAGCGCCAGGGTGAGGCCTCTGTCACGGAGATCTACGAGGCGCTGGATCTCGGACAGGCCAGTTGCTCCCAACACCTGAACCTGATGCGCGACAAGAACATCCTGGCCCGACGCAAAGACGGGGTGAACGTGCTGTACCGATTGGGCGACCCGCGGGCGCTGAAGGTGCTGGACTGCCTGCGATCCACCGCTCAGGGAGGATAGCGCGATGTCTCTGGCTTTGATTCGCGTATCCCCTCGCATGGCGATGGTCCTGGTTGTCGGGCTCTCCGCCGCGGTGCTGACGCTTGACGATGCTGCTGCACAGGAATCCCCGCGCTACGTGGAGCTGTCCCTCGCGGAGGCCGAAACGTCCGCGCTCGCCGGGAACCCGACACTGCGGGCGGCAGGCGCTCGAAACGCAGGAGCCCAGCAGCGCGCTCGGGCCGCCGCTGCTTACCTGTGGCCGAGTCTGGAAGCCTCGGTCGGCGTGGTAAGGACCGACGATCCGGTGGGCGTGTTTGGGAGCAAGCTACGGCAGCGACGCTTCGGAGAGGCCGACCTTGCCCTGCCTGCCCTCAACGATCCGAGCCCCGTGTCCGACTACACGGCAGGGCTCGGCGCGGTCTGGTCGGTGGGAGACCGCGCGAAGTCAGCGCAGCGATCGGTGCGCAGGCATGAGGCAGAGGCGTCCGCGGCCATGTGGACACACACCGCCGAGGCCGTGGTCCTGGAAGTGCGGATATTCTACCTGCAAGCTGTTGCGGCCAGGGAAGCCACCTCGGCACTCGAGGCCGAAGTAGCTGCCGCGCGCGAGACGGCCCAACGAGTGTCGTTGCGCGTGGAGGAGGGGATGGCCACCGAGGCGGACCGCCTTCAGGCGTCTGCGGCCGTTGCGGACGCAACGGCTCGTCTGCGGCTGGCTGAAGCCGCCCAAGCCGACGCGTTGGGCCGACTGGGCGTGCAACTCGGTTGGGGTCCGGACTCGATTCCCCAACCGGCGCCAGGACTCCCGGACGTTGTGGACCGGTCAGAGGATGCGGCCCTGGAAGCGAGGCGCGCCGACCTACAGGCCTCGGCGGCGTCGGCCGAGGCCGCGCGCGCACGGGCGGGCGCTGCCGCCGCCGCCCGCCTTCCTGTGGTCGAGGCGTTTGGGCAGGTGGGGGTCCACGATTCCAGACTCTTCGCCGATCGCGCCGCGAACTGGACGTTGGGCATGAGCTTGAGGGTGCCTGTCTTCACAGGCTTCGCCCTGAGCGCCACTCGGCGAGCCGCCCAAGCGGAGGCCGAAGCGGCAGCCGAGGGGCATCGCCAGAGAGTCCTTCAGGCCGAAGCCGAGACCGGAGCCGTGCGGAGGGGAGTCACTGCCGCGCGGGAGAGTCGAGACGCCGCACGAGCTGCCCGAGACGCCTCCACGGAAGCGGCCAGGCTGCTCGGGCTTCGCTTCGGGGAGGGCATGGCGACGCTGTCGGACCTGTTGAACGCGCAGTCCCGCGCGGCCGGGCTCGACGCTCGACTCATTGAAGCCGAGGCGCACTGGCGGATGCAGCTCGCCCGTCTCGATTTCGTGCTGGGAACGACAGCCACAGATGAGACGAACCAGGAGTCGCGACGATGAGAGCATGGAGAGGCGGCGCCACCATGGCCGCGTTCAGCGGACTGGTTGCCATCGGCCTACTGGGCTGCGGAGGCGAAGCTGCCACCGCCCACCGAGTCACGCCGCCCGCCGTGGCGGTGACTGCCACCGCCGCTTGGTCGGCGGACGCCGGTCGGACGTTCCCAGCCCGCATCGAGGCCGGGCGGGAAGCCGCGGTGTCCACCCGGACGAGTGGCGTACTACGCGCCATGCCGGTAGACGTCGGCGATCGGGTACGGAGTGGCCAGGTGGTGGCGGTACTGGCGGGAGAGGACGTGTCGGCCCGCATCCGCGCAGCGGAGGCGCAACTCAGTCTGGCAGAGCAGACCCACGGACGGCTGAGTCGTTTGGCCGGTGAGGGCGCAGCCTCCCAGCAGGAGCTCGACCAAGCCACGGCTGCGTTGGAAGCCGCTGAGGCATCGGTGGAGGAAGCGGAGGCGCAGGCCGGCTACGTGCAGGTCACCGCGCCCTTCACCGGAGTCGTCTCCCAGCGCGACGCAGATCCCGGAGACCTCGCCGTGCCCGGGCGTCCACTCCTCAGAATTCAACAGGAGGGCAGACCTCGGGTCGTGGCCGATCTTCCGTCAGATGTGCAGACCGAGGTGGAGGTGGGGACCGAGGCGACCGTGCGAAGCGGGGGCCGCTCCGGGTCGGTCACGATCACCCGGGTCGTGCCTTCGTTGGATGCCCAATCGCGCCGATTCCGAGTCGAGGCGCGCCTGGAGGGGGCAAGTGAATGGCGCCCTGGGACGGTCGTGAGCCTACTTCTCCAGGGCTCCGGCGCCGGTAGCTCGTGGATTCCGTCGGACGCTGTGATCCGCCGTGGTCAACTCACGGGGGTGTTCAACGTCGAAGCGGATACGCTACGCTTGAGGTGGCTCCGCATGGGCCGGGAAGCCGAGGGTGCGGTGGAGGTCCTCGCCGCACCGGCCCTGCCGCTCGTCGTGGTCCGTAGACCCGGCGCTGAGCTGGTCGACGGCACTCCGGTATCCGGCGTTACGCTCGAGGATCGTCCATGAGGGGTAGTGTGGCGGGCCGACTGGCCGACGCCTTCCTCGACTCCAAGCTCACGCCGCTGTTGATGGCGGCCGCTCTGGCCGTGGGCGCGTGGACGTTGGCGACGATGGCCTCCGAGGAGGAGCCTCAGATCAACGTGCCGCTGGCGGACCTGTACGTGCCGTACCCCGGGGCGACTCCTGAGGAGGTGCGGAACCGCGTCCTGATTCCACTCGAAAACGTCCTGTCCGGCATTGAGGGCGTGGAGTACGTGTACAGCCACGCGGAGCCCGGGTTCGCTCTGGCGACGGTGCGCTACGAAGTCGGCCGCGACATGGAACAGAGCATGGTGCGCCTCTATGCCACGCTCATGAAGAACGCCGATCGCATGCCGCCCGGGGCGCAGATGCCGCTCATCAAAACGGTCACCATCGACGACGTTCCGTTCTTCACCGCCACGCTTCGCCTGCCCGATGGCGACCCTTCCGACCTTCGCGCGCTGGCCGATGAGGTTCGGGTGAACCTCATGACCCTGCCCGACGTTCGCGATGTGTCGGTGGTGGGGGGACAGCCTCGCGAGGTGCGCGTGGAGCTGCTGCCTGACCGCCTCGCCAGCCACGGCGTCGATCCCGCCCAGGTCGTAGCCAGACTGCGGGAAGCCGGGGTGCGGGCCGACGCGGGTGCGTTCACGGGTGATGGTGAGGTGGTGCGGGTCGTGGCGGGTCCGTTCCTGGCCAACGCCACCGACGTGGAGCGGGTGGTGCTGGACGTGCGTGACGGGCAGCTCGTGCAGCTCGGCGACGTTGCCCGTGTCGTCGACGGCCCGGCCGAGGTGGACACCTACACCTTCCACACCGACGCCCAGAGGAGCTGGAGCCCGTTCGTGGCGCTCGCTGCGGCTAAACGACCGGGTGCCGACGCCACGGCGGTGGGCCGAAGCCTGGAGCGACGCCTGCACGAGCTGGAGGGACAGCTCATCCCGGGATCTGTGACTGTGCAGGTGGTGCGCAATTTCGGCGAGACGGCACGGGAGAAGGTCGTCACCCTGCAGGAACACCTCCTGATGGCCATCCTGGCGGTGGGGGTGGTGGTGGCCCTGACGATGGGTTGGAGAAGCGCCGTCGTGGTCATGACGGCGGTACCCGTGACGTTCGCGCTTACGCTCTTCGTCTATCAGATATTCGGCTACACGCTCAACCGCGTCACGTTGTTCGCGCTGATCTTCGTGACGGGCATCGTCATCGACGACTCCATCATCGTGGCCGAGAACATGGAACGGCACTTCGCCATGCGGAAGCGGTCCTTGCGCGAGGCTGCTCGCGAGGCCGTGGACGAGGTGGGGAACCCCACCATCCTGGCGACGCTCACGGTCATCGCCGCGGTGCTGCCCATGCTGTTCGTGTCGGGCCTCATGGGACCCTATATGAGTCCGATGCCCATTGGTGCCACGGTGGCCATGCTCTTCTCACTGGGTGTTGCGCTGATCATCACACCGTGGCTGGCGTTCCGGTTGCTTGCGGGTGCGCACGAGGGAGACGGATCAGACGGTACGGAGTATGTGTTGCAGGAAACGCGCATCTACCGGACGTATCGGGCTGTCATGCAACCGCTGCTGGACCGACCTCGGAGGCTATGGGGTGCGCTGGGCGTCGTGGTCCTGCTACTGGTGGGTGCCGGTTCGATGTTTCTCACCCGAACTGTTCGCATGAAGATGCTCCCGTTCGATGACAAGAACGAGATCCAGGTGATTCTGGATCTGCCCGAGGGGACTCCCCTAGAAACGACGCTGGCCGTGGCGCAGGACGTCGCCATGGCGGCGACCGACGTGCCGGAGGTGGCGGATGTGCAGCTCTACGCCGGCGTGGCCGCCCCGTTCAACTTCAACGGGATGATTCGCCACTACTACCTGCGGCGGGGCCCCACGGTGGCCGACCTGCAGGTAAACCTGGTGGACAAGGGCGAGCGAAAGCGCCGCAGTCACGCTGTGGCACTCGCCCTACGTCCCTTGCTCCTGGAAGCGGCTGGCCGCCATGACGTCGACGCGCGTCTCAAGGTCGCCGAGGTGCCCCCGGGCCCACCCGTGTTGTCCACTCTGGTGGCGGAGGTCTACGGCCCCACCCCCGAGGCGCGCACGGCTCTGGCTACTCAGGTGGTGGAGCGGTTCGAGGCCCATCCTTCGGTCGTCGACGTCGACGTTTCGCTCACGGCGCCTCAGGAGGAGCTCAGGTATTCGGTCGACCCCGAACGAGCCGCCCTGGCCGGTGTGGAGAAGGGGCACGTGGTACAGGTTCTCTCCGTTGGCGTGGGTGGGCAGGTCGCTACACACCTGGAAGCGTCCCACGCGCGCACGCCGGTGCCCGTGCGGGTGCGTCTCACACCGGACGCCCGGGCTGGCGCGGAGCGACTCGCGGGTCTCCACCTGGGGTCCCGGACCGGACACATGATTCCGCTCTCGGAACTGGTGTCCGTCGAACACGCCCAGGTGCCCCAGGTCGTCGATCGCAAGAACGGTCTCGACGTGGTCTATGTCACAGCCGAGGTGGCCGGCGGCGCCGAGAGTCCGGTCTATGCCATCCTGGATCTCAAGGACGAGCTGGGAGCGCTCGGCACGGATGGGGAGCTGCCGCAGTTCTTCGCGTCGCAACCCACGTCAGGCGAAAGGCCCGCCATCAAGTGGGACGGCGAGTGGCAGATCACCTACGAAGTATTTCGAGACCTGGGCCTCGCGTTCGGGGGTGCGTTGGTCCTGATCTATGTGCTGATCGTGGCGTGGTTCGGCTCCCTGACCACGCCCCTGGTCATGATGGCTGCGATCCCGCTGACCTTGATCGGGATCGCGCCTGGCCATCTGGTCTTCAACGCGTTCTTCACCGCGACGTCCATGATCGGGATGATTGCGTTGGCTGGCATCATGGTGCGCAACGGCATCCTGCTGATCGACTACCTCGAGTCACGGATTAGCGCAGGTGCTCCACTAAAGCAGGCAGTGATCGAAGCCGGTGCAGTTCGGACGAGGCCCATAGCACTGACGGCAGGCACCGTGGTGATCGGAGCGGCAGTGATTCTCTTCGACCCGATCTTTCAGGGGCTCGCCGTGGCGCTCATCGCCGGGGCGCTCGCTTCTACGGTGCTGACCCTGGTGGTGGTGCCGGGTATCTACTTCCTGATGCGTCGGGACAGGGCCGCGGCGGGTTAGCCGCGGCCCTGAGCGTGGGTCCCTACTTCTTCTGTCCCAGCGCTACGCCGGCAAGTCCCAGAGCGGCGATCACGCCCGCAATGACCGGTGATACCGCACGCTCGGATTCGACCGAGGCACTCAGGCCCCCGACTTCCAAGACCGTCTCTTGACCCGGGATGCCAACCCCGAGCAGGAACGCGATTCCGACCACCAGGAGGACGATCCCGATGATCGTGAGGGCGTTGAATTTCATTGGGTTCTCGCTTGTTCAGGGATTGCTCACCACGACCCGATACACACGAACATGCTCTACCCCTAGCTCATCACGCCAGATACCGGCGATGCGTTCCCCCGCCACGCTCGTCAGGGTAAAGTCTGTTGGAGTAAGGACTTCACCGAGCCACAGTCCAGCCGGGCTGTACACGTGCCAGGTGGCGGGCGCTCCGAAATCCTGCGAGAAGACGCGTGCCCACAGGATGCCGTCGGGGGTGGTGACCAAGCGGGCGTAGGCCGGCAGCTGGGAGGGGAGCCGCTCCGAGTCAAGGGCCATCAGATAGTCGCGCCGCTGTCCCTCGGGCACGAAGTCCGCAACAAAAGCGCGATAGCTTTCGATGTCCGAGGGGGACACCTGCCGCGGTTCCCTTTCGATGCCGAACATCGCATTCATCCGGCCGTCGGTGAACTGCCGCACACGGAAGTCCGGCCCAGACACCAGCAGCGTCGCACCTCCGTGTGGGACGAAGCCCGCGTTGCTCGTAAAGGGAACAGGGACCTGATTGCGTCCCGTCCAGATCCAGAGAGGACCCGCGGCGTCGGTGATGCGTTCGACTCGCTCCTCGATGGGGTAGATGCGGACCAGCCGCGCCGAGTCGACGAGGATCTGTCCGGCCACGAGGTCTGAGGCCTGGAGCACCCGAGGCAGCTGCCCGAGCAGCGATCCATCCGGAAAGATTGCCGCCACCCTGGGGGTCACTCCATCTATGGCGGGTAGAGTGTTCGTGCGAATGAACTGGCCTGATGCTGCGAAGTAGGAAACCCGACCCGCCGCCCTGTCGGCAGCCACCACAGTGTCACCCTCGATAGTGCCCAGGAGTCGAATCTGACGGAACTCACCCGGTCCATCACCTCGCCCGCCCAACGTCCGTAGGTGTGCACCGTTGCTGCTGAATAGCCGTAGCTCGCTGGACTGTCCATCGGCCACCCAGAGCTGCCCGCCTCCGTCCTGGAAGACGTTCTGGACTCGGGCGAACTGGGTTGGACCTGAGGCGTCGGAGCTCCCCAGGCTCACGACGGGGTTGGGGTCGATGTGACCGTACTGCTTGGGCGCTTCGGTGGTCAGCGTGAGGCGCACACCCGCGCTGTCTGTGGTGGTGATCCCTTGGGGAGGGTCACCCTGGCAGGCGGTCATCCCCAAGAGTACGAGCCAACGATGGCCCTTCGATGGGTTTGACAAATAATCAATCATATAGTTGATTATCAATCATATGGTTGATAAACAAACACCTGGGTCCTCCGCTGATCCACTGAATCTAGTGTTCTCGGCCCTGTCGGACCCGGTGCGTCGGGCGATCCTCACCCGGTTGGACGGCGAAGAGCTGCTGGTTTCGGAGTTGGCTGCCCCCTTTGACATCTCGCTACAGGCCGTTTCGAAGCACATCCAGGTGTTGGTCCGGGCCGGTCTCGTCGCCCAGGAACGAACCGGGCGCATCAGTCGCTGCCGACTCGATGCCGGACCGATCCTGGAAGCGGCCATCTGGATCAACCGCTACTCGAAGTACTGGCAGGCGCAGTTCGACACCCTGGCGGGTTGGCTGGGAGAGCTGGACGAGCAAGCCAAGCGTTGACGTGTCTACACGAGTCAACCTCACCAAAGGAGCACACCGATGGATCGCAACGAAGTCCAATCGCAAATGGCGGAGACCTACGCTGAGTTGAACCAACTGAGGCAGAAGATGAAGGACCTGCAGCGGGCCATCCCTCCGCAGGAGGTCGAAGACTACGAGTTTCAGACGACCGCGGGCGGGGTCAGGCTTTCCCAACTGTTCGGCGACAAGGATACGCTCTTCGTGATCCACAACATGGGACGCGGGTGCCCCTACTGCACGCTCTGGGCGGACGGGTTCAACGGCGTCATCGGGCACCTCGAGGACCGCGCTGGCTTTGTCGTGTCGTCACCCGACGCTCCCTCGGTCCAGCAGGAGTTCGGCGAAAGCCGCGGCTGGGCGTTCAAGATGGTCTCCCACGCCGGCAGCGACTTCGCCGACGACATGGGCTACAAGGCCGAGTCGGGGTGGATGCCCGGCGTGTCGGTGTTCCGGCGGAGCGGGGACAAGATCGTGAGGCTCTCCGACACGTCGTTCGGGCCGGGTGACGACTTCTGCGCCGTGTGGCACCTGTTCGATCTGCTGCCCGAGGGAGCGGACGGCTGGCAGCCGAAGTTCGGCTACTAGCCAACCGGCAGCACGCTAGCGCACGTAGGTCTCGAACATGAGGTCGGCGGGACGCGAAGGGTTGTTGTTGTCGAGGGGTACCCAGACACCGCGACGGTTTGGTCGTGCGTCGAACCAGGCGTCGCCCCCGCGATACGAGTCTCCCGCGGGCCCGGTCCAGGTAGCACAATTCAGTTTGCCCGCAGCCAACACGATGGCGAATTGGGCGCCGGCCCGCACCCGGACCGGCGTGTCGAGGTAGAGCTTTCTCCAACCGATCGGCGCAGGGAAGTCGTTGCCGTTGAACAGCTGATGATAGAGGGGGGGACCCACGGGTACACCACCCACCGCCTTGCGTAGTTCCAGCTTGAGCCTTGCGCCAGAAGCGCACCCTACCGGCATGGTGATGAGCCAGAGATCGCCGCTACGGCCGGCCGTGATGGTCTGGGCGAGGACCTGCTGCGAAAGGCCGCCAATGGCGGGGTTGGATGCGCCTCGCGCGTACTGGTGTTGGTCGACGTAGGGCCTGTGATGAGCCGCGGCCGTAAGCTGCGGGGCGCCTTCGGAAGGTGCCGTGGGGGCGTCTATGCATGCAGTGAGGAGTACGAACGGAATAGCCAACGGGCCCAGCCAACTGACACGACGAAACACGGTACCTCCAGTGCGCGGGGTCGGGAGTGCCTTCTCACCCTACCAAGGCTAATTCCGAGTGAAAAGCGGCAACCGCCTGCTTTGCCCCTACTCTGTCCGCAACGCCACCACCGGGTTGACGCGCGTTGCCCTGCGGGCAGGGAGCACCATGGCGAGCAATGAGACAACCACCAGGAACAGGATGACCCCCAGGAGCACCGGCCAAGGGGACATACTGGCTTCGTAGCGGACTGCGCCGAGCGCTCGGGACGCCGCCAGGGACCCCACCACACCCAACCCGACCCCGATCCCGACCAGCGGCATCCCTTCCAGCACGACCTGCCGCAACACCCGCTCGGCACTGGCGCCCAGCGCGCTCCGAATCCCGAACTCCCGCAGGCGTTTCCCCACCGAATAGGCCACCACTCCATAGATGCCAATAGCCGCAAGCGCCAAGGAAGCAACAGCAAAAGCGCCGAGAAGTGTGGCAAGTACCCGCGGCACGGCTAGCGACGACCTCCGTACCTCGCTCATGGGTACCACCGGGGCCAGGGGCAGGGTGGGGTCCACTTCCGCGAGGGCGGTCCGCATCGCAGCGGCGATCCCGGGGTTGCGTCCGTCGTGCTGCGTGATCAGTGCAAGTGAATTGACCGCGGCGCCCGATCCCCAGAACCGAAACTGAGGGTGGGATAGATACATCTGTGGTGGCGCCTCGCTCTGATCGAGTCCCGTGTGACGCACGTCCCCCACGATGCCCACCACCGAGACCCAACCGGGTCCGGCGCCTCCGCCGAGCTCGAAACGTCGACCCATCGGATCCTCGTCTGGCCAGTAGACCTCGGCCAACCGCTCGTTGATCACAACCGATCCCGGCGTATCGGCCTGATCCGTGGCGTCGAGCGTCCGCCCGCGGACGAGGTCGATGCCCATGGCCTCGAAGTAGCCAGGCGTGACCACCTGCCAGTCGGCACGGGGGGACACTGCCCCCTCCGGAACCGGCCTCCCCTCGATCCGGAAGTTCAGATCACCCAGCCGGGTGGCGAGCGGGAGGTTCGTCACACCGGCCGCCCTTGTGACCCCGGGGATCTGTTCCAGCCGGGGGATCAGCTCCTGAAAGAAGCGAATACGCGCGTCGGCTTCCGGGTAGGATGCGTTCGGTAGCGACACGCGTGACGTGAGCACCTGTTGGGTGGTGAACCCCGGGTCCACGCGGAGCAGCTTCCCGAAACTCTGGATCATCAGTCCGCCAGCGGTAAGCAGCACGAGCGACACCGCGAGCTGGGCGACCACCAACACGCTGCGCAGACGGCTCGCGCGCCGACCTCCCGATGCGCCGCGACTTCCGTCGCTCAGTGCCTCATTGGGATCCCCGGAACTTGCCTGGATCGCTGGCGCCAGGCCGATCACCAGGGCGGATCCGACGGCGAGGAGCAGACCGAATCCCAAAACGGGCAGCTCCAGTGCCACTCCCTCCAACCAGGGGAGATCCGTGACTGCGCGTGCCGCGACGACCCGCAGCGCCACCGCGGCGACCAGGAGGCCGGCACCGCCCCCGATCAGGCCCAACAGGAGTGCCTCGACCACTGCCTGCTTGGCCAAGTGAGATCGCCCCGCACCCAGCGCCGAGCGGAGCGCAAACTCTCGTCTCCGCCGATCGGCTCGAGCCAACAGGAGGTTGGTCACGTTGGCGCTCGCGATTAGCAGGACGAACAGGACGGCCGCGATCAGCACCACCAGCGGTGTGCGAACCGGCCCTCGAATGGCGCCCGCGAGCGGTACCGCCGAGACCTGGAAGTTCATTCGCTCCGGGTACCCGTCGGGGAACGTCTCGACCATCCAGCGCCCCAGGGTCTCGAACGCTTCCCGTGCCTCGGTGGCGGAAACGCCGTCCCTGATCCGGGCCACGCCAAACAGGTAGTGGCTCCCACGGTTGTCCACTTCGGACGGCAGGATCCCCTGCGCAGAATAGACTTGCGCAGCTTGTCCGGTCAGCAGGTCCTCGGGGACGACCGCGCTGTCGGGCACGATCCCGATGATGCGGCGTGCCACCCCGCTGAGCGTCAGCGAGCGATCCAAGACCGCAGGGTCGGCCCCCAGCCGAGAGCGCCAGAATCCCTCACGTACCAGCACGAGCGCCTCACCGTCTTCTTCCTCACGAGCTGTGAACGCTCGCCCCATCACCAGCTGGACGCCGAGTGCGGGAAAGTAGCCCGCGCTGACGAAGGCCGTCCGGAGTCTCTCAGGATCACCATCGCCAGTCAGGGTGAACGAGCCCATCGAATAGACCCCGACGTCGGAGACGACATCACCGAGTCGCTCTCGGTAGTCCAGAAACTCTGCTGGCGAGATGGCACCTGGAGCATCGTTGTACGATGTCTGGATCTGCAGGATCGTGTCTGGGTCGTCGTACGGAAGGGGGCGGAGAAGCACAGAGTACACTGCCGAGAACATGGCAGTGCTGGCACCGATGCCGAGCGCCAAGGTCGCAATCGCAGTGAACGCGAATCCGGGGGCGCGAATGAGGCCTCGTAGCGCCCATCGGACATCGCGCAGTGTGTCGTCCCACGTGAAGAGGAAGCGTCCGCGGGCGACCTCGGCTCTGACCCGGTCCTCTCCTCCGAACCGTAGGCGCGCCTGCCGCCTCGCCTCCTGGGGGCTCAAGCCAGAGCGCTCGAGTTCGCGAGTTTCCATCTCGAGGTGGAAGCTGATTTCGTCGACGGTTTCCTGGTCGAGCCTTCGACGACCGATCAGGTCTCGCAGCCTCGATACCCAACGCCACCAGACACCCACACTCCCCTCCCCGTGTCACACCCGAAAGAGACGCTTCTAGGCCGGCCCCAACACCTGATTCACGGCCTGCGACAGCCGCAGCCAACTGCGCTCTTCACGCCTCAGCTGGCTCCGTCCCGCCCGTGTCAGCTCGTACGTCTTCACGGCCCGACCCTCCCGCGTTTCACCCAGGCGCGACCGTACCCACCCTCGATCCTCGAGGCGCCGGAGTGCGGGATATAAGGAGCCCTGGTTGACGCGCAGCACCTCCGCCGAGCGTTCCTGAATCCGCTTGGCGACCCCCCAACCGTGCATCGGCTCGAGATCCAGCACCTTCAGCACTAGCAGGTCGAGCGTACCGGGCAGCATCTCGCGGTGGGCTTTGGTCATGGCTGACAGACACCGACTGGGAGTGATCTAAACGACAATTGTAGATTATCGACAACGAGGCGACCGGGCAAGCATCGCGTGGGCCGGGCGCCTCTTGCAACTCCCGCAGGTCAGCCCCCATCTAACTGCAGTATCTTCGCGCGCCGTGTCACCTCGCACCTCAGGAGTTCCCGTGGAGCAACGCATGCGGACCCTTCGCCTAGCCCTTCGCATGCTCCGAAAGAACCCACTGTTCAGTTGGACTGCCATTCTGCTGTTGGCCGTGGGAATCGGTGCTGTGACCACAGTCGTGACGGTCGTGGACCACGTGCTCCTGCGGGCCCTTCCGTATCCGGACGCGAACCGGTTGGTGACCATTGAGAACGGATCGCACTCTGGACCGTTCTTCAGAAGGATCCGAGAGTTCCAGAGCGTCGAACCGTGGGCAGGAGCGTGGACCTCCGACGTCAATCTGGTCGGATCAGGTGCTCCGCAGCGCCTCACACAAGCCAGCGTCACCGAGGACTTCTTTTCGCTGTTCGGGGCGCAGGCTGCGCAGGGGAGGCTCCTGCAGCCGGATGACTTCCAGTCCACGAACGCGGTCGTGGTGTCGCGAGGCACCTGGCAGCGGCTGTGGGGAGCCGACCCCGGGCTGGTTGGCCAACGCGTGATGCTCGATGGCGAGCCGGTTCTGGTCGTTGGGATTCTGGGTGACTTCGTGTTGCCCGAGGCCCTCGTGGGATCCGACGTCGATCTGTGGCGACCGGTCCCCTGGACCGACGAATCGTTGACCTCGCACGAGTTTAGGGCGCTCCAGGTCGTGGGTCGCCTCGCACTGGGGACTACGCACGCAGTGGCCCAGGCCGAGTTGGACGCCCTGATGGTGGAGATGGCGACCGTGCACGCCAACTACCGCGAGCGCCTCACCTCGGAGCCGAGGGACCTGCCTGTCACAGCACTCGCCGATGTGTCCGTTCAGCGTGTCCGTCAGGGCCTGGGGCTCCTGCTGGGCGCGGTGATGATGCTGTTGCTGGTGGCCTGCGCGAATGTGGCCAACCTGTTCCTGGCCCGCGGCCTCGAGCGTCAGCAGGAGATGTCGGTGCGTCGCGCGCTCGGCGCGAGCCGCCTGCGCCTCGTCGAGCAGCTCATGGCCGAAAGCCTGCTGATCGGAGTCGTGGGGGGTGTCATCGGGGTGGTGTTGGCCCTGGTCGGGGTGCGCACCTTCCTGGCGCTCAACCCGACCGCGCTGCCCGGACAGGCCTCCGTGGCGGTTGACGCCAGGGTGCTTGGGTTGGCGCTCATCATCTCGGTTGCGACGGCCGTCGTGTTCGGGCTACTCCCGGCACTCAGGGCCGCGGGGGCGAACCTGGCCAGCGCCATCAACAGCGGTGGACGCACCAACACCGAGAGCCGCATGATCAAGGCTCTGCGCTCGGGCCTCGTGGTTGGGGAGGTGGCGCTGTCACTCACTCTCATTGCCGGAGCGGGGCTGATGCTCCGGAGCTACCTGGTGGTTCAGGGCCAAGACCTGGGGATGGACCCCACGGACGTGTGGACCGTCCCGGTCACACCGACCGAGTACGACGCGCCGGAGGACTGGGCCCGAGGCATGGAGGAGATCCGGGTCGCGTTGGCGCAGTTGCCGGGCGTCGCCTCTGCCACTGTGGGTCTGACCCTGCCCATGGAGATGACAGGAGGAGGGCGGTGCTGTTGGTCGACCCGGGTAAGTGTAGCCGGAGAGGAGGACGGACTGAGCACGTTCCTGCACCCGGTGGGTCCCGACTACTTCTCCACGTTGGCAGTGCCGCTGGTGGCCGGAAGGCTATGGTCCGCGGCGGAGGCGCGTGTGGCTGAACCCGCGGCAGTGGTGGTGAACGAACCCCTCGCTCGCGCGCTGTTCGGTGACGCCGCCACTGCCCTGGGGCAGGAGGTGGGGCTCTCGTTCCCGTCGGTCATTGTCGGCGTAGCCGCTGATAATCAGCACTACGGCGCGGAGTACGAGCATGGTCCGGCCCTCTATCTCGCACTGGACCGCGTGCCCTTCACCATCCCTCGCGCGGTGTTCGCTGTGAAAGCGACTCGCCGGGCCCAGAACTTCGCGCAACAGGCGCGAGAGGCGATCTGGAGTGTGGCGCCCAGTCTTCCCGTTCCCATCGTCCGTCCCATGACCGCGATGGTCGAGGAAGCGACCGCCGGTCGGAGGTTCGACACCGCGCTCTTCGGCTCCCTGGCAGGTCTGGCGCTTTTGCTGTCGTCCGGTGGCCTCTACGGACTCCTTCTTTACATGGCGAACCGGCGCCGCCGCGACCTGGCCATTCGGATGGCTTTGGGGGCACCCAGTGGTCGCATCGTGCGCTCGATGCTACTGGGAGGGCTCGGCATCACCGGCCTGGGCATCGTGCTGGGTCTGGTTGGCGCCTGGTTCACCTCGCGCCTCTTGGCGAACCGCCTGTGGGGCGTGGCGCCGAACGACCCGGTCACGCTGATCGGTGCAGCGGGGTTGCTCCTGGCCACGGCCGCCTTGGCGAGCTGGCTCCCCGCCAGGAGGGCCGGTCAGATCGACGCGCTGGCAGCGTTACGGGAGGACTGAGGGCCTCAGGGGCGCGGGGTCGTTAGAAGCGGGCACTCAACCAGCGCACCATCCAGGCGGTGCGGTGACCTGGTGCATCCAGTCTGGGCAGCCGCACCGGAAGCGGTGTCGGCGCGCCGAGACCGAGGGTGCCCGCGTCCCAACGCAAGAGCGCCGACGCGTTTGGGCCAGCGCCGCCACGTCCACCCGAGTCCTCCAGGTTGCGGGTTAGTGTGGCTCCGATTCCCAGCCCCGCGATGGACCCGACCAACGGAATCAGGACTGCCACTTTCTCGTCATCCGGCTGAATCAGAAGGTCCAGTCCCAGGCCGCCCACGCCCCCAATGACACCCGCGATGCTGATCAGGCGAGCCCGGCTGCGCGACAGATTCCAACCGCGGCCAAGGAGGGCGGACGACACGAGCCCCGCATTGCCACCCAGCAGTGTACCCGCTAGCAGGGCATCATCGTCGAGGTCGGCCAGAATGGAGCCGGCGAGCCCGAACCAGGTTCCCCAAAGCGATCCGAAGTTGATGGTTGTGGCGAGGCCGTCGGGAATGGTGCGCCGCGATAGGTAGGTGCCGACCCCGATGCCTGCGATGCCCCCCGCGATGGCTGCACCCATGACGTAGCCGGTGTCCTCGTCCTCAGGATAGCACCCGAACGAGTCGCAGAACTCACCTGCGCCCAGGTCCGCCACCATGGCCCAGCCCAGACCCTGCCAGGTCCCCCACGTGCCGCCCCACGTGATGGCGCGGGCCTGCCCGCTGGTCAGCGGTCTGGATCGGGCCAGGGCCCGGCCGGCCAAGAAGCCGGCGGGGCCACCCAGCAAGAGGCCCACGCCGGCGGCCTCAGGACCGCTCGCATCCGCCATGATGGGGATGGCGATGCCTCCCAACCACAGGCCGTACAGCGTAGACCACACGGTCAACTCCGTTCGCCCGGGGGAACTCTGGGAGGCGGGCACTGTCAGCAGCCTTTCTCGGGCCTCCTGGCCGGCGGGCGTGTCGGCGAAACGCTGGGAGATGAGTTGGTAGATCGCCTCCGCAATCTCCCAGCGATCACTGGACTCGAAGGAACGGGCGGTTTCCAACAGCACCGCAGCCGAGTCTGCGCGCGAAACCTGCGCAGTGGCCGGTGCGGCCAGCACCAGCGATAGACAAGTTGCCGTTAGTAGCGAGCGTATCCCCATTTGCCAACCCCCCTTCGCCTCTCGTGGGCGCGGCGTCTTCGCCAGCCAGCACTCCAATATACACGAGTGTTCTCGGACGGTGGTTACGGCCCCTTCCAACGATACACCGACACCGTCCACGGCGCGGGCGGCTCGTTCGTCAGCACGAAGAGCTCGCCGCTCCCGCCGATGATCCGCCCCACGAACGGAACGTCCTCTACGATCTTGGTGCCGGCGAGGCCGTAGACGTCGATACTGATGGGGTCGACCGAGTAGGGATCGCCGCGCGTGGGGCGATGGCGTCCATACTGCACGACGACCAAGGAATCCGAGACGCCCGCCACGTGCCGCACCACGGTGAACGATCCCGCCCATGCCTCGATCCGCTCACGGTCACCGGGCATCGAGATCTCGGAGATCGGAGGCGTGGTGGGGGACACCCAGGAGGGCGGGGGACTGCCGAAAGTGCGTACGCTGTCTCCATTTGGCGAGAAGGCCCTTAGCGTCGGGAAGAACGATGTGTTCGTGACGACTTCACCATCTACAACAGCCGTGTGCTGCTGCGCGAAGAAGATCCAAAAGGGCGTCTCGTTGATACTAGGGTCCAGTCGTCCGAAGGCGGCTTGAACCTCACCGCCCAGCGACAGCACACCTAGGCGTTCTTCGCGCGCGCCCACCTGGACGACCAGTGAGGCACCGAGCGGAGCGATCCACGATGCGTAGTAGCCTGGGACCCGTGCCAGGTTGGGACCGGCTTCTCCGAATACCGTCAATCGCGGACTGGCCCGCTGCGTTACGAAGACGCGGCCATCGGTCCACTCGATGGCGCTGGTCGGGTCCTCGAGTTCACCGGGGCCCGCTCCCCGGCGTCCGAGCGTCCGCTCCAGACGCCCCTCGCGGTCGAACAATTGCACTCGCGCGCTGGCTTGATCCGTAAGTACATACCCGCCTCCCGGCCGTCGGGTGAGGGCGGAAACGCCTACGATCGGGTCGGTCGCGGACTCCTCGAACTCCACCACGGCGACTCGTTCGAAGAGGTCTGTGAAACCGAGAGAAGCCGTGTCTAGGGGGGGTCGGCGCACGCTGCGGACAGGAGCACAATACCAACGAGGCAGGTACGGCCGCGAGGCGCGCAAGTTGGTTGGAACTTCACACTGACCGTAGCCAGACGGTCAGTTGCATACCCGTCCCAGTCCATTGCATGGCCGTTCGCAGCATGCGGCCCAGGAGCCCCGGAGCCATCGGGTCTCCCGCCGACCGCGTGACCTCGGCCAAGGAGTAGCCTACCCGCTGTCCATGCAGGCGAAACGAATCGACAGTGAACTCGTAGAGGTGGTAGGGTGGATGCATGGGGCTGAGATTGGTCACGAGTCCGGCGCCGGTAAGGCGAAAGTAGGAATTTAGCATGCGCCCAACCAGCCACTCTGAGGAAGGGACCTCGGCGTGCACGAGCCCACCGGATTTCAGCCATCCCAACGCCTTCTCGATGGCCCTGCCAGGACCTGGGAGATGCTCGAGGACCGCGCCGAAGGTGACGAGGTCGAACGACTCGGTCGGATAGTCCGCTTCCTCTATGCTCACGGCTGCGATTCTGTCGTGATCAAGCCCAGCTGTGTTCAACGCGACATGCCTAAACGAGGACGACGGCTCGAGTCCCCAGGCCTCGAAGCCGCCCGCTTCGAGTTCGTTCATCACCTTGCCGACGCCTGCACCCACATCTAGCGCCTTCGGGCTCCTGGCGTGCGAAAGTAGGCGTCGAGCGGTCTGGATCTGGCTCTGAAAGACCGGACCTGTTCGAGACGTGCGCCTCTCGTTGAAGTAGTCCTCAGGCGGGAGCTCGTAATGGTCCGCTAGGTCGGCCGGTACCGGCATCGGCTGTGGAAAGACCAGCGAACAGGAGCGGCATCGCACGACTGTGGTCGCGGCCCCGGCAACCTGCTTGGGGCGCCACCCCTGGGTGCGATCGAGTCTTCGACCGAGAACTTTCCACTGATCCGCGGTCGAACCACACATGGCGCATTCGTGGGCGGTCACGAACCGATACGCGGGCCGGTTCATGCGAGCCCAGTGCCAACTCCCCGGCCGGCACAGCTCAACGGACCGTACCCAAGGCGTCGTCCACCCAATCCATGAGCGACCCCTGGGGCACGAACAGCACGTGCCCCTGATCGGCGAGGACATCGAGGGTCGTGGGAATGCCCGCGGCTTCCAGAGTGAACTTGGTGTTGTCCGCGGGGCCCCTCCAAGAAGTGTCGTTTTCGCCCACCATCAACCAGGCCTCGCCGGAGAAGGGCTCCACCGCCGCCGCCGGGCCCACGTAGGAGCCCGGCATCCCGATCAGCGCCGAGAACCTCGTCGGGTCCGACACCAGCGCGTGAAAAATGCCCCGACCACCATTGGACGCACCCACCAGCGCGATGCGATCCGCGTCGATCGAGAGGTTCGCGTCCACCCAGTCGAACAACTCGGGCAAGAATGCGTTGGCCTCGGTGGCGAGGGTCGTGCCCCGAATCGCGGGGGAGATCACGACATACCCGCGCCTGGGTGCCTCGCTCCCCCAGTAGGCGTCGATCATGCCCAAGACCAGATCGGGGGTGCCTTGACCCCACGGGAGGGCCAGGATGACCGGATGGTTTCCGGTGTCGGAGTAGTTGTCGGGACGCAGTACCGCTACCGCCACCTGGTTGGCGCCACCGTAGGTGATGGTGACCCACTCTACGTCGCTCGGAGGCGCCGGTTGGTTCACCACGGGGTCGGAACCGCACGCGACGAAGGTTGATCCGATAAGTGCGAGCCAGGTGAGGGCCCCGGCACTCGTGAACAGGCTCGACTCTCCTCGGGGCAAACTAGTTGCCCCCCGGGACCACGCTCGCCCGGTAGTCGAGCGGCGGGTCGCGATCGCCCACGAGCGACTCGTACACGTAGTCCGCGCCACGCCGGCGCTCGAACTCCTCACGGGCTGATGCGAGGAGCTTGGGCTGGATGAAGAGGTCGTAGACCGAAAAGGCCAACGCCTTGGCCGCGTTCACCATTCCCTTGTTCCCGATTTCCGTACCGCCCGCTGCGACCGCCTGCCAGGAGTGCGCAGACGTGCCCGGCACCCAAGTAGCAGTGGCCAGGCCGGCAGTGGGCACGGTCCAACTGACGTCGCCGACATCGGTGGATCCTCCCTCGCCGACCTCGGTGACGACGAAGGGTGCGATTTCCATCGCGCTCTCGAGGGGTGGCACCCCCTCCGGGAACGAGGACTGGATGGCCTCCGCGAAGGCCCGCTCGACGTCGTTGTATTCGACGCCCCCTACGGCCGTGAGATTGCTGTGGACCATGCGGCCCAGTGCCTCGTTCGGGAGCACTGCGTATATGCCATGGATGACCTCATAGTCCATCCGGGTCTCAGTGCCCAAGGCCGCGCCCTCTGCGGTTTTGACTACACGGTCGAACAGGCGGCGCACTTCTTCGGAATCAGGGTGGCGGACGTAGTAGTAGACCTCGGCGTAGTCGGGGATCACATTGGGGGCCGATCCACCCGATGTGATGACGTAGTGAATGCGGCTGGCGGGTGTGACGTGTTCGCGCAGCATGTTGACCATGTCGTTCATGGCCTCGACACCGTCTAACGCCGATCGACCGCGCCAGGGTGCACCGGCCGCGTGAGCGGATTGACCATAGAAGCGGAACTTGGCCGACTTGTTGGCGAGCGACGACGAGGCACTCGCATCGTTGCTCGATGAAGCGTGCCAGTGCAGTACGGCATCCACGTCGTCAAAGAGCCCACCCCGCACCAGATAGACCTTACCCGCACCGCCCTCCTCCGCTGGCGTCCCATACACGCGGATGCGTCCGGGCTCCCCCGACGACGCCAACCACTCCTTCACTGCGATGGCCGCCGCGACCGATCCTGCCCCGAACAGGTGATGTCCACACGCGTGGCCTGCGACCTTGCCGGGAATGGGATCGCGCTCGGCCGAGCGGCTCTGGTTGATGCCGGGCAGTGCATCGAACTCGGCCAGAATGCCCACCACAGGGCCCTCGGTACCCCATTCCGCGACGAACGCAGTGGGTATCCCCGCCACGCCCGCTTCCACCTGAAAGCCGGCATCGTTCAATAGCGCCTGAAGCTTGCCGCTGGACTCATGCTCCATATAGCCCACTTCGGCCAATTCCCAGATCTCCTGGGCCACCGCACTGTAGGCTGCGGCGTTGCTGTCGATGAACCGGGCCATCTGGTCCTTGGCCGCTTGCGCCGATAGTGGAGCTGCGAGCGCGAAGTATCCGACAGCCAACACGAACTGCCTCATCCTCAAACGCATCACCTGCCTCCCAATCCATGGTGGATGGTCGCCACGAAGCCGTCTTCTGACGCGCGGTCTTGCCCCCACAGCTCGGCCTGAGCCTGAATGGGACGAGCGGCCTGGATCTGCTCCAAACTGCGGCCCTCGGCCATTAGGTCGGCGACCGCATCGCGCATCGCTTTCAGTGCGTCGCGATAGTTGCGCAGGTCCTCCCGATCGGAGAGCGGGCCGTGGCCAGGGATGATCTGGGTCTCGGCATCCATCACCGCCAACGCGGCACCGGCAGCAGCAATCAGCCCGTCGATGGAGCCGCCGGTGGCTGTGTCGATGAATGGGAAGCGATCCCGAAAGAAGGTGTCCCCCATGTGGACCACGTTCGCGCCCACGAGGTGCACGATGGCGTCACCGTCCGTGTGAGCGTTGGACACATGGAACGCGTGCAATTCGTCCCCGTTGACGTGGAACGACACCTCCTCCGTGAACGTCACCACAGGCAGCGCGCCATCGGGTGAGGCGGGCGTCGTAGACACCGGCCGACCAATCCGCTCGAGCACCTGCTCGACGCTCATGCGCTCGCGCACGTTTTTGTGCGCCACGATCATGGCGCCCGCTCGGCCGAGGTTCTCGTTGCCTCCGGTGTGGTCGCCGTGCCAGTGCGTGTTGAAGACGAAGCGTACCGGCTCCGATGTCACGTCTGCGATGGCCGCGAGGATCTTCTCGGTGAGCGGCGCAAACTGATCGTCGATCAGGAAGGCTCCGTCGGGGCCCACCGACAGCCCCATGTTGCCGCCCTGGCCCATTAGCATGTAGACGCCGTCGGCCAGGCGCGTGGTGGTGATCTGGACGTCGTCCGGGTTCTGGGCCCCGATCGCAATGGGCATCAGACCGAGCGTGAGGACGCTCGCGACTATGAAGCGCATCTATCCCTCCGACCTTGGGGTGGAAAAGGCTTGCGTGGGTGGGTCAAGATACCCCAGACGAGCGGACACTGCACCGCTAGGGGCCTCACCGCATCTCATACACCACGACGTACTCTTCGTCGAACTCACCGCGCTGGACTGTCCAGAAGCGGCGTCCGCTGCTGGCTGCCAACTCGGTGTTCCAGGGAAGGACTACGGTGCCGAGGAAGGTGCCACCCAGCTCGATCAGGTCGAACGTGGGGCGCGCCTGCCACTCCACTCGTCCGATGCCCCTCCTTTCCCCGGGTTCCGGGTCCTCGACGGGATAGTGTTCGGCGGATGTTGACCGGCGTACCCACAGGCGGTCGTCCGTGTCGATCCACAAGTCGACAAAGGGCAACTTCGTCTCGGGGACTGCCGGGGAAGTCATCTCCCACACTTCGTCCCACCGTCTGCGGTGGGCGTCCCAGTCGGCGCGTTCCGCTCTGCCAACCACCACGGGCTCGTAGCTACGCTCGATGCGCACGTAGCGTCCGGGAGCCACTTGACGTTCAAGATGGTACTCCGCGTTGCGACCCGATACCACGGTCCCGTCCGAAGTCAGAACGGAAATGGTCTGCACCTGAAACGGCGCAACCGTGCCTCCGGGTCCGGCCGAGCGGGCCAACACGCCATCGAGCTGTCGGCGCGGAGGAATCACCGAGTCCACGAACATCCCGTCGGACCGGTACTTCAGGTAAGCCACCACTGCCTCCCGAGGTCGACCGGTACGCGGATGGGGCAGTTCGCCGGATGTTAGCAGGTACACCCCGCCGTATCGGTCCACCTGCAGGCTCGGCCCCGGTCCTCCCAAGAAGACCGTCATTTCCACCTGGAAGGACCGTACGAATGCGCCTTGCTCGGAGAAGTAGGATACGCGCATCAGTTCGGAATCCCATGTCACCAGCTCACCGGTCGGGGCTCGCTCGAGCCCCATGAGTGCTCGAAATTCCCCCGGTCCCCCACCCGAAGAACCGAATTCGCGCACCATTCTCCCCGACGCATCGAACACGGAGACGGAAGCCGTCTGGCCGTCGGCGACGGCGGTGCCGCCACCGGGAAGTTGCGCGACACCTACGATGCGCCCGAACGCAGGGCCGTCCAGACCGTCGAGTGAGCCCATCCGCGTCTGCTCGACCACCTCGATCGCATCGCCCCACGAGGGCGGATTGTCCGCGCGCACGACGATGGTGTCTTGAGCGGCAGCGAGTAGCGCCGACACCATCACGGGCGTGCTGAAACCCATCATGCTCTCGAGATGCGGCTATCTGCCGCCATCACCCCCCTCCTGGCTGACCCCGATCGGTGCCACCAGCTCAGTTCCGAGGGTCCTCCCTTTGAGAAGCGCAGGTACACCCTCCTCCATCCACACCGGGGCGGGCGTATCCATCAGGTAGTGGTCGAAGAACTGCTGCATGCGGATCGCCCAGTCCTTGCGGTTGTGTTCCTGCCTGAGCCCGTGCGCCTCACCGTTGTAGTTCAACATCCAGACAGGTTTCTGCAGACGGCGCATCGACACGAACATTTCGATGCCCTGGTACCACGGCACCGCGCCGTCCTCGTCGTTGTGCATCATCAGCAGCGGCGTGTGGATCTTATCCGCGAAGAACACCGGCGAGTTGTGGATGTACTCCTGCGTGGCCTCCCACAGGGTGCCCCCAATGCGGCTCTGGGTACGCTCGTACTGGAACATCCGGCTCATGCCGGACTGCCAACGGATTCCGCCGTAAGCACTGGTCATGTTGGCCACGGGGGCTCCCGCCTCAGCGGCCGCGAACAGGTTGGTCTTGGTGATCATGTAGGCGATCTGATAGCCACCCCAGGAGTGACCCTGCACGCCAATCTTGTCGCGCTGCACGAAGCCCTCATCGACCACGGACAGGACGCCCGGCACCACGGCGTCGAGGGCGCTCTCGCCCGGGTACCCGATCTCGTAGGGGATGTCCGGGATAAAGACCAGGTAGCCCTTGCTCACGTAGAAGGGCACGGAGATCGATGAGCCCCCAGGCGTTGGAGCCCGGTACTGGTAGAGCCCATCCGACATCCGTTCATAAAAATAGACCATCATGGGATACTGCTCGGCAGGATCGAAGTCGTCCGGCTTGAACAGCATCCCCTGCAGGCGCTCACCGTCGTTCGACATCCAGTCGACCAGCTCAGCGGTGCCCCAGCTGAAGTTGTTCTGCTGAGGGTTGGCGTTCGACACCCGCACCAGGTCGCTGAGCGAACCGCCGGTGGTGTGTAGGTCCGGGAACTCCCTGAAATCTTCGCGGGTGACCAGCCACCGATCAGCGTTCTCAGCTTTGCCGCGAATGGCGAACCGCTTCTCCGCCATGAGCACCTCACTGGGAGCGGCGGAGCGGTCCGAGCGCCCCTCGAAGATCCCGGAGCGCTTGTCGTCCATGTCGAACGCCTGCCACCAGACGGCGCCTTCAGGAACGTGCTCGGCCTCGGGGTCCCGGGCGGCGTGGCGGAACCGCATGCCGTTCTCGCGCCCGGCGCCCGCAGTCACCACTGTGGTCTCACCGGACTCGGGCTCGAAGCGAAGCACATCGTACCGGTCGTAGTACACAAAAGCGCGGTCACCCTCGGTCCAACCGGCCGCGCCATAGGGGGGCGGCTGGTCGGGATGATCGTCCAGTTCGTTCCAGACCGGATGGGCGGCGCCCTGTGAAAGCACAATCGTGGAGTTGCCAGTGCCGCCATCGAGCGAAGCACCCTTCCATTGCTTGTCGGCGCCGTCCCACCAGTACGCGTAGCGTCCAGACGGGGAGATCTGTCCGCCGCCGAATCCCTTCACGGCCTCAGCCACGAGGTGGCGCTCGCCCGTCGCGACGTCGATCGACCAGATGTCCTGGTAGCGTCCGTCCCACGAGATCAGCTGCCGGTACGGCATGTCGGTTACCCCGACCGCGTGTGCAGCATCGCCTTCGTCCACGAACCGCACCGTGGGGACGTCCGGCGTACCTAGCTGGACAACCTGCCCCTCATTGGAGCCGTCCAGGTGGAGCACGGCCGCATACGTGCGCCGCCGCTCCTGGTTCAACTGGACCAATTGCATGGGCTGCAGGTAGGGGTCCTTCCAGTTCCAGATATCGACCTCGACCTGCTCGTCCTCCGGAGTGTCGTCTTCGGGTTCGGGCTCGGGGCGAGGAGCGGTCCCGAACCGCAGCATCGCGCCACCGTCGGAGAACTGGACGTTGCCGTTGTCGCTCACGATCCAACTGGCAGGCAGTGCTCGATTGCCGGTGGTCACCATGGCGTTCGAGGCGCCGTTGTTGGTGGAGAGGTGGAGCGCGTGCTCGGGTCGGTCCGAATCCCAGTCCTCCGAATCCGTCAGGAACGCAACGCGGTTGGCGTCCTTGGACACCGCAATCTGCTCGTAGTGGCCCGGGCCTTCGTGCAGGGCCGAGCGCGTGCCGGTACTCAAGGCAATCGTGTACGCGCCATCCTCCCCTCCGTCCTCGGTCGAGGTGGTGTACGCCAGAAGGGTCCCGTTCTCGGAGAACACGAACTCCGACACGTTCTGGATGCGCGTTTCCTCCCCGTTCGCCAGGTTCCTGAGCACCAGGGTCTTGCCGTCCTCCTTCTTCTTGGCCTCAGGCGTCTCCTCCGGTTCGTCTTCGGAGCGCTCGTCGTCGGGCTCGTCGGACTCCTCCTCGACGTCCTCCACGAGGTAGCCGACCCAGGCGCTGCCCTCAGACATCTGGAACGACTCGATAGGCCCGAGCGCAGTGATGCCTGCCATCTGGGGGGAGCCGCCACTGAACGCCTGATCCAGGTTCACCACACCCAGGGAGTCCTTCGGGAGATCGCTCTCCCTGGTGCCTTCCTGCTTGAGCGAATCGACCACGGACTCGAAGGGAGGGATCCGGAACACGACAAACCGCGAATCGGCGGTGAACACCGGGTCTTGGCCCCGCCGGACGACCCCGGCTCCCTCGCGGTCTGCGGCACGGATCTCGATCGAGGGATCACCCTCCATCGCCTCCAGCGCGTAAGTGACCCAGCTCCCGTCCGGCGACAGGGCGGCGTCGGCGATCCGGTTCCAGGTCAGGACGTCGGTATGGTCCAGCGGACGCTGCTGGGCGGCGAGCTGTGGAGCCGCGCTGAACAGGCAAAAGGCCGCGGCGGCGATTGGGGCAAGGCGCATCATCTGGGGTCTCCGGGCTGCGAAGCAGGAACGAACCGGTATGGTACTGCATTTCGGGCAGGGCCGCCTCCCGCATGATCGGCGGTGAAGAACAACGCCCGCGGGGCACGTAGGGGTAGTAGGAGGACCGCTCGCCGCGGCCTCCGTCAGACCAGATTCGAGCGTCCCATGTTCCCAGTCGCTGTCGTGCTCGTCGTCCTCGCCGCCGTGGTGGGCAGCGTCACCATGGTGGGGGCTTTCGCCTATCTGCTCCGCCGGCTGCGGGATCTGGACCGGCAGGCCGGGCATCTGGGATCGCCGGACGCGGTGTCACTCATTCGGAATCTGGAGGATGAGTTGGCTCAGACCCAAACGGAGCTGCACCTGCTTTCCGAGCGCCTCGACTTTACCGAGCGGCTGCTGCAACGCCCGGAAGAGGACGGGGGCGAGTAAGCCGCAAGCACGCCCGAGCCGTTACGACGTCGGTCGGCCGAGCTTCCGGGCAAAGAAGTCCACCGTGGCCTCGTAGGCCGCCAACCAGTTCTCGTGGAGCAGGAACCCGTGTACCTCATCGGGGAAAACGAGTTGTTCGTACTCCACGCCACGTCGCTCGAGCGCTTCCACCAGGTCGACCGTCTCCCGAAAAGGCACGTTGCGGTCGTCGTCGCCGTGGATCAGCAGGACCGGTGAGCGCCAGCCATCGATGAAAGCCATCGGTGAGGAGGCGTAGGCCTGCTCGCTGAACTCTGGGTAGTCCTCGGGCTCGTAGGAGGGGTTGAACCCGTTGATCACCACGTTCCAATCGTGCACGCCGTGGATGTCGACACCCGCTGCGAAGACGTCCGAGGCTCGCGCCAGCCCGAGCGCCGTCAGATAGCCACCGTACGATCCGCCCCACAGCCCGATGCGGCCCGGGTCCACGTCGTCCCGTGACTTCAGATAGTCGGCTGCGCCCAGCACGTCGTTGAACTCGCTCGCGCCGGTCGCTCCATAGTCCTCCGCCTCACGGAACGCCATCCCGTAGCCGATGCCGCTTCTGAAGTTCACCGAAAGCACCACGTAGCCCGCGTTGGCCAAGAGCTGATTGAGCGCGTAGGCGTTGTGGTAGTACCCGCGGTGGTGGAATCCCAGGAGCATCTGTCTGCGCGATCCCCCGTGGAAGAACAGCACAGCGGGGTGTCGTGTCCGCTGTTCAGCCTGGGGCGGCAGGAAGAGCTGACCGTGGATCTCCATGCCGTCAGGCGCGGTGTACACCACCGCCTCCGGTTCCACAAGACGTTCCAGCGGGAACGTCGAGGGGAGGTCCGGACTGACCCGCTGACGCGTCCCGGCGGCAAGCACCACGGTATGCGCGGGCTCGCGTGCCGATGACGCATGGAACGCGAGTGTTCCCTCCGCTGTCATGACGGCGCCCCACTCAAGTCCCCGACCCGTGGTCACCGGTGTGGGCGGCCGCTCTCCCTCCACCGACACCCTCCACACGTGTTTGCGGTCGATATCTCCCTGACCCGAGTCGTAGATGACCGAGCCGCCGCCCGGTGCCATCGCCACGAATTGGACCTCGAAGTCGCCAGGGGTGAGCAGGGTCGCAGCGCCGCCCGCCGCGGGTACGCTATACAGGTGCTTCCACCCGTCCCCCTCCCACGGGAAGACCAGCCGGTCGCCTGCGCCCCAGAACAGCTGACTGGACGCGTTCACACCGCTGAAGACGCTCCCCACGCCCTCGGGGGCGCGCCAAACCTCGCGTCCCTGACCGGTGGCCACATCCGCGACCCGAATCGAGAACGGCAGCGCCTCCCGGCGGGGGGCGAACATGTGGACGACCCGCTCGTTGGGGACGCGTAAGAACGCGATGCGGCGCCCGTCGGGGCTCCAGACTGGACTGATGTCATTGCCGACGCTGGCGTCCAGGTAACGCACGGCGGTGCCGTCGCGATCGACGATGCCGATGAACGAGTGGTCGCCCCGATTGCTGACGAAGGCGAGGTGCGCTCCGTCGGGTGACCAGGTGAGGGATGCGGCCGACCCGCGGATACGGGCGATCCGTTCCTCGGCCGGCGGCTCCGCGTCATCGCCAGCGGGGGTAGCAGGCACCAGAACGATGTCCCGTCCCCTACCGATCGCCAGGTGGCTCCCGTCGGGCGCGAGCGAGAACCCGCCTGCCTCAACGACCTGCTCGGGGTCGCCACCCGCGACACCGACGACCCACACGGCGCGGCCTTCTTCGTCCGGCGTATATCGTGGGTCCGGCACTTCACCCTGCCGGTTGGGTGCGCCCCCGCGAACATAGAGGAGCCGTTCCCCGTCGGGCGTGAAGGTCAACTGGGCGAGCTCCTGCCCATCGTCTCCCGAGTAGTGCGTGACGGCACGACCCCGCCATTCGGGTCCATCTGCTACCCAGATGTTGCGCTCGCCCTCCCTGTTTTCGATCCATGCCACCCGGTCTCCGACCGGCGCGGCGGTAAGCCCCGAAGCAAAGGAGTACGAGAGCACGTCGCGGACCGAGAACGGAGCCTCCTGGGCGGCGACTGAGGTGACGGGCCCAAGGGCCGCGAGCTGCAGGACGAGGGGCGTCAGGGCGGTTCGAACGGATGTGAGATTCATGCCGCAAGCTGCGAGGGTCCTTGCACCGCGGGCAAGGCGCTACACGATCGGCCGATCTCGCTCGAGGGTGAGGATCATCCCATCTCCGAGATCGATTCGGAAACGGTCCCTGGGAACTCCCAGCGACTCCAGGAGCGGACCCAGTGCCTTCTGCAACGCGTGCGCTCCGTTGATGCGTGGCTGTGCCGAGTCCTGAAGGTGCGCGGTGCCCTGCGCACGGAACGCCTCGTTGACCCCGGCCATCGCCTCCTGCTCCACGGCCTCGCCGCTCGCGGTATGTCGAGCCCAGCCGAGCTCGGTCTCCACCTCCATCTGGGACAGATCGGCTTCCACCGAAAGGACGGAGAGTTCGGGCAGCCTCACCGTGACCGAACCGTCGTCTCCCACGGCAATCATGTCGGGCATCAGGTCACGGACATCGAACCCGTACCAGACCTTGCCGGGCGCGCGGACGGTGGAGCGTGACGTCCCAAGACTCAGGTTGAGCAAGTTGGGGAACAGCAGTCGGGTGTTCTCGACTTCAGTTGTTGCGACTACGTCTGCCGAGCCCGCCACCAGGAACGACGACGGCGTCTCGCGTTCGAGTGTGGTGGTGACAGCGGTCCGGACCCGTTCCTCGTCGAGACGGGGAAAAGACATGCGGCTGAGGGCCAGGAGCAGGAGGGCCACGACGGCGATGATCCACGGCAACCAACCCAGACGGCTCCCACCGGTCCGGCTTTCGAATGTGTGTCGGGAGCCTGGCACTCTGCGGTCTCCTGGAGCGCTGATGGGTGCGGAGGTTCACAGGTCCACGGTACCTGCGAAGCCGCTCGCGCGATACCGGTAGGACCTGAAGGGGAAGGCCTGCACCGATCAGGCCACGGCGGGAAGCGCCGACGCGAGTCGCTGCACCGACTTCGAAAGAGCTTGGCCCGTGGGAGTCACGGTGTAGTGGACCGCTGGTGGCCACGAAGCGGAGACCGACCGCGCGACCAGTTCGTGCTCGGCAAGGAGACGTAGTGCTTGGCTGAGGGCGCGATCGGTCGAAGTGGGCAGGCGGTTTCGCAGCTCACCGAACCGTGTTTCGCCACCGTCCAGCGCGGCTACAACGGGCAGAGACCACTTCCTTCGCGCAATCGCTGCAGCGCCTGCCTCGTCGAGCTCCTCCATCAACGCCCGTGCGTAGAGCGCGGCCTTCGTTCCAGCGTTGGCGAGCGAGATCTCAGGTCTGAGCGGGTGAGCATGGCCCTCCCATCTCCGAGCCAGTCCCACAGAGACCAGCCCGTCCACCGCGGTCCTGATCGAACCCCGGGGGGCATCCAGCGCGTGGGCAAGTTCGGCGGTTCTGGTCGCGGGTCGTGCCCCCATGTGGGCGAGGATCGGGATCGCCCAGCCGCGGTGGCAGATTCGGATCAGTGTGCTGAGCCCTGGTTCAATGAGTTCGTGCGTTCGGGTAACCGGCCGTGCAGGTTTGACAGGCATATGGAAATATAGTAACTATATTTTTTGACACAACCTGCGAAACGAAATAGGAGGCAAGACGGGCCATGACCGATTCGGTTCTTCCTTATGACGGCACGGTGCTGCTGGCGCTGAGTGTGAGCGATCGCACCGCCTCGGCCGAGTGGTACGCAAAGCAACTGGGCTTCGAGCTGCTCTATGATGCGGCAGAGATTGGTTGGTGTGAGATGGCGCTTCCCATCCAGGGCGTCATGCTGGGACTCGCGGATCAGGATGGCGTACGGATCGGCGGCCCGGTCCCGACCCTCGGGGTGACCGATCTGGACTCGGCCCGGGCCACGCTTGAGGGCGCCGACGTGTCCTTTGATGGTGAGACGGTCGTGCACGAAGGGATGGTCAAGCTCGCCACCTTCTTCGATCCCGATGGCCACGCATGGATGATGGCCGAGTCGCTGGTTCAGCCCGAGGGCTCTTGATGCACGGGGAGGGGGCGGTCCGCGCAACGCACTTTGCCACGTTCGGCGCGGCACTCGTGCTGTTGGCCTTGAGCATTCCCAGCACCGCGTGCTCGCAAGCACCCCCCGCCACGGTCGATGACCTCGCGTGGATGTCAGGAGTTTGGCGGGGTGAAGGCCTGGACGGCCTGGCCGAAGAAATCTGGAGTGAACCGATCAACGGAAGCATGATGGCGTCGTTCCGACAGTTCGGAGCCGATGGGGAGGTGCAGTTCTACGAGATAATCACGATCTCCGAGGTGGAAGGCCAAATTGTCATGCGGCTAAAACACTTTGACACGGACCTCGTGGGCTGGGAGGCGCAGGACGCCACCGTGGACTTCCCGCTGCTGGAGGTGACGGACGGATTAGCTCGTTTCGACGGCATCGTGTACTCGAGGCCGTCGCCTGATACGCTCGTGGCCACCGTCGTGGTCGAGTCGGGCGGGACCAGTTCGGAAGAGACCTTTACGTTCTCGCGGGTTGGGGGGCGGTAGGGCGGGGGTAGTTGTGCTGTGTCGGTGCGAGATGCAGTGTCGTGATGCCCGGGCTTCGAACGAGATAGCCGAAGCGGGTGTCGGATATGAAGGGCGTCACTGGTGTGGGCGGTCTAGGGGCGCAGTCGAAAGAGTAGTTAGCTAGACTGACGCGTGCATCCTGGACGGCCTCCGACTTGCAAGCGCGTGGAACGGGGAATCCTGGGGCTGGAGGAGCAGTGAAATCGAAAGATCGAGCGGCCAACGCAGTCTCTGTTGCGGGCTCAGACGGCGGCTCCGCGCTCGGTGCGGGCGCGTCACGCTCTATGGCGGTCCAGCGCATCGCGAACGGGACTGCCATCGCAGCCGGCGGGCTCGTCGCATTCCTTGGCGGATCGCTCCTACCCCTCTCAACAGCGACGTATCTCGTGTTGGTTGTGGGTGGCGTGGCGATTGCGGGATACGGGGTGCTGACAGCCGGACGGGGGCGCGTCGCACCTGCTGCGTTTCGGCGAGCCCGGTTCCTCCAATCTTCTACTGACTGCTACAGGGCTTGGGGCATCGATCACGTCGTTTGCGGCTACACATGCTCTGCTGGTGCTTGGAGTTGAACCGGTTATCCGGGCCCTGCACAACCTTTCAATGCTGGGTGTCGCGGGGTTCGGCACCCTCCTGCTGATCTTGATGGTCAAAGCGCTAGTCGGCCTGGCAACTGAGCCTTCCACTGATCCGCCCACGTCGCGTCGGAGCTGCTAGCACGACCCTCCGCTCGAACGCTAGCTAACAGTCGTTTGCTACAGTCACTGAGTCGTTGAGCGGAAGCGCCGGCGGTCGCCGGCGCCTATGTTGGTGCTCAGTGCAGCAGAAACGAGGATCCGTTAGATGGCAGGAACAATCTCCGATCGGATCGACTAGGCTCTGCTCGCGAGGGCTTAGCAACGCTCAAGCAGCTCGAGCACCCGCCGCGGGCTCAAGACCTCGACGCCCTGCCAGCCAGCGGCATCCAAGAGGTCTGAGTCTCCCGACACAACGACCGCATCGCCACGACGCGCACATCTCATGAACTTGTCGTCGTCCGGATCTACGGTGATCCCCTCAGCCTCCGGATCGTCGGCGACCAAGACGCCACTTCCAAGTATGGCAGTGAGCACTGGTTCGTAGGGGAGTGGGCGACGGGAAGAAGCGAGGCGCTCACAGATCCGTTTGTACTCTTCGAAGATCTTCGGTGTGAGCACCAGCTCGATCGAGCCCCCCGTCCATGCGTCAATGATCTGACCCGGGAGTCCACCAAAGAAGATCCCAGAAACCAACACATTGGTGTCCAGAACGACCCTCACTTCTGGGTTCGAACCTCCAGAATTGCCTCTTCGATGTCCTCGGGGGTGAGGCCCGCATCTCTCGCAGCCGCCCGCGCCTGCTCTACCAACTCCGCGAACTCAGACTTCTTTGGAGCATCTATGGTCTTAAGCACCACAACGTCGCCTTCTCCCACCACGACGAAGCGCGTTCCTTCCTCAAGGCCCAGTCGTTTTCGAATCTCCTCCGGAATCACGACCTGGCCGCGTGAGGACAGCTTCGTTGTCGTCGGCTTGATCATGATCCAATCTCCTGAGGCTGGGACGTACAATCTTATGAGTAAGATATCCAGCTTCTGCCATCTAACAACCGTTTGCTACAGTCACTGAGTTGTTGAGCGGAAGCGCCGGCTCTCGCCGGCGCCTATGTTGGTTCTCAGTGCAGTAGAAACGAAGATCCGTTAGGCCGCTCAACGAGGTCCCATGCGCCCGCAGATTTCGAAAGCTGAGCTTCTTGCACGACTCAACCAGCTCCTAGCCGAGGGTGATGAGTGCGAAGAGTGCTCATTCTCTGGGGTACTCCGGTTGGCGGAGCGGAACGACGCTGGAGCGAACTGGTCGACTACCTTGACCATGAGAGGTCCCGGCTGCGCGTCACCAGCCTGCTCGACTCATGCCGCTGCTGTTGTGCAGCGCCTCCAAAAGGAAGTGGACCTAGCTGAGATGCCAGCCAACGACTGAGACCCAACCCGGGAACTTCCCAAGGCTGCGTCGACCCCTCATTGTCCGAGATATCAATGCTCTACACGCTTCAACGGCTCTCGCAGTTCGCCTTCTGTACTCTCATGATAGTGGCCTGTGGAGACTCCGCTACGGACGCTGCTCCCGATCTCTCTGGGACGTGGTCGTTCTCAGGAAGCTTCTCGAATGCTCAGCTTCAAGTGTCCTGCAATGGTTCAGGCTCCGTCTCCATCTCCCATTCCGGTAGCACCTTTACCGGAACCGGGTCTCAGACCGGGAGCTGCATCAGCCCCTCGGGAACAGCCGACAACTCTTTCACCGCTCCACTCGTCGGAGGCCAGATCTCCGGAAACGACGTGACCTTCCTCTTCGGTGATTGCGCCTACTCCGGTCGGCTTTCCGGTAGTCCGCCCAACCGGTTGTCAGGGGAGAGCAGGTGCACTCTCGCCGCGGCCGGTCAGACCTTTGATTTCACCGGAACCTGGCAGGCGGGACGCTAGCCGGCACTGAGCGGCCTAACACGGAATTGCTGCTGTCCGGGTAAGCTGTGTGGGTCCGGAGCACTCGCCTGGCGGCTCGCGCTCCGGGTCGGCATCATGGTCCGGCAGCAGAATTCCAATCCGTTATGTAGCGCCTGGCGACCCTTGCCGTTGGTGTTGATCACATGCCGCTCAGATTTCGCCGATCATTCCGCATCGCTCCCGGCCTCCGAGTCAACCTCGGTAAGACGGGAGCAAGCTTCTCGTTCGGAGGGAGGGGAGCGAGCATTACCGCTGGTACGCACGGTATCTTCACGAACTTCGGTCTACCTGGGACCGGTCTCTCTGTGCGGACTCCTATCCGGGCCGCGGCCTCTAGAACCGCGCCCCAGTCACGTGTCGAGGCTCACATTCGCCTTGCCCTACAGGACGACGGATCTGTGGTCCTCACCGACTTGGACGGCAACCCACTCCCTGACGCGATCCAGAGACGTGCTCGTAAAGAATCGAAGTCCGAGATCCAGGCTTGGCTTGCAGAGGGCTGCGAGTATTGGAATCAGGGGATCGACCACATCCTGAACCTTCATCTGCAGACGCCTGCTCCGAGACCGGCGGCCGCGTTCCAGTCGGAGCCGTTCTCGCACGCGCAACCGCCGTGGCCCGTTCCCAAACGCCTCAGCCTGCTTGATCGCCTGCTACCCGGGCGTCGGCGACGCGTCGAAGCGACGAACCGCGACGCCAAGGCTCGATTCGCGGAGGCACAGGAAGAGTGGGAGCGTCTGCGGGACGCGCATCTGGCAGAGCAAGCTCAGGTCCAAGCCCGGCATGAGGCGGCCCAGCGGGGCGATCGGCTGGCAGCAGAGGACCTGCTGCAGGCTAGCCTGGAAGCTCTGGAATGGCCTCGGGAAACGGTTATCGCCTTCGAACTCGATGACAACATTCTCCACGTCGATGTGGATCTTCCAGAAGTCGAGGACATGCCGACGCAGGAGGCACAGGTCGCCAAGCGCGGGTTGTCCATCCGAGTGAAGGACAAGAGCGCTACTCAGGTCCGCCGCGAATACATGCGCCACATCCACAGCATTCTGTTTCGTCTCGTCGGGGAGGCCTTTCACCAGGTCCCATGGCTCAGCACCGTTGTCGCATCCGCATACTCTCAGCGGCCCGACCCTGCTACTGGGCGGGAGCGCAACGAGTACCTCATTAGCTGCGCGGTCCCTGCCGAACGCTGGAACGAACTCAACTTCCAGCGGCTCGACAGCATCGAACTGCCGACGTGTCTGGGCGCTTTCCCAATTCGCCGGAAGATGACTAAGACCGGTGTCTTCAAGGCGGTTGACCCCTTCTCACTCGAAGAGGGTCGCAACATAACACGTCATTGAAGACTGACGCCGGGATTTGATTGGAGTGCAATCGCTTCGCGCTCGCACCTCGTTGCGTCCCCGGCGCACCTATAAAGCGATTCCAGTCAAGCGGACGTAGCTCCGCTAGGACCTGTGGGGTCAGGCGATTGGGGCCCGTCTCGGTCTGTGTTGTCGAGAACATCACGGTCACGTGAAGAGTGAACTTCGTTTCAATTGTTGCTACCAGACGTTCGCATCGCCGATCGTGGGTCGAGTCACCGGGACTCAAGCACCTCTCCGAGTTTCGTCTGCCTTCGACGGCTCATGATCTCCTATGCGAGTCGGGGGGCTCAGTCAGCTTAAGAAAGGTCCTTGCTTCGACATGCGCTGGCTCGAGCTCTCCCCTGGTGTCCGGCATCTAGGCGTCGGCCCATACCTCTCCGGTGCGCAGCATGGCGTGTACCGCACGAGCCATCTTGCGTGCCGTGGCGACTCGCGCGACTCGCCATCCCAACTTCGGCTTCTGCGCTTCATAGTACTTCGTGAGCCGACTCTCCTTCGCGTGTAAACAGTGCGAAAGCGTCCCCTGCACGAACGCGCCTCGCAGCCATCGATTCGCGCCTGCCGGGATCGGACCGTAGCGAACCGACTTGCCCGACCGCGATGAGCGCGGCGCCAGCCCGGCATAGCTCACCAGATGGCCCGGCGACGCGAACCTCGAGATCGGCATCGCTTCCGTCACGATCAGCAACGCCCGATACGGTCCGATGCCTGGGATCGTCTGCAGCAACCCGACCGCCGGGATCTCGTCGCCGACGATCCTGATCTGACGGTCCAACACGCGGACCATCTTGCCGAGCCCTTCAATCAGATGCTCCTGCATGCATATCAACCGACGCTGCTCGCGACCCAACACGGGCCATGCACACTCATGCACCCACGCCCGACCCGGTCCTTTCAACAGTCGACCCCGACTCATGTAGAGCCCCACACTGTGTAGCTCCGCGTGGATGCGGCCCGCAGCGGCCGTGCGCATGCGCACCAAGCGCGTACGATGTCGTACCAGCGTGGCTTGTTCGCGCTGTGGCAGTGGCTTCGAATACACCTCAGGGATCAGATCCACCATACGCATCCTCGCCAACAAAGCAGCATCGATCGCGTCGGTCTTGTAGTTCGACTCCGCGATCGCCCGCAACTTCTTCGGATGCGCGAGAACAAAGCCGAAGCCCTCCCCCTCGATCAGCTCATACAGCCACGGCCAGGAGCCACTCGCCTCCACGACCACCTCGCCCGGCTGCCACTTCTTCAGCCAAGCGAATAACCCCTCGCGATCCTCGTTGCGGATCCGACGCGGCTTCTCCAACAACTCGCCTTCGTTGCCCACGATCGCCACGACTATGTACGTTGTGTGGGCGTCTATGCCTGCGACCTTCATGGGTGGTCTCCTGGTTCGGTGCGGCCGCAGATGTTTTCGACAACTTCAGCGTACACTGCGCCGAGCCCGGAGGCCACCGCCCGCTTTATAAGGTCAGCTTAAATGCGTATCCGTTAGCTGGCGCACTCAGGTGCCTGTCGGCCACGCCAGGTGCAGCAGGTCTTCCGCCGCGAGTCGCAGACCATCTCGCACTCGGAGGATATCATCTCGTCGAGCGATGAACCGTCGATTGTGTGCTGATTGGTCGCCGAGCTTCTTGAAGGCCTTTAGCCCTTTCATCGCCTCGCGACCCAGATGGACGGCTGGATCATTCTCGACCTTCCCGATGAGCCCCGAGAGCATGAAAAAATGTCCGTCCGACCCACGAATGTCGTCACCTCGCACCTGCCGCTCGTAGACCTCGATTATCAGCGTCTCGAGTAGGCGGCGGCACATTACCGCAGTGCAGTCGTACAGCTCCGCGTCGAAACTCGCGTTGATCTGCGCGACGGTTCGTTCCACGTATTTCCGCGTCGACGCGAAGAGCTCCGTTGGCAACACCGAGTCCGACGCGGGAATGGGACGCCGCTTGAGAAAGGGCGAGAAGTGCTCGTCGAGAGCGCCTTGAGCCCTTATCGAAATGCCGAACCGATCCTTCTTGACCTTTCGAGTACGCTTGTCTCCGGTCAGTTGGGTTCGAAGCCGTGAAGTGTTCTGCTTGGGAAAGCCGGCTGATTCGATGACCCGGCAGACCTGAGAGACGGTCAGGCCTTCCGATTGCCCGAACAGCCCATGCCACCAGAGCACAGCCACGGACAGCTCACGGTTCGAAGGCTGTTCGAGCGCGAGCGTTCTTAGGAACCCCTCGGGAGTGTCCGACATCAGCTATCTCCGGGCGGTCCCTGCCGGAGGCAAAACGCGCGGACTATGGCGAACGCTCTGGATGTACGAGCCGGATTGAGATAGACGCGCCCGTTTCGGGCCTGCAGCCACTCGCAATTGCGGAGGCTTCGTGTGGGGTTCTTGCCCGTCACGTTTATCGTACCGAGAACCGCTTGCGCCTGCGCGGTCGATGGTCCTTCGAGGCCGAGTTCGTCGAACCAGAGCACCAGTGCCGTAGACGCCAGCACAACCGCGGGTACTGCGTTCGGGCCCCGAGCCGGAAAGTTATTCTTGAATGCTTCCCAGGTTCGCGAGTCCAGGTGTAGGTACGGGGCTCCGTCGGTTGGGGACAAGGCACCTCGCAGCTCGTCCTCCGGGATCTCAAGCTTGCCTGCCAGATTCCCGATCGGAGTTTCGGAGTACCCGAGTGGGTCACCGGAGCCGCCGCCTTGCTCCCGGCTCTCGCTTCCTCCGGCGCCGGTCGGGAGGGCTCCTCCACCGACCACCGCGGCAAGAACCCTTTGCCATAGATTCGGGTCACTCGACTCTGCCACGACGACGTCGTTGGCTAGGAGTCTGATCTTCAGGTCGGCTTGGATGGCGTCCATGTTGTCTCCGTAAGTGCCACATATATAAGTGGCACATATGGTAGACAAGTGGCACTTGAGAGTCAAGTGGGCGGTGCGCCAGCTAACAGGGAATTGCTGCTGTCGGCGCGACCTTGGAGGGCAGCTCCCTGCGGTCGCTGGCGGACTAGAGGGTGCCGCAGCAGAATTCCGATCCGTTAGCTAGACACGTAGCGACTCTGTTCTGGCATGCGGATCGATTGAAGCAGACTTGATGGCCCGAGGAGTTTCCCGTTGTCATCCGGGGCAACTCCGGGTTGTCGATCCATCGTCTAACGAGCAGTCAAGCGCACCCAAGAGAAGGCCAGGTCGGCCCCGTGCGACTCCGAGCACCCTACGCAGCAGTCGTCGTCGCTCTGGTAGCGTGTGGGAGCGGCGACCGCTCGACCTCCGAGCAGGGCACCTGGCGCGGCACCGAGCACGACAGTGCGGGCGTGGTTTTTGTCGAGAACGTCGCGGGGGGGAGCTGGACGGACGAGACTCGTTGGACCGTAGAAGAAGACCTGTCCATCGGGTCGCTCGACGGACCGCCAGAATACCTATTCGCCGAAGTGTCCGATGTGGACACAGACTCCTTCGGCAACATCTATGTCCTCGACGCCCTAGCCGAGAGCATCCGGATCTTCGATCGCGACGGCTCCCTCAAGCACTCGTTTGGCGAGATGGGAGACGGCCCTGGGGAGTTCACGCCGGGGGCTATGCCCCGACAACTCGTCGTCCGCAACGGTGGTGAAGTCTGGGTGCCAGACATCGAGTCTCGCCGCGCACACCGTTACGGCCCAGATGGCACCTTGGTCGAGACAGTCCAGCTGTCCTTCTGGGGCACAGGTCTGAAGTGGTTGATCAACCCCGCCGGAGGCTTCATCCACAGTCCCCGCGGCGACGATTTGGCATGGGCCGGACTTGTCCGTGTCATGGACCATGGCGCCGTGTCAGATACGCTTCACGCCTTCTCGTTCAAATGGGCAACTCGACCGGCCGCCGCCTCCGCGTGGCAACCCCTCCTCCTGCCCAGTCCAGCCTACGCCATCACCACAGATGGGAAGATTGTCACCGGTATCGTGGACCAGTACCGCATAGAGATCCGGGCCATGGATGGCACCCTAGAGCGCGTTGTCACCGGAGCCGCGGAGGCACAGCCCTTGTCCGACGCGCAGCGCAGTTCTCTGATCGAACGCGGCCGACGGTTGCTAGAGGCTCGGCTCGCTCCCCTCGGTGAGCTCGACGCGAATACCAGGGCGATGATCGCCGCCGTTGAGTGGGGCACCCCCGACCGATTGCCGGTATTCACTGACTTGGTCGGCGGCCCGAATGGTACCATCTGGGTGCGGGGTGTACTCCCCATCGACTCGATGGCGGTGGAGATTCTTAATGGGCGGAGTTCTGCGCGCGGAGCTGGGTCTGGTGTCTGGGAGGTCTTCTCGCGAGAAGGGCGGCTCCTGGGTCAGGTCGAACTTCCACCCAGATTCGTGCTCCAACGAATTAAGGGCGACTTGATGTATGGGGTGTCGAGAGACGACCTGGACGTGGAGAGTGTCGTCCGCCTCAGGATCCGGCGGCCACAAGGCACTGCGTAGGTGCCGCCTCGACATGAGTGACGCAGTGACTCAGAGGAGCTGTGGTGGCTCCAAAGATCGGGCACCTTGGTCAGCTAGCTAACAAGATGCTATAGGGCAGCGGTCAAGGGGTGAGCGGGGTTACAGGCAAAGGGGGATCCAGGATGCGCATTAAGAACGCATCGGGGGAAGGTGCTGCAGGCGGGGCCGACCATCGACGAGCTCGTAGTCGGCGCTCGAGTGCGTCACCACGGCCAGGCCCGCGTAAGCCCACAGGTTCCGCTTCGTGCGGCAGCGCCATGGTGTGCCCAACGTCGCCAACAGCACTGCGACCCGAACCGGTCCGTAGGTAGGGGATCGTCATCAGCACCGGTCAGGCGGGGTCCTTCCTCGCTTCAGCCACCATCGCTGCCTTCGCCTTCTTACGCCCGCGCGCAGCACGTCGAGCTGTGCGTAGAGACCCTGCGCTCGCAGTCGTGCGCCTCGACCCGATAGCTGTGCCAACCAGCGCCTCCGCCCCGACTCGTCGTAGACTCCCTGGCCTAGTGTCCGGATCGCCCTCGCTCGGAACAACGCCTTCAGGCGCTGCATCACACGGGTCCCATCGTCGACCAGCGTCAGATACGCGCGCGTCAAGTCCTTCAGATCGGCACGGTCGCCGCTCCCGTGGTACACGCCGCTCAGGCCACCCCAGCGCAGCCGGCCCGACAGCTCGTCCGCATCGCCCCGGTCGCCCTTGTTGCCCAGACGCTTCTCGCCTCGCCGGTTGCACACCAGCACCCGGGCCACCCGCGGGCGCAGAACGTCGTACAGCCACTGTGCTTGCGTACCTTCCTCGAACGTGACGTGGATGCTACCACGCATCCCCGCGAAGAACTCCTCGAGCGCAGACCGCTCGGTCGGGATCACCCCCGCGCGATCATCCGCCCGCGCTCCGTCCGTACCGACGCCACTGTCATTGCCTGATGCACGTCCAACCCCACATACTTCGTGCTTCGTTGCATGAGAGCCGCCTCCTGGTAAGCGTCTACGTTGCTCGACACTTCCATGGTGGCCCCAGGGGGCGTGCTTTCAAGTTGCGTTAGGAAGCCTCCCTCTTGCCTCACCGGCTCGGTTGCCCGAAAATAGACCGAAGACCGCTGGCCAGGCAGCGGCTCTGACCTAGCATCCATGTCGATGACAGCCATCGAAAAGCGGCCCGAAGACCTCATCGGTCAACTCAACGCGGTCGAAAGGAAGAACGCGCCCGCGAAGCTATTCTTAGCCGGTGACGCGGAACTCCTCCGCCACGGTCGCCGGGTCTCCGTAGTAGGTTCGCGCAGAGCATCAAAAGCCGGCCTGTCCAGGGCCGCAAGTCTGACGAAAGCACTGGTGTCCTCAGGGGTGACCGTCGTGAGTGGTCTCGCGAAGGGCATCGATACGGCGGCCCACACCAACGCGATCTCGAACGGCGGCCGGACCATCGCAGTGCTCGGAAACCCACTTGGTACCTATTACCCAGCCAGCAATCGCAGACTCCAGGAAGAGATCGCAGCGTCCCATCTCGCGGTTACCCAGTTCCCGGCTGGTTATCCGTCACTGCCCAAAAACTGGCCGCAGCGAAACCGGACGATGGCACTCCTCACCGACTGCACGGTGATCGTCGAAGCCGGTGAGGGCAGCGGTACGCTGCACCAGGGCTGGGAGGCCCTCCGATTGGGTCGTCCGCTTTTCCTCATGGAGTCGGTCACGATGGACGAGAGCTTAGACTGGCCAGCAGCGATGATTGGATACGGAGCGCAGATCTTGTCTCGCTCCAATCTTGACAGCTTCCTAGAGGAGATCCCCACTCGGGCAAGTTCCGAGTCTCTTGCTGTCTGAGCTGCAGTTCGGGACGTACCTAGCGTACTCGCCGAGGGGTCAGTCGGATGTGTCCAACAACTCCCGGCTGGTCCGCGACGCGGTCAAGTATTGGCGCGAGGACCTGATCGAACGAATCGCGAACTCACTTGCTAATGCCTTTGAAGAATCGGACCTGGGGGCGGTACTGGGCCCGGACGTCCTGCTGGTGCCGGTTCCGCGGAGGGCACCGCTAGTCGCCGGCGGCCTTTGGCCCTCTCTTAACCTATGTCACGTCCTGGTAGAGGTGGGCCTTGGCAGCGAGGTCCTGCCAGCGCTCGTTCGAACCCAATCAGTTCCGAAGTCGGCCTTCGCCGCGCCTGGAGAGCGGCCGACAGCGAGGCGTCACTACGAGACGATCGACGTAGGGGCGGTTCTCACCAACCACGATCGGGTAACCGTCGTAGATGACATACTCACGAAGGGGAATACCATGCTAGGCGCGGCCAGTCGATTGAGAGACCAACTGACCAACGCGACCCTCGCAGGCTTCGCTCTCGTCCGCACCTGTGGGCTAGTCCCTGACATAGCGGAGATCATCGATCCAGTCGTTGGTACCATCCGGCGGTACGGTGACGAGGCGAATCGAAACCCGTAGCCGGGACCGGCAGTCTAACAATCATATCTGGACTTCTCCCGCAAGCGGGATTTGCGAACGAGCGTGGAGCCTAGGTCGACTGCAATCATATCTCCGGCCCATGTATGGACGTGTTCGCCCTGGCCACGATGGAGTAAACGCGCATATCTGGACTTCTCCCGCAAGCGGGATTTGCGAACGAGCGTGGAGCCTAGGTCGACTGCAATCATATCTCCGGCCCATGTATGGACGTGTTCGCCCTGGCCACGATGGAGTAAACGCGCACGGGGAGCCAATCGGTTTAGCACGGCCCCTGGGGCCAAGCTTGTTATCGGCACTTCCCCGCGCCGGTCAGACCGGTATGCCCCTCGCTTGTTCGCGGTGCAGCTCGTTGGAAGGTGAAATCTCCTTAGGCGACGTCTCGCCGTTCAAAGGCCCGTTGGTCGCGCCAGACTCTCCAGCAGACGCGTGCGAGTTTGTTGGCTAGTGCTACGGCGGCCACGTTGTGGCCTTTTCGTTGATCGATCTCAAGCGCCCAAGCGCGGAGGTCATCAGGTACGTCAACGACCTTCCCTGCTCTGAGTGCGGAGCGTGCGCCATGGATCAGCATCATGCGTACGTAGCTATTGCCGCGTTTGGTGATGCGTCCGAGGCGGCGACTGGAGCCTGAGGAGTGCTCGCGCGGCGTGAGCCCGAGAAAGGATGCGAGCGCTCGACCGTTGCGGAAGCGACGGACATCTCCGATGAACGCGATCATCGCCGTCGCAGTCAGCACACCGACACCGGGCACTGTCATGAGCAACGCAGCGTTGGGCATGTGACGCGCGAGACGTGCGAGCTCGTCGTGGATGGTCTGTGCCTTCGCCTGAAGCTGTTCGATCTCAGTGAGCGCCTCTCGAAGCACGTTATGAATGAAGGGCGGCACGGTGTCGGTCTCGAGCGCCGCTATCGCATGGGGTATGACTCGCTTCGCACCGATCGGGATCGGGATGCCGAACTCACGGAGATGACTGCGCACACTGTTGATGCGACTCGTGCGAGTGCGGAGGTAGGACTGCCGCATGCGGTGCAGGACCACAACGGCCTGCTGGTCGACCGACTTGATCGGCACCGGATCGATCTCGGTGTTGCGCGCCGCTTCCAGGAGCGCCTTCGCATCTGCGCGGTCGGTCTTGTTCCCGTCGCGGTAGCGCGCGACGTCACCGGGGTGGAGCAATCGGACCGAGTGGCCGAGCGCCTGCAGCTCACGGCCCCAGTGGTGGGCAGCCCCACAGGCTTCGAGCAACACTGTGGCCGGCTCCGCGTGCTCGAAGTAGCGCCGGAACCGCGTACGTGACAGCCGGTGGCGCTCCTGCACGTGGCCAGGACGTTGGGACACAGCAACTTCGAAGACGGACTTTGCGAGGTCGACGCCGATCTGTGTAGTGTTCATTTGGACTCCTCCTCCGCGTTTGGCCTTCGGGGCCGTCAGTAGGTACTGGCACATTGGTGCCGTCGTGGGGGAGGAGTCCATTTCTATCGTATCTGGACTCCTCGTGTGTGGAGCGCAAGCGATCGAGCGACGCGAACGGTACTGACTGCAAACGTATCCTCGGCCCGGTTGTGGGCGTGTAGAGTACTGGCAACGATGAAAGTATCCGAGGGCGGGGGAGCCGGATCGATTGACCGTCTCCAAGAGAGAGCATGCTTGTTATCGGGTCGTCCCCGCTCCGGTCAGACCGGTGACCCGTCGTTGTGATCGCTGAGCAGCTCAGAGTGCCCAGGCGCCGAGATCATCCGGCGCAGACGAGCGACGCGCGGCGAGCAAAGCGGAGCGTGCTCCGTGGACGAGCATCGTACGTAGGTAGCTGTTTCCGCGTTTGGCGATGCGCCCGAGCCGCTTGGACCGCCCGGTCGAGTGCTCGGACGGCAGCAGCGCGGCAGGGACTCTGTTGACACTATGTTCCCATGCGAACATTATCGAGTGTCCGAACTCTGCCACCCCACCGGAACACTTGATGGAAACTGCATCCTACCTGACGACCGATGAGGCCGCGGTTCGGCTAGACTACACGCCTCAACACGTTCGCCGTCTGGTTCGAGAGGGCAAGCTGGATGGTGAGAAGCGAGGCCGCGACTGGATCGTGGAGGCCGAAAGCGTGAGCCAACACCTCCTGGCCCGGGACAGCTACTCACTTGACCTGACACCCGAGAAGCGCTCAGCGGCCAGGCAGAAGGATGTTGTGGAGGCCGAACACTCGGGCATGTCGGTCGACGAAATTCTCTCAGGCGGCGAACCATCCGTTGAGCTCAAACGCCTGGCCAAGCGGATCGCTTGGGCCAATGGCGAAGCTCCAACGAGCACCCACCATCGGATTGTCCACGGCGATGCGCGGGAAATGCCAGAGCTCGCTGAGGAGTCAGTTCACCTCGTCGTTACGTCTCCTCCGTACTTTGACCTGATCGACTACACGGATACTTCGACCACTGACGGTCAGCTGGGGAACTTGCGGGAGTATGAAGGCTTTCTCGCCGAGCTTGCGAAGGTCTGGAGTCGGTGCTTCGACGTACTCGTGCCGGGTGGCAGGTTGTGCGTGGTGGTCGGTGACGTATGCGTGTCTCGTCGACAAGCGGGACGTCATTTCGTCATTCCTCTTCATGCCGACATCGCTCGCGCGTGCACCGACGCTGGGTTCGACTACCTGACGCCAATCTACTGGTCGAAGATCGCAAACATGTCCACGGAAGTTGGTGGCTCCGCACGCTTCTTGGGGAAGCCCTATGAACCTAACGGAATCATCAAGAACGACGTCGAATACATCTTGCTCTTGCGAAAACCCGGTCGCTATCGGAAGCCGACGAAGGCACAGCGTGCTCTGTCTATTCTGGATCCCGAGGATCATCGTCGTTGGTTCCGCTCCGTCTGGACCGACGTGCGCGGCGAGAGTCGAAAAGCTGGTCATCCGGCGCCGTTTCCGTCAGAGCTCGCGCGCCGTTTGATAGAGATGTTCAGCTTTGTTGGTGACACCGTCTTGGATCCCTTCTGGGGAACCGGCTCAACCACGCATGCCGCGGTCCACGCAAGCCGGTCTAGCGTCGGATACGAGATCGAGAATAGCTACATCGATATCGGTCGTCGTCGTCTTAGTCAGTTGGATGCGGCGGCAGTCCCGGCTGAGTTCGACTTTCTCCGCAGCTCCGGGTTTCCCGGATGAACGGTCCCGCACAGTTCGTCAATCATCTCCAGTCCCATCAGTACCATCCAAGGTCCGACGCGCACAGCAACGCGATCTGCCGCGCGATACTCGAAGACCTGTTGGCACACTGTCCGCCGCTCGCGGAGAAGTCAGCAAGCGGCCAACTCGTCGCTAGCCTGAACCATACGGCCACGGTCAGCTACCAGCGCTGGAATATCGACCTCGCTCTCGGACGGCCCGCGGGCGCCACGGCACCACCTCCCGATGGCGAGCTGATTCGGATGGAGACTCCATCCCTGATCGAGGTTGCGATGGAGGCCAAGGGCGTGATGACCGAGCATGGGAAAGCTCGCCACAATCGCTTGCGTGATCTACAAGCTTTCCATCACCACGCACACATCTACAACCAGAGAGTCGTGGCCGTGGGAATCGTCGTCGTTAACATTGCGCCGGTGTACTGGTCTCCTACCCGCAGTCCGGACGATGTCTCAGAGCATTCCAACATCGACCAACTCGGGCGCGAGACCGTCGACCTCTTCCGGAGTCTACCGCTGAGAAACCGGGAAGAGGATGGTCCCGGATTGGAGGCTGCATGTGTAGTGGTGGTCGACCACGACAATCTCAAGAAGAACCCGGATCCCCCGCACGGGGCGCCCGATTCTGTTCCGAGTCGACTGGTAGAGCGCCCACCCGCACCAGCGGTCGGCGACCCTCTCCACTATGCCACGATGATCCATAGGATTTGCCGGGCCTATCAGGAACGCTGGAGCTAGGCGCCGAGTCACGGCTAGCATCGTCGGCAATACGCTGCGTCCTAACCCGGAATTGCTGCTGTCCGGGTAAGCTGGTTGGGCCCGGCCGCACTCGCCTGGCGGCTCGCGCTCCGGGTCGGCATCATGGTCCGGCGGCAGAAACGCAATCCGTCAGAGCGACTACCCAGCGGCCGTGGGCAGCATGTCCAAGTGCATATTCTGTAACATTCTAGCTGGCCATGCTGAGGCGAGCTTTGTCCATCGCGACGAGCTTTGTGCGGCGTTCATGGACATTCAGCCGGTCAACGCAGGCCATGTGCTGGTGATCCCCAACGAACACCACGCCCGCCTTGAGGACGTTTCCCGCGATGCCTGGCAGAGGATGAACGAAGTGGCTCAGCAGCTGCTTCGAATCCTGCCAGAGTCGGGCATTCGGTGCGAAGGCGTGAACCTCTTCCTGGCGAATGGTGAGGCTGCGGGCCAAGAAGTATTCCACGCCCACCTCCACGTCTTCCCTCGCTTCACGGGGGATGGATTCGGTCTACGCTTCCCCAACACATATCGCAGCCTTCCTTCCCGCGACGAACTCGATCGCGTGGCGGAGTCGCTGCGAACGAGTTGGCAGCCACGCCCGACGCGTTAGATTCCGATATGCTTGTAAGCCCCACGCTTGACGATCTTCAGGATCGAGTCAGCGCCGTGCTGCGGCGCTGGGGTGTCGTGCGCGCCGGCGTGTTCGGGTCCGTGGCGCGCGGGAGCGCGACGCCTGAGACTGACGTCGACTTCCTTGTGGAGTTTGAGAAAGGTCGGAGCCTCGTCGACCTCGTCGGACTGAAGCTTGATCTTCGCGAACACCTTGGCCGCGACGTAGACGTGGCGACGCCCAACTCGCTCCATCCGTTGCTCCGGGACCGGATCCTGGCCGAGGTCGTCTCGATCATGTGACTCGCTCGCCCCTGGTCCTACTCGGCGGCATTCTCGAGGCGATCGATCTGCTGCAGAGAAACACCGACGGTCTCTGGGTCCCCCCCTTGGTTCGATGAGTTGTGTCGTGCTCTCATCGTTCCGCCTGAACCTCGGGTGGTCCAGGAGGGGCCTGTATCAGGATCAACCAAAAGGAAACTGACACAGGCGTTTTAGGGGCGTGCAATCGGCTGCGCCGCTTGCACATGTATTGTTTGCCTGCGCAGCCTATTGGAGATCCGGTATGCGGAGCAGTTGAGGAGCTTGGCAGTGCGACGAATCGCGCTCTCGATCTTGGCAGCATCTCCTTTGGCTTGTGGCGAGTCCACTCTGAAGGTCGCGATCTCTGCCGACACACCGCGGGCCGAGCTGCGTGCCGAGATCGGGGCGTCGGAGCATGTCGCCGAGCAGCGCTTCGGGCAGATTGTAGGAGTGGCGGTGGACCCACGGGGGGTCGTCTACATCGCGGACGCCCTCGGCTCTTCGGTACGGGCCTATACTCTCGATGGCGAGTACGTGTCTACTATCGGCACGGAGGGCGACGGTCCAGGCGAGTTCCGTCGCTTGCTCGGTTTGGACATTGACGCCGCCGGCCACGTTATCGCGCGAGGCGCCTTCCGCTTGAGCTACTTCGCCGCGCCGTCGGATTCTCCTGTTGCAGATTCGCTGGTCAGGACAGTCCACATCGAAGGGCCCAACCCGGACCGCGATGTGCCGGGTCGCGCGGTGGGAAGCGCCTTCTTCGGACCCAGCTACTTCTGGGAAGCCTTCGAGAGACGCGGGTACTTCTACCTCGTTTACGACTCGCTCGGCTCGGTCGTCGACACCGCGTTTGTGCCCGGTTTCCCTGATCCCGAATCCACGGGGCTCGCAAACTTCATGGTCAGCGACCAAGGCGGACGCAACGTACCGGGTATCAATCGAACGCCGTTCGAGGCGAGACCGACCTGGGACGTGACCGAGACCGGAAACATCGTGTTCACCACCGGGGACTCGTACGAGGTGCTTGTCGTATCCAGCCACGGTGACACCGTTCGCGTGATTCGCCGGGAAACACCGTCCATGCCCGTCCCGAGCGGGGAGCATGCGGACAGCGCCGCCGCATTCGGTGCTCGCCTGGACTCATTACCTGTCGGCCTGAATGCGGTCCGGGGCATGTCTGTGAGAGCGCGCCGCCGCGAGCTACCCGACGTGTACCCTGCAATTCTCTCGGTGCAAGTGGGTGAGGCCAGCAGCCTCTGGGTCCGACGCTGGCCGGCGCCTGACCGAAGCGAAACGAGGTTCGACGTGTTCGACGCTACGGGGCTCCCGACAGGACACGTCGTCGTGCCGGCCCAGCTATCGTCCATGCCTGTCCCGTGGGTCTCTACCGAGCTTATCGTCGGGATCATGGCTGATCCGCTTACCGGAGTACAGCGAGTTGGGATCTTTCGGGTCAGCGGCTGAGCGGTTGCCCACCGAACACTCGTCTGCTGCTGGCGCTTGCCATCACGGCGGGAGGGTAGGCCACGGCCTCGGCCTCCGACCGCCGGGTGGTATCCTCCAGGCGCAGCAGAAACGAAGAACCGTTATACGGCATCCAAGCGTTGCGCGCATCGGCAAGGGTGACTTAAAGCGAACTGTCACGTGAACGTTAGTGGGAACCCCCGGTAACCCTCTGCACTGAGATAGGGAACGTGCCCTCCACGCCATTCAGCCGTCGAGCGACCAAAGTGCTGGTCGCAGGTCTGTTACTCGGTTGTACAGACCCGTCGCAAGAAGGGAGAGTGCCGTCCATCGGTGACTCCTGGGAACTTGCCTCCGAACCGACTCTGGTGATCGGCGCCGACCTCGAGAGCGTGGAGTCGCTGCTCTCTCAGGTCTCGGGCGCGGGGCGCCTTTCGGACGGCCGAGTGGTGATCGCAGACGGAGGGCTCTCATCGCGACTCTCCGTGTTCTCTCCGCACGGTCGCTGGCTCTCTTCAATCGGTCGTGCTGGAGAAGGGCCAGGCGAGTACCGGTTTCTTACGAGCCTTCAAATCGGCCCCGAAGACTCGTTTTTCGTATATGACGCAAATCTACGCCGGGTGACCGCGTTCCCGCCTAGCGGAGGCGAGCCACGGATCCTATCTGTGCACCCGGCGACCAACATTCCAGGGAACGGCCTTCGCAGTATCCTCCGCTTGGCCGGCGGAGATGTGTGGGTGGGACGTGGCATCGAAAGGATGTTCGCCTCCGAACCTGGGAAGATCCTCCGTGACACGATCTCCATTGGCCTCCTGGACGCTGAGATGACGAGTTTCCGCGTCCTAGCCGATCTGCCAGATCTCATGTTCACGACGGTGCCTACGTCCGGCGGTCGGCGCGGTTTCGGAGGTGCGGCTTTCTCGCCGCGAGTGATTCATGCAGTCTGGGGCCGATGTGTGTTCGTCGGTACGGGCGAAGGCCCCCAGATCTTCGTGTTCGACGTCACCGGGGAACGTGTAACCGAATTCGAGGGGCCGGGGTCCCTGAGGCGGGTCACTGCCGAACATCTCGATGCACGAGTCGAGTCCATCAGGAAGAGATTCTCTGACGCGGAGGAGGCAGAATCGGCGTTGGACCAATTCGAGCGGCAGGCCAAGCCAGAATACCTCCCCTATTATCATGACATCGTCGTCGATCAGTGGGGTCACCTGTGGCTTCAGGAGTATGCGCCGCCGTATGGGTTTGGGAAGCGGTGGACCGTGCTGTCACAGACTGGCGAACCGATCGGCGAGGTGTTGATGCCCCGAAACATGACCGTCTATTCCATCGCGGAGCATGGCGTTCTGGGACGGTCCCTTGGGGAGCTGGACGAGGAGATCGTGGAGTTGTTTCCCTTCACACAGAGACGCCGAGAGAATAGTGCGCCGCTTGATAGCTGCGTCGGGTCCTAGTCACAACCGCACCTCCACTGAGAACCGGAGAAGCGACATTCTCGTTCCGATTCGTGCGAATCTCCCGCCCATCTGTTCCTCGATCGTGGTCCTACTTCTCATGGCTTCAACCGCGCACGGTCAGTCACCGGCCCTTCGAGGCCTCGCGGCCGAGCTCGACTCTTTGCGACGCGCCCATGCCATTCCGGGTCTCGCGGTGGCCGTGATGCGGGACGGAGCCACGGTATGGGCTGAGGGCTTCGGTGTCGCGGATGTCGACGAAGGCGTGCCTGTCGCTCCTGACACGCCGTTCTGGATTGCATCGGTAACAAAGACGTTCATCGGCCTCACGTTCCTGCACCTCGCCGAAGACGGCGTGGTAGACCTCGACGCTCCGATGGCGAGCCTCCCCGAGTTCAACGAGTTCTGCGCCTGGCTCGCTGGCACCGACCTGCCGTTCGGCCACAACCTCGACTGCACTGGCGCGATCACGGTGCGTACGCTGTTGACCCACACCTCGAACGGAGATGTCGGTCACGAGTTTCTTTACAATCCGCTGCTGTACTCCCGTCTAGCTCGCTACGTCGAATGGATCGTCAATGGATCCACGGAGATCGAGGGCGGAATGAATGAGCTGGCCCAACAGGTTCAGACGCTCGTCCTCGCGCCGGCCGGTATGGAGAGAACCGTGGCGAGCCAGTGGGACGACTCGAACGTGCGTGTGGTCTACGACATGGCCCGCGGGTATGGCGTCGAAGGTGAGGGCGAGAATCGACGTTGGGTGCTGCGCCCTCCGCCCAAACGAGCCCTCACCGCCGGTGCTGGCGTCGTGTCAACGGTGCTCGACCTCGCTCGCTACCTCGCCGCACTCGATGGGGACCTACTGACTTCGGCGACCATCAAGCAGCGGTTGCTAGTGGCGCCCACTGACCGAGACGGCGCCCCTTTGCCATATGCGTATGGCTGGTACGTCCAAGACTACAGAGGCGAGCGCGTCGCCTGGCACGGAGGCTGGGACCCCGAGAACGGCACGTCCGCGCTTCTGCTGTGGCTCCCCGACCGGACCGCCGGTTTTGCCGTGCTCGCCAATGGAGAGGGCGTCAACTGGGGTAACCCTTTGGACGCTGCGGAGATTGAGTCCTCAGACTTCGCAGAAGCCCTGCTTGATCGGTTGCTCAGCACTCCTCCGGATCGTTGAGGTCGCAGCTGGCGTCCGCGGGGCCTAAGTTGGTTCACAGGGCAACGGAAACGAGGATCCGACAGTGGGTGTCGACGAGGAGCCCGAAATGCGGAACTGGTGCGTTTCACGATTTCTCGGCCGAGCAGTGACAGAGCCGTTTCGGTCACCGCCGATGAGGCCGACGCGTGTGATCGTCCTACTATGCCTGCAGATCACTGCATGTACTCCCCATGAGGACGCCCCGTCCGAGGAAGTTCACGTTGAGCACTACAGCCTCACGATTTCTAATGACGCTGGAGTCATGCCCACGTTTATCGGATGGCTGACACTTGAGGAGACAGGTGGAAAGCACACCGGTCGGCTTGATACCGAGTTGGGGGGTTGGGACGTCTCCGAGTTGGTCGTCTCAGATACCTCCATCGGTTTCGTTGTGCCTGCGATCGGGGCTCGGACACTGGCCCGACGCAGGGGATCCGAACTCCATGGGGTGGTGGAGGGCGCTCCTGGCGGGCCGGCGACGGTCACCGGCCAGCGCGAACTGGGAGACGGTGGGCCCATGTCCACAAATGCCCGGACCTACCTTGTCGAAGCCCTTGATCTCATGGAGGCGCGGTCTGTCAACCGAGAGGCCATCGACTGGGGCGACCTGCGAGCAGCGACTCTGGACCGGGCCGCGGGCGCCCGAGACGTGTCGAGTACGTATGGCGCCATCTGGTTCGCTCTGCGGCAGCTCGGCGACGGCCATTCCCGACTCCATGGGCCCGGAGATGCGGTGAGGTTTAGCGGGGGGGCGGACCCCGTTGCCACCCGGGTAGCGGAGCGGCTGGGGTATCTCACCGTTCCGGCCTTCTCTGGGACCCTCGAAGCAGATGCTGAAGTGGCCCAAACGTATCATGATCTGATTGAAGGACTAGTGGCGGAGTCAGTCTGTGGCTGGATCGTAGACCTCCGGAGCAATACCGGTGGTGGAATGCACGGCATGCTGTCGGGCCTCGGCCCCATCCTGGGCGAAGGTGAGCTCCTCTCCTTCACTAGTGGGGATTCGGTGTTCGGGACCGCGCACTATCGGAATGGGGCCGTGGTGCAAGGCACGATCCGAGTCGAACCGCTACAGCCCCACCCCACCCTGACACCAATGCCACCCGTCGCAGTTCTGACAGGTCCCCAAACTGCCAGCGCAGGGGAAGCGGTCGCGGTCGCCTTCCGGGGTCGTCCGGGGACTCGATCGTTCGGGGCCCCCACCCAGGGACTTTCGACTGGCAACGCTCCGCACCGATTGAGCGATGGTGCTGTCATCGCCCTCACTGAAGGGCTGATGACGGATCGAACGGGCGTGACATACGGCAGCGAGTTGGTGCCGGACGAGTTACACGCTGGGGATGCGAACGGAGACATGGGTTCCGATGGGCCGCTTGCGGCAGCGGTGGAGTGGCTCCTTCAACAGTCTGCTTGCGCCAGCCCTCCAATCCCTGAAGCGTGACGTCTGAAGGTCGAGTCTGGCTTCAGCTCTCTGAGGTTCTGGACGACCCCAAGCCGACGAAGGTGGCACGAACAGGCACACCCCCTGGCGGGTGGATCGGACAAGCGAGAGTATCGAGTCTCCGCTTCACACCACAGCAGGAGAACCCTCCGCACATGTCCCAGAAACTAGAAAACGCCAAGAGGCTCTACCTGGAAGGCATCCGCGACGGGGACCTCGACGCGGTCAAGCGGTACTCAGGCGAGCGCTATACCCAACACAGCACGGGGGTGGGAGACGGGACCGAAGGGTTCATCGAGTTCTTCGAGGGGTTCTTGGAACGCACCGACAAGCGCGACATCCGGATCGTTCGGGCCATCGAGGACGGGTCCTGGGTGTTCCTGCATGTGTATCAGGACATTGACGACGGGGCCGCGCGGTGGGTGACAGCCGACATGTTCGACACCGATGGTGACGATCGGTTGCTCGAGCACTGGGACGTCATCGCGGCGTACGTGGATCCAGCGGACACGACGTCGGGCCGGGACGTGGTGTTGGGCGATTTCGAGCTTCGCGATCTGGACAAGACCGAGGAGAACAAGGCGCTGGTGCGAACGTACCTGGTTGACGTGTTCCAGAACGGCAACCATGACAACTTCGAGCATTACGTTTCCGCTGAGACGTACCACCAACACAACCCCCACCTTCCGGACGGCGTCGACGCGGTCCGCGATTTCCTGGCCAAGCGCGAGTACTCGTACGACTTCGTGTTCCATGTGATGGGGCAGGGGGATCACGTGGTGAGCTATTCGAAGGTGACGCTGGACGGGCAGGCGTTCGCGGTTTTCGATATCTACCGAATCGCCGACGGGCTGATCGTCGAACACTGGGACAACATGGAGCCGATCCCTCCCCGAACCGAGTGGGCAAACTCGGGGAAGTTCTGACGAGCCATGGCAGACATCCTCCACGACCTTCCCATCGTGGCACCTCCTGCCGAGGTGTTCTCGGCGATCTCCACGCCCGTGGGCCTTAACGCGTGGTGGACGCTCGACTGTGAGGGCACGCCGGCGGTGGGAGAGCGCTACCGACTCGACTTCGGACCCGGTTACGTCTGGACGGGAGTCGTCACTGCCTGTAGGCCATCTAGCAGCTTCGAGCTGGAAATCCGCGATGCGATGCCAGACTGGGAGGGCACCCGAGTCGGGTTCGCGTTAGATGCTACGGAGACCGGAACGCAGGTTCGATTCTCCCACACCGGATGGCCCGAAGTCAACGCCCATCTACGCACGTCGTGCTACTGTTGGGCGATGTATCTGCGGATCATGAAACGGTGGGTAGAGGGAGGCGAAGTGGTCGCCTATCCGGATAGGCTGCGCGCCTGAGAGGATGCAATCACCTGAGGATCAGCTCTCCGTCGGAATCCCTGGTCACCAGCGCGATGTCCAGCGGACCCAGTTCGACCTCCTGAACCAGACTCGACCCCGCCGGTCCTCCTCCACCTGAGGAGGCGCCTTCTTCAGGGCCGAACTCCACGTCGATCCGATGTTTGCCGGGCTCGACCTTCACCTCGTGAAGCACGTACATGGGCCGGTCCTCACGGGCACCGGCACCGGTCACGGCCTCATCGACGAGGGTCTCGCCGTCGAGCGTGAAACGTAGACGGTAGGGGATCGGCCCTCCGGTGCAGATCTCCGCGGGCCGCATGTGCTGGGGGAGTCCCGCCAGCTCCTCCGGCGTGGGCGGATGGCAGTCCTCCTCTGAGGGCAGTACCGCGCGCCAAGACAACCGAACCAGCGCCGTGCCCTCCGGTTCGGGAGTCCAGGGGATGCGGCCAGCCGAGATGATGGCTACGCAAATCGTGGCCCCGATCAGCAACGCTCCCGCACCCGACGTTCGGCTCATGTTCCTACTCCGTCTGTAACCTCGACCTCCGGAACTTCGCACTCCAAGTCGATCTCGATATCGTCTTCGGCCTGGGCGGTCTCCAGGGCCCGGACATAGGTCCGGTACTCGCTCAGCGCAGCCATCAGTTTGGGCACCTCGGCTTCGGCTGCATAGGTCAGGCGCACGCGTCGAGCGTCCACTCTGGCCTTGAGGTCCGCGGGCCGCTCGTTATAGAGCCGGGCCCGTGCCCAGCGCGGACCTTCGCGACTCCAGCAGTCCCGGGGTGGACAGGCGACGACCAACACGCCCCCTACGCCCGTGCGGACCAGAAACTCCACGACGGACGTGTGCAGGTTCCCTGCGCAGGGTGTGGGATACACCGATGTACTACCGAACTCCGGGTCCGAGGCCAACACCTGAGCACCCCGTTCGCAGGCCACCACCACCACATCCTCCGGCCCCCAGGAATTCTCCCTGATGAACGCCCTCACCCTTGCGAGCTGGTCCCGTCCTGTGCGTTCCGGCGGTCCCACGCCCATGGGGGCACACGACCCGGAGCAGATTCCGCAGCTCACGCATTGGCTGGGGTTCACGTGAGCCACCAGACCCGGGCGTCCGTCTGACCGGTCGATCATGCGGATCGCGTCGTACGGACAGTCCACGTAGCACTGGTCGCACTCCGTGCAGTACCGTTCCGTTACGAACGACGGTGGGTCCCGCTCCTCCTTCGAGGGTCGAGTCCACCAGGGTACGGTGGCGGCGATGGCCGTCCCGCCCAAGATGAACATCCAGGCCGTCCACGGTGCCAGCGTCCGACTGAACGGCAGCCAAAACGAATAGAACCAGTCGACGGACACCGCGCCCGGCAGGGTGAGCAGGTCTGCGGGTGCGTCGAGCGGAGCCGGCCACAGCACGGAAAGTCCGAAGAGCAGCCCGGTCAGGCCCCAGAGCAAGCGCTTGGGTGGCAACAGTGTGGGACGCGCCAGTTGCGACACGTGCATCCAAAGCACCAACGCCAACCCAATTGGAACGGCGATGTGCAGGAATAGGTTGAGGAAGAAGAACGCACCGGGAAGTGCGGTCTCACCCACGAAAGCGCGTCCCAGGGGTGCCGCGAAGATGGGGAGTGCATCCAGTACCCGCGCGCCTTCGATCGCCAACATCTGACCCTGGATGTCCCACACCATGACGTAGCCGGTCCAGCCACACACGTAGATCAGGAACACCAGGAACAGACCGGACAGCCACGCCAGCGTACGCGCGCCCCACGTGCGGTTCTGCGCAAACATCCGGAGCGCGTGAACGAATGACGCCACCAACGCCACGTCGGACGCGTACCGGTGGAGGGACCTGATCCAGCGACCTGCGAACGCCTGATCCGAGATGCGCTGGACCGTTTCGTAGGGTGCGCCCACGCGGTAGTAGAACACCAGGTAGAGGCCCGTGACGAGCATGATGCCGAGCATCAGAACCACGATGGTGCCGGACTGATACAGGGGGTTGTACTTCCAGGTATAGAGGCGGTTGACCCACACGTCCGCTCGGGCCAGGAGCCGGCGCACTGCCCCCTGTAGTGAGACTACGCTGGATGCCGCCACGATCCTCCCGTCATCCGCTCAGCCCTGTGCGCTTGGGTTCAAGTCGATCCCCTTCAAGAACGCGGATCCTGGCCTGCTTGCGCAATATTAATCACATCATCATGATGAAAGCACAAATTGTTCCTTCGAGGGGAATCACCGTGCGCCTTTCTCAGACGGCAGAGTATGCGCTGCGGGCAGCTTTGCATATCGCCCAGCATGGACGTGGGGCTGCCATTCCGGTCGGAGACATCGCAGAGCAGTTGTCAGTACCCAAGAACTACCTTTCCAAGATCCTGCACCAACTCGCCAAGGCCGGCGTGCTGATCTCGCGACGAGGGCCAGGCGGCGGTTTCGAGCTGTCCGCCGACGCGCATCACCTGTCGCTTGCCGAGATCGTCGAGCCGGTCGATCCCATGTCCGAGGAACGCCGCTGCCTACTTGGGCGACCCGAGTGCTCGAACGACGATCCCTGTATTGCCCACGAAGAGTGGCGCAAGATTGCGGACAGAATGCATTCGTTTTTTCAGGAAACCACACTGGCAAGCCTTTCCAGCCAAGGTGGCGCGCTGTAGTCGACCCAACCTGGTGCGCAAGGCGCACCCGAGCTTCCCTCCCGACACCAAGGAGTCGAACCGGATCATGGCAGAGCACGAACAGGCCGGTGCCGATGCGTCGGCATCCGACCCCCACGACGAGTCTGACATTCCGTTGGGGCAGCGCCTCTTCGATCGTCCGTTTCTTCTACTGTTTGCCTGCATGCTGGTGATGTTCGTGTTCTTCACCGGATGGGGAATGTGGGAGATCATGACACTCCCTGAGGCGACCCTACCATGAACGACGAGCCGAACACGTACAGGACCGGGATTCAGGCGCCGGAGCGCATCTGGTGGAAAAAGGTCCACCGCAACGAGAAGATTTGGGCCTGGATCGCGTTCGGGTGGTGCATGGTGCTGTTTGCCATGATGCCACTCTGGCACTTGCGGGGTGGCCAGAACCCGTCGGGAATCCGAGCGACCGTGGGAGCCGAGGCCTTCCGTGAGCGTGTGGACGAGTTCATCGCGGACTATCAGGTCGGTACCGACGGAAACATGCCGGTGGTCGAGCCTCCGCCCGGGAGCGACATCTATCTAGAGGCCGGCATGTGGTATTGGCGGCCGGTGCTGCGGTTACAACGAGGCGCGGAGTACATCCTCCACCTGTCGTCCGTCGACCTGAATCATGGGTTCAGCCTGTATCCGCTCAACATCAACTTTCAGGTGGTACCCGGGTTCGACTACGGACTTCGCGTGACGCCGGACGAAGCGGGCGAATTCCACATCGTCTGCAATGAGTTCTGTGGTGTGGGCCACCATATCATGGTGGGCAAAGTCATCGTCGTGGACGGGCCAGATACGGCCGAAGGGGGTGCCCAATGACCCGCTTCCGCACCTGTCCCACCACGGGGCTCAAGGTCCACTCCGTTGCCGATGCTCTCATCAAGGCCAACGCCGTGGCCGCTACCGTGGCCCTGCTGATTGGTGGTATCGCGGCACTCCTGGTCCTGCTCACCCGCTGGCAGGCCGTGCACCTGTTGGAAGCCGGCATGTTCTATCGCATGCTGACCGTGCACGGCATGAACATGTTGATCTTCTTCATCATCTTCTTCGAGATGGCGGTGCTGTACTTCGCGTCCGCTGTTCTCTTGAACGCGAGGGTGCCCGCTCCCTGGGTGGGATGGCTGTCGTTCATCCTCATGGTGATTGGCACCCTGATGGTGGAGTGGACCATGTGGACGGGGAGGGCGGACGTGCTCTTCACGTCCTATGTGCCCTTGCGGGCGCATCCACTCTTCTACCTAGGGGTGATCCTCTTTGCGGTGGGAGCCCTCGTGGTGGTGGGGCACTTCTTTGCCATCCTGGTCACCGCCAAGAAGGAGAAGGCCTACGAGGGATCGGTGCCGCTCGTGACGTTCGGTGCCCTGACTGCCGCCATCATCGCTGCGGTTACGCTGCTTCACGGCGCCATCATCTACATCCCCACGTTCCTGTGGTCGTTGGATATGTTCACGGTCAACCCGCAGATGTACCGGTTGATTTGGTGGGGGTTGGGCCATTCGTCGCAGCAGATCAACGTGGCCGCGATGGTGTCGATCTGGTATCTGCTGGGCGCGCTGACGGTGGGTGCCGTGGTGCTGAACGAGAAGGTCAGCCGCAGCGCCTTCGTGCTCTACGTGCTGTTCATCTCCATGGCGTCGGCCCACCATCTCCTGGTGGATCCAGGCATGGGACCGGCCTGGAAGGTGTGGAACACCAGCTACTTCATGTACATGGCAGTGCTGGCCTCGATGCTTCACGGATTCACGGTGCCGGCCGGGCTCGAACTGGGGATGCGCTTACGTGGTGCCACCCAGGGACTGTTCGGCTGGTTGAAGCGGGCGCCGTGGGGTGATCCTGGGTTCAGCTCACTGGCGTTTTCGGTCGTGATCTTCGGGTTCGTAGGTGGGATCACAGGGGTCACGTTCGGCACCGAGCAGATCAACATCATCGCCCACAACACTCTGCGGATCCCGGGGCATTTCCATGCCACCGTGGTGTCGGGCACGGCGGTCGCCTTCATGGGTGTCACCTACTACGTCATTCCGCTGATCTTTCGCAGAGAGATCGCGTTCTACAAGCTGGCCAAGATCCAACCGTACCTCTTCTCGATCGGGATGTTGGTGTTCTCGTTGGCCATGACGTTCGCAGGCACGTTCGGCGTGCCTCGGCGGCACTGGGACATCACGTTCGCCGGCGCGCCGTTCCGTCCGGAGTTCTCACCGGCGGTCGACCTGATCATCGGGGTCATGGCCATTGGTGGCTTGGTGGGGATCGTGGGTGGGGGGATCTACATCCTAATTACCGTGTGGTCGGTCTTCTTCGGCAAGAAGCTCGCGGCGGACGACAGCGGTCTTGGAGCGGTGGGGAGAGGACTGCCTCCCGGGATCACCAATCCACCGCGTCCACTGGGTCCCGACGACACGGACGACAAGTTGGAGTCGCGCGGCTGGATGGGGACGGTGCCGGGCACCATGGTGCTGATCCTGGTCTTCCTGCTCGCGTTCATCACGTACTACTTCGTGAACTGGAATCTGTTGGGATTCGTGTGGCGCGTGGGGTAGGGGCGTGACCGTGACGGACAACACCGTGGGCGGCTCCTCGGAGCGGGTTTCAGGCTCCGAGCGAGCCGCCCTCATTGCGCTTGTCGCATGGTTCATCATCACGGTGGCCTGGTGGGCGTTTGCGCTGTGGCCGCTCTCCGGTGAGCCCACGCAGTTGGCGCGGGCGCGGGCGGTGTGCTTCAACACCGGCCCCACGGGATTACCCGACGCGTCCGGCTGGCTGCTGCTGATTGGTCAGCCGATCGGCATGTTCGCTGTCCTGATGGTGTTTGCCGGAGATGCAGTGCGGGGTGGGGTGGGATGGTTGCGGCATACGCTGTGGGGCACCCTGTCTCTTGGCGTGGCTGGGCTCGTGACCGTGGTGGGGTTGAGCGCCGCCATGGTGCGCGTCGCCAACGCGCAGCCCACCGGCACGTTCGTGCTGAGTCAGGAGACGCCGGCCGCGACCTATCCCCGGTTGGATCGGGAAGCGCCCGCGCTGGGTCTGGTCGACCAGGATGGCGTCCTCACTCAACTGGACCGGTTCCGCGGACGTCCCGTGTTGATGACGTTTGCATTCGGGCACTGCGCGGAGATCTGCCCGATGGTGGTGCACGAGACCAGGCTGGCCCAGCAGAGGCTACAGGAGGCCGGCGAGGATGTGGCCATGGTCGTGGTGACGTTGGACCCGTGGCGCGACACCCCTCACCGGCTGAGTGCGTTGAAGGAGCAGTGGATGCTAGGCGTGGACGGCTACGCACTGTCCGGCGACGTCGATCAGGTAAACAGCGTGCTGGACGCGTGGGAAGTGGCCCGTCAGCGCGACCGGACCACGGGCGACATCGCGCATCCCGCGCTGGTGTTCATCCTGGACGGGGAGGGTCGCATCGCGTACGCCGCAAACGGCGGAGCCAGCGTGCTCGAAGAGCTGGTGGCGCGTCTATAGCCCTGTGGGGATGCTCGGTGGGTAGCGGCTGCCCACCACCAGCTCGACGATGCCCCCGCCGCCATCGCCGAACCTGACCTGCAGCGTGCGCCCCGGATCGCCGAGGAGCCTCCGACCCACGTGGAAGTGGAGGTGTGGCTGGCCCGCGAGGCCGGTGGCGCCCGAGTACCCAAGCAGGCTACCGACCTGGACGGGCTCTCCTACCTCGACTGCGACTCCCGCACGGAGATGGCCGTAGGATGCCATCGTACCGTCCGGGTGAGCGATGACCACGATGTTGGCTTTGTCGAGCAGCTCGAGTCGAACCCCGCCTTCTGTGAAGCCGTCCTGCACATGGAGCACCGAACCCTCGCGCGCAGCGAGCACGGGGGTGCCTTCGGGCATGGCGAAGTCGAGCGAATAGCGCATGCCATCCATGTGCGACTCCCGCCCGCCGTAACCCTGCGTGAGTTCGCGGGGCTCGGTGCCGCCGAAAGGCATGGAGTACAGATACGTGTCGTCATGCACCGTTCCGTCTGAGCCGAGATCGACTTGAAGCACGGGCACGGCATCCTGGGTCCGGTCTTCAGTGACCTTGTCCAGGGACGCCACCAGCACGTTGGAGTGGGGCGGGACCGTGCGAACGATCGGGAGTTCCTGGCGTACACGTACGTTCTCGAGGAGGCGGAACGTCAACGTGACGGTGGCGGGTACGCTCTCCCTATTACGGATGCGGTAGCTGAGCCCGCGGGCGCTTGCTGAACGCTCCAGGCACACACGCCAGGCACAGTTGGTGGGCTCGTCTGATGCGCTGGCGAGTGTGGCGCAGGCGGCGAGGGCGATCAGCGGAGCAACCCGCGGGGCCCGACCGATCTCAAGAAGGGCCACGAACACGCTCCCGCGGCTACCCCTCACCGACGCGTCGAACGACCCTCGCCGGAATCCCCATCACCACGCATCCGGCCGGCACGTCCTTGGTCACGACGGCTTGGGCCCCGATCACGGCACCGTCACCGATCGTGACGCCGGGAAAGATGGTCGCGCCCATGTTGACCACGACATTGTTGCCGATCTTGACTGCTCCGAACTCGGTGCCATCCAGGTAGTTCGCTGGGCCAGCCTGAAACACGTGCCGATGTGACGTGATCAGCGCGTGAGGAGCCAGGGCGACATGGTGGCCGAACTCAACCCCGCCGGCCGCGTAGATCACCGAGTGAGCACCCACGAAGCAAGACTCTCCACACGTGAAGTACCCATCCTCCGCCCAGTCACCGCCGCAATTGATGTAGACGCCTTCCTCTAGGCGGGTGTCCGGTCCCGGTTCGAAGCGCGTTGGGGAGCGGATCGTCACTCCCGACGCCAAGTGGAGTCCCGGAAATCGGGCTCGAAGGGCCTGTTCCTCCTCGAAGCGTCCCACCTCGGCCCGTAGGAAGCGCACCAGGTTGCGCGCCTTGGACATGGAGCGCCCGATCAACCCGGGCTCCGTCGTTTGGCGCGGTGGTACGTAAACGCCGCCGCGACGCATTCCTTGACGGCGTCCACGGGGACGTCGTCGCCCATCCCGAACACGATGCTACGGTTACCATCGTACGAAAGCACCTTGGGGTACCAGGTCCGAAACTGCTCGACGAGGCGAGTGTGGCAGATGAAGTGGAGGGCGTATCGATCGGGATCGGATGCCTTCCAGCCCAGGCGAACGGTGCTTCCGCTCGTGGACTCAGAGGTAAGGTAGGCGGGTTCGTTCCACTTCAAGGTCTCCTCCAGCTCCCCGACTCCCTTCGTTTCATCGGCAACGTCGAAGATGAGCTCCCGGAGCGTGAGAAGTCTCCGGCGGACCTCTTGGGGGTAGGACGCGAAGGTGTCGGCCACCTTGGGGTTTGCTATCTGCCTCATGACCGGGAACGTAGATGGCGAAGACGATCCCGAGCAACGGCTCGAGGCCGAGCTGTTGTTGCGTTGTCCGCCCGCCTGACGCACCGTGCGCCCGTCCCTGTTGGCCAGGAGTTGCCCGTGATTACTCGTCAGCGCGTTGTGTCAGCACTCATCGCCCTTGTGGCCGCGATTCCCATTCCCGCGGCTGCCCAAGCCATTGAGGCACCACCCGTCGTGCTCCGCGGCGTGAACGTGATGGATGGACGCTCGGCGACTCCCCGGATGAACGTCACTGTGGTCACGGTCGATGGGCGAATCGAACGAATCGCCGATGCGGATATCCCGACCCCGCCGGGTGCAACCGAGATCGACCTGACCGGGTACTGGGCGGTGCCCGGCTTGCTGGATGCGCACAGTCACCTGAACACGCTGGATGCGGCCCGGCGGGCGCTCGAGTCCGGCGTCACCACAGTGCGAACCGCGGGCGTGGATGGGTTTGCAGATGTGGCGATCCGGGATGCGGTGCGCGCTGGGGTCCTCCCGGGCCCCGACATGCTACCCACCGGCATCTACGTGACTCCCGAGATCGGCCAGGGAGCGCTGGCAGATTCCCAGCTCTACCGGTTCCTGACCGATCGCGTGGATACCGAGGCAGAGCTCCGAACCCTGGTGCGCGTCAACGCGGAACACGGGGTCGAGTGGATCAAGACTCGGGGCACGGAACGCGCGGGCACCCCCACGACCGATCCCCGCGAGCAGGTCTACACCGAAGCCGAGTTGCGTGCGGTTGTGGAAGAGGCCGCAGCACACGGGCTGTCGGTCGCAGCACATGCGCACGGAGATGAGGGCATCATTGCCGCCGTGCGCGCCGGCGTGAAGAGTATCGAGCACGGCACGTACGCGTCTGAGTCGACGCTGCAACTCATGAAGGAGCGGGGCACCTGGCTCGTGCCCACCCTGAGCTCTGTCCTGTCGTTCGGCCAGCCGGGCGACTACGCCAACCCCGCGATCTTCCTGCGCGGGCAACACCTGGCACCCCGTCGCGTTGCCATGGTGCGGATGGCCTACGCGCTAGGCATCCCCATCGTGGTGGGCGTCGACACGAGCTACGGCCCCGAGAGCACCGCACGCGTCGCCAGGGCGGTGGCGTTCATGGTCGAGGAGCTGGACTTCGACCCGCTGTACGCACTTCAGGCGGCGACGAGCCGGTCCGCGGAACTCTTGGGCGTGGACGAGCGCACCGGCACCCTGGCCGAGGGCATGGAGGCCGACATCCTCATCATCGACTCGAACCCCATGGAGCGGGTGCGTGCGCTTCAGGATCCGTTGGTCATCATCTCCAACGGGTTCGTGGTATCGAACCGGCTGCCGTTTGCGAAAGGTGGCTGAGCCCTACCCCTCCGCCGCCAGATCCGAGTTGAAGATGTCTCTGGCCAACAGCCAGCGTCCGTCGGGTTGTTTCTCGCGGATCTCCAGGTAGCTGCCCTCATCGGTGACGGGCTCGGCAACTCCCGGGATGTCCATCACCATGCGGTAGGATCCCCGCACGAACGCGAGGCCTCCCGCGCCCGCTACTTCATCAACGGTTCCTACGAACGCAGTGATGGACGGAAGTGCCTCTGCCCATGCGCGTACCGCAGACTTTCCGACCACCGGCGGTGAGTTCGGGGGCATGATGACGGTGTCGTCCGTGTAGAGCGCGAGTAGACTATCCCAGTCCTTTGCCACGACGGCGGGGCCGAACGTGTCCATCATCGATGCGATTTCAGTGCGGTCGGCTTCGGACAGGTTGTTGGGGTCGAGGGGCATGATGCTCTCCGTGGGCAGGGCGTGGGGGTTCCCAACGTGCTTCATACTGCGCCTTAACAGGGTAGAAGGCAAACTTATGTGGTCGGTTGCGCTGGGGGGTGCCTTCTTCAGCAGCGCATTGAAGAGCAACGGGAACGTCATCGGCCCTTCACTGGTGGTTCAAGCACGCCCGCCACAGCGTAGCTCCGATCCAGCGACGCCCCTGTCAGCAGGATGCCTTTTGAAAACTCACGGTCCAGCCCCAACTCCACGACCTGGTCCCAATTGAACACCATCACGGCGTCTCCGAACCCATCGCGGTTAGTGTCGCGGTATTCCACCTGAAGCTCCCTTCCCGACCCCTCGATCGATACGCGCGGAGACGACTCGCGAACAGCTGCGATCGTGACGGTACTCATCTCGATATCGCGCACCTTCAGGCTCTTGCTCCCCATCATGGTGACTCGTACCACGGGAAGGTCGAGTACCGGGGGCGGACAGATGCAGTGGCTGACCCGTTGCTTCCTGAAACGCCACCACGCGGTGGGATAGGTGGTCCCGTTGACGTCCGTGGACCAGCCGACGATGTGGTCGTCGTTGTTGACGCCGTTGGCCCCCGAACGCGTGCCGCCCAAGGTGTGGAGCGCCGTCATGCTCCCGTTCAAGCCCGACTGCTTGAACCCGCGGTGGTCACCGTTCGACAGCCTCGAGGTTCCAACGATCAGATCATCGTCGTTGATGTCGTGGGCGAAGCTGGTGGCGCCACCGAGTGTGCCCAGGACAAGGGGTGCGTTGTAGTCCAAGGTCTGCGCCAACTTCCACACTAGGCCCCGGTTTACGGTCTGAGTTGCGGAGGTCGGGACCGGCCCGTAGCCAACCGCGACTTCGCCCTGGTTGATGGCGTTTACGCTCGTCACGGTCCCTCGGCCCGAGCTCGTAACCGGCCGAGGCAACTGCAACCACAGGCCTGGTTGGGGCAAGGGATGACGAACCCTCCCCTCCGATTGGATACCGGCAAGATAGCTTCCTGCCACAATCCCGGAAGCGTTGATCCCTCGAGCGGAGCCCGGGAAGGTTCCGATCTGTATAAAACCTCCCAGGGGCTGGGCAACGACCCAGCGGCCCTCGCCGGTCCCGGTTTTGCCCTCCCCCACGATGAGCCCCGCGTTGTTGATCCCGTACGCGGTCACGCTCTCAACACCCACGGGCACGCCGAGATCTGATGCAGGGAACCCGGTCGACCAGCTCCAGGCGCGGGTCGGGCCCCCGACCTCCCCCACCGAACCCACGACAACACCACTGTCGTTGATGTCGAAGGCGCTGCTGCTCGGGCCGCCCACAAACGGCTCCAGTGACTGGATGCCGGCTTGCGGCTCCCAAACGAACGCCACGTTGTTCGAGCCCTCGTTGACGGTGCCCACGACCTGCCGCTTGGCGTTCAGCGCATGCGCTTCTCCTGCTGTAGCCCCCGGCGGAAGACCCAGGTTCTCGATCACGGTCACGAGGGGCGGCACCGAAGCCAACGCCTCAGCCGCCGTGAGAGGAGGCTCAACCGCCGTGGGGGCCTCGGTGTCCTGGCATGCGCCTAGGGTGATGATGCCGGCGAGGAGAATCGGCAAGGCGCTGGCCCCGCGGAGGGACCGCCGAACTGAGCGTGAAGAACGATTGGTGGAGCGCATGGAATGAGCCTCTCTATGAGGGAGCGGGGGAATGCCGCATGCCTTCTGCGAACGCTGTCCTCCCACTCCGCGCAACGGCCTTACGAAACGGGACAGGGGGCCGGGCCGCGCCAGCGATTTGGGCCTCCCGGGGGTCGACATCTACGTTGTCCCACCCCTCTGGAGCACCGCGCATGAGCCACCCACCTAAGGATCCCGTTATTGAAGCCGCGTTCGGCCCCCCGGCCCACGGTGACGCCTCAGTTGCTCGGGTCGTGTCCCTGATCTACGACGAACTGCGCGAAGTAGCGCAGGAGATGGTGAGAGGGGAGCGTCCGGGCCACACGCTATCGGCCACGGCTGTGCTGCACGAAGCGTACGTGCGGCTTGCAGATCGACCCCAGGTCGTCCAGAACGGCGAGCGCTACTTCTTCGCTGCGGCACGTTCGGCGATGCGGCGCGTGCTGGTGGACTACGCCCGGCGTAGGAACAGTCTGAAACGGGGGGGCGGGGTGCAGCCGCTCACTCTCCACGAAGCTGGAGCGGCCATGGACGGTGTCGATGTGGAGCTTCTCGACCTTGACCGCGCCTTGACTGCGCTCGAGGCGGTGGCGCCGCGCCAGGCTCAGGTGGTCGAGTGTCGATTCTTTGCGGGCCTGTCCCTGACCGATACCGCCGAGGCGCTCGGTGTGACCGACCGAACGGTCAAGCGCGACTGGCGGTTTGCGCGGGCTTGGCTGCTCAATCACCTCGACGAAACCGAGGGGGTGGACACTGACTGAGCGCACACCAACATCGGACGAGGCCGAGGACCGGGCGTGGGCCGAGGCGGCGAAGGTGTTCTCGGAGGCAGCCGAGTTGGCGCCCGAGGAGCGGGCCGCCTTCTTGGCTCATCGGTGCGCGGATAACCCACAGCTTCGACAGCGCGTGGAAGGTCTGTTGGCCGCCGACGAGGCGGGTACCTCCCTGCTCGACCGCCCCGACCCCGCCGCGTGGGCGGAGATGATCGAGGACGTGGCGAACGAGATCGATCCCATCGGGCCGTACGTCCTCATTCGCGAGATCGGCCGAGGCGGGATGGGACGGGTCTACCTCGCCGAGCGCGCCGACGGCCAGTTCGAGCAGCAAGTCGCAATAAAGCTCATCAAGCGCGGCATGGATACCGACGCCATCCTGCAGCGCTTCCTCCGCGAGCGGCAGATTCTGGCGCGCCTGCAACATCCCAACATCGCGCAACTCACGGACGGCGGCGTCACTGACGACGGACGCCCCTACTTCGTGATGGAGCACGTAGACGGCCAGCCCATTACGGACCACTGCGATGACCGCCGCCTATCGATCGACGCGCGGCTGGCCCTGTTCGAGGATGTGTGCCGAGCCGTGGAGCATGCCCACCGCAACCTGGTGATCCACAGAGACATCAAGCCCTCGAACATCCTGGTGACGCCTGAGGGGCACCCCAAGCTCCTGGACTTCGGGGTCGGCAAGATCATGACCGGAGACGAGGGAGGAGACGCTGCAGCCCAAACGGCTGCAGGGGGGCTCGCAGCCACTCCGGAGTACGCCGCCCCCGAACAGCTCCAGGGAGGTCCAGCGACCACTTCGACGGACGTGTTCGGGCTCGGAGCAGTGCTCTTCGAGCTGCTGGTCGGGTCTCGCGCCTTCCCGGCGAGCTCGAGCCTGGAGGGGCGGTTGCGCTCGGGTCCCGACAGTACACCCACCCCCTCCCTGGACTCGGCGTTTCGCGGGGACAGTTCGACCGCTACCGACGACACCGCCCGCCTACGCTCGGAGTCTGCGCTCAAGCGCTCAACATCCGAGTCGCGGCTCCTGCGCGAGTTCCGAGGCGACCTCAACGTCATTGTCCGTAAGGCGCTGCGCCCAGAACCGGATCTGCGCTACGCGTCGGTGGAGGCCCTGCGCGAGGATGTTCGTCGATACCGTTCGCACCTGCCCATCAGGGCCAGGCAGGGCGACCGACGCTACCGACTCGCCCGATTCGCTCGACGGCACCGTGTGGCACTGGCTACGGGAACTGCGTTTCTGGCCCTGATCGTCGGAGCGGTAGCCGCGTTGTCGGTCCAGAACGTACGCATCCAGTCACAGGCAGCAGAGATCGCTGCGGAAAGGGATCGCGCGGAGCGGGAAGCCACGGCCGCTCGCCAGGTAGGCTCGTTCTTGGTGGACATGTTCCGCCTGTCCGAAGAGGCCGCCGAGCGCGGAGACTCGGTGACCGCTCGAGAGTTGCTCGACGGCACTAGGGTGCGAGTCGACGAGGAGTTGAAGGGCGACCCCGATGCCCAGGCCCGCGTACTCCACTCCCTGAGCCTGGCCTACGAGAACCTGTTCTTCCGGGAGCAGACCAGCGAAACAGCCAAACGCGCCGTGGAGATCCGCCGAGAGCTTGATGGCGACCCCCTGCTCCTCGCTGAAAGCCTCGTTCGGTATGGTGTCTCGCTTACCGGCGTACGCGACTATGAGGGGGCGGACCGGGCGCTCGAAGAGGCGATCGCGATCTACGAAAACACCGGAAACGCGCTGACCTCCAGGCACATCGAAGCGGTGGCTCGCTACTCTCGCGTCCCCCACGAGGTCGGCGACCCGGCTGCAGCCAAGGAGCGGGCCGACGCTGTGCTGTCCCAGTTTGACCCGGGCGTGCAGTACCCGAGGGATGTCTTGGAGGCGTGGCTGGGGGTGCTGCTGGCGGCGGGACGATGGGAGGACGTAGCCGTCATTCAGCGAAGCCTGCTAGCCCAACTCAACGAGGAGCTCGGCCCTGGGTCTCCGGACGCAGCGGTACTCCTGACCGGCCTCCTGGAGTCCAGTGTGAGGATCGGCGCCGCGGCCGCGGTCGACACCTTCGCGACAGCCATGGTCGAGGCCTATTCCGAGTTGGACCCGGAAGGTATGGACCACGGCAGCGCGCTCTGGGACGCAGGGAGGGCGTATCGAACGATCGGAAAGGTCGAGGAGGCTGAGCAGGCATACGCGGAGGCGCTTGCCATCTACGTTGAGCAGCTCGGTCTCGAACACTTCGAGACTCGCCTCCTGCGAACCCGTATCGCGGATTTGCTGCTGGATGCGAACCGGCCGGCGGAAGCCCTTCCACATCTCGCGGCAGTGGTGCCCGCCTTCTCGGCGGAACGCCCTCCCTACGCAGCGCTCCCCATCATTGTGATGAACCACGCCCGGGCCCTGCACGGGGTCGGTCGCTTCGATGAGGCAGGAACCCAGTTCCGTGCGGCCCTGGACCAGATGCTCGCGAGCTTTCCCGCGGGGTACTTCCTCACCGCGGAGACTCGAAGGAGGTTCGCCCGCCACCTGATCGACACCGGGGCGCCCGCCGAGGCGGAAGCGCAACTGTCGGATGCGCTGGGCGCGTTCGTGAGTCGATGGGGCGAGGCGAACCGACGTACAGAGATTCTCCGGCTCGATTTGGCGCGGGCGGTCGCCGCACAGGGGCGCGTGTCCGAGGCTGATTCGCTCCTGGGAGCGCTGCTGGAGCGCCAGGTGGGTCAGGACTCCGTCGATGTGGACCTGGTCGGCTGCACACGGAAGGTGAAGCAAGCGTTGAGCACCCCGCCCGTGCCCCCTCTCGTGGAGTTGTGTTCGTAGAAACGCCCCAACCGGACGCAGACGCGCAATCTGTGGGAGGGGAAGCTCGGCGCGGGATAGCAGAACCAGGGGCCGACACCCTAGCTTCTCCAACCTGCCTTCTAACCCCAACGCCCCCTCACCAATCCGTCCATGGCCGAATCCGCTGTACCTTCGTTCCGCCGCTGGTGGCGTCCCCCAAAGGGAACCCGGTCGCTCCAGGACCATCGCCAGGTGTCTTTCCTGGAGTTGTTCTGCGATTTGGTTTACGTCGTCGTGATCGCCGAGATCGGCCACTTCCTGGCAACGCATATCGGCCTGACGGGTCTCTGGCAGTCCGCTTTCCTGTTCACGCTGGTTTGGCTCGCGTGGATGAACGGGGCTTCTTATCACGACATCCACGGGCAGAACGACATTCGCACCCGGGTGGCCACCTTCGCGCAGATGATCCCGGTCGCAGCCATGGCGGTCTTCGCGCACTCGGCGTTCGGTGAGGGAGCCACTGGGTTCGCGCTGTCGTTTGCGGTGTATCAGGTGATCGTGGGCGTGCTGTGGTGGCGGACCGGTGTTCATGAGCCCGAGCACCGACCACTATCCGCGCCCTATACGGCTATGGTCCTGCTGTCGGCGGTCTGCTTCGCGGCTTCGGTCTTCGTGTCGGACCGCTTCTTGGTTCCGCTATGGGGAGCGGGCTTGCTGCTTACTGCGCTTGCTCCGGTAGCTGTCAACGTCCTCCCCACCAACGATCCCTCGGTCCGGGCCCAACGCGAGCGGGCGTTCACGCTCACATCGTCGGCGGTGGAGCGGTTCGGACTCTTCGCCATCATTGTGCTGGGTGAGGTAATCGTCGCCGTAGTTCAAGGCGTAGCATCCCATCACGATCTCAATCGGATCGTGGGGATCGCCGCCGTGCTCGGCATGTTGTTGGCGATCGGCCTCTGGTGGCTCTACTTCGACTACGTGTCGCATCGAAAGCCGAAGGTAGGGTTCTGGCCCACGGCATGTTGGCTCTACCTACACCTGGCCGTCACCATGGGGATCACCGCCACGGGATCGGCGACGCTGCACATCATCGAGCATACGGGAGACCCCGTTCTTTCCGGTGCGCGTTGGCTCCTCGTGGGTGCGATTGCTATGACCGTCGCCAGTATCGCAGTGACGATCTGGGTCGTCCGGGTCCCTGAAGAGGCGCAATCGGCCTATCAGACCGCGGGTTGGGTGGCGTTGGGATCGGCGGTGGCTGTCGCTGCTCTGGGGCTCACCAGCTTGGACGCCATCCCGCTCCTTTCCGCGAGCGTCGTCCTCCTGCTACTGCCGGTGTTCTACGGCATCAGGGTTTGGATCAAGGACTTCGACGCCCAGGAGATCACGATCGTTTGAGGACTTTTCTCGGACTCCCGGCTGTCGTCGTGCTCGTTACAGCCTGTGGTGCTGGAGAGGGACCGCCATCCACCATCCTGGAGACGGACAGTGCGGGCGTCCGCATCGTCATGAATCAGAGCATCGACGTTGCGCGTTGGCAGCTAGATACCCTACCGACGGTGCAGATGGGATCGCAGGAGGCCGAGGGGCCGGAGCAGTTCTTTCGCGTGTCCTCAGCGAGGGTACTGCGAACCGGAGAGATCGCCGTCTTCGACGGATCGCGGGAGGTTCGGGTCTTCGACCGGTCCGGGGTGTTCGTGAGGTCGTTTGGGGGCGAGGGCGAAGGGCCCGGCGAGTACCTGGGACCCGGGCGGATGTTTCGACTGCGGGCCGACACCCTGGCGATCTGGGACTCGCGCCAGCGTCGGCTCACAATACTGAACGGCACCGGTGAGGTGCTGAGTACGGTGTCCCCCGCGGGCATCGGACGTCGTCCTCAGATTCTCACCGTACTGCCAGACCGATCAACCCTGTTCGAGCAGGAGATCCGCCTGCCATCCACGCCAACCGAGTACACGCAGCAGTTCTCCAACTACCTCCTTTACGGCCCCGACGGGGTGTTGCGCGATTCACTGCCGGTACAACCCAGGGTCGAGATTGCCAAGTGGCCCGTGGGACCGCTGGCGGGTCCGCGTCTCTTCGAAGAGGGGACTCAGTTCGCGGGCGATTGGGAGGGCTATTGGATCGGCATCACGCGGGATGAGGAGATTCGCAGGTACTCTCTGGCCGGCGATCTGAGCTTGATCGTTCGTTGGCCCAGCACCGATCGCATGGTAGAGGGTGACGCGCAGGAGCGGTCAGTGGCCGAACTGCTCGAGACGCTCGGGGCAGGGGTAGATCGGGAGCAGGCAGCCCGCGTCCACCGGAGCCGAGAAGTGCCCGAACAGTACCCTAGTCACGGCCCCATGCTCGTTGATGCCCTTGACCTCTTGTGGGTGCAGGAGTTCGAGCGCCCGGGTAGTCGAGGACTCAGTTGGTGGAAAGTGTTCGATGTGGAAGGGGCGCTCCGCGCCACCGTCGCTGTCCCCGACAACCATCGCGTGCTCGATGTCGGCGACGACTACGTGCTGGCCGTGGGGAGTGACGCGCTCGGCGTTGAGTACGTGCGCATGTTTCGCTTGACCCGGAGCTGAGTTGGTATGCCTCGCATTGTCGTACTGCTGTTACTCTGTGCGGGTCCGCTCTCGGCTCAGTCCATCACCGAGGGCAGATGGCAGGGAGCCGCCCGGTTCGCCGATGGCACTCAGGAAGACTGGCGCCTCGAGCTGACGCGGCGGGCATCGGGCCTCGAGGGGGTGCTGCTCGTGGATGCTGGTCGAGGCCTGGCCATGCAGGAGCTCACCGGGGGCACCCAACTGACGTTTCGCATCGACAGTCCGAACACAGCTCCTGGACTCGATTGCCGCCTGAGCATGCAGGCAAGCGGAGGGGCCTGGGTCGGGGCGTGCCACGGCGCTTCTGGAAGCGAGGCGTTTCAGTTGGACTTCCCGACCTGGTTGGGTCCACCGCGGGATGATTCCCCACGGCGGAGGGCGCGCGACTACGGCGTTGTGGTCGGCACGATTCCGCCGGGTGACCTGAACGCCATTACCGATGTCGACGGGGTGCGAGTAGGGCAGGTGACGATCCGCGAGGGCGACGACATCCGCACCGGCGTCACCGCCATCCTGCCCGTGGCGGGGGACCTCTACGCTGAGCCCATTCCTGCCTGGATCCACACCGCGAACGGGTACGGCAAGCTGATCGGTGAGACCCAAGTGCGGGAGTTCGGCGAGCTCGAGACGCCCATTCTGCTCACCTGCACCCTCTGCGTCTGGTCGGCCGCGCGGGGACTGGCGTGGACCCTGATGGACGGCGACCCGGGCCCACAACACACCATCAACCCGGTCGTTGGAGAGACAAACGACAGTTGGGTGAACGACATGTGGCAGGATCCCGTACAGCGAGAGCGCGTCGAGGAGGCCCTGCGGCTGGCTTCGGGCGGGCCGGTGGAGGAGGGTTCCGTGGGCGCCGGGACCGGGACAGGCGCGTTCGGCTGGAAGGGAGGCATCGGTACCAGCTCACGCAGACTACCCGCGTCTCTCGGCGGCTACACCGTCGGTGTCCTGGTGCAAACCAACTTCGGGGGCACGCTGACCATCAACGGCGCTCCGGTCGGGGAGGAGCTGGGTGCGTTCATCTACCGGAGCGAGCTCGCTAACCCCACGGACACGCCCGAGGCTGTGCCCGCCGATGGCGGTTCCTTGATGATCGTGGTGGCCACAGATGCCCCACTCAGCTCCGCGACGGTGAAACGACTCTCTGAGCGGGCGATGCTGGGTGCCGCCCGCGCGGGCTCATTCGCGCACAACAGCTCCGGCGACTACGTCATTGCGTTCTCGACTGCACCGTCCGTCCGGCGCGTACGCAGCGATCCGAACCCTCGAACCGTCGAAAACCTCCTGAATCCACAGATGTCCCCGCTCTTTGCTGCGGTCGTTGAAGCCACGGAGGAGGCGATCTACAACGCCATCTTCAAGGCGACCACGGTCCGCGGTCGGGGGAGGGTGTATCAGGCGATTCCGCTGGAGCCAATGCTGGAGGTCCTTGGGCGCTACGGGGCGATCCGGGGTGAGGTACGGCGCTAGAACAGGCCGTCCAGATAGAAGTACAAACGCCCTCCCGATGCGGCGCGGATCGGCCAGGCGGCATCGACCCGAACCACCCCATCCAAGAACGACAGCCCCGCGCCTGCGGACCAGAGGGGCTTGCTCCGGGTCCAGTCCTCGCGTGGGCCCGCCCAGCCCAGATCAGAGAAGACCGCCACCCTTGCCAACGGAAGGGCCGTGGCCAGCTCGCCTCGAGCCAACCAGAAGCTCCCGCCCTGCGTATAGCTGCCGGAGTAGCCACGAAGCGTGTGGGCCCCGCCCAGGTAGAACTGCTTCTGTGTGGGGAGTGCGCCCCAACCCACCCCGCCTCCGAGCTCGAATGCCCCCGCCAACCCAAGGCCCAACGATCGACCTGCGGATAGGGTGCCTAGGATCCTCTGGTATCTGAAATCTCCGCCCGCAACCTCGGCCCGCAGCAGCCCGCTCGCGACGCCTCGGTGAGGCGCATCACCCAGTTGCCAGCGGAGGTCTCCGGCGACCCCGAAGATCGCTCCTTCCTCGGCAGCAATGACGGACGGCAGCGTGTCACCGGTCAGCGGTTCCCAAAGGTAGAAGTTCGTTTCGCGCTTGACGGAGGCATGTCGCTCCCAGAACGCACGACCCTGCGTGCGGACCCGCCGATCCCGCCTCTCGAAGTTGAGCTCTATGCCGCTTGTGTTGAAGAACTGGGTGTGACCGTTACGGAGCACCAGATTCGATAGGGAGGCACCAAGTCCGAGCGGATCTCCGAAGTCATCTGTGTGGGACAGGCGCCGGTATGCGGCGACGCCGAATCGTGCGCCTTCATCACCACGATGTACCCCGAGCGAGCCTCGCAACTGCTGATCGAGCAGCCCGAACCGAGCGCGGGGCTCAAGCCAGGTGTCGCGGCCCACGCCCAGTTCGGTCGAAGCCCCGAGGCTGAGTCCTTCGACGCGGTTGTAGCGTACGTTGTGATCGGCCAGGCCCCACGCGAACCCAGATCGGAACGGCTCCTGAGCCGGCATCAATGCCTTGAGATCGCCCGTCAAGGCCTCGATCTCCTCCGCGGAAAAGGCGATCGCCGAGGGTCCGAGCATCTCTCCAGTGAGGTGTGGCGAGTTCCGGAGCGAGTCCCCTGGCGGTGCCAGGATGCGCACGGAGTCGTTCTGGCTGGATGCCCACCCCGATGTGAGGGCCTCATCGCGCGGTATCATCGTCGCGGTGGTGTTGACCAGGTAGTCACCCACCGACCATTCCACCGCCATCGGTGCTCGTAGGAGCTTACCCGCCCGCACCTCTCCGCGCGCCCCGAAACGGTGGGGAAGCCACCACCGGGACTCATGCAAAGAGTACTCGACCGTCAGGTACTCGATATCCACCCGGAACGGACTGAAGATGCCGGGGACGTCCTCTCCCTCGTCCATGGCCATGTCGAACGGTTGGCTTGGGCGATAGTGCGCACGGACGAGATCGCCTGTTTCGGAATCGAACCACAGAGGACCCGCAAGTAGCTCGAACGCAGCCCGGCGAGGCTCTACCTGAACCTCCACCAACATGAGATCGCGGGCGTTTCCGGGAAGCGTCACCCGTAGCGTGTCGCCCGTGCGGTATCGGTAGTGAGCTACTGCGGAGTCTGCTAGGGGATGCAGGGCGAAGCGATTTCCGAACGCAAGCCGGTCGTCGCCCGGACGATAGGAAAAGATGGGCGGATTGAGGTTGTTGAGGAGCGCGTCCTGGACCTGTCGCTGCTCCGCCTCGGATCCACCCCTTCCCAAGCTCAGGCTGATGCTGCCGCCCTCCTGGTCGTCCGAGCCACGGTCCCACACCACCCGACCGCGGTCGCCGATCATCGGCGCGTCGTCGCGGGCGCCCAACCACTGGATGGTGCGTCCCTCGCGGCGATCCCACCGTATCCGCGCTACGCGTTCCGACTCGAACAGACTTCGCTCCCGTCTGAACCGAGCCGCAGAGAGCCCGAGATAGAGGCGTTCCCGGAGCAGCCCCTCGTAGGCATCAACCCCTTCGGCTTCCCGACTGCGGGCTGCCATCGCTCGTTCCACGAGCAGGCGCGCCTCGGCGTCGCGATACGCGTCCGTTGCTGTCGAATCAGGGATCTGAACTGCAAGCAGCAGCAGGGCGGCGACCAGCGTGTGCTCCGTGGCGTGGGTTCACTCGGTCCGATGTTCGCTCGCCAGCCAGGGTTGCCCGGGGGCGCTCACTGCGCTGCCAGCAGACCCGGGGATCCACACCCACTGGTGCCGGGTGAGACCGTACTCTCCTCCAGGTTGATCCGTCCGAAGAAACCCGAGAAGCAGTACGACCCACCCGGTAACTGGATGGCGCGCTCTCAAGCGGGGCGGACAGTCAACACCGACGTCGGCTCGTAGGAGCCGACGTTCCACTCGATGCGCATGCCTGCCACGTGCCGTACGATTGGTGATCGGAGCGCCTGGTTCCCGGCGCCCCAAGTGGCTACCAGCCTGAACTCCGAGGACGCGGCTGCCGCGGGGATTCGCAGGACCCGACGCTCACCGCTCCGAACGTGTCCCACTAGCCAACGTCCCCTGGAGGCCTCCACGGCGACTCGGACGTCGTTGAAGCTGCCGTTACGGATTACCACGGAAGTTGCGGCGTTTTCGGCCTGGGAGCCGACCTGAAACGGCGACTCTTGCGGAGTCACGCATGCCGAGTGGACTATCACGGCGATCGAGGCCAGGAAGCACGGGCCCGTCATGGTGGATCCTCGCTGCCTCATGAGCGCCTCCTCGGAAGGTTGTGAGCGTCGCTGTCCAGCGACCTTGACACCGGTGCCGGGCGGGACCGTACTTCTCCTCCAGGTTGATCCGTCCAAAGAAACCCAAGTAGCAGTACGACCCACCCGGCGCTGGATTGGGCGACGTGGGTGCCCACACCATGAGGCAACGTTTCCGTCGTGGGTGGCTCACCGGCGCTGCGACGTTCGCTTGACTCGGGTTGGGTCCCCGAACCGGCGTAGCTGGCCTGCACTCGAGCACTCCAAGGAGGTAGGATGAACCAAACACTTCAGAGGCTCATTGGCGCGCTGCTCATCTTAGTCTCTGCTGCATGGCCCCTCGTGGCCCAAACCCCGGGTGACTTTCTGGGCCACCTGACTTGGCCGGAGGCCGAAGAGCGCATTCGTGAAGCGCCCATTGTGGTGATTCCGTTCGGGGGTGGCGCCAAGGAGCACGGCCCCCACCTGCCGATGAACGCAGACGCGGTGGTGCTGGAGTACCTGCTGCAGCAAGCTGTCGACTCGACCGACGTGGTGGTAGCGCCGCCCATCTTGCATGGCTGGTTTCCTGCGTTCAGGTCCTTTCCCGGCACCGAGATCGCCGATCCGGAGGTGTTTCGGAGCTATGTGTACGAGGTAGGGAGGTCGTTGGCTGAACAGGGCGCGCAACGGCTCGTGTTCCTGAACACCGGCATCACCATGGCCACAGGGCTCCCCATCTCGATGGTCGCGCGCGACCTGCGCGTGACGTACGGCATCCCCATCCTGGTGCTGTCGTGGAACGACCTCGAGACGCCGGAGGTGGACGCTCTGGCCGAGCAGCGAGCGGGCGGACACGCCGACGAGCTGGAGACGTCCATCCACCTGTTCCTACAGCCCGACCTGGTCCACATGGATCGGGCCGTCACCGACTACGGAGACCCGCGTGCCCGGGACTACCCCGGCTACGAGCCTGGACTGTTCTCCCGCGACCCGGCCGACCCCAGGTACTCGACGACCGGGCTGTTCGGCGACCCCACGCTGGCCACCCGCGAGAAGGGCGAAGCAGTGCTCGCCATTCTGACGCGCCAGTGGCTCAAGGCGCTCCGCGGGTTCGCGGCGCGGTAGTGCCCGCGCCGGTTAGCTGATCACCGCTCTGGCCCTCGTCACCACCACCGGGTCCATCCCAAGCGCCCGGATGAGTTCGTTGAACGCTGCCAGGTCGTCGTTGAACACCGTTTCCAGCCGGGTCAGTATGTCCGCCGTTTCAGCGCGTAGTTCTTCGAGCCGCTCCAACGCCTGGTCGGTGGGGCCAGCGTTCACCGTGCCCGCGAGACTACCGGCCACCGTGTTGTAGAGGAAGGCCAGCTCGGCTGCGAGCTTCCCCGGGTTGTCGAGCGGGTCGTAGAAGCTCCGGTTGTCCGTTTGTTGGATCTCCTCTTGGAGTCCGGTGAGCCTCCCGTTCAGGGAGTCGGCCGTGGACGAGAGTCTCTCCGCATCGTCGTCCGAAAGCTCGGCATCCGCTGATACCTCGACCAATGCGTTCACCTGGTCTCGGACTGACACGAGGTCGGATGTGCGGTCTGCCAGCTGATCGATCATGTCGCCCAGGTCGTTCAGGAAGTCCTGTTGTGCGATGTAGTCGGCCTGCGGCGTGGGCACACGGGGATCGGGGAGAACCTCGAACGGTTTCGAGTCCACCGGTTCGCCGTCGATCGTCATGGTGACCGTGTACGCGCCGGGAGGCGCCGGGGGCGTCCCGAGCGCTCCGAAAATGATCGTGCCCGTGGGGAGAGTCGGGCCAGGGTAGGTCAGCCCCCAGGTAGCGCGGTGGGTGCCCGCCGTCGTGGGTAGCGTGGGTGGGCCCCCTCCAAAGCCGAACATCGCTGCCAGCGCCGCGAACGCCCCGAGGTCAGGCCCGGCCGAGCGCTCGCTTGAGAGCGTAGTCGCGGTGTCCCCGCGAGCGTCGGTCACGATCAGCTTAATTGCGCCGTCCACGTCTTCGCCCAAGGTGTAGTGGAACCACGCACCGTCGGGTGGATTCGAGGCCCGGCTGGACGCGCCCATCGCTCCAAGCGCTCCGCCGCCGAAAAAGGCCCTTACCGCGGGACGAACATCGTGCAGGGTGGCCTGCGCGCCCAGCACGTCCTCGGTAAGGACCCGCAGAGGTGTGAGGTCGTCCATGATCCAGAACGAACGCCCTTGGGTGGAGAGCACCATATCGCCCCGATGAATCTGGATGTCCGTGACAGGAGTCACCGGTAGGTTGCGTTGCAACGACTGCCAATGCGCCCCGTCGTCGATGGACACGTACAGACCGAACTCAGTCCCCGCGTAAAGGAGGCCACGCCGCTCGGGGTCCTCGCGCACCACCCGCGCAAAATGGTTGGCCGGAATGCCGTTGCTTCCGCTGGTAAGCAGCGTCCACGACGCCCCGTAGTCGTTGGTCTGGAACAGGTACGGGCGCATGTCGTCCTGTCGATACTTATAGGCGGCCACGTGCACGCGACCCGGTGCGTGCGCCGAGATGTCGATGCTGTTGACGGTGGCACCTTCCGGGAAGTCGGTTGGGGTTACATTGGCCCAACTGGCGCCGTTGTCCCGAGACACGTGCAGCTGGCCATCGTCGCTGCCGGTCCATAGAACGCCCGGCTCCTGGGGAGATTCTTCGAACGCGAAGATGGTTCCATACACCTCCACGCCGGTGCCGTCACTGGTAATGGGGCCGCCCGCATATCCTTGGTGATCGGGGTTGTTGGTGGTCAGATCGGGGCTGATCACCTCCCAGGACTGCCCCCCGTTGCGTGAACGATGCAGGTGGTTGGACGCATGGTACAGGACGTCCGAATCGTGCGGCGAGAGCCGAATGGGTGCGTTCCACTGGAAACGATACCGTAGATCGCCGATACGCTGAGCCATCTGATTCTGCGGATAAGCCAGTATTTCTCGGGTTTGGCCAGAGCGTACATCGTACCGGCTGATGCTCCCGCCGAAGCACCCGGCATAGGTGATGTTGGGATCGCGGGGATCCACGGCGATATGTCCGCTCTCGCACCCGCCCACTTGGAACTCGTGCTCGAAGTCTGAGATCATGGCGCTGCTCACGCGACTGGGGACAGACACCGTGGAGTTGTCCTGCTGGGCGCCGTAGAGCCGGTACGGGAACTGGTCGTCGACCGTGACGCGATAGAGCTCCGCTGTCGCCTGGTTTCGCTGGGTCGACCAGGACCGACCGCCGTTCAGCGTCACGGTGGCGCCGCCGTCGTCTCCCTCCACGATGATGTCGGTGTTGTTGGGGTTGATCCAAAGTGCGTGGCTATCCGCGTGGGGGACGGTCGGCACGGGAATCCAAGCAGTGCCCCCGTCCACACTGCGGTAGAGCAGTACATTGTTGATCCAGACCGTGTTCTCGTCCTGGGGGTCGGCTGTGATGCGGTTGTAGTACCAGGGTCGATGCCACAGTTGGCGGTCGCCCGTGAGTTGGCGCCATGCATCGCCACCGTTGTCCGAGCGATACACGCCGCCCTGCTCGCCCTCGGCTTCGATCACCGCCCAGACGCGGTTGGGGTTGGCGGGCGACACGGCCACACCGGCCTTTCCGATAAGACCCGTGGGCAGCCCCACCCGGAGCTGCTGCCAGGTGTCCCCACCGTCCTTGCTCCTGTAGATCCCACCCTCGAGCGACCCCGAAATCATGGTCCACGGAAGGCGCTGGGCCCTCCACACGGTGGCGTACATGATGCGCGGGTTGCGGGGGTTGATGGCCAGGTCCACCGCCCCCGTCGAGTCGTTGATGAACAACACGTTCTCCCAGGTCGCTCCACCGTCGGAGGAGCGGAACACACCGCGTTGCTCGTTGCGGCCGAACAGGTTGCCCACCGCCGCGACGAACACCACGTCTGCGTCGTCCGGATGGACGACGACCCGACCGATCTGTCCTGCGTCCTCGAGGCCGATGGGCCCCCAGGTCTTCCCCGCGTCGGTCGACCGAAACATGCCGCGGCCGGGCGAGGTGTTCCCCCGGGGCTCAGCCGAGCCGGTCCCCACGTAAATGACGTTCTCGTCCGAGGGTGCCACGGCAATGGCCCCGATCGACGGCACAGGGATCTGACCGTCGGAAATGTTGGTCCAACTGGTGCCCGCGTCCTCCGTCTTGAAGACACCCCCGCCGGTACTGCCCATGTAGAACAGGAACGGCTGATCCGGCACACCCGCCACAGCGGTCACGCGACCTCCGCGGTGCGGACCGACACTCCGGTAGGTGAGAGCAGAAAGGTGGGCCGGATCGATGACCTGATTGGGGTCGGAGGCCTGGGCGTCGAGTGGGGCGGTGGCCGGGAAGGCCACGGCAAGGGTCAGGAGCGTGGTACGCAGAACAGGCAGTCGATTCATGGGTGGCGGGTCGGGGTTATCGGTGGGGCAGGTTGGCGCAACCTAGGTGGGTCGTCCGCACGACGCGACGGCCATGGCCTAGCGCCCCATGGCGCCGTCCGACGCACTGGGCGAGCCTGGAGGTCCCACACCGGGAGGAGAGGCGGACAGGTGAGCGACGTGGATGCCGCGATATCTGCGAAGTGCGAGCGCCAGCACGGTGTGGTGTCGCGTGGCCAACTGCTCCAGGCAGGTGTTCCGCCGCATTCCATCGACTACCGGGTGCGCATCGGTCGGCTTCGGCCTCTCCATCGGGGGGTGTACCAGGTCGGGCCCATCGCCACCGGGCACTCTCAGGAGATGGCGGCGGTCCTCGCGTGTGGGGAGGGGGCGGTGGTAAGCCACGGCAGCGCCGCACGGCTCTGGGAGCTGGTCAAGGCCTCAGGACGGGGTCTTCCCGTGGAGGTCTCTGCCGCGCGGGGACGACGGGGGCGCGGGAAAGGAGTACGGCTCCACCGGGTGGAGCGGTTGGACCGGCGGGATGTCACCCGACGGCATGGGGTCCCGGTGACAGCCGCGGCGAGAACGATCCTGGACCTCGCGGCGCGTTGTGGTACGCCGGAGCTGGAGCGCATGGTGGCCCACGGGGAACGGCTCAGGATCCTCCGCCTGGCTGACCTGCTGGCCGTCCTGAAGCGGTATCCCTCCAAGCCCGGCGCGTCCAAACTGCACGGTGTGGCGTCGGCAGCCCATGGCACCGCCTTCCTCCGGTCGGAGGCTGAAGCGCGGTTTTTGGATTTGGTCCGGGCCGGCGGCGTCCCGTCTCCGGCAACCAACGCAATGGTGGCGGGCTACGAGGCCGACTTCCTATGGCCGCGAGATCGCGTGGTGGTTGAGATCGACGGATTCGCCTACCACAGAGACCGCGCCGCGTTCGAACGTGATCGGCTGCGGGACGCTCGGTTGGGTTCAATGGGCTACCGCGTGCTCCGCTTTACCTGGCGGCAGCTCACCCGCACGCCGGAGATCGTACTCGTGCACCTCGCCGGCGTGTTGGCGGCCGCGGGGACGCCCAGTGACCGACGGGAGGACGCCACGGATTGACGTCAATGTCGCCACGGACGCCTGCCCGCCGGTGTCTGGCGACATTCACGTCAATAATTGACGTCAATGCAGCCCGCGATCCTTCCACGGCCGTCGCTGGCGACATTCACGTCAATGGGACGGCCCGTCACCGCCCTCCGAGCCCAGCCAGCTCAAGGTAGGCGCGCTCCATGGCTCCCAGTTCTCGCTGCCGATCCGCCTTCCGCTCCACCAGCGCTCGGTTGTGACGCCCGGCCGGCCCGGCCCGCCCCTGCTCGAGGGCGCGCCCCAGTGCCGGGGCGACCCGTGCGGGTTCGATCCCGTCGACCAGGCCGCCTCCTTCTTCGGTCACCCACTCCGACAGGCTGGCGTTCCGGAATGCCACCACTGGCAGCCCCGAGGCCATGGCCTCCAACACGCTCATGGGCGTCCCGTCCGTTTCGCAGAGCGAGGCGACACAGTCCGCGGCGGCGTACAGGCCCGGGAGTTCCGCTTCGGCCACCTCCTCCACGACGTGTACCCTCCCACCCAGCGCCGCCCCCCGAACGCGCGCCTCGACCTCCGCCCCGTACTCGCCCTCGAACTGTGGTAGGCGCTTCAGGATCAGGTGGGGCTCGCCCGGAAGGGCTTCAAAGGCCTCCAGGACTTCGTGAATGCGGCTGTTGGGGAGCCATTGCCGCGGCGAAAGGACAACCCGTCCGTTCGCGGGGATGCCCAACCGTTTCCGCCAAGCCATCCCGTCCACTTCCGGGCTGAAGGCCGCGAGGTCCACCCCCCAGCCCACCACCCGCACCCGCTCCGGCGGGACGCCCCACCGTTCTAGCACACCCGCCTGGTCGCGCGAGTCACACGTCACCAGGCGTGCCTTTCGCGCACTCCAGGGATTCAAGACCGCGGCCAGCCTGGACTCGTGGGGCGCCCTATAGAGGTCGGACCCCCAGGCCGAAACGACCACCGCCGGGTGTCCGGACAGGGCGGCGAACCATCCTGCCTCGTTGATGAAGTGTCCGTTCACGACGTCCGGCTGAGACTCGCGGACGTAGCGCCGGACCGCGCGGACGGACCCGAGAAGCCGTGAGCCGGGCAACGCACCACGCTGGGGCAGAACGATTCCAGGCCAGGGGAGCTCCTCCTTGGATGGGGCGGTTCGGATCAGATGGACGTCGTGTTCCCGGGCGAACCAGCCCACCCAACGGAGCGTGTGTACGCTGCGAGGGTCCCCGATGAAGCAGAGCCTCATGACGGGACCTCACGCTTTCCGGTCTTACGCGCAAAGACGTACATGATCTGCCCCAGACCCAAACGCCGAAACCCGCGCACCAGGAGGCCCGCGCCCAGGAGCCTCCCCACCCATGCGGGCAGCCGCTGCTGTCGGGCACCCGGATCCCGGGCCACACAGCCATCCCCGCCCAACCGCGTGACCTGGAACCCTTGCGCTTCGAGCAGCTTGGCCATGGAACGCCGGGTGAAGTACCAGAGGTGCCAGGGAGGCGTCACCAAGCTCCAGTGCCGTCCATGCAGGCGGGCGGATAGGCTGCCAACGTCACCCGTCGAAAGTGCCAGGACACCGCCTTCACGGAGGAGGCGATGGGCGGACGCCATGAGTCCCAGCGGTTCAGCGACATGCTCAATGACGTCCCACGCCGCCACCACGTCGGCCTCTCCGTCCGGGAGTCTCGCGAGGGCATCGGCATCGCTCCGGACATCGAGCCCGAGGTGGTCCCGTGCGCGGCCCGCGGCGTGTGCCGACGGTTCCAATCCCATCACGGACCATCCCCGTTTCCGAGCCTCGTCCAGGAAGAACCCGTAGGCGCACCCGATCTCGACCAGACGACCCGGGGAGCCAACTCCCCGTTCGCGGGCGATCTCGTCCAGGAGGGTTCGGAAGTGCTGGCGTTTCCGATCCTCCGCCTCGGCGTATCCCTGATACCCAACGGCTTCCGCCGACTCGAAGTACGCTTCGTCGTAGAGAGCTGCGAGCGCTTCTGGGCTCGGGGGATTCTCGACCCTGCCGAGCCCACACTGCGCGCAGCGGAGGATGTGGTAACCGTCCACTTCCCACGTCAGCGTCTCTTTGGGGGTGTCACCCGGAACGTTGCAGCGTCGGCATGACCTACTCTCCACGGTCACGGCCCCGCGTAATGCCGACGACCCCCTCCAGCACTTGGTTCAGCGTCGAACGCACGGTGAGGTTCGGAAACGTGACACGCCTGGCCCCGAACGACTCCTTGAAGCTCGCCACCCCGGGGAGCCCAGCCGAGCTGCCCATGTCGTACCAATCCAGCCCTCGCTGGCAGGCATCCTCGATGACCCACTTCAGGAGCGCGTTGGTGGGAGAGAGGCTGGAAACGGAGCGGTCCATCACGGTGGTCCATTGGAAAGCGTCGTGGGATCCCAAGAGGGAGACCGTACCCGCCACGACCCTCCCCTCCAGCCGGGCCAAGACAAACTCGACCCCCGGCGCAGCCATCAACGCCGCAAAGAGCGCTCGCGAATAGGGCGGCTCTGCGTAACCCCAGTGCCGCGTTGCCTCCACGTACAACGGAAAGTACGCGCCCAGGGCCTCGGCGGGGGCCTCCCGTCCGACTTGGATTCCTGCCTTCTCGGCCTTCCGACAGACGTTGCGGTTCTTTCCGGCAAAACCCGACTCCCAGAGCGCCTCGAACCCAGGTCGCAAATCCAGAAGGTGCGTCTCACTATGACCGTCGACCAAGGCAGACAGCGTATCCGCCACGTCGGTCCCACCTGCGAGCGGTCCTCCCGTAACCCTCAGGGCCCCCACATCGGGCACCCCACGCACGACCCCCCGTAGGGCCCGCTCCGTCACAGTGCCGGACAGCACCAATGGGCTCCCTTGCCATGAGAGAGGCATCGCCTCTAGGAGGCTCAAGGCTCTGAAGCGCCGGGGGACTCGGACGGTGGGGAGAAGAACGTCGTCCCCCTCATCCGTCTGGACGCGATAGGCCCGGGCCAGATAGCCGGGCCGGGCAGACGCGAGCCCGTGGACGGCGGCGCTGGTCTGACTAAAGCGGAACGGCACTCCACTGTTTCGGAGGAGCTCATCCCACACCTGCGGCACCGGGGTTGAAAGGCGCACTGACATTGGGGTCAGGAAGACCCCGCGTCCGAGCGGCCGTCAACCACCTTCGCCACCACGCTACACACCCGATCCACCTGCTCCTCGGTGAGGGTCGGATAAAGGGGGAGGGTGATGGAGGTCTGCGCCCAGCGTTCGGCGATGGCCAGGTCCCCGGGGCCCGTTCCCAGCGTCTCCCGGTAGTGTCGGAAAAGGTGGACCGGAGGGTAGTGGAGAGACGTCTGAACTCTCGCTTCCGTTAGCGCGGCTCGAACGAAGTTACGGAGCTCGGTCGTGGCGAACGCGGCGACGGAGACGTGGCCCGTTCCCTCCCGGTCCTTGAACGGGACGATGACACCGGGGAGCTTAGCGAGGTTCGCCTGATAGCGGCGCAGGAGCTCCATCCGCCGTCGGTTGGCTTCGGGGAGGCGGGCCAACTGGACGCGTCCCAGTGCCCCCATGACCTCGGTCGGACGATAGTTGTAGCCGGGGCTCACTACTTCGTAAGACGAGGCGTGTCCCGCGAACCGGTCCCAGCTCAGCGACGACATGCCGTGGGAACGAAGCAAGCGGATCCGCGTCAGGACCTCCTCCGACCGGGCCAGCACCATGCCGCCCTCGCCCGTGGTCAGGTTCTTGTTCCCAAAGAATGAGAAACACCCGGTGTCGCCCAGCGTCCCGAGCGCGGCGTCGCCGAAGCGCCCTCCGGGTGCATGCGCGACGTCCTCGATCAGGAACAGGCCGTGCCGATTTCGGATGTCCAACAGCTCGCTCAGCCGGCTGGCGAATCCACCGTAGTGCACAACGATCATCCCCACGGTCCTGGGACCGATGAGCGACTCTACGTGGGCGGGGTCGATGGTCAGGTCCTCCGACCCAACCGAATCGGCGAATACGGGCGTGCCCCCGGCGAGGACCACCGCGTTGGCGGTGGCGACGAAGGTGATGGAAGGAACGATGACCTCGTCACCGGGCTGCACGCCCAAAGCGCTCAGCGAGAGGTGGAGAGCAGCAGTGCAGTTCGCGAGCGCAACGGCGGCCTCGACATCGCAGGAAGCCGCGAACTCCGCCTCGAAGGCCCGCACCTCCCCGCCCGCAGTGAGCCATTGGCTCCTGACCACTCGGGTGACGGCCTCCACCTCGGCATCACCCAGGTCCAGATCGGACAGGGGGATTTCCCAACGCGCCATGCCTAGCCCCGTCCGTGTGCGGAGGCGCCAAGCCCAGGGGGAGGTGAGTTGCCATCCCAGGGCACACCATCGACCATCATGGCGGTGATGGCGCTGCCGTTCTCGTTGGCGCGCGAGAAGTCGTCGGGACGGCCGAGGTCCAGCCAGTAGCCATTGTGGAGATGGACCCGCGCCAACCGGTCAGCGGCCAACAGCGCCAGCGCGAGGTCGGGAATGTCCATGCGCCCGTCTCCTGGGATCAGGTCCAGAACGCTGCGGCTGAATGCGTAGATGCCGGTACTCACGACATATTCGTGCTCGGGCTTCTCTCGGTACCCCACGAGCCGGCTGTCATCGCCGACCTCGAGCACGCCCAGCTCCTCCTTCACGCGCCGGGACACCGCGGCGATGGTTAGCTCCGCCCCCGAGGTGGAGTGTGCGTCCAGCACGCCTCGGAACGGCAGGTCCGTCACCACATCTCCGTTCATCACGAGAAAGGTCTCGGCGTCGGGCGGCTCCATGGCGCCCAGCGCCCCCACCGTGCCGAGCGGCTGCTCCTCAACGAAATAGTCGATGTGAAGTCCCCAACGGGATCCGTCGCCGCAGAAAGTCTGGACCAGCGTACCCAGGTAGCCGACGCAAAGTGTGACGTGGGTGCATCCCTCGCGGGCCAACTTGGTGAGCAGCAGGTCCAGGATGGGGCGCTCACCGATGGGCAACAACGGCTTGGGCAGCACCAGGGTGAACGGAGCCAGCCGGGTGCCGACGCCGCCCGCGAGGATGAACACACGAAAGGCCATCGTCACATTCTCTGGTCTAAGTTCTTGTCGGACGCACGATGAGCCAGCCCCGGTACGAAGGCTCCCAAGCGCTCGACTACGGCTTCCACCGGGGGGACGGGTTCGGCTCCGGAGGAGATCGACTCCACCCACCGTAGGGTTTCGGCCAGCGTATCAGCATCGAGTGGTGTGGCGCGCACGCCCTCCATCTCCCGGAATCCCACCTGTTCTGCTACTTCTCCAGATCCCACGAAGACCTCCGCCTCTTTTTCACCGCCGGTGTCACGGGGTGTCACGAGCAGAGGATAGGGGTCCGAGGCGCTGCGGTCGCGGGCAAGAGCCCGCGCCTCATCCTCGGTATCGACCAGACGGGGCGTCAGGCTGTGCATCTCGAGAAACCGCTCGGCCAGCTCCAGCAGGTTCCACTGAACCCGAGCAGTCTCGCCCGACGGAATGGCAAGGTATCCAGCGTCGAGCGACAGTGCGGACAGGAGACACAACATACCCGCCTCCTCGGGAGTGACGAAGAAACGCCGGGTGTCTTCAGGGCAGGCGAGCGCCTGGCCCAGCTCGATTCGCAACCGCCAGGACTCCAACAGTGATCCGGACGAAAACGCCACGTTCGCGAACCGGGTCGACGTGCGTGGAGCGGAAGCGCAGGCACCGTTCGGCGCGCCGAAAAGCACGCCTTCCATCACTCGCTTGCTCGCCCCCATTAGGCTGGCCGGACGGGCGGCCTTGTCCGTCGACACCGCGAACAGCCGGGAGGGAGGTCCGGACTCCTGAAGCCAAGTCATCACCCGATCCAGCATCAACACATTGGTTGCCAGCATCCGCTGCAGCGTGAACGGGTCTTTCTCGGAGCGGACGTGCTTCAAAGCCATGAAGGACAGCACGCCCCCAGTATAGGGACCCGACGCCGAAATGAGCTTCTCCATGAGTGGCGAACCGGCATCCAGCGCCAGGAATCGCATCTGGATCCCTGCCAGATCCAACCCGCTGGACCGTAGGCTCCTCACGAGTTCCGCGAGTCCGTTCTCGTTCAGATCGACCACGTCTACGCGGGACGGCCTGAACCGTAGGAGTGCTCTCAGCGTCGCGGTACCGATGGTCCCTGCGCCGCCCAGCACGAGGAACGCCCGGCCGCGCACCGCCTCCTCCAACTCGCTCTCCCGCATGCGGAGGTCCGTCCCGAAGACGGGAGTGGACGTGCGACGAAGAAGCAGACGAGCCTGGGCTTCCAACTGCATCAGTCGCGTGTCACCCGCAAGTCAGCCCTCCCGATGCCGGTAGCCCCTCCGTGCTCGCGCCCACTAGAGCATTGAACAGCAGCTTGAAGGTGTTGCGTGGCTGGCCTCGGAAGTGGGGCGTGAAGGCGAAGAGCACGACGTCGCCGGTGCCCACATCGGCGACCGCGGCGGCTGTACTCCCGGCCAGGTAGTCCTCACCGCCCAATGTCCAGCCGCTGACCAGGAAATCCTCCTCCGCGTAACACACCGGTGTGGTTACGCCCGACACGTTGCCACCGCCGTTTCGCCTCAACACCTGGCTTCGTGCAAACAAGGTCACCGCGTCAGGAGCCATCCCGTACCCGAGCGGGTGGGCGTCATCGACCCGAAGCTGAATCATGGAGCCAGGGATGAAGAAGTCCTGCGACGACACCCCTCGGACGACGTTCTCGAACGGAAGGTCGAACGTTGCGACGACATAGTCCACCGCTTCGTCGAACGCAACGAGTCTCCCCCCGTTCTCGACAAACTGACGAAGCGCTTCTGCACCGGCTTCCCCCAATCCTCCAACGTACTCATCCGGCATACTCCCCGCTTCATGCCCATCCCGAATCCCCCGTTCGCTCTGGTCGGGCAGAATGAGGACATCGAACTCGTCCAGCGCGCCGCTCCGCACGTCGGCATCCCACAGGTTCTGCCACTCGAACCCGTACTGGTCGAGCACCCACCTAGTCCAGCCCTCGGGCATGGGACCCTGCCAGGAGCGGTAGATGGCGACGCGGGGCATGCGCACCCGGGCGAGCGCGTCCGCGGAGGGTTCCGTGGCCAGACTGCGCACGGTCAGCCCCATCTCGGCGAACCTGGCGGCCAGGTCGGGTTCGAGGTCGGGCATCCAGAACCCGCCGGCTGGGCTTCCGCCTACCTCTCGCGTGAGTCGCGCCAGCTCACCGCCGCCTTCCAGGTATGGTCGAAGCGTGCGATAGACCCAGTTGGAATTGCCGTCCACGACGTACCCGGTTCCGGAGCCCGCGTCCTCCTCGATGAGCGCCCCGCCCGCGGTGCCCACCTCACCCCAATCGCCCTCGGGCATCTCGAACGGTTCGTCGATGTTGGCGACTTCGAGTCCCATGGAGAAGCGCAGCTCGTAGCCGGTCATGTCGTAGGGAGGCACCGGGGGCCCGCCGGGAAACTGCCTGCGGTCCGGGTACTGCTTGGGCTCCATCAGGTCGACCACGTACGGACGGAAGGCTTGCGGTGGGATCACGAAGCTCCCAGCGGGGAAGCGTCGGCCTCCAGCAGTGAACGGCGCGTTGGCGCGTACGAACTCGATGCCCGACTGCTGCATCAGGTCCATGAACTCGTTGACGCTGCTGGGATCGTGAGATGCTCCTGGGTCGAGCACATACGCGAACGGACCGCCCTCGGCGGCGTTGCCACGCTCGATCTGCCGTCGTCCCATCCAATAGTGGTTGAACAGGTACTCCTCCTTGAGCTTTGCACCCAAGTCGGCCACGGCCTTGGCGGCGGTCATCATATAGTCCATGGCGTCGCGCATATGCCAACAGCCGCCCATCCACGGGTTGTTGTAGTTGGTGGAGGGTGTCTTAGCGGGTAGGTTGCCCGCCCGCGCGCCGAAAGTGTCCGGGATGTCGTCGTAACAGCCGGGGGTAGCGTAGCGGTAGAGCGCCGTCTCGGTGAGGAACCCCAACATGTTGTGGTAGTCGGGACCGCCTCGCATGGAGCCGTTCCACCACAGGTCGAACACGATGCCGCTGTTCACCCCCGGCTTCCCCTCGACATCGAACCGCTTGCGCATCGAATGACCCATCTGGTTCAGAGAACTGACGAGAAGCGGGTCGAGGTTGGGGTTGACCGGGTTGGCGAAGGGGGGCATCCAGATGCGTCCCGGAAACGGACTGCTCTGATGCTGGTTATATACGATCTGCGGAAACCAGTTGTGGTAGAGCTGCCGGGTGACCGCTTGCGTTTCTACCTGTGTCAGCATGTACCAATCGCGGTTGTTGTCATGCCCGATGTAATGGTGATAGAGCTCGGGTACGCTTGCCGTTTCGAACTCTCCCCCTACCTGCGACATGTACCAGTCGGCCACGATGTCGAGTCCGTCCGGGTTCATGTTCGCCATTAACAGCAGGATGGTATGCTCGCGAATCCGCCGAGTTTCCTCCGACTCGTCGGTCACGAAATAGTGGGCCATCTCCGGCATGAGCTGACCGTGAGCGACTTCGGTTGCGTGCAATCCGCCATCGATCCACACGATGGCTTTTCCTTCTTGCGCGAGGGTGCGTGCGGCGTCTTCCGAGAGGATGGAGCCGAACCCCTGATCGGGGTCCCGTGCGTAGGCCAGGGTTCGGGTAATTTCCCTGTAACGATCAGCCCGCGCGAGGTTTTCCGCGGAGGAGATGGCGGCCAAGTAGAGGGGCTCGCCTCGCGTACTCTCACCGATCTGCTCCAGGACCATACGGTCCGTGGATTCGGCCAGCGCCTCGAAGTAGGCCGCGATGGGCCCGTAGTGGGCGAGTTTGTAGTCCTCGCCCGGGGCGAAGCCGATGATGTCGGCGGGGGTGGGTACCTGCGCGAGGAGTGGGCTCACGCAAGTGGCCATCAGGAGCGCCGCGAAGACGGCGGGAGCTCTACGCGCGCAATGAAGCGAGGGTAGTGCCGAAGGTGAGCGAAGCCCGGTAGGGGTATCCATGCGCGCCTCTTCGAGGAGTCGTGACTGGCCTTGTCGTGGGGACCGGTTCCCGCCCCAGATTGCGCGGCTGCCCCCTCGGGCGGCAAGGCTCGCTCCCATACTTGATTCGCTGGGAGCCCAGTACACCGCGGACCGCGAGTGCGGGCGGCCAGGAGCCCGCCTAGGTTGTGGCCCCTACGAACCCTTCCAAGGCGGCACCAAAGGAGATCGCCATGCGCCTTACAGTCAACGGCACCGCCCACCAGGTGGACGTCGAGCCGGACGTGCCCCTCCTTTGGATTCTGAGAGAAGAGCTGGGCCTGACCGGCACCAAGTATGGATGCGGTGTCGCACAGTGTGGAGCCTGCACTGTGCACCTGAACGGGGCCGCAGCGCGCTCCTGCCAAATCCCGGCCAGCCAACTGGACGGAGCCGAGGTTACCACCATCGAGGGCCTGGGCACACCCGAGGCCCCCCACGCTGTTCAGGAGGCATGGGTAGAGCATCAGGTGGCCCAGTGTGGATACTGCCAATCGGGGCAGATCATGCAGGCGGCGGTCGCGCTGGTGCAGGAGCCAAAACCAAGCGACGAGGACATCGATCGCGTGATGTCCGGCAACCTCTGTCGCTGTGGGTCCTACCCCCGCATCCGCGCTGCAGTAAGAGCGGCCGCCGCGAACCTGAGGGGAGGTTGAGATGCGCCTGCCCAAGTTGATTTCCCGAAGGACGTTCTTGGTGGGTTCCGCCGCGCTGGCGGGGGGTGTCGCGTTTGGCGTATACGCTGTGAGACGGGATCCGTCGAATCCGCTCGCCGCCGACCTGCCCTCGGGCGCAGTGACGTTCAATCCCTGGGTGCTCATCGACGGTGACACGGTCACGCTCATCGCGCCACACGGCGACAAGGGTCAGGGTGTGTTGTCGGCGCAAGCCGCGTTGCTGGCCGAGGAACTGGATCTGGAGTGGGGCGACTTCGAGGTGAGCTTCGGCCAGCCCAGCAAGGCGTATTGGAATACGGCGATGGCCGACGAAGGCGTGCCGTTCATGGCCACCGACCTGAGCTTCTCGGCCGAGACCATGCGGGGAGTGATGGGTGGCCTGATGAAGCTGATGGGCATGCAAGGCACCGGAGGGTCTACCTCCATGCCCGACAGCTTTGACAAGTTGCGTGAGGCCGGCGCCGTGGCCCGCGAGACGTTGAAGCTGGCAGCGTCGCGGAGGACGGGGATTCCCGTTGACCAACTGTCCACCCGAGGCGGTGCGGTTCACACACCGGACGGCTCGGCCCTGTCGTACACCGATCTGGCCGCCGACGCGGCTGACATAGAGCCCGTACAGGGCGTCGTCCTCCGTGACCCCAGCGAGTGGCGCCTGATCGGCAAGCCCATGAAGCGCCTGGACATGGTCGCCAAATCGACGGGCACTCTCACGTACGGCATCGACGTGCAGGTCCCGGGCATGGTCTACGCAACAGTAAAGACCAATCCCCGCCAGGGAGGGCCGCTGAACGGATACGACGCCTCGGCCGCCCGGCAGATGGGTGGCGTGCTCGACATCGTCGAGGTGACCAACGGTGTCGCAGTTGTGGCATCCAAGACCTGGTACGCCCTACGCGCGGCCAACGCCATCCAGTGCGACTGGGGCCCCGCCCCGTATCCTCACGAGCAAGAAGAGCACTGGGAACGGCTCGCGGCCTCGTTCACCGCAGAGCAGCTCGATAACGAGTGGCGAAACGACGGCGATGTCGACGATGCGCTCTCGTCGGGAGAGGTCATCGAAGCCGAGTACCGATCTCCCTACGTGGCGCATGCGCCGCTCGAGCCCCTGAACGCCATTGTTCGGGTTACCGACGACGAAGCGGAGGTCTGGTCGGGACACCAGATGCCCAGGCTTCTCCAGCAGATGGTGTCGGAGGTCACAGGTCACGACCCCGAAAAGGTCACGTTCCACAACCACTACATGGGCGGCAGCTTCGGTCATCGGTTGGAGTTCGAGCACCTGAAGCAGACTACCGAGGTCGCCAACCAGATGCGCGGCACCCCGGTCAAGATGACCTACTCCCGCGAAGAGGACTTCGCACACGACTTCCCTCGCCACATCGCTATGGGTCGCGCTCGAGGCGTCGTCCGCGAAGGGAGGGTCGAGGGCATGGACCTTGAGATCGCAGCCCCGTCGGTGGTCGCGTCGCAAATGGGCCGTGCGAACATCTCTCTTCCGGGTGCCGATGCGCAGATTGCAGCGGGCGCCTGGAACAACCCCTACGACCTTCCGCACTATCGGATGCGGGCCTACCGGGCCGAGTCCCTTGCCCCAGTGTCGTCGTGGCGCGCGGTAGGGGCCAACGCAGGAGGGTTCTTCTTCGACAGCTTCTTGGACGAGCTGATCCATGCGGCGGGTGCCGATCCCATGGAAGAGCGAATTCGTCTGATGGGCCACGACGTCAGCCGCCAGGTGCTGGAGGCCGTGGCCGAGATGTCATCGTGGGGCGGGGAACTGGCTCCCAACCAGGGACGTGGTGTGGCGTTCGTTGAGAGCTTCGGAGTACCGACGGCCGAGGTGGTCGAGGTCAGCCAGACGGAGCGGGGCATCACCATCGACAGGGTGTGGGTTGCGTGCGAGGTGGGCACCGTCGTCGATCCGGTCAACTTCGAGAACCTGGTCCAGGGTGGGGTCGTCTTCGGCCTGGGCCACGCTATGAACTGTGAGATCACCTACTCCGATGGCCGGGCCCAACAGTCGAACTATCACGCGCACACCGGCATGCGCATAAACCAGTGCCCGGAGATCTTCGTGCGAGGGCTGGAGAACGGCCCCAAAGTGCGCGGCATCGGTGAGCCGCCGGTACCGCCCGCGGCGCCCGCCTTGGCCAACGCCATATTCGCCGCCACCGGTCAGAGGGTCCGTGAGCTTCCGTTGTGGCACCATGTCGACTTCGCGTAGCGGGCAGTTGCTGGATAAACCCCAGGAGGTGGCCGACATCTCCCCACCTGCGCTCGTCCACTGCTCCTACCACAAGTGCCTGACTGTGTACTTCGGGCGAGTCATGCGGGGCCTCTTCGAGCGCTGCCTCCCATGGAGCAGGGGGTACCGGCACTACAACAGCGACTTGCGTGCGTTCTATGCGGGCTTCGATCAGCACAGGATGGCCTCCGTCAACAATCGCTTCTTGGACCTTGAGAGGCTGGGCGAGGCTCGCCTCTCCCGCTTCATTCGGGACCCCCGGGACCTCGTGGTCTCCGGGTACTTTTATCACAGACGAGGGGCGGAGCCCTGGGTCAACCTCGACGCTCCCACGGAGGAGGATTGGTACTTCGCGAACGGAGCCGTGCCCGAGGGCCTTCGAGCGGCGGGGGGTTCGTTCGCTGGGTACCTCCAATCCCTGCCTGAGGAGGAGGGACTGCTGGCAGAGCTCGAGTTCCGGCGAAACCACTTCGAGTCGATGGCCCAGTGGCCGAAGGACCACCCCGACATTGTGACGCTGCGCTACGAGGACGTGATCAAGGATGGGCCCGGCGCGTTCCGGGCCCTCATGAACCACTACGGCTTTTCCCGTCTGGAGCGAACGCTGGGTGCTTGGTTGGCCAAACGCCACGGGTTGGGAGCGCAAAGGGGGGACCATCACGTACGAAATCCGGCGCCTGGGCAGTGGAGGCAGCACTTCACCCTCACGGTGAGGAAGCGCTTTGACCGAGAGTACGGCGCTCTGGTGAAGTCCCTCGGGTACCCCACAGACTGACGCTCCTTGGCCCACGTCCTGTTGTTCACGAGTGCTTGGGAGGGGCTCCTCAATTCGAGTGTTCTGCTTGCCGAGCGGCTGGCGCGCCAAGGACATCGGGTCACCTTCGCCGGCCCTCCGGCGGTCGCTCCAGTCGTGGCGGACGCCCGACTCCCGTTTGTGTCGATCCCAGCGAGTCGCGTCCGTGAGTTTATGGAGCGCGACCTCCAGCGCGGGTGGCTTCAGCGCGCCGGGTCCATCCAAACGCGCCGCCGCGAGGCTCTAGAAGCCATGTCGCTGGCCGAGGTCGAGGCGTGCGTCGCGGACCTGGATCCGGACTTGATTCTGGTTGACGGGGAACTCCATGGTCACATCGTACTCCTGATTGACACGCGTCATCGGTTGGTCACGCTAAACCAGTTCGCCTCGGTGTGGCGACGGCCGGGCCTGCCCCCTCCCCACCATCGGGTGACTCCCGGGGTCGGGTGGAAAGGGAGCCCCCTCGGTCTGCGTCTGCTCTGGCTGAACCTTCGCCTCCGAAAGCTCCGCACCGAGTGGGCCCAGCGGGTGCGGTACCTGGGGTGTGACCGAGTGTCCCTGCTGCGCGAGCTGGCCCGCCGCAGGGGGCTGGCGCTGAGGCAATGGGCCGAGCCCCGGGACTGGCTGATCCCCTTCACCTATCCCCGCCTCCCAGCGCTGAGCCTCCATGCGCTCGAGTTCGAGTTCCCTCACGAGCCGCGCGAAGGTGTGCACTACGTGGGCCCCCTGGTGCCACGTGAGCGACCTGACAGCCGCGTGAGTGCCAGCACACAGGCCCGGCTTGCGGAGCTCTTTCGCAAACGGGCCGAGTTGGGTGGCACCATGAAGCTGATCTACGCGGGTTTTGGTTCGGTCTTTTCGGTCCGAGGCGACCTGGTGCGACGACTGGTGGACGCGGTGGCGAGCCAGGAGCATTGGCATCTGGTGATGTCGAGTGCGGGGAGCGGGGGCGACTTGCCCACCCAGTTGCCACCCAACGTCCACGTATACGACTGGGTGCCGCAGCTTACGGTGCTCCAACACGCTGATGTGGCTGTGACACACGGTGGCATCCATACCATCGACGAGTGCGTGGTCCATGCCGTACCGATGCTGATATACTGTGGCAGAGAAACCGACATGGCCGGCAACACCGAAAGGGTCGTGTATCACGGGCTGGGAGTATCCGGCGATCCGCTCAGGGACGATCCTGGCGAGATTCGTGGGCACATCGCGGGGCTCCTGACGAGCAGCCAGATCGCAAACAACCTCGAGGCCATGCGCGCACACTACCGCGCGTACGAGGCCGACCGGGTGGCTGAGACTGTGGTCCAGTCGCTGATGCGCCCGTGACCCAACCCGCCTCTTCGGACCGTGCGCGCCGCTTCGAGAAGGGGGCGCGCTGGATCTACGCGTACCGCTGGCTGGATCGCCTTCTGGGGTTGATCTCCATCGTCGTGCTTGCGCGTATCCTGGTGCCGGAGGACTTCGGCCTGGTTGCGATCGCCGCCTCCTACATGGCCGTCCTCGAGGGGCTGAGCGATTTCGATGTCAACAAGGCGCTGATTCAGATCCGCGATGAGGATCGAGACCTCTACGATTGCGCCTGGACGTTGTCGCTTCTCCGTGGAGTGATCACTTCGGGGTTGATGCTGGTGATCGCGCAGTTCGTGGGTGACCCCCGCATCGCTGAGGTCCTGTGGGTCTTGGCGTTGATCCCCTTGCTGAACGGTTTGGCCAACCCCCGCTTCGTGATGTACGAACGGGAGCTGATCTATTCCAAGCTCGCCACCCTCACGGTCGCATCCAAGTCAGTGGCCTTCGTGGTGACGGTGGCGATCGCGGTGGTGTACCAGAGCTACTGGGCCATCGTGATGGGTATGGTTGCTGGGGCCGTAGCATCCCTGCTCTTGACCTACCTAATGCGCCCTTTTCGCCCTCGGCCTACGTTCGCACGGGTGCGGGATATCCTTGCCTTCAGTGGCTGGATGTCACTGGCCACTGTCGTCACCACCCTCGCGATGAGCACCGATCGCATCATTGTGGGACGGTTGGTGGGGATCGCGCCCGCCGGGTCGTATCACATGGCACAGAGCATCGCGGTCCTCCCCACGCGGGAGCTGATTGGACCGTTACAGCGCATTCTCTTTCCCTCGTTCAGCGAAATCGCGGCCGATGTCGCACGACTCCGGGCGGCCGTCCGTGAGTTGATCAACATCGTGGGGAGCATCTGTCTCCCGGCTGGGTTCGGCTTCGCGCTGCTGGCCAACGACTTCGTTCCGCTCGTTCTGGGAACCGAGTGGCTCGAGATCGTGCCCCTTCTCTGGATCCTTGTCCCGTTCCTGGCCGTGCGGGCTGCCCAGTCGATGACGTTGCCCTGTGTCATGGCGCTTGGGGAGACCCGGCTGTTGTTTCGGGTGAGCGTGATGTACGCCCTGGTCCACCTTCCGGTGTTCATCATGGGTGCGGCCCTGTACGGGCTTACCGGCGCCATCGTGGCGGTGGTCGCGGCGGGTGTGTTCTACGCCTACCTGGATTCATGGCTGCTGAAACGCACGCTCGACCTCTCGCTTGGGGAGATCCTGAGGCAGGTCCGGAGACCGCTCCTGGCAGCGGGACTCATGGTGGCCACGGTTATGGTGCTCGACCCGCTGCTCCCACTGGACCTGTTTTCGGTCGAGGGGTCGTGGGTGTCCCTCGCGGTGAAGCTCGGGGCAGGCCTGTTGGTCTTTCCTGCGGCGCTCTATGGGCTATGGCGGAGAGAGGGTCGACCGCCGGGCGCGGAGAGGCGGCTCCTGTCCTTCGTTGGGGCTCACCCTCGGTCGGCCAGCAACGCCTCGAACAGCTGAACTGTGCGTTCGCCGATCGCTGGCCAGGCGTGCTCGCTCGCGGTCTGGAGGCCCGCAGCGGCAAGCGAGGTCCTGAGGGACGGATCGCCGAGAACACGCACCAGGGCCCGAGCCAGCGCCTCGGGCGACTCCGGCGGGATCACCACCGCGTTGTGGCCGTCGCGAAGCATCTCGGTGAGCCCGCCCACGGACGTCGCGATCACCGGGACGCCGAGGGCGAGGCCCGCGAGCAGCACCCCCGACTGACAGATCTCTCGGTAGGGCAACACGAGAACATCGGCGGCCCTGAAGTACCGTGACACGTCGGCCAGCGAAACGTATCCGAAGTGGTGGAGCGCCCCCAGCCGTTCTGCCCATGCCGCCAGCTCCTCGCGGCGGGGCGGGGGGAGCCGCACCGGGTCGCCCGCCACCAGGAGTCGGGCGGCAGGTTGCGCGGCCGCGACCGCGGGCCAGGCCTCCAGCAGCAGGTCCAGGCCCTTGTATTCCCGAATGTAGCCGAAGAACAGGGCCACCTGGTCATCCTTGCCAAGTCCGAGCTCCCGCCGGGCCTGATCCCGATCCGGAGGGGGACCGATCCGGTCGAAGAACCCATACTCACCATGGGGGATTACGGAGACGCGGTCCTGGGCGACCCCGAACTCCCGCCTTAGGCGGTCCCGGTCGAATTCGGAATGTGCGATGATATGCGGTGCGAGCCTGTGGATGGTCCTGTAGAGGGAATCCTGCAGGCGGATGGGCTCGTGAGGCGTGACCTGGTGGGCGGTAAACACCAACGGGATACGGAGAAGGCGGAGCAGAGCCAGGTGCAGCAACACGATCTCATTGGTACAGTGCACATGGATCACATCGGGCCGGAGTCGACGGGCGACCCGGGCCACCCGAAAAGCGTCGAGGACTGCCCGACCCTTGCGGCGCCAGCCTTGCAGCCGACTCGAAGGCCGCGTGGCGCCATCATCCGTGGTGACGCCGATGGCACGGATGATTTGGACGTCAGCTGGAAGTGGTTCGCCCTCGTCTAGCTCGTACCCCTCGGTGGTGACGATCGAGACCCTATGACCCTTGGCCGCAAGCGCACGAGAGAGGTTGTCCACATAGTGTGTCAGTCCGCCCCGACCGAACGTCTCGACTTCGAGGATCTTCATCGGTGACTCCGCCTGAGCGATCGACCCCACCCCAGTTGGGGCGGACGCATTGTCTGTTCTGGCCGGGGGTGGGTCAAGAAAGGCGGTGGCGCCGCCCGCCTGGCACCCGCTCATGACGGGGGGTTCCGACGAGCAGCGGGCAGAGGCCCTGAGGCGGGCCATCCGCCTGAAGCGCGAGGCAACGCGCGGGGCCCGATCCGAAGGGGGGTTTCCCCGGCGCCCCCCCGAGGTGACTCCACTGCTGGGTGACCTGCAGCGCTCTCTTTGGCTGCTGCATCAGGTCGACCCCACCTCCCCAGCCTACCACCTGGTCAGTGCGTTTCGACTGAGTGCTCCGGTGGATACGAACCACTTGGAGAAGGCCCTGAACGAGGTGTTGCGCCGACATGCCATCCTGCGCTCGACGTTCGAGCCTGTTGACGGTGAGGTGCGTCAGGTGATCCACGAGCGTCGATCCCTCACCGTCACTGTGCTGGACGCTGCGGACGCCGAGCAGTCGGCCACCGTCGAAGCCAGCCGGCCCTTCGACCTTCACTCCGGGCCGCTCGTTCGGATGACGCTCGTGCGGGCCCCGGACGAGGTCCTCCTGGTTCTGGTGATGCACCACATCGTTGCCGACGAGCGTTCCTTGGAGGTGTTTTGGCGGGACTTCGCTACCGCCTATGCTGGAGCGGACCTTCAGCACAGCGAGGCGCCCCAGTACGACGACTTCGTGGTCGCGCGGAGCCGGCGTCCGCCGTCGATCACGGAACGCGATCTGGCGTTCTGGAAGGAGCGCCTCCACCCTCTCCCCGAGGACTGCACGCTTCCGTTCGAGAGAGCGACTGCCCCCGATGGACCTGCGCGGGGGCAGCTCATGCGCGAGGTCCTCGGCGGTGAGCTCGCTCTGCACGTCCGTCAATGGGCCGCGCGCGAAGGGACTACGCCGTTTGCGGTCTACGCGGTGGCGTTTCGCCTCCTCCTGGCCCGCTACCTGCCCGAACAACACGTGGCGTTTGCAACCCCGGTCACCACCCGAGATCACGTCGACACGCTCGACATGATCGGGTACTTCCTGAACCCGATGATCGTGGCCGAACGGGTCGACGAAACCAAGTCGGTACGCCTTGCGCTGCACGAGTTTGCCGATGCGCTTAGGGAGCTACGCCAGCATGCGGGTGTGCCATTCCCGGAGCTTGTCGAGCATCTCGATCCTCCGCGCACGCCGGGGCGGCATCCTCTGTTCCAGGTCATGTTCGTGTACCAGCGGAGAAATCCGACGATCTCCCTGGGGACGTCGGATCTGGATCCGATCGAACTGGACCTCGGTGAATCGAAGTTCGATCTGACGCTGTTCGTGACCGAGGACTCAGACGGCGCCGAACTGGGCGTCGAGTACCGTACGGATCGCTTCGACGCGGCATACATCGAGCGCATGCTGGGTCACTATGCGACGCTCCTTTCCGGGATGACCTCGAGCCCCGAGATGCCCTGTGCGGATTTGCCGCTGCTGACGTCAAGAGAAGCGAATAGGGCGCACAGCCTGGGGCAGGGTGAGCCCATCGAGTCGATGGCCCCACTCCTGGTGCGACGCATTCTTTCGGTGGCGAGCGATGCGCCGGACGCGCTCGCGGTGGTGTCGGGTTCTGTCGAGTGGACATACGGACAGTTGGCCCGGGCCGCCCTGCGCGTCTCTGGCCACCTGATGGAGCGAGGGCTGGGCCCCGGAGACCGGGTCGGGCTGTTCGTGGATCGCTCGCCCTGGATGCTGGCCGGCATCCTGGGCAGCGCGTGGGCGGGCGTGGCGTACGTCCCGCTTGACCCCGGTTATCCCGTCACCCGCAACGCGGCGATCCTGACCGATGCCGCTGTGTCGGCTGTCCTGACCACGCGTGCGCTCGAATCGCAATTGCCGACAGGAGGCGCCACCGCCGTCTGCATGGACAGCCTCAGTCAGTGGCCCGCAAACAGGGACGAACTGCCTTCGCTCGACCCCGATCACGCGGTCTACGTGCTCTATACCTCCGGTTCTACGGGGCGGCCGAAAGGAGTGGTGGTAACCCATGGCAACCTCACTACCTCGACGCTCGCCCGGTTCGCGTTCTACGATGCGCCTCCCGCGCGCTTCCTCTTGCTCCCGAGTGTGGCTTTCGACAGCTCCGTGGCGGGAATCTACTGGACGTTCGCTGCAGGCGGCGCGTTGGTGGTCCCGACAGACGGGGTAGCGGCGGACGCCAGAGAACTCGCCAAACTCGTGATGGCAGAGAAGGTCACCCAACTGCTTTGTGTCCCGTCGCTCTACCTACAGTTACTCGGGTTCGGAGGGGACCAACTCACGAGCCTCCAGGCGGCCATCGTCGCCGGGGAACGATGCCCGCCGTCGCTGGCCAGCGAGCATTTCAGGTGCCTCCCGTCCACACGTCTGTTCAACGAGTACGGACCCACCGAGGCCACGGTGTGGGCCACCGTGCATGAGCTCCGGCCCGGGCGGGAGAGCGGTCCCATTCCGATTGGACGGCCCATCCCCGGGATACGGGTGGCCGTCGAGGACACGAAGGGGCGCCCGCTGCCGCCGGGGATGCCGGGCGAGGCGGTCGTGTACGGACCCACTGTCGCTCGGGGCTACTGGAACCAGCCCGACCTCACGGCCCAACGTTTCGGCACCGGGCCGGGGGGGACCCGCTTCTACCGGACGGGCGACAGGGTGTACTGGACCGAAGAGGGCCACCTGCGATTCCTGGGGCGGGAGGACGACCAGCTCAAGTTGCACGGTTTCAGGATCGAGCCGGGAGACGTGGAGGCCGCCCTTGGCGAGCACCCAAACATCGCAGAGGCGGTGGTGGTGGCGCGATCCACTGGGACGGCTACCGGCGTGGGCGGCGTGCCCGACGACCCACGTCGCTTGGTGGCCTTCCTTCGCTCAACGCAAGAGACTGACGTTGGTCGATGGCGAGAGTTCGTAGCGAATCGATTGCCCGCGTATATGGTGCCCGCGCACTTCGTGCGCGTGAGTGAGCTGCCTCGGCTTCCCAACGGAAAGGTGGACCGGGACTCTCTCGTGACGCGCGAACTGTCCGCCGGGCATGAACGGACGCCTTCGGCTGAGCCGCAGTCAGATCTCGAACGGACACTACTTGCGCTTTGGGAAGGATTGCTGGGGACGACGGGCATCGGAGTCACGGACAACTTCTTCGAGCTGGGCGGGCACTCACTGCTCGTCGTGGAGATGGCCGCTGCGATCGGTCGCGATTTTGGCGTCGAAGTGAGTCCTGCCGAGGTGTTTCAGCACCCGACGCTGCGTGAGTTGGCGCACCGCGTGAATGAGCGGCGACGACCCGGTCTCGCAGGGTATCAGCACCTCTTTCCGCTTCAACCTACTGGGTCGGGCAGCCCTTTCATCGTCGCGGTGCCCCACTTCTTTTCGGGGATGTTCGCGAGCCGGTTTCGCGGCGAGCGCCCGGTGTACGGGTTGCGCGGTGTATCGCTCAGGTCCGACGGTAACGCCGGGCGTTGGCGGACCATGGCCGACCTGGGTCGTGAGCTGGTCGCGGAAGTTCGACAGCGCTTCCCTGATCGTGGCTTCGTGGTGGCCGGATACTCGTTTGGCGCTTCGATGGCGTTTGAGACTGTGCGTTTGATGGAGCAGGCCGGAGTCCCGGTCGAGCGACTCTATTTGCTGACCCCCATGCCACTTCATCGTGCGCCCACGTCGGGACCCGTCTGGTCGCGGGCCCGTCAGGCGTTTCTGGTGCGCCCATGGAGGAGGGTGCTCACCGAGCTCGGTCGCGTCAGGCGGGTGCGGGGACTCCCCCTCACACCGCGCATGCTACACGCAGATGTCCGCGCCGAGCGTTTCAGGCTACACGCTCGTTACCGTCCCGGTGTCATCCGAACCCCGACGGTATTCTTCGATCCCGACACGCCCGACTCCAGCGTGGTGGAAGGCTGGCGCCCCCATTTCGAAGGGCCGTTGACTGTGGTGAGCATTCCCGACCCCCACCTCGGCGAGCCCCGGATCAGTCAGGCGAAGGAAGCCATTCTTGGTGCCCTGGCCGCACTCGAGGCGATCTGAGCGATGAAGATGGAGGGGGCGCCCAGAGGCCCATCTACAGATAGTCGGAGACTCCTGGCCAACATCGCCGAGCGCCTGCGACCTGACCATCCGGACCTGTCGACCTGGTCCACTCGATACGCAGAGCAACACCTCGATCGGCTGGCCATGGACCTGGATCTGCTCCTGGATCGGATTCCCCAGGAGGCGTCGATCCTCGAGTGCGGCGCACTCCCGCCGCTGCTCACCGCGGCTCTGGCGGTGCGCGGGTTTCGGGTGTGTGGGCTCGACCTGGCGCCCGAGCGTTTCGGACGCTTTATCGAAGAACGGGGTTTGGATGTGCGGTATTGCGACATCGAACGAGAGCCCATCCCCTACGGCACGGCTTCGTTCGACGTGGTCCTCTTCAACGAGCTGTTCGAACACCTGCGAATCAACCCCATTCGTACGCTGAGCGAAGTGCGCCGCGTGCTGAGGGTTGGGGGAACGCTGTTTCTCTCGACCCCGAACCTCCGATCTTTCCGAGGGTTGCGGAATCTGGTGTTACACAACCGGGGGCACGCCTCCTCCGGGGGGGTGTTCGAGCAGTACTCGAAGCTCGAGACGCTCGGACACATGGGGCATGTGCGTGAGTACACGTCGCGGGAGGTCGTCGAGTTTCTGGACTTGTCGGGCTTCGAAGTGGAGGAGGTCCGGTTCCGGGGCGGCCACGGAAGGGGCTTGGTGGGCTGGGCTGAACGACTCTTCCCACGGTTCCGACCGTTCTTCGTAGTGGTCGCCCGTCGGCATGAGGATCCGGCGTGATGTCCGCCGACGTGAACATGCGCGTCTTTGTCGTCGGGGTTCCGCGCTCGGGGACGACGTTGTTGCAGAGCTTGCTGGCGGCTCATTCTCGCGTGGCCAGTTTCACGGAGAGCCACTTTTTCAGCAGACACTTCCGAGCGGGGCCGCTGGGCGCTTCCGCCTTCCTGTTGCGGGATCCCAGTGCGCGGGTAGGGGAGTTCTTGCGTGAGAACGGCCTGGAAGGCGCGCTGGCTGAGGCGCTGCTGGAGGAGGCTGGGTGGGTTGACCTGGGTTCGGGGCCTCTAGTCTTCCAGACTCGTGCCGTTGCCGAGGGTCTTCTCGGCGTACTGGATGCCCTCGCCCGTTCCCAGCAGAAGCCGGTCTGGGTAGAGAAGACCCCACGGCACCTTCGCTTCGTTCCCTACCTACAGGGGTTCTTTGACGGCCCCGCGCAGGTCAGGTTCGTTCACATGATGCGGGAGGGGGCCGAGACCGCTGCTTCACTCTACCTCGCATCCCGGCACTGGGAGCGGACCTACGATCTCAGGTCATGTGCGGAGCGATGGAACCGCGACGTCGCCTTCTCGTTGGGACGACTGGCTTCGCGGCACGACCACTTCGTATTCTACGAGGACGTTGCGCGAGACACGGAGTCGACGCTGCGGGAACTCCTGGGCGCTTTGGGACTCGAATGGGAGCCCTCTATTCTCCAGAATTATCGTTCCGCCTCCCGGCAGGTGATCGCCGCCGGGGAGCGGTGGAAGCACGGAGTGGGGGATGCGATGCGGCACTCGACCGCGTCCTTACAGGCCCTTTCCGATGTGGAACGTCGAGAGCTCGATCGTCGGTTGGACCCGGAGTTGTACGCGGAGTTCTACCGCCAGGTCAGCGAACGCCGGAGTAACAGGGCGGACGGGTGACGGCTGTGTCGCACTCAGCGGCTCCGTCGGTCTCGGTGGTCGTGCCCTTCTTCAACGACGAGGCGCGCCTCCGACCCTGCATCGAGGCGTTGCTCTCGCAGGAGCAGGTCGAGGGGACCTACGAGCTCATCTTCATCGACAACGCGTCGTCTGATCGGTCGGCCGCTTTGGTCCGCGAGTACCCGGAGGTCAGGCTGCTCTCGGAGGGGAGCCAGGGGGCGTACATGGCTCGGAACACCGGCCTGGCGAAGGCCAAGGCCCCCATCCTGGCCTTCACCGATGCGGACTGCGTGGCGGATCCCGACTGGTTGAGCCAGGTGCAGCGCGGAATGGTCGACCCCACGACTGCGATGCTCGTGGGGCGGATCCGCTACCCGCCTACGGCCAGTGGGTCACTTCGTCTACTGGGCGCCTACGAGAACGCCAAACTCGCGTACGTGCTCGAGCGCGGCAGGCCCTCGCAGCGCTTCGCCCATGCCAACAACATGGCGGTGCGCGCGTCCCTGTTCCGGGAGCTGGGACCGTTTCGGGAGTGGAGGCGCGCGGGGGACAGTGAATTGGTGCACCGGATCGGCGCCGAACGCCCCGACCTCCGTGTTCGCTTTCGGCCGGAGATGCGGGTGACGCATAACGAGTTCGTGTCCTCCCGCGAGCGGGTGAAGCGATTGCGGCTCTACAGTAATACCAACGCGAGAATATCGAGCTTCGAGGAGCTCACGTTCACACAGAGATGTGCCATCGTGCTGCGTGCGGTCCGGACGGCGCTCAGGGGATAGGGGTTCGGCCGTCACTCCAGATCGGCCACCTGGTCCAGGATGCGTTGCTCGGCTCGGCGCGCGAGCTCGCGTAGCGACGAGGCCTCGAAGAGCACCTCGAGCGGCAGCTCGATGTCGAACTCCCTGCAGAGCCGCACGGTGACTTCCATGGCATTGAGCGAAGTCCCGCCGAGTTCGAAGAAGTCATCGGTGGCACCCACCCTCTGGACGCCCAACTCGGCACTCCAAAGCTCCGTCAGGAACTCCTCCACGGGGCCCACGGGTGGCACGTAGTCTCGTTTGGGGCGTGTGTGTGCGGCGCCCCGGGGAAGTGCGGTTTCATCCACCTTTCCGTTCACCGTGAGCGGGATCGCGTCGATCCGCTCGAGCGTCCTCGGGACCAAATACGCGGGGAGCGTCTCGCGGAGGTGCTCGCGCAGCTCGGCCTCGTCGATGTCGATCGATGCCACGTAGAACGCACTCAACACGGTCCCCCGATCTTCGCGCGAGTCCGCCCCCTGGGGGTAGTCGATGGCTTCCAACGTTCGACTCACATGGTCCAGGTCGAGATCGTCGTCCAACTCGTCCAGAGCTTCGGCCCGTGTCTTGTGCCCAAGACGTACGTCCCAGCTATAGGGGAGGGCGTAGTTGTGATACCCCTGTTCCCGCTTGTGTACGTAGATGCCGATGTCGTTGATGAGACAGTTGGTCGAGCGCCCGGTATCTGCGGGTCGGACCCACGGGACCTTGTCCCCGAGGTAGGCGAACACGTCGGCCAGGTCGACGCTGCAGTAGCGATAGAAGTCGACGAACTGAATCTGGTCGAAGACCCGGTCGTCCTGGAACGCTTCGACGTCGAGCGATCGAGCCACTTCGTCGTCCAGGCGGTGGTAGACCTTTCGCGCAGCCGCTACGGCCGCATCCACTTCGGCCGGTGTACAGCGACCGTCCCTGAACATCTCATGCGTCAGGCGGGTCTCGAACATCTGCCCGCGGGAGAGCCCGGTGACGATGGTGGGGATGCCGAGTTCCCGGGCCCGGTTGGTGCTCAACGTATAGATGGTCTTGAAGCAGCCCTGACACACGTTGCTAAAGCGCCGCAGACTGTCGCGGAAAATAGCGTTCATGGCTGGCGTGGTGGCGACCTCAAGCGGAACACCCAACGCGTCGGTCACCCGGCCCATGTTGTCCTTCGCGCCCTCCGAAATAAACCCGTTGTCGAGCGTGAAGGCGTAGACCGCGAACCCCATGTCGACGAGCCGGCAGAGCGCATACGTGCTGTCCTTTCCACCGCTCAGGAGCATCATGCAGTCGAATGTACCCTCGGCACGCTTCGCCCTTTCGCTGAGCGTGGTCCGGAGTTCCGCGATCGGTTTGAAGTACCGCTGCACCGCGGGCTCGATCGTTTCGTAGGCGACGCAGGTGCTGCACACACCCTCGTAGGTGAAGTCCACACCCGGATAGTTCGACGGGAGTCCGCAACGGACACAGAGTTGCACCTCGTGGGGAAGGGGGGTCGGGGGTCGTCCGGCGGGTTGGGGTAGCACCACGCACTCTTCGATTCCAGGGAATGACGCGACGGCGGCCTCCACTTCGCCCGGCTCGACCCGGAAGCCCGCCACCTTGAGCTGGCGATCGGTGCGCCCCAGGAACTCGAACGTCCCCGTCGCGGCCAAGCGGACCAGGTCGCCAGTGCGGTAACGCCGCCGACCAGGGCGCTCTGGGTCGGGGACGAACCGTGTCGCCGTAAGGTCATCCCGCCGGTGGTAGCCGCGCGCCAAGCCGTGGCGAGAGACCCATAGTTCCCCGGGGACACCCTCAGGAACGGGAGTCCCCACCTCGTTGAGCACCGCGACCGCCACGCCGCTGGCTGGAACCCCGATCGGCACACTGGCGCCGTGATCGGTGGCGTCATACCGATGCAGAATACACCCAACCACGGCCTCTGTGGGACCGTACTCGTTGTAGATCTCTGCGTCTGCTCCCAACTGGGCCTGGGCCTCGGCCGCCAGACGCGTGGGGAAGTCCTCCCCGCCCACCACCATCCGGCGAACCTTCGATCCCTGTAGGCCGGCTCTCAGGAGTAGCGACAGGTGAGAGGGGGTCAGCTTAATGAAGTCGACCGTATTGGCGGCCCCGACCGCGAGGATCGACGAGTCCACCGTGCCGCTATGCTCCGGATACACCTCGAGCGTGCCGCCCGAAATGAGCGGAAGGAACAGACTGGTGACGGTAAGGTCGAACGCCAGAGACGTGCAAAGAGGGAAGCGCAGTCGATCCCCCCGCACGTAGGTTCGCTGTGCCCAGATGAGGTAGTCGACGAGGCCACGCTGCTCGACCAACACCCCCTTGGGCCGGCCGGTGGAGCCCGAGGTATAGAGCACATAGGCTAGGTCCTCGGGTTCAGAGACCGGGAGTGTCTGGGAAAGGCCACTCCCGAATTCGATGCTCGTTTCGATGTCATGCAATTGGCACCCGATCGGCTTCGAGGCATCAACCCCGGGGCCCAGCAAGAGGTGTCGGGCCCCCGAGTCCTCCCTGATCTCCCGTAGCCGGGCTGCAGGGTGGCCGGGGTCGATGGGGACGTACGCGGCCCTCGCCTTGAGGATCCCCAGGATAGCCGCCACGGCCAGTGTCGAGCGGCGGGTAAGCAGGGCGACTCGGTCCCCGGGACGGACACCATGGTGGAGTAGGGTTCGGGAGAGCGCTTCCGCCTGAGCCTGCAACTCCCCGAAGGACACCTCGCGCTTGCCCTCGCTAAGGGCGGGCAGGTCGGGAGTGAGAGCGGTCTGTCTATCAATCATCGCAACGACGGTCTCGCCTGGCGCGAGAGGGGGCCCAACGTCGTTGAGGGCCACCACGCGGGCCCGCTCTTCCTCAGTGCGGATGTCCACCGAGCCGATGGCGCGGTCGGGGTCGGCGAGGAGCGAGGAGGTGAGCCGATCGAAGTGCTCGACCGCTCGGGCCCGGACCCGCTCCCCCAGCACTCCGTTGTTGACGTCGAAGTGGAGGGTGTACCGACCCGTGCCAGAGAAGTCATGGACCTGCACACGCAGTGCATGCATCCGATCGCCGTGACCGGGGTGGACCCAGCGCACGTTTGGTGTGAGCCCGGCAAAGCTCCCGAACGGCCGCGGAAAGTAGTTGAGCACCACGTTGTGCACGCTCTTCTCCGAGGGCGTGCTGGTGCCCGGGAGGGCATGGGTCAGGAACAGCCGCGTTTCGGCAAGACACCGGTCCAAGAGCGTGCGGAGTGTGTCCTCCGGGGAGACGGTCGCTGTAAACGGAAACAGCTCGATGAAAGGCCCGAGCGCACGCTTGGAGGCTGGGGTCGGTCGCCCCGCGATCGGCGCGTCGAACCCCAAGTCCGACGTCCCACTCACGCGCTGCATCCATCCCAGCAGCAAAGCCGCCAATACCGAAAACCGGGACATTTCGGGAAACACCAAGGCCAACCCATCCTGGGACGCGAGCTGGAACAGCATGCCCGCCTGATGCTCGTCGAGGGCCAGGGTGAGTCGACTGCTCGCCGTCCCAACCGGTGCACCGTCTCGTCCGTAGAGCGGGGTGGGTCGCACGGCCGAGTCGACGCGCGTCTGCCAGTGCGCCATCGACTTCTGGCGGACCTCGGGCCGGGCCGCGTCCACAAGCTCAGAGGCCGTTCGGTAGTAGCCTATGGGTGACGATGTCACCGACCCGCCGCCGAGGAAGGCTTCGTACGCCTCCGCGACCTCTTGGTAGAGCAGTACCGTGGACCAGGCGTCGCAGGTCAGATGGTGCTGATTGAGAAACCACGCGCTTCCGAGGTCTCCCAGGTCCACGAGCGTGCTCTGGACCAGCGGGCCGTCCAGCGGCAGCGGTCGAGACGCCTCCTGGTCGCACCACCGCTGAAAGTCGGACAACGGGTCAACGGACCCGGTAAGGTCCCGCGTGCGGGTCACGACTTCGGGGGAGGGCACGAGGGTTGGCTGCCCCAAGCCGCCGGGTTCGAGCACGGAGGTGCGCAGGACTTCGTTGCGGGCGACGACCTGACGCCACGCGTCCTGAAACGCATCGGGGCGTAAGTGCCCGGGGAAGACGAAGGCGAACGCCATGTTGTAGAGCGGGCTCTCTGGGCTCAGCCGCTGCCCGACCCAGATGGGCTGCTGGCTGTGGGTCCAACTCAAATCTTGCACCGCAACGTCGACTCCCTCGCGTCTGGCCTCGCCACGTTCGCGCGGTTGGGGAAAGCCCCTCACTTTCCAGACTGCCAGTCGGGACGTCTCCCCGCGCTCGCCAACCATAATAACGAAAAGGCCGGATGGATTTCTGCCTCAACGACGAACAGCGCCTCAGGCGAGAAAGCGTCATCGAGTTCGCCCGTTCCGAGCTGGATGGGGATGTGCTCTCGTACGATCGGAGATCGGAGTTTCCGCAGGAGAACTGGAAGCGATGCGCGGCTTGGGGCATCCTGGGCAGCCATGTGCCCGAGGCCTACGGAGGGCAGGGGCTCGACGCCACCTCGACGGTGCTCGGTCTCGAGGCGCTCGGGTATGCGTGCCGGGACAATGGCCTGACGTTGGCGCTGGGGGGCCAGATCTGGAGTGTTCAGGAACCCATCGTCATCTACGGCACCGAGGACCAAAAACGGCGGTTCCTTCCGGGCCTGATCTCAGGGTCTCTCATCGGAGCCCACGGCGTAAGCGAGGAGGGCTCGGGCTCGGACGCGCTGAGTCTGCGCACCACCGCCGTCCGCACAGAAGGCGGCTATGTGCTCAACGGTCGCAAGAAATACATCGGCATGGCTCCACTCGCCGATGTGGCGCTGGTCCTCGCCAATTCAGATCCGGCGGCGGGGAATTGGGGAGTATCTGCGTTTCTGGTGGAGCGAGGGTTCGACGGATTCACCCAGAGCGAGGCCTACGCCAAGACCGGGACCAAGACGAACCAGTTGGGCGACCTGATCCTCGCGAACTGCTTTGTGCCTGAAGTCAACCGACTCGGGGCTGAGGGGATCGGGGTGAGCCTGTTTACCCGCACCATCGGTTGGGAGCGCGCGTTCATTCACGCAGGGCATCTCGGGTCCATGCAGGCCTTGCTCGAGCGCTGCATCGAATATGCGAGGGACCGGCGGCAGTTCGGGCAGCCCATCGGGAAGTTCCAGGCGGTGTCGCATCGCATCGCCGACATGCGGCTCCGTCTCGAAACAGCGCGCCTTCTGATGTACAAGGTCGCATCCATGAAGGACGCCGGGCAGGAAGCGGCGCTTGAGACCGCGATGGCGAACCTCCACATCGCGGAGACCTTGCTAAGTTGCGCCACGGACGCAGTCCGAATCCACGGTGCACGGGGCTACCTTGAAGAACACGAGGTCGAACGAGAGCTGAGGGACTCCGTGGGTGGAGTGATCTATGCAGGGACCTCGGACATCCAACGGAACCTGATCGCAGGCCTGTTGGGGCTCTAGCGGCCCGTCACCACCACCAGGAAGTTCATGGGATTCCTCCTGCATCACGCGATCGACGATGCCGCGGCGCGCGATCCCGACCGCGAGGCGTTTCGATTCGCAGGGCGGGGACTCACCTACGGAGCGTTGGTGGGGCAGTCGAACCAGTTGGCCCAGGTCCTGGTGGCCGAGGGCGTGCGACCGCACGACCGGGTCGGCATCTACATGAGCAAGCGACTCCCGCTCCCGGTAGCACTGTATGGCGTCCTGAAGGCCGGCGCCGCCTATGTACCGATCGATCCCGCCTCGCCGCTCGAGCGCGTGCGCTTTATCGTCGATGACTGCGGCATCCGACACCTGATTGCGGACGGGGAGCGGACGCCGAAGGCGGTTCAGGTGGCGGGTGACGGTGCTGGCCTCGGCTGCGTCGTGTCCACGGAGGATGCGCCCGCTGAAGCCTCCGGCGTTCGCGTGTTGGGATGGCCTGCACTCGACACGGTGCCGGCTCGGGACCCGGGCGTCGCGCTCGTCGATGAGGACCTTGCTTACATCATGTATACGTCGGGTTCAACCGGCGTGCCCAAGGGTCTGATGCACACGCACCGGAGCGGCGGCGCCTACGCGCGTCTCTCGGCCCGCGCGTATGGCGTTCGACCCGAGGATCGCCTCGGGAACCACTCGCCGCTCCACTTCGACATGTCGACGTTCGAGTACCTCACCGGTCCTCACTGCGGTGCCACCAGCATCATCATTCCGGAAGAGACCACGATGTTTCCTCGAAGCCTCGCGGCGCTCATCGAGTCGGAGAGACTGACCTTCTGGTATTCTGTTCCGCTAGCGCTCATCCAGTTGCTCGATCGCGGCGACCTCGAGGGTCGAGACTGCTCATCCCTACGCTGGGTCCTGTTTGGTGGCGAGCCCTTCCCGCCCAAATACCTCCAACGATTGGCAGAGCTGTGGCCTCATGCGCGGTTTTCCAACTCCTATGGTCCGGCTGAGGTAAACCAGTGTACCGCGTTCCACGTGCCCGCCGGCGCCCTCGACACCGACGCCCCCATCCCGATCGGACGTGTCTGGCCGGGCGCAGAGGGGCGCGTGGTTGATGAGGACGACCGGCCGGTGGCGGCTGGCGAGCCGGGTGAACTGCTGATTCGTGCCCCCACCATGATGCGTGGCTATTGGGAGCGCCCAGACCTCAACCGAACGGCCTTCTACCGAGACACCCCCTTTACGGATTTCCAGAGGACGTTCTTCCGCACCGGAGACCTGGTGCGTGAAAGGCTCGACGGTGAGCTGGTGTTCCTCGGTCGGAGAGATCGCCAGGTCAAGGTCAGAGGATATCGGGTCGAGCTGGAAGAGGTCGAGGCGGTGTTGGGCGCCCAGCCCGGAGTGGCGGAGGCCGCCGCGGTGGCCGTCTCCGACGAGGCGGGGCAAGCGGTGGTGGTGGCGGCCGTCATCGCCCAGGAAGGGGTGACGGTGGAGGTGGGGGAGCTCAGGCGCGGTGCGGCGCTTACACTGTCGTCCTACGCGGTGCCCACCAGGATCGCGGTGCGGCGGGCTCTACCGAGGACGGGGACTGGCAAAATCGACCGGCGGGCCCTGGCCAAGGAGCTGTCGGAGGGCGCTCAGCCGTCCTGAAGGCCTCTGAGGTAGGCGGCCATGACGCGGACGGTTCGAAAGTTCTCCGGTAGCAGGTCCGGGGCGGGAACCGTTACGCCCAGCTCGTCCTGAACGTGCGCGATCATCCGGACGATCCCCACCGAGTCGATGAAGCCCCCTGTGAACAGGTTGGCGTCGGGGCTCAGCGTGCCGTCGCCCTCATCGAAAAAAGCATCTTGGATGAAGGCAAGGATCATGGCTTCGATTTGCTTCTCAGTGCGTGGCGTCACGTCTACCCGAGGCCGAAGGCGCGTTGAATAAACCACCACCCGGCGACCACAATGAGGACGCCAGATACGCCCCGCAGCACCAGGGGCTCGTAGATCTTCGTCTTTCTGAGCGCGAACAGGATCGGGAACAGCACCACTACAATGGCGGCCTGACCCAGCTCAACTCCCACGTTGAAGCCGATGACGCTCTTGAGCAGGTCAACGATGCGGAATGGGAGATGCCCCATGACCGTGGCGAACCCGAGGCCGTGAAAGAGCCCCAGCCCCAGAATGATGAGAAGTGAGCCTTCCTGAACGCGTGGGAAGATGTTGTTGAGGGCCACGAGAATGATCGACAGCGCGATGATCGATTCGACCAGGCGGGATGGCACCGAGATCAGGTCCAACGCCGCCAGGCCCAACGTCAGCGAGTGTGCAACCGTGAACACGGTCACGATCTTGAGCAGATTCCAGAACGCCCCGCCGAAGGTCTCTACGGGCTTCCAGCGGCCCTGATCCAACAGCAGTACGGTGGGCAGCATGAGCGCAAGCAGAAACAGGATGTGGTCGATCCCGATCCAGATATGCAGTACGCCCTGGGGAATCATGTCGCGTGGAGACATGATGCCGGGAATGTCGGTCAGGTCGAGAATCTGATCGCCGTTGGACGGACTGAACACCATCGCGGTGTACTCGGGCGGGTACTCGGTGTCGGTCTTGGCGTTGTACTCCACGAGCAGCAGACCGCGATGGAGCTTGTCCCCCTCGTAAAACATCCCGTGTTGGATGCGAAGCAAATCAGGAAGGGGAGCTCCCGCGTCGATCCGAAAGTGGTACTGCGCGAACATGCCCTGGGGTAGCTCGGTGACGTCCTGGGTGGTGAACTCCAGGGCGTAAGGCTGGCCGTCCACGGGCCCGATCGAGAAGTGCTCTCGGATATAGGCGTGCACCTGTCCGGCCGTGGCGTTCACCCGGGACAGGCCGCCGTCGGCGCCTCCCCCGAGTGCCAGCCCGAGCTTCTCCTCGATGTCCTGAAAGCGGATCTCGAAAAACCCCTCGATGGAGGTTTCCTGAAAACTGACCCACACGTAGTCCTCGCCCTGTGCATGGGCGGCGGCAGCCACCGGGGCGGGCAGCGCCGGTAGGGCGGGGTTGGCATTCGTCGCGGTCGTCAGGACGGCTGCCAGGCCCATAGTCAGTGCCGTCAAACAGTGCTCCGGCTGGAAGGGATGCCGGTCGACTGACCGACGGGGCGAGTCCAGAATCCCTCCACGAGTCGCGGGCGTCAAGACGGTCCCTTGCCACACCATGAGGCAGGCGCAGGAGTTTGGTCGCCGAGCAAGATTGCAGAGAGCTCGGAGTGCTGCCTCAGCCGGAGGCTGTTTCCTCGGATGTTGACGATGTGGCAGTGATGAACACGGCGCTGGATGCACCGTGCCTGCGGTCAGCCCCCCAGCACCCCCCGCATCTCCATCGGCTGGGCCAGGAGCCAGATACTGAGCACGAAGATCACCACGGCCAGGACCTGCCAGGGGATCGTTCCGGAAGCGCCTCGGTCGCCATAGACGTTCCGACCAATCCGGGACAGCAGTCGCAAGGTGAAGAACAAGCCAACGGCAAGCATGGTCACCTGCGCAGGGAGCATCCACGCGAACATCGGAGTGCTGTTGGCAACCGGATAGGCTGCGCCCCCCGACATCCCGACCAATGAAGCCAGTCGCTGACCCAACGGGATCAGCGCGGACGAACCCAGTGCGAAGTGAAAGAAGTGATGGGCGGCCCACATGCTGAGTCCTAGAGGAACCAAACCCCACGTGTACCTACGCCAGGCCGATCCCGACGTCGAGCCAGCGAGTCGCTGCTCAGCCCCACCCGCCATCAACATCAGAACTCCGGGAATCATGATGAGGACCACGACCAACAGGGCGCCCAACACCGCTTCGGGCGCGACCCCGGTTGCGGCTTCGATACGACGTTGCAAGCCGACGAACGGCTGAATCATCCCCAGCGCGTTCACCAAAGAAGCAAACACCATCACAGCGGTCAGCACCGCCAGGTCTGTTCGCTCGCCGAGCCGACCCACACCCGAGCGAAGCGGGTCCGACACCAGTTCCGCACCGGGGCGTCGCGACAGGATACCCACGTTGTCGTGTGGGCACGCATGAATGCACTCCATGCAAAAGGTGCAATCCATGTTTCCGACCTTCCGCTGCTGGAACAGCCACAGCTCGCAACCGCGTTGTAGCGGGAACCCTTCGCGCGTCAGCACCTGCTCTGGGGACCACTGGCCCCGAATGCAGTCTTTGGTCCTGCACGACGCACATCGGTCCGGTTCGCGAACCGCAACCTCGAACGGCGACAATGGCGCGTGCACGAAGTGGAACTGCCCAATGGGGCAGAGATGCTTGCAGAAGGCCGCGCCCCGAAACGTCGCGTCTATGGCAAACGCGATCACGAAGTACCCAATCACCACCCAGGCCGTCCAGAACGGACTGGCCCAGAGGTCGAGCGCTTCGTAGGCCCAGAAGAACGCGATCAATACCACCACCGCCACCCACTTCCCCTTGAGCCACGGCGGCACTGGGCGGCGGGGCTTCCACAGTCGTTTCGCGAGTCGCCTGGGCAGCATGAACGGGCACGCCATACAGAACACGTTGCCCAGGGTCAGCAGCGCGATGACGACCAGCCCACGCCATTGGACCCAGGGCAGGGTGCCCGCCGCGTTGCGACTTGGTTCCGAGGGACCCCAAAACCCGTCCAGGATCACCACCAGGGCAACCGCGAGGAGGAAGGACTGAAGGGCGGTGCGGGCGTGGCGCCAACGGAGGAAGCGGCCGACCAGGGGTAGGGTAAGGAGGTCCAGTGTGCTGCGGGTTCAAGAGCCAACGGAATGAAGCGAAATCCCTGCAGAGTACGCCCTGTGGATCGGCGTGCAACTCCCACCACCAGGCGCAGGGGGCCGGTGGTGTGGCGAGGACGCCACATCCGGGTGCGGCTTCGACCCCACAATGGCGTGGAACTTGCGCCTCAATCCGCGCCGCTAGGGGCTATTCGGGGTGGTGCGAGACCGAGAACGCGAGGGGATCATGAGCATTCATAACGAAACTGCTGAGGCAAACGTGCGACCGGTGACGGACCCGTCCGCTCGTGACCGACGCCGCTTCCTGAAGCTGCGCCGCATGACCGATGTCATGCTCGAAGAGGTTCGTCGTTTGAATGGTCTCACGGTGGCGGCTCGTGAAGGAATCAGCGACTTCGATACGACCGAAGACGAGGTACAGCGCATCGAGTCGCGCCTGCACCTGCTGGTCGACGAGTTGCGCCGAGTGGCCGGGGTGGAGAGTACGATTCCCGGAAAACAGCCGTCGAGCGTGCCGCCAGCCGCGATCGGCTGAGTTAGGCCCCTACCCCTCGTCCTTCGGTTCCAGCGTCACCGTCAGGAGCATCGCCGACACCGCCGCGGCGCGTACGCTGTGCGGGACCTCCGGATCCAGGACCAACACCTCTCCGGCGCTGAGCGCGTGCACGGTGCCTTCGGCCTCGACGTCCATGAGGCCTTCCAACACATGAATTGTCACGAGCCCGCGTGTCTGGTGTTCCTTGAGAAACCCTCCCTGCTCAAAGTCGAACAGGATCTTCGTCACGGGGTCGCGCTGGAGGAGCGCCTTCTGCCGATGCCCGTTGCGGGCGGGGTGATCCTCGGCCCTGAGCCGAAGTAGCTCCTCGTCCAGAGAAAACGCATGCGCAGAGCCGGCGAACCGTTCAGCCGGCGGTCGCCTGAGTCGCTGCTCGGGTTGATCTGCGGTCAATGTATCCCTCCTCCCGGTGGCACCCCGAAGCCTAAGGGAACCCAGGGGTCGGCGTCCAGCGTGTTTCCCCTGGAGTTCGCGCACTACTAGTTCGATAGTTGACAGCCTTCATCTCGGCTACTATCTATTTAGTAGATCGACCTACTAGTTCGATAGTAGCCACCTGCACAGTATGGGATGAAGGTCATGGAAGTGGTGCTGACAGACCGCGAATACGACGTGATGCAGGTCCTCTGGGTCCAGGGTTCGGCCACCGTGGCCGAGGTGCAGGGCCACCTCTCGGACTCGCTGGCGTACACCACGGTGCTCACCGTCCTGAGAACGCTGGCGGACAAAGGGTTCGTGGTGCACAGCGAGGAGGGCAGGGCCCATCGCTTCCATCCCACGGTCGCGGAACAGGACGCACAGCAAGGTGCCACCAAGCGGCTCCTGTCGCGTGTGTTCTCGGGGTCCCCCGAGCGCCTGCTGACCCACCTGGTATCCGACCAAGCGCTGTCGAAGGATCAGCTTCGGCGAATCAGAACTATGCTGGACGAACGGCTCGCGGAGTCGGAGGGAGACTCATGATCGCCTCCTGGATTGGGTTCGCCACGCTGGTCACAGCAGCCTGCGGATTGGGTGCGTGGTGCGTGGATCTCATCGTTCGGGATCGCGGCCGGCCACGCCGCTTCGTGTGGACAGCAGCCGTCGGCACTTCAGCGATGATCGTGCTCGCGCGGGCAGCCGCTCCCTGGCTGGAGCGCTTATGGGCAGCTCCGCTACCGGAGACCGTCGTATTCCTGGACGCGCTCCGCATTCCGGTGGCGCCGGCGGCACAGCGCGTGTGGCTGGATCCGGCTCTTCTTACCGCTTGGGGATTGGGCTCTTTCCTGCTTCTTCTCTTGGGGGTGGGCTCCTGGCTGGTGCTGCTCCACAGAGCGCGAGCGTGGCAGCCGACGCGAGTGCGCGGCGTGGACGTCTGGGTCTCGGACAGAACCGGACCGGCTGTGGTGGGCGTGCTGCGTCCTCGCGTCGTCCTGCCCCGTTGGAGTATGGAAGAGCCGAGCCTCCCAGTCATCGTTGCCCACGAGCAGGAACACGTGCAGGCGGGTGACAACCGACTGCTGGCTGCTGCACATATCGTGTTGGCCGCGGTGCCGTGGAATCTCCCGCTGTGGTGGATCGTGCACCGTTTGCGCACCGCCATCGAGGCGGACTGCGACCAGAGGGTCCTGGAGTCCGGCGCGGTCGACACGCGCCAATACTGCGAGTTGTTGTTGGATGTCGGAGGATCTCGACGAGTGCACCTACATCCCATGGTGGCACTCTCAGAGCCCCGCTCACACCTTGAACAGAGGATTGATCAGATGACCAGTGCCCGTTTCAGTCTGAGTAAGCCGGTCGTGTTGGGACTCGCGCTCGTGGGCGCGCTGGCGTTGGGCGTGGCGTGTTCACTACCGGGACTGGACGGGACCAGCCCGACCGCTCCCTTGGATGCCACAGAGGAAGTGGACGGAGCGCCGCTTCCCGAGGACCTGCGGGCCAGCCCGACGTTCACTCCGTTCACGGTGCGGCCGGACCTGGTGAACCGAACCGAGGTGTCGGCCGCGCTCATCGAAGCCTACCCGACCGAGCTGCGGGAGGCGGGCATCGGTGGGACGACCAGCGTGTGGTTCCTTCTCGATGCCACCGGGGCGGTGCGGGAAACTCGTGTGCAGGAGCCCTCGGGGCACGCCGCCGTGGACGCAGCAGCACTTGAGGTGGCGCGGGCCATGAAGTTCACCCCGGCATTGAACGCGGGGGAGCCGGTTCCGGTCTGGGTCGCCTTCCCGATCACTTTCCAGTCCCGGGCGCCGCAGGCCGCCGAGACCCGAGACGTTGCAGACCCCCAAGGCGACCGTGCGTCACGCCTCAACGACCAGGTGACCGCAGCCGTCGAAACGGACAACCCGGACTTCACCCCCTACACTGTTGCACCGCGCATCGAGAACGAGGAGACCGTGCGCGCCGCTTTGGCCTCGGAGTACCCCCCGCTCCTGCGCGACGCTGGGATCGGCGGTACCGTGAGCATGTGGTTCCACGTTGACGAGTCAGGCGTCACGCAGAATCTGCGCATCAACGAGTCCTCCGGACATCCCGCGCTCGACCAGGCCGCGCTTCGGGTGGCGGAAAAGGTTGCGTTCTCTGCCGCCCTCAACGGCGACGACCCCGTGGACGTGTGGGTGGCCTTCCCCATCACCTTTAATCCGAATCGCTAGGCCGCCCTAGACGAACCGCCGAGGGGTTGCCCCCGCCGTCGTTTCGGCCCCTTGTGGCCATATGGCCAACGTACGCATCGAAGAGAGATTCCAGTTGTCGGCGCCCCCCGAACGGGTTTGGGGGGCGCTCAACGATCCGGCTAGCCTGGTGGTGTGCATCCCCGGCGCCTCGCTCGATTCATCGGGGGACGACGGTACCTACGCAGGCACGGTCAAGGTCAAGGTGGGCGCCGTGCGGATTCAGTACGGCGGCACTGTGCGCTTCGACGAGGCGGATGCGTCCACCCGCACGCTGAAGCTCACCGGCGAGGGCGCGGAGAAGGGGGGAGCCGGCGCCGTCCGCATGACCATGGAAAGCGTGGTGCACGAGATGGAGGGCGGGGGTTCGGATGTTTCGGTGCTCATGGACATGCAGTTGGCGGGGAAGATCGTCCGGTTCGGGCGAGGCATGATCCAGAGTGTGTCGGCCGAGCTCTTCAAGCAGTTCACGGACTGCCTGGCCACGAAGCTCGAGCAGACGGGACCCGAGGGCGGACCTGCAGCGTCGGGCGACGTGGGGACGGACGCCGAGAGCGGCGACCCTAACCCATCCGATCCGTCACCCGAGCAGGGCGAGGCGCTGGCTCTGTTCCCCCTGCTGTTGCGTTCGTTCAGGCGCTGGTTGGCAGGCCTGTTCGGGAAGGGCTAGCCGTCAGCGCCTCGACCAAGGCCTCCAGGCTGTTCAGGTCGTGGACGGGCCGGTGTTCATCGACATGAGGGAGCAACGCACGAACCCCGGCAGCGCGGGGCTCGAAGCCTTCGAAGCGAAGCAGCGGGTTCAGCCAGATGAATCGTCGACAGGAGCGGCGCAGCCTAGCCGCTGCTCGCGCCATCCCCACCCCAGCTTCCCGATCCAGACCGTCGCTGATCAGAAGCACCACTGCACCCTGACCGAGTACCCGGCGTGACCAGAGACGATTGAACTCCTCGAGCGCGTTCCCGATGCGCGTGCCGCCCGACCAGTCCTCCACGGTGTGCCCCACGTCTCTCAACGCCACATCGACATCGCGGTGCCTGAGTGCCCGGGTAATTCGTGTAAGCCGCGTGCCGAACACGAAGCTCTCGACACGGTCGCGCGCGCTACAGGTGGCGTGCAGAAACTGAAGCATGACGCGGGCATAGCGCTCCATCGAACCCGAAACATCGCACAGCACCACGAGCGGTGGTGGACGCATCCGCCGCGTGCGGTGTCGTAGGGGGATGGTCTGCCCGCCCGTGCGGAGTGCCGCACGAAACGTCCGCCTGAGGTCGAGCTGGACCCCCGCGTGGACCGGCCGAAACCGCCGGGTCGGCCGTTCGCGCAGTCCCAGAGCCATGCGATTGATGAGGCGGAAGGCCACCCGCAGCTCTTCGGCGCTCATCTGTTCGAAGTCGCGGTGGCGCAGTCGCTCGTGCGCAGACCAGCTCATGAAGGCATCCACCTCGAGAGGGGGCTCTTCAGGACTGTCGTGCTCGCCGCGGACCCTCGGGTCGCCGGTCCAGGCGTCCGCCACCCGACGAAACGGAGCCTCGTCGCGGGGACGCTCTTCGCCCGCCACCCCCGCCGTCGGCAACGCCCAGGACAGGGCCCGCTCAGCTGCCAAAGGGTCCCGCCAATACGAGTCGAAGAGCTGTCGGAACAGCTCGGACTGGGTCTCGGCGGTCAACAGAGTGGCGTGCAGCGCCCAATAGCACTCGGATCGGCTGGAGATGTCGATTTGGGCCAACGCACGGACGGCTTCAAGGATTTGTCCAGTCCCCACGCGGATTTCCGCCCGACGCAGCAATCGTGCAAACCGCACCACGTTCGTGGGAAACCGGGTCCCGCTCAGGTCACCGGGTCCCGTGGGGCTCGCCAGGTTCATGGATTGGGCGCTCGAGCCTCTCCGAGCAACGCGGGGATGCCCTGGTCCTGTACCCGTTCGATATCGTCCTGGTATTTGAGGACGACACCCAGTGTCCCTCCGGCCACCTCCGGGTCCAACTCGCCCCGGCCAAGCGCAATGAGCGCCTGAATCCAGTCGAGGGTCTCCGCGACGCCCGGTGGCTTGAACAGGGACCGCTTGCGCAGTGTCTGAACGACCGCGACCACTTGCGCCACCAGTGCATCGGACGCATCGGGGACCCGACGACGGACGATCTCCATCTCCCGCGCAGCATCTGGATAGTCGATCCATGCGTAGAGACAGCGTCTCTTGAGCGCGTCGTGGATTTCCCGAGTGCGGTTCGACGTAAGCACGACAATGGGAGGTTCACCCGTGACAACGCCGATCTCGGGAATGGTGACCTGAAAGTCGGACAGCACTTCCAACAGAAACGCCTCGAACGGTTCGTCCGTCCGGTCCAGCTCATCGATCAGAAGCAGGGGCGGTCCTTCGGAGTGGGGCCGCAGCGCCTGCAGCAACGGACGTTCGATCAGGAACTCACTTCGAAACACGTCCTGGGTGAGCTGCGCGCGATCCTGTTCGCCAGCAGCCTCGGCCAACCGGATCTCCAGCATCTGGCGCGCGTAGTTCCATTCGTAGACTGCGGACGCTAGGTCGAGTCCTTCGTAACACTGCAGGCGAATGAGTCGACGCCCCAGTGCCTGAGCCAAGGCCTTGGCCAGCTCGGTCTTGCCCACGCCTGCCTCGCCCTCCAGGAGCAGGGGGCGACGCAGAGTAAGCGCTAGAAACGCGGCAGTACCGAGACTCTCGCCCGCGATGTAGCTCGCAGATGCCAGCAACTCGATCGTTTCAGGAACCGATCGAGGGACCGGACCCGGCGACGCCACCTCGGTCAGGAAGCCGCCTCGACGGCCCGTTTGGTCATCACCTTAAGCAGATGCGCACGGTACCCCGCGCTGGCGTCGGCATCGTCGGTGAGCCCCTCCGAGGGTGCCGGTACACCGTCCACCGCGGTCGTCGAAAAGTCCGCGCTGAGCGCCTCCTCCATCGCCCCGAACCGATGCGCATGGGACGACGCACCCGTCACGCCGACCCGCACGCCCCCACCCGTCTTCGCCACCATCACCCCAACCACCGCGTATTTGGACGCAGGGTTGGGGAACTTTGCGTAGGCGGCTGCCTCAGGGATGGGAAAGCGCACAGCGGTAATGAGCTCGTCCTCGGCCAAAGCCGAACTGAACATGCCGGTGAAGAAGTCGTCCGCGGCAATCTCCCGCCGGTCGGTGATGACCGTTCCGTTCAGGGCCACCAGGGCGGCCGGATAGTCGGCGGCGGGGTCGGCATGGGCGAGCGAACCGCCCAAGGTGCCGGCGTTTCTGACCTGGGCGTCCCCGATGTGCCCTGCCAACTCGGCCAGGGACGGGATGGCGTCCCGTACCGCGGGCGAGGCGTGGACCTCGGCGTGGGTCGCCATGGCACCGACCACCAGGGCGTCCCCCTCCGTTCGGATCTCCTTGAGGCCGTCGATGCCGGACAGGTCGATGAGGTCGGAAGGAGCAGCCAGGTCGAGTTTCATGAGCGGAAGCAGGCTCTGACCTCCCCCCAGGAACTTTGCTTCGTCCTTCTCCGCGCACGCCGCTACCGCCTCTGCCGCAGAACCGGGCCTGTGAAATTCGAAGTTCTCCATGACGGGACTCCTACGCGTCGACGGTGGAAGAGTGGATGGCCCGCCATACCTTCTCGGGCGTGGCAGGCATGTCGAGGTGGCGGACGTCGTAGTCCTTGAGGGCGTCCACGACGGCGTTGATCACGGCGGGGCACACGCCAATGGCACCTACCTCGCCCACGCCCTTCACACCCAGTGGGTTTACCTCCGTGACCGTGGTGTGGTGCTTCGAAACGAAGAAGGGAACGTCGGCCGCCCGGGGCATCTGATAGTTCATGTAGGACCCGGTGAGCAGCTGGCCATCGGAGTCGTAGCGGCAGTGTTCATGAAGCGCTTGGCCGATACCGTGCGTCAGGCCACCCTGCAACTGACCCGCAACGATCATGGGGTTGATGATCGTGCCCACGTCGTCTGAGCCAGTCACCTGAATCAGCTCGGTGACTCCGGTCTCGGGATCGATCTCGACTTCGACGATGTGGCACCCGCCAGGGAAGGTGAAGTTGAGCGGATCGTAGAAGGCGGTCTCGTCGAGCCCCGGCTCGATCTCCTCGATGGGGTAGTTGTGGGGCACGTAGGCGGTCAGGCTGATTTCGCCGAAGGTCTTCGACTTGTCGGTGCCCGCGACACTGAACACACCGTCCTTGAAGTCGATGTCGTCTGCGGAGGCCTCCAAGAGGTGGGCGGCGATCTTCTTGCCCTTCTCCACCACCTTGTCCATGGCTTTGACCAACGCTGAGCCGCCCACCGCGAGCGACCGGGACCCATAGGTGCCCATCCCGAACGCCACCTGCTCCGTATCGCCATGGCGGATCTCCACCTGTTCGAACGGTACGCCCAGGTAGTCCGAGACCAACTGCGCAAATGTGGTTTCGTGGCCCTGGCCATGGCTGTGTGCGCCTGTGTAGACCGTCACGCTGCCCGTGGGGTGCACCCGGATCTGTCCCGACTCGTAGAGGCCGGCGCGAGCCCCGAGCGAGCCCACGACCGCCGAGGGCGCGATTCCGCAGGCCTCGAGGAACGTCGAGACGCCGATACCCCGGAGCTTGCCGCGCTGCTTCGCCTCCGTGCGTCGCTCCTCGAAGCTGGAGTACCCCGCCGCTTCGAGCGCGATGTCCAGAGTGGCATGGTAGTCGCCCGAGTCGTACTGCAGTGCCACCGGCGTCTGGTAGGGGAACTGCGTGATGAAATTGCGCCGCCGGATCTCGATGGGGTCCATCTGCAGCTGCTTAGCCGCCACGTCGACGATGCGTTCGATCTGGAACGTCGCCTCGGGCCGACCGGCCCCACGCACGGCGTCTACCGGAGCCGTGTTGGTGAAGACGGCAGTCACGTTGACGTAGATGGCGGGTGTTGTGTAGCACCCCGCAAAGAGGATTCCGTGCAGATACGTGGGCGTCACTGTGCCGAAGAGCGTGTGGTAGGCGCCCAGGTTGGCGTAGCTGTGGCTACGGAGCCCCAGGAACCGACCCTCTTCGTCCAACGCCAGCTGGATATTAGATACGTGGTCCCGTCCGTGGGAGTCGGTCATGAACGACTCTGAGCGCTCGGCCGTCCACTTCACCGGCCGCCCGATCTTCCCCGCTGCCCAAGTGACGATCACATCCTCCGGGTACTGGTAGATCTTGGACCCGAAGCCGCCCCCGACATCCGGCGCTACCACCCGCAGCTTGTTGTCCGGCCACCCGAACACGAAGGCACACAGGATGAGCCGGTCGACATGTGGGTTCTGGGACGACTTGTAGAGCGTGTAGCGGTCGCTTGAAGCGTCGTAGCTGCCGAGTGCCGCCCTCGGCTCGATGGCGTTGGGCACGACGCGTTGGTTGTCTAGATCCAGGGTCACCACGTGGGCCGCGGCGTCAAAGGCGGCGTCCGTTGCCGCCTTGTCGCCGACCTCCCAGTCGAAGCACACGTTGTCCGGCGCCTGGTCCCATACGGGTTCGGCGTCCTCAGCGATGGCCGCCCGGATGTCGCCCACCGCAGGTAGGGGCTGGTAATCCACGCCAATCAGTGCGGCCGCTTCCCTGGCTTGGGCCTTGGTCTCGGCGATCACCACCGCCACGGCGTCCCCCACGTGGCGGACCTTGTCGGTGGTGAGCACGGGGCGGCCGGGCTCCACCATGGGCGAGCCGTCCTTGGAGTGGATCAACCAGGCGGTCGGCAGCGGGTTTACCCCGTCGGCCTCCAGATCCTTGCCGGTAAACACCGCCACGACGCCCGGGGCGGTCGCGGCCGCAGCGGTATCGATCGAACGAATGCGCGCGTGCGCTTCATGCGATCGCACGACATGCATGTAGGTCTGATTGGGGAGGTTGATATCGTCCGTATACCTACCGCGGCCGGTCAGGAACCGATGGTCCTCGACTCGCGGGACGGCCGCGCCGATGCCCTTACCGTTCGTGGCCATGTCACCCCCCTCCTTCGGCCGTCGCCATGACCGCCGCCACGATGCCGTGGTAGCCGGTGCATCGGCAGAGGTTGCCCTCCAACCACTCGCGCACCTCTCGTTCGCTTGGGCTGCTGTTTTGGGTGAGCAGGTCCAGCGCACTCATCACCATCCCCGGCGTGCAGAACCCACACTGCAAACCGTGATGCTCGTGAAAGGCCTGTTGCAGCGGATGTAGGGTTCCGTTCTTGGCCACCCCCTCGATGGTAGTGACCTCCTTCCCTTCGCAGGCAGCAGCCAATGCGGTGCAGCTCTTCACAGACCGACCGTCGACGTGCACGGTGCAGGCGCCGCACTGACTCGTGTCGCACCCCACGTGGGTGCCGGTGAGTCCGAGGTGGTCCCGGAGCAGCTCGACGAGCAACGTTCTGGGGTCGACGTCCGCAGCTACGGAGTCGCCGTTGACAGTGAGGTGAACCGATGGCATGAAGCCTCCTGCGCTCCAACAAGGAAGGGGGCCCCTGGGGTGAGCTTCGGTCGTCGCCCGGACCTCCCGACGCCCACCTGCGGAGGCGGGACGCTGAGATTGCGGTGGGCGGTGGCTTTGGTCAAGCGATCCGAGGGGTCCCGGGTGTTTGCTCGCGACCGGGGCAGCCGCCCGCTAACCTCAGGCGACACCATCATATCCCGGAGCTGCCTGATGCTGCGTTTCGTCCTTCTCGCACTGGTCGTATTGCTCATTCCGACGCTCCCCTCGAGCGTCTCCGCCCAGGGGACCCGATTCCTGAGGCAGCCCTCCGTCTCAGCCGAGCGGATCGCCTTCGTGCACGCCAACGACATCTGGGTGGTGGGCCGCGAAGGTGGGCAGGCCTACCGACTCACAAGCGGCGAGGGTGCCGAGACCAACCCCGCCTTCAGCCCGGACGGGCGTTGGATCGCGTTCAGCGGCGAATACGGGGGAAACGTCGACGTGTACGTGGTGGCGGCGACCGGTGGACAGCCCGCGCGCCTGACCTGGCATCCCGGTACGGACGTCACGCAGGGGTGGACACCCTCGGGCGAGGTGCTCTTTCAGTCCGGTCGTGAGGGACGGCCCACGCGCCTGTGGCGCTTCTACACCGTGTCGCCCGAGGGAGGTTACCCAGAGGCACTCCCTGTTCATCAGGCCTATCTGGGCGAGATGAGCGACAACGGAGCCATGCTGGCCTATCAGGAGATCGGCTACTGGGATCCGGAATGGCGCAACTATCGGGGCGGGCAGGCACAGCCCGTCCGGGTGGTGTCACTCGACGACCTGGAGCTGACCAACACGCCATGGGAAGGCGAGCGCCACATGGACCCCACGTGGATGGACGACGTGGTGTACTACATGTCGGAGCGGGACTACGCGAGCAACGTGTGGAGCTTTGATCCGGCGACGGGCCAGGACCGTCAGCATACGTTCCACGTGGACTTCGACGTCAAGAGTTTGGACGCAGGTCACGGCGTCGTGGTATACGAGCAGGCGGGCTATCTGCACGAACTGGATCCGTCTACTGGAGACACCCGCCAACTCAACATCGCGGCCGCGGGGGACCAGAATTGGGCGCGCAACAGGTGGGAGACCGTGTCCGGGAGCCAGCTCGCCAACCCACAGCTTTCGGCAAACGGAAGGCGCGCGCTCTTCGAGGTGCGTGGAGAGGTGTTGTCGGTGCCTGCGGAGAAGGGAAGTTGGCGCAACCTTACCCGCTCTCCGGGAGTGGCGGACCGTTTCCCCACCTGGTCACCCGACGGCGAACAAGTGGCCTGGTTCAACGACGATGGCGGCGAGTACGCGCTGGTCATTGCCGACGCGCACGGGAACGAGGCACGTCGCGTCGCCATCGACAACCCCACGTTCTACTACCAACCCACCTGGTCGCCCGACGGCAAGCACATCGCGTTTACAGATACCGACTTCCGGATCCGCGTTCTCGACGTGGAGACAGGGCGGGTGCAGGATATCGGCGGTGAACTCTATGCCGACCCACGGCGCACCATGAATCCTTCGTGGTCGCCCAACTCCCGCTATCTCGCGTATGCGCTCCGCCTCGAGAATCTCTTCCACGCCGTCTTCGTGTACGACACCGAGACATCGGAGTCGCACCAGATCACGGACGGCATGGCGGATGCCCTGAGCCCGGTATGGGATACTTCGGGCAAGTATCTGCACTTTCTGGCGTCGACCAACTTTGGGATGAACTCTGGGTGGCTGGACATGTCGGCCTTCGACCGGCCAGTGACACGCGCGCTCTACTCGGCAATCCTCGAGGCCGACGAACCCTCCCCCTACCTCCCGGCGAGCGACGAAGCGGCGGTGGAGGGGCCAAGCGAGGAGGCCCCCGATACCACGGACGTGGTGATCGACTTCGATGGGCTGGGCGCCCGGATCGTGGATGCTCCCTCACTCCCGGTGCGAAACTACCAGGGGCTGGTGCGCGGCCCGGAGGGACATGTCTTCGTGGTCGAGGCGGTGCCCAACCGACCAGGGGGCGTGGTGCACCGGTATAGTCTGGAAGACCAGGAAGCCGTCCGGTTCCTAGAAGGCGTAGCGGGGGCGGTGGCCTCGCCGGATGGGAGCGCATTGCTGTACCGCTCCGGGCAGAACTGGAGCGTGGTGCCCACCGCCGGGGCGCCGCCAGGGCCCAGCGATGGCCGGCTCAGCCTGTCCAACCTGCGGGTCCAGGTAGAGCCGCAGGCCGAGTGGGCGCAGATGCTGCGCGATGGTTGGCGGTTCATGCGGGACTTCCTCTACGTCGACAACGCCCACGGCGCGCCCTGGGACGACGTGTGGGACTGGTATTCCGCGTGGCTGCCCGATGTGAACCACCGGTCCGACTTCAACCATCTGTTGGACATGCTCTCGGGTGAGATTGCGGTGGGGCACTCCTACGTGCGCGGGGGCGACTATCCCGACCTGACCTCGCCTCGTACCGGCCTGTTGGGTGCCGACCTGGAGCTAGAAGGCGACCGCTATCGAATCGCCAAGATCTACTCGGGCGAGTCGTGGAACCCCGGGCTGCGGGGGCCGCTCGCCCAGCCGGGGATGAACTTGGAAGTCGGGGACTACGTGGTGGCCATCGACGGACGGGAGCTCCGAGCGCCCACCAGTCCGTTCGAGCTTCTTGAAGGCACCGCCGGGCGCACGATCTCGGTGACCGTTCAGTCCAGCGGCGGCACAACGCGAGACGTGACCGTCGAGCCCGTCGCGTCAGAAAGCCAGCTCCGCAGTTGGGCTTGGGTGGAGGGCAATCGCAAACGCGTGGACGAGCTCAGCGGCGGACGGCTTGCCTATGTATGGCTGCCCAACACGGGCCAGGGAGGGTACACGTACTTCAATCGCATGTACTTCGCCCAGCAGGATCGGAAGGGGGCGGTGATCGACGAGCGCAACAACGGTGGCGGATCAGCAGCGGACTACATCGTCGAAGTGTTGGACCGCGAGCTTACCGGCTACTTCAACTCGCGCACTCCCTCGCACAAGCCATTCACACAGCCAATGGCAGGGGTGTGGGGTCCGAAGGTGATGGTCATCAACGAACGGGCGGGGTCCGGCGGGGATCTGCTGCCCTACCTGTTCCGCTTCAAGGGGATCGGGCCTTTGGTCGGGACCAAGACCTGGGGCGGGCTCGTGCACACCGCAGACACGCCCCCTCTGATCGATGGCGGGCGCTTCGTCGCACCCCGCGGCGGGTTCTACGACGTGAACGGGGAGTGGCGAGTGGAGGGTGAGGGCATCGCGCCCGACATCGAGGTCCACAACACGCCAGCGGAGGTCATGGCAGGGGGTGACCCCCAACTGGAAGCTGCGGTAGCCGAGGCGCTCAGGCTGCTGGAGAGCCAAGCGATTACGCTCGAGCCGGAGCCGGCGCCGCCGGTGCGTTGGCGGCGGCCTGATCGGCGGGGCGGTGGGAATTGAACGGGCTGCTAGACCCTACTGCTGCACGACTAGATGCTCGACGAGTTCCCAACCTCCATCGGCCCAACGGAAGGACATCGCATGACCCTCGCTTCCAAGCTCTTGTGAGGCGACGCGGGAGTGGGTTGCCCTCACCCCAATCGCGAAAGCCCCGGTTTCGTTGCGGTCCCGGGACGAGCCTTCGCGGCCGTGGACCCGAAGCAGGACTGTTCCGCCCTCGTCTAGGTGATTCCGGTCCCCTTCCCGCCACGTTTGCGTCGGCGGCGAAACTCTACCGAGCTGCTCGAACGCGTCCCGCACATGCGCGAGTGAGAGAAACGCCGGTCTATCCTCATCGAACCTTTCGGCCGAGGAAGCCACGTCGAGGATGACGTGGTCCGGAACCGTAGATTCCCGTGCTATGCGATCTTGGATGACCGTCGTGATCGCACGCCTGAAGAGCGAAGCGTACTCGGATGCTCCGAGCGATGCGAAGTCCGGTTGGGCTGTAGGTGAGAGGCTCTCAATCGGTCCTTCTCCCGTAGACGGCCCATCGCAAGAGATCCCAGTGAAGGAGGCGGCCAGGGAGATTAGGACCGCGACCCACGCCCCGGGTGGGCTACGCAGTGTTGAACCATCCGGGACTTTGGACATCACCCGCCCTCCGGGAAACGGAATGCGGCAATATGGCGACCCTAGTCGTACGTGTCGAAATCCATGGGTCCCCTTCGACGAGGGGGTAAGAGGCGGCTAAATACAGGCCACCCAGACCCTGAACGGAGTACATGATGAAGTACATCCTGCTGATCTACTCGGACGAGTCGCGATTCGAAGGCGTCGAGCCGAGCCCCGAGATGTTGGAGCCGTGGATCAAATACTCGGCAAAGCTGCAAGCTGCGGGAGCCTACGTTGCGGGAGATGGCCTCCAGCCCACCGCGACCGCGACCACGGTGCGGGTCCGAGACGGCAAGACGCTCACCACCGACGGGCCGTTCGCCGAGACGAAGGAACAGTTGGGCGGCTACTACATCGTCGACTGCGCTGACCTGGACGAGGCGATCCAGTGGGCCTCGGAGATCCCCAACGCCCCGATCGGCTCCATCGAAGTGCGGCCAGTGCTGAACGTGCCCTAAGAAGACGTGGCTGACGAGACGCACTCCGGCTCCGAGGCGCCTGCCCTCCACCCGATGGCAGGCGCTTCGCGCCTCGCCCTTGAGCGGGTATTCCGCACCGAGCGGGCGAAGATCCTCGCGGCGCTGATTCGTACGACCCGGGATTTCGCGCTCGCGGAAGACGTGCTGCAGGAGGCGATGGCAGAGGCGCTCGACAAGTGGCCGCATGCGGGGCTGCCCCAGAACCCTTCGGCCTGGATCCAGACCACGGCACGCCGACGGGCCATCGATCGGGTCCGACGTGCCCAGCGCTTTCGAGAAAAGGCCGTGGTGCTCGCGCAGCTACAGGGGGACGCGGACAGCAGTGACGCCGTGCCCCTGGAGCCGATGGACGACGACCTGCTGAGATTGCTATTTACCTGTTGTCATCCGGCGCTGCCGCTGGAAGCGCGCGTGGCCCTGACCCTCAAGACCATCGGAGGCCTGACCACCCCCGAGATCGCGAAGGCTTTTCTGATCGACGAGCGAGCCTTGGCCCAGCGGATTGTGCGGGCAAAGAGGAAGATTCGGATCGCGGGGATTCCCTATCGGGTGCCCGAGTCCGCCGACCTGCCCGAACGAGTCCAGGGCGTCTTGCATGTCATCTATCTGATCTTCAACGAGGGATACTACGCATCGGGTGGAGAGCAACTGGTCCGAAGCGATCTTTGTAACGAGGGCGTCCGCCTGGCACGCCTCGTCCATGAGCTGATGCCCGACAATTCGGAGGTCATGGGCCTCTTGGCTCTGCTTCTGCTGACCGACGCCCGGAGGCCGGCTCGGCTCGGCGGGTCGGGAGCGCTCGTAACGTTGGAGAAGCAGGACCGGAGCCTTTGGGATGCCGATGGCATCAGGGTGGGGAGAAGGCTTCTTCACGAAGCCCTTGAGCTGGGCCGCCCCGGGCCCTACCAGATCCAGGCCGCGATCGCCGCCGTGCACGCGCAGGCTCCGGTGTCGTCCCTGACCGATTGGCGCGAGATCGTCGCCCTCTACGACCTCCTGCTGGTCGACCTACCCACTCCCGTGGTCGCGGTGAATCGCGCAGTGGCGGTCGCGATGGTAGAGGGGCCGAAAGCTGGTCTCAAGCTCCTGGACGAACTCGATGCACGGCGTGAGCTGCGGGACTACGGCCCCTACCATGCCGCCCGGGCCGACCTGCTCCGGCGAGCGGACCGCTGGAGCGACGCAATCCTGGCCTACCAGAGGGCGCTCGCGCTGACTGCCAACCAGGTAGAGCGCGACTATCTGAATCAGCGTCTCGACTTGCTCCGCTCGAAACCTTCCTCGGCGCCGTAGTATTCCTGTCTCCAGGGCCCGGAGTGCCCGTCGAGCTACGAGCAAGGAAGGGAAGGGATGTCCGAGGGCTACAACGTCGTGGTGATCGGGGCTGGCTCGGCCGGCCTGGTCAGCTCCTACATCTGTGCGGCGGCCAACGCTCGAGTGGCGCTGGTTGAACGCCATAAGATGGGTGGCGACTGCCTGAATACGGGCTGTGTTCCGTCGAAGGCGCTCATTCGGACGGCCCGTTTCGTGGCAGATCTAAAGCGCTCGGCGGATTTCGGCGTGAGGAGGGTGGACTACGAGTTCGACTTCGCAGACGTGATGAAGCGTGTCCACCAGGTGGTCGCCGAGATCGAACCTCACGACAGTGTGGAGCGGTACACAGGCTTGGGCGTGGAGGTGTTCCAGGGGCACGCCGACATTGCGGATGCCGGTACGGTTCAGGTCGGAGACCGGGTTCTGAAAACCAAGAACATCATTCTGGCCATGGGTGCGGAGCCGTTGGTGCCGCCCATCGAGGGCCTCGACCAGGTGGACTATCTCACCTCCGACAATCTGTGGGACCTGCAGGAGCTGCCCAAGAGGTTGGTGGTCCTGGGTGGCGGGCCCATCGGCGCAGAGATGGCGCAGGCGTTCGCGCGGCTGGGATCGTCGGTGACGCTAGTCGAGATGGCCCCTCGCATCTTGAACCGCGAAGACGACGATGTCGCGCAGGTCGTGATCGACCGGTTGCGAGCCGAGGGAATCGAGATGCAGACGGGTGTGACGGCCAAGGGCGTCGAGGTCGAGGGCGAGAATCGCTTCCTGGTTTGCGAAAGGGGGGACGCCCGACTGCGGGTTCCGTTCGATCGCTTGCTGGTTGCCGTGGGGCGTCGAGCGCGTACTGACGGCGTGGAGTGGGAACGGCTGGGGATTGAGCTCAACCGCAACCGAACCATCAAGACGGACGCCTTTCTGCGAGCGAACGGACGCAATATATACGCATGTGGTGACGTAGCGGGGCCCTATCAGTTCACTCACACCGCTTCCCACCAGGCCTGGTATTGTGCAGTGAACGCGCTAGCCCGCCCATTCAAGAAGTTCAAGGCCGACTACTCGGTGATTCCTTGGGTCACGTTCACCGACCCCGAGATTGCCCATGTGGGCCTGAATGAAGGCATGGCCAAGGAAAAGGGGATTCCGTACGAAGTGACGCGCTACGGCATCGACGACCTGGATCGGGCCATCGCAGAAAGCAACAACCACGGCTTTGTGAAGGTTCTGACTCGGCCCGGCAAAGATGCCGTCTTGGGCGCCACCATTGTGTCCCATCACGCCGGGGAGTTGCTCCCCGAGTTTGTTGCAGGGATGAGACATGGGTTCGGGATGAACGGCATTCTCGGCACCATTCATCCCTACCCGACCTGGAGTGAGGCCAACAAGTACGCGGCGGGCAACTGGAAGCGCGCGCATGCGCCACAGTGGGCGCTCAGTTTCGCAAAGAAGTACTTTGCCTGGCGGCGCTGAACTGTCCTGTCGTCAGGTCGCCAAATGGCATGGGCTTTGCTCCTCCTCAAGGCCACGTTTCCTCAGCGGAGTGCCCCCGAAACGCTGATGAGCGCTGGCTTTTTCGACTTGCCACTCACTGCCCGCTACGGGCGCTGATGTTCGGTCGATCCTTCATTAGGCGACAGCATGGCCGCTTCAGACGATTCCTCTCGTGCGCCCAAGCAGGGCGACCAGACCCGCACCGGGGCCGGCTTCACCGAACTGGTGGCAGCCGTCGATGCGGATCTGTTGGAGCTGGAAGCTCGACTGGATGCGGCGCGTAAGCTGCTTCAGGCCCTCGAACGCGAAGGGCGCGGACTGAGCGGACTGTCGTCGGCGTGTCGCGGCTGGCGACTACAGGTGCGGCAACTGATCGAGAACGTTCAAGCCGAGCGTCGCGCCATTCCCGGCCGCCTCACCTCGTCACCGCCCCCCATCGAGGAGAAGGTGAACCACCAACTGGCGGAACGGGTTGCAGGTGTGCGAGCCGCTTCGGGAGGCGGTGCTCCGGTGGCGGTATCGAGTTCTCCCGACGTGTTGCCAGTCTCGAAAGAGGGTCGAGCGGCCGCCAAAGCGGCGCTGCGTTTCCGTCGCGCCAACCGTGCAGGCGACCAGGGACGATAGCCCCAGCCCCTCCCCCCACCCTACGTTGGCTTCGGAAAGCACGACGTACACGGTGAGGTGCGGATGGTCGGTAGGGAAGCAAAGGCACACGGACGAGGGCGCGACCTAACGATTCTCCTCGCGGCCAGCCTCCTACTCGTCACCATGGCCTGTTCGCCTCTAGAACAGGCGGTTCAGCAAGGCGTTGCCACCGGTGGCCTCGAGCTCACTTGGGAAAACCTCTTCACTGTCTCGAGCGGTACGCGTCAGGTCAGAGTGTCACCGAACGGGTGGCTCCTGGCGGTCACCGCGAGCACGTCCGAGGGAACTGCGATCTACCTGGTGGACGTTCGGACGAAGGCGGTTCACAACTGGGTCGAAGGCACCTCACCTGAGTGGTTCCCAACAGGCGACCGCATCGTCTTCTCTCGGGACGGCGACCTGTGGAGCGTCCCGACGGGGTCAAGCCAGCCCAGGCGCTTGACCCAAGATGAGGGAGATGAGCGGGCGGCACGGGTTTCCCCGTACGGAGACAAGATCGCGTTCTACTCGACTCGGGGCGGCGCTCAAGACCTTTGGCTTATCCCTTCGGATGGGAGCGAGCCCGCCCGTCAAATCACCCATCAGGCGATGTCGATCGACGACCCTCGTTTCGCTCCCGGATGGTCGCCCGACGGATCCGAGATCGCCTACATCTCCAATGTGGCCGACTACTGGGAGGACGACGTTTGGGTCGTGAACGTCGAAAGCGGAACGACTCGGCGGGTATCGTCGGGCCTGATGGCATCGAGCTCGCCCATGTACTCGCCCGACGGACGTCAGATCGCACTCATGGGGACGTCGAAGTCCGAATACTGGTACGAAGACCTCGCCTACCTGTATGTGCTCGACCCAGAACGGGGAGGGGAGCGCACTGTCGACATGCAAATCTGGGCGACAGACTGGCTTCACAATCACGAGGTCGCATGGTCGGCTGACGGTGAGGAGCTCTACTTCCCCTATATGGAACGGGGTGCGTTCGATCTGTGGCGTGTCTCCGCTGGCGGCGGTGTGGCGACACGGGTAACCCACGAGGGCGGTGCGCTTCGCGCATGGCATGCGTCGCTGAACGCTCCTACGCTGCGCTTCGCGCTGCTCCGCGAGACGCCCACCAGGGGAAGGGAGGTGGACTTCGCGAGCATCGGCGGCGGGCCCACGGTCCAGCTCACCCATTTCGCGCCCCAGTGGGAGGGAGTTCAGGAGCCCGCGGAGGTGAGCTATCGGAGTTGGGATGGATTGCTCATCCAGGGATTCCTCTATCTGCCTCCCGCCTTCGACCCGGACCAGCGGTATCCTGCGCTGGTCAACGTGCATGGGGGCGGGACCAACTCGTACCTACGAGCCCAAAACCTCACCGAGCAGGCGTTGGCCTCGAAGGGCTATGTGGTGCTGGCAGTGAACTACCGAGGGGGCTCGGGCTTCGGACGGGAGTTTCAGGACCTGGGCGTGAATGACTGGGCCAACGGACAGGCCCACGACGCTGCTGCCGCCGCGGATTTCCTGCGTGCGCTGCCGTATAGCAACGGTAAGGTCGGTATCTACGGCTACAGCTACGGCGGTATCACCAGCATGGCCGCCATCGCGCGTGTGCCTGACGCGTTCGATGCCGCGGTGCCCATGGCGGGCATCTACGACTTTAGCGATGCCTACACCAACGCGGACCGTTTGGGAAAGATCTTCATTCGGACGGGGCACGGTGGCTCGCCGACCGAGCGTCCCGAGGTCTACGCCGTATCCAACACCCTGGCCCGGGTGGGGGAGATTCGGACTCCACTGTTGGTGATGCACGGCGAAGCCGACGTGCGCGCGCCGTTCCACCAGTACCAGTTGGTGGTTGCACAACTCGAGACGGCCGGGAAGGAGTTCGAGAGCCACAGCTACCCCGACGAGCCCCACGGCTTCCGAAACCCCGCCAACCGCATCGACATGTACCAACGGCTGGAGGCGTTCTTCGACCAGCGCCTACGTTGACTATGCCCCCGTCCCTCACCTACTCCCCAGCCATCACGTCACGGGGCAGGGCCCTCCTGGTCTACAGTCCGGGTTGATCCTGTCCAATCCCACGCGGTCCAGCTCCCGATTCACCGCGGCGAGGTCACGCGCCCACACTTCCTCCAGAGTGTCCGTATACCCCTTCAGTTCATCGGTGAGAATCTGGAAGATCTCGGGCATCTGGTTCCCAGGGCGGCCATCCCCCCGCTCCGCCATCGACATCAGGTTGGCGAGTCGATTGTTGACCTTGATGGGGAAGTTGAGCGGGTCCTGACCGCTGCGGTTCCTCACCTGGTAGATGTTCGCCTCGACCGCCGACGCGTTCTCTTCCAACGTCTCTCCAGCCGACCGGAGGCGTCCGTCGTCCGACTGCTCCATGCGGTCCTCTAGCTCCTCCTTCACCCAACGAATGGAGATCACCGACTCGTTGGCCTCTGTCACCTTGTCCCGAATGGCGCTCGAGAACGCGTACTGGGCCTCAAGGTCGGCCTGCGTGACATCCGTGATCCACGGATTGGCCTCGATCGAGACTGGTGCCGTCACCACGTGCTCGTCGGCGGTGAGGCGCGCCGTGTAGTCCCCCGGCGGCAGCGCGGGCCCCAACGTCCGCACGCCCCACAGGATCATACCCGGGAAGCTCTGGAAGCCCTGTGCGCGCAGGTCCCAGGTGACGTGATTCATCCCGGCCTCGAGCGGCAGGGGAGGCCCGCCGTCGTAGCGACTCCTCTCCGCTGCTTCCGCGCTGTCGACGGGTTCGAACGTGCGCAGAACCTCACCCGCTCCGTTCATGATATCGAGCCTCGCCGACTCGGGCTCCTCCGCCAACCACCACGAGAGAACCAGCCCACCCCCCGAACGGATCCCGGCCGGCGGTGTGAATAGGACCGCAGCCTGGTCCGTGAAGTTGGGCTCCATCTGACGGAGGGGCGCCAGGTTGTCGAGGATCCAATAACTCCGACCATGCGTCCCGATGACCAGCTCGTTGCGTTCCACGATCAGGTCTGCCACCGGCACGTCGGGGAGGTTGGGGTTCAACTCCTGCCACCAATCTCCGTCGTTGTACGAGATGTAGACGCCGTGCTGGGTCCCGGCGTAGAGCAGTCCAGCCCGGTTGGGATCCTCCCGTACCGCGTGCACGTAGGCGTCGTTTCGGATGCCGTTGGTGATCTTGGTCCAGGTCTGTCCGTAGTCGTGCGTCCGGAAGATGTAAGGAGCGTGATCGTTGAGCAGGGGACGCCGCACCGAGATGTAGGCGGATCCGGATGCGAACGCGGAGGCATCGATCTGACTCACACGTCCGAAGTCCGGCATGTCAGGGGGAGTGATGTTGGTCCAGTTGGCTCCGTTGTCCCGCGTCACATGCACGAGCCCATCGTCGGACCCGGTCCAGATCACGTTGACATCGAGTTTCCCGGGCCCGACCGCAAAGATCGTGGCGTAGACCTCGGGTCCGTTCATGTCGCCGGTGATGGGGCCGCCCGAATGCTGAAGCGTAGAGGGGTCGGCTCGGGTAAGGTCGCCGCTGAGCGCGGTCCAGTTTTTCCCGCCGTCGGTGGTCATCCACAAGCGCTGTGAGGATACATAGAGACGATTGGGATCGACCTTCGAAAAGATGATTGGGAAGGTCCACTGCCACCGCTCCTTGATGTCGATGGCCGGCTCACCCGAGTAGAACCATGGGTAGGGGTTCACCTCTCGGGAGATCCCGAGTCGACGGTTGAACTTGTCCAGATAGGCCCCGTTGTTGGTGCCCGAGTAGAACACGTCCAGGTCCTGCGGGTCGGGTGCGATATACCCGGGCTCCCCTCCGCCTGCCCTATAGGAAAGAGCGGTGGACCCTGCGGTGATGTCATCGCTCTGGTTGCCCCCCCCGAACCGGAATCCGCCGGCCCCGAACCCGAAGCGCGATGCGTTCCACATCGACGGCGTGCAGAGCGTGCTGTTGTCTTGCTGTGAACCGCACACATGGAATGGCACGTGCTTCGTGGTGACGACGTGGTACCACTGCGCCGTCGAGAATTCCTGGTCGGTCCAGGCACCGCCAGTGTCGGTCGAGACGGCGCCGCCTCCGTCGTTGGCCACGACCAGGTGGGAGGCGTCGTCCGGGTCGATCCAGAAGTCATGGAAGTCGCCGTGGGTGCCGTTGTTGATCGACTCCATGGTCTCGCCGCCGTCCTCCGATCGGAACTGGGTAGTGTTCTGGACGTACACGACGTCCTCGTCGTGCGGATCCGCAAAAACATGGGTGTAGTAGAACGACCGCTGCCGGATGGAGCGATCGTCGTTGACCAGCTCCCAGGTCTCACCCGCATCATCGCTGGAGAAGAGGCCCCCGTTGTCGTTCTCGATCAGCGCATAGACGCGGTTCGAGTTGGCACCCGACACGCTGACCCCGATGCGCCCCACCAGTCCTTCCTGGGGCAGACCCTGGTTGCGCGTGATTTCGGTCCAGGTCTCGCCCCCATCCGTGCTCTTGAACATCCCGCTACCAGATCCGCCGCTCGACATCTGGTATTCCTTGCGGTAGGCCTGCCAGAGCGAGGCGTACAGCACATCGGGGTTGTTGGGGTCGATGCTGAGATCGATGGCTCCGGTTTCGCCGTTTCTGAACAGCACCTTCCTCCAGGTATCTCCACCGTCGGTGCTCTTGTAGACGCCGCGCTCCTCACTCGCAACGCTGTACTCACCGAAGACCGCAGCAAAGACGACATCCGGGTTGGTGGGATGGATGCGGATCTTCGAAATCGCATCGACGTCGCGGAAGCCCACGTGTTCCCACGTCTCCCCCGCATCCTGGCTCCGGTAGATGCCGTCTCCAGGCATGATGTTCCCCCGAATACAGGTCTCGCCGGTGCCGATGAACACGAGGTCCGGATTGGTCTCGCTGACCGCCACGGCCCCAACCGATGCCGACGTGATCTGAAAGTCGGTGACGGGCTTCCAATTCTCTCCGGCGTCCGTCGTCTTCCAGAGCCCCCCACCGGTGGCACCGAAGTAGGCCTCGTTGGGGCGCCCTCGGACACCCGTCGCCGCGATGGAGCGCCCGCCGCGATCCGGTCCGATGTTCCTCCATCGGTAGCCATCCATGACTGCTGAATCGAGAACCACCAGGGCGTCGGCCGACTGCTGTGCGGCGAGCTCGGTGTGCGGCCGGGGCATCAGAACAGCGGCGGCCAGGAGGACGAGAACGAATCGGGTCATGCGCATGTGGCGGAGTCCAAGCGTACGGGAATAGAGACTTCCCAGGAAAAGTAGAGCGTGGTCAGCCGCCCAGCCATCCACGCATGAGGCTGGCCACCGCGAAGCCCGCGTAGTTGCCTGCCGCGTAGCCCAGCAGCCCAACGGCCACGCCGGGCAGTAGGCGATCGGTGTACCCTCGGGCGCTCGCCAGGGCCATTGCGGAAGCGGGTCCCCCGACGTTGGCCTGGGATGCCACCGCGAGGGTCTTGAGATCCAACCCCACCAGCACGCCGCCCCCAAAGACGATGAGCCCGTGAATGGCCACCGTGATCAGGGCGAAGTAGAAGATTGGGGGGCCCACGGCCACGATGTTGGCGACCACCGATGCCCCACCGTTGCTTGCCAGAAAAAGCAGCACCAGGTAGTTGCCGATCACGGCGGCGCCCCGGATCGATTTGACGACGGGAACCTGCGCGACCACCAGGGCGATCGTGGTGAGCCAGAGGACGGAGGGGAAGGGGAGTGGCACCGTGGCAGCGAGCCAGTCGGACGCCCACAGTGAGAAGGCCACGATGGTGAGTAGCATCCCGAGGTCCGCGATTGAGACCGACCCGGTGCTGGCGTAAAGGCGCTCGTGAAGGGAGGAGCCCTGGGGAGCCGGCTCCGTCGTCGAGGTGGACACCGTAGCTGGAGCTGCCTCCGTTGTCGTCTTGCGACCGAACAGGACCGGGACGGTGAGGCATGTGGCCATCCAGATCGCGGTCATGATGACGTCCGCAGCAATCCCAGCCGCGAACAACTCCCCGCTGGTATCGAGCGCGCTCCCGACCGCCGCGAAGTTCGCGCCGCCACCGGTGTAAGTCGCCGTGTACTGCCCCGCCAACTTCCAGGTCTCCGGCCCGATCTGATTGGCCACCACCAGGCCCGCCACCGTGGCCCCCACCGCGCTGCCTACAGCGCCCACCCCAAAGGCACCGAGCATGCGCGGTCCGGCCTGCGCCACGCTTCGTAGGTCGACGCTCAGAAGAATGAGCACGATGCCAGCGCTCACGACGGGGCCACCCAGCAGGTCGTACACCGACGACGAACCCGGAATCACGCCCAGGTTCGACAGCAGCATGGCCAGGAGAATCGAGACCAGGGCGGCGCCCAGCGAGCGGAACACCCTATTGTGGCGCTCCAGGGCTAGCGCGACGCTGACGACGGCTGCCAGCAGTGCCAGTACGCCGAGGGGGCTCTGGATCATGCGCGATGATACGCCATCCCGGCGGTGGTCAGCCAGTCAGAGTTCAGGGGCCCGCGAGCTTTGGCAGGTTTTCGACCGCTGGCATACCTTCTGCTCCCAGCGACTCTTAGTGGGACCACACCTTATCAAGGCTACCGCGGGTGACCGTCTGATGACGATGACAGCGCGACGCATCGTCGTGGGTGGCGGGTTCTACGGAGCCTACCTGGCGCTCGATTCTGCGCGGCGTCTGGGGGTACCCACCGTCCTCCTCGAGCGAGACAGCACATTGCTGGGCAGGGCCTCCTACGCGAACCAGGCGCGCGTCCACCACGGCTACCACTACCCGCGGAGCGTGGTGACCGCAGTGCGTTCGCGGATCAACCTTCCCCGTTTCCTGGATGAGTTCGAGGACTGCATCGATGGTGGGTTCCAAAAGCTCTACGCCATTGCGCGCGGCTTCTCCAAGGTCAACGCGCGGCAGTTCAAACGGTTCTGCGACCGCATCGAGGCGCCACTGGCCCCCGCCCCCGAACCCATCGTTGCCCTGTTCGACAGTGCCCGGATCGAAGGGGTCTTTTTGGCCGAGGAACCCGCCTTCGACGCGGTCGCGCTCCGGACGCGACTCATCGAACTTCTGGCCCGCTACGATGTCGACGTGCGTACCGGCCATGAAGCGCTGGCGGTGAGGGGCACCGCAGGCCGTCTCGAGTTGGATGTGCTGGCGGCCGATTCGACCTCGACCATGGAGTCGGAGGAGGTGTTCGTGTGCACCTACGCTCGCACCAATCAGTTGTTGGCCGCCTCGGGCCTCCCCCGTATTCGTCTCAAACACGAGATCGCAGAGATCGCGCTCGTCGAGCCCCCGCCGGAGATCGAGGGCCTCGGAGTCACGGTGATGTGCGGTCCGTTCTTCTCGACCATGCCGTTCCCCGCCCGGGGACTCCACTCGCTGAGTCATGTGCGGTACACTCCGCACACCGCATGGACCGAGGAGGAGGAGGGAGATTGGGTCGATCCCTTTTCGCAACTGGGCGCCTATCCTTGCCAGACCCGCGTCGAACACATGATCCAGGATGCACAGCGCTATCTTCCAATCGTTGCAGACTGTCGCCCGGTCGAGTCGCTATGGGAAGTGAAGACGGTGCTCCCCAAGAACGATGTGGACGATGGTCGACCGATCCTCTATCGAGCCCACCACGGGCTCGAGGGACTACACGTCATCATGGGATCCAAGATCGACAACGTGTATGACGTGTTGGATGCCGTGGAGGCCTCCGCATCTACGGGGGTGAGTCCATGAGCCGGATTGACGCTTTCGTCTCCGCCATCGTGCCCATCCGCAACGATGCGGATATCCTGAACGAAGTGGTGCGCGACGTGACGCAGGTGCTGAGCACGCACTACCGCAACTTCGAGGTCGTTCTGGTCGATGATGGCTCGACAGATGGGACGATTGCCGTCGCGCAGGGCCTGCTCGCGGAGCATCCCGATCTGCGGCTCGTGCGCCTTTCCCGTCGGTTCGGTCAGGAGATTGCAATCTCTGCGGGCTTGGATTCCGTGATCGGGGACTACGTGGTCGTGCTGCTGCCGGACACCGATCCCCCCGCCGTGATCCCTGAGATGATCGAGCAGGCTCGTCATGGCGCCGGTGTCGTGTTCGGCGTACGGAAGAGCCGGGCCGGGGAGCCGTGGTTGTTGCGCATGGGCGCGTCGGTCTTCTACACCGCTGCCCGTCGCCTCCTGGGCATCCCCATCCCTCGCGACGCGACCCACTTTCGAGTGCTGAGTCGACAGGCGGTCAACGCACTCACTCAGATTCGGGATCGGTCGCGCTACCTCGGCGCGCTCAGTTCCTACGTTGGGTTTCTGAACCAGGCCTATCCCTATGAACCCGTGCAGCGGAGAGCGCGACCTCGCCGCAAGACCCTGGTGGAGGGACTGCGCCTGGCCGTCGGCATCATCACGTCGAACTCGACTCGGCCCCTACGTATTGCGGGTTTGCTGGGATTGTTGGGTGCGATGGCGAACCTGGCGTATATGGGCTATGTGGCCGGCGTGGTGCTGCTGAAGGACCGGGTGGCCGAGGGTTGGGTCACGCAGTCCGTGCAGTCCGCGGGGATGTTCTTCTTCGTCTTTCTTCTCTTGGCGGTGCTCTGTGAGTACGTGGGTCGTCTGCTCGACGAGGTGAAGACGCGCCCCTTGTATTGGGTTCTGGAGGAGCAGCAGGGGAAGGCGCAGTTGGGCGAGCAGAGCCGGAACGTGGTTTCGGAGTCCTCGTCCCGGTGAGCCCTGAACCGAGCTCAGCGCCGGACCATCGCGCGCTTTGGCACGTGCCCCATCACGAGACGCTCGTGCGGAGACCCCGCCGCCACCCCTATGCCCTCTGCGTATTCGTCATCAACGAAGGAGAGCGGATTCACCGGCAGCTGGGACGGATGCATGACACAGCGAACCTTGCGGATATCATCATCGCCGATGGCGGGAGCATGGACGGATCGCTGACGCCGGACCGACTCGAGGGCACACCGGTCCGGGCACTACTCACGAAGCGGGATAGCGGTCGCCTCGGTGCTCAGATGCGGATGGCGATGGCGTGGGCGCTCGACGAGGGGTACCAGGGCGTGATCGTCATGGACGGAAACGACAAGGACGACCCCGACGGTGTGCCCCGCTTCGTGGACGCGCTCGAATGCGGCGCCGATCACGTTCAGGGGTCTCGGTGGGTCCCTGGGGGAAAGGCGATCCGGACGCCGCCGTTGCGTTGGGTGGGTGTGCGGGCACTACATGCGCCGCTGATCAGCCTGGCGGCCGGGGTGCGATATACCGACACGACCAACGGGTTTCGCGCCTACAGCCGCCGTTTTCTGACGGATGAACGAGTGGCGCCCTTTCGTGAAGTGTTCAGTGGGTACGAGCTTCACTATTATCTGGCCATCCGCGCAGGAGAACTCGGTTTCGATGTGCGCGAGGTCCCCGTCACACGGGCGTACCCGGAAGCGGGACCGACGCCAACCAAACTCACCCCCATCCGTGGTAGCGTGACCGTACTGGAACGCCTTTGGGCCTCGATCCGGCACCGATTCGACCCCGACCCGACCCACCCCTACGGACCTCCCATCTCCGACGCGGAGGGCGCCACCACATGAGTACCCGTACCGCCCTGATCGGGGCCACCGGATTGGTCGGAGGCACGCTGCTTCGGCACTCCGAATTCGACGACCTCTACCACTCCCGCAACATCGAGGAGATCAGCGGGCGCGCCTATGCATCCATCGTCTGCGCGGGCGCACCGGCCGTAAAGTGGAAGGCAAACAAGGACCCTGACGCCGATCTGGCCAACCTGGTTCGCCTCATGAGTGCGCTCGAGGGTGCCGAGGCGGGGAAGGTCGTGTTGATCTCTACGGTCGACGTGTATCCCGAGCCGCGAGACGTGGATGAGACCACGCTGGTGGACGTCCCTGAGCACCATGCGTACGGGAAACACCGCCGCATGCTGGAGCGGTTCGTCTCCAGCCACTTCAAGACGCTGATCGTTCGGCTACCCGGGCTGTTCGGCAAGGGCCTCAAAAAGAACATCATCTACGACCTGTTGCACGGGAACCAGGTGGATCAGGTGGATACCCGCGGAGTTTTTCAGTTCTACGACTTGGAGCACTTGTGGAGCGATCTTCAGCGGGCGCAGGAGCTCGGTCTCGACCTGGTGAACTTCGCGACCGAACCGGTGTCGGTGGAGGCCGTGGCGCGTGAAGGCTTCGGGCTCGAGTTCACCAACCACACCGATCGGGGGCCGGCTCGGTACGACATGCGCTCCATCCATGCGGAGGCCATGGGCGGGCGCGACGGGTACCTGATGCATCAGGCCGAAGTGCTGGGCGCCATCCGAGCATTCGTGGACTCTGAGGGGTGGGAACGCCCATGAGAGTGGCTGTCTCGAACATTGCCTGGGCCACCGACGACGACGATCGCGTCGCTGAGGTCCTGACCGGCCACGGCGTGCAAGGCGTCGAGATCGCTCCGACCACTCGCTGGCCCGATCCCATCGTGGCGCACTCGGACGAGATCACCGACTACCGCGCTGGCTGGGAGGCCCGGGGTCTGGAAGTCTCCTCGCTCCAGGCACTGCTGTACGGACGGCGTGACCTGGTGCTGTTCGGAGATGCGGAGACCCGCGACGCGGCGTTGCGATACCTGGAGCGGGTGATCGAGCTGGCTAGCGGCCTGGGAGCCGGTCCCCTGGTGTTCGGGTCGCCCCGCAACCGACGCGCGGGCGATCGTGATCCGGCCGAGGTTCGGGAAGTTGCGGTCCGGTTCTTCCGCGAGGTCGCCGACGTGGCTGCCTCGGCTGGCTGCGTGTTCTGTCTGGAGCCCAACCCTCCCGAGTACGGCGCGGACTTCGCCACCTCTACCAGTTGGGCTCGGGTGTTTGTGGAGGAAGTGGACCACCCGGGTTTCGGTCTGCATCTGGACCTGGGCGGCATGCAGATTTCCGGCGAGCTGATCGTCGAGGAGATCCAAGCGTGCGGGCCGCTATTGAAGCACTTTCACGTCAGCGAGCCATACCTGGGTCCGGTGGGAGCGTCGGACCTCCCGCACGACCGAATTGCCGACGCCCTCCGCGCCATCTCCTATCGGGGCTGGGTCTCGATCGAGATGCGTCGGACGGAGGATGAGGACCCCGCCGCGAGCGTGGCCAAAGCGGCGCGTTTGGTGGTCTCCGCCTACGGAGATCCATGACGGACCGGGGTGAGCCGACGCGCGCCTGGCTCCCCACGGTGGGGTGGGCGGCGCTGCTCGTCGTGGGGCACGTGGCTGCCCTGCAACTGATCCTTCAGGGGACGAGCCAACGGTTCCCCCATTTTCGTACCTGGCAGAGCCTCGTGGGGGCCCCTCCAACGTTGCCGCTCCTTCTGCTGTCCCTGCAGGCAGCGGCGGTGGCGGTGGGACTACTCCGCATTTGGGGGCGGGTGGTCGAGGGGTTGGCGGCACTGGGACGCGTCAGACTCCTGATCCTCTTGGCGGCCTTGGTGGTGTTGAGCGCCACCGTCGCCAAGGAACCGATCTTCTACGTTCAGGAACTGATCCTGTCGTCGATCCTGCAGGGCGTCATGCTCGCCAACGCGCTGCTGTTGGCGCTTTCGCTGCCCAATGGCGTGGGGTCGGGGCTGAGCGTGCTCTTCTCGATCGAGGAAGAGGAGCGGCCCCCCTGGGCCGACCGGGCCCTTTGGGGGGCGGCGCTCTTCGCGCTGATCGCATGTGCTCTGTTGTCGATTGTGGCCTATGAGCGCGTGCCCCATGTGCCGGACGAGCTGACCAGCCTCGTCCAGGCGAAGATGTTCGCTTCCGGGCGCCTCTGGCTGCCTCCGACGCCGGTGCCGGAGGCCTTCGCCATCGACCTGATGGTCTTCCAGCCCGACCGCTGGTACTCGACGTTCGCTCCCGGGTGGCCGGCCGCGCTCACGGTGGGAACGTTCCTGGGAGCGCCGTGGTTGACCAACCCGGTGCTCACGGCGCTAAACGTCCTGCTGGTAGACCGCGCACTGCGGCCTTGGGTGGGTGAGCGCACGTCTGTGCTGGCGGCACTTCTCTACGCAGTTTCGCCCTGGACGCTGTTCTTGGGCATGAGCTTCATGAGCCACGCGTTCACGCTCGCCTGTGCGATGAGTGCGGCCATTGCGGTGGCGAAGCTCCGGGAGGGCGGTCGGCTCACCTGGGCCCTGGTAGCGGGGTTGGGGATTGGGGGGGTGGGGCTGACCCGCCCGCTCGATGCCGTGGCGATCGCTGTGCCGTTGGGTCTCTGGGCGCTCGTGCAGAACGGCAGTCTCCACTTGGTCCGAGCCGGCGCCATCACTCTGGTGTCAGCTGCGGTGGGGGCGCTGGTGCTCCCCTACAACCGCGCCCTGACGGGGTCGGCGCGCACGTTCCCGGTCATGAACTTCTGGGATGAGGCGGCCTGGCCAGGGGTGAACGCCTTGGGGTTCGGTTCTGAACGCGGGATGGGTCCCAACGGACTCGACCCGTTGGCAGGTCACGGCCCACTGGATGTCTTGATCAACGCCAACCTCAACCTCACCCAATTGAACGTCGACCTGTTCGGTTGGGGGCTCGCTTCGCTTCTTCCGTTGGTCTTCCTGATGGTCCGCGGCCGCCTGTCGCGGGGAGCTCGTGTGCTCGTCGGGTTCTGTGTCTGGGTGGTGGCGGTACAGAGCCTATACTACTTCAGCGGAGGCGCGGACTTCGGCGCCCGCTACTGGTACCTGGCTGCCGTCCCCGTCTTCGCGCTCAGCGCGCTGGGGTTACAAGCGTTGGGAGCGTCGTTCGGCGACGCCCGCGCGAGGGTGGCTTCCGTCTGCTCGGTCCTGGCGGTGGTTGCGTTGGTGAGCTTCGTTCCCTGGCGTGCCTTCGACCGCTACCGCGGATACCGGGGAATGGACGCAGGGGTTCGAGCACTTGCTGAAGAACACGAGTTTGGTCGAAGCCTGGTCCTCATTCGCGGCTGGCGTCATCCCGACTATGCCTCGGCGGTACACCTGAACCCGCTAGATCTGCATGCCGACGTCCCCATCTACGCCTGGGCCCGTAGCGGCGAGGTCGTGGATCTGGTGCTCTGGGAGTACCGCGACCGTCAGGTGTGGGTCATCGACGGGCCTACCCAAACGGGAGCGGGATTCAGGCTGGTTGCCGGACCCGTGCCGGCATCGGAGCTACTCGAGGAGCGGGGCGTCAATGAGGCGCCCCCACCGCGTCCTCACCTCGGCGTGCGAGAGATGCGGCGCACGGTCCCCGAGCCGCAAGCGCTGCGGGTAGGCCGCTAGACCCGTTCCAAGCGTGCCGTCAGGCGCCAGAGCACCAGCGCGGCGCCCACGCAGGTCAGCACCAGGGCCGTGGGGATCAGGGGGTGCTGCAGCGCGCTTCCCTCTGAGGCCGTCATCCTGAGCACATTGAGCCAGGGCAGCATGGGCCCACGCTCGAATAGCTGGGACCAGGAAAAGAGCACCTGCTCCCGGTACATCGCCACCACCCAGCCGTTCACAACGGACAGAGCCACGAGCACTCGGAACCACGTCTTGGATAGCAAGCGCAGCGGATCGGCCGCCAACATCACCAGGAAGGGCAGAAGTACGACGAGGTACCGGAAACCGGTATTCCACTGCATGAACGAGTACTGATTGGCCGCGTTGAAGAGCAACGAGATCCATATCAGCAACCAGATGTACCGACGTTCCAGGCTCGGGACGACCGGCGTCCGCTCGGTGCGTACGAAGCGGAGTGGGATGAAGGCAGCCAGCAAGATCGGCGCGTAGACGAACATCCCCCATCGGGGGTCGAACAGATTCCTGAGGAACAGTTCCAGATTGGGGTAGGAGAACCCTCGGAACCCTTCGTCCGTGTAGTTCACTGCCGGCATCCAGTACTGCCCCGGCAGGAAGGGGTTGCCGAACATGGCTTGCTGGGTTGCTAGCAACAGCAGCACCGGCGGCACCGTACCCGCAACGAACACCAGCGACTCGCGAAACGACGGCCAGAACCCGATATCGTGCGCTCGCCGGAACAGCAGATAGGCGTACACGCCCAGCAACAGCATGGCCCCGGCGTAGTCCAGCGCGACACACAGTCCCGCCAGCACGCCCGCAAACGCGCGAATCTGCCAACTGTTCTCGATGGGGCCGTCCCGCATCCGCCAAAGCAACAGGAAAGCGCCGAACGCAGCGTACATCACGAACAGGTTGTGGCTCAGTGCGGCCGTGCGGAAGAAGATCGGTGTGCCAAAGCCAAACAGGACCGCCAACCAGGTGGCACGCTCGAGCGTGCACCTGCGCGCCACGAAGGCCAGCAGCAGCAGCGCGACACAGGCGGCTGACAGGGGGGCCATCAGGAACACGCTCGTCACGGCGGTCGCCCCTCCTAGCCTCAGTTCGAGTCCCTGAGCGGTGACCTTTTCGAAGAACGCCTTACGGTTGGGGTGGTGCTCGTAGGTGCGATACTCCAGCGCCGCATCGGGCCCGCGTGCGTCCCGACGGGCTTTTCCCTCGCGCTCCAGCATATCGAGAGCTGGGTCTGCCAGGAACAACGGGACCGCAGCAAAGAAGGCCGCGGCTACGTTGTTACCGATATAGGAGTGCCCGTCGGTGTGCTCGAAGATGTCGGGGTGCAGCCCCAGATACCGATCCACCTTGAGCGACTGATCGTCGACGATCGAGAACGCCACGTAGTGCTCCCGCTCGACGTTGGTAGCGAAATGCCCGACGAACAGGACCCAGGCAACCAACCCGACCCGGAAGGCGCGTCGCCGTGCCCGTCGAGGGTCTACCGCAGTTGAGGTGGGCTCTACGTCTGGCTGCATCTGCTGGGCGGATGGGGGTGAGTGTGCAGGAACCTGTGAGAATGTCCAAGGCGGAGCAACGAGCGGGCCACCCCAGGGTCCATCGAACCACGGGGCAGATCGGCAGCGTCGTGGGGGATGCGTTGCGTCGGCCAAACGGAGTGACCACCCTCCTGTAGCATCCTCCCCTCACCGCTCCCGAAGCGCCCACGCCGACACCGTACCCCGTTACCGCCGAACAGGTGGCCTGGTTTCGTCTCCGACGATCGGGCCTCGTGGCGCCCTTCGACTCGGCTCTGGAAGCCGCCCGAGCTCTCGTTGGCGTCCAGGCGCAGGTGCTGAACTCAGGGGGACTTGCCCTGAGCGCCCGAGTTGAGGGGTTCAGCGAGCCTACCTTACGCAGCGTGCTCTACGAGAGGCGTGAGCTGGTCAAGCTTTGGGGCCAGCGACGCACCCTGCACCTGTATGATCCTGCCGATTGGCCGGCGCTGCACGTGCTCTTTCGAGATCGAGAGTCTTGGGGGGAGAAGGCGGTGCGCCGCGTTGGCGGCGACGTAGGCACGCTCAAGGAGGTGGCCGTTACCATCGCGTCCCAGTTGGAGGAGACGGGAGAGACGCTGAGCCGAAAACTCCTTCTGCAACAGCATCCCGAGTGGGCCCCCTACCTGAACCTGGGGATCGGCGTCTTCATGGACGTTGTCCAGGCGGGTGCCGCCTGTCATGCCGAACCGGTCGGGTCCGAGTCGCATTTCAGTCACCGGCGTCATTGGTTGCCCGACCTGGAGTGGCAGCTCCCAGAGCGCGACGGAGCGGGTGCGGAGTGGGCTCGCCGCTACCTGCACACCTACGGACCTGCCACACCTCAGGACCTGGCGTTCTGGATGGGTGTCAAGGTGTCGGATGCGCGTCGTTGGTTCGCGCAAATCGCGTCTGAAACGGTCCACTGCCAGGTGGATGGTGACGAGCTGGTCGTGCTACAGCGAGACGTGCCCGAGCTCGGAACCGCCGTGGCCACTCGGTCCCAGTGGCCTGTGCGGTTACTCCATATGTACGACGGACTGGTCCTGGCCCACCGCGCGAAGGATTGGCTGATCGACCCACAGCGCTACCCGATGGTGTGGCGCAAAGCCGGCGTGGTGGCCGCGGTGGTACTGTCCGGCGGGCGGATCGTCGGTGTCTGGAGGTACCGCCGGACCCGGACGGCGCTGGATATCGCGGTTCAGCACTGGGGCCGGTGGTCCAAGCGGGTTCGAAAGGCGGTGGATCGAGAGGCGGAACGCGTCGCGGGGCATTTCGGAGTGGGGGTCCGCAACGTTACGTGGGAGCAGTTGTAGGGGTGCGGTGGTTCCACTTGCCCCGGGGGAGCTCGAGGGGCGCCCGACGGTAGCAAAGCCTGTACGTCGCACTGGCGTATGCGTCGCCGTCGCATTAACGTATGCAGAGTCGTCGCACTTACGTATGCGGTACTCTCGCACTTACGTATGCACGGAGCGTATTGATGTCCGGGCGTGAACAAGCTCTGCAATGGCTCGGGAAGCGAGGCGACGCCGCACCGGTCTTTCTCCCGGGGGAAATCCCGAACGATATCCTCTCCACGCTGAGACGACTCGGCTTGGTTCTGGGGGTGCCGGGCGGAGTAGCGGTTGTGCGGTCCCCGATGGACGATGCCGCGGGGGTCCTGCGTGCGCTGGTGTGGCCGATTGTGGAGGCGCTCACCCAGCGATATGCGCCGGCGGTCGTGGAGCGTGACTCAGCCGTTCGGCTGTACCTGGGCAGGACGGAGCCCGGCGCCGAGATTCGGATCCGGCAGACCGGTGGGACCCGATGGCGTTCAGAGATCGCCGATGGCGTCGTGGTCCGAGTCGAGCGGGGTGAAGTGTCAGGTGGTGAGTCGGTTCTGGTCGGGGAGGCTACGATTCCGGTGGACCCGCCTGAGACAGTCTTGCTGACGCTGTCGCTCGCCTTTCTTCGAGCTGAACTGCACGACGTAGCGGTCTGGCTCAAGTCTCTGGTCCTATCTCTCCCGGCGATGACGGAAGCGTACCGTCGCCAGCCGCGCCCCGTTGTTCTGAAGCGCTTGGAGCACATTGCGCGGGACGTCGGGAACGAACGCCTCGCGGACCTCCTCGCCCGCGTTGTGAGCGAAGAGCAGACCGTCCGTATCGGAAGGGATCGGACTGGCGTGGGGCGAGAGTTGATCGTTCCCCGTCTTGTGGTCGAGTCCAAGACCACTCGGCAGCCTTGGCTCGATCGTCTTCGCGTCGCCGTGCGCGCCTCGGTCGTCCAGATCGAGGGAGTGCAGGAAGAGCTCGAGATGCCAGGGCCCTCGAAGCGGCTCGGCGATCTCCTCAAGGATGCTCGCAGCGCGAAGGCCTACGACGCGTACCACTCCTCTTCAATCGAAGGCTACCGAATCGGCCACAACGAGGTAGCGGCACTACTCGGTGGCGATGACGACAGAACGGTGGACACGGAGGACCTCCGCTCCAAACTGGCGATCCTCGGGTACGGGGCAGCGTTCGCCACCCTTGTCGACCGCATGGCGGAAAGGGGAGGCGCAGTTGCTTTGCATCGCGATCTGGCGCTCGACCTGTACGGAGATCTGTTCACGCCTTCGGTCGAAGCGGGCATCGTTTCGGCCGAGGCGCTGCGGGGCTGGCGGAACGGACCGGTGTTTATCCGCGACACCCTGTTCGTCCCACCCCGACCCGAGAAGGTGCCCAGGATGATCGACCTGCTGTCCGATGAACTCGAGGGGATTCATCCTTCTCGCGGAGTTCTCCGGGCCACCCTCGTGCACCTGTGGTTCGTCTGGATTCACCCGTTTCCGGATGGCAACGGGCGGGTAGCGCGTTTCCTGATGAATGCGGCGCTCCTGCGGGGAGGCGTCCCCTGGCTGACGATCCGTGTCGAACAACGCGCCGAATACTTTGCCGCACTCCGAGCGGCTCAGCTTGAAGATGACTATCGGCCGTTTGGTCGGTTCATCGCAGCCAGCTTATCGGAGGGGACGAGGGAGTAGGCGCCTACCGGTTCCTGACTCCGCTGCCGCCCTAACGTCCCGCCCTCCCCCGCAACGACACGTGCAAGTGATCTGCCGTCCCCGTGTGCCTCAGCGTGTAGAAGCCCATGCTCCAGAAGTAGGCCTTCTGCAATTGGTTGCGCCATTCCGGACGACCTCGCGTTCGCAGGTCGAGCGCATGCACGAATCCGTCGGGCTGCTCGAAGTGCAGCGACGTTTCGTTCACGCTCAAGCCCCAGTCGAGGTAGTCCTGTCGGGTGCGACCGATGTCCGTGATCACGGCGTCCCGGTCGATCAGGAAGACGGTGCTGGTGGCCACGCGCAGCAGGGGGTGGAGCGAGTGGTAGTAGGCCTGTACCTCCCCACTCTTGGCGTTGACGCTGGAGAGGTAGACCAGCGCGTAGATCAGGTACGAGGCCACGATGCCCACCACCGGCACCCACACCACCCGTGGCAGCGTCCACCGGCTTTGCACCACGATCCGGGCCACCCACAAGTAGAGGACGAGCAGCAGCACGGTGGCGAGCGCCCCGAGCCCGAGGGCGGCCCAGGCGCCCACGTCCGCGTTGTGGTACGCTGACACCGAAAGCCGCACCAGTACCACGAAGGGGAGGAGGACGAGAGCCAACAGCCCCAGTACGAACCGAACGGCACGAGCCAGAAACCCCCGCTGGGATCGCTTCTCCGACCGTTTGGGGGCTCCGAGCGGTTCGTAGTCGATCTTGAGCGAGGACTCACCCATGGGCGTGGATCAGTTGCCCAGAATCCCAGGCAGCCGCAGTCCGTGCTCGCGGGCGCATTCGACGGCGGATTCGTAGCCCGCGTCGGCGTGTCGCATGACACCCGTGGCGGGATCGTTCCAGAGCACGCGCTCGATGCGCGCCGCCGCTTCGGGAGATCCGTCGCAACAGATCACCAATCCCGAATGTTGCGCGTATCCCATCCCCACCCCTCCGCCGTGATGGAAGGACACCCATGTGGCGCCCGACGCGCAGTTGAGCAGTGCATTCAGAAGCGGCCAATCCGACACCGCGTCGGAGCCGTCCTTCATGGCTTCGGTCTCCCGATTGGGGGACGCTACCGAGCCCGAATCCAGGTGGTCGCGGCCGATCACGACGGGCGCTTCGAGCTCGCCGGAGGCCACCATGTCGTTGAAGGCCAGCCCTAGCCGGTGTCGATCGCCAAGCCCGACCCAGCAGATGCGCGAGGGGAGCCCCTGAAAGGCGATGCGCTCCCGGGCCATGTCGAGCCAATGATGCAAGTGGGTGTTGCCCGGTGTCAGCTCCTTGACCTTGGCGTCCGTGCGGTAGATGTCCTCCGGGTTGCCGCTCAGGGCCACCCATCGGAACGGTCCCACGCCCTTACAGAACAGTGGGCGGATGTAAGCGGGCACGAAGCCCGGAAACGCGAACGCTCGTTCGAAGCCCTCATCCAGGGCGACCTGGCGGATGTTGTTGCCGTAGTCGAACGTGGGCACGCCGGCGTCGGCGAACGCCACCATGGCCTCGACATGGGTCTTCATGGAAGCAGCGGCGGCACGCTCGACCGACTTGGGATCGTCTTGCTGGGCTTGCCGCCATTGGTCGAGCGTCCAGCCGGACGGGAGATACCCGTGGAGTGGGTCGTGCGCGGAGGTCTGGTCCGTCACCATGTCGGGTCGCACCCCGCGCCTCACGAGCTCGGGGAGGATATCCGCGGCATTCCCCAACAGCCCGACGGACTTGGCTTCGCCCGCAGCAGTCCAGGTCTCGATCATCTCGAGAGCCGCGTCGATCGAGACCGCTCGCTCGTCCAAGTACCTCGTGCGCAACCGAAAGTCGATCCGGTCCGGGTCGCACTCGATGGCTAAGCAGCAGGCACCGGCCATGACGGCGGCCAACGGTTGGGCACCCCCCATGCCACCGAGCCCGGCGGTCAACACCCAGCGGCCGGTAAGGTCTCCGTCGTAGTGCTGGCGACCTGCTTCGGCGAACGTTTCGTAGGTGCCTTGGACGATGCCCTGCGTACCAATGTAGATCCACGAGCCCGCAGTCATCTGCCCGAACATCATCAGGCCTTTCCGATCGAGCTCATTGAAGTGGTCCCAGTGGGCCCAGTGCGGCACCAGGTTGGAGTTGGCAATCAGCACTCGGGGCGCGTCCGAGTGGGTCCGGAACACGCCTACGGGTTTGCCGGACTGGACCAACAGTGTTTCGTCGGCTTCCAGCACTTCCAGGGTGGACACGATGCGGTCGAAGTCCTCCCAGGTGCGGGCCGCCCGACCGATGCCCCCGTATACCACCAGCTCGTTGGGCTTCTCGGCCACCTCTGGGTCGAGGTTGTTCATGATCATCCGAAGCGGTGCCTCGGTGAGCCAACTCTTGGCGCTGAGGGCCGTGCCTCGTGGTGCGCGCACGGTCGTGTCGCGGACTCTCGGGTCGTTCATGATGCGGAGCCTCGTCCTCGCGAAGTCGAAAGCAGTGGGAGCAGATCGGCGTTCACCGCATCTTGAAGCGCACCGGAGCGGACCAACTCGGCGGCCGCGGTCAGGTCGGGTGCCAGCAGGCGATCCTCGTCGAGCACCGCCACGTGCTTCCGAATCACGGCGTGGGCTCGTTGGAGTTCCGGGCTGGTCCGGAGCGGAGCTCTAAGGTCAATGCCCTGGGCCGCGGTGATGGCCTCGATGCCGATGATGCCGAACAGATTATCCGTCATCTCCATCAACCGGCGCGCTCCGTGGCAGGCCATGGACACATGGTCCTCCTGGTTGGCGGAGGTGGGCGTGGAGTCGATCGACGTGGGACTGGCTCGCTGTTTGTTCTCAGACATCAGGGCCGCAGAGACCACATCGGCGATCATGAGTCCCGAGTTGAGTCCGGGCCGTGGGGTGAGGAAGGGAGGTAGCCCGAAGCTCAGCGCGGGGTCTACCAGCAACGCGATGCGCCGCTGCGAGATGGCGCCAATCTCCGCGATGGCCAGCGCCATCTGGTCGGCGGCGAACGCGACGGGCTCCGCGTGGAAGTTGCCACCGGAAACAATCTCGCCGCTCTCCAACACCAACGGGTTGTCCGTGACCGCGTTTGCTTCGAGCTCGAGCGTTGCGGCCACATCTCGCAACAGGTCCAGGCAGGCCCCGTCGACCTGCGGCTGACAGCGGATGCAGTAGGGGTCCTGGACCCGCTCGTCCCCGTCCCGGTGGCTCTCGCGAATCTCCGAGCCCTCGAGCAGTTTCCTTAGCGCGTCGGCCGCGTCGATCTGTCCCTGTTGGCCACGGAGTTCGTGAACCGCTGGATGGAACGGGGCCGACGACCCCATGGCGGCATCCGTTGACAGGGCACCGGTGATGAGGGCCGAGCGCGCGGCGCGATGGGCCCTGAACAGCCCAGCCAGCGCGAGTGCCGTCGAGACCTGGGTGCCGTTGATGAGCGCCAGGCCCTCCTTGGCGGCGAACGTGACGGGAGCCAACCCGGCCCGCCCCAGCGCATCCGCGCTGGGCAAGGTCGTGCCCTCGAAGGTGGCGGTGCCTTCCCCCATCAGGGTGGCGGCCATGTGCGCGAGGGGTGCCAGGTCTCCCGAGGCGCCCACCGAGCCCTGCGAGGGGATCACCGGAAGGACGCCCCTTGCCAGCATGCCTTCGAGGAGCGCGACGGTCTTGAGGCGTACACCCGAGGCGCCCCGCCCCAACGAGATGAGCTTGAGCGTCAGGACCATCCGCACGATGTCCGGACCAAGCGGCGGGCCGACCCCGCACGCGTGCGACCGCACCAGGTTGCGCTGCAGATCCACGACGTCTTCGGGCGGAATGCGTACGCTGGCCAGCTTGCCGAACCCCGTGTTGACGCCATACACCGCGTGCTGGCCGCCTGCGACCTCGGCAACACGTTCCGCGGAACGCTGGATCGCCGGGTGACAGGCCTCGTGAAGCCGGACCTCACCTCCGATCCAGTAGACGTGCTGTAGGGTGCTCAACGGCACCCGGCCCGGACCCAGAAGTGTGATCATTCGGCGTCGGTCTCTGCGCGATGTAGCGCGAGCAGTGGAGTGGCGCCCATCTGATAGGGTAATTCCGCGGGGTGCTGGGCGTCCCAGCATGCCAGCTCCGCGCGCTTGCCCACCTCGACCGTGCCCAGCTCGGCCTCGAGGCCCAGCGCCTGAGCTGCCACCCGTGTTGTGCCCGCCAATGCCTCCTCCGGCGTGAGGGAGAACAGTGTACACGCCATGTTCATGCTCATCAGTAGCGACTGCAGGGGAGAGGAACCGGGATTGTAGTCGGTGGCGACGGCCATGGGGACCTCCCCCTCGCGGAGCAGGGCGATGGGTGGCCGCTTGGTCTCCTTGAGCGTGTAAAACGCGCCCGGTAGTAGGGTGGCCACCGTGCCCGCGCCAGACATCGCCGTGACCCCCGCGCGATCCAGGTACTCCAGATGATCGGCAGACAGCGCGTCGTAGCGCGCTGCCAAGCGAGCACCACCCTGATTGGAAAGCTGCTCCGCATGCAACTTCACGGGGAGCCCCAGGGCGCCGGCGTGGTCGAACACCCGCGCCATCTGATGAGGCGTGAACGCGATCGACTCTACGAAGCCGTCAACGGCATCCACGAGTCCTGCGGCATGGGCCTGGTCCAGACCTGGCAGCACGACCTGATCGACGTACGCGTCCGGCTGCCCCTGAAACTCAGGGGGCACCGCGTGCGCCGCGAGGTAGCTTGTCCGCACCCGCACGGGGCGGAGCGTTGGCAAAAGGCGGGCGGCTTCGAGCATGCGAAGCTCACTGTCGATGGAGAGGCCATAGCCCGACTTGATCTCCAGCGTGGTGACGCCCTCGGCTAACCAACGATCGACGCGGGGGAGCGCCGCCTGCGCGAGCTGCTCGGCACTCAGCGCACGGGTGTCCCGGACCGTGGACAGGATGCCACCGCCGGCTTGGGCGATGTCCTCGTAGCTCACCCCCATGAGGCGCTGCTCGAACTCTGCCGCGCGATGGCCACCGTGCACGAGGTGCGTATGGCAGTCTACGAGTGCGGGGGTGATCAGGCCGGGAAGCGCGGTCCGCTCGGCGGACGCCCAGTCGGTGGGCACGTGCGCGAGTGCGCCCACCCAGGCGATCCACCCGTCTTGGACCGCGATTCCGGCCGTGTCCATGAGCCCGTAAGGGACAGGCCCCTCCACCATAGTGGCCACGCGGCGACACTCCAGCAGCCGCCTAGCGGGCATGTTCTATGGTGGCTCTAGACGTTTCGCCCCGACCGGGGGCCCTACCCATCCGCGCGCGGACGCGGGCCCTCGTGTTTCTTGAACCAGGCCAGGATGCGGTCCGACACGTCCATCAGGAACTTCGGCTCCCTGGGGCCGTGGGGGGTTCTGGGGTAGACCACCATCTCGGTTGCCACGCCCCGTCGGTCCAGCGCCCGGTAGAACTCCTGACCCTGCGTGAACGGCACCCTTAAGTCTTCGGCCCCGTGGATCACCTGGGTCGGCGTCACGACGTTCTTGATGCGGTACATGGCCGAGTGCTTCTCGTAGGTCTCGTAGTCGTCCCAGAACTCACCGCCCATGTGTGCGGCCAGGTAATCCTGGATGTCCGTGGTGGTGACCATGCTGATGAGGTTGGGAAGTCCTGCGCCCATGCTGGCGGCCTTGAAACGATCGGTACGCGTCACCGCGAACGACGTCATGTAGCCGCCATAGCTCCATCCCATCAGGTAGAGCTGATTGGGGTCGCCCACACCCATGTCGATCACATGGTCGACGCCGCTCATCAGATCCTCATAGTCCCCGTAGCCCCAATCCATCACGTTTGCGTACCGGAACTCCTTACCGTAGCCCACACTGCCCCGGGGGTTGGGACGCAAGACGGCGTATCCTTCCTGTGCGAAGTACTGGATCATGTAGATCCCGGGGTTGCCCGTGAACGACTGAGAGAACACGCCCGCGGGACCGCCATGCACGTTGAGCATCAGGGGCACGCGCCCGGACTCGTAGCCCACAGGGTAGGTCAGGAGGCCTTCCACCGGCGTCCCGTCCGGAGCGATCCATCGCAACACTTCGGTGCGCCCCATGGGAGGGCGAGGCACGTCGGCGTGCAAGTCCGTGACCTGCGTGGCCTGGAACGATGATGTCGGGGACACAAACACGTCGTTTGGTTGATTGCTGGTTTGCAGCGTGAACGCCATCCGGTCGGCCTTGCTGGCGAAGGCCGGGGATCCGACTACACCCTCGACCTCCGTCACTGGTCGGGGGTCCCCGCCGTCGGCAGGGAGGAACATGACCTGGCGGGTGGTGCCCCTGGATTCACCGAAAAACAGTCCGCTCCCATCCCGGGCCCACCCGATCAACTGGGGGGACCGGTCGTGAGTCAGGGCGAGTGCCCAGGGGGTGCCACCCTGGGCGGAGATGACATGGATGTCGCCCATCCCCACGGGTTCCGGCTGATCGCCACTGGTGACGTACGCAATCCACTGACCATCGGGTGAAACCCGCGGATTCCCTTCGAGGCCCGCGGTGGTGACCAGATGTTCAACGGGGTGCCCCTCCACGAGTCGCACCACCGATAGATCGGACGCGACACGACCCGTATTGATGCGGGGGTCGGGTTGGTGCGTAAAGGCGAGACCCTCTCCCGAGGGCATCCAGTCGAAGTCCGTGACAGAAAACTCGCCTTCGGTGACCCGCGCCTCTGCGACCGACTCGCTTCCGCTGTTCGGCACAGCAACCACGTATAGGTGCGAGAACTTGAAGTTCTGGTCCACTAGAATCACGTCCCGCTTTTCCTGCTTCGCCTTCTTCTCCTCCTCTGTCTCCGGGTCGCGCATGGTAAACGCAATGTGGGAACCGTCGGGCGCCCACCGGTACTGTCCCACACCGGTCTCGACCTGGGTCAACGGCCACGCTTCCCCACCTTCGAGGGGCATCAACCAGATCTGGTTTTTGCCCGACCGACTGCTCGTGAACGAGAGCAGGGTGCCATCGGGCGAGAAGGCCGGGGAGCCGGTCGACTCATCGCCGCGAGTGAACTGCCGACCGCCCGATCCGTCGGCGGACGCAAGCCAAATGTGCGAGAGATATTCCGACTTCTCCCCCTCCATGATCGGCTCGCGTACCACGTAGGCGACCTGCGAGCCGCCCGGCGAAAGGGCGGTGCCGGATACTTGCCGATACTGCATGGACAGCATGGGCGTCCAGCGGTCCCAGGACTCGGCCGCCGCCTCCGAGTGATCGTCGTCCAACTGCTGAGAGAGGGCGGGCGCGGGCGCCGCGAGCGCCAGGGCGGCGAAGAGGCAGGTCAGGGTAAGTGGAAGGCGCGTCCGTGCGGTCTTGGCTGAGTGGTACATGGTGCGCGTCTCGGAGAGAAGGGACGAACTGCGGGTGGGCGAACCAGAGCAACGATCCCACTTGATGGCCCCTGTGGCAAGCGAACAGGCCGAGGGTGGGGGTGGGGTTCCAGGACGTCCCGGGATGTGGGCCAAGCTCAACCCTCGCCCACTCCGATGTACCCCCTCGCAACGGTGCATCGCGGACGACCGTCACATCCTCGTGGCGGCGCCCCGCGGATTCTGGTGATGTGGTGCTCAGCTCAAGAGCAGGCGCGACGAGCGATTTAGGTCTAGAGGGCTGCGTCGAGAGGTGAGTAGCGACGGATTGCCACCGGGTCGCGGATCCATGGTCCGTCGGTCCAGGAGGCATGGAGAACGCGTGGGCGCGATCGCCAGGCGGACACATCTATGATGGCATGGACGATTCACCTTCAACAAGTCTCGTGCACCTTCGAGGCGTACGCCATCCTGAGATTCGAGATCCGAATCAAATGGATGAGGACGTCGCGCGAGAGACCCGCCCCATCCGGCTCAGAAGTTCGGTTCCGCGGCCTCCCCACCCGCGAAACCTAGGGCGGCTAGCGTCCCCATGAATGACGATCCCCATGCTAGGACGGGTGACTGCCTGGGGAAGCTCTTCATCCTGTTGACAGACAAGCGTTATCGCGGTGCATTCCACTTGCTGCCCGACCGAGCTCTTGGTCGCCACCGGCTTCGGCTTGGCGCACCCTTCCTATTCCTCCGCTTGACATCTCCGGGGGGGGGGGCGCTTACACTATCCGTCCCCCCAGGGAGTAACGATGTCCAAGGGCCGACCGGCCTGGGGAGGGTGGATGGAGCGGTCGGGAGAATCCCTTTGTCGCGATCAATTCGAGCGGCTATACCGCACCCACGTAAACACGTGGCGAAGGCTAGCGGACTGGAAAGCCGACGCGTCCACGACGGGAGACGACCTGCTTTCCGAGTCGCTGGGCCGGGTAATATCACGTTTGGACGAGATTCCCGAGCTCAGGACCGGCTATGTCACCACGACAATCCGACGCGTGTCGCGAGAGCTAAGCGCCAAAGCGCAGTTGCGACGGATTCGGGAAGCGGAGGCGGCTCGTGATCGGGAACTCGACGACCACGGTCCCGAGCGCCCTGACGCACGCGCGGCCGTGACCGAGTTACGGGCGACTGTGCAGGTCGCGGTGCAAGCACTGCCCACAGCTTTCCGGCAAGTAGTCCAGCTCACAGTGTTCGAGGGCCTTTCTCAGGAGGAGGTGGCGCGGATGCTTGGGATAAGCCGCAGGACCGTCCGGCGACGGCGGGAGGCTGCCTTTGCGATGTTGAAGGACTCCCTCCGATCAATCGCCAGTCCTTGATCTCCAGGGCGGAAGGGCCAGCACGCAACCGCTAGCGACTATCATGTAGTGAGTGTTGCCCATTTTGCGTTCGTAACTCGTTCTCTACTACAGAAGCTCGGCGTTGCGGAGCTGACTTGGAGGGAAACGATCATGATCAGGTTCTTGGTGCCAAGGGACCCGAGGCTGACGACCGGGCCTGTTGCTGAGCCCTTCCGCCAGTGTAGGGTAACCCGAAGGCCAACCAGGCGATTCAAGCTCGCGCCTTGGTTTCTCATCTCGATCATCGCGACGGTACGGATTGCTGGGCTCTCTGGCCAAGGTTTGTGTGAGGATTGCGTTATCGACATGGACGTGGTTGCCACTCTGTTGCCCGATGCGACCACCGGCGCGGTCCATCCGGTGTTTCCCCTTACACTTTCCCGGGACGAAAAGGGTCGGTTCTTTGTCGCACCCATGGAAGACTTGCGGTCCGTGGGCATTTTCGGTCCAGACGGTACGCCGGTGGGCAAGATTGTGGGCATGGGGCGTGGGAGTTTCTCGACTGTATTTGAAACCAAGTACCATGACGGGGAGCTCTTTGTCGTCGATCGTGGGCACCGCAAGATCTACATTCTTCCGGTGACCTCCGACCGTCCACCCGATTCGATCTCCCTTGGCTATGGCCCAGAGGGCATCCTTGCCCTTCCAAAGGGTAGGATTCTAACTCAGCGTCCCCTGAATAGCTCTGGGCTGTTTGGAATGCCGTTCCACATTCATACGCGTGAGCAACACCTCCGTTCTTTCGGGCGCTCATTAGATGCGATTCCGCCCTACGCACCCTACCGGACCCGAAGGAACATTGCGCCGGGTGGTGGGGATGAGTTTTGGGCGTCGGCGGTCGACAGCTACAGGGTAGAGCGATGGTCCCTTGAGGGGGAGGTGTTAGCAACATTCGAACATGAGCGTTCATGGTTCGAACCGTGGGATCGATTTGACGAGAACCTGTCGAACGGGCTTGCACCAACCTGGTTCGATTCAATCCGTGTCGATCCGGAACAAGGGCTGGTCTGGTGTATCTTCCGGGTAGCTGATGGATTCGGCTACGGTACGTCGCAGGGAGAGCTTCGGGCCGCGACCCGAATCGAGCAGAACGGTCGGTATAACACGGTCGTCGAGGTGCTGCGGACGAGTGACGGTAGTTTGCTCGCCAGCGCGATTTTCGACGAAGCCGTGGCAGGATATCTGAACTCTGGGGCCAACCTCTATGAGTTTCGTGCCCCTACCGACAAGGGAGGTTCGACGATTCGGGTCGTCAGGATGACGCTCCACTCACCCCCCAACCCTCACCCTTAGCAAGGAGGAGTACAAATGCGGTACGTCACGTGGTTTCCAATTCTCCTGATCGGACTGATAGGGTTCGCGTCGGAATCAGCGGCGAGTGAGGTGTCGGAGCCAGGCCCTGAAGTCTTCATCGGAGACTTCGCGGCAGAGTTATTGGAGGTAGCCGGGATCCACTGCGAGACCTGCTTTGAAGGTGGTGGCACCCACACGTTCAATCATGCTTCTTGCGGGGCCGGTGGCGGCAGCGATCAGGATGGCTTTCAAGTTGAGTTCGCGGGCGTCGGTGCGTCGGCGTCCGACCGGCCTCACCTAGATGGCGAGGAGGATTGCTACGACTGTCACTCGTTCAACTCGTGCCACGATAACGTGCAGCAAGGATCCTGCTCGGGGTCGCACGACGAGTGTCATCCCACCGAGGATCTAGACCTCCTCGAGGCCGCCGTACTGAGCCAGACCCCAGAGGCCATTGTCCGGTTGGTGAGCGCGGGTAAGCTGCGTGTTGCATACACCCAGGAACGCTCGGCCATCCAGGTTCTCGACTGCTCAGGACGGATCGCTGGCCAATACGTTGTGCCCGCGCTATGGTTCGAAGTCCTCTTGGATGGTTGAGTAGGTTCGGGCGGATTCTTCGTGCCCTCTACCGCGAAGCAGGCCGGCGAGGGGCGAGGTCCCCTACGCTCGCTAGCCCATGGAGTCCAGAGGGGGACGGTCTGCCCCCTCTGGCTCCGAACCTCTCGCTACGAGCCACAAGAGACTAGCAACCGAAGGCTATAGTTGGTGACCCACGTCGCAATGGCGGTGGGCCAGTGCCACCGTGAGGAGGACAGGCCTGGGCCCAAGTTGAGGAGCTAAATGCGCGAAAGGCCAAGAGGGAAAGAGCCGAGGCCCGCCGACGTCCACGCCACTTCGACTGAAGGGCCCCGCCCCAGAGAGCGGAGGGCAGGTGGGACTAGGGGGCAGATGCTCGTGGTCCTCGCCTCCGTCACCGTGCCGATGTCGTCATGCGTAGAGCGTTCGGAAAGCGGTTCGGTGAGCATCCGGGACAGTGCGGGCGTCACCATCGTCGAGAACGAAACGGTGGAGCCGGTGGATCATGAGTCGTGGAGTCTCTCCCCCGAGCCGAGCACAAGGATCGAACAAGACGAGAGCTCGGGACTCATCTGGACGCGGTTGCTGCGGGCCTTTTGGGAGGACAGCGGCGGAATCGCCTTAGCAGTATCTGATCCACCCTACGTTCGCCTGTTCGATACAGAGGGAGAGTACACCAAGGGAGTGGGTACTGAGGGCCAGGGCCCCGGCGAAGTTCGCGCCGTCAGTTGGGCGGGGCACCTATCCGACTCCGTGGTGATCCGAGGTGCCGGAGGGTTAACCGTGTTCGACCCTCAAGGTCGTTTCGCGCGCCGTGTCTCAGTCGGCGGCGAAGCGACGAGGATCCTGGCAAGCTCAAATGCTGGTTGGATTGTCGGCACACCCCGAATGATCGTGGATGATCACGAGGGGCCGTCACCCCCACCCCAGGTCCGTGCCGACTGGGTCGTGACGTCGACCGATCGCGAGGGGCGCGTGATGGATACGATCGCGCAGTTTGACCAGTTGCTCACTTGGAGGGTGCAGGACGCCCTCTGGGGGGAGCTTAGACTGGCCACCAGTGACGGTGAGAAGGTGTACGAACTTGGGGACGCCCGATTTGAGTGGCGGGAACACCGACAGGGATCGGTTCGACGAATAGTCAGGGCGCCTGTGCCCGCCCTCAAGGCTTTTGAGGAGATCCACTTCGAACCGCTTCGACAACAGTGGGGACCTGTGGCAGAGCGATTCATCGAAACCGACCGGGCGGCCGGTCGACTCGTCGTGCCTCCGGCCATCGCGATCGAAATGGATCGAAGTACGGGGCGTGTGTGGACTCGTCGAACTGACGATGGTCCGGAGGCGCAGTCGCGAGTGTGGGACGTTTTCGAGCCCCACGGTGAGTGGCTTGCCACGATCGAGATGCCGACCGAGTTCTCCCTCGAAGAGGTGCGGGGCAGTGAGGTGCTCGGGATCTGGACGGACGAGCTTGGAGTCACATCGGTACGGGTCTATCCAGTTGTGCGCGCGGAAGACCCTGACCACCCTGGTTAGTGGCCCCTCCGCGCGAGCGCTCGCTGCCCTCCAACACCCCCCGTCCCGAGGCAGACATGCCGACATCCGAAGCCGTCACTCAGATGTTGGTCGCTTGGAACGCAGGCGACCAGGCTGCGTTTGATCGCCTCTTTCCCATCGTCTACAAGGATCTGAGCGCGATTGCGCGCGGGAAGTTGGCGCGGAACCGGCCAGGGCATACGCTCAGTACTCAGGCGCTGGTGCACGAGTCCTACCTGAAGCTGGTGGACGCGTCGAGAGTCGGATGGCGGGACCGGAGCCACTTCTTCGCAGTGGCGGGTAGAGCGATGCGTCAGGTGCTGATCGATCACGCCCGCAGGCGAAAGGCTGGCAAGCGCGGCGGCGGCGACCGGCCGGTCACGTTCGACGAGGGGGCTGGTCATGGCGTCTCTGGTGAGAGCCTCGACCGTTTGCTCGCCGTCGATCGGGCGCTCCGGGCGCTGGAGGTCAAGGACGAGCGTTTGGCGAGGGTGGTCGAGTGCAGGTACTTCGCGGGGCTTACCAGCAAAGAGACGGCGGAAGCCCTGGGGACCTCGGTGCGAACCGTTGAACGCGATTGGGCGCGCGCGCGTGCCTATCTAAAGCAGGCGCTCGAAGAGTGAGGTAAGCGGCTCCACGCGTAACCGAGGGTCGAAGGTCGTGTCAGAATCCCTGGACCGATGGCAGTTCCTCGATCAGGTCTTCTCCGAGGCGCTCGATCTCGAGCCTGATCGGCGGGTCGAGTACGTGCGCACCCGATGCCAGGGGGACCCCGACGCCGAGGCGCGGGTCCTGGCGTTGCTCGAGAGCGCCTCCGACGAGGAGTTCCTCGATCGTTCGCAGGACGAGGATACGATCGAAGCGGTGTTGTCCGACACCACCGGAGCGCCGGACGACGATCCGTCTCCCGGAGCAGACCCCCTCGTCGGCCAGAAGCTCGGTCCCTACCGACTCGTGCGTGCCATCGGCTATGGCGGGATGGGGACCGTGTACCTGGGTGAGCGCGAAGAGCCGTTCGTGAAGCGGGTCGCCGTCAAGACCCTACGCAGGGGCATCGATACGGACGAAGTCGTCCAGCGGTTCCTGGCCGAACGTCAAATCTTGGCGGAGCTGGACCACCCGAACATCGCCCGCCTACTGGACGGCGGTGTGACACGGGACGGACGTCCCTACTTCGTCATGGACTATGTGCACGGCGTGCAGGTGACCGACTACGCCGACGAGGCCCACCTGGGTATCCGGGAACGACTTGGCCTGCTGACCGAGATCGCCGCCGCGCTCCAACACGCGCATCAACACCTCGTGATCCATCGGGACCTGAAGCCGTCCAATGTCCTGGTGACACCGGACGGATTGGTGAAGCTGCTGGATTTTGGGATCGCCCGCTTGGTAGGCTCGGATCGGCGGGAAGGCTCACTGCGCACGGCGACCTCCGTGCGGGTCTTCACCCCGGAGTACGCAGCTCCCGAGCAGGTCGCCCGGGGCACGGTGACGACCGGGACCGATGTGTACCAACTCGGTGCTCTTGCGTACGAGCTCCTGTCGGGCGTCCGCGTCTATCCGGAGCACCTGAAAGGGCTCGCGCTCGAGCGTCAGATTCTGGAAGAAGATCCCGCGCCACTTCACAAGGCGGTGGCGCGAGCGGGACCCGAGGCAGCCGTTGCGCGTGCACTTTCGTCTCGCGAAGCGTTGGCACAAGCACTTGCCGGTGACCTCGCGGTGATTGTGGGCAAGGCGCTCCACAAGGAGCCCTCCGAGCGCTACCCCTCGGTTCAGGCGTTCGCCGCCGACGTTGAACGCTTCCTGGACGGTCGACCGGTCGAGGCGCGTCCCGCTACGCTCACCTATCGATTCGGTAGGTTCACTCGCCGGAATCGCTGGTTCGTTCCGGTCGCAGCGGCTTCTCTGTTCGCGCTGGCCTTCTACACCGTCAGCTCGGTACGACACGCCCGTGCCCTCACAGCCGAACGGAATATTGCGCAGTCGGAGGCCGAGCGCGCAGAGGCGGTCACCGCGTTCCTCACGGACCTGTTCGAGAGTCCCGATCCATGGGCAGGCGGTGCGGGTGCGGATGTCACTGTGCTCGAAGCGCTGGAGGACGGTGCCGCACGCATCGAAACCGAGTTCGCGGATCAGCCGGCGTTGCAGGCGAGGCTCTTTCAGAGGTTGGGGGCCTCGTACTACGGCTTGGAGCGTCTGGACCTAGCAGAACCGATCCAACGCAAGGCGTTGGAGCTTTGGCGCGAGCTGGCGGGACCGGAATCGCTCGATACCCAACGAGCGACGAGTGAGTATGCCCGCACCGTAGCATCTATGCTGGGCGCCGATAGCGCACAGGCCCTGCTCGAGCCTGCCTTGGGCCACCTGAGCTCAGCAACCGACGATGCCCGTCTGGAGCTGCGCGCCCAGGTGCTCAATACGTTGGCCCGGGTACAATGGGACATTTCGAGTTTCGATTCAGCGTTCGTGCTCTACGAGAGCGCCCGAGAGAGCATCAGGGCGCTGGAAGTACCGCGGCCTGAACTCGAGGCTGCCGTCCTCCGTGACCATTCGCGGGCCTCAGGCGTGGCGGACAGACTGCCGGAGCAGCGGCAGCTCATTCGGGCCGCGGTGGAACTCTTGGAGGATGCGCTCCCGCCCGACCACATCGAACTGGCGGCCGCCCGATGGGACCTGGGGAGTTCACTGTCCGTTCGAGGGATGGGTCGGGGGGAAGAGGCGCTCCGACAACTGGACCTGGCGAGGGCGGTGTTTGAGGAACGGCTGGGACCCAAGAACCCCAACGTTCTCGACCTCCAGTTCGATCGCGCCTACGCACTGTTCACGATGGAGAGGTTCGAGGAGGCCGAGCGCGAGTACCGCCGTCTCCTGCCCCTCTACCGCTCGCAGAGTGGCGTTGCGCATAGAAGAACTGCCAACCGATACACCGCCGCCGATGTGATGCAGAACCTGGCGGCGTCCCTGAATCGGTTGCGGCGTCTCGACGAGGCCATCGAGTACTCGCTACAGGCACACGAGTTCTACGAAGAGGAGTTGGGCACCCATTACCTAACGGCTTATCCGCTATTGACCGCTGCGGGCGTCGAGCTGGAGCGGGGGAACGCGAGGGCCGGTGGAGACCTAGCGGCCGAGGCGTACGACATCCTTCTGGAGTCCTTACCCGAAGGGCACGCCTCCACCTGGGTCGCGCGTTGCCGCCGGGGTCGAGGTTGGTGGGGCAGCGGACAGAAGGTTCGCGGCCTGGAGGACTTGGTGCTGGCCAGTGCGGCCCTCACCGAACGCCATCCTCCCGACCATCCGCATCGCATGGAATGCACTGCGGCGCTAGCGGCAGCTCAGGCGGCGGGAGGGTAGAGGGCTCGTCGGTCCAAGTCGCTTTCGCGACGTCGCGCGGCCTGATTCACCATGGACGGTTTCGTACACTCACAACGGTCCCCATCCGACACAGGGTGCATGGACCGCACTGAAGGGATGGAGCCACCCCTCTGCCGTCCGAGGCGGCCTCAAGCCAACCGATTCGACCTCCGACCCCGAGTTTTCGCCTTCAGCGTCCGCACAGGAGTCCGCGAAATCGCTCTTTAGATTTCAGGTCAACGTTTCCCCACAGCGACAGGCCTGAACTCATGATCCATCCTGCGCCCGAACCCGTCCCGTCCAGCACCCCGCTCGATGCTCATGCCGCCGACGCCTTGAGCGACAGGATCGCTTCGCTGGCTGCCCACATCCACGCCGCTGAGCATCGCCTCTTGGTGTTGATTGAGGAGTTCGATCGGGGTGAGGGCTTCGGTCAGTTCGGCTTCCGTCGCTGTGCGGAGTGGCTGAGCTGGCGCACCGGTATCTCCCCTGGCCCTGCCCGTGAACGGGTTCGCGTCGCCCGTGCACTGGCCGGACTGCCACGTATTTCGGAAGCGATGAGCCAAGGTCGGCTGTCGTACTCGAAGGTGCGCGCGCTCACCCGGTACGCGAACCCCAAGAACGAGGAAGAGATGCTCAACTTCGGCCTGACCGGCACGGCGGCCCACGTAGAGCGACTCGTGCGGGGCTGGCGCCGGGTGGATCGACAGGAGGAAGCGTCCGAAGAGCGGCTCAGGCACGAGCAGCGGTACCTCAACGTGGCTACTGACGAGCACGGGGTCGTGCGGATCGAGGGTCAGTTGGATCCCGAGGTGGGCGCGTTGCTGAGGCGGGCCCTGGAGGCAGCGGATGATGCCGAGTTCCGGGGGAATCGGGACGAGGGGGCTTCAGGCGCCGAGAGTCCTTCGCGCGGCGGTCGATCAACCCCCACACAACGACGGGCTGACGCGATCGGCCTGATCGCCGAGGTCGCTCTAAGCGCTGGGTTCGGTGACGATGCTCCCACTTCCCGGGCGGATCGTTTCCAGGTCATGGTGCACGTACAAGCCGAGGAGTTGGCGGCAGATGCAGTATGCGGCGGAGCTACGCTGGACGGGCATCAGGACGTTCCCGCAGGAACGTTTCGGCGGCTCGCATGTGATGCTAGTCGGGTCGTGATGGCGCATGACGCCGACGGGACTCCACTTTCCGTGGGACGTCGTACTCGGACTGTGCCACCGGCGATCCGACGCGCACTGCGCCATCGAGACGGCGGGTGCCAGTTCCCCGGCTGCCACAACCGCTTCGCTGACGCACATCACATCAAGCACTGGGCCGATGGTGGTACCACCGCGCTCGACAACCTCGTGCTCCTTTGTCGGTCCCATCATCGCGCTGTGCATGAGGGCGGATACTTGGTCGAGCGGACCGACACGGGAGACCACTTGTTCACCCGACCCACCGGAAAGCACCTTCCTTACGTACCCGATGCGCCCCCGTTCAGGGAAGGTTGGAACCCGGAGGCACCCACGGCTTGGCGACATACCCGAGAGGGGGTGGTGATCGATCCCTGGACCGCTGGATCAGGCTGGAGGGGTGAGCCCTTCGACCTGGGCCTGGCACTCCTATGGTTCCGGGGGTTGGATGCGAGCGGAGGCGATGATGATGGCGGGGTTCGCCTCAGTCCCGCGTAGGACCGGTTGAAGCCGACCGGGCGGTCGGCATGGACTGACAACCGGGAGGACCGATGCGCGGCCCCGTCGCAGCATTCAAGAGCGTGGTCCCTGAAGCGTTTCGTGCGACACTGCTTGCGATTCTTCTCGTCTTCGTAGGTAGCGGGTGTGCAACCGTCAAGAACGCCGCTGTCGGCGCGGCCGAACGAGCCACGGGTCGTGAAGTCGCCGAACGCGTTGACCGCGGCGTTAGCACCGCGGCCAACGGGGCCGAAGACGCCGTCAGCGGTGGAAACGAGGGTGAGGCTTCCAGTGGTGGAGGGAACGGAGCGTCACCGGCCGGCAACCAGGGCGGCGCAGCGCCGCTCACCGAATCGTCGAACTACGACTTCGAGTCTGGCGAACGGGTGCTGTTCGCCACCGATTTCGCATCCGACAACATGGGCGACTTCCCCAAGTCATTGGACTGGAAGCGTGGTACGATCGAGGTCGTCGAACTGGGAGGCAATCGCTTTCTACGCGCAGGTAGCAGCAACGCGGCGTTCTCCATTCCGCTGCCCGAAGCGCTTCCCGAGCAGTTCACGATCGAGGTGGACATCTACAACCCTTCCTCACCCTACGGGCTCATCATGAGCACGGGTCGCGTTCCCAGGAGCGGCGCGGGCTCGCACGGCGGCGAGCCATCGATCCAGTGGGCTGCGCCGGCGAAGCTGGGGCACGGGTTGATAGGTTCCGATGGCAGTCGGCTGGCCGTGCAGCAATCGACCTTGGACGGCGTAAGAGGTTACGAAAAGGGCCCTGTCACCGCCCGCGTCATGATGGATGGCGAGCACCTGAAGCTGTACTGGGGAACCAATCGGATCGCCAACGTGCCGCATGTCGAAATGCCGCGGGGCGAGTTCGTGCATCTGGTGCTCGAGGCCGGTCCGGAGCAGCCCATCTACGTGGGCAACATCCGCGTGGCTGCGGGTGGCCGCGACCTGTATGCGGTGCTCGAACGAGAGGGTCGATTCACCGCCGACGGCATCGAGTTCGACACCGGAAGCGACCGGATCCGCCCCACATCGCGGGCCACGCTGGACGAGATCGGTGCAATGCTCCGGGAGCACACCGACCTCGAGCTGGAGATCGAAGGACACACCGACTCGCAGGGGTCGGACGCGACCAACCAGGATCTGTCGGGTCGCAGGGCCGCGTCGGTGCGAACCTACCTGATCGAGAACTACGGCATCGACGCGGGGCGCCTAAGCTCGGTGGGTTACGGCGAAGCCCGTCCGGTGGCGTCGAACGACACCCCCGAAGGTCGGCAGGCGAACCGGCGAGTGGAGCTGGTGCGGGCCGGTGCGGAGAGGTCTTCAACCGGCCAGAGTGACCCTTCCGCTTCGCGCAGCGCAGACGCAGGTTCGTCCGCCACCCGGATTACCCTGGCCGATCATGAGCGTGTCGGTGCGGCAAGCAGTGAGCGGGGTGAGATCACCACGGTACTGAGGGGTGAAGAGCGGACCCTTGGTGTCCGCCGGGCGTGCTGGTCGACGGGCGCGCCTCCGGGTGGATACGAGAATGGCCCCGACTTCGGCAACATCTATATCCGTGCGGGTGCTCCCAGCGCCGAGGACGGTGCCACGTCGTCCGTCACGGTCCACTTCTATCGCAGCACCCGAGAGGTAATCCGTGGCTACAACAACCTCACCGAGTCGAGAGTGAACGGGGACCGGCCCGCGGACATGGACCTGGCAAGCGCTTCCAAGCTGAAGTTCACCATCTCCGAGCTCTCACTCCAGGAGGAAGGAACGCTGGTCCGTGGAACCTTCGATGCCCCAGATATCGGCGCCACAGGAACGTTCTGGGCGCATGGCACAGAGTGCCCGCGGGGCTCACGATGAGGGTGCTCGCGATGGCGTCGGTCTTGGCAGCGACCACCGTCTGGATGCCCCCCGTCGCCGGCGCTCAAGGCCGGGCCCTTGTGGACGCCGCCTCACTCTATGCCTTGGAACTGGGTTGCCTACCCGCACTCGAAGCCGAGGGCACGACCGCCCAGGTGCGGCTCGGCGACGGGAGCTACATTCGGGCCGACGAGGGGTGGAGCCACTTTCGGCCCAGCGCGGACGGGTCGAGCACGGTCATCGTGGTACAGGGCAACATGGACATCGGTGGACCAGAGCCGCTGATAGCGTGTGTCGCCATAGAGGCCCCTTCCCGCCTGGAGGGCGGCGGCGAGTTGTCGACCCAATTCGTCAGCGAGAACGGTGGAGGGCGCCCGCAGGAGGGCGCCTCGGCCGTTTTCCGGCTGGAGTTCGAGGGGGAAGCGACAGTCATGGCGGCGGCGTCTGGGTCCTTGACGATCGATTACGCGGACGACGAGATCATCCGAGGGACCGTGACCTTTACCGGGCCGGCTTGGGATCCCCAGGCCCAGGTTCTGGTGGCCGAGAGCGAGTTCCCTGCCCACGCCACGTTCGAAGCGCGTCGTTGTCCACCGCTGACGGGGTCACCGACTGGCTGCGGTCGTCACGCGCCGCCGACCTGCAGCTCGTGGGACAGGCGCGCGATCGGGACGCCCGACGCGTAGAGGTACACGTCAGGGGTACTATCAGGGATCATGAGGATCTGGGTCGTGCCGGGGGGTGCGGGACCCATCGAGAGTATCCCCGTGGAACTGGTATTCCGGCATCTGGCCACGGGGTAGTGGCGCCATTCGGCTCGTTTTCACGCAACTACTGAGTGAGGCGGCGAGACAGAGCACACCGGAGAGACCCATGGATCGCATAGCGGACTCGCACACCGTGGCCCGAAGGGTCGTGGTCACAATCGCGGTGCTGGTGGGAGTGGGTCTGGCCTGTCCCTCGCAGGCTGAGGCTCAGTTGGGGGTTCGTGGCGGAGTAAGCCTGACCGACTTCTTCGGCGGCGATGTGCACCGCTCCAAAGCCGTGCGCAACATGAGCTACGGGCTTTCACTCGGCCTCATCAGGCTGGGCCCGCTCCAAGTCGTGGCCGAGGGCTACTACCGTCGTAAAGGGGCGGGGTGGAGCATTCTGGATGCGTTGGGTTCCGGCGGCGCACCCATGGCACTCGATTCCGCCGAGCTTGCGGGACTCCTCTCGGATCCAGCGAGTGGCCTCGCCAACGAGACCCTCGAGTTCGGCCTCGATTACGTCGAGATTCCGGTGCTGCTTCGAATCAACCTCCCCCTGATCGGGAGTCGGGTCCGCCCGTATCTGAACGGCGGGCCAGCCTTTGGGTGGCGGCTCGATTGCGGCGTGACCCTGCAGCTCGGGGAGGCCAGCGGCGAGAACGCGACCGAAACCGCTTGCGACGACCTTACCGGCGACCAGCTCGAGCAGACGCTTCGCGACTACGAGACGGGCGTGGTGCTCGGAGGCGGCCTCGCCATGTCGGTCTTCGGCGGGATGGGTGCCCTCAGCTTGGATGCTCGACTCACCCGCGGCCTCTCGCGTCTGAGCGAAGGGGACACGGGCCCTGAGGTTCGGAACCACGCCTTCTCGGTCCTCCTCGGCTATTCCTTCGGCTTCTTCTAGGTTCAGTGGCGGGACTACCACCTGAGTAGAAGGGTCGAGAGGCTTGACCAGGATCTATGCCGAGAGTGCCATGCTGCCCGAGGGCTGGGCTCGCGACGTGCAGGTCGACGTGGACCTCACCGGGCGTATTGTCCGGGTAGAGTCAGACGCGGCCGGAGTGAGGGGCGCGCGGCATGCGGCGAAGGGGGTCCTCCTCCCAGCGCTCCCCAACCTTCACAGCCATTCCTTCCAACGCGGGATGGCCGGACTCACCGAACGCCGAGGGCCCGACGAGCGGGATACGTTTTGGACGTGGCGCGACACCATGTATCGCTTCGTCGACGCGCTGACGCCGGAAGACGTCGAGCGAATCGCGGCCTACGCATTCATGGAAATGCTGGAGTCGGGCTTTGGCTCGGTCGCGGAGTTTCACTATGTCCATCATCAGGCCCGTGGAGTGCCGTACCAAAGCTTGACCGAGTTGGGCGATCGAGTCGTTCAAGGCGCTGCAACGGCGGGAATCGGACTCACGCTGCTTCCCGTCCTCTATCAGCAGGGTGGGCTGGATGGCCGGGCGCTCGAGGGCGGGCAGAAGCGCTTCGCAAACACGCCCGAACAGTATCGGCGTCTCATCGAGGCACAGAGGAGTAGATTACCGGCACCTGACATGGCGTTGGGCATCGCGCCACATTCCCTACGCGCGGTGTCGCTCGAGATGGTGTCCGCGCTTTCAGCGTGGGAGCCCGAAGGCCCCCTACACATCCATGCTGCCGAACAACAGGCGGAGGTGGATGAGCTGGTCGCGCACACCGGTGAGCGGCCCATCGAGTGGCTGATCAACCACGTCGACATCGATGCCCGCTGGTGCGTGGTACACGCCACTCAGGTGACGCCCGTCGAGATCGAGCGCCTCGCCCATTCCGCAGCGGTCGCTGGTCTTTGCCCGGAGACCGAGGCAAACCTGGGCGACGGCGTGTTCGAAGGCGCCCGTTTCTTGGGATCCGGAGGCCGCTTCGGTGTGGGGACCGACTCCAACATCCGCATCGACGCCCCAGGGGAGTTGCGACAGTTGGAGTACTCACAGCGGATCCGGGATCGGGAGCGCGCAGTCCTGGCCGGCTCTCTCGTTTCCACTGGTGAGAAGCTCTATCGGTCCGCACTTGCCGGTGGGGCCCAAGCGCTGTCCCGCGACTGTGGGGGCATCGCGGTGGGGAACTGGGCCGATCTGGTGCGGATAGACCTCGAAGCCGCTGGCCTCGATCACCTGAGTGAGGGTGCCGCGCTCGATGGTTGGGTCTTCGCGTCCGGCAGGTCCCTGGTGAGGGATGTCTGGAGTGCCGGTCGCCACATGGTCGCGAACGGACGCCACCGGCGGCGCGACGCCATCGCCCAGAGCTATCGAGCGTGCCTCGAGTCGTTGATGTCGCGAATCTAGATGAGGGGTCGAGAACCCACCCTGGGCTTCCTGGGTAGGATTCCCGTCCGCTTTCGTCCTTCCGCGTAGGAACCGCCGTGCGCCCCTCCATTACCGTTTCCGCCTTGCTCGCTCTCGTCCCGCTGGCCGCCGTTCCAGTGTCGGCTCAAGTGCTAGAAGCCTATACGCCCCAGGAGGTTGCGGCAGAGAGCTATCGTACCGCCGAGAGCCTGTTGGCCGCCAACGTGTCCGACCTGGTCATCGGGGGCACCGTCCGCCCCACCTGGGTCGATGCGGATCGGTTCTGGTACCGGACGAATACCGAGCGAGGATCCGAGTACTTCCTGGTCGATGTCGACCGTCGAAGGCATGGCCCCGCGTTCGACGCGCAGGAGTTGGCGGACGCGCTCACCGCCGTGGTGGGGCAACCGATCGAGCCGTTCAACCTGCCCTTCGGCGCCATCGAGCTTCGAGACAACGGTGTCGCCTTTTCCGGCGGCGGCGCGGATTGGCTGTGCGTGACCAACGGGGCCTGCTCGGTCGAGCAGGGTATCGAGATGCCCGATGCGGCCGTCGCCTCACCGGACGGCGCGCTGGCAGCCTATATCAAGGACCACAACCTCTGGGTACGGAACCTCGAGACCGGTGCGGACCGAGCACTCACCACTGATGGCATCGAGGACTTCGGGTACGCCACCAACAACGCGGGCTGGGTGCGCTCCGACCGCCCGGTGCTCCGTTGGTCGCCCGACTCCAAGAAGATCGCGACGTTTCAACACGACGCCCGCGGGGTGGGCGAAATGGCGCTCGTCAGCACCAATCCCGGACACTCCAAGATCGACGTGTGGAAGTACCCGCTGCCTGAGGACACCGTGATCTTCCGGGTCGAACGCATCGTGCTCCACGTCGACGACGCGCGCATGGTGCGGCTCCAGATGCCGCCCGACCAGCATCGATCCACAGTTTGCGACCACATCTATTGCGGTGGGACCTTCGCGGACGTCGAGTGGAGCCCGGACTCCGAACACCTGGCATTCGTGTCGAGCACCCGCGACCACAAGGAGGCCACGCTCCGAATCGCCGACCCAGAGACCGGTGCGGTTCGGGACGTCCTCACCGAGCGGGTGGAGACGTTCTACGAGTCGGGCTACAACCGGCCCAACTGGCACGTGATGTATGACCGGGGCGAGGTGCTTTGGTATTCCAGACGGGACGACTGGGGACATCTCTACCTCTACGACCTCGCGTCGGGTGAACTGAAGCGCCAGGTCACCGAGGGGCCCTGGAACGTGCTGCAGGTTCGGGACTTCGATGATGAGGAGCAGCGACTCCTGTTCACTGGCGCCGGTCGAGAGCCAGGCGATCCCTACTTCCAGTACTTCTACAGCCTCAACCTCGAGAACGGGGACGTGCGGCTGCTCACCCCCGACAGTGCCAATCATACTGTGACGCTTTCGCCCGGCGGTGAGTGGTTCGTGGATAGTTGGTCCACGCCGACAGTGCCGGCCATGAACGCCGTGCGGGACCTGCGCGGTCGCGTGCGCATGGAGCTCGAGTCGGCGGACATCTCTCAGCTGGTGGCGTCGGGTTGGAAGCCGCCGATCCCGTTCGTCACCAAAGCACGCGATGGCGAGACGGACCTGTATGGCCTGATGTACACGCCCTCACACCTCGATCCCAACAAGAAGTATCCGGTAGTGAACTACCTCTACCCCGGCCCCCAATCGGGGAGTGTGGGGAGTCGCAGCTTCAGCGCCGCGCGCAGGGACCACCAGTCGATTGCGGAGCTCGGCTTCATCGTGGTGGAGGTCGACGCCATGGGCACGCCCATGCGCTCACGAACGTTCCACGAGACGTACTATGGCAACATGGGAGACAACGGGCTGCCTGATCAGGTCGCGACTATCCAGCAGCTCGCAGAGGAGCATCCGTGGATGGATCTCGACCGCGTGGGCATCTGGGGTCACAGTGGCGGCGGTTTCGCCTCGACTGCGGGTATTCTGCGCTATCCTGACTTCTACAAGGTCGCCGTGTCCCAGGCGGGCAACCACGACAACCGGAACTACGAAGACGACTGGGGCGAGAAGTGGCAGGGCCTCCTTGAGGAATACCCTGACGGCACCACCAACTACGACAATCAGGCCAACCAGCTCCTGGCCGAAAACCTGAAGGGCAAACTGCTGCTCGCTCACGGTACCGTGGACGACAACGTCCCCCCGTCGAACACGCTTCTCGTCGCCGACGCACTGATCGAAGCCAACAAGGACTTCGACTTGCTGATGCTGCCCAACCGCCGTCACGGCTTCGCGTTCGAACCCTACATGTTGCGGAAGCGCTGGGACTACTTCGTGCGTCACCTCTTGGGTGCTGAGCCCCCCAAGGAGTTCAAGTTCGGGGAGCGTCCCGTGTCCTGAGCACGGTGCGGGGGAAGCGTCCGCTTAATCCGCTATCCCAACGCCCGTGGTCGGGCGCTACCTATCCACGGTGCTAGAGTGGGAGCTTTTGACCGGACACCGCGCCGACTCGCCCGACGGCGCCGGCCGAGACGGCCGGGATCTTGGGCTGGTCGAGGTGGAGGCGGACGTGGGTGAGACCGCCGAAGGATCTGTTAGGAGCAGGACTTCTCGCTTCACCACAACCGGCGGGAAAGAGCGGCCGTCGCACGTAGTCGATTGGCGCGGGAAGGACGGCCCATTCGATCCATACCCCCAGGCGGGTAGCGTCCCAAGTCACGGCAAACTCCGGCTTCACGGCACCCGCCCTAGAAGGGGCGCTCCAAACTTCCCTTGAACCCGGTCCTACCGCTGGGCACCACCTTGCGGAGCGGATACGAGGTCGCTATTATCCTACTAGGTTGGGTTAACCCACCAATCAACCGCTTCCTAAACTCCTCGCCGGAGATCCCTCCAGGAAGCTAGCGGTGGGAATTGGCTCGGATCTCGGCCTCAGGTCCTCTGTTCCAGCGGACCGAGGGACGCAAGAGATCAACGGCGACAGTTCGAGTTTGCTTTCTGTTGAACGGCTCGCGCTGTGCAATGAGGTAGTCTCGTGAGCGGATTGGTTCTGTCCAACAGGAAGATCGGCCAAGCGATCACTGTCCTCGTCCTTTGCCTGTTCGGGTGTCGCGATCCGTCGCGCAGCGAGACCTCGGAGAACCGGCCTCAAGCACCTGTGCCTGCTGTCCTGTCGATTGAGATCGTGTATCAGAGCCCGATGCTCGAGAGCCCCGTCGGAATGGCATCTCTCCGAGATGGCACCCTCGTGGTTGCCGACCGCGCCTCGCTGCATTTCCTACACCCTGCCGGCGACTCGGCCTACGTCGTAGGTAGGCGCGGAGAGGGTCCTGGAGAGTTTCTGAGAGTGGTCGCAGTTGGAGCCCGGGGCGACTCAATCTACGTCTTGGATAGTCGTGGAAGTCGGATAACGGTCATGGATGCCCGGGGCACAGTCCTGAACACCGTGCTGTTGCTCGCAAACGCGCCTAGGGGCGCCTTACCCAATCTTGGCGGGACCGACGGGAGAGTCGGCGTCAGTGATACGCACCTTTTTTTCGGAGCCGGCTCGCTCGTGCACCGGGACCGACGTGGGGAGAGTGGGATACTCGCTCTGGATCGGATGACTGGGGACCTACGTGTGGCTCTGACTGTGCCTGATCGTCAGTGGGTCGAGACCAGACAAGGTGTCTTGGTTCATCTTGATCCTCTTGGTCCTCGCGCTGTCATTGCCCTGTCTCCCGACGGTGTCGTTGCGTACGGCGATGGGACCTCCAAATGCATATCGATCGATCGGCTTCTCGAAGGGATCGACGAGGCTGCGGAAATGTGCTTACCTGGAGAGCCGATTCGGGCCGGGTCGGGAGCTGTCCGTCCTGACCTGATCGGTCAACCCGAGTCCCGTGAAGAGCTGTACCGCGACATGGTCCACACTCAGGAGTTTGCGGCGTTCATGCCTAGGTTCGACAGACTCTTCTTTGATCGCGGCGGCTACGTGTGGGCGGGCACTCTCAACGCGGACTTCGCGAACACCCACCCGGACCTGTCCTTCACATACCCGGATCGACGAGTATGGCTCCGCGGGCTTCCCGGCTCAGGCTACCAGTCCTACTCCCTTCCGGTCAGATTCGAGCCTCGCATTCTTCTGGGTCATGAGTTGTACGGCTTCCTCGTGCTGGACTCCGGTGAAGAAGTAGTAGGGAGGGCAACGTTGCGCTCGTCATCGTCCATTTCTGCGGAGAGTAGCTAACATGCGGATTGGGGTGGTCGTCGTGGTTCTGATTGTTGGTATATGGTCGGCGCTCCGCCTCACCAGCCTAGGGGGCGGGTCGGAGACACTGGCACTCGGTCAGTTCGTCGATGTCGAGGTCGTGGAACGAGACTCCTCGGTTGAGATAGCTCTCGGCTCCCTTCCGGCTGGCCGCTGCACCTATGTCGTCATCGCAGATCCGAAATGTAGTGCCTGTCGTCGCTCCGCGGAGCAGTGGTCCCGAGAAGTGGCAATGGGGCTAGTCGAGCTTCCAGAGGAATGGGCGGTTCTTTGGGTCGTCTTAGGGGGTCACGATACCGACGCGCTAGAGCTGAACATCGATGGTATTAGAAGCCTTATCGCAACGGCTCCTGAACGAGTCATCTCAAGATTGGGAATGACGGCGGTGCCCTGGTCGGCAGTCCTGGATCAAGGCGGCCACTTGGTTTCAAGCTCTGTCGGGGCGAGACTGCCGACGGCAGACAAGTTCCAACCGGATTGTACCATTACGCCACGCGCATCCCCGGCACGGCAGCAAGGGCAATCATGGCGATGAGGACGCGGCGAGTCCGAGGGAGGATCAATGCACAAGGCGGGTAGAAAACGCTTGGGAAGCGCGGGGATCGTGGCTCTGGGTGCCGCTGGCGGAATCCTACTAGCGAACGCAGTGCGCAGCGCCGTAGCGGCCGACGACGTAATCGTTTCGATTGCGCCCCCGGACCAAGGGCGCCCGATCAATGACACCACCGCCGTCGCAGTCCTTCCCATCAACCAAACAAGAAGACTGCTTCCGGATACTACGCGTGGGTACCGAGGGCGCCTCCCGGCAGGTATCACGGTGGACTATTGGCGGGGGTGTCTTTTCGCGGTTTCTGATCGATGGGATGCCGCGATTCATCTCTACTCAACGTCTGCGGGCTATGTTGGATCCGTCGAGGACGGTCCGCTTGATGAGAGCGCGATCTCCCAGGCGACGTCCGTGAGCTTTACCCCGGATGGGGGGCTGCTGGTTGCCGACCGAAGGTTTGGAACGTTCGCTCGCTTCTCCCCAAAGGGGACGCGGGAATGGGTGAGAAGTGTGGATCCGCCGTTCCGGGGTGCGATCTTCGGATCTGAGGTTGCGGTGGGCTTCGACGGACGGATCTACGATCATTGGTTTGCCAACCCCTACAGCATCGCCCCTGGGGAATGGACGGCCGATCTACCTCTCATTCGGGTGTTTGATTCGACGGGGACGGCCGTGGGTGGTATTGGGAGCATCTCGGTGGAGGATGGGACGATTCTCACACCAGCGATGAACTATGGTCGGGTGATGGTCGAAGCAGACACCGTATGGTTCGCAACGCGTGCCGCTGCTACGATCCGTGGCTTCGTTGAGGGCCCCAAGCAGTGGGAGGTCGGCCGCGTGGTCGATCTCCCCGTCTTCTATCACATGGATCCGCCACGAGAAACCTACCACACGGATACGGGTCGGTATGGGCGACGGACCGACCCTCACATCATTGACATCGCCACGCTCCCCGACGGTGGCTGGCTCGTTGTGCAAGCCATGCGGTATGAGGTGATGCCTGACGGTGGGGGGCTCCGGCCTCACACCGCGATCGTGCGGTACGATCGGGATGGAGTGCTGGCTGCTATTGTGAGGCCTGAGGGTGAAGTGCGAGAAGTGGTGGCCCATGGCGGTTACGTTGTGTTTACGATGTTGGCGGAGGTCGACGGCGGCCGACGGCGATCTGTATGGCTAGCCCCAACCACCATTTGGGGGGTTCAGCGGCAGGAGCATCGGGAGCTTTGTGCGACGGTCGGGGAAGGTCCCTAAGCGCGCCTACCGTCCACACCAAAGGCGCGTGACTCATACCTTACTAGGAGGGCAGCCGCAATGAGGAAGTTGATGGCGTTAGTGATCGGCCTGAGTATCGGGTATGGAGGCTCGGTAGTGTCCATGAATGCCCAAGAACCTCCTGAGTACATTGGCTACTGTAGCACATGTGGCTCGGAGAGTGAGCCGTGCTGCGTGTATTCTGCCATTTGCGAAGAAAGCGGGGAAATCAAGTGTTGCAATGAAGTGGATGATTGCGCGGAACTCTAGGGTGATCGGCGTCACCCATCAAGACCGTCTCAACATCGATGGAAGGGGGAAAGATGAAGAGCTTTTGGACTTGGGCAAGGGCATTGGCGGTTGGGTTGCTCCTTGGCTTCAGCCTGACATTAATTGGACCGCAAGTGATCCAAGCGGAGCACGAGGATACGTGTAAGCTCTGCGTAGGACCCACCGGTCTGATTCCGTGCTGCGAGAACGTGCAATGTGAAGAAGGAGAGGGAGAAGGCGAAGCGTGTTGCACGGAGAACGAAGACTGCGAGGCGTGACCTTGGGACGCCGGGACCGGATGTGCCGATTCCTCCTGTCATGACCGGGATGGGCTTGGCAGGCGGGGTGCGTTCTTGCGCCCCGCCTGCCAGCATCGAATCCTCATGCGGTTCTCAGTTGCCAGTCGTTGGGCGGCTCCCACCAACCTCGAGCCTGCCTACACTCGTCTGGAGGTAACAATCACGGCAATCTTTGGCTCCTCCAGCCACAGATCGTAGCGCATGATCCGGAGGTTTGCTCGTGACCGACGACTCAGGAAGGCCCCTCGCCCGTGCGGCTCCCCACCACGTCGCCGACTCCTCGTGGGTCCACACCGGCACCCTCTAGTGTCGGGCTCGTGATGAACTGGGTGGCGAGGCCGCCGTGGCTTACCGCTACTGCGCAGGCGCAACCTCGCTCCTGCGGTTGACGCTTGTGGTTCGGTTCCTGCTGGCCACGGCCTTCCTGCCCACCGGTCTGGTGGAGGCCACACGTCCAGGGACACCCAAGATTAACGCGTTTGGGAGACATCCAGATTTACGCACCGCTGATGCTAGGTTTTTGGGGTAGCGTCACCTCCTTGGGTGGGTGAGCTCGGCGGGCTCCGTAGGAGGCCGTCGAGCTCACGCAGCCGGTAGCTGTTGCCATCGATGTGCAGGATGTGGACGTGATGGAGCAGGCGATCGAGGATGGCGGTCGTGAGGATCTCGTCGCCTGCGAAGTTCTCGGGCCAGTCTCGGACATGCTTGTTCGAGGTCAGGATGATCGAGCCCTTCTCATAGCGGGCGCTGACGAGCCGGAAGAACAGGTTGGCCTCGGCGCGGTCGAGCGGCCTGAACCCGACCTCGTCGATGACGAGCAGGGCGCTGTTGAGGTAGCGCTTCGCCTTGAGGCGCCTGGGCGGGATGGCCGCATCGCCCTTGAGCATGTGCATGAGGTCGTCGAGTACGTAGTGCTGGACGCTGAAGCCGTTCTTGATGGCCTTGACGCCAAGCGCGATGGCGAGATGGCTCTTGCCGACCCCGGGCGGTCCGAGGAACAGCACGTTCTCGGCCGAGCGGACATAGGCGCAGGTCGCGAGCGCATCGATCTTGCCGCGGTCGACGCGGGGCTGGAACGCGAAGTCGAAGCCCTCGAGCGTCTTGCCCGGCGGTAGCCCGCTGAGCCGCAGCGAGGTCTGGATCCGACGCTCGTTCTTGCGTTCGACCTCGCGGTCCAAGACGAGCTCGAGGAAGCGCACGGGCGTGAGATCGTCGCGGCTGGCCTCTTCGACGAGGTCGGCCACGCATTCGGCGGTGTGGACGAGCTTGAGCGAGGTGCACTGCTCGCTGAGACGATCGAGATCGACCTTACGACGCCGGCTCATCGGAGTGCCTCCACGAGCCGGGCGTAGGCCTCGAGCGGCCGGGCCACGGCCTCGGGGGCTGGCGTGCTGAGCAACGCGACCCTGGCGCTGTCGGACAGGCCGGCCATCTGCAGGCGGGCCCGCTGACCGAGCGGGGTCGGCCGCTCGACCCGGTCAGTCGACGCGCCCTCGTAGTGTGCGGGATCAAGCAGCAGCCGGGCCTGCGTGCCCCCGCGCGTGGCGTGCGATCTCGGCACCGTCGGCCCGGATCACGACGTGGGCGTGGGTGCCCAGAACCTCGACCGCGCGCTCGATCCAGGCGAAGGGCACGCTGTAGCGCCTCCCCTCGAACGAGACCATACAGTCCCGGCTGACCCGCCGCGCGACCACCACGTCGAACGGTTCGGCCAGCCCGGGCAGCGGCTGCAGCCAACTCCGCTCCGACTCGAGTGCCGTTCGTACACTCGTGCCCGTGACCGGGCAGTTCAGTCGGTCGAGCAGCACCTCGCTCCGCTCGTCCACCCGGCGCTGCAACTCCTCCAGCGACCCCGCGCCGCGCTTCAATACCTCACCGTAGGCCGCCCGGAACGTCCGCACACTCCGCTCCGCCTTGCCCTTGTCGCTGCCCTTGCGTACCCGACACGGATCGACCTGGAACCCACACGTCCGCGCGAACACCTCATACGTCGGGTTCAGCACTGCCGTCGGACCAGCACCCCGAGCCACGCCCGTCTTCAGGTTGTCGATCCGAACCCAGCCTGGCACCCCGCCGTAGCGCTCGAACAGCGCCAGGTGCCCCGCCGGCCACGACAACTGGCCCTGGTCGCGGCTCAGCCAACTGAACCGCGCACGGCTGTGCGAGAGCGCACCGACCAGGACGTGTAGCTTCTCCCTCCGAGGCCCAACCGGCGCCTTTGTCTCGAACCAATCGTGCTGCGCTTGGACGCCCGGTGGTGTCTCGACCCGCCGCAGCGCTCGGATCTTCGGCACCCCATGCTTGCGACGTAGGTGACGCACCACCGCCTGGTAGCTGCCTGTGTACACATGATCTCGGACCAGGATCTCGTAGATCTCGCGGACCTGACACGGGCGACCCTTCCCGTTCAGACGCCCGTCATCCAGTCGTTCCTGGATCGCCTCCACGTGCGCCTCCGGCCGTCCAACGCCGTCGGCTGCTGGCTTCGACCGTCCGCCCGTTCCGGTGCCCCCAACCGCTTCAGCCGGTAGCGCAGCGCGCCCTCCGTCACACCCAGCTGCTCCGCCAGGCCCCGCACCGACACCCCCCGTCCTACCATCCCCTTCGCGACCATCACCTGCTCCTCGCTCACCTTCATCCGCCCTCCGGGCCGCGGTTCGTCCCGTAGGGGGCCCCGCTACACGCAGGACCGTCAAGTCAGCAGGTGCGTAATTCTGGGTGTCTCCCAACTCCTACCTTAGCCGTGTCTTCTACACCGCAGGGCAACGGTCACAGTCCTGAGGCGATGTGCCAGGCGGGGCCGTTCTGGCATTTCAACGGAGCCATTCAGGTATTCGCGGTCCCGCTCCTTCTGATCCCGGCCACCGCGGCGCCGGGCGCTCCGCTCTTCCGGGCGACCGGCTTGAGCGGCTTTCTAATCACCTGGGGGATCAGATTCGGAAGCTGTTAGACGCTCAAGAGGCTGGATGAGTGATCCGACGACGGACCGCGTAGGGGGAGCCTACTGCTGCGTCCTCCAAGGCGGGTTCTCGATAATATCCCGAGCCGGGATCTGTTGCCTTCGCACACAGGGGGCTAGCGTACATGTATCAGACCCCCAAAGAATCTTTCCCTCACAGAGCACCGGATCCGCGGCGTGCCGAGAGACCTTCCAAGCGGGACGATTCCCTACCTCGAACAACGTCTGAAGCAGGGTGATATGGTGCTGTTCACCGGTGCGGGATTCTGCGCCGGTGCTCTTAGCGAGATGGGGGATGCGGTACCATCGGTCGGTCGGCTGCGGGAGTTGCTCACAGAGATGGTCTACCCAGGGTTGGCGCCGGACGATGACGACTCCCTCCAGGACCTCTTCGATCTCGCCCGCCGCCGCGTGGGCAATGCCCTGCGGGACAGACTCGGCCGGCGGTTTACGGTCGATCGACAACAGCTCTCTGAGATGTACGCCGATATCTTCGCGGCAGCCTGGTATCGCGTGTACACGCTCAATGTCGACGATCTCGACGAGGCGGTGGGTGCTTCACGTACTCTGCCTAGGCCTCTCATCAGTCTCAGCCCCAATGCTCCGTCACGACCGAACCTCGAGTCTGGCCTTGAGGTGGTTCATCTCAACGGCCGATGGGCGGATGGTCCAGACACCGTAACGTTTTCCGCAACCCAGTACGGACGCCGACATCCGGGGGCCGATCCTCTCCACGCCCAGTGCGCCGTGGACGTCCTCCAACGCCCAGTGCTCTTCGTAGGCACCTCGCTGGATGAGCCCCCCTTGTGGCAGGCAATCGAACTCCGCAAACGAGCCGCTGGCCGAGACCTTCGAAAGCGCTCCTTCTTGGTGACACCGCAGCTAAGCAGGGCACGAAGGGATGTCCTTGAACGCGAGTTACGCGTACAACATCTCCCAATGACGTTGGACAAGTTCTACGAGTCCGTCTTCAAGCCAGCCTCAGGCGGATCCAGGGAGTATTTTGATTCCGCTCGACAGGTCTTACTGTGGGAGGAGTCGCTCAAGAAGGTCCCCCTCGTGTCCGCACTCTCCGCTGAGCCTGAGTCCGGTGCGGCTGCGGGCGAGTACCTACTTGGGCGTCATCCGACATGGACGGACTTGCTTGAGGGAAGAGCAGCCGAGCGTGAGTACGAGGTGGATCTCGCCAAGCTAATCGATAACCTCCTTTCGGACCGCGCCGAGCCCCTTGCGCCGATCGTCGTCACCGGCACGGCTGGCTCGGGCAAATCTACGGCGTGTATGCGCGCGGCCTTGCGCCTCGTGGCGAATGGCACCGCTTGTGGTTGGACGAGCTCGGACTACGACGTGAGCCCAACTGATCTACGCTCGATTGCCTCGCTCGGAGAGCTACCGGAGGTGCTCTTCATGGACGACGCTGACCGCTTCGGCGCGGAAGCCAGCCTTCTGGCCAGAGATCTCCGATCCGCGGTCGGACACCCCTTGGTCATCCTGTCCGTGCGGTCAGGACGGGTAGAGCGCATCGCAGACAGACTCCGCCTTTTAGAGGTCCCGCATCAAGAAGTTGTAGTCCCACGCCTGACAGATCGCGACATTCGATCAGTCCTACGAATTCTGTCCGACGAGAATCGCCTTGGCGCCTTAAAAGGTCTCTCGGTCGATCGGCAAGTTGAGGAGTTCCGAGGTCGAGAGCGCGCCAACCGGGAGCTATTGGTTGCGATGCTGGAGGCGACTTCGGGACGCCGGTTTGAGGCAAAGCTGGAAGAAGAGCTGGAGCAACTCGACGGGCAGCAGCAGTTCATTTACGCAATGGTCGCCATTGGGACCGCCTACAGGATCAGCGTCTCACAGGCTCAGCTGCTCCTCGGCTTGGCTGACCCAACGAATAGGGCCCTGCAGGACGTGCGGGACCTGACACGACGCCTGCTGCTGGTTGAGCGACCGAACGGCTCGTTGCGGGTACGCCACAGAGTCGTCGGAGAGCGTGTTGTTCGTTACCTCACGCGGAACGGCCAGCTGAGGGAGCCACTTCAGGCCCTCACGATTGCGCTTGCGACCGAACTTGGACCGAGAAACGCTCGGAAAGGCCCAACATATCGCGCAATGCGCATGTTGATGAACCACGACTGGCTAACAGGCGGGCTGGGGTCAGAGGAAGCAAGAGTCTTCTTCACCGAGCTTGAGCCATATATGGCGTGGGATCATCACTACTGGCTGCAACGCGGCAGCCTAGAACTCGAAAAGGGCGATATATCCCTCGCCGAGAACTTCCTTCACCAGGCGGCGGGCATCGCTCCCAATGACATGCTCGTGCAGACCGAACAAGCCTACCTTCGCCTGACGCTTGCCGTGCAGGAAGCCGACTTCTCCCATGCGCGTGTACTCTTCGACGAGGCCCGGGCGGCCCTAGAGGGCATCATGGGTCGACGAAATCACTTTGATCCCCACCAATACGACATCTATGGTCGTGGCGCGTTGAAATGGACAGAACGACAGGACGTTCCTGACAGGGACCGAGATGATGTTCTCAGGGCTGCCGTAGACGTCGTGGAACGGGGCCGCAAGAAGCACCCGGGTGACGGCCGGCTGCGAGAACTCTTGGTCGATCTGCAGAATCGGCGACTAGGACATTCGTAGATTAGAAACGTCGCGAACGAGCGTTCGGATCTAGAGGCAGTGCGATCGACTGGGCATTCAGAGTTCGTGTGTCCACCCAGCCTTCCTAGAGCAATGAAAACCACAGCCTTGAGAGAGGGGACCGTTGTGGCTGCGGCCACGGCCTACTGCGTCTAACAATCTGCGTAGTGTTCATCGAGACTCCTTCTCCGGGTGTGGATTTCGTGGCCCTCCAAGAAGTCGACGACCTGTGCCCGGGCGAGGGTCAAGCTTGAACGGGGGGGGTTTGTGCTCAGTGATGGATCTCTATAATGTAGAGAAAGCCCTCGGGGTGGAGATCGATTGTGGGCAAATCGGGTGTGCTGGGATCATTCGAAGAGATGGTTCTGCTTGCGGTGCTGCGCACGCGGGAGAACGCCTACGCCGTGAGTGTTCGGAGGGAGCTTGCTGAGCGCACCGGTTCCGAGATCGCCATGGGGGCGGTCTATGCCACCCTCGATCGGGTCGAGGAGAAGGGGTTCGTCGCTTCCGACCTCGAGGAGGCCGCAGGCAGGACCGGTCGCCCCCGGCGCTACTATCGAGTGCTGCCAGCGGGGCTCACAGCTCTAGCGCGGTCGCGAGAGATTCGCGAAGCGATGTGGCAAGGTCTCCATGTCGCCACCTCGAGTGGCCTCGACTCATGAGCGCGGACCCCGCGCCTCGACTAGCAAAGTGGCTCGTTCGTCGGTGCCTACGTCCCGACGACGCCGTGCGTCTGACGGATGCTTTGGACGAAGAGTATATACGCCACATCCGCAACACGCGGCCATCGTCCCGAGCCCGTCTCTGGTATTGGAGTCAGGTGCTCCGATCCATCCCTCCCCTGTACCGCGCGTCCAGTAGACGCGAAGCGCAGGGGTTGCCATACGACGCTTCCCCCCGATTTCGTAGCGTCGGTGATCGACTTCTCGGGCCCGCCGGGTTGAGGGTCGATTTGCTTCATCTCCTGCGTATGCTGAAGCGACGGCCACTCAGCGCCACGTCGGTAATCGTCACCCTGGTGCTGACACTCGGCGTGGGTGCCTCGATCCTGTCCGTCGTTGACGCTGCTCTTCTGCAGCCGTTGCCGTTCTCGAACCCGGAGGCGCTCGTTGTCCTGGGTCCGCGGCCTGATGATGACCCAGGCGCTGCTCCAAGATCCACGAGTTACGCAGACTTCGAGGCGTTGCGAGCGGCGAGTGGGGCGGTCGCCCACTTAGAAGCGTTCGACGCCACCAACCTCACCATCACTGAGTTGGGGGCCGCTGCGCGCGTCAGCGCCACCGACGTTACCGCCGGTTTCCTGGGGCTTCTTGGGGTTCAGCCCATGTTGGGGCGGCTCTTCGAGTCGGAGGATGTCGGGCAACCTGTGACCGTGGTGAGCGCTTCGTTCTGGAAGGGACGGCTGTCGGCTGACCCCGAGGTCCTGGGTCGGACCATCGTGCTGGGAGGCCAGCCCCATACAATCGTTGGGGTGCTGCCCGAGGCCTTCTCTTTCGCCCTAAACCGTAGCGAGGTGTGGCGGCCCGTTCCTGCCACAACGACGCTGGACGATCGCGAGCGTTTGCAGGTTCGGGTCATGGCCCGGCTGTCCGCTGGCGCGACGCCGCAGACGCTCGTGCGTCGATTTTCCGACAACGCGCGAGTCGGGGCCACCGCGATGAGCTTGGCAGCGATGCCTGTGGCGACCGTGGTAGCCGGCGACAGTCGGGAGACCCTGGGGCTACTGGCCGCTGCTGCCATCGTTGCAATTCTGGTTGCCTTCAGTAACCTCGCGGCTCTGCTGATCGTTCGTTCCATCGATCGCCAGAGAGAACTCGCTGTAAGGAGTGCGCTGGGAGCCCAACCGGCAGAAGCGCTCCGGCAGCTGCTGCTCGAGGCACTGACCTTGGTCGCACTCGGCATCGTGGGCGGAGTGCTGCTCGCGGTCATGCTCACGCCCGCGCTGGGGCGACTAGCCCTCGAGTTCAGCGGCCTACCGCTTCCCGTTCCTGGAGTGAGTTGGAGAGCCCTCGGTGGCGTGGCCGGTGGCGCTCTTCTACTCGGGGGCATCTGTGGCGGGTTTCCCGCGATCACAGCGTCTCGCACTCGAATCGGGGATGTGCTGCACCGGAGAACGACGGCCCCGGTACAGCGTCTTGCCATGCGACGCGTGTTCGTGGCAGGGCAAGTGGCCGTCGCGTTCGTACTTCTCGTCTCGCTGGGCCAGGTGGGCCGCTCCCTCGTCGCGATGCTAGATGTGCGGCCGGGGTTCGAGTCCGAAGGTGTCCTGAAACTCCAGGTCTCCCTACCGTCCGCCATCTACCGGACGGACGAAAGCGTGACTTCCTTCTACACCGCGCTCCAGCTTACTCTGGAACAGCAACTGGGCCCGGGAAGCATCGCCACTGTTAGTGAGATTCCGCTCACCGGCGACGGCGGACGTAGACTCGTGGGCGCAGGCGGGGAGGAGGACTCGGAGGAGGTACCCGTGCGGGAGACTGGCCCCCAGTACTTCAACGTCATGGGTATTCCCGTCGTCGCTGGTCGGCCCTTCACGCCCGACGACGATCGAACTGCCCCTCTGCGGGTCGTGATCACCGAGACGCTTGCTCAAAGACTGTTCGAGGAGCGACAACCCGTGGGCGCGACGATGTGGTTGGACCGACACGCGCAGCTGGCAGAGGTGATCGGTGTCGTAGGGGATGTGAAACATCGGGCCCTCGACGAGACTCCCCTCGGTACCGTCTACGTTTCTCGCGAGCAGTTCCCGTCGACCTCTAGCATTCTGGTGGTGCGTAGCACTCGGCCCGCACTCTCGGTCATAGAAGTGGTTGAACGGGCCGTCGCGGACCTGGACCGAAGCATCCCGGTCTACCGTGTGGAGACGATGGGGCAGGTGATCGCGAACTCACCTGGGGTCCCGGCCCGGCGCATTCTGACGGCGGCCTTTGCGGGCTCAGCGGTGTTGGCCGTCCTACTCAGTGCGATTGGCCTCTTCGGAGTGCTCGCCCACGACGTCGCCAACCGCCGTTCGGAGTTGGCGGTTCGCATGGCGCTCGGAGCTACCCCACACCAAATCCTCGCGATCACGATGGGCAAGGGAGGCTTGGTCGTGTTGACAGGGCTGCTAGCGGGGACGGCCATATCGGTCGGGGCCGTTCAGGGCCTCCGCGGCATGATGCTCCCGACGCAGCGCGGAGATTGGGTGGGAGCTGCGTTCGCCGCTGCGCTGCTCTTGGTTGGGAGCGGCCTAGCTGCGATCCTGCCTGTGGCGATTCGAGCTGCGCGGAGTGACCCGGCGGTCTCGCTGCGAGCGGAGTAGGGGCGGGAGCCTGCCCTCGATGAAGCCAAGGGGCCTCCGCACCCGTAGAGTCAGCCAGGTACCTGGCAGCCTCCACATCGCACATCAGTCGGCCCCATGATCTCTCCCACGCTACCCGCTCCCTTGGCGCGGCTCCACGCTACGGCACGCGCGCAGCCTTGGCTCCATCGCTTCACGCTCGTGAATCGGCTCCTGTTGGCCATGGCGTTCCTGCCCACCGGTCTGGTGAAAGCGACAACGGTTTACAGTCCTGCCCGTCAGCAATCCGATCGGCTTCTTCTTCGAGGCGATGTACCAGACGGGGCCGTACTGGTATTTCATCGGAGCCATGCAGGTCCTCGCAGCTCTGCTCCTTCTGATCCCGGCCACCGCGACTCTGGGCGCGCTGCTATTCCTGCCGATCGGGTTGAGCGTCTTCCTGGTTACCTGGGGGATTGGGTTCGGCAACACGGTGTTCGTCACTGCTGGAATGCTCTTGGCTACGATCTACCTGATCTGTTGGGATGCGGACCGGGTGTGGGCCGCGTTCGCGACGGTATGGGGCCGAGGGAAGACCAAAGGCATTTTCGAAGACATGCACGTCGTGGAGCGGGTGGGCTGGCTGTTGGGAGCGGTGGCCGGAATGTGCTTGGTCATGACGACCCGCGGGTATGTGCCCCAAGCGCTCATTCCCCAGTTCTTATTCATGGGAGTTGCGGGCGCGGCCTGCGTGCTGTTGGGCTGGGTCCTTGGATGGCGTCGTCGGGTAGCGGCCTAGGAGTTCTGTGGTTGACCCGATGTACCTGCCGATCGATGGACCGGGAAAGGGCCTCCCAATGGGATCGCGCCTGCCGCTGCCGCCTCCGTGCGGGCTCGCTCAGCCATCCCTGCGCCCATAGTCTGGGGCTATCAATCAGGGCGCTCTTATCGCGAGCGCAACGCCAAGGCGCACACAAGCACGATAGGATGACGTGACATGGGCCAACGGACCGGCATCGAATGGACAGACGCGACTTGGAACCCGGTAACGGGGTGCACGAAGGTGTCGGCCGGTTGCGACAACTGCTACGCTGCGACGTTGGCCGAGCGGCTACTTCGCGACCGGTATTTGTCACGGGAGCCGGTACGACGTTCCGAGCTTGCTGCCCGAGATCCTTTCGCTGTGCGACTCTGGCCAGAGCGGTTGAAGGATCCTGATACTTGGCGCCAACCTCGACAGGTTTTCGTCAACAGTATGTCCGATCTGTTCCACGTCGACGTGCCTGATGATTTCGTACGGCAGGTGTTCGCAACGATGCTTGCGGTCGACCGCCACATCTATCAGGTGCTTACCAAACGGCCGGCGCGAGCTCGGAGGTTCGTTGAGGCTAACCGAGGGCTCTTTCCCAAGCGACGGATGCCAGCGCACATCTGGATCGGAACCTCGGTTGAGGACCAAAGCGTGTCGTATCGAGTGCGTCAACTCACCGATGTTCCCGCTGAAGTGCGGTTCCTTTCCTGCGAGCCCTTGATCGGCCCCCTGCAACTGGAGCTGGACGGCATCGCATGGGTGATCGCTGGAGGAGAGAGCGGCGTTCGACGGCGCCCGATGAAGGAAGCCTGGGTGCGCGGACTAAGGAATCAGTGCGTTGCAGCAGGCGTGCCCTTCTTCTTTAAGCAGTGGGGTGGCCGCACACCCAAGGCAGGGGGGCGAGAGCTCGATGGCGAGCTATGGAGTGAAATGCCGACGGTGGGCGTCTCCGATGGCTGAAGGCGAGGATTCTGCCGACTACCTCCCCCAAATCAAGCGTCACTCGCTAGAGAAGCTCAAGCGTCACAACTACTACGCGGCAATGTTCGCGCGGGCGATGCGGAAAAAGTGGCCCAACCTGGTCTACATCGGCCTCTACAGCGGCGCGGGGAGAGCCCGGGTCACCGGCACCAACGAGGTCGTAGACACCTCTGCGCTCGCCGTTCTTAGACAGGAGGTTCTCTTTGACCGGTACATCTTTGTCGATGCCGATCCGCGGTGCACGGCAGCTCTCGAGCGAACGGCTGCGGAGTTGGGACTCTCAGACCGTGTCCACGTGCTCACCCTCGAGGTAAACAGGTGTGCCGAGCAGGTTCAGGCCCTAATCCCACCCTACCGAAAGAAGGGTGGCGTTTTGTCTCTCTGCTTCGTCGATCCCTTTCGCATCGACCTGGACTTCGAGGTGCTGCGGTTGCTCAGCGGGAACCGGATGGACTTTCTGATGATGATGCCCCTCGGGTATGATGTTAGGCGAAACATCCGGCGCTACTTGGACGATCCGAAGTATCAGCAAAGGCTCGGAGCCTTCCTTGGTTGTCCGGACTGGGTCGGGGAGTGGAGGCGGACAGGTACGCAAGGTACTCGCCATTTCCTCCGCTTCGCCTTGCGTAAGTTCGACGAAGCGATGGAGGCCCTCGGCTACCGGCGACGTGCACTGCGTGACACTGCTGAGGTGAAGGTGGCCGGAATGGGTGTGTTCCTCTACGCGCTCGTCCTCTACTCCAAACATGAGAGGGGTGAGAAGCTTTGGAAGGAGACGCTTCGAGGCACGTCCAAGCAAAGTGAACTGCCTCTATTCGAAGGTTAGTCCTTCGTCGTGACAATCACCACGCCCTGCCTGCGATCATCCGTGTAAGCAGCGGCGTTGTCGCCGCGCAGGATCTGCAGCTCCACGGTTGAGGGGTCCAGATCCACGTCGGCCGCCGCGACGGGCACGCCGTCGATGATCACGATCGGGGCGGGAGTGCGGGGTACAAAGTTGCAGGCCCTCAAGGTTGTCCCCCCTTTGAGTGCGACTTCGGTCCTGACCGGCTCCACGGGTCCGTCCCCCTGGCACCCCACCACAAGTACCAGGACACTCACGACCCAAGCCCGCCCTCGACTTGCCGTCACACTACCCCCCTCCGTTAGGGACGCCCCCTACGCCCGACGGCGCCAGATCCTGCCAGATCTGTTCCGGTAGCGGCCGGGCCCTGGGCCACACCTCATCCAACGTCTCCGCCTCATAGAGCCTTCCGTTGAGCATTACGTACTGCAGCTCCCGCGAATTACGGAGGTCGGCGAGCGGATCGGCGTCGAGCACCAGGATGTCGGCCAGCTTACCGGCTTCCAGGGTACCGATCTGCTTGTCGAACCCGATGGCTTCGGCGCCCAAGATGGTGGCGGTTCGCAGCGCGTCATGATTGGACATGCCGCCCGAGCCCATGGCCCACAGCTCCCAGTGATATCCGATGCCTTGAATCTGCCCATGGCTTCCCACTGCAGCACGGGCGCTGTCCTCCACCAACTGCTTCACGAACTGAGCGTGCTTCTGGAACACGTACTCCTCGGGGAGGAACCAACCGGCGCCGCCGGGGCTCCCGCCGGCACCCGGCCCGCGTCGTCGTGCTCGCGCATCCAGGTTCTCCCCGGGAATGAAGCGCTGGAGTTTGGGGTCGTCGTGCACCTCTTCGGTGGCGTAAAAGTAGTTCTCTGCGAACGGGCCCCCGTAGGACACGACCAGGGTGGGACTGTTGGTGGTCTGCGACGCCTTGAAAACTTCCACCACGTCCTGGAAGATGGGCGCGATGGGCAGGGAGTGTTCGATGCCAGGGTAGCCGTCGATGGCGTGCGTGATCTCCAGCTTGTAGTCGAGTCCGCCCTCGGTGGTGGGCATCAACCCCAGCTCCTTGGCCGCCGCGATGATCCACTGCCGCTGCTGGCGATTGCCCGACATGTACATCTTGAGCGTCTTGGTGTCGTAGTACTCTGAGTAGCGCTTCAGCACTTCCTTGGCGTGGTCGGCGTTGCGAAGGTTCTCGCCCGCGAACACGCCTGGACCGGTGGAGTAGATCCGCGGCCCCAGCATGCCACCCGTCTCCACGCGGTCCTGGTAGCTCAGGATGTCGGTGGTGGCGGTCTGGGGGTCGCGAGTGGTGGTGACGCCATAGGCCAGGGTGGCCAGGTACTGCCACACCTGTTCGGTGTGGATCTCGGGGATGAGCCACTGTGCGTGGTAGTGGGTGTCGACATAGCCGGGCAGGATGGTCTTCCCGCTCACGTCGATGATCTCGGCACCCTCGGGGACGTCGCCTTCCCCCTGCGGTCCCACGAACACGATGCGGTTGTTGGTCACGATGACATCGGCGTCTTCGATGATCTCGTGGCCCTTCATGGTGAGTGCACGTCCCCCACGTAGCACGACCGACCCGGTCGCGCGGTCACGGGGGAGCTCGACCTCGATCCGGGTCTCGCGGGGCTTGTAGCTGGGTGTACTGTCCGCGAGGACCTCATCGCGTCCCGCCCGGACCGAATCGGCCCTGGCGGCAATCTCCGCGGCTGCGGCTCGGATCGAGTCTGCGCGCGCGATGAGTTCGTCGGCAGCGGCCTGGACCGAGTCGGCCTGCAGTCGGGCGATCTCGGTGTCCAGCGAATCCGGCACCTCGGCGTCGGACTTGCGCAGACTATCCGCCTCGGCGCGCGCGGTCTTCAGAGAATCATTGATGGCCATAGCGCGGAGCTTCCGGCGTGCGCCCTCACGCATGGTCTCCCGCTCCTGGGCCTCATCGTTCTCGACGTGCGCGAGATCATACGTGAAGAGCGCCGGCCCGATGGCCCAATGCACCCGTTCGCCGTCCGGACTCCACGAAGGGAACTCGCCGCCCACGTCGGTCAGTCGCCGGGCGGGTACGGGCGCGGCTCGCGGCGAGGACACCATGACCGTAGGTGTGGGGCCTCCCACCTCGGGAACATCGACCGTGTAGATGGCCATCCCGACCTGGGCCAGCGCCCTGCCACCTTCGGGTGAGATCATCACTAGTGCGGCGGGGGCGGGTCCGTTTCCGGGCTCGAGGTGCCCGGCCATGGCCGGATCGGGCGTCAGCGAAAGCGGCATCACCCTGCGTGGGGCGAAGACCGGCTCACCGCCGTGGGGGGACCCCCCCGACGGTCCGGCGCTGCCACGGACCTGCAGGTGTCGTTTCACATCCGTGCCGTCCCAGCGGAACGACACCAGGCCCTCCTGGAAGCTGTAGGCGTAGATCCGGTCGGGTTCGTCGTTGACGAAGTGGGCCACGTCCCGCGAGCCGGTGGGCGCAATGCGCGTGGCTGCGCCGCCCTCGGCCGGCACCCACACGAAGTCGCCGCCCAACGGCCCGAAGAAGATCCCCGAGGCCTCTCGGAGTTCTCTGGCCGCTCCGCGGGTGGCCACGATGCGCTCCCCGTCGGGGGTCCAGGCTGGGTTGGTGTAGAGTGCCGTGGTTTCGGTGAGCTGTTGCGCACCTCCGGCGCCATCCACGCGGGCCTTCATGATGTGCCCGCCGGTGTCGTCGTCCCAGGACACCCACGCCAGCCACTGGCCGTCGGGCGACCACTGTGGGTGGAACTCGCCCAGGTCCGCATCGGAGACACGCCGGGGTTCGCCGTCGGGCAACTCCTGCACCCACAAGCGGTCGAACGCCGTGAACGCGATGTGCCGTCGGTCCGGCGATGCCACGGGGTGACGGATCTGCTTGGCCGTCACCGTCTCGGTGGTGTCAATGTCGAACGCGAACTTCACCTCGGGCCCGATATCGACCTTGACCTCGGCCTCGAACGGGATCTCGGTCGCGGCGGAGCCGTCGATGGGGACGCTCCAGATCTTGCCGCCATAGGAGACCACCACCGCTCGGGAGTCGGGTGTGAAGCTGTAGCCCGGAAGCACGTCGAGCGGCGCAACGGACTCCATGTCGTCGCGCTGCACGGGATAGGCGAGCCAGCTCTCTTCGCCGGTCCGCAGATCGCGCTTACGCAGTCCGGTCTCGGTGTCTTCGCGGGTCCCGTACACCAGCCAACGACCGTCGGGGGAGAGCGCGGGTCGGAAGCTCGACCCGTAGCGCCGCGTCATGGTGAGCGTGTTGCCAGTCTCACGGTCGTAGCGCTGGATCTGGTACTGAGGGAAGATGGCGTTGTACTGCCAGTCCCCGATGCGCGACGCGTACCACACGTACCGCCCGTCCGGACCGAATGCGGCGCCCAGCGTCTTGATGGGGTTGTTGCCGCGAATCACCGGAATGCCGCTTCGGCGATCGCGGTGGTACATGCGCAGTTTGGCCGGGGTGCCAAGTCCGCCACCCTCGCTCACCACCAGGAACTCGCCGTCCGGCGTCCACTCGGGGGAGATGCGTGAGTTGCTGTTGCCCTGCGTGACCTGGATGGTGTCGGACCGGTCGAGCTCGATCAGCCACAGGTTGTCGCCACCGCTCCGGTCGGAGATGAACGCGATGGTCTTCCCGTCGGGGCTGAAGCGCGGCTGCGCGTCGAAGGCCATCCCGGTGGTGAGCGCCGTGGCCTTCCCGCCCTCGATGGGCAGGGTGTAGAGGTCGCCCAGCAGGTCGAAGACGATGGTCTGTCCGTCCGGACTCACGTCCAGCGACATCCAGGTGCCCTCGGTGGCCGTGAAGGTGGCGTTCCGGGCCGCGGGAAGTGGCAGCGGCTTGGGTGGAGGACCACCCGGACGCTGCCCCTGCGCCTCGGCGAGGGGGGCAAAGATGAGCGAAACGCCGAGCGCCAAGGCGCTGTACCGTGCGAGGCGGCTCATCGGTTACCTCCTCGGATCCCAGCTTCCACATCCGGCGCCAGGGCCCTCCATGGTTCGTCGGGCGCAGAGCGCTGTCGAGGCCAGATCTCGTCCAGCGTGTCCCCTTCGTAGAGGCGTCCGTTCTTCATCACGTAGCGAATCGTGTTGCTGTTGCGAATGTCATCCAGCGGGTTCGCATCGAGGACCACGAGGTCGGCGAGTTTGCCCCCCTCGATCGATCCCAGGTCCCCGCCCAGGCCGATCGCCTCGGCTCCGAAGATCGTAGCTGCGCGCAGCGCGTCCATCTCGTCCATGCCGCCGCTCTGCAGTGCCCACAGCTCCCAGTGGTAACCCAACCCCTGGAGCTGTCCGTGACTCCCCACACCGGTCTTGCCGCCGGCCTCCACGAGCTCCGCCAACCACGCGGAGTGTTTGTCGAACACGTACTCCTCACGCATGAACCAGCCGCCGGGTCCTGGCCCAGGATTCCGGCGCCGGATCTTGGCGTTCAGCTCCTCTTTGGGCGTGAAGTGCGCGAGCTTCGCGTCGCCCACCACATCCTCGTTGGTGTAGAAGTAGTTCTCGGCCCAAGGACCTCCGTAGGTGACCAGCAGAGTGGGCGAGTTGACCGTGCCCGAGGTCTTGAACAGCTCGATGACGTCGCTGTAGGCCGGGATGATGGGCAGGGTGTGCTCGATGCCCGGGTAGCCGTCCATGGCGTGGGTCATGTTGAGTCGATAGTCCAGCCCACCCTCGGTCGTAGGCATGAGACCCAGTTCCTTGGAAGCCATGATGAGCCACTGTCGCTGCCGGCGATTCCCGGACATGTACATCTTGAAGGTCTTTGTGTCGTAGTACTCGCTATAGCGGCTGAGCACGGTGCGGGCGTGGTCCAGATCGCGAATGCCGTGAGTCTGGAAGACCCCGGGACCGGTGGAGTAGACGCGGGGCCCCGGAATATGGCCGGCATCCACTCGATCCGCGTACGTCAGCACGTCCGTGGTGGCCGTCTGTGGGTCGCGAGTGGTCGTGACCCCGTAGGCCAGGTTGGCCAGGTAGATCCAGGGCCTCGACCAGTGCAGCCCCCACAGGTTCCACATGTGCGCGTGTGTATCGACGAACCCGGGAACGATGGTCTTGCCGCTCACGTCCACGATCTCGGCTCCAGCCGGGACGTTGCCGCTCGACCCGGCGGTCACACTGGTGATGCGGTTGTTGGTCACCACGACGTCGGCGTTTTCGATGACCTCGTCGCCGTTCATGGTGATCACCCGCGCGCCGCGGAGGACCACGGTGCCTGTGGGCATGTCCCGTGGGGCCGTGACCTCGACCCGCCGCTCGATGGGCGTGTAGTCGGCGTTGCCCTGAGCAGCATCCAGGTCATAAGACACCAAAGCGTTTCCGATCGACCAGTGTACCGAGCGGCCGTCCGGCCCCCAAGATGCGAACTCGCCTCCAATATCGGTGAGCTTCCGCATCGGCATGGACGCGGAGTCCGGGTCGGAGATGTTCACGGTGGGGATGCTCCCGCCCAGCTTGGGGACCGCCACCACGTACACATCCCCGTTGGCCATGGCGAGCGCCTGGTCGCCCGTGGGGCTGATCATGACCAGGTTCGCCGGCGCGGTCGGTACCCCTGGCTCCTGCGCCTCCGGCTCCCAGGCCCGAGGATCATAGGGGTCATCCATGTGACGCACGGGCTCGCCGTCGGCGGTGTACTCCTGCGGCATCACCAGGTGCGAAGTCTCATCCACCCTCCAGGCGCCCGCATCGAGGGGCAGCTTCCAAGTGACTGCGAGGTGTGCCTTGAGGTCCGTGTTGTCCCAACGCGTCGAGACCAGCGAGAACGTCCCGGCGGGCTGACCCGGGCCTGGGTTCGGGTTGGGGGCGAATCCGTACGAGTAGATTCGATCGGCCTTGTCCGCGAAGTGCGGGCGAGAGCGGCCGGATGTCGGCCCGATAGCGGTTAAGCTACCCCCACTTGCCGGCACCCACACGAACTCGGCACCCAATCCGTTGCCGATGAAGGGATCAATCGACTCCTGCAGGTCCCGGGCGGACGAGCGCATGGCCACGATTCGCTCGCCGTCGGGCGCCCACGCCAACTGCTGGTAGTAACCCGAAATGTCGGTGAGCTGCGTAGGCGCTCCACCGCCTGCGGCCACCCGCATGATGTGCCCCTCACCGGTGTCGTCGTCCCAGGTGACATACGCGATAGAGGTGCCGTCAGGGGACCACACGGGATGGAACTCCCCAACCTCCCGGTTGGTCACCCGGCGCGGCTCCTCGCCATCGAGCGTCGCCACGTAAAGCCGGTCGAGGGCCGAGAACGCGACCCGCTCGCCACCCGGCGCCACCACTCCATCCCGGATCTGCTTGACCGTGAAGGTGGGGTCGTCTGAGATGGGGTAGGCGAAGCTGACTTCGGGGCCGACCGCGATCTCGGCCTCGGCCTCGAAGGGGATCTCGGTCGGGTCCGAACCATCCACCGGCACCCGCCAGATGCCCCCACCGTACGACATCACCACGGCCTCGTTGTCAGGCGTGAACGAGTAGCCTGGCAGCACGTCCATGTTTGCGATGGACTCCTGATCGTCCCGCTGGATGGGGTGAGCCAACCAGCGTTCCTCGCCAGAGGCCAGATCCCGGATGCGGAGGCCGGTGTCCGTGTCGTGGCGGGTGCCGTAGGTCAGCCAGCGCCCGTCCGACGAGACCGCCGGGCGAAATGCCGATCCGTAGCGGGCACTCAGCGTCGTTTGGGTTCCCGTCTCACGGTCGTACACCCGCAGCTGGTATTGCGGAAAGACTGCGTTGTATGTCCAAGGCCCGATGCGCTGCGCGTAGTAGACGTAGCGCTCGGCGTCGCCGAAGGCGGCCCCCATCATCCGCACGCCGGGCGCGGCCTCCACCATCTGTAACCCTGTGCCACCGTCGACGTGGTAGAGCCAGAGCTTCTCGACGCCGAAGTTTCCGCCCGAGCGGGAAACCACGATGTATTGTCCGTCGGGGGTCCATTCGGGTGACAGGTATGCGTGGCCCACACCCTTGGTGATCTGACGCATCTCGCCCGATCCGTCCGCTGCCACGATCCACACGTTGTCGTCGCCGCTGCGGTCCGACACGAACGCCAGCCACGACCCGTCGGGGCTGTAGCGGGGCTGCATGTCGTGTCCGAGGCCCGAAGTGAGTCGCGTGGCCGAGCCGCCGCTGGCCGGGATGGTGTAGAGGTCTCCCACCAGGTCGAAGGCGATGCGTTCGCCATCGGGCGAGACATCCACCGACATCCAGGTGCCCTCGGACGTGGTGAAGCGCGCGAAGCGTTCGGGTTCCAGCGGAAGGCCCCGATCGGGATCGGGCTTCTCCTGCTGGGCGCCCAGTACGAGCGGAGTGGCAGCAAGACAACAAAGAGGCAAAGCCAAACGCAGGAACGAGCGCAGCATCGTAGAACCCACCGGACGAAGGCGATATTACGAAACAGGGATGTTACGAGACCCTAACAGATCACATCTCTCAACCTGATGGATTCACGGCGCCTGTCCAGGGTTGCCGCTGATTCAGAGTCCGACCCCGCGACCTTGTGAGGTCCTGTTTCGAAAGGGAGACGCCGAAGGGCTGGGGGAAGCGCTCCGGTTCCGTCTCACAAGAGGCGGTCGAAGTGCACCTCCCCGGTCTGGGCCCGGTAGGCGAGAAGTCCTTGACTGCCCGCGTGGGGAGGAGGGCGCAGGAACAGGGGTAGGAGGGCCGACCAACCCTTCGCCCACATGCTCTTCGCGTAGACTTCCCACTTATTGGTTGAGGACACCCCATCAAAATGAACCTCACCGCTGGTTTGATTGTAGGCGATGAATCGAGCCGGATCTTCGAAATCGGCCAAGAGCGTCGGGTAAGGCACGAAGTGAGTCCACCCTTCGCTCCAGTTGTGCTTGAAGAGGTGCTTGGGTCCTTGAGTTGGCTCAGATAGCGCTTCAAAGTGGACGAGCCCGATCGTCGCGTTGTAGACCATGAGACGCCATTCCGAATAGCCGACCCGGAACGGCATGATATGGGTCCACCCTGTCCCCCAAGTGCTCTCCCAAACGTTGGTCGTACCAATCCCGCCGCTGTTGATGCGATCGATGCGAACCGCTCCCGTCTCGGCGTTGTAGACGAGGAGGTGGTTGTTCAGCGGCCCGCCCGCGCCGATGGATACGACGTGGGTCCATCCCGGGGCCCAGTTGCCCGCCCAGATGCTATCCACGGACTCTCCGGAAGGGCGAATCTTTGAGATCTCCACCGTACCGGTCTGTTGACTGTATTTCAGCAGGAACGGCAGCAGGTCCACGGTGCAATACCTGATATGAGTAAGGCCCTTCTTCCAGGTTGTCGTGCCGATGATCGTAAACCCATTCCCATCTGTGCCAAGCCGATCGAAGTGGACCTCGCCAGTTGACGCAGAATAGGCGAGGAAGTGCTGTTCACTCAGCAGGTAGCTCGAGTAGGGGACGAAGTGGGTCCAGATGTTGGCCCAAGAGCCCTTCCACATAATTTGGTACTTTGCGCCCATCAAGACCTGCAGCGCCGTAATGTCGGTCGAGGAGAGCGTGGAGTTCCCTACTTTGACGCAGCCGCCTGACTTCAAAGACAGGTGGGGATCCTGCGTCCCGTAGTGCATCAGCGACCCACAGTCATAGGCCCCAACCGGCAGGCCGCCCTCGATGATCGCTACGTTGTTGTCGTAGTGCGCCGACACCGTCGTCGGCGGATTGGCCGCTACAAAGAGGTATCGGTCCGGACGCTGGTGTTCGTGCAGGAATCCGGCCGCGTGGGCAGTCTCGTGGATAAGCGCGGATTGGGCTTCGCTCCAGTCCAAGTCGCAAAGGATTTCTTGAGGTCCACCGACACGACCTACGGCACTACGGCAACCCCGGCCGGGCTCGGACCGCTTGTAAACTGCAAAGTCAGCTTCACTAGTGCGCGGAACGAGGACAAGTGGAGACGTGGCGTTCCAAGCCTTGATTGCGTTCTCGACGATCTGACGAAAGGCGGATCCCTTGGGGACGGTGGCATCATCGATTTCGTAGGGAATCCCGGTGCTGGGCCAGCGTCGTTGAGGATCGTTTGTGAGGTATCCCATGGGCCTACTCCAAGCGGGGGCAGTGAGATGGCCATGACCGACCGAGCCATAGCGAACACCGAAAGGTCGGGCAGGGGGAGCCGTCGTGACGTCCCGAGAACGCGCGGTTCGGGGTGGCGTCGTCGCGCGATTTCGTGCGTGGCGTGGCGGGTCCTTAGCCGCTGATTCGGTAGGCCACGACGACCGGCGGGTTGGCGTAGGTCCCCTGGAGTCGATCCGCCTTCAGCAGACTGAGGTAGAGCAGTCCACTCTCCGCATCGAAGGAGCCGCCGCCCATTTGTCCGGCACTGAAGGGCGCGTCAAACCTCCCCGATTCGTACGGTCTCACGTCGTGAGGGGCCAGCTCGCCTGCTCGCACGCGGGCAAGGTCCCCGACGTCGTAGAACCAGTAGAAGAGCGAGCGGTCCTGGGGGTCTACCGGGCAGTAGCCGCCGCACGCTGCGGTCAGTCCGACAGGGACACACTTGTAGCACACGCCCTCGGGTCCGTGGCCGCCGCTGTGTCCGACCACCACGTAGGTAGCGGTGCCGGGCGGGATGAACCCGTACACTCCCCGCGACAGGTGCGTCCAACGCGCATTCGCCTGAGAGCTGTTGGAGAGATCGGCTTCGAGCGGGTTGGCTAGACTGTAGTCCAGGAGTGTGGCCGCAGGAATGGGATCGGCGCTCGCCGTGGGTGTGGTGAGTTCTGCCTTCGAGACGGCGAAGGCGGACGGGCCGACACTCAGGCGCCCGATGATCGGGACACCGCTCGAGGATCCGACGAGCACGTCGCCCCCCAGAGCCTCCTGCCACTCGAGGGGCACATCGGAGACCCACCCGCCGGCGTGGGCGCCCCCGCTGAGGGCGTAGAAGCCGTTGACCACCGAGCCGTCGAGCTGTGAGGGATCCTCAACGATCAAGGTGGTATGCGTATTGTCTGCGGGAGCGTCGTAGTACTCGTAGGCATTGACCACCAGGACCTCTCCCCGCGGGGAGTCTAGCCGCCTGAGTGCCGCGATGCGGTCCAAGCCCTGCGGGTTGGCCGGCGCCCGATCGAGCACTGACGCGAAGGGTTGGACGGGGGCTCCGGCCATGTTCAGGGCTTCGAGGTCGTCGTTCTTCCCCAGGCTTGGGATCCTAAACTCCGCGATCGCCTGGTGATGCGAATGGCCGACCACCAAGAGCGACGGTCCCTTCACGTCGATGGGGCCTTCCGAAAAGTTGAGACTGGAGACCCCGTACGTGGCCGCAGGGAGCCGGAAGGCCCCCTCATAGGCGAGGTCCGACACCGTGAGCAGTCGCGTGCCTGGGGACTCGCCCAAGCCATCCGGGGAAACCCCGTCGCTGCACCCTCCAAGCACTGCTCCAAAGCCGACGAGTGCTACTCCAACCACCACGCGCCCACTCACGGTGTTCCCCTCCATCCCAACTCGATCACCTCGAAGTCACTGGCTCTGAGACTGTGAAACGCAGGGTTGAGCACATCATTGTCCCAACGCCCGTCCATGGTTCCAGACACGAACAGGTCTGAACCGTTGTCGGCCACGATGAGTCCGTAGCGCTGAAACGAGCGGAAGATGCGTTGCATCTCCGCAGGGTATCCACTCACGTCGAAGCTGGCCTTCAGCCGTAGGCGCGCCCCCATGGGGGGCGCTTGTGGGTTCGCGCCCGCCCTGTGAGACGCGGGCCAGACGTACCCGTTGGTCGCCCGGACCGTGACCCGATGCGCGTGCTCGATTTCGCGGCCACCGAACACCTCGTGGTGTTTGATCAGCCCCGGAAGGATCGGCAGCCCGGCTGCATCGGCCGACGTCCACCCCTCGGGGCGGCGGTCGTTGCTGGTCAGGTCGAACACCGCGCCCGATCCCGCCTCCCACACCGCATCCGCCGGGTTCCAACGGGTGGCAAAGAGCTCGAAGAGCGCCCGCGTATCCCGATCGACCACGAGTAAATGGCGGTCTCCGCTCGTGCCGCCCCCGGGCTCACCCCCTTCGATGAAGCCGGGCGTGCTCTGTGCCGTGTCCGGGAGCGGGTACCCTGAAGTGCCTTCAAATCCCTCGTCGCTCTCCTCTCCATAGAGGACGAACCGCACGGGGAGCCTCTCCTGAGCCGACCCCACGCCCACGTACGGGATCCCGTAGGGGGGAGGCCCGAAGTCGGGATGGGCGTTGGTGGGGCAGTCGGCCGTGTTTCCCCTGCAGAGCCAGTCGATGAGGGCGTCCGAACTCGGGTCCAGCGGGGCGCCGCTGATGTCCTGATTCCACCAGTTGTCAGGCGGAAAGAGATCGAACGCGAGTGGCTCGTTCAGGATCACCTGGTCGGATGGTTGGGGTGATTCCGGGTCACTGCCCGTGCCTTCCGTACAGGCGCCCAGAAGCCCCGATCCTGCCAAGCAAAGACCCATCCAGCCCAGCCGACTCATCCGTCTCGCCCCCGTGCGCGGCGTTCCCCCTTGGTACTCAGCGGGAGCTTGCTGCAGGAAGACTGCCAGGTCCCAGGCTACTGAGTCTGGCAGGAGCCCCCCCTGCATGCGATACTGCCTTCCCGCCTCGGATCCCCCAGTTCCGAGCCTGAGGCACCGCTTTTCGGGACGGTAGGTGAGGTGATGGAGCCAGAGGAATCCCCAGTCGTGGTGAAGAAGGAAACGGACGACGAGCGCTCCGTTCGCAAGGCCCTCCGCCGCATGGATGGCCGAGGCACGGTCGCCGACCTCGCGCGCGCGACCGGCCTGGACTTCGATCGGACCGAGGCGTCGCTCAAGCAGCTCCTGGATGTCTATCGCGGCCATCTTGCCGTGGGCGAGTCGGGGGACCTGGTGTACTCCTTCGACCCCCGTCTCATCCGGCGCGACCACGACAGTTGGGGAGCCCGGCTGATCAGGGCGGTGGGGAGTGGCCTCGCCATCGGCTTCAAGGTGTGGATCATGCTCATGCTGGTGGTCTACTTCGCCGTTTTCGTGGTGCTGGCGCTGGCCATGTTGGTGGGCGTGTCGGCGCAGGGTGGGGGACGGAGGGGAGGGGGCCGCCGCGGGGGCGCCATTCCTATTTCGCCGTTCCGATGGTTCTGGGCGCCCAGGTGGCGGGTAAGGCGTCGTTACTACGGCAACCGGCACGAACAGAAGCGGGAGCTCGCCATCCCGTTCTACAAGAAGATCTTCTCCTTCGTGTTCGGACCCGACGACCCCGAGCTAACCGACGCGGATCGCGACCAAGAGGTGTTGCAGTTGGTGCGGGCCCGCCGCGGAGTGCTCACCGTCCCGGAACTCGTCGAACTGAACGGAGCCCCGCTACCCGAAGCCGAGGAGGAGATGGGAAGGGTGGTGGGCCGGTTCGGTGGTGAGCCACAGGTGACGGCGGACGGTGAGATCCTCTATGCCTTCCCGGACCTCATGGTCAGCGCGCACGGCCCGGTCCTGGAAGAGGAGCCCGTCCCGACCTGGCGGAAGTTGGAGAAGCCCAAGGAGCTCACCGGCAACGGCAAGGGCACCGACACGGTCATCGCCGGGCTGAACGGCTTCAACCTGTTCATGGCGGCAACGAGCCCGGTGCTGCTCATGCCTCAGTTGGGCCTCAGCGGGCCGCTGGTGGAGTTCGGGCTGTTTCAGATGCCCCTGGCGTTCAGCACGCTGTTCTTTGCGATCCCCGCGGTGCGGTCGGTGGGGGTCAAGGCTGAGAACGGCCGGCGCTGGCTGAGGAACGTCCGGCGCGCCGTCGTCGGATACGTCTACCGCTCGACGCTGGGACGCGGTGGGTCGGTGAGCGTGGAAGGGCTGCTACCGGAGGTCAGACGTTACCTACGGGAGCGCACGGCCCAACGCGGCGAGGTCGAGCAGGCCCTGCATCAGTTGGCCGCTGAGTTCGATGCGGATGTGGTCGTGGACGACCAGGGCCACCACCAATACACCTTTCCGAAGGTGCGGCAGGCCTTCCTGGCCTCCGCAGATGGGCGGTCACAGCTGCGGCTGGAAGAGCGCTCCGTGGGAGACGTGGTCTACTCCAGTGCCGACGACGCCCAGGAAGCCGAACAGAGAGACCTGAAGAACTTCGACAGGGAGTTGGCCGGCTACGTGGAAGCGCCCAAGCGGGTGCGCCACCTCGCGGACTACGAGGTGGCAGAGTTCGATCGGATGTTGGCCGCTGCACATCGCGCGGGACGGATGCTCCGACCCGGATCCGGTCGGAACCCCCGTTCCCGCGCCGAGCGGCTCAGGGAGCGACGGGGCTAGGTCCTTCGCGACTCGATCAGCCGCCCCTGCGCTTCGCCTTGCGACCCGTCCGCGTCCCGCGCGAACTGGCAGGGGGTGAGGAGCTGGCGCTGCCCCTCGAGCTCCCGACGCTGCCACCTGTGCCTGAGCTGGCGGGCGTTCCCCGAGTGTAGCCCCGCCCGCGCACGGCTCGGCCACCACGGGACCCAGAGTTCCCGGGCTGGACCACGAACACCCGCGGCTGATAGCCCCAGTACCCGTAGCCGCCATACCCGCCGTACCCGAAGCTACCAGGCCCGTAGTAGTACGGGCTGTAGCCGAACGCCGAGTAGGGCGAGTAGCCCCAGAACCCGCGGCGACCCCAGAAAGCCGAGGCCCCGTAGCCATACCCGTAGGGGCCGTAGCCCCGATCACGAACGGCCGTTCGCTCCGCGGCATCGGCTCCGTAATCGCCACGTGCACCGGTGTCGATGGCGAAGCGACCGGGATAGCTGACCGCCACTACCATGTCGATCACCTCAGGTGCCACGCCGGCGTCGGCCAGCTCAACCAGTCGGTCGGCGTTCGGGCGGAACACTTCCCCCCTCTCGACGATCCAGGCACTCAGCGCCGACGGATCGGTCATGTTCGAGGCTTCGATGACATCATCGACCGTCAGCGGACTCGAAGCAGCCAACCGGGCCAGGCGCAGGGCGCGCGCGCGGTCGGTGTTCAGGTCGCCATATCCGGCGGCTTCGGTCAACTCGTCGCGAGCCAGCTCATAGCGTACTAGGCCGGTCATGTGTTCGCCGTCCGATTCCACCACTTGGACGTGGACCCACTCAATGGGGCTCACCATGGCAATCAGGCCGGTGAGACCGCCGGCGGCTCCTCCCTCGCAGGTGTACTCGGAGCTGGTCGTCACGAACTGTCCGGACGGAGCGAACTCCGCGACATCCAAGCTCTCGCAGCCTTCTTCCGTGACGGAGCGGGCCTGGCCATCGGCCACGATGGTCTGCGCACTCAGGAGTTCGTCCTCGAGGTAGTTCTCGAACACGACGCCGTCTCGCTCGGGCACGACGCAGAGGAGGTCGGGCTGTCCTTCCGCCAGCTCCCCCACAGGTTGCCAGCAACCAGTGAACGGAAGCCACTGATCTGCTTGTGCGGCCGCGGTGTTGGGCAGCAGAAGGGCTGCCGTCAAACCGGCGGTCAGGAGTCCGAGTGTCTTCATGGTGCTTGTCCCGTTGTGATGTGCCAGTGTTGTCATGTGGCTAGAACCTTACCCGGAAGCCGGCTGTAGCCTGCATGCCGGACAGATCCAGGTCGTCGAATCCCACGAAATCGGTGCCCATATCGCCCTTAGCCCAAACGTACCGCCCCTCCCCGGTCAGGACGAGTCGGGCGGTGAGCGCTCGGTCCACCCCCGCGAAGACGTGGGCCGTCCCGGTCACCTCACTGACGGTGAGCAGGTCGCTGAAGATGTCCAAGGTGTTGAAGTCGACGAAGTCGCCGTTCTGCGTGAACTCATAGCGGACGATGCCGCCGCCCACACCGACATAGGGCGCCCACTTCGAGGGTACCCACGCGAGCGTGGAGACCTGCCGGCCCGTGGGGCTCAGGTAGAACTTGGCGTTTACCACGAACGGTGTGCGTGACATGAGGGTGACCTGTTCAATGGGCAGGTCATCCAGGTCCACGAAGTCGCGGAACTCCGACACGGTCTCGCTGCGGCTGTGCGACACTTCGACGCCGACTTCAACTCGGTCGGACACCCGGACCCCGACATCGAACGCAACTGCGAACCCCCGGAAATCGCTGTCGTCGAGCGTCAGTTGCTCGTTCACGAAGTCGAACACCTGGCTCGAAGCCATGGGAACCGCGTATCCCATCCGGATCCCGAAGGAGCCGAGCGGGGACCCGAAGGTGAACCCTTCCTGTGCGGCGGCCAGCCCTGGGAGGGCGATCAACGCCAAGGCGGCCCAAAGGCCCGCCTGAGCCCTGCGGCGCTGGATCAGCGTTTGGATGTGTTTCAACCCGGTACTCCTGTTTCGAGGCGGATGGCCAGTCGGGGGGTCAAAGGGGCAAGTTCAATTCCCCAAGAAAACCCAGCAAATCAGCGGGGTGCGGCCACCGTGAGACCTCTGGGGCGGACAGTCGACCGTCCTCGAAATCGGACAGGCTAGCCCAGCCAGTCCCTCAAGGCCTCGACGATCAGCGCCCCGATTCCATACCCCACAGGGATGAGCGGGATCGCGACCAGGATCAGCAGGCCGGCCCGATTCCCCTTGGTCTCCTCCGACTCACCGGGGTTGTCCCGGCTCAAGCCCCTGCCTTCCTCCCTCCCAGGATCGGGATGGGGATCAGAAGGGCCAGGAAAGCCAAATTGTACCACACCGGAAGGATGTCCCAGGACATCAGCTGGACGGGGATACCCGTCCCGAGCAGCAGCACGACCAGGACGTACACCCAGCGCATCTTGGGCGCGTCGGCGAGGCGGGCCGTGACGAAGCCTGCCAACCAGGAGGCGATGACGCTGATGAGCAGGTAGAGCGTCAACACCATGCCATCGCTCGATCCACCGTCTGCGTTATGCGCCTCCCCAAACGACGAGCGGATGACGGCGCTTCCACCGAGGAACACGACCGTCCAGGTAGCATAACCCGCGATCGCCGACAGGATGTTTTTGAGCATGGAGGCTCCCATATAGGGGGGTAAACCATCAGAATGGGCTTCTCGCGCTGACCATTCAAGCGATCCGGAACCCGGGGTTTGGCCCGTGGGTTCTACGAGCGCAGTCGCCAGCCCTGCGGAGTCTCGCAAAGTGGGTCCTTCATGCACACCATTGTTGACGGTACTGGGACGCCGGCCCTTCGTACCGACTTAGCCACATTCGTGCGTCGGTACCGGTCGGTGCGGAGCTTCACGGAACAGTTGTGCGAGCCTCTCGCCACCGAGGACTACGTGGTGCAGTCCATGGAGGACGTGAGCCCAACGAAATGGCATATCGGGCACACCACGTGGTTCTTCGAGACGTTCATGCTGGCTGAGGCGTTAAAGGACTACCGGGTGGTGGACGACAAGTACCAGTTCCTGTTCAACTCGTACTACATCTCTGCCGGGCAGAGACACTGTCGTCCGAAACGCGGGTTGCTGTCGCGTCCCACGGTCACCGAGGTCTTCGATTATCGGAAACAGGTCGATGCGGCAATGCTGCGTTTCATAGAAGCCTGGGACGATGCCGAACTGCGTCGCTGGGGCCCCATCCTGGAAATCGGACTCAACCATGAGCAGCAGCACCAGGAACTCATGGTCACTGACTTGAAGCACAACTTCGGAATCAACCCTCTGTTTCCCGCGTACCGATCCGACATTGCGTCAGCCAGTTCCACAGGTGCGCCGCCCCCCCAGCAGTGGATCGAGTTCCCGGAGGGCGTACATGCAGTAGGGCACGATGGGGACGCGTTTGCCTTCGACAATGAGAGTCCCCGACATCGGGTGTTCGTCGAGCCCTTCGCGTTGGCCTCGCGGCTGGTAACCAACGGAGAGTGGCTCGACTTCATGGCGGACGGCGGGTACCAACGCCACGACCTGTGGCTGTCCGCAGGTTGGGATGTGGTCCAGCGTGAGCAGTGGGATTCGCCACTCTATTGGGAGCGTGCCGGGGAGGGCTGGACGGTGTTCACGCTGGGTGGGCTGCGTCCGGTGGACCCCCATCGTCCCGTGAGCCACGTCAGCTACTATGAGGCCGACGCGTATGCACGGTGGGCCGGGGGCAGGCTGCCCACTGAGTTCGAGTGGGAGATCGCTGCAGCCGATTTGGAGGTGGCGGGTAACCTCGCCGATGACCGGAGGTGGCACCCCGAGGCACTCCACGCTAAGGCGCCATCTGGCCTCCTGCACCAGATGTTCGGTGACGTGTGGGAGTGGACGCGGAGCCACTACTCCCCATACCCCGGCTTCCAAACCGCTGAGGGGGCGCTGGGCGAGTACAACGGAAAGTTCATGGCGAATCAGTTCGTGTTGAGAGGCGGATCCGTCGCCACTTCGAGGTCCCACATTCGACGGACGTATCGGAACTTCTTCCACCCGGATTGCTCGTGGCAGTTCAGTGGTTTGCGAGTCGCGCGGGACGGCACCGGTTGAGGTCTTCGCCCACCTCCGTGGGTCTCTGCCGCCATCCAGCGGCCCAGGCTCCGACCGACGCGCGTGAGGCGTTCGCGGCCGAAGTGCGGGAGGGACTGCGAGCCGACCCCAAATGGCTGTCTCCGAAATGGCTCTATGACGAGGCCGGTTCTCGGCTCTTCGACGAAATCACCACCCTCCCCGAGTACTACCCGACACGAGTGGAGTCGGGGATCATGGAGCGCTGGGGGGTCGAGATGGCCGAGGCCATCGGTGAGGGGGCGCTGCTGCTCGAATTCGGCAGTGGGAGCAGCACAAAGACCCGACTCCTTCTGGATCGCCTGCCCGCTCTGGCTGGCTACGTCCCGATCGACATCTCGGAGGAGCACCTGCTTCAGTCTGCTGACGCTCTACGTAGGGAATATCCGCATCTCGAGGTGCTGCCAGTCGTAGCCGACTACACCGAGCCGATCGACCTACCCGAGGACCTCGCTCGCGCCGCTCGTAGGGTGGCGTACTTCCCCGGGTCCACGATCGGGAACTTCCATCCGGACGAGGCGCTGCTATTCTTGCGGCGCATTGCTGGCCTCTGTGGTTCACACGGGGGGCTGCTCATCGGGGTCGACCTCAAGAAGGACCCGCGCGTTCTGCATGCCGCCTATAACGATTCCCTCGGAGTGACGGCACGCTTCAACCTGAATCTGTTGACCCGGATGAACCGTGAGCTGGCGGCCGACTTCGATCCATCGACCTTCGTGCACTACGCCTTCTACAACCCGGAAGAGGGCAGAGTCGAGATGCACGTGGTGAGTCTATGCGAGCAGCGGGTCACCGTCAGCGGAGAGCAAGTGGTGTTCGAGGCCGGTGAGTCGCTCTGGACCGAATCCTCGTATAAATACAGCGTGGCCGAGTTCGGTGAGATGGCTGCAGGCGCCGGGTTCTCGATTCAGCAGGTGTGGACCGATGAGTCTCGGTGGTTCGGTGTGCTCTACCTGGAGTTGGTCGAGTAGCAGTCGTTCACCTCCAGCTAGGGCCTGTTCACGCTACGGAGATGCCCTCTGTTGCGTCTGAGCGCGTATCAATCAAGGCACGAGGAGAGAAGTTTGGTGCTTCCAAATGAACGACGAGCAACGCCGAGTGGTGCGCGTTCAGACGCAATCCGCACGGACCGGGTCATTTCACCGTCTGGCGGCGTTGTCTCTCGCTCCCGTAACGCTGCTACGCGTCGCTCGTTCCGCCTTGCCAGCCGAAGAAATGGCCTCGGCAGTGGGCATCTCCGTAGCGTGAACAGGCCCTAGTCCCCGTCAAGCTCCCGCTCGAGCCGTTCCCACTCTTGCGTGAGGTCTTCTATCCGGGCCACCAGCTCGGCTCGCTCCGACTCCAGAGTCCGCACGGTATCTTTCGGAGTACCCGCATAAAAGTCGGGCCCGGCAAATTCCGCGTCGATGTCACGGCTGCGGGCTTCCGCTCGATCGATCTCTGCGAGTACCTCCGCCCGCCGGTCCTCCAACTCCTTCCGCCGCTGTGCCCCTTTGTTGTTCGCTCGCTCCTCCGCACGCCGCTTACGTTCCTCACGCTTCGAGCGGCCCTTCTTCCTGCCCTCCTGCTTGGCCTTCAGGAGCACCCGATCGGCATCGAGGTGGTCGTCACCGCAGAAGTGCACGTACTCCTCGTAGGTGCCTTGGTAGTCGCGGATGCCGTCCGCGCGGATCTCCACGATGCGACTGGCGAGCTGACTCACGAACCACCGGTCGTGGGACACAAGGATGACAGTGCCTTCATACTGACGCACGCCCTCCACCAACGCCTCGATCGACTCCAGGTCGAGGTGGTTGGTGGGTTCGTCCAACACAAGCACGTTGGGACGTTGCAATCCGAGTCGGGCGAACACGAGGCGGGCCGCTTCGCCTCCTGATAGCGCGCCGAGCCGCTTCTCTGACGCATCCCCCGTGAACAGCATGAGCGCAAGCTGTCCGCGGACGAATCCGATGTCCTTCTCGGGGCAGAAGTCCCAGAGGTACTGTTCAGCCGTGCGCGAGGTAGGCGAGAGTTCTTCCTTGTACTCCTGGGCGAAGTACCCCGGGTGGGTCTCGTACCCCCACTCGACCTCCCCGGTGTCGGCCTCCAGGCGTCCCATCAGGATCTTGAGGAGCGTCGACTTTCCGATCCCGTTGGGGCCCATGATGGCCATCCGATCCCCTCGGTTCACGGTCAAGTCGACTCCATGCAGCACCAGGTTGTCGCCAAACGCCTTCCGAATACCGTCGATCTTGAGCACTTCCTTCCCGCTGGGGCGCCGCTGCTCAAACCGAAACGTGGGGTAACGGCGTGAGCTCGGGGGCAGGCTTTGGATCTGGGCCGCCTCCTTTTCGATCATGCGCATCTTGCTCTGCGCCTGGCGGGCCTTGCTGGCCTTGGCGCGGAACCGATCGACGAACTTCTGGTGGTGGGCGATCTCCCGTTCGCGATTCTCGATGTCCTTCTCTCGGCGCTCCCGCTCGGCAAGTTTGGCTGGGATGAAGTCCGTGTAGTTGCCTGGGTACAGGGTGACCGTCTCGTAGTCCACGTCGAGAATGTGGGTGGAGACGTTGTCGAGGAAACGATGATCGTGCGAAATGACCACGACCGGTCCGGCGAACTCCTGCAGGAAGGTCTCCAACCAACGAATCGACAGGATGTCCAGGTGATTGGTGGGCTCGTCGAGCAACAGGATGTCGGGGTTCCCAGCCAGAACCTGCGCTAGGAGCACGCGCAACTTGAACCCACCTGAGAGCCGGGAGAGGGGACCCTCATGCACCGGCTGGGCAAGGCCGAGGCCCTCCAGAATCGTGGCCGCCCGAGCCTCAGCCGAATAGCCATCGAAGCGCTGGATGGTCTCTTCGAGGGCAGAGAAGCGGTCGGCATCGAAGTGGGTGTCGGCGTTGGCCAGCACTTCCTGCATCTCCACGTTGGCTTGCCAGAGCTCAGCGTTCCCCATCTGGGCGACATCGATGACCCGTTCGTCCTCATAGAGGAACTGGTCCTGCCGGAGCACTCCCAGCCGCAGGTGCTTGGGGCGGGACACCTGGCCGTCGGAGGCCTGAAGGTCGCCGGCCAGGATGCTCAGCAGGGTGGTCTTGCCCGACCCGTTGGCGCCCACCAGACCGTACCGCTCCCCGGGGTTGAGCTGAAACGACGCGCCCCGGAAGAGTGTCCGGTCGCCGTAGGTCATCTCGAGGTTGGAAGCGGAGACCATGCAGGTGGGTTGGGTACCGAGAAGTAGGAACTTGCTCGGACGAATATCGACATTCTGGGCGCGAGGCCAACCGCTCGCAGGCCGCGATCCCAAGCCGTTGCCCCGGTGAACCCGTCGGGGCGAACTTCTGTCACCGGCCCCACTTCGCCTTCAAGACCACCGAGGCACGATGACTTACACACTGGAATGGCGGTATCACCGCCCTGGCTGAAACAGCTGCAAACGCACGCAAGAGTTTCTTGCGCAGAAAGGCATCGCTGACGGCGAGATTCAAAGCGCCAACAAAGAGCCCGTCGTGGGGGCTGAGGCTTTGGGGGTCCTGAAGGGCATTCATGAGTTGTGGGTGGCCAAGGGCCGGAAGACCGAGCGCATCGACCTAGAAAGCGAGCGCCCGTCGGACAAGGCACTGTTGGCGCTGCTTCTCGGTCGTTCTGGTAAGCTGCGGGCGCCGTCGATGCGTGTAGGCACGCGACTGCTGGTGGGCTACAACGGGGGGATGTTGGAGGAGGCCTTGGGCTGAGCTGTTTGGGCGCTACGCTGCCACTCGGCCCAGCCGCATGGCGTTCAGGGTCACCGCCAACGACACGCCCACGTCTCCGACGATCACCGCAGTAATCAGCGACACCCAACCCAGCGGCACGCCGACCACCAGGACGGCCTTGACCAGAAGCGCCGTACCGATGTTCTGACGGATGACCCGCCGGGCCCGCTTGGACAGCTCCAGCAGGTAGGGTAGCCGGTCGAGGTCGTCACCCATCAGAGCTACGTCCGCGGACTCCAACGCCGTATCGCTCCCTGCCACGCCCATGGCGATGCCCACGCTGGCGCGGGCCAACGCGGGACTGTCGTTCACGCCATCACCCACCATGGCCACGACACCGAAGCGACGCTCCAGGTCTTCGATGGCTGTGAGCTTGTCTTCGGGGAGCAGGTCGGCCTGGACTTCGTCTACGCCCAGCCGCTTCCCGAGCGCCTCGGCCGCGCGTGCCCGGTCGCCGGTCAGCAACGCGACGTGCTCGACGCCGTGCTGGCGGAGCGCGGCCAACGTCTGCTCTACGCTCTCCCGATCTCGGTCTTGGATGACGATTCGGCCTAGGCGGTTTCCCTCCCGATGAAGCTCTACGCGAATCCCGTCGCCGTCGGGCTCCGCAGTCCCGTCGTCGCCGAAGAACCGTCCCAGCGAATGCTCCACCCCGTCCAGCCGGCCGCGGATGCCGTGGCCAGGCACCGATTCGAAGTCCGTGACGGTCCACGGCCCCGCCACCCCGCGGTCGGTCGCTTCGTCGGTAATCGCGCGGGCGATGGGGTGCCGTGCCTTGGATTCCAGGGCAGCTGCCACCCCCAGGACGCGTTCCCGACTGAACCCCTCTTCCGGGAGGACTGCCGAGACCGTCGGGTGGCCCAGCGTGAGGGTCCCTGTCTTGTCGAACGCCAGCGCGCGGACTGCGCCCACCGCCTCGAGGTACGAGCCTCCCTTGATCAGCACGCCGTTGCGAGCCGCCGCCGTGATCCCACTCACGACTGCGACCGGAGTGGAGATCACCAATGCACAGGGGCAGGCGATCACCAGAAGCGTGAGGCCCCGTAGGAACCAGGTCGAGAACGACGCATCGAAGAACAGGGTGGGGATCGCCACCACCAGAAGGGCCGCAACGGTGACGAGCGGCGTGTAGACCCGGGCAAACCGTTCCACGAAGCGCTCGCTCCGGGCCTTCTTCTGGGAGGCCTGTTCCACCAGATCGACGATCCGCGCCAGCGTGCTCCCCGAAGCGGGACCCGCCGCCTCGACCCGCAGAAAGCCATCCTGATTGACGGTCCCGGCGTACACGTCGTCCCCTGGCTCCTTGTGGACCGGAAGCGGCTCCCCTGTAATCGGTGCCTGGTCCACACTCGAAAGACCTTCGAGCACCCGACCATCGACGGGTACCCGGTCGCCTGGACCGACGAGCACGTGTTCGTCGGCCTGCACCTGATCGGCGGCGACCACCTGCTCGACGCCATCGCGTTCGACCCGCGCAGTGGAGGGCGAGAGTTCCATCAGCGACTCCACCGACGCGTGGGCCCGGTCCAGCGAAAAGCGCTCCAGCAACTCTGCCAGCGAGAACAGAAAGGCGATGGCAGCCGCTTCCGTGAATTCACCAATCACCAACGCCCCCCCGATGGCGATGGTCATGAGGAAGTTCATGTCCAAGGAGAGGCTCTTGGCCGACGCCACTCCCTTCGGGAAGAAGGACGAACCACCCACCAGGGCCGAGAGGACGAGGAAGGCCTCGGCAGGACCGAAAGCCTCGCCCTGCCACCTGAAGAACGAAGGTCCCACGTCGGCGAGATGCAGCACGATGCCGACGACGAATAGCCCGATGCTGCCATAGGCGATCAGTGCCCGGCGACTCGACCAGGTGGAGCCTCTGGTGTCGACCTCCCCGGCTGTGAAGGGCTGAGCGAGGTACCCAATCTTGGAGACCGCGGTTTGCACGGCCTCCGACGATGTTCGGGTGGGATCCAACTCCACCAAGACCGAGCGGGCCACTACGTCGCCGTGCACGGAGATGACGCCGTCGACACCGACCAGATGCCCTTGGATCCGAGACAGGCACCCCGAACAGTCCATGTCCTGGATCCGCAGGCGAACGGACTCCGTGGGGACGGGATCCGCGGAGACCGACTGGGTGCGACTCCCCGGCATGTTCAACTCCGAATCGGGACGGGTTACTCACGTTGGCAACCGCCAGGGAATATATTCAGAGATCAACCTTGCTGCGCCGGCCGACCCGGCCGGCAGGGCACCCAGGCCCCTCCATCGTTCTTGGCATGGCACGTATCGTCACGGCGGTCTACTACGATTCCCACGCGGCAGAGGCCGCGCTGGCTGCCCTCGCCGAGGCGGGGGTGGACAGAAGCGCGGTGATCCGGGAGGCCACCGAGTTCGCCGCCCCCGACGAGACGGGGCTCCTCTCCGCCACTGGAGCACCCACCACGGCGCTCAGGGGCGTGGCCGTGGGTGGGGTGCTGGGGGCCGTGGTCGGGAGTCTGATGCACTTCGGTGTGGTTCCGGGGGGTGCGCTCCTTGGCGGTTGGTGGATCAGCGCTCTCGCCCGCGGCATTCTAGCGGGCGCGGGGTTGGGGCTCATCATCGGCTTCGTCTTGGGGCTCGGGATGTGGGAAGCCGAGGACGATCCGGTCACGACACAGGGGGTGCGGGCTGCGACCCTGCTGAGCGTGTCGGATCCCGCACTGATGGCCACCGCCCGTGAGGTGTTCTGGAAGAACGGAGCCGACCAGATTTCGGGTTGAAGGCCCGCGCAGGTCAGCCTTCGGCCCCTGAGAGGATCCGCACCAGCGTCTGGGTGTCGATGTTTCCGCCCGAGACCACTGCCACCACCTTCCCGTCGCCGGCCCGACCCGAAACCGCACCGGCCACCGCTGCGGCTCCCGCCCCCTCGGCCACCACTCGGGCTCGCTCCACCAACAGCCTGACCGCCGCCGAAACCTCGGCCAGCGACGACACGATCGAGCCAGCCAGAAGATCTCGGGCCATGGGCCACATCTCCGGCAACACTCCCCGCGAGCCGATTCCGTCGACGAAACTGGGCACCCAATCCACCTGCTGAGGGGTTCCCGCCGCGAGCGACGCTGCGAACGGCGCCGCGGATCCAACCTCCGCTGCATACACCGAGACCTCGGGCCTCAGCTGCCGAAGGGCTGCTGCAATCCCGCAACTGAGTGCCCCGCCGCCGTAGCCCACCACCACCGCGTCGACATCCTCAAGGTCCTCGAAGATCTCGAGCCCGATGGTGGCGTTGCCCGCCACCACGGCCGGGTCGCAGACCGGGTGGACGAAGAGCCCGTCCATGTCCGGATGACCGTGGTCCACCAACACCTGCCACCACTCGGCGAAAGGCTTGGCCACGGTGCGGGCGCCCAGACGCGCGATCGCGTCCAACTTGGTCTGGGGTGCTCCTTCGGGAACCACAACGCTGCAGGGAATCCCGAGCCGACGTGCGTGCCAGGCGACACCCTGGGCCATGTTCCCGGCGGACGCAGTGTAGACGCCGCATTCGAGGTCAGCAGGGGACGCGAGCGCCAGGGCGTTGCTGGCGCCCCGCAGCTTGAACGAACCGATGGGCTGCAGGTTCTCGAGTTTCAGAAAGACGTTGGGCGGGCCCTCGATTCCCAACGGGACCAGCGGCGTCCGCATCACCGATCGGGCGATTCGGGTTCTGGCGGTCTGCACGTCGGCGAGGGATGGGGGTCGGAGCGCTGCGCCCGTTCCCATCCGCGACGCGTCGTTTTCGAAGCTCGGCAGGGGGCCTCTCTAGCCAATAGTCGACTGTCCCCCGAGTATGTCGCGACGAAAGGAAGGAAGTCAAAGAGCAGCTGGAGGGTGTTCGATGCGGAGTGTACGTCGGTGTGACCGTAGTGGATTCGTGTGGCTCGCGTTCATCCTGATTGCGAGCGCCGGTGTCCCATGCTTCGTGGCCGCGCAGGGTGCATCGCAGGTGTCTCCCTGGCCTCCGGTGGCCACATTCTCCATCGTCGGGCACGACCCCGCGACCGGGGAAGTAGGTGTGGCAGTCCAGTCCCGTGTCTTCTCGGTCGGCAACGGCGTGATCTGGGGCGAGGCTGGGGTGGGTGTGGTCGCCACCCAAGCCATCGTTGACGTCAGCTACGGTCCCAGGGCCATGGAGCTTCTGCGGCTAGGGTACTCACCGCAGGACGTCGTCGATACCGTGTGGGAGACCGATCCCGATCCCCGCCCGGAGGACTGGACCAAGTACGGGCGCCAGTTCTCGGTGATGAGTGCGGATGGCCGCGTGGCCACCTATACGGGACCGCAGGCCAGCGAATGGGCGGGACACGTGGTTGGCGAGTACTGCTCCGCGCAGGGCAACATCCTGGCGGGTCCCGACGTGGTGCAGGACATGGTGAGCGCGTTCGAGGACACCGATGGGCACCTGTCCCTGCGGTTGATGGCGGCTCTTGAAGCGGGTCAGGCCGCGGGAGGCGATGTGCGCGGGATGCAGTCCGCGGCGATGCTGGTGGTGGGTCAGGACCGTGGCGTGTGGCTCAACAACGATGTCGTGCTGAGGCTACAGGTGGACGACGCCGAATACCCGATTGCCGAGCTACGGCGTCTGGTGGAGTTGGCCAAAGCGCAGCGGGACCGCCGCCGCTAGGCACCCCCGGCGGCCATGACGGGTGTGGCGCCGACCGGCATCCAACTGCGGCTTTCGATGGGGCGCACATCGAGGAGCTGGAGGTTGTCCTGCACGCGATCGATCACGCAAGAGGAATAGCGGAGCTGGTAGTCGACAACGTTCATTCCGTCGACCTGCATCTCGTTGGCGTAGACGGCGCCTTTGATGCTTAGGCCGGTCGACTGGAGGGTCAGGCGTCCCTTGGCCACAATGATGCCCAGGAACAGCACGCCTTCCTCGATCGTGACGTCGCCCTCGACCAACAGGATCCCTTGGCCGGTGCCACCCGATCGAATCGTAGCGTCGCCGAGAGCGTGCACCACGGGGAAGAAGTTGCCGCACGGACTGTGGGGATCGAAGGGGTCTCCCCAGACGCTCGCCTTCGTCTCCATGCAGCCACCACCGCTCAGTTGGGGTGTCGGCACTCCCGACCAGCCCGGGACAAGCTCGTGGTTCGCGTGTGCCGCAAGCGCGGCGAACGTCGCGTCCCCTAGGTCCTCCAGCGCGGTCACCGTCATCGTTGGGTCCACGCCCGTGGGGGGATAGCCGCTGATCGTGGTGCCCGGACCCATGACCACATTGGCTGCGTCTGGGGTCAGGACACCGTTTTGGTCGGACTCGATGGCGTTGGTACAAAGACCCGGCCAGGTCACAGGATGCTCGTCCCATCCGTGGACATGGGCGCGGTTGGTGAGGTTGGACTGACCCACGACTGTCGCCGCCGCCTTTGGCGCAATACGCAAGGGCCCCGCCCGTACGGTGAGCGCGGAAAGGACGTGATAGGCATTATTGCGCTTTTCCAAGGACTCGAGCAGGAAGAGCTGATCGGTGGTTCGGGTAACTCGGATGCGGGCCAACGTGGAGTCGGCTGTGGTTCGGAGGACCAGCGTGTCCGCCCAAAGAGCGAGTCGGTAGAAGTCGTCGTGCCAGTGGCTCAGCAGGTCCACGTATCCGCCTTCCTCAGTCAGCTCATCGTCGCTGACCGCCTCGACGGCCTTCGAGATCATCGTTTGCTGGTTCACCACCTGAAGCGTCGGCACCATGACGGCGAAGAGCACTGTGATGACGATCAGGGCTGCCGGGAGCGCGAAGCCGTTTCGGTTCTGGGTCGTCGCCTTCATCGGTGCCTCACCCACGCCATGAGTGAGTCGGGTGCCGCCTCCAGGGCGCCCACATCAGGGATCGACTTCAGAGAAATCTCAGTTTGAGTCACACTCTCGACGGTGCTGGCCACGTTTCCAAAGGCGTCGAAGTGGCGAACCCGGAAGCCTCCGGGTGACACGGCGGGATCGGCCAGCGGACCTGCTACAGGCTCAGGTGTGTTCAGTGCAGGTGTGCGCATGGCCAGGTACCAGTCGCCGTCGATCTGGGCCAGGAAGTAGGTGCGCCACTCGAACGTCCGGGCCGCCGCTCCTACGCGTACGGAGTCGGTCAATGCCGCCAGAGCCGGCACCGTGATGCGTTGTGCAGCGACTCCGTCGGGACAAGCCAGTGCGGTGTCGACCGCGGTGATGGCGCCGCGAACCCACGTATCATCGGAACCTATCGAGACGTCGTTGTCCGCAAGAAGCAAGATGGAATCTCCCACCTGCAGCCAGCGGCCCTGTCGGCGCGTCACCAGGCTCGCCGTTCCGGCTCCGTAGGTCACCTGACACGCGGTCCCGGAGCTCAGGAAGGCCCGGATGCCGAGCGTGTCCGGAGAGAGCGATGCCAGATCGCCATCCGAGGCGTCGATCGGTTCCACTTCGCGCTCCAGGAGGGCGATCCCAGTCATGAGCGCGTTGTTGGACTCGGCGCGGCCGGTCAGAGAAGCCGACATTCGGTTGTTGCCCATCAGAACCGTCAGCATAGCACCCATCAACAGCACTCCCAAGGTGAGGCTGATCATGGTCTCGACCAACGTGAACCCGTCGCGGCGCGCTGGAGTCATCATGGTCTCGGCACCTCGAACACGATGGTGTCGGCCTTCCACTTCGCCGTCCCCGCAGTAAGGAGGGCGCCCTCTGTAATCATCTCGATCCGCTTGAAGGTCGAGTCCGGCGTCACGGTCCAGGCCGCTGCGATCCCGTTCATCTCGATCGCGCCGCTCTTGACGCTGTCGTAGGGAAGTCCACGCACGCGTTCGCTCGCGTACCTCCGGATCTGAACGAGGTCGCTGCGGAATTCGGCAGAGTTGGCCTGGCGCATCCCGTAGGTGAGGCCGCCCGAGATGGCGAAGATCCCACCGGAGAGCACGGCCAACGCGACGACGACCTCGATGAGCGAGATTCCGGCACGGTTTCGGACGGTGGAGGAGCGGCCCGTCATTTGGACTTCCTCGTGACCTGGCCGAACGTGTGGATACGCAGCTGCGTTTCGTGATCGCCGCGCGCCATCGTGGCCACCAGGGGGGCCGAAAACGAGTTACAAGCCGGTACCGCAAGGCCGCGCCCGTCGTAGCAGATCCGCACTCCATCGCGGGTCATCTGGAGGTCGACGCCCATCTCCTCCCGCAGGTCGATGTCGGCGAGACGATCGCCATTCTGTTCGATTGACAGGTGATCGCTATTGGCATTCGCAATAAAATGGGTCTCTTCGCCCGTCTGCACTGCGGTGAGGCGGGCACGCGCGGCATAGGCCGAGAACGTCGATTGAGCGCCGATCACCGCGCGGCCACCCATCATCCCGCCCACCGAACGCACGCCAATCGCGGTCGAGATCATCAAGACCCCGATCACGACGACCAACTCGATCAGCGTGAAGCCGCTGTTTGGTTGGTTTCGGAATGCGTGCATGGTAATGCTCGTGTCGATCTGGCCTACTCCCCACTTGGGGGGATGCGTCGCGTCACCTGAGGGCAGGTTCCAGGCCCATGAGACATCACGCCCACCCTGCAAACAGGTTCCAGGCTCGCTGCGGACGTCCAACACGCTGATTCGTCCGAGTTACAGGGCTTCTTGGAGGGTCGGGGTCCGGCTGGGGAAAAAAGTTGCCGCGTGCGGGGCGCGGGTGGGACGTCGGATTTGTCGGAGCAGCGCGACGATCATGGGCTGCGTCGACGCCACGAAGTGTAAACGGTATGCGCCTTGCGCTGACTCAGGCCGTGAAGACGCCACCACCGACTCGAGCCAAACGCGCGCGAACGCAAGCTTTCACCCTGGTGGAGATCCTCCTGGTCCTCGCCATCATGGGGACGTTGCTCTCCATTGCGGTGCCCCGTCTGGCGGACATTCGGTTGGAGGGGAAGTACACGGCGGCGATGGGAGACATCCGTGGGATCGAAGCCGAGATACTCGCGTACTTGGCGGCGAACCGGCGGCTACCCGCCGATCTGTCCGAGGTGGACCGGGCCACGCTGCTGGACCCTTGGGGGCGCCCCTACGTTTACGCCCCTCACTACACGGGGCTGCCCATGCGCGAGTCCGACATCGTGAAGAAGCCTCAAGGTGCACGGAAAGACAAGTTCTTCAAGCCCCTGAACCACGATTTCGACCTGTACTGCATGGGCCCCGACGGAAAGAGCAAGCCATCTTTGACGGCGGAGCAGAGCCGCGACGACGTGGTCAGGGCCGTGGGTGGCGCTTTCGTGGGCAAGGCGGAGGATTTCTAGATGAGGCGTCGAGTCGTGGTGGCCGCGCTCGTGTGCGGAGGCGCGTTGCTGACAGGATGCCATGATGGCCTGGAACAGGCTCCGGTCGAGATCCAGGGTCGGTGGGTGACCGACGATGCGGTCTACGGAGACACATCGTTCGAGATCGGGCCTGCCCATCTCACTATCGACCTGGGGCCCGAGCTCGGAGCAGCCACACACCCTCTCGACCGCATCGAGGTCGAGGACGTGGCGGGGTTGACCCACTACCGGCTCTTTCACATGAACCGAGAGGGGGCCGAGGATGCACTCCGGATCGTCTACAGCGAAGACCCAGCGCCGCTGGTGCGACTCGAAAACCGTCGCACGGTGCATTGGCGCAGGGCGACCGAGGAGCGCTAAAGCGGCGTCACTCGCACCGGGCAGACCTTGAGTTCTGCGGTGTGCGTAATCGGATCGTAGCCCCCGCCCGTCAGGTTGTTCACCGGTACGTCGTTGAAGCTGAAAGACGCGAACACGGTACCGCGCGGTGACCGGTTGGTCGCTTCGATCTTGATTCGTACCGCGCCCCTGGGACTCGCCATCTCGGCCCACCCCCCGTCTTCCAACCCCCACTCGACCACGTCTGCCGGATGTACCTCCAACACCTCCTCGGGGAGCAGGTAGTCGATTCCGGCTGCGCGACCCGTCTGAGTGCGGGTATGGTACGATTCCAAGCGACGTCCGGTCGTCAACCAAACGGGGTACTCGTCGGAAACGGTTTCGGCCGGGTCGCGGTAGCGCACCATCTTGAAGAATCCACGACCCCCTTCTATAGGGAAGTCCTCTTCGTGTAGTCGTGGCGTGCCCGGATGATCTCTTTCCGGTACGGGCCACTGAAACTCACCGTCCTCGATGCGGTCCCAGTCGAGGCCCCCATAGATCGGCGACAGCGAACAGAGCTCGTTGAACACTTCTTGGGGGGACCGGAAGTCGAAGCCCTCGAATCCCATACGGCGGGCAAGCGCGTTGATGATCCACCAGTCGGGCTTGGCCTCGCCAGGAGGGTCGACCGCCTTGCGCAGGCGTTGGACCCGACGTTCCGTGTTGGTGCACACTCCATCGACCTCGGCCCACGCAGCGGCAGGCAACACCACGTCCGCCAACTGCGCCGTCTCGGTCATGAAGATGTCGATCACCACCAGGCAATCCAGGCTCTCGAGCGCATGCTGGCAGTGTGCCCGGTCGGGATCGGATACCACGGTGTTCTCACCGTCGATCAGCATCCCCCGGACTCGGTCGCCACAGAGGTCCAGGGCGGTGACCTTCGTCATCCCCACCTCCAGGTCGACATCACGGCCGTACACCGCCGCGAACTTGGCCTGATTGGTGGGGTCGGTCACGGGCTGAAAGCCCGGATAGTTGTTGGGTAGGGCCCCGCAGTCGCCCGCGCCTTGGATGTTGTTCTGCCCGCGCATGGGGTTCACCCCTGTGCCTTCCCGACCAATGTGGCCGGTCATCAGCGCGAGGTTGCAGAGGCTCTGGACGTTGTCGACGCCACAGATGTGTTCGGTAATGCCCAGCGTGTAGTAGATCGCGCCGCGGTCCGCACCCGCATACATCAGGGCCGCCTTTTCGATGTCCGCGGCCGGGACGCCGCAGATGCCCTCCGCCCAATCGGGGTCAAACTTCTCTACGTGGGCCAGGAAGGACTCAGCGTCACGGGTTCGGCCCCTGACGAACGCGTCGTCGACCAGACCCTCCCGCGCAATCACGTGCGCCATCCCCAAGAGCAGGGCCGAGTCGGTGCCCACCTGGAGGGGCAGGTAGAGATCCGAGATGTCGGCCAGCCCGATCCTCCGGGGGTCGGCAACGATCATCTGGGCCCCACGGGCGAGCGCTTTCTTGAGTCGCGTCGCCGCCACCGGGTGGCATTCAGTCATGTTGGTGCCGATGCAGAAGATCACATCGGGCTTCTCCATGTCGACCAGCGGATTCGACATGGCGCCTCTCCCAATCGTGGCCGCCAGACCGGCGACTGTGGGAGCGTGTCAGGCACGGCTACAATTGTCGATGTGATTGTGCCCCAGCCCGGCTCGAATGAACCGCTGCATCATATACGCAGCCTCGTGGGGGGCGCGGCCCGACGCGACACCGTAGACGGCATGTCGGCCGTGTTCCTCCACCACTCTGCCGAGACCCTCGGCAGCCCGGTCCAGGGCTTTGTCCCAGCTCGCCGGACGTAGCTCTCCGGTCTCGGCGTCCCGCACGAACGGGGTTTTGAGTCGGTCGGGGTGCCCCACGAAGTCGAACGCAAACTGGCCTTTGACGCAGAGGGCGCCCTCGTTGGCCGGACCGTCCATCGCGGGGAGCACGCCCACGATCTGATTGCCGCGCGTCTGGATGTCGACTGCGCACCCGACGCCACAGTAGCAGCAGATCGAACGGGTAGACTCGGTTTCTCCCGGCACATCCTTGTTGGCGAGCGCCTTCAGGTCACCAAGGGCTCCGGTGGGACAGGTTTGGATACACTGGCCGCAGAACGTGCATGCCGAGTCCTTGAGGTGGCCGCCGAACTCGGTGGTGATCTGCGTGTGGAACCCCCGGCCCATGACCGAGATGGCGTAGTCGCCCTCTTGCTCGGCACATACCCGCACACAGCGGTAACAGGAGATGCAGTTCTCGTAGTCCCGGAGAATAAAGGGATTGGGGTCGTCCGGTCGGCTGGTGCCGGACTGGGCTCCCTCGAAGCGCCCGGTACGCGCCTCATAGCGGTCCAGTAGTTCCGACATCTCCTGCGCAGCATACCCGGAGAGCGGATCCACATCCACTTCACGGTTTTCCGACGCCAACAGCTCCATCAGAACGCGCCGATGCACCTCCACGCTGGCCGAACGCGTACGCACCACCATGCCGGGTTCGGCTTTCGTGGTGCAGGATGCCACGGGGTTACGCGCACCGTCCAGCTCGACCACACACAGGCGGCACCCGCCGAACGGATCCAGCCGAGGATCGTAGCAAAGCGTCGGAATCTCCTTCCGATGCCGCTCTGCGACCTCGTATAGGGTCTCACCGGGTGCGAACTCGACGGTCTCCTCGTCGAGCGTCAGTGTAGCCCTTTCCGCAGCAGAGCCGTTGGCGCGTGCGATCATGCGTTGCTCCTCATGCCCGGCCTTTCGCGACGTGGGCCGCGACTTGGTCGGGGAAGTATTTCAGCAAGCTCTCAGTGATGAGCGGTGCCGCCTGCCCCAGTCCGCACGCGCTCGTCTTCTTCATGGTTTCGTTCAGGTCGGTGACCTCATCCACCCAGGTGTCGAGATCACGGGGTCCTCGCCCCGACAGACGCTCCATGAGGCGCTGGGTACCGATGCGGCAGGGGAAGCACTTTCCACAGGACTCCTCTGCGAAGAACTCCATGGCGTCGTGCGCGACACGCACCATGTTGCGACGATCGTCGAACACCATGATCCCACCCGCCCCGAGGAACCCGCCCCGCGCTCGGATGCTGGGCTCGTCGAGAGTGACCTCGTTCAGGTCGTCGCCACCGATGAACCCACCCGAGAGCCCCGCCATGGTGACGGCCTGGATATGATGTCCATCGAGCGGGCCGCCGGCCCAAACGCCGAGCAGTGTGTGCAGGGGCAGACCCAGCGGTACCTCGTAGTTCCCCGGTCGGGCGATGTCCCCCGACAGTGAGATCACCTTGGTGCCCGCGTGTTCAGCCGTGCCCAACCCCGCGTACCAGTCCGCGCCACGGGCCAGAATAGGAGGGACCGACGCAAGGGTCTCGACGTTGTTCACCGCTGTGGGGAGGTTTTCGAACCCGTGGGTGACGGGGAAGGGAGGTCGGTTCCGGGGAAACGGATGTTTGCCCTCCAAGCTGTTGAGCAGGGAGGTCTCCTCGCCACAGATGTAGGCGCCGGCGCCCCTGCGCACGTACAGATGGAAGTCGAAGCCCGAGCCGAGGATGTTCGCGCCCAGAAGGCCCGCCGCCTCCGCTTCCCGAATCGCGCCTTGCAGCACCTCGGTGGTCTCCGGATACTCGTATCGGAGGTACAGAAACCCGCGGTGGGCCCCCGTGGCATACCCGGCAATCGTCATCCCCTCGATGACGGCCAGGGGATCGTAGTCCATGAGCACGCGGTCCTTGAAGCACCCCGGCTCACCTTCGTCGGCGTTACACACGATCGACTTGGGTGCGCCTTCCGCCTGGGCCACCGCTCGCCATTTGCGGCCGGTCGGGAAACCCGCCCCGCCCCTACCCGCGAGGCCGGATGCGTCCATGGCATTCAGGACCTCAGCGGGTCCCAGTTCGAGCGCTCGCTTCAGGCCCTGTACCCTCCTGTGGACTCGTATCCAGCCAGCGCAGCCCGTCCTTCGGACCTGATCTCCGCGAACACGCATTCCGTCGTGTCGGCTGGAGGTGGAGGGGGGAGCGGTGGGGGGCGGGATGTGAGGTTGCCCTGGGCGTCTCCGACCCACACGGAGTGGCCTTGAAGGACTGGCACCGGTTCGTCGCACCGCCCGGGACACGGAATGGCCATCGGATTGCGGCCAGCGTCCTCGAGCGACGCGATCAGTTCGGCGGCGCCGTGCGCTTGGCAAACGGGCCCGGCACACACGCGGGGGCGCTCCAGGCCGCCCTCGTCCCGAGAGAAGTGATGGTAGAACGTGACCGTGCCGAAGAGGTCGGCGATCGGGATCCGCATCTCTTTGGCGACGAAGCGTAGCGCCGCCTCGGAGAGGTAGCCATCCCGGTCATGGAAGGCGTGGAGCAGCGGGAGCAGGGGCGCAGGTTCGTCCTTCCAACGCGCCAGTAGTTCACGGTTTGAGGCGTTCGGCATGGCCCCATATGGCGATGCCGGTGCCCCGCACGCAACCGGTTGGGGCGGCGCCTTCTACGAGACCGGGCGGTCCTCCTTCTTGGCCGGCCGCTCCCAGGGGGTCCACTCGACGCCCAGCACGTACTTCTGCATCCAGCGAATCTCTTCGATGTCGCGGACACGCTGGTGTCTGGGCTCCCGGAACCCGTGCAGCTCCCGCGGGAACTTCACGTAGCGTGCAGGTGCCTTTCCGACATCCCGCAGCGCGGTGTAGAACATCATACTCTGCTGTTCCGTGTCGGTGGGGTCCTCCGAGCCGTGCAGGAGCAGGGTGGGGGTTTCCACCTTGGCCACGTGGGTCAGCGCAGAACGTCCGCGCCACACCTCGGGGTTGTCCCAGGGCGTGCCCCCGAAGTGCCATAGCCGCACGTCGTGGTTGAAGCCGGGGCCGTACTCGGACGTCCAATCGTACACGCCGGCCCCAATCGAGGCGGCCTTGAAGCGATGCGACTGGGTGATGGTCCATCCGCCCAGGATGCCCCCGTAGCTCCATCCGCGGAGCGCCAGTTTGTCGGGATCGGCGATCCTCCGCTCAACCAGGTGATCCACACCGTTCTGCAGATCCTCGTAATCGCTGATGAGGATGCCGTCGCCCTTCTGAATGGTGTTGCCTTCCCGGAGCTCATCGGTGTAGCCGCTGCTTCCACGGACGTTGGGCGACAGCGATGCGTAGCCCAGTCCGGCAAGGATGTGATAGCGAGGCTGCCAACTGTTCGGGAACACACCGGCGGGCCCACCGTGGATGTGCAGCATGAGGGGCAGCGGGGCGTCTACCTCTGCGGTGGGCGTATGCACCAGACCCTCAATGGTCATGTCCCCAACGCTTTTCCACTGCGTCAGCTCCATGTGGGCGAGCTGCAGATCCGCAACCTGAGGGTTGGCCTCGGTGAGTCGGTGGGTCTCGGTGGATCCGACCCGGCCCGCATACAGGTCCGGCGGCGTCCGATAGTCGCTGAAGGAGAACACGTACTTCGTTCGATCCTTCGAGAACGAGGTGACCGCCAGCGAGCCCGTTCGGTCCGTCAACTGACGCACCGCGCCGCTCGCCATGTCCAGGCTGAACAGGTTGGTGTTGGTTCCCTGTTGGCCGGTGAAGAGCAGTGTGCCGCCATCGGGGGTGAACACGGGCCCTCGGGGAGTCCCCTCGAAGGCCCCGGAGATCAGTTCAGACTCGCCCGAGGCGACATCCAAGAGCCAGAACTTCGTGTTCCGATTCATCCACTCGCGGTCGTTTGCCGCAGAGTAGAGGATCGATTCTCCATCCGGAGTCCACAGCAGCCCGCCCTCCGGGGCGTTGTTGTCCGTGAGCCGGCGCATCGAGCCGTTGCTCGCGTCCACTACATGGATCTCCCGGAGGTAGGAGTCGTTCCGTCGATTGGAACGCTGGAGGACAACGGCAACACGTTGGCCGTCGGGCGCCACCGCGATGTCCGAAATCAGGATGGAGTCCGAGGTGATCTGGCGTTCCTCTTCGGCCTCCAGGTCGTAGACCCAGAGGTTCCGCCAGTTGGACATGTTCTGACCGTTGGGGCCTTCGTCCACGAAGATTGCGTCGTCCCCATTCTCCATCTCCTTCTTGACGCTGTCGGGACGCGCGTCTTCGGCCGTGAAGTAGATGGCCGTGCCATCCTGTGTCCACTCGAACGCGGAGACCGAGGTCTTGTGCTCGGTGAGCTGCACGGCCTCGCCGCCCGACATGCGCATGTAGAAGATCTGCTGGTTCTTGTCGACCGCCCGCCGGAAGCTGAAGTAGCGTCCGTCCGGCGAGAACTGGAAGCCACTCCCACCGTCCTCGCCCAGGAAGCGGTAGGGCTCCCCGCCACTGGCATCCACCATGTGGTAGGTGGTCTCGTACTTGTTCTCGTCCCAGTCGAGCGCGCGTTTCGAGAAGAACACCGATGCCCCATCGGGCGTCATCAACGCGTTCGAAACCGATACCATGTCCATGGCGTCGTCCACGGTCATGGCGCGCTGTTGCGCGGCGACTGCGATCGGGGCTGTGAACGAGAGTCCAACCAGGAGCGGAAGAACGCGGGAAACACGCATGGAAGTCCTCAGGCGCCGGAGAAGGTGTCGCAGGTTTCGGGATCGCCGCTTCGGAGGCCGCGTTGGAGCCATTCCAGGCGCTGCTCGGAGGTGCCGTGCGTGAACGCCTCAGGCACCACCCGTCCCTGGGTCTGCTGCTGGATGCGGTCATCACCAATGGCGGCGGCGGCCCGGAGCCCCTCCTGGGCGTCGCCCCGCTCCAACAGCCCCCGCTGCGCGGCGTGGTTCCCCCACACCCCCGCTAAGCAGTCCGCCTGCAGCTCCATGCGAATCGAGAATTCGTTGGCCCGGTCGGGGCGCGATTGCTGAATGCGTTGGACTTCGCCCGAGATCCCCAGCGCGTTCTGCACGTGATGACCGATCTCATGCGCGAGCACGTACGCCTGCGCGAAGTCGCCGGGGGCTCCGAACCGAGTGGACAGGTCCTCGAAGAACTGGAGGTCCATGTAGACCTTCTGGTCGCGCGGACAATAGAACGGGCCCATTGCCGACTGTCCCATTCCGCAGGCTGTCGTCGTGGCATTGCGGAACAGCACCAGACTAGTGGCGGGGTAAGCAGTGCCCTGCTGCGGAAGGAGTTGATTCCAGGTGCTCTGCATGTCGTCCAGAAGGAAGGACACGAAGTCCACGGTCTCCTCCTCCTGGGCAGTGGTTTGGAGTGGACCCTCCTGGGCCGTCGGAGCCGCGCTGCGACTCGCCACCAATGGACCCACCAACCGGGCCACCTCGGGACCGAAGAAGATGCTAAGCAGCAGCACCAGGATGCCGCCTCCGATTCCCATGCCCCGGCGGCTTACCCGCTGGGCGCGCCTGTCCTCCAGGTGCCTGCTTCGTTCCTTCTTCCTCCACTGTACCATCTCGTAATGCTCCGTCTACTGTTCTTGGGGGGCCTGCTGGTCCCGAACGTACGCTACCGCCCCGAGGCCAGCCGCGCGACCGGTGGACCATGCCCACTGGAAGTTGTGGCCGCCAATAGGTCCAAAGGCGTCCAGGAGTTCCCCGCAGAGGAAGAGTCCCGGCTGCCGACGGCTCTCCAGCGACCGCGACCGCACCTCTGACAGTGCCACACCCCCACCCGTCACCTCGGCCTTCTTGTAGCCTTCATCTCCCTTCCAGGGAAGGGAATATGCCGTTAGGGCGGCGATCAGGGCACGTCGGTCGTCTCGGCGCAATTGACCCAGCGGCGTTCCCGCGGGCACGCCGGCCTCGTCCAGGAGCATGCGCCCAAGGCGCTCGGGGAGATGGCGCGATACGGCCCGTGCTACGGTGCCCGCTCCACCCCCCAGGACCGCCTCCCAGTCCATCTGTGCCTGCCCCCACCGAACGTGCAGCAAGGGAGGGTCGCCCTGTGCGTCATCCCGCCAACGCGTCACAACATGCGAGACGTCGAGAACCGCGGGGCCACTCCACCCCCGATGGGTGAACAGGAAGCCACCCGTGCTGGAAGCGGAATCCCGACTCTTACCCGTCCGGATCTCGACCGGGAGAGACACCCCTGCCAGCGCTGCGTGCGCGGGAGAGGTGCCCGTGAGTGGCGTCAGGGCAGGGTAGCGGGGGTGAAGGGTGTGGTCGTGCGACTCGCACCAACGGAGCCCGAACCCGTCGCTCCCAGTTTGGGGGACGGAGAGCCCGCCTGTTGCGAGAATAACCGCCCGGGCGCGGAGGTCGGGAGCGCCGGCGATGGACACGCGCCACCCGCGCGGCTCGGGTGCCAGCTCGGTGACCATCGCGTCAAACCAGACGCGGGCGCCGGCGTTGATCGCTGCCTCGACCAGCGCATCGCGGACGTCGCGGGCTCGCTGGGTGGGCGGGAAGAGCTTCTCGGCCTCTGGCTCGTAGCGGAGCGGGCCGCGCAGCAGGCGCTCGAAGAAGGCCCGTTGTTCTGAAAGTGGCCAGGCACGCAGGAGCCGGCGGAGCAGATTGGAAGACGAGTCGGTGACGAAATCCCTGGGCCGTTCGACCGCCGGAAGCAGATTGCAGCGACCCCCGCCGCTGATCAGGATCTTGCGGCCACCGTCCGGAGTGCGCTCGAGCAGGACCACGGGTTCGCCCGAGCGAGCGGCCCAAACTGCGGCCATCAGGCCCGCGGCACCGGCGCCGATGACGGCGACCGAGACGCGCTTCCCACCCTCGGTCATCCGGGCCCTGGGGTTATCATCGTCATCCACCTCACGAACCAAGGATCGACCCGGTGTTCAAAATCGCCACCTGGAACATCAACTCCATCAAGGTACGCCTCGACCGGGTGCTCGATTGGCTGGAGCGCGAGCGTCCCCAGGTCCTTTGCCTGCAGGAGACCAAGGTCATCAATGACGTCTTCCCGCACGAGGCCTTGGGCGAGATCGGGTATCACGCCGCGGTGCACGGCCAGAAGGCCTACAACGGGGTGGCGCTCATCACCGACGTCGAGGCTGAAAACGTAACGCGGGGTATGACGGGGGACGGACCGGAGGAACCGGCCCGCCTCATCGCGGGCGATGTGCACGGTGTGCGCGTGATCTCGGCCTATTTCACCAACGGAAAGATGGTGGGCACCGACGCCTATCAGACCAAGTTGGAATGGATGGCCCGGCTCCGCGCGCACCTCGAGGCCACTCGCTCCCCCGCGGAGCCCCTCATCCTGGCCGGGGACTTCAACGTGGCTCCCCACGACAGCGATGCCGCCTTCCCCGAGCGCTGGGGCGGGAGCGTGCTGTGCCACGAGGAGGCGCGGGCGGCCCTCGCGCGCATCCGCGAGTGGGGGTTGGTCGATGTGGTGGAATCCCGGATCGAAGGAGAGCTACCCCTCACGTGGTGGGACTATCAGCGGTTGGCGTTTCCCAAGAACGACGGCCTGCGGATCGACCATGTGTACGCCACGGCGGAGCTGGCCGCGAAGGCGACCCACGCGTGGGTGGATCGCGAGGCGCGGAAGAAGCAGCACTTCGAGTCGAAACCGTCCGATCACGCTCCGGTGGTGGCGGAGTTCGAGGTGTAGCCGCCCGGGGCTACGACGTCAGCGCGGGAGCCCCCGGGCAGCTCACGTCCCCTTAGCCAACTCGAAGCGCATCCCAAGCTCCTTTAGCATGGAAAACGTGTTTTCATAGGCCACATCAAACTGCTCGCAGACATCGGGGATCTTGATTTCCCGCTTCGACTGGGGCGCCCTCTGCTCGTTGGTGACCACGGTCGTACCATGCACCACAGAGTATGCAACGAGCCAGCCGTCCGCACCGGTTGCGAACTTCGCCTTCGCGTAATCGAAGTACTGTGAATGCCGTTGGGTCCAGACCATGATCTCCGTGTACGCGGCGGTCACGTCGTCCGAATCCACACCATGAAAGAATCCGCCCGGCACTTCATTCTTGACCCAAAGGACTAGCTCTTCGGTCTTCGCTCCAGCCAGCAGCTCACTGCGCACGCGGTCGATACTAGAGACGCGTCCCTGCCGATGATGCCGGATGAGTCCGTCCCAGAACCCCGGGCAGAGGCTGAACCCGTAGTAGAGGTTCTTGGCTGAGATAAACACGTCCGCGTCCACCAGGTAGGTCGGCGGCGCGCTCAGGGTAGCTCCACGCCCAGCCGACTAGCGTACTTCCCGAACGTGGTTCCGTTGAGACCGGTCAGGTCGTAGGCCTCCTTGAAGCCGATGCGTCCCTCCAGGGCGGCGCGAGCAACTTGTGTGGCGAATAGCTCTCCGACCCGCGTGTTCTGGTTGTTGTAGAAGTCCCCTCCTCCGCCGGTGCCTGCCCGAGGGCGCTCGTGTCCAACGTAATCATTGTAGAAGTCGAAGAACCTATCGCGGTCGATCAGACCCAGGTCGAGGACCCGGCGAGCGGCGACCACCGGGCTGACCCTGAAGGCTCGGGCGAGCCGCTCGAAAGGGCCGTCGCGGCGACGGACCTCCTGCCAACGCCCGATGAGCTCTCGCTCGGGGACGAGCAACTCGGCTGCCGCCCGATTGCACCAGTCCTCGACCTCGCCACCCTCGGGGAATAGGCCGACGAAACCCGAGACCCCCTCCCGCCCGAGCCAAATGTGCGCCAGCTCGTGGGCCAGCGTGAACATCTGGGCCGACTTAGCATCGGCCCCGTTCACGAACACGAGGGGAGCATAAGCATCCGTGAGAGCAAACCCGCGGAACTCGCCAACCGCGAGCTTGCGGTGGGTGTTGTTCCCGACGATGCCGTTGATCACCGCCATGACCCCGAGCCGTTCGATCGCCCGCCGGAGCTCCCTGACCGCGTCATGCCAGCTGCGGACGTCGGCCCCCCAGCCGTCCGTGAGCCCCAGTGCCCGCCGCATCTCGCGCCCGACGTCCTCCGGGGGATCCTCGAGGCGGCCGCTGCCGACGAACGCGAGCGGCTCGGCTTCAATCTGGAGCAGTGATTCACGCAGCCAGGCCTGCCGTCTCTGCATGAGATACAGCGTATCGAGGAGTTCGGGGCTCGGCGTGCCTCGGCCGTCTCCCTGGACCGTGCGGAAGTCGGTAACGGGAAGGGGTTCCTCCGGCGGTACGGGCAAGAAGAGGAAGCCCAGCGGGGTGCGAGTAACCCGAGCGAATCGCTGGAGCTGCTTGAGCGTTGGCCGCTTTTCCCCGCGAAGCCATGCCGAGAGCTGGGGGATCTTGTTCCCGAGATTCGACGGCTGCAGGCCAGCGCGCTCGCAGGCCCAGCGAAGCATGGCTGGCTCGACTTCGACGCGGTTCATGGTCGTAATCTGGCGGGGACGGAGGGACGTGGCCACGGTGGGATGGGCCGGTCGCTCAACCCACCCCCCTTAGCCTTCCTTTCGCACTCCGCGAACTCCCTACGTCACCGGCTTACCCTTGGGCGTCAGCTTCACCGACCACAGGCCGCTGTTGGTATCCGAGAAGTACACCATGCCTTTGTACGGCATCGCACTCCAGGTCATCGGCGAGTTGGGGATGTAGCCCACCGGATCGAAGGGCTTGAACACCGCGATCTCCCTGCCCTGGGTGTACAGGTTGCCCATCAACTCGCCGGAGACGTCGACGACCCGTAGCCCGCCCTCGTAGTAGGCCTGGTACAGCTTGTCGTCCTCGACCCAGATGTTGTGGGTGCCGTATTCGCTCACTTCGTAGCGGGCCACCATCTCCGGGTTCTCGGGGTCGCTGAAGTCGATGATCTGAATGTACCCCTGCGTGGCCAGCGGGATGCCGTTCATGCCGGTTTCGGGGTCATAGGGCAACTGGTAGGAGCCCCGTCCCTGACCGGGTCCTTCCCAGGCGAGCCCGCGGCGCTGCATGATCTCATCGCCCACGAACACGTAGTGCTTGCCGGTAGACTGCGACACGTAGGGGAACACCGCGTGCGTTCCACCAGTGGGGAGCGGGTAACTCGACACGAACACCGGGTTGTCGATGGAGCCGCCCCAACGGCCGTCGCCCACGTCCACCACCACAAGTCCGTTCTCCCACTCCGCAGAGTACGCCAAGCCGTCCAGTACCCACACGTCGTGTAGGGAACTGTTGGGGTGGTTGTATTCGCTCACGTACTTGGGGTTGTACGGGTCGGCCACGTCGAGGATCACGTACTTGTCGCCATCGGCCAGTACGAACGCGTAGCGCTCGGTGGGGAAGGCGTTGTGCACGCCGCCTGTCAGTCCGTACTCGGTGACCTCCGACGCCACCACCGGGTGGGCCGGGTCGGCCAGGTCCAGGAACACCACGCCGTTCTTGCGGTTGGAGGCGCCTTCGCGGGTCATGGTGCCGTAGCGTCCGTCGGGCGACACCTTCATGTCGTTGACCGAACGGGCGTCTACCTGGATGGAGTCGGTCTTGAAGATGTTACCGGGGTCGGTCACATCCCACACGTAGCCATGCCCGTCAGAGAGCTTGCCTCCGGTGAGCGCGTAGTCCCTACCGTCCAATCCTTCAAAGATCCAGAAGTCCGTGGTGCGGACTCGGTCCTGGCGTCCTTGGCCGATGATCTCGACCTGCTGCACCACGTCCCGAGGCTCCACGCGGAAACTGGTTCTTGCTGTGAGTGGCCCGGCCGACGCCATCACGGTGTAGATGCCCGGTGCGTCTGCAACGAACCGACCGCTCCGCATCTGGGCTGGCGCGGACGACGCCTGCACGCCGGGTGCTGGCCGGTAGGTGTGCGACCACTGGACGGCAGCGCCATCGAGTGGACGGCCCCGCTCATCGCGCACGGTCGCTCCGAACGCGATCACATCACCCGTGCTCACCTCGTCGGTATCGCCGTCGAGTTCTAGCGCGCTGCCCGGAAACGCCTCGATCTCGTACTCGATGGCGGTGGCCACATTCCCAATCTGCGCCGACAGCGTCACGGTGCCCTCGGCCTGCGCCACGAGATCGCCGAAGTCGTCGACGGTAGCGATTGTCGGATCGGAGGTGCGCCATTCGACGTCCGGGTTGGGTCGGCGGCTGCCGTCCTCGTGAAACGCGTGAACGGTATGAGGGAGCACTGTGCCCACCCAGGGGCGTGCGCTCGCGCGTTCAATCTCCACCCGCGTCACCGCTCCGTAACGCACCGCCACTGGGATGCGGAGCACCAGCGGTCGCAAGTCGTCCCCTCGGGCGAGCGACGCCACCAGCTCGTGTTCGCCAGGCTGCAGGGCGGTCAGCGTGCCGTCGGAGAACTGCAGTGCCCGGCGGGCGCCCCCGATGCGAATGGGCAGGCCTTCGACTTCTCGGCCTTCGCCGTCACGGGCCACCACACTGAAATCAACGGCCTCGCCGACCTCCAAGGACAGCTCGCTCGCGGACGGATCCAGTCGAACCACCATTGATGCGTCCTGGGCGGACACCGACAACGGCAGGGATGCGGACAGCAGGAGGACCAAGGAAAGCCTGTTCACCGTTACGCTCCGTGCGGCTCCAACACGATGGCGACGGTCTGGCCATCGGGATGAACCGCGATGCGAGAGATGTTGGTGCCGAACTCGGAGAGGTCGGCGATGGGTTGCCACGAGTCATCGGATGCGGGCGCCCGGGCGTACAATGTGGCCTCCCGACCCATGAGCGCCACGCCGTCCGCGGTCCAGGCCAGATCCTGACTGCCCTCCAGGGCCGGCATCAGCACTGACGTATCCCCGGTGTCGACGTCCAAGAGTTGGATGAGAGCCGTCGAGTCGGGCACCGACACGAAGCTGATGGCCCGCCTTCCCGGGTAGGGCAGCAGCGAGCGCCCGATGCGCTCGGTGATGATGTCCACCTGCTGCGTTTGGGGATTCCCCAAGCGCAGCGTGTTGGGGGTGCCCAGCACGAACATGGCGACGTGCGCGTCGTCGATCCACGCATGGTAGCCGACGGGCGCCAGGTCCTCGAACACCGGACGCGCGTCAGCGGCACCGACGTACCAGAGCCGCTGAGTCGAGTCGGGCTCGACACGAATCGCCGCGATGCCGCCGGTTCCCGGTGTCACCGATGCGGAGTACTCGCTCTGGTCAGGCGTGGCTTCGATGGGCGAGCGTGTCCCAGTGGAAAGCTCGTAGCGGATCACATCCGTACGTGTGTCGGGCGTGCCCTCGGTATAGAGGAGTGCGCTACCATCAGGTGTGAACGACGGTTGGTTGTCGTAACCCGGGCGCCTCGTGACGTTGCGAACCTCGAGGATCTGCAGGTCGGTACCCGTACCGGATAGCTCGGCCAGGAACACATCGGGGCCGAGTGTAGCGGGAGGCCCCGGCTCCGACTCGGTGACGGGGGGTGCGGCGTCTCCTCCGCAGGCGCTCGCCAAGAGGCAGCAGAGGATGAGGACTGGGAGGGACGCGCTGGTGGGGACCGGGCGGGTCACTTCCATCGGTCCGAGCGCACTTCGGCGAGGACATCCCGATGATCGCGGCGAGATAACCCCGGAACGGCCACTTCGCCCGGACTCGGCACCTTCCGGCCGGGAAGGCGCACCCTTCCCGCCTCCGCCAGCCGCTTCAAAGCCTCATCCTCGTGGGCGCTATTTCGGTTCGCTGCTTTCATCCAGGGAATGTGGTCACCTGGGCCATACCGTCAAATCTCCGGCTATTCGTACCGAAACGCGACCATCGGATCCACCCGACTCGCACGCCGGGCCGGCACCACCGAAGCTGCCAGGCCGGTCACCGTGAGAATGAGCACGATGGCGCCGTAGATGAGCGGATCGGTGGGGCTCACCTCGAACAGGATGATCACGAGCAGCTTGGCCAGGAAAAACGCCAGGACCAGCCCAATCGCTACCCCGATCACGATCTGGCCGAACCCCTGGCGAAGAATCATGCGAACCACATCCCCGGGTTGGGCGCCCAGTGCCATCCTGATCCCCACCTCTTGGGTTCTCCGACTCACGGCGAACGACATCACCCCGTACAGTCCAATCGTGGCCAGGAATAGGGCCGCAGCCCCGAATACCATGAAGAGCGATCCGAAGATGTTATAGAACCAGGTGCTCCGGGCCATGGCCTCGTCCATGGTGGCCGGGAAGTACATGGGCGTGTCCCGATCAACCCTTGCCACCGCATCGCGGAGGGGGCCTGCGAGCCCCGCCGGATCGCCACGACCCCGCACGGCGAGGCTGATGAACCGCTGATCCGTCTGGGTCGCCGGGATGTACACACCCGCACGGTTGGGGACATCGTTGCCGACGCCGCCCATGTAGGCGTTCTCTGCCACGCCCACGATGGTTCGCCAGGGCTCCTCGGTCTCGGACGTGCCCAACCGGATGCGCTGACCCACCGCCCCCTCGGGAAAGAAGTCGGCCTCGAACTGCTGGTTCACCACTGCAACCGGAAGGTCTTCAGGCCCGTCCTGTGCCTCGATCCCTCGGCCCTGCCGAAGCTCGATGCCGAAGGTCTCGAAGAAGCCGGGACTTACCGCAGCCCGCGCAGTGAGCGGATAGTCCTGGTCGCGGTCGAAAGACTGGCCCTCGGGCGCGAACCGCCAGCAGCACGCGCCTAAGCCCGGAAGCGAGGTGGTCAGCGCCGCCGACTCCGCCTCCGGCATGCTCTGCACTTCGGCCAGCAGCGCGTCGAAGAACTGAAGTCGGGACTCGGGGTCGGGGTGAGTCGTCTCGAAGAGGCCCACGCGACCGGTGTATACGGCCGCGCCATCGAACCCGAAGTCGGCATTGCGCAGTTTGGTAATGCTCTTGGTCATGAGTCCGGCCACCGAGAGCAGACCCACGGAGAGCGCAATCTCGAGCGTCACCAGCCAGCGCGTCAGGCGGCCCATGCGCAGCCCCGAAGAGCCCCGCGACTCGTCCTTGAGGATGGCGTTGACGTCCGTACCCGAGGCCTGGATCGCGGGGGTGATTCCCGCCACCAAGGCCGCGAACAACACAACGCCGCCCACGAAGAGGAGGACCGGTGGCATCAGCCCAAACTGCATCCAATAGGGAGGCTCTGCGATCGTGATGGCGGAGTTGAAGGCGCGAATCCCCACCATCGCGATGACGAGGCCCACCGCACCGCCCGCCAGGGCGAGAACGAGCGCTTCCACGAGCATCTGACGGATCACCCGACTGCGCGAAGCTCCGTGTGCAGTCCGTACCGCCACCTCCTTGCCGCGCAGGGCCGCGCGTGATAACAGCAGGTTCGCGACATTGGCGCAGGCGATGATCAGAACCAGGAACACCGCTCCCAACATGGTGAGCAGCAGGCCCTTCGCCTCGTCGCCTACGAACTCATGTGTAAACGGCTGGATCTTGGCGCTCACGCCCTCGTTGGTCTCCGGGTAGTCGATGGCGAGGCGTGAAGCGATGGTGTTGATGTCCTGAAGCGCCTGATCGTAGGTCACGCCATCGCGGAGGCGCCCGAACACCTCCAGCATGTTGCCCTCCCCGCGCGGTAACGTCAGTGCGTCCAGACGCAGCGGCGCCCACAACTCCTGGTCCACCGGAAACAGGAAATGCTCGGGCATCACCCCGACGACTGTCATGGGTTCGCCGTTGACCCGCAGTCCACGGCCCAACACGTCCTCCGCAAGGGCGAAGTGGTCTCGCCATGTGGCGTAGCTTAAGAGCACAACCCCCGCTGCGGCGGGCCTTGCGTCCGACTCCTCGAACAGGCGGCCCCTCAAGGCGCTCGCCCCGAGGATGGTGAAGGCGCTCGGGGTGATGAAAGCACCGTCGTAGCGCTCGGCTCGCTCTTCGCCGGAGACGTTCATGGTCCCCGTGTAGTAGGCGGCCAGGTCGTCGAACGACCTCTGGCCCGAGCGCCAGTCCTCGAAGTCATGGATAGGGACGTTCATGCTCTCGATGCCCGCCTCGAGGTTCGTCCGTTCCAGATGAACGATCTCGTGAGGCTCCTCGACGGGCAGTCCCCGAATGAGCGCGCCGTTGACGATCGAAAACATGACCGCCGTCAGCCCGATGCCCAGCGCGAGGGTCAAGATCGAAACACCGGCCAGGGCCGGATGTTTGCGCAACATACGCGCCGCATAGCGGAGGTCGCCGAGGAGGCCCGTCATGGTTTCGTCCTGACGAAGGAGCAGGGGAGGTCAGGGCACCGTACGGGGACCGGATGAGGGGTGTTTCTGATATGTCGGAAACCACCGTCCCCTGCGCCCCGTAGGTCGGGCATGGAACAGATCGCGAGAGACATCCGCTTCGCTCTCCGCCGCCTTACGCGGCGGCCCCTATTCACCCTGGTCGCGATCGCGTCCTTGGCGCTCGGCATCGGCGCCAACTCGGCGATCTTCACGCTCGTCAATGCGGTCGTCTGGCGAGACGCCGGCTTCTCACAGCCGGAAACTCTGGTCGAGGTGTACCGCTCGGTTGCCGGGTTCTCACATGCCACGTTCTCGTATCCCGATTACCAGGACTTCAAGCGGGACGCCGCTGAGGTGTTTGAGGACGTTGCAGCATCTCGTCTGGCCCTCGTGCCGATCGACATGGACGGTAGCGTGGAGGTCGTCCCCGCCGAGTTGGTGACCGGCAATTGGTTCGAGCTGTTGGGTGTGCCGGCTGAACGAGGTCGGCTCTTTCAGGCCAGTGACGACCTGTCACCCGGCGGGCATCCGCTCGTCGTGCTCAGTCACTCGTTCTGGCGACAGCGGTTCGCCGAGGATCCTGAAGCGATCGGGAGCAGCATGACGTTGGGGGGTCGCGACTACACCATCATAGGCGTGGCGCCGGCCTCCTACACCGGAAATCTCCGCGGCCTGACCCCGTCATTCTTCACCCCCATGGCGATGGTCGACCACCTTCAGCCCTCAGGCTCCAGCCAGTTGGAAAGCCGAGGCAACCAGAGCCTGTTCCTGAAGGGGCGTCTCCACGAAGGGGTCGGACTTACACAGGCGCAAGGCCTTTCAGACCGGCTCGCCGAGGGCTTCAAGAGCGACTACCCGGGCCAGTGGCAGGCGGCCAACGAGATCATCCTGGTGCCCACCACCGACGTCATCGTGAACCCGATGATCGATCGTTTTGTGCGCGCAGGAGCCCTGCTCATGCTCGGGGTCGTGGGACTGGTGCTGCTCATCGCATGCGCGAACCTGGCCAGTTTCCTGTTGGCACAGGCGGCGGACCGTCGCAAGGAGATCGCCGTGCGGCTGGCTCTAGGCGCGAAGCGCCGGCAGCTCGTGCGCCAGCTTCTGACCGAGAGCCTGCTCTTGAGCCTGGTGGGAGGCGCGCTCGGCGTGGGTGTTGCCGTAGCCGCGTTGGGTGCGCTGCAAGCAGCGGATATCCCATTGCCCTTCCCAGTGACGCTCGACCTGCGCCCCGACGCATCGGTGCTCTTGTTCACGCTGACCGTGTCCTTGGTGGCGGGTGTGCTGTTCGGGCTGGCGCCGGCACTACAGGGCACCAATCCGGATGTGGCGCCCACGCTGAAGGATGAGGGGGCGGGGGGCGGTCGACCGAAGGCCTTCAACCTTCGCAACGGACTGGTCGTCCTGCAGGTCGCCATGTCCATGGTGCTCCTGGTCGGCTCCGGGCTCTTCTTGAAGAGTCTTCAGGCGCGGATCGCCGTGGACCCCGGGTTCGGATACGACCCCGCGGCCGTGCTCACGCTGCAGATGCCGCCTTCCCAGTACGAGGCGGAAGAGGGCAGGGTGTTCTTGGACACGTACCTGGCGCGGGTGGCTGAGCTACCGGGTGTCGGGGCTGTCGGACACACCGACGACCTTCACCTCAGCAGCCTCAACAACTCCTCCATGGGGGTACAGATCGATGGCGTGGAGCCGCCCCCCGGACAGGACTACCATCTGGTAGAGCGCGCCATCGTGGACAGCGGCTTCTTCGAGGCCGTGGGCGTTCGCATCCTACAGGGCCGAAACTTCGAGGACACCGATGTGGAGGACGCCCCCAGGGTGGTGATCGTCAGTGAGGCGATGGCCGAGCGGTTCTGGCCCGACGGGGATGCCGTGGGCAGGGTCCTCCGCAACAACAACTCGGAGCGCACCGTGGTGGGTGTGGCCAGCGACGCCAAGGTGCGGAGCCTGGGCGAGAGTCCGCGACCGTTCATCTACCTGCCCTTCTCCGCGCACTACAACTCCAACGCCACCGTCGTGGCCACCACCACCGGGTCGCCCGAGCGTCTCGCCATCGACATGGCGGACTTGCTGCGCTCGCTCGATCCCGAGGTCGTGGTCTACGAGCAGAAGACGATGGCGCGTCACCTCGAGGTCATGGTGGTGGGGCACCGGTTGGCGGCCATGATCATCACGGCGTTCGGTGCCCTGGCCCTCCTGCTGGCGCTGATCGGACTGTACGGTGTGGTCTCTTACGCGGTCTCGACCCGCAAGCGAGAGATGGGCATCCGGATGGCGCTGGGCGCGAACAACCGGGACGTCGTGGCGCTCCTTACCAAGGGAGGCCTGCGGCTGGTGCTGGTGGGGCTGGCGGTCGGAGCTTTCTTGGCCTGGGCAGCGGCTCGACTCCTTTCGGGCCTGCTCTACGGTGTCGAGGCGACCGATCCGGTGGCCTACGTGGGCGTTGCGCTAGTCCTGCTGCTTGTCGGGGTACTCGCGAGCTACCTACCCGCCCGCCGCGCGGGGGCGCTGGATCCGGTCACATCGCTGAAGACGAGCTGACCCGAGAGCTGGACGCCCTCCGCAGCTGGTGTCCGTGGAACCCGGCCGACTCGCTCGGGCCGCGACGTGACGGCCCTCCCCGTTGGCGTGAATGTCGCCCAGGGCGGCCGTGACCGGATCGTGGGCTGCATTGACGTCGATTATTGGCGTGAATGTCGCCCAGCATCTGAAAGCAGGCGTCGTGGGCTGCATTGACGTCAATCCGCAGGGGTACCACGGTGGACACTGACCGCCAGCACGCCGGCGAGGTGCATGAGTACGGTCTCGGGCGATTGGGTGAGCTGCCGCCACGTTAACTTCAGCCGCGGAAGCCTAGTCGACCCTGGCGGGAGCAAGGGAACCCAACCATTTGGCGGATCAAGCACTCGAACAGTGGAGGAGTTGGTCTTTGCCCGGTCCCAGCTGCAACCTTCCGAGCGATCGCCACGTAGGGAACCGCATGCCGAAACCGCCTAAGCTGCCACTCGATGCCGTGCGTCGATGGCTCACCCTGTGTGGGGTGCCGCTCTTCGCCGCCTGCTTGCTTGCCGCACCCGCGCACGCTCAGGAGCCCGCCGGCCCACTGACGCTCACGGACGCCTTGGCCCTGGCGGCCGCAAACAACCCCGGTTTCCGGATGCAGCAGAACGACGTCGGCGTGGCCCGCTGGGGCGTACGCGAAGCCTATGCGAGCTTCGTCCCTCAGGTACTGACGGGTGGCGGAGCCCAGTACACGGCAGCAGGGACCCAGCGCTTCGGGATCTTCACTGGTGACGACATCGGGGCCGGCACCACCGACTACTACATCTCCGACTACTTCCTGCGGCTGCAGTTTGCCCTGAGTGGCCGTTCGATCTTCCGAGCCGGTCGCGCCCGCGCCGAACGCTCGGCTGCCGAAGCCTCGCTGGACGCGGCTCGCTTCACGCTGGCGACCGACGTGACCAATCAGTATCTGCTGACGTTGCGTGCCCAGGATGGCCTGAGCGTCGCGGAGCGGACGTTGGAGCGCGCCGAGGAGAACTTCGAGCTGGTCTCAGGGCGAGTCCGGGTCGGGGCGGTGGCGGCCACCGAGGGGAAGCAGGCGGAAGTGGAGCGCGGACGAGCCGAGGTAGCCCTACTCCAGGCCCAGAACCTACTGGCCGCCGAGCGCTTCCGTCTCATGGAGCAGCTTGGGGTGGAACTGGACCCGGAAAGGGAGTTGAGCACCCGGTTCAGTGTCTTCGATCCAACGGATGCGCTGGACCAGTTGACCGACAGCGTCCGGGTGATTCACCCGTCGTTGAGGGCCCTTCGAGCCACGGCTTCGGCTCGGCAGGCCGCGGTGCGTGAGGCGCGGAGCGACTACTTGCCTTCGTTTACGGTGTCGGCCGACTGGTCGGGGTTCACCCGCGAGATCGGGGACACGGACTTCCTGCTTGGCCAGGCCCGCAACTCTGTGGCGTCCGAACGCAGCAACTGCGAATTCCTTAATTCCGTGTCGAGCGGCTTGTCCTCGCCACTCCAGGGGTACCCCCGCGACTGTAGTACCCTCGCGCTGACACCGGGCGACGAGGCAGAGCTGCTCGCGAACAACAAGGCCTTCCCGTTCAACTTCCAGCGACAGCCCTTCTCGCTGAACGCCAGGGTCTCCATCCCGATCTTCAACGGCTTCGCACGCGAGCGCCAGGCCGAGGAAGCCGAAGCTGCGGCCGAAGACGCACGCGAGACCCTACGCGCCGAGGAGCTCAGGCTCAGCACCGAGATCGCGGCGCGCCGGGGCGATGTGGAGACGTCGTATCGGATCGTGCAGATCGAAGAACGGAACCGGGAGGTGGCCGGAGAGCAGTTGGCCCTGGCGCGGGAGCGTTACCGACTGGGAGCGGCCGCCTACCTGGAGCTCCTTGAAGCGGAGACCTCCATGGCCACGGCGGAACGCGACTACTTGAACGCAGTGTACGACTTTCATGACGCCCTGGCCGCGATGGAAGCGGCTGCGGGTAGCCAACTCCTCAGCTCTAGGTAAGGGATACGCGTGGACATCCGGAGAGACCCCGCCCCCCGGCGTCGCAAGCGTCAGGTCCAGATCGGCGTAGGCGTTGCGGTGCTGGCAGCCGTCACCTGGGCGATTACCAGGATCGGGCCCGCGGCACCTAGAGTGGACCGCGCCGACCTTTGGATCGACACGGTACAGCAGGGCACCATGCTTCGGCAGGTGAGGGGACCGGGAACGTTGGTTCCGGAGCAGGTTCGCTGGATTACCGCCGTCACGGCGGGCCGCGTGGAGCAGATCCTGGAGCTGCCCGGAACCGAGGTGACGGCGGAGACGCCCATCATTCGGCTCGCGAACCCGGATGTCGAGGTCGAGTCCCTGCGCGCGCAGCAGCAGCTTTCAGACGCCGAAGCGAACCTGATCTCTCTGCGGTCGAGCCTTCAGACCAGCCTGCTCACGCAGGAAGGCCTCGTCGCCCAGACGCGGGCCCAGCACCTGGAGGCCAAACGCACTTGGGACAACAACCGCACCCTCTACGAGACCAACCAGGAGCTGGTGGCACTGGCAGAGTACGAGCGGAGTCGGGAAGCCGCTGAAGAGCTGGAGTCACGGTATTCGCTCGAACAACGCCGCCTAGAGGTCCTGCAGGGCTCCATGGAGGAGCAGCTCCAGGCCCAGCGCACGCAGGTCGAGCGCCTGCGTGCCATCGCCCGTTTCAACCTCGACCGAGTGGCGTCGATGGACGTGACCGCCGGCGTAAACGGGGTGCTGGCCGAGTTGCCCCTGCAGGAGGGGCAGTGGGTCACCGCCGGTGGCACGTTGGCTCGTGTGGTTCAACCGGGCCGACTAAAGGCCGAGCTACGTATTCCGCAGACCCAGGCCCAGGACATCGTGGTCGGGTTGGACGCCATCGTCGACACCCGAAATGACACGATCCTGGGGAAGGTGACGCGCATCGACCCCGCGGTTCAAAACGGTACGGTAACCATCGACGTCACCTTGCCCGACGAGTTGCCCCGCAGCGCCCGCCCCGACCTCAGCGTGGACGGGATCGTGGAGATCGAGCGCTTGGCAGACGTCGTGTACATGGGCCGACCCGCCTACGGTCAGGCCAGCTCCCGCGTAGGGATGTTCAAGGTGACCCCCGACGGCAGCGAGGCCGAGCGGATCAACGTGTTGCTCGGTCGCAGCTCGGTGACCGAGATGGAAGTGGCTGAAGGTCTGGCCCCTGGAGACGTGGTGGTGCTTTCGGACGTGTCCCAGTGGGACCGCTTCGATCGCATCCGCATTCGCTAACGCACAATCCCCCTGAGAGAGAAGAAACCATGGAGCGGCAGCCACAGGACACACTCATCGAGCTCAAGGACCTCAACAAAGTGTTCTACACCGAGGAACTGGAGACCCACGCGCTGGACTCCATCGACCTGACGATCAACAAGGGCGAGTTCGTTGCGATTGCCGGACCCTCCGGTTGCGGCAAGACCACGCTCCTGTCGATCCTGGGGCTGCTCGATTCGCCGACCAGTGGCGAGTACCGCTTGGGAGGCCACTCGGTCGCGACCCTGACGGCCTCAGAACGCGCCCGGATCCGCAACGAGTCCATCGGGTTCGTGTTTCAGGCGTTCAACCTGATCGGGGACCTGTCGGTCTACGAGAACGTGGAGTTGCCGTTGACCTACCGCGGCATGCCCGCTTCCGAGCGAAAGCAACGCGTGCAGGAAGCGTTGGAGCGGGTGGGCATGGCCCATCGAAGCAAGCACTACCCCTCGCAACTGTCAGGCGGTCAGCAACAGCGTGTGGCCGTGGCGCGAGCCATCGTAGGCAAGCCGCTCCTGCTTCTGGCCGACGAGCCAACGGGGAACCTCGACTCCAAGAACGGCAACGAGGTGATGGCGCTCTTGAAGGAGCTGCACGCCGACGGTGCCACCATCTGTATGGTGACACACGACCCGCGCTATGCGCATGTGGCCGAGCGCACCGTGCATATGTTCGACGGGCGGAGGGCTGAGAGCGAGGCCGCGGCGCACGAGCTGGAGAGCAGCGGCTTCGAGGTGAACTGAGCGCGGCCTAGCCTCCGGTCACGTCCGGATAGCGTTCGGCCAACGGGTACCTCCCGCCCTCCATCTGCGCGGCACACCAGGCTGACACCCTCTCCCGCGTATCCGCGGGGACGTCCTTGTGCCGGTCAGCCGTACCGCGCACGAACAGTTGGGCGTCGGTGGCCAGGATGTGCGGCGGGTGCATCTCGAACGCGTTCTTGTGCTCCTGCATGTACGCGAAGCCGCTCTTGCGTACTACCTCGGCCCGTTCGGCGGCACTGAGCGCGGGGACGCCCAGGAACGTCGCCACCTGGTCAACCACCTGGCCTAGGTCGGCCTTCATGTCCTCGAAGTGCACGAACAGCACGTTGTCGTGCTCCTGAGCCTGCGCCCACCAACCCTCGACGTGCTTGGGCCAGGTGCCCCACCACATCCACTCGTCCGACGTGAACCACTCCTCGGTCAGGGCGAGCGGGGGTGCCATGACCCCGACGTTGGTGGCGATGAAGTCCACACAGCTCGCGAAGCACGACACCGGGTGGCGGGCCACGTAGATGTACCTGGCGTCCGCACACCAGGGGCAATGCGTGACCGGTAGGTGAGTCTTGATGATCCTAGACGGTCGGGCGTCGGAGATGAGGGGGGCGTCCTCGACGGGAACGCTCTTCCGCGCCTCCAGCCAGGGTGAGTGCGCGTACATTGTGGACCCCCGTTCCACGATATCCCCCGCACCGCGCAACAGCGTCTCGTAGACCACCTGCTGCATCCAGGTCGTGCCGCACTTCATCTGCGTGACGACGAACACGTCCTCGGGTGTGGCCTGGTACTCGTCGGCCTTGGCGAAGCTCTCGGGTTTGCACGTACCCCTCGGCCCGGAGATGCCCCGGTGCTGAAACGTTCCCTTGGGATAGGTGAACTTCGAGAATCGGCCCAGGAGGCGCAGGATGGGCCGCAGCCGCCCCGCGTGCTTCGCGAGCGTTGCCTTGAAGGCAGCTCGCTCCTCCGGAGCCTTACCGTAGTAGGCGAGACCCACCGTGTTCTGGTCCTCCCACGTCAGCACCGTGGCCAGGTAGATGAACTGGGCGACCACGAACAGAAGGACGGCGGCTAGGGCCAGGATGATCCAGAGCATGTCGGGGCGGGCCTGGGGCGTGGTAGGAAGGCACGAAAATGGGGGTGCGGCCCGAAGACCGCACCCCCAGCTCTCGAACGCAGCTCGGTGCTACGTCACGGAACACTCAGGTTCGGGTTGCCCTCGTACTCCTCGAGCGGCAGCGGGAAGCAGGTGGCGTTCCCGTAGCTACCCCACTGCTCGTTCGGGTGGTCGCCCGACGGGAATAGGTCGATCCCCTGCCCGAGCCAACGCCGGAGGTCGCCCAACCGTCGCCCGCTCATGAACAGGTCTCGACCTCGCTGGTCACGCAGCTCCGCCATCAGATCCGAACCGGACAGGTTGACCGGCGCTTGGTTGCCGACCGCCCTACGCTCGTTGACGAAGTCCAACGTTTCCTGCGTCGGACCCATCGCCTCGTAGTAGTTGTGCCAAGCCTCGAGACCAGACGAGAAGGCAATGTCCGTGTCCCGACCGTAGTCGGGCGGGCTGCCACCACTCGCGAACGTCTCACCGTTGTAGCCCGAGAACATCAAGCCCTGCTTGGGCGTGTAGAGCTGGGTGAGCCGGTTGTGTCCCAACCGCCACTCGGGAAGATGCTGCACCCGAGGATCGGTCAGGAAGGCGTCTAGCCCCTGGGTCCCGAAGTTCGCAGGGCCCCCCGCCAAGAAGCTGGGGTGGACTCCCAACGAGTGGTTGGAACCCGTGACGCGCGCCTCCAGTGTGTTGTCCACCGCGGGGTCGTCGGAGCTGTACTCAGACCACCACATGAAGGACTCGGGCACGTTCTGGGCGATCGACATCACCTGGGAGTTGTTGCCGAGGTTCAGATGTGCCCGGGTGAGGCCCACCTGAATCATGTTCTCGAGGTCTCCGTCCCCGGCTGCTTGCGCAATGGACAGAGCTTCCGTGAGTCGATCCACAGCAAACTGGTAGAGCGCCGGCGGTTCGTAGATATCCGATCCTACGGCGATGGTGGCCTCGCACATCGCGTCGCCCAACAGGATGTAGCTGTATCCTGCGTAGGCAAGCACGGTGGCCATACGCACGTCGCCGTTCGGAGCCGGCAGCAGGGTTCTGAAACGACCGGCGATGCTGTCTCCCTGTTGCCTTGCTCGACTCAGTTCGGAGAACATGCCATCGGCATCTCCTTCGTCGAACTGTACGATGCGCTGGCTGAGGCGTGCGGTCTGCTCCCAGTTGATCCCCGTAATCTGCTGGTCGGTGAACATGCTGCCCCGCCAGATGAACGGGTCATCGAGTGCTTGCTGGAAGTCCCCAATCACGCCGTTCATCAACACGGTGACCAACGTACTGTCCTGAAGCAGCTCTTCGCTGAGCTCCTCAGGGTTGCTTACCTCGAGGAGGCTGTCGAACGAGCAGGCGCCCGCTCCCAGCGCTACCGCGGCCAGGAGGGCGCCCAGGGTCGTCGACCGATATCGTGATTTCATGTCGTCTATCCTCATCTAGCGGTTAGAACGCAAACCGCAGACTGGCGGCAAAGGAACGAAGCATTGGGATCGACGCGTAGTCGGTCCGTAGGAATGTCGCGTTGGAATTGAAGTTGACCTCTGGATCGGGAGATCCCAGACCCACCTGGTCGAACTCGTACTTTGTCCACATCCAAAGATTCCGCGCAGAGAGCGAGAGTGCTGCCGACGAGAACCCAGCCCGGTCGAGCAGCTCGCCCGGGAGGTCATACGTGATCGACACTTCGCGTAGCTTGATGAAGTCGGCCTCCTTGACCCACTTGCGGGTCTGGAGACTGCGCGCGGCTGCCACCTCGGCGGGATCCGAATTCGGATCGTTGATCAGCAGCGTGTTGAGGTCGATTCGGCTGCGAATAGAGCAGATCGCGCACCACTGGAAGTGGCCGCCCTTGTAGTCGAGATTCGCGAACAGTCGCACGTTGTTGAACAGCGTGAACGTGTTCGTAAAGCCAATCTCGCGCGTGGGCAGGGACGGTCCTACGTACTCTCGATCGGATTCAAGCGTAACGTTCCCGTTCGCGTCCAAGATTGCTCTGCCGCTCGCATCCCGTTCCACGTCGAGCGCCCAGTACCCACCGAGCGGATACCCCGGAATGTGCTTTTGTACCTGAGCAAACTGTCCCAGGCTAATCTCCGTGAGCGGCGCGTCGCCGAACGTCACCAACTCGTTCTTGTTTGTGGCCAGTGCAAGCGTGGCGTCCCATTGTAGAGAGCGGCTGTACACCGGAGTGACGTTAAGCAGCACCTCGAAGCCAGTGTTGCTGATTTCGCCCACGTTTTCCAAGTGCGTGCCCGAGTAGCCCGAGGAGGGCGGGTCCGGCACGGCGATGAGCGCATCGCGCGTCTTCTGGTTGTAGTAGGTGAAATCGAGGCCGGCCCGGCCGTCCATGAACGAGGCTTCGAAGCCGAGCTCAAGTTCTGACCCGGTTTCCGCTTTCAGGTCCGGGTTCCCGAACGACGACGGCGTGAGAAGGTTGACCACTTGGTTGTCTACCGTCGTGATGCCTGCGGTAAAGGTCCGGTCGGCCGTGAATGGAGCCGGAGGTGATCCTGCCTGGCCCCAGGCGCCCCGCAACTTCAACTGGTCGATGAAGTCATAGTCGAAGAAGTCTTCGTCGGAAATCACGTAGCTGAGCTGGGCCTTCGGGTATACCACCAACGAGAAGTCCTGCCCGAACGCCGAGTTGTCGTCCACCCGAACGGCGGCCGTGGCGAACAGGCGGTTTTTCCAACCAATCTGCTCCTGCACGTAGAAGCCGAGCGATGTCTGCTCCTCGAAATCTTGACCGGCACGCGTCGTCGCCGCTGAACCCACCAGGTTGATGGTACTGGCCACCAGGCCTTCACCGATCGTGTTGAAGTTGCGGAACTTGGTCGCGTTCAACTGGACGCCTCCGCTAAACGCGGACGTATAGTCGTCGCTCAGATCCGTGCTGACCGTCCCGGCGTAGTCCACCGTCCAGGTCTGCGTTTCGGGCAACGTGATGTCGATGAAGCCCGATGAACGCGTCGTGCCCCAAGGGCGCTGTCCGGTCTGGTCGATAGGCGTGAAGTCTGTGACGTTCACATCGTTGTTGTCGAGTCCCACGGTGAGCCGGTTGGAGAACCAGGAGATCGGCTCGTAATTGACCGTGGCGCCCAGCGTGAAGCGCTCGGATCGCGTTTGCAGGTCCCACTCGTTAGCCAGCTCCGGACCAAACCCTCGGAACCCTGATTCGAACGGATCGTTCGTGGCGCGCGCGCGTCCCCGGAAGCCGTTCCGGAGGATCGAGTTTGAAGAGTTGTTGGCCAACGGCATCCGCACGTGACCGCGCACATAGCCCACGTTGACGTTGAAGTTGAGCTTTTCCGTGGGTGTGAAGCCAAAGTTGGCACGGCCCCCATCGCGCTTGGCGAAGTTGTTCAGGAACACGCCCTGCTCATCGCTCCGCTCACCGGACACGAAGAAGTTGTAGTTCTCTCCACCCCCGCGGGCGGACAGGTTGAAGCTGTAGGCACCTGGGCCATTGGGATCGTCCGATCCCTCGTTCCCACGCACCGCATTGGGATGCCGCGTGATGGGTTCGTCCATCAGCAGCGTACCTGGCGCCACGCCTTGGCAGCCGGGGAAGCGGGTGGGGTCGTCGATATTCGACTGCGTGCACTGCCAGTAGGTCACCGGCCGGTCCAGCGCCCAGTCCGACGTGCTTCCGTCGATGCTACCTGCCCACTGGATGCCCTGACCGGGACGGCCCTTCTTGGTGATGATCTGAATCACGCCCGACGCGGCGTCGGCCCCGTAGAGCGTGGCGGCCGCCGGCCCCTTGATGACCTCGAAGGACTCGATGTCGTTGGGATTCAAGAAGTCCAGCGCGCTGGCACAGTGCGTCACGTTCCCGCACTGACCGCCCTGGGTCTGGGTACCACTCTGGATTCGAACGCCGTCGACATACACGACAGGCTCGAACTCACCAGAGAGGGATCCTGATCCTCGGAGGCGGATTTGGGCACCGTCGCCCGCAGCTCCGCCATTGTTGACCAGGGTTAGCCCGGGGGTTCGCGCCTGCAGGAGTTCCTGCACACTCGCCACCGGTACCACTTCGGTCACCTCGGTGGCCTCGAACGTCTGAACCGAGTTGCCGATGGCGCGGCGGGTGGTCTCCCCCGCCGTCCCCGTCACCACAATCTCGTCCAGTTCCAGAGCCTGTTGGCCGAGCGTAAAGTCGAGCTGGACGGTCTGACCACCGGCCACGGTGACCTGCTCCTCGACAGTGCCGTACCCGATGATCTCGACCCGAACGACCTGCTGGCCGGCAGGGACGTTGAGCACCAGGTAGTTGCCGCTGGAGTTCGCCAGCCCGCCGCGGCCGGTGCCGACGACGAGGATCTGAGCTCCTGAAAGAGGTCTTGCGGTCACCGCGTCGGTGACCTGACCCCGGATGTTACCAGTGGCCTGGGCCGCAGCCGAGTCCACAGCCAGTAAACTGGCGCTGGCCGCTAGAGCGGTTGCTGCTAGCAGCATACGGACGCCGGAGGATTTCATGGCGCCTCCTTGTTCTTCCTCAATGGAATACAGGTGGGCCGCCCAGGCGCGCTCAGCTCAGCCGGAAAGATCGGCAGGTGAAGAAGGGGGGGTGCCAGTCTTCCCGCACTCGAACACGGCCGAAGCCGAAGTCCGAAGCCTTGCGCGAACAGGCGAAGCCCGCGGGAATACTTCGTACAACGATGGTGCCTACGTCCTTGCAGGGCAACCATTTCAGTTCGAAGTGTCCTTCGGCTCCCCGCCTCCCTCGCCCCTGCAGAATCTGCCGGACCTCGGCCAAACACCTGTCGATGGAAGGCGGGCTTGGGAAGCTACCGTTGCACCCGTGGAGGCACGCCCAGCCGCTCTCGTGGCGTCCCAAGGATGGACTCTACAGCTAAGCCCTTTTCCAGTAACGCTTTATCGGTTCCCCCCGCTCCCACCAACTGAAGGCCTACCGGCATGCCTGCGGTATCCAGGCCGGCCGGGAGCGAGATCGCGCACAGGTCCAGGTAGCTGGCTGGGGTCGTGGCCCGGAGACAGGCTCGGTTCACCTCCACGTAGCGGTCGTGGTTTTGGACTTCTGCCACCGTGGGGGGCGAGATGGGGACGGTGGGGAACGCCAGGACATCCACGTCGCTCCACCACCCGATCGACTCCGTAGCCATGCGCAACCGGGTGTCCAGCGCGTTCACATAGTCCGGACCCGAGACCTCTCGGGCCGGCTGGACCCGGCTCCCGACCGAAGGATGGAGCCGATCCCACCATTTGGGCAGGACCCGGTCCAGAAACGCGGCACACTCGACGCCCACGATCCCCGAGCCGAAGTACTCCGCCGTAGCTCGATCCAGCAGCGCCCCGTCCACCTCGACCAGCACAGCGCCCGCGGCCTCCAGTTCGCGAAGGGCACCCTGCACGACGCCGACGACGCTCGGTTCGGCCTCCTCCCAAATGGTCGAGGTCGGTACGCCGATACGAAGGTCTGCCACACTCACGGTGTCATCGACGGCACCGGCCTCGGCTGCTTGCGGGTCGACTGCGTTGAACACGAACGCCAGGTCTGCCACCGAACGGGCCAGGACGCCCACGGTGTCCAGGGTGGTGCTGAGCGGCATGACCCCATCCGTAGGCCAGCGCCCGCGCGTAAGCTTTTGCCCTACGACGCCTGTCATCGACGCGGGGATCCGAATGGACCCCCCCGTGTCTGTCCCCAACGCCACCAGCGCCGATCCTTCGGCCAGGCTGACTCCCGCTCCGCACGAGGACCCGCCGGGGATGCGCTCGTCATGGTTGTCCCAGGGATTGACCGGAGTGCCCCAGTGGGGATTCGTGCCCACGCCGCCGAACGCCAGCTCCACCGTGTGGGTCTTGCCGACGAACACGCCGCCCTGTTCCCGGAGCTGGCCTACCAGGAAGCCTTCCTTCTCGAAGTACTCGGGGAGCCGATGGCTCGTCCCCCCGAACGTCGGGAAGTCCTCCACGCCGTAGAGGTCCTTGGCCGAGAGGGGGATTCCGTGCAGCGCGCCCCGATGGGTGTTCGCGGTCCGGTCGTTGCGGTCCCGGGCATCCGCCTCGAGGCGAGCCCGATTCGGCTCCACGGTCTTATAGGCCTCCAGCATGTCTCCGAACTCGGCGTTCCGGTCCAGGGCGGCCTCCATCAAGGTTCGAGCGGTGAGCTCACCGCGCTCCAGACGACCGGCCAGCTCTTTGAGTGGGAAGTCCAGCAACCTCATTCGGTCGCCTCGGTCTCGACCCGTACCATGACCGTGGCCGAGTCCGGGCACGCACCCGAAAACTCGGCGGAGTTCAGCAGCACCTCGGGGACGTCCTCGCGAACGCAGCGGCGGAATCCCCATCGCTCGAACCAGTCCGCCGCGGTGGTCGTAAGCAGGAACAGACGCCGAAACCCGAGCTGCTGTGCCTGCTCCAGCACGTGGGTCACGAGGCTTTGCCCCACATGCCGCCCCCTGGCGTCAGGGTGCACAGCCACCGATCGCAGGAGGCCCTCTGTTCCGTGAGGCTCGATGGCCGCCACTCCAAGGAGTTGTCCTCGGTCGTCTTCAGCCAGAAAGGCATGGCCCCAGGCGATGTCGAGTCCATCCAACGGAAGCGCCGCCGATCGTAGGAGCGAGTCCACACCGGGGCGGTCGGACTGGGCGGCGGGCCTGAGTCGAATCTTCAAACGCTACTTCCATGAGGGTGGGCTCGTACGTGCCGCATTGTGGTTGAGAACCAACCCGCGCACACGCCGGGTTGCGTCCTTCGGGTTTTGGGAGAGACTAGTGAGGTGTTTCTCACTTAGCCAGGCACTACTATTGCCGCCCTCGGTCGGTCTGGTCCAGGTCGTCCGGACCTCTTGGCCGTGCCCTAACCCGTTTCTCCCAACTGATCTATGAAGAACTACTTCGATACCGCGGTTTCCGTTGACGGCAGCTCCGTCACCGTACACGACGCCAGCGCCCTCACCTCCGCGGCCATGGACGGGTTGGTCCGAGACGCCGTGTTCGGATCCGACTCAGTGCGTGACGATGCCCGCTGGCTCATTTGGGAGCTGGGCCAAGCCGTGGGCGTCCGAGCAGCATCCATCCAGGGTCTCTACATGGCCCGCGGACGGGGTGAGTGCTCTGGGCACACCGTGCCCGCCATCAATGTCCGCGGAGCCACCTACGACACCGCCCGCGCCATCTTCCGCACCGCCATCGCAAAGGATGCAGGCGCCTTCATTCTCGAGATCGCCCGCTCCGAAATCGCCTACACCGCACAGCGGCCTAACGAGTACGTGAGCGTGCTCTTGGCGGCGGCGCTCAGGGAGGGCTTTCGCGGGCCCGTGTTCGTCCAGGGCGACCACTTCCAGATCAACGCGAAGAAGTATGCACAGGACCCCGACACCGAGGTCGCTGCTGTCAGGGCCCTGATTCACGAAGCTGTGGATGCCGGCTTCTACAATATCGACGTCGACACCTCGACCCTGGTGGACATCGACCTCCCCACGCTCGACGAGCAGCAGCGCCTGAATTACGAGCTGTGTGTTCAGCTCACCCAGGCGGTACGGGAGCTGGAACCGGAAGGGGTTACGGTTTCGGTCGGTGGTGAGATCGGCGAAGTGGGCACCCAGAACAGCACCGTGGGTGAGTTGGAAGCCTTCATGGACGGCTACAACCGGCGGCTGGAGGAGGTCATGCCCAGAGCCGTGGGACTCTCCAAGATCTCGGTACAGTCGGGCACGACGCACGGAGGGGTCGTGCTCGCCGACGGTTCGATTGCGGACGTCAGTATCGACCTGAACACACTCGAGGAGTTGTCTCGCGTGGCGCGCGAGAAGTACGGGTTGTCCGGAGCGGTGCAGCACGGCGCCTCCACACTTCCTGACGACGCCTTCCACAATTTCCCCCGCACCGAAACCGCCGAGATTCATCTGGCGACCAATTTCCAGAACATGCTCTACGACCATATGCCGGCCGAGCTGCGTAGCGAGATCTACGCTTGGCTCGACGAACACATGACGGGGGAGCGCAAGGACACCGACTCGGACGAGCAGTTCTACTACAAGACCCGCAAGAAGGCGTTGGGTCCGTTCAAGGAAGCGGTGTGGGGACTTCCGGACGACGTGAAAGAGAAGCTCGCCCGAGCCTACGAGGAGAAGTTTGGGTTCCTGTTCGATCAGTTGGCGGTCGGAAACACGCGGGACCTGGTTCGGAGGACGGTGGAGCCCCTCCAGATCAACCGGCCGCGGCCCGGCACTCCCGGCCACGTCACGGTGAAGCCTGCGCCAGACGATGCCAGCCTGAGCGACTAGCAGTTCGACGATGTGACCACAGCCAAGGTCACGAGGTCGGGAACGAGGGGAGGGGCCTGAGGGTTCCTCCCCTCATTCTGTACTCAGGGTTCCGAGTTGGAAGGTCCACTCTCAGGAGGTGTGCGTGATGGATTGGCTGCAAGAGAACTTTCCCGGTGCAATGGACACCGTCGTGGAGACGGTTACGTCGCAGGGCATCAACGTGTTGGCCGCGATTGCGATTCTCATTCTCGGGCGCATCGTCGCGGGGTGGGTACGGCGGCTCACGGCTCGGGCGCTGAGACGCGGGAATGTCGACGAAACGCTGATCCCGTTCGCTTCCAGCCTCGCCTACTTCACGATCCTCGCCTTCACCATCATCGCGGTATTGGGGAAGTTCGGGGTGCAAACCGCATCCTTCATCGCGGTACTCGGTGCCGCGGGTCTGGCGGTTGGGTTGGCGCTCCAGGGTTCGCTTTCGAACTTCGCCGCGGGCGTCATGCTGCTGGTCTTCCGCCCGTTCAAGGTGGATGACCTCATCGACGCGGGCGGCACGCTGGGAATCGTGCGCTCGATCGGGGTGTTCTCGACCCAGGTGGACACGCTGGACAACATCCGCGTCATCCTTCCCAACTCCACCATCTATGGCGACAAGATCGCCAACCTCTCTGCCAACGAGCACCGTAGGGTCGACATGACGTTCGGGGTGGGCTATGAGGACAACCTCCAGGTGGCCAAGGACACGATAGAGCGCATCGTGAAGGCGCACCCGGCGGTGATCGCCGAACCGCCCCCTGACGTGGAGGTGTCCGAGCTGGGTGATTCGTCCGTGAACTTCGCGGTGCGACCCTGGTGCAAGCACGAGGACTACTGGACGGTCTACTTCGACCTGCATCGCCAGCTCAAAGAGGGTCTGGAGGCAGCAGGTTGCTCGATTCCGTTCCCGCAGCGGGACGTACACATGCATCAGGTGGCGTAGCCGACATCTCCCAGGGAATCCATGGGGCCCGCCGCGCGCTTGCGTCGGCGGGCCGCTTGTCCCAAGCTCGGCCGGTGCTTCGCTCCCCGCTCCGGACGCCATGACCGATCCAGCCCCAGAGGACCAGTCCGCAGGGTTTCGTACCACCCTGGTTCGCGTGCTGCTGGTCCAGGTGGTGACGCTGGCGTTGCTCTGGCTCCTCCAGGCCCGTTACGGGGGCTGAGTCACGATGCACCCAATCAATTGGATCATCGTCATCGGGTACGTCGCCTATGTGATGATCGACGGAATCCGCCGGGCGCGCGGCACCAAGGAGATCGAGGGCTACTTCCTCGCCAACCGGAGCCTGCCGTGGTGGGCCGTAGGCCTGTCGGTCATGGCCACGCAGCTCTCCGCGGTCACCATGATCGGGACCACGGGGCAGGGGGCCACCGACGGGCTCCGATTCGTGCAGTTCTATTTCGGGCTGCCGCTCGCCATGGTGATCCTGGGCGTTACGCTGGTCCCGTTCCTTCACGGCTCCAAGGTCTTCACCGCCTACGAGTTCCTGGAGCGGCGCTTCGACGCCAAGACGCGCTCTCTGACCAGCTTCCTGTTCCTGATGTCACGGGGACTGTCGTGCGGGACCATCATTGCAGCACCTGCAGTGGTCTTCTCGGCGGTCTTTGGTTGGCCACTCACCTGGTCTGTGGTGTTGATCGGTGTCCCTACGGTCATCTACACCGTGATGGGAGGTGTGCAGGCGGTCACATGGGCCGACGTGAAACAGATGGTGCTGATCGTCTTCGCGCTGCTGGCGGTGGTGGTGGTGCTGTTGGTGAAGTTGCCGGTGGCGCCCGATGATGCACTGAGGATCGCTGGGGCCACGGGACGGCTGAAGACGTTCGACTTCTCGTTCAACATCAACGAGACCTACACGTTCTGGTCCGGCGTGATCGGGGGCACCTTCCTGATGCTCTCGTACTTCGGAACGGATCAGAGTCAGGTGCAGCGGTACCTGACGGCGAAGTCGGTGCCCGAGGCCCGCTCCTCTCTGTTGATGAGCGCCTACTGGAAGATTCCCCTGCAGGCTCTGGTGCTGTTGGTGGGTGTGGGCGTCTTCGTGTTCTACTGCTTCAAGGCGCCGCCGTTGCTGTTCAACCCCGCGCACGAGACCGAGGTGCGTGCCGAAGCGGGTGCCGCCTATGCCGACCTGGAGTCGCGGTTCCAGAGCGCGTTCGAGTTGCGCGAGGACGCCGCGCGCGGGGTGGCGGACGCCCGGTCGCAGGGCGATGCTGCGGGGGCTCAGACGGCCATGGAGTCCTTCCTTGCTTACGAGACAGAGGTAGGTCTGGTCCGAGCGGAAGCCCTGACGCTCGCCGAGGATGTGACCGGAGAGTCGTCGCGCGACGTCAACTACATCATTCCGTCGTTCGTGCTGCACGAGCTCCCGCTGGGGTTGGCCGGGCTGTTCATCGCAGGGGTCATCGCGGCGGCCATGTCCAGCGTTGCGGCCGAACTGAACTCCCTTTCTACGGCGACCGTCATCGACTTCTACCGCCGCTGGGTCAAGCCGGAGGGTAGCGACGCGCACTTCCTGAATGTCTCCAAGCTGGCCACCGCGTTTTGGGGGGCGTTCGCATGTTTCGTGGCGACCTACGCAGCGACGTTGGGGTCGTTAATCGAGGTCGTGAACCGATTCGGTTCCTTCTTCTATGGGTCGATCCTGGGGGTCTTTCTGCTCTCGATGGTGGGAAGGGCCCGTGCGGCGGGTGCGTTCTTCGGATTGTTGGCTGGCATGACGACCGTGGGGCTCGTCAGCTTTCTGGCTCCCGAGGTGTCCTTCCTCTGGCATAACGTGATCGGTGCCCTCACCGTAGTGGTGGTGGGAGTCCTGCTGAGTTTCATGCCCGGGAGCAGTGCGCCGGCGACTCCTTGACCGTCGTCCCGTACCGCAGAATCGGAGATCCCATGGTCCCACGCTCCACTCGCTTCTGGCTCCTGTTCGCGACGCTCGCGTTGCTGGCTCCGGTCAGCCAGGCGGGTGGCCAGTCCTTTCCCACTGAGGCGTTCGATGTCTACGTGCGGGCGGCCGTACAGGCGTGGGAGGTACCGGGCCTCGCCGTGGCCGTGGTACACGACGGCGAGCTGCTCTTCTCGAGGGGATACGGCGTTTTGGAGCTGGGGAAGGACACCCCGGTCGATGCCCACAGCCGGTTCTCGATCGGGTCCACCACCAAGGCCATGACTGCGGCAGCCGTCGGGATGCTGGTCGATGAGGGCCGCATGCAGTGGACCGATGCGGTGGTCGATCATCTGCCTTGGTTCCGGCTAGGCGACCCGTGGGCAACGCGCGAGGTGCGCGTTCAGGACCTGCTCACCCACAACGCGGGTCTCGGCAATGCCGACTTCCTTTGGTATGAGCAGGATGCGAGCACCCGCGACGTGGTGGAGCGGCTGCGTTACGTCCAGCCTGCCTATTCAATGCGTTCGGGCTTCATCTACCAGAACATCATGTACGCGGCTGCGGGCGAGCTGATCGAGGAGGTCAGTGGGATGCCGTGGGCCGACTTCGTGCGCGAACGCCTACACCGCCCTGTTGGGATGACTGAGACGCTGATGACGTTGGCTGAGACCGAAGGTCAACCCAACGTGGCGGTGCCGCACTTCCGTCTGGACGGTCGGGTGGAAGTGATCGAGAACGCTTCAGTAGATCCGGTGGCCGCTGCCGGTTCGGTCTGGTCGAGCGTCGAGGACATGTCGAAGTGGCTGCGCTTCCTGCTGGACGACGGCGTCACCGCCTCGGGCGAGCGCCTCCTCTCCGAAGCCACGGTGGCACGCATGTTCGAGCCCCTCGCACTCGTGGGCGCGGCAGGCTTTTATCCCACGCAGCGACTCACCAAGCCACACTGGATGACCTACGGACTGGGTTGGTTCCAGTCGGACTACGAGGGGCGCAAGGTGGACTTTCACACCGGCAGCATCGACGGCATGGTGGCCATCGCCGGACTGATTCGCGACGAGGGTGTTGGCGTGTACGTGCTCGCGAACCGAGACCACGCCGAGTTGAGGCACGCGCTGATGTACCGCGTGTTCGATCTCTTCGACGACGAGGCACCTCGCGACTGGAGCGCCGAGTTGCTGAAGCTCTACGACGAGCTCGAGGCACAGGGAAAGGCGGTTCAGGAGAAGGCGGCGGCGTCCCGCGTCGCGGGCACGACGCCCTCACTGCCGTTGCGCCAGTACGAGGGCGTGTACTCAAACCCGTTGTACGGTTCGGTCACCATCTCCGGCGATCCGCTGACGGTGCAGTACGGTCGGCTGCAGGGACCTTTGGAGCACTGGCACCACGACCAGTTCAGGGCGGTTTGGGACACTCGGTGGCGGGGGTCCGCGCTGTTGGCGTTTCGAATCGGTCCCGACGGTGAGGTGGAGGCCGTGGACATCCAAGGGCATCGCCTGACCCGGGAGCAGTCGTCGAGGGAGTGAGCGAAGTCGAAGCCACCAAGGCCACGCACGGGCACGGATTCGGAACTGCGCCCGTCTTTCTGGCGAGCCTCAGCACCATCCTGGGCGCGATCCTCTTCCTGCGCTTCGGATACGCTGTGGGCCACCTCGGCCTGTTGGGGGCAATTGGCGTTATTCTGCTGGGGCATGCGGTTACGGTCCCGACAGCGTTGGCGCTGGCCGAGATCGCCACCAACCGCCGGGTGGAGGGTGGGGGAGAGTACTTCATCGTGTCACGCTCGTTCGGCCCGTCCATCGGTGGGGCGATCGGGCTCTCGCTGTTTCTGTCGCAGGCCATCTCGGTGGGATTCTACATGGTCGCCCTGGCGGAAGCGTTCACGCCCTGGGCCCCTGCGTTCGAGCGTGTGTTCCGCGTCCCATTCGACCTGCGCATGGTGTCGGTGCCAGCCGTCCTGGCGCTCTCCGCGCTAGTGCTGTCGCGCGGCGCGGCGGTGGGGGTGAAAGCGCTGTACGTGGTGGCCGCTGTGCTCGGGGTGTCGTTGCTGTTCTTCTTCCTGGGTCCGCCCGAGGAGGCTGCCCTCTCAGGTGGTGAGCTGATGGCGCGGTTGGAGGACCCCGATCCGTTCATCCTGGTCTTCGCCATCTGCTTCCCGGCGTTTACCGGCATGACGGCAGGGGTGGGGCTTTCAGGTGACCTGGCGAACCCGCGTCGCTCCATACCGCTCGGCATCATGGCGGCGACCTTGATCGGGATGCTGATCTACGTCGCCATCGTGTTCAAGCTGGCGCACAGCGCGAGCCCCGCCGAGCTGACGGATGGCCTGGTCATGCAGCGCATCGCGATCTGGGGGCCGATCATCCCCGTGGGCCTGGCCTGTGCCACCCTGTCATCCGGGGTCGGCTCCATCCTGGTGGCTCCGCGTACGCTTCAGGCGATCGGTGAGGACGGGCTACTCCCGCTGAACCGGGCGAACGACGTCGTGGCTCGGGGTTTGGGAGAGGCCAACGAGCCGCGGAACGCCACACTGGTCACCGCTTTCATTGCGTTGATCGTGGCGTTCTCCGGATCGGTGGATCTGATCGCGCGGGTGATCTCCATGTTCTTCATGGTGACCTACGGGGCGCTCTGCGCGATTTCTTTCCTGGAGCACTTCGCGGCCCGCCCCTCCTACCGCCCGAGCTTCCGGTCCAAGTGGTACGTGAGCCTGTTCGGCGCGGTCGTCTGTGTTCTGTTGATGTTCCAGATGGACCCTGTGTACGCGTTGGCGGCCATCGCGGTGATGACCGTGCTGTACCAGATCATCAGCCGATCACGGACGGGGACCAGCGATCTAGGGTCGATCTTCGGAGGTGTCATGGCGCAGGCCAGCCGCTACCTCCACATCAAGCTCCAGAAGGCACCTGCCTCGGATTGGCGTCCCAGCGTGCTATTGATCACGCCACGGACGTTCGATCGGGCGGCGCCTATGCGGTTGCTGAGTTGGATGTGCCATCGGTTCGGATTCGGCACCTACCTCCATTTCATCCAGGGACGTTTGGACCGCAAGACGTTCGAGGAGTCTCGCGAGCTTCAGGCCCGCCTTCTCGACCTTACCGACGAGGGCGCGTCGGAGGTCTTCGTCGACACCATCATCAGCCCGTCCATGGCCTCCGCGCTTGCGCAGAGCCTGCAGGTGCCGGGCGTCTCCGGCATCGAGAACAACACCATCCTGTTCGAGTTCTCGGTGCACGATCCCCCCCAGGTGCTGGAGGAGCTACAGGGCGGACTGACGTTGGCCAGCGTGCCCCACATGACCCGCATGGTGCTCAGGCACGGGGATAACTTCTTCGGCAACCGTAAGACGATCCACGTCTGGCTCACGTGGCATGACTACCGTAACGCCAACTTGATGGTGCTGTTGGCGTATATCCTGCTCGGACATCCGGACTGGCGGGCCGCGGAAATCAGCGTCTTCGCTGCGTTTCCTGAGCAGCAGGCTCCCGAACGGACCGCCGAACTCAAGCGCATGATCGGGGAGGGGCGACTCCAGATCAGCCCTAAGAACGTACAGGTCATCCCCACCGACGACCGTGTCGAGTTCAGCCGGCTGGTCCGCAACCACTCCGTCGATGCCGACCTGGTGGTATTGGGCTTCACCGAGGCCAAGCGGCGTGAGAAGGGCGCCGAACTGTTTCGCAGACATGAGGACCTCAGGGACGTGTTGTTTGTTTCGGCGGCCCGCCCCATCGACATCGAGTAGGGCCGGCCCGGCACGCGGTTGGTGTCGGGCCGGCTCCCGGCTCAGCTCAAGACGCCCTTCAGTTGGTTCAGTACCGCCACCTCCGCCTCACTCACGCGTTCGCCACCGAACCCGAGGAACGCGCCCTCTTTGGCCGCCTCTGCTACCCGCTGGCCGGTGTTCTGAACGAAGGAGCGATAGGCATCGAACTCCGCATCGAGTCCCTTCAACTTCAGAATGTCCAGGGCCGCCTGGACCTCGGTGAGGGCCAACGAAGTCGCCTTCTCGCGCAGCTCGTTGCCATCCTTGACCCCCTTCTTCATCTCGTCCACGCGAGCTCGCAGCGCAGCCTGGGAGGTCTTGATCTCCTCGCGGGTGTTGAGCGATGCCACCAGTGTATTCTCGCTCTTGTGCCCATCGAGGAGTGCCGAAGATGCACTCATCGCTTCTTTCAGGGTGCCGAAGAAGCCACTTGAGCCCGAGGAAGCCACCGCAATGGCCGTGAGGTGGGGCGCGTCCCGTAGCGTCTCCCATTCCTGATCTGTGAACTGCGTCCTGTCTGCCACGTTCCTACTCCTGCAATGTGAATCGCCAACAAACCTACAGGAGTCAGGTTAGCCGACCCGCGGACCCCGAGCCAACCTGGACGGAGGGTGGGAGCGAGGTGGCCGCGAGCAGGGGGGGCGCCGCGCGCTCCCCCCCGCCCGGTTTGGGTCAGCCGCCCGAGGGGCCGCTGACGAAGCGGTCCCGAATGCTCCGGCGGTCGGCTGCCGCCAACAAGGGCGAATGGGAGAGTTTTTGGGCTCTCTCGGAGAGCTCGAGCGCCTTTGCGCCCTCCCCCTCATGGGCCGCGATCCAGGCCGCCTCCGCGAACGAAGTTGCCGCGGTCAGCACGTCTCCTTCGTTCAGCGCTCGCGACCCCAGCGCTTCCAGTTGACGCATGGCCTGCTTTTCCTCGCCGGTGTAATACGCCAGCTTGGCGGCTTGGCGGAGATCCTGGATGGCTTGCGGATCGCCGTCAGGACGAGCCATAGCGGCTTCCCGAAGGAGCTTACCCGCGTCTCCCCAGTCTTCCATGTCCGCCAGGAGCGACTGAGCCTTGGCTTCCAACTGTGTGGCGCGTTCTATCGACGTTTCCTGAGCAGTGATCGGCTGAGCGCTGGCCATGACCGCCAACCCGAGAACAGCCGCACTGGAAATCTTCGTTACTCTTCCCATCATCCACCTCCGCATCCCTGCGTCGTTAGGGCGCCAGGCGCCCGTGAGCGATTTCGACCGAATCCGATTTCGCGCGAGTTGACGCAACCCGCTTGGAGTGCACTACGGAGAAGGCGCTGACGGGTTTCGTCGGCCCCCCAGAGCACCGAGAGTCATCCGTGGGGCGGGACTTGTGAACAGGCGGCGGCTCGGCCACACTTCCCGCCGCCCAGAAGCATCCCTCCCACGCTCAGGTGACATGAAGCAGGAACTCGATCGTTCTCTGAGCACGAAGGACCTGACGCTCCTGGTGGTAGGATCCGTGATCGGCTCGGGGATCTTCCTGGTCCCGGGGGTCGTGGTGGCCCAGGCCGGATCCGCGAAGCTGGCACTGGGCGTGTGGGTGCTGGGTGGCGTGCTCTCCCTGTTCGGAGCCCTGACCTATGGTGAGTTGGGGGCCATGGATCGCGGGTCCGGCGGCCTGTACTCCTACATTCGAGACGCGTTCGGGCCCTTTCTGGCCTTCGTCTACGGCTGGACGATGTTCTTCGTGATCGGGTCGGGGACGATCGCCACACTGGCGGTGGCAACCGCCAACTACACGGGGCAGTTCGTGACACTCTCCCCGATGGCGCAAAAGGTCGTGGCCATCGTCCTGCTCGGCCTGATCGCTTGGATCAACGTACGGGGTACGCGAGTCAGCGCCGACTTCCAGAATGTGGCGACCGCCATCAAGGTGGGGACCATCCTGGTGATGTGCGCGTTGCTGTTCGCGATGGGCGATTTCGGCGGCGCCTTCGTGCCGCTGAGCGGGAGCACCGACGCGGGCGGGCCCACTTTCGCGGCGCTGGGTGTGGCAATGATCTCGGTGCTCTGGGCCTACGAGGGATGGCAGTACGCCACGTTCTCGGCTGGCGAGGCCCTGGATCCACAGAAGTCGTTCCCCCGGGCCATTGCGCTCGGCACCGCGCTGCTGATCGGCATCTACATGCTCGCCAACCTGGGCTACTTGGCCGCCCTGGGCCCGGACGCGGTGGCCGCCTCCGACCGGGTGGCGAGCGAGGCGGTGGCCGCGCTGGCAGGTGACACCGCGGGCCGGGCCATCGCGCTCGTCATCATCATCTCCATGTTCAGCGCTGCCCACGCAACCGTCATCACCGCCCCGCGCGTATACTACACGATGGCGCGCGACGGTGTGTTCTTTCGCAAGCTGGCAGAGGTACATCCCCGTTTCGGCACACCCGCGTTCGCGATCATCGCCACGTGCGTGTGGGCGATGGTGCTGGCCGCTTCTGGGACATTCGAACAACTCCTCACCTATGTGGTGTTCGTAGGTTGGATGTTCTACGGCCTGGGTGCGGCGTCCGTGTTCGTGTTTCGCCGCACCCGTCCGGACACGGAGCGGAGCTTCCGGGTTCCGGGCTACCCTGTGACACCTGCTCTCTTCGTATTGGCTGCGCTGGCATTGGTGGTCAACACGGTCAGAGAGCAGCCCGGTCAAGCGCTGGTCGGGATCGGAATGGTGCTGACCGGTGTGCCTGCCTATTTCATATGGAAGCGGACAGACAACCCCACCGCGGAGGTCTGACGGCGAGCGCTTTGGAGCCTCGAGCGGAGAAGAGGCGGGCGAGGGCGGCGGCGTTAACGCGAAGAGACGCCGTGACCGACCGAGAGGCCCGTAGCAAGTCGGCGCTGGCACGCCTCGCCGCCCTGGGCGCCTACGCCCCCGACACCCGGGTGCTCTGGTACCTGAGCATCCGCTCGGAGGTGGAGACGCAAGCCATGGTGCACGACCTGCTCGACACCGGACACGACCTGGTCATCCCCTACTGCGTGGGGCGGGACCTCCATCTCTGGGCATTGAGGGACTTCGACCATCTCGAACCCTCGAGATGGGGGATCCTGGAACCCAGAGAGGACCTGCGGGCAGATGAGGCGTTTTCGGTCGCCCCCGAGTCGCTCGACGTCGTAGTGGTGCCGGGACTGGCCTTCACGCCGGCGGGAGACCGTTTGGGGTATGGGGCGGGGTACTATGACCGCTTGCTGGCGAGGACGGAAGCCCAGCGCTTCGGTGTCTGTTTCGAGGTCCAGGTGGTTCCCGAATTGCCCACCTCGCCCGCCGATGTGCCCATGCACGCCATCGTCACGGAGAATCGTACGATCGTTGTTTGAACCCTTCGGGCACCCCCTCCTGGCGGGGACCCCACGGCGCCCCTAGGGTTACGCCTCGAAGACGAGGCCTAAGTACCCAACGAGGAGTATCCATGCGGCAAGTGCTAGCGCTGGGTCTCTTGGCGGGTGCGCTCGGGATGGGCACTGCGGTTCCTGTAGCCGCGCAACAGGAGGGTTCCGGTTTGTTGGCTGTTGGAGAAATGGCCCCAGACTTTGCACTCCCCGGCGCGACCCGCTACGGACTCCTACAGGACCCGGTGCGCCTGAGCGACTACCGCGGAGAGACGGTTGTGCTCGCGTTCTTCTTCAAAGTTCGAACGCGTGGCTGAACAGTCCAAATGAATGCGTACCGTGATCAGTACGCCAGCTTGTTTCACGGGGGTCAGAACGTGACCCTCATCGGGATTTCCAACGACTCGCAGGAGGAGTTGGGTTCCTGGTTGAAGGATGCGGACTATCCGTTCCTGTTCGCGACCGATGTCGAAAACGACGGAGCCACCTTCGCTGCCTTTGGCGGCGGGCTGCGCGACAACAACATGGTGGACAGTCGGTCCGTCATCGTGGTTGGCCCGGATGGGCGAATCGCGGGAGTGATCCCGCAGTTCAACCAGGTGGACCCGCAGGCCTACGAAGAACTCCAGGGAATGATCGACGCCGTTCGCATCGATCCGGAAGGGTCGTGACGTAGCTGCACCTTGGGTTGATGCGAGGGGTCCGGTGGTTTCGCTCCACTGGGCCCCTCTGTCTTAGTGGCCTCTACCCGCCCTCCACCACCGCCGCCATTGCGCCCACCAAGTCCTGATCTCCGCCCACCCCGGTGTAGGCGACCTTGCCGTCGGCGTCCAGGATGACCACGACGGAAGTGGTCGCCGCCTTGAAGGCTCTCACGGCCGCACCGTCGCCGTCCCACAGGAACGGGTAGTCCGCACCGTGTTGCTCCACGTGTCGCCGCACGCGCCGTTGCGACTGCGATACCGCGACCGCGACGGCCACGACCTGGATGGCGTCGCCATGAGTAGCGCGCACTTCGTCCAGTTGCGGCTGGAGCGCTTCGCAGAGCTCACACCAACTGGCCCAGAACTCGATCAGGGCGGGTTTCCCGTCGACCAGCTCGAGCAGCTCGACGGGGGTGCCGTCGAGGTCTTCGACCGTCACGGCCGGTGCCTGGGTCCCGAGCGGCAGGCTGACCTGTCCTGACTGCGCCGCCACGACGTTGGGTAGGAGCGTCGCAGCGACGAAAAGGGCCATCGTGGTCGTTCGCGCGTGGTTCATAGGTTGTAACCCGCCTTCACCAGGTAGTACTGGGCCATCACCAGCATGAGCACCGCTGCAGCCCGCTTCATCCACACCATCCACATTCCTGAACGCGGAAGGAGCGCCAGTGTTCCCGAAAAGAGGCCCACGGCCACCAGGAGAGCCGACATCCCGAGGGAGAACACGAACAGGTAGACGAACCCCATCAGTCCGGCGCCGGTCGCCGCCACCCAGGTCAAGACGACCGCGAAGGCGGGTGCCCCGCATGGTGCCGCCACGACCCCGGAGGAGGCTCCCAGCAGGAACACCGCGGGATAGGAACCCCCTCCTTGTTTGCCCGCCCACTGCATCAGACGCCGGGGGATCGGCACTGGCAGCACGTCCAGCATTACCAGTGCGAACAACAACAACAGGTTCCCAATGACCAGCAGCGTCCAGGGACTCGCGCTCACCGTGCCGAACAGGGAACCCGTGACGCCCGCGACCGCCCCCAGGGCCGCGTAGAGCAGCGCCATCCCCATCACGTAGGTCATGGTGAGCCCAATCGTGCGGGTCTTGGGTTGGCCCTCCTGGGCCGTTCCCGCGATCACCGACGCGGTGATGGGAATCAGAGGATACACGCAGGGCGTCAGACTGGTGAGTACGCCAGCACCGAACATCGTGGCCAGGGCCACCAACGGACGAGACGCCAGAGCCTCGGAGAGGCCCCCGGCCGGCTCGATTTGCAGGATGACGTCGAGAAGCAAACTCAGCGGGACCCACCCACGCGGCGCTTCACTGCCAGCGGTACACGGGTGCCGTACTCAGTGATACCGCTCAGACGCGAGAAGTAGTCATAGGCAGCGGCCGAGACGGCCTCGATGACCGCCCCACCGTTTCCACCGTAGTTGGACATCACGCTCAACACGTAGGGACGGTCCGGGACATCGACCAGCGCCCACACGGTCGCTACCCCCGTGATGCCACCGGGCTTGAACGCGATGGGAACGGATCCCGGAACCGGCGCGCGCACCGGCCCACCCTTGGGAATCTCGAGAATGGTTCGAACGCGCGCGCAGCGTTCCGCCGTCAGGGGCAGCTCGCAGGTGGCGATCCGCTCCATGACCCGGGCCGCGTCCCGCGGTGTCGAGAGGTTCTCGTTGCCACGCGCCGACTCCTCCGGCCGGATCATCTTCCGCTGCAACCGGGTGTCGGGAGCGCCCAGGTCGCGGGCTAGCGCGTTGATGGCTTCCATCCCCAGCACGTCGATCAACACGTTGGTCGCGGTGTTGTCCGAGTACACGATCATGTAGATGGCGTAGTCTTCAAGGGAGAGTTCAGACCCGCCATCCGTGAGGTGATGGAGTACGCCGCTTCCACCCGTCCGCACCGCATCGGAAAGCGTCACGCGCTCGCTGAGTAGCTCCGGTTCCGACTCTGCACGGCGAAACAACTCGAGCAGGATCATCACCTTGATGGCACTCGCCTGCGGGAAAACCATGTCGTCTGCTACGGCAAACCGATCGCCGGAAGAGAGATCCAGAACGTGTAGCCCGGCGACTCCTTCGTACCCGTCGACGATCTCCCCTAGCGACTTCTGGAACTTGGTACGGAGGATCTGCAGGTGCGCATCCTGACCGGTGAGCGCCGCGGGCCATAGTGTAGCCGCCAACAGCGCCATCACCACCCCTCTGCGGAGGCGACCCCACACCGTGTTCGGGTTCAGGATCCCTGCTCCGACATTCGCTCAGAACCTGGGTCCTTTACGTACAGGTCGAACCAGGAGATGAATCGTGCCCACATGTCGAGCTTGTTCTCGATGGCGCGAGGTGTGTGGGACTCGAACGGGTACACGTAGAGAGCCGCGGTCTTCCCGAGTCCCTGCAGCGCCATCATGAGGCGTTCGGACTGAACCGGGAACGTTCCCGTGTTGTTGTCGTCCGCTCCATGGTACATCAGCATGGGGGTGTTGATCTGGTCGGCCTTGAAAAACGGCGACATCTCCATGTAGATGTGTGGGGCCTCCCAGATGTCACGCGGTTCCGCCTGGAACCCCATGGGCGTGAGGGAGCGATTGTAGGCGCCGTCCCCCGCGATGCCCGCCTTGAAGAACGGCGTATGCGCCAAGAAGTTGGCAGTCGCGAATGCGCCATAGGAGTGTCCGCCATGGCCGATGCGGTCGATGTCGATCACGCCCAATCCGTCCACGGCGCGCACGGCGGCGTACATGTCGTCGACCATGTTGGAGATGTAGAAGTCGTTGTAGTTCTCACCAACGATGGGGATGTCGGGATAGACGAGCGCGTAGCCCTGCGTCAGCCAAATGTCGGACCACCGCAACCAGGAAAGTGGTGTGAACGCGTTCAGGTTGCGCCCCGTGATCGTGGCCGCCTCATAGAGCGCCTCGCTGCGATACTCCCTCGGATAGGTCCAGAAGATCGCGGGCACGCGGGTCCCTTCGACGTAGTCCACCGGAAGTGAGACGCGGCCTCGCATCTGCAATCCATCGCGACGCTCGAACTCGAAGTCGATGCGTCGTGCGGCCGTGATGTCCGGGAAAGGGTCGACGTTGTTGGTGATGTTGGTCCAACCCTCACCCAGCACCCACAGGAAACTGTCCGGAAAGTCGTGTACTCCCTCACGGCTTACAATGAGCCGACTGCCATCCACATCGAGCGGCACCAGGGGTCTGTCGAACGAGTCCTTCTCGCCCTGGAACACGCGGTTTCGCATTCCGTCCGAGAGCGCGACGTGGTCCACGAATGGCGTGGGCCGGAGGTCCTCTGCCCAGCCGGGCCCGCTCACCAGGAGCGCCCTTCCGTTGGTGGTGATGCGGGCGAACTCGATCCCGTTGCTGGTACGGCCAGCCCAAGGCGTTCCCGGATCTTCGATGGGACGTCCCGGATCGTACCAATCGATGACCAGGTTGGGCGTGGGGCGTTCGCCCGCGTACAGGGGCCAGTGTGCAAGCGCCCGGTCGCTGTCGTTCTGGACCGTAGCGAAGACGTGACGTCCGCCCGGCGCGAACAGCACATCGCGGATCGGGTGCTCACTCTCGGCGATCAGCACCGCATTGGCGGTGTCGAAGGGCGCCCGTAGGGCATAGATGCCGTAGGTCGTGGGCGTCGAGGCGGTGCCCTCTTCCTCCTCGGCCGAGGCGGCAGGCACGTCCATGAAGAACGAAAGCTCTGCGCCATCCGGCCGCCATCCCCACCCCTGTCTAGCGCCATCGCCGCCACCGCCGCGCCGTCCTCGTCCTTCCCGGAGTTCCTGTTCATGGAGGGTGGCGACGACCCGACCCTTCCGGTCCAGGACTTCAACCACCCGCGGGAAGCCCCGATAGGCCGTAATGAACGAGAAGGGGCGCACGATCCGCGTGGCCATCAGGTACTCGCCGTCGGGACTCAGCGCGAGCTGTTCATACATCCCTGGCGCGCCCAAGCGGCGGGTGGACCCGTCGGGCGCCAACTCCACGATCTGTGTGGTGGTGTAGTACTCGAACAGGTCCGCGTCGTGGGCGTCTCTGAGCAGGTTGGGGTACGTGGGGTTCGGCGTCGGTGTCCCGTCGGCGGTGCGTACCAGCGGGCCGGACGGTACCGACGGAACCGCGGGCGGACCACCCCGTCCCTGGGGGACGGCGAGCGTAATCAGCGAGCCCTCAGGCGTCCATTGCAGCATTCGGGAAGGAGCCTCTCCCTGGCCGCGCGCTCCCGACCCGAGTGTGGAGACGATCGCCGTGGAGGACACCCGCGTGCTGTTGCCACTTCGTGCCTCCGCGGTCCACACCTCCGTCCGGTCAGGCCCGTGCAGTAGGTATGCGACCTTGTCCCCCCGTGGTGACCACATGAGGTCGCTCACGAACGACCCCGCGGGCACCTCGACGTCGCTGTACGCGGTGCGGGCGAGGGAGTAGGTGCGCAGGCCATCGATGCCGTAGGTGTCCAGATGCCAGGGGCGCATCGTACGCGCCCGAATCTCCAGCTCAGCCAACCGAAGCGTCGGCTCCGCCATGCGGTCTAGAGTCGACAGCTCCGTGTAGTGCGGGACCAGGAAGTGGTCTCCGTCAGGGCTCACATGGCTCAGTTCGACGTAGTTCTTGTCGGTCGCGAAGATCTGGCGGACGCGCTCATTGGGTGTGGCGTACTGGGCGTCTTCTTGGCCGGAGAGAGGCGGTGCGTGAAGAACGGCAACACACAAACCGAGCAGGGCTGGGCGTACGGAGATCACGGTGCCTCCGGGCAACGGGCAACGTAGGTTGGGACGAACTCGATTCCGTACATGAGGAGGGTAGTGCCCGATGCGCAACGGGTCAGCAGTTGCTCTGATGCTCGCCTGCCTGGTGGGTGGGGCCGGATGTGGTGGCGACGGGGGTGCCCAGGCGGGTGCCGATACCGCCGAAGCGCCCCGGGACCCGCTCCTCGATCCGCGGCTCTTCGATGAGACCGCCCCGGAGACCTACCGGGCCCACTTTGAGACAAACGAGGGGCCGTTCGTCGTCCAGGTCCACCGTGCGTGGGCCCCGCTGGGTGCCGATCGGTTCTACAACCTCATCAACGCGGGGTACTACAACGACGTGCGGGTGTACCGGGTGGTGCCGGACTTCGTGGCCGAGTTCGGCGTGAACGGCAGTGGCACGGTGACCCGCATCTGGCACCGCTTCGCCTTGCTGGACGACCCGGTGGTCGAGTCCAATACCGTCGGGCGACTGAGCTTTGCGGCCAGCGGCCCCAACTCCCGTACGGTGCAGGTCTTCGTGAACCTGCGCGACAACAGCTCTCTGGACGAGCGTGGGTTCGCTCCCTTCGGCGAGGTGGTCGAGGGTTTCGACGTGGTCCAACGGTTCTACGACGGCTACGGTGACGGCCCCCCGCGCGGGGACGGACCCTATCAAGCTCAGGCGGTGATCCAAGGCAACGAGTATCTGGATACCGAGTTTCCTGAGTTGTCCCGAATCAACAGCGCGGAGATTGTGCCGGGGTAGCTCAAACCTTTCGAGCCTTCGACTCGTCCAACAGGGAAAGGTTCCCCCTGCACCATTGTTCAACTGACTCCGGAGCGAGACATGTCCAAGCGATCTGGAAACGCCTTACCGAGCCTCGTGTTGGCCCTCGCAGTGGGAGGTCTGGCATTCGCACCTCCCTTGAGTGCCCAGGACCGATGCCGACTGAGTGAGGACCGATCGCTCTCGCTGCCCGCCGCCGGCCTGGACCGGCTGGACCTCTCTGCGAAGGCCGGTAGTCTCGTGGTGCGAGGTGAGAGCGGAGTCGACGAGGTTAGGGTGGAAGCGGAGTTCTGCGCATCGGACGAAGAGAACCTCGAACGGATGGACATCCGATTCGACGCCGTACGTGGCACCGCCAGGCTGGAGACGGTTCATCCGGATTGGCGTGACCGTCGTCTGGGACCGAACTACGCGCGCATCAACCTGATCGTCACTGTGCCGCTGGGCATGGACGCCGACATCATGGATGGAAGCGGCAACGGCGAATTGACCGGGCTGGGCAACCTGGAACTCATCGACGGTTCGGGCTCGATGGTACTCGAGGACATCCGAGGCGAGCTGATCATGGAGGATGGCTCCGGGGACCTCGACATTTTCGGCGTCGAGGGGAGCGTGGACCTCGAGGACGGCTCCGGCAGCTTCGAGATTCGCGACGTGAGCGGCGACGTGCGGATCACCGACGGGTCGGGGAACGCTCGGCTTCGTGGGATTACCGGAAGCGTGATTGTGGACGACAAGGGTTCGGGCCGCCTCGATGTGGCGGATGTGGACGGGGATCTCCGCGTTGAGGGGATGCGTCGGGAGCGTGTGGACTACCAGAACGTCCGTGGCGAATTGGACCTTCCGCCGGCACGCAGGAAGCGAGGGGGCTGACTCCCAGCGCTCGTCCAGTATCATCGGGCGGGTGCCCAACCCATTGTGTTGTATACGGTTAGCGGTTTCGCGGCACCTAACCGTGCATACCACCGGTCCATCCACCAGGGGATCCCCCGACATCTGGCTCCTGGCGAGAGCCGCCGCGGGTTTGCCCTACCCACCCGGGTCCGCGCAAATTCATAAGGTTATGGCCGGTCCGCGTCGCGCGGGCCGGACAGTGGTGTTGCTCCGCTCAGCCGTAGTCATCCGAGGTCCTATGAATTTCAGCCATCCCATCCTCGCACCCGCGTTGGTCACCGTTGCTTTGGCCACGGTCGCGGTCGCCGCCTCCCACGACCCTCAGGAGTCGCCCGGCGCGGCCTGGAGTGCCAGTCGAGCGCACGGCGATCTACCGGCAGCGGACATCGTCGCCAGTTCGGCGACCTATGACGAGCTCGTGCAGCAGTACTGTGTGCGCTGTCACAGCGACGCTCGCATGCGGGGGAATCTCTCGCTGGAAGCCTTCTCGTTCGACAACGCCCCCGAAGAGGGCGAAGTCACTGAGCGGATGATCAACAAGTTGCTGGTGGGCATGATGCCGCCGGCCGGATCCCGCCAGCCGACGGGCGATTCCCTGAAGGCGTTCCAGGCGGCGCTCGAACAACGCATGGATGAGGCCGCCTCGAAGAACCCCGAGCCGGGCAGCCGGACGTTTCAGCGGATGAATCGGGCGGAGTACACCGCGGCCGTGCGCGACCTGCTGGGGATCCAGGTGGACGTGGGCGCGTACCTGCCGCTGGACACCAAGAGCGCGAACTTCGACAACATCGCCGACGTGCAACTCCCATCAGCCACGTTGATGGAGGGTTACCTGCGCGCGGCTGGACAGATCAGTCGTGAAGCGCTTGGGGATCCGAAGGCCGCGCCCGGTTCGACGCCCTACGCACCTTCGCGTACTGCCTCCCAGAAAGAGCGAGTTCCGGGGGCTCCCTTCGGCACCCGCGGAGGCATCGCGGTAGGGCACAACTTCCCGGCCGACGGTCACTACGTGTTCCAGGTGATGCTGCATGCGGCTCCAGAGGGAGAGCTGTTTGGTAGACGGCAACTCAACGAGCGCATCGAGGTGTCGGTCGATGGTGAGCGGGTGGCGGTCCTGGACATCGACCGCTGGATGTCCGACTCGGACCCCCAGGGCATGATGATCACGACCGACTCGGTCTTCGTCCGTGCCGGCGCCCGCCGGGTCGCTGCCACGTTCGTGCAGCAGTTCGAGGGACCGGTCGCCGACCTCATGCGCGACGTCGACCACACCCTGGCCGACACGCAGATTGGACTCGACTACGGGGTCACGACACTCCCCCATCTTCAGAAGTTCACCGTGGTGGGTCCGTACAACGTGACGGGTGTCTCCGAGACCGAGAGCCGACGGCGGATCTTCACCTGTCGGCCGCTCACGCCGGAGGAGGCGGCCCCGTGTGCGGAGTCCATCTTGCGGCGGGTCGCCACGCAGGCGTACCGGCGTCCACTCAACGACAACGACATGGCCGGCCTCATGTCGTTCTACGAGTTGGGCGCAGAAGAGGGGTTCGAAGCGGGAATCAGGCTCGGGATCGAGGCCGTTCTGGCGAGTCCCCACTTCGTGTTCCGCACCGAGGAGGTGCCCACCAGGGCCGAGCCGGGATCGATCTATCGGATCAGCGATGTCGATCTGGCCTCGCGACTCTCGTTCTTCCTCTGGGGGAGCATTCCGGACCAGGAGCTGCTCGACCTGGCCGCCAAGGATGACCTGACGGACGGGGACAACCTCGAGAAGCAGGTCGCGCGTATGTTGGCCGATGACCGGTCGAAGGCGTTGGCCTCGCGGTTCGCTGCGCAGTGGTTGCGCTTGCCAGATCTGGAAAAGGTTCATCCCGACGCGTTGGACTACCCCTACTTCGACGAGACGCTCGCCAACTCCATGCAGCGGGAGACCGAGCTGCTGTTCGAGCACCTCGTGGAGGAAGACAAGAGCGTGCTGGATCTGGTGACGGCCGACTACACGTTCGTCAACGAGCGGCTGGCCCGGCACTACGGTATTCAGAACGTGACCGGTAACGACTTCCAGATGGTGCAGTATCCGAGTGACCAGCGTCGCGGTTTGCTCGGCCACGGTAGCGTGCTGACCCTAACTTCGCACGCCAACCGCACCTCCCCCGTGTTGCGCGGCAAATGGGTCATGGAAGTGCTGCTGGGATCACCACCGCCGCCGCCGCCGCCCAACGTGCCCGGCCTGGAAGAGGTCGAGGCGGCAGACGAGGGTCGTTCACTTACGGTACGGGAGCGAATGGAGATTCACCGCGCCAACCCCACGTGCAACGCATGCCACCGGGTCATCGATCCGCTGGGACTGGCGCTCGAGAATTTCGATGTGACCGGAGCGTTCCGGACAAAGGACGAGGGCAACCGGGTGGACCCGGCGGGTGAGCTGTTCGATGGCACACCGGTAAACGGTCCCACGGACCTGCATGACCTCCTGATCAGTCGACCAGAGGTGTTCCTCCGCACGTTTACCGAGAACCTGATGGCCTACGGCCTCGGCCGGCGAGTGGAGTACTATGACATGCCGACTGTCCGAGCGATCACCCGCGAGGCGGCCAAGGATGGCTACCGGATTTCGTCATTCGTGCAGGGGGTTGTGGCGAGTCCGGCGTTCCAGACCAACCGCATGACTGTGGTTGCGGATGAGTTTCAGGAAAGCACGGGGGCGTCATGAGCCGGAGAACCGTGAAGGAGGTCCCAACCTCACCGAGACAAGTGGAGGCAGCCGTGCGTAGGACGAAAGGCGTGAATGCGTTTGCGGCCCTGGCCGTCATCTTTCTCTGCGGGGCAATCCTGCCGGCTGAGGCGCCGGTGGCGGACGCGGCGGAGCGCGGTGACCTCCAGGCCCTGCAGCAGCTCCTCCGTGATGGGGCGGACGTAAACGCCTCGCAGGGGGATGGCATGACCGCCCTGCACTGGGCGTCGATCAACGGCCACCCCGAGATGGTTGAAATGCTGTTGTTCGCCGGGGCAGCGGTCACGCCTACGACCCGCTTGGGCGGCTATACCCCATTGCATCTTGCCGCCAATGAAGGACATGCCGCGGTAGTGTCGGCGCTGTTGGAGGGGGGTGCGGCCCCAGACCTCCTGACCACCACTGGGGTGTCGGCGCTGCATCTGGCCGCCGAATCCGGGAGTGCTGAGACCACTCAGGCCCTGTTGGATCACGGGGCTACGGTGGATATGGCCGACACCTATCAACTGCGGACCCCGTTGATGTTCGCGGCGGCCTACGGACGTACCGACGTGGTGGCGACCTTGGTTGCCGCCGGCGCCCAGGTCGATCTTCCGTCCATGGTCATCGACTACGTAGAGCGAGGGAAAGCGGACATGGTCGAGCGGCAAAGGCGCCGCCGCCTTGTGGAGGCCGCCAAGGATCCTCAGCCCCCTACTGCGGACGAGCCGGACCGGCGCGCGGCACCCGCGGCGGGTCCGCCCGACACCGCTGCGGCTGAAACCGAGCCCGACGACGAGCCCGAGGAGCCCGAGCCAGCCACGCCCGAACCACCGACGACCACGGCTCCCGCAGCAGCCGATACCACTCCCCCCGCCCTGACGCCCAAGTCCTATGAGGACCTGGTGGGCAAGCAGGGGGGACTGACGGCTCTTCACTACGCCGCCCGAGACGGTCGCATCGAGGTTGCCAAGCAGCTGCTGGATGCGGGTGCCGATGTGAACCAGGTGACGGGAGGGGACCAGACCAGCCCGCTCGTGATGGCCATCATCAACGGGAACTACGATCTGGCGATGATGTTCCTGGACCGAGGGGCCGCGGTGGACCTGCTCACCGAGGATGGCGTGGGGCCCGCCTTCGCCATCTTGAACGGGCGTTGGGCCCTGCGGACCTGGTATCCCCAGCCGACGCAGTGGCGCCAGCAGGACACCGACTACCTGGACATCCTGCGGGCTGTCCTCGAGGCGGGCGCAGACCCCAACGTGCGGGTCAACTCGCATGTCTGGTACACCGCCTACAATGCGGGACGGATGGGCGTCGACTTCACGGGTGCCACGCCGTTTTGGCGGGCCGCCTACTCGCTGGACGTCCCGGCCATGAAGCTCTTGGTGGAGTACGGGGCCGACCCCAACGTTCCCAGCATGAAACCGGCCCAGCGTAGGTTCCCCGGCTTCACCCGGCCCGATGACGACGAGGAAGAGGAGGATCCTTCTGGACTACCGCCCGTCGAAGTCGGTGGACCCGCGGTACATCCTCTCCATGCGGCGACCGGTGTGGGATATGGCACCAGCCGCGTGGGGCAGCAGCACGTGCACGCTCCGGACGCCTGGCTGCCTGCGGCCAAGTACCTGATCGAGGAGCTTGGCGTGGATGTCAACGTGCGGGACCACGACGGCTATGCGGCGTTGCACAACGCCGCGGCACGCGGGGACAACCTGGTCGTGCAGTACCTGCTGGACCAAGGCGCCGATCCGATGGTGGTGAGTCGTCGAGGACAGACCACCGTGGACATGGCCAACGGGCCTCAGCAACGCGTGCAGCCCTTCCCGGAGACGATTGCGCTGCTGGAGGGCTACGGGGCGGTCAACAACGACAACTGCCAGTCCTGCGAGTAGGCCTTAGTAGCTCCGGACACCTGACGGCACCGGGGTGGGGTCGACATCGGCTCCGCCCCGGTCTCCGTTCGGGGGTAGACTGGCTGGCAGCCCTCCCCGCCCCCTGATAGACTTCCGTTTCTCCGCAAGACGCCCCTTCTCCCCGGTTTTCGAGGTCCCCATGATTGCTGCTTCGATGTTGCCCGAGTTCGACCATGAGTTCGCTACGTTGCGCACCGCGCTGGAGCGGGTGCCGGAGGACAAGCCGGACTTCCGACCGCATGAGAAGTCCATGCCATTGGCTCAGCTGGCCGGACACCTCGCGGAGATTCCGGGTTGGGTGAACGTCACAGTCGAGACGGACGAGCTGGATTTCGAAGCCGGTGGGTATGAGCCGTACCACATGACTTCTAAGGCGGACCTGCTCGCACGACTGGACGAGGGAGTGGCCAAGGCGCGCGAATGCCTCGCCGGAGCCTCCGACGAGCAGCTCATGCAGAACTGGACGATGCGCACGGGCGATCAGGTGCACATGTCCATGCCCAAGGTCGCGGTGCTCCGAAGCTTCGTGTTGAACCACATGGTGCATCACCGAGCTCAGTTGGGGGTGTACCTGCGTTTGAACGACATCCCGGTTCCGAGCACGTATGGACCGTCGGCTGACGAAGGGGAGATGTAACCGTTGCGCAAATTGCTTCCAGTCCTATGGACCTGCCTGCTGGTGCTGGCAGGGTGTGAGTCTGGACGTCAGGGTGTGGCCTTCGTTCGCGAGGCGGACGGTGATATCGGAAATCCCATTCCCGGCGTGGCCCTCACTTTCATCGCCGAGGATGGGTCTGGAGTACACCGCGTCACGACCGGTGTCGAGGGCGAGTATGAGATGCCGCTGGAGTCGGGGCGCTATGTGGTCACAGCGACCCACTCCAACTACGCGGATTACTCGACGAGTCCCGGCTTCGTGGTGGTCGAGAGTGGTGGGATGGAGAGCTTCAATTTCTTTCTCCGAGAGCCCATGGCGACAACGGTGTTTGTCGTTAGACATGCCGAGAAGATCCACCCGGATTCCAATGCGGCGGAGACACCACTCAGCGGAGAGGGGATGGCTCGCGCGGTAGCTTTGGAACGGGTATTGGACGAGGTGGGCGTCACCGGCCTCTTCTCCACGCCCACGGTCAGAACGGAGGGTACGTTGGGCCCGCTCGCCGAGAAGTTCGGCCTCGACATCGTCAACTACACCAACCCGGAGGGCTTGGTGGAGGACGTGATGGCGAATCATCGCGGTGACGTGGTGGCCGTGGCGGGTCACTCCAACACAGTAGGTCAGGTGGCGGCGGCCTTCGGAGGGCAGATCGAACAGGGGTCGATCGGGGACTACGACAACCTCTACATGGTCACCGTCCCAGAGAACGGAGACGTCAGTGTGGTCAACCTGCAGTACGGGGAGGACACCGCGCCCGATACGCCCAAGACGCAGGTCGCGTCGACCACGCTTCTGCTGCTCGAGTCGGACCCCGCCGGGGCGGGTGGACAGGGAACACGTTACGAGCATGCACTTCGGAACGCAGGCGTCACGGCGTTGGTGAGTGAGCCCGGGTTGGGGACCCTGGACGCGTTGTCGAACTCCACTGGTCTGCCGGTTCAGCCGCTCTCGGGTGACGTTGCAACGGCGGTTGGGGACGTCGCGGCACAGCACTCTGGTGGCGTGCTGGCGGTTGCCCTGGGGAGTGCAGGCCTGGCGTCAGCGCTGGAGTCTTGGGGAGCCCCACCCCCGGTTTCGTTCAATGGCGACGTGGGACCGTTGGTCGTCGTAACGATGCTCGCAGACGGTCCACTGGTCCGCTACCTGAGGTACTGATGCGCACGCCGTGCCTTGCGACTGCGTTTTATCTGTTCATCGCGGGTGTGTCGACCGCGGCAGGCCAGGACCAGTTCGGCCAGGCGGTCGCGGTGCTCGAAGGGCAGGTGCTGATCACCAAGCCCGCAGTGGGGCGGGGCCCCGCCGGCGTCATCGTCTTCGAGAGGGCCGGGGATGCTTGGCGCGAAGCCACCCGACTGGCAGCCCCCAGGAGTGCCGACACTGGCGAAGGCCTGAGTCCATCGCTCGCGGTCGATGGGGACCGCTTCCTCACGGGGAGCGGAGACCCGGCCACCCAGGAGGCCGCGCACCTGTACCAGCGCAACGAGGGATCTTGGTCCCTGAGGGAGACCCTGCCTTTCCGCAGGGAGGCGCCCACGCAGCTCGATGCGGAGAACCTCGACTTCCCGGCGATGCTGCGGCTGCTGCAACCGCCCGCTCGCACGGTCTCCCTGGACGGAGACCGCGCGTTGGCCGGGATGGTGGGAGGAACCGGCCGCGAACCGGTTCGCGTCTTGGAGAGATCCCGAGAAGGATGGTCGATCACCGCGGAACTCGACCCGCCGGAGGGGCCTGACGCGCGGTTCGGGCAGTCACTGCTCCTTGCCGACGGCCTCGCCTTCGTGGGGGCTCCCGGGTTCGACGAGTCCGGTGCTGTGTTCCTCTTCGCGCTCGAGGAGGCGGGCACGTGGCGGGAACTGACGGTGATCCGTGGGTCCGACCTCCCCTCGGGTTCGGCGTTCGGAGCTGCTTTGGCGTTGCACGACGGCTTCCTCGCCGTCGGCGCGCCGGGTACCTCGGGGTCGCGAGGCGCAGTCTTGCTCTTCGATGTGGCCCCTGACGGTTCGGCGGCGACCGAGCGCCAACGCCTGGCGGGACCGGATCCCCAAGGAGCGTTTGGCGCCGCCCTGGCGCTCTCGGATGAGGAGTTGTGGGTTGGTGCGCCGCTGGCCGCGGATCGGACCGGGGCGCTGTACCGCTGGCAGAGGGATGGGGCGGTGCTCAACGAGAGGGGCCCCGTGGCGCTCGACGGTGCGCAGCCCGGAGCCATGGTAGGGACAGCGTTGGCGTTGGAGGGTGGGGTGGCCGCTTCCGGCGCCCCTGGCGCCGACGGCGGCCACGGTCGGGCCGCCATCTTCGTCCGGGAGGGCGAGGCATGGAGCCTCCCACAATGGGTGGAGCCCATGGGCGCCCTGATGTCGTCGACGGGCAACGAGGTGATTTGTGAGGAGGACCAGGCGGCAGGCTTCGAGTGCAACAACGTCGACCTCCTGTCGTTCCTTTCGCTCTCGGACCTCGGTGCCGCCCCCGGTGAGCGGGTCAGCGACCTCTGGGGTTGGACCGATCCGGAAACGGGACGTGAATACGCGCTCGTGGGTCGGACGGCAGGTGCGGCGCTGGTCGACGTAACCCAGGCGAGCGCACCCGTCTTCGTGGGTTTGGTGCCCGCCAACCCGAGCGGTGCCCGGGATCTCAAGGTGTACCGCGATCACCTGTTCTTCACCGGAGACGGGGCCGGCGAGCACGGATTGGTCGTGTTCGACCTGACGCGATTGAGGGATGGGTCGCCGAGCGACGGTGTGTTCACCGCCGATACGGTCTATCGCGGCATCGCCTCCGCGCACAACCTGGTCCTCGACCCCGGGAGCGGCTTCGCCTTTCCGGTGGGCGCTTCCGGAGGCGGGGAGACCTGCGGCGGTGGCCTGCACATGGTCGATGTCCGCACGCCCAAGAACCCCACGTTCGCGGGGTGCTTCACGGACACCGAAGGGCTCATTTGGCAGGGTCGCACGCATGACGCCCAGTGCGTCATCTACAGTGGGCCCGACACCGATCACCAGGGCAAAGAGATCTGTTTCGCCTCGAACGAAACGGCGATCCGAATCGTGGACGTCTCGGACAAGACGATGCCTACGCCGATCGGCGTCGCCACCTATCCAGGACGGGCCTACGTACATCAAGGTTGGCTCTCCGAGGACCAGCGCTATTTCTACATGAACGACGAGCTGGACGAGCTGGTGGGGACGACATCCAAGACGCGGACCTATATTTGGGACGTGGCCGAACTGGATGACCCCATCCTCGTGTCGACGGTCGACGGACCCGATGGCTCGACCGACCACAATCTCTACGTAAAGGGTGACCGGATGTACCAGGCCAACTACCAGGCCGGCTTCCGGGTGTACGACCTGACCGACCCGGAGAACCCTGAAGAGATCGGGTACTTCGACACCACCCCCTACGAGGGCAACCCCCCCGGCTTCATTGGTGCTTGGACCGCCTATCCCTTCTTCGACAGCGGAACCGTGATCGTGTCCAGCATGCATGAGGGGCTCTTCCTGCTGCGACCGCGGGGAAGGGCACTGGTGCCGTAGATGCCCAATGCCGCCTTCGCTCGTCGACTCGAGCACCTGGGGACCGAGAACGCGTTCAAGCTCGGTGTCGACATCCAGAAGTGTGTGGATCGGGGCCTGGACGTCATCAAGTTCAACCTCGGCGCTCCCGACTTCCGCAGTGCCCCCCACATCAACGCGGTGGCGATCGCCGAACTGGAGGCGGGCAACTCCACCTACTGCGATCCGGCGGGGTTGAGGTCGTTCCGGCAATCGATCGCCCGGCACGTGAGCGAAACGCGTGGCTTGGAGGTGGATCCGGATCGCGTGGTGGTCACCCCAGGGGCCAAGCCGCCCATCAGCTACACGTTTCAGACCTACGTGGACCCGGGTGACGAGGTGGTGTACCCGAGTCCGGGGTTTCCGATCTACGAGTCGTGGGTGACGTTCGTGGGAGCACGCCCTGTGCCCCTGCGCCTATCCGAGGAGCGAGGGTTCGCGTTTACTGCGGATGACCTTGCAGCCCACCTGAGCGATCGCACCAAGCTCATCATCCTGTGTTCTCCCTCGAACCCCACCGGTGGGGTGTTGAGCAAGGATGCCCTGAGCGCCATTGCGGAGGTGATCCGGACCCGATGTCCGGCCACCGTGCGCATCTATGCGGATGAGATCTACGAGCAGATCCTCTTCGATGGAGCCCAGCATCACAGCATCGCCTCGGAGTCGGGCATGGAGGAGCGCACCGTCATCGTGGGGGGTCTTTCCAAGGGGTTCGCCATGATGGGCTGGCGACTGGGGTGGGCGGTCCTGCCCACTGTGGAGGAGGCCGCGGTCTTCAAGCAGCTCAACATCAACACCGTATCGTGTGTTCCCCCCTTCCTGCAGGAGGGCGGGCGCGCTGCCTATGAAGATCCGCGCACACAGATCGAAGTGGCGCGTATGGTGTCCGAGTTCCAGGCTCGTCGCGATTGGGTGGTGCCCGCACTGAACGACATCGAGGGCGTTACGTGTCAGATACCCATGGGCGCGTTTTATGTTTTTCCCAACGTGGAAAGCGTGTGCGAACGGCTGGGCGTGTTCGATCTGTTTGAGGGGCTTTCCGAAACGGAACGGGCGCGCACCACTCCCGCCGGTATCCTGCAGATGTTCCTGCTCTACCGGTACGGGATTGCCACGATGGACCGCGCGTCCTTTGGTCGGATCGGCGCTGAGGATGACCACTATCTCCGACTCTCCACCGCCAACAGTATGGATGACATTCAGCGGGGGATCGGGCGCATGGCGGAGGCGTTTTCGGACCCGGATGGGTTGCGCGCGTTCATGAAGGAAGAGCGGCTCTGGTCCTGAAGGATCCAGGATCGTGACCACGCAGTTCCGGACCGTCGCCCAACCCGCCCGGGTGGAGATCCCAAAGATTAAGGGGTCGCGGTTCATTGCCGACGTCACGCCCATTAACGAGGCGGGCGATGTCGAGTGCCGCCTCGAGCTCCTGCGAGCCGAGTTTGCGGATGCCCGTCATCACTGCTGGGCATGGCGCATGGGGCCTGCCGGCGGGGAGTACCGATACAGCGACGACGGGGAGCCGTCGGGAACGGCGGGCCGGCCCATACTGCAGCACCTCCAAGGCGTGGACGTCACGAACGTGCTCCTGGTGGTGGTTCGCTACTTCGGCGGCACCAAGCTGGGGGCCGGAGGCCTGGTGAGAGCCTACGGTAACGCCGCCGCCGCGGTCCTGGCTGCGGCCGAGATCGAGGACGTGGTCGTGTCCCGCCGGGTGTGGGTGGAACACGACTACGACGAGACGGCGGCGGTAGCCGCGTTTACGGTCGCACGTGGCATCTCACCGTCGGACACCAAGTATGGAGCGCGGATTGAACTCAGCTTTGACGTGCCGGTTGTCCAGGTTGACGGCTTCGTCGCTGAACTGCTCGAGCGCACAGGTGGGCGTGTCCGCGTGAAGGCTCAGGACTGAATGAATACCCACCCGATGTACAGGAAGTAGCTGGCAGAGAGCAGGAGGCCCGCAACTCGACCGACCGATCGTCGACGCCAAATGAACAGGGTGAGGATGGCCGCGGCAGCCAGCATGAGCGGCAAATCGAGCCTGAGGAACTCTCGTGACACCGCAATGGCAGAGGGACTGACGAGCGCCGCCACTGCACCGATCAAGAGGAGGTTGAGCACGTTGCTGCCTACAATGGTACCCACCGCCACTTCGGTACGCTTCTGCGAGGCCGCCACGAGGGTGGTCGCCAGCTCAGGCAGTGAGGTGCTCACGGCGACAACGGTGAGTCCCACCACGACCTCGGGAATCCCAAACTGAGTGGCCAGCTCCACTGCTGCATCTACCACCATCTTGGCGCCCAGGGGGAGGCCCACCGCTCCGAGGATCAGAAACAGCGTGATCATTCCCACCGCACTCGGCAGGCCGAGAACCCATTCAATGGGGACGGAGTGGTCGGCCCCTCGCTGCTCCAGTTGGGCCTCCCGCACGGTGATGGCAAACACGGCGATCATGCCCGCCAGCAGTATTGCGCCGTCCGCACGGCTAAGCCCGGTATGGAGGCAGAACCCGAAGAAGGCCAAGCTTGCCCCGATCATGATGGCCGCATCGCGCCCGAGCTTCGGGCCGCCGGTAGGGAGCGGATAGATCACGGCAGCAGTGCCTCCAACCAACATCACGTTGGCAATGTTGCTGCCCACGACGTTGCCCAGGACCAAACCCGGGTAGCCGGAGAGCGCCGCCTGTACCGCCACGAGGAGTTCCGGCAGCGACGTCCCGAGCGCCACCACCGTGAGCGCCACCATCATCGGCGACACCCGCGCCCGTCGCGCCAAGGCCACCGCCCCTCGGACCAGCAAATCCCCGCCCATGAGCAGGTAGATCAAACCCGCGGCGAGGTTGAGAACCGTCAAGGTCCGGCTCGAAGCTTCGCCCTGGCCGACTCCAACTGTTCCTGAGCCTGTCTCAGCTCCGTGACGTCGCGGGCGGCAGAGTAGAGGGTGCCGGTCTCGGGTTCCGGATGGGCGGTCCAGACCAGACGGCGGTACTCGCCCTGTGCGGTCCGGAAGCGGTTCTCGAACGAGACCGTGGGGATCCCCTCAGAGAGTTTTTCTACCTCGCGTTGCGTGGCATCGAGATCGTCAGGGTGGATCAGCTCGAAGAACGGCTTGCTCAGTAGCTGCTCAGGTGTCCAGCCAAGCACCCGCTCGAACGCAGGGTTCACCCGCTCGAAGAACCCGTCGGTATTGGCGATACACAGCATATCGGGAGACAGGTCGAAGTACCTGTGGAACTCGTCCAGTTCCGAGATACGCTCCTCCAACTCCTCTGCCATTGCGTTGAAGTTGCGAGCCAACTGACCGATCTCGTCCTGGGCCATGACCTCGGCTCGGGCGTCCAGCTTCCCTTCGCGAATGCGATTCGCTACGCCTGCCAGGTGATGGATGGGACGAGCGAACCGCAACCCCAGTAGCGTACCCGCCAATATTGCGAAGGCACCAAGTGTGAGTCCCAGTTGCAGGAGCTCGTTCCGAAACGCCACGACGGGCGATCGGAGCTCCGCCCTGTCTCTCTTCACCACCAGACCCCACCCCGTCTCCGGAACGAAGCGCACGGCGGCCCACACAGCCTCGCCTCGGTAATCGACGACATCTCGCGTCGGGGAAGCGTCTCCCGCCTGGAGCACCAACTCACCCAGTTCACCGAGGTCCTCCAAACGTTCGGCCTCGGGAGACGCACCTCGGTGGCGTACCGGGTGAATCAAGCGGGGGGCACCCTCGGGGTCGCGGGCCAGGATCAAGGTCTCACCCGTGTCACCCAGCCCCTCGTACCCCTGGACCACCTCGACCAGTTCGTGCGCGTTCATCGTGGAGTGCAGGACGCCCAACCGTTCACCGTCGAGCATCAAGTTGGCAACGAAGACCAGGCGAGGTTCCGACCGTGAGCTGAACAACAGGCCTTGGTACTCACTCAGTTGGCCAGGTGGGGTCGGTGGAAGCGGGGTTTGGCTCACCTCTGTGTCGTTGGCTCGGCGCACTGCGGTCAGCAGTATGCCACCTGCGTCGAAGACCGCGAGCGACTCGATGGTACGGGTCGAATTCAAGGCATCCGCGAGGATGGCTCGGATCTCCTCACTGGCCGTCGAATGCAGTCCCTGATTGTGGGCCCGTAGGCTCCTCCGCAGTTGGCTACGGCTGGCGATCAGTTGGACGCGTTCGTGCCAACCGCTGACCAGCTTTTCGACACTCTGCTGCTTGGACTCCGCTATTCCGTCGAGCTGGTCGAAGGCGTTCTGCTCGATTAGATCGCGAGCGCTTCGATAGGTGAATCCACCCAGCGCGAACATGCTTCCGAGCGCTACGGCCACGAGAGCGAAGACCAGTTTGGTGCGAAGGTCCATGGCTGGACGATAGTCGAAGGCCAGGTAGCCGGCTACTGAATGCGGGGACCCGGAACTGGTCCGTGGGTCCGCCCTTCCCCGACATCATCGAACTCGCTACCCTACGCGCCCCAACCCCAGCCAGAGGACGGCATGAAACGTACAGCCAGCGCGACGTGGCGCGGAAGCGGACTGGAAGGCAGTGGATCTCTATCGACCCAAAGCGGCGTCTTCGACGCTCAACCGTATTCCGCGAAGACCCGTTTCCAGAATGAAGACGGGAAGCTCGGCACCAATCCCGAAGAGCTGATCGCCGCTGCGCACGCCGGCTGCTTCGCCATGGCGCTCAGTTTCGGGTTGACCGGTGCCGGACATCCTCCGGTGCGCCTGAGCTGCGAAGCCACGCTCACCATGGAAAAGGACGATGCCGGCTGGGCGATCACCGCGATTGCGCTCGACCTCGAGGGCGAGGTGGACGGCGTTTCGGAAGCTGAGTTCCGGGAGGCGGCGCAGGCGGCCAAGGCGGGTTGCCCTGTCTCCCGGGCCCTGAACGCGGAGATCACTCTGAACGCGCGTCTGGTGTCCTGATGCGCAGCTCCCTCCCCCCAAGGCGCTGACCCCGATGGATCCCGGTCTCGTCCGCACCCTGATCTTCGTGGCGCTGGCGCTGTTCGGACTTGCGTTCCTGGCGCGCTGGGCGCGTTCGCTGCGCACCGAGCCCGGTGAGAACCCCAATGCGTTGGAACTCGCCATCGGGTTCGTCACCAACTTCTTCGATACGTTGGGGATCGGTTCGTTCGCACCTACCACCACGCTGTTCAAGCTCCGGGATGTGGTTTCGGATGAGAACATTCCCGGGACCATGCACGTCGGACATACGCCTCCGGTGTTGGTGCAGGCGTTCATTTTCATCGCCTTGGTGGAGGTGGGGACCCTCACGCTCGTCGCGATGATCCTCGCGGCGGTGTTGGGGGCTTGGTTGGGTGCGGGTGTTGTGGCGGCGTGGTCGCGCCGCAAGATCCAGATCGGGATGGGCATCGCGCTGATCATCGCGGCCCTTTCGTTTATGGCTTCCAACCTGGAGCTGCTGCCCGCCGGTGGCGCCGCGATGGGGCTGGGTTCCTGGAAGCTGGCGGTGGCGTGCGTGGCGATGTTCGTCTTCGGTGCTCTGATGACGCTGGGGATCGGCATCTACGCGCCGTGCATGATCACCATCGCGCTGCTGGGGATGAACCCGGCGGTGGCCTTCCCGATCATGATGGGTGCTTCGGCGTTTCTCATGCCCGTGGCGGCGGTGCGGTTCCTCGATGCCAAGCGCTGGGACCGTTCCGCAGCGCTGGGGTTGGCGGTGGGGGGGCTTCCGGCAGTGCTGATCGCCGCGTTCATCGTGAAGTCGCTCCCCCTGGTTGCACTGCGCTGGTTGGTGGTGGTGGTCGTGCTCTACGCCGCCGTGGTCATGCTTCGATCCGCCGCCCAAGAGAGCGAGAGGAGCCACACCGTCTGACGGCGAGTTTCCCTGTTGTTTCGGGGGTTTTCGGAGGGTGTGTGCAAGCCGGCGGGGGTGGTACGTCCTAGGGGGTGAATCGGCAGGAGAGTCCCGCCGCATCCCATTCGAAAGGTCTGAGTTCCATGTTTTCGCCCCTTCGCCTCCGGTCGGCCGGGTTGCTCCTAGCCGCCACCGGCATGCTCCCCTTGGTCCCCGAGGGTGCTCCGCCCAAGGAGGCGCGGCCAGCAGATGAGGTCGTGCGCTCCGATGCGTCTCAGAGGGAGAGCATCGCCGTCACGGTCTACAACCAGAACTTCGGGCTCGTCCGAGAGGTCCGGGGCATCACCCTGCCCGGCGGCGTGGTCGACCTGGAGTTCGCCGACGTGGCTTCGGCCATCCAGTCCCAGACCGTGCATGTTCGGTCCCTCGACGGGAGACCATTCTCCCTGCTCGAGCAGAACTACCGGTACGACCTGCTCAGCCCCGAGACCCTGCTGCAGAAGTACGTGGGCAAGACCGTGCGCATCTATCGGCGGCAGCCCGACGGCAGCGAGCTTCCCGTAGACGCCGAGGTGCTCGCCTACAACGGCCGACCGGTCCTCCGCATCGACGGCGAGATTACGTTCGACGTCCCAGGCCGCTTCGCGTTCTCCGAGCTTCCGGGGGACCTCATTGCCAAGCCCAGCCTGGTGTGGGAGGTCGAGGCCGAGCGTGGCACCCCCGACGTCGAAGTGTCCTACCTGACCGGCGGACTCAACTGGAGTGCCGACTACGTGCTGGTGCTCTCGGAGGACGACGCCGAAGGCGACCTGACAGGATGGGTCACTCTAAGCAACCAGAGCGGTGCCACCTACGAGAACGCCACGCTCAAGCTGGTGGCCGGAGAGGTCCAGCGCGTGGCCGACTTCGATGACCTGCAGAGAGCGATGCGAATGGACGCCATGGGTGCAGCCGAAGCGTCTGCGGCCCCCTTCTCCGAAGAGGGCTTCTTCGAGTACCACCTCTACACGCTGGGACGGCCCACGGATCTGAAGCAGAATGAACAAAAGCAGGTCGTGCTTCTGGAGGGTCGTGGGTTCGAGACGGAGAAGGAGCTGGTCTTCCGAGGGGAACAATATCTGTACCGGGGTCAGTACGGAGACGTTGCTCAGAACCAGAAGGCGCAGGTGTTCATGCACTTCGAGAACTCCGAGGACCAGGGCCTGGGCATGCCGCTCCCCAAGGGCGTGGTCCGCCTGTATAAGGCCGACCGCTCGGGCGCCCAGCAGTTCATCGGAGAAAACCGGATCGACCATACCCCCCGGGACGAGCGCGTCAGCCTGAGGATCGGCGAGGCCTTTGACGTGGTTGGGGAACGCCGCCAAACGGACTTCGATGCGGTCGGAGGGTGCGTGACCGAGAGCGAGTGGGAAATCAAGCTCCGGAACCACAAGGATGAGGCCCAGCGCGTCTCGGTGGTGGAGCCGGTGGGTGGAGACTGGACCATGGTGAGCAGCAGTCACCGCCACGAACAACTCGACGCCTGGACGTTCGCTTATCGGCCGGTCATTCCCGCCGGCGGCGAGGTGGAGATCCGGTATCGGGTGCGAGTGCGCTGGTGCTGATCAGTGGGTAGTGTTGGGAGCCGGGGGGCCGGCGGTCGTCGATCCCCGGCTCCACACTTCACCGGAGATCAGACTTGCCGTCACGAACTCTCTGGCCGCGAAGCGTGCTCGCGGCCGCATGGCTCCTGGGCGTAGGTGTTCCCCTCGACGCGCAGACCCCCGAGCAGCGCTACTCCGAGTGGGCCGCGATGGACTTCCCGCCCGAGGAGTACGTGGCCCGAAGGTCCGAGGCAGCTGTGGCGCTCAGGGCCGCTGGCGGCGGGACCCTTCTGGTGCCCAGCAGCGAGGGGCTCTCGGACGGAGAGACCTTCAGACAGGACGACGACTTCTGGTATTTCACAGGCCTCGAGCTTCCCCGCTCGCTGCTCGCCATCGAGGCCGACGGCGGTGTGCGGCTGTTTGCGCCGGAGCGTGATTTCCGATTCGAGAACCCGAGTCGACGAAACGATTTTCCGGGACGCCCTCTCGCCACCGATCCTGAGCTGGCCCAGGGGTCGGGGTTGGAGGGAATCGAACCCGCGTCGGGGCTGGAGGCGTACCTCGCTCGCCTGGCCGAGTCCCGAACGTCGGTGTTCGTGCATGCCTCCCCGAGCGCTCGCGAGCGGGGTCTGTTCGGAACCGCTCCGAACGCCGCTGCCCAGCTCGTGGAGTACTGGCGCAGCCACTTCTCCTCGACGTACCTGCGGTCGGCTGCGAGCATCCTGGCCCGTACCCGTGGCATCAAGACCGCCCGCGAACTCGAACGGGTGCGCGCTTCGATCGAACTGACCGAGTCGGCCATTCTCGAAGGCGCGTCCGCGGTTACTCCCGGAGTCAGTGAGCGAGACTTGGAGGCGGCTTTTGTAGCTGCTTGCCTGCGCGGGGGGGCGCAGCGAGTCGCCTTTCATCCCATTATCAAGTCTGGGCCCAACTCGCTTTGGCCCTGGCGGATTCTGGCGTCTCACTACAACCGACGGAACCGGCAGCTCGAGAACGGCGACCTGGTGATCTTCGATGTGGGCTGTGAGCTGGACCACTACCAGAGCGACGTAGGGCGGACGTTTCCGGTGTCGGGGCGCTTCACACCCGAGCAGCGGACGGTGCTCGAGATGCAGGTCAGGGTGGTCGACCACATCACCGCCGCTGTTCGCCCCGGGGTTACCTTTGCCGACCTACGCAGGGTCGCCTACGAGGCGATCCCCGACGAAGCAGAACCCTACATGCAGGTGGGCCTCTTTTTCGGGCACGCGATCGGGCTGTCGACTGGCGACCCGTTCGAGGCCGAGCGACCCCTGCAGCCGGGGATGGTGTTCACGGTGGAGCCTTGGTACTACAACCACGACACAGGGATCAGCGTGTTCACCGAGGACGTGCTGGCGGTCACCCCCGATGGTGTAGAGATCCTCTCGGCATCCTTGCCCCGCAGCCCCGAAGCGCTGGAGCGGCTGGTAGGGGGGCGTTCCCGGTAGGGAGCCCGTGACGGCGCCCCGTTCGCAGGCGTCGATCTTCCGGTTCTGGCTGCCCCTCGCGGTCACATGGGTCATGATGGCGCTGGAAGGGCCGTTCGTGACCGCGGTGATTGCGCGCATGGGGGAGCCTGCCTTCAACCTGGCGGCGTTCGGCGTCACGTTCGCCTTCGGCTTCCTGATCGAGGCTCCGGTGATGATGCTGCTGTCGGCCTCGACGGCCCTCGCCTCGGATGCGCCGAGCTATCAACGGCTGCGCCGTTTCGCGTACGGACTCTGCGCATTGTCCACCGGCATGCTGGCCGTGTTTCTGGTGCCGCCGGTGTATCGCCTGCTGATCGAGGGCATGGTAGGACTCCCGCCCGAGGTATCCCGGCTGACCTACCCGGCGCTCTGGATCCTGCTGCCCTGGCCAGCCGCCATCGGGTACCGGCGCTTCTACCAAGGCATCCTGATCCGGGACCATCGGACAAGGTTGGTCGCGTTGGGCACGGGTGTACGGCTGGTGGGAATGGCATTGTGGTCGCTGCTGCTCTGGCGCTGGTCGGATCTGCCGGGCGCCTGGGTCGCCACCTCGGCGCTGGTGGTGGGGGTGCTGGGCGAGGCCATCACCACGCGGTGGATGGCAGGTCCTTCGGTGGGACGGTTGCGGGCGTTGGAGAGGTCGCTGGAAGCAGGACCGCCCATGAGCTACCGTGAGCTGACTGAGTTCTACTTCCCGTTGGCGCTCACGTCACTTCTTGGCCTGGCGGTTCACCCGCTCGTGACGCTGTTCATGGGACGGGCGCCCTCCCCGATCGAGTCGCTAGCGGTGTTTCCAGTCATCAACTCGCTCGGCTTCTTGTTTCGGGCCTCCTGCCTGGCATTCCAGGAAGTTTCGATCGCCTTGGTGGGAGATCGGGCTGAGCACCTACCGGAACTCCGTCGGTTCAGTGTGTCGTTGGGGCTGACCGCGTCTGCGGTGCTTGGCCTCGTCACCCTGACGCCTCTCGCGGGCGTGTGGTTCGAGGGTGTGGCGGGCCTGACCCCCGACCTGGCAGCTTTCGCGTTCGAGGCCGCGATTTTCCTCATCCCGGTGCCGTTGGCGACGGCCTTCGTTTCCCTCTTTCGGGGAATCCTGGTCACGGCTCGGCGCACGGCACCGATCACTCGCGCCACCGGGATCGAAGTGCTGGGCATCGCCATTGGATTCCCTCTGTTCATCGGGATGTTCGGATGGGTGGGTCTGACCGCGGCGATTGCCTCCTTCCTGCTGGCCCGGGTGGCTGCGGTAGCGTACCTCTGGTTCCCCACCCGTGAGGCGGTGGCGGGCCTCCAGGCCGAGCCGCGCGACGGGCGCTGAGGGGCGCCGGCACAGCCTGTCTTGGTCTGCAGATTCTGGCATGGCTCTGGCCTCATAGCGCCCCAGACCCGCCCCGATTGTTGCAGGGCCTCCACACTTTGGCGGGTTGAGGCGGCTCGGCCGTACATCCCTGGGGACCGGAGGCACCCAGCTAGCACAGGAATACCCAACCCAGGCTATGGCCGAACGACGCGTCTCAAGGAGTGAGCCCCGCAAAGGGAAGTCCGGGGTCGGGCGTTTCGACTACACCGGCAGAGCTCGGACGCTCGTGCTGGGCGCGGTCCTCCTCGCCACCGCCCTCTCGATGCTGGTGTCGAGCTTCGTGTATTACCGCAACCGGGCTCAAACCAATCAGATCGCCGTGATTCGCCAAGGCCTGGACCTCTTGCGCCTCGAGCGCGAGCTGGGTTTCGCCGCGGGAGAGGCCGAGGTCGCCACGCTCTGGTGGATGTTCGCCATGGACGATGAGGCGGCGTTCACGCAGGCACGTGATGGCTTCAAGGCCGAGATCAACTTCGTCCAGGAAGAGCTGGCAGACCTCGATCCACTGGAGGCCTGGACACCCGTAGTCGACCGCTTGCGGGAGGTGGCACGAGAGGCCGATACCTACCTCTCCGAACCCCGCCGTCCGTCGGAGTTGCGGGGATGGTACGAGGAATTCCCACAGGAGTTTGCGGGCATCTTCCCGTCGGATCCCAACGGCAACTGGTCCAACCTACTCGAGGCGACCAAGGGTGCGCAGTACGCCATCTACACGGCGATCAACTACGCGGAACTGTCGCTCAGCCGGTTCGCGTTTACCAACGACGTCGAGCCTGCCAACCCCATCCTGGTCAACCTCTTCACGTCGAACGCCGGGAACCTGGAACAGATGGGGATGTCCAACTCGGACGACTTCTCCCCATTCGAAACCGACCTGGATGTGGAAACGGCCATCTTGGCGGACGAGAAGATCGGCGAGATCGTAGCGCGGATGCGGAACCACGAGGGTGTGCGTGTCATCGAGAATGACATGGCGTTCCTGGTCGGGAATTCCACCTCGACGTGGTACGAGGACCCCAGGGCGCCGATCGAGTTCGCTCGACGGCTGACCCGCGATTTGAACCAGGAAGCTGAAGCAGCACTGAGCCGCACCGAGTCGATCCTCGCGCTCGCGGTCGTGGCTAACGGTCGCCGAGCTCGGATGGCCGCCGCCGCTGGCATGATGTCGTTCGGGTTGGGCACGCTGCTGCTCATCCTCTTGTGGCGAGGCCGGCAACGGGAGGAGGATCGGTTGCGCAGTGTAGCCGAAACGGACGCGCTGACCGGGATCTACAACCGGTTTGCCCTCTTCTCCAGGGAGCAGGGGCGACTACTGGATCCCAAGAAGGCTCCGTTCGCACTGCTCCACATGGATCTCGATCACTTCAAAGAGATCAACGATCGCTACGGGCACGCGGCAGGAGACCAAGCCCTCATCTCGTTCGCGCGCCGGTGTCGTGACATCGTCCGTGGACCCAGAGACACCCTCGCCAGGATCGGTGGGGACGAGTTCGTTCTGGTGCTACACGGGTTGCGAGACCCGCAACGGGAAGCGGAAGAGGTCGCCGACGACATCATGGCCCTGCTCGAGGAGCCGGTGGACCTGGGCGGCCACGAGCTGTTCCTGCGGACCAGCATCGGGATCGCCGTCGCGCATCAGCCCACCGAACTCGACCACTTACTTCATGAGGCCGACATCGCCCTCTTGGCGGCGAAGCGTGAGAAGCGGAGCCGCCATACGGTCTTCGAACGTAACCTACACGGCAACCTCATTCATGAGGTCGAGGACGCGCTGCGGGAAGGGTTGGTGCGTCCCATGTTTCAACCCATCGTCCGCGCCACCAATCAACAACTCGCGGGCTTCGAGGTCCTGGCACGGTGGGAGCGAGAAGACGGATCGCAGGTGCCTTCGGCGAGCTTCATTCGGGTCATGCATTCCCTCGGCGGAAGCGGCACCTGGACCCGCCAGGTGTTGGCGACCATCGGCGACGTCCGTTCGCAGCTCGCCGGCGAAATCGACGGTCGATTCTGGATCAACGTCACGCTGGCCGACCTGATGGCCCATGAGCGGGAGTCGATCCACTGGCTCATTGAGGAGTCCGGGGTGCCACCGACGTGTCTCGGCATCGAGGTCACGGAGCGGATCTGTCACGCGGATCTGACGGAGGCGCGCGCCTCACTCCAGGGGCTCAGAGACATCGGCGTAGCGGTCGCGCTAGACGATCTCGGAAGCGATGGCGTGCCCCTTCGCCACATGCTGGATCTGCCCCTGGACCGAGTGAAGATCGATGGCGGTCTGATCCGAGGGCTGGAGAGTTCCGAGAGCGTGCGGCATCTAATCAAGGGACTCCTAGCCGTCGCAGTCCATCTCGACCTTCGCATCGTGGCCGAACAGGTGGAGACCCTGCAGGAGCAGGAAGTCCTGCTTCAACTGGGTGTGACCTATCTCCAGGGCAATCTGGTGGGCGAGCCGATCGCTGCCGGAGAGGTTGCGACCCTGGTGGAGGCCCGTGGTGCGCAGTCCATGCACGGCGTGGCCTAGTCGCTTGACGTAGCTCCGGATGGACCCGAATCTGGCCGGGTCTCCTTGAGGAGTTTCGTCATGCCACGCTTGCGCCGTCTCTCGATCGCCTCCATCGCCCTGGGCTGGTGCGCTCTGTCCGCCCTCGGACCCACGAGCCCGCTTGAAGCTCAGGACGCTCCGCCCGTGGCTCGGCTGGTCGCGGAGCCCGACCGCCTCATGGCCATTGCCGGCCAGGAAGCGACACTGCGCATCTCGGCGTTCGATGCCAATGGAAACAGGATCGAACAGGTCGGGGTGCGACTGGCCGCGCCGAGGACCGAAGTCGATGTGCGTCAGTGGTCCGAGAGCGGCCAGGTTTTGGGACTCGTGGCCGGGAGCCATGAGATCACCGCTGTCGCGATGGGAGCCGAGGGGAATCCTGTTCGGCTGACGATTCCGTTCGTCGTCGAGTGGCCTGCCGTGGACCGTGTCGCCGTGCGCTCGGACGCTCCCCAAATGTACGTGGGGAGCACGGCTCGTCACCGGGTGCAGGCGACACACGCCGATGGGACCTCGCGGCCTGAGCCCGTCACGCGTTGGAGCAGCTCGAACGAGGATGTGGCCACGGTTGACGGCCTGGGGTTTGTGAGTGCGCTTGCGCCCGGGTTGGTCACCATCACGGGTGCAGTAGAAGGCGTGACGGGAGCCATCGAGCATCGGGTCGAGCGACTCTCCGACGGGTCACTGTGGCTCGAGGGGGGCCGAGACCGTATTCGAACCGGGGATGTGCAGCACTTCAGCGCCCGCTTTGAGGCCAAGGACGGCTCGACCCGGGACGACCTTCCCGTCACTTGGTCGCTCAGCTACGAACCATCGCCCGGGATTCGGGGCCCTGCCGCCCCGGGCCAACTGCAAGACGGCAGCTTTGTGGCAGACGTGCCGGGCGTGTACACGGTTACGGCGTCGGCTGGCCCACTGCAGGCCCGCCGCGCGTTCGAGGTCATCCCTCGCGACGTGGTCCAGTCCACCGAAGTCCTCGGCCAGGGCCGCATCACCGAACACTATACGAGTGACCTGTGGGTGTTCGAGGGATTGGATGGCAGGGACTACGCCATCACCGGATCCAGGCAGGCCCAGAGTCACGCGTTCGTGTGGGATGTCACCGATCCCACGAACATCGTGAAGACCGACTCCATCCAGGTGGATGCTCGTTCTCTGAACGATGTGAAGACGTCGCCCGACGGCCGGTACGGCGTGTTGTCCCGCGAGGGCGCCTCCAACCGTCGTAACGGAGTGGTCATCTTGGATCTGGCGGATCCGGCGCACCCCACCATCGCGTCGGTATACGACGAGGGCCTGACCGGCGGCGTGCACAACGTGTTTGCAACCGACACGCATCTCTTCGCGCTTTCGGGTGGCGAGAAGTACGTGATCCTCGACATGAGTGATATCGCGAACCCGCGCTACGTGAGCGAGTACGACCATCCCGACTCACAACTCCACGATGTTTGGGTGCACGACGGGCTCGCGTACTCCGCCGAGTGGGCCACCGGTGTCGTGGTTGTCGATGTGGGGAATGGGCGTTGGGGAGGGACCATCGAGTCGCCCAAACTCGCTACCGTGATCCCCATCGGAACCGGCGCCACGCATGCCGTCTTCCCTTACTTCCAGGAGTCGACTGGCAAGTTCTACCTGTTCGTGGGTGACGAGATCATCGGGCGGAGGGGCTTGGCCTGGGAGGGCAACGGTCCCGACTTCCGGCAACCTTACGACCCCGAGACGGGCCGGGGTGGGTACCCCCGGGCCACGACGGGCTACATCCAGATCGTGGACTTCACCGACCCGGAAGCGGCGGAGATCGTGGCTCGCTACGAGGTAACCGAGTATGGGACGCACAACATCTGGGTCGAGGACGATGTTCTCTACCAGGCGTACTACGAGGGTGGAGCCCGAATGGTGGATGTGTCCGGCGAGCTGATGGGGAACCTGTACACACAGGGCAGGGAGATTTCCGTGTTCAAGGCCAACGACCCCTTGGCGTGGATTCCGAACTCGCCTGGTGCCTGGTCGGTCATCCCCTACAAGGGCAACATCTTCTTTTCGGACAACACCAGCGGACTCTGGTCCATCAAGCTGCGCCCGCGCGAGCGACTGACGCCTTGACCCGTCGGGAGTCCGAGCGCGGGAATCTCATTTGAGCATCCCGCTGCTGTCCCTGGCCGCCCTCTTGGCGGCCATCCTGATCAGCAGTTTCACGCGCGTGAACGTCGGCGTGCTGTCGATCGCGTTCGCCTTCGTGATCGGTACCCAGTTCGGCGATATGACACCCCGACAGGTGGTGGGAGGCTTCCCCGAAAACCTGTTCCTGACACTGGTTGCTGTGACGCTTCTGTTCTCGATGGCGCGCACCAACGGCACCCTGGAGCGGATCACGTCCGCTGCGCTCACGCTGGCTCGGGGCAGGGTGGCGATGGTTCCGATCATCTTCTTCTGCCTTGCCTTGGGGTTCGCCACCATCGGACCGGGCAACATCGCCGCAGTGGCCATGCTGGCTCCTGTGGCAATGGCGGCTGCGGCGCGCGCCGGCATCCCCGGGCTTCTAATGGCAGTGCTGGTATGCAGCGGTGCCAACGCTGGGGCTCTGTCACCGATCGCGCCCACCGGGATCATCGCCAACGATCTCATGAGTCAGATCGGTCTCGAAGGCTTCGAGTGGCGAAACTACTGGAATACCATGATTGCGCAGTCGTTCGTGGCCTTCGGCGCCTACTTAATACTCGGCGGAGTGAAGCTCATGCGGCGTTCGGATGCGCATCTGGACGCGGCGTCCCTGGGAGTCACACAGCTCGACTGGGGATGGGAGCAGAAGTGGACGGTCACGGTCATCGGTCTATTGCTGATCGCCATCGTGGTGTTAGGGACCAACGTCACCATGGGCGCCTTCATGGCTGCGGCCTTGCTCTCACTGACCCGTGCGGCCGACGAGCGCGACTCCTTGGAGGCAATGCCCTGGGGTGCCATCCTGCTGGTGTGCGGGGTGACGGTGTTGGTGGCCATTGTCGGCAGCACCGGCGGGATCGATCTGGCGGCCCGTTGGATGGCACAGGTGTCCAACCCGGTCAGCATCAACGGACTCATCGCGTTCGTAACCGGGGTACTCTCGGTCTACGCCAGCTCGTCGGGTGTCATCCTCCCGGCTTTCCTACCCATGGGTCCGGGGTTGATCGAGAACTTGGGTGGCGGCGACCTCCTGGCGATCTCCTCCTCAATCAACGTGGGGGCGCACCTGGTCGACGTATCACCGCTTTCGACCCTAGGTGCGTTGTGTCTGGCCGCGGCAGCTCAAGAGCATCGCGGGAAGCTCTTCAATCAGTTGCTCGTTTGGGGCCTGTCGATGTCGCTGGTGGGCGCGCTGGTATGCTGGTTGTTCTTTGGGGTCCTGGGCTGACCGAGCGCGCCAGCAGGTTGTGGCTGCTAGGGTCGCCGGTCGTAGACCTTCACGTTACCCGTGCGGTCGAACGCCAGAATGTCGTATGGATCGACACGCGAGCCCTGCTCCATGCCGGGTGACCCCACGGGCATACCGGGAACGGCCAGACCCGCGATCTCGGGTTGCTCCTCGAGCATCTTCACGATCGCGTCGGCGGGCACGTGCCCCTCGACCACATACTCGCCCACAACTGCGGTATGGCACGATTGCAGTTGGGGCCCCACGCCCATTTCGGCCTTTAGGGCAGAGAGGTCGTCCATGTCGCGGGTCTCGACCTCGAAGCCCGCCTCCTCCAGATGAGTGACCCACTTGCTGCAGCAGCCGCAGGTTGGCGTCTTGTACACGACCACCGGCGTCGCCGCTGCGACCTCGCCTTGGACCGCAGGACCAGCCTCGGCCTGTGCCACCACGAAAAGAGCGCCGCCTGCCAACGCCAGGCCGCCCAGGATCAAAGGAAGTCGCATGCGTCTCTCCGGTAGAAGGGTCCTATAGGAGTCTGGACGGAGGGCGGGTGTTGAACAACCCCCCTTTCCAACTCCATCGGCAACACGAACGGGCCGATTTACCTAAATCGTTGACCATCAGTTACTTGATACCGACCTGGAGCGATCTTGACGAACACGACCACGAACGGAACCACCGACTCGACGCTGGAGCACTTCTTCCGTGCGCTTCGGGAGCGAAAGGTCGAGGACGTGCGTGCCAGTTTGGACGCCGATCCCGCACTCGTCCATGCGTTCGATCCCAATCCTTGGTGCTGTCGGGGCACGCCACTGGGAGTGGCCGTGGGAACGGGTCAACGCGATCTCGTGGAGCTGCTGCTCGACCGCGGCGCCGATCCCAACCGCAAGAGCGCGTGGTGGGCCGGAGGGTTCTCGCCGCTCACCGCCGTGAAGCCGCACGACCGGACGTGGCTGATTCCCCTTCTGGTGGAGCACGGAGCGCGGATCGACGCCTACGTTGCAGCCCAGCACGGCCTTCGCGACGAGCTGGCCCGCATCCTCGAGCACGATCCGTTCACGGTGAACCAGGTGGCCGGTGACGGACAGCGTCCCCTCCATGTAGCGGCCACGGTCGAGATCGCCGATTTGCTGTTGGACCGAGGTGCCGACCTGGAGGCCAGGTGCGTAGATCACGGTGCGACCCCCACGCAGTATGCGGTCGCGCCCCGGCCGACAGTTGCGCGTTACCTCATCGAACAAGGCGCCAGCACCGACGCGTTCATGCTCTCGGCCCTGGGTGACGTCGATCGCTTCGAGCGCCTATTGGCCCGGGATCCGGAGGCGCGAGATCGCACCTACGATGCGGTCGAATTCCCCGCTCCCGGTTCCAAGGCTGCGCACATCTACGTGTACACGCTGTGCGACTACGGGTGCGCCCCGCTTCACTTCGCAGCAGGCAACAACCAACCATCGATGGTGACGTGGTTGCTCGAGCGCGGCGCGGATCCGCACGTTCGGGGTGGCTACGATGAACAGACGCCGGCTCACATCGCCGCGTGGCGGGACCACGCGGAAGCCATTGAGGCCCTGGCCGCAGGAGGAGCGGATCTGGACCTGGTGTCCGGGCCCGAACACACGACCCCTCCGATCATGTGGGCGCTGGTGGGTGGATCGGCCAAGGCGTTCCGGGCCCTACTCGAGGCCGGTGTGAGGCCCGAGGCCTACCTGCTCGAGAAGGCTCGGCAGGGCGAGGAGGGCGCATTTCAGCCCCACAGCCGGGGCGACGCCGACACCTACCGTCAGATGCAGGAGATTCTGAAGGAGTTCGGGGCCCAGACGGGGTAAACAGGCGTTCCATTCACCGCGGTCCCCCTAAGTCACTGGGTCAGTTACGCTTCTGGGGGATGCACGAAGGCCGTTTCGGCCCCACGTTCGCGGTTATCAGCGGTACCGGCCGGTCGCTAGCGCTCCATTCGCCAAAACGCGATGCCGCCGGCCTGCTGGCCGACCTCGGCCGAATGAACGCGCTCGCGGGTCTCGAGATCGAACACATCGACCTTGCCCGGTTCCATCCCCACGCCCTCCACGCTCACGAAGGCATAGCGCCCATCCGGTGAGATTACGACGCCGTGAGGGATCGTCGTGGACGAGGCCGTGGTCCCGAGCGACTTCCCGGTGGTGAGGTCGAAGAACTCTACCAGGTGTGCCTTCTTGAGGGTCGTCACCAGAGTGCGCCCATCCGGTGAGACGGCCAGGTTGTACGGTCCGGACTCCGTCTCGAACGTGCGCGCCACCTGCCAGGACGCCCGGTCGATCTCGAAGATGCGGTCGCCGCCGTTGCAGGCCACGTAGACACGGGAGCCGTCCGGGTGGGGTTCTGCCCACGTGGGCGAACAGGTGGGCGCGGAGCCGGATGCCATGTCGTGCATGCCATGACCGCCGTCGGCTTCCACGGGCCCTGGGTCATCCAGAGCTGTGGAGAATCGACGCCGCACCTTGTAGGTGTAGGTATCCAGCTCGACGAGCTGATCGTCCATCATGCAGGCCGAGTACAGCGAACCTCCATCGGCACTCAGGCGGGCGCCGTGTGGCATGACGCACGTTTCGGTTTGCGCCACCTCGATGCCGTCCTCGGTGAAGACGGTGGAGATCGACGACGGGACGTGCGCACCGTGAAGGTTGAAGTTCGCGACGAACGCGTAGAGTCCGTCCGGTGTCACGTCCAGCGTGGCCGGAAACCGCCCCAGTTTGAACGGATCGCCCACCACGGTGTCGGGGCCTGCGTGCAGCTTCCAGAACTTTCCGTCCGGAAGCCCGTGCGCGGTGGTCATGTACAGGTAGCGTCCGTCCGGCGAGAACCGGAGTCCGTGAGGGCCTTCGGTTTCGTCAGGAAGCTCTCCCACCACAACGGTGTTCGTCACCCCGAACCCGTTGGCGTCCAGTCGCAGTCGGTGTAGCAGGTCCGCCGACTCGGCGGCCACGTACAGCTCGTAGACGGGGGCACCGTTCTGAGCGGCGGCGCGACCGGGAAGGAGCAGCAATGCTGCGGTGAGTGCGACAGACAGCGCTTTCATGAAACCCCTTCTAAGGAAAGGTGCAACACCAGGATATGACGGGACACGTCGCTCGGCCACCTGGCCGTCTTGAAGAAACCTGTGGTATTCCGGGGCGTATCGAGTCGTATGACACGGCTCTCCCGTACTCTGGTACTACTCACCGTCTTGGGTGCGGGTTCGTGTAACGATGACTCGCCCGCTCGCGGGACCGTAGTGCTGGAGACGGCTCCCGCGGCCGCGACCGTGGGGGCTCCGGCGGAAGGGCCCATCCAGGTCGGGTTTCGTGACCCCGTGCGCCTGGCGGATCTGCACGCGAGGCCACCCGAGGTCTTTGGTCGTTGGTCCGGCGTCGCCCAGGGCACCTGGCAACTGTCGAACGATGGGCTCACGGCTCAGTTCAACCCGAACGCCGACTTCATGGCTGGCGAGTGGGTGACCGTCACCTTCTCCTCGTCCCACGTTGCGAAGCACAGTTGGGGGTTCTGGATCGAGAGTGCACCCGCCTCGCTACAGCTCGTCGCGGGTTCGGTGTTGTCCGTGCGGCGTGCCGGTGAAGGTCGGGTGCGCTCGTATGGCGCCTACGCTGGTGACTTCGATCGCGACGGCTACTCCGACCTGGTGATCCCAAACGAAGACACCAACGATCTGCGGGTCTTCATGAACGACCGCACTGGCGGGTACCCAAGCTATGTGGTAGTGCCGATTCCAGACGGCACGGTGCCCAGCGCCAACGAAGGGGCCGACTTCGACGGTGACGGCCTCCTGGACTTTGCCGTGGCCCACTCCAGGGGGAACCACATTTCGGTGTTCCTGGGCAACGGTGCGGGCGACCTGCGATTCCTCGCCAACCACACTGTGGGCGAGGGGGTGCGTGGGTTGTGTTTGGCAGACTTCGATCTCGACGGCGATCCGGACATCGTTACGGCCAACCGCGAGGACGGTGGAACCGTGTCAGTGCTCCTGAGCGACGGCCGTGGCGGGTTTGCTGCTGCCACAACGTTCGACACTGGCGCCGAAGGAGAGACTGCCTGCGCGATCACCGACGCGAACGAAGATGGCATCCCGGACGTCTGGATCGGCGCCATCGGGAGTGAAGAGATCGTGGTGCTGTTTGGGGATGGCGACGGAGCACTGGAAGTGGCTGGCCGCTACCCCGCGGGCGGGGGACCTTGGATGATGGCTGCGGGCGACATCGATGGAGATGGCCACGACGACGTGCTCACCGCGAACGCGAACCAGGACGTGTTGGCCATCCTGAGCGGAGATGGGACAGGCGGGCTCTCAGCACCGCAGGTGCAATCAACTGGGGGGTTCCCCCTGGCAGTCGACGTCGGGGATCTGGACGGTGACGGCGATCTGGATATCGTCACCAGCAACTTCAGGAGTGCGGACTTCACGGTGTTCCAAAACGATGGCGGGGCCGTGAGCCAGTTCGGTACGTTGCCGGCCACGGCCGCCGGGTCTTGCGCCATCCTCCACGATCGCGACGGCGATGGGGACCTCGACATGACGGGCATCGACGAGCTGGACGACCTGGTGTTCCTGTTCGTGAACCCCGGCTAGTCGACCACGGGAGCGGACTACTCCGACTCCACTTCGGCCCCTGGGGCCTGGAACCGCGCGATCGTCTGTAGAAACGAGGTCTCCAACCGTCCCAGCCGCACCTGCTCTTCCTGGGACTCCAAGAACCGCTGTCGCCAACCGAGACTGGATCCGAGGCTCTGCGCCATTCGAAATGTCGGGTCTTCCGAGCAGTCGAGTTTCGGGAGGGCCCGCCGGGGTCCGGGGAGCGCACGGAGCGCCGCGTGAAAGAGCGCCACGGTGGCCTCCCGCTGTTCGATCAGCTTCGCCTCGTCGGCGACCGGCACGTCTTCCAGCCGTCGCACCACTCCTTCTTGCAGTTGTCCCTGCACCTCGAGACCGTCCATGACCTCGAGGCGGGAGTGGGTCTGGGCGACCACTCGCCGATGGGTCCCCTCGACACCATACACAGCCCGAATCTCTGCAGCACAGCCGATGCTCCCCGGCTCGACCTCGAACGCACCGAAGCGAGCCTCGTCGTGGAAGATGAACCCCACATCACGGCGTTGATCCATGTAGGTCTGGAAGACCTCCACGGCTGCGTCATCGCCCAACTCCAGTTCGATGTTCGTCCCGGGGAAAGGGACGAACCCGACAGGAATGAGCACCATCCGGTCCATGTTCGATCTAACTCCCGAAAAAGCGCGGATCCGATCCATCGTGTACTTTGCCGGCCATGGTCACGTCCGCCCTGCTACTCTTCGCGGTCGGCTGCGTAGCGGGCACATTGAACGTGCTGGCGGGCGGAGGCTCGACCCTTACCCTGCCGGCCCTGATCTTTCTGGGGCTACCCCCGACCGTGGCGAACGGCACCAACCGTGTCGCCATTCTCGTTCAGAACGTGGGGGCCGTTTGGGGCTTTCACAAACACCGTGTCCTGCCTTGGCAGTGGGCTGTCTGGACGGTGGTGCCCGCGGTGCTCGGCTCGCTGACAGGCGCCCACTTCGCAACGATGATTACGGACGCGGCGCTCCAACGCCTCATTGCGGGGGTGATGTTCGCCGTTGCGCTTTGGACCATCTGGGATCCGCTACGTTCGAAGACGCTGGATGAGGTTCGCCTCCCGGAGTCCTGGGGCGTCAGGCTCGGACTCGTCGTGGTGTTCTTTGGAATCGGCGTCTACGGCGGGTTCATTCAGGCGGGCGTGGGCTTTCTCCTGCTCGCTGCCACCACCTGGATCGGATTCGACCTGGTGCGGGGGAACGCCCTCAAAGTCCTGGTCGTGCTGGCGTTCACGATTCCTGCGCTGGTGGTGTTCGGACGAAGCGGCCTGGTCGACTGGGGGCTCGGAGCGGTACTCGCCGCGGGCAACCTCACCGGCGGCCTCTTGGGGGTGCGCCTCAACGTCCTGAAGGGCCATAAGTGGGTGAAGGGGTTCGTGCTGGCGGCGGTGCTGGTGATGGCCACGCGCCTGCTCGTGACCGGAGGGTAAACGCAGAAGGGCGGACCGGCATTCTGCGCCGGTCCGCCCCTCTGTCCTTGCTCTGCGCGTAGCCGCTTCAGGCAGCCTGCATGTACTTCTTTTCCATGTCCTTGAAGCGGATGAGCTGCTGGCTGTCCTCGTCCCAGAGGGTAAGCCGGAGCAGCCGCCACGAGTCTTTGAGGCGCACCTGTGTGGCGCCCTGCAACTGAGGCACGCCCTCCAACGCATCCTCGAGCTTGTAGTTGGGGATCAGCGCGCTCAGGTGGTGGACGTGATGGATGCCGATGTTCGCGGTGATCCACTGGAGCGGCTTGGGAAGTACCAGGTGGGAGCTGCCGTGCAATGTGGCGTCGTAGTAGTCCCAGTCCTCGTGCCTATGCCAGTAGGTGTCCTCGAACTGATGTTGTACGTAGAACAGGTAGACGCCCAGGGTCCCCGATACCGCGGTGATGGGAATCTGGATGGCCAGGAACGTCCCCAGCCCGATGGTGAAGTACGCGAAGACCAAGATGCTCAGAAGGCAGAGGTTGGTGAGCCATACGCTCTTCCAGGCCTGATGCCAGTTCTTGGGGATGTCCCACGGGTAGCGATGCTTGATCACAAATAGCCACGTGGGACCGATGCCGAAGATCACCAGTGGGTTGCGATAAGCCCGGTACTTGAATCGATCCCACTTCGACATTGCCAGATACTCGGCAACCGTCTTGGTGGACACGTCACCGAACCCGCGAAAATCGAGGTCGCCCGAATGGGCGTGGTGATACGCGTGCGTGCGTCGCCAGTACTGGTAGGGGCACAGCGTGAGCACCCCAATCGTGAAGCCGACGATGTCACGCGCCTTCCTTGAAGTGAAGAACGAGCCATGTCCGCAGTCGTGTTGGATCATGAACATTCTCATCAGGAACCCCGCGGTGGGAATCGAGAGGAGAAGGGTCAAGCCGTAATGCACGCGCAGGCTGAAAAACATCGCGGTCCAAAGCCCGAAGTAGGCCACCGCCGAGACCACGAGCTGGCGCGCACTCCGCCCGTTGTCGGCCCCCTTGTACTCACCGATGAGCGCGTTCCACTCCGCGGAGGTCAGGGGTTTTTCCGTCGTTGCTGAAGCGGTTTCAGCCATTCCTGAAAACGTCTCCAATTCGAGTGTAGAAGAGGGAGGTTCCCAACCGGGTAAGGATCGCGGGGTAGGGGGCCCCGGTCAACGTGGATTCTTTGACGTCCATGCTTTGTGCCATAGAGTCCGAGATCTTCGCTCAGCCGACGGCCGCCAGCCGATACCGGTTGAGCCACTTTCGGTCGATACGGGTCTTGAGGCGCATCACCCAACGCCCAGTGCCATAAAGGGTTCCGAAGAATCCCGCGGCCTCGCCCTCTCCGAGGTCGAGCAACGTGAGGTAGTGTGTACGTGGGCGAAACTCCGCCATTCGACCGCCCCGAACTACTTGCCGCAGGTTGTGGGCCAGAACCGGCCCCTGTCGCACCGCCACAGCCCCGGATCTCGGGAGCTTGGGTGCCTCGATCAGTACCGCGCAGTCACCCACGGCAAAACACTCGGGGGTTGTCTTTGTCTGCAGCGTGCTGGAGACCCGGACGAATCCTCGACCGTCACACTCGAGTCCGGAGTGCGCGAACCGCCCGCCGCCCTGTGCCGGGGTCGCCCATACCACCGCGTCGGTCGCCATGTGGGCGTTGCCCTCGACCCGGGTGCGAAGGCGTACGTCGACCCCTCGCCGCTTCACGGTGGCGAGCACCCGGTTCGACAGCCTGGCTGGGGCTTCAGGAACAAGCCGCCCGCCTGCCTCAGCGAGCGTGACGCCTCGGCCGTGGCTGCTGAACGCGATGGCGAGTTCCACGCCTGCCGCACCACCCCCCACCACGATCAGCCGCCTGCCCCTACGCAGCCTGTCCGCAAGTTGTGCGACCCCGGGTAGGAACTTGGCGATAGGGCGGAGGGCGGCGACCGGGGCCTCTGACAAGGAGTCGTGTGCCTGTCCCGACACCGCGCCCACGTTGAGGGACACGATGTCGTACCGGTACTCCCGACCGTCTTCCAGTTCAACCTTACGGCGGTCTACGTCGAGTGCCGTCATGCGACCCACTTGCAGGTCGGCGTCCGCGCGCTGGGCCAGCCCCGCAACATCGAGAGAGAGGTCGTCGAGCGAGTAGCGTCCAGCGATGAAGCCCGGGAGCATCCCCGAGTAGTAGGATCGCACTCCATCCGTGAGTATCCGCACATCGGCGTTGGGACGGTCCTCCGCGAAGCTCCTCAGTACTTCCACGTGGGCGTGTCCGGCGCCCACCAGGAGGATACGAGGCTTCACAGTGCCCACCCACGGGGACGTGCAAAGAGCCGGAGCTGCACTCCGGCTCTTTGCGTGGCCCTCGGCACGAACCTGCGGGTTACGAGATGGGGCGTGAGCGCTTCTTAAGAACGAACAGGCCTTCTCGCATACTCGAAACGATGATGTTCCCGCTCTCGAAGAACGGATAGTTGCTCCAGGAGCCCGCGAACCCCGGTGCATCGTCACCCCAGGGCACTGTGTCGAAGTGTGCAACCTCGACCGGGTTGGCCGCGTCGCTGATGTCGATGATGCGAAGTCCCGACACGTAGTTCGACTGGTACATCAAGTCACCCTTCACATACAGGTTGTGATCGGATGCCGCGGTCTCCCCTTGGTATTCCGTCAAGAGCACCGGATCGTCCAAGTCCTGGACGTCCCACACCAACGTTCTGGTCTTGGGCTGGGTGCCTGACAGCTCGTCCAGTTCGTCGTTCAGGAAGAAGAACTTGTGGTCCTCCGAGATCCAACCCTGGTGCGAATAGGCCACGTTCGGATAGCTGGCTCTGGACAGCGCGACCGGGTTGGCCTTGTCCGTCACGTCTGCGATGGAGAGTGCCGTTTCGTTGGCTCCGAAACAGATCTCCTTCCCGGCATGTTCGGCATCGGGCCCCCGATAGTTCATGCACATGGCGTCGTGGCTGTAGCCGGTCCCTGCATTGCCCGTCATCGAGTCAGCGAAACACCCGGCGAACGTCGGGTTCTTGGGGTCGCGCACATCGATCATGTGAAGGCCGCCCCCGCAGGTTTCACCGCCCATGCTGCTTCCCACGGAGTAAGCGAAACCGGTCTCCTCGTTGATCACGATGTTGTGGGCGCTGTGGATGCCGTCGTAGTGCGCGTCCTCGGTGAAGGTCTCCGGCGTGCCGTCGAAGTCGCGCAGCCTGGTGAGGTCGAAGATCTGTACCCCGTGGGCCCCCGCCGCGTCTGCCACCACGAACGCGTGGTTGGCGTAGACCTTGATGTCCCGCCACAGGTTCATGGTAGCGCCCTCAGTCATGGGCAGGTCGCCCAGGAAGATGGGGTTACCTGCATCCGTCACGTCCACGAAGGACGTTCCGTCGAAGCGGCCGACGATCGCGTACTCGCGCCCGGTTTCTGGATCGGTCCAGCCCCAGACGTCACTGACCATGATGCCCCGTTTACCCCCTAGTGCGGAGACCGGCAGGAAGGACACCAGGTCCACATCCTCGCAGGCGAAGCCGGCGGCGTTCCCACCTGCGCAATCTACCTGGTCGCCGGTGATGCTCTCGAGTCCGGTCCCGACATCGGTCACGGTGTTCGTCTGGGACCAGGTGCCGTCATCCGCGCGTGCGAACACGTATCCCGTACCCTCGAAGAAGTCGGCGGCGGGGGCACCCAACAGGGCCGTGTTCCCCTCCGCGGTGACCGACATTCCGAACAGGGTGGCCAAGCCCTCCGCCTCGACGGTGAGGGACTGGGCCTCGGTCCATGCACCGTCCTCAGCACGCCGGAACACGTACACCGCGCCTACGCCCTGCCCGACGAACGGAGCTCCGACCAGCAGGTCGCTACCCGCAACGGCGAAGTCGGCGCCCAGCAGAGCAGGTGCTTCGCCAGGAGATGCGGCTACCCTCTGCGACAGGCTCCATGCACCATCACCCCCTCGGCGAAACTCGTAGACGGCACCCTTGGCGCCGCCCGAAATGGGTGCGCCTGCCACGAGCCACCCGTCTCCCAGATGGACCTTGGAGCCCAATCCCAACGAAGCCTCAGCGGCGTTCTCGGACACGACTGCCAGACGCGCGACCTCGTTCCAACTGTCACCATCTTGCTGGAACAGGTAGGCCGCTCCGGGACCTGGTTGGCCCTGAATACCGGCGGCGCTGACCGACCCGCCCGGGCCCGGGGCACCGACCAGAAGCTGATTCCCCCGGGCCGATAGCGACGCCCCGAACCGCTGGTCCTCGGCGTCGGAAGCGGTGAGTTCGGGCCCGGGCTGCCATCCTGAATCGGTTCGGTGGTAGGTAAACACCGTACCGTTGGACCCGGTGTCTCCGGATCCCACGAAGAGGCCCCCGTCATGGAGCGCTAGGGCTTGTCCGAAGCTTCCGTCCTCCTTGGAGAGCCGTCCGTCCGGAACCCAACCCGACGAGGTGCGTCGGAACAGGTGAACTGTGCCCGCGCCCGCGCCGGACGCGCCTACCGCCAGCCAATCCCCCTGGGCCGCCACGGCGGAACCGAACCCGTCGCCCACGACTCCGTCCTCGGCTTCCACGACGGCGACCTCCTCGAAGCCGTCGCCGGAACGCTGGTAGACATGTACGCTACCCGGACGGCTGGGGGGCAGCGGGAAGCCAGGTGCCACCCCGGTGCGTCCCACGAATAGTTCATCTCCGACGAGCACCGCTGCCGACGCGAAGCCGGCGACCGACGTGGGCGGCTCAAACGTGACGCGGGTTTGAGCCTCGAGGGGCGGCGCGACCGCCAGTCCCAGGAGGGCGAGCTGTGCAGCGAAAACCCCGGACAGGACCGGAGCGGAGTAGTGGCGAGCCATGGGGTCGAAATCCTGTTTGAAGTGCAATCATGGTGGGCCATACCGAGACTGCGGGGCCCGGACCCGGGGCCTCCTACACCGCTATGAGCGAAAAGCCCCGGCGAAGTCGCTTGCGAAGTCCTCTAGTCGCCGGGGTTGTCGCCCGGTGACGTCGGAAACGACCGAGGTGAGCACTTCCGCCTTTCCCGATGCGAAGGCCTGCGAGAGTCCCAACAGGTCGCTGATCAGCCAACCGGGAAGACCCTGGGAGGCCATGGCGGCCTGGGCGGCATCCGTATCCACCGGGACATAGGTCACCTGCTTATGTGTTGCAGCAGACAGCGCCGAGGCCACATCGAAGAAGGAGACGGCTGCAGGACCCGTGAGGAGATACGCCTGATCGGCGTGTCCTGTACCATCGGCAAGGATGGCGGCGGCGGTCGCCGCCACGTCCCGGGCGTCGATCATGCCCGCCCGGCCCGCACCATTGGCTGCGTAGAACGTTCCGGTCGCCTGGATGCTCGACGCGTGGGCCAGCAGGTTCTGCATGAAAAAGGACGGCCGTAGGAACGTGTACTCCATCCCGATCTCGGCAATGTGCGCCTCCGTGCGTGCGTGCTGATCGGCAAGGTGGATCGGGGACCCCAGGGCCGCACCGAACGCGGAGACTTTGACGACTCGCTCGACGCCATTGCGGTCGGCGGAATCAACGACGGCCTGTTCCAGCTCGCTCTGGGAAGGGTGGGGTGGACACAGAAGGAACAGCGCCGAGACGTCATCCATCGCTGCGTCCAGAGAAGACGTGTCCGTGTAGTCACCCAACACCAAGGGTGCGTCGGCACCCAGGAGTGCGCGAGCCCGGGCGGCGTCGCGCACGAGCGCCCTGTGTTCCAACCCCTGGGCCTTCAGTTGGCCCATGAGTGCACTGCCGATCGTGCCCGTCGCGCCCGTCACTAGAATCATGACAGAAGGTCGAGCGCCGCGACCGATCTCACAACCTCGACCCGCCTGCGGCCGCAGGCCCGTTGTTTCAACAGGTGGCGCCAGCGACCAAGTTCGCCGAGATTCCCGGCTCTTTCGGATCACCCCTCCAGGATGACGCTCACTTGGGCAAGAAGAAAGGCAAGAACAAGATCCACTACGACTGCGAAGCCTGCCCCGCGTACTGTTGCTCGTACGCTTGGATTCCAGTGACGGATAGCGACCTGACACGGCTCGCCAAGCACCACGACATGTCCGAGGCCAAAGCCGAAAAGAAGTTCACCAAGAAGACCTCGGAAGGTGAGCGGGTGCTCAAGCACCAGGACGACGAGTACTTCGAGACCGTCTGTCGCTTCTTGGATCCGGAGACCCGAAACTGCACCATCTACGAGGGCCGACCCACCATTTGTCGGGAGTACCCGGGTGAGCCGCGCTGTGGCTACTGGGACTTCCTGGTGTCAGAGCAGGAGAGGTTTGAGGACCCCGAGCTGGTCATCGCGGCGTATATCGCGGAGGACTGACGGGCTGTAGGGGGATGGCGAGCTCGGTGGCCTCAGGCATCCCGCCAAGACGTCAGCCAAAGGCTGGCCACAGCCGCGCCCACGATGTACACGCCGGCAAGAGTGAGAAGCCCGCCCAGGGGCGTCCCCAGGGCATGGGTCTGGGGTAGGGCGAGGCGCTGGAAGACGTCCAGTGGCAAGGTGGCACTCGCCCGAGGATTCCCTGCACTCACTAGGGAACTTGCGAAGGGTTCCAGCACGAACGCGTAGACCAGCCACAAGCCGAGTCCCGGTGCGGATCGCCGCACCGTCAGGCCGACGGCCACCGCCCCAACTCCGTAACCCACAAGCGCCACCAGCATCCCGCCCACGAGCCGGATGTCCTCGGGCCGTATCAGCGGCTGGGGGCCGGTTTCCCGCGCTCCCAGGGCACCGAATCCCCCGGTGATCGACAAGAGGATAGCCAGAAAGAGTGCGGCCACCGGCGCCACCAGAATGAGTTTCGAGAGAGCGAACTCCAGCTTCGACTGTCCGTCGAGCAGCAGGCGACGCGCGGTTCCCCAGTCGTACTCCGCCGAAGTGAGTAACAGCAAGAGACCCGAGCTGACCCCCAGCGTGAGGGAGCCGAGGTCCCCCAGGACAAGGCCCCAGACCTCAGGTAAGGCGAAGGTCCCGGACGATGTCCGTGCCCTGACGGCGTACGCACGCTGCACGAGCAGGTAGACGAGACCGGCGTACCCGGCCACGGTAGACACGAACAGCGGCCTGCGTAGCCACTTGCGACCCTCCAGCCGCAGCAACCTAGGTAGTTTCACGGCCGGCCGGTGCGTTCGTGAGCCTGGTAAAGGCCTCCTCTAGGGTCTCACGGCGACGGAGCACGTGCGTGAGGTCCACGCCGGCCCCGGTAACATGCCGGACAAGCCCAGCCACCTGGTCGCTCGATAGTTCAGCCGACACGAGCTCATCGTCCAGGGTTGCCGAAACCGTCTTTGGGAACGCACGTACCGCCGCCAAGATCCTTTCCGGAGCCGGCCCGCCCAGCTCGACCGCCACGGTGTGGCGTCGGAGCTTCTCGATCGGACCGGCGGACACCACCCGTCCCCGCACAATCACCGCACACTCGCTGCACACGCGCTCCACCTCGGTGAGGAGGTGGCTCGATACAAAGACGGTGGTGCCTCTCCCCGTCAGCTCCGATATCAGATGTCGCACGAGGCGAATCCCTTCTGGGTCCAGCCCGTTCGTGGGTTCGTCGAGCATGAGAAGGTCGGGCTCACCGAGGAGCGCAGCGGCGAGCGCGAGCCGCTGCAGTTGCCCCATGGAGTAAGCGCCCACCGGACGGCCAGCCTGGGCCGCAAGCCCCAGTTGGTCAATCACGACCGGTACTCGTGAACTCGTAAGCCCGCGAGCAGTCGCCACAACCCGTAGGTTTGCCGCACCGTTCAGGTAGGGATAGAAGGCGGGACGCTCGAGCGTGGCGCCGATTCGGGACCTCGGCACGGAGGAGGCGGGATGACCGAGCAGCTCATACGACCCGGAGGAGGGTCGAACCACTCCCAGTAGCATGGCCATGGTGGTGGTCTTCCCTGCGCCGTTCGGGCCGAGAAAGCCGAATACGCTTCCCGACGGCACGGTGAGGTCTACCCCAGCGACCGCGACATGCCGGCCGTACCGCTTGGACAGGCCGCGGGCCCTGATTGCGGGATGCCCCGGCGTTTGCCCGCGTCGCCTAGGGTTCGGCAAGTTCGGCCCTAAGAACCCGGATTCTGCGATCACCCGACGATGTAGTCACCATCTCGTACAGCAGGTTTGGACCGAAGGGGATGAGCACTTCGTCGAACCGCGCCGTGTGCACGACCGAGGCTCGACCCGGATCGATCACCTCGACCACGGTGTCAAAGAGTCTTCTCGGCTCAGGTTGGGCGTCTGTGGCAAGTCGGCGCCAATCCTTGTCAGCGACGATGCCGAATACCCATACGAGCCCATTGTCGTCCAACATGAGGCCAGCGAGCTGACCCTGCGGGCGTTCCCTTCTGGGATCGAACCGAATCGGCGTCTCGGAGCGCGGCAACCACTCCCGCTCCAACAGGAGGGTCCCGGCCAGGGTTCGGTCGGGTGTCCAGTGAAGCAATGCGATTTCTGAGCGACCCATCGTCCACACGTGACCGGCCGAGTCCACCGCTAGGAACGACGGCCGGATACCAGGCCGTGCCTCGTCCTCCGGATGAGCGACTCCCGCGGCTTCTGCGAGCCGACGTCCCTCTGAGTCCAACCACATTGGAACCGTAGAAGCGGGAGAGGTGACAACCAGTCCTCCACTCGGGGTCACCCCGATGGCGGTGGCCCCCTGGGTCAGGTGGGTCGTTCTGACGTGGGACCCATCTCGTCGTCGGACATGGAATCGGTTGGACCCCATCTCCACCGCAAACACTTCGTCTGAGGGCCCGACGGCCAGGAGGAGGGGCGCGGCAAACTCACCGGGGCCGTTTCCCCGACGTCCGAAGGAAGCCGCGAGCCGACCGGCGGCGTCGTAGTGAAAGACCTCACCCACGAAGGTGGCCGACGACACCCAGTAGCCACTGCCAGGACGACCGGCAACTTGAACAAGGGGAGCGAACCCCGCCGGATCCGTGTCCGCGCCCAGCCGGACCAACTCGGTGGTCTCAATCGCGCAGCGGCACGGAGTGTCACCAACTCGCTGGGCTTTAAGTGGAGGCGCTTCGAAGGCAGCGACGAGGATCGGGAGTCCAAACAAGGGAAGAGCCGCGTGCGGCACGGCCGCCGAGCGCCAGGGGGACAAATGCCCCCCCGGCGAGAGCTGGCTCGACCTCATCTACAGGAGCTCACAAGTACCGTTGCAGGCGAACTGCCAGAGCGTACCGCAGCCGCTTTGTGACTCCTCACACTCGCCTCCCCCCTCGCAATCGATATTGATCCCCCAGCAGTAGTCCATATATGCATTGCATTCGCATTCTTCCTCGCCGCTGGAGGATGCCGCTACCGCGCTAGTCACTCCCAAAGTAGAGAAGATCCGCTTTGCTGCTTCAGGGTCGAAGGAGTTCTTGATCTCTTGGGTCAGCTCACGCATCGCCGCAGAAGCCGGAACGACTACAAGCAATCGACCGAGATCTGCTTGAACGCGCTGGATTACCCGGCGCTGGGCGGTGGTAAGGACCTCGTTGGCGAGCACTCGGCCCAGATGCTCGGTCCACCAGCGCTCCCGCACCTCGACCGATGAGAGTTCATAGACGGCTTTGCGGTATGGGAGATCGAGCTCCTCGAGTTCTTGAAGCGTTGTCGGTAACGCTTCACCGAGTCCGACCGCCCACTCAGCGGCGACCTCGCAAATCGGTGGGTCCGCCACCGCTCGAGTTGGTGAGAAAATGGCACTGAGCGCTAACAGGGGGATGACCGCGAGAAAACCGAAGGTGGCACGCATCGGGACCTCCGATCATAAGGGATAACGGAGGGGGGCGAGGACCCAGCATAGCGGACCGTGGTACACGGCGCAACGTGTATGATCTCACTGCGCACCGTCACGTCCGGCCTTCCCACCTCGTGCGCGAACCATGCCACTTGCATGGGATCGATATGTGACAGTATCATCACATATGCACTCTGATGCGATATGCGAGGCGCCCAACGAACCCCCAGGACCGAGCGAGCCTGAAGAGCTCGCTCAGGTGTGGAAGGCACTGGCCAACGCCACTAGGCGCGCCTTGCTGGACCACCTCAGGGGTGGACCCCTGACGACGGGGGACCTCTGTGACCGCTTTCCGGCCCTCTCCCGTTTCGCGGTGATGCAGCACCTGCGGGTGCTCGAGGGAGCCGACCTGGTAGTCCATCGCAAGGCGGGTCGTCGTCGTTACAACTATCTGAATCCTGCGCCTATCCAACAGATCTATTCCCGCTGGGTCAGCGGCTACATGCAGCCCTGGACCGAAGCGCTGGTGGGCCTCAAACACCAACTCGAGCAGCCCGTCGAACGGGCCTAGCGATGAAGGGATCCGAATGACCGACACCACGCTCCCAGCCCGAACGACCTCCATCGTCATCGCGGCTCCCGTGCAGACCGTGTGGGACGAGATCACGAAGACGGGGGCAGTCCAACGTCCGGTCTACAACACGGTGCTCGACATCGATCTGGTGCCCGGTGGGCAGCTCCGCTACTTCAGCCCCAACCGCAAACGCGTGTTCGTTGCGGGTGAGGTGTTGGAGGTTGATCCTCCCAGGAAGCTCAGACACACCTACATCTTCACCATGAAGCCGGAGCCAGTGACCGAGGTGACCTGGGAGCTGGAGGAGGTGCCCGAAGGGTGCCGCGTCACCATCACCCACGCGGGGTGGACCACTCAAAAGGATGCCGACAAGCACATCAACGGCTGGACCGAGATCCTGGGACTCCTGAAGAGCGAACTCGAAACGGGCGACATCCCCACCAAGACGAAACTGATCTACGCCGTGCAGGGGTGGTTCATGTGGGCGATGCCGGCCAAGACCAAATCCGAACACTGGACGTGAGGTAGACCCATGGCAGACCCCGATGCCGCACAACAGAAGATGATCGATGCGCTTCCCGAGAAGACCGGTAAGGACCTGGATGAGTGGATGACGCACCTGGCTGGAGCGGGCCTGGAGAAGCACGGTCAGATGGTGGCCCACCTGAAGAGCGAACATGGGATGACGCATGGGTACGCCAACCTCGTGGTGCACTGCTTTCGAGGCCTCCCAACCCAGCAGGGGAGGGAGGATGGCAGTCTAGTGGCGGCCCAGTACGCGGGAGCCAAGGCCCCACTGATGCCCATCTACGGCGCGCTCATAGCCGAGGTGAGCGCTCTGGGGGACGACGTGGAGTTGGCGCCCAAGAAGGCTTACGTGAGTCTCCGTCGCAGGAAGCAGTTCGGCCTCGTGCAGCCCTCGACGAAGACGCGGGTCGACGTGGGCATTAAGCTGCCCGGCGTGGCCCCGACCAACCGTCTCGAGGCGTCAGGGAGCTTCAACTCGATGGTGAGTCACCGGGTCCGCCTGGGGTCCGTCGAGGACGTGGACGGGGAGCTGGTGGCGTGGCTGCGGGAGGCGTACGAGGCCGCGGGCTAGTGTCCCGCTTGAAGAATCGAACGTGAATAGACAACGTCAAAGCGCCGCTCCGGGCAGGAGCGACGCAACTGGGACGGATGCAGCGGCGTTCAAGTACCACGGCACCTTTCAAACGGGACGCTAGTCGCCGCTCCGGCCCTTCGCGACACCCCTCCGGGAACCCTTCATCAGGCTCGCGACTTCCAATAGATGTATATACATTTAATAGGAGATCAATGATGGCGAAGACATCCTTGGAAGGGCAGGTGGTTCTCATCACTGGGGCCTCGAGCGGTATTGGACGGAGCTCGGCCGAAGCGTTCGCCAGGGCGGGCGCGGTGCCGGTGCTGGCCGCACGCACCCTAGGCAAGTTGGAGGAGGCCGTTCGCGACATTCGACCAATCAGCCCCGAGGCTTCCCTCGTGCAGGTCGACGTGTCGGACCCGATTCAGGTGGAGCGGGGAGTCGCCCGTGTCATGGAGCGTTACGGGAGCATCGATGTCCTGTTCAACAACGCGGGGCACGCCACGGTTGGACCCGTGTCGGGAGATGCGTTTGCAGCGGATGCGCGACAGATGTTCGAGGTCGACTTCATGGGGACCGTGTCCATGACCAAAGCCGTGCTTCCCTCGATGAAGAAGCGAGGGAAGGGACACATCATCAACATGTCTTCTGTTGTAGGTCGGAAGGCTTTTCCAGGATTCGGCGGGTATTCCGCGGTCATGCATGCCGTGTCCGGGTTCACCGACGCGCTCAGGCAGGAACTCGTAGATAGTGGAATCCTGGTTTCCTCCGTGCATCCCGCCCTGACCCAGACGGCGCTGTTTACCGGTGTGGCGCGCGAGGACATGCCACCCCCGTTTCGTCGTATGACCCCAATCGCGCCTGATGAGGTCGCCCAAGCGGTGGTGTCGGGAGTGCGAGCGGCTCGAAAGCGCATTGTCGTTCCGGGGCAGCCCCACTTCCTCCTTCTCATGGATGCGCTGTCCCCTACGCTGGGTGATCGCGTCGTACGACTGCTCGAGAACGAGGCGTTTTCACGCTTGATCGGGTCGTACCGCGGAAGCGTCTACGTCGCCCAGTCGTGAACACCTGTCGCCCGGGGGGCCTGGGCGGAGGCATTGATGTCGTCGCCCAGGCCATCGCCCAGGAGTGCCTCGCGTCGAGGGTGAGGCGCCTGGACCGTGAGCTTACACGCCACTACAACCAGGCGTTGCGGCCGTGGGACGTCACCTCGACCCAATTATCCTTGCTCGTGACCATCGGACTCGCGGGTCCCATCTCCTCCAAGGAGCTGGCGGAGCGCAGCGGACTGGAGCCCTCCACAGTGAGCCGGAACCTCGCCCGTCTCAGCGAAAAGGGCTGGTGCGCAGCTCGATCCGGTCAGGACGCTCGGGTGCGGGAGTGGAGCCTCGCGAGCAAGGGGGCAGATCTGATTCGCGACGCGTCCGTCGGTTGGGAGGGCGCTCAACGAAGGGCCGAGGGGATTCTGAAGGCCCGGGAGCGGAGCACGATCGCAAACTTTCCAGGTCCGGGCGACGTGGGTTAGCCGCGGGTTGCACCGCATGACACGAGCCCGGAAATTCCACGTTCGTGATCGACCCGAACTCCCAGGCCCCTGCATCGACCCGACTGACATGACCACCGACCTTCGTAGGCCCCGTCCGACCCTCCTCCGCTCGGCGTACGTGCTCTGCGCCCTGCCGCTCACACTCCACGGGTTGGCGCCCGGAGTCGCAGCCCAGGTGGCGCCGGAGCCGAAGGTGGTCGATGGACGACCCGTGCTGGATCCAAGCGATCTCGCCGCGTGGAGTACCATCCGCACCACCGAGGTGTCTCACGACGGTCGGTGGGTGGCCGTCCTGATTGCGCCGAACGAAGGCGACGCCGAGGTCGTGGTCCGGACCACCGATGGCCGTGCGGAGCACCGGGTTGACGTAGGTGAACCTCCCACGCGCGGCGGCGTGTCGGTGGAACTTTCGGGGGATGGCGCGTGGTTGGCGGCCACGACCTACCCGACCGTCGAGGAAGCGGCAGCGGCAAAGAAGAAGAAGGAGCCGACGACCAACGGGGTCACGGTGCTCAACCTGGCGAGCGGCGACGAGCTGTCGTTTCCGTCCATCCGAAATCATGCGTTCGCGGGTGAGGCTCCGGAGTTCTTGGTCATGCACCGCACCGCTCCCCGGGAGGCCCCGCGGGGGACCGGATCGGACCTCCTGTTGCTGGAACTGGAGACCGGTCGGGTCACGACCATCGGGAGCGTCAGCGCCTTCGATGTCGACGACAGCGGCGACTGGTTGGCGTGGACCACCGAGGCGCCCGACCGTCTCGGCAACGGCGTGTCCGTACGGGACCTCAATACGGGCGTCGTGTCGACTCTCGATAGCGAACGCCAGCTCTACCGCCGCTTGGCGTGGGCCGACGAGGGACCTGGCGCCCAGCGACCGTCGGCCCTGAGCGTCCTGCGTGGCAACATCGATGAAGAGGCATCCGATACTGCGTTCGTGGTGTTGGGCTTCACGGGTTTCGAGGGGTCGAGCATCGATGTGGCCGAGGTCGATCCAGCGCGCCTCGACGGATGGCCACAAAACATGACGCTGAGCCCGTCACGGACACCGTTCTGGTCCGACGACCGCTCAACCTTGTTCTATGGCATCGTCGAGAAGGGTGCCGGGTCGGGAGACCGTCCCGATGTGAAGCCTGTGGCAGGGGTGCCGGGAGCGATGCAATCGCCGCCGCCTGACCTCAGCGACGAGGACGATCTTCCCACGCTCGTTCTCTGGCACGGCAAGGATCCACGCCTGCAGTCGCGGCAGCAGGTACAGGAGAACTCCGACCGCAGCTTCACGTTCCTGACGGCGTACCACGTGGTGGAGAACCGGTTCACGCGGCTTGCCACGGATGCGGTACGTACGGTCAACCTGACGTCCGGTCAGCGCTACGCACTGGGATTCGACGATCGGGCCTACCAACTTCGTGACGGGATCGACGGCGGAAGCCGGCGAGATGTCTACGCGGTAGACACCCGGACGGGCGACAGGACGCAGATCCTGACCGCCTACCGCCGACAGGTGACGACGTCGCCCGACGGCCAGAAAGGACTCTATTTCCTGGACGGGCATTACCACGTCTACAGCTTCACCGACGGCACGCACACCAACCTCACAGAGGGCCTGCCGGTCAGTTTCCTCAACGTGGAAGATGACCACAACAACCCAGACCTCCCGATTCGGCCGCTGGGTTGGGCTGCGGATTCCGAGGGCGTCCTGCTCTCTGATGCCTGGGATGTGTGGCGGGTGCCCGTGGACGGAGGCGAAGCCAGCAACCTAACCCGGACCGGACGCCGGGAGGCCGTGCGCTACCGGCGGGTCCTGGACTTCGATCCGGAGCGCGACGGTATCGACCTGTCGGGTCCTGTCTACCTGGACATCTATGGCGAGCGAACCAAGAAGCACGGTGTGGCGCGCCTGACGTCGAACGGCACGCGCCTGGAGCGGCTCCTGTGGGACGACGCCTACCACACCGTACGGCGTGCGCGCGATGCCGACACGTTCGTGTTCACGAGAGAGACGTTTCATCAGTTCCCCGACGTATGGGCCGCCCGCGGGTCGTTCGATGATCCTGTGCGCTTGACCCAGGCCAACCCCCAGCAGGAAGACGTCGCCTGGTCCGATGGCGGTCAACTGGTGGACTACGTTTCGGACCAGGGGGACTCGCTACAAGCGGCCCTGTTCCTCCCCGCGGGATACGAGCAGGGTGAGCGCTATCCGACCGTGGTCTACATCTACGAGAAGCTCTCGCAGAACTTGCATCGCTACGCAGTCCCCAACGAGACGCGAGCGTTCAACCCGAGCGTCTTCACGAGTCGCGGGTACGCTGTCCTGATGCCGGACATCGTGTACAAGATCAACGATCCGGGCATGTCGGCAGTGTGGTCGGTGGTACCGGCGGTGAAGGCGGCCATCGCCACGGGGGTCGTGGACGCCGAGCGAGTCGGTCTACACGGGCACTCGTGGGGTGGGTACCAGACCGCGTTCCTGATCACGCAGACGGATATGTTCCGAAGTGCGATCGCCGGGGCGGCGCTGACCGACATGGTGAGTATGTACAACTCCGTGTATTGGAACTCAGGCAATGCCAACCAGGGCATTTTCGAGTCCAGTCAGGGGCGCTTCCTCGGGAGTCCGCTCGACCACTACGACGCCTATATCCGCAACTCTCCGGTGTTCCACGCGAGCAACGTCACCACACCGCTGGTGTTGTTGCACAACGAGAAGGACGGCGCGGTCGACTTCAACCAGGGCATCACGTACTTCAACGCACTGCGTGAAGCGGAAAAGGACGTGGTGCTCCTACAGTACGTGGACGAAAACCACGGGCTCCGCGAACCCAAGAACCAACGGGACTACGCGGTTCGGATGCGGGAGTTCTTCGACCACTACCTCATGGACAGGCCCGCACCCGACTGGTGGCTGAACGGCGTGCCTCGCCTGGAGATGGAGGAGCACCTGAAGGCGCGGCAAAAGAAGCCGAAGGTCGTGTCCTAGCTTCCGAGCGGCTCGGGTCGGCCCACGAAGAATCCCTGCAGGTAGTGGCATCCCAGGTCGCGGAGCGTTTCAAATTCGGCGCGGGTCTCCACCTGCTCCGCAACGGTGAGTACCCCTAGGTCATCGCACATCTCGAGCATCTTCTGCAGGTAGAGCTGACGGTGCCTGCAACGCTCCACGCCACGAATCAACCCGCCGTCGAGCTTGATGAGGTTGGGTTCCAGGCGGGCGAACGTGTCGATGCTCGTGAAGGCTCCGCCGAAGTCGTCTACCGCGATCCGAAACCCCATGTCCTTCAGGGTTGTCGCCGCAGCCGTGATGCCGTCGGGAGCTCTTAGTCCTGCTCGTTCGGAGACCTCCAGCACGATCCGATCGGCGAGGTGCCGGAGGGGTCCGCTGCGGGCCAGCTCGGCGAACAGCGAGAGTTCATTGGGCTCCACGTTCATGAAGAGCCAGACGTGTTCCAGACCGCCGTCGCCAAAGGGCTCGGGCGCCTGGGTCCACATCTGAATCAGAAGGTCGTCGGAGTGACCCCGACGGCGAGCTGACTCGAGCAGTGGCAGCGCGGTTTCCAGTCCGGGCTCACGGCTTCGCAGCAGGGCCTCGTGGCCCATGATCTGGAAGTCGGGGTCGACGATCGGCTGGTAGGCGAACCAAATCGTGTTGAGTGCCCGACGTAGGCTCTCGGCCAGAACCTCATCGGTCTCGGCAAAGGAGAATACTGCGGGCGGGCTTTGCGGGACCACGAATGGCCGGGCGCGCCCGTTGGACTTCCTCTGCCTTCGCTTCCGCCGGCGCTTCTTGCGCCTCTTGGTGGGGGTTTGCTGAACTGTTGCCATGGGCCGTCTTTCGAGATTCCCGCCGGGGGGCGTGGGGGTCAGTGCTCCATAGGGGCAGTCCGCGTGCCTGGGGGGTGGTCCTCAGTCGTAGGAGCGGCGCCACGCCGAGAGGCGCATGTTGGGCGGTGTGGGCACACATGCTGCACTGCCCGTGGGATCGGCGCAGCGGACGCGATCGAAAGTTGCTATGGCCTTCTGCCGCAAATCCTTGCGGCTTGCGTCCCCCGAACAGGACACGGCTCTTGCGTTGAATTTAGTTTTGACTAAAGTACCATACGTCGTATCACTCCCGAGGCCTCCCCGCGAGAGTGGGGGAGGGTGGTGTCGACGAAACCAGTAAGGAGGCGGCTTGCCCAACCCGGTGGACCCAGCACTCGCCCTGGTGGTGTTCCTGTTTCTCGTGCTCCTCTTGCTCGTGTGCTTCCGGCCGCGCAGGGGATTGTTCGCTCGGATACGCCGTAGCCGCCGCTCCAGCATTCGCATCCAAACCGAGGACACGCTCAAACAGTTGCTGCGGGCCGAACACGCCGGGGTCGACCCCTCCGTGGATTCGTTGGCCGGAGCCATTGGTATCTCTCGCGCCGCGGTGTCGAACACCCTCCAGAGGCTGGCGGAGCAGGGGCTCATCGCGCTCGACATGGACAAGCCGGGACTCACTCCGCCTGGGCGGGAGTACGCGCTCCGTATCCTGAGGACGCATCGACTCTGGGAGCGCTACCTGGCAGACCGGACGGGAGTACGCCCGGAGTACTGGCACGATGACGCCGAGGAGGCAGAGCACGATCTCTCGGTGACAGAGGCCGACGCCCTGGCCTCCCGTCTCGGGCACCCGCTGTACGATCCCCACGGAGATCCCATCCCCGGCGGGGACGGCTCTTTGCCGCCAGCCAAGGGGTCCTCGCTGGGTCGGGCGGCGCCGGGGGAGCGTCTGCAAGTGACGCACGTCGAGGACGAACCCCTCGAGGTCTATCGCGATCTGACGAACCTGGGCCTGGCACCGAGGACGCGGCTCGAGTTGCTCCGGAGGGACGACAACTCAGTTCGGATCGCGTTCGATGGCGTCGAACACGAGATCCCGCTCGTGGCTGCCAGCTCGGTGACCGTGCGGCCCCTCGAGGAGGGAGAGACCGTCGGTGGGTCCTTCCGCACCCTAGCGGACGCGGAGGTAGGAGAGTCTGTCCGCGTCGTGGGCATCTCGCCGGTCTGTCAGGGGCCTCAGCGGCGCCGCCTGTTGGACCTGGGAGTCGTTCCGGGTACCGAGATCGTACCTGAGTTGGTGAGTAGCGGCGGCGATCCGGTGGCCTACCGTATACGGGGTGCGCTGATCGCGCTGCGGCGGAATCAGGCCGAGTGGATCCGCGTGGAGCCGACGGCCGCGCCCAGCTTGGTGGAGGTGTAGCCATGCCCTCTCTTGCACCTCCCTCTACGCCCGGATGGGCGCCCCATCGCGAACGGAGTCTGGTGCGGCTCGGCCTGAAGCCGGACAAGTGGGACGTGCTGATTGCGCTGGCAGGGAACCCCAATACCGGAAAGACGACGGTCTTCAATGAGCTGACGGGGCTCCGGCAGCATACGGGCAACTGGCCTGGCAAGACGGTCGTGCGAGCTGAAGGCGCGTTCCTCCACGACGACGAACGCGTTAAGGTCGTGGACCTACCGGGCACGTACTCGCTGCAGGCGGGCAGTGCCGACGAGGAGGTCGCCCGCGACTTCATTCTGTTCGGCCGGCCCGATGTCACGGTCGTGGTGGTGGACGCCACTCGGCTCGAGCGCAATCTCAATCTCGTGTTGCAGGTGCTGGAGATCACCGACCGGGTTGTCGTATGTCTCAACCTGATCGACGAGGCGCGCCGGCACGGGATCTCCATTGACGCGGAGCGTCTGTCAGAGGCGTTGGGAGTCCCGGTCGTCGAGGCCGTTGCGCGCGAAGGGCGTGGCATCGACGAGGTGGTGAGCGCCGCGGTCGCGGTGGCCCGTGGACAGCGGGCCACCGAGCCCTTTCGAATCCAGCAACACCAGCCCGGCGTCGAAGAGGGGATCGCAGCGCTGTCTACCGAGATCGGAAAGGTGTTTCCCAACCTGCCCAACACCCGTTGGGTGGCGCTGCGCCTCCTGAACGCGGACGAGGCGGTTGCCGAGGCGGTCGAGTCGGGCGAGTTAGGAGAGCTGTTTCAAGACGGCGCTCCCGTGGGCACTCCCTCGCCTGAGGCACGCGCGGAGCTGCTGAAGACGGCACAACGCCTGAGATGGGATCTCCCCAGGGACTTCCACGACGCGTTCACGGAGCGGATCTACGGTGCCGCTCAGGAGATCGCCGCCAAGGCGCAGAGTCGTGGACTCAAGAAGGCCCGCTTCGACTTCGACCTCGCCTTGGATCGAGTCCTTACGAGTCGCTGGCTGGGGTTCCCCACCATGTTGCTCATGTTGGCGGTGGTGTTCTGGATCACCATCGCGGGCGCCAACGTTCCTTCGGCGATGTTGGCCGAGCTACTCATCGACAATCTCCACCCGGTGCTCAAGGGTGCCGGAGAGAGCATGGGGCTCCCGTGGTGGCTGAACGGATTCCTCTTCGACGGCATGTACCTGGCCACGGCCTGGGTCGTGGCGGTGATGCTGCCCCCCATGGCCATCTTCTTCCCGCTCTTTACGCTGCTGGAGGACTTCGGCTACCTGCCCAGAGTCGCATTCAACCTGGACGGCATGTTCCGGCGAGTCGGCGCGCACGGGAAGCAGGCGCTCACCATGAGCATGGGGTTTGGCTGCAACGCGGCTGGTGTGGTGGCTACACGCATCATCGATTCCCCACGGGAACGTCTGATCGCAATCATCACAAACAACTTCTCGCTTTGTAACGGCCGCTGGCCCACACAGATCCTGATCGCGTCACTGTTCATTGGGGCGCTGGCCCCGGCGCGCTGGGCTGGATTCATTTCGGCCGCCGCCGTGGTGAGCGTCGCGCTGATCGGGATCTTGGCCATGTTTCTGGCCTCGTGGGGGCTCTCCAACACGGTACTCCAGGGCGAGGCCACCGCCTTCAGTCTGGAGCTACCTCCGTATCGGCCGCCGCGACTCCTGCAGACGCTCTACACGTCGTTGATCGACCGTACGCTGATCGTGCTCTGGCGGGCGGTGGTGTTCGCGCTGCCTGCCGGTGCCGCCATCTGGCTGCTTTCCAACATCACCATTGGAGGGGAGAGCGTCGCGGCCCACCTGATCGGGTGGTTCGATCCGGTGGCGGCGCTCTTCGGCCTCAATGGGGTCATCCTGTTGGCCTACATCGTCGCCATTCCCGCCAACGAGATCGTCATCCCCACTATCCTCATGCTGACGGTGCTGGTGACGGGCATGGCGGGGGTGGGGGACGGTGCCGGGGTCATGTTCGAGCTTGATTCTGCCGAGGCCATGGGGTCCATTCTGGTGGCTGGCGGCTGGACACTGTTGACGGCGATCTGCCTGATGCTGTTTAGCCTGCTCCACAACCCGTGCTCCACCACGATCTACACCATCTACAAGGAGACGGGGAGCGGAAAGTGGACGGCGCTGGCCACGTTCCTGCCACTCGTGATGGGATTCATGGTTTGCTTCCTGGTGACGCAGTTCTGGCACCTGTTGAGTTAGTGTGGTTTTCAAGGGAAGGTGGCCCGCCGCGTTGACCGCGATCGCCGTCCTGACCGGGTGCCGTGACACTCCGCCGGTCACGGATTCGGCAGTGCCAAGCGGGGTCCACGCAGCGGACTCCCTCGTGCACGACTGGGTTGCGACGGGCCGCATTGCGGGAGCTGCGCTGCGGGTGGAGCGCGGCTCGGCCGGGTTCAGCGCAGCCTACGGCGCGGCCGAGAGCTATGCCTTCCAGGAGGGAGAGTACCGGGATACTGCGGTCGCGGCCCTCCCGCCGGACGCCTTGCGGCGCCTACCGGCGTCCAGACCGATGACGACCGAGACCCTCTTCGACCTCGCGTCGGTCACGAAGGTCATGGCGACCACCTTTGCGGTCATGCTGCTGGTCGATCGCGAACAGGTTCAGTTGGAAGCGCCGGTGGTGAGGTATCTTCCCGACTTCGCCACCGGTGACTCCGCCAAGGCTCGGATCACGGTTGCGCATCTGCTGACGCATACGGCGGGGCTCGCGCAGTGGCGGCCCACCTACCTGCATGCAGCCACCTCGGACGAAGCCTACGTCTGGCTGAAGGGGGTGCCACTCAGTTGGGACGTAGGGGCCGAGCGTCACTACTCGGACCTTGGTTTCATGGTGTTGGGGCGGATGGTCGAAGCGGTGAGCGGGCATCGTTTGGACCGGTTCTTGGCCGCCGAACTGTACGAACCCCTGGGGTTGGTCGCGACGGGCTTCAACCCTCTGAAGTGGGAGGCACGCTCAGACGTGTCGCTCGCCGCCACCTCACACGGCAACCCCTTCGAGTACCGCATGGTGCACGACACCAGCTTCGGATACCTAGTGGAGGGCGGCCCTCACACCTGGAACGGTTGGCGGCGCCGGACCCTGGTCGGGGAAGTGAACGATGGAAACGCCTACCACGCGTTCGGAGGGGTTGCCGGGCACGCCGGTCTGTTTTCAAACGCGCTGGAGCTATCCCAACTTCTTCGACTCCTGACCGGCGCGCGGCCCCCGGGCGCCGACGACCTGGTTCGCCAATCCACCGTCGACCGGTTCATGACTCCGGTGAGCGACGGGCAGGCGCTCGGCTGGCAGGTGCCCGACTTCGCCCCGTCGGGGAGCGTCTACCACACCGGCTTCACCGGCACCATGGTGCTGGCCGCCCCCTCCCAGGACCTGCGCGTGGTCCTACTGACCAACCGGCAACACCTCGGCGTGGACGTCGACTCTCGCTACGTCGACGTCGCTCCGCTCCAGCGCGCGGTCGTCGAGGCCTTGCTGGTTAGCCCTGCGGTGGTCCCTGGTTGACCGTGAGCTCCTTGGTCACGACCTGAAACGTCATCCCGCCACCCGTCGCCATCGATCGCATCTGTTCCAACTGGGACTCGAGTTGACCTCTGAGTGCCGCCGGTAGCTGTTCCAACTGGGCCTCGGCTTCCTTGAGCTGCTCCTGCATCTGCTTCGCCTCTTCGTCGTCCATGGCGCCCTGTACCGAACCCGACACCAGGAACGGGTGCAGCACGCCATCCACGTTCCGGTAGTCGCCCATGTCCATGGTCATCTGGACCTCTCGCGGACCACTCCCGTCGTTCATGATCCCCTCGAACACGGTGCGTCGCAGGATGTGTTCGTCCTTGTCCACGAACATACGGACCGTGCCCTCCTCCATCCCTTGGTCTGCCAATGGTTGCCCGCTCATCGCAGACAGATCGTTCGTCGAGATGATCCAGGTGTCGTGTCCCTCGATGTTCTCGCTGCCTTCGATCGAAGCGCTCTCCATCCACGACTGGAACGCCGAAAAGGGATCGGCGGCTTCTTCGCCCACGTCTCCGATTTCGCTCCCGTTGACCCACATGCCAGTGGCCATGAATACCCGCCGGCCATTCACTTCCCGCGGCTCAAAGTATTGGGTGGTCTCGATACCGCTCACCTCCTGCACCACCGTGTAGTTCTCGACGTTGGCCATGCGGGAAGCTTGGTCGTCCAGCATGCCCTCCACGAGCTCCCGAACGGATTGGGCCTGCGCGGGTTGGGCCAACGTACCGGCCAGTAGGGATGCAGCGATTGCGATCTTATTCATGACGTCCTCAATTGCGGGTGGGTTCAGGTTGTCAGGCAGGGCGGGCGACCGCGTCCCAGAGCTTCGTGACGGTCTCGGAGATCGTCGCCAGGGCTCGATCGGAGGCCTTGTCGAGCTGTTCAGTCATCGCCGGTCCCAGCAGCTCTCGCAGGAACTCGAGCGGCCCGTCGACGTCGAGCCCGAGCCAGGCCCGCGTCCCCTGCTCCATATGTTGAAGCGTACGAAGTACGAAATATGCGTCATCGATGAGACCGACGAGGCCGTGGGTCATTTCGGGAATGGCGTCGATGGGCGCCGTGAAATACCGGCCCGCATGGTCCAAAACGGGCTCCACCAACGAGTCCATATCTCTACCGCGGGCAGCGGCCGAAACCGCCTCCATGAGACCCGGAACGCCCTCGATCAAGGCCATCGTCCGATCGGCCTCCTCCTGCGTCTGGGCATCGGTGTTTTCGGGGTGGCGATGCTGGATGAACCCCAACAGCCCACCTGTTTCCCGGGCCTTGGCGCTGGCGATGACCGCTTGGATGTCGTCCGATGAAAACGCCACGTCGGTATCGTGCTGAGGGGAGTCTGGATCCGAAAGTAGGGGTTTGCGCTCGGTAGCGACTACCCCCGCCAGCCGGAAGGGATCGCGCCAGGGGCGGGCTTCGACCACTCGGGCCGGCCGCGGGATGGGCACTCCCGTCCCAGATTCGGGTATCGGGCGCACGCCGGACCCCCGAGTTCGGCGCCTACGGCCCTCCCCATGAGGGGCGGCCTTCTCCCTGCCGAGGACGGATCCTGATGCGGAAGTGGTTGCTGGGCGCGCTGGCTGTAGTGGGAATGACGGCAACTTCAGGCTGTCAGGCCGGAGGCGACGACCTGGGTACTCCCAGCCTGGGGACCAACGACCAGAAGGCGAGCTACGCCATCGGTCTCAACATGGGGCGCACGCTCGAACCGGTCTCAGGTCGGATCGACATGCTCGCCCTCCGGGCCGGGATCCGGGACGCCATGGCCAACGCCGATCCGCAGATCGCTCCCGAGGAGCTCCAAACCGTGATGGAGCAGTTCAGCACGGAGGTCAACGCCGAGCAGGAGGCCGAACGCGCCGAAGCCGCGACCAAGAACGAGGAAGAGGGCAGCGCCTACCTCGCCGAAAACGGTGCCCGTGAGGGGGTCGTCACCACCGATAGCGGGCTCCAATACGAGGTCATGCGGGAGGGGAGCGGCGCCCAGCCAGCCCCCGGAGACCAGGTGAAGATCCACTACAAGGGAACGCTGATCGACGGGACCGAGTTCGATTCCTCCTACGGCGGTGAGCCGGCCCAGTTTGCTGTCGGTGGCGTCATTCCCGGGTTCTCCGAGGGGCTTCAGCTCATGGCGGAAGGCAGTCAGTACCGCATGGTGATCCCAGGCGACCTGGGGTACGGTCCCATGGGATCGGGCGGGGCAATCGGCCCCAACGCCACACTGATCTTCGAGGTGGAGATGATCGAGGTGGTACCGGCCCCGACAGCCACGCCGACCCCGTAAGCTCCGCTCTACCTCTTCAATAGCCTTCTAGCTCCTCACGAATGAACGCGCGGGCGAACTGGAGGTCGCGCTTCACCGTGCGCGGAGAGACGTCGCACAGCTCCGCGATTTCCGCGTTCGTCAAGCCGGCGAGGTGTCGGAGCTGGACCAGCTTGGCCTTGCGTGCGTCAGCGGCTTCCAGCTTCTGTAGCGCCCTCTCGAAGGACATGATGTCGATGGGATCATGAGGGGCAGCCCGCAGTTCGGCGTTGAGCGTCACCTGCTTGAAGGCTCCGCCTCGCTTCTCCCGGTTTCTCCCGCGTGCGTAGTCGATTAGCAGCCGACGCATGACGCGGGTGGCTACGGCAAAGAAATGGGAGCGGTCCGCATAGTTTTGATCCGAGCCCTTCAGGCGGAGGTAGCACTCGGAGACCAGGCTGGGAGGCTGAAGCGTGTGGTCACTCCGCTCCGCGCGGAGAAGGCGGCCGGCCATCAGCTCAAGTTCGGCGTAGATCGTGTCGAACAGCACACGCTCACTGTCTCCGTCGCCTCGACGCCACTGCGCCAGAAGCCGTGTTACCGGTGTTTGGGGGGATTCCGTCATGAGCTCTCCTGCGCCCGATGGCGCAGTCTCCCAGCGGAACCGGCCACCTGAGCAGCTTCGGGGTCCGGAACGCGGCGGGCAAGCCAGGCGTCGGGTCGCCGCATGCTTGACCACCCCCGCCGGACCCCCGACACTGACCCAAGCAAGCGTCGCCCCGGTTTGGAGGGCGACCTCGGTCACCGCTTCGTCCAGAAGCGGACCCCAACGCTCGCGGAGCCCCAATGAACGTCAAAGTCCTGAGTAGAACTTCCGTCCTCCTTGCCCTGGCATCTTTGACGGTGGGCCCTTCCTCGACCGCGGCCCAGGAAATTCCCACCCCTGAGGCGTACTTCGGTCACCAGATGGGGGCCGACAACAAGCTGGTCCGTTGGGACAAGGCGGTGGAGTACTACCAACTCCTGGGCGAAGCCAGCGACCGGATGCACGTCTGGAACATGGGTGAGTCCACGCTCGGGAATCCCTTCCTGACGCTCATCGTAACCTCACCGGCCAACCATGCCCGACTAGACGAGTTCCAACGCATGAACGCGCTGCTGAGCGACCCGCGCGGGGCATCGGCCGCGGCCATCGAAGACGCCATCGCCAATGGCAAGGCGGTCATCGTTCAGTCACTGTGCCTGCACTCGACCGAAGTCGCGGCGGGGCAAACCGCGATTGAGCTCGCCTACGATCTCGTCACGCGCGATGACGAAGAGATGCAGCGCATCATGGACAACACCATCGGCATCATGATCCCCTGCTTCAATCCCGATGGTCAGAACATGGTGGCCGACTGGGTGGCCCGTACCACCGGAACCGAGTATGAGGGAGACGGGCTCCCCTATCTCTACCATCACTACATCGGTCACGACAACAACCGCGACGCCTTCATGCAGAACACCGTCGAGTCGCGGTATGGTGCGCAGATCATATTCCGTGAGTGGATTCCACAGGCGTATGTGGATCACCATCAGATGGGCGCGTACACTGCGCGGATGTCTCTGCCTCCCTACGCCGAACCCATCCGCCCGGAAGGGGACCCGCTGGTTTGGCGCGAGATGGCGTGGTACGGCGCGCATATGGCATACAAGATGGACGAGAAAGGTCTGGAGGGGTCGGTAGGGGCCGCGATCTATTCGGGATGGGGGCATTTCGGTTTCCACTGGATCACGCCCTTCCACAACATCGCCGGCATGCTGACCGAGGCAGCGAGCGCTCGACTGGCGGCCCCTCTCTACGTGCATCCCGAACAACTGCGCGGGTCCCGCCAGCTCCCGGAGTACGAGGAGCAGACCACGTTCCCCTCCCCGTGGGAGGGCGGATGGTGGCATGTGCGTGACATCGTGGACCGCCAGAAGGTGGCGTACATGGCCACTCTCGACATCGCGGCCCGCAACCGTGAAACGGTCCTCCGGAATGCCTACCTAAAGGCCAGTCGGCAGATCGAGAGGGGCGAACAGGGAGACGTGCGCGCGTATGTCATACCTGCAGATCAGCACGACCCCCCCACCATGCAGCACATGGTCAACAAGCTCCTGGCGCAGGGGATCGAGATCGAGCGGGCCAACGCCGAGTTCACTCACGAGGGGCGGGTTTACGACGCCGGTACGTACGTGGTGTCGATGGCGCAGCCCAAGCGCGGACTGATTCGTTGGTTGCTGGGACGCACATTTTATCCGCAGAACTCCTATACGGTCACCCCCGACGGCGACCCCATTCGTCCCTACGACATGTCGGGCGACGTTATCGCCGAGTTCATGGGCGTGCGAGTCGATCCGGTGGGCAGCGCCGTCGCCGCTCCCACCACCGTCGTGGACGGGTGGATCGTGCCTGAAGCTGACGTGACCGCCGGGTCGTCCGGGTACATCCTCGACGGTCGTCAGAATGCCAGCTTCAAGGCCGTGAACCTGTTGTGGAACGAGGGGATTTCCGTGCGCCGGGCCGACAACGCCGGAAGTGGCCTTCGGGCGGGCGACTTCGTGGTCGGACTCGACGTCCCGTCAGAGCTGCTCCAGCGGGTTTCGGCCGAAACGGGAGCCGGCTTCCAGCCCCTGAATACGGACGCGTCGCAAGTCACGCGTGCCATGGAACGACAACGAGTCGGCATGTATCAGCGCTACTACGGCGGCAACATGGACGAGGGCTGGACCCGGTGGTTGTTGGAGGACTTCGCGTTTCCCTACGAGACGCTCATGGACGCCGACCTGACGGCGGACAACCTTACGCGAAACTTCGATGTGGTCATTCTCCCGGCGGATCGGAAGGGCATGATGACCGGCAGCGCCACCGAAGAGCGATCCCAGGACTATCCTGAGGAGTTCCGCAGCGGGTTCGGGGAGGCCGGGGTTTCCGCGCTCGAAGCGTTCGTGGAGAACGGCGGGACGCTCATCACGTTCGCCGAGGCCGGTGACCTTCCCATCGACGAGTTCGATCTCCCGGTGAGGAACCTGGTGGCCGAGGTCCCCAGCCGTGACTTCTGGGCCCATGGATCCACGCTGAGAATCGACGTGGATACCGAACAGCCCTTTGCCTACGGCATGCCCGAGAAGGCGTTGGCCGTGTTCTTCGGCGCCAACCAGGTGTACGCAGTCGAGGGTGGGGCGCGCAGTCAGGACGTGACCCGAATCGCCAGCTACCAGGACGGAGACATCCTCCAGAGTGGCCAGCTTCGTGGCGAGGACCTGATCGCCAACCGGGCGGCGATGGTCTCCGTCAAACACGGAGACGGCGACGTGGTGCTGGTCGGGTTTCGCACGCAGCACCGGGCCCAGACACACGGCACGTTCAAGTTTCTCTTCAACACCTTGATGAGCCGGGACCGAGGGCCAGACGGGGTGGCCTCGGCCAGTCGCTGACGAGGAGATCCAACCCATGGCACAGATCGAAGTCACGTTGAAACAAGCGAGTCCCAGCACGACGCAGGGGACCGCACGTCACCACGAGGTGTTGATCGACCGCCCTGAAGCGAAAGGTGGCGCGGACCGCGGGCCGATGGGTGGCGAGTACATGTTGATGGGCGTGGGGGGCTGCTTTGCGAGTAACCTATTGGCCGCAGCCAAGGCGCGTGAGATCCCGCTCGCCGACCTTCGCATCAGGGTGTCCGCTACGCTTTCTCAGGAGCCAGCCAGGTTCAGTGCGGTTCACCTCGCGGTGTCGGGTGATGTGGACCGAGCGCAGCTAGAGAAGCTGGTGTTGGTCGCCGACCGCGCGTGTATTTCGATGAACACGGTCCGACCTGCGCTCGACCTCTCCGTTTCGGTGGAGGACCACGCACCCGTGGCGACCTGATCGGCGGCACACCACGTGGCAGAGCCACCGTTGGAGCACGTGCGGAGGATGATCCTCCTACTGCTGATCCTGGCGTTCGCTGGCACGGCCGCTGAGCTCGTGCTGCTCGGACACTACGAGGATCTCAAGCAGTGGGCGCCGCTCGCCACCATGGGGTTGGGCCTAGTCGCCACACTGGCGTGTCTGATCCGCCCCGGCGGTGGGACCGTCCGGCTGCTGCGGGTGGCCATGGGGGTGCTGGTGGTCACCGCCCTCGTGGGAATCTGGCTGCACTATCAGTCGAACGCCGAGTTCGAGCTCGAGATGGTACCGGGCCGACAGGGATGGGATCTGGTCAAGGAAGCGCTCACCGGAGCCATGCCGGCACTGGCTCCTGGGGCCCTGATTCAGATGGGCCTTCTGGGTTTGATCGCCACGTACCGCCACCCGGCGTTGACCCGGGAACCTTCTTAATCCGACCGGTGAAGGATAACGGACGTACACCGGTGCTGGCGCACCCCACACCGTTCACTCATAGGAAGCTTGAGATGAAACGAGTCATCTTTGCGTTAACGATCGGCGTGCTGACCGTGGCGCCCCTGCGGGTCCATGCCCAGGTCGGTGCCAATCAGGGCCTACTGAACCCCAACCTGGCCACGGCCGAGGAACTGGCGGGCGTCGACGGCCTCTCCGACGCTGCGGTAGCGGCCATCGTTGCGGAGCGGCCGTTCCTCGACCCGGCCTCTCTGCATGGCGTGGTGTCTCAACACGTCGCCGAGGGCGACTTCGACACCGTGTATGGTCAGCTCTGGGTGCCGCTCGATCTGAATGCAGCGAGCAAGGACGAGATCATGCTGATTCCGGGAGTTGGGGAACGCATGCATCATGAGTTCGAGGAGTACCGCCCCTACGATGGCTTGGCGCGCTTCCATCGTGAGATTGCCAAGTACGTTGACGACGACGAACTGGCCAGATTGGCCCAGTACGTCTACGTGCGTATCGACCTCAATACCGCGAGCGAGGAAGACATCCTCTCAATTCCGGGCGTCGGAAACCGCATGAAGCACGAGTTCGAGGAGTATCGGCCCTATTCGAGCTTGGCCCAGTTCCGTCGGGAGATGGCGAAGTACGTGGACGACGGTGAGGTGGCGCGGCTCGAACGGTATGTGCGTCTGAACCCGTAGCGGCACACTATCTACGGAACAGGTAGGACAGCTTCACGAAGAAGCCGTCGTTCACGATGTCTTTCTGTCCCAATCGATAGCCGTAGGGGCCATCCATCAACCTGCTGTAACCGACGAAGAAGATCGTGCCCGGTGAGGGCTCGTAGGAGACCAGGAACTGCCCCTGGAAGTCGCCGCGTTCGCGTCGGTCCTGCAGCTCGCCGTTGATGAGGACGGCCTGACCGGTCATTGGATGCCTCAGCGCCTCCCGCCGCTCCAAATCGTATTGCACCAGCAAACGCGCGAATACCGATCGACCGAACTGTCTCTGCACCCGTACACGTGAGATGTGGACGGTGCTGAAGTCACTGTCGTCGGAGCTGCGGGTAAGATGCGACCATGCGTGACTGAGATCGATGCGCCATGCCTCGTTCGGCGTAAGCTGAACGCTCGGAGACAGTTGCGTCTCCCACCCCTTCGAGCCCTCGACGAACAGGGGCACTTCGCGGAAGAACCAGGGTCCCGTGAGTCGGATACGGTCCGTGACGCGAACGTTGGGGATGAACGCCACCCCGTAGATAGGTGTGATACTCGGCGGAAGTGGGAATGGCGCGGGGTTCCCTGAAGCGTCCTGGACCTGATAGGCTCGGTAGCGCTGCGGCTGGAAGTCGAAGCCTCCCAGCCGGAGGATGGTCGTTAGGGAGCGCGCGCCACGCATCGTGACGGTGGGCCAGAGCTCAACCTCCCACTCGAAAGGCTTCACACCGTCCCAGAAATCATCGTGGTGATAGAAGCTGTTGTAACGTACCTCCGAGCCCCAACGCTCCACGAGGGCTCCGGGAGGGCCGTACCTCGTGAACCCGGCCAGCCCGGTCAGTTCGGTGTCGCCGATGCGCGGAATGAAGCCTGTCGCCGCCTGGAACTCGGGGTGCACATCTTCCAGTGAGAGCTGCAGATTGGAGCTCCGGCTGCTGCGGCCGAATTTCGCCGTCACCATCGGCTTCAGACCGGTTGCAGAGGCACCCGCCCCCTCGGCGGTCCAGCTTCCGCTCAGCTGCGTCTCCAACGCGTAGCGGCCGCCGAACAGAAGACGCAGATCCGAGGACAACACACGGTTGTAGAGGTCACTACTCTCGGAGCGGTCGGTGAACAGCAGCCCCACGCTGGAGCCCTCCCCCACGTCCCGACGCACCCGGACGAGGTTGAAGAGGGCGTTGTCACGCCCGAAGAGGTTCTTGGGACTCTGGTCGAGGGCGCCGAGGTAGGCCAGTGAGAAGTCGCCCACCTTTCCGGTCAGCTTCGCCCCTGCGACAGGGTCCACCACGCGGCGGGTATGCACCAACCGCTGCGTGGTCCGGAAGATCTCACTGCCCTCCAGAAAGAACGGTCGTTTCTCCGCAAAGAAGAGCGCGAACCGCTCGTTGACCTGCACCTGGTCTGCGTCTGCCTCTACCTGCGAGAAGTCCGGGTTATACGTGCCGTCGAGCACCAGGTTGGGCGTGATGCCCACACGGGAGTTCAGCCCCAGTTCTGGGTCGGCATCTCCCCGTCCGAACACGCCGTTTGTGCGACGGCCTTCGACGCTGCCCGTCAGTTCCGGCTGTAGCTCCACCAGCCGTCCGGGCCGGATGTCTCGGATCCCGACGAGCTTTCCACTCTGGGACAGGACGCTGGAGACGTTTTGCGTCAGTGGTGCCCAGGAGGACTTGAAGTCCGACCGAGTGACACCCCGAGCGATCTGGAGGCCCCAGTCGTGCTGACTCCGATCAGGGAAACGGAGGGAGACGTAGGGGATTCGGACCTCTGCGACCCACCCGTCCTCCACGATCCGACCGTGCGAGTCCCAGATGAAGTCGATGTTGAAGTCGACCTTGGGATTGGTCGCGACCCCGCCTGCCGGAGGGAGGCTTTCCAGCCACATCCCATCGGTCTGTAGGCCATAGGGGTTCACGAAGAACGTGTAGGCGCTGCGTTCGTCGTTGTACGTATCGAGCATGATGCGCAACCAGTCGTTTCCAAAGGACGACCGGTCGCGCTCGGTCAGGAAGGCCAGGATGGCGTCTGGTTCGGAATCGAACGCGTGGAATCCGAAGTAGATGGCGTCGGGTGCGTAGAACACCCGCACCTCAGTTTCCTGCGACGCCGGCAGGCCTTCCACTGGCGTGTACTGCGTGAACCCCGACAGGACCGTGGCCTGATCCCACTCCGCTTCCTCCAGACGCCCGTCGATGGAGATCGACGGCCGCTCGATGCGGGTGGGTTCTACGGTGAGCTGCCCGTCCCGTCCGCTGTAGGTCAGCGTGTCGGGCGATGACGCCAGTGCGAGCAGGAAGATTCCCGAGATCATCTCGGTGGGTCAGGCGGAGGTCGTAGGGCGGGGAGCATCACTGGCGCGGCTTGTGGGATGAGAGGAGCGCCCCCAAGGTAGGCGGGCTTCTGCCGCCTACGCATATAGAGGACGACTTGGACCAAAGCCACAACACCAAACCCTCCGGGCTGGCCCGAGAACTGGGACTCTTGGGACTGGCCGCCACCGGCATCTGCTCGATGTTGGGGGCCGCGGTGAACGTGATCCCCTTCATGTTGCAGCGCAACGTCGAGGGGATCGGGCCGTTCGTGTTGCCCGCCTACCTCTTCGCGGCCTCACCCGCTGTGCTGGCCGCACTCGCCTACGCCATCCTCGCCTCTGCCATGCCTCGTGCGGGGGGGAGCTACATCTACGCGAGCCGAGCCCTGAACCCCTACCTCGGATTCGTCGCGAGCTTCTCGCAGTGGTTCGGGCTGTCCATTGCGATCGGCGTGGTGTCGTACGTCATCGTGCCCTTCTTTCGCGACATTGCAGTGGCCATGGATTGGGCTGGCATCGCGGCCCTACTGGAACAGGGAGGCGTGCGCCTCACCATCTCGCTCGCGTTTCTGTGGACGTTCGTGGGCGTGAACCTGCGCGGCGTGGCGCTCTACGAGCGTACGCTGGTTCCCCTCATGTTCCTGATGTTTGCGCTGGGAGCGGTGGTGATCGTGGCTGGCTTTTCGTTCGATCACGCGGACTTTGCGTTGGCGTTGATGGAGCGAGAGGGCCGGGCCGTACCGGAAGCGACACCCACGCCGTTCTCCTTGCCGAGTTTTCTGGCCGCGGCCGCCGTGCTCTTCTCGAGCTTCATCGGATTCGACTCGATCGCTCAAGCCGGTGGAGAGGCGAAGACCCCCCGGCGGAACCTGCCGTTGGCGATCGGCATCGCTGTTGTGACGGTGGGCACCTTCTACCTGCTCTTCACGGCGGCAGTCTATCACGCGGTGCCCTGGCAGTTCGTGGCCGAACAGGCGCTGGAGCGGGACGTCACGGCGCCGGGGCTGCTGGGGTACCTCCTTCCGACTGGTTGGACGGTGCTCATCGTAGCGGGGGCTGCCGTCGCTTTGATCAACGATTTGCCGGCAATGCTGCTCGCCGTTTCTAGGCTGATGTTCGCCTGGGCCGAGGATGGGATCTTCCCTCGCGGGGTTGCCGCAGTACATGCCCGCTGGCGCACGCCGCACGTCGCGCTCATCGCCAGTGGAGCGATGGCATCGGTGGGGATCCTCGGCAGTCACTTCGCTGGGGACTTCTTCTTGGGTGTCGACATCCTGGTGACGTCGATGCTGGTCAACTTCCTGCTGATGTGCGTGTCGGTTTTGGCGCTTCCGGTGCGTAATCCTGCGATTGCCCAGGACGTGGGTGTGTTGCCCAACCGGCGCGTTCAGGTGCCGGTAGCGGTGATGGGAGTACTCTTGCTCATCCTGTTTCTGGTGGTCCACATCGCCAAAGACCTCCGAGCCGACGTGGCCGCTTGGTACTTCCGTTCCACTCCGATCTGGCTGGGAGTGATGGCCGTCGCCACGCTCATCTATCTGAAGGAGCGGCGAGCGCTGGAGGCGCGCGGGGTCGCAGCCGATCACTTCAAGGTGTTGCCCCCTGAGTAGTATGAAGAAGATCTTGGTTACCGGGGCCGGCGGTCAGATCGGCGCCGAGTTAGTGCCGGCCCTCCGGGCCCGATACGGGAGGGACGCCGTGTTGGCCACGGACATCCGAGCTCTTCCGACCACCGATGGACCGTTCCAGGTGCTGGATTGCTCCGACGCGGATGCGCTCGCGAGCTGCGTGATGCGCCAGCACATCGACTCGATCTACCACCTGGCCGCCATCCTCTCTGCGGTGGGGGAGCGAGACCCCCAGTTGGCCTACCGGGTGAACATGGGGACGCTGCTGTCGGTGTTGGAGGTGGCGCGGATCCATGAGTGCTCAGTGTTTACGCCCAGCTCGATCGGAGCGTTCGGGCCGAGCACTCCGCAGGATCTGACCCCCCAGGACACCCTCCAGCGCCCGGTGACCATGTACGGCGTCACCAAGGTGGCGGGCGAACTCCTGTGCGACTACTACCACACGCGCTTCGGGCTGGACACCCGTGGGGTGCGTTTTCCCGGCCTCATCTCCTATGTGGCACCGCCCGGGGGAGGGACGACCGACTACGCCGTCGACATCTTCCACCACGCACTGGCCCACGGCCGCTACGAGTGCTTCCTGGCTCCGGACACCCGCTTGGACATGATGTACATGCCCGATGGTATCCGGGCCGCTATCGAAGTCATGGAGGCCGATGGCGCAGGGCTCGTCCACAGGAACGCCTTTAATGTCACGGCCATGCAGTTCACGCCGGAGGAGCTGACTGAGGAGATTCGTCGACACCTCCCCGACTTCGAGATCACCTACCGCGTGGACCCGGTGCGGCAAGCCATCGCCGAGTCCTGGCCCCGAAGGCTGGACGACTCCGCCGCCCAGCAGGAGTGGGGATGGAAGGCGGAGTTCGACATGCCTCACATGGTGGCGGATATGATCTCTCAACTGCGACACAGAAACGCCTGAACCAAGGAACCCGTCATGCCGCTCGATCGACTCTCGCCCATATTGGACCAACACGTGGCCGACCTCTCCGCCGGGGGCACGGCAAAGGGCGCGGAGGCTGTGGTGACCGGCGTCCAGCCGGCCCAGGGGTCCAAGGGGCCGCGCTTTCGGTTGGAAGGGCAGGGGAACAAGGAGTTCATCCGCCTGAACTCGAACTCCTACTTGGGGCTGGGTCTCCACCCCGAGGTCATCGAGGCGGAGGAGCAGGGCTCGCGTAGCTTCGGAGCGGGTCCCGGAGCGGTACGGTTCATCAGCGGCACCTACAGTGCCCATCTGGAGCTGGAACGTCGGCTGGCCGCGTTTCACTCCCGCGAATCAGCAATGATCTTCTCGTCGGCCTATGCCACGATCATGTCTACGATCACGCCGCTGGTTACCAAGGACACCGTGTTGATCAGCGATGCGCTGAACCACAACTGCATCATCAACGCGATGCGGCTGGCCCGTCCCTTGGGGAAGGCCATCTATCCACACAACGACATGTCGGCGCTGGACGCGGCGCTCACCGAACATGCCGGGAAGGCCAAACGAGCACTGGTGGTCACGGATGGGATCTTCAGCATGCGCGGGGATCACGCTCCTCTGGACGAGCTGATGAGCATCGCCCTCCAACACGATGGCGCCTATGAGGAGAACGTCGTCGTCGTAGTCGACGACTCTCACGGGGTGGGGGCGTTCGGAGCCACGGGGAGAGGGACCGAGGAGTACACCGACGCTCCCCCCTGCGACGTATTGGTGGGCACGTTGGGAAAGGCGTTCGGGGTGAACGGTGGGTACGTGACTGCCAATGAAGCCGTGGTGGCGTTCCTGCGGGAAAGCTCACCCATGTACATCTACTCGAACCCGATCACACCCGGTGAGGCCATGGCGGCGCTCAAGTCGCTCGAGTTGGTCGACAGTGCCGAGGGCAAGGAGCGCTTGGATCGACTTCGGGCGTTGACGCGTCGCTTCGAAGAGGGATTGGCGAGGATCGGCATCGAGACCATTCCCGGCGAACACCCGGTGGTCCCCCTGATGATCCGCGACACCCAGCGAACCCACGATCTGGTCCAGTACCTGTTCGAGGCGGGGGTGCTGGTGACAGGCCTGGCCTATCCGGTCGTCCCCAAGGGCGATGAGGAGATTCGCACCCAAATCAATGCCGACCACACAGAGGCGGACATCGACCAGGTGCTCGGGCTGTTGGCCGCGTACGCCGCCTAAGCCGATGGGTTCGGCAACGAGTGACCTCCCCACGCCCGAGCGGATCGAGCTTGCATCCGGCCTGACGATCTCGCGGTTGCTCACAGGCCTGTGGCAGGTGGCCGATCTCGAGCGGGACGGCACCGAGCTCGACGTCCCCAGCGCGGCGGCCGCCATGGCCCCTTACGCCGACCGTGGCTTGACCACCTTCGACATGGCCGACCACTACGGCTCTGCCGAGGTGATCGCTGGGGCCTTCCGAAACGGCCGTGCCGATCCCGAGTCGATTGAACTCCTGACCAAATGGGTGCCGAAACCCGGGAAGGGGACACGCCGGGAGGTCCGAGACGCCGTGGAGCGCGCCTTGGATCGCTTGGGCATGGAGCGCCTCAACCTGTTGCAGTTCCACGCGTGGAACTATGCCGACCCCAGCTACCTGGACGATCTCTTCTGGCTCGACGAGCTGCGGAGCGAGGGGCTCATCTCCCACCTCGGCATGACGAACACGGACACGGCTCACCTTCGGATCATCGTGGAGAGTGGCATCGAACTCGTCAGCAACCAGGTGTGCTTTTCCCTGCTCGACCGACGCCCGGCCCGACAGATGTGCGCGTATGCCGTCGAACACGGCCTGGGCCTCCTGTGCTACGGTACGCTGGCAGGTGGGTTTCTCACAGATCGCTGGCTGGACGCAGCCGAACCCGACTGGGAGCGGAGTGGCACCTGGTCCCAAATGAAGTATGGCCGCTTCATGCGAGTGGCTGGTGGTTGGGAAGCGCTACAGGGTGTGCTCGGGGCGGCCCGGGCCATTGCTGACGCACACGGGGTCAGTGTGGCCAATGTGGCGGGGCGCTACGTGCTACAGCAGCCCGGGGTGGCCGGGATCATCGTGGGTGCGCGACTGGGCCGGAGCGAACACATCGAACAGAACTTGGCGCTGTTCGGGTTCGAGCTGTCTCCTGACGAGCTGGCCGAGCTGGACGTCGCAATCGATCAGCTCGACCACATTCCCGGCCGTCCGGGCGACGAGTACCGAAGGCCTCCGTTCCTGACCGCTTCGGGCGATCTGAGTCATCACCTGGACGCCCTTCCTCCCCCGTACCCGACGCGGCAAGGGCCAGGCGAACGGACCCGGGTGCTCACCGGCACGGTGTGGGAGGACTTGGCCGGATTCAGCAGGGCCGTGAAGAGAGGCAGCCGGATCTTTGTGTCGGGTACCACGGCCACGCATGGGGATCGGCGGATCGGCGGGGATGACCCGGAGGCCCAAACCCACTTCGTCCTGGACAAAGTCGAGGGGGCGTTACAGTCGTTGGGGGCGTCGCTCGAGGACGTGATACGAACACGCATTTATCTCGATCGCGAGTCGGACTGGGAGGCTGTGTCGCGGGTCCATGGGGAGCGTCTGGGTCGCAGTCAACCCGCCAACACCATGGTCCAGGCGGGCGTGATCGGGGAGGGCTATCTGGTGGAGATCGAGGCGGAGGCGGAGGTGGGGTAGCTTCCGGGTTGCCCGCGCTAGCGAACCACGAGGGTTACGGGAACGAAGACGGACTGCACCAACGGCTGAGGCGAGCCTACCCGCAGGGTTGCCGTGTACGTGCCGGGCGCCAGCGCCGTGGCGTCCACGTGGTAGCGCACGATCGCCGTGTAGGGAATGGATGCGTTCAGCCACCCCGTGGGACCGCCGGCGGGGTAGATGACTCCTGGTGTAAGGACGTTCAGGAACCCGCCACCGCCGTTGGTGATCGCCAGGGAGTCAGGAGACCCGACGGTACCTGCCGCCACGTTCAGGCTCAAGCTTGTAGGCGTCAGGACGATCTTGGGTTCGGGGGCGATCCGGATATTGAAGACCATCGTGTCCGGGCGCACGTTGGGAAGCGTTGATGAGATGATCACTTCGGCGAAGTAGGATCCCGCGGGAACCCCAACCCCATTGGCAGATACGAGCACGCTCACAGGAGCGACGGGTGGACCGTTGAAGCCGATGATGGCAAAGCCTGGAGGGCCGGTCTCGTTGACGGTAAGCTGCAGACCGCTCAAGACCCCGCCACCACCGTTGTAGATGGGGTAGAAACCGGGCCCTCTGACTGTGCCGCGGGCGGCTCGTATCGTGGTGCCGTTGGACACCAAGTAGATCCATGGTCCTTCCACCGTGAGGACCACTCGGAACGCGCGCGGCGAGTCAGCCGACGTTGCCTCGACGTCTACATCTGCGTAGTAGGTGCCCCCGGCCAGGCCCCCAATCGAGGCGTGTAGTTTGATCCGGGCCGGGGCGGCAACAGCGCTCAACGACGCTTGCAGCCAACCATTGGCTCCCGGTCCGTAGCGCGGTGCCGATAGCGTGAGGCCGCTTAGGGTTCCGCCGCCACCATTGGTAACGTCTATCGTTTGTGGAAGAGGATCGATGCTGTCCTGGAGGGCGTAGAAGGCGATCGACGTGGGTGAAATATGGATCGATGGTTGGGGTCCGACGTCAAACTCGACGCGAAGGGGTGCGGGATCCACGAAAGAGAGGTCGGACTGCACCCAAACCGTGGCGTATTGGGTGCCCTCGCCGAGCGAGGCGGCTGAGGCGTCTACTTCCAGATGCCCATCTCCGAGAGTCGAGTTCAGCCACCCAACCGGGGCTCCGGACGGGTACTCGATGTTGGTCGACAACGCGCCGAAGGAACGGGCTCCATCGTTGCGGACGGGCACCCGAGCAGTCTTCGCGGTTTCGCCGACTAGTGCTCCGACTCTCAGCGTGTCTCGGTCAAGCACGATCCGACCCGGCTCGACCACCGAAAGCCGAACCGGAATCGAGAGTGGTGAGTTCTCGGCCTTCTTCGCCGATACCGACACGGACGCCGCATGCGTACCGATCGGGATTCCGGAGGCGTCGGGGGAGAGCGTCAACTGAACGGCGCCCAAGGTGGTGTCCACACGGGCGTCGAGCCAGCGGTTCGTCGTGCCTTCATAGGCGACGTCGGCTCGGACGTCGATCAGTGGTGCTTCCCCGACGTTCGAGATCGTGAGGGCCATGGAGGGTGGTGCCGGTTCTGGCGGACTCGTCTCGAACACGATCAGCGAGTCCGGTCCATCAAGGACCGCGCGGTCCAGCACACTGACCGTGGCGCTCGCATGTCGAGCGGCCTCCGAGGCAGTGATCTTTGCGGATCCCGACGCAAGGCCCCTCACGACTCCGAGAGCGCTCACCAGAGCCACTTCGGGATGCAGTGAGGTCCACTCTAGCGCACCAGATCCGCCCGAAACCGAAAGCTGGACCGAGTCTCCTACCAGAACCGTGGCTTCGCCTGGTTGGACGAGAAAGGGACCCGGGGGAGCACTTGGGCCGTCGCAGGCGGCGATCGCCATGACAGACAGCGCGAGCACACAGCAAAAACGGTACATCGGTACCTCACGGACAACGACCCGGACGCTTTATTATAAGGGCTTACCGCCCTCCTCATCGAGGTCCTTGGCCTGCCAACCGCTCCGCCGCCCGCAGGAACCTCCGCGCCAACTGGGCCACCCGGTCCTGTCCCTCCTCCTCCGCTTCTTTCAGGATACGCTCGACCAGCGCTGCCAGGTGGGGCTCCCCCCATCGAAAGCCCGTCGCCCGCTCAGCACTCTTCGAGTTGCCGACATTGGCGCCTTCCAACAGGGCCCAGGCGGCCGCTTCGTCGAAGTAGTCGGAGTCCCGGTCCGGTAGGTCGAAACGGGGTTCAACCTCCTGACTGGCGTCCTCGTTGACGAAGGCTCGCGACATCGCCGGCCCGCCTAACCGTCCACGGCCGCGCAGGCCCGTTCCAGCCTCCGGATGCCCTCGGCCATCTCGTCCTCGCTGATCAGGAGGGAGGGTCCGAGGCGGATGACCTGACCCCAGTGGCCGCCCAAGCCGATGAGCAGATTTTCGTCCTTGGCCGCTTCGAGCAGGGCCTGGGCGCGGGCGCCATCCGCACGCTTCGACGTGCGACCGCTGACGAGATCCAGCGCTTGCATGAGTCCCATGCCCCGCACGTCGCCGATCCACGCGTAGCGTTGCCTCAGTTCCTCCAGCGCGGCTCGGAGCTGCGCTCCCCGTTGGGACGCGCGCGTGGGGACGTCTTCCTCGCGCATGACGTCCAGCGTCGCCGAGGCCGCCGCCATGGAGATCGGGTTCCCACCAAAGGTGGAGATCGTCTTGCCGGTCCATGAGTTGGCGATGTCCGTGCGGGTGATGGTCGCCGCAGCCGGGTAGCCCGCCGCAATGCCCTTGGCCATGACCATGATGTCGGGCTCGACACCCCAGTGCTCGATCGCGAACCAGTGCTCTCCCGTTCGTCCGAATCCAGCCTGCACCTCATCGATGATGAGCAGACCGCCATAGTGACGGATCACCTCGGCCGCCTTCTGGAAGTACTGCTTGGGCGGCACGGTGTAGCCACTCACCCCCTGGATGGTCTCGGCAATGAACGCGGCGGGGAGCCCGTTGGTCGTGGTCCGAATGACCTCGTCCAAGTCGGCGGCGAAGTAGTCCGAGAGCCTTTCGTCGTCGTCGGTGTCCAGGTGGCATCGATAGCGATCGGGTGCGATGGCGTGGTGGATACCCGCAACCTGGCTGGCCAGCGGGCGCCAGGAGGCGTGGGCCGTGACGTTGGCAGCCATAGAGCTGCGGCCATGGTAGGCCATGCGGAGCCCGACGATCTCACTGCGGCCCGTGTGCACACAGGCGATCTGTAGCGCGGTTTCGATGGCCTCCGTGCCCGAGTTCGTGTAGAACGTGCGGTCGAGTTGCCCGGGTGCGATTCCGGAGAGTTTACGCGCGGCCTCCACCTGCGGCTCCGTCACGTACAGGGTGGATGTGTGCCCCAACTTCGCGGCCTGCTCCTGCACGGCCGTGACCACCCTGGGGTGGCAGTGCCCGAGGGACGTCGACAGGATGCCCGAGAACAGGTCCAGGTACTCCCGGCCCTCCACGTCGCGGACCCAGACGCCCTCTCCCTCCGCCATGACCACGGGGTCTTGGTAGAGTGGCTTGACGCCAGGAAAGACGTACCTGCGCTGGCCGTCCAGAATGTGTGTGGCGGCGGACGTGGTGGCCGACGGGTTCATGTGTTTCTGTGGGTTAGGGTGCACTCTGCTTCTTTAACAGCCATCTAGACCTCTCGGAGCAGCCCCACACGGAGGGCGAAGCGCACCAGCTCAGATCGGTGGGTGAGCCCCAGCTTCTCCATGATGCGGGCGCGGTAGGTGTCCACGGTCTTGGGAGAGATAAAGAGCCGCTCCCCGATCTCACGTGAGCTGTAGCCTTCGGCTGTGAGCGCCAGGACCTCACGTTCCCGGGCGCTGAGCGCCTTCAGCCCCTTGGCATCGGGCGCCTCTTCGGCTCGAAACCTCCTGAGTAGGAGGGTGGTGGCCTTGGGCGGGAGATACACCTCACCCCGCGCCAGTACCCGCAGGGCCTCGACCAGCGCCGTGTCTGCGCTGGTCTTGGTAAGGTAGCCGCTGGCCCCGGCCTCGATGACGGGCAGCAGGTACTCGTTCTCGTCGTGTGCGGTGAGGATCAACACCCGCGTCTTGTAGCCCAGCGCCACGAGCCGACGGGTTCCGTCGAGTCCGTTCGTCCCAGGCATGCTGAGGTCCATGATCAGCACGTCCGGCCTTAGCTTGCGCACCTGCTCGACGGCCTCCTCACCGTCCTCGGCCTCTCCGATGACATCAATGCCGGGCTCCGCGTCCAGCAGTGCCCGTAGGCCCGCTCGGAAGAGCTTGTGATCATCGGCGATGACGACCGAGATGTTCATCCGGACACCTCACCGGGGCGGGTGGATCGCCCATCGAGGCCCAGGTGGACTCTGGTACCGCCATTCACCCGAGTGTGGACCTGGAGCGTCGCTCCGATGACCCTGGCGCGTTCGTACATACCCGCGAGGCCCAAACCGGCCCGGTCCTCGGCCGAGAGCGCGTGATCGAAGCCGCACCCATCGTCCTCAACGGATCCCACGACGCGCCCGTCCTCCACACCGAGTCGCACGTCGATCCACTCCGCGCGGGCGTGGTTGACTGCGTTGGTGACGGCTTCCTGGAGGATTCGGAACACGGTAATCCGTTCCTCCTCCGTCAGAAGGTCGTCCACCGAGTTCAGCGCCACCCGGAACTGGGCCTCCCCCACCCGCTCCTGCAGTCGAATCCAGCCCTCGAGAGCTCCAGCGGCCCCCAGGTGGTCGAGGTCGGGCGGGCGGAGTCCCGAGGCGATGCGCCGGACCTTGCCCGCGATCTCTTCGAGCTGGTCGCGAACCCGAAGGACAGCGTCGCCCACCTTGGGATCGGCGTCCTTCGCGACCAAGCGAAGCTGGATGAGGAGTGCTGCCAGGTGCTGCAGTGTGTCGTCGTGAAGCTCCGCTGAAATCCTCTGCCTTTCCCGTTCCGTTGCCCGGATGGTCGCCGAGCTCCAGCGGCGCGAGCGCTCCCAGCCAGCGCGAGTGCGCACGAACACCAAGACCTGGCCACCCTCGTGTCCCTGTAGGCCCAGGAGGGACACCTCCAGGGGCACCTCGGAGCCGTCTTTGTGGAGCCCCTGGATCTCGAGGCCGGTGCCCATGGGTCGCCATCCGCTCTCCCGATCGAACCCTGCCCGGAGGCTGCGGTGCTGCTCGCGCTTCCCGGTCGGGACAAGCTCCTCGACCGTCATGCCGATCAGCTGGGACTCCTCGTACCCGAATTGACGCGCCGCCAGTCGGTTCGTGGCCAGGATCCGGCCGTCCGCGCCCACGATCAGGATCCCGTCTCCTGCATCCGCGCGACGCGATGCGACCCGCAGCTCGGCGAACGCACCCTCCTCGTCTACTCGTGTGTGTGCGGTATCGACGCTCATGGCGGAATATGTGGAAGGGAGCGAGGCGGTTGCAATCGGGGGGTAGGGGGTATCCCTACACACGGCTGCTCCAACCGACGACGGGGCGTCGCGGAGGGGTGATAATAGCGCGTGAGGTCTCGGGCCGGGAGATTCAAGAACCCAACAGCCGGGAGGGTTCTATGAGTAGGCGTGTCACTGTTCCGCTAGATGGTTCACGGTTCGCTGAGTTCGCGATTCCCTACGCCCGGCTCTTGGCCGGTCCCGACGCGGAGCTCGACCTGGTGTCCGTGGTCGAGGCGCCGGCAGCGGTCGGTTTCCCCGGCTATGAAGAAGTGGCCGGGCGGATGTTGGATGAGTACTACGAGCACCTCGGCGAACGCCTTCGGGCCGCGGGTGTCACCGCCCGTCGGACGACCCTTTCCGGTGCCCCGGGGAAGCAGATCCTGGGACACGTCGACAAGAGTGAGTCGGACCTCATCGTCATGGCGACCCATGGCCGGGGTGCACTCAGCCGCATATGGCTGGGGAGCGTGGCCGACGCGCTGGTTCGCCGTGCCGACGTCCCCCTGCTCCTCGTGCGTCCTCATGAGGAGGACGCTCCCAGTGTCCAACCTGCGCCGAGCCCAAGGTCGCTGCTGGTGCCGCTCGACGGTTCCGACCTGGCGGAAAAAACGCTTCCCGCCCTCGTCGACCTCGGCCTCGTGGACGGAGTTGAGCTTCACCTCCTTCGCGCTGTCACGTTCCCCCACTCGGTCGCCTCTCCCTACCTCCCTCACACGCTGATGGAGCACGGACCCATGGTAGAGGAGGAGAGGCGCCAGGCGGAGACATACCTGACCGAGTATTCCGAGACGCTGCGCGCCCGTGGGATCAACGTGAAGCCTGCCGTGCGCATGGCAGACCTGCTTCCCCGCGTGATCTTGGATCAAGCGACTGACCTGGGTGTGGATTGGATCGCCATGACATCGCACGGCCGTGGCGGGGTCGAACGCATGCTGCTCGGTAGCGTCGCTGACAAGGTGATCCGCGGTGCGAGCTGTCCGGTACTGGTCGTAAGGGGTGAGCATTCGGACGACTGACATTCGCTCTATCGACTGGTGCGCCGTTTGAGTGCCCCCGGTGTAAGCTGTCTTCGACACGAGGCGATGCTGCGGTCAATACGTGACCTGTTTCCAACACATGGGTAACGAGTAGCCGGCACGAAGTGGTGGGCGAAGGACTATCGTGCCGTGTCCGCCCTGCAACACTCGGGTTTGATCGTGGGTCTGGTTGGGGTTTCGGGCGGTGTTGCGCCGTCGCCCGCCCGACCGACGTGGCGTAAGGTTTGCCTACTGTCGCCCCCATGCCCCCCCCTCTTCTCGGCGCACTGGCACCGGACCCGACCGACCTCCTTCGCTCGCTGGCCGACGCGGTCGTCGTGCTCACGCCAGGTGGAGCGATCGCGTTCTCGACCCCCGCCATCGAGTCACTAACCGGGTGGCATCCCGAGCAGCTCCGAGGGCGTCGCGCCCGAGCGCTCTTCCATCCCGATGACCGACGCAGGGCCGACGAGTTCATGCATGCGCTCGGCACCGAGGATGGGGTCCGACCGTTCGAGGTGCGTTTCGCTGCGGCCAGCGGTGGCTGGATCCGGACGGAGATCAACGCAGGCCCGGTCAAGTTGCCGGGTGCGGGAAACACGTTGGCGTTCGTGATCCGCGACGCGCGTGGCCGCGAGGACGTCCACGCGGAACTGAGACGGGAACGCAACTACCTCCGATCGCTCCTGGAGCAGGTCGAGGTTGGCATCGTGGCCTGCGACGCCGACGGCACCATCGCCTTCTTCAACGAGGCCTTCGAAGGTCAGCACGAGATTCCGCTTGGGCGACACGCCGAAGAGTGGGTGCGGTCCTTTCGTCTCTTCGAGGTGGACGGGGCCACCCCCCTGCCGCCGTCGGAGTCGCCGCTGGCGAAGGCGCTTCGTGGCGACGTGGTGCGGAACTACGAATACACGGAGGTGGGCAAGAGCGGTGAGCTCAGGTTCAGCAGAGCCAACGGGACCCAGCTGCGCGATGCCACGGGAGTGGTGATGGGAGCCGTGGTAGCTCTCCACGACATCACCGACCAACGGCGTGCGGAGGCCGCGCTCCGTCGCCAGGCCCTTCACGATCCGCTGACGGGACTCCCCAATCGAGCCCTTGCCCTGGATCGTATTGGCAGCGCCTTGGCGCGGGCCCGTCGAAGCAAGGACAACCTGGCCCTTCTCTTCCTCGACGTGGACAACTTCAAGGACGTCAACGACCGACTCGGTCACGCCACCGGAGATCGGTTGCTGGTGTCGCTGGGTGAGCGCCTGCTGAGCTTCATGCGAGTGGGCGATACGGTGGCACGCATTGGTGGCGACGAGTTCGTCATCCTCTGCGAGAACGTGCAGGACCTGGCGGAGGTAGAGGGCATCGTAGGTCGACTGCGCGCCAACCTCTCCGTGCCGGTGACGGTCGACGGGCAAGAGGTTGCTCACACGGTGAGCGTGGGGGTCGCCTGGGCTTCACCAGATGACACACCGGAAACGCTCCTGCGCGATGCCGACGCGGCCATGTACGCGGCCAAGGAGGAGGGGCGGAACCGCCACGCCGTGTTTGACGATCAGTTGCGTCAGAGGGCCCAGCGCCGGATGGAGTCGGAGGCGGTGCTGGTGAGGGCCCTCGACGAGGAAGCGTTGCGCGCAGTCTTCCAACCCATCGTCGACGCCCACTCCGGGCGGCTGGTTGGGGTCGAAGCGCTGGCGCGCTGCCACGACCCCGAGCGGGGGTTGATCGCTCCGGCAGACTTCATCCCGGTCGCCGAGAGTACAGGCCTGGTCGAGCGGATCGATGAATGGATGTTGAACGAAGCGTGCGCCTATGCCCGCGCGTGGTCCGACCTCTGGCCCGATCGGCACATCTCGGTCTCCTGCAACGTTTCAGCCCGCCTTATCGACCACGAGGACATGCCCACCCTCGTCGAACAGGCACTGAGTCGGCATGGATTGCCACCGAGCCGGCTTTGTCTGGAGACGACGGAAATGGCTCTGATTCGGTCGTCGTCCCGCACTCGAGCCGGGCTGGGGAGGGTGCTCGAGGCAGGCACCCCGATCGGGATCGACGATTTTGGGACCGGCTGCTCGTCCCTCACGTACCTGCGCGACTTTCCGGTCTCGTTCCTCAAGATCGATCGCACGTTCGTGAAGCGACTGGGGCGCAGTAGTGGCGACCGGGCCATCGTCGATGCAGTGATTCGGTTGGCCCACGCGTTGGGTCTCTTTGTCACGGCCGAAGGCATCGAGACGGACGAACAGGCGGTGCAACTCAAGGATCTGGGGTGCGATCGCTTCCAAGGCTTCCTCTACTCCAAGCCTTTGACTGCCGAGTCGTTCCGGCTGGGCGCGGGGGATCGCGCCTGGTTGGGTGGAGCCTCTACTCCCGAGCTGACCATCGACGGATCGGTCCACTAGATCCATCCGCTGGTGCGCGGCTTCATCGGTTCCGTATCTTGCGATGGAGAACGAGCCAGGAGCGGCATGAGCGCGACGTTTGCGGGTGGACGATCAAGGGGGCTACCGACGAGTTGCCTTCTCTTGGCCCTTTGCGCGGCGTGTGGGCCTTCTGCACCTGAGCCCGAAGACGACGCGCTGTCCACCTCGGCACCCCTTGCACTGAGGGTCGCTGAAGACCTGAGAGGTCATGGCGAGCTGGGGGTTCAGCCCCTGTTCGAGGCGCTTCGAAGCTCGGATTCCGATCGCCGTCGGCTGGCTGTGAGGGCCCTCGGGAGACTGGAGCGGTCGGCGCTCGCCGACACGATTCGAACTGCGCTGTTCGACACCGATGCCGCGGTCCGAGCCGAGGCCGCCTTCGCGTTGGGACAGGCCGTGCGCGCCGACCCCGCGGTCGCGGACGTCGCCTTGGAGTGGGTGCTGCAGAGGCTGACCGAAGGTGAGCGGGACCCGGGGGTGCTGGGCGCCCTCGGTCATGCCTTGGGCCGCCTCCCCGCCAGTGACCCTGACTCCGTTGCCACGGCGCTCGCTGCGCTAGGGGCACGGTTGCTGGCCGAGGCCGACCAGGGGGCTCTGCTCGAGTATGCGTTGGGTGTCGAGGACCACTTTCGTGACCGACCCCAAGCGGGCCTCGGGGCGCTGGCTGAGGTGGTGGCCACGCTCGCGTCTTGGGGGCGGGCTTCGGATTCGCCGGATGTGGACGCGGCGCGTATCCGGAGGCTGGCCACTGGGTTGTTGGGACGCGCCGACGCCGATCCGGAGGTGCTCGATGCATCGCTCGGAGACGCCGACGGAGAGGTTCGCCGCATGGCGCTCCGCGAGTTATCGAGGTCGCGGCCGGGCGTCCTTGCTGAGCGACTCCCGCTGATGGTTGGAGATCCAGCGCCCTCGGTTCGGATCGACGCGCTGACTCTTTGGGATCGCGAGCTCAAGAGGTCGCAAGGGTGTGAGCCCATGCTGTTCGGGGTTCGCGACGCGGATCCGCGCGTCGCGCTCACGGCGCTTTCGCTGTTGGCGATGCCCTGTCCTGAGGCGGCACGGCAGCGCACCACCCTGCAGGGGATCGCCGCCGAGTTGACCGAGACGAATTGGCATCGACCCAGTCGGGCCGTCTGGGCGCTGGCGTCCGTGGCTCCCCAGGACGCCGGTCGGGCCTTGGAGCCGTTCATTGAGCACCCATCTGCGTTCGCGCGGGCGTGGGCCGCTCGGGCCGCTGGCGCGATGGAGAACGCGGATCTTCTGGAGCGGCTCGCGGCGGACACCGATCCCAACGTGCGCACCGCGGCCCTGCAGGCGTGGGCCCAAGCACCCACTCCAGCCCTCGCAGAAGCGGTCGCAACAGCGCTCCAAGCCCAGGACCCACAGCTCGTACTCACGGCGGCAGCCCTGTTCCCCGCGGAGTCTGATACCGTCCTCCCGCTGTTGGAGGCCCTCGACAGGCTCACGCGCATGGACATGCAGACGCTTCGGGACCCGCGAGTGGCACTGGTGCAGAGGATCGGAGCGTTGGGTGACGAGGGTGTCTCCGGACGTGTCGAGCCCTATCTGACCGACCCCGATACAGTCGTGGCCAACGCGGCGGCCGAGGTGTGGACGGGGTGGGGGAACGCGCCACCGGAGGCTACTCAGGGTGCGCCGCCAGTGGCGCGGGTCCCCGACGAGAGGACGATCGCTCGGTTGGGACGCTCCAGTGTCCTGCTCGAGATCGAGGGTCGGGGGCGCATCGGCATCCGGCTCTTTCCCGACCTGGCGCCCTCAAACGTTGCGCGCTTCGTGGAGATGGTGGAGCGGGGGACGCTCGATGGGACGACCTTCCACCGGGTGGTGCCCAACTTCGTCCTTCAGGGTGGTAGCCCGGGTGCCAATGAGTATGCGGGTCACGGTCACTACACCCGCGACGAGGTGGGCTCCATGCCGCATTGGCGGGGGACGGTGGGGTTGTCGACCCGCGGCCGCGATACGGCGGACGGCCAGATCTTCATCAACCTCGTGGACAATACCCGGCTGGACCACACCTACACGATCATTGGCGAGATTGCCCTGGGACTCGACGTGGCGGACCGGGTATTGGAGGGCGATCGTATTGTATCGGCTACGGTGATCGAGGGGAGTAGTGAAGAAACACCCACGACAGACAACCCGTAGTGCCAATTAGGAAACCGGGCTGATTGTACCCGGTTACACCGGCGAGGAGAACGAATGTTCGAGCTGATTGGACTAGGTGTGGCGGGAGCCAGCGGCTTGGCCAGCCACTTGAAGTCAAAAGACTACGTCAAGCGACGCCTGCGGTTCACGAAGGTGGTTGAGACACCCGGGATCGGGCTCTTCACCGGACTGGCGACCGCGGTGGTCGCGGCACCACTCGTGGCCGCCCTGCCCCTGGTCGGGGCCGGGATGGGGATCGTTGTTGGGGGGGCCGTCGGCCTGGGTGTGGGGACGGGCGTCCACGCGGCGGCCAAGGAAGTGAAGGAGTAGGCACCGCAGCCCAGTCTAGTCGGTGTAAGCGGTCGACCGTTACGGTCCACCTTTTGCACCCCGCGCGCTCAGGGATTCTGCCCCGTTCCTGAACCGAGTGCGAGGACCAGCGCGTTGCCAACCGCAGATCTAGCGCACCTGAGGGGAGGCGTCGACGCCGACATGTCGGGTCGCCTACCTCCTGAGGCCGCGGTTGTCCATGGAGCCATGCGCCCGCTGGCCGCGGTGCTGGCCCCATTGTTCGGGTTTTTTGCTTTTGGCCATCTCCGGCTGCTGCCCCCCGACATCGCGCCCCGACTGGCGGGCGTGGCGGCCGCCTCCGCTCTCATCTTCGCAACCATCGCGGGACTCTGGCCGCGGTTCTCCGAGTCCATCGATGGGCTCCGGGTCCACCTGCTGGCATCCGGCGCAATTCTCATCCTGGTCTTGAACTGCGCCGTTCACCTTGCGTTGACCGAGGATCCCGGCACATCGATCAACTTCGTGATCGTGACCGCCGCAGTGGGCCTGCTCTTCCTGGCTCCCACGTGGCTCATCGTCAACCTGACCACCGTCATCGGCGGATGGGCAGCAACAGCGCTCACGCTCCCTGACTTTCCCTGGTTGAAGTTCGGGTTGATGCTGGCGGGGGCGGCCACAGGCACGATCGGGGCAGCGCTCGCCCGGCGTGCGATGTACACGAACGTGATTCGACTACAGCGCGAGTCGGACGAACGGGCCCAGGCGCTCGAGCGTACGGAGAGACGGCTGAGCTTGGCCACCCAGGGCTCCAACGACGGCCTGTACGACTGGGACCTGCTCAGCGGGCAGGTGTTCTGGTCCGATCGCGTGCTGGAAGCGTTTGGTCCTTCGGCGAACCCGGAGGGTAACGACTTCGGCGAACTCACCCGCAGAATCCACCCTGAGGACCACGATAGGGTCACGAGCCGATTCGGGGAGTTCCTGAAGTCCGACGGCCTACTGGTAGAGGATGAATTCAGGTTGCGGTATCCGGACGGAGAGTATCGTTGGATCCTGGCCCGCGGCGCCTGTACCCGCTCCGAGGCAGGGAAGGTGGAGCGATTGGCCGGGTCGATCACCGATATGAGCAAGCGGGGTGTGTTCGACGCGCTGACCGGGTTGCCCAATCGACGTCTGCTCATCGATCGCCTAGAGCGTCTCACCAGCAGGCCGCGGCAGGAGGTGGAGGAACACTTCTCCGTGCTGTTTCTCGACCTCGATGACTTCAAGATCGTGAATGACTCCTTGGGTCATCAGACCGGCGACGCCCTTTTGAAGGAAGTTGCCCGTAGACTGTTGTCGTGCGTGCGCGGAAGCGACACGGTTGCCCGGTTGGGTGGAGACGAGTTCGTGGTACTTCTGGAGAAGGTGCACGTCCCTCTGGGGGTGCAGCTCGCAATCGAGCGCATCGTGAGCAAGTTGAGTGAGCCGTTCCAGCTGGAGGGTCGCGAACTCTACATTCGTCCTTCGATTGGCGTCGTCATGGACACCCAGCCCTACCGAGGCTCCGAAGAGATCCTCCGCGACGCCGATACGGCCATGTATCGCGCCAAGGAGTCCGACGCGGAGTCCGTCGTCTTCGACACCACGATGCGGGAACGTCTCTCTCAGCGACTGCAGCTCGAGACCGAGTTGCGGGGCGCGCTGGCCCGTGGCGAGTTCGTCGTCCACTTCCAAACCATTGTGTCGCTCTCCAGTGGAGCCATCGAAGGACTCGAGGCGCTGGCTCGGTGGAAGCATCCAGCTCGCGGCCTGCTGCTCCCCACCGACTTTATCGATGTCATGGAAGAGACCGGCCTGGTCGTTCCGTTGGGGCCGGTGATCTTACGCATCGCCTGTCGACAAGTGATGGACTGGTTCAGCCATCTGCCCTCGGACGACATGCCCTACCTGAGCGTGAACTTCTCCGGCAAACACCTGGCCCAGGAAGATCCGGCCGGAGTGGTTGAGGAGGTCCTGGCGGACACCGGGTTTCCCGCCCATCGCCTACGCATCGAACTCACGGAGAGCGCGATCATAGAGAACCCGCGGCGGGCCGCGGCTGCCCTGAGCCAACTCAAACTTCTCGGTGTGCGAGTGCTCATGGACGACTTCGGAACCGGGCAATCCTCGCTGGCCTACCTACAGAAACTCCCTATCGACACGCTTAAGATCGACCGCTCCTTCATCGCCACGATGACCGGACAGCGGGAGGGGGAGGCCCTCGTCCGCACCATTGTGCGTATGGCAGACAGCTTGGGCCTGAACGTCGTGGCAGAAGGCATCGAGACCGACGAACAGGCGCGTATGTTGCGAGCGATGGACTGCGGGTCAGGGCAGGGCTACCTGTTCACGAGGCCCTGTGAACTCTCCGGACTCGACCTCACGGAGCCGACCGAGCAGGCGGTCGACGGCTGACCTCACGTCCCGGTCGACGCCGTCGTGGCTCTCTTGAAGAGCCGCGGTGCACCCAGACTTTCCGCGACCCGCTCAAACAGCGGGTTCGGCCCACCCCACCTCAGGTGTTCGACGTCCTCGAAGAGAGGAGCGTCGGTCTTGAGCGTGGCCAGGCGTCGGAAGAGCAGGGCTTCGTTCCAGCCTGCCGCCAGCCGCTCCGCCAGTCGCGCTGCCCCGCGCACGGACGGCTGCCAGTCTGCGGGCCGCTTGGGAATCCCCTCCAGGTGGTGGTAGTGAGCGAGGACCACGGCACTCGATTTCGCTCCCCAGCCGCGGATTCCGGGAAACCCATCGGCGGAGTCGCCGACCAGAGCGAGCCAGTCCGGAATCGAAGCCGGGAGCACGCCGAACTTCTCCTGGACCCCGCCTTCGTTGCGCAGCTCCCGCTTTCGTCGGTCGAGCTGCACGACCCGATCCCCGAACACGCACTGCGACAGGTCCTTGTCGGGAGTACAGATCACTACCTGCTCCACTCGCGCGTCGCGAGCCGCAAGTGCCGCGGCTGATGCCAAGCCATCGTCCGCTTCCAGTTCCTTCATGGGCCAGACCATGACGCCCATGGCCGCCAGGGCGTCCTCGAGGGGGTGGAACTGCTCCCAGAGCACCGGTTCCAGACCTTCCCCGGTCTTGTACCCCTCCCAGAGCTCGTTTCGGAACGACTCGACGACATGATCTGTCGCCACCCCCAAGTGGGTGGTCCCCGCCTCGATCATGCCCAGGATGGAGTTCAGGACGCCGACCACGGCCCCACGCTCTCGCCCCGAGGCATCGAGTCGTGAAGGGGCACCGAAGTGATGCCGGAAGAGCTCGTAGGTCCCATCGATCAGGTAGACCTTCATGCCTCACGGTAGAGGTCGCGCAACCGGTCGTCCAGCGCACCCGCTTGCCTGAGGAGGTCAGACCGCAGAACGTAACCGGCGCGGGTGGTGCGAGTCAGACAGGAGACGCTGGAATGAGGCATCGACGGACATGCGCGGGATGGGGAGTATTCCTGGTTTTGGCGGTATTCGGCTGTGGGGCCGAGGATCGGTCCGAGGGCCCGGAATCCGATGCGCCGATGCAGACCGATGAGCACCCGTCGACGCTGGAGCTATGGCAGCAAGGTGTGCCTGCGTTCGGGGTGTTCGTTCCAGACGAACGGCCTCGTGATCCCGATCAGCCCCGGGGGGGCCAGCGGCTCCCGCCGGTCTACTCGGCAGCCGGCGCCGCTCGTTTGGCGGATAATCCCCTCTACGACTTCCTCTTCCTGAACCTTGAAGGGGCGTATGACGTGGCGGCCGTGGAGGCGCTCTCCAACGGACTGCGAGGAGACGACGGGCGTAACCGCAAGACCCTCCTGGTGCGTATTCCTCCGATCTCCGCCGACGGGGAAGAGGCAGCGCGTACGCGCGTGACAGAGATCCTGAGGATGGGTGGGGACGGTGTCGTGCTCCCGCATGTTCGCAGTGTCGAGGAGGCGCGGACCGCCCTCTCGTTCTTCGCGGAAGCCGGTGCCGACGTTTGGTCGCCCGAGAACCCGGACGGCGACGTCGTGGCCATGCTCATGCTCGAGGACCCGGAGGCGGTCGAGCAGGCGGGAGAGATCGCGGCATTGGGGGGAATCTCGGTGTTGGCCTGTGGCATCGGGAGTCTGACGCAGGCGATGGGCGGAGACCGTGAGGCGGCCGAAGCGGGCAATCAGCGCGTGTTGGACGCCGCGCGGCGGACAGGAGCCGCCGACATGATCACTGCGAACGCCGAGAACGTGGCTCAGCGGATCGATGAGGGCTTCCTGGCTCTGTTGATGGCCGGACCTACCGCCGACGAGGCGATCTCGGTCGGGCGCACGCACGCTGGTCGCTAGCTTATCCCACCGCTCGCGCCAAGGAGTCAACGAGTCGAGGGACCTGCTCGGTCGGCGTAGCACATAGCGCCAGCCGGAGGGCCTGGGCCGAGGGAACGACGTAGACGCCGTCCTCGCGCATTCGGGCCGCGGTCGCCTGGGGGTCGGGGACGAGCACCGACACGAAGAAGCCTCCTTCGTATCGGGGGAAGAGCAGCCCCGTGCCATCCGCGGCTTCGTTGAAGCTCTGAACGCGTCGGTTCAGAAGTGCCACCAGCTCGGCCCGCTCGCTGTCCGACCGCCGGCGCATCTCTGGGTTGGTGAGCAGCTCCGTCACCGCAAGGAGTCCGCGGTGGTTGCAGTTCGAGAACGTCGCTCGACACGAGTAGTTCAGGGCGTTGCCGATTCGGTCGCGGGCGCCTTCGTCGGGGTGCACAGCGACCAGCGCTCCCACCCGAGCCCCATACTGCGTGAAGGACTTCGACGCGGTCCAGCACACCAGCACCGTGGCGGTTTCCAGCATGCGGGGAAGGGCGGGCACCCACCCGTTGGCGTCGGCCCCGCCGAAGCGCGCATAGGCGTGATCCACCACCACGGTGACGGGCCCTCGCGTCCCCGCCTCCCGGACCAGCTCCCCGAGGGCGGTCCATTCCTGAGGGGTGAGCGAATAGCCCGTGGGGTTGTGGCAGGGGAAGTTGAGGATGAGCAGGGATCGGCCTTGGGCCTCGATGTGCTCGGTGAGGCTGGACGCCAGCGCGTCCAGGTTCAGTGTCATTGCATCGGTGAACATGCGGAAGGTGTCCACTCGGCGGCCCGCGTGCTGAGCAATCACCGAGTAGGGCCCCCAGTAGTGACTGGTGGTCAGCAGCGCCTGCCCGACGTCCAAGAAGTTCTGAACAGCGTGGTGGAGTGCTCCGGTCGCTCCCGGGGTCGCAACGGCCAGTGCCTGCCCGCGCATGACCGGGTCGACGAACAGATCGTCCAGGACGGCCTCGATGAACGCCGGGGTTCCCGCGATAGGCGCATAGCCTGCGGCCAAGTCGGGTGGGACAGCAGCGAAGGCGTCATTGGCCGATTGCATGGTAGCCAGCCGCCCATCGTCCGACATGAGCGCACCCAGGGTGGCATTCAGGATATCCTCGCCAGCGGCGGCTCGGCGGCGCGCCTCTCCGTTCAACGTGAAGATGGGGTCGTTTCCGGGCCGTGCCGAGGCGGCGTCGATCAGTGCGTCACGCCTGCCGACGTTGCTGCTAGTCGTCACTGCATGCTCTCCGCCGGCAACTCGTCGTTGAGTTCCAGGTAGATCCGCCGGATGGCCGTCCCTCCCTGACTGTCCCGCAGACTCCAGGTCTCCAGATCGCCGAACTGAGCCTGCTCCGCGGCCTCGTCGGCGGTGAGGCCGAGGGCGTGCAACCGCTTGGCCTCGTCAATCACCTGCACCATCGCCTGCCGGTACGTCTCGAGTTCCTCTCTCAGCACGCCCGGTGGGTCCACGAAACCGTGCCCAGGCACATACGTCTCCACGTCGAGCGCCTGGGATGCTTCGATCATCTCCACCCACTCCGTCGGGTAGGCTGAGCGCATGGCGGGGAAGATCCGGTTGAGGTAGGCCTCGCTCATGAACAGGACTCGTTCTTCGGGTAGGTGGACGACCAGATCCCCCCCGGTATGGGCGCGTCCCAGGAACCGGATGTGAATCTCCTTGCCCCCCAGGTTCAAAACGCGGGTGTCCTCGACCAGCTCAGTGGGCAACACGACCGGGGCGGCGTTCGGACTGCCGGCGGCGCGCTCTGCGCTCCGTCGCAGTATCGCTGCCGAGGTGGGGTGGGCGTAAAACGCCGCCCCCCCTGGGAATGCTGCATTGCCCGCAGTGTGATCACCGTGGTCGGAGCAAATCACCACGTGGGTAATGGGTTGGTCAGTGATCTTACCGATCTCGTCGACCAGGCGCTGCGTCTCCTCGACGTTCCCCTGGCCATCGGCGACCACGACGCCTTCAGTGGTCACCACGAACATGCTCACCGTGGTGAAGCGCTCATCGCCCGCGGATCTCAGTTGCTCATAGGAGTAGACATCCGGTGCCAGCTCCTGGATGCGGGGAAAGTCGGCGTCAGTGAGCCCGCGGGCGTCGGGGCTCCCAGTGCGGAGGATTTCCCCCTGGGGTGGTGTGGCGCCGAGTGGCTCGTCCGCCTCCCGGAGCGCGCCCGCGTCGGGTTGGCAACTGAGCGCAACGCCCACGAGCACCAAGGTTGAAAGCGCGCGGGTGGTGCGCATGGATCATCTCCAGAGTTGAACGGCGTTACGACACCGGTGCAGGCATCGTCAGGAGTGCGGCGTATAGGTCGATGGCATACCAGAGATTGGCGAGCCTCAGGTTTTCGTCCGGCGCATGTTGGTTGTTGTCATGGTTTGCGATCGGCACGTTGATGGCGGGCTTTCCGGCGACGTCCGTGAACAGGTACAGTGGCAGCGTGCCTCCCATCCCGGGAGCCAGGACCAGCGAGCCCTCACCAAAGGCGCGATCTGCCGCGAGACGGGTGGCGCTGATCACCTGCTGAACAAACGGGTCGGCCATGTCGGTGCGCGAGGCAGGGGAGCCGCCACCGCCGGTTACCTTCGCAATCCGGGGGTACCTTAGACGCGTCTCCAGGTCCGGGTCTTCGGACACGACGTGAAAGCCTTGGCGCTCGATGTGAGTCACGATGAGCTGCCGGAGGTGGTCCGCCGAGGTGCCTCGGACCATGCGGATCCCCAGGGCAGCGACCGCCGTATTGGGAATCACGTTGCGGGCCAGCGCCCCCGTGTTTCCGCTCGTGATACCACGGATGTTGAGTGCGGGAACCAGTAGGCGTTCGGGCAGGGTTTGCGGCTCGCCCTCAGTCCAAGCCAACCCCAGCTCGCGCTTGAGTTGCTCATCGTAGTCGGGCATGCTTTCCAGGGCGGCCCGCTCCTGTGCGCCCAGGGGCTCCACGGAATCGTACCAACCCTCAACAAGCACCCGACCTTGCTCGTCCTTCATCGATGCAAGGAGTCGGGCGAGGATATTCCCGGTATCGGGCGCCCAGTTCCCGTAGTGGCCAGAGTGCAGGTTGCGGGTGGCTCCGTACACGGTGACCTCCATGCCCATGGCCCCGCGGACGCCGAACGTGAGCTGCGGTCTCCCGCTTTGGTGCGCCGGTCCGTCGAAGAACAGCCAGATGTCAATGGTGTCCAGCTCGTCCTTCATCATCTCCATGTAGTCGCCGAGATGTCTCGATCCCGCTTCTTCTTCGCCGTCGAAGAAGAAAACAAGGTTCGAGGTCAGGGCGACGTCCGCCTCCGCGAACGCCCTCAACACGGGGAGCAGCGCGGCAATGGGCGCCTTGTCGTCCCCCGCTGAGCGCGCATAGAGACGCCACTCCGGATCCACCGGTTCCCCCGGACTCGGCAGCGCCCGGGGCTCTCCGCCCTCCTCCATGGAGGCGGTGTAGAGGGTGGGCTCGAAGGGTGGATGCGTCCAACGGGTCGGGTCCACGGGCTGGCCGTCGTAGTGGACGTAGATCCCTAGGGTTCGAGTGGCGCCCGGCACGGTCAGCTTGCCGTAGACGAGGGGCGGTGCACCCTCCACGTGGAGGAGTCGCGACTCCACACCCACGCCGAGGAGCTGGTCTCGGATGTACTCGGCTGCCCGGGTGATGTCTTCCCGGTCACGGGCTCGGTTGGGGTAGGTCAGCAGCTCCGCGAATTCATGGAGTAACTCAGCCTCGTGGGCTTCTCGATATGCGCCGGCCACATCGGCGCCCTCCTGGGCGGCCACGCCCTGGGGCAACGCACAGGCTCCGGCACCCAGCAACACCAGCACCGCTCTTCGCATCGCACGAGTCCAGTAGTGTTTCAGGATGTGTACAGGGACCCTACTCGCAGGACACGCAGTTGTGGTTGTTCACCGCTCCCAGCTGCTCCAACAACTGTAGCGCTTCGGGCCAGGGTTGTACCCGCTGAACGGGTCCATTGGCCATATCCGCCGTGGTCTGTCCCCGGCGGCTCACGAAGCTCACGTCGGCACCCTGGTCGACGAGATACTGGATCAGCTCCACGTCGCCACGGGCGGCAGCGTGGTGCAGTGCCGAGTAGCCATTGTGGTCTCGCGAGTTCACGTCAGCACCCAGCTCCTCCACGAGATAGCGCGCGGCCGGTACCCAGCCGTCGGGCACGTGTCGATGGGCGTTGCCGGCGAATCCCTCACCATGGCCCACGCCCGCCGCGGCCTGGATGGGGTACACGGCCGGGCCACCGATCTCCACCGGTGGAAGCCCTGACGGATCAGTACCATCGGTGGCTGGACCCCGCCTGAAGCGACGCTCCGGGGTCTTCTGGGTGGGGATGGCGGGATCCGCACCGTACTCCACCAGGAGCCTCATGGCGGGGATGTCCAGCGAGTACGCTGCTCGCCAAAACGGAGTGGCCCCCGCCACGTCGATCTGCAGTAGGTCGAAGTTGTAGCCCAAGTACCAGAGGTGCTTGGTGAGTCTCTGGTTCGGATCGGCTCCGGCGTCCAGAAAGGCCTTCATGAGCTGTAGGTAGTCCGCTTCCTGATTGCGGTAGGCCATCTGTTGTGGGTACCGGGACTTCGGGGCCCAGTGCGTGTTCAGCACCGCGAACAACGGTGTCGTTCCCGCATGACTCGTGACGGTGGGGTCGGCACCCCGCTCGAGGAGTTCCAGCGCGAGATCGAAGTACCCATTGATCGACGCCATGAGCAGTGGGCTGGAGCCGTCTCCCAGCGTGGTCTGGTCGATGTGGGCACCTGCGTCGACGATCGTGTGTGCCACCTCGGCGTGACCCTGTCTGACCGCGTAGTGAAGCGCGGCCAGGCCGCCCTGGCCCCCCACCAACTGCCCGTAGCTGAGGGGTTCCACGTCCTCCTGCATGCGTCCGACCTGTTCGTACGACTCTTGAAGATCCGGAGTCTTGGGGCCAGCATCCTTGGGCTCTTCCTTCTCCGGCTCGGTGGCGCCGGTCGCAGCCGCGACACGGGCCGCATAGGAGGCCCGTACCCTCCGGTTGCGCTCCTGCTGCGCCACCCGATCGAGCTTGGCGCGCTCGGCCACGTCAACCACGCGTGACGTAAGCGAGACATCCGCTCCCGCTTCCAGTAGCGCCTTCGTCGGCTCGATTCTGCCCGCACCCGCGGCGAACATGAGGGGGGTTTGTTCAAGAGCCTCGTCGCGGGCGTCCGGGTCGGCCCCGTTTGCGATCAAGGCGCGCACTACCGCGCCGTCGGGAGATGCGGCCGCAAAGTGAATCGGCTGCGCGCCTCCGGTGGTGGTTCGAGCGGTTCCGTCGGCTCCGGCATCCAGAAGGGCAACAACCAACGATGCCTCACCCGCCCGGCTGGCGAGGTGCAGCGGCGTGTAGGCTCCGATACGGGTACGTGCTTCGACAGAGGCTCCCGCGTCGATCAGCAACAGACCGAGTGCCACATCTCCGCGGTCCGCCGCCCAATGCAGGGCGGTCATTCCGTCGCCTTGAGAGGCGTTCACATCAGCCCCGTCGGCGAGCAGTGCCCGAACCTCTGTGAGTGAGCCTCGCATCGCCGCGTCGGCCACAGGGGACTCGGGACTGACGGCGCCCATCAGTGCAAACGCCGCCAACGCGGCAAGGGTCCGGCCAGTCCGCTGTCTTCGTCGTCCTCCGCGTAGTTTGTTCACGTCAACCTCGCGACGGATTGGACATGACTTCCGGAGCGTCGGTCAGGGATAGTTCGCCGGTGCTGTCTCCGAAGGCGTCCAGTTCCAGTCCGAGCTTGTGGCCCACCGCCAAGAGCGCGTTCGCCATCGGAGTCCCCGGGTCGGCCATCAGGTGTAGGTTGCCCTTCAGCGTCCCGTTGCCTCCGCCGAGCAGCAGGAGCGGACAACGCTTGTGATTGTGCACGTTCGGATCACCCATCGGGGATCCGTACACGATCATGGTTTGGTCGAGCATATTGGCGCCGTTCTCTTCGATCTCGGAGAGCTTGTCCAGGAAGTAGGGGAGCATGCTCACGTGGTAACGGTTGATCTTGGCGAAGTCCTCGATCGCCTGAGGGTTGTTCCCGTGGTGTGAGGCCGGGTGGAACGGCTTGTCCACTCCACTCTCTGGGAACACCCGAGCCGATGAGTCACGGCCCATCTTGAACGAGAACGTCCGGGTCATGTCCGATGCGAAGGCCAAGGCCTGCAGGTCGAACATCAGCTTCACGTGCTCCTCGAAGGCATCGGGTACGCCGGCAGGGGCCTCGGGCAGTTCCCGCAGCTCTCCGCTGGTGTTGTGGGTCTCGACCATCTGGATACGTCGTTCCAGTTCCCGCACGTTGTCGAGGTAGCGCTCCATGCGCTGACGATCCTCCGGCCCCAGCTCCATCTTGAGTTGGGAAATGCGTCCTGCGATGAAGTCGAGGATCGATTTGTTGGTGCGCCGCCGCACCGCGCGCTCCTCCGGTGTGCCGCCGGCCCCGAACAACATGTCGAACGCAACCCGTGGGTCGCGGATCATGGGGAGCGGTTCGGTCGGAGAGGCCCAACTCACGGTGTCCGTGTAGACGCACGCGTAGCCATAGGCGCAGCCACCAGACTGATCCACGTTCTCGATGCAGAGCTGCATGGACGGGATGGGGGTGTCCTGCCCGAACCGTTGCGCGAACATCTGGTCGAGCGAGGTGCCCACGTAGATGTCGGAGCCCACCGTCTGTCGCGGGTGAGACTGCGTCAGGAACGTCGCGCTGGAGCGGAAGTGATCCCCTCCGATCTCGGGCGATTCGAACGCCTCCGCCATCCGAACATCAGTATTGGAGACGATGGTCAGATGGTCTCGATAGCGTTCCAGGGAACTCAGCGCTGTTGGCGAGAGGTCGAAGTCACTACCGGTGGTCGCCGGCGACCACAGGTTGCGCGACAGGCCATACTCGCTGGCTCCCGCTGCCCCGTGCACCATCTCGATCCCGACGAACCGCGTCGGATTCATCGCACGCGCGTGCCCCGAGAGTCGACCGGCCGGCAACATTGCGTCGAGGAAGGGCAGCGACACCGAGGCGCCGACACCCTTGAGAAAGGTGCGGCGGGCGATGTGTTTTCCGGTGAGGATATTCATGTGGGTCCGTCCGTCGTTCTACTTGAGAGAGTCAATTCTGAGCGGGATCCACCGCGTTGATTTCGGTGGCCCGTTTGAGGCGGAAGGCGTCGCTCTTCACTACGCCCGTGATGAACGACGAGAGTCGATAGTCCTGCTGAGACGCCTCCCGGACGATCTTCCGTACCGTAGGCATATCGTGCGCTTCGATACGACGACCGAGCGCGTAGGCCATCAGGTTTTCGGTGAACGTGCGGGTAAGGGATTCGGAGCGTCGCAACAGCGCACCGCGAAGCCCCACGACGCCATCGACTGTCGAGCCGTCGTACAGTTCGCCCTGCGCGTCGACCGGCGAACCCGCGTCCCGGATCCGCCACCGTCCGGTCACGTCATAGTTCTCCAAAGCCAGCCCGATGGGGTCCATCATGCTGTGGCAGGAGTTGCACGTCGGGTTGGCACGGTGAAGCTCCAACCGCTCCCGTACGGTCAGGGACCGCCCGGACTCGGCCGCGGCGGTTTCCTCCAGCTCGGGCACGTTGGGCGGAGGCGGAGGCGGGGGGCTCCCCAGGAAGACTTCCATCACGTATTTGCCACGGAGCACCGGTGACGTCCGGTTGGCATGGGACGTGAGCGTGAGGATGCTCCCATGACCGAGCAATCCACGACGCTGGTCGTTCGGGTAGGTCGCCTTGCGAAGATAGGTGCCGGAGATCCCGTCGATCCCGTAGTGGCGTGCCAGCCGTTCGTTCACGAAAGTGAAGTCGGCCGTGAGAAGATCGAAGAAGGTTCGATCCTCTTGCACCATGTAGCTGAAGAATGCCTCGGTCTCGGCCCGCATGGCCTCGGCGAGCTGCTCATGGTAGTCCGGGAAGGTGAGGGGATCGGGGTGAACCTTGTCGAGGTCCTGAAGTCGCAACCACTGCGCTGCGAAGCGTGCGCCCAAGGCCTCGGCTCGAGCGTCCGCGAGCATTCGGGTCGCGTGTTCGGCCAAGACTTCCGGATCTCGGAGTTGGCCCGAGTGGCCCGCCTCGATGAGCGCCTCATCAGGGGGCAGACCCCAGAGGAAGTATGAAAGCCTGGTGGCGAGGTCCAACCCGGAGAGCATGTAGACCTCACCGGCTTCGACCGGCTGCTCCGGTTCCTCGAATCGGAACACGAAGTCCGGGCTCGCAAGGACGGCCTGCAGGCCCACCCGGATACCGAAGTCGAAGCCGCGGTCTGCGTTGCCCTCCGCAAAGATCGCCAGGAGCGGGTCGATGTCATCCTCGGTGATCGGTCGACGGTAGGCCTTCTGGGCGAGGCCTGAGAGGATGTCGCGAGCGCACGCCTCTTCCTCCTGGGTCGTGTCGGGGCGGCAGGTGAAGACGGCCGCTCTGATGGCGTGGTCGGATACGCCGGTCACGTCGAACGGCCCGGTGATGGCGACGTCCTGTAGGTGGGGTAGGCTCGTGATCCCGTACGAGTACCCGATCTTGTGGTCCGCCACACTCCACTCATGGGGTCGCAGCACGTCGTCGACCGGACCCTCGGCGCGGCGCAGGAACGCGGCGGATACGCGATGCGGGCCGGCAGTCACCGGAATTGGATCGGTGATGATGTTGTTCCCGTTGGGATCCTGGATGTGCATCCACCGATCGATATCCAGGAGTGCCACCCGCTCCCCATCGATGGAGACTTCCAACTGCTCCTCGAACGGGGCGGTCTGGCCGAAGAAGTTGCCCGTGGACTCCGTGATGAACGACATCCTGAACGTGTAGTCGCCGTCTGCAGGGAAGTTGTGCAGGGTGGACAGTCCTCCCCGCGTCCCAAAAGGAGCGCCCGGGACGTGCTCACGCTGCTCCGCGTAGCGGGGAACCTCGTAGGTCGCCTCGCTGGGCGTGGCCAAGGGATCCCCCACCGCGAGCCGAGCCACCTCGCCCGCCGCGTTGAGATAGGCCTCCAGCAACGTCGGAGAGAGCTGCTGGGCGTCCGCGATGTTGTCGAAACCGGCGCTCATGGTCTCGGGCGGAAGGAACCCGTCGGCGTCGATCTCCAGCCCGAGCAGGTCATGGATGGACCGTTCGTACTCGGCCCGGTTGAGTCGTTGGAAGGTTCGGGTTCCCGGGTTCGGGTTGCGTCGCGCAGCGTCATCGAGCTCGACCTCCAAGCGCCCCGCCAGCGCGGCAATCACGGATTCCTCCGGACGACGGGTCCCAGCCGGCGGCATCATCCCCGCTCGCAGCTTGCGGATCATCTCTTCGCCGGTCTCGGCATCCTCCGCAATGTGGAGTGCGTCGAACGAGGCGAGCGAAAGGTTGCCTCGCAGCGTGCGATCATTGTGACAGCGCTGACAGTACTGTTGGACCGTTTCGTTGGCCGCCTCCGCCGACAGCGTATCCACGGAGTGGAGGGTGGCTTGGACGGAGTTGGGTCCCGCCGCAAACCGGGTGTTCCCGAAAGCGAACAGGGCAAGCAGCGCCAGCAAAGCAAGCGATGCTGAGAGGTACCTTCTCATCCGCTCCTCGGGGTCGCAGAGATGTAGCAACGAAAGACGAACACACGCCCGCCCGTCCCCGCCTGACACGGGGCCGCGGCGAGAGAACCGACGACGCCTTGAAAAATAGAGGTCTCGACGCCGTCGTGCCAGCGAGCCGGAACGACCGCAACACCAGTGCCGGCACCGACATCCGGGGTCTTCCCCCGAGTAGCGGTGAGCCCGGTGAGGTCCGGCTGGTGGCACGGGTGCCCCCCCACTTACCTTCGTCCTCCCTAAATAGGTGCATGTTGAAGGTTACAGCAGGGTTTTCGGGCCCGCTAAATCGAGGAGCTCTCATGAGATCTGCACGCCCCGTGTTCCTGGCCTTGGCCCTTGCCGGTGTGAGCCCCCTTGTGGCCCACGCGCAACAGACGATGGACGCGGCGGCTCGGGAACGCGCCATGGCAGAGCGGGAGGCCGCGCTCCAGGAGGAGCTGCGCTCCGAGCGTCCCATCGATGCGTTCGATTCGGTGTGGCTGGAGGAACTGACCTGGATGGAGGTGCGGGACGCCATGGCCGATGGGGTCCGCACAGCGATCGTGCCCACCGGCGGAATCGAGCAAAACGGGCCCTACCTGGCGTTGGGCAAGCACAACTATGTGCTCCAGGGCGCCTGTGAGGGGATCGCGCGGGAGTTGGGCAACGCGCTCTGCGCACCGATCGTCAAGTTCGTGCCGGAGGGAGGCATCGCCACGCCGACCGGCCACATGCGGTATCCCGGCACCATCAGTCTCCAGGAAGAGACCTACCGGGCCATGCTCGACGATATCGTGAGCAGCTTGGTGGCCCACGGGTTCGAACAGGTGATCCTGCTCGGCGACAGCGGGGGCAACCAGCGGGGGATGGGCGCAGTCGCCGAGGCTGTCAACGAGCGAGTCGGAAGTACCGTCGCGTACTTCATCCCCGAGTTCTACCGCTACGCCGATGTGTTCGAGTTCATGGAGTCCGAGCTGGGCATCAAGGAGCCTACCAGCGATGGCATTCACGACGACTTCGTGATCACGTCGCTAATGATGCTCGCCGATCCCCAGACGGTCCGGTACGACGAGCGCGTGAAGGCTGGGAAAGCGACGATCAACGGACTCAGCATCGCCCCCAAAGAGAAGACGCTGGCCACGGCAGAGCGCCTCATGAAGTTTCGAGTAGACGAGACCGTGAAGGCCATCCGAGCTGCGGTCTCCGGAGGGCGGTAGCCATGTCTCTCGTCGCGCATTTGATCGAGCAGATCGAGGCCGAGGGCGAAGCCAGCCGCCAGGTGATCGAGCGGATCCCGGAATCGAAGCTGGATTGGCGAGCGCACGACAAGTCGTGGACGATGCTCGAGCTCGCGAGCCACATCGCGAACTTGGTGAGTTGGGGCGCGATGATCGCGACTACCGAGGGCCTCGACTTCACGTCGCCCGAGGCTCAGAACTGGTCACCGCCCAAGCCCGGAAGTGTCGCGGAGGTCCTCGAGCTCCTAGACACGAACACTGCGGCATTGGTGGACGTGCTGAAGCAGAGCTCGGACGGCCAACTGCAGGTGGCTTGGGTCATGCGCAACGGCGAGCACGTGATCTCTTCCGACTCTCGAGCGTACTCGCTAGCCCGTTGGGTGATCTCGCATCAGTCCCACCATCGCGGGGAGTTGATGGTCAACCTGCGGCTGAACGATGTGCCGCTGCCCCCCATCTTCGGCCCCACTGCCGACGAAGGGCAGATGTAGGCTGCCGCGCGCGATATGGCGCGGGTGGACGGCTACCCGAGGCTCCCCGGATCGCAGCGGATCGCAGGCGCGCGTGGCGTTGGGTTGGTCACGAGACCCCTGGGTGGCTTTGTCCATGGGAACAGTGCAGGTTCGAAGTTTTCCAGCAACGCTGGCTGGTATTCTGTCTGCCGCGCGCCCGCCGGCAGCGAACCGGCTGCGGCTTCCCGCATGAAGATTCGGATCGGGGGATTGACGAACGGTACCGGTAGCCTGGAAAACAGTCCGCGGTTCGGGGAGAGCCACACCAGTTCATAGCCCAGGCGCCCCGACGTGATGGCATCCCAGATCTCGTCCGAGATCTCCCATTCACGGATGGTGGCGAAGTGCTGCTGCGGCGAGATGAAGATCACATCGGGTGCGTTGGCCCACTGATCCGCCGTGCAGTTGCCGTAGAGCGGAACGAACTCTGTCGAACCCGGCAGGGGCGGGAGCTTGCGTACTGCTCCGTAGTACCCGAGCGGCTCGCCGGCGGCGTGTTGAGTCAGCCACTCACCTGCCTCGTAGCGGGCATCCCGGACCATCTGCCAGGTGAGATCGAGGTCGCGCACGAGGAGCCACGATAGGCTGAGGATGGCGACGACCACGGTCGATCGCGCCACGGCCGGTCTTCGCGAACCCAGCAGCGCGTCGAAGCCGATCCCAGCGTACAGTGCCAGGAGCCACGTCAACGGGAGTACGAACCGGAACATCACGAAGTGGACTGGCAGTAGGACCAGGGCAGGAATCACCACGAACGCCAGCGCCAGCGCGGCAGGCCGACCCGCCCGCAAAGCCAACCACACTCCCAGCACGCCGACCCCGGTGACGACCCAGCCCAAGGAAGCGACCACGTGGAGGGCGCTCTCCGTGAGTAGGCCCAACGTCCCGGCGAGGGTGGCCGGATAGACGTAACGCATACTCGTCCCCAGAAGGAAATCCAGGTGCTGAAGCCACCGCTCGGGTCGGATGAACAACCCGCTGGCAAACCCGTACGTGACGCCCGCAAATGCAAGCCCCCACAGGACGGGCTTGGTTGCATCCTTGAACGAGATTCCGGCTCGGAGCTGCACGGGCAGGAGAATCAGCGCCATGGACAGGAAGCAGGTCCAGTAGGCGTCCTTGGTGGCGGTCGCGAGCGCAGCGAATACGCCTAGGTAGGCTGCTCGGCGCATCGACAGTCCCTGCCTCAGGACCCGGGCAAAGACCAGGTACCCGCAGGCGGTCCAAAACAACCCCGGCATGTCGGCGTTGCTCGTCCGCGAGTAGAAGACCATGGTGAACGCGAGCAGAACCACCACGCCCGCAATCCACCCGGCTCTCGGGTTCCAGAGGGTGGTCACGATTCGGCGACTCAGCACCACCACACCCGCTCCCATGAGCAGGCTGGCTGCCCGTGTGAGCACCACCAGGGTGGCCAAGGCCGTCTCCGGATCGGAGAGCCCGAACGGGAACACGTTGGTGGGGTTGGTCAACCCTCCGGTCAACAGGAGGAAGGCCACGTAGGGGGCCGCGAACAGGCCCATCACCAGATAATGAAACAGTGGGTACTGCGGGTTGAATCTCTCCGGGTTCAGGAAGACGCTGTACAGCTCCGCGAGGGGGCCGATGCCGCCAATCTCGTCGGAGCCCCAAGGCGCGATCTGCTCCGGGCCGGTTCCCGTAGGTAGACCCCACGCGATTCCCGCGACGTAGAGAAGTAGGGCTGCGCCGAACAGGATCAGCTCGCCCTTGCGCTCGGAGAGGTTCATCGGCGGAGGGGGTTCTTTCGGAATCTCGGGCGGGGCCGCGGGGGTGGGCCCAGCAGACTTACGTCTCCGCGAGGCAGGCGCAAGACCAAGGCCAACTAGGGCCTGTTCACGCTACGGAGATGCCCACTGCCGAGGCCATTTCTTCGGCTGGCAAGGCGGAACGAGCGACGCGTAGCAACGTTACGGGAGCGAGAGACAACGCCGCCAGACGGTGAAATGACCCGGTCCGTGCGGATTGCGTCTGAACGCGCACCACTCGGCGTTGCTCGTCGTTCATTTGGAAGCACCAAACTTCTCTCCTCGCGCCTTGATTGATACGCGTTCAGACGCAACAGAGGGCATCTCCGTAGCGTGAACAGGCCCTAGACACGTAACTCCGGTAGGTGGCCAGGTTTCCAGCGGATGCCACCGGTAACGGCCAGCACTACAAGATACGCGATCGACCCCACCGCCAGGCCCTGAGCGAGCGACGGCTCCTCGAGTAGGGAGAACGCGCCGACCATCGCGAGAGCCCCGAGGGCCGTGCGCCATAGACGCGGGAGCCCGGGGAGTGGGAAGCCCGCCCGAGCAGCCCACACGACGGACAGGGCACTGCGTACCACTTCGGTGCCGACCGTCGTCCAGGCGGCGCCAATGGCGCCGAAACGGGGGATCACCAGGAGGTTGGAACCGAGGCTGACGGCGGCAGCGACCGCGGCGATCCACATGTCCTGGCGCTGGAGTCCGGAAGCGATCAGCGCGGCCCGAATCACAGCGCGACCCAGCAACAGGAAAATCGAAATCATGAGGACCTGGAGAATCGGTCCTGACGCGACGTACTCGGACGTGAAGAACAGATCGATGATCTGAGGGGCCAGGAAGATGCCTCCCACCGTGACCGGTACTGCCACGGCGAGGACTTGGGAGAGCGCAGTGACGAACAGACGCACGCGGGAGCCATCCTCTACAGAGGCTCGGGTGAGCGAAGGTAGAAGCGCGGACCCATAGGTGCCGGCCAGGTTGCCGAGCAAGGCAATGAGCGTGAAGGCGGCGAGGTAGATCCCGACCGGCTCTACCCCACGGAACAACCTCAACAGCACCAAGTCGGAATTGTAGATCACCAGCCCTAGCAGGGCCGTAACGGCCAGCGGGCTTGCCCTGCGAAGGAGCGGTCGCACCGACTCGACGGTCCGATCCGAGCGCCACTGGAGCCAACCCCTGAGGGCGAAGAGCAGGATGAGCGCCGTGAGTGCTTCTCCCAACACGTGGGCGGCGACCGCCCAGAACAGGCTTGCTGCCGACGTCACCAGGAGAAGCACCAACGCGGCTCGCAGCGCTTCTCCGAGCACCCGGGCAACGGCAACTCGCCCTGCCTGCTCCAGGCCGATGTGAACCCAACGCGAGCTGGCGCCGGTCGGCAGCAGCAACAGGGCGTAGAGCGCCAACACTGCGCCGTCGGGCTGACCCATCAAGAAGAATCCACCCGAGGCGACGATCACGGCGAGAGTGCAGCCAATCAGCACACGTGCTAACAGGATCCGGGTCGTGCTTCCCCGGGCGGCTGTGGGGTTGGCGGCCACCTCGCGCGGACCCAGCGCCTCGATACCGAAGTCCGTGACCGCGACGAAGTACATCATGACGGCGCCCGCGAAGCCCACCATGCCGTACGCCTCCGTACCCAACCGTCTGGCCAGGTAGACCACAGCCACGAAGGACAGGGCGCGAGCTAGAACCTCCCCAGCCCCCAGCTTCAGGAAGCTCAGAGTGGCCTGCCGGGCCGAAGCGTTGGAGCCCGCCATCACAGCGGTCCCAGCGCGGGCTCAGCGCGCAAAGATCCTGACCGGGGGGCTGACGCTCGGATAGTCGAGCGCGGGGCGATGGATCCAGGGAAGGAGCGGCGGCGTCTCAAAAGTTTCGACCAATGCGTACGGGGTTTCACCCTGCACCATGCGCGCATACAGGCTCGGCGGCATGGAGATGTTGAAGGGACCTCCGGCGGCTACGCTGGTGAGGTCTGGCGAGACCAGTACGAAACGAGGCCGCCGCGTTTCCCAGTCCTGCAGGATCTGCTCCGTCCGGGCCTCGCTGCGATCAGTGGGGCGGAAAATCCCCAAGTAGGGCGTCGCCAGTTCAGTGCGCACGCCCGCTTTCAGGGGGGGGAGCTTCTGAGGATGCCCGAAGTGCTCGATCAAGTCCCCGGGCTCGGTCCGTGCTGCGAGCCAGGCGCCCGCCTCGTAGCGAGCGTCACGAAGCATGGCGTGGGTGAGGTCCAGGCCGCGCAGGGCTCCCAAGCCGATCGCGGCCGCGAACAGCACACCGACCGGCCCCCGGACCCACGTCGAGCGTCGCCGCCATCCCAGAACCACCAGCCTAGCGGCAAAAGGGGTGAGCAGGAATGCGGTGGGGAGCTGGTACCGAAGGTGCGCGACCCGTGCCGTCCAAAACATGTAGTTGGCGTAGCCGAGGACCGGAAGCAGCAGAGGCCACCTCCGGCGTTCCGACACCAACAGCACCGCAGCTCCACTGACTGCCAGAACGACGCCCGGCAACGTCATGGTGTCGACGAGGTACGACCACTGCCTGGTCGCGAGCGCGATCGACCCGCCTAGCGTGTAGGGGAAGGTCTCGATGACGTAGCTTGCGTCCGTTGCGACTTGATCCAGGCGCCCAGTGAGAAAACGGAGGTGCGCGACGTAGCGCGAGGGCTCGATGAAGAGCCCACTCCCCACACCCAACGCCAGCACCGTGGCCACCAGCCCCGACAGCGTGGCGCGGACCCGACTCGCCACTGGAGCGGCCTCGAGGCGGTCGAAGCGCACACCGGCGAGCAGCACCCACGGGAGCAGTACGAACGCACCCGCCGTCGACTCCTTGGTGGCGAGGGCGAGTCCCGTGAACACGCCCAGCCAGGCGGCGTTGGGGGCCGTGAAGCCATCGCGCAGGCAAAGCGCAAAGGCGGCCACACCCAACCCGATGAGCGCGACCGACGGCACGTCGACATTGCCCGTGCGGCCGTAGTAGAACATCGGAAACAGTGTCAGCACCAACAGGGCGTTCAAAACGCCGGTCCGGTGGTCCCAGGCGAGCGCTCCGATGGCGAAGGCGCTCAGCACGCACAGAACCGCGAACAGGACGGTCACCAGATGGGCGATGTTACTGAGTCGACGCAGGGACGTCACTGGGTCCTGGAGTCCGAACGGGTAGGTGCCCGATGGGGGCCGTAAATCGCCAGCCAGGTAGCGCGCTCCCATGTATGGCGTATAGGCGGCCGCGACCGTGAACGAATAGAAGAGCGGATACCCTAGGTTACGGTCGGGTTTCGGGTTACGGATGTTCTCGATTTCCGCCAGAGGGCCCAGCGGAGTCTCGTCGTCTACCCCCCAGGCATCGACGCGGTCGGGCGCGGTGGCGTGAGGCGCGCCCCAAAAGGATGCGGGCGCGTACACCAAGAGGGCGAGGAGGCCGAGCAGCACCAGCGTCCGCCGGTGGAGGTGCAAAAAACGACGTCGGCGTGGTGGGTCACTCACGGCCGACGTCGTTCTTGCTTTCGACGCTCTCTGCTATCCCTCCAACTCCGCGACCCCACCCGTCGAGAACGAGAAGTCGCCGGTGCTGTCGCCGAACGACTCCATGTCGTCGAGCCCCATCTTGTGAGCGAGCGACAGGAATACGTTCGCCATCGGGGTGCCGTCGGGCGCTTTGATGTGCTGCTCACCCTCGAGCTGACCGTTTGCCCCTCCCACGATGAACAGTGGGCAACGCTTGTGGTTGTGTAGGTTGGAATCGCCCATCGGCGAACCGTACACGAGCACCGTCTTGTCGAGCAGGTTGGCGTCGCCCTCGTCCAGAGCGGTCAGCTTGTCCAGCAGGTAGGGGATCATGCTGACGTGGTATTCGTTGATCTTGGCGAAATCCTTCACACGCTCGGGCCGGCCGCCATGGTGCGACGCCGGATGGAACGCGGAGTCACTGCCGGATCCCGGGTAGACTCGGCCCGAGCCGTCCCGCCCCATCTTGAGCGTGAACACCCGTGTGAGGTCGGAGGCAAACGCGACGGCCTGCAGGTCGAACATCAGCTTCACGTGCTCTTCGAAATCATCCGGCACCCCTGCCGGGGCACCCATGAGCTCTCGCTCGTCGCCACCGGTGTTCCTCTCTTCGATGCGCTGGATGCGCCTTTCGATCTCCCGGATGTTGTCGAGGTAGCGATCCATTCGGACCCGGTCTGCCGGCCCCAGTGCCGTCTTGAGCGTCGCAACTTCCTGCGCAACCCAGTCCAGAATGCTGCGCTGCGTTCTCCGGCGTGCGGAGCGCTCGGCTGGCGTGCCTCCGGCTCCGAAGAGCATGTCGAAGGCCACCCGCGGGTCCCGAATCATCGGTAGGGGTTCCGTCGGAGAAGCCCACGAGACCGTGTCGGTGTACACGCATGCATAGCCGTAGGCGCACCCACCCGCCTGGTCCACGTTTTCGATGCAGAGCTGCATGGACGGGATGGGCGTGTCCTGCCCGAACCGCTGCGCGTAGTACTGATCCAGCGACGTGCCCACGAAGACGTCGGAGCCCTCGGTCTGCTTGGGGTGCGACTGCGTCAGGAACGTGGCACTCGACCGGAAGTGGTCGCCACCGATTTCGCGCGCAGTGCGTGCCTCGGCGCTCTCCACATCGGTGTTGCTCACGATGGTCAGATACTTCCGATACGGATCGAGGGGCTTCAGCACACTCGGCGCAAGGTCGAAGTTCTTCCCGACCTCGGCAGGAGACCACAGGTTTTGCTCCGAGCCCCACTGGTTACTTCCAGCGGCGCCGTGCACCATTTCGATTCCGATGAAGCGCGTCTTGTCCAGTTCTGCCCGGGTCAGCGCCGACAGGCGGCCGGCAGGAAGCATGGCGTCCAGGAAAGGAAGCGAAAGGGTGGCCCCTGCTCCACGAAGAAAGGTGCGACGCCCAATGTGCTTGCTGGTCAAGAAGTGCATTGATTTCTCCCCGGGTTCCGATCCAAGACCTGAACCACGTCTGCTGGCCGATCGAGCCCTAAAACTGGCTAGGTTGCACTGTTTTCGCCAGATGGACCGGCATCTGTCGGTGCTGGACTCCCTGCAATCCACGGGCTAGCGTGGGATCCCATGCCCGAACTTCCCGAGATCGCGCTGTACGTGGGAGCGTTGGAACCCCGCATCGTTGGACACAGGTTGGAGGGCCTGCGGGTGCGGTCCCCGTCGCTGTTGCGCACCTACGACCCCCCTGCGAGCGCGCTGGTGGGCCTCACGGTGACCGGGGTTCGGCCGTTGCAGAAGCGCATCGTCTTCGAGTTCGAGGACCTGTTCGCGGTCGTCCATCTGATGCTTACTGGCCGGCTGCAGTGGAAAAAGGCCGGCGCCACGGTTCCGAGAAAGGTGGGCCATGCGGCGTTCGACTTCGCCTCGGGGTCTCTGGTCCTTACCGAGCAGGCCAGCCACAAGCGGGCCTCCTTGCATGTGGTACGGGGGCGCGAGGCGACGGCTCAGTTCCACCGCGGCGGGGTCGATCCCCTGACCGCGACGTCGGGTGAGTTTCGCGAGGCGATGCTGAGGGAGAACCGCACCCTGAAACGGGCGCTCACGGATCCGCGGCTCGTCTCCGGAATCGGAAACGCCCACTCCGACGAGATCCTCCTGAAGGCGCGGCTATCGCCCGTGAAGTTGACCCGACGACTGGAGGACGATGAGATCGAGCGATTGCGCCAGGTGGCTGCGGAGTCCCTGCGCTCTTGGACGGAGCTTCTCAAAGCCGAATGGGGGGAGCGGTTCCCAACGAAGGTGTCGGCCTTCCACCCCAAGATGGCGGCACACGGCAAGTTCGGAGAGCCCTGTCCACAGTGTGACACGCCGATCCAGCGCATCCGCTACGCCAACCGCGAAACCAACTACTGCCCCACCTGCCAGACCGGCGGCAAGCTGTTGGCCGACCGAGCCATCTCACGCTTGTTGGGGAAAGACTGGCCCCGCACGTTGGAGGACCTGGAAGAACACATTGACCAGCGCAGTAACCCGAGCAAGGAGTAGTCGTGGCTGACGCACGCACCGTGGTGAAGGGTGGCCTGATGGTCGCGACCGCCCTGTTGGCCTGCGCACCGGCCGCGCCACCGGGCCCCATCCCGTTGGTCGAGGCCACGATCGCCGAGCTACAGCAAGCCATCCTCGACGGGCGGAGCACATGTCGCCTGATCGTCGAGGGGTACCTCGAACGCATCGACGCCTTCGAGGAGCCGACCGGCCTCAACGCCATCACGGTGGTGAACCCTCGGGCGCTTGCGGTTGCCGACTCGATCGACAGTGCGCTCCAGGGGGGCGCCTCCCCAGGTCCATTGTTCTGTGCGCCTATGCTGGTCAAGGACAACTTCGACACACACGACCTGCCCACGACGGGCGGGTCGATCGCGCTCATGGAAAGTGTGCCGCCGGATGATGCCACGATGGTGGAGCGCATCAAGGCTGCGGGCGCCATCGTGTTGGCGAAGACCAACATGGCGGAGTGGGCCTTCAGTCCCCGTCAGACGGTCAGCTCGTCCTTCGGGACCACGGCCAACGCCTACGCGCTCGACCGCGTGCCCGCTGGATCGAGCGGCGGCACAGCGTCGGGGGTGGCCGCAAGCTTCGGGGTGGGCGGGTTGGGTAGCGATACCGGGAACTCCATTCGCGGCCCCTCATCTCACCTCGCGCTGTTCGGCATTCGCTCCACGATCGGCTGGACCTCGCGGGACGGTGTCATCCCGCTGGCGTTCGATCGAGATATCGCCGGCCCGATGATGCGCACGGTGGAGGACGGCGCTCGGGTATTCGGAGTGGTGGCGGGGTACGACCCGAAGGACCCGTATACCGAGGCGGCCCGCGGCCGCGATGTGCCCGACTACCTGGCGGCCCTCGATCCCGAAGGTTTGCAGGGTATGCGCATCGGCGTCCTGCGAGCGTTGGTCGATCGGCCGGATGCCGACAGCGCAGTGGTACGGGTATTCGAAGCTGCGCTCGGGGATCTTGTCCGACTGGGTGCCGAGCTTGTGGATCCGCTGGTAGTGCCCGACCTGGAGGAGCACTTCCGTGCCCCCAACGGCTGCTCCCGCTTTCGCTACGACGCGGCCCAGTACCTGGCGACGCTTGGACCCAGCGCCCCCATACAAGATGTGATGGAGGCCTACGCGGCCGAGCAGTACGCGCCCTATATCGAACAGCGCCTGGCGAGGAACGCCTCGGTGCCACTCGAGGGCCCCCCCTCCACCTGGGACCCTCCCTGTCCCGACTATGCCGTGCACCCTGGTCGCATGGCATTCCGGGATGCCGTAGTTGGTGCGATGGATGCTGCACAGGTGGCGGTGCTGGTCTACCCCACCTGGCGGAACCCGCCGGCCCACCTCGAGCGCGCGGAGGAGGAGTACCGAGGGGACAACAGCCAGCTCGTGGCGCCCGCAACCGGGCTACCGGCCGCCTCGGTACCGATGGGGTACACCTACGGCAGCCTGCCCGCGGGGCTCCAGCTACTGGCCCGGCCCTTCGACGAAGTCACGATCTTCCGTGCGGCCTACGCCTACGAGCAGGGGACGCAGCACCGGCGCTCTCCGGAGCGGTTTCCGGAGCTGACCGGCGGGTGAGGCTGACCGGGTGAGCACACAGCTTCTGAGCTTGGCTAGGAAGCGGTGGCCGGAGGAGGCGGAGCAGTTTCCGTTCAGCGTGCGCACCATCGCGAGTTTGGCTGAGTGTTCGTTGGCCCAACCCGTGACCTTCTTCGTGGGCGAGAACGGATCGGGGAAGTCGACACTTTTGGAGGCGTTGGCCATTGCAGCGCGGCTGCCCGCGGTGGGGCGACGGGACCCTGGCTCCGACCCCACCCTCAAAGCGCAGCGTGCCCTTGCAAACCACCTGCGGTTGGCGTGGACGCCGGACCGGAGCTACCGGGGGTTCTTCTTGCGTGCCGAGGATTTCTTCGGGTTTGCTGCGCGATTGCGGGAAGATCGTGTCACCATGGAGGCCCGGCTCGAACAAATCGACGTCGAGTACGAAGGCCGGTCGCAACTTGCCAGGACACTGGCGCGAGGACCTGCGGCCGCGTCGATCGCAGAAAACGAACGTCGCTACGGCGAAGACATCGACCACCAGTCGCATGGGGAGAGCTTCTTGGCACTGCTGCGTGCGCGCTTGGTGCCCCGTGGGCTCTTCCTCTTGGACGAGCCCGAGGCCGCCCTCTCCCCACAGAGTCAGCTCGGGTTCATTGCCATGGTGAAAGAGGCCGTGGATCAGGGGTCGCAGTTCATCATGGCGACCCATTCCCCGATTCTGATGGCTATCCCGGGCGCGTCCATCCTCTCGTTCGACAGTTGCCCACCCGAAACGGTCGCCTACCGGGACCTCGCGCACGTCAATTTGATGCGGGACTTCCTCGCTGCCCCTGAGCGCTTCCTGCGGCACCTCTGGGTGTGAGGGAGTCGAACGTCGGTCAAGCGGCTGAACCGTTGCAAGCATTCGCAGTGGCGGCTCCCGGCCTCTCCCCGCTCGTTGCCGACGAGCTGGCCTCGCTCGACCTCGACGTCGAGTCCGTCGAGCCTGAGGGCGTCACGTTCTGCACGGACTTCGCCGGGTTGTGTCTCGCGAACGCTGGCCTGCGCACCGCGAGTCGGGTGCTGGTTCGAATCGCCCGTTTCAGGGCTGCCCACTTCAGCGAGCTGGAGCGCGGAGCTCGGGAGGTGGCCTGGAACGACTGGCTCGCACCCTCCTGCACCCCCGAGTTCCGCGTTACCTCGATCAAGTCGAGGCTCTACCACCGGCGCGGGATCGCCGAGCGGCTAGAGAGATGGGTTCGAGCCGGCCAGCCTCGTTCGGACGACAAGGATGCGGGTACGCAGCTCTTCGTGGTGCGGATCTTTCGAGATACCTGCACCATCTCCGTCGACGCGTCGGGGGAGCTGCTCCACCGGCGGGGCTACCGCGAAGACGGGGGTAGGGCTCCGCTCCGTGAGACGCTCGCCGCGGCGGCCGTCATGGCTTCAGGGTGGCACCCCTCGCAGACGCTGATCGACCCGTTTTGCGGGTCGGGGACCATCCCCATCGAGGCCGCCCTACTGTCGAGAGGGCTGCCCCCTGGAGGGGCCCGCCCCTTCGCCCTGGAAGCCTGGCCGTGTTCAGATGCGGATATCATGGCGGGGGTGCGGCGCGGCTGGCCTAGGGGTGGGTACGACGGTCCGCTCAGCGTGCTTGCCTCCGACAGGGACGCAGGGGCCGTAGCGCGGACGTTGGAAAACGCTCGTCGGGCGCATGTGGCCAACGACGTCGAAGCGGTCCGGGCCACCATCTCCGATGTCCGCGGCGCAGGGGCACCGGGCTTCATTGTGAGCAATCCACCGTACGGGAAACGTGTCGGAGGCGGTGGCGACCTACGGAATCTCTACGATCAGTTCGGCCGCACGCTCCAGGAGCACTTCGGGGGTTGGTCGTGCGCACTGCTCGCGGCGAGTCCACAACTGGTCTCCCGGTTGGGCGTCGACTTCGAGGTGCGGGTACGCACCCAGAACGGTGGCCTCGCGGTGGCGCTCTACGTAGGGACGGTAGAGGGGGCCTGATCCGGAGCCATCTTGCGGGGACCGGATTACTGGCCACATCGCCGCGCCGGAAAGAGACCGTGTCGTCGGCCCTCCTACGCCGCGGACCGGGGGGGAGCTAGGATCTACCCAGGGTCCGAATCTTCACGAGAGCCCATCGGCCAGCCTTACGCTCGAACGTAGACTCGACCCAGGCGGTTGCTAGTGGGCCACGAGAGCCGTCGTGGAAGATGGTCAAGTGGACCCTCAGGACGGCATTGTCTCCCGACCACTGAGGTCGTGTGAACCCATAGATAAGCGTGTGGTCTCCGGCGATGCGACAAGACCCCGGTCGGCCCGAGGCGGCACACGCGTAGGGAGCTCCCGTGACCACCGGGAAGGCTCCCAATGCGCCTGACCAGCGTTCGCCGATCGGGTCGTTGCCTCGCTCCGCATCCGAGAAGTCCCGCCACGTGCCTTCAACGGCAATAGACGTGGGGTCGTCCGCGAACCCGCGCAGCGAGTCGACAAGTTCTGCGATGACCGCATCTGGGAGGGTGATCTCACCGCGGTCCTGAGCGGACGCAGGTGCAGCTAAGCTAACCGTAAGCGTAGCGAAGAGTCCGAGAACTCTAGGTCTCTTGATCATGTGGCCGGCCCTCCGGGGCAGTTGTCGACGTAGCAATCGGCGTCAGACGACCCGTACCACGACTCTGGCCGCGTGGCAAAGTCGTATCCCTGAATCCGCCCTGCATCGAATTGGTCCTCAAGCCAGCTACCGTTCGTCCCACGGTCATCCACGATATCGTTAATCGCACCCAGAACGGTGGCCTCGCGGTGGCGCTCTACGTGGGAACTGTACAGGGGGCCTGATCCGGAGCCATCTTGCGGGGACCGTCTTCCCGAACCACGGAACTGTAGTGATCGACCGCGTTCTTGCTGGCCCCGTCGCACCCCGTGTCACACTCCTACTCATGCTGGCCGCCTTGGACCCTGCTGCCTTGACCGGGCAGGAATCCGCCGCCGACGATCCTTTCGTGGCCCGCGCCGTCCTCACCCAGCAGGCGCCGGTGATCGACGGTCGCATGGAAGAGGCGTCGTGGACGGGTGTGGAGCCCCTGACCGGCTTCGTGCAGCGCACGCCCTCCGACGGTGAGCCGGCCAGCGAGCGTACCGAGGTGCGCATCCTGTACGATCAGGACGCCCTCTATGTGGGCGTGTGGGCGTTCGACTCCCAGGCGGACGCCATCGTCCCAGGCGATCGCGTGCGGGATTTCGAGCTGGCCGAAAGCGACGCCGTGGTGTTGGTCTTCGACACCTTTCGGGATCAACAAAACGGATTCGTGTTCGGAACCACCCCTGCGGGCATCGAATATGATGGTCAGGTCGCCAACGAGGGCCAGGGCGGGGGATTCTTTCTGGGTGGAGGCGGTGGCAACCGTCAGAATCGGTTCCAGGCCGGTGCCGGCGGCGGGTTCAACAAGAACTGGGATGGAAGTTGGACCGTCGCCGCCACACGGGACGGCGAGGGATGGTACGCGGAGTTTAGGATTCCGTTCTCGACTCTCAGATACGGGTCGGATCAGTCAGCCTGGGGACTGAACGTTCGGCGCAACATCCGGCGCCTGAACGAGGAGGCCTATTGGACCCGGGTCCCGCGTGAGTTCAACCTCTACCGGCTCAACTTTGCGGGTACGCTGGAGGGACTCCAACCTCCCTTCCGCCGCCTTGCCACAGCCACCCCGTACGCGCTGAGTTCCACGGCCCGCGACTACACGGTGGATCCGGATTTCCAGGGCGACTTTCAGGTGGGCGGAGAGGCCAAGGTTCAACTCACCCAGGGGCTCACCCTCGACCTCACCGTCAATACGGATTTCGCCCAGGTCGAGGTGGACGATCAGCAGGTGAATCTGGATCGCTTCTCGCTGCTGTTTCCCGAAAAGCGCCCTTTCTTTCTCGAGAACGCTGGCTTCTTCACAGTGGGTGGGGGCGGCGCCGACCTCTTTTTCAGCCGCAACATCGGGATTGCGTCGGGGGCTCCCGTCCCCATCCAGGGCGGCGGGCGCATCTCAGGGAAGGCCGGTGGACTCAACGTGGGACTCCTTCACATCCGCACTGACGGACAGGAAGGGGTCCAAGACCCGAACACGTACTCCGTGGTGCGACTCGCTCGCGAGCTGCCGAGCCGAAGCCGGGTGGGCGGTGTGTTCATTGATCGCAGCGGCGAGGCGGACCGGGACTTCAACCGCACGTATGCCGTGGATGGTCAGGTCGGCATCGGACAGGCGGTAACCTTGAGCTCCTGGGTGGCTCGCACCGAAACGCCTGGTCTCAACGATTCGGACCACGCCTGGAACCTCAACGCGGGCTGGAGCAGTCGCAGCTGGACGGGTAGCCTACAAGCCCAGGAGTTCGGTGAGAACTTCAACCCGGAAGTGGGTTTCGTGCGCAGGGTGGGCCACCGCTACTACCAGGCGTTCGGGATGTACTACATCCGACCCGAGCGGGTTGTCCGCGAGATCCGCCCTCATGTGTCGTACTTCACGTACCGGAGCGACAAGAAGGGGGTGACCCGAGGCTTTCAAGAGACGTCGCGTCTGCATGTGGATGCCCACGTGGAGTGGGCTGATGGTATGCTGTTCAGTCCAGCGATGAACTGGGTACGTGAAGGATTGACGGAGCCTTTTGAGATCTCAGAAGGGGTGGTCGTCCAGCCCGGCATTTACGAGGGGTGGCAGGCCGCGTGGCGTTTCAACACAGACCCCTCGGCGCGTTTTGTATTCGACAGCGGGTTGGACTGGGGTCCCTTCCTGTCGGGTACGCGCAGGGGTGGTTTCGGAGCGGTTACACTGCGACAGGGCGACGCGTTCACGACCTCGGTCCGCTACTCCTATAACGATGTGGATCTGGAAGAGGGCCGGTTCAAAACCCGCCTGGCAGGGCTCACGCTCGGGTACTCCTTCACCCCTCGCATCTACCTGCAGTCGCTGGTCCAATACAGCGACCAGGCCGATCGGTGGTCTGCCAACGTGCGCTTCGGCTGGTTGAACACGGCCGGCACCGGCCTCTTCATTGTGTACAACGACGTACAGGGGATCGACCAGTTGGAGGGCCCACTGGGGCGTTCGTTCATCCTCAAGTTCACGCGCCAGTTCAGCCTGACGGGGAACTGACTTCACACCAGATCCAACGTAGGGGAGGGGGCGGGATCGCCGGGTGGCCGTCGGTCCTCTGGTAACCTCCCCTCCCGGCTGCGAGTACAGATGTACGGGACGGTGAGATAGGGGGGCATGATGAGCGCACGCTACCGGGTTGGCGCTTACATTTTCGAGCCCGCCAGCGGTGAGCTGACGGACCCGAACGGTGTGGTACGTTCTCTCCAGCCGCAGCTCGGGACATTGCTTCAGGTACTGATCGAGCACGCCGGTCAGGTCGTGTCCCGGGACGTGCTCTACGAAGCGCTGTGGCCCAACACCAAGGTCGAATTCGATCTGGGACTGAACGCGGCAGTCCGCAGCCTTAGGGCAGCGCTCGAGGACGATGCCCAAGCGCCCCGCTACGTGAAGACCTTGCGCAGGCGCGGGTATCGACTGATTGCGCCGGTGGAGTCGCTCCCCGTCGATCTTTCCGACTTGGAACAGCATCGCGCCCTAGGACGACCGATCAGACTAGGCCAGCGGCGGATTCGCACCACCATCGGTGTGGCCGCAGGACTCCTCGGGGCGACCCTCCTGATCCATCTCATCCCAGAAACAGGAGTCGTCGCTCCCGTTGACGAAGTGCCGCAGTTGGCGGAGGCGCGCTATCTCGTCGGAGTCCGGGACTCGGCGTCCGTTTCGAGGGGGCTCGCGATCCTGGCCAGTCTGAGCCCCGACATCCGGGGCTCCGCTGAGGCCCTGGCGATCGAGGCGGAAGCCGCGTACCTGAGGGGTGCGTTGGCCGAGGCAGGCGCTTTGGCTCGTCGTGCGATTGCCATAAAGCCTGATCACGCGTCGGCCCTGCGTGTCCTCGGGAACACGGTGCTCTATTACGAACACAATCCCAAACAGGCTGAGCCCATCTTGAGGCGGGCTTCGGAGGTCGAATCCAATGCCGCCAACCTCCATGCCCATGCGCTGGCGCTGGCGACCGTGGGGGATTATCGAGGGGCGATGGCGCGGGTGCGTCGGGCCATGGAGATCGATCCCGTGGCGGTCAACATCACGTTCGACGGTTGGTTCATCGCGTACATCGCCCGTGACTTCACCACGAGCCTGGAGGCGTGCGACGCGTTTTCCCGGCTCGTCGACAGGCCTCCGTGGCGCTGTCAGCTCTATTCGGAGTTGGCGATCGGGCGAAGGGCCGAAGCGGCGGCCTTGGCCCGGGCCATCCTCGAGGCTGCGGATTCGCAAGGTGTTCTGCCTGAAACTCCGACCGACTCGGAGACGACCCTACGAAGCTTCTGGCGTTGGGAACTCGCGCGCCCGCGGCCGGGCGTACCGCCAGGCTCATTGGCTTTCGCCCAGGCCCGTGCGCTGGCCCTGCTCGGGCGTCGCGATGAGGCCATCGCCAAGCTCGATCGCGCCAGAGCGCTCGGCGCGTCGGAAATCGTCTTTGCCCCCCATTTGCCCTACTTCGACGGGCTCCGACAGCATCCCGGGTACGAGGCCTTCTTGGCGAGGGTCGCGGCCCACTGACGTCTGAGTCGAAACATCCCGCGGGTGACCCCCCGCCGGAACCTCGATTTGGTCGTCGGGTCATCTGCGGAGTCGAAGAACCTCGACATATTCGTCGGGGAGGAGGGCGCTCCGAATGCTGTCGACGTACGCCTGCACAGCGGTCGCAGGCGACCCGTTCTCCAGGGCCGCCTGTATCCCACGCACGTCCAGTGTGAGGCGCCAGCCCAGTGTGTCCGTGGGACGGTCGACGATTCGCCACTCACCGTGACCGGTGCCGTACGCCCCGGGCCCGAACCGGAATTCCACGAGCCGATCGCGAAGGACGATCCGGAGCGAATCACCGCCTCCCGATCGACGGGCCTCGCCCTCAACCGTGCGAACGATGTCGTATCCAAGCGCCTCGAGCGCCCGCCGCTCCTCCACCGCGCGATCGAAGGCCCGACTGGCTTGACGAGTGTTCTCCCAGTCGCCGGCCACAATGTACGTGACGTGTGGGCCCGGCGAGTCCTTCCGGTCATCGGGCGTCACATCGACGCACCCCAATAGCAGCAGCATGAGGAGCGGGAGTGTGCGCGCATGTCTCGTCACGCTTGTGAACGGACGTACCCCCGGGCGCAGTTTGTTCGCACGGGCGTTCGCGCGGTGTGCCAAGAACAGGATCCTCCTTCGCTGAATCGAGGCGCGTCCGAAGGGCATCCGCGGTGCGTCCTTACGGTCCGGTCGTGAGTTATCAGGAAGCATGACCTCGGATCGGGCGAGGGACCATGGCGGGAGTATGAGCGCGCCGTGAAGGCGGCGCCGAGCCTCGGCGCCCGGGGGTACTCCGCTGCCTGCCCATCACGTTTCACGTCGATTTCATCGTCTCACCATGGTTTACCGAGGCCTCCACCCCGAGCGTCGTGCATCTCGTTTCATGCTGCAGCTCGCCTCACTACCGGGATCCGATATGTCCACCCCACAGCGTGTCCTGACCACGTTGCTCGCAATCCCGTGGCTGTTTGTTTCCCAAGCCACGGTGTCGGCCCAAACCGACCTCTTCGAGTCCGCCCAGACCCACATGGAAGCCGGCGCCTACGCGGCTGCCGTCGAAGTGTTCGAACGTCTCCTCGAGGAGGATCCCGAGCATGGCGTTGCATGGTTTCGGATGGGGATGGCGCAACAGGAACTCGAAGACTGGGGGGCTGCCGCCGATTCGTACAACAAGGCCATCGAGTTCGGCGCACAGGTGCCGTCGGCTCGGTGGCGTCTGGGCAGAGTCCTTTCACGGAGTGGGAACGTGGATGCGGCTATCATCGCACTCGAGGCACTGGCCGCGTCGGGGTTCGGCGCCTGGGCACGGATTACCGATGAGCCCGACTTGGAACCCCTACGGACCCACGAGCGCTATCCGGCACTACTGCAGCGCATTCAGGCCAACGCCGATCCCTGCCGAAATACGCCGATCAACCGTCAGTTCGACTTCTGGGTGGGGGAGTGGGATGTCGTGTCCGCTCTAGGCCAACCGCTGGGCGAGAACCGCGTCGAGTTGGTGATGCGGGACTGCGCCCTGGTGGAGCACTGGACCAACGTCGGGGGCCGTTCGGGCACGAGCATCAACGTGGTGGATGGGAGCATGGGCGTGCCCGCCTGGCGCCAGCTCTATGTGAGCGACTTCGGCGGTGTGACCGACTACCGCGGCGGGGTATTCGAGAACGAGGTGATGACGTTGGAAGCCCGCCTACTCACTGCCTCCGGGGACACACTGACGCGGCGGATGCGCTTCATGGTGATGACCCCAGACTCGATCCACCAGCTGATCGATGATCGGCAACCCGACGGGTCCTGGTCTCAACAGTTCTTCGGCGTCTACCTGCGCAAGGGTTCAAGTCACTGAGTTTGGGGTTCCCGCGGTCAGCAGCCGCTTAGGCGGGGATTCAGAGGCACGTCGGGGCCTCCGACGATGCGCTACACCTTTCCCGGCTGGGGTGGGACCTGCCACATTCGAGTGACCCGCCGGCCCCCGACGCCGGGAGAGCCGGCGCTCGCCGTGGCGAAGCCGGACCAATGTGCCTCCCAACCAAGGAGTACCTCATGGCCCTCCCATCCGTCGCTGAAATCAAGGACATGCTCGGCAGTGCCGAGATGAAGGCGAAAGCCGAGAGCAAAGAGACGCTCAACGCGATCAAAGAGGGGTTCGGCCCCGCGTTCGAGAAAGTTAAGGATCGACTCGGCGATTCGTGGCAGGATTGCAACACCATCTACGACATGGCCTTCGACGATGAGTTCGAGATGAAGAAGGAGGTCAAGTACGCCACGATCGGTGCGCTGGCCTATCTGGTGAGCCCCGTCGACCTCCTGCCCGAACGCTTCATGGGGACGTTGGGCCTCGCCGACGACGTCGCAGTACTTCTCTGGGCTCTGAGCTTTGCGCAGCCCGAGATCCAACGTTACCGAGATCGGCCGAAACTGGCTTTGGAGGAAGGCGATGAAACAGGAGAGGGCCTTGGGGGCGGAGGGGGTGTCTGAGGGGTGGAACTTCCGGAGAAGTCCTGACCACACCCAGGAGGAGCCGTTGCGCACCGCACAGATCCTCGATCTGTACAGCTACAATCGCTGGGCGAACGATCGGGTCCTGAGTTCCTGCGCTCCTCTTTCGGCTGCCGAATGGAGTAGGGATCTGGGAGGGTCTTTCGGGTCCGTCGGCCAGACGATGGCTCACCTCGCCGCCGCGGAGTGGATCTGGCTCGAACGCTGGACAGGTCGTTCACCCAGTTCCCTGATGGGCGAGCTGGCCCTCGACACGCTCTCACAGGTCGAAACGGTCCTGGCGGACGTGGAGGCAAGGAGGGACGCCTTCCTCCAGGGCCTGGACGAAGTGACTGCAACTGCCGAGCTGGCCTACACCAACACCAAGGGCACCCCGTTTCGCGCGCCGCTCTGGCGGCTACTCAGGCACGTGGTGAACCACGGCACCTATCACCGTGGGCAGGTGGCGAACTACCTCCGGATGCTCGGCCGGGAGCCACTCTCCACCGACATGATCGTCTTCGATCGAGAGGGCTAGCCTCCCCCGCGTCTCCTCCGACGCTCCTCGGCCCGCCGTCGCTCCTCCTCCGGATCGAACTGCTCCTCGGGGAACTTGAAGTCCTCGATGAGCTGAGGATCGGTCTCGGTCCCCATGATCCGGCCCGCGATGTAGTCGCCAAGCACGGGGCCCTGCTTGAACGCCTCCGCATTTCCCCCACCGATCAGCCAGACGTTGTCGAAGTCCGGGTGCTTGTCGATGATGAAATTCCGACTGACGCTTCCCTCGTAGTGGCAGGCCCGGGTCTCGTTGAGTGGCATCTCCGCCAGCCCAGGGAAGTACGTCTTCAGGATCTCCCGTGGGCGCTCGTGGTTTTCCTCCGGCACCCAACGGCTGCTGGTGTCTGGGTCGTCGTCGGAATGCCCACCGGCGCGGACCCGGAATCCTCGAAAATCGGGCGGTAGCGCCGGCCAACCCGTACAGCCCGGAACGTTGTAGCTCGGGCAGTTGGGGAACTCGTAGGAATGGTCGCCTGCGGGCGTGGCGAAATACAGCACGTGCCCTAGGGTACTGGCCCGAATGCGGCCACCCATGACCTCCGGGAAGGCCTTGGGGAACCAGGGACCGAGGGCAAACACGAACGTGTCGCCCGTGACTCGGTCACCACTGTCGAGCAGCACCTCGCTCAGGGTCCGGTTTCCGGCATCGCCCATCCGGGCTTTCCCGATCGTCAGGGAACCACCTTCCTGTTGGAAGACCTGTGCGACCGACTCGATCGCCCGCCGTGCACGGACGACCCCAGCTGCGGGTTCGTACAGTGCGACCTCGGTTTCGCCCGGATCAATGAACGGCCAGCGCCGGCGCACCTCGTCGGCGTCGATGACCTCGTACTCATGGCCCATCTCGTCCCAGTTCGCGGCCGTCTGCTCGAGGAAGGGCTCCATCTCCCTCCGCATGATGATATCGCCCGTCGTGAAAAACACCGGAGGTAGCATCGCGGAGTGGTGTTCCTCGTCCCACGCCTTCCATCGACGGATCGACTCGGCCGCCCACTTGCCCCACTGCAGCCCCTGGGGGCGGTCGCCGTAGCTGGTACGCACGCCGCGGGTTTCGCCGCCCGAGGTGGATCGCGAGTTGGCCGGTCCGTACTGATCCACGAGACGGACCCGAGCTCCCATGCGCTGCAGATGCAGTGCCGTCCATGCGCCAAAGCACCCCGCCCCGACGACGGTAACGTCCGAGGCGCGCCCGTCACGGACCAGCGCCGATCGCTGAGGCGCTTCGGAACCGTCCTCTGCCGAAAGTGGGTGTGCCCCTGCGAGTGTGAGGCCCGCACCGGCGGTTGCGGCTTTCAAGAAATCACGGCGATCGATCGACAACGGATACTCCGGTGGGCTGGGGCGCGTGGCTACGAGGGGTCCATAGGATGGCTACTCGCTGGAGGGCGGGGTCAAGCTGTGGTTCCCCAGCACCTCTTCGTCCGCAGGCAGTTCCTGTTCACCCGCAGGGAAGTCATTGATGTCGAGGATGTAGGCGACCACGTCAACGTACTGTTGGGGAGTGAGACTTCCGGGCGCGTCTTCGGGCATGAAGTCCACGACATGACGATAGAAGTCCCCTACGGACCGACGACCCCATGAGAACATGAACTGCCGGCCCTTGAACTCGCTGGACGCGTGGCACTCGGCGCAGTCCTGTACGAACTGCTCTTCACCCCGCTCCGCCTGGGCGGCAGTGAAGATCCCGTCGGCCGCTGTTGGCATGGCCGCGTTCGCGGCGGGGGCCGGTGCGGGCTCGGCTGCTGGGGTGGGGGAGTCGTTCGCCGTCTGCGAGCTGGCACAGGCCGAAAGCACTACGAGCGCGGACAAGGTCGGAAACAGAAGGCGCATGGGTCCAACTTCCCTGTTGATGGATTCGCTGATGCGGCGGGCCTTCCCTGGCCCCCCGAAACGCTAGGAAATGCAGGTGTTCCCTGCAAGCTACCGGGGATAGGACCGTAGCACAGGGGCTCAGGTTCCCCAACCAGTCTGCCGAACCGACGGGCGGCGCTACGTTCAGTTCCGGGGAAACACAGTGCCGTTTCGTGAAACGGGGTCGTGCCTGAGAAACAACGATTTGGCGCGGTTTCGCGGGAGGAAGGAACCTTGCACCTTGGACACGCGTTCAAGGCCCTGGCGTCAAGCACGTCCCTGAAACCGCGCCCGAAGCGAAGGCGAGCCACCATGATCATCCGTACCCAGAAAGCCATTCCCTCCTCCGAGATCACGCCGGAGAGACTGTACTTCGATCGGCGGCGCTTCCTGAAGATCGGTGCCGGTGCGGTGGTGGGTGGTGGGGCGCTGCCGCGCCTTCTGGGCGTGGAGCCGGCGGCCGCCCAACAGGTCCCCAGCGGGATCGGCGTCCCCCTCCTCCCCGAAGGCCAGCAGCCCCGGTTGCGATCGGGCCGCGACGCCTTCGACGGCTACCGGGACGAACTCGACGACAAACTCACGCCCTACAAGGACGTGACCTCGTACAACAACTTCTATGAGTTCGGCACGGACAAGCGGGATCCCGCACGGAACGCTGGGGACTTCCGCCCCAAGCCGTGGACGGTCGAGGTGTCGGGGTTGGTTGAGAAGCCTGGAACCTACGCGCTCGAGGACTTCCTGAAGCCCTCACGCATGGAGGACCGCATCTATCGTCACCGGTGTGTCGAGGCGTGGTCCATGGTCGTGCCGTGGAGAGGGATCACTCTTGCGGATATGCTGAAGGTCGTAGAGCCTTCGCCCGGTGCCGCATTCGTTCGGTTCGAGACCATCGTCCGCCCAGCCGAAATGCCGGGTCAGCGGCGACCCATTCTGGATTGGCCGTACGTGGAGGGCCTCAGGCTCGACGAAGCCATGCATCCGCTGACGTTGATGGTGACCGGCGTATACGGGGAGGACCTTCCGAACCAGAACGGAGCTCCTCTCCGTTTGATCGTTCCCTGGAAGTACGGCTTCAAGGGGGTCAAGTCGATTGTGAAGATGGAGCTGACCAGCGAGCAGCCGGTGAACACCTGGCAGGTACAGAACTCCCGGGAGTACGGCTTCTACGCGAACGTGAACCCCGAGGTCGACCATCCGCGATGGACGCAGTCGCGGGAGCGCCGCATCGGCGAACTTCGACGGCGCCCCACCTTGATGCTGAACGGGTATGCCGAGCAGGTGGGCAGCCTCTACGCGGGCATGGATCCGCGGACGCTGTACTAGCCCGCCTTCGCAGCCGGAAGTCCAGTGAGCAGTAAGGCCGCCAAACAGGCGCGAACGACCCGGCTGACTGTTTGGTTGTTGGGACTGTTCCCCCTCGCGCTCTTGGGCTGGCGTCTATACCGCGAGGGCTTGGGAACGAACCCGATCGAGATGCTGATCGAGTTCACGGGCCACTGGGGACTCATCCTCCTGTTGTGCACCTTGGCGGTGACGCCGCTCCGTCGATGGACCGGAGTGAACGCGCTCGTGAAGGCGCGACGTCCACTGGGGCTATTCGCCTTCTTCTACGCGACCCTCCACATGCTCATCTATTTGGGCCTGGACCAGACGTTCGACTGGGAGTACGTGGCCGAGGACGTGGCGAAGCGGCGTTACATCACGGTGGGCGCCGCCGCTTTCACGATCCTGCTGTCGCTCGCTGCAACGTCCACGAAGGGTTGGATTCGAAGGTTGGGCAAGCGTTGGGTGAAGCTCCACCGCGGTGTCTACCTGGCCGCCCCCCTGGTCGTGGTGCACTACTGGTGGCAGGTCAAGGCAGACACGCGCTGGCCGTGGGTGGCTGCCCTGGTGTTCGGGCTCTTGATGGCCGCCAGGCTTTATTCGCGTGGGTCGCGGGACTCGGCTTCGCGTTCGCGCATGCCCGAGGCCGCATCGCGGGCTGCCTCCGTGGCGTCGCGCGCGGCCTCGTAGGCGGCGTCCCGGGCGGCCATGGTCGCGTCGCGGGCCGCGAAGCCTGCCTCACGGGCAGCCGTGCGTGCCTCTTCGACCTTCTCCGCCGCGGCATCCAGGATCTCCCGCACGTGCCCCAGGAAGTCCGCGTCTTCGGTCCACCGGAACGCGCCTTCGAACGTCTCCTCAGCGAGCTTCGAGAAGGAGCTCACGAGGCCTTCCATGTCCTGGCCGAAGAAGCGGTCGGTGGCTTCGTGGATCCGGTCGTAGATCCCGTCGACCCGCTCTTCATTCTCGGTTAGGAATGCGGACCCGGCAGATGTGATGGAGTAGATCCTCTTTCCGTCAGCCTTCTCTGACGAGAGGTAGCCCTCGTCTTCGAGCATCTGCAGGGTCGGATACACCGACCCAGGGCTCGCGCGGTAGTTGCCCTTGGATTCAGCCTCGAGCGCTCGCATGACGTCGTAGCCGTGCATGGGCCGTTCCGAGATCACCCGGAGAACCATGAACTTCAGGTCGCCGCGCCCGAACACTCCACTGCGGTACCGGCCTCCACCGAAATCCATCCATTCACACCCGAAGAACTCTGAAAAACTCAACGTTGCCTCCAGTCGGCGACCATCACCGAGCGACGCCGATATGTCGCCCTGGGCACCCTACGGGTTGGGGGCGATGAGGGTTTCTACTGAGAAGCGGCGAGCCTGAGCACGGAGCCATCGAGGCTGAGGACGTAGAGCTCTCCCGCCCCATCGACGCCAAACGAGGACAGACTCCCTACGGTGCCAACGTCCAGCGTCTGCCCGTCTTCGGCCGAGCCGTCTCGTAGCTGAAAGGAGCGGAGCCACCCGGAGCAGAAGTCGCCATACACATATCGCCCGCTGAGCGCAGGTAGCTGGGAGCCTCGATACACATAACCGCCCGTCACCGAACAACCCTCCCCGTGTGGGTAGCTCAACACCGGATCGACGAGCCCTTGGCCGCTACAGGTAGACGCGTTGAAGCAGGAGTCACCTTCACGGATGCGCCACCCGTAGTTGACCCCTGGTTCGTCGAGGGCACGCGCGTTGATCTCTTCGAGTCGGTTCTGGCCGACATCTCCGATGTACAGAAACCCCCCAAGTGCGTCGAACGAGAAACGCCATGGGTTGCGCAGGCCCCACGCCCAGATTTCGGGACGCGCCCCGGCCGTCGTCACGAACGGGTTGTTTGCGGGCACACGGTAGGGCGGGTCGGAAGAGACGTCGATGCGAAGGATAGTGCCCAGCAGCGAAGACAGGTCCTGCCCGGCGTTCAGCGGGTCGCCACCCGATCCGCCGTCACCCAACCCGATGTACAGCATCCCATCCGGGCCAAACTCGATCTGCCCCCCGTTGTGGTTCGAGAAGGGCTGCGACACCTGAAGGTACACGTCTTCCGAGTCGGGGTCGGCCACGTCGGGGTCTGCCGAGGTACTAAAGCGCGACACACGCGTGTCGCCGTTGAGATCCGAATAGTGGACAAAGAACTGCCCTCGGCTCGCGTAGTCTGCTGGGAACGCGAGTCCCAGCAGCCCTCGTTCGCCTCCGTAGGACACGCGTCTGCTGATGTCGAGGAAAGGTGCCGCGAGTAGCGTCCCGCCATCCACGATTTGAATGCGTCCGGGTTGCTCGACCACGAACAGTCGTGCGTCCCCCGGGGGCGCCGTCAGGTACACCGGAGACTCCAGTCCACCGACCAGCGGTTCCAACGTCAACTCGGTCGAGGCCGGCGGCGGGGGGTTGGGATCGGAGGGGGTTGCCGTGTCACAGGCGCCCAAGACTCCGACGGCGGTAGCCACCGCCAAACGCAGGACCATCCGTTCGGTCACTCTGCTACGAAGCCGATCCGCTCGTGACTGCCATCGCAGAAGGGCTTTTCTGCCGACGCACCGCAGCGACAGAGTGCCACGCGTTCTGCCTCGAGCAGAGACGCTCCCGCGGCGTCCACCAGCTTGATGTGGCCGCGCACGTAGATGGGGCCGTGGGGCACTACCTGCGCCTCGTTCGCGGGTGTCGGGGCGTGACCTCCGGCGTCCTCCGTCCACTCTACGGTGAGCGCGCCGGTTGGACACAGCCGTACGGTGGCCGCCACATCCTCGGCATCCGCAGCTGACACGTCGATCCAGGGCCGCCGATTCGGATCGAACGCAGCGGGCAACGAGCTGACACACTCCGCCGCGTGTATGCAGCGAGACGCTTCGTAGCGGACGATCAAAGACTTCCCTTGGTACTCGCGGACCTTCCCCATCTCCCCTCCGCTCGCTGAGCCGTCGACCGAGGGGGCCCCCTCGGAAGCTCCTCATACCGGCCAGGCCTGCCCACGGTCCAGTTGACCCTGCCGAAGCGCCGTGTTTCTGTACGATCGATCGCTTTCCCCTCGAGAAACCAAGGACCTATGGCTTCGAACTACTCTTTCGACGTAACCACCGGGGTCGACCTGCAGGAGGTCGACAACGCCGTCAACCAGGCGATGAAGGAGATCCAACAGCGGTTCGACTTCAAGGGCACCAACTGCAAGATCGAATTGGTCCGGGAGGAGGATCTCCTCAGGCTGGAGGCCGACGACGAGTATCGGCTGGAGGCATTGTTGGGTGTGCTCAAGACGCGGATGGCCAAACGCAAGGTGCCGGTGAAGAACCTGGACCTGGGCGACGTCGACACTGGGTCGCTGGGACGGGCCCGCCAGGAGATCCGGCTCAAGCAGGGGATTCCTCAGGACGTGGCGAAGAAGATCTCGAAGGATGTTCGCGATCTGCGCCTAAAGAAGGTACAGGTTCAGATCCAGGGGGATCAGCTTCGCGTGCAGAGCCCGTCGCGCGACACGCTCCAGGAGGTCATCAAGTTCCTGGAGGGCGAGGACTACGGCGTGGCGTTCACCTTCGGGAACTACCGGTAGCCTCGGTTAAAAGCCTTCCTCGATCGTCACCTTTTCCATGGTGACGTCGGTCTTGGGTCGATCACCGCCACCTACCGGAGTGGCCCCGATGGTTTCCACCACGTCCATGCCTTCGACCACTTTTCCGAACACGGCGTGCTTCCCGTCCAGCCAGGCGCAGGGCGCCAGGGTCACGAAGAACTGCGAGCCTCCCGTGTTGGGCCCCGCGTTGGCCATCGACAAGACTCCGGGACCGTCATGGCAGAGATCGGTATGAAACTCGTCCTTGATGGTGTGGCCCGGCCCGCCCCGTCCGGTGCCGGTGGGGTCGCCCCCCTGGATCATGAAGCCGTCGATCACGCGATGGAAAATGATCCCGTCGTAGTAGTTGCGCTCGACGAGCTCGACGAAATTCGCCGTGGTCACCGGCGCTTTGTCCTCAAAGAGCTCGATGCGGAACGTGCCGAGGTTGGTTTCGAAGCGGGCGGTGCGATTGGCCACGATGTCGTGTCTCCAGTGGACGCCAGGTTGCGGGGGATCGGGGAAAAGGTGATCCCTCCGAGCGTCGAGGTCTAGGGGTGTCAGGGATCCACCTATCGCTCGAAGGTTAGTAGAACTAGCTTGAAATCCCCTTACAGGTTGGCGGATTCGCGTGCTGGCCGACCCCCCGAGTACCGCCTCAGCCCCGGGCTGCGGTCTGAAGCACGGCCGCGCGATGCCGCGGACGGGGAGGGTCTGGGGAGGACCCGTTGGCTGGAGGTGCTGTTGAGAAGGGCATGGTTGGCGCTGGTCTGGATGGGAGGTGCTTGGGCACCCCTCGGGGCTCAGCAACTCCCTGTGAAGACGGAGATCCCCGTGCAACAGGTGGGCGTGTGTCCAGCGCTCCCCGAGGTCGATCCCGGCCTCGTGACCGAGAGTGACAGGGCCGAAGCTGGTCGGTTGTCCACGTCCGCTACCCAGGCCGCCATCATTGGCGATCACGCGCAGGCGCGGTCCCTCCTCCTACGGGCGGCGCGTCTGGATCCTACGGATGCCAATGTCGCCTATCTGTTGGCCCGAGCCTCCGAGGAGGTCTCCGACGATCCGGCCGCCCTCGAGCACTATTGTCGGTTCCTCACGTTGGCTCCGAATGCCCCCGAAGCTCAAGAGGTTCAGGAGCGGGTGGCTGTCCTTTCGCCCGACGAGGACGCCGGCTACAGCGAATCCGCCACCCGCAGTTTCCGCCTCGGTGTGAACAACCTGCAGTTCGGCAGGATCGAACCCGCCATCGCGGCTTTCGACGCTGCCATCGAGCAGGCGCCCGAGTGGCCCGAGGCCTACTACAACCGCGGGTTGACCTACGCGCGTCTCAACGAGCCCGAGCTGGCGAAGAGCAACCTCGAACGCTACCTGCTGTTGGCGCCTGAAGCGGAGGACGCAGATGCGGTGCGGAGCGCAGTGGTCCGCCTGAGCGACCCGGCAGCGGAGTTCAATCCCACCAGTGTCATCGCTGCGGGAATCCTGCCAGGAGGTGCGCACTTCTCAACAGGTAGGCCTGCCGCCGGTGCACTGGTCCTGGGTGCGGTTGGCGGTCTCGTTGCGTTCGGCGTCCTCTCTGAGGACATCATCATCCAGTGTCGCTCGATTCCCGTGGGGAACGTCTGTCCCCCTAGCGACATTGCCGGGGAAGAGCGGAAACGGAAGTACCTGGCCCCGGCACTGGGAGGAGCGGTCGCGATCACCGCGTTCGCTGCCTGGGAGGCGTACCGAAGTGCGAAGGGTCGCAGTGGGGCCTTGGGGTCCCTGTTCCAGGTTCACGCCTCTCCGGATGGACAGCAGCGGAGCTGGGGGATGCCCCGGTTGACGGTGGGTGAGACCGGTACCGCCATCGAGTGGTTCAGAATGGTCTTCTGACCTTCCCATGATCCCCGGACTCCCTCCCCGTCGCCGAGTGGCCCCCGTACTCGGCATCGTGGCGTTGGCCCTGGCCTGCGACGCGGTGACGGTACAGGCGCCCTTGGTCGTGTCCGTGGCGTTGGCGCCCCGGACCCTGACTATGGCCATCGGAGAATCCCAGCAAGTCCAGGCCATCGTGCGTGACGAACAGGGGAACGCCCTGTCCGCCCAGGGGCTCTCTTGGACGAGCTCCGACCCTGCGGTGGTGGCGGTCACGTCCAGCGGCCTGGTAAGCGGGTTATCTGCGGGGGTGTCCACTGTCACGGCACAGGTGGGGGCGGTACGGGACTCGGTGACCGTCACCGTGAGTCAGTCTGGCGGGTTCACTGTCGACAGCACTGAGGTCACGTTCAGCGCCGAGGCAGGTGGCGCCACCTCGGGTCCCAAGGGTATCGCCGTCGAAGCGGCCGGCGCGGTGGCGGCAGGTGGATTGTCGATCTCAATCCAGTACGGCGCGGGTCAGCCGTCCGGCTGGTTGACCGCCACGTTGTCGCGGAACACGACGCCGGCCCTCCTAACGCTCTCCGCCCAGGGCGGGACGCTCCCAGTGGGGCAGTACAGCGCGGCGGTTTCGATTTCGGCGGCGGGGTTTGCGACGACCGTGGTCACCGTCAACCTGTCCGTGCGAGGTGTCGCGGGACAGTTGGTCGCTGATCGAAGCCAGGTGGCGATCCAGGCCTCGCAGGGCGGCTCGGTCCCCTCGGCCGAGGTCATCTCCCTGAGCAACTCTGTCGCGGGTGCCCTTACGGGCCTCACCGCGACCGTGGACTACGGCTCCGGGGCCACGGGGTGGCTGACCACCCGCCTGAGCTCGACGCTCACGCCCGCGACGCTCACCCTCAACGCCAACCAGGCCGGACTCTCCCTCGGCACCCACCGGGCGGAGGTCCAGGTGTCCTCTCCGGACGCCACCAACAGCCCCATCACCGTCGAGGTCACGCTCAGCGTGGTGCTCGCCGGCGGGGCGCCTCGGATCTCACTCGAGGCCGATTCGGTCGGGTTCGACTGGTCGGTGGGTTCGTCGGTGCCCGCGCCGCAGGCCCTCCTCGTCTCCAACGGCGGTGGCGGGACGCTCTCTGGGCTGCGCCTGTCGGTATCGTACGCACCAGGTCAGCCGTCGGGTTGGCTGGTGGCGGCCCTGGGCGCGACCACGGCACCGACTCCAATGACGCTCACGGTCACCCCGGGTTCGCTGGGGGCGGGGACCTACGAAGCGAGTGTGGAGGTCGTCTCCGGGGCGGCAAACAACTCGCCTCAGTTCGTGCAGGTGTTGTTCAACGTCACCTCCGGCCCCTTGATCGACGTGACACCGGACTCGGTTGGATTCGACGCTGTGCAGGGTGGCGGGAATCCTGCGACCCAGACCGTCACGATCGATAACCCGGGTACGGGCGCGCTGACGGGGATCACCACGTCCGTCGCGTATGGGCCGGGGCAGCCGACGGGCTGGCTCAGTGCCACGCTCTCTGGCACGGCCGCACCCGCCTCACTCGACCTGGCCGCCACTACCGGTTCCCTCCCTGGAGGGACCCATACGGCTACCGTCATGGTGGCCTCCCCGGTGGCCAGCAACTCGCCGCGGGCGGTCGAAGTCACGTTCACCGTGTTGACTCCGGCGCCCTCCATCGTACTGAACCCGACCAACGTCGCGTTCCAGGCGGCCACGGGTGGGTCCAACCCGGCAACGCGGACCGTGGCGGTTACCAATGGGGGAGGGCTCCCCCTGACCGGCTTGGCCGTTGGGACGGTCGCCTACTCCGGTGGCGCCAGCGGCTGGCTGGCGGCCTCCATCGCCCCGTCTACGGCCCCTGCCAGCCTGACATTGGCTCCCGACATCGCCGGACTGGCAGAGGGGACGTACTCCGCCACGGTGCCGGTGACCTCGCCCGTCGCCCCCACCCGCACGGTGTCCGTGACGCTCGTGGTCGAGGATCCGCCGGCCATCGTGCTCTCCCGTTCCATCCTGACCCTGAGCGCGGTGCAGGGGGGTACCAACCCACCCGATTCCACCATCGACATCACCAACGGCGGAACGGCCGCGCTGACCGGGTTGGCGGCCACGGTGAACTACGCAGGGACCCCCGGCTGGCTCAGTCTCAGCCTGAGTGGTTCGTCCGCCCCCACGTCGCTCGTCGTGGCGACCGATGTCGGAGGACTCACAGCGGGGACCTACAACGCGACCATCGAGGTGACGTCGGCCGTGCCGGGTGTGGCGCCCGCCTCCGTAGCAGTGGCCTTCACCGTGGCGCCACCGCCCCCAGCGATCAGCTTGAGCCCGACCTCTCTGACCTTCGCGCAGACCGCCAACACCGGCGTCCCGAGCGGTCAGGCCGTGGCAGTGACCAATTCTGGTGGGCAGACGCTCACTGGGCTGACGGCCTCGCTGGTCCCCTCGGCTCCTTGGCTGTCCGTGACGTTGAACGGCACCACTGCGCCCACCACTGTCGACGTGTCTCCCAACACGTCGGCGCTTGCGCCTGGTACGTATGGCGCCACCCTCCAGGTGGCCGCGCCGGGGGCGGCGAACAGTCCGCAGGACGTGGCGATTACGTACACGGTCCAGACGCCACCCACCATCGCCCTCTCGACCGGGGCGGTTGCCTTCACGGCACAACAGAGTACGGGCAATCCCGCACCACAGACGGTAGCGGTAACGAACACCGGTGCGGCGCCCCTGGCACCACTCACGGGGCTGCAGGCCACAGTGGGCGCGGGTGCGCCTTGGCTGTCAGCGTCGCTCAACACATCGACCGCCCCGGCCACGCTCACGTTGACCGCTGCCACAGGGTCGCTGACCGCGGGGACCTACAACGCATCGGTATCGATTAGCTCCAGCGCACCCGGTGTGACCAACAGCCCACAGACGGTAGCGGTGACGTTCGCGGTGACACCGCCACCGCCGTCCATCGGGCTCAATCCCAGCAGCCTCAGTTTCGCGACCGCCCGAAACACGGGGCTGCCCTCAGTCCAGTCGGTGGCGATCACCAACACGGGAGGCAGCACGTTGAGCGGCCTTCAGGCGTCGGTCAGCTACGGCACCGGGTCCGGGTGGCTTGGGAACGTCTCGCTGAGCGGAACCACGGCACCGGCCACGCTCAGAGTTCAGCCCAGCACGGATGCCCTCTCAGCAGGGACCTACAACGCCACCGTGTCGATCACCGGGACTGGGGCTACCAACAATCCGCAGACCGTAGCCGTGCGGTACGTCGTCACCGATCCACCGTCCATAGCGCTGTCGGCGACCTCCCGCTCGTTCAGCGCGGTCCAGACGGGCCCCAACCCCCCCAACCGCACCGTCCGGGTCACCAATGGCGGTGGAGGAACGCTTTCGGGCTTGTCCGTGAGCACCGGCGGGTTGCCCTCCTGGCTCAGCGCCTCCATCTCCTCGTCCACCGCCCCCGCCACGGTCACGCTTTCGGTGAACAGCAGCGGCTTGTCGCCCAACACTTACTCCGCCACGGTTCCGGTGGCAGCGAGTGGTCCCGGGGTGACCAACAGTCCTCAGAACATCAGCGTTTCCCTGGTCGTGACGCCCCAACCGACCATCGTCATCAACACCGGCAGCGTGTTGATCGCCGCGGCGCAGGGGCAGAGTGGATCCGCGACTGTTCAGATCACCGAGCTCAACGGCAATCCGATGCCGGGCATTCAACTGGCCACCAACTATACGTCGGGGTCGACGGGGTGGCTCAGCACGAGCCTCTCGAGCAGTGGAGCCCCCTCCACGCTCACGTTGACTGCCAGTGCTGCCGGCTTGGCCCTGGGGAGCCATACGGCGGACGTGCTCATCGATGCGCCCGGGGCCACCAACAGCGCCAACGTTCAGGTGACCCTGGATGTGCAACCGGGTCCGAGTATCGGAGCCTCGGACCTCTCGCCGACCATCTCGGGCGTGAGTGCGGGAGGTGCGGCGGTGACGGATAGCATTTCCATCCTGAACGCAGGAGGTGGAACCCTCACCGGGTTGGCCACCGGGGGTATCAACTATGGTGGCGGCGCAACAGGTTGGCTGACCAAAGCCCTGACGGCCACATCGGCAACGACGACGACGCCTGCGTACCTACGGCTCACGGTCAATCCGACGGCTCTGACGGCGGGCCAAACATACACGGCCACCTTCCAGCTGACCTCACCCGTCGCCAATAACAGCCCCCAAACGGTGCGGGTCACCGTCATCCCGAACTAGAGGCCCCGTCATGACCGGGACCCGGTCCCGGTTGCGCGACCTAGGGCGGGAGTCTATCCGTCTGTTGTTGTCGGGGGAGCCAGGAGAGTCGGTTTGTTCAGAAGGTTCACGGTGCGCCGGTTCGCGTGTCTGCTGGGACTGGGACTCGGCGCCGCCGCCTGCGACGATGTTTCGGTATCCCCGGTAGGCGTCGCGTCCATCGACATCACTCCCCGACAGGTCGAGTTGGCGGTGGGCACCATGATTCAGTTGACCGCGACGGCGCGCTCTGCCGACGGTTCCGCCGTCGCGGGGACGCCTATGGAGTGGCAGTCGTCCGACCCGACTCTGGCGGTCGTGGATGGAAGTGGACGGGTCACCGGGCTTGGTCCGGGCGCGGTGGCGATTACGGCGAGCGGAGGGGGGGCAGTCGGCTCGGCCGCGGTGCGCGTCGATCTCCCCGCGCAGGTCTCGCTCTCGTCTCCCGATGTAGCCCTCGAGGCCGTGGAGGGCGCCGCCGACCCCGCCCCCGTTAGTGTGGGCATCCGAAACGTAGGTGGAGTGTCGCTTACCGATCTGCAGACCCAGGTCACCTATCAGGCAGGTGCCAGCGGGTGGCTAGACGCGGTTCTGGGGGCCACCACGGCACCGACCGATGTCACCCTCACCGCTCGGATCTCGGGACTGCGGGCCGGGACCTACGGCGCGCGTGTGCGGATCAGTTCCTCGACCTCAACAGCGGCGCAGGATCTGGTAGTGACGCTCCTGGTGTTGCCGCCCGGTCCCGCCATCGTACTCGGCGCCGATAGCGTGGCGCTACAAGGCGTTCCTACTGCGTCCAACACGGTGACCATTACCAACGGCGGAGTCGGCACGCTTACGGGTCTCTCGGCCCGAACCATCTACCCGGCGAATGCGCCCACCGGATGGCTTTCGGCTCGTGTTGGAGGCGGCACCGCCCCCACGACCGTTCGGCTGGTTGGGAATGCGGCTACACTGGCACCGGGCACATACGAGGCGGAGGTTGAGGTTGCGTCTTCGCTGGCCGGCGTGTCGGCGAAGCGGCTTCGCGTAACGTATGCCGTGGTTGCACAGCCACCCACGCTCTCGGTGTCACCCGCCTCTGTCGCGCTGAGCGCGTCTCAGGGGCAAGCGGGCAGCCCCGTCGCAACCGTGTCCGTCACCAACACGGGGAACGGTGTCCTCGACGGGCTGGGCACTGCGGTCAGCTATGCGTCGGGTCAGCCTTCGGGTTGGCTCACGGCCACCCTTTCGAGCACCACGGCGCCCGCGACGCTGACGCTCACCGGAGGCGTCAGCGGACTGGCGGTCGGGCAGTACGACGCTTCGGTGGAGGTGCGTGGATCGGCTTCGAACAGCCCCCGTTTCGTGGCCGTGACGTTGACCGTCGGGCCAGCGGGTTCGAGCCCGCCGGCTGCCCCCAGCGGACTCAGCGCTGCGGCCACCTCCGGCACGGCGATCGCGCTCAACTGGGCGGACAACGCCACTACGGAAACCTCGCAGCCCGTGGAGAGGAGTACGAACGGCGGCGCCACCTGGTCGGTCATCTCCACGGCCCAGGCGAATCAAACGTCCTACAGCGACACCGGTCTCACCCCCGGATCCACCTACCTCTACCGGGTACGCGCGTGCAACGCAGTCGGGTGTTCGGCCTACTCCAACACGGCCAGTGCCACGACCCCGGCGCCAGGCGGTCCGCCCGCGACTCCCAGCGGACTGGCGGCTGTGGCCTCTTCGGCCACCGATGTGGCTCTCAGTTGGATGGACAACGCTACGACCGAGACATCGCAGCCCATCGAGCGCAGCAGCAACGGGGGCAGCACCTGGACCGTCGCGTTCACCGCCGCCGCCGATCAGACCTCGTACACCGATACCGGCCTCACGGCTGGAACCACCTACCTCTATAGGGTACAGGCATGTAGCGGAGTGGGCTGTTCCGGCTACTCGAATACGGCGACCGTCACGACCCCGGCTCCCGTCGGGATACCGGCGCCCCCCACGGGGCTCAGTGTGACCCCAGTGTCCGGCACGACTGCGAGTCTTACGTGGACGGATCAGAGCAACAACGAAACGGGATTCGAGGTCGAACACCGAGAAGCGGGAGGTTCGTGGAGCCAGCTCGCGACGTTGCCCGCGGGAACCCAAGCCGCCCAGGTCAGTGGCCTCACGGCCGGCTTGCTACAAGAGTTCCGGGTTCGCGCGTGCAATCAGGCTGGGTGCTCCGCGTGGACCCCAGTGGCGAGCGTGGTCATGCCGCCCGCGGCGCCCTCGGGCCTCACGGCGACCAGCGTAACAGCGACACAGGTCGACTTGGCCTGGACCGACAACTCATCCAACGAGGTGTCCTTCGTGGTGCTGCGGGGGACCAGTCCCGCTCCTACGACGCAGATCGCCACGCTGCCGCCGAACACCACGACCTGGTCCGATCCCAACGTGGCCTCGGGGACACTCTACTACTACCGGGTGGCCGCGTGTTCGCCGGCCTGGTGCATCGTCTCCAACGAGATCTCGGTGCAGGTGCCCTGAAGCCCATGGGTCGCTTAGTCGGGTTGCTCACCTTCCTCCTCGCCTTCGCCGCGGGGGGGCTGACGGCGCAAGCCGATACCGTCGTTGCAGAGGTGGGGGATTCGCTGTTGCAAGCGGACTCGCTGCTGCGAGCGGACTCGATGAGAGCCGCGATTTTGGACTCGCTGCTCGGTCCCGATTCGGCGAATGCGGATACACTGCCGCTTCCAGAGGACCCGTATGGAGTGGAGGCCGACGCCGACGGTGACGGCGTACCGGTCTTCGCGGACTGGTGTCCCGATACCCGCCCTGGGGTCGCGATCGACGAACGGGGTTGTGCGGCCTCAATGATCCCTTGGTGGGGCTGGCTCATCGGGGTCGTGGCCGGCTTGGGGGGCCTGGCCGCGACGGTTCGCGGCGTGCGCGGTTCGTTCCAGCGCCGGCGTCGGGCACGCATTGCCCGGTATGGCCGCGAGGTCGACCACGAATTGGGTGAGGTCGTGGATGCGCTCGCGCCCGACGCTAGTGGGGTTCCACCCTGGTTGGCCGCTGAGCGGATCGCGCCTGACCAAGTCCTGAGCCCGGACGTCGATGTTCCGAAGGACGGGCTGGTCATGCCCCCTCCGGCCGATCCACCTCCGCCTCCGAGGCCTCAGGTCGGCCCCGGATTTCCCGAGCCGAACGCCCCCTTCACGACTCCGGGCAAGGTCGGGTTCCCTGAGCCCACGCCGGAACCGGTCGACCTCGAGCTGTCAGGAACCCGTGTTCCCAAGGAACTGGTTCCCGCCCCATCGAGCGGGCCGAGTGCGGCCGAGTTGGCGAGCCCCTCTGCGGCGGTGCCCGAGGGTCTCACGAGCTGGAAGCAGTCCCCTCTCCGCTACGACGAGGCGCCGACCGAGAGGCAGGTCCCGACGCGGGCCCTGGCGGCGGTCGCAGTTCTACTTACTGTGGCCTCGCTGGCATGGGTCGTTCGGCAGGGTGGGGAGTCCCCCGCGTTCGTCGGGGTGGACCCGATTCCGAGGCAAACCGACGCACCGGTGGTCGTGGCCTTCTCGGACGAAGAAGTCGACCCCAGCGCACCTCCTGGGACTCAGCCGGCGCGTATGCTGCTTGTTGCCGGCGATGGCCAGCAGACCATGGCCGGCGCTCGGCTGCCGGAGCCCATCGCAGTACGGGTTGAGGACGCTGACGGCGTGCCGGTCCCAGGAATTCGAGTGTACTTCGAGTCGACGATCGGCGGTGGGCGGGTCAGCCCCTTGATCGTGGCCACCGACTCGGCGGGCATTGCCGAGACCTCGTGGCGGTTGGGAACGGCGGCGGACCGACAGTACGTGATTGCGCGCGTCGAAGGCTACGAGGATGGTGCGGGCGTGGCGTTCGAGGCGCTCGCTGTGGCCGGCGAGGCATCCGCCCTCCGCCTCATGGCTGGAGCCAGTCAGAGCGGAACGGCCAACCTACAGCTCGACTCTGCCGTCGTGGTGCGGGTAGAGGATAGTCAGGGGAACGCGGTTCCTGGTGTTGTGGTCGAGTTCGTCCTGGACGAGGGCGAGGGCACGGTCACGCCTCAGAACGCCGAGTCCGATTCGGCGGGGGTGGTTCGAGCCTTTTGGACCCTGGGGGAGGGCACCACGACCCCGGTGCTCACAGCGCGCGTGCGAGAGTCTCCCGAGCTTGCCGTGGAGGCTGCCGCCTCGTTGGTCTACCCCCGACTCCCGGTTCGGACGGGCGTCGTGACTGGGGGCACCCACACCTGTCAGCTCGTCGGGAACGGTGGAGTGCGGTGTTGGGGCAGCAACCAGGCCGGCCAACTGGGGACCGGCGATGGCCAGCCCAGCCGGGTGCCCCGTGCGGTCCCGACCCCCTCACCGTTCAGCGCCATAGCCGCCGGGCTGGCCCACACGTGCGGCCTGACGAGGGAAGGGGCGGCGCTCTGTTGGGGCGAGAATACCAATGGGCAGCTAGGGACGGGTGACAACGGCGCTCGCGGCGTGCCCACGCCTGTGGCAGGAGAGCTCAGGTTCCGCTCCATCGCTGCGGGACCCGCGCATACCTGCGCCATCAGCAGGGGAGGGCAGGGATACTGTTGGGGGTCCAACACCAGTGGCCAGTTGGGGGATGGGACCCGATCCGATCGTACCGCTCCCACCACGGTGGCCCTCCGCAGGGGGCTCGACCAGGTCTCGGCCGGGTGGACGCACACCTGCGGTTTGGCCTTGGATGGAACGGCCTACTGTTGGGGACGCAACGCGTTCGGACAGCTGGGGGATGGTTCGACCTCAGATCGCCCGACACCCACTGCGATCGGTGGCAACCGACGGTTTCGCACGATATCAGCAGGTTCGGCCCACACTTGTGCGGTGCAATCCGATGGGGCCTTGGCGTGCTGGGGGCAGAACAACTTCGGCCAGCTCGGATCGGCCGACCTGAATGCGCGCGCCGAGCCGAGCACAGTGGCGGGTGGGCCCTGGCGGTCGGTCACCACAGGTGGCGTGCACACGTGCGCGTTGAGCGGAGAGGGTCAGGTGGCGTGTTGGGGTCGCAATACCTACGGCCAACTGGGGGATGGCACCCAGCAGGATCGACTCACTCCCACCGCGGCCGTGGGCGACCTCTCGTTCCGGTCCCTGCAGGCCAGCGGAGCGCACACCTGCGGGCTGGACGGTTCCGGCGCCACACACTGTTGGGGTTTCAACATCGAGGGCCAGATCGGGGATGGCACCCGAGAAAACCGCGCGGCACCCGTGCGCGTCGGGGGTGGGTAGCCCGGGATAGCTGTGCAAGTCATCGCGACTTGCTCGTTATTCCATGTGAACACCCTCTGGGAGGAAGCATCGATGTACTTCCGCGGTGGCAGAGCCAGGTCTAGCGGCGCCAAGGTGTGGCTGGTCCTGGCTGTGGGGTTGGCATCCTGCGGCAGTCCCACGGCTCCAGAGCAGGAACCGCTCGTTGGGGACTGGCAATGGGTGCAGTCCAGCGGCGGTATCGCCGGACTCACACTCACTCCCCAGTCCGAGGGGTACGAGGTGCTCCTACGGTTCACTGCGGCCGGTCAAGCGGAGTGGTGGAAGGACGGTGTCCTCACGGACCAAACCGGTTACGAGACCGAGGCGACCAAGACGTCGAGCGGGGCGGACGGGTGGATGGTCCGGTACGAGCGTCCACTTTGGGGGTTCGGGCAGCAGGAGGTTTCATTCCCCACCTCGACGACCCTGATCCTAACCGATCCATGCTGTGACGGGTTCATGTTCGAGTTTCGCAGGGGGACCGGCCCATGAAGCATTTCCGAACGATTGCGATTATGCTCCTCGCTCTCGGCGCAGGAGGCATGGGTGGGTGTGCCACGGGAACGGGGCCTAACCTCGAGGGTCTGGAGCGAGCCCGAGCTCGGTGGGCTGCCCAGGGGGTCGACAGCTACGAAGTGGATGTACGGCGACTGTGCTTCTGCGCCTTCGATGTCACCCGCGCCGTGCGGGTACATGTGGCCAACGGGCACGCAACTGCACGTACCTACATCGATACCGGAGAACCCGTGGTCCAAGATCCGGAGCTCTTCCCGGACATCCCGGGCCTCTTCGACCTCATCGAGGAGGCGATCGACCAGGACGCGCACAGCATCGAGGTCGATTACGATTCCGACCTGGGGTACCCCCTTTCCATCTCCATTGACTACCTGGAGCACGCCGTCGATGAGGAACTCACCATGATTGTGGATCGATTCCATCCCCTGCGGGGGTCCTAGAAGGCCGTTGAAGAAGTAGAGCACGCCGGTCGCTTCGATGCTTCGCCAGGTTCCGCAGCTTGCCTCGGGTAGAGGGCCGATTTGGATCCGCGGCCCGGACCCCTGATATTGCCGGGTCGCTCGGGCCAGCAGGTCCGACCCTCGTCGTACCATCGGAATGTCCTGGTGTCTGCTACTCCCTACGGATCCACCAACGGTCAGGTCGTGACCACCCCGCTGCCGACCGTCCTGCTTGCCGAGGAGCTGCGTGTCCTGCGGGCGTCACCCTGGGCCTTGCTCGCGCACTTCTCGGGGGAGCCTCGTGGCTTCTGGGGGCGGGGCAGTGGTTGGGTGGCGCACGGGGGGGTGGCCGTGGACCTGCGCGCGGAGGGGGAGGACCGGTTCGGGGAAGCACGTCGCTGGATCGCAAGCCTGGCCGACTGCGGGGACGGGGATGTGCGGATGTTCGGTGGGTTCACGTTCTCGGAGCGCTCCTCGGTGGCGCCCCATTGGGCCGCGTTTCCCGCAGCCCGCTTTCAGGTCCCTCGCATCGAGCTTCGCTCCGACGGGGAGACGTTTCGGCTCATCGCTCGCGAGGCCCTGCCGCCTGGCGGAGATGAGGGGACCGTCCGTCAACGACTCCGAAGGACCCTGGCCGCCTTGGAGCGTAAGCTCGCCGAGGGAGTACCTGAACCGGTGGCGAATGGGCATCCCACGCAGGGAACGGGCGCCGGCGGGGAAGCGCGGAGCCGGTGGGTGGCGACCGTTCAAAAAGCCTTGGTGGAGATCGAGGGAGGCAACCTCCGCAAGGTGGTTCTGGCACGCTCAGAGAAGGTCCGACGCAGCGGCCTCGTCGACTCCCTGGAGGCTACCCGCCGACTCTTCGCTCCCCGGTCGCAGGCGCGCGTCTTCCTGTTCGAGCCGGAGGCGGGGCGGGCGTTCTTGGGCGCTTCCCCAGAAACGTTGGCTCGGGTGCATGGAGGGGAGGCACAGGCCACCGCCGTCGCGGGCTCGATTCAGCGCGGCGACTCTCCTGATGAGGATGCTCGATTGGCTGATTTGCTGCTGGACAGTGAAAAGGATCTCCGTGAACAGGGATTCGTCGTTCGTGAGATGGTGGCCCGCCTGGCCGCGATTGGCGGCACGGTCAAAGCTGATCCCACCCCTCATGTGTTGACGCTTCCCGGGATCCACCACCTGGAGAGTCGGGTCCGAGCTGAACTGCCGGACACCGTCACCGCGCTTGACCTGATCGAACGTCTCCACCCGACACCGGCAGTATGTGGACAGCCGAACGCCGGAGCCTTCGAGTTCATCGAACGGGAGGAGGGGCTCGACCGCGGCTGGTATGGCGCGCCCGTGGGTTGGCTGGACGCTCACGGCAATGGGGTCACCGCTCCGGCGCTCCGTTGTGCGCTCCTGGAAGGGTCGGAAGTCCACTTCTTTGCGGGTGCCGGAATCGTGTCGGGGTCCGATCCGCAGCGTGAGTGGGAGGAGACTCGGCTGAAGCTGGAGACGGCCCGTGCGGCGCTGGGATCCGTCTTGAACGGACCGGTGCAGCCTTGAGCCCCACCCGGGTCAACGAGGTTTGGGCCGATACGCTCGTGGGGGCCCTGTGGAGCCTAGGGCTCCGAGATGTGTGCGTGTCTCCCGGATCGCGGTCGACACCGGTGGTGCTGGCGCTGGCACAGCGTCCGGACATCACCACCCATGTCCACCTGGATGAACGGAGTGCCGCCTTCTTCGCGTTGGGGATCGGGAAGGCCTCGGGCCGGGCGGCCGCAGTGGTCACGACCTCGGGTACGGCCGTGGCGAACCTCTTCCCCGCAGTGGTGGAAGCGGCCCAGTCGCAGACGCCGCTGTTCCTGCTCACCGCGGACCGTCCGCCCGAGCTCAGAGGCGCCGATGCCAACCAGGCCATCGATCAATTTCGGATCTTCGGAACGTACGCGAGGCAGTCCCTCGATGCCGGAGTGCCCGAGTTCGGCGAGCGTCGGCTGCGCCACCTGACACAACTGGTCGTGAGGGGGTGGGAGGCCGCCCACGGGGTGGAGGCCGGGCCGGTCCACCTCAACCTTCCGTTCCGAAAGCCGCTCGAGCCCTCGCGTCGGCCGGATGCGGAGACGGCGCTGGCAGGCTCCGAAGATCGTGGAGCTGATGATGTCGAACGTCTTGTTGAGCATTCGGTTACGAAGATCATCTCACCTTCGTTCGACCTCTCCTCGGAGGGACGGAGCGCGCTGGCGTCCCTGGTGGAGGTGCCGCGCCGAGCACTTATCGTAGCAGGACCGGTGGCCGACCCTCACGACGCGGAAGGCATCAGGCGGCTGGCCGCGGCGACCGGGTTTCCCTTGCTTGCGGACCCACTCTCCGGGGCTCGCAGTCTGGTGGGCGACGGCCATCGGGCCGTGGCCGGATATGATGTGTTCCTCAGGAGCGAGAAGCTCCGCCGGGCCTTGGCGCCAGATTGCATCGTTCGCGTGGGTCGTGGTCCCACATCGCAGCGGGTGTTGAACTGGTTGGCGTCCACGACCGCCCCCCAGTGGGTGATCGATCCGGGCGGGCGTTGGAAGGACCACTTGGGCAAGGCGACGCAGGTACTGCGGAGCGATGCGGCGTCGGCAGCGGCCTTCCTTGAAGGGACAGATCGGGCAGCCGCTCCGCCGGGGTGGTGGGAGGTGTGGCATATGGTGAGCGAGGCTGCGGGCCGCGCGATGCCCGAGGCTCTGGCCAGCCACGAGTGTGAGGGTGCCGTGGCGCACCATGTCGTCGAGGCACTTCCGGATGGAAGCGCGCTCTTCGTGTCCGGCTCGATGCCCGTGCGGGACCTCGATGCCTATATGCTGCCCCATTCCAAGGACGTGCTTGTGCTCGGCAACCGGGGCGCCAGCGGAATCGACGGGATCATCTCCACGGCGTTGGGCACAGCCCACGCGACACGGCGGCCGACCGCGGTGCTGGTGGGAGACGTCGCATTCTATCACGACATGAACGGACTCATGGCCGCCCGTGTCATCGACACCCCCGTCGTGTTCGTGTTGGTCAACAACGACGGAGGGGGGATCTTCCATCGCCTCCCCATCCGCGAGTGGGACCCTGCCTTCACTCGGTTCTTTGCCACGCCCCACGGGTTGGCGTTCGAACATGCGGCCTCCCTTCACGGGCTCCCCCACCGTAAGGTGTCGATCGGGGACGTGGGGGGCGCGCTCGAGGCGGGACTGAACCAAGGAGGCGTGCGCATCTTGGAGGTGCGCACCGATCGGGAGGCGCACCTGCACAGCCAACGCGAGGTGGAAGGGCGCATCGTCGAAGCAGCCGAACGAGCACTACGAGAATCTCAACCACGAGGACAATGAAGAAGGCCGACTGGAAGAAGGTCAAAGACTACGAGGACATCACCTATCACAAGTCCGATGGCGTCGCGCGCATTGCGTTCGACCGTCCGGAGGTGCGAAACGCTTTTCGACCGGATACGCTCTTCGAGCTGGCAGAGGCGTTCCGCGATGCCAACGAGGATCCGTCGATCGGCGTTGTGCTGCTCACGGGGAACGGCCCCGCGAAGGACGGGAAGTATGCTTTCTGCTCGGGCGGTGATCAGCGCGTCCGTGGCGAGGCCGGCTACATCGGCAAGGATGGTGTCCCGCGACTCAACGTGCTCGAGCTGCAACGGTTCATTCGCACCATGCCCAAGCCCGTGATCGCCCTGGTTGCCGGGTACGCCATTGGCGGGGGACACGTGTTGCACGTCGTGTGCGATCTCACGCTCGCCGCCGACAACGCCGTGTTCGGCCAGACTGGTCCCAAGGTGGGGAGTTTCGACGGCGGGTACGGAGCGTCCTACTTGGCGCGGATCGTGGGGCAGAAGAAGGCGCGCGAGATCTGGTACCTGTGTCGGCAGTATGGTGCAGAGGAGGCCATGGCCATGGGCCTCGTCAACAAGGTGGTGCCCGTCGATCAGCTGGAGGCGGAGGGTTACCAGTGGGCCCAGGAGATCGTGGACAAGAGCCCGCTGGCGATTCGGTGTCTGAAGGCGGCGCTGAATGCCGACGTCGACGGACAGACCGGTCTTCAGGAGTTGGCCGGCAACGCCACCATGCTCTTCTACATGACCGAGCAGGGTAAGGAAGGGAAGAACGCCTTCCTGGAGAAGCGTCAGCCGAACTTTCGCCAGTATCCGTGGCTGCCCTAGACACCAACATCGAGGGGGCCCGAGCCCCGGTTCCTTGGCGTGTCTGGCTGCTGGCCGCTCGGCCCAAGACGCTTACCGCTGCCTTGGCGCCCGTTTGGATCGGCGTCGGCTATGCCGTCTGGGAGGGGCACTTCCGCCCCTTACCCGCCCTGGCCGCCTTGGTTGGGGCCGTGTTGATCCAGGTTGGGACGAACTTCGCCAACGACTACTATGACCACCAACGCGGTGGCGACACGTCGGCCCGGGTAGGGCCGGTGCGTGTCACACAGGCAGGGCTCATCCAACCGGACTCGGTGCGCAGGGCGGCGTTCGTCATGTTCGGCCTCGCCTTCGCCGTGGGGACCTACCTGGTGGCGGTGGGGGGGTGGCCCATCGTTGTGATCGGGGTGGCCTCCCTACTCTCGGGCTGGGCCTACACCGGGGGCCCCTTTCCGCTCGCCTACAACGGGCTCGGGGACCTGTTCGTGCTGGTGTTCTTTGGTCCGGTCGCGGTCGCGGGCACGTACTGGGTGCAGGCCCTTCAGTGGCGGCCCGGCCTCCTGGTTGCGGGGATCGCGGTTGGCGCCCTTGCCACGGCGATTCTGGTGGCCAATAACCTGCGCGACCTCGACACGGATTCTGCGGCGGGGAAGCGAACCCTTCCCGTGCTGTTGGGTCGCCGGGCCGGCCGGATGGAGTATCTGGTGCTGCTGTTGGTGACCGGAGCGGCGTCGGCACTGGGCGTCGTACGCTTCGGCTGGCCGGCCACCACGCTGCTGGGCTTCCTGGCGCTGGCCTCCGCACTCCGTCCTCTCGGGATCGTTTGGAGGGAGCGAGAAGCGTCTCGCATCATGCCCGCACTTCCGCTCACGGCCAGGGCCACAGGACTCTACGGCCTACTGGTCGGGCTCGGGTTCGTGTTGGGTTCCTAAGCACAAGCGGGCCGGCCCTCTCGAGCCGACCCGCCCATTTCCCAACTAGCCCCGCAGCGGAAACTACATGGACGACGGGGGGACCATGCCGTTGATGCGCATGTAGGTCACCAGGTTGCCGTAGTGCTCGTAGTTGTGCGCGGCGTTGAACGCGAGCACACCCGACACGGCCATGTCCTGACCGAAGAACTGGATCATCTCCTGGCCGGCTGCGTCCGACGTGTTCGTGTACACTCCGTTGCAATACTCCACGCCCATGTCGAGGGCCGCCATGATGCTGGCCTTGTCCGTAGCGGTTTCTTCGTAGTTCTCGGTGGCAGGGCTGTCTTCACCGGCTGCTGCAGAACAGAACGCAAACTGCGCGTTCGCCACGTGGGCCAGGATCTGCCCCATGGTGCGGACCTCGTCGGTCGGCTGGTACCCGTAGAGCTCTTCTGGTACCATCTCGGCGGTCGCCTTGAGGTGAGTGGTCGTGATGTCGTAGAGCGCTTTGAGGGAGCCGGTGACGTTGTTGGCCACCGCCACCGACGTACTGCCCGGCTCCGCGGCTGCCTCGGCCTCGTTCGAGCCTTCGCTGGGCGCACACGCGCCAAGGGCCACGACGGTCAGGGCCGTCACGAGCGTCCTCTTGTTACCGTATCGCGACATGTCTTGGGTTCCTCCGTGAGAAGTAGTACAGGGCCACATCGAAAGTACGACGAAGCCGCACGATGCTGTCCGGGGGCCGATGCAAAGGTATCGGCTATGAACTGCGGGACCTAGCCCCCAGTGTATACTTGGCTCTGTGAAACCCTCCCGAAGCCCCGGAATGGCAACAGAATCCAATGCCCTTCGCGCCGGCCCTGATGAGGCGCCGGCCACCGGTATGACCTTGAGCGGCCCCGGTTTCGCCTGGGATGCTGACGAGCTGGAGGCTCGGGTCGCTGTTCGAGTCTCGGACATCGCCGGTGAACCGAGGGTGCGGATACGGAATGCCGAACAGTCGGGAGCATTCGTGGTGGATTGCCTCGCCATTTGGCGGTTGGGTGGAGTGGTGGTGCCCCTTCGCGCCGGGTTGGCGCCCGAGCGTAGGGATGCCGTGGCCGCGGAGGTCGCCGCAGCGGAGCTTCCGCCCGCCGCCGCCGCCGTACTTTGGACCTCGGGGACGTCGGGGCGATCGCGGGGGGTGGTGGTGGGGCATGGAGGCTTGACCCATGTGTGCACCGAATCCGCGAAGCTGCTGGGTGTGACCGGAGAGGATGTCTGGGGCCTCACCTTGTCTCCCGCGCACATGGGTGGGCTGGTCACGGTCTGGCGCGCCGCGGTCCTGGGCCACGGGCTTTGGGTGGGAGGGCCGTTCGACGCAGCGGCGATGGACGCCGCCATCGAAGACGGCTCGCTGCAGTTCGTCTCTCTGGTCCCCACCATGTTAGCGCGTTGGCTACGGATCCGCGGAGCCCGCCCTCTACCCGCGACCTTCAGGGGGGTGCTTCTCGGTGGTGCTGCCGCTCCGCGGGGGCTGATCCGACAGGCCCGTAGCCTGGGGGTCCCGGTGTTCATGACCTATGGGATGACCGAAACGAGTTCGCAGGTCGCCACCGGAACCCCCGAACTGGCGGACCAATTACCCGGATGTGTAGGGCCGGTGCTCGATGGCGTCCCGGTGCGGATCAGTCGAGCCGGCGAGATCCTCGTCAAAGGACCCACCCTGGCGCTGGGGATTCTGGACGGGGAGTCGTTGCCGTTGGACGACGACGGTTGGTACCACACCGGAGACCTGGGTCACCTGGATCAGCGCGGCATCTTGAGCGTCTTGGGGCGCGCGAACGATCGTATCATTTCGGGCGGGGTCAACGTCGATCCTCTCGAGGTGGAGGAGGTGCTTCGCCGGCATCAGGCCGTGCGGGATGTCTGCGTAGTGGGGGTGCCCGACGCGGAGTGGGGTGAGAGGGTGGCGGCTCTGGTGGTGTGGGATGCAGCACGACCAGAAGAGACATTGGACGATTGGTGCCGCGGACACCTACCGGCGGCGGAGCGACCCCGGATTTGGGTCCGCACCGAGGCCATTCCCGTGAACGCCAACGGAAAGCCCGACCGGCTCGAGGCGCGGGCTCTCGTCCAGGAGGCGGGCGCCGAAGGGTCGTAAGGAATCGCCAGAATCGGACCGGACTTGATCGCCCATGACTGGTCCGTTCCCTTTGCCGCCATGGATCTCTTCGAGGAGTACCGCTGGCGTGGCCTGCTTCAGGACGCAACCGAGGGCGCCGAACAGGCACTCCGCTCGGAACGTCGCAGTGTCTACATTGGTTTCGATCCCACCGCGTCGTCGCTTCACGTGGGGAACCTGCTCACGATCATGGGCCTCGTGCACGCGCAGCGGGCCGGGCACACCCCCATCGCCCTGGTAGGTGGGGGTACGGGCATGATCGGCGACCCCTCCGGCAAGTCTCAGGAGCGCCAACTACTCTCGGTCGAACAGATCGCCGAGAACCGGGCGGGAATTCACGGTCAACTCGAGCACTTCCTGGACTTCGAGGTGCAGCCGAACCCGGCGCGGATGGTGGACAACCTGGACTGGTTGGGGCCGCTTTCACTGATCGACTTCCTGAGGGACACCGGAAAGCACTTTTCGGTGAACGCCCTGCTCAAGAAGGAGTCCATACGCCGCCGCGTCGAGTCCGACGACTCCGGACTCTCGTTCACGGAGTTCGCTTACGTGCTGCTGCAGGCCTACGACTTTCTCTCCCTCCACCAGCAGACCGGTTGCACGGTGCAGATGGGTGGGAGTGACCAATGGGGTAACATCACGGCGGGTACGGAGCTGATTCGGCGGGTCACCGGAAACCGCGCATATGGTGTGGTGTTCCCGCTCGTGACGACGAGTGCCGGAGTGAAGTTCGGGAAGTCGGAGGCGGGCGCTGTTTGGCTGGACCCGGGGCGGACCTCTCCCTACCGCTTCTACCAGTTCTGGCTGAACACCGACGACGCCGACGTCATCTCGTATCTAAAGTTCTTCACCCTACTGGAGCGGGCAGAGGTCGAAGAGCTGGCCGAGGCCGTCGCGCGAGACCCGTCGGGGCGTGCCGCACAGAAGGCCCTCGCCGAAGATGTTACCCGCAGGGTGCACGGAGAGACTGAGTTGGCCAAGGCCCTCCGGGCCACCGGCGTGCTGTTCGGCGGCTCGATGGACGGGCTCGGCGCCGATGACGTGGCCGACGTCTTCGCCGATGTCCCGTCCTCGGACGTGAAGCACTCCGAGCTGGAAGGGGAGGGGATCGGCATCCTCGACTTGCTGTGCAACGTCGGGGTGACGAAGTCCAAGGGAGAGGCACGACGCACAATTCAAGGCGGCGGCCTCTACCTCAATGGTGAGCGGGTGGAATCCCCCGACCGTCGTCTGCGCGTGGAGGACACCATCGAGGGCCGATTTGCTGTGGTACGGAAGGGTAAGAAGTCCTACCACCTGCTACGTGTCGTGCGATAGCCTCTTCTAGAAGGCTTTTCGCCAAATCACCGAGAGGCGGAAGTTGCGGTTGGGTTGGATGCCGTCGTAGTCCTGGTGGACAGGCATCGAGACCTCCGCGTTCAGCCTGTGACCGGCGAACGCTCCCTCGGTCAGATAGAGGTTGAGACCGACCGGGATCTCCACGAACTCACCGCCCTGAGCGCCGGCATCTGCGGTAGGATCAGCGTTGGCGTCCATCGTCGAGTCCAGCCCTTGCACGCCGTCGAAGTTCTCGTAACGGATGCGGAAGGACAGGCTCAAGATGCCCGTGACGCGCGGAGCCAGCCACGCGGACCCGCCGACGCGGTTCCCGAGTCGATACCCTCGGTCGTTGTCGTGCAGGTGTACCCTTCCGTCCAACTGGGCACCGAAGGAGCCCTGTGCGTTCTGAACGAGCATCGTCACGCTGGGCAAGGCATCGAATGTGCCGGAACCCAGTTGCATGCCGTAGGGGAGGGTGGTGCCGCTCAGCGCGAGCGGCGTTGCGCCCACCTGATCGATAGCGCCTGTGGGCACCGAGGCACCCAGGCCGAGATGGGCGCGGGCGCCCTCTCTGGCGTACACCTGGAACAGGGCAGTGGCCCGGATATCGCCAAGCCCCGAGCTTTCGGTTGCGAACGCGTTTCCTCCGTTGACCAGGTGTCCCGACTCGAGGCTCAGGTAGGGGACCTCCACTTGGAGCGTCAAGGCGTCGCTGGCTCCGTACCGCAAGCCGAGCGTGTGCTCGAAGCCACGTCGCGAGGCCGGGGCGAACGGATAGTCCCGCAGCACCAGGTCGACCGCCACCTCGTCGCTCCCCTCCCTCAGACCATCGAGATCTCGATTCTCCAGTCGATATCCCACTTCGATCTGACCCCGCTCCAGGATGTGGTCGGCCCGCAGCCCCGCCGGGCCATGCGCGTCTGGCCGATTGCGGGTAAACACTTCTGCACGAACCTGACCACTCAGCTCGGCCGCCGACACGAACGGGGTCGTGGCGAGTACGACAGCGTATCCGGCACTTCCGATCCACCGCCACGAGCGTGCAGACCGCGTCGAAGACTCCCGCATGGACCTCGGGGGAAATAGGATGAAGGTTGAAGGACTCCAATAACGCCGGGGAGAGGTTTAGGGTCAAGGAACGACGTACCTCCAGTTTCACGCGATCTTTATCTTGCCACCGGTACTGCTGCTATTCAGCGGACTGCGGCGGGTACTACCCGCGGTGGGCTCCCGCGGTCTCGGGGCGCTGGTGGCGGTGGCGGTTGCCGCCCTGCTGTACACGACCCCCTTGGGCGCCTACCTGATCCGCTCAGGCGTGTGGCAATACGGTCCCGAGCGTGTGTTGGGAGCGCTCTGGGGGGTGCCGTTGGAAGAGCTTGCGTTCTTCATGCTCCAGCCGCTGTTCACCGGCATGGTGTTCTACCGCTTCCTGGCACGGCTGTTGGAGCTGGAACCCGACCCGGTCTTGGAGCGGCCGGCCCGGTCCGTTCGACGTGCCGGGGTCCTTCTGGCACTCGTATGGTTCGTGAGCGGGTTGGCGGTGCTTCAGCGCCCCGAAGGCACCTACCTGGGGCTGATCCTGGTGTGGGCGCTCCCGGTGCTCGCGGGCTTGTGGTGGTGGCGGGGGGACCTGATCTGGCGCTGGAAGGCTGCGACGATTCCAGGCGTGCTACTTCCCACGCTCTGGCTCTCGATCGCCGATCGGATCGCGATCCAAAACGGTGTCTGGCGGATCTCCGACACCCACACCCTGGGGTGGGATCCCATGGGACTCCCGGTGGAAGAGGCCGCCTTGTTCTTGATCACCAACATGCTGGTGGTTGCGGGCCTGGTCGCCTCCCTAGCGCCCGAACGCCCTTTACAAGGGTCAGATCTTGTCCCGCAACAGGCCGAGCAGCAGCCGGAGCACCCTTCGTAGTATTGAGATCATGGTTCTCCTGACGGACGCGCGTTCAGGTGGGTTTCAACGCGCCGGCCATCCCGGGCGCTACTCGGCAGCATACTCGTCCACGAACGCGGCCGGCGCTGCCAGCAACGCATCCGGGATGCCAAATGCGTCGACCAGCCCCCTCGCGGACGGGAGCATCGTTCGACAGCGTTGATTCACCAGGCTGCGGAGCGCTTTGGTCTTCGCCGGATCCATGTAGCCCGTCTCGAGATACCACCCCCGGTTCGACTCCAACGTGTGGAGTGCGAACAGATCGTACGCGCCCTGCAGGGCGGTCCGCCCTGGGCCATCCGGGGCGGCTTGGACACCATCCTGGAAGCGTTCGCACATCTCCAGGTCCATCTGCGCGAGCGCCAACTCGACGACATGATCCTGGCAGTGGTTGAGCGCGTCGAAACTGCTCTCTCCGTCGTCGATCCTGGCTTTCAGCCTGCGCGCGACCGTGCCGAGCAGTCGTTCTGCTCGCCAACGGAGCGCATCGGTGTGGAACTCCGGGTCGAGCAAATGTTCGTCGTCGTGTCGCCGCGTCGTGACGGGGTTCAGTTGCGTGACCCGAGTGCTCGCGCGCTCCGCCAGGAAACGCACCATGCCCCAGAGGTTGAGGTCACCCATGTCCCGCCGATACTGGGATAGAAGGCCCTTCGCCACCAGCTGCAGGAGTACCAGGTTGGCACCTTCGAACGTGGTGAAGACGTCGGTGTCGTCCTGTAGGCGGCCGAACCGGTTCTCGGCCAGGTACCCTTTGCCTCCGCATCCTTCGCGGCACGCCTGAATGGTTTCGAGGTTGTGGGTCGAAGCCACGGATTTGAGGCCGGCGGCCAAGACCTCGATCTGAGCCTGCTGCGACTCGTCACCCTCTACGAATCGCCGTTGTAGATCTCGCAGCGCGAAGTGGAGTGCATAGGTCTTGGCCAGCCGAGGGAAGATCTCCCGCTGGAGTGCCAGGTAGCCCAGGATGGGCCGCTCCGGAGCTCCCTCGGGACCGAACTGTCGACGCTGGGACATGTAACGTACCGCAATCGTCAGCGCCGTCTTGGCGGTGGAAACCGATGCCGCCGCCACGCTGACGCGTCCGGCTACGAGGGTTCCTAGCATCGTGAAGAACCTGCGGCCTTCACTGGCAATGGGGCTCGCGTACGCACCGTCGGCGGACACCGACGCGAATCGGTCCAACAGGTTGGCGCGCGGGACGCGTACTCGGTCGAACGTGATGCGACCGTTGTCGATCCCATTGAGACCGACCTTGTGCCCGCAGTCTTCGATGGAGACCCCAGGGAGGGGCTGGCCGTCGGTGTCACGGATGGGAACCAGGAGCGCGTGGACGCCGTAGCTCCGCCCGCCTGTGTGTAGCTGGGCAAACACCGTCGCCAACTGTCCGTGTCGAGCCGCGTTCCCCAACCAATCCTTCCGGGCCAGCGGATAGGGCGTGTGGATCTCGAACTCCTCCGTCTCCGGCACGTAGGTCGCGATGGTCTCGATGTCCCGCACGTTCGACCCGTGTCTGCTCTCGGACATTCCGTAGCACCCGGGAAGCTCGAGCGAGCCCACGAGGGACAGATAGCGCTGGTGATGTGAACGCGTTCCCAGGTTCAAGATGCTGCCACCAAACAGCCCGAACTGGACACCGAACTTGATCAGCACACTCAGGTCACCGTAGGCCAACGTTTCGAACACAGCCACAGCTGCCCCTGGATCGTCTTGTCCACCGAACTCCTTGGGATAGGCGAGAGCCCCGTATCCCTCCCGCGCCAGGATCTGGAGTTGTTCGAGGACGCGCTCGCGGTACACTGGGCGTGCCAGTTCGACATCGTTTCGAAACTCGGGTGCGGATATCCTCTCCAGAAGCTGCGTTCTCAGGTCCAGGTAGTCCGCATCCAGGTACCGGTGCAGGGCGCTGGCATCGAACGGGGGGGGGTCGTCGACGCCGACTTCCACACTGCGGGGGCCGGTGGCGACGATCGAGCGTGCGGCCTCGGCCCCTGCCACCCCGAGCAACTCCTCCAGGTCCACCAGCGCTTCCTGTGCTTCGTCCGATTCCCAACTGCCAATGGACCCGGACGTCTCGCGCACCGCCGCGAGGCCCAACTGGGTGAGCGAGCCGAAGTCCCCGTTCCCGTCGCAGAGCTCCGTGATCCTCTCCCGCAACGCATCGAGCTCGGTCGGGGAGGGCGGGGCCGCCGGATCGAGCCAATAGTCCAGCCAGTCGTCCTCTGAATCGATGAGCCGCACGTCGGTACGAATGTGCTCCCTGAGCGCGCGTACCTCCTCGGGGGCCAGATCTCCGTCCGACCAGGCCACGTAGAGAAAAGGAAGAAGTGCCACGGAGGGGTCGCCGTCCGGGGGCCAGGCGGTCGAGGATTCAGCGGTTACACTCATGTGGAGTTCACGGCAGAAGGGCAGTCGTTTCTCTAAGATAGAAAGACCGGGGGACGAGTGCCCTGCGGGCGGCCTCGCTACCGTCCTGGTGAGCGCCTTGACCCGATTGGGCTCAGGTACGAACCTCAGGGCTTCCCAAAAAGAGCCGGGGCTGGGCTCTGAAGGGGGTTCACGAGTTCCGCGGTCACCGCCGCACCGTCCCGAACCGAAGTGCCGACATGCCGAGTTCAGCGTTGGTGGGCGTGATCATGGGTTCCCGTTCCGATTGGGAAACCCTGCAGCACACGGTCGCTTTGTTGGAGGAGCTGAACGTGCCCCATGAGGTGCGGGTCGTTTCGGCCCACCGCACTCCAGACCTGCTGTTCGAGTACGCGACCAGCGCACGGGCCCGCGGTCTGGAGGTCATCGTGGCCGGAGCGGGCGGGGCCGCCCATCTGCCCGGGATGGTGGCGGCCAAGACGGATCTTCCCGTGCTGGGCGTGCCTGTCGAGAGTCGCTCCTTGAGGGGGATGGACTCCCTGTTGTCCATCGTACAAATGCCGGCTGGGGTGCCCGTCGGGACGCTGGCCATCGGTGTTGCCGGCGCCCGTAACGCCGCGCTGCTGGCTGCTCAGATCCTCGGGGTCCACCATCCGGACATCCACGACCGAGTGGCGGCGTTCCGGAGCGCCCGCACGGACGCAGTTCTCAACGACCCCGACCCGCGCCAGCCTGCACCATGAGGGTCGGCGTGTTGGGCGGCGGTCAGTTGGGCCGCATGCTCGCCCTGGCAGGCTTGCCGCTGGGAATGCGCTTTCGCTTCTTCGACCCGGGCCCGGCCGAGCCGGTGCAGGAGTTGGGCGAACTGATTCGGGCCGACTACGACGACCAGGTGGCCCTCGCCGAGTTCGCAGAGGGACTCGACGTCGTGACCTTCGAGTTCGAAAACGTGCCCGACAGCGCAGCAGCCTTCCTGTCCACCCGAGTACCCGTACTGCCCTCATCGCTTGCTTTGGCTTCTGCGAGAGATCGACTGGCGGAGCGCGAGTGCCTCGAGTCGGTAGGGATCCCGGTGGCGTCCTACCGTCGGGTCGATTCATTGGCCGACCTTTCTGAGGCGCGGGAGGCCCTGGGGCTTCCGCTCGTGGTCAAAGCACGCTCCATGGGCTACGACGGCAAAGGCCAGCGTTTGGTCCGCTCGGACGCCGACCTCGCGGCGGCCTGGGAGGCCCTCGTCGAACGACCCTGCATTGCCGAGCAGTTCATCGCGTTTTCCCGTGAGTTGTCGAGCGTGGCGGTCCGCGCCCGCAACGGAGAGATCCGGTTCTATCCGCTCGTACAGAATGTCCATGAGGAGGGCATCCTGGTAGAAACGGTTGCGCCCGCACCCGACGTGCATGCCGACGTCGCACGACTGGCCGAGACCCGGGTTCAGGAGCTGATGGAGCGCCTCGACTACGTGGGCGTGATGGCGGTCGAGTGGTTCGAGACCGGAGACGGTTTGCTCGCCAACGAAATCGCACCGCGGGTTCACAACTCGGGACACTGGACCCAAGACGGCGCCGATACGAGTCAGTTCGAGAACCACATCAGAGCCATCACGGGGCTGCCGCTGGGTGGCACGAACGCATTGTATCCGCGTACGGTCATGACGAACCTCATTGGGACGCTCCCTGACGCTGCCGTCCTGTTCGCCAACGGTGGTCGGGTTCACCTGTACAACAAGGCGCCCCGCCCCGGGCGGAAGCTCGGGCACGTCAACCGAACCGGGGCGCCGCTCGACTCATGAGCCAGGTTCCCCCGCTCCAGATCTCCGTGGCCAAGCGGAATGACGGGTTCGCGGTGCTCCGTTGTACCCGCAGCGACGACACCACCACCTGGCAGAAGCAGCGAGGACAGTTCTTCGCCTACCACGATCTGATTCATTATGCGGTGGAGTCGGTGTGGGAGGTGACCCAAGGGTTCTTCGGGTTGATCGCGAGCGGGTGGGACATCGAAGACACGACGGGCAAGGGCGCGCGGGGGCCGCTGCCTGAAGAGGCGCTCCGAGTGGAGCTGCTCGTGGGACTGCTCGCCGCGGACCTGCAGGGTGGCGGCCTAGCGGCCGCTGCTGAGCTTGTGGAGCAGGGCAGGACATTCGGGCGGGCTCGGGGCGAAGATGTGGACCTGCGCCTAGCGCAGGCCGAGCTCGACCGCATGCGAATCGCCATCGATCAGCTCCACGCCCAGTGGGCCGCGACCCCCGGCGGCGAGTCGTTGCGCTTGGTTTTCCCCGACCCTTCCCTATCATCAGCCAGCGGGCAGAGTCGCGAGGAGGGGGAATCATGAGCGAAGCCGAGTCCATGCTGGAGCTGCTGCGTCGGTCGGTGATCGGAGCTGACGAGGCGGTGATGGGGCCCTACGGCCCGCGGCGGGTCACCTACGCCGATTATACGGCCTCCGGCCGTTCGCTCTCGTTCGTCGAGGACCTCATTCGCGACGCGGTACTTCCGCTGTACGCCAACACCCACACCGAGAGCTCCGGGACCGGGCTGCAGACGACGCGCTTCCGGGAGGATGCGCGTGCGGTCATTCGGCGCTGCGTAGGTGCTACGGATCAGCACGCCGTGATCTTCTGTGGTACCGGGAGCACTGGAGCCATCGATCGCATGATTGGTGTGCTCAACCTGCGGTTACCCCACGACCTCGACCAACGCTACGACCTGTCCTCGCAGATTCCGGGGGACGAGCGCCCGGTCGTCTTCATTGGTCCCTACGAACATCACTCGAACGAGCTGCCTTGGCGCGAGTCGATTGCCGATGTCGTGGAGATCCAGGAGGACCTATCGGGCGGGATCGATCTGGCGCACCTCGAGTCCGAGCTCGAGCGTTTCGCGGATCGACCGCTGAGGATCGGAAGCTTTTCGGCCGCGTCCAACGTCACGGGCATCGTGTCGAATACCCACGCGGTGGCCACGCTGCTGCACACGCATGGTGCGCTTTCGCTGTGGGATTGTGCGGCCGCGGCTCCGTACGTCGAGATCGAGATGGACGGCGACCCGGCCGAGCCGTTCTCCTACAAGGACGCCATCTTCATCTCTCCGCACAAGCTGATCGGGGGCCCCGGTACCCCCGGTTTGCTGGTCGTGCGAAAGGAGCTGCTCACGAACACCGTGCCCGTGGTACCCGGTGGAGGAACCGTCTGGTACGTGAACCCGAAGGAGCACCGCTACTTCGCCGATGCCGAGCTGCGTGAGGAGGGTGGCACGCCGGACATCGTCGGCTCGATTCGAGCCGGGTTGGTGTTCCTGGTCAAGGAGTCCATTGGTGTCGAGACGATCAGGGAGCGCGAGGAGTCCTTCATCCGACGCGCCATCGCTCGCTGGAGCCAACACCCGAACATCCAGATTCTGGGAAGCTGTGACGCCGATCGCCTGTCGATCGTGTCTTTCGTGGTGCGCCAAGGGTCGCGCTACCTACACCACAACTTCGTGGTGGCGCTGCTCAACGATTTGTTCGGGATCCAGAGCCGAGGGGGTTGTTCCTGCGCCGGCCCTTACGGGCACCGCCTGTTGGGCATCGGTCTCGACACGTCGCATGAGTTCGAGCGAGAGATTGGTCGAGGATGCGAAGGCATCAAGCCGGGTTGGGTTCGTGTCAATTTCAACTACTTCATCTCCGAGGACACGTTCTCGTTCGTGTTGGATGCGGTGGACCGGGTGGCGAGCGATGGGTGGCGACTTCTGTCCGAGTACGACTTCGAGGTAGGGAACGGCCTCTGGCGTCATGCCGGCGGCCTAGTCGAACCACCGCTCAGTCTGGGCGACCTCAGGTTGACCGCCGAGGGCTTCCTGTACCCTCAACATCGCCATGTCGCGGGGGAGGACCTGCTGCCGGCCTACTTAGCGGAGGCGCAAGAGATCCTGGCTCGAGCGACACCCGGAAGCGGGCCCGGTCATGTGGTGGGTGACCTGACTCCCGACTTTGAAGCGTTGCGCTGGTTCCCACTGCCTGGAGAGGCCGCCGAAGCGGCGTCCACCTGAGCCAGCTTACGAGCCCCCGTCTACGTGTCGAGCCGCGACGAACAGGCTGAAGCGAGCCCCACCCCTTCGACCGGCGTTTCCTGGCGAGCTGCGCTTGTGGGCGTCCTCCTGGGTGCGGGAGGGTACGTCGGTTCACTGCTCCTGCGGCAGGCGCCGGGGTGGGCCGAAGCGTATGCGCAAGGCTTGGGGCCCGCTCTGTCACGCCCAATCTCGATGGTGACGGGCGTGCTGCCGATCAGTGTAGCCGAATGGCTCATCGTGATCTACGTACTGTACCTGGGGGTGCGTGGCCGCCGGGCCTGGACGGAGTTCCGGCAGGGGCGTACGCGGGTCCGGCACGTCGTGTTGGGCGGCGTGCGTAGGGTCGTCAGGGATCTGGGCGTCGCAGCCGCCGCCTTCTATCTGTTGTGGGGGTTCAACTACGCTCGGGCGCCCCTCGAGGTGCGTAGCGGGTGGCCCGAGTTCGAGGATGCCAGCCGCGACGAGTTGGTGGCGCTCGCGGAGCAGGCGGTGGTCCAGGCCAACGCATCCTACCAAACGCTGCATGGCAGCCCGGATGCCGGACAGCCGACCACCCTCTCCGCCGACGACCACGAGATCGAGGAAGCCCTGGATGTCGGCTGGCAACTCGCGCGCGAGCCGCTGGCGATGGGGGGCCACACCAGTGGCCGCTGGGGTCGCGGCAAACGTCCTTGGTCGAGCTGGGTCCTGGCACGATTCGGGATCGCCGGGATCTACTTCCCGCTCACAGCCGAGCCCCACACGCTGCGGGGATACCCACCCATCCGCGCCATCCACAGCCTGGCCCACGAACAGGCCCATCAGCGGGGTTTCGCCATCGAAGCAGAAGCCAACTTCGTCGGCTTCGTCGTAGCGGCGTTGGCTCCTCACCCCATCGCACGGTACTCGGCTTCTGCCTATGCCCTGGTTCGTTTCACCGCAGCGCTCCAGCGGGTCGACCCCGAGGCGGCCGCACGCATCCGGGCCGAGCAGGTCCCCGGGATCGCACGGGATCTGGCGGAGGTGGCCGCGTTCTGGGAGCGCTACCGCTGGGCGGGGACTCGACTGGGGTCCGTGGTCAACGACCGCTACCTACGGGCGAACCGGGTGCCAGGAGGAATCAGGAGCTACGCGCGGGCCGATCGCCTGTTGATCGAGTATGCCCGCCAGAATGGTGGCGAGCTGTTTCCCTAGAAGGGCGATCGGAAAAGGGGCGCGGGCCGCGCTCCCTCCCTTGGCGGGGACCGGGTCCCGACATAGCTTTTTCAAGTCGATTACCCCCTGAGACACTCCCTCCGCGCAGGGTCCTCTGCGCGGCCCCGCGGCAAACTCCAGGTAACTCCTTCAACAGCCGTCCAAGTCTACCATGCTTGATGAAATCCGAGAGAAGATCGAGGGCGAGATCGAAGTCCTGATGCGGGAGCTGAACGTCGAGTTGCCCGAACGCATCAACAAGGCGGTCGAGCTCGGTGATCTGAAAGAGAACTCCGAGTACAAGTCCGCGTTGGAACGGCAGCAGTTCGTACAGGCACGTCTGAACCACCTGACACAACGCATGTCCGAGCTGTCCAAGATCGATGTCAACGAGATGCCGCACGATCGGGTGGGCTTCGGCTCCAAGGTGACGGTGTTGGATCCGGTCATGGAGGAAAACGTCACGTTCACCATCGTGGCCAGCGACTTCATGGATCTCGACGGTGGTCAGGTGTCCATGGGTTCTCCGATCGGGCGGGGTTTGCTGGGTGCCAAACAGGGACAGGAAGTGAAGATCGAGCTTCCTGTGGGCGTACGCGTCTTCAAAGTGCTCGACGTGCTGACACTGCCGGAGCAGCTCGGCATCGTCTCCTGAACAACGTCGGTGCCTCGTCGTTGTCGCGCGCCGATCGGGTCGCGCCCGCCGATCTCGATGCACTCCATGCGTTCGTAAGGGGTCGACGGGTGATGGTGCTCTCTGGTGCCGGTATCAGTACCGAGTCGGGGATTCCCGACTATCGGAGCCCGAGCCGGAAGCCACGACGCCCACCCATCCGCTATCAGGAGTTCGTTGGGAACGACCACGTACGGCGCCGCTACTGGGCGCGGAGTACCGTGGGCTGGCAGCGGGTCGCTCGGGCCAAACCCAACCGAGGACACAAAGCGCTGGCGAAGTTGGAGGCGGATGGGCTCGTGAGTGCGGTCGTTACCCAGAACGTGGACGGTCTGCACCAGCAGGCCGGTTCAACCCGGGTCCTGGATCTGCACGGGCAGTTGGCATGGGTGCGGTGCCTGCGGTGCTTCGACTCCGTGCGCCGAGAGGTGCTGCAGCGCCGCCTGCTGGAGGCCAACCCCGCACTGCGTAGCGCGGACGCCCGGTTCGCTCCGGACGGCGACGCCGATGTGGCACAGCATCACCTGGAGCGGATGACAGTCCCCGACTGCCGACGCTGTGGGGGGGTCCTCAAACCGGATGTGGTGTTCTTCGGCGAAAACGTGCCCAAGGATCGGGTTGCAGAGGCCTGGCGACATTTCGAGAGTGCGGACGCATTACTGGTGGTGGGCTCCTCGTTGACTGTGTTCTCCGGGTATCGATTTGTGTTGCGAGCCAGCCAGACCGGCATGCCCGTTGGGATTGTGAACGATGGCCCCACGCGCGGTGACGAGGCGGCCGCGGTACGCGTACACGGACGGCTGGGCGCCGTCTTGCCAGCCTTGGCGGAACGGCCGAGCGCTTGATCGCGCTCGAGGGCGTATCCAAGGGCTTCCGCGAGGGTGGCCGGCTCCGACCTGTGCTGGACGGCGTGGAAGCTCGGATCGCGACCGGAGAGTGGGTGGCCCTGTTGGGGCCCAGCGGTTCAGGGAAGACCACGGTCCTGAACCTGATCTCAGGGATTGACCAGCCCGACGCCGGTCGGGTCACTGTGGCCGACACGGACATCGGAGCGTTGAGCGAGCGCGATCGCACGCTCTTTCGGCGCCGTCACATCGGCTTCGTCTTCCAGTCGTTCAACCTGCTGCCCACGCTGACGGTGGAAGAGAATCTCCTGCTCCCGATCGAGCTGAACGGTCTGGAGCGGTCCGTCCGCGGTGACGCCGTGTTGTCCGTCTTGGATGACATGGGACTGGGCGACCGGCGGGCCTCGTATCCCGACCGCCTCTCTGCGGGCGAACGCCAGAGGGTTGCCGTAGCAAGGGCGGTGGCGCACGATCCCCTGGTCGTCCTGGCGGATGAGCCCACCGGCAACCTCGATGCATCCACGGGGGCGGACGTAATGGCGCTCATCGAACGCCTCCTGCATCAGCGGGGGAAGACCATTCTGAGCGTGACCCACGACGAGGCGTTGGCTGAACGGGCGGACCGAGTACTGGTGCTCGAGGGTCGACGACTGGTGCCAAGAGGGTGAGTAGGGGCCTGCTGAAGCGGGCATTCTACCGCTACCAGTTCCGGCGCCCTGGACAGCTCTTGTTGGCAGTGCTGGGCGTGGCCCTGGGTGTTGCGGTCACGCTTTCGATCGATCTTGCGATTGAGAGTTCGCGAGCGTCCTTTCGGGCTTCGACCGAGGCCGTGGCCGGGCGGGCCACCCACACCGTCACGGGGGGCGCTGCCGGTTTGGCTGACTCCGTCTTCGCCCCGATCCGTCGGGTGGTCGGACCGCAGGCGGCCGCCCCCGTGGTCGAGGCCTACGTCAGGTCGACGCAGCTTTCCGATCGCCCACTGCGCCTCCTGGGCGTCGACCCGTTGTCGGAAATGGCGTTCCGCGCCTTTGCTGGTGGGGACGGACAGGGGTCGGCGGGTCTCCTAGGGGGGAACGAGGTCGTCATCTCGGCAGAGCTCGCCTCCGACGCGGACGTCGTGGTCGGGGACACACTTGCTCTGGAGACGCCCACCGGGCCGGTGCTACTGGTGGTGTCTCGGGTGTTCGATCCCGCGGGCGACCTCCAGCGCGAGGGCGCGCGCGATCTCCTGCTCGTCGACATCGCGAGTGCTCAGGAGCTGCTGGGGGTGCAAGGGCTCTCGCGCATCGACCTCATCCTTCCCCAGGGAGCTGCGGGCGATACGCGGCTGCGGGAGGTCACGGCCGCGATCCCCAGGGACGCCCTGATCCGTACCACCGGTGCCCGCGCCGTCACGTTGGCGGATATGACGCGGGCCTTCGATCTGAACCTTACCGCACTGAGTTTACTGGCGTTGCTGTTCGGGATGTTCCTGATCTATAACACGACGACCTTCGCCGTGGTGCAGCGGCGTCCCTTGATCGGTTCGCTCAGGGCGTTGGGCGTCACCCGCGGTCAGGTGTGGCGGGTCATGCTCGCCGAGGTCGGACTCATTGCGCTCGTGGGCTCGGTCCTTGGGCTGGGCCTCGGTGCGGTCCTGGGTCGCGGGGTGGTCGGCCTGGTGACCCAGACCATGAACGACCTCTACGCGCCAGTGAACACTCATGGGCTCGTGGTTGCTCCTATGCTGCTAGTCAAGGCGTCGGCGCTGGGCGTGCTGTCCACGCTCGCGGCCGCGCTTCCGCCCATACGCGAAGCGGTCCTGGCGCCGCCCCGCATCGCCTCTCTTCGGTCCGAACTCGAGCGCCAGGCCCGTGCGTTCATGCAGAGGGGCGGGGTGGCAGGGGGCGTGCTGCTGGGAGTCGGCTTGGCGGTCATCGCACTGTCCGGGCGAACGCTCCTGCTGAGTTTCACCGGTCTGTTCCTGGTGGTGTTGGGTGCCGCGCTGTTGTCCCCGCTCGGGGCTATGGCGCTGATCGCGGTCCTGCGACCTCTGCTCGCACGTACGTTGGGGCCACTAGGTCGTCTGGCCGCGGGGGGCGTCACCGGAGCGCTCAGTCGCACCGGTCCTGCAATCGCGGCACTGGTGGTGGCCGTGTCGGTCAGCGTGGGGTTGGGGGTCATGATTTCCAGCTTTCGGGGAACGGTGATCGACTGGCTGGACCAAACGCTCCAGGCTGACGTCTACGTGTCCCCACCAGGTGGCCTCGCGTCCCGCGCGCAGGGGGCGTTGGAGCCCGAGTTCGTAGCCCAGGTGCGGGCGCTCGACGGGATGGACGGGTTGTCCGTCTATCGGGGTGTCGAGTTCGAGAGCGGGTACGGGCGTACCCGCCTCGTGGCCCTGGACCTGGCACCGCGTGGAGAACGGGCCTTCAGGTTCGATGGTGTGGACGGCGAGATCGCCCTGCGCGCGTTTCGAGAGCGAGGCGCGGTGATTGTGTCCGAGCCGTTCGCGTACCGCCACGCCCTGTCGCGAGGTGACGTGGTGAGCCTCCCCACGCCCGACGGGGATCGAGACTTCAGCGTCGCCGGGGTCTTTTACGAATACGGTTCCGAGGCGGGCACCATCATGATGGCGCAGGACACCTACCGACGGATCTGGGCGGACTCGAGCGTCACGTCCTTGGGGGTCTTTGGAGCTCCGGGCGTGCCGGCCGAGGTGCTGGCCGAGCGGGTTCGTGGTCTGGCCGGAGCGGACCGCGTGGTCGTGCGTTCGAACCGCACGCTCCGCGAGGCCTCCCTGGTGGTGTTCGATCGGACATTTGCCGTCACTGCCGTGCTCCGCCTGCTCGCGCTTGGAGTGGCCTTCATCGGGGTTCTGGGTGCCCTGATGGCGTTGGAGTTGGAGCGGGCTCGCGAACATGCGGTGCTGCGGGCTCAAGGAGTGACGCCCATGGGGCTCTGGGGCCTCGTCACCGCCGAGACCGGTCTCATCGGTCTGGTTTCGGGGGTGCTCGCCGTACCGACGGGCCTGTTGTTGGCCGAAATCATGATCGATGTCATCAACAAGCGGTCCTTCGGCTGGACGCTAAACACGTACATCCCCCCCTCCGTCTTGGCACAGGCGGTCCTGTTGGCCGTATGCGGGGCGCTGCTTGCCGGCATCGTGCCAGCCTGGCGGATGGGGCGGACCTCCCCCGCGGATGCGCTGAGAAACGAATGAGTCGTGTGCGCGTACTTCGAAGGGTCGGTGTTGCTGCTATGCTGGCGATATCTGCCGGGGGGTGCCAGGATGAGGCGCTCACACGCGGAGCATCTCTGGATCCTGCGGTACTGCTCGCGGCTCCGGTCGACTCGGGGTTCGCGCGCGCGACTGAGGTGCGGGCGTTCACGTTTCCGGCCGATCACGGGCCTCACGTCGAGTTCAAATCGGAGTGGTGGTACGTGACCGCCAACCTGATGAGCCCCATGGGCGACGAGTTCGGTGTGCACTTCACCGTCTTCCGTTCGGCGCTCGCGCCTCCGGGCGACGGAATGACAGACGCATCACCCTGGGCCAGCAACCAGGTCTTCATGGCCCATTTTGCGGTGACCGATGTGGCCCGAGCCCGCCACGCGTCCTTCGAGCGGTTCGGGCGGGGTGCGGTGGGCATCGCCGGCGCAGAGCTCGACCCGTCCTTCCGGGTGTGGCTCGACGACTGGACGCTGGCCGCCCACGGCGGCCCCACGGTGGGGCGGGAGGACATCTTTCCCCTGGTCTTGCGCGCCGCCGACTCCTCGGTGTCCGTCGACCTGGTGCTGGAGGCCGGTCGACCCGTGGTGCTCCAGGGAGACCGGGGACTCTCTCCGAAGGGGAAGGAACGCGGTCAGGCGTCCTACTACTTCAGTTTGCCCCACATGAATGCCACGGGCACGCTCCGATCAGGTGCGGTGGCGTACGACGTGTCGGGTGTGGCCTGGATGGATCGAGAGTGGAGTACTTCGGTGCTGAGCGACGATCAGCAGGGTTGGGACTGGTTCGCACTGCATCTACCCGATGGCCGGGACCTCATGCTCTTCGAGCTGCGGAGTACGGTGGGCGAGCCCTTGCTGGACGGCACCCTGAGCGACCCCGTGGGCAACGCTCACCGCCTAGCCGCGGAGGACGTCGCGCTCAGCACGCTGGCCCACTGGGAGAGTCCAGTAGACGGGGCACGTTACCCCGGTGGCTGGCGTGTGCGGCTCCCCCGCTACGACGTTGATGTCGAGATCACGCCCCTGCTCGCCGACCAGGAGTTCCGACACACGTTCCGGTACTGGGAAGGCGCCGTGCGGGTCGTGGACGGTAGCGGTTCCGGGGGGCGTGGCTACGTAGAGCTCACTGGCTATGCGGGGCTCGGGATTCAGCGTTAGGTCCCGGCCGCCCCAGAAAGCCCTCGGGCACGCAACAGTATCTGGCCGTTCGAGACCAGTGCACGGCACCACGCGTCGAAGCCTGGGTACTCCGACGAGCAGTTGCTACCCTCGGTGCCGAGTCCCCGTATCACACCAACAGGAGTCCGCGGTCATGGCTCGTACGCCCTCCACGATGCCACCTCTCGGGGGCATGGCGCCCGACTTCTCCCTCCCCGACGCAGACGGACAGGTCCATTCGCGCTCGGACTTCGATTCCGCGACGGGCTTGCTGGTGGTGTTTTGGTGCAATCATTGTCCCTTCGTGAAGCATATCCGCAACGAATTCGTGAGGTTCGCTGCCGAGTACCGAGAGCGCGGCCTGGCCGTTGTGGCCATCAACAGCAACGCCGAGGTGGTTCCCGACGATTCACCTGAGGCCATGCGAGAGGAGGTGAGGCGGTTCGAATACGGATTCCCCTACCTCGTCGATGCGGACCAGCAGGTCGCGCGAGCGTACCAAGCTGCATGCACGCCGGACTTCTTCCTCTACGATGCCACGCGGGCGCTCGTCTACCGGGGCCAGTTTGACGACAGTCGACCGAGCCTGGATGTGCCGGTGACCGGCGCGGACTTGCGAGCGGCAACGGACGCCCTCTTGGAAGGGCGGGCCGTCCCCGATCCGCAGCGTCCGAGTCTGGGCTGCAACATCAAGTGGAAGGTGGCGCGCTAAGGGGTACGAACGACCGAGGCGCCGCCGGCCATTGCCGACGGCGCCTCATACTGCCCCACCCAGCGTGATCACCACGCCGGAGGAACAGACGTGATCGTCAATCCGCAGAAGCGGCGATCACTTGCCCGTGCCGGGTGTGGGCAGTGTACTTGGACTAGACAAGGGATCACCTCCTTTCAAGGGGAAACATCGGGCCGAGCTTCTGCAGGCCAATTCTCGGGCCTGCGGTCCGCGGAACAGCGTGGCCCCCGCATGCGGCGGACGGCCTCGCTGCAACCCTGATCCTTCTGGGATCTGCGAGAAGCTACGTAAAATGACCAAGACGAGGCAACTGTTCCGTGGAACGTTCCGAGACGGGTCGGAGGGGCCGTGAAACTGAAAAGCGAATCAAGGCTTAGGCCGGGAGAACGGCCTGTCCCGGGGGTTGGTGGCTCCCAAGGCCGCCCCTTTCCCCCTGGGCCCGTGGAATGCATCGTGAGGTGGGCGGTTCCCCCTGCTTCCTCAGACAACAGGTATCACACGTGACTCTTGGTCGAGCCCTGATTGGGCTCGTAGTCGTGGTGTTGCTCGCCGGGTTCCTCCCCGTGGGTCTGGCCCTCGAACGCCGTCTCGGCGTCGCACTCCAGAGGAAGGCGACCGAGGACCTTGCGTTGGCGCCCCGCATCCTCGCGGAGCGTTTCGCGGCCTCGGCTGACATGCGGATGATGCACGCCAAGGACGTGGCCCAGGCACCTGGGGTCGCATCTGCCCTGGGTAGCGGTGACATCCGGGCCGCAGCCCGTGCGGTCGAGGCCGCGCCCCGCGGAGCCCTCGAGCAGCCCATCCTGGTCGACGCCAGCGGGGCAAGCCATCTGGGTCCCAGCCCGGCCCCGGCCCTCGTGGAGGCCACGCGTAGTGGCCAGATGCCGGTGGCCGTGGTACCCGATGAGGAGTCGGTGCAGCTCATTGCCATCGCACCCGTGAAGATGGATGGGGAGTGGGTAGGCGCGGCAGGTGTGATGTTTCCGCTCGATGACACCGAAGCCGCGACGCTGGCCGGACTGACGCGCTCCGACGTGGCCGTGTTGGGGATGGGTGGACAGCCGGTCGCCACGAGCATGTCTGCAGACACCTTGGCACTCCTCCTGGCGGCGTCGTCGGGACTGGAAGTCGAGGGGGGTGCAGTGGAGGTCACTGCGGCTGGAAGAGACTGGATCGTCACCGCCAGCACCCTGGCGGACGGAGTGTCCCGGATCCTCTTCGCCCGGGACCTAGGGCGTGAGCTGGCGGTGGTGCCGGAGCTTCGTCGGGTCGCGCTGTACAGCATCGGGGTGGCGCTCCTGTTCGCGCTCTTGCTGGGTGGCCTCTTTGCTGCTCGCCTGGCGCGTCCTGTCCGCGCCTTGGCTGGAGCCGCGGATCGGTTTGCAGCTGGAGACCTGGACGCTCCCCTGGTCCGCTCGGGCATCCGGGAAGTATCCCAGGTTGCCGATGCGTTCGATGTCATGCGCACTCGACTCGCGAGTCGGGTCAGCGAACTGGAAGACGCCAATACTGCGTTGGCGGACCGACAGGAGCGCCTGGCGGAACTCCAGTCGGAACTGCTCCAGCGAGATCGTTTGTCCGCAGCCGGCCGCCTGCTCACCCAACTGGCGCACGAGATCCGCAATCCGGTGGCTTCGGTGAGGAATTGCCTGGAGCTACTCCGTAGACGGGTCAAAGACGACCCTGAAGCCGAGGAAGTCGCCGACCTCGCCATCGATGAGCTTCTCCGCATGCATGAGCTGGCCGAACAGATGATGGACCTCAACCGTCCCCGCGATGCGGGCGCGCGCGACTGTGATCCGGTGGAAGTGGCTTCCCAAGTGGCGGCCCTCGCCAGAGCCGGTGCAGGACCCGAGGATCAGGTCGAAATCGTGGTGAGCAGTGATCGGGTCGCGCCCGTTGCCATCGCACCGGACGCACTTAAGCAGGTCCTCATCAACCTCATGCAGAACGGCAGGGAGGCCATGTCCGGAGTTGGACGTCTGGACATCGACATCTCCGAGCACGAAGAGAGTGTGCGCATCACGGTGTCGGACACGGGGCCGGGCATCGAGGCCTCCGCGCTCGGGCGCATTTTCGATCCCTTCTTCACCACGAAGCACTCCCTTCACGGAGTGGGGCTCGGCCTGTTCACAGCCGAGGGATTGGTGCGGGGAGCGGGAGGTCGTCTCTCTGCTCGGAACCGCGAGGACCGCTCCGGGGCGCGCTTCGAGATCGAGCTGCTGCAGGCGGAGCCAGCCGCCGTGACATCATGAGTCGCGGACGCCTGTTGTTGGTGGATGACGACAAGGCGTTTCGGATTTCGACGTCGGCGCTCCTGCGAGAAGAGGGCTACGAGGTGGATGGTGCCGGCACCGGACAGGAGGGCGTTGAGGCCCTGAAAGCGGGCGCCTACGACCTCTTGCTGCTGGACCTCAAGATGCCTGGGGTGGACGGGGTCCGCGTTGTGGAAGCCCTCAGGACCTGGGGGGAGAGCATTCCGGTCTTGATGATCTCGGGCTACGGAACGGTCCAGGCGGCGGTGGATGCACTCCATGCCGGGGCCGACGACTTCCTGACCAAGCCGGTGGAGCCGGATGTCTTGAGCGCCAGAGTCGCCGGACTACTGGAACGGCGCCCGGGCACCCCTTCGACCGCCCCCTCCCCTCGCACGTTGGTGGGGCGTTCGGCTGGGATCGCCGAGGTGCTGGAGCAGGTCGATCAGGTCGCTCCATCGGATGTCACGGTCCTCATCACGGGGGAGACCGGAACGGGGAAGGAGCTGGTGGCTCGGGCGATTCATGAGGCCTCGACCCGGGCGGGCGGGCCGTTCGTGGCCGTGAACTGCGCTGCCTTGGCCGAAGGCCTCCTCGAGTCGGAGCTGTTCGGACACGTAAAGGGCTCGTTTACCGGCGCGGTACGCGATAAGCCGGGCCTGGTTCAGACCGCGGAGGGTGGTACGCTCTTCTTGGATGAGATTGGTGATGTGAGCGCTGGTCTGCAACAGCGCCTATTGCGGGTGCTCCAAGAGAAGGAGATCACACGCGTCGGTGACATCCGGGCCGCCAAGGTCGACGTCCGCATCGTAGCAGCCACCCGGCGGGATCTACGGAGAGAGATGCGGGAGGGGCGGTTCCGTGAGGACCTCTTCTACCGTGTGAACGTCTTCAACATCGCGTTGCCCTCGCTGCGTGATCGGATAGAGGACGTACCTGTTCTGGCGGAGCACCACCTGTCCTCTCTGGGAAGGATAGCGGGTAAGGAGCGATCAGGGGGAGATCCGGTCCTGTCCCCGTTGGCGATGCGTATGCTCAGGGCCTACGCCTGGCCAGGGAACGTGCGTGAGCTGTTCTCGGCCTTGGAGAGTGCCTGGATCCGCTCAGGGGGAGAACGCATCGAAGGACAACACCTCCCCCATGAGGTCCGATCGGCCTCGGGTGCCTCTCCCGGACTCACACCGCGCTACAGCGGACCCGAGGAGACCGAGGATGAGCGCGATGCGATCTTGCGGGCGCTGGAGGAGGCGGGCGGTGTTCGGGCGAAGGCCGCAGAGTTGCTGGGGATGGGCCGCACGACGCTGTGGCGGAAGATGAAGGAGTTGAACCTGGAGACCGATACCAACGGTGAGTCGGGCGCCTAGCCGTCCCGAGCCGCGGCCCTGCGGTAGGCCCACCGCAACAATAGCGCGCTCACCAGGAAAGCGATTCCGATCCAGAGCACACCCCAGACCATGGTTGGAACGCCGGTCATCTCGGATAGCATATACGCATCCGAGCGAGCTCCCGGCCGATCGAGCACATCGCTTTTGATGTCGAGGATAGCGTAGAGACAGCTGGTTAGCCCCAGGGTGGTCAAGACCACCCGGCTGGCCACGGCTGGCAGGTATCGGGCAACACCGAGAAGCGCGAAGCCCGCCCCGATTCCGAACGCGAAGCCGAACGCCGACCGAATCAAGAGCAGAGTCGTGGCCAGCACGATGAACGCCACCAGGCCCAGGGCCGGCCGCAGGCCCTTCTTCAGCTCGAGGCCTCCAGCGAGCAGGATGGCCCCCATCACCAGGCTTCCAAGATACCCCGCGGATAGGACCACGAACCGCGAGCCTCCCCTGGAATACGTCGCACCCCCCTGCATGGCGTCCAACGTGATCTCGGTGACCGTTCCACCGGTGAGCACGGTCGCAGCCGCGTGACTCAGCTCGTGGAGGAGCACAACGAAGATCTTGATCGGGTAGATCGCCGGGGACTCCCAGAACGTCCAGATCAGCCCGAAGTAGACGGCGAACCCCAACAGGAAGCGGAACGCCGATGGCAGCCCGCTCTTGTTCACGGGGACGACACTCTGGGTGGTCGCGACTGACATAGCTCGTCTCTTCGGGTCGAACTCCACTCTGCTCCCCGTACGACCCGGGACGCACGGCGGTTTCGCGGCTTGCCTCTAAAGTGTTCAGGCACCTTCAGTTAGGTCCCTCACCGGGAAGCTTGTCTGAAGCAGCGACGCCAACCACTCGATCTCGGTACGAGCGATCTCGGCCCCCTGTCCGGTGCGCCCCAGCCCCTCGAGCGCGGACGCCTTCAGTGCCTCGGCTCCACCCGCGCCGACGTCGAGCCCCAGCACCTCGATCCACCGTTGCAGGTCCAGCCTCAGCTCCTGGACCTCGCGAGCCTGCTCCGGTGGGGACGGGGCTCCCAGACCGCGACGCTCGGCTTCGAGCGCCATGAAATGGACGCGGGCGCCTTCGAGCAGTTGGGACCGGCCTTCTCCAAGCGACTCCGTCCCCTCCGCACCAAGCAGGGCTCGTGTAGCCAAGAAGGGTGCATGGTCGGCCTCTGTGTAGACGTCGGAGCCCCACCGCGCCAGCACGCCACCCTCTCCGTGCGGCGTGTCGGTGGGGGAGATCTCGGAGGCGAGGCGGGTCACCCACGCATCGGCGGAGTCGGAAACCAGATCCTCGGCAATGTTGGTCACGGCACGATCACGAGCCTCCGCAAAAGGGACGATCCGTTTCGCCTCCAACTTCAGCACGTGATATCCGTATTGGGTTTCGACGACATCGCTCACCTCCCCCACCTCGAGCGCTCTCGCCGCGTCCCAGAACTCGTCGACCCAGGCGCCCTCGCGTCCGGGCTGGAGGAGTCCTTCGCGGGGTGCGGCTCCGGGTTCCTCCGAGAGTTGGGCCGCCAACTCGGGGAAGGGCTCGCCCGCGCGGGCACGCTCGAGCGCAGCGCGAGCCTGCGCCTCCGCTTCGGCACGCGTCTCCGCGGGAAGCTGTCGGCCGGCCAGGTAGATGATATGGCGGACCTCCAGCTCGAGTTCGGGGTCGACCAGGTAGCGTTCCCGCAGTTCTGCGCGTGAAACGCGGTTGCCCTCGACAGTCAGTTCGGCGTAGAGGCGTTCGGCCAGGTCGCGTTTGGCCACCTGATCGGTCAGTGGGGTCAACAATGCGGAGGCACTGTCGTCCTGGTGGGCCAACGCCAGCGCTGCCACGTTCGCGAGCACCTTTCGCCGCGACGGGGAAAGGCCCAAGAGTTCGCGCTCGGAAAAGGTGAGGGGTCCCACCATGAGGGCCGGGGCCGGCTCCTGCTCGCAGGCCACTCCCGCGAGTCCGGCCAGCAGAAGGGGGAGCAGGGGCGAGATGCGAGGGCGGAGCGGCTCAGTCGACATGCCCAATGGTGACCGTATCGCGAGCGAAAAGGAAGTCCAGGCCGCCCCTTTCCGCGTACGGAAAAGGGGAGCCGCAGCACCCCCGCACTGCGAACTCCCCACCATCTCCGCAGTACTGCGTTGCGAAAGAATGGGAGAGCCATCCAAAAGGATGGGCCCCGTCCTGGCGGCCTGGGTTCCGTCCTGGCTACCCGCCCTCGTACTACATAGACTGCCCGTTCCGCGGGAAAGTCACATGCCGGCGTGATGTTTCTTAAATCATTGTAGTATAATTGTTTACGTGAGTATTGTTTCGAGCTCTGATGCCGCTCGTCCGCCCCAGCACGCTTGCAGAGACCCCGAGCGCGGCGCATGCTTGCGCCCCCACTCACCTTCCTGGAACTCCGGGCCATGAACGTAAACCTCGCCGACTTCGAGCGGGAAGCCGCTGCGCTCCTTCCGCAAGGCGTTTTCGACTACTACCGCGGAGGGGCGCGCGACGAGATCACGCTACGGGGCAATCGCCGCGCGTTCGAGCGAATACGAATCGATTACCGGGTCCTGCGAGGCGTGGGCGGAGTGGACGCCACGACCACCGTGCTGGGGACGCCTGTGGCGTTCCCGGTGCTGGTAGCGCCGATGGCCATGCAACGCCTCGCCCATGAAGAGGGGGAGTTGGGAACGGCGCGAGCCGTTGCCAAGGCGGGCACGTTGATGGTGGCCAGCACGATGGCGACCCATCGCCTCGAAGAGATCTCCGAAGCCACAGAGGGACCCAAGTGGTTCCAGCTCTATGTGTACCGGGACCGGGAGATCACCCGCTCCCTCGTGGAACGGGCAGCTGCGGCCGGATACAAGGCCCTGGTGCTCACTGTGGACACCCCATTCGTCGGTGTGCGCGAGCGGGACGTCCGCAATCGGTTCGCGCTCCCGGAAGGGCTGCAGTTCGCGAACTTCGTCGAGCACGGCCTGGGGGACATGCAACCCCATGGGGAGGGGTCGGGCCTGGCTCACTACAGCGATGCCAAGTTCGATCCGGGGCTGACCTGGGAGGATGTGGGCTGGCTTCAGTCGATCAGCCCGCTGCCGGTTCTGGTGAAGGGCGTGGTCCATCCCGAGGACGCACGACTGGCGGTGGAGCACGGGGTTAGCGGCATCGTGGTGTCGAACCACGGAGGTCGACAACTGGACACGGCCCCGCCCACCATCGAGGTGCTGCCGCGAATCGTGGAGGCAGTCCAGGGTCGGGTCGAGCTCTTTCTCGATGGCGGGATCCGGAGGGGAACGGACATCGTCAAGGCGCTCGCTTTGGGCGCGCGGGCCGTGCTGGTTGGGCGGCCGATCCTGTGGGGCCTGGCGGTCAGGGGCGAGGGCGGAGTGCGGGAGGTGCTTGACCTGCTGCGCAGAGAGTTGGACGATGCCATGGGGCTTTCCGGGTTCCGCACCGTGGAGGACATCGGGACGTTGGGACCGACGTCGCTGCGGACCGGGCCAGACTGAGACCAGCTCGTGCCACTGTGGAGCGAGCCGACTTACCGAACTGGGGACAAGGCATGAGCGAGAAGGAAAACGAGAAGGCAGACAAGCCGGAAAACGAGGTCGGGCGCAGAGGGTTCCTGGAGAAGATGGGCTCCGCGGCCGTGGGTGGTGGTCTTCTCGCGGCCTGTGGTGCCGGTTCCGATTCCGAGGGTGGTGCCCCGGCGGTCCAGACCAGTCCGCGGGTGCAGTGGCGCATGGCGTCGTCGTTTCCGCGGGGTCTGGATGTCATCTTCGGCGCCGCGGAACGTGTGGCCGAGGAAGTCGACCGCATGACGGATGGCCGCTTCACGATCCGCGTCTATCCTGCGGGTGAGTTGGTGCCGGCCCTTCAGGTCATGGACGCGGTCCAGCAGGGGACCGTGCAGTGCGGTCATGCGCCCAGCTACTACTTCCAGGGCAAGAATCCGGTGCTGGCCTTCGACACCTGTGTGCCGTTCGGGTTGACCCCGCGACAGCAGCTCGCCTGGCTCCACGTGGGCGGTGGGCTGGAACTGATGCGGGAGCTGTTCTCCGACTTCGGCATCATCAACTTCGTGGGCGGCAACACCAGTTGTCAGATGGGTGGTTGGTTCCGCCGAGAGATCAACACCGCGAGCGACCTGGATGGTCTGAAGATGCGGATCCCGGGTCTGGGCGGTGAGGTCTTGAGTCGCTTGGGCACCACCGTTCAGGTGCTTGCCGCCGGCGACATTTTCCCCGCGTTGGAACGAGGTGCCATCGACGCGACGGAGTGGGTGGGGCCCTATGATGACGAGAAGCTCGGGCTCCACGATGCGGCCGACTACTACTACTACCCTGGATGGTGGGAGCCAGGCCCGTCCATGACCGTCCAGGTGAATCAGCGGGCCTACGACGAGTTGCCGTCCAACTATCAGGCCATCCTGGAAGTCGCATGCTCCACGGCGACCGAATCCATGTTGACCGGCTTCGATGCGCAGAACCCGGCCGCGCTGCAGCGCCTGGTGGCCGGTGGCACGCAGCTGCGGAAGTTCTCCGACGAGATTCTCACGGCCGCACACACTGCCACCTACGAGATGCTCGAGGACGCAGCGGCCGGGGACGCGACCTACCGTAGGGTCTACGACCACTGGAAGGCGTTCCGGGACTCCTCGTTCGCGTGGTTCAGCACCAACGAAAAGGCCTACCAGGACTTCATCTACTCGCAGGTGTAGAACGCACCGTCCGTACCGCCCATCGATGGACCCAGACACGAGATTCACCGACGTCGAGGTCGGCCTCATCCTGACGCGTGCCAGTGAGCGTCAGGAGTCGACCTCGGCGGGGAAAGCGGTGGTCGGTCACGGCCTCAGCCTGTCCGAGCTGGAAGCGGCGGCGACGGAGGCAGGGATCGATGCCGCGCACATCCGGTCGGCGGCCAAGGAGGTGACGCTGCGCCGCTCTCTCGGGCTGCCGGCGCACATCAAGGACTCCCCCGAGGAGCTGGCTCACCTCCGTGTGGTCGAAGGTCAGATCGATGATGCGGCTTGGGAGCGAATCGTCCAGGCGTTGCGGGAACGGTTCAAGCGGAATGGGATCGCGACCCAGTTCGGTGCTGCCCGTGAGTGGGTCTCGACGAACACGGAGCCGGACGGCGAAGGATTGATCCGCGTACGGATAGAGCCGGATGGGGACGCGACTGCAGTGAGTATTCGACGGAATCTCAAGGCCCAGCGGTCGATTCCCATGCAGTTGGGAGGAACGCTCGGCGCCTTTGCCGTGGGTCTGGGCGGACTCATGCAGCTCGGTGTTGGTGGCGGTGCCGGTACCCAGCTCCCCTTCTTGTTCGGGGGCGCCGCGCTGGTCCTCTACGGGGTCAGCCGGGTGCTGGTCCGGAGGTGGGCCGCGCGGCTGGACGGCGAGCTCCGGGCGGCGTTGGACGACATCGAGCGGTTGGTGGGGACGGGGGCGTAGGGTATCGGGACCGGAACGGGTATGGGCTCGGTGTTGGGTTAGGCGCATGGTCCCAACTCCTGGCGCCCCCCCGCTATCGTACTTTGTACCTGAGTTCTCCCCCGGGCTTGCAGTCCCCCCAGCCCAATCCCACCGCCTGAAGCCGCTTGTTTCGCTTGAGGGCGATCTTGGCGAACCACTCCTGATGGTCGCTGAACTGACTCCGGAACAGCGCTGCGCCGGTGGGGTCGCCCAGACGACCATCGAGTCGTCCCGACCAGCAATGGACGGATTTCGGAGGTCGCGACGGGTGTGGTCCGAGAGGTGGCGCTCGGGTACCGTTCGATGACCGTGGCGGCCTTCCTGCCGTACCTGGCCGGACCAGGTCGACTCCTTTGACCTAAATGGGGCTCCTCAGGCCTCACGCGAGCACATGCGAATCCCCGTAAGTGCCTCATATATTTAAGGATAGAAGATTTATGCCCCCCTCTATCCCCGAGGCCTCCCATGCCGAACCGTCCGTCCCCCAACGCCGTCGTTCCCAACGAGCCCGCCACCCCCAACGAGGATGTCTTCTCGCTCGGCGAACGCTGCGCCGAGGCGTTTCGACAGGCGGACGTGCTGAAGTATGAGGGGCTGGTGCTGCTCGCTGAGTTCGATGCCCGGAGGGGCTACGAGGAAACGGGGTTCACGACCACCGCAGACTGGCTGACCTGGCGGACGGGCATCGAAGCCAACGCGGCCCGCGAACGAGTGCGGACCGCGCGAGCGTTGCAGCACCTTCCCAAGACTGCGGCAGCGATGCGCGATGGCGCGTTGTCGTTTACCAAGGTCCGAACCCTCACCCGTGTTGCCAAGCCGGAGAACGAAGAGCAACTCCTGACGTTTGCAAGGGCCGGGTCGGCGGCGAACCTCCAGCGCCTCGTGAAGGGATGGAAGCAGCTCGACCGTCGTTCGGAGGTGGCCGCGGAACAGCTCAGGTTCCGCAGCAGGACATTCAGCGCGTTCGTGGCAGACGACGGCATGGTGGTGCTGAAAGGACGGCTCGACCCGGAAGCCGGCGCGGTGCTGATGCGGGCCATCGAAGCGGCCTCGGACGCGCTCTACCGCAAGGAGGACGAGGCCGACGAGCGCGAGGCCCAGCAGCGTAGGGCGGACGCGCTCGGGCTGATGGCGGAGCGAGCGTTGGCAGCTGGGTTCGGTGAAGGCGCTCCGATCAGTGGCTCGAGGGCGGAACGCACACAGGTCATCCTGCATGTGGATGCCGACACGTTGAGTGAGTCCGGTGAGCCGGGGATGTCCGAGCTGGAAGATGGGACGCGCGTGTCTGCAGCAACAGCCAGACGCATGGCCTGCGACACCGGGGTGGTTGAAGTGACCGTCGACGACCGGGGATCGCGGGAACGTTGCCCTCGATCGCGACGACGTTACCGCGGTAACGTCTTGGGCGGGGGCCGCCGCAAACGCACCATTCCACCCGCCCTGCGTCGGGCCCTCGAGGTCCGAGACCGTGGCTGCCGCTATCCCGGCTGCGGCCTCCGCTTCACCGACGCGCATCACATCCAGCACTGGGCGGACGGAGGCGAGACCTCGCTACGGAACCTGGTGCTGCTGTGTCGCCGACATCACCGGGCGGTTCACGAGGGCGGGATGCGCGTGTGCATGGATCGCAACCAGCAGGTCGTGTTCCTCACGCCCAAGGGGACGGCGATTGCGGACGTGGCCCCGACGCTGCGACGGGACCGAATGTTGCCGCGGTCACGTCCGCTCACCCAAGACGTCACACCCCGTCATAAGCGTGACGTCGACATCCCCTGGTCGATCGAAGGCGACGCGTGGGACGCGCTCGAAGGCGACTGACGCGGGCGTATGGGCGTGTCGCCCCCCCTAGTCGATCAACCCAGTCACCAGCTCAGGGAACACGGTGATGAGCAGTAGCCCGATCACCTGAATGGCAATGAATGGGATCACCGATCTATAGATGTCCCCTGTGGTGACATGGTCAGGCGCCACCCCTCTCAGGTAAAACAGCGCGAATCCGAACGGTGGGGTGAGGAACGACGTCTGCAGGTTCATCCCGATCATCACCCCGAACCAAACCAGGTCGATACCCAGCAGTTGGGCTGCCGGCGCCAACAGCGGGATGATGATGAACGCGATCTCGAAGAAGTCGAGGAAGAACCCGAGCAGGAAGATCACCAGGTTGGCGACGATCAGCAGCCCGATTCTCCCGCCAGGCAGGTTGGTGAGCAGCTCCTCGATCCAGATGTCCCCGTTCAGCCCGCGGAACACCAACGCGAACAGCGTGGACCCGATGAGCAGGAACACCACCATGACGGTGAGCAGCGCGGTCTCGCGAGCGGCATCCGTGAGTACCTTCATGCTGAAGCGTCGGCGGAACATGGCGAGCAGGATCGCGCCCACACTGCCCAGTGCACCGGCCTCGGTGGGAGTCGCGATGCCCAGGAAGATGCTCCCCAACACGATGAGGATGAGCGCCAAGGGCGGCATCAGGACCAGCACCACGTCCTTAAACAGATTGAAGCCGCCCGCCGGGCGCATCTCCTTCGGCAGGGCGGGGGCGTCGTCGGGTTTCACGACTGCTATGAAGACCACCCAGGCGGCGTAGAGCGACGCCAACATCAGCCCCGGAATCAACCCACCCAGGAACAGGTCACCGACCGGGACACCCAATTGGTCGGCCAGCACCACCAAGACGATCGAGGGCGGGATGATCTGACCCAGCGTCCCGGACGCCAGAATGACCCCGGAGGACAGCTTCTTGTCGTATCCGTACTTCAACATGACAGGAAGCGAGATGCTTCCCATCGCCACGACCGAAGCGCCGACCACGCCCGTGGCGGCAGCGAGCAGCGCTCCCACGAACACCACGCCCAGCGCCAGCCCGCCCCGCAACGCACCGAACAGCCGACCGATCGTGGTCAGCAAGTCCTCGGCGAGCTTGGACTTCTCCAAGATCAGCCCCATGAAGATGAAGTAGGGGACCGCCAAGAGCACGTAGTTCGACATCACGCCGAAGATGCGTTCCGGCATGGCGTAGAGAAGGAACCAATCGAGCAGGTCCATCTGGACGGCGATGAACGCGAAGATCAGCGACGTCCCACCCAGCGCGAATGCGACTGGGTACCCAAGGAAGATGACCAGGAATACTGCAACGAACATCAATGGGGCGAGCAGCGTCTCCACTACAGTGCCCCCTTATGGTCCAACGGGTCGATTGCTTCTGGTGCATCGAGGGCGGTCTCGGGATTTCGAAGAACCCGGAAGGCCTTAATCGCCTGGCTGATGGCCTGCAGAATCAGCAGGACGAAGCACACCAGGATGACGCTCTTGAGCGGGTAAACGGGGAGGCCGCCCGGGTTTGGCGAGACCTCGCGGATGCTCCACGAATTCCTCACCGAAGGGATCGAAGCCCACAACGTGAAGATCGAGAAAGGGATCAGGAGGATGAACGTCCCGATCAAGTTGGTCTTGGCCTTTCCCCTGGGCGACAGCTTCGCGTAGAGCACGTCCACGCGCACGTGCGCATCCCGCTTGAGCGTCCAGCCCGCTCCCAACAGGAAGATCAGGCTGAACAGGTACCACTGGAGTTCGAGGTACGTGTTCGAGCTGAGGTTGAGCCCGATGTACCGACCCACGTAGCGAGCGACGGCGTTGTAAGCCCCGAACCCGATCATGAGCAGGATCATCAGGGTCACCAGCCCCCCCCAAAGATCGGAGAACCGGTCGATTGCGCGTGCCAGCTTCTGCAAAACCCAACTCCTCTCACGTGCGATGATGCGCGAACGGCCCCGAAGGTAGGAGGCGAAACGGTGGATGGCGAGCATCTGACTCTTTAGGTTCCGCCCCCATGTGGACCCTGTTGCGACGCCTGCTGGGCGTACTGGTACTGGTGCTCACCGTGTTTCCCGTCTTTCGGGTCCTCGCGGGACGCCCCACCGGCCCCTGGGGGGCGGCCACGATCCTCCAGGCCGAGACGAGCCTGGCAGTGGCCGTATGGGGTGTCGGGATCTCGGTCTTGGTGGGGATCGTGGGGGCCGTGCTTTGGGGGGAGAGGGGCGTGTCCCGGTCGCGTCCCCGGTCGTGGGAGACCATCGGAGGCAGTCACTTTCCCCTGTACTGCGCGCTGCTGGCCGCCGCGCTGGCAGTCCTGGTATCGAGGGTCATCCTCGACGGCCTTCTGACCAACGTGGACGAGATGGCCATGCTGGTGCACGCCCGCTATTGGGCGGGAGGCCATTGGGGTGGCCCCGTCGGGGAGGGGGCCGCGCACTGGCTGATCCCGAACATGCTGGTGGTCGACGGCTCTTGGATCTCGCAGTACCCGCCCGGGCACGTGGCGCTCTTGGCCCTCGGTTCGGTGTTGGGGGCGCCGTGGATCGTGGGCGTACTCCTGGCTGGCGTCACAGCCGGGTGCGGCGGCGCGGCGTTTCTGCGCTTCTTCCCGAAGCGGCCGGGTGCAGCCCGGTTGATGGGGGGCGCCTTGGCAGCCTCTCCGCTTCTGGTGCTGTTCGGTGGGGGACTCATGAGCCACCTCTCGGCACTGGCCTTTGTGACGGTGTCCGTGTGGGCGGCGCTCAGGGCCAGGTCCGGGGGTGCGGGTTGGGCGGTGCTCTCCGGAGCCGCGCTGGGTTGGGCCGTCACCAGCCGCCCCTGGTCCGGATTGCTGCTGGGGGTCCTCCCCCTATTGGTGTGGTGGGGGATGGAGGCGGCGCGGCTGCGCGCCCGGGTGGCACTCTGGGTGACGGGTGGCCTCCCCTTCGCCGCGGTCTTCGCCCTATACAACCGGATGACCTTCGGCGGGGTGTCCCGCTTGGGCTACGAGGTCACTTACGGCGAGGGTCATCGACTCGGTTTTCATGTCGATCCCTGGGGGTATCCCTACGGACCGATCGAGGCGGTCGGGTACACCTCCGCGGATCTGGTCGCATTCGGGCTGCAGGCCCTGGAGTCGCCCATCCCGCTCACGCTGTTGGGGGGCGTCTTTCTGGTGGCCGCCGCTCGGCTGGAGCGCGCAGAGCGCGTGCTGGTCGCGTGGGCACTGCTGCCCGTGCTGGGCGTGTTCCTGTATTGGTTTCATCAGCCGCGGCTGCTGTTCGAGAGTCTTCCAGGGTGGATCGGGCTGGCCGTCCTCGGTGCCCTCTGGGTTGTGAGTCCGCTGCGGGGTCGGTTCCGAACGACCGCGGTCGGCGCGCTGTTGACCAGCGTTCTGTTGGGTCTCTGCTTCTTCGCTCCGCAGCGGCTCCTGAACTACCGCTGGTCCGACGAGGCCAAGGCGCGCCTGGTGCCGCCCGTGGTGGAAACGACGGAGCCCGCGCTCGTGTTCGTGCATGCCGGCTGGAACGAGCGCCTGGCCAGTCGTTTGCAGGCGGCGGGCATGCGGCCCGATTCACTCAACCCTCTGCTCCGCCGTAACGACGCCTGCGACGTGCAACGGTACCTTGAGTCGCGAGAGGGCGGAGACGGCACCCCGCTCCCGCCCCTCGATCAAGCCTTCGTCCCCGGCACACCTGAGCACCTTCAGCGGAGCCCGTCAGGTCCGGGACTTTCGCTCTTGAGAGATCCTTCCCGACCGTGGGCCGAGGGCTGTGTGCGCGAGGCCGCGGCCGACCGGTTCGGCGCGGTCGCATACGCGCCGCTGTTGTGGCAGGGCGATTTGCCTGGACTCGAGGGCACCCGGGGCGTCATGTACGTGCGAGATCTGGGACCTGATGTGAACGCCCCCCTTCTCACGCGGTTCAGCGGCCGGACGCCATGGGTGCTCACCCCCACGGAGGGGATGCCGTGGCCCACTCTGTTGCCCTACCGCGAGGGCATGGCGTTGCTGTGGGGGACGCCTTAGCGCGCAGCTGCTAGAACGCGATCAGCTTGTACCCCTCACTCTGCAGCACCACCAGGGCGGTCATCGCTGACAGCGCCAACTCCACGCCGTCGACGAAGTCGGCCCTGCGGAGCCCGCGGCTACTGGCACTCTGACCGCAGAGCACGATCCGCACGCCCTGCTCCTGTAGGGCGGCCAGGAGCGGAGCATTGGCATTGGGGGCCCCGAACTGGGCCTGATGCGCCTCGTCCCGAAGTACGGCTTTGGCTGCGCTGCCATGCAGGACCACCGCTAGTTGCATATCCGCATTTTCCACGCCGGCCGCAGCGTGCATGTTCAGAAACCGCGCCAAGGTGTCGATGCGCGGATTCACTGCGCCTGCATCCTCCGGGGCCAGGGCCACGTCGAAGACAGCTTGCAGCGGTGCGCCGATCGGTGTTGGGAAGTCCAGTTCCTCGGTGGGGAAGGTCCTTCCGAAATCCTCGATCAGGGGACCCTGGGAACGCGGGAAGAGTTGGGCCGAGGCGGGGCTGGCCAACGCGAACAGCGCGAGGCCGAGAAAAACGGAGCGTAGTCGTGGCATGGGGATCCTGACCTGCGGAGGGGTATGCGAATCGTGCCTACAGGCGGATCAAGATACGTCGCTAGACGTCCCGCTCAAAAACGCTTGAACGATCCGGTCACCTTGGGGAGCACTTGGTAGCCGCGCACCCTTCGAGGGAGTCGCGCCTTCAGGGCCGGATCGTCGCTCTCGAGTAGCACCATGAGGCAACTCTCGTTGCCCCACTTCCCAACCGCCGTGCCCACGACGCCGGGAAGCCCGAGCACTCGGTCGGTGAGGTCCTGACGGGCATCATCCAAGGGATCGATCCGCATCGGACCTCAACTCCCGTCGATCGTGACGGAGAAACGGTCCAGCACGAGATCGATGGGATTGGCGATCGACGCCAAACGACTTCCCGCGAAGACTAGGCCCACGGGGTGCCGGTCCGCGGTCTTGCCTGTGCGCGTCACCACCAACGAACCCGAGTCGCCGGGCTGGGAGAACCCATTGCCCGAAATCAGGATCTGATTCACGAACTTGGCCTGTCCGCCCGGATAGCCCACGGTGATCGTAGCGCGGATACCGTCCACCAGCCCCGAGGTCAAACCGGTCGTGCGTCCATACTTCTGCACCTTCATCCCCAGGCGCGCTTCGACCGTTTCCGCGCGGGGTGTGCCGTAACCGGTGGTGGGGGTGGCGTTGCCCAACTGATCGGTAGACGTCCGCGCGATGGCGGCATCCAGCTCGTTCCCCGGACAGGGGAAGGGCACCCGTTGACAGTACTGGATGGGTTCGAAGTCGTGGAGCACGGCGAACGCATCGTTGGGGTTGGAACCACCGTCGGCCCGCCCCGGCTGCAGGATGTTGTCGCCCACCTTGGCCGCGTTCGAGTTCGCGAACACGTGGTTATTGCTGAGCGCGAACACCTGCCCATCCTTGACCACGCGCGCGCCGATGGTGCCGGCCGTCACATCGGCTTGCCCTGAGGACACCCCAATCGGGACCGGCCGCGGGAAGTGCGCCCGCGGGTTCACCGCGTCGGTCGGAGCCACCAGGGACGTGAAGCTCCCCGTGACGGTTTCCATCACGGGGACCTCGCCGAACGATGCGGGCAGAGCTGCAGCGCCCGCGAATGTGGTGTAGACCTTCAACACTGGATTGCCCACCGCGTCGAGCCCAATTGCGGTGCCGACTACCCCGGGCATGGCCAGGAGCTGATCAGTGTAGGCGTCCTGGGCAGCAAACGCTGAGGCGAACGGATCCGCCTGAGGCATGAGTTCGCCCAGTGGACCTGTACGGAAAAACAGGTCCAGGCAGAGCGCCGCCACCAACGGGACGCGCGATAGCCAGAGTCGCCGATTCACAACTGCTACTACGGGATCCCGGACCTCAGGTTTCCTCCCACGCTTGCAGTTCCGGCACCACGGCCTCCCAGACCAGGTCGGCAATCAACCGATGGCCTCCGGCCGTGGGATGGATCCCGTCGGCCTGGTTGAGGGTCGGGTTTCCGGCCACTCCCGCCAAAAGAAAGGGAATCAAGGTGGCGTCGTGCTCGGCGGCCACCGCGGGGAAGACGGCCCGAAACTCCTCAGTGTACCTGGGGCCCAGGTTGGGGGGCGCTTCCATGCCCGCGATGATCAGTCCTGCGTCGGGATGCGCCGCCCTCACCATCCGCGCAGCTTCATCGAGGTTGTCTGCCAGGGCGTCGACTTCGAGTCCCCGCAACCCGTCGTTGGCTCCCAGTTCCAGGACCACCAGCACGATGGGTCGGTCCAGCAGCCGGGCCAGCCTCCTGAGCCCGCCGGCACTGGTATCTCCGGCGACGCCTGCGTTGATCACTTGGACCGGCATCCCATCCGTGTCCAGCCGCTCCTGGATCAGGGCTGGGAACGCCTGGTCTGGGTTGTCGAGGCCGTAGCCGGCGGTGAGGCTCGTCCCGAGGAACAGCGCCACCGGTCGGTCGTCGGGGGATGGAGCCGAAGACGTTGCGGCTGAACCCTCCCGATCGCCTCCACCGGAGGAAACTTCCGCTTCCGGAGACTGTACCGCGTCGGGTCTCAGCTCGCCGGACCCACAGCCCAGGCTCAATGCTAAGCAGACGAGTGCCAAGTAGACGACCCATCTTGAGAACGGACTTCGCCGCCCCATGATCGTCGCCCAGGGACTCGGCAAGACGTATCGGAGCGGCAGCCGCCTTCTGACGGTCCTTCGAGACATCGATCTCTCGGTTGAAGAGGAGGGCTTCGTCGCGATTCTCGGTCCGTCGGGGAGTGGGAAGACCACCCTCCTCGGACTCCTGGCCGGTTTGGACGAGCCGAGCACCGGCAGTGTTTCGCTGCTCGGCCGCGACCTCGCGGACCTCACCGAAGATGGGCGAGCCGACTTTCGCGCACAAAACGTGGGGTTCGTGTTCCAGACGTTCCACTTGCTGCCCACGCTCACCGCCCTGGAAAACGTCCTCGTTCCGCTGGAGCTCCGCAGGAACGGACGGGGTGAGGTAGCCCAGCGCCGCGTCCGGGCGGAGGAACTCCTGGGCCGGGTGGGTCTGGGCGACCGCACCGACCACTACCCCTCGCAACTTTCGGGCGGAGAACAGCAGCGAGTCGCTTTGGCCCGAGCGTTCGCCAACGAACCTCGCATCCTCTTCGCCGACGAGCCTACCGGCAACCTCGACACCGCCACCGGCGAGACCGTGATCGGCCTCATCGAGGAACTCAACCGAGAACGCAAGACCACCTTGGTGTTGGTCACCCATGACCTGTCCCTCGCGGATCGCGCCCACCGGGTGGTCCGCCTCCGGGACGGCCGCATCGTGTCCGACGAGCCACGGTCGGGGGCCTGAGCTCCTTGTTCGCCCTCCGACACGCGTGGCGCGAGGGTCGTTCGGGCCTTCAGAAGATCGGGGTCTACATGGCCTCCATCACGCTGGGCGTTGGAGCGCTAGTGGCGATCCATTCGTTCCGCGAGGACGTGATCCGGTCGGTGCAGGCCGAGGCGCGCACCATCCTGGGTGCCGACCTCAGGTTGGGCCGCAACACTCCGTTTTCGGACTCTGTCGCGGCCGTGGTGGATTCGCTCACGGCCAGCGGCGCCGAGGTAGCGGAAGTGACGACCCTCGCGTCCATGGTCTTCAACGCCCGGGCGGAAACGACTCGACTGCTGCAGGTCCGGGCCGTTGGGGAGGGCTTCCCATTCTACGGCGAGGTGGTGACGGAGCCGACGGGGTTATGGCGGCGGCTCGGTGAAGGGGGCTCGGTGCTGGTGGACCGGGCGGTCCTGACCCAATTGGACGCCCGGCTCGGCGATACCCTCTACATCGGAACGGCGCGCTTCCCCATTGCCGGTACCGTCGCCGGGCTCCCCACTGACATCGGACTCCAGTCCGCGGTGGGTCCCCGTGTGTACCTCACGCGCGAAGCTCTGGAGTCTACCGGCCTCATGGCGTTTGGCAGTCTGGCGCGCTACGAGGCTTATGTCCGGACCCCTTCCGAGAGCGATCCCGCCCAGGTGGAGGAGCGATACCAGGACCTGCTCAGGGCCGAGGGCGTGTCCGCGGTCACCTCGGATGAGCAGGCCGAAAACCTGACCGAGGGCACCCGGATCCTTACCCGGTTTCTGGGATTGATCGGATTGGCGGCTTTGCTACTGGGTGGGATCGGGGTGGGCAGCGCCATCCACGTCTACGTCAGGGACAAGCTGACGTCGGTGGCGATCCTGCGGTGTTTGGGCGCGCGGGAACGAACCGTGTTCCTGACGTACCTCATCCAAGCCGCAGGATTGGGCACGCTTGGCGCGGGCGCCGGGGTCGTGTTGGGACTTGTGTTGCAGCGCTTGCTTCCGCGTGTCGTCGAGAACCTGCTGCCTGTTGCCGTGGAGCCGTCCCTCGACCTCTGGGTGGTGGCCGCGGGCCTGCTGATGGGCATCTGGGTGTCGGTGATCTTTGCGCTGCTCCCTCTGCTCGCGGTGCGGGACGTCTCTCCGCTTCTGGCGCTCCGGCGGAGCAGTGGCCAGGAGCGCGGCGGCTGGAGGGCCTCGAGGCTTCTGGCGGTGTTGGCGCTCGTCGCCAGCATCGCTGCGCTCAGTCTGTGGCAGGCACCTGCGCCGGTGGTGGGGCTCGGCTTCGCGGCCGGACTCGGCGTCACGCTCCTGCTGCTCTGGGCCTCCGCACACATCCTTATCTGGCTGACCCGACGGTTCTTTCCTGGGAGCGCTCCCTACGCGGTGCGTCAGGGGGTGTCGAACCTGTTTCGGCCCCAGAACCAGACCGTACCGGTCACGCTGGCGCTTGGGTTCGGCGTGTTTCTGATCGCTTCTGTGTTCGTCATCGAACGCTCGTTGCAACAGCAGTTGTCGTTCGATCGCGGAAGCCAGCGGGCCAACATCCTGCTGTTCGACGTGCAGTCCGATCAACGGGACGCGGTGGTGGATCTGCTACAGGAGGCGGGCGCGCCCGACGTCGACATCACGCCCATCGTGACGTCGCGGATCGATGCCATCAACGGCGTCAAAGCGTCTACGCTGTTGGCGGATAGCCTCGAACGTCCGGAGCCGTGGGCAGTGCGTAGGACATATCGGAACACCTATCGGCAGGGTCTTTCGGAGGCCGAAGAGGTCATCGCGGGGCAGTGGTGGGACACCACGTCCGCGGAACCCCGGGCCAGCGGCGCCGTAGCTGCGGTTTCGATAGAAGGGGACCTCGCCTACGACCTGGATGTGGCGGTGGGCGACCGCATCACCTGGGATGTGCAGGGGTCGTTGATCGAATCCGAGATCGTCAACTTTCGGCGAGTGGACTGGGCGAGGTTCCAAACGAACTTCTTCGTCGTCTTCGAACCCGGCGTCCTCGAGGACGAGGCCCAGACGCTGATCGGTTTGGCGCGTATCCCAGAGGTCTCGCGGAGTCAGGAGTTCCAGCGGGACCTGGTGCGGCGCTACCCCAACGTGTCGGTGTTGGACCTGGCGCAGGTTCAGGAGGCGTTGGACAAGATCCTGAACACTGTGAGTGGTGCGATTCGGTTCCTGGCGGGCTTCTCCGTCCTGGGAGGACTCGTGGTGCTGGTGGGTGCACTCGCCACGTCGCGCTTCCAGCGCATGCGCGAGAGCGCACTACTGAAGACGTTGGGCGCCCAGCGCCCCACCATCCTACAGGTCCTGTTCGCGGAGTACGCCGCGCTCGGCGTGTTGGGAGCGGTGACCGGTGTGATGCTAGGGAGTGTCTCTGCCGCGTTGGTGTTGCGCTACGTGTTTGGGGTCGCGCTGGTGCTTCCGTGGCTGGAGCTGGCCGTGCTCGCCGGAGGCGTTGTCGTCCTGACGGTACTCATCGGCTTGTTCGGAAGTCGGGGCGCCTTGGCCCGACCTCCCCTCGCGGTCCTACGGGAAGTCCTGGAGTAGGGTTAGACCCGCACGCGCGAAGGAGCGAACCGTCCGTCGGCCATCCGCTCCGCCAAGGTCCATCCCAACGTTTCCGTGACACCGAACGCCACGCCGGCATTCACCACGTTGCCAACGCCCGGCACGAAGCGTAGGAGTACTCGGGCGGCCCCGCGGCCCAGGATGCTCCCGAGCGACGCAAACACCACCGACCTGGCCGCAGACTCCGGAACCTCGATCCCGAACACCTTCCCCAAGGCCACGATCATGGCCACTTGAATGGGCATGATCAGCACCGCGTCTCCGCCGGGAACCTGCGCCAGCCCCGCCCCGATGGCCCCCGACGCCGCCGCCCCACTGTGAATAATGGTGTGGCAACGATCCCGTTGTTCTTTCGTCATTCCTCACTCCGTCTCAGTTCACCGGTCAATGCGGCCCCGACCCCACCGACGGCTGTCCATTAGTTTACGTGGAAGGCCGGTCGGTTGCTTCACATGGCCCCCAAGAACAAGAGGGTGGGCGCCACAGGCACCCACCCCCCAAGTCCGAGCCTGCTGGGACCGACTAGTACCGATAATGCTCCGGCTTGTAGGGCCCGTCCACGGCCACACCGATGTAGGCAGCTTGTTCGGGGCTCAGCTCCGTGAGCTTGACGCCCAGGTGGGCGAGATGCAGCCGGGCGACCTTTTCGTCCAGGTGCTTGGGCAGCATGTACACCTCTTTGCCGTAGGCCTTGCTGTTCTGCGCGAGCTCGATCTGCGCCATCACCTGGTTGGTGAAGCTCGCACTCATCACGAAGCTCGGGTGGCCCGTGGCGCAGCCCAGGTTCAGCAGCCTTCCTTCGGCGAGAATCAAGACCGAGTGTCCATCCGGGAACGTGAACTCGTCGTACTGAGGCTTGATGTTCCGGCGCGCGACGTCATGCTTGGCGAGTCCGGCCATGTCGATCTCGTTGTCGAAGTGACCGATGTTGCCGATCACCGCCTTGTTCTTCATACGACTCATGTGGTCGTAGGTGATCACGTCCTTGTTGCCGGTCGCCGTGATGAAGATGTCGGCGTACTCCAGGACATCTTCGAGGGTCTTCACCTCGAAGCCCTCCATCGCCGCCTGCAGCGCGCAGATCGGATCGATCTCCGTGATGATGACGCGGGCTCCCTGGCCCTTCAGCGCCTGCGCACACCCCTTTCCGACTTCACCATATCCGCACACGACGGCTGTTTTGCCGGAGATCATGACGTCGCTGGCGCGGTTCAGGCCGTCGATGACGGAGTGTCGACAGCCGTAGATGTTGTCGAACTTCGACTTGGTGACCGAGTCGTTGACGTTGATGGCCGGGAACATGAGCGTCCCGTCCTTGGCCATCTCGTAGAGGCGGTGCACACCGGTGGTTGTCTCCTCCGACACACCCAGGATATCCTTGGACAGCCGGGTCCAACGCCCGGGGTCGCTCGCCAACGTGCGGCGGAGAAGGTCGAGGATGACCCCCCACTCTTCGGGCTCGGAGTCGGCATCGAAGTCCGGAACCGCGCCGGCCGCCTCGTACTCCACGCCACGGTGGAGCAGCAGCGTGGCGTCCCCACCGTCATCCACCAAGAGGTCCGGTCCGCTCCCGTCGGGCCACATGAGGGCCTGCTCGGTGCACCACCAGTACTCCTCCAACGTCTCGCCTTTCCAGGCGAACACGGCACAGCCCTTGGGGTCTTCGGGCGTGCCGTCGCGGCCCACGGCCACGGCTGCGGCCGCGTGATCCTGGGTCGAGAAGATGTTGCACGACACCCAGCGCACATCGGCGCCCAAGTCCATGAGCGTCTCGATCAACACGCCCGTCTGAATGGTCATGTGTAGTGAACCCATGACCTTGAGACCCGCGAGCGGCTGCTCGTCGGCATACTCGGCCCGCACCGACATGAGACCGGGCATCTCGTGCTCTGCCAGCTCGAGTTCCTTTCGACCCCACTCGGCCAGGCTCAGGTCGGCCACCTTGAACCGGGGACGGTCCGTCGTGACGGGGTTGGTGAGCACTCCACTTTCCATGGATCGGATCCTCTTTTCTAGGGGTTGGTTGTTGTGATGTTGGTGATCGTCCTTAAGGACAAAAGGCGCTCCCTACGAACAGCAGGGGGCCCGTGGCATCGGGATCGGGTGGCACACGTTGGTGGCAGTAGCTGGCAAACCCAGTGTCGGACATCCAAGAGCGTATCCGCTCTTCGCTGAAGCCGGTCCACAGGTGCCCCATCGTCTCTCGGTATTCCTGCCGCGCGTGTTCGCGCATATCCACGAGCAGCAGACGTCCGCCGGGCGTCAACACCCTCCGGGCCTCCATCAGCGCACGTTGCGGCTCAGGTACGTAGTGGAGCACCAGCACCAGTAGTGCCAGGTCCACCGAAGCGTCGGGGAGGGGCAGGGCCTCCAGGTCTCCCTGAGTCCATTCCGCGTTGGGATGGGCGTTGAGCCGGGCTCGGGTCGCCTCGAGCATTTCGGGCGAGCGGTCGACGGCCACCACGCTCTTCACGAAAGGCGCTAGCGCCTCGGCCAGCGCGCCTGTGCCTGCACCCAGGTCGGCCACCCGCCACCGGGGGTCGAGGAGGCCGAACAGGGCGGTCAACTCGCTGCGCCGTCCAAACAACTGCTGTCGGAGAGCGTCCCACTCCGTCGACGACGCCGAGAAGAACTCCTCTGAGCGCCGTCGCCGCTCCGCCAAGACGCTACGCGCCCGCTCCGCGTCCTCCCCCAACCATGGGGTCTCATTCAGTGTGGAACGCACCACCCGCCAGAGTTCGTGCTGATCCTCCGGTAGGTCCGGGGAGAGTTGGTAGTGTCGGCTGGTCCCGTGCGCCCGAACCCGGAGCCACCCGTCGGCCGTGAGGACCTTCAGGTGCCTCGACACGGTCGATTGGGGCAATTGCACCACAGAGGTGAGCTCCGACACCGTGAACTCACTCTGATCGAGCAGCGCCATGATTCGCAGGCGATTCTCGTCACTGAGCGCTTCAAGCCGGCTCAGGACCTCGGGACGTGCAAGTATTCCATCCATATTTCTGGATGAAAGGATACACAATGTGAGCCAGCTTCGTCAATGGGGGGTGGCGGAGCGTTCAGTCTCCGGTGGCCAGGGCTTCGATTCTCTCGACCACCTGCTCGACCCTGAGGTCGTCGCCAGCGCCATTCGGCATCACAATGTCGGCGTGCCGCTTGCTCGGCTCCACGAACTCGATGTGCATCGGGCGGACGGTGTTCAGGTACTGCTCGATGACGGACCAGTGACTCCGTCCCCGTTCTAAGGCATCCCGTCTGAAGCGTCGGATGAAGCGCACGTCCGCCTCCGCATCTACGAAGACGGCCAGATCCAACCGCTCCCGTACGAGTGGGATTGCCAGCACCAAGATCCCATTCAGGAGAACGAGTGGCCTCGCTTCGACGGTCGTCGCTTCTTCGAGACGGGTGTGGCTCGGGAAGTCGTAGCGCGGCATCGGAACCGGTTGCCCCTCCGCGAGTCGATCCAAGTGCCCGAGCAGCAGGGGCAGGTCGAGGGCCTCGGGGTGATCGAAGTTCACGGTGTTGCGTGCGGGTGCACTCAGCCCTGACAGGTCGCGGTAGTACGCGTCCATGGACAGCGTGCTGACGCGGTCGTCTCCCAACACGGATGCGAGCTGCCGCACCAACGTGCTCTTTCCAGAACCGGTGCCGCCGCCAATCCCGATCAACAGCGGTTTCATCGCGCGCTCGCCATTGCAGCCAACAGTATCAGAGTTGCGATTGATTCGAGAGGGGGCTCCGAGCGCCCGAATCGCGACCTGGGGCCGTGGAAGTCTCTCAACACCATGCTACTTTGCCGGTATGCGCACCGAGGCACCGCACTCCGCAGAGGCCCGCGGCCACCCCGCCAAGGGCAGACTGACATCTCTCGACGCGTTTCGCGGGGCCACCATTGCGGCCATGATCCTGGTCAACAACCCGGGCTCCTGGGAGCATGTCTACGCACCGTTACTGCACGCGCCGTGGCACGGTTGGACCCCGACGGACCTGATCTTCCCGTTCTTCCTGTTCATCATGGGCGTGGCGCTGCCCTTCTCGTTTGCTGGACGCATCGCCCGTGGCGCCGACCGGGGCCAGCTTCTCCGCCACGCCGTGCGTCGGGGATTCGTGATCATTGGACTGGGACTGTTCCTGTCCGGGTTCCCCTCCTTCGATCTAGCGACGATCAGGATCCCGGGCGTTCTCCAGCGCATCGGGCTCGTCTACCTGGTGGCGCCGCCGGCCTTCCTATTCCTGTCCAGGCGGGGACGGGGCCTCTTGCTGGTCGCTCTGCTACTAGGCTACTGGGCGCTTCTCATGTGGGCGCCCTGGCCCGGGCACGTGCCGGGTGACCTCTCGCCCGATGGTAACTTGGGGGCGTTCCTTGATAGGGCGCTGTTCGAGGGACATCTCTGGTCACAATCCCGAACCTGGGATCCGGAGGGGCTGCTCAGCACCCTGCCCGCAGTGGGCACGACGCTCTCCGGTTGCTTCGTGGGAGAGCGCCTCCGGGGTGGAGGGCAAGACAGCACCTCCAACGTGCGCTGGCTCCTCGGATGGGGGGTGATCACGACGCTCATCGGACTCGCCTGGGGGTACTGGTTTCCCATCAACAAGAACCTGTGGACCAGTTCCTATACGGTGTTTACGGCTGGGGCCGCGACCCTGTGCCTGGCTGGGTGCTACTGGGCTTTGGACGTGCGGGGCTGGCAGCGTTGGTCGGCTCCATTGGTCGTGTACGGGCGCAACGCACTGGCGGTCTTTGTGGGCTCGGGCCTGTTGGTGAAGGTTCTCATTCGCCTGAAAGTCCCGGGTTTGTCGGGAGATCCCGTATCTCTCTACAGCTGGCTCTACCAGCGGGTGTTCCTTCCGTGGATGACTCCGGTGCGCGCCTCCCTTGCGTTTGCGGCGGTGAACGTCTTCTTCTGGTGGGCCGTGCTCCGTTGGATGGATCATCGGAGACTCTATATCAAGGTGTAGCCACGCCCCTAAGGAGGGTGGGATGGGAATCACGCCGTCGAAGCTGATCTGGAAGAATGGCACTCTGATTCCGTGGGAAGACGCGACGGTGCATCTGCTTTCGACCGTGGTGCAGTTCGGAACCTCGGTGTTCGAAGGGATTCGCTGCTACGAGACCGATCGGGGGCCCGCGATCTTCCGCCTTCAGGACCATGTGCGCCGCCTGGTCGAGTCGGCGCGCACCTATCGGATGGATTCCGCGTTTTCGGCGCAGGACCTCTGTGACGCCTGCGTGGAGGTGGTGCGGGCCAACGAGCTCGGATCCGCCTATGTGCGTCCCATGGTGCTGCGCGGCTTCGGAGCGGCGGGGCTGTATCCCATGGAGAGTCCGGTCGAGACGTACGTCGCGTCATTTCCATGGGGCGCCTACCTGGGCAAGGAGGGCTTGCAGAAGGGCGTTTCGGCCTGTGTGTCCTCCTGGCAGCGTGGGGCTCCCAACACCTTTCCCATGTCCGCCAAGGCGGGAGGGCACTACGTCAACGCCCAATTGATCAAGATGGAAGCCGTGCGAAACGGGTACGCGGAGGGGATTGCGTTGGGGCCCGGGGGACTGGTGAGCGAGGGTAGCGGCCAGAATCTGTTCATGGTCAGGGATGGCGTACTGATCACGCCGGTGCTCGACGGGACCTCGCTGCGAGGGATCACCCGGCACACGGTCATCGTGCTGGCTCGGACAATGGGGTACGAGGTGAAAGAGGTCCCCGTGCCTAGAGAGTCGCTCTACTCTGCGGAGGAGATGTTCTTCACCGGCACCGCGGCGGAGGTGACGCCGGTGACGTCGGTAGACGGGATCGAGATTGGGAGCGGTGTGGTGGGTGACGTGACGCGGGAGATCCAAACGGCGTTCATGGACCTGGTGCACGGGCGCGCCGAGGACCGTTGGCGTTGGCTGACCTGGGTTGAGCAGCCGGTGGCGCGCGCGGGCTGAGTCCGGTACCCGGTGGGCCCCGTACCTTCGGTACGTGGTGGGCCCCGTACCTTCGGTACGTGGTGGGCCCCGTACCTTCGGACCCGGTTGGCCGTGTACCTCCGGTATCCGGTTGGCCCCGTACCTTCGGTACGTGGTTGGCGTTCTGCAGATGATCGGGGAACATGCGATGATCGACGCCTGAGATCGGAGCAGCGGTCTCTCGCAGCATGCTGTGCTAACTCGTTGTGGGTGTTGAGTTTACACCGAGGCCATCGCCTCTAGGTCCGCCCTTTGCTTTCCCCTCGGGGCAGACTGATGGTTTGGTCGCGGCGGCCGGCAAGGGCGCCAATACGACCCAAAATACCGTTCAAAGTAGGCCCATTGACCAGGCGCCGATCGAGCCCAGTTCTCGCGATTCACCCCTCTGTCTTCGGACCGGGGGGTGTTTGCGTATACGCCTCACCGCTCACTGGTGGCCCGAGTCTTGAAGAGATGGTTGCGGGACGGGACGGGCCTCGATGAGACGACGCGCGGAATGGATCAAGGAAACGCGAGCAAAGACCACCGGCACCGCATTCTCCTGGTGGGTAATGGTGCCACCGCGCTCGCGGGTGAAGTGTTGGTCCGCGAGGGGTACCGGGTCGACCTGATCGACGGAGTCGATGCCTCCGAACTCGGCCTGACCGGTCAGGAGGTCGTCATCTCCGACGTCGATCAGACGGAGCAGGAAGCCGTCGCGGTCATCCGGGCCATTCGGCGTGAATCCAGGGCCACGCCTTTCATCCTGTTAGCGACCGATCCAGGCGTGGAGTCTGCGACGGCTGCCTTCGACTCACGCTCCTTCGCCTGTGTTCGCAAGCCGGTCGACGACCGTGAGCTGCTCCACGCGGTACGGCGCACTGCGATCCAGCAGCGCTACGTCGCCCGAGCCGAGGCCACCCGAGAGAACGACCGGGGGTTGGAGCAGCGCTTCGAGTCGGCGCTCTCGTCGTTGTGGATGGCTTTTCAGCCCATCATCGATCGGGGTTGGGGGATCACCGGCTACGAGGCCCTGCTCCGGACGGATGAGCCCTCGCTGAAGAGCCCACCCGACTTCTTGAGGGCCGCTGCCGACCTCGATCGATCGGCGGAGCTTTCGGAGCGGATCTGGGAGAAGGCCATCGAACCGTTCGTGGCCGAGGAGCCCAGTGCAGTGCTCTTCATGAACATCGACCCGCACCAACTGATGCTCGATCCACTCTTCCCGAAAGGGCACCCTGTGCGTCAGCTGGCGGATCGGGTCGTGTTCGAGGTGAGGGCGCAGGCGTTCGATCTGGAGGACCCCATGGTGATGGAGCGTCTCGCACTCCTTCGTCAGCAGGGCTTTCGTATCGCCATCGATGACTTGGGCGCCGGAACGTCGGGACTGGCATCGTTAGCCTTGGTGGAACCGGACTTCGTAAAGATCGACAGCGTGTTGGTTCGGGGTGTAGAGGTGCATGCCCGCCGTCAGCGGTTGGTACAGTCGATCGGCGCGCTGTGTGAGGACCTCGGTATCGAGTGCATCGCGATGGGCGTGGAGACCCGCAAGGAGTTCGAGTCCCTCACCGCACTCGATGTGGACCGATACCAGGGGTACTTCGTGGGCCGACCTCTACCTTGGGGTCAGGCGGAGACGCCGGGGTCCTAAGGCGCCAGGGTCCTAACCGACTGCTGCCCCGCTCACGGCCTCCGTTCGACCAGCAGTTCCGCCTCGAGGGTGCGAGCGCTCTGACCCCCCGCGGTGTCGACCACGGTCAGCGTCCCCTGGAGCACGTTGCCCGACGCACCCCCCGCGGAGAACTTGCCCAGCTCCAGTGTGCGCATGCGCGTCCCGTCCCAGTAGCTGAACGTCGCCTGAGTGGGCTGGTCGATGCGTTGCCCCGCAAGCAGGAAGTAGTCGTCCAGCCGCACCGTGACGCAGGCCGGACACTGGGGATCGGGCGCCGCGTCAAAGCTGATGTCCAGCCGAACCGCGGCTTCGTGAAGGTCAGCGCCCTCGTACTGTCCGATGAGGCTGCCGCCGTAGACCCCGATCCAATCCTGAGCGATGGGTGGCGGGGTAGGCGTTATGGGCGGAGGCCCTGCGGGGCCCGAGTCGGGTGCGCCGCAGGCGCCCACGAGCAGCAGGGGCAGAGTCCACGACCACGGGCTCATCTGGGGAAGGCTTTGCCAGCACCGAAGCATCCGCGAAGCTAAGGCGAGAACCTGGATGGAGCGAAACTTGTAGTGCCGCACCCCCCATGAAGAGCGTGCTGATTTGCCACCGCGGGGCGCCGCTGGACCAAGAGGTTCTGGCGCGTTGGATGTCGGGGTCCCTTGGGTTGGTCGGGATCATCGAACTCGATGAGACCCGGTCTCGGTTCGTGAAACGCGTCAAGCGTGAAGTGCGGCGCGTGGGTTGGCTTCGATTCTTCGACGTCATGGCGTTTCGGGCGTGGTATCGCCTACGCGTTGCCCCGAAGGACCAGGCCTGGGAGCAGACGACCCTCGCTCGATTTCGCAAGACTTTGCCGCCGCTGCCGGAAGGGCTTCCGGTGCTTCGTATCCACTCGCCCAACACGCCCGAAGCCCGTCAGTTCTTAGAGGGATTGGCACCCGACTTCGTCGTGGCCCGCTGTAAGCACCTCCTGAAGCGCGACGTCTTCACGATCCCCCGACACGGCACCTTCGTCATGCATCCCGGGGTCTGCCCGGAGTACCGCAACGCTCACGGATGCTTCTGGGCGTTGGCCAACGACGACCGTGACAAGGTGGGCATGACCCTTCTCAAGATCGATGAGGGCGTGGACACCGGACCGGTGTACGGGTACTTCAGTTACGACATCGACGAGGTCAACGAGTCCCACTACATGATTCAATCCAAGGTGGTCCTGGAGAACCTCGACGCCATCGAGGTGACGTTCCGCGCCATCGAGGAGGGGACGGCCGAGACCATCGATACCACCGGGCGCCCGTCAGGCACATGGGGGCAGCCGTGGCTGTCGAAGTGGTGGTCTTGGAAGAGAACGGCGAGAAAGCTGCGTTGAAGCTCACCAACCTGCTGTACCACGACGTCGTGCGTCCTGGCGAATGGCGCAGCTCCGGGTTTCGTAACCCGGCGGCGGACAGCTACAAGATCGAGCGCGGGGTTTTCGATCGCCATCTCGACTTGATCGCGCAGGTCGAACGTCTCCCCGCCGTCGCTATCCAAGACGCCCTGGCGAGTGACACGGATCAGTGGACGCTCTCTGTCGACGACGGTGGCGTCACTGCCCTGACCGAAATCGCGCCGGCGCTGGAAGCAAAGGGGTGGGTCGGGCACTTCTTCATCACCACTGGCAAGATCGGTGAGCCGGGCTTCGTCGACGCGGACCAGATCAAGGAGCTCGTGGCGCGCGGGCATGTGGTGGGTACGCATACCGTGAGTCATCCGACTCGGATGGCGCGGTTGCCGTACGACGAAGCAGTCAGTGAGTGGAGTCGGAGCCGTCGGCATCTCGAGGACATCCTCGGCACGCAGGTCGTCGTGGGTTCGGTCCCCGGGGGCGCGTACATCCGGAACACAGCAGAGGCTGCCGCGGAGGCGGGTCTTCAGATCCTCTTCAACTCAGAGCCGCAACGGGGTGTGGATCGAGTGGGGACGTGCCAAGTGGTGGGGCGGTTTTGCGTAAAGCGCAGTACCCCTGACGCTGAGGTGGCCGGCCTGGTGACGGGGAGCGGCGGCCACCGACTACGGCATTGGACTACCTGGAACGCCAAGAAGCTTGCCAAGCGGGTGGCCTGGCCCCTGTTTCGAGGTGCTCAGAGGGTCTTCCACTCCAAGCACACGGACCACATCGGTCCCTGAAAGGGTACCTAGTGTGAAGCACCACGCTAGGTCGTCAGAAACGGTTCGAAGGGCTGCAGTGCCGAAGGGGAGTGGGTGCGCCGTCAGGGCTCAGGTTTGTTGTGCGAAGTACGGGTTGCTTCCGCTCGCGTGATCGGTTGCATCGTGCACCGTGCCAATCTCGGGGATCACGTCGCGGAGCATGCGCTCGACTCCCTGACGCAGCGTCATTCGGGACATCGCGCATCCCTGACAACCTCCGGTCATCTCGATGAAGACGTCCGAGCCTTCGACCGCCACCAGTTCGATGGCTCCCCCGTGCGCGGCGACCGCCGGATTGATTCTCTCTGCGAGGATGCCACGGATCTTTTCGGCCATCTCCGACGAGTCCACGCTGGCGCTTCCCCCGCCGGGTGCCGTGCGGACCTCGAATCCGGACTCGTTGACCCGTTCCACGAAGTCGACGGTGGCGTTCTTCAGGACGTCCACAGTAGCCTGGTCGATGAAGACTCTGAACGGGCCCCCTTCCTGTTCGACGTCGTGCTCTCCCAGTTCGTCGCTGGTGACGAGCGACAGTTCGAAGCGAGATCCTCCCTCGGCGCCAGCATTCTCGATGATGCGTAGCGCTTCGAGTTCCATGTCATCCTCGCTCATGAAGCTGAGGATTGCCTCGCGTGCTCGGTCGGTAAACGTGATCATGCCAGGGGCCTCCGGAGGGAACGGAACGGGTAACACCCCCAACCGCGCGGCGGGGTCCCTGATCCGATGACGGATCCCACGGCCCAATCCACAGCCGTCCAGGCCACCGACTGGCCCAAGGTCGTAGTGGCTGGCGCCGAAAGTCGCCCGGGGCTCGTGATCGTTCGTGCCTTGGGTCGGGTCGGCGTGCCAGTCGTGGCCGTAGGCACCGGGTCGACACCGCTGGGCCTCAAGTCCAGGTATGCCGTGGAGCATCACCTCGTCCCGTCTGCCGTCAGCGACCCTCAGGACTTTGTGGCGGGCGTACTAGACGTCGCTGGGCGCACCGGGTCGGCACTCATCGTTCCCGCGTCCGAGTCGGCCTTGGTTGCCTTGGACGCGCAGCGCGAACAGGTGGATGCCGTCACGCAGCTGGCCGCTGCACCCTCCGAGGCCGTTCGCCTTTCCTTGGACAAGCGGCGCATGCTGCCCTTCGCGGAGTCTCTGGGGCTTCCGGTCCCGCGTACGGCCCGCGGTGGGGGAAAGGAGGCGCTGCTGGAGGCCACCCGTGGCTTCACCTTTCCGCTCGCCGTGAAGCCCTTTGGGCCGGGTGCCCTCCTGAGGGCTCAGACCGGTAAGCAAATCGATCTCAAGGTGGTGTTCGCGGACGATCGCGAGGCCCTGGAGCGGATCCTCGAGCGCTGGGAGGGTCACGCGCCGAGCCTCATTGCTCAGGAGTACGTGCAGGGCATCGGAGTGGGGATTGAAGCGGTATACGACCGCGGACAGCCGATCGCCCACCTGGCGTACGACCGGGTGCGGGAGTTTCCACTGACCGGTGGCGTAGCGACGATTCGCAAGAGCATTGCTGCTCCGAGCGAGGCCGTCGCCATGACGCACCGGCTGGCGCGGGAGATGGACTGGCATGGAGTGCTGATGTCGGAGTGGAAGCGTCGCGACGACGGGAGCTACGTGTTCATGGAGCTGAACGGCCGCTTCTCTGCGGGCGGTGCGGTCACATTGAAGTCGGGGTACAACTTCCCGCATGCGGTTACGGCGCTGTTCCTCGATCGGCCCTTGCCCACGTTCGGCGGGTACCGCACCGGGATGATCGAGCGCTGGCTCATTGGCGACGTGTTGGCCATCCAGGACTACGCGCTCCGAAGACTCGAGCGTCGACCGGCCAGCTCGTCCGCGACGCGCCTCCCTCCGGCAGGGACGGTGGCCATCGACTTCCTCAAGGACTTCCGTCCGGGTGTGTCGTTGGATGAGGTGGAGCGTGACGACTTGCGTCCGGTGGCCACCTGGCTCAGGCAGCTCTCCGGGCAAGTGGTGCGCTCCACGTCTCAGGTTGGCAAAGCGGCGATCCGACCCTTAGTGAAACCCTTGCTCGACCGCGTGCGTCGCCGCTGAAGCGGGCGGCTCAGCAAAGGGGATCTGTTGCCGCTTCTTGGGGAGTTTCCATAGGTTTCCGCCCCCATCGCACCCTCTCACCTATCCGAGTTTCATGGCCGACGCAGATGTAATGGACAAGCTGGTCTCCCTGGCGAAGCGTCGCGGCTTCATCTTCCAGTCCTCGGAGATCTACGGCGGCACGGGGTCGGTTTGGGACTATGGCCCGTTAGGAATCGAGCTCAAGCGCAGCGTGAAAGCCGCCTGGTGGGACGCCATGGTGCACCGCCGAGAGGACGTGGAGGGTCTGGACGCCGGGATCCTGATGCATCCCAGAGTTTGGGAGGCGTCCGGTCATGTCGGGGGCTTCACCGACCCATTGGTCGAGTGCAAGGCGTGTAAGAAACGCTTCCGTGAAGACCAACTGGACTCGGCGGCTTGCGGTCGGAAACCAAGCAAGGCACCCGGTGCTCACGATGCTTGCGACCTGGGTGAGCCTCGGCTTTTCAACCTCATGTTCAAGACCTTCATGGGGCCGGTAGAGGAGGACGCGGCTACGGTGTATCTACGACCGGAGACCGCCCAAGGGAGCTACGTGAACTTCCTGAACGTACAGACCTCTGCCCGGCAGAAGGTGCCGTTTGGGATTGCCCAGATCGGCAAGGCGTTTCGCAACGAGATTACCCCAGGGAACTTCATCTTTCGTTCTCGCGAGTTCGAACAGATGGAGATGCAGTTCTTTGTGGAGCCGGGGAGCGACGAGGAGTGGTTCGAGTATTGGAAGGCGCAGCGGATGGATTGGCATCGTGGGCTGGGGATCCGAGCCGATAGGTTGCGTATTCAACCCCACGGGCCCGATGAGCTGGCCCACTACGCGAAACGTGCCGAGGACATCGAGTACGAGTATCCGTTTGGATGGAAGGAGTTCGAGGGCATTCACAACCGCACGGACTACGACCTCTCGCGCCATCAGGAATTCTCGAAGAAGAAGCTTCAGTACGTGGAGTCGGATACCGGCAAGCGCTTCATCCCCTATGTGATCGAGACTGCGGTAGGGGTCGACCGGACGGTCTTGGTGGTCCTGTGCGATGCCTATCGAGAAGAGGAAGTGGAAGGGGACGCGCGTGTCGTGCTGGCGTTGCAGCCTCGTTTGGCTCCGATCAAGACCGCGGTGCTACCGCTCATGAAGAAGAATGGTCTGCCCGAGATCGCGAAGAGGCTGCACGACGACCTGCGGGCCGGGTCGGTCCCTGCGTTCTTCGATGCTGCGGGCTCGATCGGCCGCCGCTACCGACGACAGGACGAGGCGGGCACGCCGTGGTGCGTAACCGTGGACGGGCAGACTCCCGAGGATGACACCGTGACGATTCGGGATCGCGACAGCCTTGCCCAGGTGCGGGTCCCCATTGGTGGAGTAGAGGCGTGGATTCGAGATCGGCTGCGCAGCTAGGCGCGGCATCCCGACGTGCCTGGGCGCGTGATGGTGGGAGCCACTGGGTGTACCTGGTCGGGCTGCTGGTCGCCGTCCAGCTCGCCCCTGGTCCGTTGGCCGGTCAGGCACCTGGTGGCGCTGGACGCCCCGAGGCGAGTCGAGCCCGCGCTATCTACAAGGCGCGGTTACTCGAAGAACTGAACAACCGACTCCGCCGGTGGCAGGAGGCTTGGAACGAGGACGACACGGAGCGCCTTTCCGACTTCTACCACGATGACGTGGTGTTCCGTCCCCCCAGGAGTGGCGCTTTGAAGGGGAAGGACGTGGTCCGGCAGTACCTCGACCTCGCTTTGCCCATCTCGGGTGAGATACAACTGGGCGTCAGTGACATCGAGGGCTCAGGTCGTTTCGCATATCTTGCGGGGCGCTGGCAGCATGCACATGAGGGCCGCATCTGGACCGGTCAATTCGTCATGCTGCTGGATCAGGGTGGGGGTTGGCGGATTCGCGGTCACTATTTCACCGCTGATCCGCAAAGCGATACCCCGGGTCTGCCGGCGCTTGGGGCAGGTGGGAGTGAGTTCGAGGCCATCGATGTAGGGGCCTGGTCTCCCGACGTACGCAGCTTGATGGATCGGATCTCGGGGGCGTGGCTGACCCGGGACCCGGTCCGGACGGCCGAGTTGTGGAGCGAGGAGATGGTCTACGGCGCCGAGAGCGGTGAACGAGCGATGGGGAAGGTGCCCGCGTTGGACCTCTGGTCGCACGATACGCGCGAAGGCATGACCACCCAGGACATCGTGCTCGACTTTGCCGAATCAGGGCGCTTCGCTTTCGCCTTTGGGCAGCAGATACGAACCTGGTCGGAGGACGGCGTGGTCCGTACCCGGGGGATACCGACCGCCTTCGTGTTCTTTCGCAGTGGGGACGTCTGGCAGCTCCGCAGCCTCATTCTCCTCTCAGACTAGTGATCTACCGCGCATGACCTGGAGCGACCTCGAGCGTACGACCCGGTGGATGGTCTATCAGCATTTCCTGCAGTCCGGAGAGGCACCGCCGCTGGAGCGGCTCGCCCGCCTGGTCCAGGCCGATCAGAAGGACGTCCAAGGAGCTCTCGAGCGTCTGGGCGAGCAGAGGCAGCTCGTGCTGACCCACGAGGGCGCGATCGCCATGGCAGCGCCGTTCTCGGCTACCGAAACCGGGATCCAGGTACAGGCCCGGGGAGAGACCTACCACGCGCCCTGTGCTTGGGATGCGCTGGGGATCGCAGCGCTCCTGGGGGGTGATGCCGTCATCCAAGCGCAGCCTATGCTCAAGGGGGCGCCGATCAGGTTGGAGATGCGGGGGGGAGAGCTACTGCCGTCGACGACCCTCCTTCACTTCGTGGAGCCGGCCCAGCGGTTCTGGGAGGATATCGGCTTCACCTGAAGCACCATTCGATTCTTCCGGTCGGAAGACGAGGCCAGGCGCTGGTGCAAGATTCACAGCCACCCGTTCGGTGCCGCAGTGGCGACCATGCGGTTCTGGCCACTGGCTCGGGTGTGGTATGAGGGGCGGTTGGATCTCGACTACGAGCCGCGCACAGCGGGCGCAGCGCAAGCGCTTCTCACAGAGCACGGCCTGGTCGGGGACTTCTGGGCGCTGGGCTCGCCTTGACCTTATCTTGGCCCGCTTGAACAGGCGGTCCCCTTTCTGAGAACTGTCTAGTGGCACCCAAGTCCGAAGTATTCAGCTCCAGGTGGGGCATGCTGTTGGCCATGCTGGGCATGGCGGTGGGTACCGGAAACATCTGGCGCTTCCCCCGCATCGCCGCCTCCAACGGCGGAGGGTCCTTCCTGGTGGCCTGGGTGTGCTTTCTGCTGCTCTGGTCCGTCCCCCTCTTGATCCTGGAGTTCGGGATGGGGAAGGGGACACGTATGGGCCCGATCGGCGCCTTCGTGAAAACGGTGGGGAAGGGGTCTGCCTGGATGGGGGCATGGGTGGCCTGGACCGCCACCGCCATCATGTTCTACTACAGCGTCGTCATGGGATGGACCATCCGGTTCCTGATGGCGGCCGTCAGCGGCGCCATCCCGTCCGACCCGCCGGAAGCGTTCTGGAACGGCTTCAATTCAACGGGCACGGCAGTGCTTCTCCACGCCTTGGCGTTGGGGATGGCGCTGTTCGTGGTGGCAAGGGGTGTCAAGGGGATCGAACGGGCGGCCCGTATCCTCATACCGAGTTTGATCGGCCTGGTGGTGGTGTTGGCCGTGAAGGCCCTCACGCTCCCGGGGGCGAGCCGGGGGTTGGCCTTCCTCTTCACGCCCAGCCTCGACGGACTCATGAACTATCGGGTTTGGCTCGAGGCGCTCACGCAGAATGCCTGGGACACGGGTGCGGGGTGGGGGCTGGTGACCACCTACGCCATCTACATGCGCTCTCGTGAGGATACGGCACTCAATGCGTTCGTCATCGGGTTCGGCAACAACGCGATGTCCTTGTTGGCGGGGATCATGGTGCTGTGCACCGTCTTCTCGGTGATGCCGGATGCCGCGAGTGAGATCGTGGGTGCAGGCAACGAGGGTCTCACGTTTATCTGGGTGCCTCAGTTGTTCGCAGGAATCCCCGGCGGGCGTTTCTTCATGGTGCTGTTCTTCCTGGCCCTGGTGTTTGCCGCTTGGACCAGCTTGGTGGCCATGATCGAGCTGGCCGCACGAGTGCTCCGCGACCTGGGGGTGCCCCGTGCCCGGGCCATCACCGTGGTCGGCACTCTGGCGTTCGTGATGGGCGTGCCCAGTGCGCTCAGGCTGGGCTTCTTCCAGAACCAGGATTGGGTTTGGGGCGTCGGCCTGATGCTCTCAGGCCTGTTCTTCGCCACCGCCGTCCTGCGCTACGGGGTGACGGCTTGGCGCGAGAAGTTCATCAATACGCCTGACTCCGACATCCGCATCGGCGGGTGGTGGGACTGGGCGATCCGTCTCGTGGTCGTGGAAGCGGTGGTGTTGACCGGCTGGTGGCTGTTTCAGGCACAAGGTGAGAGTGCGGCTGAGACCTGGACTCTGTTCAGCGCGTTCAACGTGGGCACTGTCCTCATTCAGTTCGCCATCGCCTTAGTGGTGTTCCTGGCCATGAATCGGTGGTTGGCCAAGCGTTTGGTTCTGTCTGAGGGACCGGACGGGGCATGACGTTCGAGGCCTTCGAACAGGCCGCCCTCGATGCCTTTGGACAGATTCCCTCGGAGTACCGCTCCGGTGTGGACGGAGTGCTGGCCCTACCGGAGGCGCGCCCCCATCCCGAGCGTCCAGGGGTCTTCACCATGGGCGAGTGTGTGACCGAGGCCTACCCTTCAGGATTCGACAGCGCGGAAACCGTGCGATCACAGGTGCTGGTCTACCACGGGTCCTTCCGCGCGTTGGCCGCCGACAATCCCGGGTTCGACTGGTCGGCTGAGCTTTGGGAGACCCTGACCCATGAGCTTCAGCACCACCTCGAGTCCTTGGCCGGTCAGGATGCCCTGGGGGGCGTTGATCGCGCGATGGACCAACACTTCGCGCGTCTCGAAGGGGAACACTTCGACTCGCACTACTACCGCCATGGCGTCTCCCTGGGAGGGGGCCGCTTCCGGTTCGAGGACCACCTCTTCATCGAGGAGGTTTGGTGGGGCTCACCACCCGTCGAGGTTGCTTTCGAACATCGGGGGCGGAAGTGTTCCGTCCCTGTTCCCGCGTCGCTTGGTGACGTCCACTTCCTGGTCGTAGAAGGACTCCCGGACTACTGGGGTGAGATTGAAGTCGTGCTGGTGCGCGGGCGCTCCTGGCGCGAGCGACTGCAGGCGCTCTTCCAGGCGAAGGCGATGGCCGCCCGCGAGTCGTTCGCGACCGTCCGATTGGACGGGGGAGGGGTGGAGTGAGGTTTCACGACGAATACCTGCGTACGACACCATCGGAGATGCTGGTGGCCGAGGGTGAAGATGTGCGGGCTCGGTTCGAGGCCATCGCGGCCGCGATGGCGGGCGGGGGCATGGCACGGCAGGATCCCCTTCAGTTCCAGACACTGGGAGAGGTCGGCCAACTCCTCGACGCGCTCCTGCCCGACGACGCCGCGCCCGAGACGGCCCACGTGTACGGCGTCCTGACGTACTACTGCTTCCAGGCGTGGAGAGCCGGACGGGGGGCGCTGCTCGTGAGCACCGCCCTGGCGCGACAGGTGTGCGCCTTTGATGCGGTGTACGACCCTCCCGGTCGGGCTCCGGCGCACGCCGGCTACCTGCAGGTGCCGCGTAACCTCTTCTGGGTTAGCACGCCTGAGGGGGCAGCAGCAGAACCCGTGGACGGGATCCTCTGGGAGGTGCGTCGGGAGGAGATCGGGGCGGTGCTGGTGTCGGGACTCCGTGAGGACCGCCCCGGTCTGGGCATCATGGTGGCAAGCCCGATCCCTTGGCGCTTGTTTACCGACGCGGTGCACACCCAGATTCGAACCTCCGGGGCCGACTTCGACTCCACCCTGCCCGGAGGGAGGGACGCGGACCTCTACTCCTTGGAAACCAACGGCGAACTCTACAAGCTACTCGGCAGAGCGTTTTCGTGGTTGGAATCGCACCCAGAGGGTTTGAGTCCGCTAGAAGACCCACCCCCAGAAGGCGATCCGCGACCCTCGGCCTTCCCCTTTCATCGATTGGACGCCAGCCATGCCCCGTGAGTCCAAGAAGGCCCGAAAGGAACGGGCCCAGCGCATCTACGATCGACTCGACGCCGAGTATCCCGACGCGCACTGTGCGCTCCATCATCGGAACGCATACGAGCTGGCCGCGGCGACCATCCTTTCGGCGCAGTGCACGGACGCGCGCGTCAACATGGTGACCCCCGAGCTGTTCACGCGCTATCCGACACCCGAGCGTCTGGCAGGCGCCCGGCAGGAAGACGTGGAGGAGCTGGTCCGCACCACTGGGTTCTTCCGCAACAAGGCCAAGAACCTGATCGGCATGGCGCGAGGCGTCGTCGACCATCACGGCGGCGAGCTGCCCCGCACCCTGGCCGAGCTCGTCAAGCTTCCTGGGATCGGACGGAAAACGGCGAACGTCATTCTCGGCAACGCGTTCGGGATCGACGAGGGTGTGGTGGTGGACACCCACGTGACTCGACTGTCCACGCTGCTCAAGCTCACGCGAGAAAAGACGCCGGTGAAGATCGAACAGGACCTGATCGGGCTCTTTCCGTCGGAGCGCTGGACCCAGCTCCCGCACTTGCTGATTGAGCATGGCCGCCAGGTGTGCATCGCCAGGCGCCCTCGGTGCCGCGACTGTGTGGTAGCCGATCTCTGCCCCTCGGCGAACTACTGACGAACCACGGACTCCACAGGCGCGGGCGTGGCCCGCAAGGAAGGTGACATGCCCAACAGAGAAGACGCACTCGCGCTGATGGAAGCCTGGGTGCAGGACCCCGGACTTCGGAAGCACATGTTGGCCGTGGAAGCGGCGGTGCGGTTTTACGCCCGTCGTTCGGGTGCGGACGAGGAGACCTGGGGAATGGCGGGGCTGCTTCACGACCTGGATTGGGAGCGCTTCCCCGACGAGCATCCCCACCGAGGGGTCGCTCAGTTGCGCGAGGACGGATACTCGGACGAGGTAATTCAGGCGGTGCTGGCGCACGCGTTTCCCGACCGCACCGATCAGCCACCCACCTCCGAGCTGGACAAGGTACTCTGCGCCTGCGACGAGCTCTCAGGCCTGGTGTACGCCTGTTGCCTGGTCCGGCCCAACGGCATCGACGACCTCACGCCCAAATCCGTCGTGAAGAAGCTCAAAGACCGCTCCTTCGCCGCGGGCGTCAACCGCGAAGAGGTGGCTCACGGCCTGGAGCTGATCGGTTTGGAGCGCAGCGAACACATCCAAAACGTGATCGACGGGCTCAAAACAGTGGCCGCGGACCTGGGGGTGCGCGCGGAAGACCGCGTGTAGCTGGTCCCGGCACAGGCCCCCGGCAACGGCCCCGGGCTTGCTTCGTAGGAAGGGTTGGCCCACCCGCGCCAGGACCACGGGGCCGGAGCCGGTGTACGGCGCTGAGCCCTTCGCAGGCCTGCCACGAAAACCCGCCACGGATGCTCGCTTGACCTTCGCCTCCCGCTCCGCCGCAGCAGCACACGCCGCTCTAGCGGCTGTTGTGGCGATGGCAACGCAGGCGCCGGCGGCGTCCGGCCAGGACGTGGAGTTGCTGGGCGAGATCTATGGCACTCGGCCGCCGGCGGAGTACTTCGTTCGGAAAACGGATCCGGGTGCGTTCGAGTTCGCCAGGCCCATGCGGAGGGCCCCCCGCAACGGGGGCGGACTGTTGAGGGAGGCGAGGGTACCGCTCGGGCCCCGCAACGGACCCGTCGCGGGCACGTTTACGTTTCCCGTGGTTCTGGGGCTGTTCTCGGACACCCCTGGACAGGGGCCCTTTTCCCCCTCGGAAATCCAGCAGGCCTTTTTCGACGGACCCAGTCCCACGGGCACAGTGCGGGACCTGTATACCGAGATGTCGCGCGGTATGGTGGACGTGCGAGGCGAGACGCTTCCATGGCATCGCAGTTCGTTGACCCTCGCTGAGGTGGCCGGTGGCTCCTCGGGGCTCGGGGCCTTCGCGCAGGTGGGTGAGTTCATCGTCGAATTGGTCGCCCAACTGGACTCCAGCGGGGTCGACTGGGGCGTGTTCGACAGCGACGGTCCCGATGGAATTCCGAATTCTGGCGATGACGACGGCTTTGTGGACGTCCTGACCGTCATGCACGCAACCGTGGGCGCCGAGTGTTCCGGCGACGAAACGATCGCGCGGATCTGGTCGCACCGGTTCACGCTGGCGGCGCAGGGGACCGGGCCCTACACAACCGGGACCCCCTCGGCCAACGGGGGCTTCCTGCGGGTCGACGACTACACCATTCAGCCGTCCATCTCGTGCGACGGCGTGTCACGAGCCGAAATCGGCGTCTTCGCGCATGAGCTGGGACACGGGTTCGGGCTCCCCGACCTCTACGCGGTGGGGAACAGCATCCATCAGGGGATCGGGAAGTGGGGCCTCATGGGTTCAGGCGCCTGGGGGTGCCCGGGGCCGTTCAACCCTCACCGCCCTTGCCACATGAGTGCCTGGACCAAGCGGGCGCTGGGCTGGATCAACCCGACCAGGGTAGCCAGTGGCCGAGCCCTGGGGCGGGTCACGCTTTCGCCGGTGGCGTCGACCGGCGAGGCCCTCGAAATCGTCTCGGGGGATGGCAGTGGCCAATACCTCCTCATCGAGAACCGGCAGCCCATCGGGTTCGACGACAACCTGACGCAGGGAGGCCTTCTGGTATGGCGGGTGGACCCAGCCGTGACGAACACCCGCTGGGCGTTCAACCTGGTGAACAGCGTCCCGTCCGAGATGGGTGTCGAGCTTCTCGAGGCCGACGGATTGGGCGACCTCGCGCGAAGCGGTGGAGGACGCGGGGATCCCGGTGACCTGTTCCCCGGATCGACGGGGAACGTCCAGCTCCATGCGTCCTCCAACCCTGCCACCCGGAGCGGTCCCGGGGGCGCCATGGGAATTACGCTCCTCGACATCCAGACAGCGGGGACCGACGTCTCGTTCGACCTGTGGACCCGGTTCCAGGAGCTGCGGATCGAGTCGAGGGGCGCACCCGGCCCAGAGGGCGCGGTTGCGGTCGATGGGACCTTGGCGCCTTCCAGAACCTGGGTGCTTCGTTCCGCTCCGTTCCAGGAGCACAGCATCGTCGCGGAGGCGGGAGCCTCCGTAGCACCCGGACAGCGCATTCCTTTCCTGGGTTGGCAGGATGGTGGGCCGCGGGAGCGTTCCCTGGTCACTGGATTCGCGGATACGTCGTTTGTGGCGGAGTTCGGTGGGCTTCAGTATGAGGTGGCGATCGCGGAGACGAGCGCCCAACCCACCGTCGATCCGGCCGACATGGTGTTCACGCCCGAGAGTCTCGACGGCTGGGTAGAGGCGGGGTCGACCGTGGGCATCGAGGCGCGGGCCCGGACCGGCTTCTTGTTTCGCGAATGGGGTGGCGCCTTCGCCGGAGCCCCCAACCCCACGTCGGTGACGGTGACCGCACCCATCGCGGCGGAGGCCCGGTTCGACGTCACGTTTACGATCGCGACGGATTCCGTGGCGCACGTCGAAGCCGCGCGACCAGCGGATATTCTGCTTCAGACCAACAACGGAAACGCGCCAGAGGCGTGGACGCTGGTGACGGGCGAGCTGCCTCCTGGTCTGGTGCTGGACGGGCGGGGCGCGATCCCCGGGTCGGCGCTCGAGCTCGGCAGTTATCCCTTGGAACTCCGCGTCCGGGATGCCCTGGGCCTGGAAGCATCGCTCATGCTCCACGTGGAGGTGGGACCCCCTACCATTGCGCTCGATGTCCTCTCCGGACCGTTCCTCGGGTCTGCGCTAGCGCCCACCGTCGCCGAACGGAGCTTTTTGGACCGGGTCGGCAACGGGAACGGACGGTACGACCTGGGTGACCTCAGGGCGTTCCTGGTGTTGACCGGCGGGGGTGGCTGATGGGTGCGCGGACACGTTGGGTTCGGCACACCTTGGTGGGAGTGGCACTCGCGGTCGGTCTGGGCGCTTGTGGCGATGACGTCCGTCCCGGCTTTCTGCTGGTCACGTTCGAGTCCCCGTCGGTGGAGGTGGGGGCGGTGGTGGTAGAGCTGGCGGGCGCTGGGTTGGGGGCGGTCCAGGGAGTGGGTGGGGCGGTGGCGGTGGCTCACGACCAGCCGGACGCATCGCTTCGAGTACTGACCTCTTCGACGGGGCCCGTGGCGCCGCGGTTCCGCATTGCCGTGGACAATGTGAACATGGACCTCCCCCGGGCGACCTTGCTTCAGGCCGTAGACCTTCAGAACCGTCCGGTGGTCGGGACGGCGGGCGTCCAAATCCGGATCGGCCCCGAGAGGTAGGTGCCCGGACCGACGTAGGCTCCGGGCCGCTTGCCCGGCGGTGGGGCCCGGTTAGTTTACGCCGGCTTTCCGTGTCCTTCCCCAACGCCCAGGTCTGCCGATGACGACCGCGAGCTGGATCACCATGATTGTGGTGCTCGGCTTCGTTTGGGGGGGATTCGCGGTGGCGCTACGGATGGCCATTCGAAGCGAGTCGACCAAGTCTATCAAGGCTTCTGAAGGAGCGGTTCAAGAGGAACGTGCCTAAGCGGACCGACCTGGAATCGATTCTCATTCTGGGGTCTGGGCCGATCGTGATCGGTCAAGCCTGCGAGTTCGACTATTCCGGCACTCAAGCGATTCGAGCGCTCAAAGAGGAAGGCTATCGGACCATCCTCATCAACTCGAATCCGGCCACCATCATGACCGATCCCGACCTGGCGGATCGGACCTACATCGAGCCCCTCACCCTCGAGTGGGTGCAGCGCGTCATCGAACGCGAGAAGCCCGATGCCATCCTCCCGACCATGGGAGGGCAGACGGCCCTCAACCTGGCCATCGAACTCCACGAAGACGGTTTCCTACGGGAACACGGCGTTGAGCTGATCGGAGCCAACGCGCGTTCGATTGCCATGGCGGAGGATCGCGAACAGTTCGCGGAAGCTATGTCGCGCATCGGGCTCTCCCTGCCTTTCGGGGGTTTCGCGAAGTCGCTCGAGGACGCTTGGAAGATCGTCGAGAACACGGGCTATCCCGCCATCATCCGCCCCAGCTATACGCTGGGAGGCACAGGTGGGGGGATTGCCTACAACTCAGAGGAGTTCGAAGCCGCGGTGCGTCGCGGGCTGGACGCGTCGCCGATTACGGAAGTGCTGATCGATCGCAGCGTGATTGGCTGGAAGGAGTACGAACTCGAGGTCGTCCGTGACGGCGCCGACAACGTTATTATCATCTGCTCGATCGAGAACATCGACGCCATGGGGGTTCATACGGGCGATTCGGTGACCGTAGCCCCCGCTCAAACGCTCACGGACACAGAATACCAGCAGATGCGGAACGCCGCGATTGCCATCATCCGTGAGATCGGCGTCGAAGCGGGCGGCTGCAACGTGCAGTTCGCGGTGGATCCTGCGACCGGCGAGCTGTTGGTGGTGGAGATGAACCCTCGGGTGTCGCGCTCTTCTGCATTGGCCTCGAAAGCGACCGGGTTCCCGATTGCGCGTGTGGGCGCCAAGCTGGCGGTTGGTTATCTGCTGCACGAACTTCCCAACGACATCACCAAGAACACACCGGCTTCATTCGAGCCCGTGCTCGACTACACCGTGGTGAAGTTCCCTCGGTTCGCGTTCGAGAAGTTCCCTGAGGTGGACCCGAGGCTCGGTGTTCAGATGAAGGCCGTCGGCGAGACCATGGCGATCGGTCGGACCTTCAAGGCCGCGTGGCAGAAGGGGCTCCGCGGGCTGGAGATCGGGCGGGCGGGGTGGACGACGGGCAAAGCGCTCAAGGACGACGGCCTCACCTCCGACGAAGGCGATGCCATCCTGGCCGCCATTCGGAAACCCACGGCCGAGCGCTACTTCCAGATCAAGCGGGCCCTGCAGGCGGGGATCTCCACCGAGGACATTGCCGCTGCCAGCCACATCGACCCCTGGTTCCTGGACCAGTTCTCCGAGCTGGTGGAACTGGAGGCGTGGTACGCTGCCCTGGAAGCCGTGACGCCCGACGCAATGCGGACCATGAAGCGGAACGGGTTCTCCGACGCGCAGCTCGCCGACCTGCGGAACAGCACCGAGGCTGCGGTGCGGACGCAGCGCTGGGAGTGGGGAATCCGCCCCACCTACAACGTGGTGGATACTTGCGCGGGAGAGTTCCCCGCGGCGACGCCCTACTACTACTCCTCGTACGAGGACGAGGACGAGGTCGAGCTGGGCGACGCCAAGAAGATCATGATTCTGGGCAGCGGGCCCAACCGCATCGGGCAGGGCATCGAGTTCGACTACTGTTGCGTGCAGGCTGTGATGGCGCTCTCTGAAGCGGGCTACGAGACCATCATGGTCAACTCCAATCCCGAGACCGTATCGACCGACTTCGACGTCAGCGATCGACTCTACTTTGAGCCGCTAACCCTGGAGGACGTGTTCGAGATCATCTCGAAGGAACAGCCTGAGGGTGTGATCGTGCAGCTCGGGGGCCAGACGCCGCTCAATCTCGCCGAGGGCCTCGAGGCGTTGGGCGTGCGCATTCTGGGCACGTCGGTAGACGCCATCGACCGCGCGGAGGACCGCGAACGGTTCGAGCAAGTGTGTCGGAAGATCGGCGCCAGTGTTCCCGACAACGGCATTTCGACCAACGTTCAGCACGCCGTCGCGGTGGCAGAGGGGATTGGCTACCCGGTGCTGGTGCGACCGAGCTACGTGCTGGGTGGCCGTGCCATGCAGATCGTGTACGACGAAGCCGCCTTGCGGACCTACTTCGAGGAGGCGGTGCGGGCCTCGCCGGACCATCCCGTCCTGATCGACCGGTTCATCGAGGATGCGTTCGAGGCCGATGTCGACGCGCTCTGTGACGGCAAGGACGTGGTGATTGCAGGCGTGATGCACCACATCGAGAACGCTGGGGTGCACTCCGGCGACTCCGCGTGCGTGCTCCCGCCGTTGGGCCTGGACCCCGACGTGGCGGAGGAAATCAGGGCGTTGACCCGACAATTCGCGCTCGAGTTGGGGGTCGTGGGGTTGATCAACGTGCAGTACGCCGTGCGCGATGGTCAGGTCTACGTCTTGGAGGTGAACCCGCGGGCGTCGCGAACCGTGCCGTTCGTGAGCAAGGCGACCGGCGTACCGTTCGCGCGATTGGCCGCCCGGGTCATGGCGGGCGAGCCCATTGCTGGCATGGGCATTCCAGAGCTTCCGCCGGTGGGTGGCGTGGCGGTCAAGGAAGCCGTCCTGCCGTTCAACCGCTTCGAGGTGGATATCTTGCTGGGGCCGGAGATGCGCTCGACGGGCGAGGTGATGGGGTTCGACGACACGTTCGGGATGGCCTTCGCCAAAGCACAGGCGTCGGCCTACAACGCACTACCGGTTCAGCCGCCGGCGACGCTCATCGTTACCGTCAACGACCGGGACAAGGAGACAGTGCTTCCGCTGATCCGAAAGTACCACGAGATCGGCTTCCGCATCCTGGCCACCTCGGGGACTCAGCGGTTTCTGACATCGCGGGGGGTGCCTGCCGAACCGGTGTTCAAGGTGGGCGAGAACCGACCCAACATGGTGGACCTCATCGTGAGCGGGGACGTGCAGTTGCTGATCAACACTCCGCTGGGGCGGCGATCGCAGTACGACGACTTCGCGCTCCGGCGGTCCACGATCACATACGACGTCCCTTACCTCACGACCATGGCATCCGCCAAGGCGGCGCTCGATGCGCTGATCGCGTTGCGGGAGGACCGCCAGCACGTGCGCACCGTGCAGGAACGGATCGCCGACGTGCAGAACCCAGCGACGGCGGCTCGGTAGTGTCCCGCCTCGCGGGGTTCTTCCTGCACCCCGCTTCTTCGCTGCACGACACTGGATGGGGCCATCCCGAGCATCAGGGCAGGCTTAGGGCCCTGGCCTCCACCGTGGGCAAGGATCTACTCACGCTACACGGACATGTCGAGCAGCTCGACGGTCGGGACGCCACCGAGGAGGAGCTCCTGCGGGTGCACTCGCCCGAGCTCGTCGAGCAGGTCCGTACTTTGGTGGCCGAGGCCGCTGCTCAGGACACGGTGCTCTCGTTGGACGCCGACACCAAGGTGAGCGCCGCCTCGTGGGACGCCGCGGTGGGGAGTGCCGGGTACGCCCTGACCGCCGCGGAGCGCGTAGCGCGCGGGGAGCTGAGAAGCGCCTTCGTGGCGACCCGACCTCCGGGCCACCATGCCACTCCCACCAAGGCCATGGGATTCTGCCTGTTCAACTCGGTGGCGGTGGCCGCACGCGCGCTACAGGCGAATGGGTTGGCAGAACGGGTGCTGATCATCGACTGGGACGTCCACCACGGGAACGGCACCCAGGACGTCTTCTACCGAGACCCTTCCGTGTTCTTCTGTTCGCTTCACCAGTTCCCCCATTGGCCGGGAAGCGGCGCGAGGGGTGAACGGGGGGCCGGGGAGGGGGAGGGGACGACGCTCAACGTGCCTCTGCGACCCGGCACTCCGGCCCACGAACATGTCGCCGCGTTCGAGGACGCGCTCGACACGATCAGCGAGACCTTCGCGCCCGACTTCGTACTGATTTCGGCCGGGTTCGACTGCATGCGGGGCGACCCCCTAGGTGGGCTCAACCTGGAGCCGAGCGACCTCCACTCCATGACCAAGGCGGTGCTCGAGCGCGCCGATGGGTGGTGCGACGGGAAGGTCACCGCCCTACTGGAAGGGGGGTACGACCCCGGGCGGACCGGTCTGGGGGCACTGGTGGTGGTACGGGCGCTGGCGGGGTTGGAGGTGCCGTAGGGGTAGGAAGCCGACCGGCCTTTCGCGGCGCCTTCATTGCCCAGCGCGCGCTCAACCCCGCATACTCCCTACCTCGTTGCATAAGAGCCCCCCTCTAGCAGCGCCTAGGTTGTCAGGTCCCTCCTGGGGCCCAACCGCGGGCGTGCGCTCATTGGAAACGACCAACTGGGGGGTGCAAGATGGCGACAGGCTGGGTGCGCGCGTGGGAAGACGAGGCGGACGCCGAACTCACGACGCGCGAGGCGCGATCCAACTTCCGCAAGGCCTTCACCACCTCTCTTCACGCGGAGGCCAAGGCGTCTTCCGGAGTGCTGGTTACGCTTCACTGGGGAGACGAGGTAGAGCTGCCCACCGGCATCAAGTCCGGTACCTGGACGAAGGTGAAGAAGGGCAGCAAGGAGGGCTTCGCGCGAAGCAAGCACCTGGTCGAGCTGGCGTACGTCACTGCTGCCACCAGGGGCAAGAACCGCCACACGGTCGACATGGTCCGGCCCGACGGCAAAGAGGTCGAGCTCCTCTGGGGGGACCTGGTCCAGATCACGAAGCGTTCGAGCACCACGTGTGAGGTACGAGCCCGGGGACAGACTGGCGAGGTTCCCACGAACCGCCTCGATAGCGACGCGCTTCTTGATCTCTACTTCATCGATGTGGGGCAGGGGGACGGCGTGCTGATTCGGCTACCCTCCGGTCGCCACATGCTCATCGATGGTGGCCTGCCCCGATCCAACCAGATGACGGGCAAGAACGCCGCCGACTTCGTGGATTGGAAGTTCTTTGCCGACTATGGGCACTATGCCATCAAGCTCGACGCAATGGTCGCTTCGCATTGCGACTACGATCATTATGGCGGCCTGTGGGACCTGGTGCGCTTGGACCCGGCTGATGACAACGAGCTCGACTGCATCGAATTAGAGATCGACGAGTTCTACCACGCGGGCCTGTCCCGCTGGAAGAAGCAGACGGGTACATCCCATCCCCACAAAGACGACCTGGGTCCCAACGACGGCGACTCATTCCTCCGGCTCCTGGGCGATCGGTCAGATGCCGAGGCCGGGGTGGTGAAAGGGGCCGCGGAGGAGCTCGGGGGAGACTGGAAGAGCTTCCTCGCAGACCTCCTCGAGCGTCAGACCGGTACCACGTTCACCCGGCTAGGGGTTCGTCGGGAGGACCTGCAAGGTGGCGGCGCGCTTCCGGAGGTATGGCCCGAGGATACCACGGCCGACATCAGGGTGCTGGCACCCGTGAGTCGTGATGCGGGCGGGCATCCGGTCCTGAAGGACCTGGGCGACCGGGGGCAGAACACCAATGGCCACAGTGTCTGCTTGCGCATCGACTACGGGGACGCGCGCATCCTGCTCACGGGCGACCTGAACAAGAACAGCATGGACTGGCTCATCGACAGCTACGGCGATCGCGTAGGGGCGTGGGCATGCGATGTGGCAAAAGCCTGCCACCACGGGAGCGCGGACATTTCCTACCGCTTCCTGGAGGAGGTGAAGGCCGCCGCCACGGTCATCTCATCCGGTGACGCCGAGGGGCACGCCCATCCACGGCCCGAGGTCGTGGCGGCCAGTGCGGTCACGGGTCACGTCTCCGTAGATCGGGACAAGGACAAGCTTGTCACGCCGCTGATCTACATGACCGAGATCGAACGCTCGGTGTCCCTCGGCAAGGTCACGCACATCGGTTTCAGGAACTACCCAGCCGGAGACGGCCAGGCCCTGGGCGGTGCCCTCTTCGCCATGCGGGCGACGGACATCCCGGACAAGGCCCTCCCGAACCGCTCCGACAGACTGGACATGGACGCGGCGCCCGACAAGGACACTAGAAAACAAATCGAGAAGGACGCCATCGAGAGGGAAAAGCAGGCGCTCCGCGATTTGGACGAGGCCCAACTCAACGCCTGGACCCGAGCCGCCTACCACTACCGGACCGTGCATAAGCTGTTCAACATCCAGTACGACAATCAGTCCGTGTGGAAGTCCCGCATCATGACCCAGAACCACTACGGGCTCGTCAACGTCCGGACGGACGGTGAAACCATTCTATGTGCCACCATGAAGGAGGCCGGTGACGGCTGGACGGTGCACACGTTCCCCGCCCGCTTTGGATAGGAGGTCGCTACTCGTAGCGCAGCGCGTCCATCGGATCCAGTCTACTCGCGCGCCCTGGCGGGTAGGTAGCTTGCCGTGACCGCCACCGCGCCGAACACCAGCGTCACCAGGAGCAGCGTCATGGGGTCCGTGCCACTCACCTCGAACAACAACTGACCCATGAGCCGACTCAGCGCCATCGCGCCACCGAGGCCGGCAATGGCCCCGAGCACCACAGGCACCAGGGCCTGCTTGACCACCAGTTTGCGGACGTCGCCGCTCTGGGCGCCGAGCGCGATTCTGAGTCCGATCTCTCTTGTGCGCTCACCTACGGCAAACGTCACGACGGCGAAGATTCCGACTGCGGCCAGCGCCAGTGCGAAAGCCGCAAACATCGTGAGCACATTGGCCGCGAGCTGACGCGGCGCAGTGCTCGCCGCGAGGGCTTCCTGCGCGGTCCGGATCTGATACACGGGTTGGTCGGCATCCAACTCCCGTACGGTGCTCCGAATGTTGGGAAGCACGGTGTAGGGGTCCACCGCCGTCCGGACAATCAGGTACATCTGATTGGCCCAATCCGACGTTTGCCGGTGGTTCACGAATACCTGGGGGAACGGAGGTTGGTCGGGACCGACGTTTACCGTGTTCCCCGCCACCCCCACGACCTCGAACCACGGTGAGTCTTCCTCTCCGCCCGTCCGTATCCGTTGCCCGATGGGGTCCTCGCTCTCGAACAAGAGGTCCACAGCGGCACGGTTCACCAGCGCAACGCCAGGTGCACCCTCGGCATCGAGGTCGGTGAAAGCACGTCCAGCCTCGATGGGGACGCCCAGCGCATCGAAGTACCCGGGGCTGGCCACAGTAGCCAGGGCCACCGGCAGTTGCCCCTCACCCGTCACCTCGAGCCCCTCAGTAGCCATACGCCGAAACGCAAACGCGACGGGCGGAAATTGATCCCCTCGCCCCACGGTCTCCACACCGGGGATGGCGGACACCTGCTCCTCGAGGATCTGAAAGAACGCGTCCACGGCAGGGCCGTCGTACTCCTCGCGGGGGAGTGTGAGTCGCATGGTCAGGACGTTGTCCGGATTGAAGCCTGTCTCCACGGCGTTCAGGCGAGCCATGCTGGAGATCAGCAGTCCACCGCCGACCAACAGCATCAGCGCCAACGCGACCTCGATGCCGACGAACAGGCGTTGCAGACCCAACCTTTTTCGGCTCCCCGTGACCGCCGTGCCTTCGGTCTTGAGCGTGGCCTGCACGCCCGCAGACGTTCCCTGCAGTGCCGGCATCAGTCCGAACAGGATACCAGCCGCAACTGCGATCCCGGCCGTGAACAATAGGACCCGCGTGTTCAACTCTACCGTCCCGGATACGAACGGAAACGCGCCCAAAATGGCAGCAGCGGCGTCCGTTCCGATCTTGGCCAGGGCCAGGCCGAACACGCCCCCAACCACAGCGAGCGTCACGCTTTCCGTGAGCATCTGCCGGACGAGGCGACCCCGCCCGGCTCCCATCGCGGTACGGACAGCCATCTCACGTCGCCGGGTCGAGGAGCGCGCCAGCAACAGACTGGCGACGTTCGAGCAAACGAGGAGCAACACGAACGCCACGGCGCCCATGAGCGTGTAAGCAGCGGGCTTGAGCGTCCTGACGTTGGCTTCCGTCCAGGTGTACGCCGTCATCCGCCAGCCGACGTACTCCTCCATCTCGCGGGCATGCTCGAGCTCGGTGCGGCGCGCCAGCGCCTCCAACTCGGTGTTGACCTGCTCCATGGCCACTCCCTCGCGGACCCTGGCCAGGACCTGGAATTGTCGGCGGTTGCGGGAAAAGACCTCAGGTCCAACGCCCATCGGCATCCACAGGTCCATCCCCGCCAACTCCGAACGTGGGGGCATGATCCCGACCACTTCATAGGGGTTTCCGTTGAGCCCGAACGTCTTACCGATGATGTCGGGGTCGGCGCCGAATCTCGAACTCCAAACGCGATGACTCAAGACCGCGACGCGGTCTCCCTCTAACGTCTCCTCGAGCGTCATGCCGCGCCCCATGAACGGCGTGATGCCGATGGGTTCGAAGGCGTCTCCCCACCAGAAGCCCGTGAAGAGGTTGTCAGTCATCTCCCCGAATGAGACCTGTCGGTTGCCCATGTCCCAGGCCACGACGTTTTCGAGCGTGCGGGTGCCGTCCCGGATGTCCATGTACTCGGCAGGCGACATGTGCTCGATGAAGTTGAGTCCGGTTCCGAGTCGCGGGTATTCTGTGCCCACCGTGACGATGCGGTCTTCGTCTGGAAACGGGAACGGATGAAGCACCAGACCATCGACGATGCTGTACAGGATCGTGTTGGCCCCGATGCCCAGCGCCAACGTGGCAATCACGACCACACTGAACCCGAGGTGCTTTCGAATCGAACGAAGGCTGAAGCGCAGGTCCTGAAGCAGCGTTCCCATCGGATTCTCTCGTTTGGTCGGGGTCGCGGGGAGTCGGCGGTAGCGGGTCCACCGCCGCAATAGGATCGGCCCTAGGGAGCCCAGTACCTGCCGCCAATACCACAGGGAGGCGGCGATGCGGTTCGAGCCTGGCAGGATGTGGTTGTGGAACTCTTCCTCCAGGTCACCCTCGATCGCGTCGGCGAGGGCCTCGCCTGCGGCGACCCGCACCAGCCAACGCGCAAGGCCAGGACCGGACTTCATGCCTGGGTGGCCCCTGGATCCAGGTCGACGCCCTGCCACATACGGTCGAGCATGTCGCGCGACTCCTGGAGGGCCTTGGAGCCGGCGGGGAGGACTTCAAATAGGCGTCGAGCCCTGCCACCCCGGACTGGAGCGGATTCACCCTCCTTGGAGGTCAGGTAGCCCTTGGTCTCCAGGCGGTCCAGCGTGGCGTAGACCGCCCCGATCGACACGGATCGGCCCGTCCGCTCCTCGATCTCACGACGGAGCGACACCCCGTATCCCTCGCCGCGGAAGCGTACCACCGCGAGCATGACGATCTGCTCGAACTCACCCAAGAACTTGCCTTTGCCCACGACGTGCTCCCCCTGGCCAGTGATATCATTTACAAAATAGAAGTTATGGAGATTGGGCTTGGTGGGAAAGACGCGTTGGTAGGGGGGTTGCTTTGGGGAACGTATCGTGTAATATAGTTACGTGCATACACAGGAGTGAAGGTCAATGGCGTCCAAGAGCGAATTACTGAGGGCCATCAGCGAGCAGTTGGAACGCGCTGGCATCCCCCTTCAGTCATTGGGCACCCTCGGCCCTGGTGAGGAAGGCTTGGGGGATGAAGTGCGAGTGCTCTGCCTGGGCGGGACTCTCTCGGACAGCCTCGATACGCTCTCGGGCAGCCCACGGGACCAGGTGGTGATGGCTCGCTTGCATCAGGACGCGGTTGAGCAGCTCGACGCATGGGTAGAAACAGGGGCGCTGCGAAGTCGCTCAGAGGCGGCCGCCCTGTTCATTCAGGAGGGACTCGCGTTGCGCGCTTCCGAACTGAACGAGCTGCGCGGGGCGCTCGATGAAGTGCGAGAGGCCAAGGGGCGCCTCAAGGAGATCGCCGAAAAGGTCCTTGGATCAGGAGGAGACGATGAAGCGCGGTAACCTTGCCGATCACCTGATGGAGATCGGCTACGTTCGGATCGAGTTGGAAGAAACCAAAACGGGTCAGCTTCGGGTGCCCGTGCGCATCAACGACACGCCTGCGTCGTTGATCCTCGACTCGGGGGCATCCGGGACTGTCATCGACGTGGCGTTTGCCAAGGACCTAGGATTGGATGCGCGTGTGGCCGGTGATGGCGGCGCCGGCGCGGGCGGGCGCCTCGACACCTTTACCGCCGATGTCGAGGAGCTGGGGTTCGCCGACCTGAGCCTCGGTGCGCGGTCGGTGTCGGTCATGGACTTCCGGCATGTGAACGACCAGCTGGTCGCGTTGGGTGAAACTCGACCCGATGGCGTCTTGGGTGCGGATGTCCTGGCCCAGCGCGCGGCCGTCATCGAGTATGAGGGGCCATCGCTCTACTTGAAGGCGACCGACGCGGACGGGGGATAGCGCAGGCCCTGGCCGCGCCCGTTCCGATCGCGAGAGGGGGACTCGGACCGCCGATAACTCAGGGAGACCATGTCCGGATTTCGAATCTTCGGGATTATCCTAGCTGTGGTCGGCGTCGTCGCCGCCTTATCCCCTGCTTTGTTCGGTCGACTCACCGGAGGCCCCGAGTTACCGGTCGACGTGTTTGAGGCCGTCGAACGTCGGATTCGTGGAGGCATGTTGCTCGGGGTGGGCTTGGCCTTCATCGCGGTGACCGCGCTCCGACCGTGGTCGGTGAGCATTCCCACCGTAATCTTCTACTTCATGACCGGGGCGCTCGCAGCGCGACTGCTTGGTCTGTTCCTCGACGGCGCGGTTCCGAAGCAATGGCTTCTGGTCGCGGTGGAGGCCATCGTCATGGCCGTCGCCGCACTCTGGCTCTGGGGCAGCACCGGGTCCACAACCTGAACTGAAGCTTACCCCCGTAGGAGCTGGAGGCAGGCGGAGTGAGGGGCCACCGAATGCGTCCAACGAACTGCCGCTCCCAGTGTCCTTCTTGGGGGACGGTCGTGGATCGGGCCACCCCGGTCGCTCGCCGGAGAAGCACGACCGACGTCAATCGGCGGCCCGCCGCCTGTGAAGGCTCGCTCGCGATCCTGGATGACGGCTCTTCACCTACTCGGCATCCTTGTTGCTCGTCACCCACTATGGCCTGACCGCTCGGCCTACCAAACCAACAGTTCCCGGAAGGCATGAATGAACGCCCAGCACCACGCAGCTGCGCTCCTCAACACCGCCTTGATCCTAGTGACCTCGGCCTGCGGATCGGACGTCACACAGCCCGGATTTGGCGCTGGTGTGCGAGTGAACGTCTTTGCCAACACAGCCACCGGGGGTTCGGGTGCGCCGTCGTTCTTCTCGCTGCGGAGTTCGATGCGTCAAAGCGATGTCCAGTCGATCCGTCTTTCGCGCGTGGCCCTCGTTCTAGGCGGGGTGAAGCTCGAGGCAGCTGGGAACGACGCAACTGTTGACTGGATCGATGCGTCATCTCGGGTCGTCGAGACAAACCTTCAGGGAGAACCGACCTTCGCCGTGGAGTACGACGTACCGGAGGGCTCCTACAAGGAAGTCGAGATTTGGATCGATAAGCTCGAGGAGGGCAATCCCACCGAGGAGCCCTTGATCGGGCTTTACCCGGAGTTGAGCAACGCCAGCGTCGTCGCCGAGGGAACGGTCATGCGGGATGACGGGAGTACCACTGACTTCCTATTCGCGACCGACCTCGATCGAGACTTGGAGATTGACCTGGAGCCAGTGCTCCGGATAGATGGCTCAAACGACCCGGGCGGAGGAACCGTGATCGCGATCGCGTTGTCACTGGACGACTGGTTCAGCGACGGAGCGGGTGGCTTGCTAGACCCCGCCGATGAACAGAATCGGTCCGCGATCGAGTCAAACATCGGGAGCGGAGTTGCCGCTTTTGAGGACCTAGACGAAGACGGCACCGTCGACGATTGATGCCATCTGGGGAACGCCGGGAGACGTTCGGCGTCTCTGTGGCGGGCTCCCAAAGCGTATTGCACTACTCCGAAACATCGAGAGCTCCTTCGGTGCTTCAGCACCGTTTCCGTTGATGACCACACCACAGACTTGCCCCTGATCCAGGCATCTATTATCGTTAATCGACGATGAACGATAATACCGATAAAACCTGCGCTTCTGATCAGCGCCTTGCCGAAATGGCCAAGGCCTTGGGCCACCCCACCCGGATTGCCATCCTTCGGCGGCTGGCCGGGCGGGCGTGCGTGTGCGGGGAAATCGTAGACGAGCTGCCGCTGGCTCAATCTACAGTCTCTCAACACCTGAAGGTGCTGAAGACGACGGGGTGGATTGTCGGGGTTCTCGATGGCCCACGGACCTGCTACTCGCTGAATCCGGAAGCCGTAGCAGAGTTCCGTTTCGTGCTGGGTCCAGCGTTGGAGCAGTGGGCAGGCGCCTGCGATTGCTCCGAAGGAGCCAGTTGTTGATAAACCCCAACCGTGGAGGCCAAGATGCAAAACGCGAATTGTGATTGCACATGCAATTGTGCGTGCGGCGGCGGTGGCTGCTGCTAACCTGAGCTAGGCGGAGGCGGCCGGGACGCCGGTCGTTCTCCAACTGGCTTCAGTGGACCCGACCGCCCCCAGTAGGGCGGAGCGGCCGGTGGCGGGTCGCCCTCCAACACGCGATCTTACCCCAATGAATCACGTGAAGCTGTGCTTGTTGCTGTGTGTGGGCGTCGCTACGGGATTGGGCGTCCCCAAGGCCGCGTCGGCCCAGGCCGGAACGGCCGCGGCCCCCCAACTCACCGATGCTCAGCGGGCCGAGGCTGACCGAGCCATCGGGCACATCAAGTCGCCTTGGTGTCCCGGACTCATGCTGGAGGTCTGCCCCTCGCCCCAGGCGGAGGAGTTCCGGCAGGAGATCGAAGCCGCGGCGGCCGACGGGGTCGTCTCGGATTCGATCGTCGACCTGATGTTGGCTCAAATCGGCGAGGAGTGGCGCGCCTACCCGAAGGCGACTGGCCAAGGGCTGCTGGCTTGGTTGGTGCCGCCCGTGATGCTCCTGCTGGGGCTGCTCGCGGTCGCTGGGGTGCTGCGACGGATGCGGGAGAAGAACCCCGAGTCGCTGCCGGATCTGACCGAGGAGCAGGAGCGCCAGGTCGAGGACGTGCTGCACCGGTTGGAGCAGGCGGAACGCGAGGCCGCCGAGGTCAATTGACCCGGCTTCCCCCGAACCCGTAGATTTCCCGAATGTCGACTGAATCGTCCTTCGGGGTTTCCGAGCGTCCGAGCGGGAGGCCCTCCCTAAGGGAACTCGCCGCGCTGGCCGGATCCGATCTGGAGCCCACCGGTGGGGCAGCCCTCTTCCATCATTTGGGCCTGGTGTCGGGTCTCCGGCAGGCGTCGGAGGTGGTGTCGGCGGGCTGCGGGGCCGGATTAGGGCTTCAGTACCTGGTCGAGACCTTCGGCGTGCATGGTTCCGGAGTGGACGCCGACGCCCAAATGGTGAGTCGGGCCGAGGAACGGGTGCGGACGGCCGAACTGACGGAGCGCCTGCGTGTGCAGGCGGCGCCGATGGACGCCCTCCCCTATCGCGATGGCATCTTCGATGTCGGGCTCGGCGAGCTGGGGCTCACGTCGGGTGCGGACGCGGACGAGGCCGTCGCCGAGCTGGTGCGGGTCACCCGCCCAGGCGGAACGGTGGTGCTGCTGCAGGTGGCTTGGACCGCACCGGTGGCGCTCGACAAGCAGAGACGCATTGCCCGCGCGCTGGGGTTCGAGCCCCGACCCCTGATCGAGTGGAAGCGGTTGCTGTCCGGCCACGCGGTGGGTGACCTGTACGCCGAAGACTGGTCGGAAGGGAGCAACGCACTACGCAGTGTATCCGCCGCACCTCTCCCCGGAGTCGTCGACGGGTTTTCGTTCCGTGACCGGATCGACGTGACGCGCCGAGCCTGGAAACGATGGGGCCTACGCGGGGCGGTGGAGGTGTGGGGTGAGGGCGGTCTCCTGCAGCGAGTGCTGCAACGCGAACGCCCACTGAGCCTCGTGCTTCTCAAGGGTGTGCGACAGGCTGCTGAGCTCCGCGGGGTGGAGGCTGAGAAGGCTGAGGACGGTCCTCCACCCATTGAGATCCGACCTTCGGACGTGTCAGACTTGCCACTCTTTGGAAGCAGCGCCCGCGAAGCCTCATGAGTGATGGACTGGTCCTGACGCCGGAGGGCGTCGCGGCTGTGCAGGAGACCCTCCGGTCTCGGGGGCTGGATGCGTGGCTCCTCTACGAGTTCAGGCAGTCCAACCCCATCTCGGCATCCCTGCTCTCGCTCCCGTGGACGACCCGGCGTGGTTTCGCGCTGATTCCGGCGGAAGGTGAGCCGAAGGCATTGATCCATGCTATCGAACGTGTGCAGTGGAAGCAGTGGCCGTGGCAAACACAGGCCTACTCCGGTTGGCGAGAACTGGAGACCCAACTCAACGAGCTGTTGGCGGGGAGGGGGAAGGTGGCCATGGAGGTCTCGGCGCGGTCCTCCGTTCCGACCCTCGACCGGGTGCCCATGGGCATCGTCGATCTCGTCCGCGAAACCGGGGTCGAGATCGTCAGTTCGGGCGATCTGGTCAGCCTCTTCTACGCACGTTGGTCGCATGAGCAGCGTACGCTCCACTACGAAGCCGCGCGCGTCCTCCCCAAGGTGGCGCGGGAAGCATTCGAGCGGGCCGCCCGCGCCATCCAAGACGACGCCCCCCTTACGGAAGGCGCCTTGGCTGCGTGGATTCGTGCACGGTGCGCCGAGCTCGGTGTCGGGACCGATCAAAGCTGCATCGTGGCCATCGGGCCACGCGCCTCTGATCCCCACTATGATCCGGGCGACACCGGAGAGCGCATCGAGCGGGATCAAGTGCTGCTGATCGATCTCTGGGGGAAACGTGAGCCCGGCGCGGTGCCCGCGGACCAGACGTGGATGGGCTTCATGGGATCGCAGGTGCCGAGCGACGTGCAGGTGGTGTGGGAGGCCGTGCGGGACGCGCGCGACGCGGCCGTCGCGTTTCTGATGAAGCGCTACGGAGCGGGGGAGCCGGTCCGGGGGTTCGAGGTGGACGACGTCGCCCGCGGTGTCATCGAGGAGGCGGGTTACGGAGAGTACTTCGTACATCGTACCGGCCATTCGATCGACCGGGACCTGCACGGGAGCGGGCCCAATCTGGACAACCTCGAGAGCCGAGACGACCGGGAGTTGCTCGCCGGGGTTGGGTTCTCGGTCGAGCCCGGCATCTACCTGCCCGACGTGCTGGGCGTGCGGAGCGAGTTCGACGTCTTCTGGGGCGCCCAAGGACCTGAGGTCACCACAGAGCATCCTCAGCAAGAGATGTTTCTGCTGCTGTAGTGGCCTCCACGGCACTGGTCGACGTAGCTCTGCCGCTCCCACTCGACCGGTTGTTCACCTATTCGTTGGCGGGCGGCGAAGACGTACCTGTGGGCAGCCGAGTGCTGGTACCCTTCCGTCGAACGATGCGGGTCGGCTGGCTGGTGGGGACGTCCAACCTGCCCCGGCCCAAGGGGCTTCGGTCCGTTGTGGAGGTTCTGGACACGTCGGGGCCCTCGGTAGGGCCGGAGTTGATGGCGCTCTGTCGTTGGATGGCGGACTACTACTTCGCGCCTTTGGGGTTGGTCCTCCGGGCTGCCTTACCCGCAGCCCTGGCGGACCATTCTCGCGATCGGGTGCGCGTGGTCCCGGATCGCACCGCGCCCCCCACGCTCACCCGTCGACAGCAAACACTGTGGTTGGCGCTCAGAGGGTCCGCCGGAGCCCGGTCGATCGCCGGCCTGGGCAAGGAACTTGGATTGGGATCGATCTGGCCCGAGGTCCGAGTCCTGACCGCGTTGGGCCTGGCGGAGCACCAGAGCGTGGCCCCGAAGCGGCCCAAGCCACGCACCCGGCGGGTGATCCGCATCGTGGACTGGTTGGACACGTTGGCCGAGCGGGAGGCGCTCCTGGCGCGGGCGCCGAAGCAGCGCGAGGCCTACCAGCGGTTGGAGTCCGCGGGTGGCGCTTTGGACCTGACCGTCCTTTCCAAGGAGGGCTTGGGCGGCGCCGCCCGGGCGCTGGTCAAGCGTGGACTTGCCACGTCCAACAGCGAGGTGCGCGCACGGGATCCCTTCGCAGACGTCCAAGACTCCCACGCGCCGCGTCTGGAACCGACCGCGGACCAGCATCGCGTGCTGCAACCTCTACGTGCGGCTCTCGAGACGCCTTCTTCGCCGTTCCTGCTCCACGGCGTCACCGGCTCGGGAAAGACGCTCGTGTATATCGAGTTGTTGGAGGCCGCCCGGGCGAAGGGCAAAGGCGCCATTGTGCTGGTTCCAGAAATCGGGCTGACGCCACAAGCGGTGCAGCGCTTCCGAGCCCGTTTCGGAGACCAGGTGGCCGTGCTCCACTCCGGGCTCTCGGCGGGTGAGCGCTTCGACGCGTGGGAAGCACTCAAGGCTGGGTATAAGCGAATTGCAGTGGGCGCGCGCTCGGCGCTCTTCGCGCCGGTGAGGGAACTCGGTGTGATCATCGTCGACGAAGAACACGACAGCTCCTACAAGCAGTCGGAGACGCCGCGCTATCACGCGCGCGACATGGCGGTCATTCGGGCGGACATCGAGGGCGCCGTGTGCGTCCTAGGCAGCGCGACCCCTTCTCTGGAGAGCTGGACGAACGCGAAGAGTGGAAAGTACGCGTTGTTGGAGCTGCCCGACCGGGTGTCCGGGGGACGGCTCCCTCCGGTCCGAATCGTGGACCTGCGTACCGCCCGCACGGAAGCCCGGTCCACGGCCCAGAAGTCCAAGGAGGTGGCCCGAGGCGAGGGGGGGTTGGTGCTGTCTGCGCCGCTGATCGAGTCCGTGCACGCGCGGATCTCTCGTTCCGAACAGTGTATCCTTCTGCTGAACAGGCGGGGCTACTCGAGCTTCCTTCAGTGCCAGGAGTGCGGGCACGTGGTCGAGTGTGGCGACTGCTCGGTATCGATGACCTACCACCGTGCCCGCGGCCTGGTGATTTGCCACCACTGCGGTCGTGAGGAAGGGGCGCCCGAGCGCTGCCCGCGCTGCCGCGAAGACGCGCTCAGCTACCGTGGTATCGGGACAGAACAGGTCGAGCGCGTGGTGACCCATACCTTCCCCGGCGCGCGTATCGCCCGCATGGACATGGACACCACGGGACGAAAGTGGGCCCACCACCGCATCTTGGACCGGGTCGCCAAGGGGGAGGTCGACATCCTTCTCGGCACTCAGATGATCGCCAAGGGCCTGGATTTCCCCAACGTGACCTTGGTGGGTGTGATCAACGCAGACGTTGGCCTGCACCTGCCCGACTTCCGGGCCAGCGAACGCACGTTTCAGTTGCTCAGCCAGGTCGCGGGCCGTGCCGGACGGGGTCCCAAGGGTGGGGAAGTGTGGATTCAGACCGCATTGCCCGAGCACTACGTGTTAGGCTGCGCCGTGGGCCACGACTATGTCGGCTTTGCGGAACGGGAGCTCGAGGAGCGCAAGGCGGTGGGATATCCGCCCTACTGTCGGGCCATCAACGTCGTCGTGTCGAGTCCCGACCAGGATGCCGCGGCCAAACGCGCCCGGGCACTCGCAGACCACGTGTTGGCCGGTTTACGGAGATCCGGTAACCGAGCCATCCGCCTCACCGGTCCCGCCCCCTCTCCCATCGAGCGGTTGCACGGACGTTGGCGTTGGCACTTCATCTTGAAGGGACCCTCGGGACCACTCGGAGACCTGGGGAAGGAGCTGAGCGCGGGCCAGAACGAGGCGGGCGATGTCCGTGTGGTCCTGGATCGCGACCCTGTGGCGGTTCTCTAGGGTCACCATTAGCTTCGCGGCCATGACGTGTCTTGCCCTCAATGCGTCCTTCGAACCGCTGACCATTGTGCCGGCACGTCGTGCCGTGCGATTGGTTCTGGATGCCAAGGCCGAGGTGCTCGAGGCCGAGCCCGAGCGCTTTTTCCGATCCGAGCACGAGCGGCTTCCGGTGCCGACCGTGATTCGGCTCGTGCGCTTCGTGCATGTGCCGCGGCGGTTCCGCCGGCAGGTCACCAACACGTTCCTGTTCGCCCGCGATGACTATCAGTGCCAGTACTGCGGACGTCGCCGCACAGAGCTGAAGGGCCGTCAGTTCCTGACCCGCGATCACATCCTTCCCATCTCTCAGGGCGGGGACAACTCGTGGGGCAACGTGGTCACGGCCTGCTCGTCCTGTAACAACCGGAAGGCGGATCGTCTGCCGCAGGAAGCGGGGATGCGGTTGCGGTGCACCCCCGGCGAGCCCGACTACGTGAGGCTGGTCTGGGCGGTGCGGCACATGTCGGCGGCCCAGCAGAAGTACATCCGCATGTTCTACGGAGATGATGCCCTGTTGGCTCTGGAGCCAGGCCTGGGCTAGTCGTCCATCCAGGCGTAGGGCCGCTCGTAAAATTGCCCCGCTCCTCGCAGGATCCCGTTGTCTCCGTATTCCTTCCAGAGGACCACCCATCCGCGGACGGCATCCTGGCGGACCTCGAACTGGAACCCCGGGATCTCTCGGCGTTCTGCGAGGAAGCGGGCGAGACGTGGGGGCAAGGCCGGCACACCCTCAGGTTGCAGTTCGCACTGGGGGACCCGCATCTGAGCGCCGATCTCCTCGATGGCCGTTTCCAGGTGTGAGAGGGCCTGATCGATTGACGAGCTGGTGCGCCTCATCTCCCCGGGAAGAGGGCCCTCGAGATGTTCTTCGATGCAATCGACCAGGTCTTGCGCCAGGCGGGAATCCATCTCGCGGCGTAAGAGCTGGAGTTCACCCGAAACGTGCTCGCACAGGCCAAGGAGCTGCGACAACTCTCGTCGCACGCTCCGTCGTACCTCTCGGGTCTTCGACGCGATCCCACTTGATTCCACAGGCGCTCCGGACACGACCGTTTCCGGTCACTCGGCATCAGGGTGAGGACCACCCAGGTAAACGAGCCATCCAGCAGCAATGATGGTGCCCGCCGCTGACCGGACCTGGAGGCGATTTGCGTCGACGCCCCATAGTGGTGTGGATGCAGCGCACAAATTTCATGTCTTATTGCACCACTCTGCCGCCCGTCGCGCCGGAGAAACACACCGAAACCGCCTCGCAACGAAGTATGTAAGTCATTTATTGACAATCGCTTAAATCGGTGGTCACCGCGAGGTTGGCCGGCACGTGTGTCCCCGGTGCGCCACTCCCCCAATGGCCCGGACCGTGCCCCTCTCCGGTCCCAGCCCGCGCCCCGAACGAAATCGGGGTGATCGGCGGCAGAAACGTCCGAGAACCGGCCGAGGTCATGAGAACCACCGCGACGCATGAAGTAGCACGAGACGGCTTTTCGCTCATGGAGCTGATCGTCATCATGGCGTTCATCGGGCTGATCGCCGCGATCGCCGGGCCCAGAATCGACGTAGCCCGCTTCCGCATGGACGCGGCTGCCCAAGAGGTCTCGACCGCGCTCCACGCGGCCCAGCAGACCGCCCTCCTTCGTGGACACAATGTGAACATCGCGTTCGACACCACAGACGCGACCCTTGTAGTCCACCATGACGCGGACAACGACAAGACCATCCAGACCTCCGAGACCTACCGGGTCACGGAGCTGGGCGAAGGCGTCACGTTCGGCCGGGGCGGGGCTCCCGCGCTCAATGGGGCCTCGGCGGATGTCACCTTCAGCGTCACCATCAACGGACGACCTGGCCTCCGCTACTACCGAAACGGCAGCACCAGCGAAGCGGGGACCGTCTACTTGACCACCCGCCAGGCCCAGATCGGTAGCACGTTTGCCGAACACACCCGAGCCATGCAGGTCGAGCGATCCACCGGACGGGTACGCTGCTTCAGTTACAAGAAGGGTAGTTGGGAGGAGAAATGCTGACGAACCGCGAAGGCTTCACGCTCGTCGAGCTCATGACTGCGCTCGTCCTGCTCACCGCGGTGATTCTCGGGATCGCTGCATCGGCGGGTCAACTGATTCAGTCCGCCGGCGAGACCGAAGTGAGAGCGCTCTCCGTGCAGGCAGCCGGAGCCAAGCTGCAAGAGATCGTATTGGATCCCCGCTACCCACTGCTCGACTCCATCTACGTGGGGTCGGAGACCCAGCTCCCCGGCCTCACCGGATTCACCCGTACCACGCAGATTGCCCACGTACAGCAAGACGTCGGGGGAGCGATCGACCAGGACTTCAAGCGAGTGACGGTCTTCGTATACGGCCCTTCAATGTCCGACACCATCGTACGTGAATCGGTCGTGGGGGCACCATGAACCGCACGAGCGTTACTTCAGGCACTACACGCAACGGCTTCACGCTCGTCGAGGTCATGATCGTGCTGGTCATCTTCGGCTTCGTCGTGGCCGGTGCCATGGGCTTCATGGCAACACAGAGCAAGGCCTTCTATCGCGGCACCGAGCGGATGACCGCTCTGCAGAATCTCCGATTCACACTGGACCGGCTGGAGACGGACATTCAGACCGCCGGGACCAACGTGCCCCCGGGCCAGCCCTGGATGCTCTATGCCGACGAGAACGTGGTTGCATTCGTGGGAGACCACACCACGAACGTCGCCAACAGTGTCGGTTCGGTCTTCTACGATCCGGGAGCACCGAACGGGGCCGTTTCCGCGCTCCGGACGCCGGTGACCATTCCGGGCAGCCCCTTCGTCGTGGGTGATACGCTCTACCACGACCCGCCCGGGAGTTCGATTCCCAGTGGTGCCGAGTTGTTGATCTTCTTCTTCACCGAGGATACCGCGACCGCACGAACGGACGACTACCAGCTCTTCCGGCAGGTCAACGCGACTCGCCCCGAACTGGTTTCCCGCAACCTCCTACGCATGGGGAGCGAACCCTTCTTCAGGTTCTTCTATCAGAAGGACTCGGTGGGCGTCGCGACCTTCAACGACAGCATTCCCAGCGCCCGTTTGCCACTCGCTCACCTTGCCAAGAAGGAGGGATCACCGGCGGACACCGGACAGTCGGTGACGTTGGATCTATTCCGATCGGTTCGGGTGCAGCTCCGAAGCACGAACGGCCTCACGGGCCCGGAAGAACGGACCGCCGACCTGACCCACGTGGTCGACCTGCGCAACGCGAAGTACCCCCGCCTGGCAACCTGCGGGGACGACCCCATCCTGGGTTCGGTCGGGTTCACGGCCATGGACGTCGATACGGCCGGAGCCGATGCGGTGCTGATGAGCTGGAACCCGGCGACTGACGAAACCGGAGGTGAAACAGATGTGATCCGGTACACGATCTGGCGTCACATCCAGGGGTTTCCGCCCAGCGTGGATCCCTACCTCAGCATTCCGGCCGGCGCAGCCAGCTACAGCTATCTGGACACCAACGTAGAGATCGGGAAGACCTACGTGTACTCGATCGCGGCGCAGGATTGTACGCCTCTCCTGTCGAACCCGGTCAGCGCTTCCCCAGTGACGGTCTTTTGACGGCCGGATTTACCTAGAGGACCTACGCATCATGAACTATTGGGACACCCCCAGGAACGAGCAGGGGATCGCCATGGCGGTCACGCTCTTCATTGTATTGGCCGTGGGGGCGCTGGCGACCGGCGCTGCCATGGTTGGCGCCAATCACTCCCTCATCAACCGGTACTACGATCGGCACAGCACACTGGAAGCCGCGGCAGACGCGGGGCTGGAGCAGACCAGGTCGCTGCTCAATGCCAACAAGACGTTCTACCCCTTGACGGGCTACAACACCATCGAGAACAAGGTGCCGGTCACCGACGCCATCAATGGGACGCTGCCGGGCACCTACCGCACCACGTGGGTCGGACCCTCCGGTACGGTCTCCGGACAGTTCGGCGTCTTCGGCTCCATCGTTTCCATGGTCGAGGATGCTGGGGGTGGGAAGGTCATCCGTCGGGCAGAGGTAACGCAGGAGAGTTTCGCCAAGTACGCGTACTTCACGGACAGTGAGGGTTCCGCGATTTGGTTTGGTAGCGGGGATGCCATCTTCGGGCCTGTGCATTCGAACGACGTCCTCAAGATCGACGTTTCCGGTGCCAGCTTCCACGGGACGGTGGGTACCGCCCAGACGGTCACGAACCCAGGGTATGGGACCTTCCATCAGGGGTACACGGAGTACGCGCCCGTTATCCCCATGCCGACCACCACCGACCTCAACTTTCTGAGGACGCAGGCGATGGCGGGTGGCACCCGAGTGGTAGGAAACTCGAGTGGCGCGGCCGGCACCGCGACGACCCGCATTGAGTTCGTGGCCGTGGATCTGAACTCAGACGGCGACTCCACCGATGCCAACGAAGGCTTCATGAAGGTCTACTCGTCGGCGGACGCCGACTACGTCGTCGGCTACGTGGACAACCAGCAACTCGTGAACTCCCAGACATGCGGAGCTCGCCCCGGTGGAGCAGGCAACCCCTTCATGTCCGGTGCGGATATGCTTGCGGCGGGCTGGCCGGCGGTCGACGTTGCCGACAGCCTGGAGACGGGACGACGGGCCTGCTATTTGGGAGGAGCGGCGGAGCTTACCAACGGATTTGCGCCGGTGGTGGGCCCCTCTGGAGGACAGTGGCTCCCATGGAGTGGGACGGTCAGCCCTCTCGTGACAGCGGCCAGGCCCGCGGATGCGGCCTACCTGTGGCCCATCACGCGCCCACTCAATCCTGACTTCAAGGGTGTTGTCTTTGTGGATGGCAAGGTAGCGATTAGCGGAGTGATCCGCGCGCGCCTGACCATTGCCGCTACGGACGACATCATCATTGCGGATGACCTCACCTACGCGACCGATCCCGGGCTCGGGACGTGCCGGGACATCGCAGGCCTCTTCTCGGGGGACGACGTGCGGTTGGCCGCGAACGCCATCAACCAACCGCTCCAAGCGGACCCCACGTCGCCCGAACTCACTTACGACGACACCAAGGACGAGTTCATTCACGGGATTATCCTGGCCTTGGGGATGTTCACCGTGCAGGACTTCGACCTCGGTTCCACCTCAGCCGAGCCGTGCGAGGCGGTGACGCGGGGTCGCGGATGCATCTACCTCACTGGTGGCATCATCCAGAGCGTCCGTGGACCGGTTGGGCGTTCGTCTGGCGTTGGAAACCTGAAGCGATACTCCTACGACACCTGTGGGGCTTCCAACCCCCCGCCGTACTTCCCCACGACGGGGCATTTCGTTCGCAGTCAGTACTACGAAATCGATCCAGCCGGGTTCAACATCGCCTCGTACTTTGCCTCGATCTCCGGAGGCTCTTAGTAGGGTGCCAAGTACTCCACCGAAGCGTGGCCCTCACCCAGATTGCGCCTAGCGCAACCACGGCTTCGGTGCAACCGTCCGTCGGATCCCCTCCGGCGGGCGGTTTCTTCTTGGCGAAGGGGCATCCCCACGTCATCTTGCGAGGACCCCTTCCAAGGTGGCGCATGGTCACGACCCTGACACGCACGGTCCAGTTCAGTGCGGGACACCACTACGGCAAGGCCGATTGGTCGGACGACAGGAATCGCCAGGTGTTCGGCGACGCCCGTTTCGCCCACGGCCACGACTATACAGTGGCCGTGACCGTGGGCGGGCGCCCCGATCCCGACACCGGCTTCGTTGTGGACCTGGCGAAACTCGACGCATTGCTGGACTCCGAGGTTCGCCATCCGTTCCATCGAAGCCATCTGAACGAGGTCGTGGACGAGTTCCGGGACGGGCGCAGCCAACCGTCGACAGAGGCCTTGGCCGGCGTGATATGGGCACGCTTGGAGGATCGTATTCCTGGGACTGCCAACCTGGAGCGGGTCAGGGTGAGCGAGAGCGCCACCCTGTTCTCCGAGGTGTCTCGGTCCCCATGAGAAAACGGCACAAGAAGCGGCGGAACAAAAACGGGAAGCAGGAGAAGGGTCGAGACGGGGATGCGCCCCCGACTGGCAACAGCTCCCCAACACAGGCCGCCAACTCTGCTCAGGTCCCCCGCCTGCCCAGTGCTCGACTTGACCTGGCGCCGGCGCCACCGACCCCGGCACGAGCCGCCGGAGTAGGAGCGCCTCCGACCCTGGGGCCTCAGGCGCTCCGTCAGCGACCGCGCTCTCCGGTCCGCCCGCCCGAGACGGTCTCCGTCACGGCCGACGGGGAGACATGGTTGGCTAGGGTGGTTGGGTCTGCCCAAGCTCGTGGGGGGGTGCACCTGATCGAGGTGGAGTTTGCCCGCGAACAGCCCGAGCACAGTGTGCGAGGCCTCGTGGCCGGAAGCGACCTCGCGACAGTTCCACAGGACGACCTCGAACAGGCCCTCCAACGGGCTCTCCCCGGTGCGGACCAAGCACAAGGAACCGAGTAGCCCACTCCGAAGACCCACGAACCTTCTGTCCCCAAGCGGGTTAGGAGTTTTGGGGCTCGGTGCCCCTATCGAGTTCGGTGCTCGAATCCAGGGAAGACGGGGAGGGGACGATGAGGTTGGCGGACGGTTTCAAGGCTTCGCAACGACGGCAGTCGGCGTCGGGCGCCCCCTCCCGGGCGGATGCACCGGGGATCGTGATTTCCGGACCGGGCCGGTCGACGGAGGGGACCCCTCCAGCCATCGCGGCTTTCATCTGGGGAGGGAAGGTGCGGCCCCGCCCCACGCTTCCGTTCGGCCGCTGGAAGCGCCTCTAGGCCTTCAGGTCTCGAATGCCGCTAACGGACCCATGACGCTGGATGTCCCTGTCATAGAACGGACATCCTGACTGAGTACGTTGCGCTCCCCAGGGGACGTGTGAGGGTGGGCGGCGTTCCAGAACACACCCGGTGTCCGGTACGTACAGTCAGCGTGAGGTCCAGTGACAGGCCAGGAGAGAAGATGAAGGTTCGGTACATCCTGACGGCTCTGGCGTGGGGAGCCACACTCTCGAGCGGCCAGGCACTCAGCGCCCAGGAGACGGTCACCCTCGATGAGGCGATCGAACGGGCCGTAGCCTTGAATCCCCAGTTCGCGCAGAGCCGGGCCAGCGTGGAGAACGCTGCCAGCGGTCGCTTGACGGCCCTGGGTTCGTTCCTTCCCAACCTGTCCTCGTCCAGCAGTGCCTCACTCAGCAGCTCTCAACGCTTCGACCAAACCACCCAGCGGGTGGTGGAGGGGAGTTCGACCTCCTACTCGGCGGGCCTGTCGGCGAGCTACAGTCTTTTCGACGGATTGAGGAACTTCAGGGAGCTGGATCAGGCCAACCTGGAGATCGAGGCAGCTGAGGCCCGCAGCGAGGGGTCGCGGTTCGACGTGGTCCTACAGACCAAGACCCAGTTCTTCCTGGCGTTGCGCCAAGCGGAGTTGCTGGTGGTTCAGCAGTCCAGGGTCGCGAGGGCCGAGGAGAGCCTGGCCAACACCCGGCGGCGCGTCCAGTTAGGTACGGCGACCCGGTCGGATTCGCTGCGGGCCCGGCTCGAATCCGCCAACGCCCGGCAGGCGGAGCTGCAAGCGTCCGTGGCACTGCGGGCGGCCGAGTTCGGACTGGGACGGCTCATCGGGTCCGAGGGTCCGGTCTCGCCGGCGTCCCCTGGCTCGCTCGATCCGACTCCCCTGGCGCTCACGGATGAAGAGATCTACCGCGTCGCGGCCGAGAGCTCTCCGGATGTGATCGCCGCCGCGGCCGACGAGAGTTCGGCGCGCGCCGGGGTGAGTGTGGCGCGAGCGTCGTACTTTCCCAGCCTGAGCGTGTCCTCTGGGTATACCTGGGCGAACCAGGAGGCCGCGTTCTCGGGCGGTAACAAGAGCTGGAACCTGCGTTTCTCGGCTAGTTATCCCCTGTTCAATGGCTTTGCACGCGAGTCGCAGGCGGACCGGGCCCAGGCGCAGGTCCGAGTGTCCACCCTGGTACGTCAGGATGCCGAACTCCGCGCGCGTGAGTTGGCCGATGGCGCACTCCAGGGTCTTCGGACCGCAGAGCTCGGCATCGAGATCGCCCAGGAAGCGGTGGAGGTGGCAGGCGAGGACCTCCGCGTCATCCAGGAGCGCTACCGGGTGGGAGTCGCCACCATCCTGGACCTGATCACGAGCCAGATCGCGGTAGAGGAGGCGGAAGCCGACCTCGTGTTCGCGCGTTACGATTACCTGTTGGCGCGGGCGGAATTGGAATCGATCCTAGGGAGAGAGCTTTGAACGAAGTCATAATCGAGACCACCGGACTCCGGAAGACGTACGTGTTGGGCGCCGAGACGGTGCATGCGCTGGCCGGGGTGGATCTGCAGGTCGACCGCGGGGACTTCGTTGCGATCATGGGTCCGTCGGGTAGCGGGAAGTCGACGTTCATGAACATGATCGGCTGCCTCGATACTCCGACCGCGGGCGACTACTGGCTGAACGGACAGAAGGTCAGCGAGCTGACCGACGACGAGTTGGCCCGGGTTCGCAACCGGGACATCGGTTTCGTGTTCCAGACGTTCAACCTCCTTCCGCGTTCCACATCCCTGAGCAACGTCGAGCTGCCTCTGATCTACGCGGGGATCTCGACCAAGGAGCGCCGAGAGCGCGCGAGAGCGAAGCTCGAGTTGGTGGGTCTCGGGGATCGCATGGATCACAAGCCGCCCGAGCTGTCGGGCGGGCAGCGCCAGCGGGTTGCCATCGCGCGCGCGCTCGTAAACGAACCCGCCATCCTCCTGGCCGACGAGCCGACCGGGAACCTCGACTCCAAGACCAGCAACGAGATCATGGACGTCATGGTCAAGCTGCACTCAGAGGGTCAGACGATCATTCTTGTGACTCACGAGAACGACATTGCCGAGTACGCCCGACGACAGGTGCACTTGAGGGACGGCCTCATTGAGAAGGACTTCCTGAACCAACCGGCTCAGGCGACCCGCTAAACCCAGAGCGATTGACGAATGAAGATGCATCACACCCGCCGAAACTCCGTCGGACTGGCCTGGACATTGGGATTGATCACCGTGGGATGCGGTGCCGAAACCGAGGCGACCGAAGTGCCCACGACGGCCACGGCCGAGGTAAGCCGCACCGATATGCGCATCTCCGCGGAGGCGACCGGGCTGGTGGAGCCGATTCGCACCGTGGAAGTGAAGTCGAAGGCTTCTGGGGAGATTCTCAGACTTCACGTGGACACCGGGGACCGGGTCGAGCAGGGGCAGTTGCTCGCCGAGGTGGATCCCCGCGACGTGCGCAACGGCTTCGAGCAAGCGCAGGCTGATCTCGAGGTGGCCCGGGCCCGGTTGGAGATCAGCACGGCGCAGTTCGAGCGCTCTGAGGAACTGAAGACAGCAGGTGTCATCACGCAGCAAGAGCTCGAGAGCGCCAACCTCGAGTTGGCGAACGCACGGGCGCAGTTGGTGAAGGCCGAGACCAACCTCGAACTGGCCGACCTGAGGTTGAGCGACGTCACGATTCGGGCGCCCATGGACGGCACCATCATCCTGCGCAGCGCCGAGGTGGGACAGGTCATCCAGTCGGCGTCAGGGAATGTCTCGGGTGGGACCACGCTGTTTCAGATGGCCAACCTCGATGACGTGCAGGTACGGACTTTGGTCGACGAGACCGACGTGGGACAGCTCGCGGCGGGACTCGAGGCAACGGTGCGCGTGGAGGCTTTCCCCGACCGCTCCTTCAGTGGAGACGTCGCGAAGATCGAGCCCCAAGCCGAGGTGGTGCAGAACGTCACCATGTTTCCGGTCATCGTCTACCTCGACAACCGCGCCGGTCTGTTGAAGCCTGGAATGAACGCGGAGGTTGAGGTGTTGGTGGACGAGCGCCGGGGCGTTCTCACGGTACCCAACAACGGAGTGGTTGAACCGCGGCAGTTTGCTCCCGCTGCGATGGCGCTGGGGTTGGATCCCGACGCGATGGAATTCGACACACGGAGCGCCTTTTCCGGACGAAGGGGGGGTGCTGACCGCGGGGAAAGAGAGGGTTCGGCCGCCGGCTCCGAGGGTCGGGTTCAACGAGGGGGACCGGGTGCGGGCTTGAGCGAAGAGCAGCAAACGCGTTTCGCCGAGATCCGCAAGCAGATCGAGGACGGGGAGATCACGCAGGACTCCGCCCGCGCGCTCTTCCAAGCGATGGGAGGGCGCCGGGGCGGCGGCGCCCGCGCGGCCGGCGGCGGCGCTTTGACTGCGGCCGACGGGGCCGAGCAGCCCGGAATGGGCCGGCGGGACGGACAACCAGGTGTGGTCTTTGTCGTGAGCCAGGATGGAACCATCCAGCCCCAAGGTGTGATGCTCGGGCTCTCCGATTGGGATCAGACCGAAGTCATCAGCGGCCTCGAAGGCGGTGAGGTCGTCGCCATCATCGGGGCGGCACAACTGCAGGCCCAGCAGCAAGCATTCATTGACCGGATTCGCTCGCGCTCGTCGTCCAGCCCCTTCGGCGGCGGTGGGCGTCCGGGGCGCCGCTAACCATGATGATCGGAGAGACCATCGGCATCGCGTTGCGCGCGATCCGCGAGAATGCGATGCGTTCTGCGCTCACCACGTTGGGCATCGTGATCGGCGTGGCTGCCGTGATTGCCATGGTGGCCCTGGGTGAAGGGGGACAGCAGCGCTTGGAGTCCCAGATCGCGGCTATGGGCACCAACGTGCTCACCATCCGACCGGGTCAGAACATGTTTCGTGGCGTTTCGTCCGGAGACGCGCGCCTGTTCGTTGAGGATGCCGAGGCCCTGCGGGATGGGTCCGGCGGTTCGCTCAGGGTTTCTCCCGAGTTGAGGGGGCGTCAACAGGTCTCCTACCAGCGTTGGAACGCGTCGAACGACGTGCAGGGGGTGTGGCCCGAGTACTTCGAGATCAACAACTTCGATTTGACCCACGGACGGCTGTTCGATGCGGGAGAGGTGCAGGGTCGCAGACGCGTTGCAGTGGTGGGCTCCGAGGTCCCGGCGCAGATGGGCGATACGCCACCATCGTTGCTCGTGGGTCGTACCATCCAGATCCGGGGGATTCCGTTCGAGGTCATCGGGGTCTTTGCCGAAAAGGGCTCCATGGGCTTCTCGCGACCCGACGACGATGTCTTCATTCCGCTGTCCACGGCCCAGTACCGTGTCATGGGAGGACGTGATCGCCTGAGCGCGATTTACGCGCAGGTCGAGCCGGGCACCACCATGGACGAAGCCTTCGCTACGATCGACAGGGTGATCCGCAGGGAGCACCGGCTGCAGCCAGGCGCCGATGCGGACTTCAACATCTCGAACCAGACCGACATCCTGGAAACGTTCAACGAATCCAACGAAGTGTTTGGCTACCTGTTGGCGGGCATCGCGGCGATCAGCCTGCTCGTGGGCGGAATCGGGATCATGAACATCATGTTGGTCAGTGTGACCGAGCGTACACGCGAGATCGGTGTGCGTAAGGCTCTCGGTGCGACCAGCCGCACGGTGATGTTGCAGTTCCTGATCGAGGCGCTGGTGTTGTGTACGTTGGGGGGCATCCTCGGTGTGGTGGTAGGCGTCGGAGGGGCGCAGGCCCTGACGGAAACCATGGGGTGGGATACGGCCGTGCGCATGGACGCGATTCTGATCGCACTCGCATTCTCAGCCGGAATCGGGCTCTTCTTCGGGATCTGGCCTGCCCAGCGGGCCGCCAAGCTGGATCCGATCGAGTCGCTGCGCTACGAGTAGGAAGGGACGGCATGCTTTCTCGGTTCGTCGCCCGCGTGGTTGGCGGGGCGGCGAGCATCTTCCTGCGCATCGAGCGTACAGGTCCGGAGCTCCCACCGGGGCCCGTGCTCGTGGTTGCCAACCACCCGAACAGCCTGCTGGATCCCCTGGTCATCTTCCGGACGGGAGGGCGACCCGCCCGTCCGCTGGCGAAGGCTCCCCTATTCGAGCAGGCGTTTACAGGGATGTTCTTGAAAGCGTTGGGGGGACTGCCCGTCTACCGCCGGCAGGACCATCCCGACCTCATGCACCTCAACGACCGAACGTTCGATGCCGCCATCGCCGCCTTGCACGACGGAGATGCGGTCCAAATCTATCCGGAAGGCACGACGCACTCCGACCCGTCCCTCGCGCCCCTACGGACGGGAGCAGCGCGGATTGCGTATCTGGCCGAGAGCCGTCGGGATTGGGCGCTTGGACTTCGGATCGTACCGGTCGGGCTGACATACCAAAGCAAGCATCTCTTCCGAGGGCGCGCGTTAGCTGTGTACGGCGAACCCTTCACCATCGCCGAATCACGCGCGGCCTACGAGCGGGATGAGAAGGGGGCGGTCCGGGCGCTCACGGATCGAATCACCACGGCCCTCGAAGCGCTCACGCTCAACTTCGCTGAGTCTGAGGACTTGGGCCTGGTCGAGACCGCCGAGCGGCTCTACGCCCGGGAGAAAGGGTGGGCCAAAGCTCGCGAGCGGGAGGACCTGGCGGCCCGGTTTCCCCGACTCCGCGAGTTTGCGAAGGGGTTGGCCTGGCTCCGTGCCCACGATCCCGAGCGGCACCGTGACGTGGCGTACCGAGTCGCGCGCTACCGTCGCCGGGTTCGGGCACTCGGCGCAGAGGAGGGGGACGTCCCCCGGGGCTACCGAGCTCGCGCTGTCGGTAGGTATCTCCTAGTCGATGGCGTGCCCTTCGCTTTGGGGCTGCCGCTCGCCATTCTGGGACGATTCGTCTGGTTGCCGCTCTACTACATCCCGGGCTGGATCGCGAAAGCGGCTAAGCCGCACTTCGAGGCGCTGTCGACCTACAAGCTCTCAGTGAGCTTCATACTGGCCCCGCTCGTCTACGCAGGTTGGTTGCTGTTCTTCTGGAGCACCCGAGGGATGACCTGGCTGATCGCAGCGGCGGTAGCCCTGCCCCTACTCGGCCTAATCGCGGTGGCGTGGAAGGACCGTTGGCACAGGATCAGGGAAGACCTTCGCCTCTTCCGGCGAGCCATCCGCCGCAGAGGGCGCCGAAGGATCCTGGCCGAATGGCGGTCCAGCCTGGCCTCGGAGTTCGACGCCCTCTGGGAGGAGATGCGGGCTAGCTCTGCAGTGGAGCCATGAGCTGACATCGTTCAGTTGATGCGTTGGCTGTACAAGACACTGTTGTTGGCGAGGTTCGAGTCGGTCGGGGTGCCAGACACGGTGAGCGTGTGGAGGTGGACCCCCACGCTAAGCCCCACGAAGGTGAGCGTGAACTCGGCTGATTCTCCCGCCGCCAAGTCTGACAACGTGCACGTCAAGGCGTTCGAGCCGTCGACCGCGCAGGTGGCGCCCGATGCTGCCACGTAGCCCAGTCCGTTGAGCACTGTGCTCGTGACTGCAAGGAGCGTAGCGTCGGAGGGTCCGTGGTTCGTGATACGAAACGTCGTGTCCAGTGAATCGCCGACGACCCGGCCGTCCTCCTGAAGGATCTTCTCGATCGAAAGGTCAGAAAGGACGTCGTTGTCCGCGATGCTAACGGGCAGCGGGTAGATCGAGGCGCCTTGGTAGACGGGATCGGCGCTTGCAACGACGTGGGTGAGCGTGTCCGCGTGGGGGCCCTCAACGTTCGCGTCGTCGACTGCCTGAACGGGTATCCGGCGGGGTAGCATCCAATCGGACGCCGTGAACTCCATGGGGGCAGGGCCAACGATCTCCCCGCGGGCTGGGCTCGGCGTGACCGTGACGTCAGCCGTGGGCTCATCGACGCCGAGACACACGTTGTACGCGGAGCCCGGGCCGCCCTCGTCCACCGAGAGCCTCACCGGATCGACCACGACACCGGTCCGAGGCGCATGTCCGACCAACTGTAGCGAAGGGCCCACTTCAGCCAGTCGCCAGCCGCGGTTGGGTCCCAGGAAGCCTAGGCCCGTCTGCTTGCCGAAACTGCCTCCGCGACGCATCGATCCGGCCTCGACGATGGTCACTACCTCCCCGCAGCGCGCGCCCTGGAATAGCGCGTCGGTGGCGACGTTGATCGTCCCCGCGTAGGACAGGTCGTCGGTCACCACGAGGCGATCGTGCAGACCGAGTGCGGTGTCGGCCACATCGATGAAGAGGGCACTTTGGCCATCCATGAGCAGCGACTCGACTCGAAGGGTACCGATGGGCGATCCCGGTTTCACATTGCCATCGACCGCGAGCACATCACCCACGGATCCACGTCCGGTCAACGTGCCCCCCTCCAACCACAACAGGCCGGTCAACTCACCGGCAGGGCGATTCAAGAACTCGCTCCCGGCGAGCTGGAGAGCGCTCCCTACGCTAACCGAGACCGGACCGCGGTTCTCCCATACTGCCCCCCGCTCGAGAACGAAGGCGCCATCGACGGCGACGGAACCCCGGTTGTCGAACCGGTCCCCAACCAGGTCGACCCGGCCACCACCCTCGAGGTCGAAAGATCCCCGGTTGAAGAAGCGATCGAACGCGATCTCGTCCGCGTTCTTAGATTGCGTCGGGCCACTCTTCAGGACCCGTACAGCGCCGTAGTTGCTGAAGCTGCCATATGAGTTCTCGAACCGAAACTCGTGCCGGTCCTCGGCCTCCAGACGCAGTTCCACGCCGGGCCCGATGGACCCTGTGAACGTGGTAACCGCATCACTACGACCGTGCATATCGAGGTAGCCAGCCAACGACGTGCTTCCCAACGAAACGGTCGTGGGGAAGCTCGGTACCGAGCCGTAATGCTCCCTGGAAATCCTCAGCACCGCTGCGCCCGAAGAGGTGGTGTCAATCGTCCCGCCCTGCCAGTCGAATCCGCCCGGCGCGAACAGGTGGCTACCTCCGCGAATGGCACCTCCCGCGTGTGTGAAGTGACTGTACCCGTCGAGGCCGCTCCAGTAGGGACTCTCCACGAGGATGTCGCCGCGGTTGAGCAAGTCGCCATGGAAGTAGGCTCCTTGTTGGAGAGCCAGCGTCGCTTCGTTCGTTACGTCCGCGATGAATGTGACCGCATAGATGGACGGACTGGTGCCGCCCACTTCGAGTGTGCCTCGGTTCTCGATGTTGCCCTGTCCATGGATCGTGGTGCTCGAAGTCGACACACTCATGGCCAGGGTACTCCCCGCCTCGATCGTGACACCCTCATCCGTCGCGAGCGAAGCGTCGATCAGCTCCATCCGGGCGGCAACGCCCGGTCCGCCCACCGTGAGGCGGTCCAGCCAATAGAACGTGAACGGGTTGGTCACGACGTAGTTCCCGGGGGCGTCGATACACGCGTGGTGGGTCGTATCGTTGGGTACCACCGCCGGATCCCAGTTCGCCGCGTCGCCGAAGTCTCCTCCCGTGCTGGCAATCCAATGGTGCGTGCACGTAGTGGGCGGAAGGAGCCGCTTTGGGCCTGCCTTGGCCTGTGCAGCCCGGACGTGATCAGCGGCTGTCACCTCAACGGGGGCAGCGGGTGTTTCCGCACAGGCCGCGGCGGCGAGCGCGGCGAGGAAGACAGCGCGAGCGCAGGTCATGGCCATTTCCTCGCGGTCGACTTCTGCCGGGGTCGCTTGGACCTTCTCTTCGGCGCCTTTTTCCTCTTCTGCTTCCGGAGCTTCGGTCCTCGTGGAGGCTTGTTCGGAAGCTCGCCCCCGCGCTTCGGGCCGGTGTCCAGGAGCTCGTTGATAAGCGTCACACGCTCGTCGCTCACCCTGTCGGAGATCGCCTTGAGCCGCTTCAGGAAAGCCACCCGCTCCATCTCGTCTTTCGAGAGGACGTCTGGGTACCCCTTCTTCGGGTGCGCTTTCATTGCCGAGAGGATGTCCGCCAACCCGGGAACGTCGTTACGCGAAATGAGCTGGCCCGCAGTCCACGTTCCGCTGCCCCTGGAGTCCATCCAGACCTCACCCACCTTGGGATCGAGACGCTCGAGCTTGTTGGACACCAAGGCCGTAAGGAGTGTGATCCACCCGTACTCGTAGTGGTCGAGCTCTCGTAGCGACCGGATACCGGTCTTCTTCAGGAAGGCGTGCGAGAACGGGCGAGCTCGGTTGTCCAGCTCTGTGTCCGTGTCCTCGTCGACATGGTTGTAGATTTGGGCCGGGCGATTGTAGATGTGGCTATACATCAGGTTGCTGGCGAACTCTGCCAACGCCTCGTGGTAGGCCACCCAGGGCTTCTTCTGGTACCCGTCGTGTGTGGAGCCGTGAAGCAGCAACTGCCAAGCAAGCCCCAGCTCACCCTTGGAGTGCTGATACGCCCAGAGGTGCATGAACTCGTGGGCTACCGTTCCTGCATCGAAGTCATCGGTCCGGCTGTTTTCGATCAGGTGAATCACATCGGTCTTCGGATTCGCAAACGAAGCCTCGATCTTGTCGCTGATCAGCTTGTTCTGGAACGGATGGATGATGGCGGGAGGGCGTTTCTCGGTGAAGCCGCATCCCATCTCATCCAAGAGGGCGGTTATCCTTTTCGCCAACCACCAGATATCGGCGTGACGCCGCGCGATGCGGGAGCTGCGCTCATGGGCACCGTGCTTCTTGAACACCAGGTTGCCGAAATCGACGACGCCCGGTCCCTTGCGCTTCGACTTCTCCTGGGTCTGGTACACCGTGAACCAGTCGACGTCGAACGTGAGGCGGGACGTGTGCGAAAGCGCGGCCTCCAGTGCATCCTCGACCAAATCCGAGACGACGCTGAGGCCCGTGGCCTTTTCGGATAACTGGGCGAGAAGGCCATCGTTAGGAGCGTAGAGCTTGAGGTCGGCGTCCTTGAACATGACGCGGACGCGGAAATAGCGGGGCGTCTTGTCCTTCTTCTTGGTGAACGAGAAACGACCCTCCTTGCCGACGCGTACGGTGTCCCACTCGTTCCAGGTAGGATCGAGCTTGGACTCCTTGGCGGAGATCTTGACCCGCACGTTGGGGAGAGGCACGACCTCTCCGTATTCCTCCCGGGTTTCCGGGAATTGGGGCTCGAACATAATGCGCCCCTTCAGTGTCCAGGTCTGCTTTGCCATGACCCCTCCGTGCAAGTCGCGATGCGGGTTTGAGCGAGTCGGGGTTCGACTCTACCCACACGGCGACGGGGGGCGTTGGAAGTGGACATGGGAGGCACAAGCCAAGGCTTCTGCGAGCATCGGCCCCGCGGAGCGCGGGCCGAATCCCAGGACTATTCGATGAGGTCGCCTTTCCAGAGCCTGCCGACGAAGTCGCGCACGGAGAGGACTTCGATTCCGTCGTTCAACGTTCGAGAACGGAGCTCGCCCGAAACAACCACCCGCCGGCCCAGGTCGGGGTGTTCCTCCTTGAGCACGCGGAGCCCCTTGAGGTGGTGTGAGACGACGTGTTCTGCGGATTTCACCTCGACGGCCAGTGTCATGTCGCCGACGATGAAGTCCACTTCAGCTCCGGTGGTAAGGCGCCAGTAGCTCAACCGCTCGCGCGAGCCCGAGTAGCTCAAGTACGCAGACAGCTCATGGCACACCCAGTTCTCGAACCCCCGGCCCCAGGCCTCCGACCCGGGCAGGAGCTGTCCGCGACTGCTGAGCCGATTCACAACCCCCACATCAGCGAAATAGAATCTGGGCGCGTGCACAGTGCGTCGCTTGGGCCGCTTGCGGAATGCGGGTATCCACCGGCCTAGCAGAGTATCGTCCAAGATCTGGAAGTAGTTCTTTGCCGTGTGACTCGAGACTCCGCATTCTCTGGCGACGTTGGAAAAGTTGACCGTTTGTCCGTCGCTGAGTGCTGCCACGTCCATGAAGTGGGAGAAGGTGGGGAGACTCCGGACGAGTCCTTCGGCAGCGACCTCCTCCTTCAGGTAGTCACCCACGTACGCGTCGAGCATACGGTCCGGGTCGGCGGCTTGGTAGATTCTGGGGAGGTACCCATGGTTGAGGACCCGACCCAGGTTGAACTCGGATCCGAGTTCCTTCGCGGTCAACCCAAAGAGCTCGAACCGGAAAGCACGTCCACCGAGGAGGTTGGCAGATCCACGCCGGACCTTGCGTGCGCTGGAGCCGCAGAGCGCGAAACACACCCCGCGGTTCTCAATGAGCCAATGCACCTCATTGAGGAGTTCGGGGACGCGCTGCACTTCGTCGATCACGACCTGCCGTTTCGCCCGGGGTCCGGACCCACGGGCGTGGGCCGATTCTAGCCGCTCCCTGAGTGTTTCTGGACGCGCCGAGTAGCGCCGGAACTCCTCCGACCGGAGCAGATCGACCCACAGGCCTTCCGTGTAGGTTTGACGCAGAAGCGTGGTCTTTCCTGTCTGCCGGGGACCCCACAGGAAAAAGCTCTCTTGCCCAGCCGGAGGCAGCGCCAATGCACGATTGAACATGCATTTCAATTTATCATGAATATTTGAAGTGACAACACCGATGTTCGAAGCTGGCCCTCATCGGTCACCGGCGACGACGGGGCTCGATCTCGCCAGGGATCTCGGTCAGGCGTCGCGTGGGGTGAGATAGACGATTCGCCTCAACTTCTTGCCTCTCCCCACCCCGTGCCCAACCCTAGGTCGCAAGCTCCACCTGAAGAGCCGCGGGGGCCGCCTTCACCTGGCCCACCGGGTTCTGCCCCACTCCACGCCAGCACCGGGTGACCCGCCGTGACATATCGACGCCTGTTCTGCCGTAGCCTCCGCCCGACCTTGGTCTTCCCGCTCGCGGCGGCCATGGCAGCCGTCGCCCCTGCCGCTTCGACCGCCCAAACGACCGAAGTCGCGATCACCGAAGGGACGAACATGGCGGCGGCGCTGTCGCCCGACGGCGAACACATCGCCATCGATGCCTTGGGGCGGATATGGGTGCTGCCGGCCAGCGGGGGCGAGGCGACCCCCCTTACCGACCCGTTCGGTGACGCGCGACAGCCCGCGTGGTCTCCCGACGGCGAGCGCATCGCATTCCAGGCCTACTGGGACGGCAACTACCACATCTGGACTGTGCGGATCGACGGGTCCGACCTGCGGCAGATCACCCGTGGGCCCTACGACCACCGGGAGCCCGCTTGGGCACCGAACGGAGAGAGCCTGGCCTTCAGTTCCGACCGGGCCGGCAGCTACGACATCTGGGAGTTGGCGACGGACTCCAGAGCCCTCACCCGAGTCACGAGCGAGCCCGGCTCGGAATACGCTCCTGCCTTTTCGCCCAATGGCCGGATTGCCTACGCACGCGACGGGGAGGCCTCGGGGATTTGGGCGAACACACCAGCGGGCACGCACACGCAGATCGCTGCCACGGAGGCCGGCCAGACCAACGCGCCCTCATGGAGCCATGACGGGCTGGCCCTGGCGTACAACAGCATTGCGGACGGGCGCTCCCGCCTGCACGTCGTGTCTTCCGAAGCCACTGGACACCGCGTCGTGTCGGAAGACGATGAAGACGTCTTCCCTTTCCGAGCCTCCTGGTCGCCCGACGGATCCATCCTGTATACCAGCGACGGAGTCATCCGGCGAAGAGTCGGCTCGACCCTGGAGACCATCCCCTTCACGGCCAGGGTGACCCTTGACCGCCCGACGTACGAGCGTCGGGTTCGGCCGCTCGAGTCCGGACGGTCGGGCCAAGCGCTCGGTATCGTCTCCCCCGCCGTGTCCCCCGATGGCCAGCGGATCGCGTTTTCGGCCGTGGGTGACTTGTGGGTCCACAGGATCGGCGGGAGTACCCGGCGGCTTACGGACGACCCCTGGATCGAGACCGATCCCGCGTGGTCACCTGACGGGTCCGGGCTCGCCTTCTCAACGGATCGTGGGGGCGCGGTCGATCTCTGGATTCATGACTTCGCAACGGGCGAGGCGAAGGCCGTTACAGAAGGGGCGGGTGCAACGCTGGCGAGCTGGTCCCCGGACGGAAGCAGCATCGCGTTCGTCGGGTCCGGGTACCAGGTCGGCGTGCAGGTGCTCGATCTGGAAAGTGGATCGGTTCGAACCGCACGCTCGGGACTGAACGGAGCGGGCCGACCGACGTGGTCCCCGGATGGTGAGCAGATCGGGATCTCGGCGCATTGGCCGTATTCCGGACGCTTCCGAGAAGGGATCAACAAGGTGCTGTTGATGCCAGCCCGCCCGGTGCAGGCCGCGGCCGGCGAAGTCGAGGCGCCACCGAGGTTCTTCGCCGCTCAGCACCACGGACACGTTCACGCTTTCTCCGGCGATGTCGCTGCAGGTGAAACGCCGGTGCTGCAGGAGGCAGAGCGCTTCCTGGACCTCGTTCCCCACGGCTCGGTCGGCTCGCGGGGTACGGACGGCCCTGCCTGGTCGCCCGACGGTCGGTGGATGGCCTTCGTGTCGTCCGGGGTCCTGTGGGCCACGCCCATGGACCAGGCCGGCAACCCGGCGGGACCCCCCCGCCGACTCACCAACGAAGCCGCGGACGACCCCACTTGGACTGGTGACAGCCAGCATATCGTCTACCTGACCACGGACCGGCTCCGCCGCATCTCGCTGAGCGACGGCCGGACCCAAGACATCGAAATCGACGTGCCGTGGAGCGCGATGCCCGCGCCCGAGCGCGTACTCGTGCGGGCCGGGACGATGTTCGATGGGCGCAGTGACGAGCTGCAGCGCGATGTGGACATCGTCATCGAGAACGGACGCATCGTCGAGGTCGCGCCTCGTGACCCAAACCGCACCGCACCTACGGTTGTCGACGCATCGGGTCAGTTCGTCATGCCCGGCCTGATCGACGCGCACATGCACGGCGGCATCTCGGCGGGCGAACAGCACGGTCGCATCTGGCTGTCTTATGGCGTCACCTCAATCCGTTGTCCTGCGTGTGACCCCTACGAGTTGACCGAGGCGAAAGAGGCCACTGCGGCGGGTCGGCGGTCCGGACCCCGGTGGTTCGGCACCGGCGGCACGATCGACGGCAGCCGCATCTACTATCCCGGCGCTCCGGCGCTCTCGGCCACCGCGCAGGTCGACCTCGAGTTCGAACGCGCCGAGGCGCTCAGCTACGACCTGATCAAGACGTACGTGCGATTGTCCGACCCCGTGCAGCGCCGGGTCATCGAAGACGCGCACGCGATGGGCTTGCCTGTCACCTCCCATGAGCTCTATCCGGCGGTTGCGGTTGGGGCGGACGGGGTCGAGCACGTCCGGGGTACGAGCCGGCGAGGTTACTCGACCAAGGTCTCCGAAACGTATCTGAGCTACGGTGACGTCATCGACCTCCTCGCCGCCTCGGGGATGACGATCACGCCGACCGTCGGGATCTACGGCGGGTACGCCCTGCTCATGGCGGAGGACCCCTCTGCGTTCGATGACGAACGGGTGCGCACGTTCTTCCCGTGGGCGCCTCAAGCGGTACGGCCACCGCAGGATCGGGACCTTGCCCGCCGGCTGGCGAGGAACATGTCGTCCCTTGCCCGGCGAGTCGTAGAGGCCGGGGGCACGGTCATCATGGGAACGGACTCCCCCATCATTCCGCAGGGGCTCAGCCTCCACGCCGAGATGGAGGCGCTGGTACGCTACGGGGAGATGACGCCTGCCCAGGTCCTGCGGTCGGCGACCTACGAGTCGGGTCGCGCGCTGGGCTACGAGGGTACGCTCGGAGTCGTCGCTCCGGGAGCCATCGGGGACTTGATCGTGCTCGACGGAAACGCGCTGGACGACATTCGGAACACGCGGACGGTGCGCACCGTGATCAAGGGAGGGCGGGTCATGAGCGACCGCGATCTATTGAGGAGGCCAGGGACCTAGCCGTCCACCAGTTGCCCGCCACCCCCCGACCCACCATCGCCAAGGAGTCTCCGCCCTCCTCGTGCGAAGCGGACGCAGGACTGATCTCCGCGGGGGACAGCTCGAGTTCATCACTGCCCTGGCCTCAGGCCCCGGTGGTGATACCTCCGAGTTCTCTGCCTGCGTGCGGATCACTGGCTAGCCAGGCCTCCAGCTACCCCTCGCCCTCCTTTGAGGCCACCGCCGCCACCGAATGTTGCGGTGCTTCCATCGGCGCGGCCTCATACGGGAGTCGCGATCGCTCGGACGTACCAGGGGTAGCTTCCCAAATGGCAGACGCACGCGCCAAGAACGGACCGCCACCGCGACGCCCCAGCTGGGAGCGACGGGTGCATCGCGTGATGGACCACGTGCGCGGCAATCCCTCGGGAGACCACCGGCTCGAGACGTTGGCGCGCCTCGCGCACGCGTCGCCGTTTCACTTCCATCGGATGTTCAGGCTCGTTGCCGGCGAGACCCTAGCCGACTTCTGCCGTCGATCCCGGTTGGAGCGCGCCGCCTACCTCATGAAGGCGCGCCCCGAACGCACGCTCAGTTCCATTGCCCTTGGAACCGGGTTCCCGTCCCATAGCGAGTTCACCCGTGCGTTCGCACGGCAGTACGGGGTTGCACCTAGCCACTGGGACCGGGTGTCTCGATTGGAGGCTCAGGGTGGGGCGACCGAGGACGGGGGCTTTCCGAACGACGAGCCGCTGACTCAACCCGTGGCCCGCGTCGTCCATCGGCACGCGTGCCGGTTGGCCTACGTGCGCATGCGGACCTGGTTTCAGGTGCCCGACCTCCGGGAAGGGCTGACCGAGCTCACCGCGTGGTTCGACCAACAGGGCTTGGACTGGAGAGGACTCGAGCTCGTCGGGATGAGTTGGGATCACTACGAGACCACGCCTCTAGATCGACTGCACTACGACCTGGCGTTCGCCGTGCCGCAGGGGGTCTCGGGCTCAGGAAGTGTGGGTACCTACGAGTTGCCCTCATTCCGAGCGGTGGAGGTTCACTGCGGCGGTGACCTGGCAACCGTCGCACGGGCGTGGGATTACTTGTACGAGGAGTGGTTCCCCACGTCGCGGTGGGAGCCCGGCGACCTGCCCGCCATGAAGCGCTTCCGGCGCCGTCCCGACGAGCTGGACTGGGCATCGTGGGACCTCGACTGTTCGATTGCGCTGCGCCCAGCGTTGTCCTAGAAGGGCCTTTCCGCGAAGACCGCAAGATTCGCCAAGCGTCGGGACCCTGACGCGACTACAGTACGACGTCGCGATAGGCCGCCACGCCCGGCTTCCTCTTCCATGTCCCAAGACCGAGGATCCTCATGAAGTCTCTGGTTCCGTACGTGGTGTTTCCTGGCACCTGCAAAGAGGCGCTCACCTTTTACCAACGCTCGCTTGGGGGAGAGATTACAAGCATGACGACCTTCGGCGACTCGGCGATCGACGTGCCCCCTGACTTCAACGAGCGGATCTACAACGCCGAACTGCGGGCGGGAGATGTGGTGCTGAAGGCGTCCGACGACCTACCGTCGCATCCCGTGACTGCAGGAACCAACATCTCCCTGTTCCTCACGTTCGCCACACGCGACGCGCGGGACCGTGCGTTTGAGGCGCTGGTCGATGGTGGCAAGACCTTGTTCCCGGCAGAGGGTGAGTTCGGCATGCTGGAGGATCGTTACGGGGTGCGCTGGATGCTCGTAGGCTGACGTTCGGGGCCCCTCCTGAAGAGCGACACCTGCTGGACAACCCGTGGGGACCATCATGACAGGTTGCGTTATTCTGAACGCTTTCGCGATGTTAGTCCAGGTTATGTGATATCCGAGACTAACGAGTCAGGCGGGTTCAGGATGCGTGGACAGTTGTTGGAACGCACATGGGAGTGGCAACCACACCTCCATGCGCCCAAACGGTTCCGGCGTGCCTGCAGGTACCAGGCTTTCGTGCCCGACCCGCTGCGAGGTCTTTCCCTCAGCTTGGACGGTTCGGTTGCAGGGACCGTGTCGGAAGCTGAGCAGGCCGTTTTGGCTCTCAACGCGCGGGCGAAGCCTGCGCTCGCCCCCCTCGCAAGACTCCTCCTACGGACGGAGTCCATCGCTTCGTCGAAGATCGAGGGTCTACAGGTCGGTGTGCGGCAACTGGCGCGCGCTGAGGTTGGGACCGACACCGGGCGTCGAGCCTCACGCACTGCGCTCGAAGTACTCGGTAACATCGACGCGATGCAACTTGCGATCGAACAGGCCGTTTCGACCCAAGAGATCCAAGTGGGTCACATCGTCGAGATCCATCGGACGCTGATGGCCAGCGCCCCGAATGCGCACATAGCGGGGGTCATCCGAACCGACCAGAACTGGATTGGCGGCAATGATTACAACCCGTGTGGTGCGGACTTCGTACCGCCGCCTCCGGAGTTCGTCGCGGATCTTCTCGAGGATCTCTGTGTTGCCGTCGCAGACCAGTCGTTGCCACCCCTCGTTCAGGCGGCGCTGGTCCACGCTCAGTTCGAGACCATCCATCCGTTTGCGGATGGGAATGGACGCACGGGTCGCGCCCTGATTCACGTTATCCTTAGGCGCCGAGGCATCGCGGCAGCCTATGTCCCGCCCATCAGTGTCCGTCTCGCGACGAACAGGAGGGCTCATATTGGGGGACTCACCGAGTTTCGCTCGGGTCGACTCGACGAGTGGATCGAACGCTTCGCCCATGCCACCGGTTACGCCGCCGAACTCGCGGCCAGTTACCTAGACGCCGTGTCGCGTCTGATGACGGAGTGGCGTCGCCGTCTTTCACAAGGACCAGCGCCACGATCCGATGCCGCGGCCTGGGCAGTGATCGAAGTGCTGCCAGCCCACCCCGTCCTCACCGCGCCGACCGCTGTAGCCGCCACAGGAAGGTCCAAGGCAGCGATCCACCTCGCGGTGGACCAGCTCGCCGAAGCCGGCGTGCTGATCCCGCTCTCCGCATCGGCCAGGAACCGGTCATGGGAAGCCGCCGGGCTCGTCGACCTCTTGGAAGACCTGGAAGCCGGCCGAGGGCTGCCGATCGACTGGTCGCCTGCCGGCTAGGGCCCGCCAGACGTATCAAACCGCTCCTATCCCTCCCGTAGCGCCGTCGCCGGATCCGTCCGGGAGGCCCGTACCGCGGGCACGAAACCGGCGAGGGCCGACACTGCCAGTAGCAAACCGGCCATGCCGGCGAAGGTGACTGGATCCGTGGGCGCGACGCCGTAGAGGAGAGACCCCACGGAACGGGATACGAGCACCGAGCCCAATGCACCCAACACGACCCCGACCGTGGCCAGCCAAATGGTCCTGCCCACGACGCGTTTTCGGACCTGTCCGGCAGACTCGCCCAAAGTCATGCGGATGCCGATTTCCGGAATGCGTTCGGTGACTGAATAGGACAACACACCGTAAATGCCGATGGCTGCCAACAGAAGGGCGGCCGCGGCAAAGGCGCCGAGTAGGGTGACTGTGAAGCGACGGGGCGACAGCGCACGGTCCACGGCCGCCTCGAGCGTCTCGAACTCACGCATCGGGATGGCGGCGTCGAAGGCCTGCACTGCGGAGGCGACACTGGGTGCCAGCGACTCGGGCGGTAGGCTGGACCTCACCACCAGATCCATGGCTCCGAAGTCACCGTGCTGAGTCATCGGAAAATATACTTCAGATCCCGCTCCGAGTTCAGGCGATTGATGCCGGACATCGGCCACGACCCCCACCACTCGCCAGCTAGGGCCTGCATCCAGCATCCGACCCACGGCATCGGACGTCTGGAAAATCTCCTGAGCCGCCGTTTCGTTGATGATGACGACGTATTCCGAGTCCCGGGTGTCGTCCTCGTTGAATCGACGCCCCGCGACCAGAGGAATCTGCATCGCATCGATGTAGCGATGATCGACGAGGTGGGGGAACGCGCTGGGCGACACATCGTCCTCGTACACAACACCGGCGCCCCGCATCGCCCAGGTGCGGTTGCGGCCCAAAGGAAGCGCATCCGTCAGACCGACCGCTTCAACACCGGGAACGGCTTCGATCCTCCGGACCAGTTGGTCGAAGTAGGCGTTGGCTTCGGCGAGACTTTCGTCGCTCTCCCAGGGGTTGAAGTCCCGACTCGGATTGATCTGCCAGGCCACGGCACTGGCCGACTCGAAACCTAGCTCGACGTCGAGGACCTGCTGGAAACTCTTGAGCAGCAGCCCGCCAAACACCAACAGCATGCAAGCGAGGGCGACCTCCGCGACGACCAACGATTCCCTGAGTCTGAGGGTACCTCTTCCCGCGCTCGCGCCCCGTCCGTCACTGCGCATGGCCGCGGCTTCACCGCCATCGGAGATCTTGAGGGCGGGGATCAGCCCTACCGCTAGGCCCGCGACGAGCGCGAGGCCCGCAGTGAACAGGAGCGCCCATCCGTCCACCGCGACCTCGCGAAGCATGGGGATGCTGATGGCGCTCGCGCCCGCCACGAAACGCGTGGCAACGACTGCGATCACGACTCCCACCACGGCGCCGCCCAAGGCCAAGAAGAGGCTCTCGAACAGCAGCTGGCGGAGCAACTGCGCTCGCGAGGCCCCGAGCGCACTGCGTACAGCCATCTCTCGCGTCCGTTTCGGCGCCTTCGCCAGCAGCAGGTTCGAGAGGTTGACGCACACGATCAGCATCACGCCCGCGGCCGCAGCGGCGAGCAGCAGCAGCCCGGCCCGGAACGGTCCAGAGATCTGCTCCTGTAACGGCGAGACGACGGCCGCCAATCCCCATCGCTGCGGATCGGCTTCCTGCAGGCCCTGAACGACGCGGTCTAAATCGGCCTGCGCGCTCTCCGGCGTCGCGCCCGGACGCAGCCGTCCGACGATGGACAGGGTGTTCCCCCAGTTGTCGGTCTCGGGACTGATGGGGAAGGGGCGGAGGAAGTCGACCTGCGTGGTCGGTGCGAAGATGCCGGAGAAGTCGAACGAGGGGGGAAGCACCCCTACAACCGTCCAGGGCGCGTTGTCCAGCGTGACGGCTTCGCCGACGATCGATGGATCCGCCGCGAAGCGTCGGGTCCAGAAGCCGTGCGTGAGAATCACCGCGGGACGTCCGCCCCACACCCCCTCTTCTTCGACGAAGTTGCGGCCGTGGGCCAGTGGTACGCCAAGTACGTCCAGGAAGTCCTGCGCGACGTCGACGCCCTGAAGTCGTTCCGGTGCGCCGTCGCCGGCCAGGGTGTAGCTGCCCTGTTCGAAGAACGCGAAGTACCCCGTAAGGCCATCGAACGACGTGGCTTCCCGCCGGAAGTCCATGAGGTTCGATACCCGGGACGTGACCCCCGACATGCCAGACTCGGGATTGTCGTTTGCCACCCAGACCAGCTCACCAGGGTCTTGGAAGGGAAGGGGTCGCAACATCAGGGGACTCATCACGCTGAACACCGCGGTGCTGGCGCCGACGCCCAGCCCGATGATCAATACAGCGAACCCGACCAGGCTGAGGTCGCGTCGAACGGCCCTGATCGCGCTGCGCGCGTCGTGCACCCACTGCTCCATCGGTCCTCACAGCGTCGGGTCAGGCCGGCCGGCGGCGGTGCCGGGCGGTCGTTCATTGGGATGAAGATCAACTCAGAAAGGTTTAGGTGAAGAGGCGGGGGAGCTCCTCCCACGAGGATCGAGCGTGCCTCTCCACGCTCAATGTCGGTCTGGCCGATCGGCCGTCTCCGATCGGGCACGACTCTGTTGGATGTTTCTGCTCCTACCCAACTGGGCCGTGTTTCGGAGACCCGCCAGATGCGGATCGGCCCCACGCCAGAGGTTGACCACACGTGAGTATGCCTCTGACGCAGCCGCAGCATCCCCCGCGACCTCGTGGGCTTCGGCCATCGCCAAATAGGAAAGTGCAGTGGTGCAGCAGTGGGCGTTGGAGCGGGCGAACGCCTCCAGCATGTCTATGCCCGTAGTGTACCCGTAGGAGGTGCGGGCCATCCCTTTGGCGTACTCGAACAAGGGAAGCAACAACGCGTAACCAAGCAGGTTGGCGAGGCCGGTCGTGGCGATGGCCTCCTGGAAGAGCTCATCGCCCTTCACAATGTCACCCTCCTGGATTGCAGCGAGACTGGCAAAAGCCAGTGCCATCACTTCGTGAGACTCGGGCGGTAGCGGAGGCCAGCCTTCAAAGCCTGGCGCTCCAGGCACGGACGGCCTCGCCTGGGGAGCCGAGCGCCGAAGCTCATCGGCGATGGCGCGTAGCCGATCTGGCTTTCCAGCGCGGGCGACCCGGATTCCCTCCTCCAAGCTCGCGAGGGCCGAGGGGACACTCGCTGCGGGACCGGGGGGTTCGGTTCCGTCTTGGCGCCCTGCCAGCTCCCCAGGAATGAGCCCCAGCAGTGCTCCCGTACTCGCAACCGGCGGGAGCCAGGGGGGAGGGGGCGCCGCCTCGACGAGGAGGCTCATTCCCTCGTGTGCCCGGCCCAGTTCGACCAGTGCCCGGGCCCTCAGATGTCGGACCAGGTTTCCGGTACTGGCCGAAGCCGATGCCTCTTCAAGCTCGGCGAGCAGTTTAAGCAGAGGCTCGGCGTCCGTCGCCGGATCCACGGACACTCGTTGCATCGTTGCCCAGATCAGATCAAGCAAGTTCCCCATGAAGAGGAACCCCTCGCCTGGATCCGCCAACGACCGTCTTGCCTGCTCATAAGTCGCCGAACCCTCCTGCGTGTTACCCCACCGTATCTGACCCAGCGCATCGTGAAGCTCGGCGCCCCTCGCCAGCCCAGTGGCGCGGTAGGATCCGAGCAGAGCCGCATGCCCGGCCGAATCCCCCGCCGCCATCGCTAGGATGAGCGCATGATAGAAGCCATCAGGTGTGGTCGGATCGAGCTCTAGCACCTTGGCGAAAACCGCGCGGATGGAGTTCTGGGGGCTGGCGATGAACGGCGCACTATGCACCAAGGTTTCTCCATATACGGTCCACGCCATAGGATCGTCAGGATAGCGTTCGATCAGGGCCGCGGTGGAATCGACCGACGCCACCTCTCCCTTGGACCAGCGGATCCAGGCTCTTGCAAGCTCCTGCTCACGGGGCGGAAGGCGACCCGTGAGCTCCGCCAGGCGCCCCAGGTCATTCGTCGACTCCGCGGATCCGAGGCCCATCAGGAGCCAGGACCTCGACTCGAACAGCCGGAGTTGGGCAAGAGCGAAAGCGGTGTCGAGGGCGATCGCGTCCTCATAGGCCGCGACCGCCGCGCCCCATGCGCCCTTTCGCCGATGACGCTCACCCTTCACGAACGCCGCCAAGGCGTTGACGGAGCCCGTGGCAATGGCCTCCAGCCTCATTTGAGGAACAGGGGCCTCGAGCCCCCAAAGCGCCTGCACGAGCCCCACGGTTAGGGAGTCGACGAGAGAGATGAGGTTGGCCCTGGCCCCATCGACCTGCACAACCGAGTGGACGTCCCCTCCCTTGTCGCGAAGTTCACTCAGAATGCGCACCGTGCTGTCGGCGGCCGTGATCGTTCCCGAGATGGTGTGACTTGCGCCCAGTCGGGCCGCGAGCCGCTCGGGCAGTTGGCCGCCTTCTTCCTCTTTTGACAGCCCCTCCCAGACGCGAAGCACCACGGCCGGGCGGAAGGATCCCCTCCCCTGGAGTTGATCGAGGTTGGCGGTGAGGAGCGGTACCATGCCCTCTCCAAACTCATCCAGCCCGGGACCGAACACCTCGAACGGCAGTACCGCGACTCCGTCGCGTTCCGCAGTCTCGTTCAACGGACCTGTTTGGTTACCCCGACTGATCCACGCCACGAGCGCGATCACCAAGCAAGCCACCAATGCAACTCCGGCCTGCATCGGAGAGGGCCGGGTCCTTGAGCGGGCTGCGGAGATTCTCCGATCTGATCTGGCAGTCGAAGCAGCCGGCAACGGAGGCCTAGACGGTAGTTCAGCGATCGGCAGGGTTGCGGTCAGCCGCGCTGCCAGCTCCGGTTCCACGGGTTCGATGAGCTCGGCGCGCTCGAGCAGGGCCTCGACGCGGGCACTCTCACCCGCCGCCCGCGCCTGCTCGGCCATCGCAAGCAGCCCCCGCCTGGCTCGACGAGAAAGCGACCTGCGAGTCTCCTCGACCCACCGCTCGAAGTCGATGCTACCGCCCACGTGGAAACCAGGTAGGAAGGGCCCACGATAGAGGGTCTCAGCGAGCGGCCCCACGTCCGCCAAGGGCGCGGCCGCGAGCTGCGTCGCGTCGCACCAAAGGAGGTCGGACGACACACTCAGTTCGTCCCTGCCGCGGCTTACGATCACGTCGCTGCCCAGGGACGCGCGGAGGCGATGGACGGTCTGGTTGAGCGCGTTTCTCGCCTTGGTGTCGTCGCTTTCCGGCCAGAACAGCGCGAGCAGTACGTCGCGTCGAAGGAATCGGCCCGATCCCGCGACCGCGAGGTACGTCAGTAGTGCAAGTCGTCTGGGCTGAGCCATGATCGACTGGACCGGGCGTCCGGCTCGCGTGAGCTCGAGATTCCCGAGCGTCTGTAGCCTCAACATCGAGTCCGCCGGCATCGAGGTCCCCCCGTCGCGGGCGTGTGTCACCGGCAGATAAGCCTCATGTCAGCGGGAAGAGTCAGGATGCACGCGTAGGCCGGCCCTGTGTTGGTCTGATTCGCTTCTCTCACCCGCCCCCTGGTGGAGGAGGACCTTGATGCGGCCCACATCGCTACTCGCAGTCCAGGGCGCTTTCGCCGTATTGGCAATGGGGATAGGCGGGAGCCCACCCGTCTCCGGTCAGACGGTCCAGGATACGGTGCGCCTTGCCTACTTTCAAGGCGATCGGAGGGCCGGAGAGCTCACTTCGATCGGGGCAAGCGCGGAGGATTGGTCCTTCCGCTTGGTCATCCAGGATCGCGCAACGGAGACCGAACTCGTTTCGGAGGTTTCACTCGATGCCCGCTTTGTCCCGGTCGCCATAACAACGACCCGGGAGATCCGTGGTGCTCCTGTCTTCCCGACGGCAGAGACCTTTTTGCGGAACGGGTTTCGTGCCTCGTGGGAGAACCGCTACGAAAGGGGGGACACGCTCGTTGCCGGGCCTGCCTTCTACCTGGGCATCGATCGGGCACATGACCTGGGGCTGCTGGCGCGAGCGCTCTTGGCGCACCCGAGCAGACGGCTCGCGATTCTCCCCTATGGCGAGGCCACCATCAGAGTCATCGAGGAACGTCGCCTCTCTGAGGGCGGTCGACAGATCGACCTCACCCTTTACGCGATTGATGGGGTTGGGGTTGCCCCCGTGCATGTCTGGCTGGACGGGGACGGGAAGACGTTTGCCCAAATCGGTCTGTACGCACGGGGATCGTTGATACGGGCCGGCTGGGAACACGCCCTGGGCGAACTGCGGGACCGGTCTCGACGGCTCGACGTCGCACGAGGGCGGTCCTTGGCTTCGGAGTTGGGAACCCGGCCCGGCGGCGATCTGCTGGTGCGGGGCGCCCGTGTTTTCGCAGGCGAGCCCACCGGTCCGGCGGACACTGTCGACACCGCCGTCGTGGTTCGCGACAGTCGCATCGTCTACGTCGGGCCTGTTGCGGATTGGCGCGCACCTGTCTCCACAGACACCATAGACGGGAGCGGGCACACGCTTGTTCCTGGGCTATGGGACATGCATGTACACGTCGACTGGAGCGAGATAGGGATCGCCCTCCTGGCCGACGGCATCACGACGATCCGCGATCTTGGCAATGACCCAGAAGACATCACGGACTTTCGCGATCGGGTCGCGGCGGGGGAGGCGGTTGGTCCCCGCGTGATTGCCCGTGCGCTCATCGATGGGGCAGGAGCGAATCAGGCACCGGGTGGCTTCTTCGTCACGGACGAGGCGGACGTGTCCGAAGCGGTTGGGCGTATCGAGCAGATGGGATTCTCGGGAGTGAAGATTTACAGTGGGCTCCCGCGCGACCTGCTAGGTGCGACGGTACGCGCCGCGCGATCCAAGGGACTCCCCGTCGGAGGTCATGCCTTGTGGCCGAACCCGATGGTGCAGCTCCCGATGAGCGCTGGAGACGCGGTCGACGCTGGCTACACCGAGCTCCAACATCTCTTTCCCATGATCATGTTGGGGTTGCTGGACCTTGACACGGTCGCCGATCTGGCCGCTGCTGTCGGCCGTCAACTCGGAACCATGGATGCGGACTGGCCCGCGATCGCCGCCTTGGTGGCGCGTAGCCGCGCCTCCGGGCTGGTGATCGATCCAACCCTGACGCTCGGCCTTGGAGACCACGGATGGGTATCCGATCTTGACCGCTACCCACCGCTTACGCGCCAAACCGTGACGGGTTGGGTCGCTGGCCCCCCTCCTCCCCTCCCCCCAGAGGTCGACTTTCGCTCAACCGCTCTTCGCTTGGTGCGGCAGTTCCATGAGCAGGGGCTACAGGTTATCGTCGGCACCGACCTCACAGTCGGTAGCGCCCTTCACGAAGAGATGCGACTGCTCGTCGAATCGAGGATCCCCTCTTGGCGGGTGTTGGACATGGCCACCCGTGGGGCCGCCATTGCCGAGGGCCGGGACGCCGACCTCGGAAGCATTGAAGCTGGCAAGCTGGCTGACTTCATTCTGGTGGCCGGAGACCCGACTCGCGATGTCTCGGCGCTCGAGTCAGTCCGCCTGGTCGTCAAGAACGGCGTCGTGTATGACCCCGCCGCTCTCCGGCGGGCTGTGGGCGTGCGGCCACGTCCCTGACCGAGCTCCTACGGTAAGAGCGGCACCCGCAGGTGACTCGCGAGCGTCCGAGCGGGCACGCTCCACTACGGCTGGTAGATCTCCGTGTCAGGGAACGTCAGCGAGAATCCGTACCACCGCGTGAATACCTGGAGGGGACGCGCCACCTCGACGCGCTCGCCGTCGGGTCCCCTCATGACCCCACCTTCGATGATCGTTCCGTCGGACAGCCGGAGCACGGCGCCATCCCAGATCAGGTCGTCCGCATCCACGTAGTATGCGGACAGCGCGTACGCCGACGGATCCAGAAGTACCAGGACGGTCCGTCCGCCGAACCGATCCAGCACGGCGTTGCCCGCCCCGACCACCGTGTCGTAGGGATAGTACCTGGCGCGGGTCCCGTCCCAGATCCCCATCCCGAGATCCATGGTCGGCCGGCGAGTATCCTCCTCTTCGACGGTCGACTGAAACATCCGCGACAAGCGCCCTGCCATGCCCCGCACCAGGCCCTCCAGCCCCAATCGCTCCTCTTCCCAAAGAATGCGGTCTGACAACGCGACCAGCGCGTCGGGGCTCTCACCCAACACCTGGCCCGCGTTGGTCTGCAACAGGTTGGAGACGGGAAGTTGCGTTCCGGTGAGCGGTCCGTAGACTGCCTCGCCGGTCATGTGATCCCAGAAGGTCCCGGTCTCGTCGTCCATCATCAGGAAGAGACCGTCGTAAAGACCGTGCTCCTGGAACCAGTGAACCTCGCCGTCGACGCTGGGAGCCATCCTGACCCCTGAGTTGCAGACCACTCAGAAGGTGACCATCCAGGGCTCGCCCTCCATCTCGCCCTGCGCGACGTGGTGGTAGGACATCTGGCTGCTGACCAGCACCAGCTTCCTGCCGGCGACCTCGAAGACCACCACAGGAGTGGTTTCAGACACGTGCCCCGACCTCAGCGCGTCGCGCAGGAGCGTCCATTCGGGGTCTCGGAGCGGGTCGAAGTTGCGCTCGGCCCAGAAGATGGCGCGGTCCGTGTCGAAGCCCGCCTTCCGGGGCATGTCCGGGTCGGCGGGCACCGCAGCGGGGGTCTGTGAGGCGGCCCACGCCGGAGCCAGGAACAGTAGCGTGAGTGATGTTAGGTGCGCGGCGGCCGATTGCCTCATGACTTCTCCTTGACACACGAACCCGCGCGTCGCTCAAGGTGCAGACCGAAGACCGATAGGAACGGGAGAGGGCCTGATTTCGCAATACGTGCGTGACCCTCGCGGTTTCATGAGCGTCCCGCCCAGTGGGGACGTCCATCCCGGTAGATGTCCGTCGCCTTGCGAGGAGAGGCGCTCGATCATCCCCGCTGCTTGTCCCTCACCGGCCTAGGCGTGACACTCCCCCGTCCCCGCGTCGTCATCTGTCTGATCCGGAGTCGTCTCGAGCATGCCAAGTAGGAGCCCCCGCCACGGATCCGTCCTGAGCCGGACACTCTTCGCGCTCGGGGTCGCGTTCCTGGTGACCGCGATCCCCGGTACTGCTGCCGCCCAGACAGCGTACTTCTTTCCCGACGGAGAGACCTTCGACCCCGGGATCCCGTCGCCCGAAGCGTTTCTGGGCTACCCGATCGGGGACTTCCACACGCGCCACGACCGGATCGTCGCGTATATGGAAGAGCTCTCCCGCCTTTCGGACCGCGCCGCCTACCAGGTCATCGGGTGCACCTACGAGCACCGGCCCATGCCGGTGCTGACCGTGACCACTCCGGAGAACCACGCCCGCCTCGAGGAGATCCGCGAGGAGCATCTGGCTTCGCTGGATCCCGAGAATCCGGTGTCCGTCGATGGCGACCGGCCGGCCATTGTTCATTTGGGCTATGGCGTCCATGGCTACGAGACGCCGCCAGCGGAAGCCTCCAGCGAAGGGAACGGAGCCAACCATTCGCGGACCACTGCATGGGGATCGACGGTCACCGCACGAAGGCTCCTCACCGCCGACCCGTCCTGAGTCGGTTGCCGGTGGGCTGTTGCACCCCGAGGCCAATCGTCGTGCCCTGTCCCGGGACGGTGCCGTGTCCAACGTGCCGCCGAGCTCGTCCATCCGTTCGCGAATGTTGCGCAGGCCGTGCCTCCGGACGTCCAGTTATCATCTCCGGTCCCTCGCCTTTGAGTCGCCTGTGCTCTCAGCACGCCTAGGCCCCGGGGAGTCGGTTGACAATCCGGACGCTGGGCCCGCAGATTGGCCTAGTAGAGTTGGACGTCCCCCCGTTTCCCTAAGCGAGGAGGTCCTACGAATCGCTCTACCCTGGTTGGCATCGGCGGTGCAGTCGCCACTGTCGCACTCTTGGCCGCTATGCAGCAGGCTGAACACGTGGAGGAGCCGGCATGTGTGGTTGCCCAACGGTGGGTCGAAGCCAACGCGCACAGGTTGCCGACGACGCTAGAAGGCTTCGCCGAGTTCGACCTGGCGCGTCGACGAGCGATTTTTCGAGCTGTGTCCTCGAAAACCCGCGTGCGGTACTGGCAGCAGCACCTGGACAAAGTCCTTGTGGAGAACCGGGGTCTCACTGATCGACAGCGGAGTTTTGTCGTCGGTGAGAAGGCTCGCCTTCCGGAGTACGCACGACTTCCTCCCCAAGGCGCTCGTTTAGATGTCTTGGAGAAGCGTGCGGTAGCCGTCATGGGTCCCGAGTTGGCCCGCGCCGCCTTCTCATTCGCTTCGCTCGGCGGTGAAGCGCCGAGCTGGGTCGGTGTTGAAGGGGCCTGGCCCGAATGTGACTGCGACGACCAAGGGCCATCGGGAGACTGCGACGGCGCAATATGCGACGAAGGCGCGATTTGTCACCCAGACCCGCTCGGTTGCGGGTTCCTCGGGCTTGAGGCCTGTCTCGGCTTGTGTACCGGTCCGCCGAACTGAGTCGTTGATCGCGAGGTGCTGCCGACGCGCGGTAGGACCAGGCGGGTCAGGGATTCCTTCAGCCGGCTTCGCCATGCTGGTATCGTGGGAATCATCGTCACCGCGCTTCAACCGAATCCCATGAACGGTCAAGATCGCGCAGTCCTACCCGAGTCCCCGAAGGTTGACCTCACGGCGGATGTGGTGGCGACCTTGTCGTTTCGTGGACTTGACGCCGCTCCGGATGCTCTGTCCAGGGTCTTCGTGCTGCCCGATGGTGGATTCGGAGTGACGTCGAAGGTCTTCTCGGGATCCGTATACTTGTTCGGTCCGGAGGGGGACTACGAGGGGTCGCTGGGTCGTGCGGGTAGCGGGCCGGGCGAGTTCGGTGGTGCCCTGCTCGCCACTTCCAACGACCGCACGATCTGGGTCGCAGACGGTACCAAACAACGTGTGATGACGTTCGATTCGACCCACCGGATCGTTGCCGATCGTCTGCTTGAGGGACTGGTCGTCTCGCTTTCCCCTTCACCATGGACCGGAGGTGTGATTGCTTCGGGTAGGTTCGAGGACACCGGATTCGTGGCGTCCAGCGTGTGGATCGCGAGGGATGGTGGTGTTGAACGCTACGGTCCGCCCGCGTTGGACCCCGGCCCCGAGAACGCTAGGGCGCGGATCGTGTTGTCGATCGAGGCCGACGACAAGGAACTGTGGTCCTTTGCGATGATGGGCGGTGGTATCCAGATCCACGACCTAGAGTCGCTGTCGCTCCTCGAACACCGGGCTCTACCGGAGGCGTTTCAGGAAATGGCGCCACCGGGACGCCTCGAAATCGATCGGCGACCTCCTCCACCCCAAGTAGGCGGTATACTGAGTGATCGGGGCGTCCTTTGGGCATTTGTTCTGGTCGCGGACTCTCGATGGGAAATCGGGCTGACCCCTGCGGATGGAGCGGGTCGCATCTATGACACGATGGTGTTAGAGATCGATGCGCGCGATAGGGTGGTAACCGGAGCGATGCGGCTCGACCGCCTGTGCCACCCGATTCGGGAGTCCTTGTTTTCCTGTGTCGATGAGGCGAACGAACTCATCCGGATCCACCGGATTCACTCGCATCGACGACCCGGACCGTCTCGCTGACCCAGTCCCGACACAGCCATTTGCGCGAGAAGCAGCGAGGTGATCGCGCTGTTCATTCGGCTTGTCCCCCACGGGTCTAGGCGGCACACTCCCACCGGTCCCGCCATCGACCACCTACCTGATCCGGAGTACCCCACGCATGTGCAGCAAGAGCACCCCCGGCCAACTGGTCCCGAGCAGGACACTGCTCGTGCTCGGGATCGCTTTCCTCTTGACCACGATCCCCCGTCCTGCGGCAGGCCAAACGGAGTACTTCTTTCCGGAAGGAGAGACGTTCGATCCCGGGATCCCCTCGCCCGAAGCGTTTCTGGGCTACCCGATCGGGGACTTCCACACGCGCCACGATCGGATCGTCGCGTACATGGAAGAGCTCGCCCGCCTTTCGGACCGCGCCGCCTACCAGGTCATCGGGTACACCTACGAGCACCGGCCCATGCCGGTGCTGACCGTGACCACTCCGGAGAACCACGCCCGCCTCGAGGAGATCCGCAAGGACCACCTGGCCTCGCTGGACCCCGAGAATCCGCCGTCCGTCGACGGCGACCGCCCGGCCATTGTGCACTTGGGCTATGGCGTCCACGGCAATGAGACGTCGTCGCCCGAGGCCGCGATGCTAACTGCGTTTTGGCTGGTGGCCGGCACGAGCGACGAGGTGGCGCGTTACCGACGCGAGGGCGTCTTCCACATCGAGCCGGTGCTCAACCCCGACGGACGGGACCGGCACACCCACTGGGCGAACATGAATCGCGCCCAGCCCTTCGTGACGGACCCGCTGGACCGTGAGCACAACGAGGTGTGGCCCGGCGGCCGGACGAATCACTACTGGTTCGACCTGAACAGGGATTGGCTGCCCCTGGTCAATCCGGAAAGCCGCGTCCGGATCGACTTCCACCACCGCTGGCGCCCTCAGGTGGTGACCGACTACCACGAGATGGGGACGAACAGCACCTACTTCTTCGAACCGAGTAAGCCCATCGGTTCCTGGAACCCGCTCCTGCCGGAACGCCTGTACACGGAGATCACGGTCGATTTTGCAGAGTATTGGCGCAACGCCCTGGACGACATCGGTTCGTTGTACTTCACCAAAGAGGTATACGACAACACGTATCCCGGGTACGGCTCCACCTACCCGAACTTCTTGGGCGGCTTGGGCCTCGTGTTCGAGCAGGCGAGTGCGCGGGGCCACGAGCAGGAGAGCACGCACCACGGGGTCCTCACCTTTGCCTTCGCAATTCGGAACCACGTCCGGACGGGCCTGGCCACCGTGCGAGCGGCGGTGGAACAGCGGCCCGTACTCCAGGCTTATCAGAGGGACTTCTTCACCTCCGCGCTGGATGAGGCGGACACGTATGGTGTGAACGGCTGGGTGTTCGGCCATCCGTCGGATGCCACGCTCAACCGGGCGTTCCTCGACCTGCTGCTCCGCCACAGGATCGAGGTCTACGCGCTCGGGTCCGAGCAGCAGGTGGGCGGCACGGACTTCACCCCCGGCACCGCCTGGGTGGTCCCGGCCCGCCAGCCCCTCTACCGGCTCGCCAGGTCCATCTTCGAGCGCACCGACAGCTTTGCCGACAGTGTGTTCTACGACGCCTCGACCTGGACCACCAGCCTCGCGTACGGCATACCGGACGGCGAGCTGAGGACCGGCTCAATACCCTTGGCTGAGCGGGTCACGGAAGTACCGCAGGCGGCCGCGGGCTCGGTTCCCCGCAGCTCCATCGCCTACCTCATGGACTGGCGGGACTCGGGAGCCCCCCGGACACTCCGGCTTCTGCAAGCGGCCGGTGTCCGCGCAGAAGCTGCGTTTCAGCCGTTCACGGCTCCGACCACTGGAGGTGATGTTGCCTTCGCGCGCGGCTCCATCTCGGTGCCGGTGTCCATACAACAGCTCAGTCCGGACTCGCTGCATAGGGTCATGACCGAGGCGTCCCGGCGGACCGGTGTTCAGATTCACAGCGCCACCAGCACCATGTCCGCATCAGGCGTCGACCTGGGGAGTCGGAGCTTCCGACCTGTCCGGGCTCCGCGAGTGCTGTTCCCCATGGGGGAGGGACTGTCTGCGTACGAGGCCGGTCAGCTTTGGCACCTCCTCGATCAGCGCATAGGTCTGCCGGTCACCAAGGTCGACGTGAACGACATGGGGCGGGCGGAGCTGTCGGCCTACGACGTGGTGGTCCTGGTGTCCGGCAACCTCGGATTCCTCGCAGGGGAGCAGCTCGAGGACCTTCGCGCCTGGGTTCGGGCGGGCGGTACTTTGGTTGCGATCCGAGGAGCTGCGGCCTGGGCCGCCCGCAATGAGTTAACGCCCCGTGTCGATGCGCCGGGCGTCGGACTTCCCGCCGATGAGGAGGCCCCGGAGACCGAGTCCCGGCGGGACTATGCGGATGCGGCGAATCTCTTGGGCTCCCAAGCCATCGGTGGGTCCATTTGGGAAGCAGATCTCGACGTCACCCACCCCCTGGGGTTCGGTTACGACCGCCGCTTCCTGCCGGTCTGGCGAGATCATGCGTTCTTCTTCGCGCCAAGCGAGAGTCGCTTCAGCACCGTGGCCAAGCTGGTCGACGATGACCCCCACCTCAGCGGCTACGTGTCCGACGAGAATCGAGCTCGCCTGGCCGGCTCACCGTCGGTCATTGCGGACCGGCTGGGGCAGGGGACCGTGGTGCTGCTCGTGGACAACCCCAACTTCCGCGGGTATTGGCGGGGGACGAACCGACTGTTCCTGAACGCGCTGTTCTTCGGGAATCACGTGACGGTGCCGTAGGGGGTGAGCTCGCGGTGTTCAGCGGGATCTGGAGGGCCGTCCCGACATCGATGGCGTCCACCGACACGCCCGTGGGGGGATCTCCGACAGCGGCGCACCGCCGGAAACCCGATTCTCCCCTTGGGACCGATTCTTCAAGCGGGATGCGGTGTTGCGTCCCGAACCCAACGGACCTGGGTGTCGGTTCCTGGTCCTGTATCTCCGGGAGGCTCCCATGCTTTCAGAGTCGCAACTGATCGCGCTCTATCGCGCACACCTCGACGAACCCGTTCTCAGCGTCTACCTGAACGCGGGTCAAACCGATCCCGCGAGCAAATCCGCATGGCATGTACGCTTTCGGGAGGCCATCCGTGAGGTACTGCGGGACGCCGAGTCTGACGAACAAGGAGCCGCTGACTTCGACGCTGCCCTGTCACTCATTTCAGAGGCACTCGGCGAGCCCGTGGATTTCTTGGAGGGCAAGGGATGGGTGGGCTTCGCGACCAAGGACAAGCTTCTGTACGCAGAGGGCCTTCCTGTTCCCATGCCGGACCTGACCCGTTGGGAGGCGGGAATCCGTGTTGCGCCTTATCTGCGGGCGCTGAAGCAGGCGCGACCGGTGGCAGTAGCGATCGCCGACAGTCGGCGGGTCAGGGTCCTTCGCTATGAGGGCGGCGAGCTGATCGAGGTGGACGACCTGCGTGCCGATGCTGACTTCGGAGATCTGCACGATAGCAAAGGGTCCAGGCGCGCCGAGACCAGCACGGGGGTGCGGGGAGCCACGGGGAAGGACCGCGCGCAAGCACTCCAGGACCTGGAGACCGAACGTTTGGTTGAGATGGCGGCGAAGCTTGTCGCCGACGTCGCGGGTTCCGAAGGCACGGTCGTCCTGGGAGGGGTGGCAGCGCCGGTCGCACGGCTTCGCAAGGAGCTGCCCACCCAACTCCAGGAGCGTACCGCGATTCGAACGAAGCTCTCTTTCGATTTGCCGACGCCCGGAATTCGCGACGAGGTAGAGGACGCCGCTTCGCGCCTATCGAAGGCGCGGCAGGTACACCTTCTCGACAGCATGTTCGACCTCGCTCTTGCCGGAGGCGCTGCGTGCATCGGGCGGAACGCCACAGAACGCTCGGTCCGCGAGCGCAGGGTCCGCCTGATCGCGATTTCGGATACACTGCAGCGTGCTGAGCCTGACGCGGCCGACCATCTTGTGGGTCGCGCGTTCGAGTGCGGTGCGTCGGCGGTCGAGGTACCCGCGACGGCCTACCCCCGTTTGGACGAGGAAGCGGACGGGGTTGCCGCCCTCCTACACTATTAGAGGCTGACTGGTGTTCTCCGAGACCAACCCTGGCTGGAGAGTGGTTGCGAGTGAAGAGCCATCTGATCGAGCAGGGCTCTGACGGGCCAGACCGGCCCGTCCAGTGGCACGCGCAGCCATCCTTAGCCGTACTCAGTGCACTCGAGACCTCCGCCGAAGGCCTGAGTGAGGGCGAGGCGAGCCGAAGACTCGCGCACTTCGGACCCAACCGGGTCCGCCCTAAGCCGCCCAAACGGTGGTGGCTGATCCTCTGGGACCAGTGCCGATCAGTAGTGGTCTGGCTGTTAGCTGCAGCAGTGCTGGTTTCGTGGTGGACCGGGGAACGCTTGGAAGCCGCGGCCATCGGTGTAGTGATCGTGCTCAATGCCGGCCTGGGGTTCGTCACTGAGCTGCGCGCCAGGCAGTCGATCAGGGCCCTCGCCAAGCTTCGGCCGGAACGAGCCCACGTCGTCAGAGGCGGAGACACTCGCGACATCGCGGCCGAAGGATTGGTGCCGGGAGACGTGGTGGCGCTGGAGGAAGGGATGCGGGTGCCCGCGGATCTTCGACTCCTCAAGGCCACAGGGCTCCGCACCGACGAAGCGATCCTCACCGGTGAATCGGCTCCCGTGGTGAAGACCGCCGATGCGCTCGTGCCCGCAAGGATGGGATTGCACGGACGCATCAACCTCGCGTTTCAGGGAACCGCCGTCGTGGGCGGATCTGCGCTGGGGGTCGTGACCGAGACTGGCGCGCGAACCGCCGTAGGCAACATCGGAACCTTGCTTGATCGCACTCCCGAGGAGGAGACACCGCTAGAGCGAAAGCTAGACCGTTTGGGCCATCGACTCATCGGACTCACGTTGAGTGTGGCCGCGTTGGTCGCCGTCGTGGGCAGTCTCCGTGGCCTCCCGTTGGATCAGACCATCAAGACCGGCATCGCGTTGGCCGTCGCGGCGATCCCGGAAGGCCTTCCCGCCATCGCAACGATCGCGCTCGCCATCGGCGTTCGGCGGATGGCGCGGCGGAATGCCCTGATTCGCAGGCTTCCTTCGGTCGAAACCTTGGGCTCGGTCACCGTGGTGTGTACCGACAAGACGGGCACACTCACAGCAGGCAGAATGAGCGTGGCCGAGTCGTGGACGCCGTACGAAGGGTCTCCCGATCGGTTGTTGATCACCGCGGTCTTGGCGAATCGTACTCCGTTTCCGTTGCCCGAGGTCGATGGGTCAACTGTGCTCGATCCCACGGAGCTCGCGCTCGTCGAGTTCGTCGACAAGATGGGCGTCGATATCGTAGGGGAACGGGACGCCAGCCCCGGCCTCGACGAGATCCCGTTTACAGCCGAGACCCGCATGATGGCCTCCCTGCGCGGCACCGGCGAGGCAGCCACCTGGTTCGCGAAAGGCGCGCCCGAAGCGATTCTCGAACGCTGCAGCTGGGTGTCGGAGAACGGTGCCTTACGTGCGCTGACCGAACGCGACCGCCAGGGTGTCCTCGCCCATAACGAGACGTTCGCATCGGATGGGTTACGCGTCCTTGCGTTTGCGATGTCTGACGAGGACCAGAGTGCGGCTTGCGAAGACCTAGAGTTCTTAGGTTTGATCGGGCTGATTGATCCACCCGCTGAGGGCGTGGCTGACACCGTGGCCACCCTGCGTGACGCTGGCATTCGGGTACAGATGCTGACAGGAGATCAGCGGCTGACCGGGGCTGCGGTTGGACGAATGGTCGGGATTGGCGATGAGACGCTTACGGCCCACGACGTTTCCAACCTCCCCGCCGGCGCGGCCCTTCCCGCTGATATCGCCGAGGCCCCGGTGCTGGCCAGGGTTTCTCCTGAACAGAAGCTCAAGGTGGTCAAAACGCTGCAGTCCGCGGGGGAGGTCGTCGCAATGCTGGGCGATGGCGTGAACGATGCCGCGGCGATCAAGCGCGCTGACGTCGGCGTGGCCATGGGACAGCGTGGATCGGAAGTCGCCCGACAGGCTTCCGACGTGGTGCTGCAGGACGATCGCTTCAGCTCCGTCGCGGCCGCAGTGGCTGAGGGGCGCGTGGTGTTCAGCAATATCCGCAAATTCGCGTTCTACTTGTTCAGCTGTAACCTGGCCGAGGTCTTGGTGCTGCTGATCGCGGGGGTGTTGGGATGGCCCCTTCCATTGCTTCCGCTGCAGATTCTGTGGCTTAATCTGGTCACCGACACCTTCCCAGCGTTGGCACTCGCCTTCGAGCCAGCTGAAGAAGGGCTCATGAGGCGACCTCCTCGCCCGCCCGAGCGCCCGATCCTGACGAGGTCGGATGTAGAGGTGATCGGAGTGTATGGTGCGCTGATCGCGGCGGTTACGCTGACTGCCTTTTGGGTCGGCCTTCAGAAGGACCCGCTGGGCGGCAGCTACCCGCTAACGGTGGCCTTTCTAACATTGGCGCTCGCTCAGATCTTCCATCTGGGCAACGCTCGTGCGAGGGGACCGGTGCTTGCTCCCGCCCGCATCACCGCCAATGGATACGCGATCGCGGGTTCGGTCCTCTCGGTCGTGCTGCTCGGAGTCGCGGTCGCCTATCCGCCACTGCGCAGCGTGTTGGGAATCACCGTCCTACCGGCAATCGATTGGCTGTGGATTACAGCGTTAGCATCGATCCCAGCGATTGGGGGACAGGTGGCGAAGCTCTGGGTGGTCGTGCGCACACCGGAACACACGAGCGGCTTTGTCTACTCCGGTCCCGGCTCGAAGTCCGCGGCTCGCCACAACGGCCCACTCTCGAAGTAGTCACCGTGGGCCATCACGGCCGTCACCGAGCGGATGTTCTCGATGTCGTCGAGTGTGTTGCGGTCCAAGATCGCTTGCGGGGCTTCGAGAGGACTCAGGCCCGCGAGCTTGTGGTAGGACGCGATCTCCATCGCCCGGAGCACATCGGCATGCATCTGGCCTGCCCGTTCTTCACTCACACCGTTCAAGAAGCGCTTGCCTTCCCACAGCTCGTAGGCGATCCGACCTACGTCGGGTTCGACGGTGTGGAGTGGAGTGCCTTTGGGGAGATTCCTCAATAGGTCGAGCGAGATGGTCGGGTCCAACACCGTCCCATGGGTGGCCGGGCTCCTCCGATAGCCGCTCCACCCTGGGGCCTCCCGTGATCAAGGCATACCGTCCGTCGGCTCGGGGCGGTAACGGAGTTCTGTACCCGGCGCGCGGGTGCATCGAGTCCAGTCCCCTTGCCAGATCGGATGGCGGTCACGATTCTGCCCTACCCTCACTCTCCGAGTCGGAGGCCCCATGGCAACCCTGCGCAAAATAGCCGCCATTCTTCTGTCGTCCTGCGCTCTGGCGGGCCCACTGGTCGGTCAAACGGCGGCTGACTTCGACGAAGACCGGGCGATGTTGACCGATGCGCCCATGTTCGACGCCTTCTATCCGACCGAATACGAGTCCTTGGCGGACGCACGGCGCTCGGGACGGGTCAACGACGACACGGGTCTCCTGGTGCTGCAGCGTGGGGAAACAGCGCTCACACTGTTGACCATGCAGATGTCCTACCATCACATCGCACAAGGCGAACTGGATGGTGAACCCTGGATGGTCTCCTTCTGAGTGATCTGTAACACAGGAATCGGTCTGATTCCAAAGGTAGACGGCAGCGTCCATCGCTTTACCGAGAAGGGCCTTTACGATGGGCTCTTTCTGATGAGTGACCACGAGTCGGGCTCTCGCTGGAATCACATGACGGGAGAGGCGGTCTACGGTCCCCTTGTCGGGAAGTGGCTCGAGCTCGAGAACGTGTTCCACACGACGGTAGGGCAGGTGTTGGCGGAACACCCGGACGCGCTGATGGCGTGGTCTGAACATCCGGCTGCACTGCGGCGCTCCGGAGATGGCGGCGGGACCCTACGACGTCTCTTGAGTCGGATAAGGGGGGTGCCCGACATGTTTCCGCCCACGATGGGGGCAGAGGACGATCGTCGAGATCGGATGGAGATGGGGATAGGGATTTGGACTGATGACCTAGCGCGCTATTACCCGATGCCCGACGTGCAAGCGTTGGACAACGCCGTGTTCGACGACTTCGGGGGCCACAAGGTGCTTATATACTACGACCCTGCCGCCCACGCCCTAGTTGCCGAGCGCACTGACGCGACAACAGCCACCTGGGACGGGGACGTCCTGCGGCTATCGAACGGAGATCGTATCGAGCAGGGCATTCTCTACGGACCGGACGGGAGCAGGAAGACCCGGACCCGGCCTCTGCAAGTCTTTACCCGCTGGTATGGCTTCTCGCTGACCTTCCCGGAAACGGAGATTTACGCGAGGCCCGCCTCGTAGGCCTCACCCGCCTCCGTCCCAGATGCCCTCCATCAACGCAACTGCATGGAACAGAGCCAACGCGATGCAGGGTTGCTTCGGGCACGCCAACGGCCGCCACGGGTATTCGTGCACAGGTGGTACGCATCGCATGCCGCCGGACCTGACCGCAGGGAAGGTGATCCATGTCCGCACTTGTCACTGTAGGTATCTATGGCTATCGGCATGAAGCCGAATTGGCCCGAGGCTTTCTCGAGGATGCCGGTCTCCCTTCTCAACTCGCCATCGACGACGTTGGGGGCATGGAAGTGGGCTTGGCGTTTACCAACCCCGCTCGCCTGCGGGTTCCGGCCGCAGTCGCGGAGCGCGCCAGGACGGTGCTTAAGGAGGCGTTTCCGGACTACGAGGCTCCCTGACGGAGTCACGCGCAGTGATTCTCCTGGTCCAGCGATTGGGCCCAGAGTTCATCGTGTGGGATCGCGCGGCGACGATCGACTTCCTTCGACCCGGACTCAGCACCGTCAGCGCCAGCGTCCGAGTCACCGAAGAGGAAGTCGCGGCGATTCGCAAGGCAACGCGGGATGGGGAGAAGCATCTGCCCCAATGGACGTTGGATGTGATCGACGATGCCGGCGAGGTCGTCGCTCGGGTCGCAAAGACGCTCTATATACGGCGTAAGCGCCAGGAAACGTAAGTCGCGATGATGCAGGTTCTCTTCGACATCGACGGAGTCCGCATCGAGCCGTCTACGACCCGCGCAGGGCGTCCACCGGATCGGCTCGAGCAGCTCGCCACGCAGGGATCAACGAGCCCAGACCTACAGCTGTGATCAGGATCAGCAGAGCCGGCACTAAGGTCGAGAAGCTCAGCAGTTCAGATCCGAACACGAGCCCCTCGGTCAGCGTGGCCACGCCAAACACCAGCGCGGCTCCGGCCAGGAGCCCGATGACGACGGTCCAGGCGACCTCGGACACCACGGTCCAGATGCCCTGTCCGCGAGCCGCGCCCAACGCGACTCGGATGCCCACCTCTCGGCGCCGCCCGGTCACGGCGAACGAGACGATGGTATAGACGCCGACCGCCGCGAGACACAGCGCCAAGAACGAGAAGAGGCCCAGGAGGCCGGCCGACATCCTCGGCATCACCAAGGCATCGCCCAGGTGGGTCTCCATGGTCCCCAGTCGGGTCGCGGTCAGCCGGCTGTTGACCTGCGTGAGGGCGTTTCGAAGGCCTGACAGGAGGGACGCCGGGGGAACACCGCTCCGAACGACGAAGTAAGGCGCACCGATGCCTGTCTCGCCCATGAGGTAGTACAGCATCGGCCGCGGAGGCTCACTCAGACTTCGCACTTTGGAGTCAGACACCACACCCACCACGCGGACCCACGCATCGGGCCTGCTTTCGGGGCGGATTCGGCGATTCACTACGTCTTCCCCGTCCCAGAAAGCTTCGGCAGCAGCTTGGTTCACGACCACGATGCGCTCGTCTCCGAACCGGTCCTCGGGCGTGTAGGCGCGTCCGGCGCGCACCTCGACACCAACAGCGTCGAAGTAACCGGGCGACACGAGAGCGTAGTCGAGTTCCACGGAACCGGTGCCCGAGGTTGGCTCATAGTCTTCGATCACCGTGGTGGTGCTCCCGCCGCCCTGGACCGGAAGACGCGAAGACACGACCACCGCCGTCACTCCGGGGATTGCGGTGATCCGTTCCTCGAGCTCCTGGAACAGCGGCGCGATCTCTTCTGCCGCGAACCCGGCCTGGGTGAAGTTGGTCTGGACGAAGGCGAGCTGTTCGATGTCGACGCCCGGATCCACCTTGGAGTAGCTGACCACGCTGCGCACCGTGACACCTGCGCCGGCGATCAGGATCAACGAGACCGCCACCTGCAGCGCGACCAAGCCGTTCCGCATCAGCGACTGTCGCCTGCTACGACCCGGCGCGATGGGGTCCTCCCTTAGAACTCCGGCAACATCGGCCTTGAGCGACTGCAGCGCTGGCGCCAGACCGAAGAAGATCCCGGTTCCAATCATCAAGGCCACGCTGAACCCCAACACCCGTAGGTCCCAACTGAGGTCCAGGCTCCCGGACAGGGGGCCAGGTAGCGGCACCAGACTCAGGAGCCCGAGCAGCCAATGGGCCAAGAGCATCCCCAGCAGGCCCCCGCCGATGGAGAGCAACATCGCCTCGCCCAGGAACAGGCGGGCCACCCGGCTCGGCGGCGCGCCCAGCGCTCTCCGAACCGCGACCTCCGAACCACGGGTCACCCCACGCACGAGCAGCAGGCCACCCAGGTTCGCGCACGCCAACAGGAGGACGAGACCGACGATCGCCGTCATGACGGCCGCCGCCGGTGCCAGGTTGCCGTCTATGTCGGGACTCAACCGAACGTCCTGCGTGGAAAGGACCGTGATGTCACGTCCTTCGTTGAGTTCGGGGAACTCGGTCGCAAGGGAGCGCGCGAGCCCGTCCATGGCTTGCTGAGCCTGCTTGATCGTGACCCCCTCTGCGAGGCGAGCCTTCACGTCGTACCAGTGGTCCTCGCGTCGATCCAGGTTGCTGACCATGAATGGCCCGTTCACCCCCACGGACGAGATCGACATGAAGAGGTCGGTCACCACGAAGCGACCGATGCCGTTCACACCCTCGGGCCCCACGCCAGTCACCGTAACGGGGTTGCCATTGATGAGGAGCGTTCGACCGACGATCGAGGGGTCGGATCCGAAACGACCTCGCCACGTGTGGTGGCTGACCACAGCGAAGTTGCCGGCTCCAACCTGGTCCATAGAGGCGTCGAACCATCGCCCACGCGTCATCGAGCGGCCGATGGTGCTCAGAAAGCTCGCAGTCGTGAACTCGATCGACACGCTCTCGGGCCCGTCCCCCCTATCGAGGGTAGCACTGGCGGGCGACGTCGCTGAGACCGCCTCGAACATACCGTCCATGGCCGCCATGTCCCGGTAGGCAGGGAACGAAGTCGAGCTGGGTTCGCCGTCGTCGGAGTGCTGGTAAATGTTGACGACGCGGTCCGGCTGCTCGAACGGTGGCGGTCGAAGCAGCAGGTGATTGACGACTGTGAACACGGTCGTGTTGGCGCCGATCGCGATGGCCATGATGGCGAGGGCACCCGCAGTGAACATCGGAGTGCGAAGGAGCCGTCGCAGTGCGTAGCGGAGATCGCTGGACAACTGGTGCATTCCGTTCTCCTGAGGGTGTTCGTGAGCGAGGGAGGGATGGGGCCGACGGCTGCGCGTGAAACGCGTGACCAAGAGATCCCGAGTGATGTGCAGCCAAGCGGTCAGGACGGCGAGTCGTCCTCGGGGCTCGGCCTGGGCGAGGCGAGAGAGCACCATGTCCTCCATCTCGCTCCCGTGTGCCTCGCGCAGCCTACGGGGGTAGAGTCGGAGGATCACCCGAACGGCGAGTCGACGCGACGCGCTCACGTGCCCTCCGGGAGCAGGTCCCGGTCACGCGCGTACGTCACGAGGCGAGCCAGCCGTCCCATCTCGATCCGCAACACACGGCGCCCTTCTCCGGTGATGCGGTAGTTCTTTCGGCGTGGATCGTCCCCACGCCGGAGCGCCACGTTTTCCACAAGCCCCTGCGACTTCATGTCGTCGAGGGATCGGTAAAGCGTGCCCGGACCGAGTCTTACGGCCCCGCCGGATGCCGCGGCAGCTTGATCGGCGATGGCCAGCCCATGCAACTCACCTTTGGTGAGTGCGAGGAGGATGTGGAGCACGGCTGGCTTGAGAGGCGGGTTCGGGGTTGATGGCTTGTGAGTCATGGCCCTTCTGTTTGGGATCTACATATCCAGTATGGATATATCCGTTCTGGATAATACGGCCCATATCCCTTTCAGGTTTCGAGGGACCGGCGGGTCACGGGCCCGGGTATCCGGACGCCCTGAAGACCGAAGGCGTTCCAGTGCGCACTCCGGTGCCGACCGAACCGCGCAGCTGACGGGAGGCTCTAGGCTCCCTCGACCCGCTCATGTCATCCCCGGTGATTTCCGTTTCTCACCTCAGCAGGACCTACGGCAACGTGGAGGCATTTGGGACGGGGGCGGGTGGGCGGGCAACTGGGACCATGCGCTCGTCGTACCCGCGCAGACTATGGGATCCTCTCCGCCGGCATCTCCCTACCGCCCTGGTGGAGCATGAGTCCCGTGACGTTACCCGATTCGTCCACCTGGAACTCGATCTCGGCCTCCACCGCCCTGAGGAAGAAGCGCGTCTCTGAGGCAGGATAGGCGAAGAAGGACGGCTGACCGGTGAGCTGTGTTTGCAGCCGGCCCTCCACCAACTCGAAGGTCGCAACGAGCTGAGGTGTCAGCCGATATCGGCCGACATATCGCTCCAGGGTAGACGCGGAAACATCGACCGCCTCCCGACTCCAGAACGGGGGCACCGGAGGTGGAGCGAGAGGAATTTCAGTGTTCAGGAGATTGAAGCCGATGTCATCGGCCCCGATCCCGGAGTTCGTGAGCAGGACCACCCCCACCTCCGTGTCCGGATCGAAGCCGATGAACGTTCGGAATCCGGCGGTCCCTCCGTTGTGCCACACGATGCGCTGCCCGTCGGTGGTACGGGTGATCCAGTTGAGTCCGACATCCATCGATTCACCCATCGACTCGCGTACCGTTTGGGCCTCACGCATCGACCGTTCGAGTTCGGTCGAAGGCTCCCCGACGTTGGCGGCCAAAAAGCGGAGCATGTCATCGATGTCAGATCGGAGCCCACCGGCGCCCGCGAGCGTGCCGACATCCCAGAGCGGTACGGGATCGCCCCCGCCGTCATGCCCCGCAGCCATCACCGCCTGCATGTCTTGCGTAAGCTCTATCCCCGTCCCGTCCATCCCCAGAGGTGCTAAGATGCGGTCACGCACCGCGCCCCCGTAGCTGGTGCCGAGGTGTTGAGATAGCACATGGCCTAGCAGTCCCACTGCCAGGTTGGAATACTCGGCTTCGGCCCCGATGTCCCGGGGCAGCTCGTAGGTCGACAGAAACGAATACAGCAACTCCGCCGTGTAGTCTGCATACGGATCGGACATGTCCGCGGGAGCCATGTTGCCCGGGAGTCTCGGCAGGCCGGAGTGATGCGTGGAAAGATGCTCCAACGTGATCTCCGCCCCGCCCCGCGTCGGCATGGTCACGCCTGTCGGTAGGTACTTCTGCACCGGATCGTCGAGGGAGACCTCACCCCGCCTCGCCATATCGGCCAACAGCGTGCCGGTGAAGACCTTGGTGATGGAGCCGATCTCGAAGAGCGTGTTGGGACCCAGGGGTGGTCTCTCCGCGCCGGCGGACCCGGCGACGATCGTGCGTGTGGACCCATCGGCTTCGAGGAGACCTAGCGCGATCCCGACGGCCCCGCCCGAAGCCACGCGGGCGTCCAGCAGGGCCTGGATCTCGGCGTCAGAGGGAAAGTGCTGTGCTGCCGCTGGGGCCGGGGCGGACACCAGGAGCGCCACCGCAGCGAGGGCAGCTGGCCCATAGCGGGTACGGGAATCGAAGGCAGTGTTCATGAGGCGAACATACGTGCTCTGCCGCTCCCAGTGGAAGGTGTCTCCTCAGAAGGTGATCCGTTGTGCGGGCTTTTCCGGTATGCCTCCTCGAGGCCGGCCCATACGTTGTCCGTCGTGGTTGGGAACGACGTGGTGGCCCAAGCACCCGAACCTGCGGAGAACCACTTGAGCGACCTGGCACGCCTGAGCGAGATCTTCGACCGAGCTGTCGAGCTCTCCGGACACGAGCGGGAGCGTTTCCTCACTGAGGCGTGCACCGGCCAACCGGAGCTGCGGGAAGCGGTGGAAGCGTTGCTCGCTCAGGACGCTTCGGCCGACACGCCGCTCGACGCTTCGTTGGACGAATTGGTCGACCTGGTGTTGGACGCCGAACCGCAACTGCAGGAGGTCGGCCCCTACCGGGTGGTTCAAGAGATTGGGCACGGTGGAATGGGCACCGTCTTTCTGGCCGAGCGTAAGGATGGGCTTTTCGACCAACGCGTCGCGATCAAGGTCGTGAAGCGCGGCATGGACACCGAGGAGATCCTTCAACGCTTCCGGGCCGAGCGACAGATCCTGGCGACGCTCGAGCACCCGAACATCGCACGGCTGTATGACGGTGGCGTCACCGACGATGGCCGTCCATACCTGGTGATGGAGTACGTCGACGGAGAGCCCGTTACCGACTACGTATCCAGGCTCATGCTGGACCCCGGCGACCGCATCGCTTTGCTGAGGGAGGTCGCAGAAGCGGTGAGCGCGGCGCACCGCAACCTGGTGGTGCACCGTGATCTCAAGCCCAGCAACATCCTGGTCACGCGCGATGGGACCGCTAAGCTGCTCGACTTCGGAATCGCCAAGGTGTTGAGCGGTGATGCGACGGATGGCGAGCACACCATCGAAACCAGCCGCGTCCTGACCCCCACGTACGCCTCGCCCGAACAGGTCGCTGGAGGCAAGATCACCACGGCCTCCGACGTCTTCTCGCTCGGTGTCGTACTGCACGAGGTGCTTACCGGCCATCGGCCCTTGTGGCGTGGAGACGACGCGATTCCCCCCAGTGTGATGGTGAGCACTGTCTGGCCGAACCTGGACGGAGCACAGGCTGTACGAGCCGCACACGGGGACACACTCGACCTCGGTCGCCTTCGGAGTGTGCTGCGAGGGGACCTGGATGCCATTCTGCTCAAGGCCTTGGAGCGCGACCCCGCACGGCGCTATCCCACGGTAGACCTGTTCATCGATGACCTAGACAGGTGGGCGGATGCCCGACCGGTACAAGCTCGGGCTCCATCGGCGGCCTACCGGGCCCGCCGCTTCGTGAGGCGAAACCGAGTCGCGGTAGGGGCGGGGATCGCCGTGGTGGCGTCCCTGGCCGTGGGGTTGGGGTTGGCCCTCCAGCAACGCAATGTCGCCCGAGGAGAACGGGACGCCGCCGACGCCGTCACGCGGTACCTCGAGCAGATGTTTGAGTCCACCAATCCCGTTGGACGGAACCCAGGGGCCGACACGTTGCGGGTGGTCGACTTCCTGGATCGCTCGACCGAGCGAGCGCTCGCCGATCTGGAGGGGCAGCCCGCGCTCAAAGCGCGTATGATGCGCACGCTTGGGAGGGCGCACTTCTCGCTGGGCAACTTCGAACGGGCGCAGGAGCTGGGGCAGCTCGCCCTCGAGGCCCACACCGAAGCGGGGACCCTCCCGTCGCTGGGACTGGAACGGGATATCGCGCAAGCTGCGATGGGGATGTCGCAATGGACGGTGGCCGATTCGCTCCTGAGCCGACTACTCGAACGGGCGCTTGATGAGGGAGCCGATTCCGTCGCCTCCCGAGTGCTCTCCCTTCAGGTCCGTTCGTACATGGAGCAGGACCGCACGGGCGATGCGAGCAAGGCGCTGGCGGAGTTGATGCCGCGTCTCCGAGCCGAGACGGATTCCACAAGGTTGGCCGACGCACTCTACATGCAGGCAGGTGTCCACTTCTATCGTGGAGAGGCCGAAGAGGCTCTTGCGGCTCAACGCGAAGGCTTGGCCCTCTTCAGGGCGCTCCGTGGGCCCGACGATCCACAGGTGGCGGTCGGCCTCACCAACCTGGGTGTACAGCAACGCAACCTCGGCCTCCTTGACGCAGCCGACACGTCCTTCTCGGAGGCGCTGCGGATCCACGAAACAAGGACTCCGCGCGGGCATCCGGCACTCATCTCCGCCTACTACACCTATGCGACCCTGGTCAGTCAAACAGGTGACCACGATCGTGCCGACTCCTTGTACACGCTCGCCGCCTCAGACGCGACAGATCCTGGCACGCGTCAGTTGCTCACAGTGGTGTTGTCCAATCACGCGGGTAGCCGCAGGAAGGCTGGAGATACGGTCCGAGCCCTGGAGCTCTCTACGAGAGCCGTCGAGCTGGCATCGGAGATTCATGGGGCAGAGTCGCCCTCGATGATGGCCCACCTCGTGGACCTCGCGATCTCCTTGGATTTTGCGGGCGACAGTACTCGCGCCGACCGGACCTACTCGCTCGCCGCGGAGGTGGCCGCAGATGTCATCCCTCCCACCAGCATCGGGCGTATCATCGCCGAGCGGGGTGCTGCGCGCGGGCTCTCGCGCCAAGGCCGACATCGCGAGGCCGAAGCACGCATGCTCGATCTCTTGGACCGACTCCCGCCGGCCCCACCGCCCGGCAGCCAACCGTACGTCACCCGTCAGGCCAGTCTTCGAGAGTTGGCCGCCCTGTACCGCCGCTGGGGCCGGACGGAAGAAGCCGAGCGCTACGAGGCGCTCATGGCAGCCGTGCCCGACAACACCAGTCATTAGGGCTGAACCCCTTGCCTGCGCTCACCCGTCCGCCCCCAATTGAGGGGCCTCTCGACCCAAGGGTGCCCATGTCGGACGGCTCAGCGCATGACGTGACTCAGCTCCTGCATCAGGCCCGTCAGGGGGATGCTGAGGCGTTCGACCATCTCATGGGCGTCGTCTATGAGGAGTTGCGGCGGGTCGCCCGAGGGGTGAGGCGTTCGGGAGCTTCGGAAACGCTGAATACGACCGCTCTCGTACATGAGGCCTACGTCAAGCTGACGCCCTCGAGGGAGTTGAGCTGGAAGGACCGTAGCCATTTTTTTGGAGTGGCCGCCCGGGCGATGCGGCAGGTCTTGGTGAACGCCGCCGGAAAGCGGTCCGCTCAGAAGCGAGGGGGAGGGAAGCCCGACATCTCGTTCGACGAGGAGCAGCACGGGCTGACCATCTCCCCTGAAGGGGTGATCGAGTTGAACCGAGCACTCGAAGCCCTGGAGGCGTCGAACCCTCGGCAGGTTCGGGTCGTGGAATGCCGGTTTTTCGCGGGTCTGAGCATCGAGGAGACCTCTGAGGCACTCGGGGTATCGGCGCCGACCGTCAAACGCGACTGGCGATTCGCCCGCGCATGGCTGTCGGAGCAGATGGGGGCATAGGGGGCGACCGAGGATGGATCACAAGCGCACGTCCGTAGGCGCCTTCGGGTCAGCGGTCGCGGTCATGGCGGCGACTGCGTTCGCGTGCAGTTTCGCACCGTCTGCCGACGGTGTCGCTACCGTCGAGCTCGAACAGCACGAGGTGACGGCCGACGGGCATCCGCTCGTGGTCTGGGAAAAGGGGCGTGGGGAAGGGGACGCCACCGTGCTGCTTCTGCACGGCCGAACCTGGAGCACGATCCCGGACTTCGACCTGCGGGTAGAGGGAGAGGACCTCTCCCTTATGGACGGCTTGAACGCCGAGGGTCTACATACCTACGGCCTGGACGCGCGAGGGTACGGGGCTACGCCTAGGGATGAGACCGGCTGGCTGACTCCCAACCGGGCGGCGGAGGACGTGATCGACGTCTTGGAGTGGATTCGTGGTCGCGAACCGGGGCGGCTGCCGCCGGTGCTCTTCGGGTGGTCGTACGGGTCGCTCGTCGCCCAGCTCGCTGTGCAAAGGCGACCCGACCTGGTCTCGGGGGTCATTCTGTTCGGATATCCTGGCGACCCCGACACCGTCATCGCCACATCGGAGGCACCGGACGTACCGCCTCGCAGGCCCACCACCGCCGAGGCGGCAGCGTCGGACTTCATCATCGAGGGCAGCATCAGCCAGCGCGCCATCGAGGCGTACGTAATTGCGGCGCTGGAGGCCGATCCTGTTCGCGCCGACTGGAAGGACTTGCACCAGTGGAATCAGCTCGATCCGGCGAGCGTGACGGTGCCGACGTTATTGATCGAAGGGGTCGCCGACCCGATCACCGATACCCGGGCGCATAGCTCGCTCTTCACCCGGTTGGGTACACCCGATCGGGCCTGGATCGTGGTCCCTGGGGGCGATCATGCGGCCTTCCTTGAGTCGCCCCGGTCCATGTTCATCGAGGCTGTGGCGGGGTTCACCCGCCGGGTCGCAGGGGATTCGTTTCGATAGTACGCAGGTGCCCGGCTGATCCAGGCTCCGCGTCACGGCTCCGGCATCCGGGTCGGCACCTGCACGTTACACACCCCGATGCGGTCCGTGGCGCGGACAAAGAAGTCCTCCTGACGCGAGCGCGCGGCTAGAATGAGATCGCGAAACGACTGGGAGTCGGTGCGAAGGATCTGCAGGTTCGATCGCTCGCCTTCCGGGAGGTCGGATCCCAACCGGGCCGACGCGATCGGCACCCACTCCGCACGAGACTCGTAGCGACCGAGCGGACCCGTCCCTCGTGGAAGGGTTGAGAGATGCTCCATCCCCGCCACCACCCGGCCCACGACGCTCAGGTTGCGGTCCAAGTGACGGGGTGAGTGTCCGATGACCGCGTAGAGTCCTGTCCCGCTTCCCGAGGTGGGGTCATTCCCTCGCGGGACCGCCACTGTGCCATAGCAGTGTGCCATCCACAGCGCCCCATTCTCAGGATCCCGGCCCGCGGGAAAGCCCTGAACGAACCCTGCCTCGTCCGCGTAGACATCCCCGTCAGGCATGCGTGTAAACCGCACTCCGGGCGTCTCCACCTCGAACTCAGGCGCCAACGCGGTCTCGACGCCACTCGGGTACGACTCTCCTTCCGCCAGCGGGCGCGACGCCCATTGGACGACGTAGTTGTCCTGGGACCGAGTAACCGCGCCTCCGTCGAAGTAGCCGCCGCGCACGAGCGCCCTGATGTTCTCCACGTGCCGGGGTGCGAACACGGGCGCCAGTTCAACAATGACCGTTCCACCAGGGAAGGCGAAGTAGACGGTATGCTCTGGATCGAGGGCCCGCCATTCATCGTCGTTGGCCGCTTGGGCGACCTCGGCGGCGGTGAGAGACTGGATGTCACGTTGCTGGGCGGAGGCGCCGGAGGCGGTGAGAACGGTGATCAAGGCGCTGGTCCCGAGGAGTGCAGCTACCCGTCGGCTCCGGAGTCCTACGCCTAACAACGTCGATCCATTCTTGCGGTTCCTGGGTGTGGGACGAGGCAAAGATGTGGGGTGGTGTGGAAAGGCGCCACCAGGGGGCGCCTCGATTTCGAGCTATATTGCACAGCACTCAATTCCCTGGAGGATCCTTGAACGCTCCCAGAATGAGGTCAGCAGCGACCTGCGTGATTGTGTTGGCGGCGTGCGGCGGCGACGTGTTGCCGGAACCAACGCAGGGCGAGGCGCAGGAGGCTCAGAGTCCGCAGGACGTGTTCTGGACCGAGCTGACCTCTCTCTGTGGGAGCGCCTTTGAAGGACGGGTGGTCGAAAGCGAGCCGCCAGACGTCGCGATGAGTGAGGCCACCCTGACCATGCACGTTAGGGAGTGCGCAGGCACGGAGGTTCGAGTGCCGTTCCACGTGGGTGAGGATCGCTCCCGCACGTGGGTGTTCACGCGGACGGCCGACGGACTGCGCCTCAAGCATGACCACAGGCACGAAGACGGATCCGAAGATGAGGTCACCCAGTACGGGGGTGACTCACCGGGGGCGGGCACAGCCCAGGTGCAGGAGTTCGCGGCGGACGAGCATACCGCGTCGCTGATTCCGGCGGCGGCCACCAACGTGTGGACCGTAGAGATCCATCCCGGCGCGACCTTCGTTTACGCCCTTCGCCGCGAGGGTACCGACCGTCGCTTCCGAGCTGAGTTCGACCTCAGCGTGCCAGTACCGGCTCCTCCACCTCCGTGGGGAAGCAGCTAGTTGAACCTGGAGAGATTGAGAGGCACATGAATACATGGATTACGTTCTGCTTGAGGGTGTGCCTGGTGTGCGCAGTCGCAGTGGGCATCACCTCATCGGACCTACACGGACAGGATACGGGCCAGCAGCGGGCCGTCCTTGTGACCGGTGCGAGTTCCGGGATCGGACTTCGGACCACCGAGGTGCTCGCCGCCAACGGCTACTACGTGTACGCGGGTGCCAGGAAGGCCGAAGACCTGCGTGCCTTGAGCGCCATGCCCAACGTAGAGGGCATCCGCTTGGACGTGACGTCTCCAGAGGAGATCAGTGCCGCGGTCGAGACCGTCACCAACGCTGGGCGTGGCCTCTACGGCCTCGTGAATAACGCGGGCGTGGCCATCATCGGCCCGCTCATCGAGGTCCCGGTGGATGAGCTACAGTGGCAGCTCGATGTCAATCTGGTGGGTCCCTACAGGGTTACGCAGGCGTTCGCCCCACTCATCATCGAAAGTCAGGGTCGCATCACCACCACCGGCTCCATCTCCGGAATCCTCTCCGGCCCGTTCTTGGGTCACTACAGCATGAGCAAACATGGCGTAGAGGCGTTCACCGACGCGCTCGCCGCGGAGTTGGCGGGATTCGGCGTGGAGGTGAGCGTCGTCGAGCCGGGCAACTACAAGTCGCGAATCATTGCCAGTATGCGTGAGCGGATGGAAGCAGCCGGGTATGGATTGGAGGGCTCGCGCTACGCAGGTCAGATGGAGCGCATGTTCGCCGGTCCCGATGATCGGTCGCAGTACCCGGAGCCCGACGACGTCGCCCACGCCGTTCTCGCATTCATGGGGGACGATGACCCCAAGCGGCGCTACATGGTCGTACCCAATCAGCAGGAAGCGGAGATCACCATCCGTAAGGCGATTCAGGAGTTGGTCGAGTTGAACGAGGGGCACACGTTTTCGTACGACCGTGAGGAGTTGATTCGGATGTTGGATGAGGCGTTGGGGGGGGTGGGGTAGGTAGTTGTGGGGGGGATGCGGAAGCCTGGTACCTCGAGCGGGAGGTCGACTTCATCGATGAGGGCGGGGGCCGGTGGGTTGCCGGAAGCCCACGTCAGTGCGAGACCGTCCACCGAAACGGGACAGCTCCAGAGTTCCCTTGCGGCCCTATGTCCTCTAGTCCTTCTCGCTCGGAATGCCATCGCGGACCACGTCGTGATGGAGCTCAGCCAGCCTGAGGACCTGCTCGTGCTTTGCGATGATCTGCTCCCGCCGCCGCGCCAAAGACCGCAGCAAACGGCGTCGCAAAACGAATCCGACGGTCAGGCCCGCCACGAGGGATAGGTAGAGCACGAGTCCTAAGGGGTCCCGATAGGTCAGGCCCATCATCGACATGGATATCAGTACGAGCAGAGAGGACAACGGAATCCTCCACGCTTTCCAGCCCTCCAACTCTTCCGCCTGAGCGTCGATCACTCCGAGTTGGTCGAGAAGCGCTGCGACTCCAACGTCCTCGGTCACTACTTCTCCTGACATGTTAGGTCTCACATCAAGCTCCGACCCCGCGTCCAGCAGGTCGTCGCCTACTTTGGAAAGACTGCCAACCCTACCGCTTCCCATTTTCTGCTAACGTTCTGGGTGTTGCCGACACGGCTTTCGCCAAGCGATCCGTGTTGGACGAAGTGAGCTTATGCGAACGGAGCCGGCAACATTGATGTGAGCTGCTGCCGTCCCTGACCTCACTGGGCTAAGGGTCTCTCAGCGCTCGAAGGGACTCCGCTGACACCTTAGTCCTTTGGTCGTCACCGCGGCTATTGGTGGGCGACGGTACGAACGTGGAGGAGCTCGTTGCCCTCAATCGCACGAAGGTCCTCGACACCAAGCGTCGCCACAGCTAGTGTTGTCCCCTCACCCGTGACAAACTCTACCTCGAAGGCGTCCGTGGAGCTGTCCCGCTTTGGTGGACGGTTAGGTACTGAGGATCAAGCGACTGCTTTGGATTGTAGTGCGTACCTCCGTTCGAAGTCGATGGGAGAGATCTGTCCGAGGGCGGAGTGGCGTCGTCGGGGATTGTAGAAGCCTTCGATGTAGCTGAAGACGGCGAGACGAGCCTCGACCTGCGATGTGAACCGACGCCGGTCGATGAGCTCGCACTCGAGCGAAGCAAAGAAGCTCTCGGCGAGCGCGTTGTCGTAGGCGTCACCGACCGATCCGGTGGAGGGTCGGATGCCGACTTCTCTGCAGCGACGACCGAACGCGATGGACGTGTATTGGCACCCCTGGTCGCTGTGGTGGATGACATCGGTGGGTCGCCGCTGCTCGATGGCCATGTCCAGGGCTTGAAGGACCAGGTCGGTGCGAAGGTGTGTGGCCATCGCCCAGCCCACGACGCGGCGGCTCCAGGCGTCGAGCACGATGGCGAGGTAGAGGAAGCGGCCGGATGTGGGGACATAGGTGATGTCGGCGACCCAGAGCCGGTTGGGCTCGCGAGCCGTGAAGTCGCGATCGACGAGATCAGGGATCGCCCGCGGCGCTTTGCCGCGCTTCGTGGTGCGGATCTTCCTTCGGCGCGTGACGCCTTGGATTCCGGCCGCCCGCATCAGCCGATACACACGCTTCGCTCCGACCCGCTCCCCATCCTCCTCGAGATCCGCATGAATCCGCGGACGGCCATAGACACCATGGGAAGCTTCATGGAAGTCGAGGATCTTGCGTGTGAGAACCGCGTCGCGTTCACTTCGATCCGACGGAGGACGCTCGCGCCACGCGTAGTAGCCACTCGGCGAGACACCCAACACTCGGCAAAGCATCGTTACTGGATAGGTCGCCTGATTCGCGCTCACGAACTCGAAGGCCGTTCGGGCACCGCGTCGGTCTCCCGCGCGAACCAGGCTGCGGCTTTTTTTAGGATCTCTTGCTCCATCCTCAGTCGCTTGTTCTCGCGCCTCAGACGTCGGAGCTCATGCTTTTCATCGGTGGTCAGGCCGTCGCTGCGGTCACCCCCATCGAGATCCGCCTGTTTGACCCAGTTCCGGATCGATCCCGCGGAAGGCTCGAACTCTCGCGACAACTCCTGGGGCGATCGGCCCGATCGCACCAGCTCCACCATTCGCCTGCGCAACTCCACGCTGTACGCCGGTCTCGTTCTTAGCATCTGACACCTCCTCCCCCGTAGGGTGGATGTGTCCACTAAACCGGGTCAACTCCATCCGGGCTATAGACGTGCACAATGGCCCCTACGTCTCCCGCGACCAGATCGAACTCTGGCAGGGCTCGCCGCAATACAACCGTGTCTAGCTCCTTCATTCCTTCTACCCCCTCCAGGGGTACGCAGTGATCAGGACCGGATGGGTCTCGTCCCTTACGATCCAAACTGTGGTCAACTCCACCGGATCGCCATCCGGTGCCCTCACGCTACCTCTGACGACATACTTCGTACCCCAGTCGTTGTCCTGGGTTGACGTCACGGTGCCAGTTCGAGCGATCTGCTTCAAGTCACGCGCCAATACATCCGGCGATTCCTCGCCGTAGCCCCGGGACGCAAAGTACCGGGCCTTCGCACTCCCTACGGGATGCGAAGCCGAGAGTAGGTACTCTTTCACCTTCGAGTGCGGCACTTCTGCATCCACACTGTTGGGGAGTTTCAGCGTCGGTCTCCCAGAATGTTCATGAGGCACTCCGGTTGTTCGGTGGCACATAACGCATCAGGTGTTCGCGGCGCGGCCCCATTTGGGGCCGTGATTCACCGAAGTGAGCGGTAGCGAACGCAGGCGCGAACATTCGTGTTAGCTGATGGTGCCTCCCGATGACTGCCCTGCGGCCTCTCGGCTATCAGGGCTCGATCCGTCCCAGTCATCGCAACGCTTGGACGTCGCCTTGATTGGAAGAAGTGATGTTACTCGCCCTCGACGAGGCTAGCGGATCGTGCGTGAGTCCGCTCCGCCAAACGGACCGCGCCGAGCAGAATCCCAACGCCCCCCGCTACGAGGACTGCCAACGCAGCGAGTGCCTTCCAACCCTCCCGGCCGACATTGGAAAGATACACACGGTAGAAGAACTCACCGTAGGCTAGAAGCAGAGTCAGAGTCGCCAAGATCGGAAGCCCATCCCTGAATGCTGGAAACGGCGTGTGGACAGGCGCTGCCAACCGCAAGAGACCTAGCACCATAAGGGACAGACCCACGGCCAATAATGCGACAGAACCGAGTCTAATGGAGTTTAGTTTCCCCATTGCCTCTGAGCCGAAATCGCTGGGCCCGCTGTTAAAGGCGTTGATGAAGTTCTGCCCGGCCATTGCTAGCTCCCTACATCGGCTCCAATCGCGTATCGCTCTCGTCCCTTCTGATGTCGTGATCGTTTGGCACGGAGTGGCGCGCACGAACAGACCACTGCCAGATAGTGCCACGCCTACCAACACCAACATCATGAGGGCGTTGCGAGACTGAAGCGCCGGAGGTCCCCACGGCTGAGCCTCGGTCGATGCACCTACCTCTTGCGGCTCCTTCGATACCGTCTCAAGAACCGCCTCGACATAGCCCCTTTTGGGCGTTTCGGAGTCGTCCGGCGTACCCTTCGTGAGGCGCGCAATGCCCTTAGCCATCAACATTAGGGTTGCGCCCACGGCAACCAAGTAGACTACGGCGATTGCCTGCTGAAACGGGTCCATCCTTCCTAGCCTTGATTGGGCATGCCCGTAGACCGGTGGCGTCGAGTGATGGGCAATATGGCTGCCAGGCTGCGGCGCCGCCATCCGCCGGTAGGCTAGCTCTGAGTCGGCGAGTTTTGCAGGAGGGGGTGACTGCCCTCTGGTCCTGCGCTGTCAGCTAGACACAATGGAAGTGCTGGCCTCCTGCGAGCTACGCGGATTAGCGTCACTCGTGAGGAGCGCACACCAGAGCCACATGCGGAATACATCCGCAACCGACAGGAGACCAGCACATGTCATCGTCCATCAAGTTCTGGGTCGGCCTGGATGTCCACAAGGACACCGTGACCGCGGCGGTATTTCGCAATCGCGACGCGGAGCCGATGCGAGTCGACCGGTTGCCTTACGATCTGCGTAAGCTGCGTCGCTACTTCCAGCGATTGCAAGCCGAGGGCACGGTGCGGGCCTGTTACGAGGCTTCCGGCGCCGGCTATGTGCTGCAGCGGTCACTCGCGGAGTGGGGCGTCGCGTGTGACCTGGCCGCGCCGTCGCTGATCCCGCGCCGACCCGGCGAACACCGTAAGACCGACCGACGTGATGCCATCAAGATCGCGCGCGACTTCCGCGACGATCGTCTCGTGTTGATCCACATCCCGACCGAAACGGACGAGCAGGTCCGTGACTTGGTGCGTTGTCGTGAGTGCTTTCAGCGCGAGATCGTGAAATCCCGCCACTACATCCTCAAGTTCATGCGCAGGCGCGGGTTCGTCTTCCGGGGCGGCACCCACTGGACCGTCCGGCACCTCAACTGGATCCGTCAGGTCCTCGCTCCGGGCACGCTCGCAGATGAGGACCACGTCGTGCTGTCGGAGTACCTCGCGCTCCTCGAGTACAAGCTCCAGCGCAGGGACGAGCTCGATCAGCGGATCGGCACCCTGGCGTTGACGCCTCGCTACAAGCCGGTGGTCGACCGCATCTGCTGCTTTCGCGGCTTCAAGACGCAGGCGGCCATGGTCATCGCAACCGAGCTCGGAGACCTGCGTCGTTTCGAGAGCCCTCGCCAGCTCATGGCCTACGTCGGTCTCGTCCCCAGCGAACAGTCCTCCGGCGACCGACGACGCATGGGGGCGATCACCAAGGCGGGGAACGCGCGCGTCCGCCACGTGCTTGTTCAGGCTGCTTGGTCGTACCGACGACGGCCGACCATAGGCGTCTCACTTCGGCGGCGTCAACAGGGCCAGGACCCCGACGTCATCCGTCACGCGTGGAAGTGTCAGCATCGTCTCTACAAACTGTTTCATCGCCTCGCCGCCAAGAAGCCCAAGCAGGTCGCTGCCACAGCCATCGCTCGTGAGATGGTCGGCTTTCTGTGGGCCGTGCTACGTGACGTCGACACTTCGAGACTCGAGGAGGTCAGCGCGGCAGCCTAAACCCTACGCCGAGATCGCGGAGTCCGGGGCACGATTGGAGAACGCCTCGAAACGTTAAGGGGCCGGCTCACCGCCGAATCCCCGTGTCTAGACTCCGGCTAGCTCCCGACGAATCCGTCTCTTGATGCTCTGGGCTCCGCTCAACCATCGCATATCAGCAGGATGCATCGTCGAAGAAGCCGCGGGCTCCGCATCTCGCCTGACGTACAAACTTGACAGGCACTTCCATATCAACGTTCCGAGGGTGCCGACGCGGCTCGCAAGCGAGCCGTGTTGCCCGAAGCGAACGAAGGGAGCGCAGGCGGCACCCGTTTGTTACACGGCGTTGTCCCGCTTCCCGTCACTAGATCCGCGCTGGGCCACGTGCGTGGATCATCTATGTGTTTCACCGACTAACCCGTGTTGGCGTTGAGCTAGGTGGTCTCAGTTCGTGCGAGATGTGTTAGAAGCGAAGTCGCCAATCCTCGGACATCGTTCGGTTGCCCGGATGCTTCCAGCAACTTCTCTGCAGCGGTGCGGGCGACATCCCGCCCGAGGAAACGCATCAGCCCTGGGTTCGGAGACCTCTCTGAGACTACCAGACCGCCCTCCATTGGAGCACTCTTAGAGGTCACAGCGAGTAGAGCCAATAGGTCGCCGAATCGGGCTCCATCCTCGGCCACAGACGTGCACCACATCCGCACTTCCTCGATACCGGCCCATTCCTCCCACGCCCCAAGGCGCTCTCCAAGGAGAGGGCCCATTAGCTCGCCCGCCTTAGCCTGCTCCCGAATCCTCCCCAAGAGGGTCATCCTGGCCGCGGCAACAACGTCCGGATCAACGAGAGCGTCACGGCTCGCAACCCGCTCAGCGTCCGGATCGGCTTCCAAATCAGGAGAGAGAAACTGTACGAAGTGCACTAGCGTGCCATATTGGACAACCTTCTCCGCGGCCGCGCGAAGTAGGTGAGCTCGGTCGGACACGTCGGCGGCTTGAAATAGGCGCAGAAGCACACTGTTCAGGAGCCACAGGACCGGCATCTCCAGAGGCTGTCGCTCTTCCTCGGCTGCTACCACGTAGGCATCGCTGATCTCGGCAACCGCTGGAAACGCTTTGAGCGCTAGTGCACTGGGGATGGACTCTGCGTTTGCGTCAGAAAGTGCGCCCAGAAAGGCTGTCATGTGTCGCCGCCCGTCCGGACGGCGCGTGTCGATCAACTCCGAGAGTTTCGTGGTAATCGCACTAGAATGTTGGGTATCGAAGAACTCTAGTATCTGGCGCAGGCCGTAGTTGCCCGTTGGCACGCGCATCGCGAGGAAGAAGGGAAGCCGGTCAGGGTGGGCGATTCGCCCTTGGTCTCTCCACTCCGGGGGGATGTCTGAGTCGTAGTGATGGTTTGACCAGAGCGCCCTCAGCTTGGGAAACAGTGCCTGGAGGAGCTCCCGCGCCACATCTTGTTCGTGTACCGACAGTTCGGCGAGCTGAGCTTGGAAGAAGGCATCTGCGGCGACCTTCCAGTCCTTGTCGATCACCGCCCGACGACCCAGAAAAAGTCCCTCATCCGTCCTCAGAGCCTTCACGATAGAGGGAAAGAAGAGCCGAAGCGTTTCGTAGCCAACTAGATCGACGGTGTCCACATCCGACCCAATGGCATGAAGAGCTGCCTCGGTCACGTTAGCCAGCCGAATGGCGTGCCGGGGCTCACGAATCAAAGGGCGAATTCCGGCGTGAAAAAGCTCAACCCATCGCTCATGGTCGACCCCCCGATTATCGAGTGCCTCAAGGAGCACCGCTAGGCGATCGAGAAACAACGTCTGAACCGAGAACTCGTCTGGCGCGGGAAGATCAAGGGGGATCTGCACGATCTTACTGAGATACGACCGCCCAGAGTCTGACGCATCTTGGTCAAGAGCCCGCGAAACGACGTCGGGATCGAAGGTTAATACGAAGACGACATAGGGAAGATCTGCTACTCCTTTTATTAGCCGGAAGAGCTGCTGAATCTCAGCCACTCCAAGTCGGTCGACGTCGTCAACGAGTACCACATAGATAGTCGCAACGGCTCGCAGATCTTTCTCGAGTTCACGCTTCAGGTCGTTGAGGGCTCTTCGCTTTGGCGGGAAGCGTCGAAAGATCTGACCAAGCCCACTCAGCTCGGGCTCTGGCACTGTGGACAGAGCATTGCCGAGTGATCCTATAGTGGACCGGATACGGTCGAGGTCTCCAGACCCGGGGAGCACGGCGGCCTTTAGTTGCGTGAGAAACTCGACCGCGAGATCGGCAGACGGAGCGAACCACCACGGATTGAACCGAACGATTTGGATCGGCTGTCCAGGTGCGTGCTCGGGTAGAGAGTTCTGCAGGAAGTTCAGTACGGTTGATTTTCCGCTCCCCCAGGGGCCCTGCACACCGATAACTACCCCACCCTCAGAACTCGCGCAACGCATGACGGATTTGGCAAGCATGTCCGCGAAGGCAGTTCGCCCAAGACGATCCTCTGTCGGGTCTGTAAGCGGCCTGTCGGTCCTAAACAAGAAGATAGTCCACTTCGTAAGGAGAGCCTGTTCCGCGCCAAGCCTATGTTGTGCGCGCCAACCCGGTCTTAGCAATCTTAAGCGAATCTCGGGGCAACAGCAGCGAATCAGGGGCTAGCGCCCCGGCGTGAGTCCTTCAACTTCCACAGAAAGAACCCTGGGTGATTGCGGAGCGCGCTTTGGCATCTCAAGTACTCACGCGTTCCCTGCACAAGTGCTAGAAGAGCGCCGGCCAGTGAAACGCCTTGGGTAGGCGCAATAGCGGCGACACTGGCCAGGCCCACGGCACCCAAGCCGAGGAGCTCGGTTCGCGCGTCCTTTAGCTTCCTCTCCACCTCCTCGATCGCGGGTCCGCCAAGCTCGTGCTCCAGGTCTTGAAGTCGAGCCATCTTCTGGTCCGGCTTCCCCGTTCTCATCTCTCTGAGTTCCCGTTGAACGAACCGCCGGTAGGAGGCGAACGCCTCCGGCACCTCTTTTCGGACACGCACGACTTGGGCGGGCGTGAGATCCTTCAAGAACGGGACGTCAAGCTGTAAGGTGAGGCACGCAAGCTCGGCGTCCACGTCCCTCGCCCCGATGTCGGAGAGGGTGAACAGATTTCCCAGGAGCGAGGAATCCGTAACCAGTAGCCCCCGGATTGCCGCCGCCTGAATTAGATCCGTAAGCGCCAATTGACAGATACTGCCTGCGAACTGATTGATCGACTGGTAGACCCAGGCCTGGAACGGTTCGACCTGCGGTGCTTCGTCTGGAATCCACATCTCGACCGCCAAACGCTCCTGCGAGTCTCGGCTTGCCTCCCACTGTGCCTCGCTAAGGTGAAACACCATCTCATCCTTGATTCCATGAAACCCAACGACGATACCGCGACTGGGCTCCAGCTTGCTATCCAATCGGTCTATCCAACCACCGTCCGGCGCGGGTTCTAGCGATCGCACCCACGCCTTACTGTGAAACCACTGCAGGAGAGCGGACGGTACGCGTTCCTCGAACTGAGTCGGCGAAAAGGAGAGGGGGAGTTCGTCGGGAGCGTCCCTGGGACCTTGGAGCGGCGCAATCGTAAGGAAGTCACTGCCGACCAGGGGAGCGAGAGAGCGCAGCCGCTTGAGCCGAGCCGTGATCGTCCGCCGGTCCAGACGTTGGGTGAGCGGATACCGGTTCATGCGGACCAGCGCCTCGTTGGCTGAACTCGAGCGAGCCGTTAGCGGCAGGAGTGGGTCAGAAATCACGGCCCGATCGAAGTAGAGCGCTGCCTGTCTCAGAATCGTGTCGTCCGCTCTCCCACGATGAGTCGGCCCGAAGTAGCCTATTAGCTTAGCTTCCTGACGAGCCTCCCGGAGAATCCCCTCACGATTTGCCTCGACATGCGCTCGATAGAGCTGGAGCTCAGCTGACAGCATCTCGTCCGTGAGCTCCTCGAAACTGGAGCCCAGGGCCTCGATGTCGAAGAGAACGCTATCCCACAAGAAGTCGTAGAGGATCCTAGCCATACGTCGGGGATGGAGGCACCTAACCAGCTACTGTGCTGCATCAACCTACGTCGCGTAATCTGCACCGTTCGTCGGCATCCCGACTCATCACGCGAGCGCAAACAGCTCTACGAACTTGCGACCGGCGCACGCCGCTCCGCAATTCCGTCTGTGTTTGGCCCACGCAATCTGCGCATACAATCGACCGAGGTAGGAGCGGCGTGGCCGATTGCACTCCCATACCGGCTGCGCCAGCATTCAAGTGCTTGCTATGTCACACCCTACTCTGGCGCAAGGATTAGGCGGTCCTCTATTCGGGCCAGTACCTCCTGCGTCAGCCCGTCAACCTCCTCTAGCTCAGGTTTCGTGGCTTTCTGCATAAAGTGGCGGGCGAGCTGCCAGGCAAGGTCGTGGTCAACCTCAAGGACCTCCTCGAAGAACCCAACGTTCTTGTGCATCGGGTGTCGCTTCGTGAGGCCTCCCTTCCTTCGGTGGATAGTCTCGATGTCCCGTAGGGTTGGGGCGGACAGGGTCAACCCACTTGGCCCTGCGATGGCTCTGAGACCCTTCAGAGCTTGAGCAGCCTTCTTGACTTCCTTGGTCAGTTCGTTCACAGCCTTCGAGAGCTGGTTACCGTGCTCTACGAGGTCAGAGTGTCCGGCCCACGTGCCTAGGTAGTCCTCAAGGTCGATGCGAACGGTCTCTGAGACTCTTCGACCAATCCTAGGATGCTCATAGCTGGCGACCACGGTGAACTGTTTACACTTGTTCGAATCGGCTTGCAGGATCCCAACGCTGTCGCCGTAGTACACGTGGAATTCCTGACCAGGAGCCAGATGGGCGATGCCTTCGGTGAGTAAGCGCACCGGCTCACCCTCGTCCGGCCAACTCAGCTTCTCGGAGAAATCAAAACTTACGTCAATTGCTGGTTCGGATCCCGGGTTCGAGACTCGGAACAGAAAGAGGTGCCCGTGCCGGACTTCGATGTCGAAGCTGACGAGGGGCGGTGCGACCGCGGCTCGCGCCCGCAGGTCCTCGATCTCATAGTGCTCCATGGGGACGGATGAGAAGTTGTAACGCTTGTAGTACTTGTTACTGATACGGTCTTGATGAGGTACCCGGAAACTGCGGGGCACCGTTATGCAATAGTAGGGATTCCCAGCCGGATTAAGGATCGCCTGAATATGCAGGCCGTCGACGCGGGGCGAGATGTTGCTATTGAGCGTCTGTTCAAGCCACTCTCGCGTAATGGCTTCAGGAGCCACGCCCTCATCAAGCCGCTTTGGTATGTGGCCTTCTTCGACAATGCCATACACAAGGACGCCGCCATCGGAGTTAGCGAAGGCGCTGACGTCTTTGGCGAGCTCTTTCTTGGCCGCTCTCACGAGGGCCGGGCTACCCTTATAGTCGAGATGGATGTCCTCTTGACGAGCGTCCAATATCGCCTGTTTAAGGTCGTTGAGATTCTGCGGTATCCACATTCACGGCTCCAGCAAGTAGTCGGCGGGCGCGGCCTAGTCATTGATTGTGCGGCGCGGACCCAGATCGGTAAACCTGCTCAACAACTGCAACATTCCCACAGGCGGCGCATATCGTTCACACCGAAAGCGGATTGCGCGAACCTGCACGGCAGTTTGCCCAAAACGCAACAGGGATCATGGTCTGGCCCCTATCTGCGATCTCACCCCCGACAATGCCGTGTAACGTATCAGGGGTTTCCGAACCGGCCCCGCCCGGTATCTACTAACGACACGCTACCGCTGGGCCATCTTACCCGCCAGGATAAGCCCGCAGCGCTCATGGGCCGGTTGGGACGGAGCGCCGCGCAAAGCGCGGTGCGGAGCCGGAAACCCTTTTGTTAAATGAAGTCGAGCGGTCTCGTAGGCTAGTTCCGCCTCGCTGCACCAACGAGGCGGTGCACCTGCACGTAAGGTACGTCAAGTTGATCGTGCCAAACCCCCAACACGGCATCTCCACTAACATCCAAGATTCGGAGCCCTTCGGGTGCTTGAATTTCTCCCAGCCACCGCCCTTCCGGAGAGAATATGCTCCAATCCGTGGCGAACCGACCCAACGGCCACTCGGAGGAACCGACCCACAACCGTTTCTCGTCATCAACGAATGCTGTCATGAACAGCGGGGTGAGGTCCCCGAATTCCTGACTTTCAAATCGCGCTCGCGCGGCCGCGACCGCATCATCCCCCTGAAACTGTCGGACCCGATCGAGCTCAATCTCCATCAACTGCTCGATCATGGACGGCTCAACGGGCTTCGCCTCCACAGGCCTTCGGATGATCCGCCGAACGCGCCCCTCGAGGTCGTACTTCCGAATCTCATATCGGTCGGGCGTCCCCCAATAGAACCCGCTCTCGGTCGCCGCTTGGATCGCGTACATCAGAGGTTGGGGCATCGGCGCATTGCCATCGGTCGCCACGTTTCGCCATCGATCTGCCAGCTCGCCGATGACCCGTGACGACCCACTATCTCGATCCATAGACACGATCTTCGTGGTCACCCACTGAAGGCCTGGCGCGAGATCGGGCTGGAAGGCGCCGCCCGGGCTGAAGAGAAGGAACGGCCCGTCCGGGACGAGACCAAATACCTCGTAGTTGCCCTCGATCTGATTCTGAATCGTGCGATGGCCGCCCGTGGCGAGCGAGACAACGGTGGTACGTCGGAGCCGCCCATCGAATGCCGCTATCGAGTCCACCGTGCCCTCGAACACAGAGCCGAGGCCGCGAAACTCGCCTGGTCCCTCTCCAGGGCCACCGTAGGTAGAGAGATGAATCCCCGACGAGTCGAACGCCCTGATCTCTTGAGCACCGACATCGGAGACGACGATGCGCCCGTCCCTCAATAGGGCCCCGCTGGCTACGAAGGCGAACTGGTACGGCCCAGCTTCCTCTCGACCGATACGGACGAGGGGATCCGCTTCTATTCGGACGTCGTTGCTATTCCACACGGGCACCGTGCTCTCGATGATCTGAATACCCGCCGAATCAGCTACCTGGTATCCATCCAATACCGAGTGCGCGGAGTCACAGCCGGTGAACAAGGCAAGGACAACGAGCGACCCAACTGGGAGTGGTCGCATCAGCTAGTTGGGGTCTGGTCGACGATCATGGTCCAATCTCGATTTCATATAACTCCTTCTTCCCGCCGCGTCGGTCCCCCAGCGCCGGCACACCCGTAGATCTCCGACGCTCATGTCCTCTCCGTGGATCGCGGCCTGTCGTATAGAGGGGGCCCAGCGGCGCCTACCCTCGCAAGCTGCGTTTCCACCGGGTGTCGCGGCAAGCGGGAGGCCTTCCCCGTGAGAGCCCAAGTGGCGAGCGGCAGACACCGGCCTTGTTAGCCCCAGCTGCCCGAACCGTAGCGGATACGCTTTGACCTACCTGGTCGAACAGGACCAGGGGGTGTCAGATCCCGACTCGCCGGTCAAGAGAGGAGATTCTGGGGAGTAACCGCCAGTCAGAACCCGCCCGCCCCTCCCCACTAAGGCAGCACGATCGTAACCCGCTCCCCTCTTCGCATCACGGTGAGTTGATAGGGCGGCCGACTCTGGCTCAACGCCGTCTGCAGACCATCCGGGTCCTGGATGTCCCGACCGTCCACGGCCACGACCACGTCGCCAGGTCGGAGTCCTGCTTCCAGAGCCGGTGCACCCTCGACGGCGTCCAGCACCAACGCGCCCCGGGATACCCCGAAGTACTCACGCATCCCGTCGTTCATGGGTGCCAGGTAGGCCCCTGCCAGGTACCGGCGTCCTAGATAGGCATACGGCGTGATGGGACGCGTCGCCCCGACGGCCAAGGTCAGCACCGAATCCGGCGTGGGTCCAATCCGACTCAACGCCGTACGGGCCAGCTCACCCTCCAGTTCACGCATCCGAGCTTCTGCCTGTGCGATCACTGCGCGCGACGCCGCCCTTTGGTCCCCGGTTCGGCTGCCTCGCAACCACCGCCACACTGCCGGGCCAGAGGACTGGCTGGAGTCCTTGGCCAGCTCCTCGATTTCGAGTCGCAGCACGTCGATACCGTTCACCAGTGCTTCGACATCGGGGTTGTAGAAGAAGAACTCGCGTTCGCCCTCGCTCCCCGCCCTTACATAGGACCAGGCGGCTCGACCGTCTGGGTCGGGCATCACGGTGATTTGGACGGAGCGGCCCTCAGGGGTGGATACCCGCAACCGTCGCTCTTCGGACTGGACCCTTCGGACCTCTGACCCCGCCCGGCGCAAGGCACTCCAGGTGGCCTGACGGGACGCCGGTGGCGTGAACACCACCACACTGGACTCTTGGCCCAGCGCTTCGGTGGGACGCAGCCCAGCCTCGACCTCGAACGTGTGGCGCTGTCCGGCGCGTTCCACCGTGAGTGAGATCCGATCGCCTACCCGCAACCGTCTCACAGCCTCGTTGAGCGTCTGCTGGTTGGCGGGCTGGGACCCAATCCCCACCAACACGTCCCCGGCCCGGAGCCCGGCCGCGGCCGCGCCACTCGCCGGATTGACCTCTTCGACCAACACCTGCGACGAGATCGCCCGATCCCCTTCGAAGACGTTGCGCACTTCGATGTTGAGCCCCAGCCAACCCGCCGGCCGCTCCGCCCGCACGCTCGTCTGCTGCGCCTGTTGGGACAGGCCCAGAGCGGCTAGGGGGCTAGCCCACAGGCCCGCAGCCACAAGCGTCCATCGCACTGCTCTAACGCTCATCGTTCTACGACCTTCACTAGAACCAGTTGTCATCGCGTTTCCGATCCACCTGACGCACAATCGCTTCCTGCTCAGCGAGCGTATTGACCAGCATCCCATTGATGAAGGGATCATAGGGCGCGCTGCGGAGCGCATTGCGGCTGGCCTGCACCAACATCTCGAGCGCTTCTGCCTTCTGCCGCGGGTCGACACTGGCCCCGGGCGTACGGCCATCTCGCTCGGCGAGCTGCCGGTAGCGGTGAAGCGAGCTGACGTACTGCTGCTCGGTGCGTTCGACCAGGCCAGCGGCTTCATCCAGCGAGGACACGCTGGCCACGTCGAACGCGGCGGCGGGTCCTACGGGTGCCGTGGCTCGGGCCACCGCCGTCCCGCTGAGACCGCCGGCCAGGAAGAGCAGCACGCCTGCGGCGATCCTACCCATCCCCGAACCCAGTGCCGGGACCCGGATCCACCTACCCTTGGCATCGGAGATCAGGCCCTCCGCGCGCAGGCGTCCCTCCAGGTGCTCCCAGTCGCCGCGAGGGGGCATCATGCGCGGCAGAGCCGATAGGTCCTCGGTCTGTCGCCGCATGGCTTCCAACTCGGCGGCCCAATAGGGATGGGCGTCCAGGAAGGCCCGCTCGGCCGCTGTCGGAGCGCGCTCCACCAGTTCAGCGATCGTCTCGTGGTTCATTGACTCCATGCTTCCACTCCCATATTGCCGGCGGCCGGATTAAGCGGCGCCAGGATCTTCCGCATCTTCGCTCTTGCCTTGAACAGTTGTGACTTCGACGTCCCCGACGTCACCCCCAGCAGGTTGCCGATTTCTTCGTGGGTGTAGCCCTCCACATCGTGCAGGATCAACACCTCTCGCATGCCCTCCGGAAGCCGTCCGAGCGCCACCTCGAGCTGCTGTTGCAACAGCGCGTCCCCGTTGGGGGCATCCACCGGAATGTTCTCCGGCATCGGCTGCTCTTTGCGACTCCGGGTCTCACTCTTGCGGAGAGCCTGCAACGCAGAGTTGACCGCGATCCGGTGGAGCCACGTCGAGAACCGCGCATCTCCTCGGAAGGTCGGAAGCGCGCGGATGGCGCGGATCCAGGCCTCCTGGGCGTAGTCGTGCGCGAGGTCGTCGTCCGCGGCGATGCGGCGCACGACGGCGTATACCCGGGGTGAATAGCGCTCATAGAGCGCCCTCACCGCGGGTCCGTCGCCTTCACATGCGCGCCGGATTAGGGCCGCTTCTGTCAAACGGTACTCCGGTCCATGGTCCACGAATAAGACCCCTGAGCCCGCACGAGGGTTGCCCGGGTTGGGGTCAGGACATAACTAGGGGCCGGCGGCTCCGCCGAACGCCTTTGCAGGAATACATGATCGCCTTCGAAGCTCTGACAAAGCGGTATGGGGACCTCACGGCCGTCTGGTCGCTGTCTCTCGAGGTCCAGCCCGGCGAGGTGTATGCGCTCCTGGGGCCCAACGGGGCCGGGAAGACCACAGCCCTTCGTTGCCTGGCTACCCTGTTGGAGCCGTCCCTGGGCACGGCCCGGGTCGACGGTCTGGACGTCCGTGAGGCCCCCCGAGAGGTCCGGAGCCGCATCGGGTTTCTGGCCGCTTCCATGGGACTCTACGAACGGCTCTCGGCCCGGGAGCTGGTCCGCTACTTCGCGGAGTTGCACGGCCTCAAGGGATCCGCCTGTGAACGCCGGGTCGATGAGACCGTCGAGATGTTCGGGATCGGCGAGTTCCAGCACCGGTATTGCGGCAAACTCTCCACGGGTCAGCGCCAACGGGTTTCGATCGCTCGGGCCATTGTCCACGATCCACCCGCGCTGATCCTCGATGAACCCACCCTCGGCCTCGACGTGTTGAGTGGGGAAGCCATCTACAACTTCATCGACGCCGAACGAGAACGGGGGAAAGCGATTCTGTTCTCCACTCACCAAATGGCCGAGGTGGAACTGCTGGCCGACCGGGTGGGAGTTCTCGCGCACGGGAAGCTGGTGGCTGAAGGGACCGTCTCCGAGCTGGTCGAGCGCTCAGGGGAGCGCAATCTCGCGAGGGCGTTCCTACGGCTGGTGGACGTCGCGTGATGTCGATCCCCTGGATCGTATTCCTCAAGGAGCTCAAGGAGACGATCCGCGATCGGCGTACCCTCCTGGTCATGGTGGTGGTGCCGGTGCTGCTATATCCGGCGCTCATGATCGCGTCCGAACAGTTGGCGCTCTTCGGCATTCGCCAGTTGGAGCGAGAGCCTGCCAAGGTAGGCGTGGTGGGGAGCGGCGATGCCCCCGAGCTCGATCGCTTCCTGGAAGGCTCCGACGAGATCGAACGAGTGCGGCCGCTCGGGATGGAACCCACCGAGTCGGTGCGCTCGGGGGCCGTCGACGCAGTGGCTGTGTTCGACCAACCGGTAGGACCGCTTGCGCAGGATAATCCGGTGAGCAGCCGAGGAGTCACGTTGCTCTTCGATGCGGCCAATGACCGGTCCAGGCGGGGTCGCGATGTGCTCGCACGGGTGCTGGCTGATTGGGAGGCCACCGTTCTCCAGCAGCGTCTGGTGGATGGGGGACTACCCGCGGGCTTCGCAGATCCTATCGTCGTCGCGGACTCTTCGGTGGCCCTCCCCGCGGAAGTGGGGGGATACGCGCTCGGGCGCTTCCTCCCCATGCTGCTCATCGTCATCACACTGCTGGGGACGTTCTATCCTGCGATCGATTTGGCCGCGGGCGAGAAGGAGCGCGGGACGCTGGAGACGCTCATGACCGCCCCGGTCCCGTCCAGGGACGTTGTGATTGGGAAGTTCATGACGGTGGCGACGGTCGGTGTGGTGGCCGCTGGGCTCAACCTGATGAGCATGTTTCTGACGTTTCAAACGGGTCTCTTCCAGTTTGGCACCGCCCTGGATCTGGAGTTCACGCTACCTTTGGGACGGGTGCTGGTCATTTTTCTCACCCTGATCCCTCTGGCGGTGCTGTTCGGGTCCCTGTTCCTGGGCGTTGCGGTCAGAGCTCGTTCGTTCAAAGAGGCGCAGAACGCCCTGACGCCGATCTACATGCTGGCCCTGATGCCGGCGATCCTACCGCTGTTCCCGGGCATCGAGTTCAACGCCACGCTGGCCATGGCCCCGATTGCTGGGGTAGCGCTCTTCTTTCGTGAACTGATGGTGGGCCAAGCCTCATGGCTGCTTGGGTCGGTCGCCATCGTCATGACCGCCCTGTACGCGTGGGCCGCCTTGGCGTTCGCGGCCGCGTCGTTTGGCAGCGAGGACGTGCTGTTCGGCGGGGGTGCCACGCAGGGTGGGCCCATTCGGGCGCTCTTCAAGCGGGCCGATGGGACACAAAAGCGGAGTGTTCCGAGTCTCGGCCAGGCGGGCCTGGCGGTGGCGATGATTGGCGCTCTGTTCTTCTACGTGGGGATTCCTCTGCAGGTGCGATGGCTGGAACGGGGACTGCTCGCGACCGAGTGGCTCGTCCTGCTGCTTCCCGCCCTGTTGTTCATTTGGTGGGGGCGCTTTCGGGTGGCCGAAACGCTGTCTCTCCGACTGCCTAGCAGCAGGCAGGTGTGGGGTGCAGTTCTTCTGATCCTTGGCGCCACACCGATTGCCTGGGTGTTGGCTTGGCTACAGTCGTTCGTCCTCCCGGTCCCGTGGGACCTGGTGGAGGGCCTGGGCGAACTGGTGAGTGCCGAGACCACGGGGCGCTTCCTTTGGCTACTCCTCCTCATCGCAGTGAGCCCTGCAGTCTGTGAGGAAGTTGTGTTTCGCGGGGTCCTCATGGGTGGATCCCGTCGCCTTACGATGGCCAAGGCCGTGCTTCTGAATGGCTTGGCGTTCGGGCTTTTCCACGTGTCCACCGAGACCGCCTTCCGGCTGCTCCCCACCGCCTGGTTGGGCGTGGTATTGGCGTGGACCGTGTGGCATACGCGCTCCATCCTGCTGAGCGCGCTCATGCACTTCATCAACAATGGTTCCATCCTGCTGCTGGCGTTTTTGCCAACCACACGGGCCTGGATGGCGGAGCCGGACTTTCGTCCACCTGTGTGGCTGTTGATCCCGGCGTTCGTGGCCTTCGTGCTGGGAGCCAGAGCGCTGTACCAAGAATCCACGACTGACCGTCAAATCGGAGTATAAACGCAATGCGCCTTTCCGGAGCCAGCCACCTCGAAGACACCAAGACCGGAGAGACTGTCGACAGCGAACAGTTGCAGGGGCTCGCGCCCTCGGGGAAGCCACTGTTCGCACGCTACGACCTTCAGGCCATCGCACCCGGGTTCCAGCCCACCGATCTTCCCGGACGCAGAGCGGATCTCTGGCGCTACGAGGACGTGCTTCCGGTTCGGGACCCGGCGTGTCAGATCCAGTTGGGTGAGGGATGGACGCCCATGTTGGATGCCCCTCGGCTCGCGAGTCGACTGGGGATCCGACGCGCCTGGGTCAAGGACGAGGGTCAGAACCCCACAGGGAGCTTCAAAGCGCGCGGGCTCTGCTTGGCCGTTTCGCGCGCCAAGGAGCTGGGGGTCCAGGAACTGGCCATCCCGTCGGCTGGGAACGCGGGCTCGGCCACCGCTGCCTACGGAGCCGCCGCGGGGATGCCGGTACACGTGGTGGTGCCCACCGATACGCCGGCCCCGATCGTGGAAGAGATCCGCGCGCTGGGAGCCGACCTCCAGTTCGTCGATGGTCTCATTACCGACTGCGCCAAGGTGGTGAAGCAAGGCGTACAGGATCACGGCTGGTGGGACCTGTCGACCCTGAAGGAGCCCTACCGTGTGGAGGGAAAGAAGACGATGGGTTACGAGCTCTACGAGCAGCTCGGGATGCGCCTCCCCGATGCCATCGTGTATCCCACCGGGGGTGGTACCGGACTGATCGGCATGTGGAAGGCCTTTAACGAGATGGAAGCCATGGGTTGGATCGGCTCGGAGCGGCCGAAGATGGTGTCGGTTCAGGCCACTGGTTGCGCGCCGATCGTGCGTGCCTACGAAGCGGGATCCGAAGACGCGGGCTTCTGGGACGGAGCCACGACCTACGCATCGGGCCTGCGCGTGCCTGCCGCCGTCGGAGACTTCCTGATCCTGAGAGCCATCTACGCCTCGGATGGGGCCGCTGTAGCCATTCCTGACCACGAGATGCACCAATGGGTGGAGTGGCTGGGGGCGGACACAGGGGTCTTCGCGGCCCCGGAGGGGGGCGCGGTCGCCGCTGCCATCCCGCGCCTGCTCGAGACCGGGGTGCTCCGCGCCGAGGACGAGGTGGTGCTGTTCAATACCGGGTCGGGCCTCAAGTACGTCGGGATGACGCCGATCGACTGAGCCAGTGTCCCGCGGGTTGGCCCTAGACTTGCCCCACGGGCACCCGTCCGCAGGGAAAGAAAGCCCCTAGAAGGGTGAAACGCCTTGACTCAGCATCATTCTGAGCGTCCCGATCCCCGCCGTGTAGGGATCGAGATCTTGGCCTGTTCCTTCATCGTGCTTTTCCAGGAACTGGCACTGATCCGTTCGCTGCCTTCTCAGGTGCGGGTCCTCGCCTATTTCCCGAATCTCGTGCTCATCAGCGCGTTTCTGGGGCTGGGCGTGGGCTCACTGCTCGCGAAACGCCGGTCCCTGCTGTGGCTTTGGCCAGCCGCGCTATTGCCGCTTTTTGGGACCGCGGTCTGGATGAGCGGGATCGCCTTCACGGCCGACGGCGTCTCCGAGCACCTCTGGCTTCTCTATCAGGACCTGGGGCAGGATGCCCCGGTTGTGAATGGGATCCGAACCCCGATCGTGGGGATCTTTCTGCTGAACGCGCTGTCGTTCGTACCCCTGGGACAGCTGCTCGCCCACCGAATCCAACTCTTCCGTGAGACGTCGACGGCACTCCGGGGCTATGCGATCGACCTCGGTGGCTCGCTGCTGGGCGTGATCACGTTCTCGGTCGTCTCCTTCTTGGGGTTGCCGCCTGTCGTCTGGTTCGGGGTGTTCCTGGCGGTGGGCGCCATCCTGATGCTGGGGCGACCCAGGCTGCTGCCGCTCTACGCGGTGGCCACGATCCTCCTGGTGGTGCTGGCTCGCACCTCGGACCGGGCAGACATCTACTCTCCCTACTACGCGCTGGAGTATCGGCCTGACTTTGGTACCGAGGGATTCGCGGTGCTTACCAACGGCTCGCTCCACCAGTTGGCTTGGTCCATGGACCTGGACCGACCACCGCTCCGGAACGACCACGCGCTGCATAGGACCGGGCTACACGCACCGTATCAGTACTTGGCGGACGCGCCGGGCGATGTACTCGTCATGGGTGCGGGGAACGGCAATGACGTATCGGTGGCGCTTCTCGAGGGCGCGAGCAGTGTAGACGCCGTCGAAATCGATCCCATCATCTTGCGGATGGGTTACGAGTTCCACCCGGACCGGCCGTACCAGAACGAGAACGTGCGCATGATCAACACCGACGCACGTGCTTACCTGAATGACGCCGATCGCGAATACGATCTGGTGGTGTTCGGGACCCTGGACTCGATGACGCGCCTATCCGCACTCTCGACGGTGCGACTCGACAACTTCGTGTATACGCGAGAGTCGATCCGTGCCGCCAAGAAGCTGATGAAGCCCGACGGCGGGATGGTCCTGTACTTCTGGGTGGCCAAGGACCATATCCGAAAGAACCTCGAGGCGATCCTCACCGACGAGTTCGGAGCGGAGCCGTTTGTCATCACGACCCACTACGGCATGCTCAATACCGTCTACATGGTGGGCCCCGCCTTCGAGCACCTACGGAGCGAAACGCTGGAGCCGGGTGACGGCGCACCTGTCTTGGCCAGCTTGGCGCTGGCGCCCCCAGGGGCCTCGGTCGACCCTAACGCGGGAGACGCTGTCGCGCCCTCCGATGACTGGCCCTACCTGTACATGGCAGGACCGGGCGTGAGCTCGTTCTATCTGTCGCTCATGGGGATGTTTCTCCTCATCGGCGTGGTGTCCGTTTTCGCGGTGTCGCCCAGGCTGCGCCAGGGGGCAATGTCCGGTCGGGCCGACCTGGAGATGTTCTTCTACGGCGTCGCGTTCCTGTTGCTCGAGACGCGGTTCGTGACGGAGATGAGCCTGGTGTGGGGCGCCACGTGGTTGACGAGCGCCGTCGTGTTTGGGGCCATACTGGCGGTCGTGCTCTTGGGGACGCTCTGGGTGGAAAGCGCCCGCATCCCGTTCAAGTTCGCCTTCGGGGGATTGCTTGTCGCTCTGCTGGTGACCTACTTCCTACCGTCCAGCGTGCTTCTGGACCGGAGTGGATCGATGCGTCTGGTCCTCTCGGTGGCTTACGTGGGGGCGCCTGTGTTGTTTGCCTCCCTTTGCTTCGCGCTGCGCTTCTCGGTCCGGCGCGATGCGGATTTGGCATTCGGCTGGAATCTGCTGGGAGCCGTGGCCGGGGGACTGCTGGAGTTCTTCTCGATGGCGATCGGGTTCAAGGCCCTGGTGCTGGTGGCCGGCGGTGCCTATTTGGCAAGTCTGTTGACCGGTCGCAGGGCTGGTGGGCTGCTAGACGAGCCGGCCCCCACCACGGAATCCCCGCCGGAGGTCGCACTGCACTCCTAGCTGAGCGGGCTCACTCCCGCTTGCAGGGCGAGCGCCCGGCGTGGACATTTCGTTCACGAAAAGGGGCCTCAACCTTCGGAGGGCGGACAAGTGAACTCCCGTCAGTGGTTTCACCGGATAGGCGGTACGGTCGCATTGGCATTGGCAGCAGTCATGGCCGTGGCCACTCCCGTGTCCGCTCAGAACAGTGCGGGCGAGTGGGATGCAGAGGAGATCCTGCGCGAGGACAGCTACGTCGCGCCTCCCAGCTCCATCGCCGAAGCGGTGCTCGCCCCCCGCCACCTCAACTTCACCCTGACCGACGTGGCCCCCGGGGGCACTTGGTTCCTGAACGAGATCGGGGATGGCCCGGTCACCATGGAGCGGTTCGCACTCCCGTTCCACGAGTTGGGTGGCCAGTTCATCGACTATGCGGCCAACCGAGATCGGCGGCTCACGATTCGAAGCAACGTGGCGTTGCGCCTTACCTCCGCCGAGGACGGATCCTCGGTCGACGTGGACGTCCCCAACGGTGCTCGCGTCACCAACGCCACCTGGACGCCCGATGGAAGCGCGGTGGTGTACTTCGCCCACTTCGGGGACGAGACCCACATCTACGCGGCCGACCCCGGCAACGGTAGGAGCCGGCAGATCACGCGCCGACCGGTGTTGGCCACGCTAAACACCCAGTTCGACGTCTCGGAGGACGGGCGCTTCGTGGCCACGGTCCTGGTACCCGACCGTCGCCCGGCGATGCCCCAACCCAGCGCCATTCCGACGGGCCCCCAAAGGAAGCTGACCGAGGAGGGCGAAAACCGGTTGCGCACCTATGCAAGCCTCATGGCCACCCCTTACGACAAGGAACTGCTCGAGTGGCACGTCACCGGCCAGGTGGCCGTGATCGAGTTGGACAACCGACGCGTCACCGAGGTGGGCAGCCCTACCATGGTGCGTTCGCTGGACCTCTCGCCCGACGGGCAGCACGTTCGCGTAACGCGCATGGTGAAACCGTTCAGTTACATCGTGCCTGTGCGGAACTTCGGTTCTGTGGAGGAGGTGTGGGACCTGAACGGTACCGCGCTGGCGATGCTCTCTGAGGACTCTCTGGACACGGGCATCAGCGATGGCAACCCCAACGCCCCCCGCACCACACCCCAGGAGGAAGGACGTCGCCAGCTCGCGTGGCGGGCCGACGGCCAGGGGCTGACGTTCCTGCAGCAGGAGCCCGCCCCCGAGGATGCCGACGAGGATGACGAGCCGTCCGACGAGGAGGACGACGAGGGCCGCTCCGGTCAGAAGGACCGAGTGATGCAGTGGGTAGCCCCCTTCGGCGAAGGCGACCTGCGCACGGTCTACACCTCGGACCGTCGCATTGCGAGCCATCAGTTCTCTCCCGATCACGGATGGCTCTTCCTGAGCGAACGCCGGGGAGACCGGGTGCACCAGTACGCGGTGGATCTCTCCGCCCCCGACGAGACGCACACCTTGGTGCGTTACGAGCAGGACGACTTCTATGCCAACCCCGGCTCGCTGCTGTCGACCACGGGTGAGGTCGCGGGCGGGGGTCGGTTCCGACGGGGTCCGGCCGCCGGGGGCGCGAGCACGGTGATGATGTCAGAGGACGGCGCCCACGTGTTCTATGTGGGCACCCAGTACGCTGAAGACCCGATGGAGGAGTCCCCCAGGTCGTTCATCGATCGAGTCGCCATCGAAACGGGAGAGAAGTCCCGGATCTACGAGAGCGAAAACGATGGAGTGTACGAGGCTCTGCGGGTGGCGCTCGACCCGGAGGCCACGGATCTGGTGGTGACGCGTGAAACGCCCACCGCCGTGCCCCAGTCGTTCCGCAGGAGCGGAGACCAACTCACCCAGTTGACCCAGAACCAGGACTTCACGCCCGATCTGACCAACGCGCCGGTCGAGCGCTTCGTGGTGGAACGCCCCGACGGGTTCCGTTTTCGGGTGACGGTGAACCTGCCACCGGGCTACCAGCAGGGGACCCGCCTCCCGGCCATGTTCTGGTTCTACCCGCGGGAGTACACAGACCAGGAGTCCTACGACGAGGGCGCGCGTACCTTCAACAAGAACGCCTTTCCGAACTTCGGGCCGCGCTCGATGGAGTACCTGATTCGGTTGGGCTACGCGGTAGTGGAACCCGACGCGCCCATCATCGGGCGGCGCGGGGCCATGAACAACAACTACGAGCACGATCTGCGCAACAACCTCGCGGCCGTGATCGACGAGCTGGACAAGCGCGAGCTGATCGACCGCTCACGTCTGGGGATCGGCGGGCACAGCTATGGCGCGTTCTCGACCGCCAACGCCATGGTGCACACCCCCTTCTTCAAGGCAGGCATCGCCGGTGACGGGAACTACAACCGGACGTTCACCCCGCTGTCGTTCCAGAGCGAACGCCGCTTCCTCTGGGATGCCAAGGACGTGTACCTGGGCATGTCTCCGTTCCTGCACGCCAACAACCTCACGGGCGCGCTTCTGATGTACCACGGGTTGCAGGATCAAAACGTGGGCACGGCGCCCGATCACTCGCCGCGGATGTTCCACGCGCTCAACGGACTCGGGAAGACCGCGGCAATGTACAACTACCCGTTCGAGGACCATGGACCGGCCTCGGAGGAGACCATCCTAGACCTGTGGGCGCGTTGGACGGCCTGGCTCGAGGTCCATCTGGAGAACCCGGTCGACTCCGATCGGACGGTGAGCGACGGGATGTAGTGTGAGAGGTCTGGTCCGACCCCGCGTTTAGGGGTCGGACCAGCGCCGCTCTAGGGCGCGGGCACCTCGCCCCACTCCGTCACCTCAACCACATCGCCCACGCATACCGTCGTGCCCTCCGGTGCGACCGCGTTGAGGCCGAACCAGACCTTGTCCGAGGCGCGTCGGTAGCAGGCCAAGGTACGGAGCGGTTCCCCTTCCGGGTCGGCCTCGCCCGTGGCCTGATCCACGGTGGTGACCGTGCAGCGCGCACACTGCTTCACCCCCTGCATCGGGGCGTCGCCCACCCTGAAGCTCAGCCAGCGATCCTCCTCGTGTGGCTCGGGCGCCGACACTACCACATTGGGCCGGAACCGCTCCACCGGAATCGGCCGTCCCACGCGCCGCCCCAGTTCCGCCACCGACGCGTCGGTCAGCACCAGCACGGGATAACCGTCGGCGAACGTCATGCGCTGTCCGGGCGCGTAGTCCGGGTTGGCATGCCGGTGGTCGGTGGATGCCATGAACACCATCCGGTAGGCACCGCCCAGCGCGGCGGAGATCCACGCGTCGGCCTCCGCCCCCACCGCGCGGGCCTCGAGCGAGGACGTCCACACCCGCACGGGGACGCCCGCGCCGTCCTGCGCGTCGGGGAGCACGATCGGCGTCATCTCGGGAGCCTCGAGCCGCAGGGTCGAGCCTTGCAGGAAGGGCTTTACCAGCGCCAAACCCCGGACCTGCCGTTGGCTCACAAACCCGCCCTCCGCGTCCACTACCATCCAGCGTCGATCCCATTCGGGACCACACGCGTCGAACGTCATGGTGTCGACGTCGATCCCGGCCGCGCCCTTGAGCGGATAGACGTGCAAGCTGAGGACGGAGCGGTCGGTCACGGCAGTGCCACCACGCCGACCGCCCCGATCCCGGGCGAAACTACTGCGTTACGTTCGATGGCCGCTTCCACTGGCTGAACCAGTCGCGCAGATATAGCTGGGTGCGCAGGAAGTTCGACGGTCGGGAGCTCGTACCGTGCCACTCCCCTTGGAACCGAACCATGACCGTGGGCACCTTCTGCACCCGCAACGCCATGTAGAACTCTTCGGTCTGCGGCATGGGGGTCCGCAGGTCCATCTCGCCCGTCATCAGCATAGTGGGCGTCTCCACGTTCCCCGCGTACATGAGCGGGGACCGGCGCAGGTGCTCCGACGGGTCCTCCCACGGAAACTTCTCGAAGTTCTTGTACCAGGTGGCGCCATCGGTCGTCCCCACGAAGGACAGCCAGTTGGTCACCGGGCAGTTCGCCGACGCTGCCGCAAACCGCGTGGTATGGCCCACGATCCAGGACGTCAGCACACCCCCGCCCGAACACCCGTACACGAACATGTTCTGCTGGTCGATGTACCCTTGGGCCAAGACCTCATCCACCCCCTTCATGAGGTCGTCAAAGTCCTTGCCCGGATAGGCGTTCTTGATGGCGTTCCCGAACGCGCTGCCGTAGCCGGAGCTGCCCCGGGGGTTGGTGTACAGCACCACATAGCCGTTGGCCGCGTGCTCCTGCCACCCGAAGTTGAAGCCGACGTTGTACATCCCGTGCGGTCCGCCGTGGATGGCCAACATGAGCGGATACTTCTTGCTCGGGTCGAAGTCGGGTGGCTTCACGATCCAACCTTGGATGTCGAAGTCGTCCACCGAGGTGTAGTTGATCTCCTCGACCTCGCCCAGCTGCACGCCGGCGAGCACATCGTCGTTCACATGCGTGAGCTGCTCGATTGCATCCGGTCTGTCGAGGCTGAAGCGCACCAGGTCGGTGGGGTCCTGCGGGTCCGTGCGGGTGCCCACCGCGGTGCCACCGGCCATCGACGACACGGTCAGCATGTGGTTCCCGCTGGTGACCTGCTCCACACCGCCATCCACCGAAACGAAGTAGAGGTTACGGACACCGTTCCCCGACACGTTGAAATAGAGGCCGCTCCCGTCTCCTTTCCACGTCATGTTGTTGGGGGAGCGATCGAAGCCCTCTGATATCATGCGTGGGTTGGAGCCATCGCGATCCATCAGGTAGATCTTGGACGTGATGTAGGTGTCGTCGGTCCAGTCGTAGCCCGTGTAGGCGATCGAGCGTCCGTCGGGCGAGGGCACGGGGCCCCCGTCCGGGCCACGCCGCGTGGTGAGCTGACGAATGTCGCCCGACATCACGTCGACGGCGTAGATCTCCGACTCCCGCCACACGTGGTCCGCGTCTTCCACGCGCAGTGAGCTGAAGACCAGTTCAGTGCCGTCGGCCGTCCAGCGAGCACTGCCATGGTTCCAGTCGCCATCCGTCAGTTGCCGTGGCGTTCCGCCGTCGGCGGGGATGACGAACAGATGCTGGTAGCCGTCGTCGATGTAGCCCTGCCGGTCCCGCCGGTAGCGCAGCCGATCCACGACCTTCGGATCCTCCGTCCACTTGGCGCCTTCAGGTCGACTCGGCAGCGACACTCGCCACTCCGGATCGTCGGGAACCGACATCCCGAACGCGATCCACTCGCTGTCGGGAGACCACTGCAGGTTGCTCGCGGGCTTCTCCAGCCGGCTGATCTGCGTGGTGGCGCCCTCGTCGTCCATCCAGCGAACGAAGATCTGCGTGCCGGCCGGGTCGCCGTCGTCGGTGTACGCGATTCGCGTCCCGTCGGGGGACCACTGGGGCGAAGACCCGTCGACCAAGAACCGGTTGCGGGTCCCGTCGGCGTTCATGATCCATACGGCCGAGGAACGCCGATCGCGAATCTGGTCGACGTAGCTGCGAGTGTATACGATCTGCCGGCCGTCCGGAGAGATCTGTGGGTTGGACACCCACTCCCAGTCCAGATAGGTCTCCAGTTGGAGCGTTCCTTGCGACGGTCCCTGAGCGCTCAAGGGGCTGGCTGGTACCACGACAAGCAGTGATGTGGCCAGTAGGGCCCCTACGAGCGGATGAAGATGGCGGCGGTGCATCGTCCCTCCCGTTTCAGTGAGACAGCCAAGGTAGGAGCCAGTCGTTGAGCGATCCAGGCTTGTCGAAGCACGCGGTGGACGAGGGCACCAGCGCTCCGCCCAACCCGACCTGGGGAGCACTGGCGGCGGGCCTGGTGGTGGCGCTGGGGTACTTGATCCTCCGGACCTCCCCCGAGCTGGCTCCGGGTGCCTTCGCCGATGATGGGGTCTACCTGGCGGTGGGGAAAGGCCTGGCCGAAGGGGAGGGCTACAGATCGCTGCATGCATCCGGCGCGCCGGTTCACCAGAAGTACCCACCGGGGCTTCCGGCCCTGCTCGCGGCGTTTTGGCGATGGGGAGGGGAACTCCCGCGCGTTGTGCCTCTGGCCACGGGCTTCAGTCTGCTGGCGAGTGCCGGGGCAGCCGCGCTGCTTTGGAGGTCCGGCCGCCGGGACCTGAGGAGCGCGCCCGTCTGGCTGGCACTGTTCGCGCTTGGCCCCTTCTTCCTGGAGGGTGCCGTACAGTACTTCAACCTCCCACTCAGCGAGCCGCTGTTCCTGCTGTTGGTGGCAGGGTCCATCGCCGCCTTTCCCTCCGCGGCCCGAGGCCGGTGGTGGGGGGTCCTCGCGGTGACGCTCCTGGTGTCGGCCGCCCTCCTGGTACGTGCGCAGGGTGTCGTGCTCATCTTGGCCCTTCTGCTCGCCTACCCGTGGGCCCGCGCTTCCAAGGGGCCCGGGTTGGTCATGGCGGCCCTCCCGGCGGTTGCGGCCGTTCTGTGGAGTTGGCTCGCGAGCACGTGGCGAGGGACGGACTCGGTGGTCGTGGAGCCTGATGAGCTCGCCTACGCCAGTGTTCTGCAGGCTGGGTCCATTGGCGAATCCATCTCGGCGACTGTAGCCACGCTCGAGGCGACGTCGCTCTCCTACTTCGCGTCATTCCCGGCCCACTTCGCTAGCCATCGGATCGTGGCCCTGCTGTTGGTGGGGGGCTTGGCGGGGGTTGCGGTGGCAGGCGCCGTCAAGGCAGGGCGACGGCATCCGTTCGCCGTGTGGTCGGCGCTATTGCTCACGGCTGTGTTGTTCGTGTGGCCCTACGCCCAGGATCGCTTTCTGCTCATGCTGCTGCCGCTCTGGGGGATGCTGGCGGCCGCGGCATGCCCGCCGCCGCGGGACCTGCTGCGCACGTGGGGGGGAAGGGCGGCGATGGGTGCGGTCGTGGCAGGCCTCGCGGTTGTGGCCGTCCATCAGGTGGGGATCCGACAGGCGGTCCAACGCCCGGCCGACGACCGCACGCCTTACGGGCATCCTGCGTGGTTCCTGAGGCAGAACACGGACTATCTGACCACAACCGCGGATTGGCTGCGGGACAATGCGGAACCTGAGGACCGGGTGTTGGCTCCCTTGCCCCAGGGGCTCTTTCTCTTGACTGGCCTGCAGGGCGCGAACGCCACACCGTTCCAGGCGGTGGGGCAGAGACTGTTTGCCGAGGAGGGTCACTACCTCGCCGAGCGCATCCGCGATCAGCAAGTGACGCTGCTGGTCCTTTGGGGGTTCGACTACGCCATTACACACGACGTGGCGGGGCTACAGCGTATCTGCCCCGACGCGCTGCTGTATCAGGGTACCACGGCCGAGCCCACGCAGGCCATCGTGTTCCGGATTCAGCACGAGGATCCGTGTTTGGTGGCTTGGATGGAGCGGGTCCTCTAGCGTCGCTGCGCCCACTTGGCGTAGAAACCCGGCAGTGGGATGATGCGATTGGAGGGCGGGGTTTCATCCTCCGGGTCGGCCCGTTTGATCCAGAGCGCACGGCTCACGTTGAGGGCGGCCCCGAACGCCGTGCGCCGAAAGATCTCCACCTCGAACCCGATGGGCGCCTCGAGGATGAGCCCGCTCCCGATGCCTTCCTCCTGGGAGGCGGTTACACTCCATAAGCCGAGTCCCAAAAAGCCACGAATGCGGCCTTCGCCCAGATACTGCTTCCCGGCCAGCGACACGCTGATGTCCTTGAAGGCCCAGGTGCCGATGTTCAGCTCAACCGCGGTCTGATCCCAGATGTGCTCCAGGGACAGGCCGATGAGCGCCGTGCCCCCCAGAGTGACCCCGATACGAAAGTCGTTGGGCTCACCGCCGGCCTGGGCCTGAGCGCCCTGGACGCTCGATCCAAGACCCACCAGCAGTGCCACCGCGACCCTCCACGTGCTCGCCGCCTCCCGCTTCACTCTGGCGCCTTGGGGGGTGGAAGGCCTGCCGCGATCACGCGGGCCAGCTTCGCAATCGAGAGCGGGGAAGACCCTTCCGCTTTGTTGTTCACGATCACCAGCGGGGTGCAGCCCAGATCGAGTCCACGGATGCAGGCGGAGGCGATCCACCGCCGCGACGTCACGTCTTCCGCCTGTAAGCGGTCGAATGGCTCGTACTCTGCGCGGGCGTCCTGGTAGGTGCGGCCGTGGCCCAACATCCACCGTACGATCAGGGGTGAGCCGGGTTCAAGAGGTACAGTGTCCTCCTGGTGGCGGAGCGAGGGCATGGCGGGATGAACGGTGTACGTGTGCGCGGCGCCGTGGGCGTTCAACGCATCCCGATACGCCGGGGTGAGAAACCCCGCGGTCCGGATTTCAACAGCGTACGGAATGCCGTCGGGTAGGCCCCCCAGGAACTGACGCAGTCGCCCCGAGAACCCGCCCGGTCCACCTACCTCGGACGGCTCGATGGGTGGAAACTGGAACAGTACGGCGCCCAGCCGTTCTCCCAGCCCGGCGTAGGCCGGTTCCACTGCCCACTCCGCCGCGTAGGCCGCGTCCAGGAACAGCGGATTGGTGGCGTGCACCCCGCCCCTGGCCTGAAACCGTGCCACCCGCTCGCCGGGCGGAGGTCGCACGCCTCCAGGGTGGTCGGCGCTGGCCAGGTGCGGGAAGGTGAGTCGGCGATCCGCCTTGACCAGGAATCGGAAGTCCTCGGGAACGGCGTCGGCGTACTCCCTGAACGTGCTCTCTGGAAGGGGCTCGTAGTAGGTCCGGTCCACCCCCACCGCCCTGAGAAGCGGATGCCGGGCGTAAGGTCCCAGTCCCTTCCGTGAGAGTAGGCCCTTGGAAGCCCGGCGATCATAAACGAGACCTTCCCACCCAGGGAACGACCACGAGGACGTTCCCAAGCGAAGAGACGTCGGGAGTCGTTTCGCCAGCTCAGCCAGGTCCGGGTCCACCGATGCGGGCCCCAGCGCCGCAGGCTCTAGCGCCGCGTGCTCGCCGGCGAAAAGGTCAGTTTGAGAGCGGTTCACCCCGAAAAGGTACCCTCAGGACCCGGAGCACCCAAGCAAACGGAAGGGGACGGGCTACGGGCAGTCAGAAGGCCAGCAGATACGTGAGCTTCACCACCCCCGTCCGCCGCGCCCAGCGGGACGCCCTAGGATCCAAGCGATCCCCGGTCTGATAGCCGGTATCCAACACCAGGAACAGGTCGCTCCCCGGCGTGTGGATCCAGTCGATGCGGATGTTCGCCTGCAGCACGTCCGACACATCGTCGTACTGAATAAGTGCGTTGGCGAACAGCGAGCGACTGAGCGCGCCCAGCATCGTGGCGCCCACAAGGGTCGTGGTGAAGTCGCCGTCGGTGACCGGTAGTTCGATGTGGTCTCGAGAGGCGCTAAGCCCGACCGTCAGGTAGGGGCCGGTCTTCCACGTCACGCCACCGGCGTAGCCGGTCCTATTCCCGTTCCAAAACTCGCCCATGCGAAAGGAACCGGTGCCCGACCAGCGTCGGCTTTCGTTGGTGCGGAAGGTGACGTCCCCACCCGTGAACGCGTAGTCACCCACCGGCAGCTCGCGTCCCTGGATTCGTGCCACCCGGTCCAGTGCTTCGGTCCGTCGCCGGACGTTCAACATGACCCAGTCACCGGTCTGGAACGTGAACATGTTATGAGACAGTGCGCTGGTACTCTGTTCCTGACCGTCCTGGCCCTCGATGTAGTTGCCGCTAAGGGAAACCGTGAGGCGTCGGGCCCAGGGACTCGACTCGAAACGCGGAAACCAGGCCGCAGCGCCCGAGTAGCGACGCATGTCCCGCCGCTGCACGAAGCCCAGGGCAGGGTTGTAGTCTGCGTCCACAGAAGTGAAGCCGGCTCCTATGGAAGCGGTACTGTTGCGAAGATCGAGCTTCAAGTTCCCGGCCGAGTTTTGGCCGAGGTCGCTGTCCCACACCCGTGAGTACCACCCGTCGAAGGCGCTCGAGCTTCCGAAGCGAAACTGGAGGTCGGCGCCCCCGACCCGGTTGTGCGCGCCGTCGGACTCCAACGACGTGAAGATGCCGCCCAGGGTGGTACGCGGCAGCACGTCGGCGCGTAGGCGCACCACCGAGTTGACGCCGCCACTCAGCGTCGAGCTGTCGAACGGGCTGATGGCATCGTCGGTCAACAGAGAAAGCGCACCGATCGATAGCCGACCCACCTGTCCCGTGACCCGGCCCCCGCCCTGGATGTCGTTGGGCAGCCCAATTTGGCGGCTGAAAAACGCCTCGGTCTCCCGGGTATTCCCGAACTGAAACAACCCCTGACGCTCCAGGAAGAACTCTCGCTTCTCAGGGAAGAAGAGGCTGAAACGGGTGAGGTTGATCTGAACGTTGTCCGCCTCGACCTGTGCGAAGTCCGGGTTGGCCGTCAGATCGAGCGTCAGACTGGACGTCATGGCGTACTTGAAGTCCGCCCCGATGTCCGACAGGGTCTGGGTCTCCTGGCCTGAGAAACTTTGCCGCCCCACGATGGAGTAGGGCTTCAGCTCCATGTGTCGTCCGCGTCGGAGCTGCTCGAGTCCGGTGAGCGTGGCGTACTGGGAGACCTGCGAGATCCCGGACCGAAACTCCTGTCCGATATGGGGCCAGAAGACCTCTTCGTTCTTGCGCCGAATGGAGCGGTAAAACGCAATTCCCATGTCGGGCGTCGCGTCGTCCGAGAATCGAATGGTGGTGAAGGGGATCTCGACCTCTAGGACCCAACCCTCCTCCGTGACCCGCCCCTCGCTCCTGTACACCCCCTCCCAGTTCCAATCCGAGAGGGTCATGGACTCGTCGGTGATCAGGGCATCCCCTTGGGTGCCGAAGGGATTCAACTCGAAGATGTAGGCGTTGCGCCGGTCGTGGTACGTATCCAGGGCGATGATGATGCGGTCGTCTTGGTCGATCCGTCCCTCACGGTGCAGGATGCTCCGGCGGATCAGCTCGGGCTCCGAGTCGGAGAGGGTCAACCCGAAGTAGAGCCCGTCCTCCGTGAACCCGACTCGCACCTCGGATCGCTCTGACGGGTTGGCGCCGTCGACCGGTTCTCGCTGCCTGAAGTCGGTAATGGCCGGGATCGAGGCCCAGAAAGGTTCATCGAGTACCCCGTCGATGGTCGGTGCCTGGTCCAGGTACACGGCGTGGACCATCGGGGCCGCAGCGGTCCCATCGGTAGGGGAGCCGCCCCCCTGTTCCTGGGCGCCGGCGTTTGCGGGACTCCAAACTAGGGCCAGTAGGAGTGTCAGGGAGGGGTAGAACGACGTTCGCATGAGGCGGTTTCCAGACCCGTTTTCAGGACTCAATTGGATGCCAGCCCGGCGGTCACTCCGACGTGGAAGCGGCGCCCGGGTCCCGGTTCGAAGTACCGGCCGCCAAAGGCGTTGACGGCGACCGCCGACGAATACAAGCGATCGAACACATTTGTGATGCCGACGAACGGCAGGAGGGATGCCGGACCCAAGCGCGCACGCGCGCTGGTCAGTCCGGCCCTGAGGTCGACGACCGTGTAGGCGTCGGTCTCTGCGGTGTTGGCGTCGTTGGCAGCGATTGCGGCTGCGGCCTCCGTGCGTGCCTCGATATACCCATCGCCCGACTCTGCGCGGAGCAGCACATCGAAGCGATGCGGCGCCGCGCCCGGAATCTCATTCCCGGTGAAGTCGTCGGTGTCCGTGAGGAACGAATGGTAGGTGCCGTGAAGGTACGTGTACGTGACGCGGCCCGAGAACATCCGGTTGAGCCGCCCATGCACCATGGTCTCGAGCCCGTAGTAGCGGGACCCCCCGGCGTTACGGTAGTAGCGGCGCCCGGGTTGTGTGGGCACTTCAAACGGGACCAGCTCGTCGGAGAGCCATGTCCGGTAGGCCGCGACCTGATAGGCGAGTCGCGAGCCCAGCCAACCCCGTGCTCCCAGTTCGGCGGAGAGGGCCCGAGTGGGATCCACCTCGGCGTTGAAGCCACCCTGGCCGTCGGCACGGTTGGCGAGCTCGGTGGTGGTGGGCGTCACGAACGACGTGCTGAGGTTCCCGTACAAAGAGAACGCTCGGCTGTGCTCGAACCGCGCGCCCAGCGATGGACTCACGGCCCCCATGGTCCGCTGGCCCGACTCGTCGCCGTTCGCAAGCAGCCGGTCCGCCACCGAGAACCGAGTGCGGTCGTAGCGAAGGCCTCCCGAGAGAATCCAACGATCCGAGAGCGAGAGCAATGCGGTACCATAGATGGCCAGTCCCCGGACCCGCTCCAACTGATCCAGCTCCGGGGCGCCGGCTTGACCGCCATCGTTATCGAACGTCCGCCGTGAGTCACGCTGTAGGTCCCACTGCGTGCCCGCACGCCACCGCAGGAGACGGTCATCCGTCAGTAGCTGCTCTTGACGGTATTCTGCGGTCACGCCGCCCGCCCTCCGGTCCAACCCGATCACGACGGTGGGGATTGGATTGTCCAGGTCGCGGAGGATCCCGTAGGTGGCGAGATCGAAGGACCGCCCGTTCCCGAGATCGCGTGTCCACGCCAGCCCGACCTGCGCTTGGCCGACGTCCTTGCGTGTTTCCTGTAGCACGTTGAAGCGCCGCGCTTCGTGGGTGCCCGCTCGAAAGGCAGAGTCCGCGACGGAACCGGGGTTCTCCGCCGCCATGTCCAGCGCGTTGAACGTGGCTCTGACTCGATCCCTTGGGCCTTGGAAGTCGAGTGTGCCGTTCAGCTGCAGTTTCCGGGAGCCGCCGTAGTTGGACTCGGTGTCCAAGGGGTTCTGGCGGAAGCCATCGGTCTGCACCAAGCCCGCTCCCACCGTCCAGCCCGTGCGTCCACTGCGACCGCTCGTCGCGCTGTGAAGGCGCGCATACCCGTCACTGCCGAACACGACTCGCGCGTCTTGCTGTACGCCCTGTTCCGGTGGACGGAGAGATTCGAAGACCAGGACCCCCCCGGCCGCGCTTCCCCACAGGCTGGAGGCCGGGCCGCGTAGCGCCTCCACCCGACCGAGCGACCCCAAGTCGAGATGGTCGAGGGTCGACTGGCCATCCGCCAGCGTCGCGGGAATCCCGTCCACCAACACCCGCACCCCCCGCACCCCGAAGGCGGCTCGGGACCCAAAGCCCCGTATGGAGATGCGTTCTCCCACCGCGTCGTTGAAGCGACTTTGGACCTCGACGCCCGGGAGCCCCTCCAACATCTCGTCGAGCGAAGCTGTGGCCTTGGCGCCCTGCAGGTCGGCGCGCCCCAGGGCAGCAATGGCAAACGGCGCGTCATTCGCCCTCAGGGGGCTTCGCAGCAGCTCCACCAGCAACCCATCCAACCGGTAGGCGATCGTGGAATCCGCGGGAAGAGAATCGGGTGCTTGGCCACCAACCGCGACGGGTGCGGCACAGACAGCCACCAGGCCCAGCACCGCGGTCGAAGCATTGAGAAGGGCTCTGCGGCTCAGCGAAACGCTCCGGTGGAAGGGGTTGTTGGATCGCTCCAAGAATAACAGAAGGTCCGGAGCGAAGCAGGCGCTTGCCGACGAACCCCCGCAACGGCATGGCGGTACTCAGTTACCTGCCGTCGATCGTCCCGGATCTGGAGGGGCAGCAGTCACTGGTGCGGTGAAGTCGAAGTGCCAACGCCACGCATCGGCGGGGATCTCTAACGTGGTCTCGTGCTGTCTTGGCTCGCCCTCACGCTCGCTCCATGCCAGTTGCACGCGGAGCGGCACCTCCACCGGAAGTGCACACACGAAGTAGAAGCCCCGAGCGTCCGGGGTGATCTGCATCCCCTGCCCACGCTCCAGGATCATCCCTTCCAACGGGACCTCAAAGCCCGACCAGTCGAAGCGGATGGTTGCGTTGGGGAGGGGACCCCCTTCGTGGGCCGCCTTCAGCCAGCCCATGACCGCGGCTGTCCCCTCCAGAAGCTCGTCCTCTCCGCAGCGTTCCTCCAGGACCTCCCAAGGGCTCGGTGCGTGGAGGTCGACATCCAAAATCTGGCGGTCGGCAAGCTCGACGGTGGTGGTGGGTACGCTGTATCCGAGGCTGTCCAAGTAGGGGTGTGAGAAGGTGACGCCGTAGACACCTCCCTCGGGGGTCAGGAGTCGGTAGCGGCCCCGCGCATCTGACCGGGCGGCTGACTCGGATCCGGTCACACGCACGGTTGCGCCTGCGAGGCGTCCACCCTCGTAGCCGCCGCGCACGAACCCCTGCACGACGCTGCCCTCGAACTCGGCCACCACGCCGCCGGCCGCTTCGGAGATTCGCCGGACCTGAGCGCCCACCTCCCGTATCCCGATCAGGGCTCGGCCGCGACGACTCTGGTTCTGGCGGTCGAACCCGATGATCGGCATTCGAATCCACCACTTGCGGATGATCCAGGGTCCGCTGGGCAGAGCCGTGAACTCCACGCGCCCACCGACATGCGAGGTGTCGAGGTTGGGGTCCAGGTTCTGGTAGCGCCATTCGAGGAGCTGCAGCACGCTGGTGGAGCGATCCAGCCAGAGGGTGCCGGCGATGTCGGGAAGTCGCCGACCCTGGAGCGGTTCGAACTCCAACCCGATCAGCTCACGGCCGGCGTCCGAGCGAGAGCGCAGGCGGAAGCAGTGTGTGCTCAGGAACGCGCTGGACAGCAGCACGTCGGCGTCCGGCCCGAAAAAGAGGCGCCCGTCCTCGTCGTCGACCACGAAGCCGACGTCGATCAGCTCCTCCGCTGGACGGCTTACGAATGTGCGCTGTCGCGAAGTCCGCTCGTAGCGCACCTGCTGGTCGGTGACCATACGGGCGTCCCGATCCAGATCGCGTGTAATATGCGCAAGTTCGTACCGAAACACGCCGTGTTCGCCCGTCCAGGACGCGGTCTCAAGCGCCTTGCGGACCTCCTCCCACACTGTGGCGATCTCCCTCCCCTCCTCACCCCTCACCTTGCAACGGGCGTCTCCCTCGACCTCGATGCCCTCCAGTGTGATGGCCTCGACCGCGGCCCTCAGCTCGAGGGTCACGGACCCGGTCTCGGGGATGGTGAATGGTGGGTGGGTCGTGCTGGCGTGCCCAATCCGGTCCGTGCGCAGCGTGTACCGCCCGGGCACCTGGCGATCCATGCGGAAAGCACCGCGTGCGTCGGTGAGTACCTGGAAGGCGGTCTGGCCCGACTCGTCGAGCAGCAGCACCATGGCACCCTCGATGGGAGCACCGGAGGCGGCGTCGAGTAGCACGCCCCGGACGCTCTGCGCCTCGGCCTTGAGGGGGGCAAGCGTCGCTGCGCACCCAAGGGCAACTAGCCCCAGCCTCAGGACCGCGGGTCTCAAGGGGGCGCTCCCAGTTCGCACAACCGCAGATTTCCGTTGAGTGGAATAGGGCTCGTACCTAGCTTGTAGGGTTGAACCGATCACCTTTACCCATGTGTACTAGCGTGGGTCCGCCGCTCCCCCCTCAACGCAGGCTTGTCGATGCTTCATTCTCTCTTTGGGCCAGAGCGGCGTGTCCGACCCGCGTGGTGCCGACGACACTGCATGGCCCTGTTGCTCGCGGTAGTGACCCTGGGGTCCGCGAGCCCGGGCGCAGTCGCCCAGCAGCGGGGATACCTCCCCAGCGACTACTACGACCTCGTCACGTTGGGTGATGTGCAGGTTTCGCCGGCAGGAGACCAGGTGGCGTTCGTAGTCACCCGCGTAGTGGAGTCGGAGAACCGCAGGCATCGGGAGGTCTGGATGCAGTCCATCCAGGAGGGGAGCCCCCAGGGCGCGCCGTTCCGCTTCACGAGTCCGGCAACGGAGTCCTGGTCACCTCGATGGTCTCCAGACGGAAGTCTACTGGCGTTCCTCTCCGAACGGGATGAGAAGACTGAGCCGTGGTTCATCCGCGTCGATGGGGTTGGCGGGGAAGCGTTTCAGCTCCCGGGCGTGGAGGGACTCCCCGTGTGGTCCCCCGGGGGCGAGTGGATCGCGTTTACGAAGGTGGACACCGGCGAGGAACAAGAGGAGCGTGAGGGTTGGATCGCTCCGGACGCGGTCACCAGCACCCTCGACGCCGAGCGCTTTGATGGTCGGGTGGTCACCTCGATCCGGTACAAGCGCGACGGTACATTGACGCTGCGGCCCCACTACTCGACCCAGGGCCGGCGCCAGCTCTATGTCGTCGCTGCCGGCGGCGGGGAGGCCTTGAAGCTCACCGACCTGGCGTTCGATGTGTCCAATCCCACATGGTCGGCCGACGGCCAGCGGTTGTTCTTCGAGGGGGACTCGGAACAGGATGACGAGTTGAATGATGAGGCCACCCGTGACCTGTGGGCCGTCTCAGTCGAAGGTGGTGGCATTCGGCGCCTCACTACCAACCCCGGATCGGAGTCCAACCCCGCGGTTTCTCCCGACGGTGAGTGGATCGTCTATCAACTCCAGGAGGGACGGGGGTCCCAAACGGATCTCATGGTGGTGGCTCTGGATGGTTCGGGGAACCTGAGTGGGGTGGCCCGCAACCTTACCGCAGACTGGGACCTGCAGCCTGGGGATGGGCGCTGGAGCAGTGACGGTCAGTCGATCCGTTTCGAGGCGCGTCTGGGTGGTAGCACCCACCTTATGGAGGTCGCTTTGGCGGGCGGTGCCGTTCAGCAGGTCACGGAGGGGGACAGGCAGGTGTCCGCTACCTCATTCTCGGCCAGCGACGACCTCCTCGCGTATGTGGCCACCGACGCGGTCACGCCCACGGAACTATTCGTGGCCAGGAGTGACGGCAGTGATGAGCGCCGCGCTTCGACGTTCAACGACGGCTGGTTGGCTGCGGTAGAGCTTGCCGAGCCTGAGCGTCTGTCGTGGTCCGCCCCCGACGGCACCGGCGTCGAGGGTTGGCTGGTCCGGCCGGTCTCCTTCCGATCAGGTACCCCCTATCCCATGGTCCTCAAGATTCATGGTGGACCCCACAGCGCCTACGGCAACACCTTCTTCCCCACGTTCCACGTGCTGTCATCGGCCGGCTTCTTCGTCCTCTACGTCAACCCCCGCGGTTCCTCCGGATACGGTCACGAGTTCCAGTACGCCACGCGAGGGGAGTGGGGTGTGGTGGACAAGGAGGACTATCTCGCCGCCGTCGATTTGGCTCTGGAGCGTTATCCGGAGATCGATGAGACCCGCGTGGGCGTGTCGGGCGGGAGCTACGGAGGCTTCATGTCCAATTGGCTCACCGCGACCACGGACCGCTTCGCGGCCTCCGTGACTTCCAGGTCCATCACCAACTGGGAAAGCTGGTACGGTACCTCGGACGCGCAGGGGCTCACCGAGTTCGAGTTCTACGGACCTCCGTGGGAGCAGCGTGAACTGTATCGCCGCCTCTCCCCCATATCGTATGTCGAGAACGTGACCGCGCCCACGCTGATCATCCACTCCGAGAACGACTATCGAACGCCCATCGGTGACGGCGAGCAGTGGTTCATAGCGCTCAAGAAGCGGGGCGTGCCCACCGAGCTGGTGCGCTACCCTCGGTCATCCCACGGGCTTTCCCGCACAGGCGAGCCGTGGCTGTTGGTGGACCGACTGGAGCGCCTCCGTAGCTGGTTTGCTCATTTCATTGGGAACGAAACCGCGCGGGCCAGCGCGACGACGAACTAGAGATTCCACAACATGCCCATGCCTCCCGGCTCATTGCCCTCGCCCACGCGCCTCGCCGAGCGGCGGAAGCGCGTACTTGGGGAGCTGGGCCGGTCGGCTCTGGTGCTGTGCGCGGGCCGGCCCAAGGTGAAGAGTGGAGACACCACGTACCGGTTTCGTGCCGCCAGCGAGTTTCAGTACCTGGTGGGCTGGGCCGAGCCCGGTGCCGTGCTCGTACTCCGGGCTCACGAGTCGGCAAACCGGTGCATCCTGTTCGTGCCACCTCGCGATCCCGACCTCGAGCTTTGGACGGGGCCCCGGCTCGGGGTGGAACGGGCTGTAGAAGCGCTGGGCGCGGACGCGGCCTGCTCGACGACCGACCTGGATGCCCGCCTCCCCGAGCTGTTGACCGGTGCCGAGCGGGTCTTCTTTCGCCTGGGCGAAGATCGGGACATGGATCGCCGCGTCATAGGTGTCCTCGGGCACGCTCGGAGCCGCGCTGGACGTGGTGGTGGAACTCCCAGTGGCGTGGCTGACCCGGGGCTGCTCCTCGACGAGATGCGGTTGGTCAAGGACTCCGAAGAGCTCACGTCGATTCGGCGAGCATGCCAACTCACCGTGAACGGATTCCGGGAGGCGATCCCGCAGGTCGCCCCGGGGAAAGGAGAATGGGAGCTGCAAGGTGCATTGGAGGGTGCCTTGCTGCGCGGGGGCGCGTTCGGACCCGCGTTCAGCACCATCGTGGGCTCCGGACCCCGCGCGGGTGTGTTGCACTACACGGCGAACAACTGCGTACTCCCATCGGCGGGTTGGGTGCTGCTGGACGCCGGCGCGGAGCTGAACGGGTATTCCGGTGACGTGACCCGCAGTCTGCCCATTCAGGGCTCCGGGACGGACGCAGCCCGCAGCCTCTACCAAGCAGTCGACGAAGCGAGGGCTGCGGCCGTCTCCGCGGTACGGCCGGGCAACACCATGGATGATGTTGAAGCTGCGGCCCGCAGTCGGCTTGAGGCCGCGTTGACCGACCTGAAGCTCTGGGAAGGAGTCACGCCGGCAGGGAGAGCGAAGCGCTTCAAGCGGTTGGCTCCCCACAAGGTATCCCACTGGTTGGGGCTTGACGTGCACGATGTAGGCGCATACAACCCGCAGGGGGCATCGCGGGTCCTGGAACCGGGAATGGTGATGACGATCGAACCCGGGCTCTACATCGGGGAGGACGACGAGGCTGCCCCACCAGACCTGCGTGGGATCGGAATCCGCGTGGAGGACGATGTCGTGGTGACAGAGGATGGGGCCGAAAACCTCACAGCGACACTGCCCACCGACCTCGACGAGCTGGTGGCCCTGAGGGATTCGGGAACACAGTGAGGAGCGAACCCGATTTCATGGAGCGTCTCCACGCACCGGGTCCGCTGGTCACCGTGGAGCTGCGTCCTCCGAGGAGCGGGTTGGACCCGTCCGAGAGCATGGACGCGTGGATTGACATGCATCACTCGCTGCAGGCACTGGCGCGGGCCGGCCGGCCGGTGCTCATCACCGACAATGCGGTTGCGGTGCAGGAGGAGGAAAACCTCGCCCATCTAACCGCGAACCTTCCGGACGGCCTGTCACCCAAGTCGATTGCGCCGTTCCTGACGTGCAAGCATACGCTCGAGTACTGCCTGCTCTATGCATCGAGGGCGGCTTCGGCCGGGTTCGGGGCCCTTACCGTGCTCGGAGGCGACCGATTTGGTGGGCCGGAGCGATGCCTTCCCCACGCGTACCTCCTGCGCCAGAAGGTCCGTGACGCCGTGCCGGACCTCCGCCTCGGCGGTTGGGTCAATCCGCATCGCAACATCGACGAGCAGGTCGGCTTCGTTGCGAGCCCCGACTTCACCGCGGACTTCGTGCTGACCCAAATCGTCTCGCATCACTCCATTGCTCGGGTCGAGCAGCTACGGGAGGCGCTGGACCGCGCGGGGGTGACGCTTCCCATTGTTTACGGGGTGTTCCTCTATCGAAGCGCCAATCCGCGTACTCTGGAGCGGCTCGCCGACTACTTTCCCGTGCCGGTCGAGGAGCTCAACACGGAGTTCGCGTCGGGTGCCAAGCCCGAAGAGATCACAGCCCGCACCGTGCGTGCCCTGCGGGACATCGGGGCGGACAAGATCTACATGTCCAACCTGCCGTTTCGGGGTGCAGAACGCCGCCTAAAAGCGGTTCTCGACCGGGTATAGCGTCTCCCGGCGCCGACAGGCGCATTTGACGTGAACCCCAGGGGCTCCGAGGATGTCTCGGTTCTGGCCCCGCGGCGAGCCCTTCCGCGAGCCTTTCCGTTCTTCGCGCAAGAAGGAAGCGTCGTGCCCTCCGACATCGAGATCGCCCAAGCTCACCAGCTTCGACCCATCGCCGAGATCGCTGAAAGGCTGGGGCTCGGACCCAGTGACATCGAGCCTTTCGGCAGTACCAAGGCCAAGGTGCCGCTCCAGACCATTCGGGCGAAGCCTGATCGAAAGGGGAGCCTGGTCCTGGTGACGGGGATCACGCCCACGCCGGCAGGGGAGGGGAAGTCTACCGTCTCGGTGGGCCTGGCGGATGCGCTCCAGTTGCGTGACCGGAACCCTGCGCTTTGCCTACGCGAACCCAGCCTGGGCCCCGTGTTCGGCATCAAGGGTGGCGCGGCGGGGGGAGGGTACTCGCAGGTGGTGCCCATGGAGGATATCAACCTGCACTTTACCGGCGACTTCCACGCCATCACGTCGGCGCACGCGTTGCTCTCCGCAATGCTCGACAACCACCTGTTCCGGCCCAACACGGCCCAGATCGATCCCCGCAAAGTCGTGTGGCGGCGTGCCGTCGACATGAACGATCGCGCGCTCCGTCGGATTGTCATCGGGCTGGGGGGCACGGGCGGGGGTATTCCCCGCGAGGACGGGTTCGTCATCACTGCTGCTTCGGAGGTCATGGCGGTGTTCTGCCTGGCCCGCGACCTGGAGGACCTGGAGGCGCGGTTGGGGCGCATGATTGTGGCGTATACGCGGAGCGGGGACCCGGTGCGGGTGTCGGACTTCAACGCTCAGTCGGCGATGACCGTGCTGCTGAAGGACGCCCTGCATCCGAACCTGGTGCAAACATTGGGCGGGACACCGGCGTTCGTGCATGGCGGCCCGTTCGCCAACATCGCGCACGGATGCAACTCGTTGGTGGCGACGGAGTCTGGACGGAGGCTAGGCGACATCGTCGTCACCGAGGCGGGGTTCGGCGCGGATCTGGGCGCGGAGAAGTTCTTCGACATCAAGTGCCGGTTCGGTGGCCTGCAACCCAAAGTGGCGGTCGTGGTGGCGACGGTGCGGGCGCTCAAGATGCACGGTGCCGTGCCCAAGACCGACCTGGCCACCGAGAATGTGGACGCCGTGAAAGAGGGCGTGGTCAACCTGCTGGGCCATGTCGAGAACGTGAAGAAGTTCGGCGTGCCTCCCATCGTGGCCCTGAACCGCTTCACCAGCGACACGGACGCCGAAGTGCAGGTGGTGCTGGATGCCTGCAAGGCGATCGGTGTCGACGCCGTCGAAGCCGACCCTTGGGGAGGTGGCGGGGAAGGGTGCTTGGAGTTGGCCGATGCCGTGTGGGATATCGTGCAGCGCGACGAAGCGGACTTCGAGCCACTGTATCCGGACAGCATGGGGCTCAGCGCCAAGATCGAGACCATCGCGTCGGAGATCTACGGCGCGGGGGGTGTGGACTTCGCTCCAGCCGCCGCCAAGGAGATCGACAGACTGGAGGCCATCGGGTTGGGTGACTCGCCCGTCTGCGTAGCCAAGACGCAGTACTCGTTCTCGGACAACGCATCCCTGCTGGGGCGCCCCAAGGGATTCCGGATTGGCGTGCGGGAGGTGACCGCATCCGCTGGCGCCGGGTTCGTGGTGGCGAAGACCGGATCCATCATGACGATGCCCGGCCTTGCGGCCAAGCCGGCTGCGGAGGGTATGAGCTTGACCCCGGAGGGGGAGATCTCTGGGCTGGCGTAGGTGTAGGAGGTAGGGGCGAGCTTCACCTCGTTTCCTGGAAGGGGAGGGTCGGACATGAAGGGCCTCGTCGATGGGATCCGGGCATGCTCGCTACTGGTATGCCTGCTCGCGGGATGCACCGCGAGCGACTCGGCCACCGGATGGACCGGATCCACCGAAACCCTTCCCAATGGCGGCGTTCGGGTCACGAACCCACCTGAGGGCTTGTGGGCACCGGAAGAGCAGTGGCGCTTGACGCCAGAGTTCGTGATTGGCACCACGGACGGTGAGGCGCCCACGATCTTCGCCGCCGTTTCCGCGCTCGAGGTGGATGCCTCGGGTCGAATCTTCGTCCTCGACCGACAGGCCAATGAGCTGAGGATCTTCGGACCGGACGGCGAACACATCCGCTCCTCGGGCGGGTCTAGTGAAGGTCCCGGGGAGTACGCCAACGCCAATGGCTTGGCCTGGATGTCGGAGGATTCGCTTCTGGTGGTCGACCAGCGCGGGAACCGGTACTCGGTTCTCAGTCGCGACGGTGACTATGTCCGATCCGTGCCCCGCAGCCTCGGGTTCTTCGGGTGGGCGTTTTCAGGCGCCTCCCACGGCGGTCGAATCTACGAGAGGTCGTCGGTAACACAGGGTGAGGAACGGCTCCCCGCCTTCCTCGGAACCCCGGTCAGCGCTCGCGCGGCAGGAGAGGCGCAGGCGGGTGACACCATCATGCTCCCCACCCACGACGCACCGCTTTATGAGTCCTTTCGCATTCAAACCGAAAGGGGCGGGATGGTGATGGGGGTGCCGTTTGCTCCGGGTCCCGTCTACCACCTCGACGCGGCGGGCCATCTCTGGCATGGGCACGGCAGCGCCAACACGATTCTCCGTTCGACCCTCACGGGAGACACGCTGTCAGAGATCGTGCTCTCCAGTGAACCCTATCCCGTCACGGACCAGGAGATCGCGGAATGGGAGGCCGGTCAGGGTGTCGACCGGTTCAAGGCCCTAGGCGGCAAGCTGGATTTGGGCCGAATACCGGCGCACAAGGCGTTCTTCGACGCACTCTTCGTGGATTCCGACGGGTTCGTTTGGCTCCGCGTCCCGGCGGGGTCCAACCAGGCCGTGTTCTCGGTGCTCGATCCCGATGGCCGGTATCTGGGTCGGGTAGAGACCGAGGGTATGGCACCCTACCCGTATGTACTACCGGTCGCAAGGCACGGCCGCCTCTACATGGTCGGAAACGATGAACTGGACGTCCAGCGCGTGTATGTCTTCAGGATCGAGAAGCCGTTGTCGCAGTGACTCGCCGCACCCACCCCAGCCGGTGATCCGATGAGAATACTCCTCTTGCTCGCCCTCATGCTTTTCGGCGTCTCTTCAGCGTCCGCCCAGGGGCACCTGGGGCAGGACTTCACGCCCGGACTCGTGCGCATCGTGGACAGTGTCTGGGTGTACGAGGGTCCGCTGCACCTGGAGGGTGAGGATGAGGTCGTCAGGACCAACTCCCTGGTCGTCGTCACCTCCGATGGCGTTGTCGTGGTGGACGGTCAAGACAACGACGAAGAGGGACGCGCACTCGTGGAGGCGATACGGGGCGTTACTGAGCAACCCATACGGTATCTGATCAACGCCTCGCCACACGGCGACCACGTGAACAGCAATGCGGTCTTCGTCGAAGCAGGGGCGGTTCTGGTGGGGCACGCGGGTGCCTACCAAGCCATGCGAGAGGCGCAGGAGATCGCTTCAGCGGGGACGCCCACGCCTCCGCTCCCCGACGTGACCTTTGACGACCATATGACGCTTCGCGTCGGCGGTCGAACGTTGGAGATCTATCACTTCGGGCGAGGCCATACGCGAGGCGATGCGGTGGTCTACCTTCCCGACGAGAAGGTAGCCTTCCTGTCGGAGCTCTACTTCAACGGGGTTTTCGCGTCGGTGTCGGAGGGCTACGCCGGAGAGCACCTCGAGACATTGCAGGCTGCTATGGCACTGCCCGCCGACTGGTGGATCCCAGGCCACGGCCACGTGAGGGGCCAGACCCAGGAGCAGCTCGAGGCTGGGCTACAGGCCTACTACCAGAACGTCGGCGCCATCTATCACGCGGTGGCGACGCGGGTAGCACGGGGTGAGACTCTCGAAGAGGTCCTCGCCGGGATCGACAGCGACCTCGGGGCGTTTGCCGAGTTGCCGTTCTACGGGTACCTGAAAGCGTCCGCCATCTCGGGGACCTATCGAGCGCTGACGTCGCAACGCTAGGGTGGGTGTGCCTCACACCAAATCCGCATGTCGTCGTCCCGAACAGCAATGGACGGATTCCGGAGGTCGCGATGAGTGTGGTCCGGGAGAGGCTGCTCCGATGTCGTTCGACAGCGGTGACCGCGTCCCTGCGGCGCCTGGGTAGCGTAGGCGGAGTCTTTTGACCTGATGGGGGCCTCTCGGGCCTGAGGCGGGCGCACACGAGTCCTCGTAAGTGCCTTATATATTTAAGGATAGATGATTCGTACCCCCTCTATCCGGGAGGTCCCCATGCAGAATGTTCCCTCCCCCGACACTGCCGTCCCTACCACCTCCCCTACCCCCGACGAGGACGTGTTTTCGCTCGGCGAACGGTGCGCGGAGGCCTTTAGACAAGCGGACGTTTTGAAGTATGAAGGCCTCGTGCTGCTCGCCGAGTTCGACGTGCGGAAGGGCTACGAGGAGTCGGGGTTCACTACCACCGCTGACTGGCTGACCTGGAGGACCGACATCGAGGCCAACGCAGCCCGCGAGCGTGTGCGGACCGCCCGAGCGTTGCAGCACCTTCCCAAGACGGCGGCCGCGATGCGCGACGGTGCGTTGTCGTTCACCAAGGTCCGCACCCTCACCCGCGTAGCCAAGCCGGAGAACGAAGAACAGCTCCTAACGTTCGCGAGGGCGGGGTCGGCCGCCAACCTCCAACGTCTCGTGAAGGGATGGAAGCAGCTCGACCGGCGCTCAGAAGCGACCGCGGAGCAGATCCGGTTCCGCAGCAGGACATTCAGGGCGTTTGTGGCAGACGACGGCATGGTGGTGCTGAAAGGACGACTCGACCCGGAAGCTGGCGCCGTGCTGATGCGGGCAATCGAAGCGGCCTCGGACGCGCTCTACCGTGAGGAAGACGAGTCGGACGAACGCGAGGCCCAGCAGCGCCGGGCGGACGCACTCGGTTTGTTGGCGGAGCGTGCGTTGGCCCTGGGGTTCGGGGAAGGCGCTCCAATCAGTGGCTCGAGGACGGAGCGCACGCAGGTCATGCTACATGTGGACGCCGAAACGTTGAGCGAGTCCGGAGAGCCGGGGATATCCGAGCTGGAAGACGGGACGCGCGTCTCTGCGGAGACGGCGAGACGAATGGCTTGCGACACCGGGGTGGTAGAGGTGACGGTCGATGACCCCGACTCGCCAGGACGTCACCGCGGATCGCGACGATGTTACCGCAGTAACAACGGAGCTACTGATCGGGCCGAAGGTCTGCGAACCAACGTCGGAGCTACTGAGTCGACCGCCAACCTCCGAACCAACGTCCTCGACGCCGGTCGCCGCACACGCACGGTTCCACCAGCGCTCCGTCGAGCGCTCGAGGTCCGAGACCGAGGCTGCCGCTACCCGGGCTGCGGACTCCGCTTCACAGACGCGCACCACATCCAGCACTGGGCGGACGGCGGCGAGACGTCGCTACGGAACCTGGTTCTGCTTTGCCGCCGACATCACCGTGCTGCTCACGAGGGTGGGATGCGCGTGTGTATGGACCGAAACCAGAAAGTCGTGTTCCTTACGCCCAGGGGAAGGGCGTTGACGGATGCGGCGCCGATGTTACCGCGGAGACGCCTCCGCGCTCCGAATCAAACTCCGCTCGCGCAGGATGTCATCCCCCGCTACAAGCGTGACATCGACATCCCATGGTCCATCGAGGGTGATGCCTGGGACGCTCTCGACAGTGACTGACTGGGGTCAAGGTGGACGACCGTTAAGGCATGTGCCCTCAGCCCCCCCGATCCTGTCGGACCTCCTCCAACACCCGAAGTGCCACATCCAGGTGCTCGGTGGGCGCGGTGATGTGGACTCCCTGAACAACGTCGCTCAACGCCGAGGCGACTTCGCGGGCGATCTGCACGCCCTCCTCCACGGCATGTGTGGGTCCCTTTTCGTCCGCGCTTCGCATGCGCTCGACCAGCTCGGTCGGTACATGGATGCCCGGTACCTCGTTGGCGAAGAACTCGGCATCCCGTAGCGACAGGAGGGGTCGAAGGGCAAGGATCGTGGGAATGCGCCACTCCGCCGTCTTTTCTCGGAAGTCGAGGAACTGTTCCGCCGAGAAAACGGCGGTTGTAAGCGCGTATTCTGCGCCTGCCTCCACCTTGTACGCGAAGCGTTCGATCTCCCGGACTCGGTCCACGGCGGTGGGGCGCGCCACCACTCCCATCACGAACTGGGTGGGTTCGCCAATCGAGGCACCGCCCGGGTCGATCCCACGGTTGAGACTGGCGACCACGTTGGTGAGCCCAATCGAGTCGATGTCGAAAACCGCAGAGGTCTCCCGGTAGGGCCCCATACGAGATGGGTTACCGGTGGTGAGCAGAACGTTGTGGAGTCCAGCGCCCGCAGCACCAAGCAGGTCCGAGATCATGCCCAGCATGTTCCGATCTCGACACGTGTAGTGCACGATGGGTTCGATCCCCACTTCGCGCTGGAGAACCAGGGCGGACGCGATGCCCCCCATGCGGCCATGCCCCCGAGCGTCCAGCACCGCGAGTGCATCGACGCCGGCCAGAAAGCTCTTACGCGCGATCTCCACCATGGGCGCCGGATCCCAGCCCTTCGGCGGGATTACTTCCAGACTCGTGATCCATTCCCGACGTACCAGCTTGCGACCCAAACGAGAGCGCTCCTCCAGCGGCGTGCTCTGGGCCGTGGCCACCGGGGCCTGATCCGAAACCGGAACACTGACTCCCGTGGAACGGGGCTGGAGGGCAGCGACGGAGTCTCGGATGCGCCGGATGTGATCGGGCGTGGTGCCGCAACACCCACCCACAAGCGTGGCGCCCGCCTCGATCAAACGGCGCGCATAGCGTCCCATGTACTCAGGGCTCGCCATGTAGATCTTGCGATCCCTAACGGTGCGCGGAACGCCGGCGTTGGGTTGCGCCGAAAGGGGGCAGGCCACGATTTCGGCCATCTCTTCGATGGCATCGAGCATCACGGCCGGACCGACGGAGCAGTTGAGGCCCGCCACATCGACGTCCCATTCGCCCAATGCACGTGCGATGGTGGCCAGTGGCGTGCCGTGCGGGGACTGGCCGTCCTCGGCCACGGTCATCTGCGCCAGCACCGGCAGGTCGGTTTCGGACCGCGCAGCTTCGACCGCTGCATTGAGTTCATCCAACGCCGCAAAGGTCTCGAAGAGGATGCCGTCGACCCGTGCGTTCAGGAGCGCCTGAATCTGAGTACGGAAGTAGCCCACCGCCTCGTCGTAGGCGGTAGGCCCCCAGGGCTCGATCCGGATGCCGAGCGGACCCACAGCGCCCAACACGTCCACGTCACCGCCTGCGGCCTCGCGGGCCAGACGCACAGCGGCGTTATTGATCTCCTCAATACGATCCTCGAGTCCGAACCCCGACAGTTTGACGGGGTTGGCGCCAAAGGTGTTGGTCTCGATGATCTCGGCTCCCGCGGCCACGTACTCCTCGTGGACGCCGCGCACCAGGTCGGGCTCACTGACCGACAGCTCATCGTAGCAAACGTTCACGAAGATGCCGCGGTCGTAGAGCGCGGTGCCCATGGCGCCGTCCATCACGTGGACGCGTCCATCGCCGATACGTTCACGCAGCCGGCTCATCGTGCCTCCTCGTTGGCCAGGTTGGGGGCGAGCCAACGCTCAGCCTCCGCCACACTCATCCCTTTGCGTCTCGCGTAGTCCTCGACCTGATCCCGTCCGATCCGCCCCAGACCGAAGTATTTGGCCTCTGGATGCGCAATGTACCAGCCACTCACGCTGGCCGTGGGTAGCATCGCACAGCTTTCGGTGAGTGTGACGCCGATACGGTCGGCATCGAGCGTTTCGAACAGTGTGCGCTTCTCGGTGTGCTCGGGGCAGGCCGGGTACCCGGGGGCCGGTCGGATCCCGCGATAGCGTTCCGCGATCAGCCCGTCGTTGTCCAAGTCCTCCGAGGCCGCGTAGCCCCAAAGCTCCCGGCGGACATGTTGGTGCATATGTTCGGCGAACGCCTCGGCGAGCCGATCCGCCAACGCCTTGGCCATGATGGCTCGGTAGTCGTCGTGGTCGGCCTCGTAGCGCGCCACCAACGCATCCAATCCGTGACCGGTGGTCACGATGAAGAGGCCGGCATAGTCCGGAACGCCACTCTCCTCCGGTGCGACCAGGTCGGCCAAAGACATGCTCGGCCGACCCTTCTTTTCGAACTGCTGCCGCAGGTGATGAAAGACGGCACGGGGACCCTTCCGGGTATCGTCTTCGAACAGCACGATATCATCGCCTCGGCTGGCCGCCGGGAAGAGCCCCACCAGCGCATGGGCAGTCAGGTGGCGCTCCGACACGATCTCGTCCAGCAGCGTCCGGGCATCGGCGAAGAGCTCCCGGGCGTGAGGGCCTACGACCTCGTCGTCCAGGATGGTCGGATACTTCCCCGCCAACTCCCAGGTCTGGAAAAAGGGCGTCCAGTCGATGAACTCCACAAGGCGCTCCAACGGATACTCCTCGAAAGGCGTGACCCCGAGGCGCTGCGGTATGGTCGGCTGGTACGCACCCCAATCCAAACTCAGGCGACGCTCGCGCGCCTCGGCGAGCGACAGTGTGCGTGCCCGGGCCGCTTTGTTCTTGCGGCGCTCGCGCACGCCTTCGTACTCGAAGCGAACCCCATCTACGAACCCGTCCCGCTGTTTGGGATCGAGCAATGCGCCCACGACCCCTACGCTTCTGGAAGCGTCTAGGACGTGAACGGTGGGACCCGAGTAGCGCCCCTCGATCTTCACCGCGGTGTGCACCTTCGACGTGGTGGCGCCACCGATCAATAGCGGCAGGGACAGCTGTCGGCGTTCCATCTCCGCCGCCACATGGACCATTTGGTCCAACGAGGGCGTGATGAGGCCGGAAAGCCCGATCACGTCGGCACGCTCAGCGACGGCGGTGTCGAGGATCTTCTCCGCGGGCACCATCACACCGAGATCCACGATGTCGTAGTTGTTACATCCCAACACGACACCCACGATGTTCTTGCCGATATCGTGCACATCGCCTTTTACGGTGGCGAGTACGATCTTTCCCTTGGCGTCGGTGTTGCCGCTGGCGGCCTTCTCTTCCTCGATGAAGGGGATGAGGTAGGCCACCGCCTTCTTCATGACCCGAGCGCTCTTCACAACCTGGGGCAGAAACATCTTGCCCGACCCGAACAGGTCCCCGACCACGTTCATGCCGTCCATGAGCGGGCCTTCGATGACGTCGATGGCCTTGTCCATCGACGCACGCGCCTCCTCGGCGTCCTCTTCGACGAAGTCGGCGTTGCCATGCACCAACGCGTACTCGAGTCGCTTGGCCACCGTCGTCTCACGCCAAGAGAGATCCTCCTCGGTGACCCTCCCCCGTCCGCGATAGCGGTCAGCAAGGGCGGTCAGGCGCTCGGTTGCCTCCGGGTCGCGGTCGAAGAGCACGTCCTCAACGGCGTCCCGCAGCTCGGTGGGAATCTCATCGTAGACCGCAAGTGCTCCGGCATTCACGATGCCCATGTCCATGCCGGCCTGAATCGCGTGATACAGGAACGCCGAGTGCATGGCCTCCCGTATCTGAGGGCTTCCCCGGTAGGAAAACGACAGGTTACTCACGCCCCCGGACACCAACGCGTGGGGTAGTTCCAGTTTGATTCTGCGCGTAGCCTCGATGAAGTCGATGGCGTACCGGTTATGCTCCGCGATGCCCGTCGCAACCGCGAAGATGTTGGGATCGAAGATGATGTCTTCCGGTGGGAATCCCACGTCCTGGGTGAGGACCCGATAGGCTCTGGCGCAGATCTCGACTTTGCGTGCCTCGGAGTCGGCCTGGCCCTCCTCATCGAACGCCATGACGATGACCGCGGCCCCATAGCGCCGGATCAGCTTGGCCTTCTCGATGAACTCTGCCTCTCCGTCCTTGAGGCTGATCGAATTGACGACGCCTTTGCCTTGGAGGCAGCGGAGTCCCGCCTCGATGACCTCCCAGCGGGATGAGTCGACGACCACCGGCACGCGGCTGATGTCCGGCTCGGACGCGATCAGGTTGAGGAAGCGGACCATGGCAGCCTCCGAGTCGAGCAACCCCTCGTCCATGTTGACGTCGATGAGCTGTGCCCCGTTCTCGACCTGCTGCCGTGCCACCTGGAGGGCCGTCTCGTAGTCGTCCTCTCGGATCAGGCGAGCGAAGCGCGCTGACCCGGTCACGTTGGTGCGTTCCCCGATGTTCACGAACAGCGAGTCCGGACCAATCGTCACCGCCTCCAGGCCAGAGAGACGCAGGCGCGGTTCAACCTGTGGGATGCGCCGAGGGGGAACGTCGGACACCGCCTCGGCAATGGCGCGGATGTGGTCGGGCGTGGTGCCGCAGCACCCACCCACGATGTTGACGAACCCGCTCTCCGCGAACTCACGGATCGTGGCCGCGGTCTCAGCCGGAGTTTCGTCGTACTCGCCGAACTCATTCGGGAGGCCGGCGTTGGGATGGCAACTCACCCAGCTCTCCGCAACGGCGGATAGCTCCTCCATGTAGGGCCTGAGCTGAGTGGCGCCCAGGGAGCAGTTGAGGCCGATGGTGAGCGCACCGCCATGACTCATCGAGCGGTAGAAGGCCTCCGTGGTCTGGCCCGTCAACGTGCGGCCACTCTGGTCCGTGATCGATCCCGAGATCATCACCGGCACGTCCAAACCGCGAGCCGCGAGGACGCCCGTCACAGCAAAGAGCGCAGCCTTTGCGTTCAAGGTGTCGAAGGCGGTCTCGATCATCAGCAGGTCGACCCCGCCATCCAACAGTGCCTCGGTCTGTTCGGAGTAGGCCTCCGCCAACTCCTGGTACGTGACGTTCCTAAACCCAGGGTCGTTCACTTCAGGGGAGATCGACGCGGTGCGATTGGTGGGCCCCAGGACGCCGCACACGAAGCGCGGACGGGCAGGGTCCTCTGCCGTGATCGCATCCGCGGCGCGGCGGGCCACCTGAGCGGCCGCGAGGTTGATGTCCCGCACCGCGTGCTCGAGACCGTAGTCCGCTTGGGCGATCCGCGTGGCGTTGAACGTGTTGGTCTCGACGATATCAGCACCCGCAACCAGGTACTCGCGGTGAATCCCCTCGACGACGTCCGGCCGGGTGAGTGCCAGTAGGTCGTTATCGCCCTGGAGGGGCGTAGGGTGATCCCGAAAGCGATCACCGCGGAAGTCGTCCTCCGTTAGGCGCTCGCGCTGGATCATGGTGCCCATGGCGCCATCGAGTACCAGGATACGCTCCTTGAGGAGCGCGCTGATCCGAGCTCTGACGGAAGAGGGGTCCTTGGTCACGTTGTTGCCCGTCCCGGCCGAAGAAACAGTCAGGCCCTGCGCCTGCACATTACGGACCGTGGGACTGGCGGCTGAGGCACCGCCGGAAGGGGACGCTTCCAAAGGAAACGGGCCTTTTAGCGGTTTGTTTTACGTGGCCGCAATACGCCGCAAATCACCACGGGATGAGGACGGGGCTACCCAGTAGTCGCGTGTCGGTTCCGGTTGTATGCCCTGGGCTGCGGCGAGACCTCGCAGCGCGTTGTACTTTAGCCGCCAGCGATTCGGGAATGAAGCTCTACCTCGTTTCCCGGAGGGCAAGTGATGTTTAGAGTCCCGGGCGGTGCAACACTGCGTAGCCCACGCGCGGGGGGGTCGCGGTTGGTGTCTGAATCGCTGCCGCGGTCCCGGGGCGAGGGCGGATCGACCGGAATCAGTTCGGTCTGGGGCGGGGCCTCGTGCGGGCGCGACGGGGGGCGGATGCTCGGGGATGTGCCAGTGTTGGAGGATGGGCCGCACGGCGCCGGGGTCGGTGAGGAAGGCGAGGATGCGCATCTCCCCGTGGCAGCCGGGACACCGGAGCGGGTGGACCTCGTAGATCCGGGCGAGGAGCTGGGCCCAGCGACGGTGAGGGCCGGGGTCGGTCTCGTGGCCGCAGGTGGGACCGGAGACGCCGGTGGCCCTGTCGGGCTCTGGGTCGCTCCCAGCGGGATCCGCCCCCTCACGCCCGTAGCGGGTGGCCTCTGCTCGCCACCGGGCGTTGGGGGCGAAGACTCCGTGTTAGCGGTGCCGGTGGATGCGCGGCGGAGGGATCAGGCGCGCCAGACGGTCGCTGCGATCGACGACTTCATCGAGCGCTTGGACGAAAAGACGATGGTGCATCCCGCCTTCGGGCGATTGACCCGAGGGGAATGGGGACGCTGGGCATTCCGGCACATGGACCATCACTCGAGGCAGTTCGGGGTCTAGACCTCGATACGTGCGACGCCGGAACCCGCGCACGGATCAGTTCCGAAGCGCCGAAAGCGGATCCGCGCGGGTGGCGGCCCTTGCAGGAATCAACGAGGCGAGTAGCCCGGTCCCAATCAGCGTAAGTGCGATGACGCCATAGACCAACGGGTCCGCCGGATCGACCCCGTATAGTACCATCGCCAGCGGGCGTGCCATGAGCCATCCCAAGGCCAGCCCCACGCCACCTCCCACCACCAGCTGCAGAACACCTTTTCGCATGACGAGTCCCAAGACGTCACCTGGGGAAGCGCCAAGGGCCATGCGCACGCCCAGTTCTTGACGTCGCTGGCTGACGGAAAACGCCATCACACCGTAGAGGCCCACTGCAGCGAGGAAGAGTGCGACGACACCGAAAAGGGTGAATAGCGTACCGAACAAGCCGAAGGCCCACGTGTTCCGGCGGACGACCCCCTCCATGCTCGAGACCTCGTAGACAGGAAGGTTCGGATCGAGGCGCGCGACAGCCTCGCGCAGGGGGTCCGCCAGTTGCGACGGATCCCCCGTACCGGTCACGGCGATCGACATGAACCGCAGATCCAACAGTCCCATGGGTACGTAGATCTGGTCGGGGCTGAGGCGGTCGTTGCCGATCCCGCCCACGCCGCCTCCGACGTACACGTCTCCCACGACACCCACCACCCGCATCCAGGGGTACGTCGAGTCGGCGCGACCCAAACGGATCGTTCGGTCGATAACGTCGCCCTCGGGGAAATACCTGCGAGAGAAGCTCTCGTTCACGATGACGACCGGTTCGGCGTCTGCCTCGCTATCGCTCGCCCGAAAGGACCGGCCCTGCACCCGGCGCGCACCCATCACGTTGAAGTAGCTACCTGTAATCAATGACCCCCAGGTCTGCGGATAGTCCGCGTCGGACGCGTAGGACTCACCCTCGACGCCAAACGTCCATCGCAAACTACCGGTACTCGGCAGACGGGACACGAGGCTGGCCGCCGTGACACCAGGAATCGCGGAGACCTCAGCCTCGAGGCGTCGGAAGAAGTCGGCGCGGTCCTCTCGAGCCGGATAGTCCCCCTCGACCAGCCCAACACGCCCGGTCATCACAGACGCGGGCTCGATCCCCAGGTCTTGCGTGCGCATGTTGACAACGCTCTTCACCATGAGCCCCGCTCCAACCAACAGAGCGCACGATACCGCCAATTCCGCTACGACCAAGGCTGAGCTGAATCGGCCCATGGATGAACTGGTCGAACCCCGCGATTGGTCCTTCAGGACCTCTCCCACACGGACCCCGGCGGCACGGCGAGCCGGAATGATGCCCGCGACGATTGCAACGATCGCCATGAGCGTGAGCGTGAACACCAACGTCGGCACGTCGACGCGGATGTCGATCCAGTATGGCTTCTCGATGTCTAGAATCGCCCGGTTGAAAGCCGAGACTCCGAGGTATGCGAATCCCAGTCCCACAACACTTCCGAATAACGCCAGTATTCCCGACTCCGCGAGCAATTGCCGAGTCACCCTCCATCGACTGGCGCCCATCGCGGTACGCACCGCCATCTCCTTCGTTCGGAGCGTGGCCCGCGCGAGCAGCAAGTTGGCCACGTTCACGCACGCTACCAGCAGCACGCCAAACACGGCCGCCAACATGGCCCAGAAGGTCGTCTGGAGCTCGGGGGGCATCACAGAATCTTCGTAGCCCTGAACACCGAAGGTCAGTCCTTCATTGGTGTTCGGAAACTCGGCCGCGATCCGCTGATCCAGGGCGGAGAGCTGTGCGGACACGGCCTCGATGGTCGTCCCCTCCTGAAGCCGGGCGACGACGGCGAGGTAGGGGGCCGACTCTCTGGGCAAACTGCGATCGTACCGTCCGGGGAGCCAGATATCCTCCTGAAAGGGAAAGTGGAACCCCTCTGGCATCACCCCGATGATGGTCGCGGTCTCTGCGTTGGCACGGATCGTCAAGCCCAGTACGTTCGGGTCGCCACCGAAACGGTTTTGCCATACCGTATGGGAAAGGACCGCCGTGAGCGGGGCGCCCACACGATCATCGGCCTCGTTGAAGGTCCGCCCGAGCAGCGGCTCGATGTCCAAAAGAGCAAAGAGGTTGGCGGTAACGAAACCTCCGGAATAGCGCTCCGGAGGGGCATCTTCCCCGGCCAGATTGACGGTTCCGAGGCCTGCGCCCGCTACGTCGCTGAACCCCGCCACCTGCTCTTTGACCGCGAGGTAGTCCGGGAACGAGAGGTAGTTGTCCGTGATGTTGCGGCTGAGGATGTTGCCATGCACATCGACCAACTGGTGGTCGTCGGGGACCGGCAGTCCCCGCAGGATGGTGCCATATACGACGCTGAACGTGTGGGTCGTGATGCCTACGCCCAAGGCGATCGTCAGGATCGCGATGGCAGACAGTTGAGGGGTGCGCAGTAGGACGCGAAGACCAAACCTCAGATCGGCGATTAGGTTGCCCATCGATTCTCCCTTGGATGCCCGACTGTCTCGTCTGGTGAATAGAAACGCGTAGAGCGCTCGCGGCGCGTAGTGGGCGAAGAGTGAGGCGGCGCTCAGCAGGTACCACAGGCGTGGGAGCGACCGACCCTCTTGGGTGCGGAGGTCCAGCTCCTGATGGAGATCGCCCAGAATGCTCTCTCCATGGGCCCCCGTTGGAAGCACGAGGCGCAACGCCGCGTCAATCGCCGCGGTGATCACCCCAGCACCTCATCGAGGCCACGCCAGAGATTGGTGAGCGCCCGCCGCGAACGACGGAGCTCAGCGATCCCTTCCGGCGTCACCCGGAAGAACCGTTGAGGGTGTCCTCCGCGTGACCCCTCCACGGGGGCCGTAGACCACGTCAGGAGACCTTTGGCTTCGAGGCGATCGAGTGTCGTGTAGAACGCGCCCTTGGACACCGTTCGGTCGGCGCTCTCCTCGAGCTCGCGACGGATTTCGAACGCGTTTGCCGACCCTGTCGTCTGAAGGATGGCCAACAACAGCATCTGTTCGAACTCACCCAGAAAACGCTTCGGCGCCACGGTATCACCCCCGCTTGGACCCCAGGACTCTCGGCCCACCGGCCTTGGTCTATCGGTCTACATTGTAGACTTACGGGGTAAGGGTGATTTCTGTTTCAGCCGGACGACGGCACGTCAGCGCGTTCCCTGATTCAGTGTTGCGAACTCATCCTCGGGGGCCTCGACGCAGTGCGATTGGTGGGCCCCAGGACGCCGCACACGAAGCGCGGCCGGGCGGGGTCCTCTGCGGTGATCGCATCCGCGGCGCGGCGGGCCACCTGAGCGGCCGCGAGGTTGATGTCCCGCACCGCGTGTTCGAGACCGTAGTCCGCCTGCGCGATGCGTGTCGCGTTGAACGTGTTGGTCTCGACGATGTCGGCCCCGGCCTTCAGGTACTCGCGGTGAATCCCCTCGATGACGTCCGGCCGGGTGAGTGCCAGTAGGTCGTTATCGCCCTGGAGGGGCGTGGGGTGATCGCGAAAGCGTTCACCTCGCTAGTCGTCCTCCGTTAGGCGCTCGCGCTGGATTATGGTGCCCATGGCGCCATCGAGCACCAGGATACGCTGCTCGAGGAGCGCGCTGATCCGAGCTCTGACGGAAGTGGGGTCCTTGGTCACGTTGTTGCCCGTCCTGGCCGAAGAAACAGTCAGCCCTGCGCCTGCACGTTACGGACCGTGGGACCGGCGGCTGAGGCACCGCCGGAAAGGGACGCTTCCAAAGGAAGCGGGCCTTTTAGCGGTTTGTTTTACGTGGCCGCAATACGCCGCAAATCACCACGGGATGAAGACGGGGCTACCCAGCTTCGGCGTGCCGGTTCCCGGCGCTGTGCCGTGGGCTAAGGCGAGACGGCTCCCAGCGCGGCGTACGCTAACTGTCGGCGACTGAGAATGAAGCTCACCGGGTCCAGACCAGAATCACTCCACAGAGGCCGAGCTTGGAGTATTCCAGCGGCATCTGGGCGACACCGGTGTAGGCTTCCAACGCGACGATATCCATTAGAGGGACATCGGCGGCGATCTCCCACTGACTCCCGCGGAACACCTCGACGCCGTTGACGAAACCGCCGAACTGAGATGGGACTGTCCCGCGAGGTCTGGTCGTGCATTGAAGCCGCACCGCCTCTCCACCAACCCCACTGCTGGGTAACACACGTAGCCGGGGGATTCCGCGAAAGACGTCGCGAGGTGACATCGTCGATAGCCGTGCCATGTCGGAGGGTGTGCGGAAGCTGCCGATCCCGAGTCGTTGCCGATCCACGAATCCGGAAACGCGCAGTCGCCGACGAACCACAGGATCGGAGATCACTTCTCCGCCCCGTACCTGCACGTGCAAGCCTGGCAACTCCACAGGAGCCGGTTGCAGGTAGAAGTCGACCGTGATGTGCCCGTCGCGGCGTTCGAAGTCCAGGATCCCGTCGGTCTTCGTTGCGTACCCGGTCCGTTCGCCTCGGAGGTAGTACGATGCCGGACCCGGCCCCGAAAGCCTGAAGGCTCCCAAGGAGTCGGTCTCTGCCTGCGCCACGGTAACCCCCCCCTCCGTGAGGAGGGAGACGACGCCCGCCGCGATGGGACGCCTGGTCGTCCCGTCTACCAGCGTGCCGCGAACGGTTTGGGCCTGAAGCGCGGTCGGGTGCAGGAACGTAGAAGCCAACAACAGGAGGGAGGTCGATGTAGCACCCCAAAGGAGACCGGTAGGTGCAACCCTCATAAGGACACCCTCATTCAGTGTAGGCTTGAGCTCAAGATCACTCGGAACCCACGTCGTCGACTCTCATGACCCTCAGGGCTACTCGGTCGGACGCTTGAGCGCCTTCGGATTCGCTCACGGCGGTGGGCGCATCGCTTACTGGCGGGTTCACATGCGGACCGAACTACAGTGAGCCCTGATCCTCAACCGTCGCGAAGAACCTGGCCTCTGCAGGCCTTCCCGACAGTACGAACGTGTCCCGCTCCTCGACACCCTGTCTAGGCGAGGTCTGCGGCGGGCCCCCTTAGGTCCGTCAGTGTTGCACGAGACACCCGACCTCCCCGGACGGATCGGCCTGTCCACTGGAGGAAGGCGCGGGAAGTACCCGAGTAGCCCAAGCGTGACCATGAGTTCTGACCGCGGGGCGGGAGCCGCCCGCGGGGCTCTCACCTCTCGTGGCGGCAGGCGTCTCTTGGCCCGTGGGGTGGGGGCACAGGTGCGGAGTGGCGGCTTTAGCGGATGATGGGCGTGACAACGAGAATCAAGGCGGCCGCGTTGCCCTCGCGGTCGGGTCGGCCAGAGGTCGTGCCCAGAACCATGGTCCTGCCGTCGGCGACCGTCACAGTGGTCTCGAGAAGGCGGTTCCAGGGGTCGGACAGAGCCACGCTTAGGAGCACGTCGGTCCCGTCTTCGGCATCCCTTACCCGGCCCACCCGGGCCTCTACGTCGAAGGGTGCGACCCCGCCAGCGGCGCTCTTCATCTCGATGGCGGGCTGAACCCGCTGCTGAGTGCTGCCGCCGCCCTCGCGAACCTGGATGACGGCCTCGCCGACGAGCCGGTAGCCCTCGTACCGCAAGAGCTTTCTCAGCTCAGCCTCGACCTCGGCAATCGCTTGATCCCGTTGTGCGAATCCGTCGGCCTCAATGATTTGGAAGTGGAGTTGTACGTCGGCCGCGGCTTGGTCGTAGCGGTCGAGGACCGCCCCGATCCGATCGAGGTTCTCCGGCAGCTCTCGCACCGTAAGGATCCCATCTGTGTGGCTCGAGCTGCCAGGCGCCCGCTCGCGGTCGGTGAACACGTAAGGCGCGATGAGTGCTTCGGCTTCGGAGGCTTCGAGGCGACTGAGATCAAACGTGCGTACATCGAGCTCCTCGCCGCACGACATCGTCAGAGCGGCCAGGGCTGCGGCGAGCGCGGCCTTGACCTTGAAACCGGTTTCGGCAAACAGAGTCGTCACGCTGATGTCTCCTTGGTCGTGTCAGTTCGTAAACCAGACCACGGTGATGTCTGGATTCTCGGTAGGTAAGATGGTCACCAGCTCGTGGGAGCTGGTTTGGACCACAGGCTGCGCTGAACGCAGGTTGGCGACGGGCATCGTCCAGTCAGGTACGGCTTGGAACGATCGGGTGCTGCGGCGCTCGCTGCTGAACAGTGTTAGGGCTCCCAAAGCTGCCGCGGCTAACGGCACCAAGACCCGCCACCGCACGCCTTTGCGACCCGCTGGTCTCGCCGCCCCCGCTCGGGCCCGGCCAACGTCGATCTCAGGCGCCACGTGGGCGGCCAGGTCTCCGAGGGCGACAGCGAGTGCCTCCTGCTGCGCAACGAGCCGCTGGAGCAGGTCCGCGCAGCTCTCACACGTCCGCAGATGACTGCCCCACTCTGACTCTCGGAAGCTGGCCAGATCCGCCTCCAACAACGCCTGCCGGACGTTCGCACACGACGTCATCGAAGTCCCTTCACAAACGCAGGGTCCGCTTGCAGGATGCACTCGCGCATTCGTCGACGGCCCCGCAGCAAGTGCACGCGGGCCGTGGATTGCTCGAGCCCTAACAGCTCGGCCGCCTCTGCGGGCTGCAGTCCCTGGAGGTCCACGAGGTCCATCATCTCCCGCTGTCGAGGACTGAGCTCCGATAGAAACATGCGCACCACGCCCGCCAGCTCTCCACGGTCATCAGCGTGCGGAGCCACAGCCTCCGGTCGCGGTTCCGACCTGAGCCGCTCCACCGCCCGAACGCGGGACGCCCTGCCGCGCGAAAGCTCCTTGGCCGCGTTGGACGTGATGGCGTACAGCCAACTCGCAAACGACGACTCGCCACGGTAGCTCTGGATGTTGCGATACGCCTGCACCATCGTGCGCTGCACCACATCATCCGCGTCATCGACATCTCCCGTTCGCACCAGCGCCCACCGCCGGATGCGCGGCAAGTAATGTCGGAACAGCCTATCGAAGGCCTCCTCGTCACCCCCCTGCGCGTCCCCGATCCAAGACTCCACCAGGCCCGAGTCCGGTTCGTTGGGCACTCCGTCGATGCTCCTCGCCTCCTCGTCCTGTTCACAAAGGAGATGCAGCAGGGAAGGGGAGCGTTTACAGCGCGTCCTCGACGACCGGAACGCCCCAAGCGCAGAAGGAAAGCCAGACGCTCCCCCCGACGCCCAACCCTAGCCAGCGACGGTTGAGCAGCGAGGACCCCCCACCAGCCCGGCGCCGCGAGCAACGCGAGCCAGCGCGCCCTCCCCGTCTACCCACCCTCCCCCAAAAAGGAGGATCGACAAGGGGGTCCTGAAGGGCGGGGAGACCGACGTACGCCGCCCGAGGGGCCTCTAACGCGGGGTGGCGGACGAACCCAGCCCCACGACACCCCCAACGCCCCGCGTTAGTGGAGTGAGGCCTCCGAACGACGCTCCCCCCGAGCAGGCCGAACGGTCCCGAGGCGGCGTACGTCGGTCTCCCCGCCCGCTGGTGTCTAGCCTACGGATTCAACCAGTAACTAATCTTGACCAAAAAGACATTGTCCGGCCTCTGATCGAACAGCCCATTAAACTCCCGATCAAACTCGAACGACCCGTCTCCACCCAGGTACCTGTCTCGCCCCTGCGACCACACCACAAACAACGATGACCCAGGAAGATACTCCCAACGCACCACTGCATTCGCCCGGAACTGCCCAAAGTTGAAGTCAGGCGAGCTCCAGGTCTCGGGCGTTCCGTCGCCATCCACGTCCCCGCTGTACTCGTCGCCCGAACGCGTCACAACCAGCCGGCGGATGCGGTCCTCGTAGGTGTCACCCTGAGGATCGACCACGGTCTTGAAGTCGGAGTACCCGGCACTCCCGAAGAACGGCTGGAGGTACAGTTGGAAGCTGAGGTCCGGGCTGAACGTGTAGTCCAGCCGGCTGGTAATGCCGACCGTCTTCTGGTCGAGCCGTCCGAGTAGGTAGCTGGGGGTGGTGGGATCACCGAGTGCTCGGACCCACTGGCGGTCTTCCGTGCGCAGCGAAAGCGATGTGTTCAGGGACACCCGGGCGTTGTTCGAGGCGCGCCAGGTTACGCCCGGACTGATGCCTACGTCCCATGACTCGCTTTCCGGTCGCAGGCCCCACCAATTGTTGAGGTTGAAGTTCACCTGCTTACGGCTGTCCGAGAACATTCCACCCCACCCGCGCCAGCCGGCTTCGGTCTTCAGGGATGGGCCGCCGCGCAGCGCCGCGGTGGAGTTGGCTTCCGCCTGCCGCATCACGCCCAGGTAGCCGCCCCAGAAGTTCTTGAGTTGGGCGTTGAGGTTGATGTTGCCGCCAAGTCCGGTGCGTTCGCCTCCGAACGTGCGGCTGGTGAAGGCATTGAAGTTGATGCCGTAGCGGTTGAAGTGCTCGGTGGGGGTGGAGTGATGATAGCCTGCCCAGACCCACGGCGAGACGTAGTCCGTCGACCGCATGTAACCGACGTCATTGGCCTCGAAACCGGGCGACCTGGCCTGGAATCCCGTGGCGAACCTCCAGAAGCCGCCCGCATGTTTGCCAATGCTGAAGTTACTGGACCACCCCGTCAAAGACGTTCGCGACGGATCTAATGCGGTGTGGTCCGCGTCGGGACGCTGGAAGTAGCGTGCGGAGGACCGCTGTGTCCTAGCAATCGCGTCGGCGGTTCCCAGGACGTGTGACCCGATCAGGAAGCCCTGAACCTCCCACTCGTCATCCCGAAAGCGGTGACGGAAGTCCACGCCTCCAGTATAGCCGCCGGAACGCAGGAACAGGTCGTCCGCGACGCTCTTGTCGCGGTTCACGCCAGTAGCGACAATGCCTAACGCGCTCTTTCCGCCTCGGAAGTCCCGCATGATCCGCGTTACTACGTAGTTGGTGAGCGGCTCGATGGCTTGCGTCTCATTTGCGCCAGCACCGGTCCGAATGTTCGCTTGCTCCTCTCCTGTCATGGCGTGCAGAAGTCCGACAGACCATCCACCTGCCGTTTTGCCCGAGACCTTCCAGGCACCCAGGATGTTGGTTTGCTGATCCGCGTCGACCCATCCGCCCTGAGCGTCGGCTCGCCCCTGAGGCGTACGACCGATCCGGCGCGAGTAGAAAAGCGACTCGTTGGCGTCGTCTCCATCTCCCTGCGAGAGCCTGAAATTGAAGATGCTGGCACCCTCCACGAAGAAGGGGCGGCGCTCGGAGAAGAACGACTCGAAAGCCGAAAGGTTCACTTCGCCGGGATCGGCCTCGACCTGTCCGAAGTCCGGGTTCACGGTGAGATCGAGCGTCAGATCGCTCGTGATGCCGTACTTGGCGTCCAGGCCCACGGTGGTGCGCCGCGCGTTCGGCTCGTAGAAGGGGTTGTCCGCATCTCCCCCGGCGCGGGTCAGACTCGCCACCGAGTATGGGAGCAGCTCGAGCCGCCGCGGAGACGAGAGGTTCTTGAGGCCACGCAGCTCACCGAAACGGGACACGAGCGCGTTCTCTCGCGCAGACATCGGCGCCCACACCGACTTCTCTTGGTGGCGCGCAATCTCGCGCATGAAGTTGATGCCCCACGTCTGCTCGGGTGCGGTTTCAAACCGGAGCTGCGAGTAGGGGATCCTGAACTCTGCCGTCCAGCCCTCTGAGTCCCGCGACGTGGCGACGTCCCAGACTGCGTCCCAGGTCTCGTCCTCTTGGGTGTCGTCGAACCGGTACGCGTCGGACTTCACCCCCAGGGGGTTCACGGCGAAATGGAAGGCGGTGCGCCGGTCGAAATAGCTGTCGATGACAACGTGGGCGCGATCCGAATACCCGAAGTCGTCCCGCCTCGCCAGTTGAGCGGCGATCTCGTCGGGCGAGCGATCGTAGGATCGGAATCCCACGAACAGCGCGTCCACGCCGTAGAGGACCCGTACCTCGGTGCGTTCGCTGGCCGCAGCGCCCTCGTCGGGCTCGAACTGCACGAAGTCCGTGGCTACGCTGGCGTCGGCCCAAGCCGCGTCGTCGAGCGAGCCGTCAATGCTGGGTTCCTCGGTGAGAACCGGTACGGCCTCCATCACAGGGGGAACGGCTCGGACCGAGCGGGTCACGTCGTTCTCGGGCTCCAGAGACTGTTGTCCTGCGAGGGCGGGTGCCGAGCAAATGAAGAAGGCGATTGCCGCGGTTGCGGTTCGACTCATGGGTTCGTCGTTTGAGGGAGGGAGGCAGCGTAGGTCGGTAAGTTGGACGTTCGGACGTGCAAGAAGGTTGCGAACGTCCATACGGGGTGTGCTGAAGGAGGTTTCGTGGCAGGAAACGGGGAGTGGCGGGTGCAGCCAGGGTTCTTCAAGGCCCACGGACACGGCAACGATTACCTGGTCATGGAGCGCGGGGACGGCTGGCGAGCGAGCCCGGAAGCGATCCGACTTCTTTGCGATCGCTGGCGCGGAGTCGGCTCAGATGGGGTGGTGTTCGTCGACCCGGACACCCGACCGTACGAGCTTCGGATGTTCAATCCCGACGGCGGCGAGTTCGAGCGTAGTGGCAACGGACTGAGGGTGGCGGCTGCGTTTCTGCGGCGCCGAGGCTGGGTGGACCAGGAAGCGTTCCCCGTGCGGGTGGGCGGGCGCGAGGTGACGCTACAGGTGTTGGGGGGCGGGGACGATGGCACGCTTGACGTCCGAGCGGATATGGGCCGTGTCGAATTCGGTCCCGTGGCCGTGTCCATGCTCGGGCGAGGCGACCTGATGGGTCCCGATGGGGAGCATCTGCAGCCGATCTTGGTCTCCGTAGGTAATCCGCACTGTGTGGTCTTCCGGGACTCGGTCGAGTCCGTATCCGAAGCCCTCCCCGTGCTGGGGCCCTGGATCGCCAGTCATGAGAGGTTTCCGAAAGGCGTCAATGTTCAAGTCGCGGCGGTTCAGTCCGACCGACTGCACATCGGGATTTGGGAGCGAGGGGTTGGCCGCACCTCGTCGTCCGGCACGTCGGCGTGCGCTGCGACCGCGGCGGCCGTGCGGTCGGGTCGCGTACCGATGGGGACACATGAGGTCCAGATGGAGGGGGGGTGTTTCGAGGTGTCGATCGACGCGGAATACGTCGTTCAGCTACGGGGACCCGTGCAACCCGTCATCGAGGGGGCGTTGACATCCGAGTGGCTCGCGGCCCTCTAGGTCCGGACCCGCCTGAGCAGCAGTAGTCCCGCGATCAGAAACACCAGGTTGGGTAGCCAAGCCGCAGCCACGGGGGACAACCCTCCGTTTTCGCCGATCGCGACGGTCATCCGAGACGACACCATGTACAGGATGGTGGTGGCCAACGCCACCCCCACCCCGAAGGACGCTCCCCCACGTTTCGCGCTGGTCGCCAACGGGAGCCCGAACAGAATGATGACCAGCGTGGCGGCCGGGATGGCCAACTTGTACTGCTGACGCACCAATAGCGGGGTCGGGTCTCCCCCCGAGCGCTGAATCGTGGAGATCATGCCGCCCATCTCGCCGTAGGTCATCTGGTCCTCATCCGGCGGGTCCTCCAGGAGGCTCCTTGGGGGCTCGCCAAACCATCGCGTCTGGAAGTTGTCGAACGCGAAGGAGCGCTCGCCGCCCTCCGCGAGGAAACGCCGAAAGTACCCGTCGTGAAAGGTCCATCCGTCCTGATCGGTCCAGCTTCCACGCTCGGCGACCAAATGAAACTCGAGGTCGGCGCGATCCGTCGCTTCCCGCTCGAGTGCGACTTCCTGGAGTGTATTCTCCGCGAGCGAAAGGCGCTGAACGGTCAACGTGTATCCGTTCTCCGACTGGTACACGAAGTTGGTCCGCCAGTCCTTTCGCACTTCTCTGGCCCGAAACAGCTCGGCCGCCCGCTTGGTGGCGCGGGGAACCACCTCCGTAAGGGCCAACCCCACGCCGGAAAGCAGAACTCCCATGAGAATCAACGGGAGCACCAACCGATGGAACGAAACGCCCCCGGCCTTGGTGGCGACCACCTCGTGATGCGCCGTCATCCCCTGCACGGTGAAGACGGCCGCGATCAGGGCCGCAATGGGGAAGGACCAGAGAACGTACTGCGGGAACTGGTAGACGTACGCGAGCAAGAGGTCCTGCATGGGCACCCCCCTCGCCAGGTACACATCGACCCGCTCGGTAAGGTCGCCGATCAGGAACAGCAGCGGCGCTCCGATCACGAAGGCCACGAACAGGCGAATGAAGGTCCGGAGGACCAGCCGGTCCAGGATGCGCATCAGCTAGCGGGTGCGGGAGGTGCCGTGCGCTTACGACCGAAGATCCGAAACTTGAACTCGTCCCACCAGCCGCCTCGCTGGCTTCCATTCTCGTGCCCGAGGCCTCGCACCAAGTAGAGCCCCACGGCCCCGAAGATCATGTTGGGCAGCCACATGGCCCAGAACGGTGTCACCACCCCCCGATCGGCCAGGTTCTCACCCCCAATCAAGCCACTCCAGTACACACCGAAAATGGCGACGGACACCGAAATCACCATCCCCACTCCGCCCGAGGGAAAGCGCATGGCCAGGGGCATGCCCAACAGCACGAAGACAATACAGGCGAACGATATCGCCAGCTTCTTGTGGATCTCCACCCAATAGCGATCCTCGCTGTCCCCAGCGATCTCCCAGCGAGCTTGGCTGGTGCGAATGCTCACCGCTGTGCCGCGGGTCATGCCATCGTCGGGGATCTCGTCGTCATAGGTCATGTTGGCTAGGGCCACGACCACGGGAGCGGCCGTGGTGTCGCCCGCGACGGCCGTGTCGGCCTCTTGGAGACTGTCGGCCTCTAAGGGGAGCCCGAGCGCCGTGCGCACCGCGCGGGTGGATTCCCTCTGGGCCTCGGCGGCGGCCGCGAGCTGCTGCTCGCGATAGTTGGCCGCCTCGGTCATGAGCCCCCGCACCGACAGCTCGCGGTCGGTGCGGCTGGTCTGCTCCTGACCCCTTTCCAGCAGGTCGGCGACGCCCCTGAGCGGGATCACCTGGGTGTCGAACCCGGTTCTCAGGAAGGTGCCCTCTCTTTCTTGGTCCGTCTCGACAATGAATCCATCGTTCAGCGTCAGGTAGAGGTCCGTGCGCTCCTGGTTGAACGCCATCACGCCCCTGTCCGCATAGATCGTGCGGTGGCGGGCGGGGGTGCTAACGTCGAAAATGGTCACGTCACGGAGCTCGCTGGTCGCCTGGTCGATCTCGGTGGCCTGGAGGTAGTAGGAAACCGTCCCATCCTCCTGCTGGAGGATCGGATTCACGACCTGGTCCCGAAGCTCGAACGTGGGGCTCTTGTTGGCGATGTCGATCATCAGCTTCTTGAGCCGATGGTTGGCTTCAGGCAGGATTTGATCGTTGAAGTAGTAGGTGGTGAGGCCGGCGCCCAGGCCCATCGCCAGCATGGGGACCAGCAGGCGCGACGGCGGCACCCCTCCGGCGCGCAGCGCGGTGATCTCGCTGTTGGCGGTGAGGTCCGAGAACGTATAAAGGACGGCAATGAGCACACCCATCGGGAGCGTCAGCGCGATGGTATGTGGGAGCGAGAGCACCAGGAACTCGGAGACGACCTCCCAGCCGAGTCCTTTTCCCACCAGGAGGTTGAGACGCTGGGCCACCGCGTTCAGGAAGAGCAGGCCTGTGAGTGCACCGACCGCAAACACAAAGGGCCCCAGATGAGAGCGCGCCAGATAGCGGGTCAGGATGCTCATCTGATTAGGGTTGGATGGTGTAGAAACCGCGGGCCGACCCGCAATACCCCGCGGAGAGTGGGCCGATCCCCGAAATGGCGACGCACCGCTTGAGGCTCTTTCCCCCCGCTCGAACCGTGCCACTCCTGGCGGCCCTGGGCCTCTGGGTGGGGAGCCCGTTGTGGCTGCAGGCGCAGGTCCAGTCCGATACGGTGTCACGCGCGGAGCCCCCGGGCCTACAGGTACGGTTCAGGGGCCGAGGCGAACTCGGTGGGGATTGGACCGCATTTCGGCCCTGCAACGACGACATCCAACTCACGTGCGAGGTGGGTCTCCTCCCGCGAATTACGCCCGAGCTCCAGTTCGGGCTGGAGGCCGCCGGTAGCATCTTCGACCGCTTCTTCGTCGATGTGGACTACGAGCAGGCTCGCGAATTCTCCGCAGCCAACACGCTCAACCTTTTCTACCAGGGCCAGCCGGGTGACGTGATCGACCGGATCGAGGTCGGGGATGTCAGCTTCACCCTGCCCGATTCTCGGTACCTCACCCAATCGATTCCGGCGGCCAATTTGGGGATTCGGGCCACCGGTGGGTGGGGCCCACTTTCCTTCCAGACGGTCTTCGCACAGCAGCAGGGGGATGTGGAACGAACCGAGTTCCAGTTGGCAGGAATCGGAGGAGCGGACGGCTTTGCGAGGCGTGACACCCTCGTGTTGGACGATGCCGACTATGTGGAGGGACAGTTCTTCTTCCTCATGGATCCGGCGGAGCTGTTCGGCTACCCGCAGATCGACGTCCTCGCGTTGACACCAGCCGACGCGCCACCAAGGGAGCGGCCGGGAGCCGAACCAATCCAGCTCTATCGATTCGAACCCGACCCGCGGGCCCGCCAACAAGTGGAGGGGTACATCCAGGCCGATGCAGTGGCCGAACGCGGTGGGGATGTGGTCACGGAGTCGGGTTGGTTTCGGCCGCTCTCACCGGAGATCGATTACTTCGTGCACCCCAGTGGCCTTTGGGTAGGCGTGCGCCGTCCACTGTTGCCGGGCGAGCTACTCGCCGTCACGTACGTCAGCGCGGCCGGGGACACGGTGGGTGACTACAACCCCGAGCGCATCTACACCTTGGGTGCGAGGCCCCAGTTGCGCCTTCTGCGGGCCTCCAATCCGAACCACCAGCCCGGCCGCCCCACCTGGGAAACGGAGCTCAGGAACTTCTACCGAGTGTCGGCGGGCACGCAGATCGACGCCCGCTCCCTCGATGTGGAGATCTCGGTGGGGGAGCTGAGCGGGGGCCAGACCTTCACCCGTGGTCAGGTAGGCGAGTTCTCGTTCCTACGCCTCTTTGGGATGGATTCTCAGTCCCCGGTGGATCAGGTCGACGAGTCCGTCATCTATTCACCGGCGGACGAGTCGGTCGGGGACCGCCCTCAGGTGCCCGGTACCTATCTGGTGTTTCCCACCCTCAGGCCCTTTGCGACACCCCCACCGCTCCCCTCACTCGGGTTGGACGCGGCCGAGACGGCGATGCTTCTGGGTGACTTCGCCAACCCTGCGATCTACGACGAGGCGGACCCACTGGAGCGTAGGAGCGCGGGCCTCTTTCGCCTGAACATCGAGTTTACGGTGCGGAGCGAGGAGACCTTGGGAACGTTCTCGTTGGGCGCGTTCGGGATCCGCAGCGGCTCGGAACGACTGATGTTGGGCGACTACCGGCTACGTCCCGGGGAGGACTACCTGATCGACTACGATATCGGCACCGTCACGTTGTTAGATCCCCGATCGCTGTTCGCCCGATTTCCCAATCAGAGTCTGACGGCCACGTGGGAGCAGAAGTCGCTGTTCGAGATCGCGCCGACCACCATCGTCGGGATGGGGTTGGAGTACGCCGCCGGTGAACGGGGACGGGTCAGCTTGCTGGGGATGTACCAGTTCGAACGGGACCTCCTCAGACGACCGCAACTGGGTGTGGAATCCTCGGCGGTCTGGCTAGGCGGCATCAATGCCGACTTCGATCTTCCGGCTGGCTGGCTGGATCGAGCGGTGGCCAACCTCCCGGTCCGTCCCACGCGCCCGTCCACGGTCAACATACGAGGCGAGTTCGCGTTTTCGCTGCCCAATCCCAATACACAGGGCGACGTCTTTCTGGACGACTTCGATACGTCGAACGATCTCTCACTTCCCAGCTTTGCGACTCAGTGGCGGTTGGGCAGCGCGCCTACGCTGCGGGACGGCGCGGAGACCATCCTGCCTCCATCCCTTTCATCCGATGATGCGGCCTCCTTGGTTTGGCAGCACACGTGGCGCACACCGTCGATTGGCCCTGACACCGCGAACGTCTTCGAAGGGTTCGTGCCGCAGGAGATCGACCAACAACTGACGGTCATCGGGAACCCGCGGCGCGAGCGAGCGCTGCTGGTTTCGTTCGGGCTCGATGACCCGGGCAACGGCGCCCCACCCGAACCCCACTGGCGTTCCATGACCACCGCCTTGAGCGCTACCGGACTGGACCTCAGCCGCAGCGAGTTCCTGGAGTTCTACGCCGCTGACGGTGACTCGTTGACACTCGTTATCGACATCGGGGTCGTCTCAGAGGATGCACTGTTCCTCGATTCCCGGGGCGCGACGACGGGGATCAAGCCGGACGGAACCCCCTGGGGCCTGGCCCACCTGGATCAGGAGGCGGACCCGGCGCGAGGCGAGATCTGGTCGGACGCGTTGGACACCCAGGGCGTGTGGGGGGAGTCGTGCGAGGACGAACGTGGAGCCATCTACCGGATCGGGGACCCCAATGCAGTCTGTACTCGCGGCAATAGTCGCGAGGACTCCGAGGACCTGGACGGCGACGGCAACCTGGACACGCTCGAACGCTTTGTGCGCTACGTCGTGCCTCTGGACAACGGCTCGCCGTTTCTCACCCGCTCCCGTGCCGAGACCGGCACCGGCTTTCGCCTCTTCAGGGTGCCGCTTCGGAGTGGCGCCGGCACCAACCCGGGAGGGTTGTTCACCGATGCCGACTGGAGAGGTGTCAAACACCTGCGCATCACCGTGGTTGGCCAGCGTTCGTCCTTGCTGTTCTTGGCGCGCCCTCGGATCGTCGGATCGAGGTGGGTCAAGCGGGGGCTGGAGGGTGTCCTCGACGGGTTGAGTGGGGACGTGCGGGCCAACTCCGGGGCGCTTGAGGTGGGGAGCGCCAGCAGCGTATCCGAAGGGGAGGCCTACACTCCGCCTCCGGGCGTGCTGGAGCAACTGGACAACCCGACCACAGGGCTCAGCGGAGAGGGAGTGGAGTTCGCCGAACGGTCGCTCCGGGTCCGCTACGAGGACGTGCAGCCCGGGACCCGCGCGGAGGTCTTTCAGCGGTTCCCGCAGCGCCCCCGCAACTTCTTCGTCTACCGCGAAGCCAGGCTCTGGGCGGTGGCCCGCGCAGGCGACTGGGGCGCTGAGCGACCGCACTACGTCTTCCTAAAAGTGGGTTCTGATGCCGAGAACTTCTATCTGTTCAGGTCCCGACTCGACGGCGTCTCTAGCCCTAGCGGTGTGCAGTCGTTCGACTGGCTTCCCGAGCTGAGGGTCGACTTCGAAGAGTGGATTGCGCTCAGACAGCGGGCGGAAGAGTACTTGATCGCCAACCCGCAAACGCAAACGGGCGAACCACTGGAGTTCTGGAGCGCCGATTCCACCTACGCTATCGTGTTGCAGGACCGGGCTCGGGCCCCGGTGTTGGCGGCGGTGAGAGAGCTATCTGTGGGGGTGCTCAACGAAGGAGGGCTCCCCATCGCTGGCGAGGTCTGGTTTGATGAGTTGCGCCTGTCCCGGGCCGTGCGCACGCCGGGGGTGGCAAGCCACTTGGAGGTTGCCCTCGACGGCGGGGGTGTTTTCACCACCCACCTCACGGTTTCGAGCCGGAATCCGTTCTTCCGTCAGCTTCGAGACGAACCCGAGTACTTCAATCGTTCGACGGTGTCGCTGCGAACCACGTTCCACCTCGACCGGTTCATCCCGGAGCGGTGGGGCATCCAGGTGCCTCTGTCGATCGCCCATACGCGTACCGGTGACGATCCCCGGTTCCTGGGCGACTCGGACCTCCGCGCGGACCAATTGCCCGGACTTCGGACCCCGTCCGATGGCAGCACCCGGATCGGCGTGAGCTTCAGGAAGAGCACCCCGGTCGAGGGGACTTGGTACGGCCCCATCATCGAAGGGCTGGAAGCCGCTGTGGGTGTGACGACCGCGGACCTCACGACGGTGACCACCCAGCGTTCCGCGGAGTCGTTCGACGCCCGCCTCTCCTACCGTCGAGATCCCCAGGCTCGGAGCGTAGGGTTGGTCCCCGGGTTCATGAGGTCGTGGATTTCCCGTGTGCTGCCCGGCAGGTGGACCCAGGCCGTCTCCGAGTCACGGCTCCAGTGGACTCCCGAACGGGTTTCGCTGAGCGCAGCCTACCAGGGAGACGACAGCAACATTCTCCGCTTCGATCAGATCCTGTCTCAGCCCTCGGACTCGGCGCGGCTTCCCACGCTGGCGCCCCGCTCGGTGCTCGAGACGCGGGCCGACGTGCAGTTCAGGCCACTGCAGGCGCTCACGTTCGGCCTGGACTGGGTTGGTGGTCGCGACCTGTTGGATCCGGTGAAGGTCGTCGGAGATGCGGCCGTTCAGGCGCTGATCGCGGGCGAACGGGCGCGGCTGCTGGGTGTCGACCTCGGTTGGGAGACACGCCGGCAGTTGACCACCAACGTCGGCTTCCGACCCCAGTTCGGGGACTGGCTGCGCGGGGGACTCGACATGCAGACCACCTTCGGGTCGTACCGGGATGCGAACCTGGTGCGCCTCAGGGCCGTGCCAGGCGACCCCAACTTGGCGCTCCAGCGCAATGTGGACGGGCGTCGGTCCCTGCAGGCCCGTGCTTCCATCGACCCGACCTCTCTGGCCGAACGCTTGGATGCGGGCGGGTGGCTGGCCCGGACCCTTAAGGTGTTGAGCCCGGTCTCGGTATCGTGGTCCGAGGGGCTCAACGTCCGGCACAATCGCGCGGTGATCGATCCGGGTTTGGCGTACCAGCTTGGTTGGATCGGGATCGACGGCTACCGCTTCTCTGCCGGTGACACGGCGAGTTTTCTGGCCGACCGTTCCAGTTGGACAGCCGGGACCGGGATCATGCTCCCATCTTCCGTGTCGCTCGCCGTCGACTATCAGAGGGTCCTCACCTCGACCTTCGACACGCGCTCCGACCGCACCCGCGAGGAACGCACCTGGCCCAACGTGCGGGTCTCGTTTTCCGATGTCCCTGTCCCGGAGTCCCTGCGGCCCATTCTGCAGCGGGTCACGGTCTCGGGCGGTTACGTGCGGAGGCTCACGGATCGCGTGTTCGGTGGCACGTCGGCGCAGCGCCAGAAGCACGACGACGTTCGCATTCCCATCGACGCCTCGGTTTCATGGGGCGGCCTCCTCAATACCACGTACCGGGGCGCGTTCGAGGATGGGGAGGGCCTGGATCCCACGGGCTTGACCCGGCGGGATGGGCGACTCCACAGCCTCGCCCTAACGTCGTCTTTCCGGCCCCCCTGGGGCCTGGCCGACAAGCTGATCAGGCCGGTCTCGCTGGCTCTGCGAGGCACCTACTCGCGCCAGGACGAGTGCAGGATCGTCGTGGGCGCATCGGACTGCGTACCCTTCGTGGACCAACTGAATCGTTCGTTGAGCCTGACCTTCGATTCGTCGGTGGAGGCCATGGACTTGGGTCTGGAGGTCTCCTACGTCGATCGGCGGTCGTTCATTGGCCTGAGAAACGGATCCAGCCAGTTCCAGCTCCTGCTGTTCGGGCAGTTCCAGGCCGAGGCGCTTCTCTTCGCTGGCGAGGGGCGCTGACGGCCCAGCCGGGCATGGAGGCGGCCCGCGCTGGGCGTCAGCGTTTCTGGTATGGGAGAGAAAGATGTGACGGCTCTGGTGCGGCTGGGGGGCATCCTGTTCATGGTTGCTTCCGTCCGCGCCGTCGCAGCCTTGGCCGTCGGGCCGCCTCCTGACCTTCCGGATGAGCCGAACCGGGCGTCCCTGCTCAGGCAGCAGACCGACAGCGCGATGGCCCAGGCGGAGCGGCGCCGGCGTCCCCTGGAAGAGGGGGAGCGAATTCCGATCAACCGTGCATCGGAGGAGGAGTTAGACCGGCTGCCGCGGGTGGGGCCCAGCCTTGCTCAGGCCATTCTGGCCGAGCGGGAGCAGGGCGGCGGCTTTCCCGGTCCGGCCGCGCTGACCCGGGTTCGCGGGGTGGGGCCCGCCACGGCGGAGCGGTTGGCCCCACTGCTGGATTTCAGGGGCGCCGGTCCGGGCCGCCAGCGGTTGGGCTCAAGGGCGGACCAACGTCTGTCCCTGGCCTCGGCGACCCTCCAGGAACTCCAAGCGCTTCCAGGGATTGGTCCGGCCCTGGCTGCCCGAATTCTGGCCGCTCGGGCCAAGCGCGAGGTCCGCTCGGTCGAGGACCTGATCCGGGTGCCCGGCATAGGGCCTGCCAAGCTGGCTCAGCTAAGGGAGCGAGTGATGCCATGAAGCGGCGGACCTTTCTCCCGGGTGGCCGGACCCCTTGGCGGAGACCCGGGCGGATGCGAGCCCTGAACCCGTGTGTCTTCAGATGGCACTCTTTGTGCTGTGGGAAGGTCGCTACACCTGCACTTTTGGGCCCCTGAAGTTTGGAGCAGATGGCGACGCATCTCGCAGTGGATCGGCTTGGCGACCTCCTGGTTCGCGAAGGCCTTGTGACCAAGGAACAGCTCGAGCAGGCGCTTCGGGACTCGAAGGCCGAGAAGACTCGTGTCGGTTTCCAGTTGGTCAAGCACGGCTTCATCGACGAGGTGGCCCTGACTCGCGTGCTTGCCGCCAAGCATCGGGTTCCGGCCGTCGACATCACCAAGCTGGAGCTGGATGAGAAGATACTTCGCCTTATTCCCGGCGAGATCGCCCTCAAACACCTGGTCCTCCCCCTCAGGCGGGTGGGGCGGCGACTCACGGTTGCCATGGTGGACCCCTCGGATCTGGGTGCCATCGATGATGTGAAGTTCATCACCCGCTACGAGATCGAGCCCGTCATCGTCGGGGAGTTCTCGCTGCGTGAGGTGCTGGAGCGGGTCCATGAGGCCGCCGACGACCAGATGGTCACCCTGCTCTCGGACTTCATCGACGAAGACGAGCTAGAGTTCGTAGAGGATGAGGACGAAGACGAGGTCTCGGTTGCGGCCCTCACAGCGCAGGTGGAGCAGGCTCCGGTCGTAAAGTTCATCAACGGACTCCTCACCGACGCCGTCATGAAGGGCGTGTCGGACATACACATCGAGCCCTACGAGAAGGAGATCCGAGTCCGGTACCGCATCGACGGTGCTCTTCAGGAGGTAATGAAGCCGCCCTTTCGGATGAAGGCTGCGCTCACCTCCCGCATCAAGATTCTCTCAGACTTGAACATCGCGGAGCGCAGGGTCCCACAGGACGGCCGCATCAAGCTCCGTATGAAGAACAAGGTGGTCGATTTTCGTGTGTCGACCCTGCCGGTCATCTTCGGCGAAAAAATCGTTCTTCGAATCCTCGACAAGGGCAACCTGACCTTCGACCTCTCCTCCTTCGGCTTCGAGCCCAAGGCGGAAGAGGACTTCATGAGCGCCATCGCCAACCCATACGGGATGGTGTTGGTCACGGGCCCGACCGGGTCGGGGAAGACCACCACGCTCTATTCGGCGCTTTCCAAGGTCAGCACCGAGGAAGTCAACATCATGACCGCCGAGGACCCGGTTGAGTACAACCTCCACGGCATCAACCAGGTTCAGGTCCGAACCCAGATCGGGTTGGACTTCGCCGCGGCGCTGAAGGCCTTTCTGCGGCAGGACCCCAACATCATCATGGTGGGTGAGATTCGCGACCTCACCACCGGAGGAATCGCCATCAAGGCCGCCCTTACCGGCCACCTCGTGCTCTCGACACTGCATACCAACGACGCGCCCTCCACGGTCACCCGTCTCATCGACATGGGGCTCGAACCCTTCAACGTGGCGGCCGCGCTCAACCTGGTGACAGCACAACGGCTTCTGCGACGGATTTGTAGCAACTGCAAGGTGGAAGCGGAGTACAGTGACGAGGAGCTCCGGGCGGGCAAGATTCCCGATGAGTTCATCCAACGCGTCACCTTCTATAAGGGCGAGGGCTGCGACGCCTGTGGGGGAAGCGGGTACAAGGGTCGCCAAGGCTTGTACGAGGTGATGTCGATCACGTCGACGCTGAGGAAACTCATCATGCAGGCGGTGGGCACCGACGAACTCCGAGACGCAGCGATCGCCGAGGGCATGCTGACGCTCAGGATGGATGGATTGAAGAAGCTTGAACGGGGCATTACCACGGTAGATGAAGTACTGAAGGAAACCGCTGCCGCAAGCTGAGCGCAACTTCCCTAACCACGTGATTACTACGGACATGGAATCGACACCAACCGCTAAGCCAGAGGCCCCGCAGAAGACTGAGCTCAACCTGCGGACCCTGCTTGAAGAGCTGATTCGGCGTAAGGGATCGGACCTCCACATTACGGTTGGAGAACGGCCCATGATCCGTGTCGACGGGTCCTTGGTCCGGTCCAGCCAGAACCACGTTCTGACGCCGAAGGACACGCTCCAGTTGGCGTACTCCATCCTCACCGAAGCGCAGAAGAAGCGCTTCGAGGTCGAGGATGAGCTCGACTTTTCGTTTGGGGTCCAGAATCTGTCGCGCTTTCGCGGGAATTGTTACAAGCAGCGAGGCTGCGTCGCGTTGGCCATCCGGCAGATCCCCTATGAGATCCTCAACCTGAACAAGCTGGGCCTTCCGCCGATCGCCAACAAGTTTGCGGAGAAGCCTCGTGGTTTGGTGCTCGTGACGGGCCCGACCGGATCGGGAAAATCGACCACCCTGGCCGCCATGCTCGACAAGATCAATCGGGAGCGCAAGGGCCACATCATCACGATCGAGGATCCGATCGAGTTCATTCACAGACATCAGAACTGTATCGTCAACCAGCGCGAAGTGGGGACCGACACCCACAGCTTCTCAGCAGGTCTGAAGTACGCGTTGCGCCAGGACCCGGACGTCATCCTGATCGGTGAGATGCGGGACCTCGAGACGATTTCCGCAGCGTTGACCATCGCTGAAACTGGACACCTGGTGTTGGCGACACTCCATACCAACTCGGCGGCCGAGTCGATCAACCGGATCATCGACGCCTTTCCTGGACATCAGCAGCCCCAGATTCGGGCCCAGCTCGCGTTCGTGCTCGAAGGCGTGATTACGCAGACGCTACTGCCCAAAGCCCGAGGGTCCGGCCGCGCCATCGCCGCCGAGATCATGATGTGTACCCCGGCCATTCGAGCCTGCATTCGTGACGAGAAGGTCCACCAGATCTACTCGCTACTCCAGGCCGGGAAGAAGCACGGAATGCAGACGATGAACGATTCACTGTCGTACCTTTACATGAAGGGAGACTGCACCCTCGAAGAGGCACTGAAACGGTCCTCCGACCAGAACGAGTTCCTCCGTTCTGTCGGTGAGCCGGTGCCCTCGATGGACTAGCATCCCTCACACCTGACCAGGATTCGAGAAGATCATGGCGAAGTTCGCGTACACCGCCCGCCCCGCCTCCGGCGGCGACGTTCAAACCGGAGAGATCGACCTCCCCTCCCGCGAAGAGGTGATGTCCTATCTGCATCGGCAGAAGCTCATCCCTGTTTCGGTCAAGGAGGCGGAGAAGCAGTTCCAGATCAAGTTCGGGACTGGGGTCAAGACGAGGGATATCGTCATTTTCACGCGGCAGTTTGCCACGATGATCAACTCGGGTCTGCCGCTTGTTCAGAGCCTGGACATCCTCCAGGAGCAGACAGAGAACCAGGCGCTGTCCAAGACCATCAAAGACGTGCTTTACGATGTGGAGTCCGGGCATACGCTCGCTGACGCCATGCGGAAGCACCCGAAGATCTTCTCCGAGCTGTTCGTGAACATGGTCGCAGCCGGTGAGGCCGGTGGTATCCTGGACACGATTCTCCTACGACTGGCGACCTTCCTAGAGAAGAACGACGCGCTGGTGCGGAAGATCAAAGGCGCCATGGTCTATCCGGGCGTGATCATGGGTGTGGCTGCGTCGGCCATCAGCATTCTGTTGATCTTCGTCATTCCGACGTTCCAAAACATGTTTGAGGCCGCGGGGATCCCCCTGCCGCTGCCGACCCAGATCGTCATCAACCTGTCGACCTTCCTGAAGGCCTATTGGTGGGCGGTGGGTGCCGCACTGATCGCAGCGGTGTTCATCATTCGGGCGATCTATAAGACAGACGACGGGCGGTTGGCCATCGACAAGCTCATCTTGAAGACCCCGATTCTGGGCGATGTCCAGCGCAAGGCTGCGGTCGCGCGCTTCACTCGCACGCTGGGTACGCTGGTCTCGTCAGGTGTGTCGATCCTCGAGGGCCTCGAGATCACAGCCAAGACGTCAGGCAACCGCGTCATCCACGACGCCGTGATGGGCTCACGCGCGTCGATCGCCGGTGGTGAGACGATTGCGGGACCGCTGAAGGAGTCGGGCGTGTTCCCGCCCATGGTGGTTCAGATGATCAACGTCGGTGAGCAGACCGGTGGTTTGGACGAGATGCTCTCGAAGATCGCCGACTTCTACGACGAAGAGGTGGACGCTGCGGTCGAGGTGCTGCTGAGCGCCATGGAGCCGATCATGATCGTGTTCCTCGGCGTGATCGTGGGTGGAATGATCGTGGCCATGTACCTCCCGATCTTCGACATGATCAACGCAGTCGGCTAACCTCGGGAAAACGCTTTTGTGACTGCCCCCGGGCAGGGCGACACGCGACCCCATCCCCAACGCGGGTCGCTCGCCCTGTCCGGGGGAGTTTTCGTTCGGGGGCTCGCTGTGCGAATGAAGGGCCGTTGAGTTGCTAGGGGCTGCTGGATGTTCCGCGGGCCCTCATCCGAACCCCTTGTTGGGGATGGGGTCACGTGACGCCCTGCGGACGGGGTGCCACAAAAGGTCTTTGGGCCTCGGCGGCGCGGCACGGGGGGGAGGACGTCTAGACCGTGTTGGGTCTTCGATGCGGTGGTGTGCGGCGGGGACGTCTTATGGCTCTTGTGGCCCACGGCGGCGCTGCGCGCGACCGTGGGACACCAGGGGCGCTTAGGGCGTTTGTTCTAACGGGTACCGTCGCACGTAGGGGACGTCGAAGGCGTCTTGGATGGCGCCGATAATCCAGTCGGAGCCAACCTCGTGGACGCGGAAACCGGTGGGGGTGCGCACGCGGCCTTCGAGCTCGAGGGTGGGGGAGAACACCAGCCACTCGTTGGACTCGGTGGTGCGATCGATTCGGTAGCTGCTGATCCAGAGGCTTCCATCCTGCGCGATCAGTGCATCCTCGAAGGCCGGGAGCGTCTCGGGCATGAACATGTCGTAGACCCGCCGGGTCCTGGGGTCGATGCGGCCGTCTTCGGACTCGGCTGCGAGCTGGGCCTCGACGCGGGCACGGATCTCGGCCGCGGGGGTGGTGGGCCAGGCGTCCTGTACTCTGAGGAGGCGGGCAGGTTGCCCGTCGTCCCCCATCCAGGCCAGTCCGAACCGGCGGTTGGTGCCCACGATAGGTGTTGACCCGTCAGCCAGGAGTACGGAGCGCGAGGTAAGCGGGCGGGGCATCATCTGCATCGCGTAGATGCCGCCACCCCGGTCCTGCCGCATGCGCGCGTATTCTGCGTCAGGGCCTATCCGTAAGGTATCCAGCGGTGCACCCGTGGGGTCGAGCAGTTCGACGAGCGCGGAGTCGAGCTCGAGGCGAACGTCGTGCGCGCCGGTGTCCTCGGCGTTGGGGGAGATCCAGCGGGACCGGGAGAGGTAGGTGCCATTCGCTAGACGGGTGACCCATACAGGGATAGCGGCGTCCGGCTGGACTCGGGCGGTGGACACTACCTCCCCTTTGCTCGAGAAAGCAGTGACACGCCGAGCCACGTCGTCCCACACGAAGATGGAGTCGCCTGCCAAGCCCGCGATCTGAGGAGATCCCGAGAACTCACCGGGGCCGTCGCCGCGGCCACCCATGGTGACCTGGTGGGTGCCTTCCGAACTGTAGAGCGTCACCTCCCGCGTGCCGGCATCGGCCACGACGACCGATCCGTTGGTCATGACCCGCACGTTCAGGATGCGGGAGAAGCTGTACTCGGGTGGCCCGTCGAGGGTGCCGATCTCGAGCGTGGGTTCGCCCACCGTGGCGAGGACCGGGACGGTGGTGCCGGCCAGGTCGTGGGTGAGCACCTGAATGCCCGCGCTGTCGGTGACTTGGGCTGCGGTGCGGGTCGCTTCGGGTTCCTCACATCCGCATATGAGAAGGGCGAGGGCTGCGTACGTGGTGGTGCGCGTGTACCTGGCCAGGATCACTCCACCTTGCCGTGGGGAATCGGCCTACGGTACTCCGCCGTCGCCAACGCAGCAAAGTGCGAGCTCACATTCCGCCCCCCACCAGTACGGCGCGATGATCTCTCCTCCACCTCTTTCCGGTATGGCCTGGTAGCAAACACTGCCGTGGTCGGATTCGGGGCCACGCGCCAACCAGGGGACGGGACATCATGAGCGGACTCGATCTGAGCCAGAACATCCTATCGTTGCAGGCGGGCGCGTCGGCGGGGGACTACGCCGACGTGGGGGCCGAGGCCTCGGTCGACTTCCGGGGAAGTGCCCAGCTCAAGCGAGGCATCATGTTGGAAGCCGGGGTGGGGGCGATGGCCGAGGCCCATGCCGGGTTCCACAAGTTCCTGGCCGCCGACGCGCAGGTCCGGGCCGAAGCCTCGGCGCGCCTGAAGGGGCAGATCCAGTCGCCGCTCGATCTGTTCTCAGAATCTGGCGTGGCGATCCGACTGCAGGCCGTGGCCGAGTTGGCGCTTAGTGCACAGTTGGCCATCGGCCTCTCAATGGGCGACTTCATCGCGCTGGCCGAGGAAGACCCCCGCATCGACGGGATCTACATGCGACTCCTGGAAATCTTCTTGGAAGAGCTTGAGATCCAGGCTGGTGTTCGGGGGCGCGTGGCCTATACCGCCATGGCCTACCTGAACCTGGTGGTTGCGGGGCGCCTCATCGAGGACCAGGTCAACAACCTTCCTCCAGGGTTCACCATCGCCATGAACTGCGGGGCGGGTTTGGAGGGTGGAGCGGGGTGGGGGCTCTTTGCCAACCTCGGACTGAAAAGCCCCAGACGCTTAATTCGTCGTTCCGTGGATGCCATCGTCGACGAAGCGCTGTTGCAGATCCGTGCCGAGATGAGCGATCCAGTCCAACGGGAGCGGCTCTCGCTTCTGCGAGCCCCGGCAAAGATGGCGCTGCGTGGTGGCTTCGAGGTTGGGCTCGCGCTCGCAGAGAGTGGACCCACCTTCGCCGATTCCGGACCCGAGCTCGCGCGGCGCTGCGTGGAGGTCATCCTCGAAGAAGCTCAGCGCTTCCTCCTCGAGCAGATCGCACTGCTGGGAGTGAGGCTCATCAAGCAGGGCCTGGATGAGATCGGTGCAGGTGCTGCTGCCTGGGACGCATCCAAACCGCAGCGAGACTTCCTAGGGCAGCAGCTCGCCAACCCGCCGGAGGATCCGTTCGAGGCGTCGGCCGAGACGATCGAGTATTGGAGCGGAGTCGTGAACGGAGCGGTCGGGGTTGGCTTGGCCCTGGGCGGCGGGTTGATTCCGGACGATGTCCTCGAGCCCATCGCGCTCATCTGGTCCGCCGCGCAGCTCGCCTTCGTCACCACCCAGCGCGTAACCGACGCCAGCATCCGAGCCTCCTTCTTTGGTGCCTTCACAGCGGAGCAGCGCATCGAAGCCTTCAAGGGACAGTTGGTGGATCAGGCGCCGCCTCCTGCGGTGATTCAGGAGTTCATCAACGGGGCACTCGGTCGCAGCGCCACGGCGGAGTTGCTGCAGGACCAGCTCGTCGAGTTCCTGACGGGCACCGCACTCGATCGGCTCGTGGAAGAATTCCCCGAGATCGCACCCTTCCTGGAAATCGTAGCGGGGCCCGACGCGTCGCCCGCGGCACTCTCCGCCGCTGCCAGCGCCGTGCTCAACAACGCGGGTGCTTTCGTACCCAACGAGCACGGAGACATCGACCCGGAAGCCACGCTGAGGGCTCTGACGGAGGGTCTGGAGGCTTGCATCTCGGTTCGATTGCACGGGGAGCTGGCGCCGCTGATCCATGATGCGGTTGGCGATCAGCCAGAGCTCTCGCTCTACATCGATGAAGTCATCTTCCCCACCATTGACTTCACGGTCGGGACCGTGTTCGATAGCGTGCTCGACTGGTCGTTCGGAAACGTTGGGTATCGCGACGCGCTTCGTGACGCGTGCTCCAGCATCGTCATGAAACTTCTTGGCCGAAGCCTGGTCGTGACGACGGACGTACTGGCCGCCTACGCGTCGGAACACGTCGGAGCCGAACTGGTCAAGCTCGCCGATGATGTGGATGACCCAGGCGGTCTCGGCGACCAGCTTGCCGTCGCCGTAAGCGCCGATTCCGAGTTGGTGGGCGAGGTGCTCCACGAGACTTTGCTCATATGCTCTGAGGTCTTTGGTCCCATGCCCCCGGCGAAACGGGCGAAGATTCGAAACCTACTGTACTCGGTGCTGGATGCGGTGCCGTCCACCCCCGACGCGGGATGGCTGGATCAACTGCAACAGGACCTGTTCATCCCGGACGGTCCGGCGCGGGCGGCCCTGCTGGAGTTGGGACAGGAGATGGGTGGCATGCTGGGCCACTACGTGCAGGAGTTCTACACCAAAGTGCTCACCCGAGTGGCCGAACTCACGCTGGAGGAGCTCGCCGAGGTTGTGGACGCTCTCGTCGCCGTCGCCGAGGAGTGGGTAGAGGAGATCGAGGGCGCCCTCGCTGCGTTGCTGATCCGGCTGGCGGCACTACCGGGCGAGATCATCGCGGCTCTGAACGCGCTCAACGCAGAGCTTTCGGTGGCCTTAGGACACGTCCAGGACATCCTCTCCGCCGTACCTGAGTCGCCCGAGGACCTCAAGACGACGCTCACGCAGGCCCTCTACTCTTCCGCTCATACGAGCTTGCTCGGGAAGGCGAAGTACCAGCTGCTACCGGGGTTCGCCAAAGAGTTGGCACTGGCTCAGTTGGACGCTGTCGTGGACGTGACCGCAGAGTCCGGACTGCTGGACCCCGTGTTACTGGCGTCAACGACGGCGGCACTAGGGAGTGAGGTCGTCCTGCAAGAACTCCAGACCGTGCTCGCCGAGCTCCGCGACGTCGATCCCGACGGCAACTACACCGAGCAGGTCCTGGACGTGCTTCTCGATCGCGTCGAGGCGGCAGTTCGGTCCCAGTTCGGCGACTCCAATCCGAAACTCGAGCTAACGGTGGCGTTCAGCTACTGGACGCCCGCGATCGGCTTGGAGGGCACGTGGGCGTACATCGAGCCCGAGGAAAAATACGTCAGCATCTCACTCGGGAAGGTAGAGCTCCCTCTCGACCAGGTCGTCACCGCCGCGCGCGCCGGAATCTCCAGTCTAGGCGCCGTGGAGGCCGCGCTAGAAGCGCTGCTCACTTCACTGAGCACGTCGTTCGCGCTGGCAGATGCGCATGAGGCGCTCACCCTGGAGCAGACGATCGCCGCTGAGCAGCAGCCACTGCTCGAGGCTCAAGTAGCGGGCACATGTGGCACCGATGTGGAGGGCACCATCCTCTCGCCGGCGGCTGGCGGTCTCTACGAGTTCGACCCGGAGCTCGATCTCCATATCACCAACGGCTGCGAACCTATGCTGGGTCTCGGAGCGCTCGAACAGCCACGCGTGTTCGTGTTCTTGAACCAAGAGCGCCTGGACCTGGCGCGGTTCGCCGTGGAGGTCCTCCCCGAGGAACCCACACGACTACCGAGCATGACGGTGTGGACGCCGAAGGCCGATGCCGTCGATCAGGTCGTGGTGCTGGAGGCCATCCAGGCATCCGCGACCCAGGGACGGCGACAGCCGTCACGCGCTGTGACCACGCAATACGCTACGGCCAGCGCCCACTCCGTCTACCAGACACGAGGCCGTAGTGCACGGGCTTCCAAGACCGCACTGCATCGCATGGGTCGAGTCGAGACGCGTCAGGCTCGCGACGAGGAAGTCTCTGCGCTGGGGCCAGGGCTGCGGTTGCGCCTCGACCTTCCGCTCGAGGAGCTCCAGCAGGGGCTCAACACGTTGACGTTGGCGGTCACCACCGGTCGGGGCGAGACGCACCGTCAAACGGTCTCGTTCGTGGCGGTCGATGAAGAGGCGTCCGCCGGAGCAGGCCTGCCTTCGAAGGAGCGCCCAGCCTGGACGTTGGATCAGCTACCTCCGCATGTCGTGGAGTGGATCCGCGAAACCAACCCCGCGGATCGACGGGCGCCCAAGCCTCGGGCCGTGGGACGAAACGGGCGCCGACGGCCGCAAGAGGGGAGCGGCGCGTTCTGGATCGAGCCCTCTCGCGAGCGCAGTAGACAGAGGGCAGCGACCGTTCGTACCGGACTAGACGAGATGTCGCGTGTGACTGCACGGGTGCGCGACCTAAAGACGGTCATCGAGACGCGAGGTTTGCAGCCCGTCAAGAAGACTACCACCCCTAGGCCGGAGCCGGCCCGCCCGGCCCCGACCCGTCCGCCCGTCCGAGGTGGAGCGTTACGTCCCCCAACCACGACCGTGGGAGGTCGACGATGAGCTTCTGGGAGAAGGCGAAACCGATTTGCGAACTGCGGGCCTATGTGATGGGCACGATCGAGGACCACACCGTAGGAGCCTTGGATCGGTTCCTGAAGAACATCGACCTGATCAGGGACGCGTCCGACGCACCTGCCGTGGCAGCAGCCCTCCAAGAGGTGGAGAATCGGGCTGCGAGCTACGCTCAGGGCATGGTCGAGGATTACGTCCCGGTGCTTACCCAACTCAAGGAAACGCAGGCGACGCTCGACAACCCATGTATTCTGGTCAACGTTGGGAGCGCCTTCTCAGACCTGAACGATGCCATGGATCAGTTGAGCGCCGACTCGGCTGCCGGGTCCTTCGATGCGGCGCATCGTGTCCACGCGCTGGAGGCGGCGGGAGATGCCATCAACGCGGCTGCGGAGTTGATGCAAGCGACGAAGGTCTTGGCCGGGTTCGGTGATTTCCTGAAGGAGTTCGTGGCCACGGCCTGGAAGCCGCTCACCGGAGCACTCGGCATCAAGTTCAGGCAGATTCAGTGGCTGGACGAGGGTTACGTAGAGGGGGATGGGTATCTAACGCCTCAGCCGTACTGAGGACGCGCGGCGCATTCGGCCCTCCTACTCCTCGCCGGATCCGAGCGCTGGCGCCTCCGTCAGGTGGAGCGCCCGGTCGATGATCTCCTCGAACTGGCGGGCTCGGGTCCGTGCCCACGAGGGCACGGTGAGCCGGCTGATCGCGAAGAACGCAGCTCCCATGATTCCGAAGATGAGCATATCCGAGGGGTCTCCCACCACTCCCAAGAACGACCCTATCGCCAAGGCGGCGCTGGCGCCCATGAAGCCCAACCCCACACTTTGGTACGGGCGGGCCGAGCCCTTGACTGTGCGCAGCCGGAGCCGCTGTCCCTGACCCGAAGGCTCCACGAAGACCTGCAGGTTGCTATTGGTCCAGGAGCGGGAGAGGCCGTCCTCGTGGAGCTTCCCCTTGGCATCGAAGGTCTCGCGTAGGTCCGTTACCAGATGGTGCCACTCCCGGTCCGTGAGAGGGCGGGGCAGCTCTGCGGTGCGCCCCACTCCGATGGTCTGCCCCAGGAACTTCCGGTCTGCCGTAGCCGCGGGGGCGGGTCGATCGAGGGCGTTGGCAGCCCGGGTGATGTCGGCTTCAGCAATGCCGACTTCCTTCCCGATCTCTCGGAGTTCGCGGAGCGTCAGCCCCACGGATCCTGAGCCGGAACCCGAGGAGGCACGCGAGGTTTGCGCCTCGGTGGCCTGATCCAGAATCGCATTGACTTCGTCTTCTGAATACCTGCGCTCGGAATCCATCGGCCGGTGGGTTGGGGTGGCGAGGCGAGCCCTTGTTGATACTACCGCGAAACCGGCCACTCCGTTCATTCCCAAACCTCAGACAGGACAATGGTCGATTCCGCTGAGCCTGGTTCGACGTACGTTGAGAGGAATCGAGGTACGAGTCCGACCCCAACGTGGAGCCACGTCCATGGCGTTTACAGGCTACAGCCCCGAGGCGCTCGCCTTCTTGGCGAAGCTTCCCGAACGTGACCGTCCGTGGTTCAAGGCCCACCAGAAGGAGTACAACGCCCTCATCAGCGGGCCCACCAAAGCGTTGGTCACCGCCCTCGGCGCGCGGCTGGTGGAGTTGAGACCTGGGCTGGTAGCGAGTCCCAAGACCAACGGTTCGATCGCACCCATCAACAACGACCTACGATTCTCCCCGGATAAGGCGTCCTACAAGGACCATCTCCTCCTGAAGTTCTGGGAAGGAGAGCCCAAGAAGACGGCGCCTACGCTGTACGTGCGAATCGCCCCGGATAACGTTGGCTTCGCGACCGGGATCGTACCGGCCGATGTAGGGAAGTGGCGTGCACTGGTCGACGGCCCCGACGGGGCCCGTCTTGCGAAGGCGATCGCCGGGCTCTGCAGGCGAGGGACAGTAGACGTTGCCGGCCAGGCACTCAAGCGAGTGCCCGCGCCCTACCCGCAGGACCATCCGCGCGCAGACCTGCTGCGGCACAAGATGTTCCAGGTTCGTTGGCCAGAACCCATCCCGAAGGCCATCCACAGTGGCGCCTTCGTGGGGTGGTGCGTGAAATGGCTGGAGAGCTGTCTGGATGTGCATGCCACCCTCGTCGACGCGTTCACGGAAGGGCCTTAACGTCACTCGCCCATCAGTGCGTCGAACGACGGGGCCTGGATGGCAAGGGCAGCGGTGCGTACGCCGGCGTCGATCGCGACCTCTAGCGCTTCCTCATCGATGCCTCCTGCGTGCCGCAGCGCGCTCATGAACGCGCCCGCGAATGCGTCCCCCGCGCCCGTCGGGTCCACGACCCCAGCCGTGGGCGCCGATGCTTTTCTCCGCTTCCAGTCCTTGCGCCAAAGCACCCAGGCTCCCTGCGCGCCCCGTTTGACGACCACGACGTCCGGGGCTGAAAGACTGAGGTAGGCCAAAGCCTGCTCGGTGGTCGTTGTGCCCGCCAAGAGCTGGGCTTCTTCATCACTCAGGAAGAGCACGTCCGCCCGTTCCGCGAGCTCCAGCACCTCCTTCCTGCGATCTGCGATCCAGTGGCGCATGGTGTCGAGCCCGACCAGGCGTGGGTATTCGACTTGCGCGAGTACGGCGCGCTGCGCGGCGGGGTCCATGCTCCCAAGCAGGAGTGTGCTCGGCTCCGACCTCCAGTGCTCCGGAACCCTGGGCGGCTCCAGGCCAACACCGACCACCCGCTCGACCGTCTCGCGACCGTGGAGATCGGACCCGTACCGCGCGTGCCATCGAAATGTGGGGCCCTGCCTACGGACGATCCCGGCGCAGTCCACCCCTCGTTCGGTGAGCGCCTGTAGGGTCCGCTCCGTGAGGTCACTGCCCGCAGTGCCCACGACCCGACACGGTCCGAACCGACTGGCGGCGGCAGCGGCGTAGAGGGCGGAGCCACCAGGCACCTCGGGGTAACGGGCCTCGCCGACGTCCACCGTGTCGAGGGTCACAGTCCCCGCGATCAGCAGCCTCGACGGCTGGGTCAAAGCAGAATACCCGCCACGGCCGCCGTCATCAGTGCCGCCAGAGTGCCTCCGACCAACGCGCGAAGGCCAAGTGCAGCAAGGTGGGGACGTTGTCCCGGAGCGAGGGAGCCAATGCCAGCAATCTGCATGGCCACCGAGCCGAAGTTGGAGAAGCCCGCCAGAGCGTAGGTACAGAGCACCAGTGATCGGCCCTCCAGCGCACCTGGATTCCCCACGTCGGCGGCCAGACGGACGAACGCCACAAACTCGTTCAGGATCGTCTTGATCCCCACCAGCTCAGCCACCACCGGCGCGTCCGCCCAGGGGACCCCGATCAGCCAGATCACCGGAGCCAGGAGTGTCCCTAGCATCCCCTCCAACGACAAGCCCTCGAGCCCAACCCACCCCCCCAACCAGGCGACCCCCGCGTTCAGCATTGCGAGCAGGGCCAGAAACGCGATCAGCAACGCGCCGACCTTGAGCGCCAGGAACATCCCCTCGATGGCTCCCCTACCCGCGGCATCGAGGACGTTGACGTCGTCGTGCAGCTCGCTGGCGAGCACCTCCTGATTGGTTGCCGGGGCGTCCGTTTCGGGCACCATGATCTTGGCTACCGCGAGCGCGGCCGGCGCCGACATCACGGAGGCGGCGATCAAGTGCCCGCCGATGTCAGGGAAGCTGCCAGAAAGCAGCCCCACGAACGCGGCCATCACACCGCCGCTCACCGTGGCCAGTCCCACGGTCATCACCGCCATGAGCTCGGAGCGGGTCATCCGTTCCAGGAACGGGCGGACCAGCAGCGGCGCCTCCATCAGCCCGATGAAGATGCTTCCCGCCGCGACCAGGGTCTCGGAGCCCGAGGTCCCCATGGTCTTTCTCATGACCCAAGCCACGCCACCCACCACACGTTGCATCAGTCGCAGGTGGTAAAGTACCGCCATCAGCGAGGACACGAAGATGATGGTGGGCAGGACATTGAAGGCGAAGTAGGCTCCGGTGCGCGCGACCTGGCCCGACGGCGCCACGGCTCCATTGCTACCTGCCTCGCCAACCCCCACCGGGACGTTGTTGTAGACCAGGTCACCGAACACGAAGCGGGCGCCCGACTCCGAAAAGTGCAACACCGATCTCAGGGCGTCGTTGACCGCCTCGAAGAAGACCGTTCCGACCGGCGTCATCAGGATGAAGAGCCCGAAGGCGAACTGGAGCCCTAAGCCCCAGAACACGATTGACCACCGCACCTGACGTCGATTCGAGCTGAGTCCCCACGCGATGGCCACCAGCAGGGCAAGCCCCAACGCGGAACGTAGGCGGAGTTCGAGCATCAGCGGATTAGGGCAGGGGGGACCACGGGCGACGCGTCGGTTTTGGGGCCGGCCCGAATGTGGTCGGCGGGAGCTTCTGGGGCCAGGCGGTCCGCCAGCCGACCGGGATCCTCGACAGCAAAGCAGAGTATGAGAACCGAATAAAACCCGAACATTCTAAGTTCTTGTTGGTCAATGTCCATTGCCCTTCCGTATCCTGCTTTTCGCTGACACCCACCTTGGTTTCGATCTTCCGGTCTGGCCCCGTGTTCGGCGCCACCGTAGGGGTCACGACTTCCAGGCCAACCACGAACGCGTCGTCGAGCGGGCGCTGCGGGGCGACGTTGACTTGGTCGTGCACGGTGGGGACGTGTTCCATCGGTCCAGAGTGCCACCCAGTCTCGTGTATCAGGCGTTCACACCGCTACACCGCCTCGCCGAGGCGGGAGTGCCGGTATTCGTCGTGCCGGGGAATCACGAGCGCTCGCGCATTCCTCATCTGCGCCACGTTCGGCGCAACGGCATCCATCTATTCGATCGCCCCAGAACCCACGCGCTGCAGTGTGGGGGGACGCGCGTTGCACTCTCCGGCTTCCCCTATGAGCGTCGGCATGTACGCACCCGCTTCCCGCAGCTGCTGGAGTCGACTCGCTGGCGGGACGTCGAGGCCGATGTGCGTATCCTGTGTTTCCACCACTGTGTGGAGGGTGCCACCGTGGGTCCGGCCAACTACACGTTCCGGAGGGCACCTGGTGTGATTCGCACGGCCGATCTCCCCGCTGACTTCGCCGCGGTGCTGTCGGGCCACATTCACCGACATCAGGTGCTCGAGTACGGGCTGGATGGGCGGCGGCTCCCGACACCGGTGTTCTACCCCGGTTCGGTCGAGCGCACTTCCATTGCCGAGGTGGAAGAGGTGAAGGGGTATGTGGTGCTCGAGTGCGACGGAACGAGCGGAGTCACGGACTGGCATTTCGAGCCGCTTTCCACGCGTCCCCTTTTGCCTCGCACTCGGCGTGAGCCCAGTCCCCGACCCCGACCCCAATTGACGCTTTGGGACCACCCCTCCTGAGGGAGCCAACGGTCGTCTTGCTGCCCCCTCGGGTGCGGGTTAGCCTGCATCATGATTACGCGCCGAGGATTCATCAGCACCGTGGGGATGGCGGGTGTTGCCACCGCCGTTCCCGTTGCCGCCCAACGCCCAGACCACAGCCCTCAAGAGGCACTCCCGCCACTCGATCGTCCCAGCGGTGCGCCCGACCAGGTCGCCCGCGACGAGGCGTATTGGCGACGCGTGGCGGCCTACTACCGGCTGGGAGAGGGCTTCACCAACCTGGAGGCGGGGTATTGGGGGATGATGGCCGCGCCGGTGCTCGCCGAGTATCACCGGCAGATCGACCGGGTCAACCAATACAACTCGTACTACGCGCGGCGAGAGTATGGCCAGGATGCTTCGGCGGCGCGTGAGCGGGTAGCCCGCTTCGTGGGTGCGGACCCGACGGAAATCGCGTTTACCCGTGGTGCGACCGAAGCACTACAGCGGCTCATCATTCAGTACCGGCCTCTGCAGGCTGGCGAGGCCGTCGTCTATGCCGACCTCGACTACGGTGCCATGCAGTTGGCCATGGACGCACTCGCGGAGCAGAGTGGAGCTCGGGTGGTGCGCTTCGAGTTCCCGGAGCCCACCTCCTACGGCTCGATGCTGGACGTCTACCGCCGTGTGCTCGACGACACTCCTGACGCCCGTCTGCTGCTTCTCACCCATCTCAACAACAAGACCGGTCTCATCATTCCGGTGAAAGAGATCGCCGCCATGGCGAAGGAGCGCGGTGTCGACGTGGTGGTCGATGCTGCACACTCATTCGGGCAGTGCGACCTCACGCTGGACGACCTCGGCGCTGACTTCGTGGGCCTCAACCTGCATAAGTGGCTGGGCGCGCCGGTGGGCGCTGGCCTGATGTACATCAAGCGGGACCGCATCGCGGATGTGGCCCCGATGTTGGGAGAGCCCGAGAGCGACCGGATCGAAAGCCGGATCCACACCGGGACCATGAACTTCGCAACGTTCCTGACCGTCCCTTCAGCGCTTGACTTCCACGACGAGATTGGGAGTGCCCACAAGGCGGCGCGCCTGCGCTACCTGAGGGACCGATGGGTAGAAGGTGTGCGAGGTACACGAGGCATCGACCTTCTCACTCCAGACGATGCCGACTCCGTGGCAGCCATCACCTCGTTCCGGCTACATGGGCAGACCGGGCGGGCGGAGAACCAAGCGCTCGTGGAGCAACTGCTGGAACGCTACGGCATCTTCACGGTGTGGCGTACCGGAGTGGCGCCTGGCGACTGTGTGCGGGTCACGCCTGCGCTCTACAACACCCCCGCGGACGTGGATCACCTGGCTGCATCGTTGCGGGAGCTGGCGGCTTAGTTGTTTGTGAGTCGCGTGCGCCCAGGACACGTGGCCGCGCTGCTGGTGTTGTGTGCCTCTGCTTGTGTTGGTGCCGTGCCTGACGCGCTTCCCGCGCCCAACATCGTGTTCGTGCTCTTGGACGACGTCCGACTGGACGATGTCATCGGAACCCCGTTCGTGGAGCTTCCCGCGCTGCAGCGAGTGGCAGAGGAGGGCGCTTCGTTTCAGAACTTCTTTACCGTGGCCCCGCTCTGTTCCCCATCGCGGGCCGTCTTTCTGACGGGACTGTATCCTCACAACAACGGCATTGTAGACAACCGGGAGCGGGCGGACCAGAGTCATTCGATTCAGACGTTTCCCCGTATGCTGCATGACGCAGGCTACCAGTCCGCCTTCATCGGCAAGTGGCACATGGGTCACGAGGACGACACCCCGCGGCCGGGCTTCGACCGCTGGGTGAGCTTCGTGGGGCAGGGCGTCTATTTCGACCCCGACATGAACATCGATGGGGAGTACGTCCGCGAGTCGGGCTACATGACCGACATCCTGACCGAACACGCGACCGAGTTCATCCGGTCTACCGACCCCGCCCGACCCTTTGTGCTCTTCTTGGCCCACAAGGCCGTGCATCCTGAGATCCTGGAGGGTCGTCGACGGTCCTTCCCCCCTGCGCCACAGGACGCCGACCTCTATGCCGATGTCGAGCTACCGAGGACACCGGCCTGGCGGGCACCGCTGGCGGGGAAGCACGCGCTTCAGCGGATCACGGACTACACCGATCCGCGCAGTCCCGCAGGAGGCACGCCCGACGCAGACGTGCTCGCCCGTCTTAGGATGCTGAGTGCCGTGGACCGCGGGTTGGGCAGAATCCTGACCACGCTCGAGGAAAGCGGACGATTGGACAACACGGTGGTCGTGGTGACCAGCGACCAGGGCTTCTTCTACGGCGAGTTCGGTCTCGCCCAGGAACGCCGACTCGCCTATGAGCCCAGTATCCGAATCCCGCTACTGGTGCGGTATCCGCCCCTGGTTCCTGCCGGGTCGGAGCCGACGGCCATGACAGCCAACGTCGACATCGCGCCGACGATCCTCGAGCTTGCGGGCATCGCACCACTGACCCGGATGGACGGCGTTTCGCTGATGCCGGTGTTTAGCGACGAGGCGGTCCAAACCCGGTCCTCCTTTCTGATCGAGTACTACACCGACGAGGTCTTCGAGCGGATCCGTGACATGGGGTATCGGGCGCTCCGCACGGACCGATACAAGTACATCAGGTACACAGACCTCGAAGGGATGGACGAGCTCTACGACCTTCTCGAAGATCCGTACGAACGCCGCAACATCGTTCATGATGTCGATGCAGAGACCCTCGCCGAGCTAGATCGTCAACTGGACGAATTGCTGGCGTCCTGAGTGCCTTACCCGCCGCGTCTCGGCACCACCAGCGGTTCCCCTGGATCCGGCCGGACGCCCGCGTCATCCAACGCAGCGTTCAGCGCGGGCACTTGGTCAGTGACCAGCCTGTTCAGGCGCTCGATCAGCGGTGGCGTAGCCTCCCAGGCGGCATCCACCTGCCAGAGCTGGTCCTCGGTGGGTAGCGTCGAGGAGGCTTGAATGGCGTTGGCCACACCCGCCCAGCGGCGGGCTTCCGCCAGTCCTTCGCGAATCTCCTCCAGCTCTTCCTGGATGCCTACCAGCATTTCGCTGAGCGATTCCGAGGCTGCCTCGTGGTCCTCCAGCAGCGCCTCCGTCTCCTCCATCTGGTCGGTGAGCTCACGCGTCCGCTGATTCGCCTCGTAGAGCGGCTTCGCGAGTTCGTGTGGGCTCATAAGCGCGTCCTGCCGCGCACGTCGGTCGGCCATGGTCATGGGGCGGCGCGGATCGGGCTCGATGACGACTGTCTCCGTGGACGTGGCTTCACCGTTGGTGAGGGTCACGGTGTACGTGCCCGGTAGGACGATCGGTCCCTGGGGGATGCCTCCGCCTCCCGGGCCGCCGCCGGCCCCTTCCGCAGAGACGGCCCGATCGTACCGCCAGTTCCAGAGCACTTCGTTGACACCCATCTCCCGCGAGCCTTCCAGGGTGCGGATATGTGCGCCACTGGCGTCGGTGATCGTGATCTCTACGGTCTCATCGGCGGTGTCGACATCGCCGTTATCCCCGTTTTCACCGTTCTCACTGGCCTCGGCAGCCATGGGTGCGTCATCGGCGGCTCCGATCCAGTACCGAATCGGCGTGGCACGGGGTGGATTGGTTGCCGAGTAGGTGGCGCCATAGAACGGCCAGTCGCCCTTCTGGGCCCACATGATCGTCTTCTTGATGGGGAACACATGTGCGGCCTCAGCCATCACTGCTTGGGACAGATGCTCCAGCGGCGTCACGTCGGCCATGATCCAGGCGCTCCGACCGTGTGTGCCCACGAGCATGTCATTTTCTCGGGGATGGATGGCGATGTCGTCCACCGGCACGACAGGCAGGTCTCCCTTGAGACGGGTCCAGTTCTCTCCGCGATCAACGGATACGAAAACGCCTACCTCGTTCCCCACGAACAGCAGGTTCTCGGCTCGGTGATGCTCCGTCACCACGTTGACCGACCAACCGTGCGGCAACCCCGTGTCGATACGGCGCCAATCCTCACCGTAGTCCTCGCTCACGTACACATAGGCAGCGTAGTCGCCGTTTCGGTGACCGTCGAACGTGGCGTACACGCGGCCCTCGGCATGCGCCGACGCGGTGAGCCTGCTCACGTAGGTGCGCTCCGGCAGGCCGGGGATGCGTTCGACCACATTGGTCCAGGCATCTCCACCGTCTCTGGTCACCTGCACGTTGCCGTCATCGGTGCCTGCGTAGATCACATCCGGGGTGAAGTGCGACTCGGACACGGTCGTCAGGTTGCCGTAGGTGGAAATGCCGTCGTTCAGTGACATCATGGGCTCGTCGCCACTGACCCCCATGATCTCGAGTGTGGTGCGGTCGATCTGTTTGGTCAGGTCCACTCCGCCCACCTCTTCCCACGACATGCCGCGATCGCGCGAGCGCATCAGAAAGTTGGCGCCGAGGTATATCGTGGCCGGATCGTGGCGGGAGATGAGGAGCGGTGAGTTCCAGTTGAACCGATAGGCCTTGGCCGTATCCCCGTCCTCCCGCGGCCCGGTGATCGGGCGCATCGCCGTCTTCTCCCCCGTGATGAGGTCGTAGCGGTTCATGTTGCCGCCCTGGGTTTCCGAAAACACGATCGTGGAATCGGTCGGATCGACCACCGTCCAGAACCCGTCGCCGTAGGCGGTCTCGTACCAGTCCTGGTTGCGGATTCCGTGGAACGACCGCGTGTTCGAGGGGCCGCACCAGGGGTCGTTGTCCTGCAAGCCACCACACACGTAGTAGGGGTCCCGCATGTCGTGCGAGATGGTGTAGAACTGTCCGAGCGCCAGGTTGTCGAACATGCGCCAGTGCGCGGTGCCGTCCCAAGAGGCCGACACACCCCCGTCAGAACCCAGAATCAGGTGGTCCGGGTCGTTGGGATTGATCCAGAGCGCGTGGTGGTCCACGTGGATCTGCGTCGCGCCGTCACTGCGAAAGGTCCGGCCTCCGTCGTCGGATACCATGAGCTGTGTGCCCAGCACGTAGATGCGGTTCGAGTCGCTGGGGTCGATCCGCACCTGCGAGTAGTACATAGGCCGGGGGTTGGTGTTGGACACCTTCTCCCAGGTGGTGCCCCGATCGGTAGAACGGAACAGGCCACTCTTGCGGGCACCGCCGCCTCCACCGAACCCCTGGCCCTGGGCGCGCGCATCCGCCTCGACCAGCGCGTACACGAGGTTGCCGTCCTGCCTGAAGACGTCGATGCCGATACGGCCCTTGTCGCCTTCGGGTAGGCCGTCGGCCAACTCCTCCCAGTTCTCGCCGCCATCCATGGTCCGATACAGACCGCTGCCCGGGCCGCCACCATTGAAGCCCCACCCGGTGCGGCGCCGCTGATACATTGCGGCAAACACCGTGTTGGGGTCGGCCGGATCCATGGCCAGGTCGATCGCGCCCGTGTCCTCGTCCACGTAGAGCACGCGGTTCCACGTCTCGCCGCCGTCGTCCGTCCGGTAGACCCCCCGTTCCTCGTTGGGGCCCCAGAGGTCACCCACGGCGGCCACCCACACGATGTCCGGATCGCGGGGGTGGATCAGGATGCGGGCAATATGCTTCGAGTCCTCGAGCCCCATATGCTGCCAGGTGGTCCCTCCGTCCGTCGACTTGTAGACCCCATTGCCCCAGGGCGACGACTGCCGGTTCTGCGGTTCACCCGTGCCCACCCACACCAGGTTGGGGTTCGACTGATGGATGGTCACGTCCCCAATGGAGCTGGTCGGCTGATCGTCGAACAACGGCGTCCAGGACGTGCCGTGGTTCTCCGTCTTCCACAGGCCACCGCTGGCTGTGGCGAGGAAGAAGGTCTGAGGCTTCGCCTCCACCACCGCCAGGTCGGAGATCCGACCTCCCATGAGTGCGGGCCCAATCTCGCGATAGTGCATCCGTGACAGGGCGTCCTCAGGGCTGGGCGTCTGGGCGGAGAGGGAGGGCAGGGGCAGGGCCAAGAGAAGGCCGGCCAGGGTGGCGAAGCGTGGGGTCATGATGGATCCCTCAGATGGAGATGGTCGCACGGGTATTCTGCCGGTGAGGAGCGGTCGCGCAAGCCGGAGAAGCGCCCGACGCGTGAGGGTATACATCTGAATTCCGGGTAGGCAACCGATCAGTTGCCTACCTAAGAACTTGGGTATGTACTTCCATATTCCAGGCCCTCAGGCCCGTTCGGCTGCCTCGGTAGAGCTGATGACCGGGACGACCTCGAAGTCGACGAGGTCGCTCCACGCCTCCATCCATGTCTCGAGCGCGTGGGGTTCCGTCACCTCCATCACCTGGTAACAACAAGTGAGATCTCGGGTGACCCAACTGTCGACGTAGCGAAGTCCGTCCGGCAAGCCACGACCCTCGGCACGGACCCGTTCATAGACGGGGCCCGCGTCACCGTTCCGGAATCGCTCTATAAGGAGTACAAGCATGTCAATCGCGCCCAAGCTCCACCGTAACCTTCGATTCCACGAACGCATAGACCCGGGTCGTCCGCGTGTAAAGCAGTGCGGGACCGCTGAAGAACTGCATTTCATAGCGTCCAGGCAGGAGCTCATCGAACCCGAACGAGCCCTCTGAATCCACGGGGCGGCGTTCACCGGTGGCTGGCAGGAAGACGGATGTCACTGTATCGGCGTTTGATCCCTCCACGGAGCCCGCAATCGACCCTGTGAACCCTGGGTCACCGGTCTCGACCTCCGCCCGGACCCACGTCAGAACCTCTCCGCACGCATGACCAATCGGGCCCCCGGAACCGATGTGAACCTCGATCCCGTCGAGTCGTTCAAGAGGGAGCCCAGTGTCGAGGGTGAGCATACGATCTGCTCCCGCAAAGGCGTAGCGCAGGGCCGCGCTCCCGTTCAGGAAGACGTCCGGCGCGCACTTCGCAGAGCCGTCCCGGCTATACCGCACCCCCCAATCGTCCCCTCTCGCTGGTTCGATGCTGATTCCCGGAACCGTTTCGAGGAGCTCTCTTGTTGACAGCGTGTCGGGAATCTCGGCGGGTCCGAGGTGCAGCTTGGCCGACGGCCAGCTCACTCGGCCGGGGAAACCCACTGACTCGAGCCAATTGGCGACTGGGGCGGAGGACTCCACCCGCGGACTTCCGGCACACCCCACGAGGATGACTAGCACGAGCCACCCGCAGCGGGCGGATCTGGCACGAGGTGGCGGGCGATCTTGACACACACCTCCACGCTGTCAAATGGTGCGGGCCCGGCGCAAGGTGAGTAATTGGGCAAGAACGCCGGGGTCGAAACGGACCGCCCTCGTTCGACGAACTGGTAGACACGAGCCGCCGAGGGTGGCTGGCCGATCGGGCCGAGCGTGCAATCGACATCAATGGGAGGAAGTGATGAGCGTGGCGTCCGTTGGACAGAGGCTTTGCGAACTCTGTCGGGAAGGAAAGAACCTGCAGGCGATTGAGGAGCTCTACTCGCCCGACCTCGTCTCGGTGGAAGCCGCCGAGATGGAGGGAAGCGGCATCCCGCGCACGATGACGGGATTCGATGCGGTACGTGGCAAGAGTGAATGGTGGTACGCCAATAACGACGTGCATGGCGGAGAGGTCAAAGGGCCGTACTTTCACGGCGACGATCGGTTCGCGGTGTACTTCACAATGGACATCACGCCGAAGGAGTCGGGCCAGCGCATGACGTTCGAGGAGGTGGGCATCTACACCGTTGCTGGCGACAAAGTGGTGCGGGAGGAATTCTACTACACCATGCCTTAGCGCGGCTGGGTTGGGGTCGGCTAGGGCACAGTGCCATCGCTCTAGTCGAACCCCGCGTAGGGTTAGCTCTGATCGAGCCTTGAATAGAGGACCGCCTGCGGCACCCCCAGCGCATCGATCTCTTGCACGAGAAGCTCTGTGCTTCGCGCGTCAAGCTGCTTGGCACCCGATGGAAGTGGAAGCACGGACCAGTCGCCTAGGTGTCGCGACGCTACCGCCGAACCAATCGTCCCAGGACCAACCGGTCCACGTCAAGGCTATCCTGTTCCACGACTCCGATGCGTTCCCCGGGAAGGAAGACCGCTGGGAAGGGGAAGTCGGCGAGCGTACCCGTGTACCCGCCACCAGAGCTGAAGACGTCGATGGGACCCGAACCGGGCGCTCCGACGACTCTACGTTGCACCCACAGCTCACCATCCGGGGCAATCTTCAAGCGCTCGATCGTGGGCACCAGTTCGGCAAATCCACGCCTCTCGGCCATCTCGCGAGCAGGGATAGTGCAGGGACCGCTGCCAAAGTTGATGCGGAAGCCCTCACCCAACTCCTGCACCGCGAGCTCCAGGCCAGCGGGTTGCGGTGGGATGGCGCGTCGCAGGCTCCGGGTGTAGCGCCCGTCCTCAAACACGTCGACTTGATACTCTGGGCGAGTTGCGACGGCCACAGTCCGGTCGGAGTGAGCCCAGACGAGCTTTGGGGAGAAGAGGGGAGGGAGGTTGAGTCCGCGCCACAGCTGGGGTATCTCACCATCTCCGACACGGAAAAGGGGATGGTAGCAAGCTTTGTCGTGTCGGAGCCTTCGATCGCCCGGAGCACACGCGCACGGTCGTCGCGTACGAGCCCCCCGCTCACCACCAGCCACCCGTCGCCCCAGTGGGAGAAGTGTGGCTGTAAACGGGAGAACGCAGGGGCTGGGAACTCGAACGGGGCGACCGGTCCGACTGCGCCTGTGCTATCAAACGTGACCAGGCTCATTCGAGCGTAGTCAAAGATCGCCGCTCGCCCATCGGGGCTCACACTCATGGAGCCCGGTGCGCGGAACTCTCCGGGTCCTTCACCGGGCCCACCCGCCTCGCGGATCACGCGTCCAGCCGGATCAAACATGACCATCCTAGAAGCCACTGCGTCCAGCACGTAGATGTTGCCCTGGCCGTCGGCCGCGACCATCGCGGGCGGGAGCCGATAGAAGGACTTCGGTCCGTCCGGCCGCCCGCCGAGACGTTGTTCTTCTTCGAAACTCCACGGAAGCGGGTCGTCAGGACCCGACACCGAGACGATCGCTACGCCGCTCGAGTCGGAAGCTTCAATGCTGGGGCGCTCGCCACCGTCTTGGCACCCGGCGAGTAGTGTGCCGATCACCATCAGAAGGAAGAAGCGCTGCAATTCGGCCTCCGTCGTACGATTGCACCGGCTCCACGCTGCGCCCCACAGGGGCTATCCGCAACTGCGGTAGGGGTTTCGCGCGTAAGTCCGCGATCACGTGAGCCACCATCCCGCCGGTGCGGGATGCGAGGGTGGCCCCCGCAGCCTACACTGAATCTATGTAAGGACCACCCTCCCCAGATCACGACACTCCCGAGCCCGTGAGCGAACAATGCGATTCAAGGCGGATCAGCGGCGAACCCATCGAGCCGAGAACCCCCACCACCCTCTGCGAGCAGCGATCGCCACGGCCCTGTTATTCGCCTTCGTGGTTGGGACAGGTTGCGCCCCTCGGCGGGAGGTTGCCCCAACCCCTTCGGTTCCAAACGTCCCACTGGCCGCAACTTCCTCAGGGATCGCCGGCGGCTATTTCGTCAACAGTATTCCCGAGCGTGGGTCTCCCATTGCTGGTTGGATTCGCCTCGACGGCGAAGAAGCGTCCTACGTCGGCACGGTCTTCATGGCCCTCTCCAGTCGCCTCCTTCGTGCGGAAGCAACCGTGGAGGGCGATCGAATCACATTGACCTTAGAGAGCCCGGTTCCCGGCCTTGAGCTTCCTCCCCTACTCGGTCAACTCACGGAGCAGGGCTTCGAGGGTAGCGGCCCCTCACCTGACATGACAGGCACGGCCCGGTTTACGGGCGTTCGGGAGACCCATCCGGGACGCCCGATGTCGGTTGAGGCCCGGGACTACCTGGAGCGCGCGTTCGACCTCATGGAGGAACACTCCATGAACCGTCATCTCATTGACTGGCCGGATCTTCGACGAAGGGCCGCCGAGTGGGCAGAGGGCGCACAGACTCCCCGAGGGACGTACGGGGCCATCTGGTACGGGTTGTCCCAACTCGAGGATGGTCATTCAGGGCTGGCTCCTGGCTGGTATGCCCCTGGCGGACCCAACAGCGCCGATCCACCTCCGGGAAACAACGCTCCGCCCACCGGGACCGATCTGGGGGGTGGCCTCGCGTACCTGTCCGTGCCCGCCTACCAGTTTGACGGTGCGGCCCGGATGACGGAGATGTCCGAGCTCTACCACGAGTTGATCGCGGGGTTGGACTCCCCGAGCACCTGCGGATGGGTGGTCGACGTTCGAGGGAACTTTGGTGGAAGCTCACTTCCGATGCTGCTGGGCGTGGGCCCGATCCTCGGAGATGGCCCCACCTGGTCGATGGCGCGGCAGGACTCGATCTGGGGTGTCACGACCTACGAGGGCGGCCGCCTCTACACGGATGGCGAGTCGACATCGGAACAATACGGCGTGGAGGTGGCTCGTCCCTATCAACTACGTAGCCCTAACGCACCCGTGGCTATCCTTACCGATCAGAGAACAGTGAGTTCGGGGGAGGTGGTCGCGATCGCGTTTCGGGGGCGAGCAAACGCACGGAGCTTCGGGCAGCCCACCGGTGGCGCGTCCACCGGAAACGACATGCAGCGACTCAGCGACGGTGCCGGTCTCAACATCACTACCGGTGTAATGGCCGACCGAAACGGGCGCGCCTACGGCGGACCGATTGAGCCGGACGTGGTCGTCGACGGTGCACCCACCGGCGACCCCGCGACCGATGCGCCGCTAGCGGCTGCGATGGAGTGGCTGCGGATGCAGCCTGCCTGTCGCCGTTGAAGAAGACAGGCTCACGGGGGCAGGCACCTTCCCCAATCATGTACCCCGCACGGCCCAGTTCCAGTTGGATCCACCGGTATCCGCCTCAGCCCTCTGCCTCCACTGCGGTCTCCGCCTCTGACTGCATCGAGCCCAGGTGCAGGCCGAGCGACCAGGCGTAGAAGAGGCCGAGAAGGGTAACCGGCACGAAGCCAGCAAGGTGGTACCCGACTGACATCGACAGCGTCGGTTCCTCGGCGACACCGAAGATCTCGTGCACGCCTACCATGACCCCCGCCTGAAGCGTCCCGATGAAGCCGGGCCCGGCGGGAAGCGCGACGAACATAGATACGGCGCACGCGGTGAACACCGCCGCCGTGGCGCCCAGATCGATACCGAACGCCCGAAAGGCAGCCCAAAAGGAAGCGGCCATCCAGATCCACAGAACGAGGGACCCTAGGAGCGCCGGATGACTTCCCCAATCCGAGCGAATAACACGTTGGTGGCCATGAACCCAATGTTCAGCGCCTTCCACCGGGCATTGAGGGTGGTCCGAGCACCGAGCGGCTCCAAAAGCAGGCGCCACCGCACCGCCCGAACCAAACCGCTGCTGACGGAAAGTGCTCCCGAGGTTGCCAGTAGTAGCGGATCGGCCGAGGCGAGCTGTCTCGCAATGGCGCCGAGGTCTTCGCCTCGAAAGACCCACCAGAGCAGGAAGGCAGAGACGGACAGGCCTACGACCGCTTTCCAGTCCAGTCTCAAACGCGATCCCAAATCCAGAGGCGATCATATGCGGAGCACCAAACTAAGCGTCGGCGTGCGCCCGCGCGCTCTCTACAGCTCCCGGAGGGCCTCGGTGGGCTGAATCTTCAACCCGCGACGAGCCGGGCCCACGGACGCGAGTAGGCCCACCGCCATCATGAAGACGCCGGCCGCCGCACTGAGCAAGAGACTCTCCAGCGGCTTCCCGCTGGCCGCCCAAGCACCCAAGCCGGACAACAGCATGCCGATGAGGACACCGACGAGGAGTTGCCGACACGCTCGCGCAAAGATCCCCGCCAGAAGACGACGTGGCGCCGCCCCCAATGCGGCCCGGACTCCGATCTCTCGTCTACGTCGTGCGACTGTAAACGACATGAGCGCGTAGATGCCCGCCGCCCCTAACAGGAGGACACTCAGTGTCACCAGCGTGACGATGAGCGCCCCGGCCCGCCAAATGACGCGATTCGCCTGCCAGACCTCTTCCACCGTGTGGAGATCGTCCAGCCGCATGGAGGGGTCGATCCCCAGCATAGCCGTACGCAACTCTTGCTCGACGCGAGCGGCAGGTGCCCCGCCGCTTCGCACCACCAGACTCACTGGATACGTCTCCCCAGGAGTCATGGGTCGGTAGAGACGAGCCTCGGGCGCGTCGTTGTTCGGGTACTCGATATCCCCTACGACTCCCACGATCTCCAGCCACTTGTAGGGTCCGTTTTCGTCGGACTCACTGACGCTGCGACCAGCGATCCGCACTCGTTGCCCCAGCACTCCTCCGCCGGGCAAGGCACCTCGTACAAAGGTCTCGTTGACAACAGCCACGGCGCCCTCGCCCTCCATGTCTCCTGGGCCGAACCCCCTGCCGGCGACGATAGGTTGCCCGAACTCTCGGAAGAAGTCGGCACTCACATCACCAACACCCACACGTATCGCGTTGTCGGCAGACTCTTCGTCCCCGTTTGTCCCACCCCGCTCGCCCCTAGACTCCACAATGGCCAATCCGGACCGTTCGTCTCCCGGAACGGTCCCAGTCACGAAGGCGGTGGACAGCCCCCCTTCCGTCCGGAGTTGGTTCAGAAGTTCGGTTTGCACCTGGGCGTAGTGAACTTGCTCATCAGGTCCGTATGTAGCTCGATCCGCGACGTCGTCGATGTAGATCCGCGTATACAGGAACTGGTCTGCTGCGAAAGTCGGCCGTACAAATCCCTTCCGCAGCATCTGCTGAGCCATCACGCCCGCAAACGGAAGGACCGATACCAGAACGGCGACCTGGGCTACGATCATGCCGGTCCAGAGTCGACCAAGCCGTACACCTGGCGTTCCTGCAGACACCTGTTGGAGCCCACCTCCCATCCCGGCGCCTGTGACCCGGAGTGCCGGCAGCACCCCCACGATCATTGCCGCCAGCAGCGCCAGACCCATTGCGAACATGATGGTTCCTGGCGAGAGCTCGAACGTTATCCAGAACGGAAGCTGCTGTGACGGTCCCTCCAGCTTGTTGACCTGCCTGAGCGCGAACGCGGCGACTCCAAGTCCGGCGGCCGCTGAAACGGCCGAGAGCACCAACGCCTCGACCATGAGTTGCCCGACCACCCGTTGGCGACTAGCGCCCAGTGCGGAGCGCACCGCGATCTCGCCTTGACGCGTCGTCGTCCGCGCGTAGACCAAGACCGCAACGTTCACGCATACGACCACCAGCAGTAGCGACATCAGGAGCTGAATGCTACGGAGCAGAGCCACCGCCGCGGGTGACTCGAGGTCGTAGAACGGATACGCGTAAGGGAGCACATCGGGACGTAGGTACCCGTGGGTCTCTGGGAACGCCGCGCTCATTCTCTGCCCAAGAGCCTGCAGCTCCACTTGTGCTTGACTCCGCTCCACACCCGGTGCCAGACGGCCGAACACCCAGAGCGAGGGAGTCTCGGAACGACCGAGTTCGGCGGGATTCAGTCGAAGGGGGGTCCAGAGGTTCTCTCGAATCGGGAAGCTGAAGCCCGCGGGCATCACACCGACTACGGTGTGCGTCTCGCCATCGAGCTGAAGCGTCTTGCCGATGACGTCCTCGGTGCCAGCAAACTGTGCTTGCCAGATGTCATATCCGATGACGACGACCAGCTCACCGCCGAGGGCGTCGTCCCCTTCGACCAAGTGACGGCCGAGGAGCGGTGCGGTGCGAGCCACGCGAAAGCCGGAGGAGGTGATCTCGGAGACCCGTACCGCTTCGATTCGCCCGCTGGGCCCCACCAAGTTCCGGCCCACGGTCCGAAACGCACTGACGTCCTCGACCGCACGCTGCTCCTGCCTCCAGTGATCAAGATCGTGAAGCGCCTGGCGATTCGGATTGCTGATTCTCGTATCCCAGTTCTGGATCATGACGATCCGGTCGCCCTCGTCCAGCGGCAGGGAAGAGTCCAGAAACGTCGAGATCACGGCGAACGCGCTGGTACCGATCGCGATGGCCAAGGTCATTCCCAGGCCCGCCACGATGGTGAGGCCCGGGTATTTCAGGAGCATCCGCAGCCCCAACTTCGCGTCCAACCAGGACCCCGAGAGCACGGACATCCAGCCCCCGGCTTCCCGAGCGCTTTCTGGGCGTCGCAGCATGAGCGCCAGCTTCCAAGTACTCGGGTTGATCAGATGCCCGGCGAGCCATAAGTGAGCGATGAAGCCCCCGCGTGATCCGCGAGTTTTCAGGTATTCGGCCGCAAGCTCGTCGCGCACTTCCTCACCAAGCGACCCGGGAAGAAGCCGTCGCAGGACCCAATCCATGACGCCGGGAAGAGACGCGGACGGTTTCACGGTTGGGTCACGCCCTCCCACATCCGGGCCATGGAGGCTCGGGCGTCCTGCAGCGCGTCCCAGCCGGCGGGGGTGAGACTGAACACGCGTCGCGGTCGTCCGCGCCGGCTACCGGAAGAGCGCGCTTCGGTCGAACGGACGAGCCCCCGTTCTTCCAGGCGAACCAGCGTTACGTATACCGTAGGGACCGTTACGCTCCTACCGGCTACGTCCTTGAGTACATCCCGGATCGCCGCCCCGTACGCCTCGCCCCCCAAGCGAGCGACGGCAAGCATAACGACATGCTGTAGGTCTCCCAGGCTCATCTGCCGTCCCATTATTTGACATTGTCAAAATATATGAGGACAGCTTAGTCCCGGGTGGCAGGGTGACGCAAGGCATAGAAGGCCTCAAGTTCGACCGTCGATTCCCCCTCACTCACGAGACGTCGTCAGAATGCCAATCGGCAGAACCCTCCAGGCGGCAGCGGCTTGGGTCCGAGGGATCGCCGCAGCCACAGGAAGTAGCCGTCGTGAAGTGTGTACCGGAGTTGGCCGCCTATGGAGAACCATGGCGAGTACCGACTCCGCGCGCCAACGAGATCCAGCATTTGCGGACCCGAACGCGCTGACCCCTCCAGGATCCATCTCTTGGCACCATCGTTGAGCGTCACCCACGCGTGCCCCGTGGTGGCCTCATCCACATGGCCGACGTAGAAACGAGCGTCGTGTCCCAGCTCCAACAGTTTTCGCCAACCCCAGAGGGCGAAATCTTCACAATCCCCCGCGCGCAGCGTCTCGAACGTGCGGGGGTGCTGCCAGAAATCGACCTCACCGAATAGGTCTTGATCGGAGCGATACTCGCAGGCCGACAGCCACTCGCAGATGTCCGCGACACTCTTGACGGTCACCTCGGAAGGACCGTCCAGGAACCAGCCGAAGCGGTGCCGATTGCCCCAGCCAAAGCGACCGGGGTCGATCCGTGCTTCCGAGGTCACCCAGGGGTCAGACAGATCCACTCGATCCAAGGCCATTCGTAGGACAGGTGACAGAACCCGCCTCAGCATCTGCTGCACTCGCACTCTCATTGCGACCTCCGGAGCTAGAGGTCCCGACCCTTTGGAGGAATACGAGTGGGTCGTCGCGTTCCTTCATCGGAACCGGCCACGCAACGCAACCGTCCGAAAGCCAACGATCCTCCGCGCGTAAGGTTGCAAGACACCCCTTGCTCGCGATCGGGAGGCAACGATGGCCCTTCTCTCACAACGCCAACGTCCGAAAGGCGACGTCCCCACGTCCTCGATGGCCGACGTCGCCTTTCTCCTGTTGATCTTCTTTCTCGTCACAACCGTGTTCCCAAACGACCGCGGGCTGGCGTTGGTGCTGCCGGAGGCACAGGACACCCCGGTCTCGGCTGAGAACGTCCTCCACCTCGACATCGCCACTTCGGGCCTCGTGGAGGTGCGCAGAGGGGATAGCCCACAGCGCCAGACCGTCGAGGCCAACGCCGTAGGAGCCATTTGGCGGCAGGAAGTGGCCCAGCATCCCGGCTTGATTGCTGCGGTGAAGACGCTTGAACAGGCGGCGTATCGCCATATGGTCGACGTGCTGGACGAACTGCACGCAGCGGGGGCCACGCGGATTTCTCTCGAAGCGCTCCCGAGGTAACGCTCGCTACTCCCGCCCCCAATTCCGTGCGATGCACTCGGCGAACCGAACGCCGTCACGGGTCGTGGGTGGGACCGGGAAGAAGCTGAGGCCCTCGTTACAGGGGTGGATATCCGATGGATGTAGGTACCAGCCTACTCCTCCAGTGCCATGGGCCATGTAGCTCGGGCCGAGGTCTGCATAGGGCCCGCTGGCCGCCGAGCGCCGGAAGAAGAGCTTTCGGGAGGAGACGAGGTGTGGCTTCTGTCCCCGAGCCTCCACGTAGGACCGGAATGAGACCATGCCGCCGGCACCTTCGTCCGGTTCAGGCGTTCGGAAGCGCCACTCGGCACTTAGGAACCCTTCCCCAGGGGTGAGGCGGATAACACCCTCGATTGTCGCAGCGTCTCCCTCCTTGTGCCCGCAGAAGATGAGCGTGGTCTGCTCATCCGAGTCACTGTCTACGGCGAAGTCATGACCCGCGGCGAACACCGGACTCGCGAAGTGGTACGCATGTGCGCGGTCGAATTCTGGGTATCCCCAAGCCGATTCGCGACTTCGTGTCGTACCGGCCACGACGAGCGGTTCCCAGGCGTACCCCTCGTTCGCAATTCGGTCGTCCAGCGAGCGCGACGTGTGGTCTCCACCGTGGATCACAAGAGGATGACCGGCCGCGACATAGTCGACGGCCTCCGAGTTCGACGCCTGGCGGAGTTCCCCCTCCTGGACTCGGCTTCTGGACAGCGAAAGATACGCGGACCATGCCCGAGTGCCCGTGTCCTCCGCGTATCGGCTCGCGATCTCGGACCAGAGCTGGCGCGCCCGCGGATCATCGACGATCGGACACAGGTCCGCGCCCTCGACCGTCAGTCCCTCGATCTCGATGGCGCGAGGCTCCATGAAGAGCACTCCGTCCTCGGGGAGTTCGTCCGTCTGAACGACTCGGGTCTCGAAGCCGACATGGCTCAGGGTGACGCGGCGCGCCTCGGACCAACGGTCGAGATCCAGTTCCGCGACGCCCCGCGCGGAGGTAGGAAACGTGCCAAGGAGCTCAGCGGTTCCGAACACGTCCACGCGAACGGCCGGGATCGGCTGACCCTCGGTGTTGAGCACGACCAGGGTGGACTGGGCGGCGAGGGGACCGGACAGGAAGAGGCTTAGCGCAATCGTCTTCGCCAACACGTTGCCCACGACCTCCCTCCACTCTCGGTGACATCGCGCCGCTCGAGATCATGCTCCGCGCCCCGGAAGTAGTCTCGCAACACGCAACGGCCCGATCGGCTCGACCTTATCTACATGGATCATGCCCGGCACCCCGAGGCCCAAGGCACCATGGCCCGTTGGACTCTAGGTACTACATAGTAACCCGTGCCGCCCGCGAAGGAGGCGAGTGCGCCTAAGAAGCCGGCATCGCCCGGGCGCTCCCGGCGTACGAAGCGGCAGCCAGCGTAGCCTCAGGTGCGCGTCAGCTCCCCCCTCCATCCGTCGCCGCGGCACTCCCCACCCGGTACCGCTCGAACCAGTTCCTAAGGAGCAGTTGTACACGAACGAAGTTCGTGGGCGGGTAGCTTCGGCTGTGCCATCCGTCCGTGAGGCGCACCATCGCAGTCGGGACCTTACGCAGCTTGAGCGCACGGTAGTATTGCTCGGTCTGCTCCATCGGCGTGCGTAGGTCCCGTTCCCCCGTCATCAGCATGGTCGGTGTCTTGACGTTGTCGACGTACATGATCGATGAGCGCTCGAGATGCTCGCTGGGGTCCTCCCAGAAGTGCTTCTCGAAGTCGAAATACCAGCTCGCTCCGTCCGTCGTGCCGACGAAACTGATCCAGTTCGTGACCGGTGCTTTGGCCACAGCCGCCGCGAATCGATCGGTGTGGCCCACGATCCACGATGTAAGCACGCCCCCGCCCGAACCGCCGTAGACGAAGAGGTTCCGCTCGTCGATATAGCCACGCGCAATGATGGAGTCGACGCCCACCATGAGGTCGTCGTAGTCCAGCGACGGGTATGCGTAGTTGATCGCATTGCCGAATTCCGAACCGTAACCGGAGCTACCACGCGGGTTGGTGTACAGGACCACATAACCGTGCGCCGCGTGGTCCTGGTTCTTGAAGTCGAACCCGGAGTTGTACATCGAGTGCGGCCCGCCGTGGATGCGAAGGATCAGCGGATACTCACGGTTCGGATCGAAATCCGGCGGCTTGTTGATCCAACCCTGGATCATCAGTCCATCGACCGACGGGTACCAGATCTCCTCCACCTCACCCAGCGCCACGTCGGCAAGAATGGCTTCGTTGGTGGACTTCAGCGTGCGGATGTCCGCGGGATCGGAGAGTCGATACGTGATCAGACTTCCGGGCTCGTGGTACGAGGTGCGGGTTCCGACCGCAGCGCCGCCGACGATATCCGTCGTGGAGAGCATATGGTTGCCTTCGGTCACAGACCGTGGCTCTCCGTCGAGGGGTGCGAACCAGAGATTCGAGGTCCCGCGCATGCCGGCAGTGAAGTACAGCCCGCTCCCGTCGTCGGCCCAGGTGACGTTGCTTAAGCCCCGCCCCATCTCACGGGCAATGACCCGAGATCCCGAACCGTCGGCCCGAGCGACGTACAGCTCCGACTCCGTGTAGGTGTCCCAAGAGAAGGCGTTGCCCTGGTATGCGATGTACCGTCCGTCAGGGGAGGGGACCGGATTCGTCTCGCTGCCCTTGCGGGTCGTCAGCTCCTCGATGCTTCCGGTCGTGACGTCGACCGAGTAGAGGGCTGATTCACGGTACTGGTACTCGGCCTCCTCCATGCGAAGGCCGCTGAACACGATCGCTTGGCCGTCGGGCATCCACTGGGGCGCCCCGTGGTCGTAGTCTCCCGAGGTGAGCCGACGCGGCGTGCCTCCGTCGGCGGACACCACGTAGACATGCCGGAACCCGAGCGGGGAGAAGCCCGAGCCGTCTCGCCGATAGTTGAGCCGCTCCACGATGCGGGGCGGAGCCGTCCAATCCGCGCCTTCCGGACGGTCAGGCATGTCGATGCTCCACGCCGGATCCAGGTCGGCCGGGTCGAGCATGTTGAAGGCGATCCACCGGCTGTCGGGCGACCACTGGATGCTCGAGGGGCTCTCCGTGAGCCGCGTTACCTGGCTGACCGCACCCTCCGCGTCCATCCAGCGCACGAAGATCTGTGCTCCTTCCGGCTCCCCCTCCTTCACATAGGCCACTCTGGTTCCGTCGGGCGACCAGGTCGGCGATGAGCCGTCCAAAAGGAACCGGTTCCGCGTGCCGTCGACGTCCATCAACCAGATCTCGGATGCGCGCCGGTCATTGATCTTGTCGATCCAGGCGCGCTCGTACACCACCCGCTTTCCATCCGGCGAGAGCTGCGGGTTGCTGACGAACTCCCAGTCCAGGTAGTGATCGACGCTCAGGCGACCGGGGCCATCCTGGGCGGCGGCGGGAAGGGGCCCGAGGCTGATGAAAAGGAGGGCAGTGGCAAGCGTGAGTCGCCGAGCGAAACGATCCAACATGAAGACCTCCGACGTACCGTGGTCCGCGGTGAGATGAGGTGTCTGGAAGGTACGCCGGGCTGGTTGAATGCGCACCGCGCGAGGGCCGTGGGCGCGCGGCGGGTCGTAGGCCAAGAAGCCGGTACCGACCGGCCGGGCGGCCCGGCAGGCATCGCCCACCGGACCGCTCGTCGCACTAACGTCAGCCTAGGAACGCCTCTTGGCTACAGTCCATTACGGACGGTGAAACGCGATCTGAACGGACCCACAGGTATTGGGCCCCCGCCGTCCGTACCCGGGAAGTTGAGGTGTCGCTGGCCCCTGGTTCCATGGCGAGACCGCTCCCGCAACCGGAGAGCCGGCGTCGGTGCACCCGCGCCGGATCAGCGTCGATCGGCCGTGGACTCCCGCCAACGCGGGTAAGGTCAGCAGGTCCGTCTGCGACACGAGACTCCTCCTTTCAAGATGTTGTGCGTAGCTCCGGTTGCTTGTAAGGCAAGAAGTGGAGGCTGGGCTCACCGATCCCTAAGTGACCCAAGAGGCCGGAACCTTCAGTCCTACTTGATGGAGCCGATATGATCGCGCGTTCGCACGAGATTCACCTAAGTACCCGAGGCAACGACCACATTCTGGATGTGACGCCGCAGCTTGCCGAGCTCGTGGCTAGCTCCGGTGTCGTGACCGGTCAGCTGACGGTCATGGTGGTCGGCTCGACTGCGGCGCTTACCACGCTCGAGTTCGAGCCCGGCCTCGTGAACCATGACGTGAGGGCGCTGCTGGAGCGACTGGCGCCACGTGACGGTGTTTACGAGCACGAGCGCACCTGGAACGACGACAACGGACACAGTCACTTGAGGGCTTCGCTGATCGGTCCGTCGCTGGCGCTCCCGATCGTGGAGGGCCGGCTGCCGCTAGGCACTTGGCAGCAGGTGGTCCTGGTGGACTGCGATACCCGGCCGCGGGATCGGCGGCTGGTGGTCACGGTGTTGGGCCGATAAAGCGTCTGAGTAGACTCGGTCCGCTCGCATTCAGATCCCGGAGGATGTTCTGACGAACGACCTGGACATCGCGAGAGTGGTGGACTGGCGCGACGCGGCGGTGTCCCGGGAGGTGGGCTCAGCGTGGCTCGAGTCGCGTAGCGAGGTAGCGTTGCGGGTTCCGTCGATCGTTGCTCAACCGTGGGGCTGGAACGTTCTGCTCAATCCCAGTCACTCGGACTTCGCAAAGGTCACGGTCACGGTGCTGGAAGCGGTCGATGTCAGCTGGGACGCTCGACTTGGTGCCGGTCGGCACTACCGCGCGAACCCCAACCCGAAGTAGAACCGGTTCCCTTCCTCAGACCGGGCAAGCGTCCCGTTCAAGGTGTACTCCGAGCTCACCACACTTATCCACACGCCTCCTCCGTAGGACGCGTGCCAGCCCTGTTCGGACACCGCCTCCCCTGTGCCGGCGGTCCCCGTGTGGGCGACCGCAACACCATCGAAGTCGGAGTAGACCCGCCCGGCCTCCGCGAAGCCGCTGAGACCGAGCGTGCCGGGGAAGAACGCAAAGAACGGAATGACGGGGAATCGCACTTCGGCTCCTCCCAACAGGAGGCCGTCTCCCAGGAAACGGTCCTGCCGAAACCCGCGCAGTGAACCCGCGCCGCCGAGCGTAGCCAACTCGAAGAAAGGCGCGTCACCCACGACCCGCTCGGCTTGAGAGTATCCCGTCAGGACGACTGGACCCGCCGACGTGCTGGCGGATAACCCCCCGCGTATCGAGCCATAGGCACCGGGCGCGTCCAGCAGGGCAGGGGTCAGGTGGAGCGCGAGGTCGATCATGCCACCTCGGGTCGGTGCCACGGGGCTGTCCCGACGATCGACGGTGGCGTTCAGGTAGACGCCCGTCCGCCACGCTTCCGGGAAGCCGGCGGGCTCCTCGTCCTGCACAAGCCGCCCGTCCTCCGACCGAATCGGCCGAGTGTATCGTAGACTCACGCCGGTCTCCACGTGTGAGCTTGTCCCGCTGAACCCCATGCCGGTCTTGAGTTCACCACCCGCCCGGTCGGATCGATGGAACTCGCTATCGCCGACCAGTTGGCGGTCGTTGCCGATGCCGTGATAGTAGCGCACGGTGCGGCTGGTGGCGTCGACGGACGTAATCCACTCGCGCTCGGCGGTGTGACTCAGGTTGTGGCGCAGGGTCGCACCTACCCGAAACCCGAAGTTCACCGGGTTCAGGATCCAATTCAGGTCGAGCTGCTGACGGTAGGGGAAGCGTCGAAATCCATACCGGTTCCAAGATTGAGTCTGACCAAGGAACGCACCCACGTCTTGGTTGGCGCCCAGGAGCGGATACGCAATCCAACGGCTACCCCAATCCCTGGGGCGGGCTTGGTGGGTGGCACTCTCGGTATCGTCGGGTTCCTCGTAGTCGCTCTCGTCCACCTCGGTATCGCCCGCGGGCACGAAAACGTTGTCTCCGCGGTCATCGTAGAACCCGGTGCGGTGGCCGGTGGTGAGGTCCCGGAACGTGTCGTCGCCGCCTCCGCCGATCGCCCGTACCCACATGTCTCCCAGAGGTCCTTCGACCACGACGGAGTCGCGTGCGCCCCGTAGGTAGAGGCGCACGCCTCCGGTTTCGCTCGGCAGGAAGGTGCGCTCGAAGAACGGGGCATCGGCGAGCACTCGGCCCCGTCGCAGCTCGGTGACGGTGACGTGCACGCTGCCGTCGGTTCTCCGCTCGACGTGGGCCAACTCTGGCTCGTCGGTGGCGAACACATCCACCCGAGTGGCCGTAAGGTCGTAGTACTCCTTGGCCGCCTCCATCAGTCCGTCGCGCCGGGCGCGGAGCGCCGTAGCGAGGTCGTCCGCCGTGTCCTCGAATCCTGCGGGAAGAACGTCCACGGCAGACGCGATCAACTCATTCGAAAGTGCCGCCTGCAGCCCCGCCACCGTGCGTTCCCAATCCTGCCACGAAAGGCCGGACAACAGCTGCCGGTCCAGCGCACGGCCATTCCAGACGGTGCCGAACACGGACACGTACTCGGGACCGAAACTCACGTACTGGGGAATGGTTCTCCGCACCAGCGTCCACACCAGCCCGTTGATGTTGTTGAGCGCCCAGTCCCGGTCCCGGGGAATGGGGTACCACAGCGTCACGTCATCGCCCTCCTCGAACGCCGCCCAGCGCCACTGATCGGGATGGCGATCCCAATCCCCTACGTAGAGGTCCATGAGACGGGCCCGCAGGAAGGCCGCCGCATCGACCCGGTCCTTGGGGTCGTCCTCCAGGTGCTCGAGGAACGTTGGGGTGCTGGTAACACGGTCGGCGCCAGCGAAGGCCGGCTCGCCGTCGGGGCCCTCGTCCGGGCGCACCTCGATCCATCCGACCAGGTCAGCGTAGTCCTCCCTGAACTCACCCAGCAGCGGCGAATCGGGGAGCACGACCAGCTCGGGCGTGGCGTGTAGCACGTCGGTCGCTTCCAGCAGGGGAGCAACCACCATGGCGCTCAACGGAAACAGTGCCCCGATCTGGTCCTGCAGCACGGTGGCCGCGAGGGATTCCTGTAGCTGGGGATCGAGGTTCCTGGTGGCGTCCTTCTCGATGGATCGAAACGTGTAGACCGGCCCCTCTTCTGAGTCGAATCGCAGTGAGCGCGTTTGCAAGCCGCCACCCCGCCGGGTGGGCGTGAGCCCGCCCGCGTAGCGGGACAGGTCGAGCTCGGGCGCCACAATGGGGATGGACCAGAGATCCCGATGCAGGGAGCCCAGGAAGAACTGGTGTAGCGCGCCAGCCTGGTAGCTACGAAGCGACACAGTTCGCTCCGGCCCCAATTGCCCAGCGGCTGGACCGGCAAGCGCGGCGATCATCCCCATCGCCACCAGGAGGGACGGCCGGCGGGTACGGGGGACCAGGGCTCGTGCACATCGTTGTGAACTCATCGGCACAACCTACTGCCGAGGGGAAGGACGTGGGACCGCCCTTCTAGAACTTCGCGTTTACGAAAGGCAGGTACCGGAACCGTGCGTTGTCCGCCCGGTTGAGAAGCCCGACCTGGATGCCGTCCAGGACCTCGGCGCTGTTGTAGAGCCCGATGGTGATGCCTGACTGATATCCGATCCGGTTGTAGCCGGCCACGCTCATGCCGTTCAGGCGGGCCAGGTCGGTCCAGGCCGCGGCCAGCGCAGCCCCGTCCAGCTCGTAGGCCTTCACCTTGTAGGCTCCGGCCGCGAACCCGTTCAACCGGTTCTCGGCTTCTACGGTGAACCCCGCCAGGGCCAGTCCGGTCAAGTCCGCGCCCGACACTACGGCCAGACCACCGAGTCCGATGCCCTGTAGGTCCCTTTGGGCCACCACGGCGAGACCACCGGCGGCCATGCCCCGAATCTCACCCTCCGACACAACCGCCAGGCCGCCAAAGGCGCCGCCCTGCAGGTCTCCTCTGGCCACAGTGGCGAGACCCCCGGCGACGACCCCGTCGATATCGCCCTCGGATACCACCGCCAGGCCACCCAAGCCCACTCCCCTGACCTTCCCCTGGCCAATCAGTGCCAGTCCGCCGGCGTTCACACCCGTGATCTCACCCTGGCCCACGACTGCGAGTCCACCCAAGTGAGCGCCTGTGATCTTGCCTTCGGAGACCAGGGCCAAGCCGCCTACCCCCACGCCCCAGATCTCGTCCTCGGCAACCAGGGCCAGTCCCCCCGCCGAGACGCCACGGATCACTCCCGTGGACACCACCGCCAGGCCTCCCAGGTTGACCCCCACGATCTCCCGCTCGGCTACCGGGGCCGCGAGTCCCAGCGTAACCCCCCGCAGATAATCCGCTGCCGGGGACACCAGGCCCAATGAAAGGCCGTTGACCGCCCCTCCCACCGGAGCATCGGGCTTCCACAACGTCAGGTTGAGCCCGTTGATCCGATCGATGTAGTCGTCCGAGAGGTTGATCCGGATGCCGTTCATGCGGGGCACGTCCCCGAGCCCGATGCCGGTGCCCGCCACGCCGAGAAGCAGACCCCCTTCGTCGGGGCTGTCGGGACGGGTCCTTTGCGCCTCGAGCGAGTTTGCCATCAGAATCCCCATCGAAAGGGCCCACAGAACAGGTGCTTTGCCTCGAATCGCCATGGTGCGGCTCCGGGATCGGTGGCGGGGGTTGGATCTCTGGAATCTACGCGGTTCGCGAAACGCCGGTTTCGGAGGGCCACCCCAGGGGACTCTCCCGCGCGTTGCCTGGCCCCGCCGCCGGCCGCCCCGTAAACTCCCCCGATTCGTCCAGCGCCCCCCGAGCCCGTACTTCGGTGTGGTTCGGCCGTTACCTGCCTTTTAGGAAGACAACCGCATGGATTTCATTGCACGGCTCTCCGAGCTCGGAAACCGCTACATCGTTCAACTCGGCATCCCGGTGGGGGAGGAACAGATCCCCTTCATGGTGATCGTCCTGTTGGGGGTGGGCTTCTACCTCACGGTGAGATTGGGCTTCGTGCAGCTCCGGCGCCTGGGCCATGGCTTCGCCGTGACGTCGGGCCGGTACGACGACCCCGAGGACGAAGGGGACGTCAGTCACTTCCAGGCGCTGACCACCGCGCTCTCCGCCACGGTCGGGATCGGCAACATCGCTGGTGTGGCGATCGCGATTCACTGGGGAGGGCCGGGTGCACTCTTCTGGATGTGGGTCACCGCCTTCCTGGGGATGGCCACCAAGTACACTGAGGTCACGCTGGCTCAGAAGTACCGGGTGTCCGAAACCGAGGGTTCGTGGGCAGGGACGGTGTCGGGCGGTCCTATGTACTACATCGAGCGGGGACTGGGCCCTAATTGGAAGTGGATGGCGCTGTTCTTCGCGTTCATCCTGGGCATCACCGCCTTTTTGACCGGGAACGCCATCCAGGCCAACACCGTTGCGGATAATATGCAGACCGTGTTTGGGGTGGCTCCGTGGATCACGGGGCTGGTGACGTCCGCCATCGTGGCGGCGGTAATCCTGGGGGGCATCAGTCGCATCGGGAAGGTTACGGGCATCTTGGCGCCGGTCATGGCCGGCATCTACGTCGCGGGTGCGCTGTTCATCATCGTCACCAACATCGGGCAGGTGATCCCCACGTTCGGGCTGATCTTTCGAGAGGCCTTCAACCCCACCGCCGGCGTCGCCGGCACAGGCCTGGGCGCACTGCTCGTCACCATGATGTGGGGCGTGCGTCGTGGCCTCTTTTCCAACGAAGCGGGGCAGGGATCGGCGCCCATCGCGCACGCCGCCGCCAAGACGCCGGAGCCGGTGTCGGAAGGGGTGGTTGCCCTGTTGGAGCCCTTCATCGATACCATCGTCATCTGCACCATGACGGGTCTGGTGGTCATCATGACGGGCGTCTGGAACGACCGCATCCCCACCGAGATCACCTTGGGTGGAGGAGACATCAGCCACCGCGTCGAGAACCAGCAGGGACGCTACGGCGAGGCGGATCCTCCGGCCGAGATCGCGTTCATGAACGGACAGCACGTGGATCCATCGGGCGTGTTGGTTTCTTGGCATGAGGCGCCCATCGAGGAGCTGTTCCTGGATGCCGAGATGACGCGTCCGTTCACGGGCGTCGTGCGCCCACAGGACGGTGTGGCCGTGACACCGAGCGGGGACGAGTACACGTCGTTGCACGCCAACGCCGCCGAGAACGGAGCGCCGCTGACCCTGGAAGCGTTCCGACGCGGTTTCGGGAGCGCAGCCGGATTCGGTCAGATGATCGTGGTCATCTCGGTGTTGATGTTCGCCATCTCAACCGCGATCTCCTGGAGCTACTACGGCGACCGCTGTGCGAATTACCTGTTTGGTGCGAAGGCCATCCTCCCCTACAAGATGGCGTTCGTGGCCATGCATTTCGTGGGAGCGGTGCTCCCGCTCACGGTGGTGTGGGACCTGGGGGACATCTTCCTTGCCATCGTCATCTGGCCCAACCTGATCGCGTTGGCGCTATTGTCCGGGAAGGTGAAGGAGATGACCGACAGCTACTTCGAACGGAAACCCTACCTGAAGCAGGCTGAGGCACATCGCGGACAGGGGAGTGGCACGTGACGAACCGTCGCATCTGCAGTCTCGGGGTGGGCCTACTGGCGGCTTTCGCAGCAGCGTGTGGTGGAGATGCTCCGGCCACCGATGCGGATGCCGAGGCGGAGGCCCCCACTCAGCCCGAGATGCGCGTGCGCATCTTGGCCCCTGACGACAGTGCGACGGTGGGCACTCGTGTCCACGTGACGTTCGCCGTCACTGGCGTTGCCATCGTTCCCGCGGGAACGGATCAACCCCGCTCGGGGCACCACCACCTCCTCATCAATCAGGACATCCCACCCAGCGGAACGCCCATCCCGTCCACTGAGGGCCACGTCCACTTGGGGCAGGCCCAAACCGAAACGGACCTTGAGCTTACGCCCGGTCAGTACAGGCTGATCGCGGTGGTGGCAGACTTTGCCCACGTGCCCCTGGAGCCTCTGGTAGTCGACACGGTGCACATCACGGTTCAGTAGAGCAGGGCGGTTGGTCGCGGGTCCGGTACGGCGCCTCAACTTGCGCGCCCCAGGGCCGACCCGGATGTTCGAACGAGCAGTGACCGAGCAGGGTAGCGTGTCTCCCTGAGCCGGGGTCCGTCCGCTACGGAACTCCCAGCGCCGGCCCCCTCCCGCCGCGGCTCTCGTGTTGCCCTGAATCGGGTTCGGATTCCCGAACCAAGGAGGGTAGCATGCCTGAAGCTCTCAAGGCACACCTGCAGGCCCGTCTTTTCGTGTTGGTGCTCCTCGCGTTTCTTCCCGCGCTTGCCGTCTTCACCTATGCCTCGCGTCACGTGGATGCGCTTCGTGAACGGGTCGTCGATGAGCAGATGGCGCGGACCGCAGAGGTGGCCCGTGCAGAGTATGTCCGCTTGCTGGCCGACAGCGAAGCGCTCCTGGGGGCGCTCTCTCACGTGCCCGCCATTCGCGACGCCACCTCGGAGTGCACGCCTCTCCTTCGGGCCGCCCTTCAGGAGACACCCCAGTACACCACGCTCTCGCGGATCGGCTTGGATGGTTACCTGTCCTGTGGTTCGCTGACGCTGGGAGACGGGCTGTACCTCGGGGACCGGACCTACTTCACCTTGGCCACCACCTCTTCCCGCTTCGCGGTTGGCGACTACGCGCTGGGGAGGATCACGGGCAAGCCCGGCGTGGGCGTGGCCTATCCCATCGTCGATGAAACAGGAACCAACGGGGTCTTGGCCGCCAGCATTGACCTGTCGCGCCTCGCCGAGAATGCGTTGTCGGTAGCGTTGGCGGAGGGAGCCACACTCACAGTGCTCAACCGCAAAGGCCAGGTGCTGGTGAGGGTGCCCGACCTGGCACAACTCATCGGAGACAGCTTGGGAGCAACCGCCAGCGAGGGCTTTCCCACCATGCCCGCCGAACGCGGCCTTGAGTTGGTGGACGGGACCGACCTGGATGGCTTTCCCCGACGGTTTGCCGTCTCCGCGCTGACCGGCCGAGACGGCTCTCAGGGCGGATATGTGGTGATTGGGGCCGACCGCCAGGCGCTGGCCGCCGAAGTGGCGACATTCGCGCGTAGCGAACGTTGGATCCTGGCTATCGGTGCCGTCCTTCTGGCCGTCCTGGCGTGGATCTGGGGTCACTACTTCCTGGTTCGGCGTGCGGTAGAGGAGAAGCGGGCCGCCATGACCTGACCGGGGGACACCGCGAAACGCTTCTGGCGCTTCCGGTTCAGCGGTTTCTGCCGTCCAGGTCGGGCTCTGGCTTTCGCTTGGATGCGATGCGCCCGGGGAGGATGGCCGATTTCCCGAACTTGGCGCGGAGCGCGTCCACCGCTGCGGTGACTCGGCGGGCGCGCTCGTCTTCTGCCCCCCCTTCGGGCTCGAACAAGCGAAGCTGGCCCTCGCCTCCTGGAGGCGCCAATCCGGTCACGCCGATGCCCATGAGCCGCACGGGCCCTCGACGCTTGTTGCGCAGTTGAGCCAGGAGTCCCCTGCCCACCTGAAACAGCGCAGCGTCGGAGTCCAGCGGTACGTCCAGAGTCCGGGATGCCGAGCGGTTGGTGAACGTTGCGCTTCTCAGCTTGACGGTCACGGTTCGGGCGCGCAGGCCACTCTTGCGCAGGGTGCCAGCTACAGAGATGGCGAGCGTAAACAGACGATCCTCCAGCTCTTCGTCCGAGTCGATGTTCTCGAAGAAGGTGCGTTCTGAGCTGATCGATTTCCGCGGCTCGTGGACATCCACCACCGAACTGGAGATGCCGCGGATCCGACGTTATAGCCAGTGGCCTCGTCCCTCGCCCAGCCAAGCGCACAGCGCCTCTTCCGGGTAGGGCAGGGCGTCCTCGACCGTGCGGAGGGCCCGAGTCTGCAGCGTGCGCGCAAGACTGGGTCCGATCCCCGGGATTTGTGCCAACTCGAACTGGCGCATGAACGCGGCCTCGTCTCCAGCCGGCACCACGTGCACGCCGGCGGGCTTGGCCAGCGACGTGGCGAGTTTGGCCACGAGGCGAGTGGTGCCTCCCCCGATCGATACCGAGATCTCCGACTGCTCCAGCACCGACAGCCGCATGCGCACGGCCAGTTCCTCGAGGTCCTCATACCCTTTCAGGCGTTCCGTCCCGGACAGGTCCAGGTAGAACTCGTCGATGGAGGCGGCCTGGACCATGGGCGACCATGCATCCAGGGCATCCCGCACACGGTTGCTACGCTCCAGGCACTCGTGACGCGACACCGGAGCCACCACCGCCTGCGGGCAGAGACGGAGCGCCCTGCCCGTTGGCATCCCGGAGCGCACCCCCATCGCTCGACACGGATAGGATGCCGAGGTCACCACACCGCGCCCCGACGGTGAGCCCCCCACGATCAGGTATTCCTCTGCGCCCAGACCCTCCGGATCCATGAGCTTCGCCACCTGCACGTAGAACATGTCACAGTCCACGTGGAAGAGTCGCACGGGGCTGTCCGTGGCGCGGGCCCGGGAAGGGCCATGGGGGCGGGGCTCGGTTGCGATGGCAGGTGTGGTCTTGGGTCTATTGGAACACTACACTATGGAAGGGCGGTCCGCCCGATCCAGGTTCATCCCACTTGTACCACTGGAGGTTCGCGATATGCCCCATCCGTTCTCGCTCCCGTCGCTCGGATACGCCTACGACGCGCTGGAACCCCACATCGATGCACGAACCATGGAGATTCACCATGGCAAGCATCACCAGGGCTACACCAACAAGTTCAACGCTGCGCTGGAGGGACACCCGTCGCTGCACGGCAAGAGCGTCGAGGAGATTCTGGGGGCCATGTCGTCCGTGCCGGCCGAGATTCAAGGCGCGGTCCGCAACAATGGAGGTGGCTACGCCAACCACACGCTCTTCTGGAGCGTCATGACGCCCGGCGGCGCGTCCTCGCCGAGTGGTGCGTTGGCGTCGGCGATCGACGCGGCCTTCGGTTCATTCGACGACTTCAAGGCCAAGTTCAAGAGTGCGGCCGGGAGCCGGTTCGGCTCGGGGTGGGGCTGGTTGGTCGTAAACGCGTCCGGCAATCTCGAAGTGATCTCCACGGCGAACCAGGATAGTCCGCTCATGGATGGGCAGACGCCCGTTCTGGGAGTCGACGTGTGGGAGCATGCGTACTACCTGAACTACCAGAACCGGCGGCCGGACTACCTGGACGCGTTCTGGAACGTGGCGAACTGGGACGTGGTGGGCGCCAACTATGAGGCGGCAAAGAGTTAACCTGCGGCCACCGTTGGCAGTATTCGTGAGGGGGCGGGCACGTTGCTCGCCCCCTCGGTCTACTTGTTCAACGGCCTTCTAGGGATCCAGACTACAGCCACCTCGGACACGTGGATGTCCGACTTTTCGAGCCCCACTTCCAACGTCTCGATCTCGCCAGCCACCGCTTCCCAACGGTCGTCGATCTCGATGAGCGCGTCGGCCAGGTCCGTTTCGATGGCTTCAAGCTCGTCCACCTTCTCTTCCATCCGGTTCTTCGCGGTCTCGAGCCTGCGGGCCGCGTTGGCCGTGGTACCCCTGCGCGTCGAGGCCCGCCGCACCTCGGTCGCGATCTTCCTGGCGGTACGGCGTCCGCCCAGGAACGCGGATAACACGCCCCCCACGCCCGACAACAGCTCCTGTCCGCGACGCTGCCGGGTGGTCTCCTCCAGCTCCTCCACGCGATCCTCCGCCTTGGCCAGGGCGGCTTCGGTGCGCGCCACCTTGGCTTCGAACTTCGCGCGCAGCTTGGCCGCCTCGGCGTCCTCCGCGGCGTCCGCAGCGGCCCGACAGCGTGCTGCGAAGTCCTCGGAGGACTCCCCAACCCGCGAGTACAGCTTCAGTGCAGGGTTGGCGAGCAGCTCGACCTGACGGTTCTGGTAGAGGTGTTCCTTGAGGTCTGCCCGGAAGCTGCGAAAGAAGGACTTTCGATCCAGCGGCGCGTCGTTGACGGAGAAGACGCCCGGTACGGCAGGCTCCGTCCGGAGGTCACGAGGATCGTAGTCGACGTGAAGCCCCTCTTCGACCGAGGGGCTTTCCGAGAGCGGATAGAAGACGGCTTCCCACTCCTCTTTGTGCCTCAGGTCGGCCTTGGTCTCGTCGAACAGCAACTGGACCCGCGCTACCAGGGCCGGCTCGAGGCGGGTTCCGTGCGGACTGGCGCCCACCTCCTGAGCCCATGGAGCCGCCGGATCCATGTAGAACACGTCGATTCCGTCTGCCACCTGGGGCGCGGCCAGAACCGTGTCTGGTTCCAGGTCCGGCGCATCGTCGACGCTCTCAGGTGCGTCCGTCCTCGTAGCTGTGGGCATCGCCACGTCCCTCCGATCCGCCATCAACGTGGCGATCTGTTCGCGGGTCAACGGGCCGCGCAGGTAGGACAACGCCCAGCGGCTGGTGAATAGACGGGGCGGCTTCCCCTTGGTGGTGTGAAGGACGAACTCACGTTTCCCAAGTCCACTGATGGTCTCACCCAGCGCCTTGACGTCGACGTCGCCCGAAACTGCGGATAGGCCATCCATCAGCCGCAGCTTGTCCCGCTCGGTCTGTAGGCGCCCAATCATCCAGGTGCCCGCGTTGGATAGCGCCTTGTAGTCGATGTCCACAGGGTTCTGGGTGGACAACACCATCCCGACCCCAAACGCCCTGGCTTGCTTGAGGATGGTGAGGATGGCCTTCTTGCTGGGGGGCGCGGCCGTGGGGGGTACATAGCCGAAGACCTCGTCCATGTACACCAGCGCCCGTAGGTCACTGGTACCACTGAGGCCTCGCATCCAGGTCGTCACGCGGGACAACAGCAGGGTGACCACGAACTGTCGTTCCTCGTCGGACAGGTGGGCCAAAGACACGATTGCGGCCCGCGGCTTCCCCTCGGGGGTGTAGAGCATCGAGGCCGGATCCATCGGCGGACCCGCGCTCCAGGTGCTGAACGTCGGTGAGGCCACCAGCCCGTTCAGGCGCATCGCCAGTGCCACCCGTTCCTTGGAGGGGAAGAACGTATCCAGCTCGAACACGCCCAGCTTGCGGAGTGGCGGGTCCGACACCTGCACGATGAGGTCGGTGAGGCTCAGGTCCTGACCCGCGCTCCAAGCGTGCCCGATCAGGGACGAGAGCAGGATGTGCTCACGGCTACTGATCGGATCGGACTGGATGCCTACGAGTCCCAGGAGGCTCGCAACGAATCCCTCGATTTCGTCCGCTCTAACCTCAGCGTCCGTGTCCTCGGAAGGGGCCGCCAACGACCCTACCACGTCGAGCGGTACACCCGCCGTGGACCCCGGTGTGTAGATGACCAGATCGGCGACCTCCCGGAGACGGCGGATCTGCTCGGTGCCCAGGTCCCAGGAAGCGAGTCCCGACGTCCAGGTCCCGGCCTCCTTGGCCGCGAAGTCGGGCACGGAGAGTCCTTTGCGTTTCGCGTCCCCCGGGTTCACCCAAGGCTCGAAATCGTCCGGGGCCAAGTCGGGGAACGTAAGGAGGAGGTTGCCAAGGTCCCCTTTGGGGTCGATGGCCAGCACCGGAATGCCGGCCAACAGGGCTTCCTCGATGGCCACGATGCCCAGACCGGTCTTTCCGGAGCCCGTCATGCCCACGATGACACCATGGGTGGTCAGGTCCGAGGCCCGCAGATGCACCCGTTCGTCCGTCCGCTCCCTGGAGGAGGGGTCGATCAGGGCTCCCAGTTCCAGGTGGCCGGCAGGGGCGGGCATCGGTCCTCCTACGATGTCGGTGGGCAGGTGGATTCTGGCCTCGCGGCCAACCCCAATCTGTAGATGGATCCAGGGTCCACAAGGGTGAACCCCTGCCTGGTGCGGGACTTGCGCAACAGTGAACCATCTGTTTACATAGGGTCCGAAAGTACCCGAAAGTCCTCGCTAGGGGGTATTCGGGGTTTGGAGCCCGCCGACTGTGCCCCCTGAACGACAGCGGATGAGGATGGCGAAACTTCCCAACCAGGCCCCTTTGTGCGGGTCCCTTTCGGCGGTGGGCCCGGTCCGGGCGACTCTGCTGACCACTGCGACCCTGCTCCTGGCTTTCCCCATCTCGGGAAGCCTGGCCCAGCCCGTCGCTGCCCAGAGCCTGCGTGGCTCGCCGAGCTCGCTCGACCGGCAGAACACCCAGGCCCGGCGGCACGATTTCACCTACCTGGCTGCCGGCAAGAACGTGAACAGCTTCGTCGAACGCGGATACCTCGTGGAGGTGCCCGGCAACGAAGACTATCGGCTGCGCGCCGTGTCCTTCCCCTACGCGCGGCCCGAGGTGCGCCTGTTCATCGAACGGTTGTCCTCGCAGTATCGAGCCCACTGTGGCGATCAGCTCATCGTGACGAGCCTGACCAGGCCTCACTCTCGCCAGCCCCGCAATGCGTCTGACCGCTCCGTGCATCCTACGGGCATGGCGGTCGATCTGCGGCGTACCAACAACATGGTATGTCGTCGTTGGCTTGAACGTGTGCTGCTGGAACTGGAGGGGTCAGGTGTCCTGGAAGCCACCCGCGAGCGCCGTCCGCCCCACTATCATGTTGCGGTGTTTCCCAAACCCTATGCGCGCTACGTCGAGCGACTCATCGGAGCGCCGCCCAAGCTGGCGACGGGGGGTGGTCGTGTATCCGAGCCCGAGACGGTGGACCATAAGGTTCGCAGCGGGGAGAGTCTCTGGGTGATCGCGCAGCGGTACGGGACGACGCTGGACTCCCTACGTGATGCGAACGAGCTGCGGTCGAGTCGGATCTATGCGGGTCAGGTCCTGCGCGTGCCCGTTGCTCGGTAGCGACCCGGGGAGGATCCTCACACCTGGCGAACTTCCTGGCCGGGCGCGCTACGAACTGATCACGTCCCTGGTGGTCCCCCGGCCGATCGGCTGGATCTCTACCGTGTCCGAGCGTCGGGTCCCCAACCTGGCCCCGTTCAGCTTCTTCTCCGCACTTTCGGCGAGTCCCATGCTCGTGGGAGTGGCCATCGGTCCACGGAGGACCGGGCAGCCGAAGGACTCGCTGGCCAACGTGCGGGAGCACCCCTGGTTCTGCGTCAACGTGGTGACGATCCCGCAAATCGAGCTCATGAACCAGACCTCGGCGGAGTTGCCCCCCGAGGCCAGCGAGTTTCACTTCGGGGGAGTGAAGATGGCGTGGCACCCGAGGGTCGAGGTGCCCTTCGTAGAGGATTGCCCGGCGGTGCTGGTTTGTCGCATGCTCCGCGAGGTCGGTCTGGAGCCCTCTCCCTCCAGCTTGTTGATCGGGGAGGTGCAGGAGGTGCGTTTGGCCGCTGGGCTGACGTTCGAGGAGGGTAGTTACCGTGTCCGACCGGAGGATCTTCCGGCGGTAGGTCGCCTGGGCGGCGCCGCCTACGTGCTCCCCGGGGAGTTGCGAGAGCTGGCCCGTCCTCGCGTGCCGGAGTCATAAGCCCTGAGATTCGATCTTCCCGCCTCGGATCGGCCGGTCAGTTTGGAAGGCATACTGCGGCTCAACTACCTGGGCCGGGTCGCGGTGTCGGGGGGGATCCTGCTGGCCTCGCTGGTGGGCTTGGGGGTCAGCGGGCCCGACCAGACCATCGCCGCACTGATGATCTTCATTGGGGCCGTTGCCTTTACGGCTTGGTCCTATCATCTGACGCATCGCGACCGGATCAAGCCCATCGTCTCGTTCCGCGTCGCCCAGTCGGTATTCGATGCGCTGCTGACCACTGCGGTCGTGCACGTCACCGGGGGTGCCCAGAGCCCGTTTATTCCGGTGTACGTCCTGGTGCTGACGTTTGCGGCGCTTATGCTGCCAGCGTGGGGACTTCTGTTGGTTTGGGCGCTCACCACGACGCTCTTCGTAGGCAACGTCATCTTTGCGCACCCCGAGACGTTTTCGGGCAGCACACTGGTGCTGTTGGCCCTGTTCGCCTTGCTGGCACTGGTAACCGGATGGCTTGGCGCCGGCCTGCGCAGGGCAGGGCTCAGCTTAGGCGCAGTCGAATCCGAGTTACGACAGCTGCGGCTCGATACGGGCGACATCCTGGCCAACCTCACCACTGGGCTCATGACCGTGGATAGCTGGGGGCGGCTGGCCTACATTAATCACGCCGCCGAACGCATCCTGGGGCTGGCGGCCAACGACTGGGTCAGCCACGAGGTTTTGGAAGAGGTCGAGCGCAGGGCGCCCGGGTTGGGAGATGTGATCCAGCGCTCGATCACGGACGGGCGTTCCTCCGAACGGCTGAAGGTCCCCGCCACCGTGGATGGCGACGAGGTCGTACTGGGTGTGAGCACGGCAGTGCTGAAGCGGGAGGAGCAGGCCCAAGCCTCCGTCACGGTGATCTTCCAGGACATCACCGACGTCGAAAAGGTCGAGGCCCTCAAGATCCGCGCGGAGCGTCTGGAGGCCGTGGCAGAGTTGTCTGCTTCGTTGGCTCATGAGATCAAGAACCCACTTGCCTCCATCCGGAGCTCGGTGGAACAGATCTCCAAACCCACGCTGGAAGACGCCGACCGCCAGGTGCTGCACGAACTTGTGCTGCTGGAATCGGACCGCTTGAGTCGGCTGCTGTCCGAGTTCATCGACTTCGCTCGGATCCGGAGTGGCAAGACCGAGACGGTGGATCTGCCCGAACTGATCCGGGGGGCCCTGGCCCTGGCCCTCCAGCATCCCGACCTACCCGAAGACCTGAAGGTGGAGCAGGAGGGGCTGGATCGCGCGCTCCTGGTTCGGGGAGATGGCGACCTTCTCCACCGGGCCACCTTCAACCTCGTTTTGAACGCACTCCAGTACGCGGGCGCTCACGGGCGGATCCGTGTGACCTTGGAGGGGCCCTTGGAGCGCGTCGATCCGCGGGTTCCTGACGTTCCCAATCCCATCCTCATTTCCGTGGAGGACTCCGGCCCGGGAGTTGCTACGGAGGATATCGATCGGGTGTTCGACCCCTTCTATACGACCCGAAAGGGTGGCAGTGGGCTCGGACTCGCGGTCGTTCACAGGGCGATGGACGCCCATGAGGGGAGCGTAGTGTTGGAGACGAGCGCCTTGGGCGGTGCTCGCTTCGTCATGGTACTCCCGGCCAGGGAGCCGGTTGGAGCATCTGGGTGAGCGATCAAATACGCATTCTGGTTGTCGACGACGAGTCGAGTATTCTGGACTCGCTACGCATCCTCTTCAAAGGAGAGGGATTCGACGTGGCCACCGCCCTGGGGGGGCGGAAAGGCGTCGAGGCCATCGAGAACTCGAAGCCCGACGTGGTCCTCACCGACATCCGGATGCCGGGGTCGACCGGAATCGACCTGTTACAACGGGCCAAGGAACTCGACCCATCCATGCCCGTGATCCTCATGACCGCTCAGGCTTCGCTACAGTCGGCGATGCAGGCGGTGAACGAAGGAGCTTACTACTACCTGCAGAAGCCGTTCGCCAACGATGAGCTGATCGCGCTCTGTCGGCGCGCCGCCGAAGCTCGGCAACTGAGGGTCGAGAACAAGGCGCTCAAGCAGGAGATCAAACGGCGCAGTGGTGTCTCCGCGGACCGCCCCATCGGCCGAAGTAAGGAGTTTCTAGAGGTCCTCAAGCTCGCCGAGACGGTGGCGCCGCAAGAGTCGACCATCTTGATCGGCGGGGAGAGTGGGACGGGGAAAGAGGTATTGGCGAGGTTCATCCACGCCCATTCCGCACGAGGCGACAGCCCGTTCTTCTCGATCAATTGTGGCGCGCTCACTGAGAGCCTCTTGGAGAGTGAGTTGTTCGGCCACGTGAAGGGGTCCTTCACAGGAGCCGTGAAGGACAAGGAAGGCCTACTGGTCGCTGCTGCCGGAGGGACGCTTTTCCTCGATGAGGTGGGTGAGCTGAGTCCGGCTACTCAGGTGAAGCTGCTGCGGGCGCTCCAGGAGCGTGAGGTCATCCCCGTCGGTGCCACCGAAGCAGTCAGCATTCACGTGCGCATCCTGGCCGCGACGAACCGAGAGCTGGAAGACGAGATTCGCAAAGGCACGTTCCGGAGTGACCTCTACTACCGGCTCAACGTGATCCAGCTCAAGCTTCCGCCGCTACGCGATCGTCCGGGTGACATCCCGCTGCTTGCCGAGTACTTCGCCGAGCAGATCGTGAAGCGCACCGATATCGACGGACCACTTCAAATCGCTGACGACGCCATGGAGCGCCTGCTCGAGTACGAGTGGCCCGGCAACGTGAGAGAGCTGGAGAACGCCCTTGAGCGGGCCGCCGTGCTCTCCAAGAATGGGCGCATCACCAAGGCGGGACTGCCCGAGCGCGTTCGTGAGTCGCGACCGGTCCGGCTGATCGACGAAGGCGCTCCGCCCAATCCAACCATGGAAGTGGTCGAGCGCGCGTATATTCTCTGGGTCCTGCAGGCCGAAGGCGGGAACAAGACGCGGGCGGCGGAGGTGCTGGGAATCGATCCCTCGACGCTCTATCGCAAGCTGAACCGATACGGATTGGACAGCGAATGAACAGCTCCCTGACGCTTTCCGTCGTGATCCCTGCCTACAACGAGGCCAAGACCGCGGAAAGGTTGCTCCGGCGTGTGCGCCAGGTCCCTCTGAAGAAGGAGGTGGTGGTCGTCGACGACGGCTCCACGGACGGCACCCGAGATCTGCTGAGCAGGCTCGAGGAACTGGGCCTGATTGACACGCTGGTGTTCCACGAGGTCAACAAGGGGAAAGGCGCTGCCCTACGCACGGGGTTCCAGCACGCCACGGGCGACGTCGTCGTGGTGCAGGACGCGGATTTAGAATACGACCCCGCCGAGCTTCCCAGGTTGTTGGAGCCGATCCGGCTCGGCCAAGCAGACGCCGTGTTCGGCTCGCGGTTCCTGGGCGGCCCTCACCGGGTGCTGTTCTTCTGGCATCGGCTCGGAAACGCGTTGTTGACGCTTGCGTCCAACATGTGCACGGATCTCAACCTCACCGACATGGAGACGTGCTATAAGATGGTCAGGCGGGATCTCCTCCAGTCGCTGCCGCTGTCGGCCAATCGATTTGGCATAGAACCGGAGCTGACGGCTCGCTTGGCCCAGGCCCGGGCCATCATCTACGAGATGCCCATTAGCTACCACGGCCGCTCCTATGAGGAGGGCAAGAAGATCGGGTGGAAGGACGGCGTGTCGGCCTTCTGGTACATCTTCAAGTCGAACTTCCTGGGTCCCAAGGCAAAGGTTTGGGTCCGTGAGGAGCGTCGACAGATGCCCAGAACCGCGGCCGAGGATCGCGCCTGGGAGGATGCCCGTGAGCGGTCGCCCGAGGGTGTCGAGCGTCCCAAGGAGTCGGACTCACGGGTCCATCCATAGTGTGGAGGAGTCCGCCGGTCGGGATCTAGCCGGAAGCCTGTTGTGAGCGCCCGGCGCGTCGCCCTGCTCCTCGCGGTCGTCACGGTCGGCGCGTTTGCGAATGCGGTTGGGAACGGCTTCGCCTATGACGACACCGAGATCGTCGAACGCAACCCCCTTGTCACCGAAGGCAGAGTGGCTGACGCGTTCGTGCAGCCCTACTGGCCAAAGTTCGCTCCGGGTTCGGGGCTCTACCGTCCGGTCACCGTAGCCACACTGGCAGCGGAATGGCCGCTGGCGAACGGGCGGCCTCAGGTCTTCCATGCCACCAACGTCGCGCTCCATGTCGGCGTCGTCCTGGCTCTTTTCGCGCTACTGTTGGGGTTCGGCAAAGTCCTCCCCGCCGCGCTGGGCGCAGGCTGGTTTGCCGTCCACCCGGTGCACACGGAGGCCGTGGCCAACATCGTGGGGCGGGCGGAGCTACTGGCCGCCCTGTTTGTCCTGTTGGCGTGCCTGCTCTACGACCGGGTCCGGTCTGAAGCGCCTTGGGTGCGAGGTGGGCGACTACTAGGCATCGCTTGCTGCTACGGCCTGGCGCTCGGGTCCAAAGAGATTGCGGTTAGTTTGCCCGCCCTGTTGGTTCTGCTCGAGGGAGGGCGGACGAGTGAGGAGTCGTTCTCCTCGCGTCTGCGCAGAGAGGCCCTGATTCTCCCGGCACTGATCGGCGTGCTCGGAGTGTACTTGGCCGCCCGCTACGGGGCGGTGGGCACGCTCCTGGGAGAAACGTCGGCGCCGTCACTGCAAGGACTGGGTACCGGCGAGCGGCTGATGGTGGCGTTGTCGCTGTGGCCCGAGTACGTGCGGCTCACGCTGTTCCCCTTCGACCTGTCTGCGGACTACTCGCCCGCGGTGCTGACTCCCGCCCGCACCTGGAACGCCACCTCGCTGGCAGGCCTGGTCGTGGTTGTAGGGCTGACGCTACTCGCGTGGATGACCCGGAAGCGCGCCCTGGGAGTCACCGTGGGGATCGCTTGGTTCGCAATCGCCATTTCACCGGTCTCGCAGGTCTTCTTCACGACCGGCACCGTGTTGGGCGAACGCACGCTCTACCTGCCGTCCGTGGCCGTGGCCTGGGTGGGGATGGCCGCGTGTGCCAGCGCGCTCAGACTGGAACACAGAACGGTTCGTGTAGCATTGGCCTCGGCGGCGGTCGTTTTCGGAGGCCTCCTGGTAGGCAAGACCGTGCTTCGGAATCCCTCCTGGATGAACACCTTCACCATGTTGGAGACGCTCGCCCGCGAGCACCCCGAGTCATCCCTGGCGCTTCGATCCCGAGCGACAGGCCTGGCCCGGGCCGGCGACTTCGACGGGGCCACGCGAAGCTATGAGGCGTCCCTGAAGCTCTCTCCGAACAACTACGCGTCGCTCACCGAGGTTGGCCACTACTTCGGCGAGCGCGGCGACTGGGATCGAGGAGAGGCGCTGCTGAGGTCCGCCATGGAGCTGGCACCCGACCGGCCCCACGCGTACCGCCTCTTGGCGTCTCAGCTACTGCTCCGCAACGAGTTCCGGGCGGCGCACGGGTTGGCGCTCGAGGGGCTGGTCCAGTCCGATGCCGACCGTGAGTTGTTTGCCATCGTGTCGGAGTCCTATATCGCGAAGGGCGACTTTGGGGCGGCCGAGAGGGCGCGCACCGCGGCTTTGGCGCAGGACTCCACGTCCGCGGCCGACTGGCGTCGCATGGGTGACATCCTCGAGTTGGCCGGCCGAGCGGGGGCCGCCTCGCAGGCGCGGGCCAGGGCGAGCGAGCTCGCGGGGAGGTCCTCGTGAAGAACCTGACCCTCAGGCGCGCCGTGCTATGGTCCAGCGTGCTGGCGTGTGTGGTCTTCGCCAACGCCCTCGGCAACGAGTTCGCCTACGACGACCAGCACATTCTGGTGGACAACGAGAACATCCACTCGATGGAGACGTTCACGGAGGCCATCACCACGCCGTACTGGCCCACACGAGAGGGCAGGGGCCTGGGGCTGTGGCGCCCCTTCGCCACTGGCGTCTACGCGCTGGGGTGGAATCTGTTTGACGGCAGCCCTCTGCCATTCCACATCTTGAATGTGCTACTTCACGGCCTTGTAACAGGTCTTGTCGTCGCGCTCATCGTCGCGCTGACCGCGTCCCCGCTGGCGGGGCTGGTGGGAGGGGTGGTGTTTGCCGTACACCCCGTGCACGTGGAGGTGGTGGCCAACATCATCGGGTTTGCCGAGCTGTGGGGAGCGGTCACCTACCTGATGGCTTGTTTACTGTTCGTCCGCTGGCGTGAGACCGGTTTCGGGCTGGGGCGGTCAGCGGTGCTGGCCGGGTTGTTCGCGTGGGGACTCCTCACCAAGGAGAGCGCGGTGACGCTTCCCGGTGCGCTCTTCTTGCTGGACTGCTTCTTCGAGGACTTCGAGCTCCGGGACATTCCTCGTATGCTCAGGAGTCGCGGGCTGCTCTACGGCGCCATCGTGTTGACGGGTGTGGTGGTGTTCATGGGGCGGCACGCCGTGTTGGGCACGGTGGCCAATGCCTTTCCGGCCCTGGGTGCAGACCTCCTGGCGGAGATCCCTCGCATTTGGACCCTGGGCGAGATCTGGTTGCACTACGTCCGGCTCCTGGTCTTCCCACTCGACCTGGCGGCGGACTACTCTCCGCGGGTGGTCAACATCCACATCGGATGGAACGCCACGAATACCGCTGGGGCCGTGATCGCGCTGCTCATTCTGGCATTGGCTTTGGTCAGTTGGACCCGGTTGGGCGCCAGGGCCCTGGCCGCGGGAGTCGTCTGGTTCGTCATCACCATGTCACCCGTGTCCAACTTCTTCTTCCTGTCGGGTGTGCTGTTGGGAGAGCGCCTGCTCTACCTCCCCTCCGTGGGGTTCAGCCTCGCGGTGGGCTGGCTGATCGTCAGGGTCCTACCCACCAGACGATCATTGGCAGTCGCGGCGCTGACGCTCTGGCTGTTGGTGTTCACCGCCCGCACCTGGACTCGCACGCCGACGTGGCAGAGCACGGAGACCGTCTTCCACACGCTCATGGATGAGCACTTGGAAGCGGGGCGAGCCCAGTGGGTCGCGGGCGACTCCCATTGGCAGGAGAACCAGGTGAGCGCCGCGTTGCGCAACTACCGGTACGCCATTGGTAGCGTGGGGGCTGGGTATTCGCTGATCTCCGAGATCACCCGCAAACTGTTGGGGTTGGAGCGCTACGAGCAGGCAGAAGTGCTAGCGCGCATGCTGTGGGAGGACGAGCCCAACTGGGATGCAGGCCCCGCGTACATGGCCATTGCGCTCGACAACCAGGGACGCTGGGAGGAAGCTGCCGAGTGGGCGGAGATCGCCAAAGGCCTGGATCCAGAGCTTCCGGTGACCCGGCACATGCTGTCCGACCTGTATCGGAAGCTGGAGCGCTACCCGGAGGCCATTCGGGAGCGCGAGGCGGCGATAGCGCTCGGCGAAGCGGGACACTGGCAGCAGTGGGTCTGGCTCGCTGACCTGCGACGGCTGTCCGGCCAGCGAGAGTTGGCACTCCAGGCCCTGGACTCGGCCCGAGCCCGGGAACCCAGCTCAGAAGGGCTGGCCGAGGTGGATTCGATTGCCGCTCAGATCGTTAGGGGCCGGTGACGCGCGGTTGGCAGCGGATCATCTGGGTCGCGGCTGTCAGCGCACTGGTAGCCGTCCTGACCTTCGCCCGCGCCAGTGGGTTGCCGTTCGTAGGCGACGACCTCGACATCATTGTGGGGAATCCGGCGGTGACGTCCCCCACCTCCTGGGCCGACCCCGTCGAGGTCCCATATTGGAACATCCCCCACGGGAAGGACATGGGGCTCTGGCGTCCTGCGACCACCGGGGCCTTCGCCCTGGTCTGGTCCGGGAGCGGGGGTGAGCCGGGCGTCTTTCACCTCCTGAACATTGCCCTGCACGGGCTCAACTCCGCGCTCGTGGCGGTCCTGGCCACCGTGCTGTTCGGTACAGGACTCGGCTGGGTGACAGGGCTGCTTTTCGCCGTACATCCGGTGCACGTCGAAGCGGTGGCCAACGTGGTGGGGCTGGCCGAGCTGCTCTCGGCGGCGGCGGTCCTCCTGGCTTGCCTTTGGTTTTGGCGCTCGGGGCGGGCGCTGGGTCCCGGCGGGGTGCTGGGCATCTGCTCCCTGTTTGCGTTGGCCGTGCTCGCCAAGGAGAGTGGGGCCACCCTGCCGCTCGCCCTCCTGCTACTCCACCAGTTTCGTTCGGATACCACCCGCGCCAGCTGGCGCCAGGACCTAGGGGGGGCGACGCCGTTAGGGCTTGGACTTCTGGCCACACTGGCCGTGGTGCTGCTCATCCGAACCCGTGTCCTTGGAGCGCTTCAGGGGCCCATCCCCCCTGTCGGCGCCGACCTCCTGGACACTATTCCCCGAATCTGGACCGTCGCCGCGACCTGGTTGGAGGCCGTCCGGTTGCTCATGGTGCCGGTGGGGTACTCGCTCGACTATTCCCCGGGGCGCATCCCGATCCGGCTCATGTGGGATGGTCCCGCCTTGTCAGGCTTGGCGCTCGTGCTGGGAGGCCTGGCCGTGGCGCTTTGGGGTTGGCGACGCTCGGGCTGGAGCCGTGCCGCCGCCTTTGGAGTGGTTTGGCTCACCTTTACGGCGCTCCCCACCAGCAACCTGCCCGTTCTGACCGGCGTGCTCCTGGCCGAGCGGACCCTCTACCTCCCGTCGGTTGGGTTCGTGCTTGCAGCGGGGGCCGTCCTGACGGGCCTTCATCGCCGTAGGCCGCGGGGGCGTGCGGTGCGGATTGCCGTAGGGGTAGGGGGAATCGCGGCCCTCGCGGCCCTTAGCTGGCAGCGAATCCCGCTCTGGGAGTCCAACGAACGCTATTGGACGGAAGTGGCCGCAAGGTCTCCCCAAAACGGCCGCGGACATCAGCATCGAGCCCGCCGGCTATGGGCGCTCGGGGAGCGCCGCGCCGCGCTCGAAGCCTATTCCCGAGCGCTGGGGCTCCTGGGGGGCGATCACCTCTTGGCCGCGGAGGTCTCGGAGCGACTGTTCGAGCAACAGTCCTTCCGTGGCGCAGAGGTCCTGGCCCGGTTGGCCTGGGACAAGGCGCCCGACTACGCCACCGGCCCGGCGCTGCTGGCGTTGGCGTTGCTGGGCCAGGGGAGGGACCAGGAGGCGCTGTCCGCGGCCAGGGCTGCCGTTTTGGCCGAACCCGAAGGGGCTCAGGCACGGGCACTCCTCGAGGGTGTGGAGCAGGCAGTCGCCGGACGGCATGACGCTGACAACCCTTGAAAACAAGGGAATCCCGTGGGTGTCACGAAATACCCTGTGATCTGCAAGAGATTTGCAGAATTCGGTCGGGAAGGGGTCAGAATACGCCGAGATCTGGCTTCCGGAAACATCTGTAACATCATATTGTGAATGGACTTAGATGTTACGGTGGCACGAGTGGTTCGAGCCTTGCCCCAGTGGTGCCGCGTCTGGAATTACCCAGGCAAAATTTTTCAGGAAGTTTTATCACTACGAGGAGTCTGGTGATGCGGAACACCAAGGGTTTTACACTGATCGAGCTGCTGATCGTGGTTGTGATCATCGGCATTCTGGCCGCGATCGCGATCCCGAAGTTCTCGGCGACGCGTGAGAAGGCGTACTTCGCTGCAATGAAGTCCGACCTCAAGAATCTCGCGGCTCAGCAGGAGATCTACTACGCGGACAACTACTCCTACAGCACGTCTTCGACGGCGCTGGGATACGTGTCCTCGCAGGGCGTGACGGTCGGATCGGCCGCCACTGCTTCGGGTTGGAACGCCTCTGCCACGCACAGTGCGCTGGGCGGCACCGAGGGTTGCGCGATCTACTACGGATCGTCGACCGCCCCGACTTCCCCGACTACGCCGACGGCGCCGGGTGAGGTTGCCTGCACCCGCTAAGGGTAACACCTGCGGTGTAGCCGCTTGAGACCCCTTCGCGCGGCCTGGGCTTGCCCAGGTCGCGCCGGGGTCCGGCGGGGCCCGCCGCCCCCCCTTTTTCTTTCCCCCCCCGACCGGACGACTAGGCGATGAAGAGGGCAGGCTTCACGCTGATCGAGCTTCTGATCGTGATGGTTGTGATCGGAATCCTGGCTGCGATCGCGATCCCGAAGTACAACGCGGTTCGATACAGGGCGGTCTTCAGCACTCTGCGTTCCGACCTGGCCAACATGGCCATCTCGCAGGAAGCCTACTACGAAGACCACTACGTCTACGGGGCCAACGCAACCGCTGTCGGCATGACGCTGACCAGAGACGTCACGGTCACGATCAACGAGAACACGGCTTCGGGTTGGGCCGCCACCGCCACACACCCCGGTTTGCCCGGGAACAACTGTGGCATCTACCACGGCTCGGCATCCTCCGCCAACGCCACCCCGGCCATCGAGCCCGGCATCATCTATTGCACGAACAACTGACCCACCCTACAAGTCTGTAGCGCCCGCATCGGTGCGCTCGAACCCCGAGGGTCGGTGGGGGGAATCCCGCCGCCCCTCTTTTTGTGGTTTCACACGTAGGGTCCTGATGGACCAGGATGGCGGGAGAGGGTGGACTCCCAGGTCAGCGAGCGGCAGCATCCGTCGCCGGTGGAGCATGACGAGCCTGAAGCGCACGACGAGGGGCCTGCGTTGGCTCCGCTCGAGCGCACGCTCCTTCTTTCGCTGGGCATTCTCTATGTGAGCGTCCTGGCCTTGGCCGCGGTGGCGCTCTATCTCGCGCTGCCCTCGCTGAGTTCGGTGACCCGCGCGGTCCTCTTCGCGTTTACGCTACTTCTCGTGAGCGTGGGCGTGTTCTTCAGTGTCGGAGGGGTGCTGCTCCGGCGCTCCCTACTCGGTCCGCTGGATCGCCTGGTCCGTGATGCGCAGCGCATCGCGGGAGGCGACTATCGCCATCGCATCGGGAAGGCCGAGACTCAGGAGCTCGGCTCACTCACCGACGCGGTAAACGCGATGGCAGCCCGCCTCATCCACGACCAGGAGCTACTTGCAGAGAACGTGCGTTCGCTGGAGGACACGAACCGCGAACTGATCGAAGCGTCCGATGAGGTGATTCGAACCGCGCGGTTGGCTTCCGTGGGTACGCTGGCGTCGGGCATCGCCCATGAGATCGGAAACCCGCTTTCTGCCGTGATCGGTTTCGTCGATCTGGCCAAGAGTAGGGGAGAGCGGGGCATCGTCGAACCGGACCTGCTCGTGTCGGCCATCGAGGAAGCCCGACGCATCGACGGCATCGTGCGCTCCCTGCTCCACTATGCGCGGCCTCGCGACGAGTCTCTACGCCCGGTGGACCCGATCGTCGTCGTGCTCCGCGTCCGCAATCTGTTGGAGAATCAGGGGCAGTTCGGTCCCGTTCGCACCGAATGGGAACTGGCCGAAGCGGTCCCCCGTGTGGAGATGAACCCCCAGGAACTCGAGCAGGTGCTGGTCAACCTGTTGCTGAACGCCGTGGACGCGCTCAGCGACGTTGCGGAGCCATTGATTCGGGTCAAGCTGGAGATGGTCGACGGTCAGATGCTTCGGAGGCCGGCGCGGCGTGAGGGCGATCCGCCCGGCATCAACTACAATCACCGGCGCAGGATTTCCTGGGACGCCGGTAAGCTTCGGGTCGAGCCGCTCCTGACGAAGGGTCGCCTCATTCGGATCTCGATCGAAGACAACGGACCCGGAATTCCCGAAGAGGTGCTTCCGCAACTGTTCGACCCCTTCTTCACGACGAAGGAACCGGGAAAGGGCACGGGGTTAGGCCTTGCCGTCTGCTCCCGGTTGGTCGAGGGTATGGGGGGCAGAATCGAGGCAGAAAACGTCGAAACCGGTGGCGCCCGCTTCATCGTGCGCCTGCCACTTGCCCTCGTCGATGAAGAGCCGGGCGGTGATTGAGTGCTCCGCCTCACCACACATACCATGGGCTGCTAGGTGAAGATTCTAGTCGTAGACGACGACCCGGGGCTGCGGAAGTCCCTCACCATGATTCTCAAGGACGCCGAGTACGAGGTGCTCACGGCCTCCGCCGGTGAGGACGGTCTGCGCATCGCGGCTGCTGCCCAACCGGACATCATCCTTACGGATGTGCGCATGCCCGGCATGGGTGGGTTGGAGTTCCTGGATGCGTATAAGGAGACCAGAGGGGACGCCCTGGTTCTGGTGATGACCGCGTACGGTTCCATGGACTTGGCGATCGACGCCATGAAGCGTGGGGCCTACGACTACCTCCCCAAGCCTTTCGGGGCCGATGAGGTCTTGCTCACCGTCAAGAAGGCCAAGGAGCGCGAGAAGCTCCGGCGCGAGGTGGGTCGACTCCGCGCGCAGGTCCGCGCCGATCAACGTTTCGGGGAGATCATCGCTAGGGCGCCTGCCATGGTGCGGGCACTTGAAATCGCCACCAAGGTGGCGCCCCATCCCTCGCCTGTGCTCGTCAGTGGGCCCAGCGGTACCGGGAAAGAACTCGTGGCCCGACTCATTCATCAGGAGAGCGATCGCGCCGACCAAGCGTTTCTTCCTGTGAACTGTGGCGCGATACCAGAGACCCTGCTCGAGTCGGAGTTTTTCGGCCACGCCAAGGGAGCATTTACCGGCGCCGACCGTGATAAGGCCGGGCTGTTCGAGGCGGCGGACAAGGGGACACTCTTTCTGGACGAGGTCGGGGAGCTTCCGGCCTCACTCCAGGTGAAGCTCCTGCGCGCACTCCAGGAAGGAGAGATCCGTCGGGTTGGGGGCACAGGCAGTCAGCAGGTGGACGTGCGGGTGATCTCCGCGACGAATCGCAACCTTCGCGAAGACATCGAGAACTCCAAGTTCCGCGAGGACCTGTATTACCGGTTGGCGGTGGTGCCCATCAACCTTCCTCCGTTGAAGGAGCGACCGGAAGAGATCCCCGATCTGGTACACTTCTTCATCGAGCGACACTCCGAGCGGCTGAAGATCCCTGTCACTGGCATCGAGCCGGAAGCGATGGAGGTGCTGCTCAAGCACAATTGGCCGGGCAACATTCGCGAGCTCGAGAACCTACTGGAGCAGGCGATGGTGCTGGCTGATCGGCCGACTCTGCGGGCCGAAGACCTTCCGGAGCGGGTGCGGTCGCCCATGAGCGATAGTGCGCCCGGCGTGATCCCCGAGGTCGGTGACGACCTGTCGGTCAAGCGTCACACGGCCTCGCTCGAAAGGCGTTTGATCCAGAAGGCGCTAGAGAAGACCGGAGGAAACCGGACGCATGCCGCCGAGCTGCTCGAACTTTCGCCGAGAGCCCTCCGCTACAAGATTCGGGACTACGAGCTGGAGTAGCCAGCCCGGGCCTGAAGGGACCTAACCCCGATCGATCCGGGCCAGCTCCGCCTCGGCCGCAATGCGTCCAAAGCCGGGCCACCACGGGTCGCTGGCCAGCTCTTCTAGGATCTCCCGGGCGCCGTCCACGTCACCCCGGAGGATGCGCTCGTTGGCCACCGCAAACCCGACGGTCTCCAATCGGTACAGGCCGGACTCGACGCCGGCCATCAGCTCGCTCTCCGTCTTGAGCCCTTTCCGGAACAGGAGGTCGTGGTGGTAGGCCATGTTCTCCTCGACCGCCCACTCCTCCTCCACATCGTGCAACACACGCTCGGCTTCTTCAGCTCGTCCCGCACGCTGTAGCGCCCGCACGGCCCACTCCGTCATTGCCACGCGGCTCTCCACATCATCCCGGTTCTGGCTGCAGCTACGGAAGCCTTCGGCCTGGGCAGCCTGGGCCTGTGTGTCCTCCGCGAGCGTGAGACAACGCAGGTACTCGTCCGCGGCGGCGTCGAAGTTCCCGGACAGGAAATGCGCCAACCCCAGGTGGTAGGAGACATCCCAGTTGTAGGGTGCGAGTTCACGCGCTCGTTCGAGGTCTGTCACCGCTCTGTCGAAGTCGCGGGTCGAGATGAAGCGATGTCCCCGGAAGCGGTAGGGGCGCCAATCCTCAGGCGCCAGCGTGGCCGCGTGTGTGTACAGGGTCATCGCCTGCCGGTATTGCCAGACGTTCCTGCGTTCGCGAGCCGCTGCAATGACCAGCTCCACGTTGTCGGGCTCGGCAAGCAGGGCCGAGTCCGCGCGAGCCACCGCACCGCTGCTGTCAGGCCGAGCGTAAAGCGCCTCCCCCGTCAACGAGTGCGCCTGTGGCTCGGCCAATGGATTCTCGGCGAGCACAGCCTCAACGACACTGTTCTGGAGTAGGGGGGCGGGGGCGTCCCCGCAGGCCACTATGGCCAGGAGTGGGAGGAGTCCCCAACTGCGATCTCGTCGTCTGGTCATCGTTCTTACCCTCGTTCCGGAGCCCTGCCGAACCTTTGGGTCTTCCAACACTCCGTGCAACCCACGGGACCCTTTCACCCATAGGGCGGTCCCGGGGGTTGTGACATCGTGACCCCATGGAACGAGGCTTTTCACTTCTCTCTCTTGCCGTGGGGCTCGCAGTGCTGGGGCTGGTGCTGGCCGCCACGCTCCCCCGTGTGGCCGTACTGCTGGACCGGTTCGCCTGTGCGGCGGCCCGCGAGACACTGATCTCAAGGGCGGAACGCGCGCGGTTGGAGGCCACCCGCCACGGTGCGGCCCAGCTCATCGTGGATCCGGATTCCGCGCGGATCTGGATCGAGGTGGCGGGCGTCCCGCGGGAGGTCGTCGACCTGGACGACCGCTATGGCGTGCGGATCGTGCGGCCACTTCGGACGCGACCGGTGCGCCTCCGTTTCGACCGCCTGGGCATTGGGCGCTTCGCGAGCCGCACGTTCGAGATCGCGCGTGGCCAAGCAGTGACGTCCCTGACCGTGTCCAGTTACGGACGCCTGCGCAGATGAAGGCTCGTGGCTTCGCGCTGGTGGAGGTGATCCTGGCGCTGATGGTCCTGGAGGTCGCGATCGTCGTTGGCCATCGAGCCCTACAGACAGCGCACGCGCTGTTGTCCGAGGGCATCCGCCGAGAGCACGCCCTGTCCGAGGCCGAGGCCGTACTCGATTCCCTGTCGTGGTTCGGTGTTCAAGGAGCCGGGACCCGCCGGGGCGCGTGGGGACGGGTCGAGTGGTCGGGGGGCGGCGCCCCCTCCGAGCTGACGCTCGACGTCTTTGCTCCGGGCGCTGTCGCACCCTATGCGCGCTTTTCCGCCTTGGTGCCATGACGGTCGGGTGGCGCCAGGGTGCGGTCGGTCTGCAACTGCTGCTGGCCGTGGTGTTGGGAGCGGCTGTGATGGTGCTGGTGACCCGTTGGCTGCATCATCAACAGCGGTCGATCGTTCGCGCTGTGGGCCGCGCGGAAGTCGCGTCCGCGCTCGCTCGAGCGCCCCGCCTGCTGGCCACGGAACTCAGGGGCGGCGCGCAGGGGAGGGACTGGCGGGCGTTCCGGGGTGACTCCCTCGCACTGAGGGCGTTTCGGGGCTCAGCCCTCGTGTGCACCTGGGCCGGCTCGGAGATGACGGTGGGTTACGTTGGGGACCGACGGCTGGATCCCGCGAAGGACTCGGTTCTGGCCCTCGATGCCGATGGGAGGTGGGTGGTCGCCGGGGTTGTTCGTGCCCAGCGTACGAGCGGTAGCTGTCATGGCCGTTCCGCTGAACGGTGGGTGGTCGACCGCGCCACCACGGGGTTCTCGGTGGTCAGGGTGTTCGAGCGGGGTGTCTACTCCTTGACCTCAGGGGCGCTCCGCTACCGGCGTGGTCGGGCGGGGCGGCAACCGCTCACCTATTCGCGCTTCGATTCGCTCTCTTCGTTGCGACCCGGGGGAGCGGGGGGCGTCCGGCTGGACCTCCACGGGCGCCACCGAGGCCTCTCGGGTCCTGGACTACACCGGGGACGGACACTGTGGGCGAGGGAGCGTCCATGACCCGAGCGGGGGGGTTCGCGTTGGTGCCGGCGCTGCTGCTGCTTCTGTTCGGGATCGTGGTCATTCAGGGAGTCGTGGAGGTGGCGTTGGTCTTCAGGTCGGGTGCGGCTGCCTGGGGAGAGGGGCTCCACGCCGAAGCTGCCGCAGCGGGTGCCACTCGCGCCGCTTCGCTGGGGCACCCACAGCTTCGGGCGATGACGGTTGGTGACACCCTCACGTTGTTCCGGCGGGCCCTGAGGAGTGGCGCCACGGCTCGCGCCCTCGCGCGCCGCCTCAGCGCCGAGACATTCGTGATCGAAGGCAGTGGGGTCCCGCCGGTCGGTGCCGGAGGTCGCCGCCTGGGCCGGACCGCGTGGCGGCCCGACGGTGTGACCCGAGCATCCCGTGTTGTGGCCGTGATCGAAACCGGGCTCGGCGCGACGGTCCAGGCTGGAAGTCGTCTCGATGCGTCCAGCTGGTTGCGTACCCCTCCGGGGGGACAGGCGTCGCAGTGCACGGTTCCCCTGGCTCGGCTTGCCGCGGTGGGTGCCGCTCCGGTGCTCCCGTCCGCGCCTATGGGACCCGGGTCCCGCCCCCGACTCGGGCCCCTCGACGCCCAAGCGCTCGTGGGGATGGTCACCCCGGTGCCACCCGCCACCACCGTGAGCCCCACGCCGGTCGTGCAGGGCGGAGCCTGTGTGGCCGGGGGCGGTAATTGGGGGTCCCCTCGGAGCCCGCTAGGGCCGTGTGGGGCGCGCTTCGTCAGCGTGGGTTCACCCGGGTCGCTCTCGGTCCAGGGCGGTGAGGGGCAAGGTCTCTTGGTCGTTCAAGGTGACCTGACCCTGGAAGCTGGAGTCTTCTTCAGCGGGGTGGTCGTGGTCGAGGGTTCCTTGAACGTCCGGTCGGGGGCGCGTTTCGATGGGTTCGGCTTCGTGGGGGGTAGCGTTGCGGTTTCCGGTGGGAGCCAGATCCTGGGGTCCGCCTGTGCGGGGATCCGAGCTCTCGAGGGAGCCACGCAGAGGTGGGGGCCCTCCTACCTGCCCGACGGTGGGTGGCTGGAACCCTATTGAGCGAGGCAGACGGCCCCAAGCTTCAAGCAAACCTTGCCCCGACCGGCAAAAAGGGGTGGTTGGATTCCACCCGAGGCTGGATCGGGTGGCCCGAAGGCGAATAGTGGCACACCGGTTTCGTTTGGCACGGAATTCGTACTGACGCAACGCGTTCGGGCGTCCTCGCAACAGCGTGGAAGCCCTGACAGGATCCTCGAAGGGCCGACAAAGCACTGTCGGAACACAAGATCTGGTGGGGAGGGACCCGAGCACTACGAGATGCGGTAGGGAGCCTGATGCTTCCCTTGAGCGGCTTGTAGTACCCTCTTTCGACTTTCACGGAGCGTGAATTCGCTCCGGTAGGTAAGGCACAACGGCCATGGGCCTCTTTGCACGAAAGAAAAGTTCTCTGGGACTGGATATCGGAAGTGGCTTCGTGAAGTTGGTTGAGGTCGACCGATCGAGCGGCCAGCCCGAAGTCGCCCGCCTCGCCATGCGCCCGCTGGTGCAGGACGCCATCGTCGAGGGTGAGGTCATGGATCCCGGTCTGGTGGCCGAGACCGTCCGTAGCTTGTTCGACGAGATGGGCTACAAGGCACGCGATGTCGTCACGTCTGTGGGTGGGCACGACGTCATCATCAAGAAGATCGAGATGGATCGCATGAAGGAGTCGGACGCCCGCGAGGTGATCCGATGGGAGGCCGAGCAGCATGTGCCGTTCGACATCAAGAGTGTCGAGCTCGACTTCCAGATCCTGGACCCCCATGGCGAAGGCCTACAGATGGACGTTCTCCTGGTGGCCGCCAAGCGGGAACTGGTGGACGACAAGGTCAACCTCCTGATGGAAGCCGGGGTGACGCCCCGTGTCATCGACGTGGACGCGTTCGCCCTCCACAACGCATTCGAGTTCAACTATCCCGAGTCGAAGAACGGGGTCGTTGCTCTGGTGAACATCGGTCATGAGATGACCAACGTGAACATCCTGGAAGACGGGGTTCCGGTACTCACCCGCGACATCCCATTCGGCTCCCGCAGGGTTCGAGAGGACCTGCAGCGTGAGCGGGGGCTCACCGCTGAACAGGCGGAGGCCGTCATCCAGGGGCGCGAAGACGTCAGCGACCTCGACCGCTTCGTGGAGTCCAGCGCAGACGAGATCGCAGTAGGGATCGAGCGGGCGTCGGCATTCTTGATGACCCGCCAGTCCGGCGCCGGACTCGGCCGCATTCACCTGAGTGGTGGTGGAGCGCGCGTCCCCGGAATGGCCGAGGCGATCGCGGCTCGCATGAACGTGGCGACCGAACTGGTCAACCCCTTTGAACGCATCCCGATTCGTCCGGATGCCTCCGTAGATGTCTCGGTCGACGAAGCGGCGCCTATGCTGCTTCTGTCACTGGGGCTGGCGCTCAGATCCCACTAAATCGGATCGACGAAACGTGATTGAAGTCAATCTCCTACCAGGCGGGAAGAAGGGTAAGGCCGGCGGCAAGGGCCGCTTCTCGTTTGGCGGAAAGAAGAAGAGTGGCAAGTCCTCATCGGGCGGCTCCGGCTCCAAGCTGGATCCATGGACCCTGGGGTCGGCTGCGGCCGTCATCCTGTCTCTGGGCCTGATGGGGTGGATGTTCATGGGCACAGGGAGCCGGACGGACGACCTGAGCCTCGAAATCGAACAGGCGGCCCGGGACTCGGCTCGCTATGCCGACTTGATCCAGCAGACTGAAGGCCTCCGCGCCCGTCGCGACACGATCAGTCAGAAGGTGTCGATCATCCAGGACATCGACGGCAGCCGCTACGTGTGGCCGCACGTCATGGACGAGGTAGCCCGAGCGCTTCCCGACTACACGTGGTTGACCGGGATCCTGCAGGTCGAAGGGGGCACCCACCCCACGTTCAGGGTCGAGGGGCGCGCCGGGAACAACTTCGCACTGACGCGTTTCATGGACAATCTGGAAGCTTCTCCCTTCGTCAGAAAAGTGGACCTCATAACCACCGAGCTCGTCACCGACAATTCGTCGGGTACGGGCGACCGTGAGGTTCACAACTTCACGCTGACCGCAGTCTTTGAAGATCCGCCCCAGGAGTTGATCGAGACAGTGCCGCTGTTCTCGGGAAGCCTGGGCGGCAGCATCATTCCGTAGGCACCCGAGACTACCATGGCAATCATTCCGTCCGAGCCCAAGAAGAGGAACGCACTCCTCATCGGCGTGCTCGCGCTGCTCGGTTTGTACGCCTTCCAGACCTATTGGAATGCGCCGAGACAAGAAGGCATCCAAGAGATGGAGGCTCGACTGGAGCAGCTCACCGACCAAAACCGTCGCGCGCAGATCCTTGCGACGCGCGGCGGGCGTGAACTCGAGGAGCGCCTGGCGCTCTACGAGCGGCACCTGCTGCGCTTGGAGCAGTTGATTCCTCGGAGCGAAGAGGTGCCCGCGCTGCTCAACTCCATGGCGCTGGAAGCTCGCCAGAACGACGTCACCCTGGCGTTGCTCAGGCCTGAGCCGCAGGCCGAGGAAAGCGAGCACTACATCAAGACCGTCTACCAAATGGGTGTCGTCGGGAACTACCACTCTGTGGGACGTTTCCTCTCGGCGATCGCTTCGCTGCCTCGCATCGTGACGCCCATCGACCTCGATATGGCGACCGGAGAGCAGGTCGAGGAGGACGAGTACGAAGGGGGCATGCCGGTTACTGCCCAGTTCAAGATCCAGACATATACGATTCCCGAGGCTGGAGCGCTTCCCGCTCCGGAGCCCGGTGAAGGCGTTTCCGCCGGAGGTGGTGAATGAGGTGGCTCTTAGGTGCGTTCGGGGGGCTGATGTTGGCCTGCCTGACGACGACGGCCGGGTTGGCCGCACAGTCGGCGGATCCTGGATCGGGCACCCCGCCCGATACGTCGGAAGCCGAACTGGTGTTCGAGCGAGAGGTCTTTTCGTACCCGAGCTTCGCGCGCCGCAACCCGTTCGATCCCTTGACATCCGGTGACGAGTCAGGTCCGCGTTTCGAGGACCTCACACTCATGGGCGTGATCTACTCGACCGACCCGGCCGCCAGCGTGGCGTTGATGGGTGTGCCCACAGCCCCCGCAGAGGGTGGCAGTGCGATACGCACCTACCGGATACGTCGAGGCGATCGGCTTGGGAATTCCAGAATTCTACAGATCCAAAGGACGAGAGTCGTGTTAGAAGTCGAAGAATTTGGTCTCACGGAACGGCGGACGCTCGAAGTGAAGCGTCCCGGTCAAGGAGGGTCATGATGACCGCTTTTCTGACGGCGCTTGCCGTCGCGGTGTTTGGCGGAGATCCGGTCACCAGCGTTGAGGTCCTCCCGGTAGCGGAGCGGACCGAGGTGGTGATCGGTGTCGAGGGTGATGTGCACTACCGCGACTTCACCCTTGAGACGCCAGCCCGCTTGGTCGTCGACCTGCTCGGTGCGAGCCATGCGCTTCCGCAGACGAACTACTTCGACATCAACCGTGGAGGCGTTCGTGCGGTTCGCACGAGTCAGTTCTCTGAGGATGTCGTCCGAGTGGTGGTCGAGCTCGATGAGGTCGTCGGATACGAAGTCGAGAGCGGCGCCGGATACGTGCGTATCGCTTTGGAAGGCGTGGCCGGTGACTTTGCCCCGTGGTCGACGGGCATCCGCCCAGTGATGGACGAACCGGTCACCGGTCCGTCGGCTGCTGTGGACGCGCAGCTCGATGAACTGCTGGCCGAACGCGAAGCCGCCCGCCAGGCGGCTGAGGCGACGGCGGGGCCGGTGGTGCCGCTGGTCGCTCCTCAGCAGGTGGCGCGACGCATCACGGTAGCGTTTGCAGAGACGCCCATCCGGGACGTGCTCTTTACCTTCGCCGAGTTCGCCGGTCGCTCGATCGTCGCTGGGATCAACGTTCAGACGACGATCTCCGCCGACATCCGGGATCAGCCCTGGGACACCGCTCTCCAGGCGATTCTGGAGGCGCAGGGGCTCTCGGCTAGAGAGCTCGACACGGGGATCATTCGGGTCGACAACATCGCCAACCTGAGCGAGCGCGAGACCATCGAGGCGCTCCAGACGCGCCCGTTCAAGGTCAACTACGCGAGCGCCGACGAGCTTGCACTCTCCATTGAAGGGCTGCTCAGCGAGCGGGGCCGCGCCTCGGTCGGGGTCGGGACCAACACGGTGATCGTGACCGACGTGCCGCGCGTGCTGGAGGCGGTCGAAGGGCTGATGAATCAGCTCGACGTGCGCACGCCGATGGTGAATATCTCCGCCAAGATCATCTTCGTGAACCGCACGGACCTGGACGAGTTCGGCATCACCTACGACCTGAAGGACTCGCGCGGGAATCAGCTCAACGTGCTGACTCCGGGTGCGATCGACGAAGACGGCGACGGACAACTCGAGTTCCCCGACGAACAGGTCGACGTAGGTACTGATGTGATCAGCCTCGGCGGTAGTTCGGTAGCCGCGCTCGGGAACGCGCGCAACCGCCTGCCGACCCCCGCGCTAAGTGTGCTCACCTCACTGCTGGTGGGACGGTACACGCTGCTCAACTTCATCGACGCGCTCGAGTCCCTGGACATGAGCGAGGTGCAAGCCGCACCGACCTTGACGGTGATGGACAACAAGGCCGCGCGGGTACTGGTGGGTGAGCGCACCCCGCTACGTGTCATCGATTTGGGCGCCCAGGCGGGCGGCGGTGGCGGAGGAGGAAACAACATTCCGCAGGCTACGGTGCAGCTCCAGGAAACGGGCATCAAACTGGACGTAACACCGCATGTCACGGCCGGGAACAACATCCTGCTGGACCTACGTGCGGAACGATCCGCCGCGGAGCTCGCCCAGTCGGACGCCGGTTTCATCTTCCGCACCCAAGAGGCGGAGTCCACGTTACTGGTCGAAGACGGCCAGACGGTGGTGATCGCGGGTCTGACGATTTCGGAACGTACCGAATCGCGCTCCGGGATCCCGCTCCTCATGAGTCTGCCTGTGGTCGGACGCCTCTTCCGCGTGACGCGTAAACAAGAAATTCAGCGTGATCTCATCATCCTGGTCACGCCGCAAATCGTTCGCACTGACGGGTAAGCGTCCAGGAGCCATAGATCATGATGGATAGAGTTTCAAGACGCCCGAGACGGGGTTTCCGTCTCGGATGGGGGGCGGCTGCGGCCGTGATTCTCCTGGGATGCGAAGGCGAGAACGCCTTCAGTCCCCGCGGGAGTCTCGGATCGGACGGCGCCGCCCCGACGGTGGAGATCCAGGAGCCCCGGGATCCTGCAGCCAGCCCTATCGGTGATTCGTTGCTGGTGGCTGCGCTGGTACGGGACAACGGCGGCGTGGACTCGGTTCGCTTCGAAGGCGTTGCGTTCCGCGGCGACCCGTCGTTGGGAACCGACACGATTATCGAGCGCTTCGTTTCGAAGACCGTGCCGCTCGATGCGGCTACGGACACCATCGTTCAGCGCTACATCCTGCCCACGCCCGATAGCACGCGGGAGTCCGCCACCATCGTGGTGACCGCGTTCGATCTGGGTGGCAACGCGGCGGCTGATACGCTCAACCTGATTCTGGGTGCGCCCCGGGTCAGACTCCTGAACGTCACGGAGGGTCAATCGATCCTCTCCGGCCTCAGTCTGGCCGTGCGTATCGAGGCTTACGACCCGAACGGGATCGTACAGGTACAGCTACGCACATCCGGCGCGGACGAACAGACGCTCACGCGCAGCTTCAACCCACCGCAGGACTCGATCGCGTTCGACACGTCGTTCGTGGTCCCCGCACAGGCTGAAGGCCCACTCCAAGTGGAGGCGTCGGCCCGGAGCACGCTGGACGTCGAGTCGGTGGCTGGACCCATCAACCTCTTGGTCATTTCCTCCACGGCAGCGGACACGGTCGCACCCTCGGGTAAGATCTCTACCGATGCGCCAGCACGGATGGAATTGAGCGACTCGCTGCGAGTCACCATCACGGGGACGGATAACTTGCAGGGAAGTGGCATCGAGCGGGTCGGCTACACCGCGTTTGCTATCTCCCCGAGCCGAGGTGACACCCTTGTGCGCTCGGACGAACGCACCTTCGATCCGCCCCGCACGGGGAACGTCTCGGAGGAGTTCGCCTTCGCTCCCTTCAACGTAGATTCGCTCTCCCTGCCCGACACGCTGGTGTTCGAGGTGGTGGGGTACCTCGTCGACGCGGACGGAAACTGCACCGCGGCGGCAGCTACGCCGGACAACGAGTCGGATCCGTGTGTAAGTCTCCCCACCGGTGAGACCGTGGGCACGCAGGTGAGTGGCGACCGACTGGTGCGTCCGGTTGTGGCTGGACGAACCGTGCGCCTGCCTCGCGGTGGCGTGATCATGGATGCCGTGGTGGACACCGCGCGCCGTAACCTGATGCTCTCCAACATCGAACAGGACCAGGTGGAGGTGTTCCGTCTCCAGGAGGAGCGGTTCCTCAACCCGGTTCCGGTGGGCTCAGAGCCATGGGGTCTCACGCTCAATCGTGCCGAGGACACATTGATCGTCGCCAACTCAGGTGGCACCAACATGTCCAACATCTGGTTGGGGCCGATCAGTCCGTTCTCGCCCTATGAGGATCATGTCGAGGACGGCTCACGCCGCTTCCTTACACCCGACGTGTACTTCTACGACGTGGAACGGGCCATCGACGACCAGGGTGCGCTCAGGAACACGGTATTCGTGGTTCCCGATGCGACACCTCCCGGATTCTCGGACCGCCCGCAGTTCGCAGCGGTCGACTCGACCGGTCGCATCCTGTACTCAACCAAGACCTCTGAGCTAGGGGACCTGGGCACCATCCGACGGGCGTTCGTGCCCCAGGGTGGGACGCGCGCTGAGGTGGTGATGTTCTTCGAACACGCCCTTCTGCTGGAGGCGCCGGACTTCACGGCCATCGGGAACATCGACAACATCGGCTTCTCGCTCTCGGTGCCTGACTCCACAGGCAACCAGAACGATGAGGCCACACTGTGGGATCACATTCCCGGCACCAATACGGTGATTTCGGCGGGCCCGGCAGAGCTACAACAGGCCATTGCGGACCTCGCGGCCGCGGGTTCCGACGTCGTGGCGGGAACCGGGCGCTGGAACGTTCCAGGAATGACCTTCCTCGACACCACATTCGTTGCCGCTTCTGGCGACGGCGGTTACGTGGTGTTCGGTGAGGGCTCGCGTCAGCCCGTGGGTCGGGTGATCATGTACGAGGCCGCCACCGACCGCATCAGTCGGGTGGTGGAGGTCACCGACCTTATGACCAACCCCAGTGAAGAGGTGCGTGGGATCGGTCTGAACAACGACGGAACGTTGGGTGTCGCACGCGGCGACCAGGCCTACTTCTTCAGCACCGACCTGCGGTTGCAGGGCGTGGCCGACTTGCCAGGAGGCGGGTCGGGAGCGTCGATGCACCCGCTGCACTCGAACTATCCGACGCTGACCCGACCGGGGTTGTACGACCCGGACACGCACCTGGCGTTCTTGGGCACTGGCGAGGGGACGATCGATATCATCGACGCGTTCCACTTCAACCGCTTGGGCCGGATCTTCATCAGGGACGTGGTGACCGGTCCCCTCCGTGCGGCCCTGCCGTTCGCAGAGGACAACATCGGCCTGCAGTGCCAGACCAAGGCGGTCTTCAACAGCTCCGGCCAGTTGATCGGTCAAGCTGTGGATATCTTCGCGGACGCCTCGGGACAGGTGCCCTACCCCGAGGTGGGTGGACCGACCGAGGATCGTTGTATCGTCCTCAAGCTGTACGGTGTCACTTCGGGTGGCGGCGTCGTGGTGATCGATGTCCGCAAGGGAGATATCCTGAAAAACCATCCAACCCGCTAGCGAAGCGAATGCGAGCTCCCGCGCCTTAGCGACTGCTCGCGATGGCTAGCGTCCGGAGTCTGGCCCGGGTTCCCTTCAGGGACCCGGGCCTTTTTCCTTGTCACCCTGAGGGGGTTGGTGGTCTCCCCTGAGGGCATGACTATATACATATGCGTGCCTTCAGCTTCCGAACTGGTGGGGAATCACACGGCCGCGGGCTCATTTCCCTCGTCGAGGGACTGCCCGCCGGACTGGCCGTCGACACCGTCGAGCACGTGGACCCCGATCTGGCTCGGCGCCAGGGTGGGTACGGCCGGGGGCGCCGCATGAAGATCGAGCAGGATCGGGCGGAGGTGCTCTCAGGGATCCGACTGGGCGAAACCCTGGGGTCGCCCATCGGCCTGCTGATCTGGAACCGAGACCACGAGAACTGGGCCACCGCAATGGCGTCCGCGTCGCCACCGGCCGATGTGAACCCCAAGGCGCTCAAACGTGTCTACCTCCCACGGCCGGGACACGCGGACATGGCAGGGGTGCTCAAGTACGGACGGACCGAGGCCCGTGACATTTTGGAGCGGGCCAGCGCCCGCGAAACCGCCGCCCGGGTAGCGGCCGGGGCCCTGGCCAAGCGGTTTCTCGGTGCCCTGGGCATCCGGGTCGAGAGTCATGTGGTGTCGATCGGGGACGTGGACGCCCGGCTTCCCCCCGAGCTGCCCCCCGACATCAACCCGGTGGCCGATGCCTCTCCGGTGCGGGTGCTGGATCCGGCGTCCGAGCAGCGCATGATCGAGGCGATCGATGCGGCCAAGGAGGCCGGGGACACCCTCGGTGGCGTCTTCGAGGTGGTTTCGCGCGGGGTGCCGGTCGGGTTGGGGAGCCACGTGGCGTGGGATCGCCGGCTCGATGGTCGGCTAGCGGCCGCCGTCATGTCGATTCAGGCCATCAAGGGAGTGGAGCTCGGCAGCGGCTTCCGAAACGCCCGTCTCCCGGGCTCGCAGGTGCACGATGCCATCGGTCCGGCCGACGATCGGCAGCGCAGCGGTGGTCTGGCCAGGGCGTCGAATCGGGCAGGCGGGCTCGAGGGGGGCATGACCAACGGTGAGCCGCTTCTGGTGCGGGCAGCCATGAAACCCATCGCGACGCTCCGCAAGCGGCTGCCCAGCGTGGACCTGAGGGACGGCACCGTGCGGGACGCGGCAGTGGAACGCAGTGACGTCTGTGCGGTACCCGCGGCGGCCGTGGTTGGGGAAGCCATGGTGGCCATGGTGCTCGCCGACGCCGTGCTGGAGAAGTTTGGGGGAGACTCGATGGACGAGGTGATTCGGAACCTGGAGGGCTACCTCTGCGCCATCGAAACACAGATTCCCAAGGCCGCCGCAACGCGCACGGCCGACGGGGCGTGAAGGGCCAAGCGCCCGTCGTCCTCCTGGGGATGATGGGCAGCGGTAAGAGCACGGTGGGCCCCCTCCTTGCGGCCCGGATGGGCTGGCGCTTCGAGGACTCGGATCGCTTGGTCGAGGAGCGAGCCGGTAAGGCGGTCACCCGAATTTTCGCCGAGGACGGTGAGCGCCACTTCCGCGAGTTGGAAAGGGAGGTCATGGCCGAACTGGTCACGCGGACACGGACCGTCGTGGCAGCGGGAGGAGGATGGGCCGCCAACGAGGTCGCATGGGCGGGGCTCCCCCAGGGAGTCCGGACCGTCTGGTTGCGCGCAGCCCCAGAGGTGTTGCAAGGTCGGCTGCGGTCCAACGAGGACCTGCAGGCGCGTCCGCTACTGCGTGACGAGGATGGGGACGCGCTGAAGACGCGTTTGAGTGAGATGCTCCACGGTCGGTCCCCGTACTATCGGCGGGCCGACCTCGTGGTCGATACGGACGACAAGCAGCCGGCCGACGTGGCGGGTTGTCTCGAAGCGCTATTGAAGGAGTTGCTGTGAAGTTGGTAATCGTGGAGTCGCCGGCCAAGGCGAAGACCATCGAGAAGTTCTTGGGTGGCGACTATCGGGTTGCGGCGAGCTACGGTCATATCCGTGACCTGCCCAGCTCCGCCAGCGAGATTCCCTCCAAATACCGGAAGAAATCCTGGGCCCGGCTCGCGGTGGACACAGAGGGGGACTTCGAGCCCATCTATATCGTCCCCAAGGAGAACCAAGCTCGCATCAAGGAGCTGAAGGCTCTCATCAAGAAGGCCGACGAGTTGTTGTTGGCCACAGATGAAGATCGCGAGGGCGAGTCGATCTCGTGGCACCTCTTGGAGGTGCTCGGCACCGACGTGCCCGTGCGGAGAATCACGTTCAACGAGATTACCCGCTCCGCGGTGCAGAGGGCGCTGGAAAACCCCCGCGACGTCGATCAGCGTTTGGTGCGCGCTCAGGAAGCCCGACGGATTCTGGATCGACTCTTCGGGTACGAGCTTTCGCCGGTCCTCTGGAAGAAGGTTCGCACCAAGTTGTCGGCTGGACGCGTGCAGAGCGCGGCGTTGCGTATCGTGGTGGAACGCGAAGAGGAGCGCCAGCGCTTTCAGAGCACCGCCTACTGGGACGTCGTGGCCCGGTTTGGGGGAGAGACCCCATTCACAGCCCGCCTCACCGGGATTGGTGACCGCAAGCTCGCCACCTCTCGGGACTTCGACTCCATCACGGGTGCCCTGACGTCGAAGTCCGTGCTGGTGCTGGATCAGGCGGGGGCGGTGGTGGCCGTCGAGGCCGCCCGCTCAGCGCTCCCGTGGCAGGTCGCCAAGGTTGAGCGCAAGGAAACCAAGCAGCGCCCTCAAGCGCCATTCACGACGTCGACGCTCCAACAGGTGGGAGGTTCCCGCCTCCGCATGACGGCCAAACAGGTCATGCGGGTCGCACAGAGCCTCTACGAGGGGATCGATCTCGGAGGTGGTGAACGCGAGGGTCTAATCACCTATATGCGTACCGACTCGGTGAGCTTGAGTAACGAGGCCCTCCAGGACGCGGCCACCCTCATTGTGGAGCAGTTCGGCCCCGACTATCACGATGGCCCCCGCTCCTATCAGACACGTGCCAAGCAGGCCCAGGAAGCGCACGAGGCGATTCGGCCCAGCATGTTGTCGCGCACGCCGGATTCCCTATCCAACGTGTTGAGCAAGGAGCAGTGGGCGCTCTACGACCTGATCTGGCGTCGCACGGTGGCGTCGCAAATGACCGATGCGCGCATTGATCGGACGACGATCGACTTCGCCGCCAGGAGCGCGGAGGTGCATCGCTTTCGTGCGAATGGCTCGGTGTTGCAGTTCCCTGGCTTCCTGCGGGTCCTCTCTACGGAACGCGAGGATCAGCTCCTTCCCGCCCTGGAGGAAGGACAGCGTGTGGGCGGAGGTCCGGGTACGGAGAGCGTCCCTGGAGTAGAGCTCGACGACTTGGAGGCCGATGGTCACGAGACCCGGCCGCCGCCTAGGTACACTGAGGCCACCCTGGTTCGAAAACTGGAGGAGGAGGGCATCGGGCGGCCATCGACCTACTCGCCCACGCTTTCCACCATCCAGGATCGCCAGTACGTCACCAAGAAGGGCAGCCAACTGGTGCCGACGTACGTGGGGATGGCCGTCACCCGATTGCTCCGCGAGCACTTCGCGCCCTACGTCGATCTCGCCTTCACAGCCCGGATGGAGAACATCCTGGACGACATCGCCTCCGGCGAGCTCGAGTCACGGGACTTCCTGGCAGCGTTCTACCGGGGGAGCGACGAGGACCCCGGCTTGGTGAAGTCGATCGAGGAGGAGCTGCCCAAGATCGAGTACCCTCAGATTCCCGTGGGAACCGATCCGGAGACGGGAGAGCCGCTCCATGTGCGCATCGGGCGCTCGAGCGTCTTCGTTCAAAGGGGGGACAGCGAAGCGCGCGCGACGCTTCCGGCCGACGTGTTGATCGACGAGCTCACCGCCGAAAAGGCGCACGAGTATCTGGAACAGAAGGCCAAATCAGAAGCACCGATTGGAGACGACGACGTTACGGGCCTACCGATCTACCTCAAGGTGGGCCCCTACGGTCCCTATGTGCAGCTTGGACCGGACGACCAACCCGAAAAGCCCAAGCGCTCGAGCCTCCCCAAGGGGACCGGTGTCGGAGACGTGACGTTGGAGTTCGCTCGTCAGCTGCTGTCCTTGCCTCGGCGACTCGGTGTGGACCCTGCAACGGGCGCCGAGGTGTTTGCTGGCTTGGGACGCTACGGGCCCTACGTGTCGCGGGAGCGGGTGTATCGCAACCTTCCTTCGTTTGACAAGGTGTTCGAGGTGGGTTTGGCGGAAGCGATCGAGCTGATCAACTCCAAGCCCAAGCGGGGGAAGACCGTACTCCGAGCCTTGGGCGACCACCCGGAAACGGGGAAGCCCTTGGAGGTCATCGAGGGCCGCTATGGTCCATACGTATCCGATGGGTCGCTGAATGGCTCGCTCCCGCGCGGACGCGACCCTATGACCCTCACGATGCCCGAGGCGGTGAAGCTGTTGGTACAGGCAGCGGCCCGCAAGAAGGCGAAGCCTGCGCGTAAGAAGACCAAGAAGAAGACCGCCAAGAAGAAGAGCACCAAGAAGAAGGCGACCAAAAGGAAGGCTGCGAAAAAGAAGACCAAGAAGAAGACCGCCAAGAAGAAGGGCTAGACCCATGAACGACTCGGTCACGGTCGTGGGGGGTGGACTGGCTGGCTGCGAAGCTGCGATCCAGTTGGCGCTGCGCGGGCGCCAGGTGCGTCTCATCGAGATGCGGCCCGTGGTAACGACCGAGGCCCACCAAACCGACGCGTTGGGCGAGCTGGTATGCACCAACTCGTTCAAGACGGAAGACCCGAAGAACGCGCACGGGCAGTTGAAGTGGGAGATGCGTGCACTGGGGTCGGTCCTGCTGGACTCGGCCGACAACGCTCGGGTTCCCGCAGGCTCGGCTCTGGCAGTGGACCGCCATGTCTTCGCGGATGAGATGACCGGTGCCGTCGCCGCATACCCGAGTATCGAGGTCGTGCGAGCCGAGTGCACGGCTCTCCCCGACGGACCGACGGTCATCGCGACTGGACCACTGACGTCGGAGCCTCTGGCCCAGGCGATTCTCGAGGCCTTGGGAGGTCCGGGCTTGGCGTTCTTCGACGCCATCGCCCCGATCGTCCACAGAGACTCCATCGATGAGTCGGTGGTGTTCGCACAGGGCCGCTTCGAGGAGTCGTCCGACTACCTCAACTGTCCGATGTCCAAGAATGAGTACGAGTCCTTCATCGATGCACTGTTGGCGGCCGATGTCCACGAAGGTCATGACTGGGACAACGTGCCCTACTTCGAGGGCTGCCTACCCATCGAGGTCATGGCAGAACGGGGCCGCGAGACGCTCCGTTTCGGGCCGATGAAACCGATCGGCCTCACGGACCCACGCACCGGAAACCGTCCATGGGCCGTGGTCCAGCTCCGCAAGGAGGACCTGCATGGACAGATGCTCAACATGGTGGGTTTTCAGACCCGCCTGAAGCGGGGCTCGCAGGCGGCGGTGTTCCGCGCCATCCCCGGGCTGGCTGAGGCGGACTTCCTTCGTTGGGGCTCGATCCACAGAAACAGCTACTTGAACTCTCCGGCCTTTCTCACCCCTTACGGCGGGCTCCGAGATCGAGCTGATCTACTGTTTGCCGGTCAGCTGACCGGCGTCGAGGGATATACCGAGTCCGCGTCCTCGGGGATCCTGGCCGGGATCAACCTCGACCGGGTCTTGCGAGGTCGCGCACCGGTGCTGCCCCCTCCCACCACCATGCTGGGAGGGCTCTACCGATACCTTCAGAGCGCTGATCCCGACCGCTTCCAACCCATGAACTCCAATTGGGGCTTGGTCGATCCACTTCCCAATCCTCCACGAAAGAAGACCGAAAAGCGGCTGGCACTCGCGACTCGGGCTCAGGAGGCGTTCCGATCCTGGATGGCGCAGGAAGAGATCCCCCTTCCCGCACGCGCCCATGTCGGAATCGATTGAGTGCCCGAACCCGCGGTCGGAGGATCCCTGGGTTGCAGAGTATCTCGCGCATCTGCGTGATGAGCGAAATCTCTCGATCCACACAATAGACGCATATCGGCGGGATCTCCGGGATTTGGTAGGACATCTCCATCGTATGCATCCCGAGGAGGGGTGGCGTTGGGACGACGTGGACCGACTGACGTTGCGTGGTTTCCTGGGGGCCTGTGCACGGCGCGGCCTCTCCCGGCGGACCATCGGGCGTAAGCTGTCTGGAGTACGCGGGTTCTTCCAGTTTCTGTTCCTCGAAGAGCGAATCCCTCAGAATCCGGCTCGGCTACTCAAGGCACCCAAGGCAGAGAAGCGTCTCCCCGGCCACCTCTCCGCGAAGGAGATGGACACGGTCTTCGGCCTGCTATCGACCGGTGCGGCCGAAAACACCTTCGTCGGCACGCGCGACCTGCTGGTGCTCGAGCTACTGTACGGCAGCGGATTGCGGCTGGCCGAGTTACACGGACTCAACCTCGAGGACATCGACGGGCGTGCGGGCCAGTTGCTGGCGCGAGGCAAGGGCAGGAAGGAGCGTATTGTCCCCATGACAAAGTCCGCCAGGACCGCACTGGTACGCTACCAGCCCCGGCGGGAGAAGGTCGTACAGGCCGGTGGTGCCGACACCGGTGCTTTGCTGCTCTCTCGCTCCGGGAAGAGGCTCTCTCGGAGATCGATTCAGAGGCTGGTCCGCCGAGCGCTCGACCAGGCTGCGGTCGCCGGGGACTTGAGCGTCCACTCCCTGAGGCACAGTTTCGCCACCCACCTTCTGGACGCCGGCGCAGACCTGCTTGCAGTCAAGGAGCTACTTGGGCATGTATCTCTCTCTACGACAAGGATTTATACGCATACGTCGAAGGAGAGGCTGCGGCGGGTGTACAAGGATGCCCATCCGCGAGCCTGAGGGGCCCAGGACGCGGGACACGTCGTTGGACTGAGGGGTAGCAGGGTCTTCGGCGGGGGCTTGGGGCTCTCGCCGAAGGGGCGATGAGGCTGGAGTGTGCATGAAGGGACTGAGAGCCACCACGGTCGTAGCAGTGCGGAAGGACGGCCGGACGGCCATGGGCGGCGATGGCCAGGTAACCATGGGTGACACCGTAGTCAAAGGAGCCGCCCGAAAGGTTCGGGCCCTGAAGGACGGCCGCATTCTGGCCGGGTTCGCCGGCGGAGTGGCGGACGCCTTCACCCTCTTCGAGAAGCTGGAGGAGAAGCTCGATCGTTTTCCGGCCAACCTGACCAAGGCCTGCGTAGAATTGGCCAAGGACTGGCGTACCGACCGGTTCCTTCGCCGACTCGATGCACTGCTGGTCGTGGCCAGTGGGTCGGAGCTGTTCCTTGTCGGCGGGGACGGGAACGTCATTTCCCCGGACGATGACATCGTGGCGATCGGATCGGGCGGGCCCTACGCGCTTGCCGCAGCACGCGCCCTGACCGCCCACACGGAATTACCCGTGGGAGAAGTCGCGCGTAAGGCGCTCGAGATCGCCGCCGACATTTGCATCTATACGAACCACGAGATCAACGTCCTGGAGTTGGAGTGAGCGAAGACATCGGGAGCGGGCTTCCCACCCAGGTGCGAGGCCCCATCGCAGTGACATCGGAGCCGACGCCACCGGCGGAGCTGGCCGACGAGCTGACACCGCGACAGGTCGTGGCGGAGTTGGACAAGTACATCGTGGGCCAAGGGGATGCCAAGAAGGCCGTGGCCATTGCCCTGAGAAACCGGTGGCGCCGTCAGCGCGTCCCGGAGGGACTGCGGGAAGAGATCGCGCCGAATAACCTCATCCTCATCGGTCCGACCGGCGTGGGGAAGACCGAGATTGCGCGTAGATTGGCGCGCCTGGCAGGTGCGCCCTTTGTCAAGGTTGAAGCCTCGAAGTTCACCGAGGTGGGATACGTGGGTCGGGACGTGGAGTCGATCGTCAGAGATCTGGTGGACATCGCGGTCAACATGGTACGGGGCGAACGGGAAGGAGACGTCCAGGAGGAGGCCGAGGGGAGGGTCGAGGAGAAGTTGCTGGACCTGCTCCTTCCCCATCCGGAGGGCGAATCGACCAACGGCGAACCGGGCGTGCCGGTCTTCGTGGCCGGGCCCCACGGCGTGGGTCGCGACACGGACGGGGGGGATCGCTGGTCGCGGACTCGCGAGAAGCTCCGAACCCTCCTCAAGGACGGACACCTCGAGGACCGCGAGGTGGAGGTCGAGGTGCAGCAGACTCCCGCGCTCGACGGCATGATGATCCCCATGGGTGGCATGGAGGGAATGGATTTCAACTTCACCGAGATGCTCCAGGACATGTTGCCCAAGCGGAAGAAACTTCGTTCGGTGAGCGTGAGTGAGGCACGGCGCCTCCTCGTGCAGGAAGAGTTCGACAAGCTGGTCGATATGGACGATGTCGTGAATGAGGCACTGTTCCGCGTCGAGGAGTCGGGCATCGTGTTCTTGGACGAGATCGACAAGGTGGCGGGCGACCGGGGAGGACAAGGGCCGGACGTGAGCCGGGGCGGCGTACAGCGGGACCTCCTGCCCATCGTGGAAGGCTCTACCGTGCAGACCAAGTACGGTATGGTCCGGACCGACCACGTGCTTTTCGTGGCGGCGGGGGCATTCCATGTGTCCAAACCCAGCGATCTCATCCCGGAGCTGCAGGGACGGTTCCCCATTCGGGTGGAACTGAAGAGCCTCGGAAAGGGGGAATTCGTCCGCATACTCACCGAGCCCCAAAACGCGTTGATCACCCAGTACAAGGCCCTCTTGCAGACCGAGGGCGCCCAGTTGGAGTTCACTCCCGAGGGAGTTGAAGAGATCGCGAGGGTGGCGATCGAGCTGAACGAGCGCATGGAGAACATTGGGGCTCGTCGGCTTCAGACCGTGTTGACGACACTGCTCGAAGACGTCCTCTTCGAGCTACCGGAGTCAGGTCAGACCGAGGTGCGCATCGATGCGGAGTTCGTGAGAACGCGCCTGGCGAGCATCGTCGAAGATGAGGACTTGCGGCGGTACATTCTGTAGACCCAACCACGGAGAGGCGAAGCGTGTCGAGGCTGTTGAAAACACCGCTCTACGACGATCACGTCGCGTTGGGGGGGAAGATGGTTCCCTTCGCCGGCTATGAGCTTCCGGTCCAGTACCCGACCGGGATTACGGCCGAGCATCACGCCGTGCGCACGGGTGTGGGGATATTCGACGTCTCCCACATGGGTGAGTTCATCGTGCGCGGTCCGGATGCCCTACGGTTCGTGCAGCATTTACAGGTCAACGACGCGGCCCGGCTGCAGGTCGGCCAAGCACTGTACTCCGCCATGTGTCGTCCCGACGGGGGCATCATCGATGACCTGCTCGTGTACCGGTTCGCGGATCACTACATGCTGGTCGTGAACGGCGCGCGCAGGAGTGAGGATTGGGCCTGGACCCACCGTCAGTCCGAGGCCTTCGACGTCAGTTTGGAGGATCGCTCTGACGCCATCTCGCTACTGGCCGTCCAGGGCCCGGGAGCTCCTGAGCTGCTTCAACCGCTCGTCGACGTGTCGCTGGCGGACATTCAGTACTACCGGTTCCAGCCGGGCAGTGCGGTCGGTGTCCCGGCCACCATCAGCCGGACCGGCTATACGGGCGAGGACGGATTCGAGCTCTATGTGTCAGACACCGACGCATCGGGTGTGTGGCGCACCGTGATCGAAGCGGGTGCCACCCCCGCGGGACTGGGTTCCCGCGACAGCCTCCGCCTGGAAGTCGGATACGCACTCTACGGCAACGATCTGGATGAGGACCGCGATCCCATCTCAGCGGGCCTCTCGTGGGTCACCAAGATGGACAAGGGCCCGTTCGTGGGGCGCGATGCGATCGCCGCGATCAAAGAAGAGGGTGCCGTGGACCGGCTCGTGGGAGTGCGGCTCACCGAGAAGGCATTTCCACGGGCAGGATACCCGCTGGTGGCGGATGGCGAGGTGGTGGGTGCGCTGACAAGCGGTACGCTCAGTCCCACACTGGGTTGCGGCATCGGTCTGGGCTACGTGCCCAGGGCGCTGGCCAAGGCAGGGACCGAGTTGGGCGTGCGGATTCGCGGGAAGGACTTTCGCGCCCAAGTGGAACGCCCACCCTTCTACACGGACGGCTCCATTCAACGGTGAGCGCGTTGAGGGTAGGGGTACTCACGGTCAGCGATGGCTGTTTTCACAGGACCCGTCCCGATCTCAGTGGACAGCGGATCGAGGCCTGGTGTGTGGCCAACGGGTTCGAGGTGACGCGCCAGGCCCTCGTGCCGGACGAAACGTCCGCAATCGTGCCGTTGTTGGTCGAGTGGTGCGACGAGCACGCGGTGGATCTACTGTTGACGACCGGAGGGACGGGCTTCGGGCCCAGAGACGTCACACCCGAGGCCACGGCTGCGGTGCTCGAGCGCACCGCCCCGGGGATCTCGGAGCGTATGCGACGTGACGGGGAGCGGAGCACGGACTTCTCCTGCCTTTCCCGCGGGATCACGGGGAGCCGCGGTGCTTGCCTGATCGTGAATCTGCCGGGCAGCCCCGGCGGCGTCGCGGACGGACTCGCGTCGATTGAGGGTTTGGTGCCGCATGTGGTGCGACTGTTGGGCGGCGACACCGCGCATCCGGAGCAACCGCCCAGCGAGCGGTCGGACGGAGCCATGAGCGAGGAGGGCGGTCAGCCATGAACGACACCATCCTGGTTTCTACCCAGGACCTGCCCATTGCAGGCGAGCTCCGCACCGTACTCAAGGGAGGCGGCTACCGGGTGGAGTTCGTCACACCCGACGAGGATATCGGACACGTCGAGAATGCGGCTCTCCTGGTGCTGACCGCGGCCGGTGCCGAAGGGGCGCGCCTGGCAAACCAGGCCAAGCACCAGTTGCTGATCCCGGTGTTCGTGTTGGCGCAGGGGGCAACCGGGGCGACGGGCCAGGACGAACACGCGTGGGTGCACGGGGAGGCGGAGCGACTGGAAGCGGACGAGGTGTTCGTTGCCCCCCTCTCCATGGACGATGTCTTCGTGGTGGCACGCGCCACCATCGGCCGACGACGGCTCCAGGAGATCACCGGCATGGTGGGCGAGAGCGCACCGATCCAGCAGGCGCTCGAGCGCATGGTCAGAATCGCGCCCGTGGACTCGACGGTCCTCGTGACCGGTGAGTCGGGGACCGGGAAAGAACTCGCGGCCCGGGGGCTCCACGGGCTTTCGCCACGTCGACATCAGCGCTTCATCGCCGTCAACGTGGCGGCCCTTACCGAGACGCTCATGGAGAGCGAGCTGTTCGGGCATGAGAAGGGGGCGTTCACCGGAGCCATCGACTCGCGGCGGGGCTTCTTCGAGCTGGCCGACGGGGGCACCATCTTCTTGGACGAGATCGGAGAGATGCCGCTCTCGACCCAAACCAAGCTGCTACGGGTGCTCGAGGAGCGGGAGTTCATACGGGTGGGTGGGGAAAAGCCCATCCGCGTGGACGTGCGTGTGGTGGCCGCCACCAACCAGGACCTCGGTCACCTGGTCCGGCTGGGTGAGTTTCGAAAGGATCTGTACTATCGACTGAACGTGCTGAGTATCGAGTTGCCCCCACTGCGCGAGCGGAAGGCGGACATCCCACTGCTGGTGCGGGCCTTCGTCAGGGAGATCAGCGATCGCCACGACCTGTCCTTCGTGGGGATTTCGCCCGAGGCGATGGCGCTTCTGGAGGCCTACCGTTGGCCCGGCAACATTCGCGAGCTGCGGAACCTGGTGGAGAGCATGGTGGTGCTCGCCCACGGTCGAGAGATCCGTCCTGAGGACCTGCCGGACGGGATCCGCTCTCGTCGGGTCGAGTCGGAACTCCTCCTGCGTCCGGTCCCGGCGCCGCGCGTCGAGACCCAACCGACGGTCAACCGCCCTCCACCCGAACTCGAGTTCATCTTCCGCACCATGGTCGAGCTCAGGATGGACGTCGACGATCTACGCAGCCAGTTTGAGACCTACCGGGAGGAGGCCGCGGCGCCGCGCGCACTGCCGCCGGTGCCAGCGCCCGCTGAGTTACCGACGGCGGCGCCTGCGGCCCCCCCTGACGACGTGGTGGTGTATCGGCCCGGTCTCACGATGGACGAAGTGGAGCGGAGGGCCATCTTGGCCGCGCTCTCCGAGTACGCCGGCAACCGACGGAAAGCGGCCCGCGCACTGGGCATCGGCGAACGCACCCTATACAGGAAGCTCCAGCGGTACGAAGAGGACGCGGCCTCCGGCCCCTGAATGGCTACCTGGCTACCGCGTCGAGGGCTGTCGGGCGGCGCGCGCCCGCACTCGCGCACGTTCGGTCTCCAACCTCACCAGGATGCGTTCCCACTCGGTCTGCACCGCGTCGCGATACTCGACGTCGAGACTGCTCTCCAGATCGAACCGGTCTTCGAAGGCATAGAGGGCCATCTGCGTTTCCTGTTGCCGCAGACGTTGGAGTGTCCATCCGGGTGTGATCGGAACGATGGCACGCGGCCGGAAACGGAGTCCAAAGCTCAGGATGTTCAGGTCCTCGGGTTCGAACTCCACATCAGGATCGTAGGAGAACACGGACACCAAGAAGAGGACGCCACCACCCGACATCCCGGCGCGCTCGAGCTCGTCCGCGCGCGACTGGGCCAATGCCGTGAGGCGCTGATAGGTGTCGGGTGCGGTCAACCGGATCACGGACTCTTCGAGCGGGGTGACCTTGATGCGAAGTGAACCGTACTGAACGTCGAGCGTGATTTCGTCCTGACGTAGGCTGCCGAGCCCGGGGGGCAGCGGGGCTTGCTGCCCTTCCTCCGGGAACATCGAGCCGTTGGAAACCGGAGGACCGGCACCGGCGCAACCAACGCCCAAAGCTACCAAAACCACCCATCGAACCTTCACGCGCCTACCTCCTCCAACTCCAACAACGCTTCCAGTGATGCGAGGAGCGTGTCACGGCCGGCACCGGTCTTCGATGAGAATGTGAGGATCTGATCGGGGTCGAGCTTCAGCGCCGTCGCAGTGTCGACAATCGATCGTTGGACCCGTTCCCGCCCAAGCTTGTCTTCCTTGGTGAGCACCACCAGGGTGGGGAGTCCCAACGCCCCCAGTCGTTCGATCATTCGCCGATCGTCAGGGGTTGGAGGGTGCCGAATGTCGATGAGCTGCACGATCCCAGTGGGTGCGTAGGGGCCCGATAGGTACGACTCGATCAACAGCGTCCACTGTTCTCGGGTGGTCTTCGGCACCTTGGCGAAGCCGTATCCGGGCAGATCCACCAGGAAGAACGCGTCGTTGACACGAAAGTAGTTCAGCATCTGGGTTTTGCCAGGTGTGGCGGACACCTTGGCGATTCCCTTACGAGTGCGTCGCAGCAACGTGTTGATCAACGACGACTTCCCAACGTTCGACCGTCCTACAAATGCGATCTGAGGAAGCGTGTCGGGCGGTGGCGTGCGCGCATCCACGATCGAGGTGACGAACTCGGCCGAACGGATCTTCATTGGGAGGTCTGCGGACTCAGGTCGGCTCCACCCGCGAATCCACCCGTCGTGCTCCGGAGGGGACGGTGCAACAGAGCTGCCTCGATCACCTCGTCCATGGTGTTGACGGGGACGAAGCGTACCCGGTCGCGCACCTCAGAAGGGAGCGTGTCTACATCGCCCAAGCTCTCCCGGGGCAGAATGACGGTCGTGATGCCGCCGCGCACTGCGGCCACCGCCTTCTCCTTGATGCCGCCCACTGCGAGCACGCGCCCTCGCAAGGTGATTTCCCCCGTCATCGCGACCTCGGCCCGTGTGGGAGTGCCTGTCAGGGCCGAAATGAGGGCCACGGCCATCGTGATGCCAGCCGAAGGTCCATCCTTGGGCGTGGCGCCCTCAGGCAGGTGGATGTGGATGTCCACCTTTTGGTAGAATTGCTGATCCAGGCCGAGTTGGGGACCCCGAGCCCGGGCATAGGTCATCGCGGCGACCGCCGACTCCTTCATGACCTCGCCCAAAGTGCCGGTCATCTGGATTTGTCCGGTGCCCGGCACCACTGCCACCTCCACATCGAGCACCTCGCCGCCCACCGCCGTCCAGGCAAGACCGTTGGCGACGCCGACCCGATCCAGTCCGTCCTCCCTAGCCGTCCTGGAGTAGGGAGGCGGTCCAAGTAGCGCTCGGAGATCGGAGGGTGCCACCTGGAGCCCTTCCTCGGTGTGCTGACCGGTGGCCACCTTCCTGGCTAGCTTACGCGCCAGCTTGGACATGCGTTGATCCAATTCTCGCACGCCGGCCTCGCGGGTATACTGGTCGAGGATCACATCCAGCGTGTCTTCCTGAAGGTCGAGGGCCGTGGGTGCCAGTCCGTGTCGCTCGGCTTGCCGGGGCCATAGGAAGGCGCGAGCGATGGCCCGCTTCTCTGTGTCCAGGTACCCGGGAATCCGAATCAACTCCATCCGGTCTCGGAGGGCGTGCGGGATATCCTGCAGGCTGTTCGCGGTGGCCACGAAAAGCACCGCCGACAGGTCGTAGTCCAGCTCCAAATAGTGATCGGTGAACGTGCGGTTCTGCTCCGGGTCCAGGACCTCGAGCAGCGCCGAACCCGGATCACCGTGAAAGTCCTTGGCCAGCTTGTCTACCTCATCGAGCAGGAACACTGGATTGCGGGACCCGCCCTTGCGCATGCCCTGGAGGATTCGACCCGGAAGCGCGCCCACGTAGGTCCGTCGATGGCCACGGATCTCGGCTTCATCGCGCACCCCTCCCAAACTGACCCGAACGAACTCACGACCGATCGAGGTTGCGATGCTGCGGCCCAGCGAGGTCTTTCCGACGCCCGGAGGGCCCACCAGACAGAGAATGGGTCCGTTCAGCTCGCCCACGAGCGACAGCACCGCGATGTGATCGAGGATCCGCTCCTTGACCTCGTCGAGTCCGTAGTGGGCGGCGTCCAGGATCTCGGCGGCCCGGCGAACGTCCAGCCGGTCCTCCGTGACGTGGCTCCAGGGCAGGTCCACGATCCAGTCGAGGTAGGTCCGGATGACCGAGGCTTCCGGCGCCGTCGCCTGGAGCCGCGAGAGCCGCTTCAGCTCACGCTGGGCGCGCTCGAGGGCTTGGGGGGGCAGGTCGGCGGTGGCGATCCGCTCTTCCAACTCGGTTCGTTCGTCGTCGGCTTCGTCCAGTTGCCGCGGGAGGGCCGAAAGTTGGTCAGGCGACGGCACTCCCAGACCGGCCTCGATCCGCATGATCTCCAGCTCCCGGGTCAGCAACTCGTGGAGACGATTGAACTGGTCCTCCAGGCCCACTGCGGCAAGGAGCGGCTGCTTCTCCAGGGGAGTCAGCAACAGGTGGCCTGCAATCAGGCTGCCGAGCCGAGCGTGGTCCTCTACCTCATCGATGGTGTCGAGCAGCTCGTTGGGAAGGCGCGGCTGCTCGGAGACGTACTGATGGAACTGCTCCCGGACCTGCCCGCACAGCTCCGTTAGCTCACCCGCCGGACCGTCCTGCTTCGAGGGTTCAAGCAACTGGATGCGCGCCCGAAAGCCGCGAGGGCCTCTCGTCAACAGCGTTGCCTCGGCGCGACCCAGTCCCTCTAGGACCACCCTTGCGGTGCCGTCGGGCAGCCGGGCCACCTGCAGTGCGCGCGCCACGGTTCCCCGACGCCAGACGTCCTCCTCGGCGGGTGTATCTGACCGTGCATCTCGCTGCGTGAGCAACAACAGGTAACCCTGTGCGCGCTCCGCCTCCTCGAGCGCGGCGACCGAGTCGGGTCTCCCGATCAGGAGCGGCAGCACCATGTACGGGAAGAACACCAGATCGCGGAGTGCCACCACCGGCAGTTCGACCGGCACGTCGAAGCGGTCGTCCACACGCTCGAGAAGGGGCATGGTGCGGGCCTCTCGGTTACGCTTCTCGCTTCTGCTTCCCCGTGTGGAGGACGAGGAGGGGAGGCACGTTGCCTTCGACACTTTCAGGCGTGATCACGATTTCCCGCACATCGTCCCGTGAGGGGATGTCGAACATCAGGTCGCGCATGAGCGTTTCGATCACGGATCTGAGGCCTCGAGCTCCGGTCCCCCGATCGAGCGCACGTTGTGCAATGGCGCGCAGAGCAGCGGGGTCGAACGTGAGGCCGATGCCCTCCAGCTCGAGCATCTTGGTGTATTGCTTCGTCAACGCGTTCTTGGGCTCCTGCAGGATCCGCACGAGGGAGTCCTCGGACAACGGGTCCAGATGGACGGCCACCGGTAGCCGACCCACAAGCTCCGGGATCAGACCGTAGCGCGTGAGATCCTCGGGCTCCACCTGGGCGACCAGCTCCGCCTTTTCGGAAGCCGGCAGCGGGCCTTGGCCCTTGTCCGCGTAGCCGACACGGCGGCGTCCGATCCGCTGCTCGACGATCTCCTCTAGACCATCGAACGCGCCCCCACAGATGAAGAGAATGTTCTTGGTGTCGACCTGGATGTATTCCTGTTGCGGGTGCTTGCGTCCACCCTGGGGGGGAACGCTGGCTACGGTCCCCTCGAGAATCTTCAACAGGGCCTGTTGAACGCCCTCGCCCGACACGTCTCGTGTAATCGACGGATTCTCGGACTTGCGAGCGATCTTGTCGATCTCGTCGATGTAGACGATCCCGCGCTCGCAGTCCTGCACGTTGAAGTCGGCAGCCTGGAGCAACCGCACGAGGATGTTCTCTACGTCCTCACCGACGTAGCCGGCCTCCGTAAGCGTGGTTGCGTCCGCAATGGTAAAGGGTACTTGCAGCATACGGGCAAGCGTCTGCGCCAATAGCGTTTTGCCCACGCCGGTGGGACCGATCAAGAGGATGTTGGCCTTGTCGATCTCGACGTCGTCCAGCACGCCCTGATGGTTGATCCGCTTGTAGTGATTGTAGACGGCTACCGCGAGCGCGCGCTTCGCCGATGTCTGACCGATCACATACTCGTCCAACACCTTCTTGATCTCCGAAGGTGTTGGACTCGACACCACCGATTCTTGAGCTTCGCGTTCTTCCTCTTCTGCGAGGATCTCGTTACAGAGCGAGATGCACTCGTTGCAGATGTACACGTTGGGTCCGGAGATGAACTTCTTGACGCTCTCCTTGGACTTACCGCAAAAGCTGCAGCGCAGATGGGAGTCGGTGCTCATCGGTCCTCTCGAATCACGAATCGTCCGCCGTCGGAATGTCGTCCATGATGCTGCTGACCGGCTTGCCCGTGCCGTTGTCGCGGGCCACCAGAACTCGGTCGATCAACCCGTAGTCCTTGGCTTCTTCCGGGCTCATAAAGCGGTCTCGGTCAACGTCGTTGGCGATCTGTTCGACGCTCTGTCCCGTGTGCTGCGCAAGGATCTTGTTCAAGCGTTCTCGAGCGCCGAGAATCTCGCGGGCTGCGATTTCGATGTCCGCGGCCGTTCCCTGGTAACCAGAGGACGGCTGGTGGATCATGATGCGGGCGTTGGGGAGCGCCGCTCGTTTGCCCTCGGCCCCTCCCGCGACCAGAAACGCGCCCATGGACGCAGCCATGCCCACGCAATAGGTGGCGACGGGGGCTCTCAGGTGCTGCATCGTGTCGTAGATCGCCAGCCCCGCGTATACACTGCCGCCGGGGGAGTTGATGTACAGGTAGATGTCGCGCTCAGGGTCGTCCGCGTCCAGAAACAGCAGCTGAGCGATGATGATGTTGGCGACGTTGTCGTCGATCCCCGATCCGAGGAACACGATGCGGTCCATCAACAGGCGACTGAAGATGTCGTAGCTGCGCTCGCCGCGGCTGGTGCGCTCGATGACGTAGGGAGGGTAGATAGCCATGCGTTCTATTCCGCCGGATCGACGATCTCGGACTGTCCTTTTAGGAACTCGAAAACTTTCTGTTCGGTGATTTCCCGCTCGAGCTGCTCGATTCGGCCCGCCTTTTGGAGCTTCCCGTAGACTTCAGCAGGGCTTGTGCCACTGTTTTCGGCGATTTCTTCGACGCGAGTGTCGATTTCTTCCTCGGTCGCAGTGAGCCCCTCGACCTCTGCCAGACGCTCCAACGCGAGGATCCGCTTGACGGACCGTTCCGCCTCAGGGCGGAGTTGGGCCTTGACCTCAGCCAGGCGCTCCGGATCGGCGTCCTCCGGTGCCCCCAGGCTGCTGTCCAGATACCGTTCCACCATCGAACCCGGCACCTCGAACCCGTTGGCCTCGACGAGCTGGTTCAGGAGGTTACCGCGGAGCTGGTTCTCTGAGCGCTGTTCCGCTTCCTTCTCGAGGTCCTCCCGGACCCGAGCCAGCAGCGTCTCGAGGTCTTCGAAGTCTCCGAGGCTCTGAGCGAACTCATCGTTCAGCTCGGGAAGCTCCAACACCTTGCGGCTGTCCACCTTGATGCTCAGGCGTTCTTCCCCGGTGGCCTGATCCTCCGCTGGACTTCCCTCTGGAAGCTTGATGGAGAACTCGCCCTCGTCGCCGGGGTTCAGCGTGCGGATCGCGTCCTCGACCTCGGCGATGGCATCCCCAGCTCCGAGCACGAACTCGTAGGGTCGCCCCTCCGGTTGCTCGTCTCCGAGGTTGGTCACGGTGACGTGCACCAGGTCCCCGTTCTCCGGATGTCCCTCGGCGGGGACCCACGCGCCCTGCTGCTGGCGGAGTCGCGCGATGACCGCATCGAACTCCTCCTCGCTGACTTCGGCGCGGGGCTTCTCGACGACGAACCCTCCGGTCCGCCCTAGTTCGACTTCGGGACGAACGTCAAAGGAAATCGAGAACGCCAGGTCTTGGCCGGGCTCATACGTCAGGTCCTCGATCTCGCCTTCGCTGATCGGCGTCAGTTCCTGTCGGGAGATGGCCTCCTGATAGGCCGCCCGGATGACGCGGTCCAGGACCTCCTGTTCCACTGCAGGGCCGAAGCGTTTCTCGACCACGCCCTTGGGCACCTTGCCCTTCCGGAACCCCGGAAGCTTGAGGCGTCCAGAGAGCCTCTTCAGCGCTTGGGCTCTCTCTCCGTTGACCGCACCAGCCGGCACGGTCACGGTAAGGCGGCGACGCCAAGCCTCCATCTCCTGCACATCGATGTCGAGGGCTGCCTCTTGGAGGCTCATCGGGTTTCCGAGGGTGAGGAGTCGGGCGTATGCGAAAGGGGGGACTCGAACCCCCACGGCCGGGGCCACGAGATCCTAAATCTCGCGCGTCTACCAATTCCGCCACTTTCGCGCGGACCCACAAGATAATCCCGTTCGGGAGGGTGATTCAACGGAGGAGCGGCGTACCCCCCGAAGAAGGTGCGCCGCTCGTCGCCCATGATCGTTGTAAGAACGGCCTAGTTGGGGACCCGCACGTAGAAGATTTGCGAGGAACCATCGGGCGTTCCCAAGGTCAGGTTCACCACCTGGCCCGGCTCGGCCTCGCTCAAGACCCTGCGCACGTCGGCCTGGGTCCTGGTTGGCGTCCCGTTGATTTCCAGCACCTTGTGGCCCACCCGAACCTGCCGACGCCAGGCGGCGCTGTACCGCTCCACGTCGGTCACGACCACGCCCTCGACCTCCTCGTAGCCGTACTCCTCGGCGAAGGTCGGGTCCATGGCCTGCACCCGGATTCCGATCTTGGTGTCGGCAGCCTCGGAGGCCACCGCGACCGGCGCCTCGGCCCTCTCGTTGATGGGGGCCTCACCCAGGCGCAGGTTCAGCGAGCGGGGCTTCCCGCCTCGGTAGATCTCCAGTTCGATCTCGTCGCCTGGCCGATGCCGTGCGATCAGGTTCTGCAGTTGTCCCGGCTGGATGATGTCCTCGTCGTCCAGCTTGACGATCACATCCTCTTCCTGAAGACCTGCCCGGCCTGCGGGTCCGCCGGGAGAAATGGCCGTGACGCGGGCGCCGGCCACCCGGGGCAATCCGAGTCCATCGGCGACCACCTGGTCGAGTCGTTGCATGGAGATCCCCAACCAGGGTCGCCGGATCGCGCCAAACTCGATCAGGTCCTCACCGACACGCTGAGCCAGATCGATGGGGACAGCGAAACCATATCCCTGATAGAAGCCCGTCCGGCTGGCGATGGCCGAGTTGATCCCCACCACGCGTCCCCGCAGGTCGACCATGGGGCCGCCCGAGTTGCCGGGGTTGATGACCGCGTCGGTCTGGATGAAGTCCTCGATGGCCCAACTGCCGTTCTGCCCGTCAAGGTTGTAGCGCGGGTCGTCGGCCAGCTCGCTCTGGAGCAACTGGAGGGGTCGACCCTTGGCGCTGATGATGCCGGCAGTCACCGTATAGTCCAGGCTGCCGGTCGCACCGCCGAAACCGGGGTTCCCGACCGCCAGCACCCACTCACCCACGCGCACATCGTCGGAGCTACCGAAGGCGAGGTGGGGATAGCCACTTCCCTCGACCCGAATAATCGCGACGTCGGTGGTGGGGTCGGTGCCCACCAGCTCCGCCGGGAGTACCCGCCCGTCGACGAACCTCACGTTGATCTCATCGGCGCCGGCCACGACGTGGTTGTTGGTCATGATGTAGCCGTCTTCGGAGATCATGAAGCCGCTGCCGCCGCCAAACTGCCGGTCCGGAGTGTCGGGCTGTTGCCGAGGATCCTGAAAGAGGTCGCGGAACCGGTCCGGCACCTGCCGCTGGGCAGTGGTGACCGGTCGTGAAATATCGATCCGCACCACCGCTGGCGTGACTTCTTCGGCCACCCGGATGAACGCGTCACTGAGATCCAGCGCCGGCTGGACCTCGCTCTCGGTGATTTGTGGAGCAGCGTTGAAGTTCGGGGCAGCTTGGGTGGGCGTGGTCCAGTCCAGTCCCGACGCCAGACCAATGCCGAAAAGAAACGCCAGAAAAACGTAAAGCACGACCTTACCCTTGGTGCGTAGGGGGTCGAACATCGCTGCCTCCTATGGCTACGCGGGGGACCCGCGGTCCTTGTTGTGTTGGTGCCCTCGTCGATTCGGGTGAGGGATACCCCGGACCCGCGACCGACGGTCCGGCCCGGCGGCGGAACCTCTTCCCTCTAAAGGGATGTAGCGGGGCCAGCTTGCGTTGCCTGGCCCCGCCGCCCGGTCCCGTAAGATTAGTTGCTTTCGTCCACGATCTCGTAGTCGGCCTCGACGACCTCCTCGTCGTCCTCGGCCTGCGCCTCTTCCTCCGTTTGAGGTTCGGCCTCCTCTGCGGCGGCCTGGGCCTCTTCGGCCTGTGCCTGGTACATTTCGGCGCCTGCCGCGCTGAACGCCTGGTTCAGTTCGTCGCGGGCCGAGTTCATGGCCGCAGCGTCACCGCTCTTGAGCGCCTCCTTCCCGGCCACCAGGGCCTGGTCCACCCGGTCCTTGCTGGCACTGGACAGCTTGTCGCCCCACTCGCCCAGGTCCTTCTCGACCCGGTAGACGAGCGAGTCGAGCTGGTTCTTCGCTTCGACCTCGTCCCGCCGCTTGGCGTCTTCGTCGGCGTGCGCTTCCGCGTCCTTGACCATCCGCTCGATCTCGGCGTCCGAGAGCCCACTCGAGGCTTCGATGCGGATCTTCTGCTCCTTGTTGGTCGCGCGATCCTTGGCGGACACGTTGAGAATGCCGTTCGCGTCGATGTCGAACGTGACTTCGACCTGTGGCATACCGCGAGGTGCCGGCGGGATCCCGGTGAGCTGAAATTTGCCGATGGTCTTGTTGTCGACGGCCATCTTGCGCTCGCCCTGGAGCACATGGATCTCGACCGTGGTCTGGTTGTCCTCGGCCGTCGAGAACACCTCCGCTTTCTTGGTGGGGATGGTGGTGTTGCGCTCGATCAGCGCCGTCATGACCCCGCCCAAGGTTTCGATGCCCAGCGAGAGCGGGATGACGTCGAGGAGCAGAACGTCCGTTACGTCGCCGGTGAGGACGCCGCCCTGTACAGCCGCGCCGACACCCACGACCTCGTCGGGGTTCACACCCTTGTGGGGATCCTTGCCGAAGAACTCCTTGACCACTTCCTGGATCTTGGGGATCCGAGTGGAGCCACCGACCAGGATCACTTCGTCGATCTGTTCCTTGGACAGACCCGCATCCTTGAGCGCAGCCTGCATAGGCGGAATCGTGCGCTGGATGAGGTCGTCGACCAACTGCTCGAACTTGGCGCGCGATAGCGTATAGTTGAGGTGCTTGGGCCCCTCCTGCGTCGCGGTGATGAAGGGCAGGTTGACGTCTGTCTGCATGGTGGAGCTGAGCTCGATCTTGGCCTTCTCGGCGGCTTCCTTGAGCCGCTGGAGCGCCATGGGGTCCTGCGAGAGATCGATGCCCTGATCCTTCTTGAACTCGGTGACCAACCAGTTGATCACCCGCTGGTCGAAGTCGTCGCCACCGAGGTGGGTGTCGCCGTTGGTTGCTTTGACCTCGAACACGCCGTCCCCGAGATCGAGGATGGAGATGTCGTAGGTACCACCGCCCAAGTCGAACACGGCGATGTTCTCGTCCTTCTTCTTGTCCAGCCCGTAGGCAAGCGCGGCGGCGGTGGGCTCATTGATGATGCGCTTGACGTCGAGCCCGGCGATCTTGCCGGCGTCCTTGGTGGCCTGCCGCTGTGCGTCGTTGAAGTAGGCCGGGACGGTGATCACCGCTTCGGACACTTCCTGGCCCAGATAGTCCTCGGCGGTCTGCTTCATCTTCTGCAGAATCATCGCCGAGATCTCGGGCGGGTTGAACGACTTGTCGGCGTTGGGGATGTGCACCTGCACGCGGTCCTGGGAGTCGCCCCGGACCTCGTAGGGCACCAGCTTCTCCTCCTCCTGCACCTCGGAGCGCTTGCGGCCCATGAAGCGCTTGATCGAGAACACGGTGTTGGTCGGGTTGGTGATGGCCTGACGCCTGGCGACTTGCCCCACCAGGCGCTCGCCGTCCTTCGTGAAGCCCACCACCGATGGGGTGGTACGCCCACCCTCTGAATTGGGGATGACGACCGGCTCGCCGCCCTCCATGACGGCGACGACCGAGTTGGTCGTACCGAGGTCAATCCCAATGATCTTTCCCATGTTCTCCCCAGATAGATTCGAGAAACTTCCGTCCGCGAGATGTCGGAAGAGCAACCGACATGCCGGGAAAAGCGCCGGATTATCAAGCCAAAATGGCGCTTTTGGGGGCTCCGCCTGCCTGAAAGGCAGCACCCTGGCCCCCGCCGGACTGCCGCGATAACATGACCTCTGGTTTGGCCCCACCCGGCCGGCCCGCCGAGCCACCCCCGTGGATGTTGGAGCAGGTTCCCACAGATGGATGACGCGGAGTGATTCCACTTCGGGACGACAATCCGACCGAGATCACGCCGATCGTCACGATGGCCCTGATGGGCATCTGCATCCTGGTCTGGCTCACCGTCCAGGGAGGCGGCTTCTCCGAGCCCGCCATGATCAGTTCACTGTGTTCATTCGGGGCGATTCCCGGTGAGGTGGTGGGCCGCCTGAGCCCGGGTTCGGTCATCGACCTGGGCCCGGGAGCGAGCTGCGAGCTGGGCGGGCTGACCCGCGAGACGTTGCTGACGTCGATGTTTCTGCACGGGTCGTGGATGCACCTGATCGGCAACATGTGGTTTCTCTGGATCTTCGGGAACAACGTCGAAGACTCCATGGGGCATTTGCGCTACCTGCTCTTCTACGTCGTGACCGGGCTGCTGGCAGCCGGCGCGCACGTCCTGTCGGACCCCGCTTCGGCCATCCCCACGGTGGGTGCGTCAGGCGCCATCTCGGGGATCATGGGGGCCTACCTGGTGCTCTATCCCCGAGCCCGCGTGAAAACGCTCGTACCGCTGATCATCATCTTCACGGTCATCAACGTCCCTGCTTGGGTGATGTTGGGGTACTGGTTCGTCGTCCAGATCGTGTCGTCGATGGCGGAATCCGCGATGTCGGGTGGAGGCGTGGCGTTCTGGGCGCATATCGGCGGTTTCGCTGCGGGGGTACTGCTGATCAAGCTGTTCGCGAATTCGACCTTGGTAACCGCCAAACGTCAGGGGATCGTATTGACGCCGGATCAGATTCCCCGGGGTGGCTGGTGGTGAGGTCACCCACCCCTCACATGCGGTTGATTCTCGCGGGCCTGGTGTCGTTCGCGGTGCTGGGTGCCTTCCCCGACCTGGCAGCCGCCCTGCAGGACCCCACGTCGCTCTCCTCGATTCGCGACGCTCAAGTGGGTGGCAACCTGTTCGACCGTGTTCGGTCGGGCTTCGGCATGTTGGTCCTGTTGGGGATCGCCTGGCTCATGAGTGGGGCGCGCAGTCGGATCTCGTGGCGCTTGGTGGGCTGGGGTTTGGCGCTGCAACTGATCTTCGCCGTCTTCATTTTGAAGACCAGGGCCGGTGTGCTGATCTTCGAAGGTCTGAACGCCGCTGTCTTGGCTCTGCTCGGCTACACCGAAGAGGGTGCGCGTTTCATCTTCGGCAACCTGGTGCAAAACAACATTCCCGTGGGCTCCGGGTCTCCCGGGAATGACCCCATGGCGCCTGTGGTAGGGCAGGTGGCGGAGACCGGCGCGTTCTTCGCGTTTAATGTGTTGCCCACCATCATCTTCTTCTCCTCGCTGATGACCGTGCTCTACCATCTGGGCGTCATGCAGTGGTGCGTGCGGATCTTTGCGTCGGTGATGCAGCGCACAATGAAGACCTCGGGCGCCGAGACCCTGAACGCCGCCGGGAACATCTTCGTGGGCCAGACGGAAGCTCCCCTGCTGGTGAAGCCCTTCATTGCGGGTATGACGCAATCGGAGCTGATGGCCGTGATGACCGGAGGGTTCGCGACCGTCGCGGGCGGGGTGCTGGCGGCCTACGTAGGGATGCTGGTGTTCGCCTTCCCGGACATTGCGGGACACCTGATGGCAGCGTCGGTGATGTCGGCGCCTGCCGCGTTGGTCATGGCGAAGCTGGTGGTGCCCGAGACCGAAGCGTCTCAGACGGCTGGCACCATGAGGGTGGAGGTGGAGCGTCCGGATGTGAATGTTATCGAGGCCGCGGCCCGTGGAGCAGCGGAGGGGCTGACCCTGGCGCTTAACGTGGGGGCCATGTTGTTGGCGTTCGTGGCTCTAGTGGCGCTGGCCGACGGGATGTTGGGGTGGGTGGGGGGCTTGTTGGGTGCCCAAGACCTGTCGATCTCGCTGCTGCTCGGCTACCTGCTGGCTCCCTTGGCCTGGGTGATGGGGGTGCCCTGGGTGGACGCGGTCCAGGTAGGCGGGTTGATGGGCGTTAAGACTGTGCTAAACGAGTTCTTAGCGTATCTGCAGCTTGCTTCGGCCGTCGGGGGTGAGAGTCCGCTGCAGCCGCGATCGGCGCTCATTGCCGTGTATGCTCTTTCCGGGTTCGCAAACTTCTCGTCGATCGCCATTCAGATTGGCGGTATCGGGGGCATTGCTCCCAGCCGGAAGTCGGATCTTGCGAAGTTGGGTTTGCGGGCGATGATTGCGGGCTCGCTGGCGGCTTTCATGACGGCGTGTGTGGCCGGTATGCTGTTGTGAATCTGAGGTGAGCGACGTTTCAGCTCTGACGGTCGACGCGGCGAGGGTGTTGCGCGAGCGTTATCCGGATGGGTTCGTGGGTCCCGAGGCGTATCTTGTGTTGGGGTCGGGGCTGAGCGGACTCGCGCGGCACGTTGAGCGGGCGGCCGTAGTGCCGTTCGCTGAGGTGCCCGGGTTTCCGCCTCCCGGGATCGCCGGGCATCGTGGGGAGTTCCTGATGGGTTGGCTGGCGGATCGGCCGGTGCTGGTGCAGGCCGGTCGAGTGCATCTCTATGAGGGCCATCCGGTGGAAACGGTTGTGGCGGGCGTGCGGATTGCCGCCGCGCTCGGGCGCCCCTTGGCTGTGTTCACCAACGCAGCGGGCGGCATCGATCGACGCCTCCAGCCCGGTGACCTGATGCTGATCGACGACCACATCAATCTGACCGGGCGGAGTGCATTGGCGGGCGGGGTGGTGGATGGTGAGGAGCGCTTCCCGGACATGAGTGCCCCCTACGATCAGGAGCTTCAACGGATCGTGTTGGCGACTGCCAACGCGTTGGGACTTCCACTGCAGCGGGGCGTGTACCTGGGGCTCTTGGGACCCAGCTTCGAGACGCCAGCGGAGATTCGCATGGCCGCGGGTCTGGGGGCGGACGCGGTGGGGATGTCGACCGTGTTGGAGGTTGCCACCGCGCGGGCGTGTGGTCTGCGCTGCGTGGGATTCTCGATGATCTCGAACAAGGCGGCGGGGTTGTCAGGGGCGCCGTTGAATCATCAGGAGGTGCTGGAGACGGGTGCTCGGGCGGGCGGGCGTTTGGCCGAGCTGATTCTGAAGGCGCTGCCTGGGCTGTGCGGGGGCCATCCCTGCAGCTGACACCAAGTCGGCATGTCGTAGTCCCAATTTGCAATGGACGGATTTCTGTGGTCGCGATGGGTGTGGTCCGAGCCGCGTTGCTCCAGTGCCGTTCGATGGCCGTGACGGCCTTCCTGCGGCTCATGGGCGAAGCACGTCGACTCGTTTGACCTGATGGGGCGTCCTCGAGCCTCACGTGAGCGCACACGATCCACCGTAAGTGCCTCATATATTTAAGGATAGATGATTCATACCCCCTCTCCCCCCGAGGCCTCCCATGCCGCACGTTCCATCCCCCAACGCCGTCGTTCCCAACGACTCCACCACCCCCGACGAGGACGTGTTCTCGCTCGGCGAACGCTGTGCCGAGGCGTTTAGACAGGCGGACGTGTTGAAGTTTGAGGGGCTGGTGCTGCTCGCAGAGTTCGATGCCCGGAAGGGCTACGAGGAATCGGGATTCAGCACCACCGCTGACTGGCTGACCTGGAGGACGGGCATCGAGGCCAACGCGGCCCGCGAACGAGTGCGGACTGCGCGAGCGTTGCAGCACCTTCCCAAGACTGCGGCCGCCATGCGCGATGGCGCGTTGTCGTTCACCAAGGTTCGAACCCTCACCCGTATTGCCAAGCCGGAGAACGAAGAGCAACTCCTGACGTTTGCGAGGGCGGGGTCGGCGGCGAACCTCCAGCGCCTCGTGAGGGGATGGAAGCAGCTCGATCGGCGTTCGGAGGTGACCGCGGAACAGCTCAGGTTCCGCAGCAGGACATTCAGCGCGTTCGTGGCAGACGACGGCATGGTGGTGCTGAAAGGACGGCTCGACCCGGAAGCCGGCGCGGTACTGATGCGGGCCATCGAAGCGGCCTCGGACGCGCTCTACCGCAAGGAGGACGAGGCCGACGAGCGCGAGGCCCAGCAGCGCAGGGCGGATGCACTCGGGCTCATGGCCGAGCGAGCGTTGGCCGCTGGGTTCGGTGAAGGCGCTCCGATCAGTGGCTCGAGGGCGGAGCGTACGCAGGTCATGCTCCACGTGGATGCCGACACGCTGAGCGAGACCGGAGAGCCGGGGATGTCCGAGCTGGAGGATGGGACGCGCGTTTGTGCAGAAACAGCGAGGCGAATCGCGTGCGACACCGGCGTCGTGCAGGTCACGGTCGACAAACGCGGAACGCGGAGATGTTACCGCGGATCGCGACGACGTTACCGCGGTAACGTCGGAGCTACTGAGCGGGCCGAAGGCCTGCGAACCAACGTCCTCGACGCAGGCCTCCGCAAGCGAACCGTGCCACCCGCACTGCGTCGAGCCCTTGAGGTCAGAGACCGAGGCTGCCGCTACCCCGGCTGCGGCCTCCGCTTCACCGACGCGCATCACATCCAGCACTGGGCGGACGGCGGTGAGACCTCGCTACGGAACCTGGTCCTGCTGTGCCGGCGGCACCACAGGGCGGTTCATGAAGGCGGGATGCGCGTGTGCATGGACCGCAACCAGAAGGTGGTGTTCCTCACGCCCAGGGGGCGGGCGATTGCGGACGTGGCCCCGACGCTGCGACGGGACCGAGTGTTGCCGCAGTCACGTCCGCTCACCCAAGGCGTCACCCCTCGCTACAAGCGGGACATAGACATCCCCTGGTCGATCGAGGGTGACGCCTGGGACGCGCTCGACAGCGACTGAGCGGGTCGTCACGAGTGTGACGCACCCTAGTCCGTATCGACGAAGTGATTGAGGGGGCCGTGACCCGCCCCTAGACCGGGCGCGTCATTGATGGCCCGGACCACGTACGCTATGGCTCGCTCCACGGCGATCGCGAGGGAGTCTCCCCGCGCGAGGCATCCGGTGGCCGCCGCAGAGAGGGTGCACCCCGTGCCATGTGTGTGTGGCGTGTCGTGCCTGGGGTGCTCGAACAGCCGCACGCTGCCGTCGTAGAAGACGTCCACGAGCGTGTGTCGGTCGTCGTCGGCGTGTCCGCCTTTCACGAGCGCCGCACCGGCACCCATGTCCACCAGACGCCGCGCTGCCTCCGCCGCATCCTCCACACTTCGGATTCCCGCTCCCGTGAGAATCTCGGCCTCCTCGCGGTTGGGCGTCACTAGTGTACTGAGCGGGAGCAGGGACTCACGGATGTGACGCTCCGCCCCCCTGTCGAGGAGCCGGTCCCCCGAGGTGGCCACCATGACGGGATCCAGCACAAACGCCACGGGGCCCAGGCGTTCCAGAGCCTCCGCGACCGCCACCACCGTAGCGGCTCCGCCGAGCATGCCGGTCTTCACGGCCCTCGGCGGCAGGTCGCCCCACACTGATTCGAGTTGGGCCACCACCACGTCGGTGGGGACCGCATGCACGGCCTGTACGCCCACCGTGTTTTGGGCAGTGACGGCGGTGAGGGCACTCGTGCCGAAGACGCCGAATTGATGAAATGTCTTCAGGTCGGCTTGGATGCCGGCACCACCTCCGGAGTCGGAGCCGGCGATCGTTAGCGCGATGGGCAAGCGCGGGCGGTTCATGGATGAAACTCGTGCCTCTCCAGTAGGTCAGCTAGTCTACCCCCGCGTTAGACCGAGAAGCACTTCACTTGGAGCGTGGGTGGGGACGACCCGGAGCGGACTCTCCGATCGCCAACGTCGCAGGCTGGGCAGGCTGTTGCGCCGCAAGGATCGGGAGCGAGAAGGTAGGGTCCTGGTGGCAGGCGTGCGGGCGGTGCAGGAAGTCCTGACCGCGGATGCGGTAGTGCACCTCATCGTCACGGCTCCGCGGCTGGCGGAGGTCCCTGGTGGCGCGGCGCTTGCTCAGGCCTTGACTCGGTTAGGCGCCGAGTCGGTAGAAGTGGCCGACAGGACGCTCGCCGCGCTTTCCGGCATGGAGAGCACGCAAGGGGTCCTCATCGTTGCGGAAGAGCCGCAGGCGCCCGGGCTCGACAGGTTGGCCAAGGGGCACACCATGCAGGTTGTACTCGATGGAGTACAGGATCCCAGCAACGTCGGAGCGTTGATCCGTTCCGCGGTCGCATTCGGGTGGTCACCCACTGTGCTGTCGGGCTCCGCGGACCCGTGGAGTGCCAAAGCCGTCCGTGCATCTGCGGGAACCGTCTTTCGACAGCCTCCCGCCCGCGCCACCCATGAGGCGTGGCTCGAGTGGGTTGGTGGGCAGGAGCAACTCCCTTGGCTCGCCGACGCGTCCGGACCCTCTCTGGATGATCTCAGGAACGAACCCCGCGGCTCAGCCCTGATCATCGGGAACGAGGGGAACGGAGTGAGTGATGCCATCCGGCGGGCACCCCACCGTGCTGTGTCGGTGCCCTTGGCCCAGGGCGTGGAGTCGCTGAACGCGGCCGTGGCAGGGGCGGTCCTCATGTACGCGCTCAACCGACACAACGATGAGTAACGGGAGCCGCCGGTGTTGATGCCCGCAACCTTGGCTGCAGTGTTGGCGGGCGTGTTCGGGCTGCTCCTCGGGTCGTTCCTGAACGTCTGCACGTACCGGTGGCCCGAGGAACTGTCGGTGGTGAAGCCCCGCAGCCGCTGTAGCACCTGCGAGACCATGATTGCCTGGTACGACAACATCCCGGTGCTCTCGTGGCTCCTGCTGCGCGGTCGGTGTCGTCACTGTAAGGCGCGCGTGTCGATCCAGTACCCGATCGTGGAGCTCGTGACCGGTCTAATTTGGGCCGGAAGCATCTATGCACTGGGTCCCACGGTGGAGGGAGTGCGGGGTGCGGTGTTGCTGACCCTGTTGTTGGGGATCGCGCTCACAGACGCGCGCTTCTACATCATCCCTGATGAGTTTTCCATTGGGGGCACCGTGCTGGGGTTGGCCTTCGCGTTTCTCCCGGGTGGGATGACGCCCCTGGCATCCGTATTGGGAGCCGCCTTCGGCTTCGGGTTGCTCTGGTTGGTCGCGGTGTTGGGCAAGGCTGCGTTCAAGCAGGACGCGATGGGCGGCGGTGACATCAAGATGATGGCGATGATCGGGGCGTTCCTGGGGATCCCCGGTGTGCTTCTGACGCTGTTTTTGGGATCGCTGTTGGGGTCGGTGATCTTTGGGCCCATTTCGTTGAAGACCAAAAAGCTGGTGCCGTTCGGGATCTTCCTGTCATTGGGGGCGGCGGTGGCGTATGTGTGGGGGGATGGGGTGGTAGGTTGGTATACAACCACCTTCCTCGGCCTCTAAGGGGCGGCGGGCGGCGTACCCCCGAGTCGGTCGTTGGGGCGCCTCGACGTAGCTCTGCTACGCCTTCGTTGCCCCGCCTACGACTCGGGGGCACGGCGCTCCGCCGGGTCACTTCGTTGGGAGTGCCGGGGGCGTTTTGATGGCTCGCCGTTGGGCGGCTTCGCGGTGGGGCTGGGGGCGCGGGTGCGTCGGGGTGGCTGGCAAGCGCTGACTTCGTCAGGCGCGCGGTGGGGGGGCTGCTGGGTTCCTTTTTGCTGATCGGCTGTTGGGGCTTTTCGGTGGCGTCTATCCGCGTTCCTGGCCGATGCCCACGGTCAGATACTCTCGTGACAGCCTGTGGTAGTGGGCGGAGCTGCGGCCGACCCAGGTGGCGGCGGCGCCGTCGAGCGTCTTCTTCAGTTCGCCGGGGACGCCGGCGATGACCGACCGGTCTTCGAAGACGGCACCCTCTTTGATGACGCAACCCGCGGCGACGAGGCAATCCGCCCCGATATGGGCGCGTTGGAGCAGCACGGCGTTGATGCCGATCAGGCTGCGGGGGCCCACCCTGCAGCTTTCCAGCACAGCGCCGTGACCGATGGTTGCTTCGTCTTCCACGGTGGTGGGCTCGGGGTCACCCACGTGGAGGATGCAGTTGTCCTGTACCGATACCCGTTCGCCGACGATGATGGGGTTGTCGGGATGGTCCCCTCTCAGCACAGCGCCGAACCACACGGAGGAGCCGCGACCAATGCGGACGTCCCCGATCACTACTGCGGTGGGTGCCAGGAACACATCAGGGGCGATCTGAGGTCGCTTGCCTCTGAACGGTAGTACAAGCGCCACTACGGAATCGCCCGGTCCGGTGTTCTCCTTCGTACTCTCGTGCGCAGCACCTGGGTCTCAGAGGCCTCCAGGATGTCGACGATGGCGTCCTGGTGTTCCAGGTGTTCACCGGTCACCGGTACCCTGCCCAGCTCCTCGAGCAGGAAGCCATTCAGGGAACGGTGTTCGAGGTGGGGGAGGGAGACGTTGATGGCGTAGTTGATCTCGCGGAGCTCCGCCGCCCCTGCGGCCAGCACTTCCGAGCGGGACACGCGGTGGACGGTCGGCTCCTCCTTGTCGGTCTCGTCGTGGATTTCACCGACCAGCTCCTCTAGGACATCCTCCATGGTGACCAAACCGTCGGTACCGCCGAACTCATCCGCCACGATACCCATGTGGATGCGTCGGGCCTGGAAGTAGCGCAAAAGCTGCGTGAGCGGCATCGAGCCGGGTACGAACAGCGGTTCGCGAGCCAATCGTGCTAAGGGGAGATCCCCCCGGCCCGCAGAAAACGCGCGGTAGGCCTCCCGCACGTACATGATCCCTGAGATCTCGTCGACGGTGTCGTGGTAGATGGGCACCCGGGAGTAGGGCATCTGTCCCAGTTCTGGCACGATGTCGGCCACGGTGAGCGCGTCGCTCCAGGCGAACATCTCCACCCTAGGCGTCATCACGTCGAAGGCGGTCCGTTCGTCTAGGCGAAACGCCCGCTCGACGAGGTCGTTCTCGTACTCCCCCACGACGCCCGACTCTCGACCCAATTCGGTCATCGCCCTTAGATCCCGCTCCTCACGGGTGGACCCGTCCTGCGAGTCCTGGCGCTCCAGCACGCGCTCCAGGCCCGCCATAGGTGCCAGCAGCGGACGGACCATGCGGGTGATCAGTAGCAGTACCGGGGCGCTGGCCAGTGCCAATCGCAGGGGTTTGCGAGCGCCGAGTGCTCGCGGAACGATCTCGGTCACGACGAACGCAGCCAACGATGCCGAGGCCAGGGCGAGGAGCCCCGCCGCCGTACCCCAACGGACCGCGGCCCAGACGCCGACCAACCCTACCGCAACCGTGTTCAGGAATAGGCTGACCAGGAGGAGCGCGGTCCCCGCGCGAGGGGCACGGCGCAACTCGGCGACCTGTTCGGCACCCGCAAACCCCTCCTCGCGCATGGTGCGGAGGTGGGACTCGGAAAGCGCGCCGCACGCTGCTTCCGCAGCCGCCAAAAGGGCCGACAGGACAAGCAGAACCAGGAGTCCAGCTGCCCATGCCGTGGTCATCTCAGGCGCACCCACGCCCGGAAGTGAGGCTCGGCTGGACCCGCCGCCGGAGGTTCGTCGCTACTCGGGCCTGAGTCTACGTCCATGCGTCACTGGACTGAATCAACTCAGCGACGACGTCGCGAGTCGAGCGGCCATCCGCTTCCGCCTCGAAGTTGAGGACCACGCGATGGGCCAGGATCGAAGGCGCGACCGACCGCACGTCATCGATCGTGGGAAGGGCGCTCCCGCGCACCGCCGCCCGCGCTTTGGCCCCCAGGACCAGGAACTGCGAGGCCCGGGGACCTGCGCCCCAGGATGCGTACTTCTTGATCAGCTCAGGTGCCTGCCCATCCTCGGGACGGGTTGAGCGCGCCAGGCGTACGGCGAAGGCTACCAGTGATGGAGGCGCCGGAATCCGGCGGACCAGATGCTGAAGCTGAATCAACTCGTCGGCCGCAACCACGGGCCGCAGCTCGACGACGTCGTCGCCCGTCGTCCTCCGCGCGATCTCTTCCTCCTCCGCACTTGAGGGGTAGTCGATCATCAGCTCCAGCATGAAGCGATCGAGCTGGGCCTCGGGCAGGGGATAGGTGCCCTCCTGCTCAATCGGGTTCTGAGTGGCGAGCACGAAGAAGGGCGCCTCCAACGAGAACGTGTCCCCAGCCGCCGTCACCGCCCGTTCCTGCATGGCCTGAAGAAGCGCGGCCTGCGTCTTGGGCGGCGTCCGGTTGATCTCGTCGGCCAGGACCACGTTCGCAAAGATGGGTCCCCGAACGAATCGGAAGACCCGCTTCCCTGTGGTGCGGTCTTCCTCGATGACTTCCGTGCCCGTGATGTCCGTGGGCATCAGGTCCGGCGTGAACTGGATTCGACTGAAGTCGAGGTCCAGCACCTCCGCGACGGACTGCACCAGGAGCGTCTTGGCGAGTCCGGGCACGCCCACCAGCAGGGCATGACCATTACAGAGAAGGGCCGTGAGAATCCCCTCGACCACCTCCACCTGGCCCACGATGCGACGCTCGACCTCTTTGCGAAGGGTGCCTGCCACTTCCTCGACCCTTCTGAGTAGGGCCGCGTCGCGGTCCTTCGTGCCTACTTTTGTCTGAGTCAACGCGTCCGCAACCCTCTCCGTGCCCGAGCCGGCTTCTAGTGTCACAACGTCAGTGGACCTCGATCTACCCCTGCCCGCTGTAATCATGCCAGCGCCGCCGGAGTGGGGGGTTCGTGGATCGCGGCCCCCGAAACGGACGTCCTCTGTTGGCGCCGGGACCCTACCTCCGAAGCAGTGTCCCAGCCGGCGGATAATGTCCGGAATCCGCCTGTGTCGTCAAGCGTTACCCCATCCCCGGCCTTCCGTCCGGACCCTTCAATTCGACCGCCCCCTTTCACCCTCCAGAAGGGGGGGATTTTCGCTTGCGCTTTTTTTCACAAGGAGGTAGAATATGCCGGCTATGGACCCTGCGGAGGCGGCAGATGGTCACTGATTCCGATGACGCACCAGAGCCGATTTGGCGGGAGCAGGGACGGTACCTGGGGTTCGGACTCACCTGGGCCATGGCGACACTCCTATTCTTCTTGCTGGGATTGTGGCTGGACAGGCGCCTGGGGACGGTCCCCTGGCTCTCGATCGGAGGGGCTTTTTTCGGTGGTGGGGCGGGCTTTTACAACCTGTACGTACATCTGATGACCGAACCTCGCAGCCAGCGCGAGAGCGAAGACAAGACGTGACACGGTCCAGCAACTTTTTGGCGGGTTCTCTGGCCTTGGTCGGGCTCTCCGTTCTGGTTGCCAAGCCCCTTTTGCCTCCCACCGCTTGGCTCGGGCTCAGTATGGCGGCCGTGAGCGCCCTCGCGGTCCAGGGTTTGCTCTTCCTCGCGCTCTCTGGAGTGCGAAAAGATCCCAAACGTTTCGCGACCGGCGTACTTGTTGGTGCGGCCACCCGGTTGGCGGTCCTGGTCCTCGCGATCGCGCTTCTGGCGCTCTCGCCGAGGCCGTGGGCGGTCCCCTTTCTTTTAGGCCTCACCGGCTACCTGGTCGCCCTACTGTGGTTTGAGTCTCTTCTCGAACATGTCGATCTACTGCGGCCACGAGCCGCGAAGCGATAGATGCTAGGACTGACCCGCCTGTTGCAGGAGCATGCAGAGCCGGCCGCCGACGACGGTCACGGTACTGGGGCCTTCGATCTGGGTGAGATGCTCTCACACCACATCCTGGATGCTCCTGAGTACGAACTCCCCTTCGGCTTCACTCCGCATTTTCCGACGTTCGATCCCATTCAGCTCGGCCCGATTGCGCTCGATCTTTCGCCTTCCAAGCACATGTTCTTGATGGTCTTGGCGGCGGTTGTCACGGGGATCGCGATGGTGATCGTCGCCCGCACAGTGACTCGGAAGTACGTAGAGGATGCGCCCAGCGGGTTCGCGAATGCCGTCGAGTCCATCGTGATCTTCTTTCGGGACGAGGTATGCAAGGCCAACATTGGGCACGGATATGAGAAGTTCACGCCCTACATCCTGACGCTGTTCTTCTTCATCCTCACCATGAACCTGTTCGGGCTGGTGCCTTGGGGAGGGAGCGCGACGGGCAACCTCTCGGTGACCGCTGCCCTCGCGGTGATCACGTTTCTGGTCGTGGAGATTGCCGGCTTCCTCAAACTGGGATGGAAGGGCTACGCAAAGACGATCTTCTTCATCCCCGAAGGAACCGAGGGGATCTGGAAGGTGATTCTGTTGTTCGTGATGGTCCCCGTAGAGCTGTTGGGGAAGCTCACGAAGCCGTTTGCTTTGGCGATCCGCCTGTTTGCGAACATGACCGCCGGGCACATGCTGATCTTCTCACTGCTCGGCCTCATTTTTCTGTTCCAGAGTTACGTCGTGGCCCGCTGGTTCGTGGCGGGTGCGTCGTTCGCCATGGTGAGCGCCATTATGCTGTTGGAGCTGCTGGTGGCACTTATCCAAGCCTACATCTTCGCCATGCTGTCGGCGGTCTTCATCGGGCTGATGCAGCATGAACACTAGGATCAATCTCCCCGCGTCGAATGCGAAGGCGATCGCATCGCGCGTGGAGAGCACGGCGCTTTACCCACTGTTCGAGTTCAACCTGGTTGCAAAACCGCTAAAATCCTTAGGACGGAGACACCATGCTGCACGCAATGCTCGCCGTGGTTCAGGACGCTGCCGCGAACCTAGACGCTCTCACGGCCATCACGGCCAAGAACTATCTAGCGCTTCTCGGCGCCGGTATCGGTGCGGGCCTCGCAGTGGTCGGGGCAGGGATCGGCATCGGTAAGATCGGGGAAGGCGCCGCTCAGGGAATCGCTCGGCAGCCCGAAGCGGCGAACGACATTCGCGGCTTGGCCATTCTACTCGCTGCCTTCGTGGAAGGGGCCGCGCTGTTCGCGATCGTGGTGGCCGCGCTCTTCAAGTTCATCCACGACGTTCCTCCCGCACTATGAGACCGGTCCGGGGCGCCCGAGAAGGCGCCTCGGTTCGGACCTTGAGGCTAGAGTGATGAAGCTCATGTATTCTGTGATAGCGGCGGGTACGCTGTCTGGGCTGACTCCTGTGCGTGCCCTTGCGGCCGAGGGGGGAGGTTGGGACTCGCTGTTCAGCGTGGACTGGGGTCTGTCGTTCTGGACGGTCATCACATTCAGCTCGCTCCTTTTTGTGCTGACGCGCTACGCGTGGAAGCCCCTGCTGGGGGCCTTGGACGCGCGCGAACAGCGCATCCGATCGATGATCGAGGATGCCAAGCGACTCAAAGCGGAGGGTGAGACCCTCGCGGAAGAGAACCGCATGCAGTTGGCGGAGGCTCGACGGGAGGCCCAGAAGATTGTGGCTGACAGCCGGGACGCCGCCGAGCGGGTGCGGAAGGAGATCGAGGAGAAGGCGCGTGCCGAGGGGCAGTCGCTACTCGAGCGGGCACGTCGCGAGATCGACCAGGAAAAGGCCTCCGCGATCGACGAGCTCCGCAAGGAGTCGGTCGAGATTGCGTTGGCCGCCGCTTCCAAGTTGATCGACAAGAGATTGGATGACACCTCCGATCGTGCTCTGGTGACGGACTATCTCGAAGCGCTGACCAGCGAAGGGGGTGCTCGCGCGTGAGGGATGAAAGCGTCGCTCGCAACTACGCTGAGGCGCTCATGGAGCTTGCCGACAAGCACGAGGGCGTGGAGGCATATGGAGGCTGGATCGAGACGGTCGGCGAGCTGATCGCCAAGGACCATAGGCTCAAGAGTTTCCTGAACACGCCGCGTATCGATGCGTCGGAGAAGAAGGACGTGCTGAGGGCGGCTCTCGGAGACTCTCTCCCCAGGCCGTTCTTGAATTTCCTGCTCATCACCATCGACAAGCGACGGCAGCGGCTGCTGCCACTGATTAACGAGGAGTTTCAGAAGCTTCTCGATGACAGGCTCAACCGAGAGCGAGTCGACGTGACCGTGGCACGCGAAACCGGCCCGGGTCAGCAGGAGCAGCTCGCGGCGTACCTGACGCGGTTGCTGGGCAGGCAGGCACTACCCCAGGTGCGGGTGCGACCCGAGATCTTGGGTGGCGTGATTGTGAAGAGTGGCGACCGCATCTACGACGGGTCCGTAAGGCACCGGATGGAAGCACTGCGGCGTCGACTGCTGAAGACAGAGGTGTGATGCAGACCGACGCCGATCTAACGACGATTCGAACGACCTCAAATCGAGGGGACAGATAGACGATGGCAACCGCGGATTCACAACTGCGGGCGAGCGAGATCAAGGGCGTATTGCTCAAAGAGATCGAGCGCTACGACGAGCAGCTTCAGTCCGAAGAGATCGGTGAGGTTCTCGAGGTAAAGGACGGCATCGCGCGGGTCTACGGCCTCATGAAGGCCATGACCAGCGAAATGCTCGAAATCGTGTCAGGCGAGACCGGTGAGTCCGTAACGGCGCTGGCCCTCAACCTCGAAGAGGACAACATCGGCGCGGTGATCATGGGCGATTGGACCGGCCTCCGTGAGGGAGACCAGGTCCGACGCACAGGTCGCGTGCTGGAGGTACCCGTGGGGGATGGGTTCATTGGCCGGGTGGTGAACCCGCTCGGAGAACCCCTCGACGGCCAAGGTGCCATCACGGCTGACGACAGTCGCCCGATGGACATTGTGGCGCCCGGCATCGTGAAGCGGCAGCCAGTGAATGAGCCCTTGCAGACGGGGCTTAAGGCCATCGACTCCATGATTCCCATCGGTCGGGGTCAGCGCGAGCTGATCATCGGTGACCGCGGCACGGGCAAGACTGCCATCGCCGTCGACACCATCATCAATCAGAAGAACACCGACGTCATCTGCATCTACTGCGCGATCGGGCAGCGTGCGGGTAAGGTGGCCAACGTGGTGGAGACGCTCCGTGAGAACGGCGCCATGGACTACACCATCGTGGTCACCGCGAACGCGTCCGATCCTGCGCCCACACAGTACGTGGCCCCGTACTCCGCGACCGCGCTGGCCGAGCACTTCATGTGGCAGGGCAAGCACACACTGGTGGTGTACGATGACCTGTCGAAGCAGGCACAAGCCTATCGCCAGCTCTCGCTGGTGTTGCGGCGCCCCCCGGGGCGGGAGGCCTATCCGGGCGACGTGTTCTATCTGCACTCGCGCCTGCTGGAGCGCGCGTCCAAGCTCTCCGACGAACAGGGGGGCGGGTCGCTGACGGCCTTGCCCATCATTGAAACGCAGGGTGGCGACGTGTCGGCGTACATCCCGACCAACGTCATCTCCATTACCGACGGGCAGATCTTCCTGCAGCCCGACCTGTTCTACTCCGGGGTCCGGCCCGCCGTGAACGTGGGGATCTCGGTGTCCCGGGTCGGAGGCGCGGCGCAGATCAAGGGCATGAAGAAGGTCGCCGGTCGCCTGCGCCTCGACCTGGCCCAGTTCCGTGCCATGGAGGCCTTCGCGCAGTTCGGCTCTGACCTCGACGCCGCCACCCAGCGGCAGTTGGCCCGCGGGTCGCGGACCGTTGAGGTGCTCAAGCAGCCGCAGTACCAGCCCATGCCCGTTGAGAACCAGGTGGCCGTGATCTATGCGGTAACCAACGGATACCTCGATGACGTGGAGGTGTCCGACCTGAGGGCTTGGGAGGCTGGGTTCCACGACTACATGTCCGCGCAGACACCCGAGTTGCTTTCAGGGATCCAGAGCGAAGGGCAGTTGACCGACGAGCTGGAACAGCAGCTCGCGAGCACCATCCAGGCATACCACCAGACGTTCTCGGCCGGATAACCCAGTGGCGAACGAACGCGAGATCAAGCGGCGGATCAACTCTGTCGACAACACGCGCAAGATCACACGCACCATGGAGATGGTGGCGACGTCGAAGCTCAAACGGGCGACCGACCGCGTTTATGCAGCACGTCCCTATTCCGAAGCCATCGGGGACATCGTTCAGAGCCTCTACTCGCCGGCGCTCGGGAAGGAGTACCCCCTCCTGCGGCAGCCGGTCGAACAGAAGCGTGTCGCCATCCTGCTGCTGACCGCCAATCGGGGTTTCGCGGGTGCGTTCAATGCCAACCTGATTCGGGAGGCCAACGCGTTACTGCAGGAGCTCCGGGCCGAGAGCGGTGAGGTCGAGCTTCATGTGGTCGGGAAGAAGGGAGCGGGCTACTTCCGCTTTCGAGGCGAGCGACTCGCGTCGGTCGACCTCGACGTGACCGACCACCCGACCAATGAGGACGCTGAGCGCATCGTGGGTGAACTCCGCGATCGCTTCGCGGCGGAGGAGCTGGACGGCGTATACCTGGTGAGCTCCAAGTTTCAGTCGGCGATGTCGACCCCGCCCACCGTGCGCCAACTGCTGCCGGTCGTTGCTGAGAGCGGCTCCAAGTCGTCCGCGGATGCTTTTATCCTATCTCCTTCAGGGCCGGCCATCCTGGAGGGACTACTGCCCGCCTACGTGCGTAACGCAGTGTACCGGGCACTCGTCGAGAACTCTGCCGGAGAGCAGGGCGCTCGCCGCACGGCCATGAAGAATGCGACGGACAACGCGGGCGATATGCTCGAGATTCTTACCCGTACATACAACCGGGCGCGGCAAGCTCAGATCACGCAAGAGATTGCGGAGATCGTCGGCGGTGCCGCCGCCCTCGAATAGCGGAGAAGCCAAGCGTTATGGACAACGTCGGAAAAGTGGTACAGGTCATCGGACCGGTCCTCGACGTGGAGTTCGATCCCGAGCGGCTACCTGAGATCTACAACGCGCTCAGGCTGCAGGGCGAGTCGGACGGCGGGCAGTCCATCGACGTCGTGGCTGAGGTCCAACAGCACATTGGCCGCGGGCAGGTGCGCGCGGTGGCCATGTCGACCACCGATGGCGTTACCCGAGGTATGGATGCCATCGATACCGGTCAGTCGATTACCGTGCCTGTCGGCGAAGCCGCACTAGGACGCATCCTGAACGTGCTTGGCGAGCCCGTGGATGAGGCTGGACCGGTGGGTGGCGACCAGGAAGTCGAGCGTTGGCCGATCCACAGGCCGGCTCCCCGTTTCGACGCGCTCGAGCCCAAGACCGAGATCTTCGAGACCGGCATCAAGGTCATTGACCTCCTCGCCCCCTACGTGAAGGGCGGCAAGACGGGTCTGTTTGGGGGCGCCGGGGTCGGCAAGACGGTCATCATCCAAGAGCTGATCAACAACATCGCCATGGAGCATGGCGGTCGGTCCGTGTTCTGCGGGGTGGGTGAGCGGACTCGCGAGGGGAACGACCTCTGGCAGGAGATGACCGAGTCTGGCGTGATCTCCTCGACCTCGCTGGTCTTCGGTCAAATGAACGAGCCTCCGGGTGCGCGCCTGCGCGTTGGGCTGTCCGGACTGACGATCGCCGAGTACTTCCGCGACATCGAGAAGCAGGACGTCCTCCTGTTCATCGACAACATCTTCCGCTTCACTCAGGCCGGGTCCGAGGTATCGGCGCTGCTTGGCCGCATGCCTTCCGCAGTGGGCTACCAGCCGACGCTCGCCACCGAGATGGGTGAGCTCCAAGAGCGCATTACCTCCACCCGCGAAGGGTCGATCACCTCGGTGCAGGCCATCTACGTGCCGGCCGACGACCTGACCGACCCCGCGCCCGCGGCCGCGTTCACCCACTTGGATGCCACCACGGTGCTGAATCGCGCGATCTCCGAGAAGGGGATCTACCCGGCCGTGGACCCGCTGGACTCATCGTCTCGGGTGTTGGATCCCAACTTCATCGGGGAGCGACACTACACGGTGGCGCGTGAGACCCAACGTATCCTTCAGCGCTACAAGGAGCTGCAGGACATCATCGCGATTCTGGGGATGGACGAGCTGTCTGAGGAAGACAAGGTGCTGGTGGGTCGCGCCCGTCGTATCGAGCGCTTCCTCTCGCAGCCCTTCCACGTAGCCGAGCAGTTCACCGGGTTGCCCGGGCGTTACGTGAAGCTGGAAGAGACCATTGAGTCGTTCGAGCGAGTGGCGGCCGGTGAGTTCGATCACCTTCCCGAGCAGGCCTTCTACATGAAGGGCGGCATCCAAGAGGTGATCGCCGATGCTGAGAAGTTGGCCGAGTAATGGCCAACGCAATGCTCAAGGTCCGGGTGGTGGCTCCCGAAAAGGTCGTGTTCGAGGGGGAGGCCCGTTCTGTCGTTGCACCGGCCTGGGATGGGAAGATGGGGGTGCTCCCCATGCACGCACCACTCATCTCGGCGCTGGGTGCCGGGCCCCTGACCATCGATGCACCGCAAGGCGGCAGTCGCCACTTCGACATCTCCGGGGGTTTGATCCGCGTGGAGAACGATGACGTCATCGTGCTCGCGGACGTCATCAGGGAGGACTAAGGAGCCCTGGCCCCCGGGCCCCCGTCGCACCTCACCGAGGACCCCCATGCGCGTTGATCTCCACATGCACTCCACTGCGTCGGATGGGGAGTTTCCGCCCGAGCGTGTCGTGGAGTTGGCGCGGGAGGGACATCTCGATCTGATCGCGATCGCCGACCATGACACGACGTCCGGTTACGCCGCGGCCAAGGCCGCGGGGAATGAGCTGGCGGTCGAGGTGATTCCCGCCATCGAGATGTCGAGCACGCACGAAGGTCATGACCTACATATCCTCGGGTACTTTATCGACCCGGACGCCACGGTACTCACAGAGCACACGGCACACGCACAAACGTCCCGTTCCGCGCGCATGGAGCGCATGATCGAGCGGCTCGCCGAACAGGACGTGCGGGTTTCCATGGATGCGGTCCGTCGGATCGCCGGGGCGGATGAACGCCGAAAGAGCATCGGTCGGCCTCACCTGGCCCGAGCGTTGGTTGAGGCCGGTTACGTGAAGACCATCGAAGAGGCGTTCAACCGGTACATCTCGGATGACCACGGGGCATTTGTCCCCACGTCGGTGCAGACCCCGAAGGAGGCCATCGAACGGATTCGGCAGGCCGGCGGCGTCTCCGTTTGGGCGCATCCTCCCCGGCCCGCCCTCGAATCGTTGTTGCCGGCCTTCGTGGACGCGGGCCTCGGGGGCCTCGAGGTGTTTCGCCCCAATCACTCCAGGGAGTATCAGGCGCAGCTCGAGGCGGCTACCGAGCGTTACGGCCTCGTGAAGGGCGGCGGCTCTGATTGGCACGGCACCAAGGACGGGGCCTTGGGTGGCTTCTACGTCGAGGCGGCCGAAGTCGGCGACCTGCTCGAGACTCGGGGGGTGTAGGGCGGACTTCGGTGGGGCGGGACGCGCAGTGTACGAGCCCGCGCTCCCTCGCTATCAGGACTCGCAGGGGTCGTGCGTAGCGGGAGCGAGCGGTTCCGCGGGTGCATCGCCAACTGTGGTATCGCGGGTCACGCTATAGACAGCGACCCGTTGAATGCCGAGGTCGTCCGCCGTGACCCCAGCGAGGCGAGCGTGCGCGATGTCTCTAACGTCCAGGCCCGGTGGCGTGCGAACGGTACCCCACCCAGCACCACTGCGGTCGAAGATCAACCATTCGCTAGGGGGTCCCCCAGGGTTGAAGCGCCCCGCCCACAGCCAACCATCGCCGTCATAGAGGAGCCGCTCGAACGCGGGCTTGGTCGTCGGTCTTGGCATGACTTCGTAGAGTCGCCGGGTGCCAGCCGGGTCAGTAGAGGCAATCGCGAAATCGTTGATCAACGTGGCGTACTCCTCGTTAGACACCCGGAGGTCCAGACCTCCGACGCGGAGGAGCTGCGTGAGGGAAGACGTCAGCCGCGCATCTCCTTCACGAGCGAAGCAATCCGAGCCCAGGTCTGCCGGAATCCGAGCCTCATCACCCCTAGGTAGATCACGAGGCCGGTAGCGGCACTGGCGAACAGGGTGACCGCATCGCTTGCGTCCATCAAGAGCTGTCGGCGAACCAAAAGGACACCGAGTGCCATGAGACCCGTAGCAGTGGCCGCCGGCAGGAGGGCTTTGACGTAGTCGCGCTGTCGTAGGCCACACCGTGCACACGTCCACCGGAGAAGCAGGGTAAACGCTAAGATGGGATGGAGTGTGACCCACACCCAAGCCGGCCCGATGGGGCCGAACAAGGTGGCGGCAATGACGAACATCACGGGAAGCACCGCCACCGAGATGAGCGCATAGCGGGCGCTCAGGCGGGGATGTCCAAGTGCCAAGAGGGCCGGGGACAGAAGGGGCGTCACGGATCTTACCACCGCGGCCAGCGCCAGGACGCGAAGCGGTAGGATGGCCTCCACCCACTTGTCTCCAAGCACGGTCAGGACGAACACGTCCGCAACCAGCGCCAACCCTACGGCCGCCGGGAATGTGAAGATGCTCAGCACCTGGGTGAGGTTCCGAAGCGTCCGCTGGAACTCCGGCAGGTCGTTCTGGAGCTTGGAGAAGATCGGGAGGGCGATCCTGGCAACCGTCGTGGTAATGCGTTCTACGGGTACGCTCGCGAGGTTCCAGCCGATCGTATAGTTGCCGAGCGCAGTCTTGCCGAAGAGGCGACCGACGACTCCGAAGTCGGCGTTGGAGTACGTGTACCAACTGATGCGCTCCACGACGAGCTGCAGCCCGAACTTGACCTCTTTGGAGATGTTGGCCAGGTCGCGGGGGATCGCGAGCGGGTGTCGCCTGAACCACAGGCTAAGCACCGTCGTGAGTGCGGCGGAGCAGAGTACGCCCCCCACCAACGCCCAGTAGTCGGCTCTGATCAGCGCAAGAGCCAGGGCTGAGAGGGCCAGCGTGATGCCACCGGCGATTTCAATACCCGCGAGCGTCTTGAACTGGAGATCCCGAGTGAGAAGCGCTCGAGGGAGCACTCGAATCGCCTCGAGCACGAACTCGAGGCTCAGCGCCACGATGACCGCCGCGACTGCGGGCTCGCCGAAAAAGGCCGCGACCAGCGGAGATCCGAGGGCGGCCAGAATGGCCAAGCAGACCCCCACGCCGATCGCTACCCCGCCAAGTTCGGAGATCTGCCGGTCGTCCAGCCGATCCTGGCCCTGGATGATGGCCGCACCCACACCGAACTCCGACACGAGCTGGATGAGCGCCGTGAAGAGCACCGCCATCCCCACGATCCCGTAGTCGTCCGGGTCGAGGATGCGCGCGATCAAGAGGGTGGCTGACCAACGCACAAGCTGGACAAGCAGCTTGGCTGCACCGGTCCATGCGACGCCCGACACAATCGAGCGGTCCAACGAGCTCCGACTCACTTAGGGCTGGTCGCGTTGAGGAGGTGGGAGGAGGGGATGCGTCGAGGCCCGCTCGCTGTTGCGTCAGCCCTTCCCCAGGGGAAGGGACGGTCCGTGTACTGCAGCGTTCCGGTCAACAGGGTTCTTTTCGAGCCAAATAGCAAGCGGTATGCCCCGATGGGGACGCGGCCCGCGGGACGCCGCAAGACCTGGAGATAGGCCACGATCACCGGTCGCGGCCCCAGGCGCGCTCGGTTGAACGGCATGGCACTGAATTCGCTGCGGTTCAAGGCGCGGTTCCCCACGCGCTTCCTGTCGTCGGAAACGGTGGGAGGGACCTTTGGGGGGAGAGGGCAATGAAGCACTCGTTCTTGAATCTGCCAGAGCGTACCGCCAAGCCCCGACGGGCTGGCCTGACGGTGATGATCGACAACGGGGTCCCGGTGGGACGCTTCCGAGATGTTATCGCGTCGCATGCACCCCTGATCGATATGGTCAAGTTTGGGTGGGGTACGGCCTTGGTGACCCCGTTCCTCGATCAGAAGCTCGAGACCCTGCGTGCCGCCGACATCCCGTTCTTCTTTGGAGGAACGCTTTTCGAGAAAGCCTTCGTTCAGGGCCGCGTGGAGGCGTTTCGGGACTTTCTGAGGGAAGTGGGCGCCGGACATGTAGAGATCTCCAACGGGAGCGTACCGCTCACCAACTCCGAGAAGGCTGTGCATGTGAGGGCGTTCGCCGCCGAGTTCGTGGTGCTCAGTGAGGTCGGCTACAAGGACGCGTCGCGTTCTCACGAACTCTATCCGGCCCAATGGATCGAGTGTATCCAGGAGGACCTGGAAGCCGGCGCGACGTGGGTCATTACCGAGGCGCGCGAATCGGGGACCTCAGGCATGTGCCGGCCAGATGGGGAACTGCGCAAAGGTTTGGTTGCCGAGATCCTGGATTCGGAGATTCCGTCCGAACGTCTCATCTTCGAAGCTCCGACCAAGTCCTTGCAGGTCGAGTTCGTCCGGCGCTTGGGACCCAACGCGAACCTCGCCAACATTGCGTTTTCGGATGTGGTTGCCCTAGAGACCCTGCGGATGGGGCTGCGGGCCGACACCATCATGGATTTTTCCAATCCCGTCGGGGCAGATGACCCGGTCCGCGAGGGATCGGCTCGACGGGGCCGGCTGAGGATTCAGTAGAAGGGGGGAATCGTCCTCGGCTATCTGAGGCGAAGAGCCTGTGCTGAGGCTGAAGCTTTCCCCGAAGACCTTCGGGGAGCCCCGGTTGCGTATAGGATGGCGCCGACTCCACCGGCGAGCGTCGGTGCTGAATCGGAACCCTCCAGGTGCCGACGCCAGTCGATGCGGAAAGAGAGCGTGAATCTACCGTATGTCGACTTGCGGCAGGCCGTGTACCTGCCCTAGGTTAGAGTTTAGGCGCACGCGGGATCATGAGTCGCTTGAGGTCTCCGCCCTCCCTCCGCTTCGTTTACTCCGCTGGAACGGCGTGGGAGGCATGATGTTAGTATGCGCAGTCCTTACCGATCACGAGGAGGTGTCCTCACATCTGATCCCCTTCATTGCCTCCGCTTCGAACCAAATCGACACAGGTTGGCGGTTCCGTAGGATATCCGCCTTTGCAGCGGGTATGAGACAAGACGCTCTCGTAGTCGCTTCTCGGATGGTGTCACCGGGCCTCCTTAGGGAACACTTCTCTGAGCAGGGAGCGGAACCGCGGGTCTTGCTGACGACGCTGACTTGCCGAAACGCTCGTGAACTTGCGGTCACGTCCCCACTGAATGTGGCCTTCTTTGAAGAACCCCCGGAGTTCCTGTTCTCGACTCTTGATGAGGCGATGGCCGAACGACTCCCAAGCCGTCTCGTCACGGGAGTCTTTGAGTGCCTGGGTCCCCCTCCTTGGGTTATCCGCCAAGCGCTCGACCATGGCAGTCTGAGGCTCAAGAATCGCCAGAAAGTGAGCTCGATAGCTGAGATCGCTGCTGAGCTAGGTGTCTCCCGAAGCTACCTGTTTGCGGTCTCGCGTACCTACGGACTGCGACTGGGGCCAACGATGAGATGGTTAGTCATTCTGAGGGGCATGGCCCTCTTCCCGCTGGTCAGGCGATGGAAAGATGTTGCGGCTCGGCTAGGGTTCCGGAGCCAATCCGGCTGGAACAACTTTGTTAGTCGCACCGCAGGCGATCCGCCGCGCTGCTTGGCAGAGCTGAAGGCTGGCGCCCTTTTGGAGCGGGCGCTCAGTGCGTCGACAGGTCGGAGGTCGAAACGAGAAACTGAACGACGGGTTGACTAATGCGTCCCAACTGGGGTCGGGGTAAGCTACAGTAGGCAAGGGGGCCGACCGTTCGACCGAAGTCGTCCTACGAATAGGAGAAGCGAAAAGATGAAGAACAGGATGCTCAATGGAACCCTCGCGGCTCTTGCACTGTTCGCTGGAGCCCTAATGTTTACCACGCCACCGGCTAGTGCGAGCATGCATTGCGACGCTGCTTGTGATGATGGCGATCCGGCGCAATGCGAATTCGCGCCCCTGGCTTTCAGTGTCTGCATCGGTGGAGGCGCCTGGATCCCCTGTGAAACTGGGGCTTGCGGGTAGTCCTTCTCCACAAACAACGGAGGTCGGTCCCCATGTCTTCACCCGAACTGACGCAGCGATGCTTGAAATCGCTCGTCACCCGCGCCTTCGCCCTCGCGTTCCTTCCGGCCGCTATGACGGCTGTTGGCCTGCTGGGTCAGGAGATTCGGGTTTCTTCGACCATCGGAGAGCTGGATGGTACCGACGAGCAGATTTTCGGCCTGGTCGAAGACGCTGTGTTCTTGCCGGATGACCGGGTCGCGGTACTCGATTCGCGGATGCTTGAGTTGCGCCTTTACACCACGACGGGGGAGCATTTGCAGTCCCTTGGGCGGTCCGGCCGAGGCCCCGGAGAGTTCTTCGTCCCTGAGGCAGTGGCCCGGACAAGTGAGGGTCTCGTTGTGCTGGATCGCGGGAACGCGCGGTTAACCCATTATCGACAGGTAGCGCTTGATAGTTTAGTTATGGCGGGTGAGATCCCCCTTCCGGTTCACGCGCGGGACCTATGCGTAACAGGTGGCCGAATCTACATAGCTTCGGATGAGACCGAGAAGCCCGTCGTCGAGCTTGCAACGACCGGCGCCATTGTGAGGGAGTTTGGTTCTGCTCCCCTGCCTCCTGGCATGCCGGTCGATACCCCACCCCAGCTCGTTCAGATGTTGCAGCATCGAGCTCGTGCAGGTTTTCTGGACTGTTCGGATGAGGGTGTCACTTGGGCCAGTGCGATGGTGGGCGTGATTCAGCACTTTGACCTCGATGGTGGTTTGCAGTTCGAAGTTCAGCTTGAGGACTTCGACCCTGAGGCGCCTGCGTTGACGGCAAGGCGCACAGTGCGACATGGTCCGCGCGAAGGCATCAATCACATCGATCGGATTAAGACCGTTCGCCACAGCGGAAAGGTCGCAGTGGTTCAGCTTACGCGGGCAGACTATACCAAGAGGGAGATTTCATGGTCTAGCTTCGCTTTCGACTTAGAGAATCAACGAAGCGTTCCGATTCTGGGGGGACTTGGTGGTCCCCTTCACGACGCAGGTGTTGACGGCAGACTGCTGTTCTCGCGCGAGGAGCCCTTCCCTCAACTCTTGATCGGACGTGTCAACCCATCGGGCGAGGAGCTGTTCCTGTGAAACGCCGGGTAGCTTTGGTGCTGGCAATGTTCCTCCTTGGAGCGGGCCTTCGACTCGCGATGCGCACTGGTGAGGAGGCGTCCGCAACCGGGCTCTTTGCGGAGGGGGTCGAGGTCCAGATGATCGTTCTCGCGAGCCCGGCCTGCGGGATCTGTACCTCAAGCGAATTCACAGAACTCATCGGTCAAGCGTTGGCCGAACTCCGAAGTCGTGCCTGGCCGGAAGGGTACCGATTTTCGGCCGTGTTTGTGGGGCTAGGGGTAGATCACGAGGAATTAATGGATTTGGCAGAGTCCTATGGGGAGTTCGAGGAACTCGATCTGGGAAACGGGTGGACCAACCTTGGAGCAATGCGATACATATGGTCTGAGCTGCCGTCCCTGGGAGCGACTCCCAATGTGGCTATCACTCGCCGTGACATACAATACGACGCCTACGCAAGGGGAGTTGCGCCGCCCGACGAGGTGTTGCTTGAGCGCTTCATAGGACTGGATGAGTTCGATCGCTGGATCGCTAACGGGATGATGATACGCAACCTGGGCGCTGGCGCACGTGGCGCACATGAAGAGTCAAGCTCAGACGCAGCTGGGTCTTGAGGCACCCTCGATTGGCGGGCCACACCTCGCGGAGTGAGGTCGTTGACCAAGGGGCTTGTTTTCTCTAGTTTTATCCGCTATCCAACGAACGACCCCTGGGGGGAAGTGCGTCCGGGTAGCTGCTACTTGAAAACATGGGTGAAGTTGGGAAGTGGGAATAGGGAAAGGAAGTCGAGCCGAGAGGTGATCGACGAGAGCGCCGATATGAAATGGTGTTCGTAGGCTTTAGACGGTGGACTAGCGGAGTTGTGCTGGGAGCTGGTTTGTTGCGCGCTGGGTTTAGTAGGGTCTTTGGCTTCGCGCGTGGCGGGTTGGTTTCGAGGGCGTAGCGAAGTTGGTCAAGCGAGTAAGTGCACAGGGCGGATGCCTAGGCACGGACCGGCGAAGAAGGACGTGGCAAGCTGCGAAAAGCTTCGGGGAGCTGCACGCGAGCGAAGATCCGGAGATGTCCGAATGGGGAAACCCGGGTGGGTGAGAGCCCGCCAGGCGGTGAAAGCCGTGGCCAACCCAGGGAACTGAAACATCTAAGTACCTGGAGGAAGAGAAATCAAAAGAGATTCCCGGAGTAGCGGCGAGCGAAAGGGGAAGAGCCTAAACCGGCTGCAGTGATGTGGTCGGGGTTGT